>NZ_CP024170.1:0-3820457 GCF_003856715.1 Microbacterium sp. Y-01 | reverse complement strand
GACGCTCCGGACGAGGGATCGAGGCGGGGTCGACGTGCCGTGCCCCTGTGGATAACTTCGGATGCCACGGTAGTCACCCCGGCTGTGAACGGCAACCTGCCCTTGAAAACACACGCGCGTGTTGCGCGCGCCGGGCATGCCGCGGTTGTGGATAATGGCTGTGCGGTTTGTGCCGGACGTCGAGCACCGAAGCGCGCAGATTTGCTCTGCGCGCCAGTAAGACGTACCCTAAGTCGGTTGACTTATGCCTTTTCGGCAGTTCCCCATGTCTCCGGTCGAAGTGAATCCGGTGGCAGTATTCCGGAGTGATTCCATGAGCAAGCGCACCTTCCAGCCCAACAACCGTCGTCGCGCCAAGAAGCACGGCTTCCGCGCCCGCATGCGTACGCGTGCCGGTCGCGGCATCCTCGCTGCCCGCCGCGCGAAGGGCCGCACCGAGCTCTCTGCGTAGTCCGCTGTGCTCGCCCGCCCCTCTCGGTTGACCCGCGGGAGCGACTATCGCCTGGTCGTTCGACGCGGTTCCCGTTGTGGCGGAGCGCGCGTCATCACGTCGATGCTGTCGACGGGCGAGAGCAGAGCCGCGAGGTTCGGATTCATCATCAGCAAGCAGGTGGGCACCGCAGTGGTGCGCAACACCGTGCGCCGGCGACTCAAAGCCGTGTGCGCGGAAGCACTGCCGCGCGTCCCCGAGGGCACGGATGTCGTCATCCGTGCCCTTCCTGCGTCCGCGAAGGCGTCCTTCGCGGAACTCGAGGCGGACGTCCACCGTTGCCTCGGCAGACTCTCCGCCTCCGCGCCGGCGGGATCGTCATGACCGCGCTGCCGGCGTCGTCCATCGGCACGGCGCGGCTGCAGGGTCGCGATGTGCTCCGCAGCATCCCGCTGATCCCGCGGAACCTCGTTCTCGGGTTCCTCACCGCGTACCGCAAGGTGATCTCGCCGATGTACGGGGATGTGTGTGCGTATTACCCCAGCTGCTCCGCCTACGCTGTAGGTGCGGTGCAGCAGCACGGTGCTGTGAAGGGAGCGATGCTCTCCGCATGGCGCATCCTTCGCTGCAACCCCTGGACCAGCGGTGGCGTCGACGACGTCCGTCCGCATGACCACTTCCGTTACGACCTGACCGCGCACGGTTTCGTCGTCCCTTCCCGAAAGGACTGATCGGTGGGTCTTGACCTTCTGCTCGCCAGCGCCACCCCCAGCCAAGAACCGGCTGCGGGTGGATTCGACCTGATCGGCACCATCCTCTGGCCACTGAAGTGGGTGGTCGAGCTGATCCTCGTCGCCTGGCACTGGCTCTTCACCACCGTCGGACTCCCCGCCGCATCCGGCATCACCTGGGTGCTGTCGATCGTCGGTCTCGTCATCGTCGTGCGCGCCGCGCTGATCCCGCTCTTCGTGAAGCAGATCAAGAGCCAGCGGAAGATGATGGAAATCGCTCCTGAACTGCGAAAAGTTCAGGAGAAGTATCGCGGCAAGAAGGATCAGCTCTCTCGCGAGGCGATGAGCCGCGAGACCATGGCGCTGTACAAGAAGCACGGCACGACGCCGATGTCGAGCTGTCTGCCGCTGCTCGTGCAGATGCCGATCTTCTTCTCGCTGTACAGCGTGCTGAGCGACGTCAGCAAGCACGCGCGAGACAACATCGGTGGTGTCGGTCTTCTCAGCCCGGAGCTGACGAAGGAGTTCTACGACGCCAAGCTGTTCGGTGTGGCCTCGCTGCACGAGACGCTCGGCAACGCGGTGGACGCCCAGAACACGACGGCCATCATCATCCTGGTCACGCTCGTCGTCCTCATGATCGCGTCGCAGTTCTTCACGCAGCTGCAGATCATCTCCAAGAACCTGTCCCCCGAGGCCAAGACCGGCCAGGCGTACCAGATGCAGAAGATCATGCTGTACGTGCTGCCGCTCGGCTTCATCTTCTCGGGTGTCTTCTTCCCGCTCGGCGTCGTCGTGTACTGGTTCATCTCGAACCTCTGGACCATGGGTCAGCAGTTCCTCGTCATCCGTGAGATGCCGACGCCGGGTTCCGAGGCCGCCAAGGCTCGCGAGGAGCGCTTGGCTCGCAAGGGCAAGGCGATCGATTCGTCCGGCAAGGTCGTGCCGATGGCAGCGTACGAGGCGGAGCAGCAGCGCCTGCTCGAGGAGGCGGAGAAGGCGAAGGCCGCCGCCCCAAGCGTCAGCAGCCTGTCGGCAAGAAGCGTGCGAAGAAGAAGGGGAGCGGTTCATGAGCGAGGTCGTGACCGAGAACGACGTGCCCACGGTGGCACAGCTGGAGCACGAGGGCGACGTCGCCGCCGACTACCTCGAGGAGCTGCTCGACATCGCCGACATCGATGGCGACCTGAACCTCGACGTTCGTCAGGGCCGCGCCTACGTCTCCGTGGAGGCAGAGGGTGACGCGCTCGCGCTGCTCTCCGCTCCCGAGACGGTGCAGGCGCTGCAGGAGCTGACGCGCCTGGCTGTGCAGAGCAAGACCGGTTCCTTCTCGCGCCTCATCCTCGACATCGCCGGCTCGCGCGACACGCGCCGCCGTCAGCTGGAGACCCTGGTGGACGCCGCTGCCGCGAAGCTCGACGAGGGATCCTCGCAGGCGTCGCTGCCCTCGATGTCGAGCTACGAGCGCAAGCTGGTGCACGACATCGCTGCGGAGCGTGGCCTGGTGTCCGAGTCCTACGGCGAGGGCGCCGACCGTCACACGGTCCTGCGTCGTCGTTGATGGCTCAGAACCCTGCTTCCACGCGATGACCGGCGAAGATCTCGTTCTGGAGGAGGAGCCCGCGGTCGCCGCGCAGCTCTTCGCGGACCGAATCGATGCCGCCCGCGCCTTCACCGCAGCACTTGCGCGTGAGGGGGAGGAGCGCGGTCTCATCGGTCCCCTGGAACTCCCGCGCCTGTGGACTCGTCACATCCTGAACAGTGCGATCGCGGCACCACTCTTCCACGGTTCTGTCGCGGACATCGGCTCTGGAGCCGGACTCCCGGGTATCGTGCTCGCCATCGCCCGTCCGGACGTCACCTGGACGCTCGTCGAGCCGATGGAGCGTCGCATCACCTGGCTCACCGAGCAGGTACAGGCCCTCGGGCTGGAGAATGTCACCGTACTCCGTGCTCGTGCGGAGGATGTCCGGCCGGTGGGCGGGTTCGATGTGGTGACCGCCCGCGCGGTGAGTGCACTGCGGACCTTGATCCCGATCACCGCCCCGCTCGTCCGCGACGGCGGGGAGCTGACACTCCTTAAAGGAATGAACGCTGCGAACGAGATCGAGGCCGCTCAGAAGCAGATCAAGAAGTTCCGGCTGAGTGATGTGCGCGTAGAGGTTCTGGGCGAGGGAGTGCTCCCGGAGACCACTCGTGTCGTCCGGGCCCGGGTTCGGTAGCCGTCCCGTCGTCTGAGCGGGGTGTTTCACGTGAAACACCCCGCTTTCGCGTTCGGTGCCGTCGTGATGACGCGCGTGCTCGTCGAGTTTCACGTGAAACGGTCGCGGTCGGCCAGGATGCGCTCTGCGGCTGTGATTGGTTGATGTGTGGGCGGCAACTCCTTCGCGTCGCCGAAGCGTGAGCTACGCCTGCGCAGCGGCAGTCCCCTACGGCGCAGGGACGTCTAGGAGGAGTCGCGCCGAGCGATGTTTGACGTGAAACGTCTGGATCAGGAGACGCTTGCCAGCGAGATGACGTGGGTTCTCACTTGATGGGCCGTGTGCCGAACAGAGGTCTCGCTCTCCCGGAGGATTCGGTCGACACACTCTCCCTGGTGGTGATGGCCGACCAGGCGCCGACACCCGCACGCAGTGCGTACCAACCGAAGTGGAGGTCTCGCACCTCCTTGGCAATGGGTGTTTCACGTGAAACATCAGAGCGCGGGCCGGTGGCTTCGCACGGAAGGTGCTCGTCGCCATCGATCTCCGCTTGTAGGCCGAGTCGGTGGTGTTGGCGCACGTAAGTCGGTTGGTGGCTCAAGGTTCAGCGAGGGCACCCGACGGCTGCGGCTCGGTGTTTCACGTGAACACAATCGCTTCTCGGCGGCCGATCGGCGCTGTGACCGGGTATCACCGACGTGGAGTGGATGCGGGAGCAGAAGTGCGTCCTGGGGGGAGAGGGCGACACTTGGAGCACGGGCCTGTAGCCGGCGCGATCCGTCGTGACCTGCGCATCCTGTAGCTGCTTGTTCTCGTCCGCCCGGCGCATCGCAGGGGCAGGTGGTGGGTCGGTCAGGTCCCGCTGGAACGCTCGGCGTGCACGGGTCAGCGCTCTCGGCGAGTTGTGCCCTGAGAGACAGGCTCGCCCACTTGATGCGGAACAGCTACGGGGCGTGGGCAGACGGTACACAGGCACGCACCGTTTCACGTGAAACGGACGGTCGATGACCTCCGCAGGCCACTTCGGGATTGTCCGCGGGAGCGTCGCCTCGGCGGAGCGGGGGCCGCTTTGTCGGGATTTCACTATGCCGCGGCGAAAGGCCAACGGGCATTACTCCGGCGGATGGGATGACAGTTGGGCGTGTGTCAGTGCCCCCAGGCCCCCATCCCGCAACCAGAGCGTCCGTTCCAGACCCCGACCGTGTGAGGCGGCCCCTGTTTCACGTGAAACAAGGGACGCTTCTCCCGCAGCTCCGCGATGACGATGTAGAGGTGCGGTACCGCTCATTCCGCGCCGCGACCGGGCCACTGGCGAGGGAACGTCGGCGCGAGCGATTAGAGTGGAACGCGGCCCCGAAAGGAGTGGATGTTTCACGTGAAACAGTCCGAAAAGGCTTCCTCGAACGAATCGTTCGGGATGGATACACCGCTCGCGCGGGAACTCGCCGACCTGTCCGCCCGGAGACGCGCGCTGGAGAGCACCACGGTGCAGTTCACGGGGGAGACCCGAGTGCTGACGGTGTCGAACCAGAAGGGTGGCGTCGGCAAGACGACCACCGCGGTCAACATCGGATCAGCACTGGCCGCGTTGGGCGCGAAAGTCCTGGTGATCGACCTCGATCCGCAGGGGAACGCCTCCACGGCACTCGGGGTGCCGCACAGTGCAGAGGTCCCCAGCGTCTATGACGTACTGATCGATGAGATGCCTCTCGCCGACGTCGTGCAGCCGAGTCCGGAGAACCCGAACCTCTTCTGTGCGCCGAGTACCATCCACCTCGCAGGCGCCGAGATCGAGCTCGTCGCCCAGGTGGCACGAGAGCACCGCCTGCGACGTGCTCTGGATGTGTACCTCGCTGACCACCCGATGGACTTCGTCATCATCGACTGCCCGCCGTCGCTCGGTCTGCTCACGATCAACGCCTTCACCGCTGCGTCTGAGGTCTTCATCCCGATCCAGTGCGAGTACTACGCGCTGGAGGGGCTGAGCCAGTTGCTCGGGAGCATCCAGATGATCCAGAAGCACCTGAATCCGCCGCTGCACCTCTCCACGATCCTGCTGACCATGTTCGACGGGCGCACGCGCCTCGCGCAGCAGGTCGCCGAAGAGGTTCGCACGCACTTCCCGGAACAGGTGCTGGAGACCGTGATCCCGCGTTCGGTCCGGGTGTCCGAGGCTCCGAGCTTCGGACAGACCGTGATCGCCTACGACGGACAGTCCGCCGGAGCGATCGCCTATCGGGAAGCGGCTGTCGAGATCGCGTCGCGCACCGCGACACAGAGCAAGGAGAAATGATGGCCAAGCGCACTGGACTGGGTCGGGGTATCGGCGCCCTCATTCCGACCGCCGATCAGGCGGAACGTCCTGTCGACGTCTTCTTCCCCGGAGCGAGCCTGCGGCAGACCGCGGTGGACGAGGCCGCCCCGGCGGAGGAGTCGCAGCCGGACACCGAGGTCGACACCCCCGATCTGGAAGCCGTGCCGGGAATCCACCTGATCCAGGTCGACCCGCATTCGATCGTCGCGAATCCGCGTCAGCCCCGCACTCACTTCGATCCGGAGGACCTGGCGGAGCTGGTGCACAGCGTTCGCGAGTTCGGCGTCCTCCAGCCGGTGGTCGTGCGCAAGAACGCCGACGGCGACTACGAGCTGATCATGGGGGAGCGGCGTACCAGGGCCGCCCGCGAGGCAGGGCTCGACGCCATCCCGGCGATCGTCCGCGAGACGGCGGACGAAGATCTGCTCCGTGACGCCCTGCTCGAGAACCTGCACCGTTCGGAGCTGAACCCTCTGGAAGAGGCCTCCGCGTATCAGCAGCTGCTGGAGGACTTCGGCATCACACAGGAGGAGCTGGCCACCCGCATCGGCCGCTCCCGCCCGCAGATCAGCAACACGATCCGCCTCCTCAAGCTTCCGGTGCCGGTGCAGCAGCGGGTCGCGGCCGGCGTGCTCACCGCGGGTCACGCACGCGCCATCCTCAGCCTCGAGACGCCGGAATCGATGCAGCGTCTCGCCGACAAGGTCGTGAACGAAGACCTGTCGGTGCGGGCGACGGAGCAGGCCGCGAAGTCGCGGCCGTCGGCCGGTAAGACCCTGAAGCCGACGCCCGGTGCGCGGCGCGCCTACCTCGATGAGGTCGCCGGCAAGCTCGGTGACCGCCTCAACACCCGGGTGAAGATCGCCCTGGGTGCTCGAAAAGGCCAGGTCACGATCGATTTCGCTTCGATCCAGGATCTGAACCGCATCCTCGAGGAACTGGGCGAGAGCAGCTACGGCGCCGGGCGATAGCCGGGTGGCACGCGGTCCTCTAGACTCGCGTGATCGATGACGATGAGGGGGATGTCATGTCCAGACCAGTGGATGCAGCAGGTATCCGACGCCGCGTGATCGCGGTCAGCATCGCGGCGGCGTTGGGAGGGTTCCTCTTCGGGTTCGACACCGCCGTGATCAACGGCGCCGTCGACGCTCTCGCCGGCGACGTCTCGGGCTTCGACCTCGGCACCGGATTGAAGGGCTTCGCGGTCTCGTCCGCTCTCATCGGCTGCGCCGTCGGAGCATGGTTCGCCGGTCCGGTGTCCAACAGGTTCGGACGCATCCCGGTCATGGTGGTCGCGGCCGGCATGTTCTTCATCTCCGCGATCGGCTCCGGACTCGCGTTCAGCGTCGTCGACCTCATCATCTGGCGCGTGATCGGTGGCCTCGGCGTCGGAGCAGCCTCCGTCATCGCGCCCGCGTACATCGCCGAAGTCTCCCCCGCCGCCATCCGAGGTCGTCTCGGCTCGCTGCAGCAGCTGGCGATCGTGACCGGTATCTTCGCTGCTCTCCTGTCCGATGCGCTGCTCGCCGGAATCGCGGGAGAGGCCGATCAGCCCCTGTGGGGCCTCACCGCGTGGCGGTGGATGTTCATGGTCGCGGCGATCCCCGCCCTCGTCTACGGCCTGGTGTCGCTCCGACTCCCGGAATCGCCGCGCTATCTCGTCCGCAAGGGGGAGATGAAGCGCGCGGCAGACGTGCTCGAGACGGTGACGGGCACGATCGACGTCGACGCCAAGATCAAGGAGATCACGGGCACGATCGACACGGAGCGTTCGGAGTCGCTGCGCGACCTGCGCGGTAACCGTCTGGGCCTGAAGCCGATCGTGTGGATCGGCATCCTGCTGTCGGTGTTCCAGCAGTTCGTGGGCATCAACGTGATCTTCTACTACTCCACGACCCTGTGGCAGTCCGTGGGCTTCGATGAATCCAGCGCCCTCCTCACTTCCGTGATCACATCGGTCACGAACATCGTCGTCACGATCGTCGCTATCCTGCTCGTCGACAAGATCGGCCGGCGCATCATGCTGCTGGTGGGTTCGGTGGGGATGACCGTGACCCTGGGCCTCATGGCCGTCGCGTTCTCGTTCGGCACGCTCGACGCGCAGGGCACCGCGACGCTCCCCGATCCCTGGGCGACGATCGCCCTGATCTGCGCCAACGGGTTCGTGGTGTTCTTCGGCGCGAGCTGGGGTCCGCTGGTCTGGGTCCTGCTGGGCGAGATCTTCCCGAACTCGATCCGCGCCGGTGCCCTCGCGGTGGCCGCCGCGGCGCAGTGGGTCGCGAACTTCTTCATCTCCACGACGTTCCCGGCGTTCGCCGAGATCGGACTCACCTTTGCGTACGGGTTCTACGCCTTCTTCGCACTCCTGTCGTTCTTCTTCGTGTTCTTCAAGGTTCCCGAGACCAAGGGCAAGGAGCTCGAGGAGATGAGCGAGAACATGAAGGTGGAGCGCCGGAGGGGCCCGCAGCCGACGTAGGCTGGATGCATGAGCGAGTCCGTCGAACGTCGCGCGAGCCTGGAAGTGCTGCGCGCCGAAGCAGCCGACGAACTCGCTGTGCTCATTCAGGAGCGGCTCCTCGGCGGGGAAGATCCCTGGGAGTTCATGGAGGAGCTGCCGAGCGTCGACGAGCTGGTGGTCTACCTGCTGCGCGCCGACAACATCAACGCGAATGACGGGGTGCGACCCAATGCTGCCCGCCACTACCGCGTGCTCCGCCAGATCGCACTGGAGTATCCGGAGCTGACGTCGGCGGTGTGGGGACTCCTGGACGAGAAGCAGCGCCACCGCCGGTGGGACCCGACCGTCGCAGACGCCTCCTGAGATGACCGTCGCGCTGGTTCCCTACGACCCGGCGTGGCCATCCCTCTTCCGGCAGACGGTCGTGGAGCTGCGTGCTCACGGCAACCCGGGATGGGTGATCGAGCACATCGGCTCGACCGCGATCCGGGGGATGAGCGCGAAGCCGGTGATCGACGTCGCCGTCCGCATCGCGGATGACTCTGACTTCGTTGCGCACCGCGCGGGGCTGGAGGCTGCGGGGTGGCGGATCGGCAGCGCCGTCCGCGCCCACCGGGTGATGATCTTCGTCGAGGACGGAGAGCGGACGCGCATCGCGCACTTCTTCGAAACCGCGTCCTGGGACCGGGTGAACCAGCGGATCCTGCGCGATTGGCTGCGGACGCACCCCGAGGATGCCGAGCTGTACGAGCGCGCGAAGCACGCCGCAGCCATGGCTGCTCAGCGAGGGACGGCGTCGTACAACGACGGGAAGACGGTGACGATCCAGGTGATCATCGACCGGGCTCGTGCGGAGCGCGGACTGCCCCCGGTCCCGGTCTCCGACAAGCGCTGACCGGGCGACGCCGTACGACGGCTGCGGACACAGGAAGGGCCGCACCTCCGAGGAGGTACGGCCCTTCGAGTCTGTGGGGATCAGCCGATGAACGCGGCCAGGTCCTTCTCCAGCGCGAACTTCGGCTTCGCGCCGATGATGGTCGTCTTGACCTCACCACCGCTGAAGACCTTCATCGCCGGGATCGACGTGATCTGGTACTTCATCGCCAGCTCCGGGTTCTCGTCCACGTTGAGCTTGAGGATGGTGATCTTGTCGGGGTTGTCGGCCTGGATCTCATCCAGCACCGGCGCGACCATGCGACACGGACCGCACCACTCGGCCCAGAAGTCCACCAGCACGGGACCGTCGGCCTGCAGAACGTCCTGCTCCCAGGTCGCCTGGCTCGTAGCCTTTGCACTCATCAGAGTTTCTCCTTGTTCGAGGTTCGCCTGCTACAACAACGGGCGAGGGGAAAGTGTTCCCGGCCCTGATCAGGCCGTGATGATCTCGGCGGCTTCCGCGGCGGGCACCTCGACGGACGCATCCTCGAGGTCAGCGAGGAAGTGCTCCGCGTCGAGAGCGGCGACCGTACCGGAGCCGGCAGCCGTGATGGCCTGACGGTAGGTGGGGTCGATGACGTCGCCCGCGGCGAACACACCGGGAACGGAGGTGCGCGAGGAGCGACCGTCGACCCAGATGGTGCCCTCCGGCGTGAGCTCGAGCTTGTCGTGCACGAGGTGGGTCCGCGGGTCGTTGCCGATCGCGATGAACAGCCCGTCGAGGGGAAGGTCGCGCAGGGTGCCGTCGACCGTGGAGCGCAGCTGCACGCCCTTCACCGCGTCGCCACCGAGCACCTCGGCGACCTCGCTGTTCCACACGAACTCGATCTTCTCGTTCGCGAAGGCGCGCTCCTGCATGATCTTGGAGGCTCGCAGGGAGTCCTTGCGGTGGATGACGTAGACCTTGTCGGCGAAGCGGGTGAGGAACGTGGCCTCCTCCATCGCGGAGTCACCGCCGCCGACCACCGCGATCGTCTTCTCGCGGAAGAAGAAGCCGTCGCAGGTCGCGCACCAGGACACGCCGTAGCCGGAGAGACGCTCTTCGCCCTCGATGTTCAGCTTGCGGTAAGCGGATCCGGTCGCGTAGATCAGCGTCTGCGTCTCGTGCACCGTCCCGGAACCGAGCGTGACGGTCTTGACGGGGCCGGCAAGGTCGAGCTCGGTGACGTCGTCGTAGACGACCTCGGTGCCGAACCGCTCGGCCTGCTCCTGGAACTTCGCCATCAGTTCAGGACCCTGGATGCCTTCGGGGAAGCCGGGGTAGTTCTCGACCTCGGTGGTGTTCATCAGCTCGCCGCCGACCTCGACCGAGCTCGCGATGAGCAGCGGCTTGAGGTTCGCTCGGGCCGCATAGATGGCAGCCGTGAATCCGGCGGGGCCGGAGCCGATGATGATGACCTGACGCATGTGCTCTCCGTCTTAGAAACTGCAGTCGAATGACCTTCGAGTGGTTCAACCCATGGTAACCGCGGGGCATTCCCCGGACAGTCTGCGCCGCGGTGCTGGGAGAACGCTCCGCCCGGAGCCGACCTCCGGCTCAGCGACCGGGGAGGAAGCGGCGCACCAGCCCGCTGGCGGCCTTGAGCTCGGGCGCGCGCAGCACAGCCAGGATCGCGACGTACACGGCCACGACGACGAGCCCGATGATCGCGGTGCCGAGTGCGCCCTGGATCTTGTCGTCCATCGTCCACCCGTCGGTGCCGCCCAGCAGGGCGAACACCCCCCAGCCGGCGAGACCGGCGGGGATCCCGGCGACGGCGAAGCGTGCGATGGCGGACATCCAGGAGCGGATGCGCAGGCCACCGAGCTTGCGGTGCAGCAGCCAGGTGGCCACGACGGTCTGCAGGATGCTCGCGATCGACTGCCCGAGGGCGACCGCCGCGGCGAGGGAGGTGAGGGGGATGATCCCGGCTTCCCGGAGACCGAGCGCGGCGAGGGCCGTGACCACGATGAGCACGCACTGGAAGATCGTGAACCAGAACGGGGTGCGGGTGTCGTCGTACGCGTAGAAGGTGCGCTGCACGATGAACAGGATCGTCAGGGGGATCAGACCGAAGAGGTAGGCGATCAGCACCAGCGCGGCCGCCTGGGCGTCGTCGGCGGAGTCGGTGAAGACCCGTGACGCGGGGATGGCCGCCGCGGCGACGGCGGCGGTGGCGGCCACGATGAAGAAGAGCAGCGTCCGGATGCTCTGCGCGATGTCGGCGCGCACCTCATCATCGCGGCCGGCGGCGGCATGCCCGCTGATCTGCGTGAAGTACGGGGTGCCGATCGAGAGCACGATCACCGAATACGGGAGCATGAAGATCAGCCAGGCGTTGGCGGTGACTGTGGCCGATGCACCGAGACCGGCCACCTCGCTGACGATGTACCCCTGGAGGATCCCCGCGGACAGGCTCGCGAAGGCCATGAGGAACGTCCAGCCGGCGAGACGGCCGACATTGCCGAGGCCCACGCCGCGCCAGTGGAAGTCGGGCTTCAGCGCGAGGCCCGTGCGACGCCAGAAGACGAGCAGGACGACCGCCTGGAGGGCGATTCCGAGCGTTGCGGTGGCGCCGAGCAGGGTGATCATCTCCGGCGTCCAGGCTGCCGCCTTCGTGGGCACCGGACCGAAGAGGGCGCCGAGAGCGAGGAACCCCGCGATCGACACGATGTTGTTGACGACGGGCGCCCAGGTGAACGGTCCGAATATCTTGCGTGCGTTCAGCGCCTCGCCGAGCATCGCGTAGAGGCCGTACAGGAGGATCTGGGGCAGGCACCAGTAGGCGAGCGCCGTGGCGAGGGCGAGGGTGGCCTCGTTCGCCTTGCCGGCCACCAGGTGCACGAGCCACGGGGCTGCGGCGGTGGCGATGCCCGCCACCACGACCAGGACGACGGTTCCGAGGGTGAACAGCTTGGAGATGAAGGCGTTGCCCCCGTCCGCGTCCGCCGTCGCCTTGACGATCTGGGGGACGATGACGGCCGTCAGGATGCCGACCGAGATGAGCGAGAAGACGCTGTTCGGCAGCTGATTCGCATACGTGAACGCGTCTGCTGCTTCGGAGGCCACGGAGCCGAGGACGCCGACGAGCACGATGCTGCGGAGCAGCCCGGTGACGCGGGAGACGAGAGTGCCGGCGCCGATGATGGCGCTCGCGCGCCCGAGGCTACTCACGCGGTGCTCCGGGTTCGTCGAGCATGGCCTGCGTCTCCTCCAGCGATTCGATCTGCGCCTCGACGGCCGCCTCCTCAGCGGATTCGCGTCGCTTCCGTCGGACCGTGCGGATGACGCCGAGAGCGATCAACAGGACCGTGAGACCGCCGAAGATCACGAGTCCGATGGCCTCCCACTCCGCGCGCACGGCGACCCTGACCGACTGATCGCCCTGGATGAGGACGCCGGTGGGACTGTAGAGATTGAGCCGGAGGGTGACCTCGCCGCTGCCGACGCGGGCCGACACCGGCACCTTCACGCGGGTCGTCGAGTTCGCCTGCACCTCGGTCTCGATCATGGGCTTGACCTCGAGGCGGGGGTCGGTCGGCGAGGCGAAGAGCTGCACCGTCACCGGCCACGGCAGGTCGTTGCGCACGGCGATCGGGAGGTCGGCGTTGGCCGTGAGGAGCTGGATCGTGCTCGATGGCGGGATGCTGACAGCCGCGAGAGTGCCCTGCGTCCGCGCCTGGTGCTCGGCCACGTCCTCGGCGAACGCGCTTTCCGAGGTGCCGACGGCGAGTGTGCGCATGATCCGGATCCGCTCCGGGCTCAGCAGCACCTGAGGGTCGCTGAGGATGGAGGAGAAGGCCGTGAGGGCTCCCTCGTCGGCGAGCAGACTCGTCACGGCGGCGGCGCGAGCGGGGTCGGGCGCATCCGTGAGAGTAGCCGCGGCGGCAGGCGTCGCACGGAGGGCGGCGAGTTCGAATCCGATCGAGTCCGCCGTGGAGATCGCGTCACGCAGCGCGTCGGACGACCGATTCTCGTCTCGATCCAGCCCGATGAGCAGGGGAGCACCCGGAGCGCGGCCCTGCGCGAGCTGGAGGAGAGCGGTCGCTTCGGCGAGCAGCCGCTGCCGCTTCACGGCATCCGCGGTGCCGGCCACCTGGGACAGCGCCTGCGAGATCGCGGCATCCGTCACCAGCAGATCCTGGCCGTCCACGGTCGCGTGCGCGACGCTCTGCCCGCCGACGGCCGTCGACGAGACGATCGTGGTGGTCCCGTTCCCGAGATAGCCGGCGAAGGCACGCAGATCGCCTTGCGTGAGGCTGTCGTCCGGCCAGAGGATCCGCGGGAGGGCCCCCTCGACGGCGGTGAGCTCCGCGTCGGTCGGCAGCACGGGTGCGTCCGTGGGCTGCGGGGTCGGCACGGATGCCGCCCCGGGAGTCGCCGTCGGAGTGGGGGTGGCTGTGGCCGCATCGCGCGGGAAGTTCACGGGGTCGAGGTACGGAGCCAGAGTCGTCGGCTGCAGCAGCTCGGGCAGCCCCGCCTGCGCCTGGGCGGCGGCATCCGCGTCGGCGAACTGGAGAGCGAATCGCGTGTTCGGAAGCTCGTCGAGCCGTGTGAGCCATTCGCGGGCCGTCTCCGGAGCCGACGTGCCGAGCACCCGGATCGCGGCGGGGATCGCCGGGTCGAGGGCGATCACGGCCGTGGTCCCTGCGACGCCGTCGAGTTGTGCCGTCAGATCGCCGTCCGGGGCGGTGAGCGTCGAGAGCTCCTCGGCGGTCAGCAGCGCACCGTCGGCGGGGGTGGCGGTCACGGGGACGAGGACCCCGATCTGCGTGGTCTCGGAGGCGGCCACCACGAGCACGCTGGTCGCGGTCGTCTCGACTCGGACCCGCGAATCCTCGCCGAGCCGTGCGCCGGTCAGCTCCGCACGGAGCGGGTACACCCCCGGGGGGAGGTCGCCGATGGTGCTCTCCGGAACGAAGATCGTGCTGGTCGCGTCAGCGCCGGCGTTCACGGCAGGAGTCTGGTCGCTGCCGATCGAGACGAAGTCGCCGGCGGCCTCGCCGTCATCGAGCCACGTCGACACGGCTGCGTCATCGGTCAACGGAGTCCTGTTGAGCTCGACGTCCACCTGACCGGCCGAGAGCCGCGATTCGCTGTCGTTCTCGACCGTGACCATCGCGGTGGCCGACGATCCCGGCGCGATGAGACCCCGCAGCCCGGCGGAGACATGCAGCGCGACGCTCTGCTCATCGCTCGACGGAGTCGGATCGGCGGCACTCGCCGACGCCGGTGCCACGACAGCGAGGCCGCCGACGGCGATCGCGAGAACAGCGGTCCTGGCGGCGAGCCGTCGTAGGCGCGCACGGAGGCCGTGTTCGGGGGTGGTCGCGGTCATGGAGGTCTTCCTCGAACGCCCGGGAAAGGGCTGATCGTGAGTACTGACCTTGCGATTCTAGGAGGCTCGGGGAAGGAGAACCCTGAAGACGCGTAGAGTGACGGCCGTGTCCGACACCCCCGCACCCTTCCCTGACCCGCTCCTGACCGCCGCGCTCGCCGCGGATCTGGACAGCGCCGATCTCCGTTCGGAGCCTCTTCGGCGACTGTGGGGGGAAGAAGCGGACGATGCCCTCGCCCGCGGCATGCGGGAGCCGATCCTGCGTGCGATCGCGGACGACCGCGGGGTGCTCGCGACACTCGGACGACTGCTGGTGCTGGGAATGGCTCAGCCGACGCGTGCGGTGGCCGACGCGCTGCCCCGCCTGGGCGTGGACGGCCTCGTCGCCCTCGGGCTCGCGACGCGTAAGGGCGACGACGTGATCCCGACCGCGCTCCTGCGCCCCCAGTCGTTCGTCGACGCGGACGGCGTCGGGGAGTGGTGGATCGCCAGCGACCTCGACGAGGTGGCTCTCGACGGCCCGCTGCCCGCCGATCACGTGCTCGGCGTGGGGGGCGCGTCACGGACTCTGGCCGAGACGGTCGTGCCCGTGCAGGTCGACCGCGCGCTCGACCTGGGCACGGGGTGCGGCATCCAGGCGCTTCTCGTATCCCGCAGAGCCCGATCGGTCGTCGCGACGGACATCTCCGCTCGCGCTCTGGCGTTCGCCGAGCTCAACGCCCGCCTCAACGGGGTGACGAACATCGAGTTCCGGCTCGGGAGCATGTTCGAGCCGGTGGCGGGGGAGGCGTTCGACCTGATCGTCTCCAATCCCCCCTTCGTGATCACCCCGCGCGTGGATGGGGTCCCGGCGTACGAGTACCGCGACGGCGGCCTGGTGGGTGACGCGCTGGTGGAGCAGTTCGTGCGGACCGCCCCGCGGTTCCTGACGCCGAACGGCATCGCGCAGCTGCTCGGCAACTGGGAGTCGAAGGCGGGCGTCACCGGTCTCGTCCGGCTCGAGGCCTGGGTACCGACGGACCTCGACCTCTGGGTCATCCAGCGAGAGGAGCTCTCCCCGCTGGCATACGCGGAACTGTGGATCCGTGACGGAGGAACGACACCGCGCGACTCCGCTTTCACCCCGCTGCTCACCGCGTGGCTCGACGACTTCGCAGCGCGAGGGGTGACGGCGATCGGGTTCGGCTACGTGCTGCTCCGGCGGCCCGCCGCGGGCGACGACGCAGAACCTCTCCGGCGCACCGAGCGGATCGCCCAGCCCGTGTCGAACGTCGGAGCCGCCCTGGGCGCCGGACTGGCGGCCCACGACGCGCTGGCGCACGGAGTCCCTACGACGCTGGTGACGGCGCCGGATGTCACCGAGGCGCGGCACTTCCTGCCCGGCAACGACGATCCGAGCGTCATCGAGCTGCGGCAGGGCGGGGGATTCGCCCGCACCGTCAACGTGGATCCCGCGCTCGCCGGATTCGTCGGCGCCTGCGACGGAGAGCTGACCGTGATGCAGATCGCCGCTGCTCTGGCAGACCTGTTCGAGGTGCCCCTCGACGAGCTGTGGGCCGAACTGGAGCCGCGCATCCGCTCGCTCGTCCGCGACGGTCTGCTCGTGCCGGGGGAATAGAAGCGCCTTCCATGCGTTCGAATACATCATGAAGGCTTTCGGATTCCTCTCCTTCGGGCACTACGCGGATGTGCCCGGTTCGGCGACCCGCACGGCGGGCGACATGCTGAAGCAGACCATCGAGATCGCCGAGGGCGCAGACGAGATCGGCGTCAACGGCGCCTCGGTGCGCGTGCACCACTGGGCGCGTCAGGCCGCGTCGCCGATGCCTCTGCTCTCCGCCATGGCGGCCCGCACGAAGCGCATCGAGGTCGGCACCGGCGTGATCGACATGCGCTACGAGAACCCTTTCCAGTTCGCGGAGGAGGCCGCCGCCCTGGACCTGATCGCCGACGGACGCATCGCGCTCGGCGTCAGCCGCGGTTCACCCGAGACGGCCCTGCGCGGCTACGAGACCTTCGGGTTCCACGACGAGGAGGACCCCGAGCGCGGCAGCGTGCTCGCTCGCGAGAAGTTCGACCTGTTCCTGCGTGCGATCGACGGCGAAGGACTCGCACCCGGCGACCCGCGCATGGTGGGCGCCGGCCGGTACCTGGCGATCGAGCCGCAGTCGCCCACACTCCGCGATCACATCTGGTGGGGATCGGGATCCCGCGCGACCGCGGAGGAGACCGGACGCAAGGGCCTCAACATGATGAGCTCGACCCTCGTGACCGAAGCGACGGGTCAGCCGTTCCACGAGCTGCAGCGCGAGCAGATCGACCTCTTCCGCGCGGCGTACAAGGAGGCCGGCCACACCGGCACCCCGCGTGTCTCGGTGAGCCGCAGCGTCTTCCCCCTGGTGTCCGACATGGACCGCGCGTACTTCGGCCTCCGCAGCGAGGAGAACGCCGACCAGGTCGGCATCATCGACGGATTCCGCTCCACGTTCGGCAAGACCTACGCCGCGGAGCCCGACGTGCTGATCGAGCAGCTCCGCCAGGACGAGGCCGTGATGGCCGCAGACACCCTGATGCTCACGATCCCGAACCAGCTCGGACCGGACTACAACCTGCACGTGCTGGAGTCGTTCGCGAAGCACGTCGCTCCCGCGCTCGGCTGGAAGCCGAACACGGAGGGCCCGGTCCAGGGGTACCCGATCGCCTGAGAGCGAACCGTCTCTTGACACGGGGCGGGCGAGCACGGACGCTGGGGGACGGCGCGTCGAACGGACGCGGCGTCCCCCTTCTCCTCCGGAGGCCCCGATGACCCGTGTCCGCGTCGATCTCAACATCTCGCTCGACGGCTTCGCCACGACGACCGACCAGACGCCGGAGAACCCCTTCGGCGAGGATTGGGGTCGCCTGACCGCCGCCTACACCGCCACGCGCACCTTCCAGGAGCGCGTGTTCCACGACACGAGCGGAGCCGGGACCACGGGCGTCGACGAGAAATACGCCGCACAGTACTTCGAGAACATCGGGGCGGAGATCATGGGGGCCGGGATGTTCGGTCTCCACGCGAATCCGGACGACCCCGACTGGCGCGGCTGGTGGGGCGAGGAGCCCCCCTTCCACGCCCCGGTCTTCGTGCTGACGCACGCTCCGCGTCCGTCGATCGAGTTCGACAACGGCACCAGCTTCCACTTCCTCTCGGCATCCCCGGAGGAGGCGCTGCAGAAGGCCGTCGAGGCCGCGGACGGACGCGACGTGCGCGTCGGCGGGGGCGCGACGACCGTGCGCGAGTTCCTGCGCGCCGGTCTGATCGACGACCTGCACGTCGGGATCACCCCGATCCTGACCGGCAGCGGCATCCGGCTGTGGGACGACCTCCGCGGACTGGAGTCCGGTCACCGCGTGACCTCCGAGGTCGCGGAGTCCGGCGTCGTGCACGTCACGTTCTCGCGCGAGGGCTGATCCTCAGCCGCTCTCGCCGCGTCGTCGGAGGCCCCGCGCGACCAGCAGGCCGGCGGCGGCCGCGAGCAGGCCCGCTGCGGCGAGCAGCGCTGTCGGGCCGGAGAGGCCTGTGGCGGCGAGGTCACCCGCCCCCGGATCAGCCGTGGGGGCGGGAGCCGGGGTGCTCGGGCTCGGGTTCGGGCTCGGTGTGGGGTCCGGCGTGTCCGCCGTGTAGGAGTTGTCGATCGTGACGGTCGTGTCCGTCCCCGCGGCGACCGGGAACCAGCTGTCGAACGGCTCGAGAGGAACCGCGGCGCCATCGTCGGTGCGCACGGTCGCCGAGGTCACCACGGAGGCGCCCGCTGCGGCTCCCGTCGCCGTCTCGACGACTCGGCAGCGCTGATCGTCGAGCACAGGGGCCTCGCCGGTGTCGAACGCCGCGCTTCCCCGCGGGACGGTGAACGCGTAGTCGGTGTCCGGAGTGCACTGCACCTCCAACTCGGCATCGCCGTCGCGCAGTCCGACGTCGGTCGTGGCGTTCTTGATCACGCGCAGGTGCCCCGCCGGCCGGAACACGTTCGTGAAGTCGCAGACGGCGTCCGGGTTCTGGGTCGTGAGGGTCACGTCGACGCTGGCCGCCGCGAGATCCACGTCGGCGTCGTTGGGTCCGCAGTCCACGGATTCGAGAGCCCACGAGCCCGCGGCGCTCGGTGCGGGCAGGAGTTCGACGATCCCGTACCGGGAGGCGGGGTCGACCACCAGCTCACTCGGCGCTGCGCCGTCCCACTCCACTTCCTCGAACCGATCGGCGTCGGTGGTCGTGACGGTCGCGCGATACGCCTCCCCGGCGTCGGCGGCGATGCGCTCGCCATCCCGCTGGGTGACCACGAACCCCGCGGTGCCGGGCGTGGGCGAGGTGGCCTTGCGGATCGTGATCCTGCCGCCGGGAGTGAACTCGTTCGTGACGAGGCAGTCGAACCCCTCGCCCTCGCCGATGCGGATACTGCCTGTGCGCTGCCGACCTTCCGTCGTGACCGGCACAGTGCTGCCGTTGCACTGCGCGTCCACGAGATCCCAGCTGCCCGCACCGGTGGGCGCAGGCAGGGTCTCCGTCACGGTGTAGGTGCCGGGGATCGACCCGACGGCGTCCGCGACGAGAGCCTGATCGCCGTCTCCCTCCGTGGTGACGGTGGCGGTGCGGTCGACGCCGGGGTCGGGGACATCGATCGTGAACGGGAACGTCCCCCCGCCGCCGAGCGTGAGCTTCGAGAGCGAGCCCGGCCCCGTGAGCACCCGCTCGTTCGTGAACGTGCAGGTGACGGTGTCTCCGGCGAGCAGACCGATCTGCGCCGTCTGCCCCGAGATGGACACCGGCGTCCCTCGGGCGCTGGTGCACGCCGGCGGTCCTGCGGGCTGCCAGCCGTCGCCGACCGACGCCTCCGAGACCTGCCAGGCGGGGTCGCCCGCACCGACGGCGCCGCGGACGAAGGTCTGCGACGCGGGTGCTGTCGCGGTCGGGGCGAGGAGGAAGTCGTTCACGCCATCGGCGTTCGTGTCGGCGAACGAGAGGTTGCCGTCGAAGCGGAACGTGCCCTGCCCGAGCGAGCCGGGAGCGAGCTGCTTCCGGATGACGATCGTCCCGGACTCCGGTGGCGGTGAGACGGCGTAGTAGTAGCAGAACACGTGCGACTGGTTCTTGGGGAATGAGACGAACTCCACGTTGTCTCCGTTGACGGCGTCCTGTGCGCAACGCAGGGCCGCGTAACCGTAGGTGGTCTGCTGTCCGTTCAGCGGCGCGGTCGGTGTGCCGCCCTGGACCCACAGGGTGCGACCGGAGCGGACGATGGCCGCCTGAGCGCTGTCGAGCGGCACGGTCACGGCACCGTCGATCGTGCGCCCGGTGTCGGCGCCGTTCGCGTCGAGTTCGGGCACCTCGGGACGCGTGACGATCCCCGTGCCGAACGGCTGCGTCACCGTGGACAGGTCGAGCGTCGCGGGTGACTTGCCCTGGTACGACTGCCCCAGCGTCAGGCGCCAGTCCGAGAGCGGTCGGCAGTTCGGAGACCCGGCGGCCTCATCCGCGACGGTCACGACCCCGTTCCCCGGATACGTGCTGTCGGGGCCGAGGTCCCGGAGCGACTCCATGAGGTTGTTGCGCGCCTTGTTCGCCATCACATCGGTGTACTCGTCGCACACTCGGGCGACATAGGTCACCAACAGCGGGACATCCGCGGCGGTGGGCGGCAGCACGACCGCCGCGGCGCCGCCCGGAGCGAGGACCGAACCCAGCAGGATCGTGCCCGTCAGCAGGGACGCTATCCGCCCGCGTCGTCGATCCGTCGTCTTCCTCATTCGTCGCGCCCTCCTCGCAGCTGCGCGGCAGAACACCCCCCGGTGTCGACACAGCACTGCCGACAGTACGACGCGGGCGCGACGAGACCCCCATCCAGCTCGACCCGCATTCCGGTCTTCCGATATACGTTGGCGCGATGCGGTGGGGCTACGTCTCACGCGGACGCACATTCACACCCAGGTCGCACGGATCTGCGCTTTTCCCCGCGACCGCGCGAGGATCTGCGACCGCGTGAGGAAATTGCGACTGCGTGAGGAAATTGCGACTGCGTGAGGATTTGCGACTGCGTGAGGAAACTGCGACTGCGTGAGGAAACTGCGACTGCGTGAGGAAACTGCGACGGCGTGAGGAAACTGCGACTGCGTGAGGATTTGCGACGGCGTGAGGAAACTGCGACCGCGCGAGGAAACTGCGACCGCGCGAGGAAACTGCGACGGCGTGAGGAAACTGCGACGGCGTGAGGAAACTGCCTAGCTGGCGGAAGGGGGCCCGAACAGCTCCTCACCGTGCTCGTGAAGCAGCCTGTACGCGTCGGCGAAGGTCTCCGGCTCCGGCTCCCCTGGTCTCCCGTAGCGGGCGAGGAGGAGACCGAGCAGACCGCGCGCCGGAGGAGTGAGCGGCTTGAGGTGGTCGTCCTCGTTCGGCTGCGGCGTCGTGTCCTCGGGGTTCGGCGGGGTGTAGGCGGGAGTGGTCACCGGCCAGTCCGCGGGGTGCCGCGGCTTGTCGAGGTTCACCACGTTCAGCAGGGTGTTCGCGGACTGGTCGCGGTCGTTGAGCGGCTTGAGCCCATGGAGACGGGAGAGCGTCGCGGTCACCGAACCGTGGTGCATCTCGTCGTGGATGATCGTCCCGCGCTTCGTGTACGCCGACACCGCGATCGCCGGGACGCGGCAGCCGAGCCGGTCGAAGGTGAAGCCCATCTCGCCGGCGCCCGTGTCGGGGGTGGGCTTGGTCGCGGCGGGCGGTGGCACGTGGTCGTAGCATCCGCCGTGCTCGTCGAACGTGATCAGCAGCAGGGTGTTGACGGCGTTCGAGCCCTTCGGCGAGGCGCTCGTGCGCACGGCCTCGTAGATGTCATGGATGAGCCGGTCTCCGGCGCGCACGTCGGAGATCGCGCTGTCGAACACGGGCTCGCCGTCGACCTCGCTCTCGCGCGGCTTTCCGAACGGCGGATGGAAGTCGTTGTGGTCGTAGACCATGCGCGGCTCGATGAACGCGTATGCGGGGAGGGTGCCGTTCTTCGCGTCGGCGTAGAAGTCCTCCATCGTGCCGAAGTGCTCCGTGCGCCAATACTTCTCCAGCACCGTCGCATGAAGCATCCCCGTGAAGGAGACGAGCTGGAGCTTGTCGATGTAGACCTTCCAGCTGAGCTTCTCGTCCTCGAGGCGATTGAACACCGTCGGTGCTGCGGGGGCTTCGATCCACTTGCGGTAGCCGCCGCCGGCCTGGTTCGTCACGAAACCGTGCGAGGTCGAGGCGTGGAAGAAGGACCGGTTACAGAAGGTCTGCGACGGCACTCCCGCGTACCAGTGATCGAACACCGCGAACTCGGCGGCGAGGGTCGACAGCACCGGAAGCATCTCGGGCGAGAACGAGCCCATGATGTGCCTGGCCTCGTCGACGCTCGGCTCCTTGCCCTGGCGGAGGCGCCGGAAGTTGATGATGTAGTCCTGGAGGAAGCCGGACATCGCCGCCTTCTCGCCGTGCGTCGGCGCGTTGAAGGGCGCGCTCATCTGATCGACGAACAGATCGGCGTTGGACTTGGGGTCGACCGTGCCGAAGATCTGCGTGTTGACGTGCGGATACTCCTCACCGGGGTCCGGATCGGGAAGGCTCATGATCCGGTCGGTGTCGCCGGTGTAGACATGGGCATCGACCACCGTGCCGTCCGAGGCGGTGTTGCTGTACGAACCGAAGTTCAGACCCTCGAACTTCTCGCCGTCCGGCAGGTTCTGCGACGAGTACAGATAGCCGAGGAGGTTGTCGAAGGAGCGGTTCTCGCCCATCACGACGACGAGGTGATCGAACCCCGGCTCGCTCCGCGGCGTGAGCGCGGCGAAGGGGTCCGGGTCGTCGGCGAAGCCGTTGCGACCGCTGCCGCCCGCGACGGAGGCGCCGATCGCCGCGCCTCCAGCTCCGCCGACGACGGCGCCGGCGATCGCTGCGCCGCCCACCTTGAAGAACCCGCGACGAGACGTGTCGCGGGGAGCGGATGCGGGGGTGGGGGTGTCGTCTTCGGCCACGAGGCGATCCTAAGCGCGGACATCGCCCGACCACAGGGGTCTCAGAATATTGGTGTTCCAGGAGGAGGATCGGCGCCTCTGGGAGGATCGACGGATGCAGCCCGCCATCCTCACCACGGATCCCGCCCGGCCCTGGGCCCGACCCTCGGTGGTGTTCGCCGCCTTCCTCGCGGCTCTGCTCGGCGCGGTCCTGCTCTTCAGCGGGGACAGCGGACCCGTCTTGCTCCTCTGCCTCGTGGCGGTCGCGCCCGCAGCGGTCGTGACGATGTTCGCGGCGCGGTGGCTGGCACCACGGGGGCTGCGGGCCTGGACTCCGACCCTGCTCGCGGTGGTGTGGGGCGCGGGCGGTGCCGCCCTCCTCGCGGCCTGGGGAGGCGCCTGGGTCTCCGACGTGGTGGTCTACGTCGACGACCAGAACGTGCTGCGCGAGGCGATCCCGAGCTCGTGGGTGCTGACTCCGCTCGTCGAGGAGCTCGCCAAGGGGGTGGGTGTGCTCGCCGTGCTGCTGCTCGCTCGACGCGCGGGACTCCGGGGTGTGCTGTTCGGGGCGATGGTCGGCGCGCTCGTCGGCGTCGGTTTCGGGTGGATCGAGGACGCAGCCGCGATCGCTTCGGACATCGCGACGAACGACCTCGGCTACGGCATCGGCAGCTGGATCGTGCGCACGGCGACCGCTCCGACCCATGCCGCGTTCACGATCTGGACCGGGGCGGCGTTCGGACTGGCGATGGCGATGCGCCGACGCTGGGCGCGACCGCTGATCGCGCTCGCCGGATTCGCGGTCGCCTGTGTGGCGCACGGTGCGGTCAATCACGCCAACCTCACCGGATTCCGCGTCGCGCTGCTCACGGCCTTCGGCTGGGTCGCCCTCACCGCCGCCGTGGCCGTCACCGCCCGCCTGCTCCTCACCCGCCTTCGCCCCTGACGCCCCGTCCGCCTCGCGCCCGTCCGCCTGCACAACTTCGGAGATCTGAGACGACACGCCGGCCGGAACCGGCGGTGCTGCGGTGTGTCGCGACCGATCTCCGAAGTTGTGCGTGGGGAAGCGTGGGGGGAAGAGCGTGGGGAAGAGCGGCGGGAGCGCGTGGGGAAGCGCACGGGGGGAGGGGGAGGGGCGGGGCGCCGCCGGGGGAGCCGACGGCGCCCAGGGCGTGCGAGGGACTAGTCCGCGGGAGGAGCCTCGGCGACGGCGTGCTGCCGACGGCGACGCAGGGCGAACAGGCCCAGGCCGGCGGCGAGCAGCACCACAGCCGCGATCACATACGGCATGCTGTCGGCTCCGGTCGCGGCGAGGTCTCCGTCCGAAGATCCGGTGGATGCGCCGCCGGAGCCGCCCTGACCGGGGGCGACGGCACCGCCGCCCGCCGCAGCGGTGACCGTGACCGGCGTCGTGACCTCCGTGCCGTCGGGGAGGATCACGGCCAGCGTATGCGTCCCCGCCGGGGTCTCCGCCGGAATCGCGACCGTGCGGGAGAACGTGCCGTCCGTCGCCGCGGTGACCGTGCCCAGCGACACCGGGTCGGAGCGGAGTTCGAGCTTCAGCTCGGCCCCTGGCGTGAAGCCGTCGCCCGACACCGAGAGCGTGCCGCCGGCGACGACCGTGGCGGCCCCGAGCGAAACCGTCGCGGGCGTCTCGGGTTCCGGCTCCTCGATGACCGGCGGGGTCACGCCGGCCTCGGTGACCCACTTCTCGCCGGCGTCGGACTTCGTCACGGTGAACGTGTCGTACACCGCGCCGACGGGAAGGTCGGTCGAAGCCGACGCGGTCTTCTCCGCGAGGTAGGAGCGGTACACGAGCTGATCCTTCGAGACGTCGATGACCTGGTACGTCGTGACACCCTCGCCGCGCAGCACCTGGGTGGCGCCGTTGTTGGTCCAGACGTTCTTCTCGGCGGTCTCGAGGTCGTAGTGCTTCGCGCCCGAGTTCGACACCACGTACACCGGGCCGGAGGTGAGACCGGGGGTCTCCGTCGCATCCGTGTTCACGTATCCGCGGGCGTAGGTGTGGTCGTGGCCCATGAGCACGAGGTCGATGTCGTTGCGCTGGAAGACGGGCAGCCACTCGGCGCGGAGTACCGGCTCATCGCGGCCGGCCGAGGCCGAGAACACCGGCTGGTGGAACGTGACGACGTTCCACTTGGACGGACTGTTCTGCAGCAGCAGATCGAGCCAGGCGGCCTGGAAGCGTGTCCAGAGGACGGCGATCTGACTCGACGGGCACTCCTCGCCCGTGCACGAGGGAAGCCCCGCCGGAGTGAGGAAGGTCGTGTCGCGGGTCGCGTTCAGCGTGATGAAGCGCACGCCCTGGTAGTCGGTGTAGTACGCCGTCTCGGCGGCGAACGAGCTCCAGTGGTCGAAGAACGCGCGGTACTGCTGCGCGACCTCCGAGTCGCCCTTGGCGAGGTCGGCCAGCTCGCCGATCGTGCTCGTCGACGGGTTGTTGTGCGGGTACTCGAACGCGGCCTTCCAGGCCGTGAGCAGCTTGTCGCCGGAGTACTCGTGGTTGCCGGGGGCGGCCATCACGTTGGTGCGGACGGCCGAGTCCTTCATGCCCTTGAACCAGTTGACCCACTCGTTCTCGTTGCTCGACGTGTTGATCAGGTCGCCCGCGTGCACGGAGCCGATGGAGCGCGGGGCGTTGGCTTCAGCCTGCTTGACGACGCTCGGCCACGTGGTGTCGAGTCCGATCTGGGCGTCGCCGTAGTAGATGAACTGGAAGTCGGTCGCGTTCGGGTCTGCGGTGCGGAACGTGAACCAGTCGCTCCAGCTGCCGGGCAGACCGACCCGGTACCGGTACTCGGTGGCGGGGGTGAGGGCGGTCACCGTGGCGGAGAAGTGCTTGTTGAGGTTGCCGTTGACGACGCCGGCGTCATAGGCGTCGATCGTGCGGGTCTCCCCGCCGGCCGCGGGCGCGATCTCGACCTGGCCGACGGTGTGCGAGGCATCGCCGGCGAGCCACGAGAAGGACTGCGAGACGGTGGGCTGCTCGGTCGGGGTGAGGATCACCCGGGTGGGCGGGGCGACGACCGGGCTGCCGGGCTCGGATGCCTTGACCAGGGTGAGCGACGACATGTCGAAGTAGATGTCTGAGCTGGTCGCGCGGTCCTGGAACAGCGACACCGCGATCGTGTTCGTGCCGTCGCGCAGCAGGTCGCCCTCGGCGCTGAACGTGCTGGTGAGCGGGTCGCCGTTGGAGTCACCGGCGTACTCGACGTTGGCGGTGTCGGTGATGCGTCCGTCGACGTAACGGGCGACCTCTTCGCCGTTGATCCAGACGATGAGCGCGTCGTCGTAGGTGACGGTGCTCTGCAGCGCAGCGACCTGCTCGGCGACGCCCGCCTCCAGCTCGAAGGTCGTGCGGAAGAAGTAGGTCGGGACCGTCGGGGCCGCCGTCCCGTCGAGGTAGTGGTTCAGGAGGGTCTTCGGCGTCTGAGGGCCGACCGGGGCGAGCTTCCCGCCCTTCGCGCCGAACGATCCCGGGGCGGTCTTCCACGCGCTGTCGTCGTAGGCGGGGAGGGTCCAGTCGCGCAGAGCCGCCGGTGCGGGCGACGGGTCGGATCCGTCGTCGAGGTAGTGCCACGCGGTGTCGCCGGTGATCAGAGAGCCGGTCGGCACGTCGGGGTCGGGGGCGGCGAGGGCCGCGGGGGCGACGACGGCGCCGCCGAGCACGGCGAGGAGCGCGACGGATGTCAGTCCGCGACGCCGCCACCGCACCGCAGGGGAGGGGGAGGTCATGTCAGTCCTTCGGGGTGGGTTCTCGTGCGGAGCCGCACGGGCGCATCCAGCCCATCGAAGCCGGATGACGAGGACCTGACCCCGAGGCGAAGGCCGGGTGAACTCCTCGACGGGAGGGGAGTGAGGGCGCGGGTACGCTGGAAACCATGCTCAATATGGCTGACGGCCTCGCTCGTCTCGGTGCGCTCGCCGAGAATCCGGTCGTCCGCACTCTCGCGGCGGCGTTCGAGCAGGCGGGCTTCGATCTGGCTGTCGTGGGCGGGCCGGTGCGGGATGCGCTGCTCGGGCGCGACACGCACGACCTCGACTTCACCACGAACGCCTCGCCCGACGACATCCTGCGCATCGTCACCCCGGTCTCGACGGCGCAGTGGGACATCGGCCGCGCGTTCGGCACGATCGGCGCGCGCGTGCAGCGGGAGCAGGTCGAGATCACCACGTACCGCGCCGACAGCTACGACGGCGTGACCCGCAAGCCGACCGTCGAGTTCGGCGACACGATCGACGGCGACCTCGTCCGCCGCGACTTCACGGTCAACTCCATGGCCCTGCAGGTTCCCGCGGTGAAGCTCGTCGACCCGACCGGCGGGGTCGAAGACCTCATCGCCGGCGTGTTGCGCACCCCCGCCGATCCCCGGGTCTCGTTCGGCGACGACCCGCTGCGGATGCTGCGGGCGGCGCGTTTCAGCGCCCAGCTCGGCTTCCGCGTCGAGGAGGCGACGGCCGAGGCGATCGCCGAGCTCCGCGAGACCCTGAAGATCGTGAGTCCCGAGCGCATCCAGTCCGAGCTCGTGCGCCTCATGCAGACGGACGACCCCGTGCGCGGCATCCGGGTGCTGGTCGACACCGGCCTGATCGACGAGTTCCTGCCCGAGATCACCGAGCTGCGCCTCGAAGTCGACGAGCACCACCACCACAAGGATGTGTACGAGCACTCCCTCACCGTCCTCAGCCAGGCGATCGAGCTCGAGCACTCCCGGCACCCCGGGGCCGCGCCCGACGTTCCGCTGCGCATCGCCGCGCTGCTGCACGACATCGGCAAACCCCGCACCCGGAAGCTGGAAGCGGGCGGCGTCGTGACGTTCCACCACCACGACGTGGTCGGTGCGCGTATGGCCCGCAAGCGCCTGCAGGCCCTGCGCTTCGACACCGAGACGACGAACGCGGTCGCCACGCTCATCGAGCTGCACCTGCGCTTCTTCGGATACGCGGAAGGGGCGTGGACGGATGCCGCGGTGCGCCGCTACGTCCGCGACGCCGGTGACCTCCTGGAGCGGCTGCACATCCTCACCCGCGCGGATGTGACGACGCGGAACAAGCGCAAGGCCGGCCGACTGGCCGCCGCCTACGACGACATCGAATCGCGCATCGCGGCTCTGCGGGAGCAGGAGGAGCTCGACTCGATCCGTCCCGAGCTCGACGGCAACCGTATCCAGCAGGTGCTCGGCATCAGCCCGGGCCGCGAGGTCGGCGAGGCCTACAAGTTCTTGCTCGACCTGCGCCTCGACGAGGGCGTGCTCGGTGAGGATGTGGCCGAGCAGCGCCTGCGTGAGTGGTGGGCCGCGCGCGGCTGAATTCGTCGGATCAGCGCCATTCCGGCGTGACGATCTCCACCTCTTCCGCCACGAGCTCGAAGTCTTTTGCGTTGAAGGTGAGGAGCTTCGCTCCCAGCGCTCGAGCATGCCCGGCCAGCATGATGTCTGTGCTCCGCGCGTGGGCTGGGCGTTGCTTCACGACGCTCGCGGCGAGGTGCGCGTAGGACTCCGCCGCGGCCGTGTCGAACGGCAGCCAGGCGGAGGAGAAGATGCTGCGGAGCTGAGCGACGTCGCCCTGACGCATCCGGCGCGTGTCGGCGTCGGTCGCACGTTCGATGCCGAAGCACAGCTCGGCGTAGGAAAGCGCGCTGACGACGACCCGGTCCTCGGGAAGGCGCACCTGCCTGATGCGGATCAGGACATTCGTGTCAAGCAGGAGCATCGTCTTCCCAGGGGTCTCGGATGCTCTCGTCGCACAGAGGGTCTCGTCGCTCGGCCCGCCGCTCGATCGCCCACTCCTCGCGGATTCTCTCCTCTTCGGATGTCTCCGGGTTCGCCTCGACCCATGCCACGACATCGCTTGCGGGAAGTGACCACCGGTGGACTCGCGCCACCTGTTCCGCGAGCACGGCTTCCAATGCGCTCGGAGCCTCCTGGGCTACGCGCGTGAGGAGATCGCGCACCTCGGCCTCCATCGAACGAGAGTTGCGTCGCGCGCGCTCCTTCAGTGCGACGACGATATCGTCACTGAGATTCCGGATGGTCACAGTTGCCATGGCGTCCTCCTGATAGCAGAACGCTAGCACCGCGCAGGCGGCATATCAGGATGGAGTCGGGGCCACGATCGCCGCACTGTCGGGGGGCAGGGTCAGGGTCCCACCGTCGCGTGTGAGTGCCGCGGTCGAGAGCAGCGCGTCCGCTTCCGGTTCCACGTCGAAAGAGGTCGACTGCGCCGAGAGGTTCACCAGCACCGACAGGCCCCCGCGGCGGAAGCGATACACCCGCCGTTCGGGGCTTCCGTCCGTGTCGCGGACCTCGGCGGTGGTGTGCGCCGCAACCGGATCGGTGAGTTCGGGTCGCTCCCGCCGCAGTCGGGCGAGGTCGCGGTACAGCGCCAGCAGCCGGGCATGGCCTGGTGCGCCGACCTCCTCCCAGTCGAGGTGCGACCGCGCGAAGGTGTCCGGGTCCTGCGGGTCGGGCACGGCATCCCGGTCCCACCCCATGCGGGCAAACTCCGCGGCCCGCCCCTCGGCGACGGCGCGACCGAGCTCCGGTTCCGGGTGTGACGTGAAGAACTGCCAGGGCGTGGAGGCGCCCCACTCCTCCCCCATGAAGAGCATCGGAGTGCCGGGTGCCGTCAGGGTCAGGACCGCGGCGACGGCCAGCCGGTCGGGGGAGAGGGAGGCCGAGAGCCGGTCGCCGGCGGCACGGTTGCCGACCTGGTCGTGGTCCTGCGCGAAGGTGACGAGACGCCAGGTCGGCACCTCCGCCGGGATCGGCGCTCCGTGCGCGCGTCCGCGGAACGAGGAGAACGTCCCATCATGGAAGAACCCGCGCTCCGTGACCTTGCTCAGGGCGTCCTCCGCGGCGAAGTCCGAGTAATAGCCGCTCGTCTCTCCGGTGAGGGCGACGTGGACGGCGTGATGCCAGTCGTCCGACCACTGCGCGGTGAGCCCGTATCCTCCGGCCTCGCGCGGGAGGATGAGCGTCGGATCGTTCAGGTCCGACTCCGCGATGAGAGTGAGGGGCCGGTCCTGCTGGGCGGCCAGTGCATCGACGCGCTCGGCGAGCTCCTGCAGGATGTGCGGCGGTCGCCGGTCGTGCAGCGCGTGCACGGCATCCAGGCGCAGTCCGTCGACGTGGAAGTCGCGCAGCCACAGCAGGGCGTTGTCGAGGATGTACTCCCGCACGGCGGGCTCGTCGAGGTTGACGGAATCACCCCAGGTGGTGCTCTCGCCCTCACGCAGGTAGGGGCCGAACGACGGCAGGTGGTTGCCGCTCGGCCCGAGGTGGTTGTAGACGACGTCCTGCACGACGGCCAGTCCCCGCGCGTGGGCGGCGTCGACGAAGCGCTGATACGCCTCCGGACCGCCGTACGGCTCGTGCACCGCGTACCAGAGCACCCCGTCATAGCCCCAGTTCCAGGGTCCGTTGAAGGCATTGACCGGAAGGAGCTCCACGTGGGTCACGCCCAGGTCGGCCAGATGGTCGAGGCGGGTGACGGCCGCGTCGAGCGTTCCCTCGGGGGTGAACGTGCCGAGGTGCAGCTCGTAGATCAGGCCGCCGGCGAGCGGACGTCCGGGCCAGGTCGCGTCCGTCCAGGCGAAGAGCCCGGGGTCGAACGCCGCGGAGGCTTCATGCACGCCGTCGGGCTGGCGGCGCGATCGTGGGTCTGGACGCAGCTGCGGGTCGTCGTCGAGGAGGAATCCGTAGCGCTCGCCCTGGCCGAGGACGACGTCCGCGCGCCACCATCCTTCCGCCGCGCGCTCCAGCTCCGTCTCGCTCGCTGTGCCGTCGCCCGCGATCCGGCGCAGTCGCACCCGCCCGGCGCGGGGCGCCCACACCTCGATCGGCGGGATGCCCCCGGTCATCGAGCCAGCTCGATCAGCGCCACCGGATACGTGTCCAGCAGCTCGGCGAGCCGGACAGGACCCGGAGCGATCCGACGACCGGTGAGCAGATCCGTCCCGGGGATGTCGGGGCGCATCATCACGGTGTCGCCCCATCCGCCCGTGCGGGCCAATCCGACCGGGAGTCGCGTCGCCACCGACGTCACCCCTCCGCGATGGGCGGCGACGGCGTGATCGGCGGCGGCTCCCTCGATGACGGCGGGGCGGTAGAAGCGGAACAGCTCGGGGTTCTCGCGGCGCACCCGCAGTGCTCTCGACGTGACGAGCAGCTTCGCACGCCCGGAGTCGTCGATCGGCGGCAGGACGCCTCGCGCCACCTCGGCGTCGAGCTCCCGCAGCATCTGCGACCGGAGGCGGAAGTCGACGGGGCGGCGGTTGTCCGGATCGACGAGGGAGAGGTCCCACAGCTCGCTGCCCTGGTACACGTCCGGCACTCCGGGCGCGGTCAGCTGCACCAGTTTGGCGGACAGGGAGTTGGAGCGACCGGCATCCTGGATCTCGGCCACGAAGCGGTCCAGGATCGGTGCGGCATCGCCCTCGACGGATCGCGCGATGGCCGCGAGACCCTCCTCGAAGCGGGCATCCGGATGCTGCCAGGTCGTGCCCTCCGCCGCTTCCCGCGCGGCCTTCGTGGCGTACGCGAGGAGACGGTCCGACGGGATCGGCCACGCCCCGACCGCAGCCTGCCAGAGCAGAGCGTCGAGTGGACCATGCCCGGTGGTCGCGATCTCCCGCAGCCCGTGCAGCACCTCGGCCCAGCGATCGGGGATCTCGGCGAGCACCGCCAGTCGGGCCCGGACGTCTTCGGAACGCTTGGTGTCGTGCGTCGAGAGCGCCGTCATCGAATGGGGCCAGGCGGCGAGCCTGGCATGCTGCGCGCGGTGGAACTCCTCGACGCTCACGGCGGCGATGGAGGGGTCGGCGCCGACCTCGGTGAGCGTTCCGAGCCGGGTGAACCGGTAGAACGCGGTGTCCTCGACGCCCTTCGCCATCACCGCCCCGCTCACCTGCGGGAAGCGCTGGGCGACCTCGAGACGCGGATCGAACAGCAGCGGCTCCAGCTCGGCGAACGCGGTCGCCAGGTCGGGGCGACGCCGGCGCGCTTCCGTGAACGCGGAGCGCAGGTGCTCGCGACCCTCGGGCAGATACGAGCGGTAGACGGGGAAGCACGCCAGCAGCTCGGCCAGCGCGTCGTCGGCGTCCACGATGCCGTGCGGGAGGGTGCGGACCAGCCTGCGCACCTCGGCCCGCAACAGGCCGTCCGCGATCATCCGCTTCGTGTCGTGGATCAGGTCGTGCCATGACGGAGCGGCAGGCAGGCCGGTCTCGGCGCGCAGCCGCTCGTCGAGACGGTCGAGCTGCCCGACGCCGCTGCCGTCCACGAAGAGGCGGTCGATCTCGGCGAGGGCGTCGTACCCGGTCGTGCCGTCCGTACGCCACCATGCGGGCAGCGCCTCGCCGGGCTCCAGGATCTTCTCGACCAGCGTGTACGCCCGACCCGTGGCGTCCGCCAACCGCTCCAGGTAGGCGCCGGGGTCGACCAGCCCGTCGGGGTGATCCACCCGGAGACCGTCGGCGAGACCCTCGCGGATCCATCGGATGATCTCCCGGTGCGACTCGGCGAAGACATCCGGCAGCTCCACCCGGATGCCGGCGAGCTCGGACACCGCGAAGAACCGTCGGTAGGTGAGGTCGGTGTTCTGGTCCTCCCAGAACCGCAGCTCGTAGTGCTGAGCCGCCAGCAGGGCGGGCAGGTCGTCGGCGAGGTGCGCGGTGCCCGGTGCGAGGGGCAGCACATGGTCGAAGTACGCCAGCACGCCGTCCGGAGCATCGGGTGCCGCGGTCGTGTCGACCGTGATCTCGCCGTTCGCGATGGCCTCCGTCGGCGCCGAACCGAGGATCGGCAGGGGCAGGCGCCCTCCGCCGGCGGCCCAGTCGATGTCGAAGGCGGCGGCACGGCGGGTCTGTCGGCCCAGCCGCAGCACGTCCCACCACCACGCGTTCTGGCGCGGCACGGCGACGCCGACATGGTTCGGCACGATGTCGGCCAGGATGCCGAGCCCTGCGGCGCGGGCGGCCGCGACGAAGCGCTCCAGGCCCTCCTCGCCGCCGCGGTCGGAGTCGATGCGTCCGTGATCGACGACGTCGTAGCCGTGGTTCGAGCCGCGGACGGCCGCGAGCAGCGGGGAGAGGTACGCCCACGAGACGCCGAGCTCCGCGAGGTACGCCGTGACCTCCGCTGCCGCGTCGAGCGGGAAGTCCTCGGTGATCTGCAGTCGGTAGGTGGAGAGCGGGCGGGCGGTCACGACGCCGCCTGCCCGGTCTGGACGCGGAGCGAGGCGTCGACCGAGTCGTCGGTCTCGACCGGCATTCCGTCGATCTCCTGGAGCACGAGGGTCGCCCTGCCGTCCAGCGGCACGCTCTCACCCGGCGCCAGCGGCCGTTCGTGGGCGAGCTCTCCGGTCGTGTCGACCGCGATCCGCCACTGCGCGCCGTGGCGCTCATCGGGGATGACGAGGTCGACCGGTTCGTCGCCGCTGTTGAAGTAGACGAGGAAGTTCACGTCGGTGACCGGCCGCCCCCGCGAATCGTTCTCGCGGATGCCCTGCCCGTTGAGGAACATCCCGATCGACCGCCCGAAGCCCGAATCCCAATCCTCCGGCGCCATCGGACCGCCATCCGGACGCAGCCACAGCACGTCCGGGATCCTGTCGTCGTCGGCATGCCCGGGGCGGCCGTCGAAGAACCGGCTGCGGCGGAACGTCGGATGCTCTCTGCGCAGACGGGAGACGGCCGCGGTGAACTCGACCAGCGGCAGGTCCGCCGACTCCCAGTCGATCCAGGTGATCTCGTTGTCCTGCGCATAGCCGTTGTTGTTGCCGTGCTGCGTGCGCCCGAGCTCATCGCCGTGGGAGAGCATCGGCACGCCCTGGGACAGCAGGAGGGTGGTCAGGAAGTTGCGCTGCTGCCGCGCCCGCCGCCGGTTGATCTCGACGTCGTCGGTCGGTCCCTCCGCGCCCAGGTTGTCGGAGCGGTTGTGCGATTCGCCGTCGTTGTTGTCCTCGCCGTTGGCCTCGTTGTGCTTCTCGTTGTACGAGACGAGGTCCCGCAGGGTGAAACCGTCGTGCGCGGTGACGAAGTTGATCGACGCGACGGGGCGGCGCCCGGAGTGCTCGTACAGGTCGGCCGAGCCGGTGAGGCGCGAGGCGAACTCGCCGAGCGCCTGCGGCTCGCCGCGCCAGAAGTCGCGCACCGTGTCACGGTACTTGCCGTTCCACTCCGACCACTGCGGCGGGAAGTTGCCCACCTGGTAGCCGCCGGGCCCGACGTCCCACGGCTCGGCGATGAGCTTCACCTGCGAGACCACCGGGTCCTGCTGCACGAGCTCGAAGAACGCGGCGAGGCGGTCGACGTCGTAGAACTCGCGCGCCAGGGTGGAGGCGAGATCGAAGCGGAAGCCGTCGACGTGCATCTCCGTCACCCAGTAGCGCAGCGAGTCCATCAGCAGCTGCAGGGCGTGCGGGTTCCCGGCGTTCAGGCTGTTGCCCGTGCCGGTGTAGTCCGTGTAGTACCGCTTGTCCTCTTCCAGCCGGTAGTACGCCTCGTTGTCGATGCCGCGCATCGAGAGGGTCGGGCCGAGGTGATTGCCCTCCGCCGTGTGGTTGTACACCACGTCGAGGATGACCTCGATCCCGGCCTCGTGCAGGGTGCGGATCATCGCGCGGAACTCCTGCACCTGCTGGCCGTGCTCTCCGGTGGCGGAGTAGGCGTTGTGCGGGGCGAAGAAGCCGAGCGTGTTGTAGCCCCAGTAGTTGGACAGGCCCTTGTCCTGCAGGACCGAGTCGTTGACGAACTGGTGCACGGGCATGAGCTCGAGGGCGGTGATGCCGAGGCGCTGGAGGTGCTCGACGACGGCCGGGTGGGCGATGCCGGCGTAGGTGCCGCGCAGCTCCTCCGGGATGTCGGGGTGCCGCTCCGTGAGTCCCTTCACGTGGGCTTCGTAGATCACGGTCTCGGCGTACGGCGTCTTGAGCGGGCGGTCGCCCGCCCACTCGAAGAACGGGTTGATGACGACGCTCTTCGCCATCGCGGCCGCGGAGTCGTCGTCGTTGCGGGAGTCCGGATCACCGAAGTCGTAGCCGAAGAGGGACTGCCCCCAGTCGATCTCGCCGGCGACGGCCTTGGCGTAGGGGTCCAGGAGCAGCTTGTTCGCGTTGAAGCGCTGTCCCTGCGTCGGGTCATAGGGACCGTGCACACGGTAGCCGTAGAGCTGTCCCGGCTGCACCGTCGGGAGGTAGCCGTGCCAGACGAAGGCGTCGACCTCGGTCAGCGGCACGCGCGTCTCGGCGCCGTCGTCATCGAAGAGGCAGAGCTCGACGCGCTCGGCACCCTCGCTGAAGAGGGCGAAGTTGGTGCCCTGACCGTCGAAGGTCGCTCCGAGCGGGTAGGCGGTTCCCGGCCAGATCTCGCCGCTCATCCGGCGAGGGCGTGGTTGCGGGAGCCGGTGGCCATGGCACTGACGATACCCACAGCGCGGTCGAAATCGTAGACCTGCGCGATTTCGACGGCACGCGGGTAGGGGTGGCCCAGGTAGCAGACGAACAGCGGCGGCACGACGTCGACGTATCCGACGGGGACGTCATGGTTCACGACGTAGCGATCGAAGCCGACGCGCTCGCAGGCGATCTCGACGGCGGGTCGTTCTGCCGTCGACTCGGTGTGCTGCGAGGAGCCAGTGGGGATGGGGACTCGGACGTTCATGGCGTCTCCTGACTCGGGGGATGACCTCACGATAGGAAAGGACACCGGATCCGGAAACGGCATTGCCAGGGCGGCGCGGAGAGGGTATGGATGCTCGTCCACGCCGCCGCGCGATCACGTCGCGGCGCGGCGGCGCTGCAGCTCCGTGACCACCACGCCGGACCCGTAGGCCACGGTCTCGACCGCGTCGAAGTGCTCCGGGCGGTACGGCCGGTCGCCGAACAGGGGGATGCCCGCGCCGAAGAGCAGCGGCTGCCGCTTGAGCACCAGGCGGTCGATCTCGTCGGCGAGGACCGCGGCGAGAGCGCCCCCTCCGCACAACCAGATCCCCGCGCCCTCCTCCTGCTTCAGGCGTCGGACGACGGAGACGGGATCCTCGGCGGTGACCTCGAGGTTCTCGGCGTCGGCGGTCCTGGTGCGGCTGAACACGATCTGCCTGAGGTGCCGATACGGGCTGTCCAGGCCGCCCACCGTGTAGGTGTTCCATCCCATCAGCACCGTGTCGAACACCTCGCGACGCTGATCGATGCCGAGAGCTTCGGCCGCGACGGTCGGCAGGGTGTCGGGGAAGCGGGCGTTGATCCCCTCCATGTGGTCGCCTTCGACGAGGAAGGCGTCGAACTCGCCGTCCGGGCCGGCGATGAAGCCGTCGAGGGTGACGGCGGCGTAGTACACGAGCTCTCGCATGATTCTCCAATCACTACAGCTGTCGCGGTTGACTGTACAACAGCTGTAGTGATTGCGCTAGTGTCATCCCATGGTCAAGAACGAGGCGCGCCGCCGGACGATCGCGGATGCCGGACTCGCGGTCCTCGCCCGCGATGGATCGCGCGGCCTGACGCACCGGGCGATCGACGCCCTCGCGGAGGTCCCGACCGGCACGACGTCGAATTACTTCCGCACGCGGGATGCGCTCATCGAGGGCCTCGTCGACCGCATCGGCGAACGCCTCGCTCCCCCTCCTGAGGATCTCCGTCGCCGCGCCGCCGGAACGCCCGGTCCCGCTCTTTTCGCCGACTACGTGCGCGACATCGTCCGTCGTCTCTCCGCCGACCGGGACGTGACGCTCGCCCTGTTCGAACTGCGGCTGGAGAGTGCACGGCGCCCCGAGGTGGCCGCCGTCCTCGGGGCCTGGCAGCGCGCGGGCTTCGACGCCGACGTGGCGTTCAACACCGCCGCGGGACTCCCGGGTGGCCGGCGAGAGATCGCCCTGTTCCACTACGCGATCGACGGCCTGCTCCTGGACCGATTGACGACACCGATCGATCCGGACACGGACACCGACGTCGTGATCGACGACCTGGTGGCCGGACTCCTGCGCTGACGCGTCCGTGCTCGGGAGAACGCTGTTCCCCCGGCGGCGGCGTGCTCGTACACTGAGGGCACGCTCCACCGCTGATGATCGGAGAACGCGTGTCCGGGTCCTGGCGCGATTCCCGGGAGGCCCTGCCGACGGCCTCGCGACTGCTGGTCGAGCGTGCGCACGAGGAGCTGATCGCCGGCAATCTCGACGACCGCCGGCTGCAGCAGGTGCGGCCGCTCGTGCGCGCCTCGTGGGAGCGGTCCTGGCGCGGGCGGGTCGGGCCGGAGGGGCTGCCTCCGCTCGACCTGCACACCGCGGAGCTGGAGGCATACCGCCTCGCGCATCCGCTCGCCTCGGCGATGGACATGATCCGCGCGCTGCTCCTGCCCGGCGCCTCCGAGGACGCCGGAGTGATCATCGCGGTCGGCGATCAGGCCGGACGTCTGCTGTGGATCGAAGGGGACAGTCAGCTGCGCTCCCTGACCGATGGCATGGGCTTCGTGGCGGGAGCCAACTGGTCGGAGGAGGCGGTCGGCACGAGTGCGCCGGGGACGGCGCTGGCGCTCGGGGAGTCGGTGCAGATCCGCGGCGCCGAGCACTACAACCGTCTCGTGCACCCGTGGTCGTGCTCGGCGGCGCCCGTGCGTGACCCGGAGACCCAGCGTGTCCTCGGGGTCATCGACATCACCGGCGGCACCGAGGTCGTCAGTCCCCAGGCGCGCCTGCTCATCGATGCGACCGCGCGGGCGGTGGAGTCGGAACTGCTGGTGGCGCGGCTCCGCGCACGCGCCGAGGCGCCGCGCAGCGACCCCGCACCCGGACGGACGCGGACCACGCCGACGGCGAGGGCGCGACTGCACGTGCTCGGACGCGACCGCGCACGGCTGGAGACCGAATCCGCGCACGGCGAGTCCGTCATCGAGCTCAGCGCGCGGCACGCGGCCATCCTGCTCATGCTCGCGGTGCACCGCCAGGGCCTGTCGGCCGAGCGGCTGTGCGAGCTGGTCTACGGACCCGGTGTGTCGCCGGACACGCTGCGCCCCGAGATGGTGCGGCTGCGCAAGGTGCTCGAGCGCACGACGCCCGACCTGGTGCCCGAATCCCGTCCCTACCGACTGCCCCTCCCGCTGGAGACCGACGCACACGACCTGCTGTCGCTGCTCGACCGCGGGGCCCATCGGGTCGCGCTCACCGCCTACCGCGGGCCGGTGCTGCCCGAGTCGGCCTCACCCGGAGTGGAGGAGTTCCGCGAGTCGGTGCGCGCCGCGCTGCGCGAGGTGATGCTGTCGGAGGCCAGCCTCGATGTTCTCCTCGCCTATGCGGACATCCCGGAGGGCCAGGGCGATGTCGAAGCACTGCGGCTCGCCCTCGAGATGCTCCCCGCACGGTCGCCGAAGCGCGCGGGGCTGGTCGCCCGGATCGAGCGTCTGGAGAGCGAGTGAGCCTGGCGCCGACTCGAGGAGGCCGTGTCGGAGGGGGCGGATAGCGTCCGGGCATGACCGAGATCCGTCCGTTCAAGCTCCACGTCCCCGACAGCGTCCTCGCCGACCTGCGCGACCGTCTGCGACGGGCGAGGATCCTCGACGACTCGCCGCGCCGCATGCCCTCCGGCATGAACGCGGTCTGGCTGCGTGCGCTCGTCGGCACATGGGCGGAGTGGGACTGGCGGGCGCGCGAGGAATGGCTGGCGCAGTTCCCGCAGTTCCTCGCCGATGTCGACGGCACCGACATCCATTTCGCCCACCTGCGCTCGCGGCGGGCCGATGCGCCGGCGCTGCTGATCATGCACGGCTGGCCGCACACGTTCGCGCTGCAGCTCGACGCCGCAGCGCTCCTCACCGACTTCCATGTCGTCGTGGCCAGCCTGCCCGGATTCGCGTTCTCCGCCCCGTACGCCGACGGTCCGGCCGACGAGCGACGATTCGCGGCGACGATGCACCGGCTGATGACAGACGTGCTCGGCTACGCGTCGTACCTCACGTACGGCGAAGACGTCTCGGCCAACGTGAGCGACCTCATCGCCGGAACCCATTCCGAGCAGGTCGCGGGCATCGTCGCCACCCACGCACATTTCGGCACGCCCGAGGAGCGGGCGGCGAGCGACGATCCCGACGTGCGCGCGTTCTTCGCGCGTCTCGACGCCGAGCACGGACCGAACGGCTCCTACGGCCATGTGCAGTGGGCGCGTCCCGACACGCTGGCCGTCGCTCTCAACGACTCGCCGGCCGGACTCCTCGCCTGGATCGCCGAGAAGCTCTCGGAATGGGCCGACACGGCAGGCGACGATCCGGCGGCCGTGGAGGCCGTGATCTCACGCGAGCGCATCCTGACCGAGGCGATGATCTACTGGGTCACCCAGAGCATCTCATCGTCCTTCCGCCCGTACTACGAGGGCGCGGACACCCCGGACGCCATGCCCGCCGTCACGGTGCCGGCAGCGGTCTTCGTGCAGCGGCATGAGCACGATTACCCGGAGGTGCTGGCGCGCGGCTTCTACCGCGACCTCCGGGTCTTCGAGCGGCTCGAGCAGGGCGGGCACTTCACGATCGCCGAGGTGCCGGAGGCGATGGCCGAGCGCATCCGCGCCTTCGCGGCGTCCCTCGCCTGAGGCCCGCAACTTCTCGCAACGTTGCGCATCGGGGTGCAACGTCGCGCGACCTACTTTCGAGGGAACGCCGCGGCATCGAGGCTGCGGCGCACCCGTCGAAGGAGACCCCATGACCATCGTCGAAGAAGACGTGTCGCTCGCCTACACCGCTCCGGGTCAGCCCGGGGCCCTCGCCACCTATCGGCCGCGGTACGGCCACTACATCGGTGGCGAGTTCGTGGAGCCCGTGAAGGGCCAGTACTTCGAGAACATCAGTCCCGTCAACGGCAAACCCTTCACCGAGGTCGGACGCGGAACCGCCGAAGACATCGATCGAGCGGTCGATGTCGCCTGGAAGGCGTTCGCCGCCTGGGGCAAGACGAGCCCCGCCGAGCGCTCCGTGCTCCTCAACCGCATCGCCGACCGGATGGAACAGCACCTCGAAGAGATCGCTGTCGCCGAGACCTGGGAGAACGGCAAGCCCGTGCGGGAGACCCTCGCCGCCGACATCCCGCTCGCGATCGACCACTTCCGCTACTTCGCCGGGGTGCTCCGCGCGCAGGAGGGCGGGATCAGCCAGCTCGACGAGAACACGGTCGCGTACCACTTCCACGAGCCGCTCGGGGTGGTCGGCCAGATCATCCCGTGGAACTTCCCGATCCTCATGGCCGTGTGGAAGCTGGCGCCGGCGCTCGCCGCAGGCAACTGCGTCGTCATCAAGCCGGCGGAGCAGACCCCCGCGTCGATCCTGTTCCTGTTCGACATCATCGGCGACCTGCTGCCTGCCGGGGTCGTGAACATCGTGAACGGCTTCGGGATCGAGGCCGGCGCCCCGCTCGCGCAGCACAAGCGGATCCGCAAGGTCGCCTTCACGGGGGAGACCACGACCGGCCGCCTCATCATGCAGTACGCCTCGCAGAACCTCATCCCCGTCACCCTGGAACTCGGCGGCAAGAGCCCGAACGTCTTCTTCGAGGACGTCGCCCGCTCCACCGCTGATCCGTTCTACGACAAGGCGCTCGAGGGATTCACGATGTTCGCGCTCAACCAGGGCGAGGTCTGCACCTGCCCGTCGCGCGCCCTCATCCAGCGCTCGATCTACGACGGCTTCCTGGCCGACGGACTGGAGCGCGTGAAGAAGGTCGTGCAGGGCAATCCGCTCGACCCCGCGACGATGATCGGCGCGCAGGCCTCGAACGATCAGCTGGAGAAGATCCTCAGCTACATCGACATCGGGAAGCAGGGCGGGGCACGGCTGCTCATGGGAGGGGAGCGCGCCGACCTCGGCGGCGACCTCAGCGAGGGCTTCTACGTGCAGCCGACCGTGTTCGAGGGGACCAACGACATGCGGATCTTCCAGGAGGAGATCTTCGGGCCTGTCCTCTCGGTGACGTCGTTCGACGACTTCGACGACGCGATCTCGATCGCGAACGACACCCTGTACGGCCTGGGCGCCGGTGTCTGGAGTCGCAGCGGCGACACCGCCTATCGGGCGGGTCGTGCGATCGAGGCCGGTCGAGTCTGGACCAACACGTATCACCAGTACCCGGCGCATGCCGCGTTCGGCGGGTACAAGCAGTCCGGCGTGGGTCGCGAGAACCACAAGATGATGCTCGACCACTACCAGCAGACGAAGAACCTCCTCGTCTCGTATGCGGAAGGCCCGATGGGCTTCTTCTGAAAACCCCGCCCGGGTGTCGAGCGAGCAGGCCGCGGTCTCTCGTCCGACGCCCGGGCGCTCCGGAAGGGATGTCATGGCCGAGACGACCACACCCACCCGCGTCGCCGTGACGGATGCCGCGGCCGCGCTCGTCCGCGAGCTGACGGCGCAGCACGGTCCGCTCATGTTCCATCAGTCGGGCGGCTGCTGCGACGGCTCCGCGCCCATGTGCTATCCGGTCGGGATGTTCCTCACCGGCGCGGGAGACGTCCTCCTCGGAGCTCTCGACGTGGGGCTCGACGAGCCCGTTGAGGTGTTCATGTCGGTGTCGCAGTTCGAGTACTGGAAGTACACGCACCTCACGATCGACGTCGTGCCGGGGCGCGGGGCGGGGTTCAGCGTCGAGGGTCCGACCGGGATGCGGTTCCTCATCCGGTCGCGGATGCTCGGGGAGGACGAGCTGGCGGCTCTCGGCGTCCGGTGAGACGAGCCCTCAGCGCGGTGCCGGGGGAGGTGTCGGCGTCCGCAGGGCGTCGGCGGCAGCCTCGAGGGCCGCGTCGTTCAGGGAGAAGTACGCCCATCGTCCTCGCTGCTCGCGGGTGACGAGCCCGGCTTCGGCGAGCATCTTCATGTGATGGGACACGGTGCCCTGGGACAGGCCCACGGGCTCGGTCAGGTCGCAGATGCAGGCTTCTCGGCCTTCGCTTCCGGCGATGAGGGACAGCAGCATCACGCGCGTGGGGTCGCCCATCGCCTTGAAGACGCGCGCGATGCGCTCGGCGTCGTGGGGCGCGAGCGACGCGGTCACACGCGGAACGCAGCACGTGCTCTGGGCGATGGTCGCGGGAAGTGTCACCCGCTCAGTCTCGCACGTATTGACATTCTTCGATAGGTGGGCGATGCTCCTCGTATTGATGTTCATCGATGCGAGGAGGAGCGGTGCCCGAACTGCCCGTGGTCATCATCGGTGCCGGTCCGCAAGGTCTGGCTGCTGCGGCGCACCTGGCGGAGCGCGGCCTCGCCGCCCTGCTGCTCGAGCAGGGCGACCGGGCGGGAGCCGCGGTACGGGAATGGGGCCATGTGCGGCTCTTCTCCTCGTGGCCCGAACTCACGGACGCCGCCGCCCGACGTCTGCTCGAACCGGCCGGATGGAGCGCGCCGAAGGCGGGGTTCCCGACCGGGTCCGAGTGGGTCGACGGCTATCTGGCGCCGCTCGCCGAGGAGCTGGGAGACCGGGTGCGCACCGGCACGACGGTGACCGGTGTCTCTCGGCTCGGCCGGGACAAGGTCGTCGACGCCGGGCGGCGGGAGCAGCCGTTCGTCGTGCACACCCAGGACCGCGACGGCGGTGAGGGCAGGGTGCTGGCGCGCGCTGTCATCGATGCGAGCGGCACGTGGAGCCGGCCGAACCCGGCTGGCGCCGACGGCTTTCCCGCGATCGGCGAGGCGGCCGCTCGTGATCTCCTCTCGTATCGGATTCCCGACGACGTCTCCGCGTTCGCCGGAGCACACGTGGTGGTCGTCGGCGCAGGGCACTCGGCGACTCACGCGGTCCTCCGACTCAGCGAGCTCGCAGGCCGTGAGTCGGGAACGCGCGTGACCTGGCTGCTGCGCCGGAGCAGCATGGCGAACGTCCTCGGCGGGGGCGCAGGCGACGAGCTTCCGGAGCGCGCGGCGCTGGGTTCGCACGCCCGCAGGGTCATCGAGTCGGGTGCAGTCGAGGTCGTCACCGGGTTCCGTGTCGCGGAATTCCGCTCAGGGGCCGACGGGCTCACGGTGATCGCCGAGGACGCTCGAGAGATCTCACGGGTCGACCACGTCTTCGCGCTCACCGGATTCCGTCCGGATACGAGCATGCTGCGCGAGATGCGCATCGACCTCGACCCCGCGTTGGATGCGGTGGCGGGGATCGCTGGGGAGATCGACCCGAACATCCACTCGTGCGGCTCGGTATCGGCGACCGGAGCGCGCCAGCTCGCCCAACCGGAGCCGGGACTGTTCATCGTCGGCGCGAAGTCCTATGGCCGCGCCCCGACGTTCTTGGCGTTGACCGGGTTCGAGCAGGTGCGCAGCGTCGTCGCGCACCTGGCCGGTGACGTCGAGGCGGCGGAACGTAACGAGCTCGTGCTCCCGGACACCGGTGTCTGCGGCGGGGCGGGCGGTTTCGATGCCGGAGGCGGCTGTTGCGCCGTGCCCGCTACGCTGCAGATCGGTTCCCGACCCGTGCCCGTCGGATGAGCAAAGCTGGAGAGATCATGACTGCACCCCATACCCCCTCCGTCCTCTTCGTCTGCGTTCACAACGCCGGCCGCTCGCAGATGGCCGCCGGCTTCCTCCGCGAGATCGCGGGTGATCGCATCGAGGTCCGCTCCGCCGGATCGATGCCCGCCGAGCAGATCAACCCCGTCGCCGTGGCGGCGATGGGGGAGGTGGGCATCGACATCACGGCCGAGCAGCCGAAGGTGCTCACGACCGAGGCCGTGCAGGCGTCGGACGTCGTCATCACGATGGGCTGCGGCGACGCCTGCCCGCTCTTCCCCGGCAAACGCTACGAGGACTGGGAGCTGGATGACCCGGCCGGTCAGGGGCTCGAGGCCGTCCGCCCGATCCGCGACGACATCCGCCGCCGCATCGAGACCCTCGTCTCCGAAATCCTCTAGCTGCTGTACGGCAGGCCGCCGTACACTGGAGGACATGACGACCTCCACTGCCAAGAGCGCGCGCCTGGATTTCCGCGTCACCGCCGAGCAGAAGGCGACAATCGAAGAAGCCGCGGCGATCGAAGGACGTTCGCTCACCGACTTCTCCGCCTCGACGCTCGTGGAGCGTGCGCAGGAAGTCATCCAGCGCGATCGCCGACTGCGGGTCGATGCCATCCGATTCGATGCCTTCGTCGAGGTCATGGATCGACCGCCGCGCAGTGTCGCGGAGCTGCGCGACCTGCTGACCCGCGAGACAGTCTTCGTTGACTGAGTTCCTCACGCCGCGTCCGCTTTCGGTGGGTGATCGACTCTCCGAGTTCCGCTGCGGCGAGGAGAGTCTGGACCTCTGGCTGCGGGGGCGCGCACGGCGGAACGAGCGGACCGGCGCCTCGAGGACGATGGTCTCGGTGACGCGGGAGGGGAGGGTCGCCGGCTACTACTGCCTCTCTTCGAGTGCGGTGGACCGGGACGACGGGCCGCCTCCACTCACCGGCGGGATGCCGGCCTCCGTCCCGATCGTCCTGCTCGGCCGGCTCGCCGTCGACCAGGAGTTCGCGGGCCGGGGCCTCGGCGTCTCCCTGCTGCAGCATGCGACAGTGCGTGCGCTCGAGGCGGCAGACGCCATCGGTGTGCGGGCCATCCTCGTCCACGCGATCAACGACGACGTCGTGGCGTTCTACGCACGCTTCGGCTTCACGGTCTTCCCGGATGCCCGCCGCACGCTGTATCTGCTGACGAAGGATGCCCGCGCGACGCTGACCCGGTAGGCGACCTCGTCTTCAGCGGACGCCGTCGAGCATCGCCTTGGCGGCCCTGGTGCGGGAGCGCAGCGCGTCGGCGAGAGCCGCGACGGCGGGGAGCCGCAGCGACTCCGGCCGCGCGACCATGTAGTACGGCAGCTTCTCGGCGAAGGTCTCCGGCAGCAGGCGCACCAGATCCGGATGCCGGTCGGCGGCGAAGCACGGCAGCAGGCCGATCCCGGCGCCCGCCCGCGTGGCCTCGACGTGGACGAAGACGTTGGTGGAGGTCAGCCCGTCCTGCATGCCGGGCACCAGGCGCCGGGGCAGGTCGAGCGCGTCGACCTGGAGCATCGAGTCGACGAAGTACACGAGACGGTGCCGTTCCAGCTCTTCCCGCGACCGCGGTGTACCCGTGCGCTCGAGATAGTCCTGCGCGGCGTACATGCCGAGCGTGTAGGTGCCGAGCTTCACGGCGTGCGCCCGTCGGGTCTGGGGTGCGCCCACGACCACCTCCAGATCCAGTCCGGCGCGGTGCTCGGCCGCTCTCCGCGTCGCGGCGACGATCTCGACGGTCAGGCGAGGGTGCGCCAGACGGAGCTCGGCGATCGCGGGGGCGGCGATGTACGCGCTGAACCCGTCGGTGGCGGACATCCGCACCACTCCCGCGATCGGATCGGGTGCTTCGCCGGCGCCGGGGTCGAGCTGCGACAGCGCGGCCTCGATGCGTCCGCCGGTCTCGGCGGCGGTGCGTCCGAGGTCGGTGAGCTCCCACCCGGCCGCGGACTGGGCGACCACCCGACCTCCGAGTGTGTCCTCCAGGGCGGCGATGCGTCGCGCGACGGTCGTGTGGTCGAGCCCCAGATGCGCGGCAGCACTGGTGTAGCGGCCGGTGCGGGCCACCGCGAGCAGCACGAGCAGGTCATCGGCCCGAGGCCTCTTCGCCGCATCCATTCTGCAATTATGCACAGCGGCTGCGCGCCACTGGGCATTGCTGCAAGCGTCCGGCCTGTCGACACTGGAACGGATGTGTCACCGTCGACACCGAAGGAGAGAAATGACCGCCCCCACCCGCGCCTCCGGTCAGCCCGCCCCCGCCGCAGCCCCCCATGCGAAGCTCAAGCGCGTCGTCGCGGCCTCCATGGCCGGCACCGTCGTCGAATGGTACGAGTTCTTCCTCTACGCGACCGCCGCGAGCCTGGTCTTCGGCACGTATTTCTTCCCCGCCACGGGATCGCCGCTCGACGGCATCATCGCGGCCTTCGTCACCTACGCGATCGGGTTCATCGCCCGACCGCTGGGCGGCATCGTCTTCGGTCAGATCGGCGATCGGTTCGGCCGCAAGCCCACACTGCAGGCCACGATCATCATCGTCGGCGCAGCGACCTTCCTGATGGGCTGCCTCCCGGGCTTCCAGAGCATCGGCTACTGGGCGCCGGCGCTGCTGGTGGCGCTCCGGTTCCTCCAGGGATTCGCCGTGGGAGGGGAGTGGGGCGGCGCGGTTCTCCTCGTCGCCGAGCAGAGCCCCGATCGCTCTCGCTCCTTCTGGTCGAGCTGGCCCCAGGCGGCTGTGCCGATCGGCAACCTCCTCGCCACGCTCGTGCTCCTCGTCAGCTCCTGGGTGATGAGCTCGGGGGCGTTCCTCGAGTGGGGCTGGCGCATCGCGTTCTGGCTCTCGGCCGTGATCGTGCTGGTCGGCTTCTACATCCGCCGTCACGTCGAGGAGGCGCCGATCTTCCTCGAGGCCAAGGCGCAGGTTGAGGCGGAGAAGGCCACGTCCTACGGCGTCGTCGAGGTGCTGCGTCGCTACCCGAAGGGCATCCTGCAGGCGATGGGCATCCGCTTCGCCGAGAACATCGTCTACTACATCGTCGTGAGCTTCACGATCGTGTACCTGAAGACCGTGCATGAATACGACACGAGTCAGCTCCTCCTCGCGCTGCTCATCGCGCACGTCGTGCACTTCGCGATCATCCCGCAGCTGGGCCGACTCGCCGACCGCTGGGGCCGCAAGCCCGTCTACCTCACCGGCGCGATCCTCAGCGCGACCTGGGCCTTCTTCGCCTTCCCACTGTTCGACACGCTCAACCCCGTGCTGATCGTACTGGCCGTGACGATCGGACTCTGCTTCCACGCCTTCATGTACGCCCCGCAGCCTGCGGTGATGGCAGAGCTCTTCCCGACGCGCATGCGGTACTCGGGTGTCTCGCTCGGGTCTCAGGTCACGGCGATCCTCGCCGGATCCCTGGCCCCGATCCTCGCCATCCAGTGGCTGCGAGACTTCGGGTCGTGGCTCCCGATCGCGATCTACATCGTCGTGGCGTGCGGCGTGACGGCGATCGCCGTGCTGTCGCTGCGCGAGACGAAGGGCATCTCGCTGCAGGCGATCGACGCCGCGGATGCGGCGCGCACGACTGCCGTCTGAACCACCGAGGAGAACCACATGAGCGAATCGCGCGGGCGCAGGGCCCTCGTCACCGGAGGAGCCAGCGGGATCGGGGCCGCCTGTGCCCGCGCTTTCGCCGCGGCAGGATTCCACGTCACGGTCGCCGACATCGATCGCGGGGCCGCCGAGGATCTGGCGTCTGAGATCGGGGGAGCGGCCTGGCACGTCGACCTCGCCGACAGCGCCGCGCTCGCCGGGGCGAGCCTGGATGTCGACATCCTCGTCAACAACGCCGGCGTCCAGCACGTGAGCCCGATCGAGGACTTCGCGCCGGAGCGCTTCTCGTTCATCCTGCGGCTCATGCTCGAAGCGCCGTTCCTGCTGATCCGTGCGGCGCTCCCCGGGATGTACGAGCGCGGATTCGGGCGGATCATCAACGTCTCCAGCGTGCACGGCCTGCGGGCCTCCCCGTACAAGTCGGCCTACGTCGCGGCCAAGCACGGGCTCGAGGGACTGTCCAAGGTGACGGCGCTGGAGGGCGGCCCCCGCGGCGTGACGAGCAACTGCATCGATCCGGGGTACGTGCGCACCGCGTTGGTGGAGAAGCAGATCGCGGACCAGGCGCGGGTGCACGGCATCCCCGAGAGCGAGGTCCTCGAGAACGTGCTCCTCACGGAGGCCTCGATCAAGCGACTGGTCGAACCGGCGGAGGTCGCCTCCCTCGCCGTCTGGCTCGCCGGCGATACGGCAGGCATGGTGACCGGGGCGAGCTACACGATGGACGGCGGCTGGTCCGCCCGCTGAGGTCGCCTTCAGCCGGGCGTGGTCACCTCGGCCAGCACCGCGGCGCGGAGCCAGCCGGCGTACCGCTCCGGGGTCCAGCCCGATTGCGCGACGAGCTGCTGGTAGCTCTCGGGTGAGAGCAGGAAGGACAGGGTGATCGCGGCGGCGGACTCGTCGATGCCCGGGGTGGCGATCCCGCGTCGGAGGAGTTCGGACACCAGCAGCCGGTAGTCGGCGGCGCGGTGTTCGAGGATGCGGCGCAACGCATCGTCGACCACGGGGTCGGACAGGGCGGCGCCCAGCAGGACCGTCCACAGTCCGTGCCCGCGGGCGTTGGCCGTGCTGATGGTCTCGAGCACCGCATCGAGGAACACCTCGTCCGGGAGGTCGATCACTCCGGCCGCCACGTCGGTGTCGGCCAGGGTCTCGGCGGCCTCCGATCCGGAGAACGTCACCTCGAAGGCGGCGATCAGCAGTTCCGCCTTCGCGGCGGTCGTCTTGACGGTCTCGGCGGACACCCCCGCCTCGCGTGCGATCGCGGCGATCGTCGTCGCCTGGTACCCCTGTGTGGCGAAGAGGCGGGCGGCGGCCGCGACGATGCGGGAGCGGGTCTCCTGCGCCTGGCGGGCACGGAGTTCGGATCGGTAGGCGCGGGGAGCGCTCTCCACCATTGACTTTCCTATCGGGGTGATGAATACTTCGACGGTACAACCGATTCTAGGGAAAGAACCCGCCATGTCCAGTTACCTCATCACGTGCACGCCCGCCCATGGTCACGTCGTGCCGCTGCTGCAGATCGCGCGACACCTCCTCTCGCAGGGTCATGAGGTGAGCTTCCTCACCAGCCGCCGCTATGCCGACCGCGTCGCGAACGCGGGTGCTCGTTTCCTGCCGTTGCCGGAGGAGGCCGAGATCGACCTCGACGATGCCGACGGCGCATTCCGCGAGCGCGTCGGACTGACCGGCCCCGCCGCGCTCCGCTTCGACATGAGCAACCTGTTCGTGCGACCGGGTGCCGCCCAGCTCTCCGCCGTCCGAGCGGAACTGGCGGCCAGGCCCGTCGACGCCGTCCTCACCGAGCCGCTCTTCGTCGGCGGTGCGCTGCTCCAGCTCCTGCCCGAGCAGGATCGGCCCCCTGTCGTCGTGCTCGGCATCTTCCCTCTCGGTGCCCGCAGCAAGGACACGGCGCCGTTCGGACTGGGTGTGACCCCGTCACCGGGGCCGATCGGACGTCTGCGCAACGCGGCCCTGCGCATGGTCGCCGAGAAGGTGATCTTCGGCGGCGTCCAGAAGGAAGCGGACGCGATGGCGCGCCGCGAGGTCGGCCGCGATCTCGGCGGCTTCGTGCTCGACTGGGCCGGGCGCTCCGACGCCTACGTGCAGTTCACGGTGCCCGAGTTCGAGTATCCGCGCGCCGACCTCCCCGCCAGCGTGCACTTCGCTGGGCCCCTGCCGTCCTCCGCCTCGGATGCGCCTCTGCCGTCGTGGTGGGCGGACCTCGACGGCTCACGTCCCGTGGTGCACGTCACCCAGGGCACGATCGCCAACTCCGACTTCGGCCAGCTCGTGCATCCGACGATCACCGCGCTCGCCGCAGCCGACGTCCTGGTGGTCGTCTCGACGGGAGGCCGTCCGCTCGACGCTCTCGCCGGACGGCTGCCCGACAACGTGCGGGTCGCCGAATACCTGCCGTACGACCGACTGCTGCCGTTGACCGACGTCGTGGTGACGAACGGAGGATACGGCGGCGTGCAGCAGAGTCTGGCCCACGGGATCCCGCTCGTCGTCGCCGGGCAGACCGAGGACAAGGTCGAGGTCTGCGCTCGTGTCGGCTGGTCCGGCGCCGGGGTGAACCTGCGCACGAGCACCGCTTCCCCGAGGCAGGTCGGCGACGCGGTCACCCGCGTGCTCACCGACCCGTCCTTCCGTGCGAACGCCGAGCGCATCGGTGCGGCCATGCGCGATTCCGATGCATGGGCTGCGCTCGACGAGGTGCTGAGCGGAACGGTCGAGAGCTGGCCCCACATGTCGATCGCACCCGGCGCCTGAGACCCGGGGGGAGGTGGTGACCGGCCACCGGGGGATCGGGCCCGATGGCCGGCCCGCACGCTGACGCGGCCGCATCAGCCCGTGTGCGTCACGATGGCTTCTTGAAACCCCAGTCAAGCCGGCCGGCCCCTCCCGTCCGGTGCATCGTTCACCGGTTCAATTCTTCGCGTGACGCGCGCACAGGTGAAACCATGCTGACCTCTGCGTCGGATCGGGACGTTTTGCCCGCGGATCCGACAAAACCGTGCTCCGCGCCGCCGGTTCCCCATGGTCATCGCGCGCCGTCGCCGGTCCGGCGCGGTGTCTCTCCCTATCGTGGACGCGACGATTCCGAAACGAGAGGAGCGCCGGATGCCGACCGCCACGGTCACGGGTGCGTCGCCACGGTGAGGCTCTCGATGCCTCAGGAACGGCGCGGGGATTCGCTCAGCGAGCAGACCTACCATGCGCTCCGCGGGGCGCTCCTCGGCGGGCAGCTCTCGCCGGGAGCGCGCGTGAACATCGAGCGGCTGGCGCGCGAGCTGCACGTCTCGACGAGTCCCGTGCGGAACGCCCTGCTGCGGTTGCAGAGGGAGGGGTTCGTCGTCGCCACCCCGAACCGGGGTTTCACGACGACCTGGCTCATCGATCAGGACAGCGTGCTGAACGTCTACAGCTATCGGCAGATCGTGGAGCCCGCGGCGGCAGCGCTCGCAGCCAGACGCTCTCCGTCCACGCACTCCCGGGAGCTGCTCGCTCTGTGCGAGCGCGCGCTCGATCATCGCCCGTCCTCGTCCCGGCTGCGTGTCGAACCGCTGCACCGGAACCGGAGCTTCCACGAGACCCTCGCCGCTGCTTCCGGCAACCCGCTGCTGCTGAGGTCGCTGTCCGAGGCGCTGGCCTCCATCCACGTCAGTCCCGTGTGGGTCGAGAGGTCGGCATGGGAGGAGTCGTGGGCCGAGCACCGCGTGATCGCCGAGGCGATCCATGAGAGCGACCCGGAGGCGGCGGCCATGGCGATGCGCACCCACCTCCAGAACGGCCTGGACAGGATCAAATTCTGTGCGGACAAAGCCCCGGACGGTGCGGAGTGAGAATCTCTGCAACCTCCTGCAACCTCGCCCGGTATACCATTCCTGTATACGCCCAGCAGCGTCAGTCCCCAGCTGACCGTGGGCGGGGCGGCACAGCCGCCATGCGGAGGGAGAGTCGATCTCTTTTCGATCCCGAGGGGGGATGGGGTGGGAGTTCGGTCCCCAGCCGGCACCCACCCCCACACTCGGACTCCGCCTCGCTTCCGCTCAGTTCAGTCGACTCACGATCCAGAACGCGATGAGTCCGAAGACGACCACGATCGGCACCCAGGAACCGCCCCGCTTCAGTCGTCGCCCCTGAGGGGCGACACCCGGCGGCGGCGTCAGCATCCCGGCCGGAGGGGCGAACGGCAGAGCAGGGCTCGGTGCGGAGAGGCCATCGTGCGCGGTGCCGTCGACCAGTCGTTCATCGCGCCAGCGTGCCCACTGCTCGAACTTCGTCAGCAGGGCGCCGACGGCGCCGAACAGCCAGGCCCAGGTCGCCGGATCGAGCGTCGATGCCTTGCGCTGCGTGTAGAGGAAGAGCCAGTCGTCGACGATCTCGACATCGAGCTCGGCGGCGTTGTCGATGAACCGCGCCATGATGTCGGGCGTGAACAGGTACAGGGCGTCGCGCTCGTACCCGGCAGGGCAGTAAAGCGTGAAATGCTCATCGAAGTCGCCCTCGAGAGACAGGCGCTGCGCCTTTCGGAACGAAGCCGGCAGGTTCGACCCGAAACCGTTGTTGCCCTTCGCGTCGAGCACGATGTTCGGCAGCGGCACGTCGAGCTTCACCGCCACGTAGCCCCAGCGGTAGGTCGTCGAGTTCTTCCCGGACTGCACCGTGTACTGGTAGTTCCCGAACTCCACGAAGCGCGGGCGCGTCCCGCGGATCAGGTCGGTGGACTGCCGAGAACGCCCGATGCTGAAGATCATGCCGGGCAGCGGCGGGTCGATCACCTTCGGCTCGTAGGTCATGCCGTTGGCCTGAGCGAAACGGTGCAGTCGGTAGCGGGTGATGCGCGCTCCGCGCACCCCGAACCAGATCAGTACGCCGGCACCCGCGAGCAGGAGGAGGAACAGCACAAGGGGGATCGCCGCCGACGCGGGGGAGCCGCCCATCGCCGCGAGGTTCAGGATGACGCTCACGAAGATCGGCACCATCACCAGCGCGGCGATCGCCGCCACGACGATGCCGACCACGGTGGCCGCGTTCACACCTGCGCTCTGCCGCGAGCGCAGTTCCGCCGCGAACGCACGGACAGCGGCCGGGTCGACGGGCTCGGTGAGGGGTCGGGCGTCGAACGTCGAGGTGGGCGCGGGCTGGCTCACCGGTTGACCTCGTCCGCGTCCCAGGTGAGGTCGGCGCCCTCGGGCAACGGCAGGGCCTCGAGGCGCTCATCGGCGCAGATCGCCCGGACCAGATCGGGCGAGCCGGCCACGATCGTCGAGTCGAAGTCGATCTCCGACACCATGACCCACGCACGATCGTCCGGCCAGAGCAGGTTCGGACTCTGCGCTGACGGAGGAAAGCCGTGTGCCTCGGCGGGAAGGTCGCGCCACGGCGCGGGAAGCGCCCAGTCGGGGGAGGTGAAGTCCCGAGCGCCCGCGGAGAACAGCACGTAGTCGCGACCCGGCAGCTGCAGTCGAGGACCTTCCGAGATCTCGCGCGACAGGATGCCCTCCTGCCACGTGGGCTTGCGGAAGACGTTGTTGAACGGATCGTGCGTGCTGCGGTCGAGCATCGCCTGGTGGTTCGGATCGTCGGTGAACGTGAGGAACGCACGGGAGGGCGTCTCGCCGTAGAAGCCGACGAGACCACCGAAGCCCTCCCAGAGCGCGGCCACCCCGGCATCCGGAGTCGTGGTGTGCGCAGCCAGGTGCTCGGCGATCGCGTTCAGGGAGGCGTCGTCGAGTTCGCCCTCCATCGGTGCGGTGAACTCGCGCCCGTCCGGCGCGATCCGCGTGCGCCAATCGCCGTCGACCGGGGTGCGCACGATCCGCTGCCACTGTGCCTGGGCGTGCATCGTGGTGGCGAACGCGGCCGCGGTCTGCGCCCACGAGACGCGCTCGTCGACGAACCCGGCTACGAGTGCGTGCTGTTCGTGCTCGGGCATCCGCATCAACTCGTCCGACGTCGGCACTGCGCGGCCGGGCAGGGATCTGGCGATCGCGGGATGGAAGACCCGCGCATACGCGGGAAATCCGCGAGGCACCACTGCGTGCATCGTCTCGTAGCCTGCGTCGAGCCGCTCACGCAGCCACGCCCCCGCCGAGGGATCGGACATCCACTCCATGCGACCACGCTACCCGGCCACGATGCTGGTCCTCGCCCTCGTCGACGAGGAATGGCGGGAGCACGCCCGCGCGACCGGCCGGTGAGCGCATCCTCCATAATCGAGGATGTGACTGCGACTGCAACCCTTCCCTCCCTCGACGGCCGCCGCTTCCGGATGGTGTCGTCCACGACCTCGGCGGTCGACCCGGAATCCCCGAGCATCTTCGAGTACTTCGAGCGCGACGGCGCGATCTGGGGCGGGTACGAAGGCGACACGGTCACCTTCGGGAAGTTCGTCGGCACCCGCACCGGCGACACGATCTGGGTGTCGTTCGTGCACGTGCTCAAGAGCGACGGCACGGTCGTGACCGGCGACGGCGAGAGCGAACTGGAGCTGACCGACGACGGCGGCATCCGCCTCGTCGAGCACTACGAGATGCACGGACTGCCGCAGCTGAGCGTGTGCGAGGAGATCTCGGCCTGACGCGGGTCAGCGCGGCGGAAGCGTGTCCCGGCCAGGCGAGGCGGGCGTCCACCGCGTCATGCCCAGTGGCGCGTCGACGCTGCTGCGCTCCGGCAGATCGCCCGGCAGCAGGTAGGGGCGACGGATCACCTCGTCGAGCACGACGACGCTGACCACGGTGCGCACCTCGGGCAGCTGGGCGATCACCCCGGTGGAGAACTCGTGCACGCCGCTGACATCGACGGCCCGGATGAGCAGCATCGCATCGTGCTCGCCCGTCGTGATGGCGCACCACTCGACATCGGGCATCTCGGTCACGCGCTCGCGGAACGAGGCCCAGGCCTGCGGCATCACCGTGACGAACACGAGCGCCCCGATCGACAGCCCGGCCTTCGCCTGATCCACGCGGGCACTGAAGCCGGTGATCACCCCGTCGTGCACGAGCGACTCGACGCGGGTGTAGGCGTTCGCGCGAGAGATGCCGACCTTGTCGGCGAGGGCGGCGATCGAGACACGACCGTTATCGCGGAGCACTTCGAGGATTCTGTACGCCGTCTCGTCCAAGGGTGCGGCACTTCGTCCAGAATGCTTCGACTCTTCCGCATTCTTGCTGGACATATTGTTACCCACAATCGAGGTTCTGGACAGAGCGTGCCGAGGTGACCCGCTCTTGCTGGACACATCGTCGCATATGATGCGAATCTGATCCACGGTCGTCCACATCGGTGGCGGCTCACCCGAATGTACTCCTCGCCCTTGGAGGCCCTCATGTCGTCACGCCGTATCACGCCGGTCATCGCGCTCGGAGCCGTCGCGCTCCTCGCGCTCGCAGGTTGCTCGGGAGGGAACTCGGCGAATAACGGCGACTCCTCGCAGGGCTCCGACTCCCTCGTCATCGACACCGCGTTCTCGATCGAGACGACCGACCCGGGTCACACCTACGACCCGACCGGCAACATGATCGCCAAGGCGCTCTACGAGACCCTCGTCGACTTCGAGGGCTCTGACGTCTCCACCCCGGTTCCGGGCCTCGCGTCGTGGGAGCAGAACGACGAGGCGACCGAGTTCACTTTCACCCTCGAGGGAGACCGCGTCTTCTCCGACGGTTCGCCCATCGAGGCGAAGGACGTCGTGTTCTCGCTGCAGCGCATCCAGGGCATGGAAGACGCCAAGCCGAACTTCCTCCTCGGCGGCCTGACCATCACCGAGGTCGACGACAAGACGATCCAGTTCACGTCCGAGACCCCGCTGCTGCAGCTGCCGGCGATCCTCGCGAACCCGGCGCTCGGCATCGTCAACTCCGACGTGGTGATGGAGAACGGCGGCGCGATCGACGGCACCGACTCGGCGCAGAAGTTCCTCGACGGCGAGTCGGCGGGCTCCGGTCCGTTCGTGCTCGACACCCTCGACCTCAGCTCGCAGGTCGTGCTGACGAAGAACGACGAGTACAACGGCGACGAAGCGTCGGACTACAAGCGCGTGGTCGTGCGCAACGTCTCCGAGAGCGCGACGCAGCTCGCCAACCTCAAGGGCGGCGACTCGATGGTCGCGATGGACCTCAACGGCGACCAGGTCGCCGGTCTCGGCGACGACATCACCGTCGACTCCGTTCCTTCCGGTCAGACCATCTTCCTGCTGCTGAACCAGGGCGCCGCCGGCGGCGACCTGGCGAACGTCAAGATCGCCGAGGCCATCCGGTACGCGCTCGACTACGACGCGCTGCTGGAGCTCGCCGGCGCCGGCGCCGTGCAGGCGACGGGCGTCATCCCGCCCGGATTCGAGGGTGCCCTCGACAGCGGCGTGGAGCAGGACCTCGACAAGGCGAAGGCCGCCCTCGCGGAAGCCGGCTACACCGGTCAGACGCTCAAGCTGCAGTTCCCGAACGACTACCCGGTCGGCGGCGTGGAGTTCACCCCGCTCGCCGAGCGCGTGCAGGCGCAGCTCGAAGACGCCGGCATCACGGTCGACCTCGCCCCCGCGCCGTTCGCGACCGAGCTCGACGCCTACGTCAACGGCACCGAGGGCTTCGGCCTGTGGTTCTGGGGCCCGGACTACGCCGACTCGGCGAACTTCCTGCCCTTCGCTCCCGGTCTGAAGGTCGGTCTCCGCGCCGGCTGGGCGGCCGAGGCCAACCCGGAGATCGCCGGCATCGCCGCGGGTGCCGCGGCAGCGACCGACCCCGAGCAGCGCACGGCCGCCTTCACCGCGTTCGCTGAGGCGATGCAGGCCGAGGGTCCCTTCGTCCCGCTCATCGTTCCCGGCCGCAACATCTCCTCCGCCGACAGCGTGAAGGGCGCCGTGTACAACTCCGTGTGGGAGATGGACATCGCCGAGATCACGCCCGCCGGCTGATCGGACGACTCATGACGACAGTGGCCGTGCAGAGGCAGGCGCAGCGGCGCCGCTCGCCTCTGATCGGATACCTGCTGCGGCGGGCCGGCACCTCCCTGCTCCTGCTGGTGGGCGTGACGATCGTCACCTTCGCGCTCACCAACCTGGTGCCGGGAGACCCGGTCTCGGCCGCACTCGGTGAGGGCGCGTCGCAGAACCCCGCGACGCGCGAGGCGTTCATCAAGGCGAACGGACTCGACCAGCCACTGTTCGTGCAGTACTTCATCTATATGGGGAACCTGCTCCGCGGGGACCTCGGCACGTCGCTGGTGACCGGACGCCCGGTCACCAGCGACCTCGCCACCGCCGTTCCGGCGACGATCGAGATCGCGATCGGCGCGATCATCGTCAGCCTCGCGGTCAGCATCGTGCTCGGCACGCTTGCGGCCTACCGCCGCGGACTCGTCACCGACCAGGTCATCCGCGTCGTGACGCTCGTCGGCCTCAGCGTCCCGACCTTCTGGCTGGCGCTGGTCAGCTTCTACGTGTTCTTCCTGGAGCTGCGCATCGCTCCGGGTTCCGGCCGCATCTCGCCGTCGATCACCCCGCCGCCGCGCGTCACCGGGCTCTACACCGTCGACTACCTCCTCAACGGAGACGCGGTCGGCTTCTTCGACGCCCTCGCGCATCTCGCTCTTCCGGTCACGGTGCTCTCGCTCGTGACCATCGGACTGCTGACCCGCTTCATCCGCACCTCGGTGCTCGAGGTGCTCGGCAGCGACTACGTGCGCGCGGCCCGCGCCAAGGGACTCCCGGCCATGCGTGTGATCCTCGACTACGTGCTGCGCGGAGCATCGCTGCCGATCCTCACCGTCGTGGGTGTCGCGTTCGGGGCCCTGCTCTCCGGCACGGTGCTCGTCGAGTCGGTGTTCGCTTGGCCGGGCCTAGGCACCTACGCCTACAACTCCGCCGCGAACCTCGACCTGCCCGGCATCATGGGCGTCGGTCTCGTGGTCGGCGTCATCTACCTCCTCATCAACTTCATCGTCGACCTGCTCTACGGCGTGCTCGACCCGAGAGTGAGGATCGCATGAGCCGCATCGCCGCAGCGCCCCCCGCCGGACGCTTCCGTTTCCGCTGGCCGCGTGCCTGGCGCACCCCGCTCGGCATCATCGGCACCGTGATCGCCGGTGCGTGGATCATCGTCGCCTTCACCGCGCAGTGGTGGGTGCCGTACCCGCCGAACGCGCAGGTGCTCCCTCGGCTCCAGGCGCCGGGCATCGACACGCTCCTCGGCACCGACGGCAACGGCCGCGACATCTTCTCTCGTCTGATGACGGGTGCCACCGTGAGCCTGCCGCTCGCGCTCATGCTCGTGATCGCCGCCATGATCATCGGCACGCTCATCGGTGCGCTCGCCGGATACTTCGGTGGGTGGGTCGACGAGACCCTCATGCGCATCACCGACCTGTTCATGGCGTTCCCGACCGTGATCCTCGCGATGGTGGTCGCCGCCTCGCTCGGGCCGTCGCTGTTCAACGCGGTGATCGCGGCGATCGTGGTCTCGTGGCCGCAGTACTCCCGCGTCACGCGCAGCATCGTGCTCGGCCTGCGCGGACAGAACTACGTGATCGCCGGTCGCCTGCTCGGGCACTCGCCGGCGCGCACGCTGTTCGTCGACATCCTCCCGAACATCGCCGGCCCGGTCCTGGTGCTCGCGACGCTCGACATCGGCGCGGCGATCCTGCTCCTCTCGGGACTGTCCTTCCTCGGTCTGGGCGCGCAGCCGCCGACGGCCGAGTGGGGGTCGATGATCTCCGGCGCGATGCAGAACTTCGATGCCTGGTGGCTCGGAGTCTTCCCCGGTCTCGCGATCCTCACGGTGGTGCTCGCGTTCAACTTCCTCGGAGATGCGATGCGCGACGTGCTCGACCCGACGGCCGAGATCACGCATGAGAAGGCCGCAGAGCACAAGGCGTCGGCGACGGGAGTGGCCGCATGAGCGCCTCGACCCTCAGCATCCGCGACCTGACCATCGACATCGGCCGTCCGCTCGTGAAGGGAGTCTCGCTCGAGCTCGAGGCCGGCCGCATCCACGGCCTCGCCGGGGAATCCGGATCGGGAAAGACCCTCACCTCGCTCGCCGTGCTCGGGCTGCTGCCGCGTCAGGCGCGCGTCGGCGGGTCGATCCTGCTCGCCGGGGAGGAGCTGGTGGGCCTGAAGCGCCGCTCCCTCAACACGGTGCGCGGCAAGCGGATCGCCATGGTGTTCCAGGATCCGTCGGCGTCGCTGCACCCGCAGCTGCCCGTCGGTCGTCAACTCACCGATCACATGCGCGTGCATCTCGGGCTCAAGGGTGCCGCGGCACGGGAACGCGCCGTCGAACTGCTCGAGATCGTGCAGGTGCCGAACCCGGCGGAGGCGCTAAAGCGCTACCCCCACCAGTTCTCGGGTGGACAGCGCCAGCGCATCGCGATCGCCTGTGCCCTTGCCTGCGACCCCGAGGTGCTGCTGGCGGATGAGCCGACCACCGCGCTCGACGTGACGGTGCAGGCGGGGATCCTTCAGCTGCTGCGAGACCTCGCCGTGGAGCGGAACCTCGCCGTGCTGCTCGTGACCCACGACCTGGGCGTGATGAGCGCGATCGCCGACACGGTGGCCGTGATGAAGGACGGCCGGATCGTGGAGCTCGCCGACCGCGAGACGCTGTTCCGCGATCCGCAGCACGAGTACACGCGTATGCTGCTCGCGGCCCTGCCGGGTTCGCGCATCGATGAGGCACCGGAAGGGCAGGCGGCAGATGAGTGAGGTCGCAGTCCTCGACGCGCAGGACGTGGTGGTTCGGTACCCGGGCAACCCGCCGGTGATCGCCGTGAACGGCGTGTCGATCCGTGTGGCTGCGGGGGAGACCGTCGCCCTCGTCGGCGAGTCCGGCAGTGGCAAGTCCAGCCTCGCCCGTGCCGTGGTCGGCATCGAGAAGATCGCCGGCGGCACCGTGCGGTTCCGTGATGCCCCGGTGTCGCCGCTCGGCATCCGCCGTCGCTCGATCGCGCTGACCGGCATCCAGATGGTGTTCCAGGACCCGGCGACCTCGCTGAATCCGCGGCGCCGGGTCGGTGACCAGATCGCCGACGGCATCGCCACCGCCAGAGCGCGGGGTGCCGAAGGGTCGACGGTCGAGGAGTGGCTCGAGCGCGTCGGGCTGCCGACGAACGTGAGCACCCGCTTCCCGCACCAGTTCTCGGGCGGGCAGAAGCAGCGCATCGCGATCGCCAGGGCGCTGGCGGCTCGACCGTCGCTGCTCGTGGCCGACGAGCCGATCTCGGCGCTCGATGCGTCGACCCAGACGAGTGTCGCCGGCCTGATGCGCGACCTGGTGGCCGAGTCGGGTGCGGGCATGCTGTTCATCTCGCACGACCTCGCCGTGGTGCGCCGCATCGCCGACCGCACCTTCGTGATGTTCGGCGGTCGCGTGCTGGAGTCGGGTCCGACGAATCAGCTCTGGGCCGCTCCGCAGCATCCCTACACGCAGGCGCTCCTGGCGGCGATCCCGGAGCCCGACGGCGCGGGCCGCATCCCCGCCGCTCCGTCGACCGACGACCGCATCGTCTGGGCCGAGGTCCCGCCCGTCGCCTACTGACGCGCTGAACCCGGCATCCCGCTCACTCGGAGTGTCGGCGGGGCCGGGCCTTCGTGTGCCGCCGCAGCGACGTCACGACTCCGAAGACGAACACGAGGCGCCGGGCACAGCTCAGCTCATCATCGGATGGACGCTTCTCGCGGCTCCGGTGCTCTTCTGGACGGGGCCGACCCGCACACGAGGGGCCGGCGCGCAATGCGCCGGCCCCTCGGCGTCACTCGCGGATCAGAGCGGTGCGACGATGTCCTGCTTCACGTCCCACTCGGTGATCTCCATCGCGACCTCCAGCGACTGCCCCTCGATCGAGGCGGTGCTGGTGGAGGCGAGGTTGACGTAGTCGTCGGTCACTTCGAAGAGGACCTCGACCTCCGTGCCCTGCTGTTCGATCGTGCCGGTGAGGAGGTGGACCTTCTCACCCAGCCGCTCACCGGTGCCGGTCACGGTGAACTCGCCGGTGAGGGCCTGTGCGGCCGTCGCCGGGTCGAGGGACGTGATGTTGGCGGCGCTGGAGCTGAGGGCGGCGATCACGGGGTCGCTCGAGGACGGGTCGGCAGGCTGCCAGTCGGTCTGGGGAGACTTCACCCAGACGTCGTCGCCGATCGCGATCAGCGATCCAGCAGGCGAGATGGACTCGATGGCCTTCTCGGACGGGTTGAAGCGCGCGGTCGACTCCACGCCCATCACGCTGGTCTTCCCCGCATAGCCCGCCGTGTCCGACATCGCGTCGGCGATGCACGCGCCGAGCTCCGTGCCGTCGATCGTGGCGCCCTCCGTCAGTTCGGGGCAGTCCGTGCTCGGTGCCTCGGTCTCCTGCGTCGCGCCGCTGGCAGGCGTCGACGCGGCCGGCTCCTCCGATCCGCCGGCGGTGCATCCGGTGAGTACGACGGCGGCGGCGAGGATGACGCCGACCCCCCATTTGTTGACGCGCATCGCGTCCCCCCTCTGGTCGCGTGCGTCGGTGACGGTCACCGGGCACGCGTCCCAGCATGCCAAAATCTCGTGTTCCTGTCGGCCCCTTGGATGGCGAGACGGTGGCCGTTCGCGGCGACGGCCCGCTTCCGCTAGACTGTCGAGGTTGTCTGCCTTCCGGCATCCATTCGGGATTCCTCGGGCGGGCACGTGCACACACCCTCCTGCTTCCGGGAAATCCTCGGAAGCCGTTCTAGTCCGAAGGAGGTGGGTAAGTGACGCACCAGTACGAACTCATGGTCATTCTGACCCCCGAGATCGACGAGCGCCAGGTCGCTCCCACGCTCGACAAGTTCCTGAAGGTCATCACCAACGATGGTGGCTCGATCGACAACGTCGACATCTGGGGCAAGCGCCGTCTGGCCTACGAGATCCAGAAGAAGACCGAGGGCATCTACGCCGTCGTCAACTTCACCGCGACCAGCGAGGCCACGCAGGAGCTCGACCGTCAGCTCAAGCTGAACGAGCAGATCATGCGCACCAAGGTCCTCCGCTCGGAAGAGGCTCAGGCGATGGTCGCTTCGGAGGCCAAGCGCACCGAAGAGAAGGCTGCCCGCAAGGCCGCCAAGGCTGCGAAGGCCTAAGTCCCATGGCAGGCGAAACCGTCATCACCGTGGTGGGCAACCTCACGGCCGACCCCGAGCTGCGCTACACGCAGAACGGGCTGCCGGTGGCGAACTTCACCATCGCATCGACGCCTCGGAACTTCGACCGTGCCGCGAACGAGTGGAAGGACGGCGAAGCGCTGTTCCTCCGTGCGTCCGTGTGGCGCGAGTTCGCCGAGCACGTGGCGGGTTCTCTGACGAAGGGCATGCGCGTCATCGCGCAGGGCCGTCTGCGTCAGCGCTCCTACCAGGACCGCGAGGGCAACCAGCGCACCGCGATCGAGCTGGAGGTCGACGAGATCGGCCCCTCGCTCCGGTACGCGACCGCGCAGGTCACCCGTGCGGCCTCGACCGGCGGTGGCGGCGGCGGACAGTCTCGCCCCGCGCAGCAGCAGCAGGTGTCGGAGGAGCCGTGGTCCACGCCCGGCTCGTCGACCAGCGCCGATGCCTGGAGCACTCCGGGCAGCTTCGGCGACGACACCCCCTTCTGAAAACACTTCTCTGGCCCTGAGCTGGACCCCTGGGTCCCTGAGCTCATCGAAGGGCCCGCTCATCACTAAGGAAAAACAATGGCTGGAAAGTCGAGCGGCGACCGCCGCAAGCCGCGGAAGGGCGCGAAGAACGCCGCTCCCGCGAAGTCCATCCGGGTCGGTGTCATCGATTACAAGGATGTCGCCACCCTCCGCAAGTTCGTCTCGGAGCGCGGCAAGATCCGCGCCCGTCGTATCACCGGTGTCTCGGTGCAGGAGCAGCGTCTGATCGCCACGGCGATCAAGAACGCGCGCGAAATGGCGCTCCTGCCCTACGCTGGCGCCGGCCGGTAAGGGGTATCGAGATGGCAAAGCTGATTCTCACGAACGAGGTCGCCGGGCTGGGTAGCGCCGGTGACGTGGTCGAGGTCAAGAACGGGTACGCCCGCAACTTCCTCATCCCGCAGGGTTTCGCCACGGCGTGGACCCGCGGTGGCGAAAAGCAGGTCGCATCGATCCAGGCCGCGCGTCAGGCACGCGCGATCCACGACCGCGACGAGGCTGTGGCCCTGAAGAACACGCTCGAGGGCACCAAGGTGCGCCTCGCGGTGAAGGCTGGCAAGGAAGGCCGTCTCTTCGGCTCGGTGAAGACCGCCGATGTCGCAGAGGCCGTCTCGGCTGCGGGCCTCGGCTCGATCGACAAGCGCAAGGTGCACATCACCTCGCCGATCAAGGCGACCGGTGAGCACGAGGCGACCGTGCGTCTGCACGAAGACGTCACCGCAGTCATCACGCTGCAGGTCGTCGCCGCCAAGTAAGCACACGCGGCAACGCCCCCTGTCCCTCGGGACAGGGGGCGTTCGTCATCCCCGCCGCTCATCCCCGCCGCTCATCCCCGCCCGCCATCCCCGCCCGGCGCCACGTCCCGTTCCTTTCCCGGACGGATGTCGGACGACGGGACGGATGTCGGACGAACAGGGCCGTCCCGGCCCGACATCCGTCCATCGGCCCGACATCCGTACCTCCTCCGGATCTGCGCGACCGCCGCGCCCGTCATCATGGCGACGCCCACGCCCAAGCTCGTTCCGCCGAGGAGAAGCGGGGCGCTGAGTGTCGCCGAACCGTTCGCGACGGCGGTCAGGGTGAGGGCGTGCGACATCATGGGCCCACCCTAGAGACCGGGATGTTGCGGGAGCGTATGCAGAACTTCGTACGCTCCGGCAACATCGCACGCCGTTGAATCGGTCTCATGATCACTCGACGTCTCGCCGCCTCCGCACGACGACGAAGCGACGCGTCAGCGTGAGCGAAAGCTCTCCCGCCCCCGCCCCCGTTTCGCGTGCCGCCTGGGGCGACGCGGCGAAGGGGCTCCTCATCGTGCTCGTGGTCTTCTGGCATGTGGTGCTGAAGACCTACCTGCAGGTCGACTGGCGGATCGGCATCCCCATCCCCGGCGTGTGGGGACTCGCGAGCGACATGATCTGGCCGTTCCTGATGCCGCTGTTCCTGTTCCTGTCGGGATACTTCGCCGCCGACGCACTCCAGCGCCCGTGGGCAGCCGTGCTGCGTCCGCGCGTCCTCCGCTTCCTGTACCTCTATCTGCTGTGGACGCTCATCCACATGGCCGCGATGTGGGCGTTCCCCGACTTCCCGACGCTCGTGCCGCGCAGCGTCTCGGAGTTCGTGGAGGCGCTCACGATCAGTCCGCCGAACACCTGGTACCTCTACGCGCTCGCCCTGTACTTCCTGGTGGCGAAGGGCCTCGATCGTGTGCCGCGGTGGCTGCTCATCGCGGTCGCCGGGGCGGTATCCGTCGCGGTGGCGGCAGGGCTCGTGGACGTGGTGAGCAACCGCGGCTCGCTCCTGTACAACCTGGTGTTCTTCCTGGTCGGCGCCTACCTCGCCCCACGCATCCGCACCTTCACGGCTCGCCCCCGCCGACTCGTGGCGGCGGTGCTGATCGCGGGTTACCTGATGGCGTACGCCCTGATGCGGGTGACCGGCACGGAGCTTATGCCGGGGGTCTGGCCCGCGGTCTCGGTGCTGGGGGTGGCGATGGGGCTCGCGGTGGCGCCCCTGCTGCCCGGCGTGCGGCTGCTGGGACCGGGGCTGACCTGGCTCGGCGCCCGGACGCTTCCGATCTACCTGATCCACATGCCGCTTCTCGTCCTCGTCGACGCAGCCCTGGTCGGACCGTTCTCGGACGCGGGAAACGTGGTCCAGCTCGTGGCGGCGGTGCTGCTTCCCGTCGTCCTGACCGGGGGGCTCGTCGCCGCCTGCGTCCTCCTTGCGCGTCTTACGGACCGCGACGGTGCGGCCTGGCTGTGGGACCTGCCGCACCGTCGCTCCGTCGCCGTCCCGACCGGGGCGTCAGCGCTGCGCGGACGGGGTCCGTGGCGGACGCCCGTCGCCGTGCTCGTCCTCGGGGCGCTGGGTGCGGGTCTGGCTGCCGCAGCGGCGGTACCCGCTCGACCGGCGGAGATCCCTGATGCGGCGGGAGCGCGTGCCGGGGAGGTGAGCATCGGCGCGACGGGCGACATCCTGCTGTACGACGTGGGCCATGGCATCCCGGACGACCGTGGCCGAACGTACTTCGACGACGTGCGATCCTGGTTCACCCAAGACCTCGTCACGGGCAACCTCGAGCAGGCGATCACCGACGACACCGGCTACGACAAGTGCGGAGGGAACGACAGCTGCCTGGCGTTCCGCAGCGAGCCGGACGCGGCCGCCTTCCTCAGCGGCTTCGACATCCTCAACCAGGCGAACAACCACAGTCATGACTATGGTCGTGCGGGCTTCGACGAGACCCGAGACCTGCTGCGAGACGTCGGCATCGACGCGGTGGGCGAGCGGAACGAGATCGTGACGACGCGGATCGGAGGTGTCACGGTCGCGATGGTCGGGTTCGCGCCGTACGGAGGGTTCAACCGCGTCACGGATCTCCGCCACGTGCGGCAGGTCGTGCGGGCCGCCGCGGCGCAGGCCGACATCGTCATCGTCCACGCTCACATGGGAGCCGAGGGACCGGACGCGGATGCCGTGACGCCGGGCACGGAAGTCATGTTTGGCGAGAACCGCGGAGACCCGATCGCCTTCGCGCACGTGGCCGTCGACGCGGGGGCGGACCTCGTGATCGGACACGGTCCCCACGTCCTGCGCGGAGCGGAGCTCTACCGCGGACGTCTCATCGCGTACAGCCTCGGGAACTTCGGCGGGGGCGGCGTCTTCGGTGCGGAGGAGGAGACCCGCTACGGCGCGTATCTCTCGGTCACCCTTCGCGCGGATGGCACTCTCGTGGACGGCGGGCTGCGGTCTGTGCGCTTCGACTTCGCGGGCGGAGCGCCGCAACCCGACCCCACTGGCCGGGCGGCCGAACTCATGAACGAGCGGGGCCGGCGGGACTTCCCGACCACTGCCGCGATCGTCGACGGCGACGGTTCGCTCATCCTGCCCTCGAGTCGCGGGGGCTGAATCGCAGAATCGCACGCTGTCGCACGTTCTGACGCCATCCCTGCGACTCCGACGCGAATCTGCGACGGCGCGACGGATGCCCCGTGGCGGGGTTTCCACGGGGCATCCAGCGCCGGCGTCGACCGACGGGGAGCTGGGGGCTCCTATCCCGTCGGCGTGGGGAACGACGCAGCGGCGCACCGGCGGCGCGGGGTCTCCTCCCCCGAGGACGACCGCACCGCCGGCGCCTGTCGCTACGCCGTCAGACGACGTCGCAGGAGTCCGGCACCTCCGAGGAGGAGCAGCATCGTCGCCAGGGCGACCAGGCCGACGGAGGATTCTCCGCCCGTCATGGCCAGGCCGGCGACGGCGCCGGTGACCGCAGAGCCCGAGGCGGTGACGGCAGCTCCGGTCGAGACCCCGGGGACCGTGACGGCTCCCGGGCCGGTGCCGGGGTTCGTCCCGGGGTCGGTGCCGGGGTCCGTGCCGGGGTCGGTGCCGGGGTTCGTCCCGGGGTCGGTGCCGGGGTCGGTGCCGGGGTCGGTTCCCGGGGTGGTGCCGGGGTCCGTCACCGTGGCCTCGCCGATCACCGAGATCGCATTGCCGCCGACGGTGACTGGCAGACTGATTGGCAGGCCCAGCTGGGTGCCGCCGAGGGTGCTGTCGTCTCCGGTGGTGGTGTTGCCGCCGGTGGTGGGGGCGGGGGTGGTCCCGGTGCTGGTTCCGGTGCTGGTGACGGTGGCGTCGTCGAGGGCGGAGATCGCGTTGCCGGTCACGCCGATGGGGGCGGTGATGGGTGCGGTGATCTGGGTGCCGCCGAGGGTGCTGTCGTCTCCGGTGGTGGTGTTGCCGCCGGTGGTGGGGGCCGGGGTGGTTCCGGTTCCGGTCCCGGTGCCCGATCCCGTGGTCGACGTGTCGCCGAGCAGCGAGATCGCGTTCCCCGACACCGTCACGGGGGCGGTCACCGGAGCGACCGCCTGGGTGCCGCCGAGGATGGCGTCGTCACCGGATGTGCCCGCCGAAGGGGCGGGAGCCGCGGAACCAGAAGGCGCCGCGGAATCCGAGTTCGCCGAGTCGGCGTCGCCGAGCAGCGAGATCGCGTTCCCGGACACCGTCACGGGGGCGGTCACCGGAGCGACGGCCTGGGTGCCGCCGAGGATGGCGTCGTCACCGGATGTGCCCGCCGAAGGGGCGGGAGCCGCGGAACCAGTAGGCGCCGCGGAACCCGAGTTCGCCGAGTCGGCGTCGCCGAGCAGCGAGATCGCGTTCCCGGACACCGTGATCGGCGCCGCGACCGGAGCGACGGCCTGGGTGCCGCTGCCGATGCCGTCCTCACCGGAGGTGGAGGGCTCTGCCGGTGCGGAGGAGGCCGGTGCTGCGGCTCCCTGCGCGGCTGTGTCGGTGCGATCGGCGTCGCCGAGCACCGACACGGCGTTGCCCGTGACGGTCACGGGCGCATCGACCTCGAGCAGCGCCTGGGTGCCCGAGAGCACGCCATCCACGCCGTTCGTGGTCACGAGAGGCGCCCCGGCAGGGGACTCGGCCTGGGGAGCCGAGTTCTGGGGTGTGGGAGCCGGGGCGCTGGTCGAAGAGGTGTCGGTGAGACTCACCGCGTTGTCCGTCACGGTGACGGGCAGGTTCACGGTGACGACCGCCTGAGTGCCGGATGCCGTTCCCGACGACCCGCTGGTCTCCGCGGCGGGTGCCGGGGCCGGAGCGGGAGCCGGCGCAGGGGCGGGAGCGGGAGCGGGAGCGGAGCTGACGGCGTCGTCCAGCACGGAGACGGCGTTGCCCAGCACCGAGATCGGCGCCGAGATGGGCGCCTCCACCTGGGTGCCGGAGAGCAGTCCGTCGTCTCCGCTGGTCTCAGCCGCGTTCGCGGCCGTGGCGCCGAGGAGGGTGATGCCCCCGGCGATGAGCGTGCCCCACAGGGCGCGCTTCAGATAAGTGCGCATGATGCTTCTCCTGACTGAGTGGATCGTCTGATGGGTGCGCGCGATGGGAGTGCGCGCGCAGCACGGCATCTGTCGTCCGCGAGGGACGACGTGACGGTCCGTCAGTCAGGAGAGACGTCGGTGTCGGCGATCCGCGACGCGGGAAGAGCGTCGTCGGCTGCGCCGGGAGTCCGCTCGCCAGCACGGAGCGGAGAAGGTTCCACGTCGCTGACGCGCGCGTGGGCGGCGCCCGCTCCTGAGCCGGAACCGGCGGAGGAGGGGGTCACGGGGGCAGGGGTTCCGGGCAGACTCCCGGACGGCGCCTCGGAGGGCGCGCTGGCGTCGTCGTCCGCCGGCACTGATCCTTCGGGGAACGTGGCGTTGACGGGCGCGGCCGAGGCGGGCGCGGTGTTTCTCAGCCGGAGGTCCTCGTCGTTCGTGCCCGCCACCGCAGGAGTCGCCGTCACGGCGGTCTGCGCGATATCCGTCTCCGTCATGGCGGGTTCGTCGACGCCGACGGGCATCTCGCCGGATCCCGGGGTGAGGGGGTCGATGGCTTCGAGCACGGGCGGCACGGTCGCATCCGTCACGTCTCCGAGCAGTGCGGTCGTGTCATCGACCACGCCCACGACGTCGTCCACAGCACCGACGACGCCGAGATCGGTCACGAGGTCGCCCACCACGGGGATGTCGGAGACGGCCCCGAGGACCGGGTCGGTGATCTGCGAGACCGGGGAGTCGGAGAGCGCCTCCGTCACGGGAGTGACCACCGCCTCCGCCGTCTCGGCGACCGCGTGCATGACGGGTGCGGCGACAGGACCGACGACGGGTGTCTCGGCGACGGTCTCCGTGACGGTCGACACGACGGCCGGCGCAGCCTGTTGGACCGGGGCGACCACCTGCGTGACGACCGGCGCGACGACCTGCGTCACGACGGGCTTCCCGGGGGCGGTGACCGCGGAGACGGTGGAGCTCACGAGCGAGGTGACACCGTCGAGAGGGCCGTCGGCCTCTTCGTCCGCGTGCGCGGATCCGCCGCCGAGGAGGACGGTGAGGACGGCCCAGACGAGCGCGCCCAGGGCACCCCAGATGACGACGGCGGGTACGCCGCGTCGGGTGGCCGGAACGTCCACGTCGACCTCCCCCTCCGAAGGCAACGGACTTCGACGCAGGTGCGTCGATTGCGGGTGACGATACTCGCGGGGGCGAGTTCTGTCTAGGGGGTTTCCGCGTGATTCCGGGGATGTCCGGGTGTGACGCGCCCGGGCGGATTCCGGCTTGACTTTCCCCAAGTTCTACACATGTCCTCAGGTGAGGAGGCAACCTTCAATCCCCGATTTAAACTGATTCTCATCCACAGGCTGGGGAAACGATTTATCCCTGTTCAAGTGGCATAAAAAAGTTGCCGAACACATCCCTCCACCGGGTTATCCACACCCGTTCTGCACAGACACTCCGACTTTCTCCGCACGCTCTCCACATGGTTATCCACAGGCCGTGTTGCATGGGGAAAGAGTCGCTCGTAGCGTGGGCGAGCGACCGAATGTCGGAGGCAGCTGTTTCGCTGGTCGGGTGGCGTGAGGGCCGAGAGCCGCACGGACTCGCCGCAGAAGCGCCTCATCAGAACATCGCATCGGAAACGTCGCATCGAAGGGAACACTGTGTCGATCGCCGACATCTCAGAGGAGCGCCTCGGAGGGCAGCGCAAGCCCGAGCGAACACCTCCGCACGACCTCCTGGCGGAGCAGAGCGCACTGGGTGGAATGCTCCTGTCGAAGGACGCCGTCGCCGACGTGATCGAGACGCTCAAGGGCGCCGACTTCTACATCCCGAAGCACGAGCTGATCTTCGAGGCGATCCTCTCGCTCTACTCCCACGGTGAGCCGACCGACGTCGTCGCGGTCACGGATGAGCTCATCAAGACCGGCGAGCTGGGCCGCGCCGGTGGTGCCGACTACCTGCACACGCTGACCTCGATCGTGCCGACCGCCGCCAACGCCGGCTACTACGCGGGCATCGTCTCGGAGCGCGCGATCCTGCGCCGCCTGGTCGACGCGGGCACCCGCATCGTGCAGCTCGGGTATGCGGGTGAGGGCGACGCGACCGACATCGTCAACAACGCCCAGGCCGAGATCTACTCGGTCACCGGAACCGAGACCGCTGAGGACTACGTCCCGCTCACCACCGCGGTGGATGCGGCGATCGAGGAGATCGAGGCCGCCAACGGCCGCGACGGCTCGATGACGGGCATCCCGACCGGATTCAAGGAGCTCGACGAGCTCACCAACGGCTTGCACGGCGGACAGATGATCGTCGTCGCCGCACGACCGGCGATGGGTAAGTCGACGCTCGCCCTCGACTTCGCGCGCGCCGCCTCCATCGGCCACGACTTCCCCTCGATCTTCTTCTCCCTCGAGATGGGCAAGAGCGAGATCGCGATGCGACTGCTCAGCGCCGAGGGCGCGATCCCGCTGCAGAACATGCGCAAGGGAACCCTCGACCCCCGCGACTGGACGACGGTCGCCGCGACCCGCGGTCGTATCAACGACGCCCCGCTGTACATCGACGACAGCCCCAACATGACCCTCGTCGAGATCCGCGCGAAGTGCCGTCGGCTCAAGCAGCGTGCCGGACTCCGCATGGTCATCATCGACTACCTGCAGCTGATGACCTCGGGCAAGCGCGTCGAGTCCCGTCAGCAGGAGGTCTCGGAATTCTCCCGAAGCCTCAAGCTCATCGCGAAGGAGCTTCAGGTTCCCGTCATCGCGCTGTCGCAGCTGAACCGTGGCCCGGAGCAGCGTCAGGACAAGAAGCCCGCGATCAGCGACCTGCGAGAGTCCGGCTCGATCGAGCAGGACGCCGACATGGTGATCCTGCTGCACCGCGACTCGGTCTACGACAAGGACGTGCGTCCGGGCGAGGCCGACCTCATCGTCGCGAAGCACCGTAACGGTCCGACGGCCACGATCACGGTCGCGTTCCAGGGGCACTACTCGCGTTTCGCCGACATGGCCCCGGGCGGCGACTTCCACTGACGCAGGCTCCGACGCTGTGGGAAGGGACAGGCGTCAGCGGGTCCGCAGCCGTCGGAAGCTCTGGCCGTGCGGGCCGACGAGGGCGATCGGCTCCCCGTCTCGGGCGAGGATCGTCCGGCCCCGCGTCTCCGCATCGACCTTCTCGGAGATGAACGGGAGGACACCGGCGCCTTCGTTGCTGATCCACGTGACGTCGTCCATCGAGCGCATCAGGTCGACGAACACGTTTCGGCGTTCCTCCGTCAGGTAGACGAGAACGGCGCTGTGGAACACCACGACTCGGCAATCGGCCGGTGCCTGCGCGACGAGTTCGGGGATCCCGTCGATGATGTCGCCGGCCACCAGATGCGGCGGGTCGCTCGCGACGATCTCGGCCGCGCGGTGGAGGCGCTCGCGTCGCTCGGCGTGCTCCGGCCACACGAGCGTCTCGAGCCAGGCGAGCTGGTCCGCATCCGCCACGTCGATCGGGTTCAGATCCGCGCCCGCTCGCCACGCGATCCGCGGGATGGACGTCGGCAGACTGGGAGCGTCGATCGTGCAGGGGATCTCGACGAGGCTCGGTCCGTCCGCGGGGTGGAGGACGGCGGTGGGTCCGCCATCAACCGTATAGCGGTAGCTGTAGCGGTCGGGGTAGAGGACCAAGCCGGCGGAGGCTCCGGCCTCGATGAGGGCGAGCGGCTCGTCGAGTTCCGCCAGCAGGGGGAGGAGCACCGCGCAGCGCGCCGCCTCGTTGGTCTGGGTCGAGCGGGACATGATCACCGGAACGACCACCTCCCAGTGCTCGATCAGCCAGTCGCGGAACTCGGCGTATCCGCCCACCGGCGCCCCGACGAAGCGGGCTGCGGCGAACACGAGGTTCGGCTGCCTCTTGATCATCGGGAGAGCGCCGATCAGGCCGAGGACCGCCTGATCCTCTGCGACCCCCATCGCCCAGTCGAAGTAGGTCTGCGAGACTCCGGCAGCCTCGGACTCGGCGAACCGGCGGTAGCCGTCAGCGATCCCGTGCGTCATGCCCGCGACACTACCTCCGCCCGGGCCGACTTCAGATGCAGTGAAGCACGCACCGCCCGTGCGTCGGGCAGACGACAGCCTGTTGTCATGATCTCATCGAGAATGGCGGACGAGCCCGGAACGAGGAGTGATGACCGCGAACGAGAGCCCGCAGTCCACACAGCGGGTACGCGAGAGCTACTCCGCCCGAGCGGACGAGTACACGGCGCTCTTCGGCGAGGTCGCGCAGATGGATGCCGTCGACCGGGACCGCATCGCGTCCTGGGCGCAGAGGATCCGCGGTCCGATCCTCGACGCGGGCTGCGGGCCGGGGCACTGGACGGCGTTCCTGGCGGATCGGGGCCATGAGGTCGAGGGCGTCGACCTGGTCCCGGAGTTCGTCGAGGTCGCCATCCGACGTCACCCGCACCTCTCCTATCGGGTGCGGAGCCTGTTCGATCCGGTCATCGCCGAGGCATCGCTCGGCGGCGTGCTCGCCTGGTACTCCCTGATCCACGCGGACGCGGAGGAGCTTCCGGTGCTCCTCCGCGCGATCCGGCGGGGGTTGAAGGAGGGCGGCGGCCTGCTCGTCGGGTTCTTCGACGGGGCCCACGGCGAACCGTTCCCGCATGCGGTGACGACGGCGTACTACTGGTCGGTCGACGGCATGGCACGCCTGCTGGAGCGTGAGGGCTTCGCCGTGGTGGACAGCGATGCCCGCGTGCAGGACGGCAGGCGTCCGCACGCGTCGCTCAGCGCTGTCGCCGTGTGACGCCGCAGCTCAGCCGTTGAACTCGGCAGGGTGCGGGCCGGTGCGCCCGTCTCGCTCGAGCGCGTCGATCGCGCTCAGCTCGTCGTCGGTGAGGACGAAGTCGAACACGTCGAGGTTCTCCGCGATGCGCGCCGGCGTCACGGACTTGGGGATCACGATACGGCCCTGCTGCAGGTGCCAGCGGAGCACGACCTGCGCCGGGGTCTTCGCGTGCCGTTCGGCGATCTCGACGACGGGTGCGTCGCCGAGAACGGCGCCCTGCGCGAGAGGGCTCCATGCCTCGGTCGCGATGCCCCGGGCGGAGTTCGCCTCGACCACCGCCCGGTTCTGCAGTGCGGGGTGGAGCTCGACCTGGTTCACCGCCGGGACGATGCCCCTGTCGGTCGCGATCCGCTCGAGGTGCGCCGGCTCGAAGTTCGAGACGCCGATGGCCCGCACCCTGCCGTCCTCGTACAGCTTCTCGAGTGCCCGCCAGGTCTCGGGGTAGGTGCCGGCGGCGGGCGTCGGCCAGTGGACCAGGTACAGGTCGAGGTGGTCGAGCCCCAGACGATCGAGCGCCTGGTCGTAGGCGCGCAGCGTGGGGTCGTAGCCGTGGTCGCTGATCCAGACCTTCGACGTGATGAAGAGGTCGTCGCGGGCGATGCCCGACTCGGCGATCGCGCGTCCGACGCCGGCTTCGTTGCCGTAGACGGCGGCTGTGTCGATGCTGCGGTAGCCGGCCTCGAGCGCGGCCGCCACAGCGGTGGTGGTCTCGGCGTCGGGCACCTGGAACACGCCGAAGCCGACCTGCGGCATCTCGACGCCGTTGTTCAGGGTGATGGTGGGAATGGTCATTCTCTTCTTCTTCCTGTGGGGACGGGTGTTCAGGCCGCGGCGGTGCGCAGCGTCGCCGTGTTGGTGCCGGTCGCGCGCGGACGCGCGGTCGCCGCGGCGATGAGCAGGACGACGAGGCCGACGGCCGTGATCGCGGCGCCGATCCAGATGGGGGAGGTGTAGCCGAGGCCGGCCGCGATGCCGAGCCCGCCGGCCCAGGCGCCCAGCGCATTGCCGACGTTGAACGCGCCGATGTTGGCGCCGGACGCGAGCGTGGGAGCTCCGCCGGCGTACTGCATGATGCGGCTCTGCAGCCCGGGCACCGTGCCGAAGCCGAAAGCGCCGAGCAGGACCAGGATCGCGATCGTCGCGGGCTGCGACCACGCCAGCAGACCGAAGGCGATGAGGATCAGCAGGAGCGCGGACGTGAATCCGATCAGGGTGCGATCGATCGAGCGGTCGGCCAGGCGCCCGCCCGCGAAGTTCCCGGCCACGAGACCGACGCCGAACAGCACGAGCAGCCACGGAACGGTGGATGCCGCGAACCCGGTGACGCCGGTGAGCGTGTAGGCGATGTAGGTGAAGGCGCCGAACATGCCTCCGTACGCGAGAACGGTGACGGTCAGCGAGAGCCACACCTGGCCGGAGCGGAAGGCGCCGAGTTCGTGACGCAGGCTCACGCGGTCCCCGTCGGTGCGCGGCACTGTGACGAGCGCGGCGATACCTGCGAAGGCGATGACGCCGATGACCGAGATCGCCCAGAATGTGGCCCGCCATCCGAACTGCTGACCGACGAAGGTGCCGAAGGGCACGCCGAAGACGTTCGCCGCCGTCAGGCCCGTGAACATGATGGCGATGGCCCTGGCCTTCTTCTCCGGCGCGACGAGATCCGCAGCGACGACGGAGCCGATGCCGAAGAACGCTCCGTGGCACAGGGCGGCGATCACACGGCCGATCATGGCGGTCGTGTAGTCCGGGGCGAGCGCGGTCAGCGCGTTCCCGGCGATGAACAGGACGACGAGGCCGAGGAGCACGGGCTTGCGCGGCAGGCGCGTGGTGGCTGCGGTCAGCCCGAGCGCGCCCACGACGACACTGAGCGCATAGCCGGAGATGAGCCAGCCGGCGGTCGCTTCGGAGACGGCGAAGTCGGTGGCGACATCGGGGAGGAGGCCCATGATCACGAACTCCGTGAGTCCGATCCCGAAGGCGCCGATGGCGAGTGCGATGAGTCCGAGGGGCATAGGGGTGCTCTCTGCTAAAGTAGTTGCAGACGCGGGATTTTGCGTCACGGGCATTAATGATTGCACACGCAACTATTCCGCGCAAACAACTACTTCGGAGGCACCATGGGAATCTCAGACGACGCCGTCGAGATCCGGGCGCGCGGCTGGCGCACGCTCGCCGCCCTGCACGGCATCATCGAGACCGAATTGGAGCGCGCGCTCGCCGCCTCCGTCGAGCTCTCCGTGGTGGAGTACACCGTGCTCGACGCGCTCAGCAGGCAGGACGGCTGGCACATGCGGATGCAGCAGCTCGCCCGCGCGACCGCTCTCAGCCCGAGTGCCACCACGCGGCTCGTGACGCGCCTCGAAGACCGAGGACTGCTGACGCGGATCCTCTGCGCCGACGATCGCCGCGGCATCTACACCGAGCTGACGCCGGCCGGTCGGGCCCTGTACGAGCGGGCGCACCCGATCCACGACGAGACGCTGGAGCGCGCACTCGGTGACGCGGTCGAGCAGCCCGAACTCGCTCCCGTCGTGCACGCTCTGCAGGGGAGCACCGCCCTCGCCTGACCCGCACCCGCGGTCGCGCACGGCGCGCGCGGTCGTCATCCCGGGACGGCATACGCCCGCTCAGTCGGCCGCGACGCGCACCAGCACCTTGAGCGTGCCGTTCGCCCTGGCGCCGGAGGACAGGGCGAAAGCGGAGAGCATCTGATCGAAACCCACGTCCTGCGTGATCAGGTGTCCGACGGACAGCTTCCTCTCGTCCAGCAGCCGCAGCAGGAGCCTCGAGGAGGAGGCCGCCGTCGCGCTCAGCGCGAGCCCGATCCGGCGTTCCCGGAAGATCTGCAGGTCGTCGCGGGATGCCGGGGCGTGCACGCCCAGCGTCACCACGCGACCGCGGACGCGGACGATGTGCGCCGCGAGGCGGAGCGACGCACCGGTCCCCGTCGTGTCGATGACCGCGTCGAACTCCTCTTCCGTCGATGCGAGGTCTTCGTCGATGCCGACCGTCCTGGCAGGGTGCGCGAGTCCGACGGCGGCGACAGCGGCGGCGGCGACCGGCCCCGCGCCGATGATCGCGACGGACTCGCCGCTGCGCAGACCGCTGCGCTGCACCGCTGCCTCATAGGCGGCCGGCAGGACCTCGGAGACGAGCAGGGCCCCCGCATCCGCCACTGCCCGGGGAACCGGGAGGGCGGACTGGTCGGCGAACGGCACCCGCGTGTACTCCGCGTGCGTTCCGTCGATCGAATACCCGAGGATCCACCCGCTTCCGCGCCCGCCCTCCGGATCGAGGCAGTGATGACGCATGCCGACCCGGCAGTGCGCGCACACCCCGCATGCGCTCACCGCGGACACCACCACCCGATCACCGACGCGCAGCCGTGAGACGCCGCTTCCCGTGCGCCAGACCACTCCCACGCCTTCATGCCCGAGGATCCGGCCCTGGCGCACCTCGGGTAGAGTCCCGGCTCTGATCTCGAGGTCCATCGCGCTGACCGTCGTCGCCGACATCCGCACGATCGCGTCCGTCGGGCGACGGACGATCGGAACGGGGACGTCATCCCATCTCACGTCTCCGGCACCGCGAAAGAACAGAGCCTTCATGGCGCTCCTTTCGTCGCGGGGCGGTGAGCGAGGGGACCTAGGTCCCGGAGGGGGCTATCTGCATGCGCTGGAATGGAAGAGCGCGCATCGATAGCCTGAGCGGATCGGCGGCGCTGGCGCGCACCGGAGGGGGGTTACCGTGACGATCGACGATGCCGGACGGGAAGCGTCGGCGGCGACGCCTGCGCAGAGACCGATTCGCGTCTTCCTCGTGGACGATCACGAAGTGGTTCGTCGCGGGGTCGCCGAGATCCTCCATGCGGAGGCCGACATGAGCGTGGTCGGCGAGGCGGACGGCTTCCACAGCGCCGTGCGCGGCATCCGCGGCACGCGCCCGGATGTCGTCGTGATCGACGTCCGGCTTCCGGATGGGAACGGCGTCGAGCTCTGCCGCCAGGTGCGATCCGCGGATCCCGACATCCAGTGTCTGATCTTCACGGCGTACGACGATGAGGCGGCGCTGCTCAGCGCCGTGCTCGCCGGTGCGGCAGGCTATGTCCTGAAGGAGGTGGGAGCCTTCGATCTCGTGGCGGATGTCCGCGCGGTCGCGAACGGCCGACCTCTGCCTGTGCGCCGAGCGAATCAGAGCCCCGACCGCGTGCTGCGAAACCAGGACCCTCGCCTCGGATCGCTCGGCTTGCGCCAGCGGCAGATCCTCGATCTCATCGGTGAAGGTCTCACCAACAAGCAGATCGGGGTGCGGCTCGGACTGGCGGAGAAGACCGTGAAGAACTACGTGTCCGGCCTGCTGGAGAAGCTCGGTGTCGAGCGACGCACGCAGGCGGCCGTTCTCCGTGCCGAGTGGCGGTATCACGAGTCGTCCGGTCATCGCTTCGAGTCCTGACCTGCGACCGTCGCCGCCGTCCGCCGGGCCTGCGCGGCACGCCTCCCCAGGCGCAGCGCGATGCCGAGTGCGATCAGGAGCGCAGCGACGCCGAGGAGGGTTCCGTCCGCGGAACCGCCCGTGACCGCGAGTCCCCCCGGGCCCTGGGCTCCGCCACCACCCGGAACCACCGGCGTTGGCGTGTCGATGTTCACGTCTCCTGCTTTCTCGAACCGGTCGGCGGTGGAAGCGAAACTAGCCAGCGTGCGTGCCGGTGGCAGGGTCGTTCGGCCCGGGACATGCGATCGACGGACCGTCGGGGGTTCCGCACGGGTGGGTAGCATCGGCGTATCGGGGGAGAGAGAGCAGGAGGCGTACGACACATGCCCGGTCGATCACGGATCGACGCGGCGCAGAGGAGGGCGCAGTGGAACAACGCAGATACAGCGGGGACGATGTCGCGCGATTGCACGCGGCGGCCGAGGGGCTCCTCGGAGAACTCGATCTCGAGAAGCTGCTGACGCGCGTGGTCACGGCCGGCTCAGGGTTGCTCCGGTGCCGGCTCGCCGTCTTGAGCGTGGTCGACGGCCACGGTCGCATCGAACGCGTCATCCGAGCGGGGGATGAAGGAGTCGAACCCGCAGACCCTGCGCCGTCAGACGCGGCGGCCATCGGGGACAGCGTCGCGACGGACGCGCCGGGGCTGGTGGGCGGCACGCAGCTGCATCGCGACATCCGCGCCGGAGGGGAGATCCACGGCGTGCTCTCGTTCATCGGCCCGACCGCGGGTCGTTTCACGGCGGAGGACCTCGATGTCGCCGACGCCTTCGCAGCCACGGCGGGGATCGCGTGGCAGAACGCGGTGCGTCACGGACAGGCCCTGCGGGACGCGCGCGCCGCGACGGCGCTGAACATGCTGATCACGCCGATGATCAGCGCGGACGATGACGAGATCTTCGGGGTCGCCGCTCGCAGCGCGGCCAGCATCGTGCCCGCGACGTTCGTGAGCATCGTCTGTCCCGAGGGGGACGGCGGGCTGATCGTGCGGGGCGCCGTCGGGCGGCATGCGAACGAGCTGCTCGGTGTCGTGTACGAGTCCGAGGGCACTCTGGCGGGGCGCGCGTTGGCGTCGGGCCTCGTCGCCGTGGCCGTCGGGCCCCATGAGTTCCCCACCTCGTCCGGCGCGCTGCGCCTCGGGCACGTGGCGGCGATCCCCTTGATGGACCGGGGGCGGGCGCTCGGTGTGATCCATCTGGGACGCGACCTCCGCGGCCCGCTCTTCTCGCACGCCGAACTCGACAGCGTCACCAGCTTCGCCGCCGCCGCAGCCGAGGTCATCGGACGGGTGCGGGAGCGGGCGTCGTGGCGCGCGGTCGACACCGCGGTGGCCGAGGAGCGCAGCCGTATCGCCAGAGACCTGCATGACACCGTCATCCAGCGGCTGTTCGTCACCGGACTGGGGCTGCAGGCGATCGGTTCGGCGAACCCCCTGGTGGACGATGCGATCGAGGTGCAGACGAATCAGATCGATGCCGCCATCGGCGACCTGCGGGCTGCCGTGTCGGAGCTGGCCACCGGAGTCGCATCCGGAGCGCCTCGTGATGTGCGCGACAGTGTGGTGCAGGAGCTGGCCGACCTGGCCGCGTCGGCGGGGACGGCTCCCCGCGTCGTGTTCGCCGTTCCTCCGAACCGGGCGCTGCCGCCGGCGATCATCGACGACATCCTCGCTGTTGTACGAGAGGGAGCCGCGAACATCCTCCGGCACGCCCGGTCGCGGTGGAGCGAGGTGACGATCGAGGTGGATGACGCGGCCGCGACGGTCGTGCTGGAAGACGACGGGGTCGGCATCCGGGCGAACGCGCGACGCAGCGGGATCAGCAACCTCGAAGAGCGCGCCCTCCGACACGGCGGCACGTTCGAGGTGCGACGGCGGGAGGGCGGAGGGACGCGGGTCCGCTGGCGGGTGCCCCTCGGCTCCGCGCCGGCCTGACCGGGCTGCTGCGCGGTCGACGGGCGGACGAGCCGTGCACCTCGGGACGCCGACGGCTCAGGGGCGGACGCGGACCGTGCGCCCTTCGAAGGACACGAGGTCGCCGTCGTGCAGCTGGCGTCCGCGCCGGCGGTCCACCTCGCCGTTGACGGTCACATACCCGTCGATGATGACCTCCTTGGCGTCGCCGCCGGAGTCGAGGAGGCCGGCGAACTTGAGGAACTGCCCGAGGCGGATCACCTCACCGCCGATGGAGATGTCGTCGATCGGATCCGTGTTCGTCATCCTTGAATGCTAATCGCCTCCGCGTCCGACACGGACGACACCGCCGCACTCGGGGTCCGTGCGGCGGTGTCGTGTCCGGTGAGCGTGGTCCGGACGAGGGGCCCGGCCGTGCCTCAGTCGTCGATGTCGGTCCCCACGACGGCGAAGTCCGCGTCGAAGTCGATGTCGATCGAGCGGTTGTCGGAGGTGAGGACCGACGCGTCGTAGGGGCTCACCTCGTCGGCGTCCACATCCAGATCGGTGATCATCCCCTCCGCCTCGGCCAGTGCCGCCGCGACCAGGGCGCGGATGGTCTCATCGTCCAGCGTGAGCGCCGGGCCCGTGTCGTCTCCATCCGCCGCATCCGTCGAGACGACATCCGTGGCGAGATCCTCGTCGACCCGCACCTCGGTCTCGTCACCGGCCGCGTTGGTCAGCTGCACCTCCCACGTGCCGTCGCGCTTCGCGTCGATCGAGGTGACCTCGCCGTCCGCGGCACCCCGAGCCGCTTGCGCGATCTCGATCAGCTCCCCGGCGGAGGAGGTGCCGATGCCGGTCACGGGTCCGCGACCATCCGAAGGTCGGCTCCCGCGGTCGTCACGGTCATCGCCCCGAGACCCGGGACCGTCACCGTCGTCGTGCCGCGAGTCGTCGTGCCGCGGGTCGTCGGACATCGAGGGCCGGTCGTCGTCACCGAACTCGTCGCCGATCGCCGCACCCACCGCGACACCGCCGCCGACGAGCACCACTGCTGCAGCGATGCCGCCGCCGATCAGGAGCGCCTTCCTGCGTCCGGGCTTCGCCGGAGCGGGCGCGGCCGCGGGTTCGGCGTGTGCCGAAGGGGCGGGTGGCCCCTGGTGTGCGGCGTCCGGGGCGGGCTGCGCGGAACCGGCGGTCGACGCAACCGGGACGGTCGGAGCATCCGCTACGGGGTCGGCCGGGGTCTCGGGGTTCTGGTCGGAAGCAGGTGTCTTGTCGTCCATGTCCCGATCGTCTCCCAAGCCCGCTGAACCCACCCTGAAGCGTCCTGAACCCGTCTTCAGGAACCCGCCTTCAGGAACCCGCCGACTGCACCCCCCAGCCCTCCATCCGCCCCCCTGCACAACTTCGGAGTCGTCCCGCACAACTTCGGAGAGTGCGGCCGACACGCCGCGGCATCGGGGTTCACCCACGGCGTGTCGGCTCGAATCTCCGAAGTTGTGCCCGGACGGGCGGCGGGGGGACGGCGGACGGCGGACGAGGGACGGCGGACAGGGACGGGGTCAGGGGAGGGGGAGGGTCAGGATGAAGCGGGCGCCACCCCAGCGGGAGTCGTCGACGGCGAGGGTGCCGCGGGCGGAGGCGGCGATGCCGCGGGCGATCGCGAGCCCCAGTCCGCTGCCCCCGGCGTCGCGGCTGCGGGCCTCGTCGAGCCGCACGAAGCGCTCGAAGATCCGCTCCCGCTCCTCGACGGGCACGCCTGGTCCGTCGTCCTCGACGGTGACGAACACGTATCCCTCGGCCGGGGTCACGCCGATCGCGACGCGGCCACGGCTGTGGCGGGCGGCGTTGTCCGCGAGGTTGCGCACCAGCTGGCTGAGCAGACGGGGGTCGGCGTGCACCTGGGCGGCGTGGATCCCGGTTCCGTCGGCCTCGAACCCGGCCGCCCGCAGTCGCCGTACCTCGCTCAGAGCGATGTCGTCGAGATCCACGGCTTCATCATGCGTCCCCGCTCCTTCGTCGAGGCGGGCGAGCAGCAGCAGGGACTCGACGATGCCCTGCAGGCGCAGCCCCTCCTCGGACACGATCTCGGCGAGCTCTCCGATGCTCGTCACCTCGGGGTGCGCCTGAGCGAGCTCGGCGTGCTGCCGGATGGTCGCGAGCGGGGAGCGCAGTTCGTGCGAGGCGTCCGACACGAAGCGCCGCTGAGCCGTGGCCGCCGCATCGAGCCGATCGAGCATCCCGTTCATCGTCGTGGCGAGCGCGGCGATCTCGTCCCCGGTCTCCGGAACGGGCACGCGCTGGTGCAGACGCTCGGCGGTGATGCCGTCGACCTCTGCGCGGATCCGGGTCACCGGGCGCAGGGCGCGCCCGGCCACGAGCCAGGTCGTGACGGCGACGAGCAGCAGGAGCAGGGGGAGGGCGATCGCCAGCAGGGTCGCGACCGTGGCGAGGGTCTCCGCGTCGTCTTCCATGGAGACCGCGAGCACGAGCGTCTCGTCGCGGTCCAGATCTTCCGAGACGACCAGCACGCGCTCGCCGTCGATGGTCGTCGTCCGGGGATCGTCGTCCACGGGCAGCGCCGTCGAGCCGAGCTTGTCGCGCGCCTCCTCGCTCGCGGCGCGGACGGATCCGTCCGGAGCGATGACCTGCAGGATCTCGTCCTCGAGGGCATCGATGCCGCGGCCTCCGCCGGGACCGCCCGCGCGCTCGCCGAGTGCCTCGAGACGCTGCTCGGCCGCACGTTCCGTGGCACCGTGGATGCTCGCGCTGAGAATCCCGTAGAAGGAGAAGGCGCCCACGAGCAGGGCGACGGCGACGACCGCCGTCGCGCCGAGCGTGGTCCGCCCGCGCACCGAGCGCCAGATCCGCCTAGCCACCGTCGGCCGCCAGCCGGTATCCCGCGCCGCGCACGGTCTCGATCGCCTCACGTCCGAAGGGTTTGTCGAGCTTGCGGCGGAGGTGCCCGACGTAGACCTCGACGATGTTGGGATCGCCGTCGAAGTCGTCGTCCCAGACGCCCTCGATGAGGGCACGCTTCGACAGCACCTGACCCCGATGACGCATCAGGTATTCGAGCACGGAGAACTCCCGCGCGGTGAGGGCGATCGGCGTCTCACCCCGCCAGACGCGATGCGCTGCCGGGTCGAGCCGCAGGTCGCCGGCTTCCAGGATCGCGGGGCGGGCGACCGCTCCACGGCGGACCAGCGCCCGCAGTCGCGCGACCAGGATGGCGAACGAGAACGGCTTCGTGACGTAGTCGTCGGCTCCGGATTCCAGAGCCTCGACCTGGTCCCACTCGCCGTCCTTCGCCGTGAGCATGAGCACCGGCGTCCAGTTCTCCTCCGCGCGCAGGGCCTCGCAGACCTTCCACCCGCTCATGCCGGGCATCATCAGGTCGAGCACGATCGCGTCGTACCGCGTCTCGCGGGCCCGCCAGAGTCCGTCGATGCCGTTGTGTGCGACGTCGACGGCGAATCCCTCCGCCTCGAGTCCGCGGCGCACCCCCTCGGCCAGGCGCACCTCGTCGTCCACCACCAGGATCCGCATGCCTCCAGTGTGGCCGGTCGACGCTGAATCGGGGCTGAAGCACGTCCAGCGGAAGTGGACACCGCGGTGACGGGTAACATGTTACTGCGGCGGGATCTCTCCACCTCACACCGACTCGAAGGGGAGTCCTTTGTTCCATCAGATCCCCGACCCGGTCTTCGGGTCCCTCGTCCTCTCCGCGGTCGTCGCCACGCTGCCGCTGGCCGTCCTGTTCGCCTTGCTCGGCGTGGCTCGAGTTCGAGCGTGGACGGCATCGCTCGTCGCGCTCGTGCTCTCGGCTGCGCTGGCGATCTTCGTCTGGCGGATGCCGCCGCTGCAGGCCCTGAGCAGCATGGCGGAGGGGGCCCTGTACGGCATCGTGCCGATCCTGTGGATCCTCGTCAACGCGCTCTGGGTGTATCAGTTGACCGTCCAGACCGGGTGGTTCGCGGTGCTCGGGGAGCGGATCCGGGTGGTCAGCCGTGACGAGCGGGTTCTCGCCATCGTGATCGCGTTCTGCTTCGGTGCTCTCCTCGAGTCGCTCGCCGGTTTCGGGGCGCCCGTTGCGATCTCCGTCGGCATGCTGATCGCGGCCGGGATGAAGCCGCTGAAGGCGGCGATCGTGTCGCTGCTCGCGAACACCGCGCCGGTCGCGTTCGGGGCGATGGCGGCACCGATCATCGCCCTCGCCGGCGTCACGGGCATCGACACTCACGCGCTGTCCCAGATGGCCGGACGCCAGACGCCCTTTCTCGCAGTGCTCGTCCCCCTGATCCTGGTCGTCATCGTCGATGGGATACGCGGACTGAAGGAGACATGGGCGGTGGCGGTGGTTGCGGGCCTCGCCTTCGCGATCTCGCAGTTCGTCACCGCCAATTTCATCGCCGTCGAGATCACCGACGTCGTCGCGTCGATCGTGACCCTGCTCGTCGTCCTCGTGGTTCTTCGGTTCTGGAAGCCGGCGTCTTCCGACTCGTCCGGCGCGGCGGGTTCGGCGGCGGGCGGAGCCGCAGACGAATCGAGCGGAGAAGTCAGCATCGAGCGGACGACGCTCGGGGCGATGCCGAAGGCGGGGAGAGGCGTCGCCGGCGATCGATCAGAGTGGTCGAGAACTCGTCTGACCTGGTACGCGGTCTTGCCGTACGTCGTGATCGTCACGATCTTCGCCGTCTCGCAGGTCCCCTCGGTGAAGGAGTTCCTGTCCCGGGCGACGACGGTGGCGCTCCCCTGGCCGGGGCTCGACATCACGGATTCTGCCGGGACCCCCGTGCCGACCGTCTTCAGCGTGAACATCGTCGGAAACGGCGGCACCCTGCTCCTGCTCGCCGGGATGATCGTCGCGTGCGTGTACCGCGTGTCGTTTCGCGGCGCGCTCGCCGCCTATGGAGCGACCCTGCGGCAGTTGCGATTCACGATCATCACCGTGATGACCGTCCTCGCGCTGGCATACGTCATGAATCTGTCGGGTCAGACTCAGAGTCTCGGCGCTGCCCTCGCCACCACGGGGGCCCTGTTCGCGCTGTTGTCCCCGACGATCGGTTGGGTCGGGGTGGCGATCACAGGCTCGGATACGTCGTCCAATGCCCTGTTCGGGATGCTGCAGGTGACCGCCGCTGAGAAGGCCGGGCTCAGCCCGGTCCTCATGGCAGCGACCAATTCGTCGGCAGGGGTGCTCGGCAAGATGCTGTCGCCGCAGAACCTCGCCGTCGCCGCCGCGGCGGCCGGGATGGTCGGGAAAGAAGGCGAGCTGTTCCGGAAGCTGCTCTGGTGGAGCCTGGGCCTCCTGCTCGTCTTCACGGGTCTCGTCTGTCTCCAGTCGACAGTTCTCGCCTGGATGGTCCCTGCCGGCTAGGCGGGGGGATCCGGGCGCGAGCGCCTCGGACGGTCGCATCAGCGCAGGTGCGCCTGGATCTCGCGGATGACCTCCCCGAGCACCCCGGTGGCGAGGAGACCGGCGCCGAGCGGACCAGCCGGGTCATCGCCCACGGGCGGCAGCGTTCGAAGGGCGGCGGCGGCGTCCGGGGAGAGCGCCGCGAGCTGCCACTCCACCTCGTCCGCGCGGGCGCGGGGATCATGTGGGTGAGCGAGTTCGACGGCCTTCGCGGCGTACGCGGCGGCACCGAGAGCATGAGCGCCCATATGCGCGACACCGGCGGCCTGCGCTGCCGATCGAGCCGCGGCGACGCCCGCGGGGGAGGTGGCACTGCGTGCGGCCCGTCCAGCGACGAATCGGCGGCGGATCTCCTCGGCGGCCGTGAGATCACCCCGCGCGAAGGCTCGCGCCCGGTCGATCGCATCCCGCGCTCGGCCATCGTCGGGGGCTTCGGCCTCGAACACCGGAAGCACGCGCGCGGCGCAGTCGGCGGCCCAGACCGCCACGATCCTCCGCTCGGCTTCGGTCATGCCCTGCGGGGTGGTCACGATCGACTCGCTCGGCGTTCCGCGCGAGTCCTGGCGTCCTCATGGGCCTGCCGGAGCAGAGCGAGCACGGTCTGCGCGGTGCGCTCCCCGGGGTCGATCACGCACACCCATCCGGACGCCCCGTAGAGGGGATGCCGGTGGAGGACATCCTCCTCGGCAGGATCCACGGAGGCGGTCACGAGAGAGTCGGCCGCATCGCGTCCGACGTGGATGTTCACGCGGAACCGGCCCGGTGTGTCGAGGGCGGACGTGGTGTCGTCGGGGTAGTCCTTCGTGATGATCGTCCCGTAGGGCTGGGTGCGCTCGGGCATCCGTCCGTCGGGGGCGTGGTAGAAGTACGCGTCGCCCCACGACAACTCCGGGAAGTCGCTTCCGGCCTCCGGGGCGATGACGAGGGAGCCGTCGAGACCACGCACGGCGTCGATGATCTGGTTCATGTCCATGCTTCAATGATGAAGTTGAAGCACTTATGTGGACTTCTTCCCATCAGCGCGGGAGGAGACGGTGCTGAACTCTCCAGAGCGAACCATGACGACGGCCGCGCTCGGGCGGCGGGTGGGCTACTCGACGCAGCAGGTGCGCGATCTCGAGCGCCTCGGGGTGATCCCTCCGGCGCCGCGCGGTGCGAACGGGTATCGCCGGTACAGGTCCGAGCACGAGACGGCGTTGCGCGCCTACCGCGCGATGGCGGCGGCGATCGGCCCGGTTCCCGCCCGCCGACTGCTGCCTGCCGTCATCGCGGGCTCGGTCGAGGACGCCGCGGAGCGGATCGATCTTCTGCACGCGCGCCTCGCGGAGGAGCGCTCCCGCGTCCGGGAGGCACTGCGCGCCCTCGACGTGGCGATGGTCGAGGCCGACGACGTCTTCGCGGAGGAGGACGCGATGTCCATCGGCGAGCTCGCCCAGGCTCTCGGGGTCCGTCCATCGGCTCTGCGCCACTGGGAGGGTGAGGGACTCGTCCACCCGCTCCGCGCCGGAGCATCGACCCGCACCTACGGGGCGGCGGCGATCACGGAGGCCCGGATCGTCGCGGCGCTCCGCGGCGGCGGCTACAGGATCCCCGCCATCGCGCTCCTGCTCGATCAGGTGCGCGGGCACGTCGGCCCTCGCGCTGTTCAGGACATCCTGGAGGAAAGGCTCACCGATCTGACCCGGCGCAGCATCGCGCTGCTCGCCGCGGCAGCGAGCCTGCACGCGCTGCTCGTCGAACGGACCGAGCAGCCGTAGCGCGGTGGTCACTCGGGACGCGTGATCCGTGCAGTGAGCTCGTCGATCAGCGGATTCGTGTCGAGCGGGTCCGTGATGACGGCGGCGATCGCGTCGAAGGGCAGCACGGGGTAGCGGGCGGCGCCGCCGATCTTGTCCTCGCTCGCCACCACGACGGTCTCCGTGCAACGCGAGGCGATCGCTCGCTTGGTGACCGCGTCGTCGAGCTCGCCCGTGGTGAGTCCGCGCTCGGGGTCGACGCCGGTCGCGCCGAGGAAGAACACGTCGGCCGCGAGATGCTGCACCGCCTCCATCGCCAGCGCGCCCCCGGCCACCATGGAATGGCGCGACAGCTCGCCGCCGATCAGGATCACCCGGGCGTCGGAGTGCTCCGCCACGGCGAGAGCGACGGCAGGACTCGGAGTGATGACGGTGAGGTCTGCACCCGATGGAAGGTGCCGCGCCATCGCGAGAGTGGTTGTGCCGGCATCCAGGACGATCGTCGCCCCCGGCCGGACGCTCGCAGCAGCCCGGCGGGCGACGCGCTCCTTGCTCTCGGTGGCGAGCTCTCGTCGTTCCACCACGGGCGGTTCCGCTGCGGGGATCGGCAGGGCGCCCCCGTACACCCGAAGGAGCCTGCCCTCCTCCGCGAGCTCGCGCAGGTCGCGCCGGATGGCATCCTCCGAGACGCCGAGGTCGTCCGCGACGGTCTTGGCGACCACTCTCCCCTCCCGGTCGAGAAGGGCCAGCAGGTGGTCTTTGCGCTGCGCGGCGAGCATATGTTTCCTCACGAAGTTGCACGTTCTTGCATGATTCAGACTACAGTGGCCGACATGACAATGCCACTTCTCATTCTGATCGCCGGTCCCTACCGATCGGGAACGAACGGCGATCCCGACCTCATCGCCCGGAACCTCGCCCGCCTCGAAGAGGCGTCCGGCCCGCTCTTCCGCCTCGGACACGTGCCGATGATCGGGGAATGGGTCGCGCTGCCGATCCTGCGCACCCTCGATCCCTCGCACGCCGATGACGGCGACGTGATGTACGAGACGGCGCACCGACTGCTGCAGCACTGCGACGCGGTGCTGCGTCTGCCGGGAGAATCCACCGGCGCCGACAAGGACGTCGAGATCGCGGAGCAGCTCGGTCTGCCCGTCTACCGCACCCTCGAGGAGGTCCCGGCGGCCGCGACTCCGTAGGCTAGGGGGATGACCAAGAACATCTGGACCATCCTCGGCGTGATCCTCGCCGTCGTGATCGCGTGGTGGATCGTGAGCGCGCTGTTCTCGGTCCTCGCCTTCGTCTTCAAGCTCGCGATCGTCGCGGTCGTCGCCGTGGTGGTCTTCCTCGTGCTCCGCGGGATCTTCAGCCGCAGCGACGACTGACCGTCGGCGTCACGCCTTCGCGAACGCGCCAACGCGGTACTTCGCGGCGCGGTGTGTGTCCTGCACGCGGTCGCCGCGACCATGGAGCTTGTTGCGGAGCGTGCCCGGGGCATACTCCACAGGGTACGCCCCGCGCTCCCGCAGCACCGGGATGACGTGCTCGATGACGTCCTCCCACGTCCCCGGGGTCACCGCGTAGGCGAGGTTGAAGCCGTCGATGTCGGTCTCCTCGACCCACGACTGCAGTTCGTCGGCGATCTCCTCGCCCGAGCCGACGATCGTGGGGCCCAGCCCGCCGATCGCGTTGTGGCGCCCGAAGTCGCCGACGGTCCACTCCCGCCCGAGGTCGGCTTCCTCCTTCAGATGCTGCAGCACGGACTGGATCGCGTTCGACTCGACGTTCCCGACCGGCTCGTCCTCCGCGTACTGCGAGAGGTCGACGCCCATCCACCCCGACATGAACGTGAGCGCCCCCTCCGGGCTCGCGTAGGAGAGGTACTCGGCGTGCTTCGCGGTGGCCTCTTCGCTGGTCGCCGCGGTGATGACGGTGAGCAGCGTGTAGATCCGGGCGTCGTAGCGGTCGCGCCCCGCAGCTTCCAGAGCGTCGCGGATGCGCTTGACCGTGCCGGCGAGCACCTCCTTCGAGGGGGCCGCGACGAAGATGGCCTCGGCGTTCTCGGCCGCGAACCTCACCCCGCGCGGGCTGGCTCCGGCCTGGTAGATCACCGGCGTGCGCTGCGGCGACGGCTCGGAGATGTGGATGCCGGGCACGCTGAAGTGCTTCCCCTCATGCCCGATCGGATGCACCTTGGCCGGGTCGGTGAAGATGCCGCGTTCGCGATCCTCCACCACGGCGTCGTCCTCCCACGAGCCCTCCCAGAGCTTGTAGAGCACCTCGACGTACTCGTCCGCATGGTCGTAGCGGTCGTCGTGGGCGAGCTGGTCCTCCTGACCCATGTTGCGCGCGGCGCTGGGCAGATACCCGGTCACGACGTTCCAGCCGATCCGGCCCTGCGTGAGGTGGTCGAGCGTGCTCAGGCGCCGGGCGAAGGGGTAGGGGTGCTCGAACGCGGTGCCGGCCGTGATGCCGAAACCCAGGTTCTCCGTGACGGCGGCCATCGCGCTGACCAGGAGGATCGGGTCGTTCACCGGAACCTGCGCGCCGTTGCGGATCGCGGCCTCGTTCGTGCCGCCGTACACGTCGTAGGTGCCCAGCACGTCGGCGATGAAGATGCCGTCGAAGGTCGCGCCCTCGAGCAGCTTCGCCAGATCCGTCCAGTACGAGATCGTGTTGTACTGCCGCGACCGGTCGTCCGGATGCCGCCACAGGCCGGACGACTGGTGGGCGACGCAGTTCATGTCGAAGGCGTTGAAGCGGATCTGACGGGTCATGGGGTCCATGAAAGGCGATGGCGGCGATCAGGTCGAGCCTCCCCGACACGGACCGAAACAATCCGGGACCCGTGTCGGGCCGACGGATGTCGGGCCGACGGATGTTGGGCCGGACGGATGTCGGATCGACGGACGGATGTCGGGCCGGATCGCCTGGTTCGGTCCGACATGCGTCCGGGCGCCCGACATCCGTCCGAGCGAGAGAGGAGCGAGAGAGGGGGAGGGACCGGGGGTCAGGCGTCGGTGCCGTCGGCGTCGGGGCGCCGCGGGCTGGGATCGGGCGGCAGGATCTCGATCGGATGCGCGGCCTGGCGCTGCGCCCGCCACCAGATCACGAAGCCGATCGCGGTGAAGCCGCCGTAGAAGACGTACATGAGGCCCGTCGCGTAGTAGCCCGAGCTGAACAGCAGCGGCACCCCGACCACGTCGACCGCGATCCAGATCAGCCAGAACTCGGTCCACCCCTTGGCCATGCCGTAGGTGGCGAGGAGCGAGCCGACGAAGGTCCAGGCGTCCGCCCACACGGGCTCCCACGATCCGAGCGCCCGGAACAGCGGGGTCAGGGCGATCGTGCCGACGATCATCACCAGCACGAGGCCGATGCGCGCGCTCGTCGGCGCCCACCGCGGGATGACGCGTCCGCCGTCGAGGTTGCGCCAACGCACCCAGCCGTAGATCGCGACCGCGATGAACATGACCTGCCGGCCGGCCTGACCCAGCAGGTGCGGCAACGACGGATCAGGGCTCAGCGCCGACCCCAGGAACACCGTCAGCAGCAGCACATTGCCGATGATGCCCACAGGCCACGCCCACACCTTGCGCCGCATGCCGCCCAGCGCGCTCGCGAGGCCGAACGCGTTGCCGACGACTTCGCGCACGAGGAGGGTCTGCCCACCCGGCAGCGTCCACTGCGAGTTGAAGGCGTCGACGAACCACTGCAGCAGGTCCATCGTCGTCAGACCACGACGTCCGGTGCGGGGCGGTCGTCGAGCACGAGCTGCAGCATGCTGAGGTCGAGCCAGCGGCCGAACTTGGCGCCCACCTGCGGCATGCGACCGACTTCGCGGAAACCGAGACGTTCGTGCAGCGCGATGGATGCGGTGTTCCCACTCTCGATGCCACCGATCATCACGTGCATCCCGTCGGCCCTGGCGCGCTCGATCAGCGCGGTCATCAACGTGGTCCCGATCCCTCGGCCCCGCTGGTCGCCCCGCACGTAGACGGAGTGCTCGACGGTGTGCCGGTAGCCGCTGTGCGGCCGCCACTGCGCATACGACGCGTAGCCGACCACCCCCGTTTCGTCGGCGGCCACGATCACCGGATATCCCCGTGCGGTGCGGTCGGCGAGCCAGGCGGCGCGATCCGCGCGGTCGACCGCGTCCTCGTTCCAGATCGCGGTCGTGTGCACGACGGCGTGGTTGTGGATCTCGGTGATCGTGTCGAGGTCGGCGCTCTCGGCGTCCCTGAGGTGCACGGCGGTCATCGGGGGTTCTTCCTTCTTCGCGCTTCGGGTGCGCAAGCCGACGTTATCAGGGCATCGGACGCCGATTCCGATGTCAGACGTGGATGTCGGCGGGCGAGGTCTCGCCCTCGTGGAAGCTCGGCTTCTTGCCGAAGAGCTTGGCGATGCCGAGGACGATGCCGACGATCACGAGTCCCCAGGCCAGGCCGGCGATCGCGGAGATGATCGTGTCGACGACCCACACGACGAAGCCGCCGAACGGCTCCAGCGCGTGCTCGACCGCGTGCAGCATGTCGGCCGGGGCGTGCAGCCCCACCTCGCCGAGGTTGATCAGGACGAGGTGACCGCCGACCCACAGCATCGCGACGGTGCCGAGCACGCTGATGAACCGGAACACCGCGGGCATCGACCGGACGATCCGGGTGCCGGTGTGCCGCACCCGCTGCACGGGGTTCTTCGCCATCTTCAGGCCGATGTCGTCGATCTTCACCAGGAGCGCCACCGCGCCGTAGACCGCGACCGTCATGAGCACGGCGATCACGGCGAGGATCGCGAGGGTCGACCAGATGTCGAGTCCCTTGTCGAGGCTGGCGAGCGAGATGAGCATGATCTCGGTCGAGAGGATGAGGTCGGTGCGGACGGCGCCGAGCACGAGCTTCTTCTCGTCGCGGGCGCTCTCGTCGGCGTGGCCGTGCTGCACCCCGAACCACTCCAGCACCTTCTCCGCCCCCTCGAAGCACAGGTACGAGCCGCCGAGGATCAGCAGATACGGCAGCACCCACGGCGCGAAGGCCGTGAGCAGCAGCGCGATCGGGATGATGATGACGAACTTGTTCACCAGCGACCCGAGGGCGATCTTGCCGACGACCGGGAGCTCGCGCGCCGGCGTGATGCCCTGCACGTACTGCGGGGTCACGGCGGCGTCGTCGATGACCACCCCCGCGGCCTTCGCCGACGCCTTCATCGCGGCGCTCAGGATGTCGTCGACGACGGCGAGCAGTCCAACGGACATGCGGGTCCTCTTTCCGTGGTGGGAAAGTCAGACTACCGACTCCCGGGCTCAGGCCCGCACGTTCTCCGCGGTCGCCAGCACCCGCTGCAGCGGCTGGTAGTGCTCGATGACGGCCTGGCGGTAGCGCTCGACGTCGCCCGAGCGCGCGGCGTCCAGCATGTCGCCATGCGCCTTGGCGGTCTTGTGGATGTCGTCGGGCTGCGCGATGCCGAGCTGCGGGAGCACGGCGGTGTGCACGTCCCAGAAGGCTCCGACGAGCTGGCCGACCAGGCGGTTGTCGATGGCGCCGAAGAGGCGGGTGTGGAACGCCCTGTCCTCGTCGAGGAAGTACTCGCCGCGCCCGGCCTTGTCGACCATCTCGGCGACGAGCTCGTCGAGCTCCGGGTCCGCCTGAGCCTGAGCGGCCTCGACCACGCGCTCCGCCATGGAGAGGTCGAGGGCGAGACGCACCTCCACGACCTCGCGCAGGGCCTGCAGCGACCCCTCGGGGAGAGCACGCCGCGGAAGACGAGCGCCTCGACCATCGGGTCCAGCGACATCGGGCCCACATAGGTGCCGTGTCCGTGCCGGACGTCGACGATGTCGAGGGTGGAGAGCGTGCGGATCGCCTCACGGACCGAGGAGCGCGACACGTCGAGCTCCTCGCAGAGCTCGGCCTCGGTCGGCAGCGGGTCGCCGGGGGTGAGTCCGCGCGTGAGGATGAGCTGCTTGATCTGATCCGCCGTCGTGGCTCGCCGCATCCGCGACGCCCTCCCCGTGGTGGACTTCATAGGGTCCCTCTCCTGCCTGCCGGAAACGCTCCGATCCTCTCACTCTTGTGATCCGGTCGAACGTGTGTTTAGAGTACATCAGACGTCTGATGTCCTCAAGGCGTCGCCCCCCACCACCTGGAGCACACATGAACCGACACAGCACCCGCCGCCGCGCGGGTCGTCTTGCGATGGCGGTCGCCGGCACGGTCGCCGCGTCCCTCGCCCTCGCCGGCTGCGGCGGCGGCGCCGCCAGCACCGCCGAGAGCCCTGCCGCGAGCGACATCGACCCGGACGGCATCATCGAGGCCGGGATCTCGTACACCCTGAACGGCAGCTTCGACCCGATGGTCGCCTCCGGCGCCGTGACGGTCTCGGCCAACTGGCACATCTTCGAGGGGCTCATCGACCTCGACCCCGTCACGCAGGAGCCCGCCCCCGCCCTCGCGGCCGACTTCCCGACGCAGGTCGACGAGACGACCTACGACATCGACCTCCGCGAAGGCGCGACGTTCCAGAACGGGGACCCGGTCACCGCCGACGACGTGGTCTTCAGCTACGAGCGCGTCCTCGACCCGGCGAACAACTCCCTGTTCCGCTCGTTCGTCGAGTTCATCGACACGGTCACCGCCGTCGACGAGGACACCGTCCGGATCACCACCGACTACCCGTTCTCGCTCATCGACGATCGACTCGGCGTCGTCAAGATCGTGCCGAAGGCCGTGGTCGAGGCCGACCCCGAGGAGTTCGGCGCGCACCCGATCGGCTCCGGTCCCTACGCCCTCGTCTCCGCCGTCCCCGAGGACAAGATCGTCTTCGAGCGGTACGACGACTACAACGGCCCGCGTCCCGCGCTCGCCGCTGGCATGAACTGGAACCTCCTCGCCGACGCCTCCGCCCGCGTCACCGCGATGTCGACCGGCACGGTGCAGGCGATCGAGGACGTGCCCTACATCGACGCCGACGGACTGGCCGCCTCGGCCGAGGTCGAGAGCGTGCAGTCGTTCGGCCTCCTCTTCATGATGTTCAACACGAAGGCCGAGCCGTTCGACGACGTCCGCGTCCGCCAGGCGCTGCACTACGCGCTCGACATGGACAAGATCATCGAGACCGGCATGCTCGGCAACGCCACCCCGGCCACGTCGTTCCTGCCCGAGGACTACCCGAACTACCACGAGGCCTCCACGGTCTACTCCTACGACCCGGAGAAGGCGGAGGAGCTGCTGGCGGAGGCCGGGGTCTCCGACCTCGCGATCACGCTGCGCATGACCGACACCGGATGGGTGAAGGAGGTCGCCCCGCTCATCAAGGAGTCCCTCGACGCGATCGGCATCGACACCACCCTCGACATCAGCCAGTCCGCGTCGATGTACGAGAAGGTCGACTCCGGCGACTACACCGTCGCCATCGCCCCCGGTGACCCGTCGGTGTTCGGCGTGGACCCCGACCTGCTCATGAACTGGTGGTACGGCGAGAACGTCTGGACCCAGACGCGCACCGCCTGGGCCGACTCCCCGGAGTACGCCGAGCTGCGCACGCTGCTCGACACCGCCGTCACCCAGGAGGGCGAGGAGCAGCAGGAGTCCTGGAACCAGGCGTACGACCTGATCTCCGACCAGGCCGTGCTGTACCCGCTGTTCCACCGCAAGCTGCCCACCGCCTGGAGCTCACAGGAGCTGGTCGGCTTCCAGCCGGTCCCCACGACCGGACTGTCGTTCCTCGACGTCGGCGTGGCCGCGAAGTAGCACCTGCCCGACAGGGCGGGGGCGCGCTCGCCCGAAGAGCGCGCCCCCGCCACCCCACCCCCGGAAGGAGCGGCACGTGTCCCACACGCTCCGCCTCGTCGGCCGGCGACTGCTGCAGTTGCCGCTGATGATCCTCGGCATCACGTTCCTGGTCTTCTTCGTGATGTCGTTCTCGCCCGTCGACCCGGCTCGCACCGCGCTCGGCGAGACCGCCTCCCCCGAAGCGCTGGAGGCGTACCGCGAAGACCACGGACTGAACCTCCCGCTGTTCGTCCGCTACGTGAACTTCCTGTTCGGCCTCGTCCAGGGCGACCTGGGCACCTACTCCGCCCGCAGCCTGCCGGTGGTCGACGAGGTCGCCCGAGCCTTCCCGGTGACGCTGGCCCTGACCTTTCTCGGTCTGGTGATCGCGGTCCTCGTCGCGTTCGTGATCGGCGTCCTCGCCGCCGTCTACCGCGACCGCTGGCCCGACCAGGTCATCCGCGTCTTCGGCGTCGCCGCGTTGTCCACGCCCTCCTTCTGGCTCGCCATCCTCCTCATCCAGGTGTTCACCCTGGCGCTCGGGATGCTGCCGGCCTCGGGCCCGCTGCCGGCCTTCGCCGACGACCCGTCCGGATGGCTCGCCCGGATGACCCTTCCCGCGGTCGCGCTCGCCGTGCCCGTGATCGGCCAGCTCTCCCGGGTCGTGCGCACCTCGATGGTCGAGGAGCTCGACCGCGACTATGTGCGCACCGCCCTCGGCGCCGGCATACCTCGGGTGATCGTCGTCGGCCGCAACGTGCTGCGCAACGCGCTGATCACCCCCGTGACCGTGCTGGGTCTCCGCATCGGGTACCTGCTCGGCGGCGCCGTGGTGATCGAGATCATCTTCGCGATCCCGGGGATGGGCACCCTCATCCTCAACGGGGTCACCAACAACGAACCCAACCTCGTGCAGGGCGTGACGCTCGCGGTCGCGCTCGCGTTCGTCGTGATCAACATCATCGTCGACCTCCTGTACGTGCTCATCAATCCTCGAATCCGGGCGGTGTGACATGCGACGCAGACTCACGGAACGACTCTCCGTCCCCGGCCTCCGCTGGGGCCGCCTCTCCCTCGGCTCGATCATCTGCCTCGCCGTGCTCGCGATCATCGCGCTCGCCGCGATCCTCGCTCCGCTGATCTCGCCGTACGACCCGCTCGCCTCCGGCTCCCCGGTGCAGCCGCCGAGTGCGGAGCACTGGTTCGGCACCGACCGGCAGGGTCGCGACATCTTCTCCCGACTGGTCTACGGGGCCCGCTACTCCCTCGTGATCGGGCTCGGGGCCACCCTCGTCGCCCTCGCCGTCGCCTGCGTGCTGGGCACGATCGCCGCGACCGCGCCGAAGTGGATCTCCGAGACCCTCATGCGGGTCATGGACGTGATCATGTCGTTCCCCGGCATCGCGCTCGCCGCCGTGTTCGTGGCGGTGTTCGGCAAGTCGCTTCCGGTGCTGGTGCTCACGATCGCGTTCCTCTACGTGCCGCAGCTGACCCGCATCGTCCGGGCGAACATCCTCGACCAGTACGGCGAGGACTACGTCTCGGCCGTCCGCGTGATGGGCGCGGGGACCCCGCGGATCATCGTGCGGCACGTCGCCCGCAACGCCATGGCACCCGTGCTCGTCTTCGCCACGGTGCTCGTCGCCGACGCGATCGTGTTCGAGGCCTCGCTGTCGTTCCTGCAGGCCGGTGTGCCCGACCCCGAGCCGTCCTGGGGCAACGTGATCGCCGCGGGTCGCAACCTGCTCATGAGCGGGGCCTGGTGGGCGACCTTCTTCCCCGGCATCCTCATCATGATCACCGTGCTGTGCCTCAACATCCTGTCCGAGGGGATGACCGACGCCATGGTCTCGCCGCGCGCCAGGAAGATCACGGCCGATGCCGCGAACACGGAGGAGTCGACGCACGACCTGGAGGAGGCCGCCGTCCCGGACGACACCCACGTGATCCCGACGGTCGACACCGCGGTCAACCTCTCGGTGCCCAGCGGCGTCCCCGACGTGCTCGTGCCCACCGCGGAGGCGGTGCCGCTGGCGGAACGCCTCGCCGAGCTGCGCGCCCGCGAGCTCGCCCGCACCGATCGCCTGGTCTACACGGGAGACGCCGCGCCCCTGCTCGAGGTGCAGGATCTGTGCATCTCCTTCCCGCGCCACGGGGACGTCGACGTGGTCGACCACGTCAGCTTCTCCGTGCGCCCCGGCGAGACCATGTCGCTCGTGGGGGAGTCGGGGTGCGGCAAGTCCATCACCTCGCTGGCGATCATGGGGCTGCTCGATCCGAAGGCCGACATCCGTGGGCGCATCCTGTTCGACGGGAAGGATCTGCTGCGGATGACGCCGAAGGAGCGCAACGCGCTGCGCGGCCACGACATCGCGATGATCTACCAGGACGCCCTGAGCTCGCTGAATCCCGCGATGCTGATCCGCGCGCAGATGAAGCAGCTCACGTCCCGCGGCGGCACCCGCACGGCCGAGGAGCTGCTGGAGCTCGTCGGTCTCGATCCGAAGCGCACGCTCGCCTCGTACCCGCACGAACTGTCGGGCGGCCAGCGGCAGCGCGTGCTCATCGCGATGGCCCTGACCCGCGATCCGCGGCTGGTGATCGCCGACGAGCCCACCACGGCCCTCGACGTGACGGTGCAGGCGCAGGTCGTGGAGCTGCTCATGCGGCTGCAGCGGGAGCTCGGCTTCGCGCTGGTGTTCGTCTCGCACGACCTCGCCCTCGTCGCCGAGCTCTCGCACCGGATCACGGTGATGTACGCGGGCCAGGTCGTGGAGCAGGGCACCACGCGGGAGGTGCTCACGCAGCCCGTGCACGAGTACACCCAGGGCCTGCTCGGGGCGGTGCTCTCGATCGAGGCCGGTTCCGACCGCCTGCACCAGGTGTCCGGTGTCGTCCCCTCCCCGCGGGACTTCCCGCAGGGCGACCGCTTCGCGCCGCGCTCGACGGACCCCGCCCGGTACGCCGGGGTGGAACCCGTGCGGCGGCACATCGACGGCACCGAGCACTACTACTCCGCGCATCCTGCCGATGCGCCCGTCGAACCGATCGGAGCAGGACGATGAGCGAACCCGTCATCCAGCTGCAGGACGTGCACGTCCGCTACCGGGCCCGCAGCTCGTCGCTGTTCCGCCCGCACTACGTCGACGCGCTCGCCGGGGTCTCGCTCACGGTCCGTCGCGGACAGACGCTGGGCATCGTGGGCGAGTCCGGCTCGGGCAAGTCGACCTCCGCGAAGGTGCTGATCGGCCTCGAGAAGCCCACGAGCGGTCAGGTCGTCTTCGACGGGGAGACCGTGCGCTCCTTCACCCCCGCGGTGCGCAAGCGCCTGGGGCGCATCCTCTCCGTGGTCTTCCAGGACCCGGCGACGGCTCTGAACGCCCGCATGAGCGTGCGGGACGCGCTGCTGGATCCGCTGCAGGTGCATCGCCTCGGCTCCCCGGCGAGCCGGGAGCGCAAGGTGCGCGACCTCGTCGGGCTCGTGGGGCTGCCGTCGTCGGCGCTGGAGGCGCTGCCCAGTCAGCTCTCCGGCGGCCAGCGGCAGCGCGTCGCGATCGCCAGAGCCCTCGTCCTCGACCCGCAGGTCATCGTCGCGGATGAGCCGACCTCGGCCCTCGACGTCTCGGTGCGCGCGCAGATCCTGAACCTGCTGACCGACCTGAAGCAGCAGCTCGGCCTGGGCATGGTCTTCATCTCCCACGACATCCAGACCGTCCGCTACCTCTCCGACGAGATCGCCGTGATGAACAAGGGCCGCGTCGTCGAGCACGGCGACGCCGCCCGGGTCTTCGACGACCCCGCCGATCCCTACACCCGCACGCTGCTGGGCGCCGCGCCTTCGCTGCTCGCACCCCACCACTGAAAAGACGGAACACCTATGCCTTCCCCCACTCCCGCCCTGTCGTTCTCCGGCGTCGTCCCGCCGGTCGCCACCCCGCTGCTCCCCGACGGGACGATCGACCACGCGTCGCTCACCCGCCTCGTCGAGCGCCTGATCGGGGAGGGCGTCTCCGGACTGTTCGCGCTCGGCTCCACCGGCGAGACCGCCTACTTCACCGACGACCAGCGCGTCGAGCTGCTGCAGACGATCGTCGCCGCGAACGCCGGACGCGTGCCCGTCATCGTCGGGGCGATCGAGCTCACGGCCCCGCGCATCATCGAGACCGCCCGCCGGCTCGCCGCCGCGGGCGCGCAGGCGATCGTGACCACCGCGCCGCTGTACACGCTGAACTCGCCGGCCGAGGTCGCCGCGCACTTCCGGACGATCGCCGCGGCGATCGACGTGCCGCTGTGGGCCTACGACGTGCCGGTGCGCGTGCACTCCAAGCTCGGCATCGACCTGCTCGTGCAGCTCGGCAGGGAGGGTGTCATCCAGGGCGTGAAGGACTCGTCCGGCGACGACGTCGGGTTCCGCCGACTGATCGCGGCGAACGAGGCCGCCGGTCGCCCGCTGCAGCTTCTCACCGGGCACGAAGTGGTCGTCGACGCGATGGCCCTCGTCGGTGCGGCGGGTGTCGTCCCCGGTCTGGCGAACGTGGAGGCCGCGGGCTACGTGCGCCTCTGGGCGGCCGCGCAGCGCGGTGACTGGGCGACCGCGCGGGCCGAGCAGGAGCGCATCAACCGGCTCTTCGACATCGTGTTCCAGCCGCAGGGGCTGTCCGGCGACGCCACCGGCGTCGGGGCGTTCAAGGCGGCGATGCACGCGCGCGGCATCATCGACCATGCGGCGATGGCCGACACGGTGGAGCCGCTCACGCCGGAGGCCGTCGCCGGCATCCGCACGATCCTCGACGAGCTCGGTCTGCTTCCGGTCGCCGTCTGATGCGCGAGGTCGTCCTCGCCGTCGACATCGGCGGCACCAAGACGGCCGCGGCGCTCGCCGATCGGGCGGACGCGCTGCTGCGCACCACCGCGGCGCCGACTCCCGCGAGCGAGGGACCCGCCGCCGTCGTGGCGACCGTCGCCGCGCTCGCGGAGGAACTGCTCGACGAGGAGTCCGCGCTGGTCGGCGTCGGCATCGGCACCGCGGGCGTGGTCGACGCACGGACGGGGACGATCGTGTCGGCCACCGACACCTTCGCCGACTGGCCGGGCACTCCGCTGGCCGCCATGATCCGGGGAGCCCTCGCGGACCGCCTCCCCGCCGATGCGCCGGTCGCCGTGCAGAACGACGTCGACGCGCACGCCACGGGGGAGTACCTGCACGGGGCCGCCGCCGGAGCCTCGACCACCCTCGTCGTCGCCGTCGGCACGGGGGTCGGCGCAGGCATCATCCTCGACGGCCGTCCGGTGCGCGGCGCCCATCACGTGGCGGGCGAGCTCGCGCACCTCCCCATCCCGGGGGCGGCGCACCTCCGCTGTCCCTGCGGGCGGAACGGACACCTCGAAGCCCTCGGCTCCGGCATCGGCCTGCACCGGCACTACCTCTCGCTCGGCGGTGACCCGGCGCTGCGCGATGCGCGCGGAGTCGCCGCCGCGTCCGGCACGGGGGACTCCCTCGCCGTCCGCGCCGTCCAGGACTCCGCCGCCGCCGTCGGCCGCGCACTCGCGGGAGCCGCGACCCTCCTCGACCCGGAGCGGATCGTCGTCACCGGCGGCGTGCCGCGCATCGGCGAGCTGTGGTGGGACGCCCTGCGGGCGGCCTTCCACGCCGAGGCCATCGACGCCCTGCACGACACCCCCATCCTGCCGGGCTCCCTCGGCGACGACGCGCCGCTGCGGGGAGCCGCGGCATCCGCCTGGAGGCGACCATGACATCCACCCCCATCCTCGAACGCCTGCACGGCGGACTCATCGTCTCCTGTCAGGCGTACCCCGGGGAGGCGATGCGCGACCCGCGCACCATGGCGCAGGTCGCCGACGCCGCCATCGTCGGCGGTGCCGCCGGGATCCGCGTGCAGGGCATCGACGACATCCGCGCGGTCGCCGCCCTCCCGGTGCCGATCATCGGACTGTGGAAGGACGGCGACGCCGACGTCTTCATCACGCCGACGCTGGAGCATGCCGTGGCCGTCGCCGACGCGGGCGCTGACATCGTGGCGATCGACGGCACCCGCCGCCGGCGGCCCGACGGCCGGACCCTCGCGGAGACCATCGTCGGCCTGCGCGCGCATTCCGACGCGCTCATCATGGCCGACTGCGGTTCACTCGACGATGCCATCGCGGCTGAAGCCGCGGGTGCGGACATCCTCGGCACGACCCTGTCCGGCTACACCGGGGAGCGTCCGAAGAGCGACGGCCCCGACCTCGAGCTCATCGGTCTCATCGCGGCGCGCTGCGCGCGCCCGGTCGTCGCAGAGGGCCGCTTCCACACCCCGGCGCACGCCGCCGCCGCGATCGCCGCGGGCGCCTACGCGGTCTGCGTCGGCACGGCCATCACCCATCCGGCTACCATCACGTCGTGGTTCGCGCGGAGTCTCGCCGAGGCCCGTCCGTGACCCCCATGCTCCTCAGCGCCTATCCGCTGTCTCCCGCGCATGCCCGGTGGGATCCGGCATTCGAGGCCGCGCTGCTGCCGGAGCTCTGCGCGCTCCCCGGGGTGGCCGGGCTCGAGGTGCCGTGGATGGGGGCGATGCATCCGCACGACCCGTCCTGGCTCCTCGACCACCTGCCGGGTGTGCCGCTCGCGATCACCCCGGTGCCGTTCGTGATGCGGCGACTCGGGGAGGACCCGTCGTACGGACTCGCCTCGCCGCAGGAGGCGGGGAGGGCCGCGGCGGTGGCCGACCTCCGGCGCATGGCGGACGACGTCGCGCGGCTCACCGCCGAGACCGCCGCAGCGGTCGCGGTGGTGATGCTGCACACCGCGCCCCGCGGGAGCGGAGACGGGGACGCGCTCGCCCGGTCGGTGGAGGAGGTCGCGGCGTTCGACTGGAGCGGAGCCCGGCTCGTCATCGAGCACTGCGACGCGGCCGTTCCCGGACAGACGCCGGAGAAGGGATTCCTCCCGCTCGCTGCCGAGATCGCGGCCATCCGGTCCGCCGGCGCCCCGGTCGGCCTCTGGCTCAACTGGGGGCGGTCGGCGATCGAGCTGCGGGACGCGGATGCGGTGACCGCGCAGATCGCCGACGCGGCGGCCTCGGGGCTGCTGACCGGGCTCGCGTTCTCCGGGGCCGCGCCGGTGGAGACTCCGTACGGCCCCGCCTGGGTGGACGCGCACCTGCCCATCGCGGAGACCCATCCCGCGTCGGCGTCGCTGCTCGACGCGGCGCATGTCCGCGCGGCGCTCCGGGCCGCGGCCGACGTGCCGTGGATCGGCCTCAAAGTCGCGCGACGGCCGGAGGATCGCACGGTCCCAGAGGTCGTCCGCACTGCCGAACGGAACCTCGGCGTCGTCCGCGACGCGGGCTGAGCCGGAAACTCTCAGCCCGCTCCCAGCCCCGCGGGACCAAAACGGGCTCCTCCCTGGTTCTCCTCTATGACGCCGCAGCCAGCGACGTCGGACAAGGAGTCACATCATGTCGAACGACCACGCCAAGACCCCCGAGGCCGTGAGCGCTCTCACGCCTCTGCAGTATCAGGTCACCCAGCAGGACGCGACAGAGCCCCCGTTCCGCAACGCGTACTGGGACAACCACGACGACGGCATCTACGTCGACGTCGTCTCCGGCGAGCCCCTGTTCTCGTCGACCGACAAGTTCGACAGCGGGACGGGATGGCCGAGCTTCACCAAGCCCATCGACGCCGCGGCCGTGACCACGCGCACCGATCGCTCGCTGTGGATGAAGCGCACGGAGGCGCGGTCGGCGGGCGCCGACAGCCACCTCGGACACGTCTTCGACGACGGCCCCCGCGCCGAGGGCGGCCTCCGCTACTGCATGAACTCGGCGGCCCTCCGCTTCATCCCGGCGGAGGATCTCGAGAAGGAGGGGTACGGTCGCTACAGCCCCCTCTTCGCGCAGAACCCCGACAGCGCGACCACCGACACCTCTGAGGAGCAGTCATGACCGACACCGGAACCATCACCCGCACCCCCGGGACCGAGACCGCCGTCCTCGCGGGCGGCTGCTTCTGGGGCATGGAAGACCTGATCCGCCGCCAGCCCGGCGTGCTCGACACCCGTGTCGGCTACACGGGCGGCGAGAACGACCATGCGACCTATCGCAACCACCCCGGTCACGCCGAGGCCGTGGAGATCGTGTTCGACCCGAGCAAGACGACCTACCGCGACATCCTGGCCTTCTTCTTCCAGATCCACGACCCGTCGACGCTGAACCGTCAGGGCAACGACATCGGGTCGAGCTACCGGTCGGCGATCTTCCCGCTCACTCCCGAGCAGGAGCAGGTCGCCCGCGACACGATCGCCGATGTCGACGCCTCCGGCCTGTGGCCGGCGAAGGCCGTCACCACGATCGAGCCCGCCGGTCCGTTCTGGGAGGCCGAGCCCGAGCACCAGGACTACCTGATCAAGTACCCGAACGGCTACACGTGTCACTTCCCCCGCGCCGGCTGGGTCCTGCCGAAGCGCGAGGAAGCCACCGCCTGATCCCGAGACCCCGCTTTCGCGCCGAGACCCCCTCCTACACACGCGTGTGGGAGGGGGTCTCGGCGCGAAGACGGGGGCTCGGCGGGATCAAGACTCGGCGAAGAAACCGAGCGCGGCCTGCTTGAAGTCGCGGGAGCCGGGGGCGTTGAAGTGGTGGCGGTTCGGGAGCTCGACGAAGCGGGCATCGGGAGCCGCGGCGGCCAGTGCCCGGGAGCCCTCGATGATCGCGTCCTTCGATCCCGTCGCGAACAGCAGCGGCACGACCGGGGCGTCCGCGGGATCGGGGTCGATCGTGCCGGAGCCCCGAAGTCCCTCGGCCAGGGCGATGAGCGCGCGCAGATCGTTCCCCGGCACGCGCTCGGTCAGCGCGATGTAGTTCTGCGTCGTGCGGTCCTCCACCGGCGTGCCGTCCGCGATGTAGGCGCGCACCTGGTCGAGGTCGAGGCGCGCGAGCGGGATGCCGTCGGGCACGCCGCCCAGGACCGCCCGGCCGATCCGATGCGGGAGCTCGCGGGCCACCTCCCATCCGACCCGGGCACCGAGGGAGTAGCCGAGGTAGAAGGCGTCGTCCACGAGATACGTGTCCATGACGGTCTCGACGTCGGTGACGAGGTTCCGGATCGCGTACGCGTCGGATTCGTGCGGCTTCTCGCTCTGACCGTGCCCGCGCTGGTCGAGCGCGAGCACGCGGTACCCGGCCCTGGTCAGCTCGCGCACCCAGCCCGTCAGCACCCAGTTGTCGCGGGCGCCGGAGGCGAAGCCGTGCACGGTCACCACGACCGGGGCGTCGAGCTCCCCCCAGGTGTACGTCGCGAGTCGTGTGCCGTCCGCCGCGTAGACGTGCTGCGGGTCGGGCATCTCTGTGAGGTCGGAGAGGGAAACAGCCACCCCTCCATCTTGGCCCTGACGTCGACGCCGAGACCCCGGTTACACGCCGAAACCCCCGCCCCGCGGTGTCGCGGGGCGGGGGTCTCGAGGAGAACCCGGGGTCTCGGGTCAGACGCGGTCGCGCAGAGCGGCGCCGAGCTCGGCGTCCACGTTCGTCCAGTACTGGAAGAAGCGCTCGCGGATCTCGTCGATCGTGATCGAGCGGCCCTGACCGGTCAGCGTCTCCAGGAATCGGGCGCGCTGCGGGCCGTCGAAGACCTCGCGGTACAGCGTGCCGGCCTGACCGAAGTCGTCGTCCTCGGCGTGCAGCGTCGCGGCGGAACGCGTGAGCTCGCCGTCGGCCTCCCAGTTGATCTCGATGCCCTTCGCCGGGTCGGCTTCGGGGCCGCCCGCCGGGCCGAAGGAGTTCGGCTGATAGGTGCGGTGTGCGGCGTCGTTGAACTGGTACCGCATCGACCCTTCGTGCTGGTAGTTGCGCGCCTCGCTGGCGTGCGGCTGGTTCACCGGCAGCTGGTTGTAGTTCGGTCCGATGCGGTGACGCTGCGCGTCGGGGTACGCGAAGATCCGGCCCAGGAGCATCTTGTCGGGCGAGATGCCGGTGCCGGGGACCTGGTTCGCCGGTGCGAAGCCCGCCTGCTCGATCTGCGCGAAGAAGTTCTCCGGGTTGCGGTTCAGGGTCAGGGTGCCGACCTTGATGCGCGGGTAGTCCTTCTTCGAGATCGTCTTGGTGAGGTCGAAGGGGTTGAAGCGGTAGTCCTTCGCCTCGTCGTACGGCATGATCTGCACGTAGAGGTCCCACTTCGGGAAGTCGCCGTCGGAGATCGACTGGAACAGGTCGCGGCGGTAGTGGTCCGCGTCGGTTCCTGCCAGCTTCTCGGCCTCGTCCGGGCTCATCGCCTCGACGCCCTGGTGCGAGATGAAGTGGTACTTCACCCAGAACACCTCGCCGGCCGCGTTGACCCACGAGTAGGTGTGCGAGCCGTATCCGTTCATGTGACGCCAGCTGCGGGGCAGACCGCGCTCGCCCATGAGGTAGGTGACCTGGTGGGCGCTCTCGGGGGAGAGGGTCCAGAAGTCCCACTGCATGTCGGCGTCGCGCAGGCCGGAGTCGCCGAGGCGCTTCTGGGAGTGGATGAAGTCGGGGAACTTCATGGCATCGCGGAGGAAGAACGTCGGGGTGTTGTTGCCCACGATGTCGAGGTTGCCCTCGGTCGTGTAGAAGCGCAGCGAGAAGCCGCGCACGTCGCGCCAGGTGTCGGGCGACCCCTGCTCGCCGGCCACCGAGGAGAAGCGCAGGAGCGTCTCGCTCGTCGCTCCGGGCTGGAACACCGCAGCGCGGGTGTAGGCCGACACGTCTTCCGTGACGACGAACTCGCCGAACGCCCCGCCGCCCTTGGCGTGCGGGTTGCGCTCCGGGACGCGCTCGCGGTTGAAGGCGGCGATCTTCTCGACCAGGTGGTGGTCGTGCAGGACCGTGGGGCCGTCGGCGCCCACCGTCAGCGAATGCGTGTCGCTGGCGATCGGTGCTCCGGCCTGCGTGGTGGTGGCAGGTCTCGTCATGGTGTTCTCCTTCTCCGTGCAGGCGCGACGAACTACCCCTCTGTCGGGGAGCGGTCGGCCGAACTACTGCGCGGCGTTCTGGCAGCTGGGGCAGAGGCCCCAGAAGGTGACTTCGGCTGTCTGGACGGTGAATCCCCCCGTCGAGGACGGGGTGAGACACGGCGCCTCGCCGACGACGCAGTCCACATCGCCGATCGCACCGCAGGAGGTGCAGACGATGTGGTGGTGGTTGTCGTCGATGCGCCGCTCGTAGAGCGCCGCGGAACCTGCCGGTTCGATCCGACGGATGAGGCCCGCCGTCGTCAGGTCCGCGAGGATGTTGTGCACCGACTGGATCGACGTGGTCGGCAGCACTTCGGACACGGCGCGGTAGACCCGCTCCGCATCCGTATGGGCCATGGAGTCGAGAGCCTCGAGCACGGCGACGCGGCCCGCGGTCGCGCGCAGCCCGGCGCCGCGAAGCGCCGAGTCGAGTTCTGTCTCCATCCCCCGAGCATACCTCGTTTTTTGAGTGGTTCAAAAGAACGCATGCCGGGATGCTGCATCAGCCTCGCGTGATGGTGAACCCGGCTCCGCGCACGCGCACCCGTCCGCCCGCGGCGGCGCGCCCCCGGTCCGCTCCGTCCGCGTCGTAGGCGCGACCGTCGCCCGGCGCGAGCGGCGCGACCCGCACCTCTCGTCGCGTCCCGTTCGCATAGAGCACGGTCACCCCCGAGGTCGTGGCGTACACCGCACTCGCGACCCGCGGCTGGATGACCAGGGCGTCCAGGCGGACTTCACCGCGGCTCGTGCAGCGCACCGTCACCGCGGCCTCGGGCAGGTCGCCCCCCAGCAGCTGCGGCACGAGCATGCCCTCGGCCTCGGTGAGCCCCCGATCGCCGACCCCGCCGGCAGCGGTCCGTGCACGCCACACCCGTCGTCCGCCGCGGCGCACCTCCCACTCCGCCTCGCCCGCGTCCGCTGCCTGCCGCCACACCAGCGCGTGCAGGATGCCACCCGCCTCCGTGACGTCGAACTCGACCCATTCCCCGCGCGGGATGCGCACGTACGCGCCCCCGGAGAGATTGCCCTCGCCGGTCCATGCCCCGCCGTCCGGTCGCTCGATCACGCACCCGGGGGAGAGCCGTGCCGTCTCCGCATCGACGGCGCGCAGTCCGGAATGGGACGTGAGCCCCGTGATCGAGGTCGCGATCGCCGCCACGTCGCGGTCGGCATCCAGCAGGAGCATCGTGAGCAGACCGTGGATCGTCGACTCGGCGCCGGAGTTGCGGTTCACTCTCCCGTCCGTCTCGACTCCGTCGTACGTCACACCCGTCGCGGGGTCGTACACGGGCACACCGGCGGTGTTCGCGCCGAAGAACCACCCGGCGGCCAGGCCGGCGAGCCCGCGCAGCCCCACACCACCGACCGCAGCCGCCTGGAGCGCACCGGCGACGCGTCCGTGCGCACCGTACGCGATCTGCGCTTCGGCGGGAAGCGGCGCCCACGCGTTGTGCGGTCCTCCGGACGCCAGCACCTGCGGAGTGAAGCGTCCCGCATCCGCGAGGGCGGCGGCCGACCACTCCCGACGCCGGAGCACCGCCCCCGCCCTGGCGAGCGCCTCCGGGGCCGCTGCACCCCAGGCGTGCCAGAAGCCGAGCGAGCCGGTCCACGGCAGCACCGCGCCGAACGGCCACCCGTTCGCCGGGTCCGTGGCCATCGCGGCCACACCCTCCCCGTAGGTCCGCAGCGCCGCACGGCTGCGGGCGTCTCCGGCCTCCGTCGCGGCGGCGAGCCCGAGCATCGCCTCGGCCGTGGCATCCGCACCTCCTGCGATCAGCCAGGCCGGCAGGTTCCGGCCGTCGCTGCGGACCCATCGTCCGGCGCGCGAGAGCGACTCGCGGCCGAGCGCATCCAGGCACAGGTGCAGTCGCGCCAGGAGGAAGGCCGCGAAGTCGGGGTCCTCGCGACGGAACGCGGCGTAGCCCTCGCCGAAGGCCCAGACCGTGCGGGCGAGCCAGTACGACTCGGCCGAATCGGAGGGATCCGGCAGCTCGACCGGGATCGCGCTGGGGTTCAGGGTGCCGTCCTCCTGCTGCCAGAGCACCACCCTGCCGGTGTTCGGTCCGCTCGCGGTCTGCAGGAAGGCGAGCGCGCGCAGCACATCCCGCGCCTCATCCCGGCTCTGCCCGTCGCCCGTCGCACGCCAGTCCCGCAGGAACACCACGGCGGCCCTGGCGATGTCGTCCGCGTTGTACGCCCCCTGGGTCCAGTGCCCCGTCGCGGCGTCCCGGGTTCCGCCCCCGACGGGACGGTAGCCGCCGGCGCCGTCCGCGTCGGCATAGGTCCACGGGGCGCGCACGGTCGGATTCGTGTCGATGCCGAACGTCGTGTGCGCGTCACTCGGAGCGATCGGCACCTCGGCGAGCAGGAAGCGCAGATGCGCGAGGTTCGTCAGGCGAGATCGACGGGCGACCGCGGGGAGGGGCGTCGCGGTACCCATCGGATCCGTGGCGCCGACCGCGGCGTCCACCGGCAGCAGAGCGAGGGCGGAGCTGGCCGCGGCGAGAGCCAGGAAGGAGCGCCGAGAGGTGTCCATGATCGTCACGCCTCACCGTCGTCGCGGAGCGCGCGGCCCCACGGCTCGGCGGGATCGTGGATCGCGACGGCGAGCGTCGTGTCGGACTGCCCGTAGTACGCGAACCACCGGCCGTGGAACTTCACGAGTCCCTCCACGAAGGTGACGTTGGAGACCAGGCCGTGCATGTCCTCGAAGGTCTGCGGTCGCAGCCACGGCTCCTGCAGCCGCGCGATGACCTTCGTCGGCTCGTCCGGGTCGATGGCGATCTGTCCGCACCGGTAGTCCACCTCGACCGTGCCGTCCTCGTACACGACACGCGTGGCGCCGTTGGTGAGGAACACCAGCAGCCCGTTGTCGGCGAGCACGGGAGACGTGCCGATCTCGACGAGCGCCTCATCCCAGGTCCCCGGGGTCGGGGAGTACATCGGATCGGTGTCGGCCGTTCCCGGCGTCCAGTGGATCAGGTCGTCGCTGGTGGCCCAGTAGATCGCCCCCTCGCCGAAGTACATCCACCACTTCCCGTGCATCCGCCGGGGCACGATGACACCGGCCTTCGACCAGTTGAACCCGCGGGGGTCCATGGTCTTGAAGGTGTCGAAGTCGTCGAACAGCGGCCCGTGCTTGGTCCAGGTCCGCAGGTCGGTCGACGTCGCGAGGCACAGCTGGGCGCTGCGCCGGTCCCAGCCCGTGTAGGTGAGGTAGTACGTGCCGTCGATCAGCGCGATGCGCGGGTCCTCGCACCCGTATTGCTCGTACTCCTCGGAGGGGGAGAGGATCGGCGCGTCCTCGCGGGTGAACGTGACCCCGTCTCGGGATCGGGCCAGACCGATGTGGGAGATGATGTCGTCGGCGTGCGCCCGGTACAGCAGGATCACCTCGTCGCCGTCCACGAGCGCGGCCGGGTTGTACAGATTCGCCGACTCCCAGCTGGCGCCGCGCGGTCGCAGGATCGGATTGCCCGCATAGGGGGTGAACGGCCCGAGGGGGAAGGAAGCTCCGGTGAACATGGATGCCTTTCTGACTAGCCCTTGACGGCTGCGCCGAGGTCGGTGGCCTTGAAGAAGCGCTGGAAGACGACGAACAGGATCACGACGGGGAACGCGAGCGCCGTCGCGCCGGCGAGGATCGCGCCGTTGGGGTTGGCCGTCGACTGCGCCACGTTGGAGATGTAGTTCGCGAGCGAGACGGCCAGCGGCTGCAGGCTCGCGTCCTTGGTGATGAGGAATGGCCAGAGGAACTCGTTCCACGGCCCGATGAAGGTGACCAGCACGACCGTCACCAGCACGGGACGGATGAGCGGGAGCGCGACCGAGGTCAGCAGGCGGATCTCGCCCGCGCCATCGATGCGCGCCGCCTCGAAGATCTCCACCGGGAGCGCTTTGAAGAACTGCACGAAGATGAACACCGCGGTGGTGTTGATGAGGAACGGCAGGATCATCCCCAGATAGGAGTCGCCCAGGCCGTAGCTCCGGGTGATCTGCACGTACAGCGGGATCATCAGCAGCTGGAACGGCACCATCTGCACGAGCAGCATCAGCACCCAGATCACACCGCGCCCCCGGAAGTCGAGACGGGCGATCGCGTAGCCGGCGAGCAGCCCGAACACCACGGTGCCCAGCAGCACCCCGGCGGTGAAGATCAGAGAGTTCAGCAGCGAGCCGACCAGGTCGATGCGGGAGTCGATCGCGACGAAGTTGTCGACCGTCCAGCCGCTCGTGGGCAACAGCGCGCTCGGGGAGTTGGTAGGGCTCTCCTGGAACGCCCCGACGACCATGAAGTAGAACGGGAAGGCGAACCCGATGGCCGCGATCGTGAGCAGGACGATGCTCAGGATGCGGGGCAGTGAACGTCGGCGTCTCATCATCGCTCCCTCGTCGCGCGGTTCGCCGCGAGCGACAGCATCCCGACGAGGATCACGAGGATCATGCCGATGGCCGCCGCGGTGTCGGGGTTCTGCTGCTGGATGCCCAGCTGGTAGATGAGCAGCACCGGTGTGGTGGATGCACCGTCCGGACCGCCGCCGTTGGTGAGCAGGTAGGGCTCCGTGAACAGGTTGGCTCCCGTGATGATCGAGAGGATCAGCACCAGCGTGGTGGCGCTACGGACTCCGGGGACCGTGACGTTCCAGAAGCGCGAGAGCGCGCCGGCTCCGTCGGTCTCGGCCGATTCGTAGAGCTCCTTGGGGACGTTCTGCAGCGCGGCCAGGTACAGCAGGATGTAGAACCCGAGCTGCTTCCAGGTCACGTACAGGGCGATCATCGGCATCGCGAGCCCGCTGTTGACGAGCCACGACGGATCCGGAGCCAGGGGCCCGAGGATCGTGTTGACCAGACCGTTGCCCGAGAACAGCAGCATCCACACGCCCACGAGCGAGACGCTCGCCGTCAGGTACGGGACGTAGAACGCGACCCGGTAGGCGGCGACCCAGCGGATGCCGGTGTTCAGCGCCGCGGCGAGCACGAGGGCGAGCACCGCCGTCAACGGGACGTTGATGACCAGGAAGATCAGCGTGTTGCGGAAAGAGCCCAGCACGCGCGGATCGGTCAGCACCGTGACGAAGTTGTCGAACCCGACGAAGGGCCGGTCGACCTCGGTGCCCGGCGCGGTGAAGAAGTAGTCGTGGAACGCGATGTAGACGGCGAAGGCGAGCGGATACGCGAAGATCGCGATCACGAACACGAAGTACGGCAGCGCGAACAGGCCGCCGATCGGCTGCGCACCGAACCACCGGGTGCGCAGCCGCCGCTTGTCCGTCATGACGTCACTCGGCGACGAGGTCGTCGATCTTCGACGCCGCGTTCTTCAGGTAGTCGTCGATCGACTCCTTCCCGAAGATCACTGCCGAGGAGTACTCGTCGCGGAACGCCTGCCAGGCCTCGACGGAGTTCGGGATGCTGGGCACGTCCGCCGTCCGCTCCGCCTGCTCCGCGAACGCCACGTAGTCGGGGTTCGCGGAGAAGTAGTCCGCATAGGCATCGGTGAGGCCCGTGCGCATCGGCATCTGGCCCGTCGCCTCCAGGAACTGGCCGTCGCTGTCGACGCTCGTGGAGAACTTCAGGAACTCCCACGCGGTCGCCTGGTTCTCGCACGCGGTGAACATCGACACGCTCTTCGAGTCGGCGAAGGTGATCGGGTCCTCGCGACCGTCGCTCGTCGGCACGGGCATGAAGCCCACGTCGACGGTCTCGGCGTACGAGGGGATCGCCCACGGTCCGGCCAGCTGCATCGCCGTGGTGCCGGCGGACATCGCGTCGTCGGTGGCCGCCTCGTTCGGAGCCAGCTTCTCCTCGTAGAAGGTGCGCCAGAACTCCGAGACCGTGCGCCCGTCGTCCGAGTCGACCGTGGCCTTGCCGTCCTCGACCAGCATCGTGCCGTCGGTCTCGGCGAGGTACAGCGGGTAGAAGTCGAACCACGGCTGATAGAACTCGCTCGTCGGTGCGGGCCAGATCGCGCTCTGCACCCCGGACTCCACGATCTTCCGGGATCCCTCGAGGAATGCGTCGTACGTGTTCATCTGCGGGTCGTCCGGGTCGATCCCCGCCGCCTCGAACAGCGCCTTGTTGTACATCACCATGACCGGGTTCGACTTCCACGGCAGCTGGTAGAACTTGCCGTCGGTCGCGTAGGCGTCGACCTCACCACCGCGTTCCGTGATGTAGTCGCTGCCTCCCTCCATCGTGCTGAGATCGACGAGGCCGCCCTGCTTGACCCAGCCCGACACGGCGGCGGGGGCGACGTTGTAGACCAGGCACGGCGCGGTGCCCGCCGTGATCGCTGCCGTGATGGCCTCCTCGGAGGATGATCCGGCGGGGATCTCCTGCGCGGTCACCTTCTCGTCGGGATGATCGGCGTTCCAGGCCTCGACCACGGCCTGGCCCCACGCGACCTCCTGCTCGTTGTTGGAGAGCCAGACGTCGATGGGCCCTGTGCCCTCCGCGGCTCCCTCTCCGCCGCCGCCTCCCGAGGAACATCCGGTGGCGACGAGCGCGACGGCTCCGATGAGTGCTGCGGCACGGATCTTCTTCATGGTGTCCTCCTCGACACGGTGGTGGTGCGGTGGTCTACGACGCGGTGCTCGCGCGGTAGTGGACGACGGTGCAGTCGACGACCTCGGTCTGCGGCGACGCGCCGAGGATGCCGGCCTGCAGCAGGCGAGCGGCGGCTCGACCGCGCGCGGCCGGGTCGGACGAGACGCTGGTCAGGGCGGGGGAGAGGTGGGCCGACAGGTGATCGTCGTCGAACCCGGAGATCGCGAGATCCCGGGGATGGAGAGGCCCTGCGACCGGGCGAGGGACAGTCCCGCGATGGCCATCGTGTCGTTGGAGTAGAGGACGGCGGTCGGGGGGTCGGGCAGCGCCAGGAGCTCCGCGGTGATGTCGCGACCGCTCGCCGCGGTGAAGTCGCCCTCGCGCAGCAGTTCGTCGCTGCCGATCTCCTCGACGTACGCGTCGGACCTCGCCTTCGAGTGGACGTAGTCCAGCGGGCCGGAGACATGGGCGATGCGGGTGTGCCCGGCGTCACGGAGGTGGGCGATGAGCTCGCGGATCGGCCGGGCGTCATCGGTCCGGACGCAGGAGAACGGGCTCGGCTGGTCGTACGCGCCGACCAGGACCGTCGGCAGTCCGAGCTGCGCGAGGAAGGGGACCCGCCAGTCGTCGGTGCGCAGGTCCAGCAGCAGCGCCCCGTCGGCGCGGCCGTGCGCGAGCGTACGGTAGGCGCGCTCCTCGGCGTCGCGTCCGACGACGACCTGGAGGATCAGGGCGGTCTCGGTCTCGGCGAGCACCGATTCGACGCCGGCGATGAAGGCGGGGAAGAACGAGTCGTTCGCGATGACCTCGGGGTCACGGGCCAGCACGACCGCGATCGCGTTCGCCCGTCGGGTGGCGAGGGCGCGGGCGCTCTGGCTCGGCACCCAGTTGAGCTTCTCGGCGGCCGCGAGCACCTTCGTCCTGGTCTCCTCCGAGATGGGACGGTTGCCGCTGAGCGCGTGCGAGACCGTGGCCTTGGTCACGCCGGCCTCGCGAGCGACGTCGGCGATCGTCGTGCGGCTCATGCCACCTCCTCGTGGATCGGCTCAGCCTCATGCTTGTAAACCGGTTTGACGAGTGTAAACCGGTTTGACAAGACGTGTCAACGCTCCGTTCCCCATCCGATTCCCCGAGAGGACGACGATCCGCCGACGATCTCCCCGACGTTCCTCGGGGGATCGTCCGGGGGTCGGGGGATCGTCCGGGGGTCGGCGGATCGTCCGGGGGTCGGGGGATCGACCGGGGGTCGGGGATCAGACGAAGCGGACGGTGTGCTGCAGGCGGGTGCGCACGTCGAACAGCTCGTTGCCGCCGATCGACCGTGCACCGGGGACGCCCTGGCGCAGGACCATCGCGAGAGCGCTGCGGCGGACGACGACCACCGGCACCCCACGGCTGCTTCCGAGCGGGGTCACCGCCTGGGAGAGGTCGTCATCGGGCAGGACGACGATCGCTCCGCCGAACTTGACCCGCGCCGCCTTGGCGACGGCGCGCATGCGGGCGAGGGTCGCGGTGACCGGCGCCCTGGTGCCGACGCTCGGGCCCGTGATCTCGCCGCGCCGGAAGCCGACCACACCGCCGAAGTCCTCCGACATGATCCCGTACAGTCCGGACGGACTGAGCACCACGTGGTCCAGCTTGTCGTCGGGATCGGTGCTGATGGCGACGTCGTGCCACACCGTGAAGCCCATGCCGAGGTCGGAGACCGTGCGGGCGGTGGCCTCCTCGGCCAGGGCGTCCGCGAGAAGGCGGCGCAGCTCCCGCGGCGCTGATCGGACGAGCGCAGGGTCGTAGGGGTCGGGCACCTCGACGCCGCGGCCCGCCCATTCCCGGATGAGGGTCAGGTAGCGCTCGCGCCGCCACCCGCCGGGGTGTCCGTAGGAGCGCGCCCGTGGCCGGGTGTCGGTGCGAGCGGAGGGCGGACGCCACCCGCTCCACTCGGCGCCGTCGTCGGAGCTCACGCCCGTGCGGCGGTCGTAGGCGGCGCGGCCGTCGGGGGTGCCGACCAGCTCCCACGCGCGCTGCACCTGGATGAACACCGCCGCATCGCCGCCGGTGTCCGGGTGCGTCTGCCGGAGACGAAGGCGGTACGCGCGGCGCAGCTCGACGTCGTCCACGGAGGGGTCGACCTCGAGGATCTCGTACGCCGAGGCCGAGAGCGGACTGTCGAACATCGCTCTCCTTCCGACCGCGGCATCCAGGATATCCGGCGCTTCCTGAGGGTCGGCGTCACACGGGCAGGTCGACGATCCTCTCGAGGCCGGGAACCGGGGTGAGCGATCCGGCCGATGCGGCGGCGAGATCGTCCGCGAGCCGGGGAAGCGCGGACTCGGGCACCCAGAGCTCCAGCACGACCGTCGCCGCATAGGTCGTCTCCCCGAGGGTCGCCCCGTGCGAGACGGCCCACTCGCGCAGCAGATTGTCGATACGACCGGCATCGCCGTGCGGCACCTCGATCGTCACCTGGCGGAGGGCCGCCCGCCGGACGAGCGTCGCCCGGTCCAGCGCCTCGGACACGGCCGAGGCGTATGCGCGCACGAGTCCTCCCGCCCCGAGCTTCACCCCGCCGAAGTGGCGGGTGACCACCGCGACGGCGTCCGTCAGCTCCCGGCGGCGCAGCACCTCGAGCATCGGGATGCCGGCGGTGCCGGAGGGCTCGCCGTCGTCGGAGGAGCGAGCCTGATCGCCCAGCAGCCCGGTCACCATGGCGGAGCAGTTGTGGTTCGCATCCCATGCCTGCTTGCGGATGCGCGCGATCACCGCTTCCGCCTCCTCGACCGACGAGACGGGGGCGATGCGGGTGACGAAGCGCGACTTCCGGATGACGAGCTCGTGTTCCACGGCTGCCGCGATGGTGGCGGGGTAGACGCGGGCGGATGTCACCCGCCTCACGATACCCAGCGGCGGGTCGCGGATCGTCCGAAGGATGGACGCCGCCGCGCATGGGCAGGAGAAGAATGTGATCATGCCGCACATCGAGCCGTCGAGACCGCCCCGCACGTGGGCGAGCCTGGTCGGGTCGATCCGCATCGGCCAGGCCGCCATCACGATGGTGCTGCTCGTGATCGGCGCCTGGCGCGCCGCCGTCGACGGCGTCCCGATCCCGGGGGTGCTGGCGATCGCGCTGGTGTTCCTCGGCTGGTACGGCGGGGGACTGCTCCTCAGCGAACGCACGGCGGACCGCCGGTTGGCGGCCGGATGGCTGCTGGGCCTCACGCTCATCTGGCTCGGCGCCGTCGTCGTGTCGCCCGAGTTCGTCTGGCTCGCCTTCTCGCTGTGGCTGCTCGCCGGGTTCGTCCTGCGACTGCGGTGGGCGCTGCTGCTCAGTGCCGCGATCCTCGCCGTCGTCGTCACCGCTCCGCTCGCGCACACCGGCGCGACGACCTACGCGAACGTGATCGGCCCGCTGGTCGGTGGCGTCTTCGCCCTGGGCATCTCGCGCGGATACCTGGTGCTGGTGCGCGACGGGCGGGAGCGGCGCCGGCTCATCGCCTCGCTCGTCGCGACACAGGAGGAGATGGCTGCTCTGCAGGATGAGCTGGCCCGCACGCAGCGCGCGTCGGGCGCGATCGAAGAGCGCACCAGGGTGTCGCGCGACATCCACGACACCGTCGCGCAGAGCCTGTCCTCGATCGGGATGCTGGCTCGTTCCGCCCGGGAGTCGCACGACCCCGCACGGAGTGCGCGGGCGCTCGAGCAGATCGACGCGCTCGCCGGGGAAGGGCTGGCGGATGCGCGGCGCATCGTGCAGGCGCTGATGCCGGCGGAGCTCGAGTCCACGGCGCTCGGCGATGCACTCGCGCGCCTGCTGGCGCGCCTCGCGGAGGAGACGGGGATCAGGACGACCCTGCACGCCGACGACGAGCTGCCCGCCCTGGGTATCGATGCCGAGATCGCGCTGCTGCGGACCGCCCAGTCCGCTCTCGCGAACGTGCGCTCCCATGCGTCGGCCTCGCGTGTCGTGGTCACCCTTTCCGACGCCGGTGACACCGTGCGTCTCGACGTCGTCGACGACGGGATCGGCTTCGATGTGCGGCACTGGGACGCTCAAGGGGGCAGGGGCGGGGACGGCGGCGGCTACGGACTGCGTTCGATGCGTGCGCGTCTGCGAGAGCTCGGCGGTGGACTCGACGTCGAGAGCGCGCCGGGCGACGGCACCGCCCTCTCGGCCCACATCCCGCTCGGAGGCACGCGCGGTCACGGCGCCGGAGACGACGTATGACTCCGATCAGCGTGCTCCTCGTCGACGATCACCCCATCGTCCGAGCGGGCGTCCGCTCGCTGTTCGACCAGCGGGACGACGTCCGTGTGGTCGGGGAGGCCGCCTCGGGGGAGGAGGCCGTCGCGCTCGCCAGGCACCTGCACCCCGACGTGGTGCTCTGCGACCTGCGGCTGGGAACGGGCCTGGACGGGGTGCAGACGACGGCGGTGCTGCGGAGCCTCGACCCGGCGCCGGCCGTGCTCATCCTGACGACCTTCGACCGCGACGCCGAGATCCTCGGGGCGATCGAGGCGGGAGCGGCCGGGTACCTGCTCAAGGACATCGCGCCCGAGGAGATCGTTCGAGCCGTCCGTCAGGCGGCCTCCGGGGGCCCGGTGCTGACGCCGGAGCTCAGCGATCGGATGGGGCGGGTCCTGCGCGCGCCGCGGGTGCGGCTGACCGAGCGTGAACGGGACGTGCTGCGGCTGCTCGGCACGGGTGCCTCCAACCGGGAGATCGCGAAGACGCTGTTCGTCACCGAGGCGACCGTGAAGACGCACCTCGTGCACGTGTTCGAGAAGCTCGGGGCCGACAGTCGATCGCGCGCCATCGCGATCGCGCGCGAGACCGGTCTGCTCTGAGGTCGGTCCCTCCGGTGGACCTGTGGCCGCTCAGCTCCAGAAGCGCTGCACGCGGGAGGCGAGCGCCCGCATCGCGGAGCCGTCGAGCACGACACGGCGCTCCTCCACGCCGAGCGCCGGCCACTGCATCACGAACTCGATCGGCCCTTCCGGCGGGAGGGGCCAGAGCCACAGGCGGTCCGTCGACGAGTAGCCCTGGGGTCCGCCGCCCGCGCCGCCGCTGTTGCGCGACAGGGTGTGGCCCTCCTGTTCCGCGGAGGGATCGTCGCCGCCGAAGAACGGGAACCCCTCGGCCAGCACCTTCTCGCCGTCGCCGAGCACGAGTCCGAACCGCAGCCGGCCGGCGGGATGCACGGGGCCGCCGAGCGGGCTGTGTCCCACGAAGTCCGCGCACAGATCGTTCCACTCCCGCGCTGGCAGGCCCTTCCGACGCAGCCGCCCCTCCAACCGGAACTCGACACCGTCGCTGTAGACCGCGACCCCGAACAGGCCGAGGGCCAGGTGCTCGGTGGACGCCAGCGTCTCCGACACGGGAAGCAGCACGGGCAGTTCGTCGTCCGGCGCCTGCCACCACGGCTGCCGCTCCGAATCGGCCTCCTCGGGTTCGGGCAGGTCGGGGTCGGGTGGGAAGAAGGTCATGCGGTCAGATCATCACACTTCCCGTGCGAGCCACAAGGACCGGGGTCGCCATCTCAACCGTTCGATGGATCCGCGGTGTCGCGCCTGCGCCGAGGCTGGAAGCACAAAGGAAAGGAACCCGATGCGCAGGCTCTTCACCGCCGCGTTCGCCTCCATGCTCGTGGGCGTCGCCTCCGGACTCTTCTACCGGGAGTTCACCAAGATCAACGATTTCCCCGAAGGGCAGGCCACCCAGCTCGGTCTCGTGCACACGCACCTGCTCGTGCTGGGCTTCGTCGTGCTGCTGATCGTGCTGCTGCTGGAGAAGGCCTTCGCGCTCTCCGAGAGCCGCCTCTTCGGCTGGTTCTTCTGGACCTACAACGCCGGACTGGTGCTCACCTCGGCGATGATGGTCTGGCACGGCTGTCTCACGGTGCTCGGGCTGGAGTCGTCCAAGATGATCGCCGGGATCGCGGGCATGGGTCACATCCTGCTCAGCGCCGGAATGGTGATGCTGTTCCTGATGCTCCGCACCCGCATCACAGCCGCCGAGCGGACCGATCGGCTCCCGGCTGCCGTGGCATGACCCGTCCGCGCCGCGCGGCGGGTCAGCCGCGCGGCGGCGCGCTCGGCCCGCGGTAGGTTCCGATGATCGCGGCGATGAGGTCGGAGTACGCGGCGTCCTGACTCTGGAACGAGCCGTTGTTGCGGCCGTGCCGGAGCACCTCGACGCGGTCGGAGACCGCCTGCACGTCGGCGATGTTGTGGCTGATGAAGACGACGCCGAGGCCGAGCTCGCGCAGCTGCTCGATGTGGGTGAGCACGTCGGCGGTCTGCGCGACGCTCAGGGACGCCGTCGGCTCGTCCAGCACCACGAGACGCGGTCGGCTGATGAGGGTCCTGGCGATGGCGACGGCCTGCCGCTGCCCGCCGGAGAGCGAGTTCAGCGGGGAGCGGATCGAGGGGATGTTGGCGGCGAGATCGCTCAGCGCCTGTTTCGTCGCCTGTTCCATCTCCGGCTCGCGCAGCATCCCCTTGGCGGTGCGCAGCTCGCGGCCGAGGAAGACGTTCGCGGTGACGTCGAGGTTCTCGCACACGGCGAGGTCCTGGAACACGGTGGCGATGCCGAGCCGATTCGCCTCGGCGGGGGAGGAGATCTCTACCTGCTCTCCGTTGATGCGGATCTCCCCGGAGGTGGGATCCAGGGCGCCGGCGATGATCTTCGCGAGGGTCGACTTGCCGGCCGCGTTGTCGCCCACCAGGCCGACGACCTCGCGCGCATTGACGGTGAAGTCGACATCCGTGAGCGCCTCGACGGCGCCGAAGCGCTTGGTGACGCCGCGCATGGTGAGCAGGGGCTCGGCTTGCGATGCGGTGAAGCTCATGAGCGGTCCTCGAGGAGCCGGGACGGGTCGGTCGACTGCAGGATGTGGATGGTCGCCCCGACCAGCACGGCGTCCTTCCCGAAGGAGGACGGGACCGGATCGCGGCGGGGCGAGCGGCCCTGGGGAGCGGTGTCGCGCAACGCGCTGGTGAAGGGGAGCAGGAAGATGGGTCCCGCCTCGGTCAGCTCCCCGCCGACCGTGATCACCTCGGGGGCGAGGGCCTGGTGCACACCGGCGACGACCCGTCCGAGCGCCGTCGCGGCATCGGCGACCACGCGGGCGCAGCCGGGGTCGCCCTCGGCTGCGCGGGCGATCACGTCCTTGAACGTGACCTGCCCGTAGGTGGCTCGCAGCGGCGCCGTGATGGCGTCGGCACCGACGACCGTCTCCAGGCAGCCGCGCTGACCGCAGGCGCAGATCGAGCCGGTCGGGTCGACCTGGACGTGGCCGATCTCGCCCGCCGTGCCCGACCGCCCGCGGTACAGCCGCGAGCCGAGGACCACGCCGGCGCTCGCCGTGTAGGACGCATGGACGAACAGGCTGTCCGCGACGTCTCGCGCGGTGCCGAGCGTCGCTTCGGCCAGCGCGGCGAGGTTGGCGTCCTTCTCGACGAGCACGGGGCAGCCGAGGCGCTGCTCGACGACCTGGGCGACCGGCTGGCTCTCCCAGCGGCGCATCACGCCCGGGTAGGCGATGAGCCCCGATGCGGGATCCACCGGCGCGGGCACCCCGATGCAGACGCCGATCAGGTCGTCGGCATCGGCCGCGATCATGCCGAGCATGTCAATCAGCAGCAGGGTGATGCGGTCGAGCACGGTGTCTTCGGCATGGTCGGCCGGCAGGGGCATCGAGCGGTCGGCCAGCACGTCCTGACCGACGTCCGTGAGCCGCACCTTCATGCTGCGGCTGCCGATCTGCACCGCCGCGACAAGCCCCGCCCTCCGCGCGATCGTGACCAGCTGGGCGCGTCGGCCGCTCCGCGACGTCGGGCGGGTCTCCACGAGCCCTGACAGCGACAGCTCTTTGACGATGGCGGAGACCGTCGCGGTCGAGAGGCTGGTCGCTTCGGCGAGCTCGACCTGGGTGAGCCCGCCGAAGCGCTTCACGGCGTCGACGATCTTCGCGGTGTTGGCCTCGCGCAACCCCGACTGGGAACCGCTGGCCCATCTGCTCATAGCGGGAGCCTACCGCGCGGTTGTCGTGTCGATCCGGGTCAACGGGCGGCGCCCGTGCGGCGCTTGTTCCAGACGTCGAAAGCCACCGCGATCAGCAGCACGAGTCCCTTCACGACCTGCTGCGTCGCCTGGTCGAGACCCATGAGCTGCATGCCGTTGCTCATCACGGCCATGATCAGACCGCCGACGATCGCGCCGCCGACGCGGCCGACGCCGCCGGTGACCGCCGCGCCGCCGATGAAGCACGCCGCGATCGCATCGAGCTCGAACATGTTCCCCGCGCCCGGCTGTGCGCCGTTGGTGCGCGAGGAGAACACGACGCCCGCGATTCCGGCGAGCAGACCCATGTTGACGAAGATCCAGAAGTTCACCCTGCGCACGTTGACGCCGCTGAGCAGCGCCGCGTGCAGGTTGCCGCCGATCGCGTACACGTGGCGGCCGAAGACGCTCTTCTGCGTGATGACGGAGTACGCGATGATCAGCACCGCCAAGAGGATCAGCACGAACGGCAGACCGCGGCTCGTCGACAGCTGGTAGCCGAACCACATGACGACCGCGGCGATCGCCACGATCTTCAGGATGAACCAGGGCAGCGCCTCCACCGACTGCTGGTGCGAGATCTTCGACCGACGACCGCGGACCTGCCACACCGCGTATCCGACGACGCCGATGGCGAAGATGACGAGGGTGAACACATCGACGCCGTAGCCGCCGAGCAGCCCGTTGAAGAAGCCGTTGGCTATCGCGTAGTAGGTGCCGCCGAACGGAGAGAGCGACACATTGCTGAGCACGATGAACGTGAGCCCCCGGAACAGGAGCATGCCCGCGAGCGTCACGATGAACGCGGGGATCCCGACGTAGGCGACCCAGAACCCCTGCCAGGCCCCGACGAGCAGGCCGACGACGAGCGCGGCGATCACACCCACCCACCAGGGCTGCTGCATGCGGATCACGAGCACGGCCGCGGTGGCGCCGGTGAGCGCGACGACCGAGCCGACGGAGAGGTCGATGTGCCCGGCGATGATCACGATCACCATGCCGATCGCGAGGATCAGGATGTACGAGTACTGCAGCACGATGTTGGTGAGGTTGCCCGCCGACAGGAAGGCGGGGTTCAGGATCGCGAAGAACGCGACGATCGCGACGAAGGCGACGAGGATGCCGCTCTGACGCAGATTCCGCGTGGCGAGGGTGAACAGGTTGGTGACGCCGTTCATGGTGCGGTCGTCCTTTCGACGGTCATGAGGTGCATGAGTTTCTCCTGCGTGGCCTCGGCGGCGGGGAGCTCCCCGGTGATCCGACCGAAGGCGAGGGTGTAGATGCGGTCGCAGATGCCGAGGAGCTCCGGCAGCTCGGACGAGATCACCAGCACCCCCTTCCCCTCGGCGACGAGGCGGTTGATGATCGTGTAGATCTCGTACTTCGCGCCGACGTCGATGCCGCGGGTGGGCTCGTCGAGGATCAGCACCTCGGGCTTCGTCTGGATCCACTTGCTGAGCACGACCTTCTGCTGGTTGCCTCCGGAGAGGTTCCCCACCAGCTGCAGCACCGTCGGCGACTTGATGTTCATCTCGGCGCGGTAGCGCTCGGCGATCTCGAGCTCCCGGTGCGCGTTGATCCACCCGCCGGGGCTGATCATCCGCAGCGACGCCATCGTGATGTTGTGCCGGATGTCGTCGATGAGGTTGAGGCCGAACTTCTTGCGATCCTCCGTCGCGTAGGCGATCCCGGCACGGATGGCGGCGCTGGTGGTGGAGGTGTCGACCTCCTTGCCGTGCATGAGCACGCGCCCCCGCGCACCGCGGCCGTAGGTGCGGCCGAAGACGCTCATCGCCAGCTCCGTGCGCCCGGCGCCCATGAGCCCGGCGATGCCGACGACCTCGCCGGCGCGGACGGTGAGGGTCGCACCGTCGACCATGACGCGGCCCGGCTGGGTGGGGTGGTGCACGGTCCAGTCCTCGATGCGCAGCACCTCCTCTCCGATCTGCGGAGTGCGCTCGGGGAACCGGTGGGCGAGGTCGCGGCCGACCATGCCGCGGATGATCCGGTCCTGCGTGGACTCCGGGTCCCGCATGTCGAGCGTCTCGATCGTTCGACCGTCCCGGATGATCGTCGTGCGGTCCGCGATCGCGGCGATCTCGTTCAGCTTGTGCGAGATGATGATCGACGTCATCCCGTCGTCGCGCAAGCGTCGGAGCAGGTCGAGCAGATGCGCCGAATCGGTGTCGTTGAGCGCGGCGGTCGGCTCGTCGAGGATCAGCAGGCGCACGCTCTTCGACAGCGCCTTGGCGATCTCGACGAGTTGCTGCTTGCCCACGCCGAGCTGGCCGACGGGCGTGGTCGGGTTCTCGTCGAGGCCCACCTGCGCGAGCAGGGCGGAGGCCTCGGCGTTCGCGCGGTCCCAGTCGATCAGACCTCCCGTGCCGCGGCGCTCGTTGCCGAGGAAGATGTTCTCCGCGACGCTGAGGTGCGGGATCAGCGCCAGCTCCTGGTGGATGATCACGATCCCCACGCGCTCGGAGTCGGCGATCGACGAGAACGTCGCCTCCTCGCCTTCGTAGATGATCTCGCCCTCGTAGGTGCCGTGCGGGTAGACCCCCGAGAGCACCTTCATCAAGGTCGACTTGCCCGCGCCGTTCTCGCCGCAGATCGCGAGGATCTCGCCGCGCTGCACGTCGAGGCTGACGCCCTGGAGCGCCTTCACCCCGGGGAAGCTCTTCTCGATCTCCCGCATCTGCAGAACCGGTGTCGTCATGAACCGATGTCCTTCCGTCAAGAGGGGCGTGCCGTCGTCGCCGACGGCACGCCCCGGGTCATCAGCTACTCGGCGACGCCGGAGTCGACCTCGGCCTGCGTCCAGTACCCGGAGTCGACGAGGAGCGGGGTGATGTTGTCCTTGTAGACGATGTCCGACTGGAGGAGGTAGGAGGGGACGACCTTCACGCCGTTGTCGTAGGTCTCGGTGTCGTTGGCCTCGGGCTCCTCGCCTTCCAGGATGGCCTGCGCGACGACGACCGACTGCTCGGCGAGCTTTCGCGTGTCCTTGAAGATCGACGCGAACTGCACGCCCTGGTTGATCAGGGCGACGGAGCCGATCTCGGCATCCTGCCCCGTGACGATCGGCAGACCGTCGGCGATGGCCGGGCCGAGGCCGCCGGTGCCCTGCAGGGCAGTGATGATGCCTCGGGAGAGTCCGTCGTAGGGGGACAGGACGCCGTCGAGCTTGGTGCCGCCCGCGTACGTCGAGGTCAGCAGGTCCTCCATCCGCTTCTGCGCCGTCTCCTGCTGCCAGCGCAGGATCGCCGCCTGCTCGATGTCGGTCTGGCCGGACGGCACGGCGAGCACGCCGTCGTCGATGAACGGCTGGAGCGTGTCCATCGCGCCCTGCCAGAAGAAGTGCGCGTTGTTGTCGTCGAGAGAACCCGCGAACAGCTCGATGTTGAACGGACCCTTCTCGCCGGTCTCCTTGCCGTCCTCGTCGAGCACCCCGAGTCCGGTGAGCAGCGACGTCGCCTGCTGCACGCCGACCTTGTAGTTGTCGAAGGTGACGTAGAAGTCGACATGCTCGCTGTCGCGGATCAGGCGGTCGTAGGAGATGACCGGGATGTTCGCGGCCGCGGCGGCGTCGAGCTGCGACGACAGGGCCGTGCCGTCGATCGCGGCGATCACGAGCAGATCGGCGCCCTTCGTGATCATCTGGTCGATCTGCTGTCCCTGGGTCGGGATGTCGTCTCCGGCGTACTGCAGGTCGACCTGGTAGCCCGCCTCCTCCAGTCCGTCCTGCACGGCGTTGCCGTCGGCGATCCAGCGTTCCGAGGTCTGCGTGGGCATGGACACGCCGATCAGCAGGTCGCCCTTGTCGCCGGAGCCTTCCGCGCCGGAGCCTCCGGTCGAGCCTGCGCCGCCACCGCCGCAGCCCGCGAGGGCGACGATCCCGGCCAGGCCGAGTGCGGCAAGTGCGTACTTCTTCTTCATCACGAGCTCCTTCGCTGTGCAATGGGTCGCCCGGGGCGTCGCCACCGGACTGGAATCCCGGCCATTCGGGACTCGCTCCGGATACTTTCCTTGAGTTCGAGTCTCGAAGTCAAGGGGTCGTGATGATTTCGTGATCCGGCGGCGCGTGCCGAGGATCCCGCGCGCCTGCGCCTTGCGAGGCGCGACCGCCTGGCCGTCGCGCTCTGTTTTCCCTTCGAGACTCGAAGTCAATATTCTGCGGAGCGATGGCTGGACTTCCGCCGTTCCGAATCGATTCGATAAGCTGGTCCCGCCTCGATCCATCCCCCAGTTCTGCGAGCCCCTCCTTCATGGCCACCTCCCTCACGACGGGCCGCCCGTGGCGCGTCATCCTCGCCTTCTCCATCCCGCTTCTCCTCGGCAACGTGGTGCAGCAGCTGTACCAGTTCGCCGATGCGATCGTGGTCGGCCGGCACCTCGGCGTCACCTCCCTCGCGGCCGTCGGCGCCACCGGCAGCCTGCTGTTCCTGCTGCTCGGTTTCGCCTGGGGCCTGACCAGCGGCTTCGCGATCCCGATCGCCCAGGCCTTCGGCGCGCGCGACGACGCGGCCGTCCGCCGATCGGTCGCGACCGGCGTGCTGTTGAGCGGCATCACGAGCGTGATCCTCACCGTCGGCGCGCCGCTTCTGGCCGGTCCGATCCTCGCGCTGCTGCAGACGCCGCCGGAGCTCATGCCGGAGGCGACGATCTTCACGCAGATCAGCTTCCTCGGCGCCGGCGCGACGATGTTCTTCAACTACCTGTCCGCGATCATCCGCGCCATCGGCGACTCCAAGACCCCGCTGGTGTTCCTCACGGTCTCGTGCGTGCTGAACGTCGGGCTCGTCGTGCTCCTGGTCGGCCCGTTCGCCTGGGGCGTCGCCGGAGCCGCACTCGCCACGGTCGTCGCTCAGGCCGTCTCCGTGGTGCTGTGCCTGGAGTTCGTGCGCCGACGCCTGCCGATGCTGCACCTGCGCCGCGCGGACTGGCGCATCACCCGCGCCGACATCGCCGATCACCTGCGGCTCGGACTCCCGATGGGTTTCCAGGCGTCCATCATCGCGATCGGCACGCTCACGGTGCAGGTGGCCCTGAACACGCTCGGGGCCGATGCGGTCGCCGCGTACACGACGGCCTCGCGCGTGGACAGCCTCGCCGTGGCGCTGCTCTCCTCGCTCGGCCTCGCCGTGTCCATGTACGCCGCGCAGAACCACGGCGGCCGGCGCCCCGACCGCATCCGCCGCGGCGTCGTCGAGGCCACCTGGATGGCCACCGCCGCCGCGATCGTCCTCGGCGGGCTGCTCATCGCGTTCGGCGCTCCGATGGTGCGACTGTTCGTCGGGGAGGGGTCGGACGACGTCGTCGACATGGCGCACCGGATGCTCATCATCAACGGCTGCGGCTACTGGGCGCTCGGCATGCTGTTCGTGCTGCGCGGCGCCCTGCAGGGACTCGGCCACACGCTCGTGCCCACCGTCACCGGCGTGATCGAGCTGGTCATGCGCGTGGGGGCCGCGATCGTGCTCGGCGCCTGGATCGGCTTCGACGGTGTCGCCCTCAGCAACCCGCTCGCCTGGGTGGGTGCGATCATCCTCCTCGTCCCCGCCTACGTCCGTGCGCACCGTGCGCTCGGGAAGCTCCCGGTCGACCCGGCGGAGGCGACCGAGACCTCCGCGATCGCGATCGTCGGCCCGACGGACGGCTCGATGGTCGTGGATGCCGTGATCACGCAGCCGGTGCGGGTCGTGCGGCCGCGCCGTCTGCGCTGGCTGACCCGGCGCTGATCGATCCGCACCCGCGATATCCGTCTGCAGGATGATGCGCATGGGACTTGAGACGGATGGGCTTTCGGGGACACACTTCTAGTGTCGAGGTAGCGGATGTTCCGCTGACGGGGGGTCGTCATGACGACAATGAGAGTGGCCAGCGAACTGGCCGCAGTGCTGGTGCCGATCGGTTACGCGGGAGCGGCGCTCGCCGCGATCTGCGCGATCGTCGCGGCGATCGCGATCATCCGAGGGGCCGGAGGTCTCACCGGAGGCGCGGTGGGGGTGTGGATCGTGTGCGCGCTGATGAGCGTCGTCGCCTCCTTCGCCCAGGTGTGGACGCCACTGATCCTGTCCGGCGCCGCGCTCGTGGCGATGCTGGTGATCGGCGGCGTCGTGCGCGGGATCGTCAACGCCGGCGGGTTCGGCCGGCGCGAGCGCGAGGTGGCGGAGCCGCTGCCGCAGCCGGCCGTCGCCGCGTCCAAGCCCGCCGTCGCGCCCAAGTCTCCGGTGACGGCGTCCGTCGCGGTGGTGCGCTGAGGACTCAGCGGTAGTCGCGGTCCCGATGCTGCCCTGATTCGTCTCCCGCCACCACGCGGGCAGCCTCGCGCGCACGCAGCTCGACCCGGCGGATCTTCCCCGAGATGGTCTTCGGCAGTTCCGGGACGAACTCGATGATCCGCACCCACAGGTGCGACGACAGCCGATCGTGCGCATAGGAGAAGATCGCGCGCGCGGCCTCGGCCTCGCCGGCGCCCGCATCCGGGGTGAGGCACACGTACGCCTTCGGCACGGCCAGGCGCGTCGGGTCGGGGCTCGGGATCACGGCGGCCTCGATCACGAGGTCGTGCTCGAGCAGGACCGACTCCAGCTCGAACGGCGAGATCTTGTAGTCGGACGCCTTGAAGACGTCATCCGAACGTCCGACGTAGGTGAGGTAGCCCTCCGCATCGCGCACCGCGATGTCGCCGGTGTGGTGGTATCCGCCCGTGCGCGACTCCGCGGTCTTGTCGGGGTCGTCGTAGTACCCCGCCATGAGCCCGAGCGGCGGCTCGGACAGATCGAGCGCGATCTCGCCCTCCCCGTCGACGACCTCTCCCGTCGCGGGATCGAGCAGCACCACGGGATACCCGGGCAGCGGGCGCCCCATCGACCCGACCTTGACCGTCTGGCCCGGTGAATTGCCGATGCACGCGGTCATCTCGGTCTGCCCGAAACCGTCGCGGATGGTGCCGCCCCAGGCGTCGCGCACCCGGTCGATGACCTCGGGGTTGAGCGGCTCGCCGGCTCCCACCAGCTCGCGGGGAGGGTGCGTCAGACGCGTGAGGTCGGCCTGGATGAGCATGCGCCAGACGGTCGGCGGCGCGCAGAAGGTCGAGACGTGGTGGGTGTCCATCACCTGCATGAGCGCGTTCGCGTCGAAGCGGGCGTAGTTGTAGACGAACACCGTCGCCTCGGCCAGGAACGGCGAGTAGAAGCTCGACCACGCGTGCTTCGCCCAACCGGGGGAGGAGATGTTGAGGTGCACGTCGTCCGGGCGGACCCCGAGCCACCACATCGTCGACAGATGTCCGACCGGGTACGACACGTGCGTGTGCTGCACGAGCTTGGGACGGTTCGTGGTGCCCGAGGTGAAGTACAGCAGCGCGGTGTCGGACGCCGGCGTGGGGCCGTCCGGCTCGAAGCCCGCCGGGGCCTGGGGCGACTCGTCGAAGCGGGCCCAGCCGGCGGGCACGGCTTCTCCGACGCCGATGCGCAGGATCGCTCGGTCCAGGCCGTCGATGCGGTCGGCCAGAGCACCCAGCGTGACCACGGCGCGTGCGCGTCCGTGCTCGACGCGGTAGGCGAGGTCCGCCGCCGACAGGAGAGTCGAGGTGGGGATCGACACCGCCCCGAGCTTCGTGATCGCCAGCATCACCTCCCACAGCTCGATCGTGTTGTTCAGCATCACGATCACGTGGTCCCCGCGCCGGATGCCGAGGCTGCGCAGCCACGTGGCGACCTGGTCGGACCGCGCGGACAGTTCGCCGTAGGTCCACGACCGCAGACTCAGGTCGGCCTCGACGATCTGCACGGCCGGACGATCAGGATTCTCGGCCGCGACGACGTCGAACCACTCGAGGGCGAAGTTGAACTCGTCGACGCGGGGCCAGGCGAATCCGGCGCGGGCCGCGTCGTAGTCGGTCGCATTCGCGAAGAGGAAGTCCCGCATCTCGCGGATCGCGTGCGTGGCGGTGGTGGCGCTGCGGCTCATGGTGCTCCTTTGCTCCCGGACATCCTGTCCCATCCTTGCACCGCCCGCCCGCGGGGCGGGGGAGCGGAGCGGGTCAGCGGGGGAGGAGGCCGGTGCCGTCGCGGAGCTCGAACACGAGCTGGGTCTCGGTTCCGCGCACCACCGGGTGGATCGTGATGTGCTCGAGCACGATGTCGCGGAGCGCCGTCGCATCCTGGACGGCCACATGCACGAGGAAGTCATCCACTCCGGCGACGTGGAACACCTGCAGCACCCTCGGGATGCCGGCCAGCGCGTCGAACAGGGCGGTGACCTTGGGGCCGGTGTGGTTCGCCAGACGCACCTTGATGATCGCCTGCAGCGGGTAGCCGAGGGCGGCCTCGTCGACGCGGATCCGGGTGTCGCGGATCACGCCGCGCTCCCGGAGGGCCCGCACGCGGTGGGCGCATGTGGACTCGGCGAGCCCCAGCCGATGAGCCAGCGCCTTGTTCGTGGTCTCCGCGTCGCGCGTCAGGACCGCGAGGAGCTCCAGGTCGATCTCATCGAGTTGTGGTTTCGCCAACGTGGTGCTCCTTCGCCGCCCAGATGCTGCACAGAATAGCGTTTCGGCGCGATCTCGCGGCGACTTCTGTCGAAGACCTGCGTCGAAACCGTGATTCCGGCAACGTGGAGGCATGACTGCACCGCTGCATCCCGACACCGTGGCCGTCCACGGCGGACGTTCCGACCTCGCAGGTCTCGGAGTCCACGCGCTGCCGATCGACCTCTCCACGACGAACCCTCTGCCGGACATCGAGCGGGGCGGGGACTCCTATGAGGCGATGGCCACGGGCGGACGCCCTCCCGCCGACGGCAGCATGGTCTACGCGCGGCTGTGGAACCCGACGGTCGCGCGCTTCGAGGAGGCGCTCGCCGAGCTGGAGCACGCGCAGGCCGCTGTCGCCTTCGCCTCCGGCATGGCGGCCATGACCGCGGTCATCCTCGCCCACACCGGTGCGACCGGGGCACGGCACGTCGTCGCCGTGCGTCCGCTCTACGGCGGCACCGATCATCTGCTCGGCTCGGGCCTGCTCGGCGTGGAGACGACGTACTGCCACCCCGACGAGGTCGCCCTGTCGCTGCGCCCCGACACCGGACTGGTCGTCGTCGAGACGCCGGCGAACCCGACCCTCGACATCGCGTACATCGCGGACATCGTGCGACAGGCGGGCGCGGTCCCCGTCGTGGTGGACAACACCTTCGCGACACCCGTGCTGCAGAATCCGATCGATCTCGGAGCGGCCATGTCGCTGCACAGCGCCACGAAGTACCTCGGCGGACACGGTGACGTGATCGCGGGAGTCGTCGCGTGCGGCGAGCACACCGCGGAGGCGCTGCGCCGTGTTCGCGCGGTGACCGGAGGTCTGCTGCATCCGCTCGGCGCCTACCTGCTGCACCGCGGACTCACGACTCTGCCCGTGCGCGTGCGTCATCAGCAGGAGAGCGCCCGTCGCATCGTGCAATGGCTCATCGACCGCCCGGAGGTCGCTGAGGTCTTCTACCCCGGCCTGGACGGCGACCCGCGCGGCATCCTCGAACGGCAGATGCGCGGCACCGGGGCGATGATCGCGATGCGCATGCGGGGCGGATTCGCGGCCGCGTCGACCGTCACGTCGGCGACGCGACTGTTCACCCACGCCGTGTCGCTCGGCGGCGTGGACTCGCTGATCCAGCACCCTGCGGCGCTCACCCACCGGCCGGTGCCGCCCGAGGCGCGTCCGGCCGCCGACGTGCTGCGCCTGTCGATCGGCCTGGAAGACGTCGACGACCTCATCGCCGACCTCGCGCAGGCCTTCGCCGCGGCGGCGGGCGATGCCGACGCCGGGCACTCCGAACCGGTCACCCCTTCAGCGAGCGCACTTCGGGGGGCCGTTCGCTCCTGAGGGGGTGGCCAGGGCGTCGGAGCGGGCGTCAGGGCAGCCGGATCGTCCCGGTCGCGATGCGCTCGGTCGGCATCCGGTCGCGGTCATAGGTGATCTCGCTGTACCCGTGCGGGGTGGGCTTCCCGGATTCGTCGAGGCTCACGAACACGATCTTCTCGATCGTGAGGATGCGCCGACGCGTGATCATGTTGCGCGCCACCGCCCGCATCGTCAGCGACGTGGTGCCGAAGTGCGTGGCCTGGAGACCGAGCTCGATCAGGTCGCCCTGCACCGCGGACGCCTCGAAGTTGATCTCGGAGATGTGCTTGGTCACGGCCCGGTAGTTGCCGAGCTGCACGATCGCGTAGATCGCCGCCTCTTCGTCGATCCACTTCAGCAGGCTCCCGCCGAACAGCGATCCGTTCGCGTTCAGATCCTCCGGCCGCACCCATTTGCGCGTGCGGAAGTTGATCCCGTCCTCCGACCAGTGCCATGCCGGTGCCTTCTGCTTCGCCATGAGCAGGAGCGTAGGACGCGCGTGAGTCCGCGATGTTACGGCCCGTTTTCGCGAAGATGAGCGGATGCCGCGCTGCTCGCGGGGGTGCTCCGCTCACGGCAGAGCCGCCCACGGCAGAATCCGTGCCCGGCCGGCGGACGACAGCGGATGCTGGGGGCATGAGCGAAGACAACCCCATTCCCCAGTTCGGCCCCGAGGCCCGGCGTGCGCTGTTCCACGAGCGGGTGCTCGTGCTCGACGGCGCGCTCGACGACGACAACGGCACGCTGCTGATGACGCAGCTGCTCACGCTGTCGTCCGAGGACCCCGTCGCCGACATCGCCCTCTGGATCCACTCTCCTGGCGGCTCCGTGCCGTCGATGCTGGCGATCCGCGACCTCATGCGACTCATCCCGAACGATGTGTCGACGCTGGCCCTCGGACTCGCCTGCAGCGCAGGGCAGTTCCTCCTCTCGGCCGGCGCCCCGGGAAAGCGGCGCGCCCTCCCGCACGCGCGCATCCTCATGCATCAGGGCTCGGCGGGCATCGGCGGTTCGGCCGTGGAGATCGAGGGTCAGGCCGACGACCTGCGGCACATGCGCGACACCGTGCTCGGGCTCATCTCCGACGACACGGGACAGCCGATCGAGCGGATCTTCGAGGACTCGCTGCACGACCGCTGGTACACCGCCCCGCAGGCGCAGGAGTACGGGTTCATCGATGAGATCGTCACCTCGATCGGCGACGTGATGCCGCGACGACGGGCACGAGTAGGACTGGGGGCGGGCGCATGAGCAGCTACACGATCCCGAACGTCATCGCGCAGCATCCGCGCGGCGAACGCGTCATGGACGTGTACTCGCACCTGCTCGCCGAGCGCGTCATCTACCTCGGAACCGGGATCGACGCTGGCGTCGCGAACGCGCTGATCGCGCAGCTGCTGCACCTCGATGCCGACAGTCCGGAATCCGGCGTGCAGTTCTACATCAACAGCGAGGGCGGCGACCCCGGAGCGGCGCTGGCGATCTACGACACGATGCAGCACATCCGCCCCGCCGTCGCGACGACCTGCGTCGGTCAGGCGATCGGTCCCGCCGCGTTGCTCGTCGCGGCGGGCGCACCGGGGGAGCGTGCGGCCCTCGCCCACGCGCGCATCGTCCTGCATCAGCCGGCGGGACAGTCGCGCGGGGCAATCCCCGACCTCATCCTGGCGGCGGACGAGGTCGTGCGGGTGCGCTCCGACATGGAGGAGATCCTCGCCAGGCACAGCGGTCGCACGGTCGCCGAGCTCCGCGCCGACACCGACCGCGACCGGGTCTTCACCGCATCCGCCGCCCTCGACTACGGCCTGATCGACACCGTGCTGGGCCCCCGCACCTGACCCCCGGACGGTTGTCGGGCCCGCATTCCGGACGGATGTCGGGCCCGCATTCCGGACGGATGTCGGGCCGTTGGACGGATGTCGGACGGATGCGGCCGTTCTCGTCCGACGCCCGTCCTTCCGTCCGACATCCGTGCAAGGGCGCGGGGCGCGGTGGGGTGCGGCGGGGGTCAGGCGGCGAGGGTGAAGGCGCCGCGCGCGGCGGACACGACCGCGGATGCGGGTGTCGATGCAGCGCGCAGCTCATCGGCGACCGCGCTCGTGAGCTCGATCAGGCTGGTGTCCAGGGCCCCGGCGATCGCGGCGATCATCTCGCTCGAGGGCTCCTTGCGGCCGCGCTCGACCTCGGAGAGGTACTGCGGCGAGACGCCGGCCTTCTCCGCGGTCTCGGTGAGCGTCTCCTCGCGGTCGTGCCGTCGGCGCCGCAGCTGTTCGCCCAGCAGGTGGCGCCAGAGCGGTTCCGGGTCGCTCTGCCGCGGAGGGGCGGGGCGGGGTGCGCGGGAGATCGGGACGATGTCGGCCATGCCTCACGATAGGCCGGGCGCTTCGACCGGATCGAGCGGTTCTGCTCAGAGCAGAACGCCGAGGGGCGGAATCCGCCGGTCCCGCGGACGACCGCGACGCCTAGAGCGCCGCCGTCACGCCGGGCAGCAGCTTGCCGAGGATCGACGCGAGCTGCTCCCGCTCCTCCGGGCTGAGGGGGTCGAGGACCAGCTCGCGCACCTGCTCCACGTGCACGGGCGCGGCGGTGCGCAGCATCTCGCGCCCCTCCGGAGTGAGCGCGGCGGACAGGGTGCGCTTGTCGGTGCTGCAGGAGGTGCGCTCGACCCAGCCGCGCTCCTCCAGCGAGTCCAGCGCATGGCTCAGCCGCGACCGGCTCAGCCCGGCGATCCTGGCGAGCTCCGTCATCGTCACCGCTCCGTCGCCCCGCCCGGCCAGCGTGACCAGGATCGCGTAGCGGGCGTGATTGAGCCCGACCTCCTCCTTGAGGGTGCGATCGAGCACCTGGGGCAGCAGCTGCACGAACCGGATCACCGGGAGCCAGGTGTCCATCTCGGTGTCGTCGAGCCGGCGCGGATGCCGCTGCTCCGCCGTCATGGTTCCCTCCTCGAGTGTCACGCCGCGGACAGGTCGAGCGTGTGCGCCGTGTGGTCCCGCTTCGCTTCCAGGTACCGTGTGTTGGCCGCAGAGAGGTGCACCTCGGTGGGCACGCGCTCCGTCACGCGGATGCCGAGCGTCTCGAGCTGCACGGCCTTGTCGGGGTTGTTGCTCAGCAGGCGGATGCCGTCGACGCCGAGCGCCCGCAGCATCTGTGCCGCGACCGTGTAGTCGCGCTCGTCCTCGCCGTGACCGAGCGCGACATTCGCCTCGTAGGTGTCGAGGCCGGCATCCTGCAGGGCGTAGGCGTCGAGCTTCGCGTACAGGCCGATGCCGCGACCCTCCTGACGCAGGTAGAGCAGGAACCCGCCGTCCTCGGCGATGCGCTCGACCGCCTCGCGCAGCTGCGGACCGCAGTCGCAGCGCTCGGATCCGAAAACGTCGCCCGTGAGGCACTCGCTGTGCGGACGCACCAGAGGATCCTCGCCGCCGTCGTTCGCGCGCTCGAGGGCGCCCCGCCAATCGCCGAGTCCGAGCAGCAGGTGCTCGCGTCCGTCGACGAGCCCGTCGAAGGTGACCACATCGGCCGTGGTGGTGAAGCCGTCGCCGAAGCGCAGGGGCACCCGGACGCGCGTGCGTTCCGTGGCGACCGGAACGACGGTTGAAGTTTCAATCATGTCGGGTGCAACGCGCGATCCGGCGGAGTATTCCCGTCATCCCTCGACCTCTTGCGCACGAGACGGAGTTCGCTCGCGAGGATGCCGAGCACGACGAGCGCGCCGCCGAGCAGCGCCGTCGCCGGCAGACGCTCTCCGGCGATGCGCCCGATGACGCCCGCCCAGACCGGCTCGCCCGCATAGATCACGGTCGCCCGCGTCGGAGAGACCGACTTCTGCGCCCAGTTCATCGTCAGCTGGATGAGGCAGCTCGCCGCTCCCAGCCCCACCGCACAGCCGACCCAGATCCACGAGAACTCCGGAACGCCCTCGCCGACCACGGGCATCGTCAGCAGCCCCAGCACACCTGCGGTGAGCAGTTGGATGACGGTGATGCGGCCGAGATCGATCCGTCCGGCGAAGACGCTGATCAGGATGATCTCGGCGGCGATCGGGAGGGTGCTGATCATCGTGGCGATCTCGCCCGCGCCCAGCGAGAGCGCGAACGCGTCAGGGCCGGCGATCAGCAGCAGCCCCACGAAGGCGAGACCGGCGCCGACGAAGGCCATGACCGGAGGGCGACGGCGGAACACCGCCCACTGCGCGAGTGGCACCAGGGGGACGTACATCGCGGTGATGAACGCGGAGGTGCTGCTGTCGATCGTCTGCAGCCCCAGCGTCTGCAGGCCGTAGCCGAGGTAGATCATCACGCCGATCGCGACACCCGCGCCGATGTCCCGCCAGCGGATGCCGCGCAGCACGCGTCGGAAGATCACCACGCTGATCGCCCCGGCCACGAGGAAGCGGATACCGACGAAGAACCACGGACCGGAGTGCTGCATCGCCCAGTGCACCAGGAGGAACGTGCTTCCCCAGACGGCGGTGATCGCGAGGAGGGCGGCCTCCTGCGGGCGCAGGCGCATCCAACGAAGCGAGGCCATGTCGCCCCTTTCCTCGCGCTGCCGGATCGAGCCTAGTCGGCTGCGCACCCCGAACGTGACGGGAGAAGACAGGTCGGCGTCGGCGGTCGCGTGCGAGTCGGTAGCCTCGCATCATGAGCGACTTCGTGAGTGCCGTCGAGCTGAAGGACCTGCTGGACGAGGGGGCCCCGGTGCGCGTGATCGACGTGCGCTGGCGGCTGGACCGGCCGGAAGCGGGACACGCGGACTACCGGACCGGGCACATCCCCGGGGCGGTGTTCGCCTCGCTCGACACAGAGCTCTCGACGCACGGCGAGCCGTCGCAGGGGCGGCATCCGCTCCCCTCGACGGCCACGCTGCAGGCGGCAGCGCGGCGATGGGGTCTGCGCACCGGGGACACGGTGGTCGCATACGACGACGCCAAGGGCCTGGCTGCGGCGCGGGCGTGGTGGCTGCTGCGTCAGGCGGGCGTGGACGTGCGGGTGCTCGACGGCGGACTCCGAGGATGGAAGGCCGCCGGGTTCGAGGTCGCGACCGATGAGGTGTCCCCGGAGCCGGGTGACGTCGTGCTCGAGGAGATCGGCGCGGACGCGCTGTCGATCGACGAGGCGGCGGCCTTCCCGGAGACCGGCGTGCTGCTCGACGTGCGCGCTCCGGAGCGCTACCGCGGGGAGACGGAGCCCCTCGATCCCGTGGCCGGGCACATCCCCGGTGCCCGCAACCTCCCGTCCATGCTGCACCTCGACGCCGACGGCCGGATACTCGACCGCGAGACGGTGCTCGGAACCCTCGCGGCGGCAGGGGTGACGCCGGGGACGCCCGTCGCGGCGTACTGCGGCTCCGGGGTGACGGCCGCCCACACGGCGCTCGTGCTGCACGAGGTCGGCATCGAGGCGAAGGTGTTCCCCGGGTCGTGGAGCCAGTGGTCGAACACCCCCGGCCGGCCGGTCGCGACCGGCGAACAGCCCGGCTGAGCTTCCGTCACTCGCGCGGGCCGTACCCCCAGTGCAGCCCCAGGGCGCCGGGGCCGAAAGCCCGCCGCACGAGGTGCACCGACGTGCCGCCGGTGAGCTCGATCGGGGTGATCGTGATCCCTTCGGGTGTCTCCACATGCTCCTCGCACCAGTCGGGCACCGCATCGGGGTGGAAGCGGGTCCACACCAGCAGCTCCCGGCACTTCTGGGCCAGTGCGTGCCCGGTGTCGCGGGTCGCCGGATAGTCCGGCGGATACTCCACCGACCACTCGACGACCGCGGTGTCCGGCGCCGTCAGCGGTCGGTCGAGTTCGAACAGCGCGCCGTGCACCTCCCCGTCCGGATGCGAGTACCGCGCGGCGATGCGCCCGCCGGACACGGCGCTCAGCAGCGGGGGCGGTGTCGGGACGCCCGGGTTGATCTCCAGGAACGGGATCGAGGTGATGGTGCCGACGGTGGACTGCACGATGCTGCGCGTGATGGTGAAGAAGACGTTGCCGTCGGGGCCGACATCCGTCACCGAATGCGTGGTGAGCTCGCGGGACGTGTCGGGGTAGGGGGCGCCGAGCGCGCGGAACGCCTCGATGACGGCGCGCTCCAGTTCCTCCTCGTCGAGCGGGAACTGATTGGGACCGAGGGGTCCGGTGCGGTTGGTCGAGCGCAGCAGTCGGGTCAGCGCGCCGTCCGCGAGTTCCAGGAGCTGTTCGATGTCCGCCAGCGCCGCCATCGACTGGGCGCCCTCCGGGCGGCGGGCGCCCGAGCGCCAGTAGCTGAGCGTCGCCATCGAGACCCGATTGCCCCGGGCTTTGAGCTGCCGCTGCAGCCAGGACAGGGTCACATCCCTGGCGTTGACGGCGTCCCGCAGCGCTGCGGCGAAGGCCTCCGACCCGGGTCTGCGTGCATCGTGCTCGTAACTCATCACAGCCCCCGTCCGGTATGTGAAGCACACCGCCCTAAAATCAGCATAAGACCGCACGCGCGTACCTCAGGGGACCGGGTGAGCATGTGGGGTCACATGGCCGTCTTCGCGGGGAGGGTGCCCGTCCCTGCGATCGACCGGCCTGACGCAGTGATGCCCCCCTTGCTGCGTATGTCGTGAAGCCCGGCAATCGATCTGGGGAGATCCGCCGGGCTTCACGAATCCTCCCGCCCGCGGCTCCGGCTCTTCGCCGTCGCGGCCCCGCGTAGACTGGGAGGAACTTCCCGGAGGACTCTGGACCGTCATGTCTGCCCCTGCTCGCGCATTCACCATGCGCCACGTGCAATTGCTGCGCGCTCTGTTCGCGGCGATCGCCGCGCTCATGATCACGTTCTCGTCCGACCACTCCGCCGCCGTGGGGCTGTCGGTCTTCAGCGGATTCGTCTTCGTCTCGGCGCTCGCGCACGTGCTGGCGGCGTGGCTGGTGCTGCCGGCCGGCTCGCGCTGGTCCTCGATCCTCCTCGCCGCTGTCGGCGTCGTCGCCGGAATGGCGAGCGGGATCCCGGCCTGGCGCTCGGATGACCTGTTCTTCATCGTCGTCTCCGGATGGGCGCTGATCAGCGGCGGCATCGAGCTGCTCGCCGGGATCCGTGCACGCCGCACAGGCGACCTCCTGGCGCGGGACGCGATCACCGTCGGTGCGCTCGGCATCCTGCTCGCCGTCGTGCTGCTGTTGATCCCGGCCGGCTTCCTGCAGGAGTACACGATCGAGAAGGCAGGGACGTTCCTGCTGTCCGGCATCATCCTGGGAGTCGGCATGTTCGGCGGATACGCGGCCATCGTCGCGGTCTTCCTCGGGATCGCCGGACTGACCCCGAAGCGGGTGGATGCCGACGCCGTGGCGTCCGACCCGGATCACAGTGCTGCGCCTGCGGAGCACGGAGGAGAGCGATGAGCGACGAGAAGCCCACCCGTCGGGACATCCTGCGTCCCCTGCACCTGCTCGGCATCGCGCTCGGCTGCGGCGTCTTCGCCATGGTCGTCACCCTCGTCTCGACGGGCGCATTCACGGCGCGCGTGAACACGGCGATCGCGAACGGCACCTACGACGGGCTCACCCCGTTCGCACTGGGTCTCGTCGTCGGCGGCGGCGCGTTCATCGCCACGCTGCTGATCCTCGCGATGCTGATGCTCGCCGTCGATCCCGCCGACGTGACCAAGACGATCGACCGCCCTGTGCTGTTCGACGCCGAGGGCGACGCCGACGAGCCCGACTCCGACGCGCCGGGTCGCCCTCGTCGCTCGGAATAGACGCGCGCGTCCTGGGCTTGACCCTGGAGTGACTGCCTCCGTCGACCGCGCCTCCATCGGACTCCGCTCCGAGCGCGGACCCATCCTCGGCGCGCTCATGCTCGCCACCGGACTCATCGCGATCGATGCCACGATCCTGGCGACGGCGGTCCCGAGCATCGTCCGCGACCTCGGCAGCTACCAGCAGTTCCCGTGGCTGTTCTCGGTGTACCTCCTGGCGCAGGCCGTGAGCGTGCCCATCTACTCCCGGTTCGCGGACACCGTGGGCCGCAAGCCGATCATCCTGCTCGGCATCGCCCTGTTCCTGCTCGGGTCCATCCTCTGCGGGTTCGCCTGGAGCATGCCCGCGCTGATCGTGTTCCGCATCATCCAGGGCATCGGTGCCGGTGCCGTCGCGCCGATGTCGATGACCATCGTCGGCGACATCTACACGGTCGCCGAACGCGCCAAGGTGCAGGGATACGTCGCGAGCGTCTGGGCCATCTCCTCGGTCGTGGGCCCCGCGCTCGGCGGCATCTTCGCCCAGCTCGACGCCTGGCGGTGGATCTTCTGGATCAACATCCCGTTGTGTCTGATCGCCGGATGGATGCTGCTGCGCACCTACACCGAGCAGAAGCAGACCCAGAAGCACAGCATCGACTACGGCGGAGCGGTGCTGCTCACCATCGGGCTCACGGCGCTCATCCTCGGCATGCTGGAGGGCGGGAACGCCTGGGCGTGGCTGTCCGCCCAGAGCGCGCTCTGCTTCGGGATCGGCGTGCTCGCGCTGCTGGCCTTCGGGTTCGTGGAGCGCCGCGTCGCCGAGCCGATCGTCGACCTGCGGCTCGTGACCCGGCGGCTCATCCTCACGACCACGATCGTGTCGCTCGGCATCGGTGCGCTGATGCTCGGGGTGACGAGCTTCGCCCCGGCCTACCTCGAGGGATCCATCGGCATCGCTCCGCTGCTGTCGGGTCTCGCAGTCGCGGCCCTGACCCTCGGCTGGCCGCTCGCCGCCGCGAACGCCGGACGCCTGTACCTGCGCATCGGCTTCCGTCGCACGACCCTGATCGGCATGAGCATCACCACGGTCGCGGCCATCGCGCTCGCCGCCGTCGCCTCCTGGCCGAACCCGTTCGTGGTGGCCGGCATCGCGTTCCTCCTGGGCTTCGGACTCGGGTGGAGCGCTGCGCCCACCCTCATCGCCGCCCAGGCCTCGGTCGGCTGGGGGGAGCGCGGTGCCGTGACGGGGATGAACGCCTTCGCCCGGTCGGCGGGAAGCGCTGTGGGCGTCGCGATCTTCGGCGCGATCTCGAACGCCGTCATCGCCCGGGGTGCGGGCCCCGACGATCCGGCCACGATCACGCACGCCTCGTTCTGGGTGTTCGTCGCGGTCGCCGTGACCGCCGTCCTCACGCTCCTGGCAGCGTCGTTCATGCCGAAGGACAGGGTCGAGGAGCACTCCGGCGAGTCCGCTCCGTAGCTCGTCCGGTTTGCAGGCTCAGCCGCGTCGAGTGCACGGGAACTCGCCGAGCGCACGGGAACCGCGCGTGGACAAGCCGTGCGCTCGACAGCAAGCCGTGCACTCGACGCCGAGCCGCGCGCTCACGCGGGGGTCAGCGGGCGAGGCGTTCCGCGATGCCGGTGTACGTCGCGGGGGTCAGCGACAGTAGGCGCTGCTTGGCGGCGTCGCCGATCTCGAGGCCCTGCACGAACGCGGCGAGGTCGGCGGCACCGACCCGGTGTCCGCGGGTGAGCTCCTTGAGGAGCGCGTACGGGTCGGTGATCGAGGAACGTCCGGCGACGACCTCGGCGCGGATGACCGTCTGGATCGCCTCGGCCAGCACCTCCCAGTTCACGTCGAGGTCGGCGAGCAGCACGTCGCGCGACAGCGAGATCGCGTTCAGGCCGCGGCGCAGGTTGTCCAGTGCGAGCAGCGAGTGCCCGAACGCGACGCCGATGTTGCGCTGCGTGGTGGAGTCGGTGAGGTCGCGCTGCAGGCGGCTGGTGACGAGGGTCTGGCCGAGGGAGGCGAGCAGGGCGCTCGAGATCTCGAGGTTGGCCTCGGCGTTCTCGAAGCGGATCGGGTTGATCTTGTGCGGCATCGTCGACGAGCCGGTGGCCCCGGCGACCGGGATCTGGGCGAAGTAGCCGAGCGAGATGTACGTCCAGATGTCGGTGGCGAGGTTGTGCAGGATGCCGCCCGCGTGACGCACGCGGTCGTAGAGCTCGACCTGCCAGTCGTGCGACTCGATCTGGGTGGTGAGGATGTTGAAGCCGAGCCCCAGCCCCTCGATGTACTCGCGCGCGATGGTCGGCCAGTCGGCGTCGGGGTCGGCCGCGAGGTGAGCGGACCAGGTGCCCGTCGCGCCGGAGAACTTCGCGAGGTACTCGGATCCCGCGATCTGGGCGCGCACGCGCTCGAGGCGCCACGCGAACACCGCGAGCTCCTTGCCCATGGTGGTGGGCGTCGCGGGCTGGCCGTGCGTACGGGAGAGCATCGCGGCGTCGGCGTGCTCCGCCGCGAGCTCGCGCAGCTTCGCGATCACGGTGTCGAGGGCCGGAAGCCAGACCTCCTCCACCGCACGCTTGACGGTGAGGGCGTAGGAGGCGGAGTTGATGTCCTCGCTCGTCGCGGCGAAGTGCGTCAGCTCGGCGATGCGGTCGAGTCCGAGCGTCGCGAGCCGGTCGCGCACGAGGTACTCGATCGCCTTGACGTCGTGCTGCGTGACGGCCTCCTTCTCGGCGAGCCAGTCGATCTCGGCCTGACCGAAGTCGCGGTACAGCGCGCGCAGGCGCTCCTTCTCGTCGTCGGACAGCGGCGAGGTCTCGAACAGCGAGCGGTCGGTGAGGGCGATCAGCCACTCCACCTCGACCTCGACCCTGGCGCGGTTCAGGCCCGCTTCGGAGAGGAAGTCGGCGAGTCCGGTGACGGCGCCGCGGTAGCGACCGTCCAAGGGGCTCAGGGGCTGGGGCGGGAGCGAGGGCTGGAAAGTCAGGGGAGTCCTCCTGATGAGGCCCCGAAGGTCCGGGGCGTGCGGGGCTGGCGCAGTGCGGGTTCGAGCTGGCGGAACAGGCCGCGAGTCGCCGTCTCGATCATACCGAGCACCGAATCGAACATGTCGGCGCCCGCGTAGTACGGGTCGGGCACATCGTGGGAGGACGCGTTCGGATCGAACGCGAGCAGGAGCGTGACCTTGCCCTCCTCGTCCTCATCGCGTGCCCACTCGCGGAGGATGCGCTCGTGCGTCCGGTCGAGGGCCACGACGAGGTCGTTCTCCGCGAACGACGATGCCGTGAACTGCCGCGCGCGATGCTGGCTGCCGTCGTATCCACGGCGGGCCAGCGAGTCGATCGTCCGGTGATCGGCGCGCTCGCCGAGGTGCCAGTCGCCGGTCCCGGCGCTGCGCGAGACGATGCGCGGCCCGAGCCCCTGCCGCTCGGCGAGGTCGCGGAAGACCACCTCTGCCATGGGAGAGCGGCAGATGTTCCCCGTGCAGACGAAGATCACGCGGAAGGGATCCGGGGATGTCACAGATCCATTCTGCCCGCCCTCGGCGCTCCTGCCCAGCGGGAGTCGTCCTGCACGCCCCGAGCAGCTCCCGGGCTGTGCACCGTTCGCGCGGGAGGCGCCCGACGGTGCACCGCCGCTCTCGGATGCTGGAGCGATGTACACCTTCGCGCACGCGCAGCCCGTCGCCTCCGCCGAGCAGTGGGTCCCGATCGCGGTCCGCCGCGAGCTCGCCGAGGCGATCACCCTGATGGAGGATGCGGGGGCCGAACTCGTCGCGCTCGCAGCGGATGCGGCGTGGGAGTCCGACGGCTTCCGCGCGCTGCAGGAACTGCTCTCGCGTCTGCGCGACGACACCGGCGCCGAGGTCGGCGAGCTCGCCGTGCGCGAGTGGGAGCTGGGCGGATGAGCGGGGGGGTGCCGGCGTTCCGCGGAGCGCCGCCGTCCGGAGAGCTGCGTGTCGATCACGGCGGAGCGATCGCCGTCGACACCGCGCAGCTGCGGGAGATCGGTCGCAGGATCGCACAGGCCGCGGGGCTGTATCGCACCGCGCGGGAGTCCCTCGGCCGCGCGTCGGCGCTGATCTCGGCCGAGCCGGCGGCCTGTCCGCAGATCGACGTCGGGGCGCTGCGCCGGAGCCGCGATCGGCTGGGAGAGCTGGGCGATGAGCTCGAGAACGCGGCCACCGGGACCCTCGTGATGGCGGACGCCTACGAGGTGGTCGAGCTGCGGGCGCGGGCGAAGGCGCTCGCCCTCACGGACGAGGCCGCCGCGGCGGCCGCGCAGGCCCGTCTCGAGCGGCTCCTGCGCCAGGACGAGCGGGTCGGCACGATGGCGGACCGGCTGGTGGCGGGATGGGAGGAACGACGCTTCGACGGACTGGGGGATCAGTACGACCTCGCGGGCGTGCTCCCGCCGCTGTTCCTGAGCGGCGCCCTCATCGGACTCGGCACGGGGCTGGGCAAGGTGCTGCCCGGAAGACCGCTGCAGGGTGCCGGCGATCCCGTCCGCGTGACCGCCGTCGCGACGTCGACCCCGAGCCACGGACCGAAGAGCCTCTCCGGGGCACTGGGGCGGATGCCGTCCGGCAGGGCGCAGGTCGCGGTGGAGAAGTACACGATGCCGGGCGGCGAGAGCCGGTACGTGGCCTATGTGAAGGGGACGCAGGAGTCCGCGCCGTGGCGGGCTGGCGGCGCGGAACCGTGGGACATGAAGTCGAACACCGAGCTCTACCAGGGGCGCCGGTCGGCGTCGTACCGGGCGACGCTGGACGCGCTCGCCGCGGCCGGCGTGCGGGCCGGCGACCGGGTGGACGTGGTCGCGCATTCGCAGGGCGGGATGATCGCCGCACGGCTCGCCATGGAGGGAGACGTCGACGTGGCGATGCAGATCACGGCGGGGAGTCCGCAGGAGCCGACCCTCACCGACGACCAGACCCTCATCCAGCTCCGGCACAGCGACGACGTGGTCTCGGCGCTCGCGGCCGGGGGCTCCGCCGAGGGCACGGGATCACCATTCAGCTTCACGGCCAGCCGCGTCGGGGACCCGCACGACGGCTTCCAGGATCTGACGCTCGGGACGCACGGGCTGGAGAGCTATCGCGAGACCGCGGCGCTGGTCGATGCGTCCGACGACCCGCGCGCCGAGGCGCTTGATGTGTACTGGGCCGAGCTCGCCGACGCCGTCCGGGTCGAGCGCACCGAGTTTCGCGCGGAGCGGACGCCGTGACCCCGCCGACAGGTGTAGCAGAGGTGTACCGTTGGTGTATGGCCCGCACCAATATCGACATCGACGACGATCTCGTGCGTGAGGTCATGCGGCGCTACGACCTCTCCACGAAGAAGGAGGCCGTCGAGCTCGCCCTGCGCCGCCTGGTCGGCGTCCCGCTCACCCAGGACTTCCTGCGGGGACTCCGCGGCTCGGGATGGAGCGGCGACCTCGACGCGATGCGTGACGACCCGCCGGCGCCATGGGGGCGCGAGTGATCCTCGTCGACTCATCCGCATGGATCGCCTATCTCCGGGGCGACGACTCGCCCGTCGTGGAACGGCTGGACGCGCTGATCGTGGCCGACGCGGAACTGGCGATCACGGAGCCCGTGATCATGGAGCTGTTGGCCGGCGCACGCACTCCCGGAGAGCGGTCGAGGGTCGAGGCGCTCGCGAACGGCCTGCGTCTGGTGCCACTGGACCCGATGAACGACTTCCGGGATGCCGCCGACCTCTACCGTGCCTCGGCTGTCAACGGTCACCCGATCCGCAGCATGGTCCACTGCCTGATCGCGGCCGTCGCGATCAGGCGCGACGTGGTGCTCCTGCACCAGGATCACGACTTCGGCTGCCTCTCGGAGATCAGCCCGCTGCGCGTCGACACAGGGCGTTGATCAGTCGCGGCGGGAGCGCTTGTTCTGCGGGCGGAGGATGAACCCGAAGATGCCGTTGATGATCGAGATGATGAGCGCCGCCAGCACGCCCCACCAGAACGAGCCGACCGAGAGCCCCCAGCCGAAGCCGCTCGTGATCCAGGCCGTCAGCCACAGCAGGAAGCCGTTGATCAGGAAGCCGATCAGTCCGAACGTGATGATGTAGAGCGGGAACGCGACGATCTTCACCACGGTGCCGATGATCGTGTTGACGAGCGCGAAGATCGCCGCCACCGCGAGCAGGGTCAGGACCAGCTGCAGCGTCTCGCCCGGGGGGAACGCCCGGATGGTGACCTGCAGGGCGGGGATCAGCGTGACGACCCAGATGGCGAACGCGTTGACGATGACGCGGATGATGAAGCGCATAGTCCGACCAGTGTCCCACGGACGCCCGGAGGTGTCAGCCCTGGGGCGCTTCGCGGATATGCGCGGCGAGGACGCGCGCGATCTCCTTCAGGTCCAGCCGGCTCTGAGCGACGTCGAGGACGAAGTCGAACGCCTCGTCGTTCGTGAACGTGACGTCGTACCCGTTGAGCCGGATGAAGACGAACGTCAGGTACAGGGAGATGCGCTTGTTGCCGTCGAACAGCGCGTGATTCTGCGCGACCGAGCTGATCAGCGCCGCGGCCTTCTCTTCGAAGGTCGGATAGGCGTCGACGCCGAACATTCCGGCCGCAGGGCGAGCGAGCGCAGAGAAGAGCAGCCCTTCATCGCGGACGTGCAGTCCGAGCTTGGCGATCAGGGCGAGTGCCTGCTCGGGCTCGATGTACTCAGTCGCCATCTGTCAGGCGTCTTCGAGCCGCTGAAGAGTGTCGGCGTAGCGTTCGGTGATCTCGTCGGCGAGGGAGAGCACTCGATCCGTCTTGGACTCGCTGTTCGCGAACCGCGCGGCGGCCTCGATGATCACCGCGTGCTTGGAGATGTGTCGGGCGCGCGCGATCGCCTCGAGCTGCGCGTCGAGTTCTTCCGGGAGCCGCACCGTCATAGCCATACCAGAATGGTACCACCGCCGATCGCGCCTCGACAGAGGAGATCCCGGACTCTCGCGCCGCGAACGGTCCTCGTAGACTCGTCCCGTGACCGAGCCGATCCTGCCCCGCATCCGTCCCGCCATCGCGGCCCTCGCGCCGTATCGACAGGGCAAGCAGGCGGGGCCGGACGCATTCAAGCTCTCCAGCAACGAGAACCCCTTCGATCCGCTGCCCTCGGTGCTCGAGGCGCTGCAGAGCACCACGCCGATCAACCGCTATCCGGACGCCACGGCCGCACGCCTGCGCACCCGTCTCGGAGCCCGCTACGGCGTTGAGCCCGAGCAGGTGCACGTCGCGTCCGGAAGCGTCTCGATCCTGCACCAGCTGATCCTCGCCACGGCCTCCGTCGGCGACGAGGTCGTGTACGCGTGGCGTTCCTTCGAGGCGTACCCGAGCCTGCCGCTCGTCGCGGGGGCGACCGGGGTGCAGGTGCCGCTGACGACCGACTCCCGCCACGACCTCGACGCCATGGCCGACGCGGTGACCGACCGCACCAGGGCCGTCATCCTGTGCACGCCGAACAACCCGACCGGCCCGATCATCACGAGCGCCGAGTTCGCGACCTTCGTCGAGCGTGTGCCTGCCGACGTCCTGATCATCCTCGACGAGGCGTACGCCGAATTCGTGACCGCACCCGATGCGGTCGACGGTCTCGCCGAGCGCGTGTTCGAACGTCATCCGAACGTCGTGGTGCTGCGCACCTTCTCGAAGGCCTACGGCCTCGCCGGCCTGCGAATCGGCTACGCGATCGGTCACGAGAAGGTGCTGGATGCGGCGCGCACCACCGGCATCCCGCTCTCGGTGACCTCCGCGGCGGAGAACGCCGCGATCGCGAGCCTCGACGCCGAGCCCGAGCTCCTGGAGCGCGTGGCCGTCATCGTCGAACGCCGCGCGCGCCTGCTCGAGGGGCTCCGGGCGCGGGGCTGGGAGGTGCCGGACTCGCAGGCGAACTTCGTCTGGCTGCCCACGGGTGAGAGGACCGATGACGCGGCGGCCGCGTTCCTGGAGAACGACCTCGTGGTCCGGCCGTTCTCGGGCGACGGCATCCGCATCTCCGTGGGCGAGGAGGAGTCCATCGCCCGGGTGCTCGAGGTCGCCGGCGCCCTGCGCTGACCGGAGGACCTGCGGCGGGAGGCCCCGTTTTCTCCGGTTTCCCGCCAGTTACCAGGGCGTCCTAGTTATGCGTGACCGGGCATGCGGGCGCGGGTAGCGTGAGAGCGTGACCACCCCAGAGACACCTCTCGTGCGCGTTCTGGATGAGACCGGAAAGTTCGCGCCCAGCCCCGCTGCCGAGCAGTATCTGCCCCTGATCGAGGCGATCGGCGACGCCGAGCTCGAGCAGTTCTACCGCGACATGGTCGTCATCCGGGCGATCGACTCCCAGGCGACCAACCTGCAGCGTCAGGGGCAGCTCGCCCTGTGGCCGCCGAGTCGCGGACAGGAGGCGGCGCAGGTCGGCTCCGGTCGCGCGGCCCGCGCGCAGGACACGATCTTCCCGTCGTACCGCGAGCACGCGGTCACGCGCATCCGCGGTGTCGACCCGGTCGACATCATCAAGCTGATGCGCGGCGTCTCGCACGGCGGCTGGGACCCGACCGACCCCAAGAACGGCAACACCCGGCTCTACACGCTCGTGCTGGGGTCGCAGGTCCTGCACGCGGCGGGCTACGGCATGGGCCTCGCCTTCGACGGACGCAGCGGCACCGGCGACCCTGACCGTGACGAGGCGGTCATCGTCTACTACGGCGACGGCGCCTCGAGTCAGGGCGACGTGCACGAGGCGATGGTCTTCGCCGCCAGCTACCAGGCGCCGACGGTCTTCTTCCTGCAGAACAACCACTGGGCCATCTCGGTGCCCGTGACCACGCAGTCGCGCGTGCCCCTGGTGCAGCGCAGCGCCGGTTACGGGATCCCCAGCGTCCGCGTCGACGGAAACGACGTGCTCGCCAGCTACGCGGTGTCCCGCATCGCGCTGGACGAGGCGCGTGCCGGTCAGGGCCCGCGCGCGATCGAGGCTGTGACATACCGGCTCGGTGCGCACACCACGAGCGACGACCCGACCAAGTACCGCGGCAACGACGAGGAGCTGATGTGGGCCGGTCGTGACCCGATCGTCCGCATGCGCGCCTTCCTCGAGGGGCGCGGGGCCTCGGCGCAGCTCTTCGCCGATGTGGAGGCCGAGGCCGCGGATGCTGCCGAGGACCTGCGCGCCCGCACCGTCGAGCTCGGACCGCCCAGCCCCGACAAGATGTTCGATCACGTCTACAGCGAACCGCATCCGCTGATCGACGAGCAGAAGGCCTGGCGCGCCCGCTATGAGGCGTCGTTCGAAGGAGGAGCGCAGTGACCCTCGAGACGATGCCGCTCAGCAAGGCCCTGAACGCGGGCATGCGCAAGGCGATGGAGAGCGACCCGAAGGTCCTGCTCATGGGCGAGGACATCGGCAAGCTCGGCGGCGTCTTCCGTGTGACCGAGCACCTGCAGCGCGACTTCGGCGACCGGCGGGTGCTCGACACCCCGCTGGCCGAGTCCGGGATCGTCGGCACCGCGATCGGCATGGCGATGGTGGGGTACCGCCCGGTGATCGAGATCCAGTTCGACGGATTCGTGTTCCCCGCGTTCGACCAGATCACCACGCAGCTCGCCAAGCTCACCAACCGGCATGAGGGCGCGATCAGCATGCCGATCGTGATCCGCATCCCCTACGGCGGACACATCGGCGCGGTCGAGCACCACCAGGAGAGCCCGGAGGCGTACTTCGCGCACACCCCCGGCCTGCGTGTGGTGTCGCCGTCGACGCCCAACGATGCGTACTGGATGATCCAGGAGGCCATCGCCTCGAACGACCCGGTGATCTTCATGGAGCCGAAGAGCCGCTACTGGCAGAAGGGCGAGGTCGAGCTCGACGCGCCCGCGGTCCCCCTGCACTCCTCCCGCGTGGTGCGCACCGGCAGCGACGTGACCCTCGTCGGACACGGGGCGATGGTGACGACCCTGCTGCAGGCCGCCGCGCTCGCCGAAGCGGAGGGCACCAGCTGCGAGGTCGTCGACGTGCGCTCGCTGTCGCCGGTCGACTACGAGCCCATCCTCGACTCGATCCGCAAGACCGGACGCATGGTCTACGCGCAGGAGGCCCAGGGCTTCGGCAGCATCGGCAGCGAGATCGCTGCGACCGTCATGGAGCGCGCGTTCTACGCCCTCGAGGCTCCCGTGCTGCGCGTCTCCGGCTACGACACCCCGTTCCCGCCCGCGAAACTCGAAGGCGCGCACCTCCCTGATGCGGACCGCATCCTCGAGGCCGTCGATCGCTCGCTGGCATACTGACATCCCCGCTCGGCCGAAAGGACTCGTCATGAGCACGCAGAACTTCACCCTCCCCGACGTCGGAGAAGGACTGACCGAGGCCGAGATCGTGGCCTGGAAAGTCGCCCCCGGCGACACGGTCGCGATCAACGACGTCCTCTGCGAGATCGAGACGGCCAAGTCCCTCGTCGAGCTGCCGTCGCCGCATGCGGGCGTCGTGGGAGAGCTGCTCGCGGAGGAGGGGACGACGGTCGAGGTCGGGACCCCCATCATCACCTTCGTGACCGATGTGCGCGATGACGCGGGCCCCGGCGTCGTGGCGACGGCGGAGGCGCCGGCGCCCGAGGAAGGCGGCGGCTCGGTGCTCGTCGGGTACGGCAACGGCGGCGGTGCGACCTCGCGGCGCAAGCGTCCGGCTGAGCGTCCGGTGCGCTCCTCCGTCGGCGTGATCGCCAAGCCGCCGATCCGCAAGCTCGCGCGGGACCTCGGCGTCGACCTGACGACCGTGACGCCCACGGGCGCCGACGGCGAGGTCACCAGGGACGACGTGGTCAAGCACGCCTCGCAGGCGAGCGTCTTCCGCAACATCGAGACGCCGGAATGGGGGACCGTCCGCGAGGAGACCGTGCCCGCGCCGCAGACCGCACCGACCGGCCTCGCCCGCGGGATCGTCGCCCCCCGCCCCTCCGCCGCCGACGACGACCGCACCGAGTCGATCCCCGTCAAGGGCGTGCGCAAGGCCACGTCTTCCGCCATGGTGCAGAGCGCATACTCCGCCCCGCACGTGACCGTGTGGAAGGAGATCGACGCCACCCGCACGATGGAACTCGTCAAGCGCCTCAAGGCCTCGCCCGACTACGCCGACATCAAGGTCTCGCCGCTGCTCATCATGGCGAGGGCCGTGATCTGGGCCGTGCGCCGCACCCCGATGGTGAACGCGGCCTGGATCGACACCGAGGCGGGCGCCGAGATCGCCGTGCGCCACTACGTGAACCTCGGCATCGCCGCCGCCACGCCGCGCGGCCTTCTCGTGCCGAACATCAAGGACGCGCAGGACCTCAGCATGAAGGACCTCGCCCGCGCCCTGAACCGGCTGACGCTGACCGCTCGGGAGGGGAAGACCCCGCCGGCGGACCAGCAGGGTGGGACGATCACCATCACGAACATCGGCGTGTTCGGGATGGATGCCGGCACCCCGATCATCAACCCCGGAGAGGCCGGCATCGTGGCGATGGGCACCATCAGTCAGAAGCCGTGGGTCGTCGACGGCGAGGTGCGCCCGCGCTGGGTGACCACGGTCGCCGGCTCCTTCGACCACCGCGTGATCGACGGCGACGGCATGAGCCGCTTCATCGCCGACGTCGCCTCCATCCTCGAGGAGCCCGCACTGCTGGTCGACTGATATGAGCCGGCGCTGAGTCCACTGTGCGCGAGTTCAGGCGATCAAGCGAGTTCAGGCTGATTCTGCGCGCAGCGGCCTGATTCTGCGGGATTGCCTGAGCTCGCGAGGGGGTCAGGCGAGGGGGTCAGGCGAGGAGGGCGAGGCGCTGCTCCGCGAGGAGGGGGACCGTGCGCTCGCGGGCGGCACGGCGCGCGGTGGCCACTGCTCCGACCGACACGACCTCGGCGCCCAGGGCGGAGGCGAGGATCTCCGGCGCCGGGAGGTGCAGCTCCTCGGGCAGGATGCGGCGGGCCGCGGCCAGCACGGGCTCGATGCTCTCGGCCACCGCCCCGCACACCACCACGCGGGCGGGGTCGTACATGCTGCCCAGCACGCCGACGATGCGGGCCAGCACGGCTCCGACCCGCTCGGCCACAAGCAGTGCGTCGGCATCACCCGATGCGGCGAGAGTGAGCACCAGTCGAGGGTCGATGCGCTCGGCTGCGACCAGGCGGCCGAGCGCGCCGTCGCCCGAAGCCGCACCTTCCGCGACCACGGCGCGCGCGGCGTCCTGCACCGAGTGCGGAAGCCCGATCGCGGAGCCCACGCCGACGATGTGGTCGAACACGACGCCCTCGCCGACGCCGCCGTGCGCGCCGTGCAGCACGTGGCCGTCGACCACCACACCGCCGCCGTAGCGCTCGCTGGAGAGCAGTGCGACGTAGTCGCGGCATCCGCTCGCCGCTCCTTCGGCGCCCTCGGCGATGGCGGCCAGCTGGGCGTCGTTCTTGATCTCGACGACCGGCGCCCTGTCGCGCAGCGCTTCGGCGAGGCCGGGGTTCGTGCGTTCCCAGAAGCCGTCGGGGTGGGGCGGGGAGACGCCGTCCCTGTCCACCGGAGCCGCGACGCCGACGCAGAGCGCGAGCACACGGTCGTGCGCGATGCCCGACTCGAGCAGCGCGGCGTCGAGGTTCTCGATGATCGAGGCGCGACGGGCGGTCGCCGACTGCCTCTGGTCGACCTCCACGCGATGGTGGACGAGCGTGCGGTCGAGGGGGTCGGCGACCGTGACGGCGATGTGCGTGTCGCCGGCGTCGATCCCGACCACGACGCCGAGCTCGGGGGAGAGGGCGAAGCGCCGGGCGGGGCGTCCGGACCGATAGCTCCCCGCGACCCTGGCGTTGGGGAGCTCGCGCAGCACCTCCGCGCCGAGCAGGGTCTCGATCGCGTCGATGGCGGTCGAACGGGTGAGAGAGGTCGCGGCCATGACGTCGGTCGCGGTGAACTCGCCCGCGGTCCACGCGAAGTCGAGCACGGCGCCGACGCTCGCGCGCCCGGTGCCGAGGCCCGTCGAGACATCTGCCACGCCGCTTGCCTTCCTGTCGTCCGAATGAGAGAGTACATGTCGAACGAGTAAATTCGCTCATTAGATTTAGTGATCCGATCTAAACCGGAGGACAACGGTGTCTGGAAGACGAACACGTGCGGCGCGGCTGATCGCCGGCGGTCTCGGGCTCGCGCTGGTCGGCGCGGCGCTCACGAGCTGCGCTGCGGGCGGGGGAGCGGAGACCATCCGCTTCACGTTCAGCAAGCGCGAGGCGATCCCGTTCATGACCGATCTCGTGGCGGAGTACAACGCCTCGCAGAGCGACGTGAAGGTCGAGATCGACACGTCCGGCGTCGACGTCGTGTCGGCGAGCTTCGTCCGCGGCAATCCGCCGGACATCATGCTCGCCAACTACAACTACGAGATCGCCCGGTTCGTGCAGCGCTGCGCGCTCACCGACCTCTCGGACACCGACGCCGCGGCGACCATCCGCGACGACCTGCAGCCGCTCATGGACCAGTACGGCTCCTGCGAGGGGCGCACCAGCGCACTGCCCTACTCGGTGATGGCCGCGTCCGTGATCTACAACAAGGAGATCTTCGAGGCGCAGGGCCTCGACGTCCCGCAGACCTGGGACGAGCTCATCGCCGTCTGTGACGAGCTGAAGGCCGCCGGCATCGACCCGTTCTACGGCACCTTCAAGGACGACTGGACCGTCGGGCAGGGCTGGTACGACTACACCGCCGGCGGATCCGTCGACGTGATCGACTTCTTCGACGCGCTGGCCGAGGAAGGGGAGACGGTCGGACCCGACTCCCCGGTCTCGTTCCAGAAGGACTTCGCCGAGCCGATGGACCGGATGATGCAGCTCGCGAACGACTACACGAACGCGGATGCCCCGAGCCGCGGCTACGGCGATGGGAACCTCGCCTTCGCCAAGGGCGAGGCGGCGATGTACTTGCAGGGTCCGTGGGCGTTCAGCGAGATCGCGAAGACCTCGCCCGACCTGCAGCTGGGCACGTTCCCGTTGCCCATGACCGACGATCCGGCCGACCTCGGGGTGCGGGTCAACATGGACCTCGCCGCGATGATCCCCGAGGAGTCGCACCACCAGGAGGCCGCCCGCGACTTCCTCGAGTTCCTGTACGAGCCGCAGAACATCGAGGAGTACAACGCCTCGCAGCTCGGCTTCACCCCCACGACGGACGCTCCGGCCCCGGACGACCCGCGCATCGAGGGGATGATCGAGTACTACGACGCCGGGCAGATCTATCAGGGGCCCTCCGTGCTCGTTCCTCGGACGCTCCCGATCTTCAACTACGCGCAGGCGATGGTGCTCGGCGCCTCGACCGACTCGATCCTGCGCACCATGGACGCCGACTGGGCGCGGATCGCCTTCCGGGCCCCGATCCCGTCGACGCAGGACAACGCATCCGGCGAGGAGGCCGCATCATGAGCGCCACGACCACCGCATCGTCGGCCGACAGCACGACCACGATCGTCACCGGTCGCGACCGCCAGCTCCGACGCCACCGGCGCCGGGTGGAGCCGATCTACTACCTGTTCCTGCTGCCGACGCTGGTGATCTTCACGCTCGCGATCACCGTCCCCGGCGTGATCGGCATCTTCTTCAGCTTCACCGATTCGATCGGCATCGGCGAGTGGAGCTTCAACGGACTCACGAACTACGTCGCGCTGTTCAGTGACCCGGCGATCCTGCAGAGCTATCTGTTCACGTTCGGCTTCTCGATCGCGACCGTGATCGTCGTCAACGTGATCGCCTTCCTGCTCGCGGTCGGACTCACCTCGCGGATCCGCTTCAAGACGGGGCTCCGCACGATCTTCGTGATCCCGATGGTCATCTCGGGCATCATCATCGCCTACGTCTTCAACTTCCTGTTCTCGAACTCCATCCCGGCAGCCGGTGCCGCCGCGGGCATCCCCTGGCTCGAGACGAGCCTGCTCGCGAACCCGGACCTCGCGTGGGTGGCGATCGTGATCGTCACGGCCTGGCAGGCGGTGCCCGGCACGCTGCTGATCTACATCGCCGGTCTGCTGTCGGTCCCCGGGGAGGTCTACGAGGCCGCGAGCATCGACGGTGCAGGCAAGGCGCAGCAGCTCACCCGCATCACGATCCCGCTCGTCGCGGGCTACGTCGTGATCAACGTGATCCTCGGTTTCAAGGGCTTCCTCAACGCCTACGACATCATCGTCGGACTCACGAACGGCGGGCCGGGCACGTCTACCCGCAGCGTCGCGATGACGATCATCGCGGGCTTCAACGGCGGCGACTACGCCTACCAGATGGCCAACGCGACCATCTTCTTCATCGTCGCCGTCCTCATCTCGCTCCTCCAGCTCTCGCTCACGCGCGGAAGGAACTCGTTCTGATGTCGACGCAGACCATCACCACGCAGACCGCGGGCGGACGCAAGCCGCGCCAGAAGATGGAACGGGTCAACTGGTCGGGCACGATCATCCTGATCCTGTGCGCCGTCACCGTCCTGCTCCCGCTGTACGTCACGATCTCGATGTCGCTCAAGACCACCGGCCAGGCGGTCGACGGCAACGCGTTCTCGCTGCCGGCTCCGTTCAGCTTCGACGGCTTCGTCCAGGCGTGGAACCTCACGAAGTTCCCTGTCGGGGCGGGCATCTCGCTGCTGGTCACCGCGGGCACCGTGGCGGCGACCATCATCCTCGCGGCGTTCGCCTCCTATGCGATCGTGCGCAACTGGGATCGCCGGCTCTTCCGCTACTCGTTCTTCTACCTGCTCGCGGCGATGTTCATCCCGTTCCCGGTCGTGGCCCTGCCGCAGATCCAGTTGACCGGACGCGTCGGACTGGACAACCCCTTCGGCGTCATCATCCTCGCCACCATGTTCCAGCTGAGCTTCAGCGTGCTGCTGTTCACCGCCTTCCTGCGCTCGATCCCGATCGAGCTGGAGGAGAGCGCCCGCATCGACGGCGCGACGACCTGGCAGACGTTCTGGCGGCTCATCTTCCCGCTGCTCGCCCCGATGAGCGCGACGGTCGGCATCTTCGCGTTCCTCTACGCCTGGAACGACTTCATGATGCCGTCGCTGATCATCTCGGATCCGGCGCTGCAGACCCTCCCGGTGCGGCAGAACCTGTTCCAGAACCAGTTCAGCAACAACTACAACGTCGCCTTCGCCTCGTACCTGATGGCGATGGCGCCCGCGATCGTGGCGTACCTCTTCACCCAGCGGTGGGTCATGGAGGGCGTCACGCAGGGTGCCGTCAAGGGCTGACCCACACCACCGCAACAACGAAGGAGCAACACCCCTCATGACCGATTCGCTTCTCACCGAGACCCGCGAAGACGACAAGACCGCCGCGTGGTGGCGTCAGGCCGCCGTGTACCAGATCTATCCCCGCAGCTTCGCGGACGCGAACGGCGACGGACTCGGCGACATCCCCGGGATCGTGTCCCGCGTCGACTACCTCGCGGAGCTGGGCATCGACGCGGTCTGGCTGAGCCCGTTCTACCCGTCCGAACTCGCCGACGGCGGCTACGACGTGGCCGACTACCGCGACGTCGACCCCCGGCTGGGCACGCTCGCCGACTTCGACGAGATGGTCGATGCCCTGCATGCCCGCGGCATCCGCGTCGTCGTGGACATCGTGCCGAACCACTCATCGGACCAGCACGTCTGGTTCCAGGAGGCGCTCGCCGCGGGTCGCGGATCGGCGGCGCGGGAACGCTACATCTTCCGTGAGGGCGCGGCGCCCGACGGCTCCGAGCCGCCGACGGACTGGGTCTCGGTGTTCGGCGGCAGCGCCTGGGAGCGCGTCGAGGACGGCCAGTGGTACCTGCACAACTTCGCGAAGGAGCAGCCGGACTTCAACTGGGACCACCCCGAGGTGCGCGCGGACTTCCTGCAGACCCTGCGCTTCTGGTCCGACCGCGGGGTCGACGGTTTCCGCATCGACGTCGCTCACATGCTGACCAAGGACCTGACGGAGCCGCTGCCGTCGCGCGCGGAGCTCGACGCCATGGACCGCACCTCCGGCGACCACCCGCTGATCGACCGGGACGACGTGCACGAGATCTACGCCGAATGGCGGCAGGTCTTCAACTCGTACGACCCCCCGCGCACCGCGGTCGCCGAGGCCTGGGTCGACACCCCGGAGCGTCGCGCCCGCTACGCCTCGGCAGAAGGACTCGGGCAGGCGTTCAACTTCGACCTGCTGGTCGCCGACTTCGACGCGGCGCAGTTCCACGAGATCATCGTCGACAACCTCGAGCAGGCGCAGCGCACCGGATCCTCCACCACCTGGGTGCTCTCGAACCACGACGTCACCCGCCACGCCACGCGCTACGGTCTCGCTCCCCTGCACGGTCGCGCGGTCAAGCAGGGCACCGAGTGGGTCGCCGCCGGCGGTCCGGACGAGATGCTCGACCGCGAGCGCGGGCTGCGTCGGGCGAAGGCCGCATCCCTGCTGCTGCTCGGGCTGCCCGGCAGCGCCTACCTGTATCAGGGCGAGGAGCTCGGCCTGCACGAGGTCGCCGAGATCCCCGCCGAGCAGCGCCAGGATCCCGCGTTCTTCCGCGGCGCCGAGTTCGACGGACTCGGCAGGGACGGATGCCGGGTGCCGCTGCCGTGGAGCGCCGAGGGCGTCTCGTTCGGCTTCGGGGACGCCGCGGCCCACCTGCCGCAGCCGACCTGGTTCGCCGAGTACGCCGTGGATGTCGAGGCGTCCGACCCCGCCTCGACCCTCTCGCTCTACCGGGAGGCGCTGCGCCTGCGGCATCCGCTGCAGAGCGACGAGACGCTCGAGTGGATCGAGACCGGGCGCGCAGATGTGCTGCGCTTCACGCGCCCGAACGGCTGGCAGATCGTCACGAACTTCGGTACCGACCCCTTCGACCTGGGGACGGACGCCGACGAGGTGGTCCTCGCCAGCACCCCGCTCGAAGGCTCGGCGCTGCCTGCGGAGGCCACGGCCTGGATCGCGCCGTCGGGAACGACTGCGATTTGATAATGGTTCTCATTAGCGTTTAGAGTGAACGCATGAAGAAGCCCGTCGTCGCCCTCGCCCTCGCATCCGTCGCAGCCCTCGCGCTCGCCGGATGCTCCACCTCCGCATCGGGAGAGGGCGACGACGGCACCATCACCGTCGTCGCGAGCACCAACGTCTACGGTGACATCGCGGCGCAGATCGGGGGCGACCGCGTCGAGGTCGAATCGATCATCACCTCCGCCTCGCAGGACCCGCACTCCTACGAGGCGAGCGCGCGCGACCGCCTGACGGTGCAGAAGGCCGACCTCGTGATCGAGAACGGCGGCGGCTACGACGCCTTCATCGACAGCCTGCTGCAGGACGCGAAGGACCCGCACACCGTCACGGCCGTCGAGTACTCGCACGACTTCCCCGGCAACGAGGGGCACGACGAGGCCGAGCACGATCACGCCGAGGACTCGGCGACCGACGCGCCAGCGGAGGACCACGACCACGACCACGCCGAGGGTGAGGACGGCCACGAGGGGCACAACCACATCGAGGGCTTCAACGAGCACGTGTGGTTCGATCCGCACACGATGATCCACGTCGTCGAGGCCATCGCGGATGAGCTGTCCGAGCTCGACCCCGACGGCGCGGAGGAGTTCGCGACCAACGCCGATGCGCTCGTGGCTGATCTCGAGGGCTTCGAGACCGACCTGGAGACGATCAAGGCCGACTCCGCAGGGACAAACGTGTTCATCACCGAACCGCTCCCCGGGTACCTCGCCGCGGCGGCTGGACTGACCGACGTGACGCCGGAGGGCTTCGCGGAGTCGGTCGAGGAGGGTGCCGATGTCGCACCCGCCGTGCTGCTCGAGTCCCTCAAGGTGATCGAGAGCGGTCAGGTCGCGGCGCTCCTCACGAACGCCCAGACGGGAGGAGCCGAGACGCAGCGCGTCGAGGCCGCCGCGAAGGATGCCGGCGTCCCGGTCGTGGCCTTCACGGAGCTGCTGGAAGACGGATCGTCGTACTCTGAGTGGATGAGTGACGCGATCCAGAGCCTCGCCGCCGCCGTCCAGCAGTGAGCGGCGCCCTCCGGCCGGCTCAAGGAGCCACGACGGGTACGGGTTCGGTCCTCGAGATCGCCGACGCCTCGCTCCATCGCGGAGACCGCGAGCTGTGGTCTGGCCTGGACCTGACGGTCGATCCCGGCGAGTTCATCGCCGTGCTGGGCCCGTCCGGTTCGGGCAAGACCACCCTGTTGCGCAGCATCCTCGGTCTGCAGCCGCTGTCGTCGGGGACGATCCGGGTGGCGGGCGAGCCCGTGCACCGCGGCAACTCCCGCATCGGATACATCCCGCAGCAGCGCTCACTCGCTCCCGACACGAGCATGCGGGCCCGCGACCTGGTCGCGCTCGGCGTGCAGGGCAGTCGCTTCGGCTTCCCCATCCCGCACCGCGGGGACCGGGCCAAGGTCGATGGTCTGCTCGAGGCGGTCGGCGCTTCGCACTTCGCCGATCGCCGCGTGGGACTGCTGTCGGGCGGCGAGCAGCAGCGGCTCCGCGTCGGTCAGGCTCTCGCCGACGAGCCCGCTCTGCTGCTGTGCGATGAGCCGCTGTCGAACCTCGACCTCGCCAACCAGCTCGCCGTGACCGACATCATCGACCGGCAGCGGCGGGAGCGCGACGCGGCGGTGCTGTTCGTCACGCACGACGTCAACCCGATCCTCGGCCGGGTCGATCGCATCCTCTACATCGCCGGCGGCCGGTTCCTGCTCGGCACCCCGGACGAGGTGCTGCAGACCCGCGTGCTGACCGATCTCTACGGCACTCCGGTGTTCGTGCTCCGCGCGGGCGACCGCCTCGTCGTCGTGGGCGTGCCCGACGCCGAACCCCACCACGATCACGACCACGGAGGTGCCGCATGAGCGCCCTCGCCGTGGTGCCGATGGTGGGCTGGGACGACGTGTTCTCGTTCCAGGACTACGGCGAACTCGTCGTGCTGCTGTCGAACTCAATCATCGCGGGTGCCGTCCTCGGCATCGTCGGCGGTCTGATCGGCGTCTTCGTGATGCAGCGCGACCTGGCCTTCGCGGTGCACGGGGTGAGCGAGCTGTCGTTCGCCGGCGCGGCGGCCGCCCTGCTCTTCGGCGGAAGCGTGGTGGCCGGCTCGCTCGGCGGCGCTCTCGTCGCCGCGATCCTCATCGGGGTGCTCGGCGCCAAGGCGCGCGATCGCAACTCCGTCGTCGGGGTGCTGATGCCGTTCGGCCTGGGTCTCGGCATCCTCTTCCTGTCGCTGTACGACGGCCGCAGCGCCAACCGGTTCAGCCTTCTGACGGGCCAGATCGTGTCGGTGTCGAGCCCGGACCTCGGCTGGCTCATCGGCATCAGCGTGGTCGTGCTGCTGGGACTGCTCGTGATGTGGAACCCGCTGCGCTTCGACTCGCTCGACCCCGAGTCGGCCGCCGCCCGGGGTGTGCCCACGCGTGCGGTGAGCCTGCTGTTCATGGTGCTGCTGGGCCTGATCGTCGCGGTGAGCGTGCACATCATCGGAGCGCTGCTGGTGATGGCGCTGCTCGTGACGCCCGCTGCGGCCGCGATGCGCGTGACAGCCGGTCCGATCGCCGTGCCGCTGCTGGCCGCGCTGTTCGGCTTCATCTCGGCCGTCGGGGGGATCCTGCTGGCCCTCGCCGGGACCCTGCCGGTCAGCCCATACATCACGACGCTCTCGTTCACGATCTACGTCGTGTGCTGGATCGTGCAGCGCGTGCGGGCGCGGGTGAAGCGGGTCGGCGCCTGATCGGCTCGTCCGGTCCGCAGACGATCTGCGGGCGGAAGGACGATCCACCGACGTTCTCGCGGCGGGGCGTCGGCCGTTCGTCCTCGCCTCCGCGAATCGTGCGGCCGCCCTTCCACGCTCCCAGCCCCCGCTGAGCCCTGCGGCCTAGACTCGTCGTATGGCTCAGCGGAACACCTGGCAGCGCGAACGCGTGCGCGAAGCACTCGCCGACGCGCGCGGATTCGTGAGCGCGCAGACGCTGCACGCCTCGCTGCGTGACGACAACACGGGCATCGGGCTCGCCACGGTCTACCGCGCCCTCGCCGGCCTCGCCGCCTCGGGTGACGCCGATTCGCTGCAGAGCCCCGAGGGCGAGGCGCTGTACCGCGCCTGCACCACCCAGGGGCACCACCACCACCTCATCTGCCGCAACTGCGGCCTCACGGTCGAGATCGAGGCCAAGGACGTCGAACAGTGGGCGCACCGCACCGCTGCTCTGCACGGTTTCACGGAGGCCGCCCACGTCGTCGACATCTTCGGACTGTGCACGCCCTGCACGAACAAGCGCGAGGCGGAGAGGGCCGCGGCCGCGTGAGTCCCTCGGCAGCAACGGCGACCCGTCACGGCCACACCCATCGCCCGACGCCCTCGCCCCGATCCGCGTGGGTCGGCGCCGGCCTCGGTGCCGCCATCATCGCCGCGCTGTTCCTGATCGACGTCTTCCTGCCCACCCTGTTCCCCGCCTCGCTGCCGACCCGTGCGCAGGACGGGCTCACCCTCGCGCTCAGTGTGCTCATCGAGGCCCTGCCGTTCGTGATCCTCGGCGTGCTGCTGTCGATCGTCGTGCAGGTGTGGCTCCCCGCCGACGTCATCCACCGCTGGCTGCCGAAGCGCGCGTGGGCCCGTCGTGCGGTGCTGTCCCTGCTGGGGATGCTGATCCCGGTGTGCGAGTGCGGCAACGTGCCCTTCGCGCGCGGACTCATGATGCGCGGCCTCGCCCCGGCCGAGGCCATGACGTTCCTCATCGCAGCTCCGATCGTGAACCCGATCGTGATCCTCACCACGCACGCCGCGTTCGGCTGGGACGGCGGCATCCTCGTCGCCCGCCTGGTCGGCGGCTACCTGATCGCGAACCTGATCGGCTGGATCTACAGCCGGCACCCCGACCCGGACGGCATGCTCACGCAGCGCTTCGTCGACACGTGCGAGCGCGTCACCCACGAGCCCGGCACCCCTGTACGCCGCAGCCTCACCCAGTTCCTCATCGAGCTGCGCGCCGTGATGCCGGCGCTCGTGATCGGCTCCGCGCTCGCCGGAGCCGTGCAGGTGCTGATCCCTCGCGACATGCTCCTGGCGATCGGGTCGAACCCGGTGCTGTCGATCGTCGCGATGATGGCCCTCGCCATGACCGTGGCCATCTGCTCGAACGTCGACGCCTTCTTCGCGCTGTCGTTCGCCTCGACGTTCTCCTCCGGCGCCATCGTCGCCTTCCTGCTGGTCGGTCCTCTCGTGGACATCAAGATGCTCGCCCTCATGCGCACGACCTTCACGGGCCGCACCCTCGCCGGGATCGTCGGGATCGTGGTCGCCGCCGCCTTCGCGATCGGGATCGGGGTGAACGTCTTTGCCTGAGCACTCCGTCTCCCGGGCGCGCGCCCTCGGCACCCGCTGGCTGGGTGTGGGGCTCGCCGCCGTGATCGCGGTCGTCACGCTCGGTCTCGGCGTCACCGGTCGCCTCACCCTCTACATCAGCCCGGAATCGGTGTGGTTCGCGTGTGCGGCCGCGGTCGTCACGATCGCGGGGGCGATCTGGTCGTGCACCCTGCCACTCGGCGCGGAGGGCGATCACGGACATGACCACGGCACCGCCGGCGATGTCCGCAGTGCTGCGTCCAGCGACCCCGGCGACCCCGCATCCGAGGGGGTCGACGCGCCGCCGCGGGCCGCACGTCCGTCTCTCGCGGGGGTGGGTGCCGTCGCCGGCGGAGTGATCGCCACGGGCGTCGTCGCCGCGGCACTGGTGCTCCCGCCCGCATCGCTCTCCGTCGAGCTCGCGATGTCGCGGGCCGGGGAGCAGACGGCGCTCTTCGCCGGATCCGACACGGTGGCGCTCGGCGTGGCCGACACCTCGACGTTCGGTGTCGGCGACTGGGCGAGCGTGTTCGCCGCCGCGACCAACACGGCCGCCTACGACGGTGCCACGGTGAAGCTCACCGGTTTCGTGACGCCCGATGCGGCGGACGACGACGGAGTGAACCTCACACGACTCGTCATCACCCACTGCGTGATCGACGCGCAGACGGCTGCCCTGCCGGTCTCAGTGGACCCGAGCGAGTACCCGACCGGGCAGTGGGTCGAGGTCACCGGGACGGTGCGCGCCGACACGGACGGCAAGCTCCGCATCGAACCGTCCGACGTCGTCGCGATCGAGGAGCCCGGGGACCCCTATGAGTACTGACGACGAGCGCCCCGAGGTGCCCGCCGTTCCTCGCACGCGCGCCGAGATGCGCGCGGCCAGGGAGGCGGCGGAGGCGGCGGAGGCGGAGCGCATCGACCGCGCCGTCACGACGCCCGACCCGGAGGCGCACCCCGCGGAGGAACCCGATCCGGCCGCGGTCGAAGCCGCGATCCGCGAGGCCGGCGATCGGGAGGTCGCCGAGCAGGAGGCAGCCGCCCGCAAGATGGCCGCCTTCGAGGCCGCTGCCCGCGATGACGTCGAGGCGACCGCGCTGCCGTCCGTTCCGCTGCCCACCGAGCCCGTGTCCGTCGGCGCCGCGCCCGTCGCCGGCGCGGTGACCTTCGAGCCGTACACGCCGCCGACGCGCGGCAACCCGGCGGAGGACGATCCGGAGCGCGAGCCTGCGCGGCCGCGCCGGTTCGGGCTCACGCTCGCCGCCGTGCTCGGCGTCCTGGTTCTCGTCGGAGCCGGACTGGGCATCGTCGGCCTCCTGCAGGGACCGCGGATCAGCGAGGTGCAGGTCGATGCCGCCCAGGCGATCGAGTCGTCCGGGAGCAGGGTGATCCTCACCGCGAACCAGTCCCTCGCCGAGATCGATCCGGCTCAGGTGTCCGTCGAGCCCGCGGTGCCGTTCACGGTCGATGCCTCCGGCCGCGGCGTCGGCGTCCGCTTCACGGTGCCGCTCGACGACTCCACGACCTACACGGTCACGGTGGCCGACGTCGTCGGAGCGGGCGGCGGCCCCGCCGCGACCCTGACGACCAGCTTCGAGACGCCGGCGTCGAGCATCTTCCTGCTCCGACGCGACGTCGACGGCAAGGACACGATCTTCCGCACCGACCTCAGCGGGGAGAAGGCGGTCGCCGTCTTCGAGCACGACAAGATCAATGACTTCCGAGCCACCTCGACGCACCTCGTGGTCGCCGTGGAGGAGGACGGGAGCTCGCGCCTGATCGTGATGGATCGCGACGGCGGAGACCAGCGCGACCTGAAGCTGCCCGGCGACGGCTCTGTGGGCGCGATCCAGGTCTCCGAGCGCGGCGGACTCGTCGGCTACAGCTACTCCGACCGCAAGCTCAGCGACACCGAGGGGCGCGCGAGCGTGCTCGTGACGCAGTCGCTGAACGGCGGAGACGAACCCCAGATCATCGAGGTCGGCGGACAGGAGGCGAGCGTCTTCGTCTGGCAGTTCGTGCCGGACAGCGCGGCCGTCCTGTTCATCGACTTCGACGGCGCGCTGTCGCTCGTGGACCGCTCCGCCGACACGGGCGTGCAGTCCCTCGGACTCGCGGCCACGATCCAGGGCATCTCCCGCGGCACGTACACCGCGATCGTGGAACGCCTCGACGGCGCGGTGGTCGAGCTGAACCTGGCCGACGGGACAGAGCAGCCGCTCGCGGCCTCCGATCCCGACTACGGCACGGCCACGTCGATCACCCCGTTCCCCGGCGGAACCCTCCGCCATGTGGTGGCGCGCGACGACGCCGGGCTCCCGGTCGGGCAGGCGGTCATCCGGGTGGACGACGATGGCACGGCGACACCGCTGGTCGAGGTCGCCTCCACCGACTCGATCCTGCAGGCGTGCGCCTCCCCGAGCGGACAGTATGCGGCGGTGGTGATCGCCCCCGACCTGGCTAACAACCCCTACGACGGGATGCTGCTGCCTCTTCCGGAGAACGTCGAGACGCACCTGATCGACATGGACTCCGGCGAGGAGATGGTCGCCCTCACCGGCTTCGACGCGTCGTGGTGCCAGACGGCGCCGCGGTTCTGAGATGACGGCGTCGGAACGGCTTCGTCGGGCGACCCGCGACGACGTGCTGCGTTCAGCCGTCGAGGTGGCTCCGACCCTTCTCGGCGGGGAGCTGCGCACGGTGGTGGTGGAGGACGGCGAACCCGTGGAGGTGCGGGTGCGCATCACCGAGGTCGAGGCGTATCACGGTCAGGGCACGGGCGAGCTCGCCGATCCCGGTTCGCACGCGCGGATGGGGCGCACGGCGCGCAACGCCACGATGTGGGGAGAGCCGGGGCACCTCTACGTCTACCTGAGCCACGGCATCCACTCCTGCATCAACGTGGCGTGCGGACCGGAGGGGCAGGGGGACGGGGTGCTGCTGCGCGCGGGAGAGATCGTGTCCGGCCTCGACGCGGCCGCCCGCCGGCGACGTGCCGCCCTGCCGCTGACCCGCACGGGGCGCCGAGACCTCGCTCGAGGGCCGGGGCGGCTCGGCCAGGCGGTCGGGCTCCGGCATCCGGTCCATGACGGCATCGACGCGATCACGTCCCTGGAGTGGCACGGCGCCACGGCGGAGCTCTGGCTGGGGACGCCGCGGTCGGATGTGATCAGCGGTCCGCGCGTCGGAGTGGCGGGTGTGGCCGGGACCGATGCGTTCCCCTGGCGCTTCTGGATCGACGGCGACCCCACGGTGTCGGCGTTCCGCTGGGGGAGGGGCGCTGCGGAGGCGGCTGCCCTGCGCGGTGGCGACTCCGTGCTAGACTGACTCTTCGTCTGCGCACGCTCCTGTGCGCAGTTCGCATGCTTCCCCTCCTGATCGGTCCCTGAGTTCGTCTTGCGGGCGGCGAGGTGGAGTCGCGTGCAGACAAGGGATCTTGGGTGAGGCCGTCCGGTCTCACGGTATAGAAGGAGTCAACATCATGGCAGCAGTGTGCCAGGTGACCGGAGCTGTTCCCGGCTTCGGTCACAACGTCTCGCACTCGCACCGCCGGACGAAGCGCCGCTTCGACCCGAACGTGCAGAAGAAGACCTATTTCGTCCCGTCGCTCGGTCGTAAGATCACGCTGAACGTGTCCGCCAAGGGCATCAAGGTGATCGACGTGCGCGGCATCGAGAACGTCGTCAAGGACCTCCAGGCGAAGGGTGTGAAGCTCTAATGGCCAAGAAGGCTCAGGACGTCCGTCCGATCATCAAGCTGCGTTCGACGGCAGGTACGGGTTACACGTACGTGACGAAGAAGAACCGCCGCAACACCCCCGACCGCCTCGTGCTCAAGAAGTACGACCCGATCATCCGTCAGCACGTCGAATTCCGAGAGGAGCGTTGATCCATGGCTAAGAAGAGCAAGATCGCGCGCAACGAGCAGCGCAAGGTCATCGTCGAGCGCTACGCCGAGCGTCGTGCCGAGCTGAAGAAGACCCTGATCGACCCGAACGCCACCGACGAGGCCCGCGAGGCCGCGCGCGTCGGCCTGCAGAAGCTGCCGCGCAACGCGTCGCCGGCTCGCGTGCGTTCGCGCGACGTCATCGACGGCCGCCCCCGCGGTGTCCTCACGAAGTTCGGCATCTCGCGTGTCCGCTTCCGTGACATGGCGCACCGTGGCGAGCTGCCCGGCGTGACCAAGTCGAGCTGGTAAGCACTCCCGCTCCCTGAGCTCGTCTCGGGAACGGACAAGGGGCGAGGATCTTCGGATCCTCGCCCCTTTCGCGTCTCCGGCCCGCTCCGCCCCTCGGCCGCTTCGCTGGGTTCAGGCGATCACGCCGGATCAGGCAGATGGGTGGCGAAAGCGCCTGTTCTCGCGTGATCGCCTGAGCCCGCGCGGCCCCGCAGGTCACGCAGCGGACGGGGTGGAGACGGTGTGCGCGACGGCCCAGGCGAGCGCATCGTCCGCAATCTCCTCCCAGCCGTCCTGGCTGACCAGGCGGTGGGTGCGCCCTGGGTACTCCTTGTAGTCGATGACAGCCGGGCTTCCCGTCGAGCGGTACTTGCGTACGATCGCGCGACCGATCGCCGGCGGCACGACGTGGTCGATCTCGCCGGTGATGACGTACAGAGGGGCTCGATCCGCGCGCGCGTAGTCGACGTGCGTGACGCCACCCTTCTCGTTGAACGCTGCAGCGACGCCCTCGAAGAACACCCGGTTGTACGAGTTGACGGCGTACTCCTCCCACAGGCGGTCGGACTCCGCGCGGGTCAGGTCGTTGCCGAACGTGAAGTGGAAGTGCCGCTTCGACAGCGGCTTGGCGCCGTTGCGGGCGAACGGGTTGGACAGGATCGGCGTCCCGGTCCACAGGGTCGAGAGGGGGAGGGTGGTGATGCCGGCGGTCTGGCCGGGGGCGACGCCCACGTAGGCCGCGCCGACGCCGCGATCGGCGAGCATCTGCGTGATGACGCCGCCGAAGGAGTGACCCATGATGATCGGCTTCACGGGCAGCGCGCGAATGATGCGCTCGTAGTGATCCACGATCTGCTTCAGCCCGATGCCCTTCAGGGCGGACGGATCGCGGCGGATGTCCTCGACCGAGCGATCGTCGATGCCGGGCCACCCGGGGACGATGACCTCGTGGCCCTGGGCGCGGAAGCGCTCGGCCCAGGTGTCCCAGCTGGCGGGCGTCATCCACAGGCCGTGGATCAGGAGGATGGGGGTCTTGTCGGCGGTGTTCATGATCTTCTTCTCTCTGGTTCGACTCCCGCTGATCGGAAGTGCGTTACGCTGATAGTAGACCGAACGTTCTATCTACCGCAAGGTATTCCCAAAACAAGGAATCATGCCCGGAAGCGGCGGGACCGATGACACGATGAGGGAGGACAATCATGAGCACCACGACGAAGCGCCCCAGCCCCGCCCGCGAACGGTTGATCGATACCGCCACCCGTCTCTTCTACGAGGAGGGCATCCACGCGGTCGGCGTCGATCGCGTGATCGCGGAGGCCGGTGTCACCCGCGCCACCCTGTACAAGCAGTTCGGCGGCAAGGAGAACCTCGTGCTCGCCTACCTCACGAACGAGGACGAGATGCTGCGGGCGATGTTCGCTGCGGCGGGTGAGGCGGCGGGCACGGGTCCCGACGATCTGCTGGGGGCGGTGGTGGACGGCATCGCCGCCGACATCCGCGACAGGCACACACGCGGGTGTCCGTTCATCAATGCGGCTGCCGAGTACCCGGACGCCTCAGGAGCGGTGCGGCAACTGATCGACGAACACCGGGAATGGTTCCGCGGTACTCTGCAGGCCGTCGCAGAGGGCGCCGGGCTGACGGACCCCGCCGACGTCGCAGCGTCCCTCGTGCTGCTCCGGGACGCCGCCCTCGTCGGCGGATACCTGGATGGAGATGACCGGGTGCGACCGGCTTTCGAGCGCACCGCGCGGTCCGTGATCGAGGCGCACCGCGCCCGCTGAACGCACGGGCTCAGGCGATCACGCCGGATCAGGCAGATGGGTGGCGAAAGCGCCTGTTCTCGCGTGATCGCCTGAATTCGCGAGGTCTGCGGGGACGCCACCCAGGTGCCTGAGACAGGCTTCGGGCAGGCGCGAATCTGTGACGGAAGTGACGAATGTGACGCGACACGCCCAGTAATTGCCCAAAACCCGCGAAATGACGCGGAAATGCGGGTGGTGGTTGGTACATTCGAGGCGGTCGACAGACCAGGAGCACCCGCTCCGATACCCACAACGATGCGACGGTCCTTCGTCGCTGGAGGATGACATGGCTGACAAGTCCATCACCAAGACCGAGCTCGTCGCGAGCATCGCTTCCGCCACCGGCCAGAGCCAGGCCACCGTCTCCGGTGTCCTCGACTCCCTGTTCGCCACGGTCTCCGACGCTGTTGCCAAGGGCAGCAAGGTCTCCATCCCGGGCTGGATCTCCTTCGAGCAGGTCGACACCGCTGCTCGCACGGGCCGCAACCCGCAGACCGGCGCCGAGATCAAGATCCCGGCCGGCAAGCGTGTCAAGGTGACCGCCGGTTCCAAGCTCAAGGCTGCCGTCAAGTAAGACCGCACGTCTTCGCAGGCCGCTCCCGCTCGTCGGGGGCGGCCTTCGTGCTTTCTCCCTGCCGGGCGCGCCTAGGCTGGAGGGGTGAGTTCCCGCAGCGAGTCGACGAGTCGCGTTTCGGCGTATCGCGTCGCCGGAGTCGTCCTCCTCCTCGCCGCGGCGCTCGTCGCCGTGATCCTGGCGCTCCTCGTCGGAGGCGGCGCCGAGCCACCGCTCCTGCAGGACCCGGGGCCCTTCGTGCTCTGGGGCACGCCGATCGCGAAGCTCGTGATGAACATCGCGGCGGCGGTGATGCTCGGCTCCCTCGTGCTGGCTCTGTTCGGCCTGCGTGCGGGCGAGCGGGCGTTCGATGCGGCACTCAACATCGCCTCGGTGGGCGCCGCCGTCTTCACGATCTCCGCGGGTCTGGCGGGGTTCCTGGCCTTCATGGCGGCCTTCAACCCCCAGCTCAGCATCGAACGGGAGTTCGGCACGCAGCTCGGCCGTTTCCTGCTGGAGCTGCCGCTGGGGCAGTCCTGGCTCATCACCACGATCTTCGGCGCTGTCATCACGGTGCTCGCGTTCGCCTGGCGGTCGTGGACCCCCACCCTGATCACGGCGCTGCTCGCCGCCGCGTCCTTCCTCCCGCTCGCGACGCAGGGGCATGCCGGCGACCTCGACGGCCACAACATGGCGGTCAACTCGATCCTGCTGCACACGGTCGGTGCGGCGGTGTGGCTCGGCGGTCTGCTGCTGCTCGTCCTGCTGCGCGGACGCCAGGACGTCGACACGGCGAGCCTCGTGCGCCGCTACTCCTCCCTGGCGATCGCCGCGTTCGCCGTGGTCGCCGTGTCAGGCGTCACCCGCTCGATCGTCGCGCTCGGCGGCTGGGATGCCCTGTGGGGGACGCCGTACGGCTGGATCGTGCTCGCGAAGGTGGCGCTGCTGGGCGGCATGGGGCTGCTCGGCGCGTGGTACCGCGCACGGCTGATCCCGCGGCTCGACGGTCCGCGCGCGGCCGGCTGGTTCTGGCTGCTGGTGCTGTGCGAGGTCGCCCTGATGGGGCTGGCGTCCGGTGCCGCAGCCGCCCTCGCGCGCACCCCTCCGCCCACCGGAGAGACCGCCGCGTTCGCGCAGACGCCCGCCCAGGTGCTCACCGGGTCGCCGCTGCCGCCTGAACTCACCCTCGAGCGCTGGTTCACGCAGTGGGACATCGACGTTCTCTGGCTCGTCGCCGCCGGCTTCGGGCTGTTCCTGTACCTCGCCGGAGTGTGGCGTCTGCACCGCCGCGGCGACCGCTGGCCGATCCACCGCACCGTGTTCTGGGTGCTGGGCATGCTGATGCTCGTGTGGGTGACCGGCGGGCCGATCAACGCGTACCAGGAGTACCTGTTCAGCATCCACATGCTCGGGCACATGATGCTGTCGATGGCCATCCCGCTGCTGCTCGTCTCCGGCGCGCCGATCACGCTCGCGCTGCGAGCCGTCCACAAGCGGGACGACGGGACCCGCGGCGGTCGTGAGTGGATCATGTGGGCCGTGCACTCGCCGTTCGCCCGCGTCGTCACGCACCCGTTCGTCGCCGCGGCGATCTTCATCCTGTCGCTGTGGGCCTTCTACTTCACCGATCTGGTGCGGTGGTCGATGTTCGAGCACCTCGGCCACGAGTGGATGGTCATCCACTTCCTCATCTCCGGCTACCTGTTCGTGATGAGCCTGATCGGCGCCGACCCCGTCCCGTACCGCCTGCCGTACCCGGGACGCCTGATCACGCTGATCGCGGTCATGGCCATGCACGCGTTCTTCGGCATCGCGATCATGATGCAGGAGGGGCTGATGGTCGCGGACTGGTTCGGCGCGATGGGACGCGACTGGGGTGCCGACCCGATGCAGGATCAGTACGTCGGCGGTGGCATCGCCTGGTCGATCGGCGAGATCCCCACGCTGATCCTCGCGATCACGGTCGCGATCCAGTGGAGCCGCAACGACACCAAGCTGCAGAAGCGCCGCGACCGGCACGCGGATCGCACGGGGGATGCCGAGCTCGAGGAGTACAACGCCAAGCTCGCGGCTCTCGCCGACCGCGATCGTCGCAGCGAGGGCCGCTGAGGCCGCACGCGGCTCCCGTCAGTCGATCGTCGGCTCGTCGGGCGACCCGACCCTGATCGACGCCGAGCCGTCGGGGAGGATCACGATCGTGCCGTTGAGGCGGAACGGCACGTCCTCGGACACGGGGTCGATCGAGCCGTCGAACAGCGACCGGATCTCGACGTCGACGTGCGCGACGGCATCCGTGGGCGGGATCTGCCACTGGGCGCCGTCCGGGACGACCGTCACCGTCGGCTGCTGGGCGATCGACCACTTCGGCGGAGAGGCGATGCGGTTCGTGACGCGCAGCCCGAACGGGCACGCGGTGGGCTGCAGCACCTCCTGCGTTGTGCACTGCGTGAGGAACTCCTCCACGCGCTGCTGCACGACCTCGACGAACTCGTCGGTCGGCGTGGTCTGCACGTCGAGCGGCGTCTCGGCGAGCGGGGTGTCGGCGAGCACGCCGTGGCCGGATGCCGTCGCGATCGGCGTCTCCACCGAAACGGAGTACAGGCCGGGGGTGAACACGAGCAGGGGCAGCGGGTCGAGCGGGGCCGCGTCGACCCCCGCCGCGGAGACCTGACGGCGGTCGACCTCGAAGCCGTTCACCGCGAACCGGTCGCTGCCGCGCACCGTGAGATCGACGACGGCCAGCGGGCTCGTGCGGAAACGCCAGTTCGGCGTGACGCCCGCCCATCCGTCCTGCTCGATGAGGAAGGTGCTGGTGCCCTCGTGTCCGCTCGCCCGGTAGCTGACCGTGACGGCCGTGCCGCCCTCGGCGGGCTTCTCCGATTCCACCTCGACGTCCGTCAGCGGGGCGAGCGCCGAGCGCCGGAGCATCGCCTCGGAGGCGGTGGGTGCGATTCCGGCCTCCTCGAGGGTCTCCCGGTCGATCGCGACGCCCGGAACGCGGAGGGCATCGGCGGCGCGCCCGGACGAGAGCAGGTCGAGATAGCGCACCACGAACGCGGACGGGCCGTAGAACTGCTGATAGAGCGTGGCACCGCCGGCTCCGAGAGCGGCGACGAGCATCAGGCCCACCACCGCGAGCAACGCGAGGTCAGCGCCCAGGCGCGCGCGCCGGGACGCGCTCCTCCGGGCCCGCTCCATGGCGTCAGTCTAGGAGGGCGGCCTGAGGGGACGCCGAGCGTCGGCGTCCCGGACGGGAGGCCGGGACGTAGCATGGTGGGGCGCCCCGTGTCCGCCCTCCGCCTCTGTGAGAACCGTGTCCCTTCCCGCCCTCTCCGAGGAGCAGCAAGAGCTGTTCCGGCTCATCGAGGACACCAGCGAGCACGTGTTCATCACCGGTCGCGCCGGCACCGGAAAGTCCACGCTCCTCCAGCACTTCGCGTGGAACACCGAGAAGCAGATCGCGATCTGCGCGCCGACCGGTGTCGCGGCGCTGAACGTGGAGGGGCAGACCATCCACTCTCTGTTCCGGCTGCCGATCGGCCTGATCGGGGACGCGGACATCGACCAGAACGACGCGACCCGGCGGATCCTCAACGCGATCGAGACCCTCGTGATCGACGAGATCTCGATGGTCAATGCAGACCTGATGGATGCCATCGACCGTTCGCTGCGGCAGGCCCGCGGGCGCAGAGGCGAGCCCTTCGGGGGCGTGCAGGTCGTCATGTTCGGCGACCCGTACCAGCTCGCTCCCGTGCCGCCGCGCGGCGACGAGGCCCGCTACGTGCAGGACCACTACCGCTCCTTCTGGTTCTTCGACGCGAAGGTCTGGGCCGGCCCCACAGGCTCGGGGAGCGATTCGGCAGGCTCGGCGAACGAGGGGCTCTTCGAGGTCGACACCCGCGCCGAGCTGCACGTGCGCGAACTGGTGCAGATCCACCGGCAGTCCGACGACGGGTTCAAGTCGATGCTGAACGCGGTGCGCTACGGCCGGGTGACCGCCGAGATCGCCGACGTCCTGAACACGCAGGGCGCGCGCACCCCGCCAGAGCCCGAGCCGGGCGAGGTGCCGATGATCACGCTCGCGACGCGCAACGACATCGTGAACGCCATCAACAGCCGGCACCTGGCCGCGCTGCCGGGCAAGGAGCAGACCGCGCGCGCCGAGATCAACGGCGACTTCGGACGCGGCGAGGCGGCCCTCCCCGCGGAATCGGAGCTCAAGCTCAAGGTCGGCGCGCAGGTGATGTTCCTCCGCAACGACACCGCCATGTCGGGGGAGCCCCCGCGGTGGGTGAACGGCACGATCGGCACCGTCACGCGCATCCTCGGGGGAGCGGTGCGCGTCGACATCGACGGCGAGGAGGTGGATGTGGAACCCGCCGTCTGGGAGCGGTTCCGGTACGCCTACGACCCGAACACCAAGAAGCTGTCGCGCGACGTCGTCGCCGAGTTCACGCAGTTCCCGCTGCGGCTGGCCTGGGCCGTCACGATCCACAAGTCGCAGGGCAAGACCTATGAACGCGCGATCATCGACCTCGGCTCCGGTGCCTTCGCCCCCGGTCAGACCTATGTCGCGCTGAGTCGGCTGACCTCGCTGGACGGCCTGTACCTGTCGCGGCCGCTGCGCCCCCGGGACATCCGGGTGGATGAGGATGTGCGTCGCTTCATGCGCGACGCGTGGATCGCGCGGTCGACCCCGGAGCTGCCGAAGACCTGAGCCGGACGCGCGGGCGAACCGGGGAGCGGCGGGGGTCAGGCGGCGACGCGGGCGCGGTCGAGGTCCTCGAACAGCTCGGTGTTGAAGCGGTAGGCGAGGAGGACCTCGTCGATAACGCGCTCGCGCTCGGCATCGTCCCACGGGGCGGCGTCGAGCTGCTCGCGGTACACGTCCTTGAACGCGGCGGGGTCGGCGATGTCGTCGAAGAGGTAGAACCCGATGCCGTTGGTCTCGAAGCCGAAGCGCCGCGCCATGACCCGACCGATGAAGATGCCGCCGGACAGGTCGCCGAGGTAGCGCGTGTAGTGGTGGGCGACGAATCCGCCGGCCCACGTCGCGCCCACCTGGTTGATCCGCTCGACGTAGCGCCGCGTGGTCGGCAGAGGGGTGATCTGTGCACGCCACTCCGCCCCGAGGAGGAACTCGAGGTCGGCCTCCAGCGCGGGCAGACGGGTCAGCTTGTCGCTGATGAACACGGCGGCGACGGGATCTTTGCGCATGCGCTCGCCCGCGCTCTCGAGGGCTTCGTAGATGAAGTAGTGCTGGGCGACCAGGGAGATGTAGTCCTCGCGGGAGCCTTCGCCCTTCAGGAGGTCGGACATGAATCCGGCGGTCTCGCTGCGGGAGTGCGATCCGGACGAACGCTCGCGCAGGGCGGCGGAGAAAGAGAGGATCTCGGACATGACCTCAGTGTAAGGGGAGCCTTACCTCATATGGAAGTCCGACGTCGCAGAGGTCCGCGACGGAGCCGCGGAGCCGGTCAGGCGTGCGGGCGGGGCTCGACCCCGAGGCGCGCGCAGGCGGCGTCGTAGAGGGCGACGATCTCGCGACGCACGGCGGGCCGGTCGTCGATGGCGCCTCCGGGCCAGGGGACGCGCAGCTCGGACACGGCATCCCCTCGCGTCACCTCCCAGACGCCGGCCTCTCCGTCGAAACCGGTCATGATAGACGCCGTGATGGCGGCATCGGACGGCTCGGCGAACGCGCGGGCGATGAGGAGGTTGTCGTCGGTGTGGTCGCCGTTCATGTGGCGGAGGACGGCGCTGGTCACGTCGGGATCGAAGGTGTGGGGCACGCCGACCACCTTACGCGCGAGGCCGAGGGAGGGCCGCGGGGCGGGCTTTCAGCATCGGCGCTCTAGAATCGGGAGACACGTCTTCGGGGGTTCTTCACATGCAGCTTCTCTCGTCGCGCCGGTGGCGCGCCGCAACAGCGACGGCGGCCGTGCTCGCTCTGGCCCTGACCGGATGCTCGTCCGAGGAATCGTTCTCGTACACGCCGCCCGCTCAGGTCGACGGAGCGCTGCCCGACGACACCGTCGCGGCGATGCAGGCTGCCGTCGACAACGCGATCGCCGCCTCCGGGGCTTCGGGTGCGATCGTGGGCGTCTGGGTCCCGTGGAGCGGCAGCTGGGTCTCCGCGACCGGCACCCAGAGTCGCGAGGGCGGAGGGGAGCTGTCGACCGACATGTCCTTCCGCATCGCCGATGTGACCCGTCTGATGACGTGCGACGTGCTCTACGCGCTCGCCGACGAGGGAACCGTCGAGCTCGACGCCCCCGTGCCCGAGTACGTTTCCGGCGTCGCGGACATGTCCGACATCACGCTCCTCGACCTCTGCAACGGCACGAGCGGCATCGGGTCCTCGGAGGAGACCGTGAAGGCGGCATGGGTCAACACGCCCGAGCGCGTGTGGGCTCCCCTCGAGCTCGCCGGCTACGGCCTGGCCCGTGAGCGCGTGGCCCCGCACACCACCTACCGCGATTCCGACGCCGGATACCTGATGCTCGGCCTCGCTCTCGAGCGCGCGACCGGGATGACGGCCTCCGAGCTGATCGCCGAGTACGTCACGGAGCCCCTCGGCCTCGCGGACACCTCGCTCCCCGGTCCGCGAGCCTCCGCGCCCGAGCCGTCTCCCGCCCTCAAGGGCCACTACATGTCGCCCGTCGAGGGCGGATACAACTGCGCCGCTCCGGTCGACACCACGAAGCTGTCCTCCACCTCCGGGTTCACCGACTCCGGCGCGGTCTCCACGATCACCGACCTCGGCCGCTACGCGCAGGCCGAGGCCACGCAGGCGCTGCGGACCAAGGATGAGCCGAACCGCTTCGGGTCGCCGCTTCCCGCGGACGACAAGGCGCCGTCCTGGTTCCAGGCGACCGGGGGAGGGTTCCTCGTCGGCTCGATGATCGGTCAGCACGGATGGACCCCCGGATACGCCACGGCGGCGTACTCCGACCCCGAGACCGGCTTCACCGTGGCGGTCGTGCTGAACGACTCGACGGGCGGCCCCGCCTTCGTCCAGCACCTCTCCTGGGAACTCGCGGCGATCGCCTCCAAGGCGCCGGCCGCGTCCGGGGAGACCGCTCCGGAGTTCGGCCTGCCCTTCACAGCCGAGCAGTACCACCAGGCGATCACCGACAGCGCGCTCCCGTGCGTCGCTCCCCCCGCGGGCTGATCGCCGCCTGACCGGGCGAGGGCCACCATGGCGATCATCGACAATGCGATCTACGTGGACGGTGTCCGCACCGAGAACCCGCAGAGCCTGAGCGAGACGTTCGAGCGGATGCGGGAACGCCGGGGCATGAGCTGGATCGGCCTCTACCGCCCGAGCGAGGAGGAGATCCGCGAGGTCGCCGACGAGTTCGGTCTCCATGCCCTCGTCGTCGAAGACGCCCTCTCCGGGCACCAGCGCTCGAAGCTGGAGCGCTACGGCGACGTGCTGTTCATGGTCCTGCGGCCCGCCCGGTACCTCGACGACAGCGAGGAGGTCGAGTTCGGCGAGGTGCACGTCCTGGTCGGCCCGGACTTCGTCGTCACGATCCGCCACGCGGAGTCCCCCGATCTCGGGCGGGTGCGGCGTCGGCTGGAGAGCGACCCCGCGCTGCTCTCCCACGGTCCCGAGGCCGTGCTGTACGCGATCCTGGACGAGGTCGTCGACGAGTACGCTCCCGTCCTCGCCGGTCTCGAGAACGACATCGACGAGATCGAGAGTCAGCTGTTCGAGGAGGACACCGACGCGACGCAGCGGATCTACGACCTGGGCAGGGAGGTCATCGACTTCCAGCGGGCGACGCAGCCGCTGTCGGGCATGCTCGAGGCGTTGCTTCGCGGTTCGGACAAGTACCGGGTGAGCGAGGAGCTGCAGCGGTACCTGCGCGATGTGCTGGACCACACCCTGCGCGTCAGTGACCGGGCGACGACCTTCCGCACCGTGCTCGACAACGCCCTCACGGTGGAGTCGACGATCGTCGCGCGGCGTCAGAACGAGGAGATGCGGCGGATGACAGAGCTCAGCATCCGTCAGAACGACGAGGTCAAGAAGATCTCGGGATGGGCGGCGATCCTGTTCGCGCCCACGCTGGTCGGCACGATCTACGGGATGAACTTCGACCACATGCCCGAACTGCACTGGCTGCTGGGCTATCCCATGGCGGTCGGCATGATGGTCGCGCTCGGCTTCGGCCTGTATGCCGCGTTCAAGCACAAAGGCTGGCTCTGAGGCCTGTCCGGATCCCTGCGATCTTCGACCGGGAACCGTCTTGTCGCCGGCGACGGCGCCGGGAAGGATGAGCGCATGACCACTTCCTCCACGGCCCTGCTCGTGATCGACGCGCAGGAGTCGTTCCGCAGGCGCGACGACTGGTCGACCACCGCGAATCCGGCCGTGCTCGACAACATCGCCCTTCTCGTCGATCACGCGCGCGCGTCCGGAGACGCGGTGGTGTGGATCACGCATGCCGACCCGGGCAGCGGAGGAGTGTTCGACCCGCAGAACGGCCAGGTGCGGGTGATGGCCGAGCTCGGCCAGGACGACGCGGAGACCGCGCTCACGAAGACGACCATCAACGCGTTCGCGTCGACGGACCTCCACGAGCGGCTGGAGAGCCAGGGCATCCGTCGGCTCGTCGTCTGCGGCATCCGCACCGAGCAGTGCTGCGAGACGACGACCCGCGCGGCGGCGGATCTGGGCTACGAGGTCGAGTTCGTCACGGATGCGACGACGACCTCGGACATCGCGGCTTCCGGCGCGCTCGCCGCCGTCTCGGGCGCGGACATCATGCGTCGCACCGAGAGCGTCCTCTCCGCACGCGGGTTCGCCACGATCACGACCACGCGCGAGCGGGTCGGCGCGGCGACCGCCGTCTGAGCGCTCGGCTCAGTCGGATTCCTCGTCGATCTCGACGCCGGGGCCGGGGCCGGGGCGCACGGGGGCATCGGGGGCGATGTCGATCCGGGTGTTCCCGTCGTGCTCGCTGACCTCGATGCGCGGGGCCGCGTCAGCCTCCGTGGCATCCGGCGCGGACGTCAGCTGGTCGTGACGCTTCTCCTCGCTGGTCATCTCGTCTGCGGCGTCGCGGTCAGGCGTGCTCATGGTTCTCCTCGGTGTCGGTGTCGGTGTCGGTGTGGGTCTCGGTCGTCTTCGCGGTGGCGCGCTTGCGGTTCCAGCGTGCCAGCACGTACAGGATGCCACCCACAGCCAGCAGGATGGCGCCGAAGAGCCAGACCACGGGCCGCTGCTGGGTGAGCAGCAGGATGCAGGATGCGACCCCGAGCACCGGCACGAAGGTCCAGACCCGGAAGTGGTCGTGCTCGACGTGGTCGCGCCGCAGCACGAGGACGGAGATGTTCACGCTCAGGAACACGACGAGCAGCAGCAGGACCACCGTCTCGGCGAGCGTGGCGAGGTCTCCGACGAGCGTGAGACCCATCGCGACGAGAGTGGTCGTGAGGATCGCGACCCACGGCGTCTTCCGCTTCGGCAGCACCCGGCCGAGGGTCGCGGGGAGCAGACCCTGCTCCGCCATCCCGTAGGTCAGGCGGCTGACCATGATCATGGTCAGCAGGGCGCCGTTGGCGACGGCGATCAGGGCGATCAGGCTGAACAGCCAGGAGGGGATGTCGACCCCGGTCGCCTCGACGACCGCGAGCAGCGGGCCGCTGGATTCCTGCAGCTCTTCCGAGGGGAGGGCGATGGAGCTGGCCAGACCGACCAGGACGTACACGGCACCCGCGGTGAAGAGCGCGCCGAACAGGGCGCGCGGATAGGTGCGCCGGGGGTCCTTCACCTCTTCGATCATGTTCGCGGAGGTCTCGAAACCGACGAACGAGTAGTAGGCGATGACCGCGCCGGAGAGGACCGCGATGGCGACGCTCGTCCCCTCGGGGGCTTCGGCGACGCGCGAGAGGTCGCCGCCTCCGCCGCCGACGAACACCGCCACGACGGCGACGACGATCACCAGGCCACTGAGCTCGATCGCGGTCATCACGAGGTTGGCGCCCATCGACTCGCGGATGCCGCGCGCGTTCAGCAGGCCGACGACGGCGAGGAAGACGATCGCGACGGGGATCGTCGGCAGATCGAAGAAGGTGCTCAGGTAGTCGCCGGAGAACGCGATCGCGAGGCCGGCGGCACTGGTCACACCGGCGGCGAGCATGCTGAACCCGACGAGGAACGACACGAGCGGGCTGTGGAAGGCGCGCTCGGCGAAGACGGCCGCACCTCCGGCGCGAGGGTACTTCGTGACGAGCTCGGCGTAGGAACCCGCGGTGAGCAGGGCGAGCAGCAGCGCCAGCAGCAGGGGCGCCCAGAGCATCCCGCCGACCTTCTCGGAGAGCACGCCCATCAGCGCGTAGATGCCGGCTCCCAGGACGTCGCCCAGGATGAAGGCGAACAGGAGCGGGCCGGTGATCGCGCGCCGCAGTCGCGTGGGAGTCTCGGCGCGGGGCGCAGTCTCGGTCGTCATCCTTGCACGGTAGGAGCAACCGCGGGAGGGCCGCCACGGGGTTGACAGCGCGGCGACGGATCCGCATCGGCCGGTCCGTGCTCAGCGGATTCACAGCTTCACCGCGCGGCATCCGGAGCCGCCGAGGTCGTCCCGCTACTGTCGGTGCCGCAAGACGGGTGCGTCGGCCCGGAGATCGCGGGTGGAACGGGCAGCGCTTCCTTTCTCGATTCCCACAGAAAAGGGCATTCTCATGACCGGAACGGTACGTACGGCGCTCGCAGAGGCGATCGCCACCTTCCTCTTCGTCCTCGCGATCATCGCGGCGGTGAACAGCGACAGCCCGCTGACGCCGCTCGCGATCGGCTTCACCCTGATGGTGCTCGTCTATTCGACGGGCCACATCTCGGGGGCCCACCTCAACCCGGCCGTCTCGGTCGGCGTGTTCCTGCGCGGCGGCCTGAGCGTCGTCGACTTCATCGCCTATGTGGTCGCCCAGTTCGTGGGTGGAGCGGTGGCGGCGCTCGTCTCGCTCTCGGTCTGGCCGGTGGGCGAGAAGGCCATGGTCATCGAGGTGGGACCGGCGTTCCTCGTCGAGGCGCTGTTCACGCTCATCCTCGTCTGGGTCGTGCTGAACACGGCCACGTCGAAGGACACCGCGGGCAACTCGTTCTACGGTCTCGCGATCGGTGCGACCGTGTTCGTCGGCGCGGCGACCGTCGGCTCGATCTCGGGCGGCGGCTTCAACCCGGCGGTGGCGCTGGGGCTGTCGGTCAGCGGTCACTTCGCCTGGAGCTCGCTGTGGCTCTACATCGTGGCCCCGGTCGTCGGCGCCGTGATCGCGGCGCTCCTGTTCCGTCTGCTCAACACGGACGACGCCAAGAAGATCGCCGCGGCGGAGTAACGCCCCTCGACCTGCGCGAGCGCCGCATCCTCTCGGAGGGTGCGGCGCTCTCATCGTCTGTGGGACATTGGGAGCGATGGATCACATGCCGGCGCCTCGTCGCACCCTTCTCGTCGGATTCGGCAAGCTCGGCGCGCGCCTCGCCCCGCGGCTCCTCGCTGCGGGCGGCGAGGTCTTCGCCCTGCGGCGCGGGGACGGCGCGCTGCCCGCCGGTATCACCGGGGTCCGCGGAGACCTGTCCGCCCCCCTGCCGTCGCCGCTGCCCGAGGTCGATGCCGTGCTCGTCACGCTGCCGCCGGGAGAGGGGCCGACCGCCTACCGCACAGCGTTGACGCATCTCGGGGACGCCCTGCCCCGCGTCCCTGCCCGGACGGTCTTCGTCTCGTCGACCGGGGTGTTCGAGGGGACGACCGCCGAGCGCCCGATCACCGAGCGGGACGAGCCCGTGGCGGCGAGCGGACGCTCTGCGGCGATCCGCGACGGCGAGCGGGCCGCGGCCGACCTGTTCGATGCGGTGGTCGTCCGCCCGGCCGGGATCTACGGTCCCGGTCGCGAGTTCCTGCTGCGGAGGGTGCGCGCCGGGGAGGGCGTCGATCACGCTCGACGCACGAACCGGATCCATGAGTCCGATCTGGTGCGCGCACTCGACCTGATGCTGCGGATGGACGACCCGCCCGCGCTCCTGCACGCCGTCGACCGGAAGCCCGCCCCGCTCGGGGACGTCGTGCGGTTCCTCGCCGCGCAGCTCGGCGTCGACGTGCCGCCGGACAGCGGATCGGGGGTGCCGAGTGGTCTGGTGCACGACGGCTCGCTGCTGCTCTCGCTCCTGGGAACGCTCGAGCATCCGACGTACGAGTCGGGATATGCGGACATGATCGCGTCCTCCCGGATCGCCCCGTAGCCTGGGGCGATGACGACCACTCCTGCACGCACGGCGCTCGAGGTCGTGGACTGGCGACGCCGCGTGTTCGCGCTCTACGACGCTGTCCGCCGTGCCGAGTCGCCGGAGGACGCGCATGAGCTCTGGCGGATCGAGCGCGACGACCTGATGCGTCGCCATCCGGCGACGCCGCTGCTGCCGGAGGACCGCGTGCTGTTCGAGGGGCTGCCCATCGCCTCGTACGATCCGCAGTGGCGCTTCGAGCTGCCCATCCTTCCGGCCGATCCCGGTGGCTTCGAGTTCCCGACCGGGACCGACGGCGTCGTGCCGTTCGAGCGCATCGGACGGGTGGAGGTCCCGGACGTCGGGTCGCTCGACGTCTGGCGACTGATGTCGTACGGCGGCGGCCTCTTCATCCTCGTGCGGGACGCGCTGGCCGGGCGCCCCGGCGGCACGTACGGCGGCGGCCGCTACCTGATCGACACGATCAAGGGTGCGGACCTCGGGTCCGATCCGGCTCGCGGGACGATCGTGCTCGACTTCAACTTCGCGTACAACCCCTCGTGCGCGTACGACCCGGCGTGGGCGTGTCCGCTCGCGCAGCCGGGCAACGTCCTCCCCGTGGCCGTTCCCGTGGGAGAGCTGTACGACGTATCCTGAGCCGAACCGAGGGAACCGCGCGGCGCATCGAAGGAGAGCGACGAGATGAGACCACTTCGCTACGCGATCAACGTCACCCTCGACGGCTGCTGTCACCACGAAGCCGGCCTCCCGCCGGATGAGGAATCGATGCGCTTCTGGACGGCCGAGATGGAGCGCTCCGATGCGCTCCTCTACGGTCGGGTGACCTACGAGATGATGGAGTCCGCGTGGCGCCGGCCCGCCTCGGGCGCCTGGCCGGACTGGATGGACGAGTGGGAGATCCCGTTCGCCGAGGCCATCGACCGGACCAGGAAGCATGTCGTGTCGAGCACGCTGGAGCGGGTCGATTGGAACGCTGAGCTGGTCGAGGGAGACCTGGCAGCGGCCGTCGAACGGCTGAAGCAGCAACCCGGCGAAGGACTCTCCGTCGGAGGCGTCCGACTCCCGCTGGCGCTCGCCGAGCGTGGGCTCATCGACGAGTACGTGTTCGTCGTGCACCCGGTCGTCGCGGGACACGGGCCGCGGCTGCTCGACGGACTGCCCGAGCGCCTGGAACTCGACCTCGTGGACCGCCATGATTTCCGCTCGGGAGTATCCGTGCAGCGCTACCGTCCGATCGGCGCAGACAACGAAGAAAGGCGTTCGCATGAGTGACCTCGTCGTCGAGATCCACGTTCCGCTGACTCCCGCCGAAGGGCTCGCCGAAGGGGACTACCCCTTCCCCTGGATCGAGACCATCGAGGAGGGCTTCCTCTTCCAGCTGGAGGAGGGCTCCGGGTCGGGGGAGGTGTTCGACGATGGGGAGGAACTCGGCGACGAGTATCTCTTCTTCGTCTGGAACGCCCCCGAGGACGCCCTCATCGAGCTGGCCCGCCAGGTGGCGAATCTGCCAGGGGTGCCGCACGGGGTCTACGCCGTCGTGACCAGCAGCGACGCGGGAGAGATGGGCACGGGGCGGCGCGTCGAACTCGGTTGACCTTGTGGAGGGGCTGACGGGAATCGAACCCGCGCTGTCTGCTTGGGAAGCAGAAGTTCTACCATTGAACTACAGCCCCGAACCCGCTCGAGAGCAGGTGAGGGAAAGCCTACCCGTCGCGGGGGCGATGGCCAAAGCGCATCGCCGGATGCGCCGGACGACCGTCAGGCGACGGCTTCGTTTTCGGCCGTCTTCGCGGCGGACGCCTCGCGCTGCGTCCCGGCGTAGAGCGTGCCCCAGGCCGTCAGCTCGGCGAGCAGGGGAGCGGCACTCGCGCCGAGGTCGCTGAGCCGGTACTCGACCTTGGGCGGAACCTGCCGGTACACGGTGCGGATGATGAGCCCGTCGTCTTCGAGCTCCCGCAGCTGGCGGGTGAGCACCCGGGCGGTGGGGTCCTTCAGGAGTCGTCCGAGCTCGCCGAAGCGCAGCACCCCGTGCTCGCCGAGCAGGGTCAGGATGCTGGGTTTCCAGGCGCCGCCGAGGACGGCGATCGACACCTCGGCGTCGCAGGAGTCGGTCCATTCGTGGATGATCCGCTCGGTCTTCTCGCGCATCGGAGCCTCCTCGGTATCCAAACGGTAAGTACGTGTCAGAAATGACCGTACTTGTCGCTCCTGCCTGTACTTTACAGAATGAGATCGTGACCTCGACCCCCTCTCTCCTCGGACAGCGCTCGACCCTTCGGCTGTGGCTCGCCATGGTCCCCCTTCTGCTCGGAATCCTCGTCGGGGCGCTCGCGATCAGCAGCGTCTCCACCGCCCTCCCGGCGATCCGCGCCGACCTGCACCTGAGCGACATCGAGGGGCTCTGGCTCGTGGACGTGTACGCGCTGTCGCTCGCCGCGACGCTGATCGTGGCGGCGCGGATCGGGGATGCGTTCGGCCGGAAGACGATCGTGCTGATCGGGCTGGCGGGGTTCGCGGTGCTCAACGTCGTGGGCGGTCTGGCCACGAGCGGTCTGCTGCTGATCGTGGTCCGTGCGCTGCTCGGCGTCGCGGAGGCGTTCGTGGTCGCGGGAGTCGTCGCCACCATCGGAGCGAAGTTCCACGCCAGGGAGCGCGTGCTCGCCTACGGGTTGTGGACGGCGACGTTCGGCACCGGAAGCGCGCTCGGACCCGTGCTCGGCGGCATCCTGGCGGAGGGCCCCGGCTGGCGCTGGCTGCTCCTGGGCAGCGTGCCGCTCGCGGTGCTGGCCGGAGCGCTCGCCGTCTGGCTCGTGCCGGATTCGCGCAGCTCGCAGCGGCCGTCCTGGGACGTGCTCAGCATCCTCTCCTCGATCGTGGCGCTCGGCGCCCTCGTCTTCGCGCTGCACGAGATCCTCGCAGCGCCCGCGTCCGCGGCGGTGGCGGCCGTCATCGCCGTGGTGAGCCTGGTGTTCTTCGTGCGCAGGCAACGTCGTCTCCGCGACCCGCTGATCGACATGAGCGTGTTCCGGGTGCCGGGCTTCAGCCCCGCCGTGATCCGGATCATCGTCGCCAGCGGTGCCTCAGCGGCCTCGGTCCTGCTGGTCAGTCTGCACCTGCAGGACACGCGGGGCCAGAGTGCTGCGGAGGCGGGCATCGCACTGCTGCCGCAGGCCGTCGCGATCGCGCTCGGCGGCGTCCTCGCACCCGTCGCGCTCCGGTGGCTCTCGGCGAACCGGCTCACCGTGCTGGTCCTGCTGCTGCAGGCCGCCGGACTCGGATGGCTCGCGCTCGATCCCGCTCTCGTCGCCCTTCCCCTGGTGCTGGTCGGGCTCGGCTTCGGCGTCGGCGGGACCCTCGCCGCGACCGCTCTGTTCGAGGTGACGACGGAGGACCACGCCGGGCAGGTCGGCGCGATCCAGGAGGTGAGCTTCGCGCTCGGCGGCGGACTCGGGATCGCGGTCTTCGGCACGATCGCCGCCGTCCTGGCGACGGGCGGGTTCGTGGCTGCCGTGCTCACCGCGGCCGCAGTGGTGACGGCGGCGGCACTGCTGCCCCTCCTCCGCGGCCGAGCGGTGCGCACCGAGATCTGAGGCACCGGGGTGACTAGGCTGGTGCCGTGCTTCTCAGCGACCGCGACATCAAGGCAGAACTCGCATCCGGACGCATCGGCCTGGAGCCGCACGAGCGGGAGATGGTCCAGCCGTCGAGCGTCGACGTGCGCCTGGACCGGTACTTCCGCCTGTTCGACAACCACAAGTACCCGTTCATCGACCCGTCGGTCGACCAGCCGGAGCTGACGCGTCTGATCGAGGTCGCTCCCGATGAGCCGTTCATCCTGCATCCGGGAGAGTTCGCCCTCGGGGCCACCTTCGAGCAGGTCACGCTCCCCGACGACATCGCCGCGCGTCTCGAGGGAAAGTCGTCGCTCGGCCGGCTCGGTCTCATCACGCATTCCACGGCCGGCTTCATCGACCCCGGGTTCACCGGTCACGTGACGCTGGAGCTCGCCAACGTCGCCACCCTGCCGATCAAGCTGTGGCCGGGGATGAAGATCGGGCAGCTGTGCTTCTTCCGCCTGACCTCGCCCGCCGAGAACCCGTACGGCTCCGGCCCCTACGGCAACCGGTACCAGGGGCAGCGCGGACCCACGGCCTCCCGGTCGTTCCAGAACTTCCATCGGACGGACGTCGGCGTCACCGACGTCGGAGCAGTCGGAGGCTGACATGAGCGACGACGACGGCAGGATCCCGGACGACGCCGCGGTGCCGGAGGAGCCGGTGATCCCGCCCGCCGACGTCGTCATCCCACCGCCCCCGCCCGAGATCCCGATCCCGGAGGGACTGCTCTCCGAACCTCCGGACGACGCCTCCGCGGACGACGCGCTGATCCCGCCGCCACCCGCAGAGCGGCGCCGTCGATCCGCCGACCGGTCTCGACCGACTCCGGCCATCCTCGACGGAGAGCCCCCTGCTGCCGCCGCCGACGACTGGTCGCAGCCGTCCGTCGCGCCGGAGGTGCCCACGTCGGGCGGCTATCGAGGGCTCACGGTGGCGATCTTCGCGTTCCTGCTCCTGCTCGCGGTCGCCGCGATCGGAGTCATCGTCTTCCTGCTGAACACCTCGGGGCTGCCGTTCCTCTCCAGCGCGGACGGCGCCGAGCAGTTCCGGCTCCTCCTCAGCCCGGCACTCTGACGCCGCGCGGCCGCGTCGCCGTCGAGGTCTCATCGCCCGCGGTCGTCCCGAGTCCGTCGACCGCGTCGAACCCGCCCGTCGCGAAAGCCACGACGGCGTCCAGCGTCGGATCGGCGGACAGGATCCGCGCATGGCCGAGCCCGTCGGTGCGCAGCAGGCGGGACCGCGCGCCCTGGGCCGCATGCAGGAGGAGCGAGCTGTCGTCGGGCATGCGCCGGTCGTCCCGGTCGTGCACCACGAGGAGCCGCGTTCCCTCGGGCAGCGGATGAGCCACGGCGTCGTACCGAGCCGAGACGGTCGTCTCGTCGAGATCGAGTCGACGACGGAAGCGCTCGGCGAGGCGCGCGGCGGTCCGATCGTCGAGGTCGAGGTCCCGCGCGAACTGCGCGAGGAAGGCGTCGGGACTCGCCGCCCCCGCGATCGTGACGACCGCGGGAGTCGGAACGCCGGCGCGAGCGATCGTCAACGCGGCCAGGGCGCCGAAGGAGTGCCCGAGGATCAGGTCGAACGGCCCGTGCGTCGCGTGCAGCTGCTCGGCGGCGTCGACCCAGTCGCGGATGTCGGTGCGCCGCCCGCGCGAGGATCCGTGCGCCGGCGCGTCGAACGACACCACGCGGAACCGCTCGGCGACGAGTTCGCGCACGAGCGGAGCGAAAGGCGATGTGCGTCCGCGCCACCCGTGCAGGAGCAGGGCTGTGCGCGGGCCGGCGCCCCAGACGTAGGTGGTGATCTCTGCACCGCGCACGCGCAGGCTGCCACGGCGGGCATCCGCGTGGGTGGGCGCATCCGCCGTTCGGACCGGCATCCGCGGAGAGGTGGTGAAGAAGAGGCGGTAGGCGAGGTCGCCGGCGAGCGTCGGCGAGACTCGGGCGATCGAGGGGATGCTGCGGGCCAGCAGCAGGGGAGCGGATGGCATGGGACTCCTTGGCCAGAACAATACGAACGATCATACGTATAGTAGGCGAACGATCGTTCGTATACTAGGGGCATGGCAAGCGGAACGGTTCTGGACGGGCGGAGGGCCCGGGGCGACGCCTCGCGTCGCATCGTGCTGCAGAGCGCGACGGATCTCGCCTCGGTGGAGGGACTCGACGGGCTGACGATCGGCCGTCTCGCCGACGCCTCGGGCTCCAGCAAGAGCAGCATCGCGACGCTGTTCCAGAGCAAGGAGGGGCTGCAGCTGGCCACGGTCGCCGCCGCGCGGGAGATCTTCGTGGCCCGGATCGTGGAGCCGGCGCGCGCGCAGCCCCGAGGGGCGCGACGAGTGGCCGCGCTGCTGCACAACGCCCTGAGCTACTCGAAGGATCGGGTCTTCACGGGTGGCTGCTTCTTCGCGGCGACGGCGGCGGACGTCGACTCCAAAGCGGGGCCGGTGCGCGACGCCGTGCGCGAGGCTCTGACCGACTGGTACGGCTACGTCGAGGCCCAGTTGCGGCATGCGGTGGCTGCGGGCGAGATCGATGCGGATGCCGAGGTCCTCGCGTTCGAGCTCATCGCCCTGAACGAGGAGGCCAACTCCCGGTCACTGCTGCTGGTGGACGAGCGTCCCTATGCCGTGGCTGCTGCTGCGATGCGGGAGCGTCTGCGCTCCGCCGGCGCATCCGAGGCGGCGCTCGCTCTCCTCGCGCTCTGACGTCGGTCGCGGCGCGAACGGAGCGAGCCGAAGCCCGTCCCGCTCGCTCCAGGGAGTTCAGGCGTCGCGACCGCGGCTGAAGCCGGCGTCGAAGCCACGCTCGAATGCGTGCTGGGCCAGCCGCTCGGCGCGGTGGTGCCCGCCGTGGGGCCCGTGTCCCCGGCCGTGCTCGCAGCCGTGCCCGTGCCCGCGTCCGTGACCGAAGTCGCGTCCGTGTCCGAAGCCGCGTCCGTGATCGAAGCCGCCCGGGAAGCCGTGGCCGTGCTCGTGTCCGCTTCCGTGTCCGCCGAAACGGTGTCCGCGTCCGCGGGGGAGCGGCGTCTCTTCGTCCCACCCGAAGGCGCGAGCGATCTTCTCGAGCGACGCGAGCGTGGTGGCCATGTCCTCGTCGGAGACGGCGTCGGACACCTTCGCGCGGATGTCGTCGACCAGGGCGCCGAGGCGCTCCTTGGCTGAGCGGCCTTCGTCGGTCAGGGTCCACCCCTCGGCGCCCGCGACGATCCAGCCGCGTTCGATCAGGCGATGCAGCTTGTGCTCGGGAAGGGGGCGGTCGGCGGCCGTCGTGCCGTCGACGATGTTGAGGATGCGCCAGTCGCGGCGGCTGAGGTGCTCGCCCTCGAACGCGGCGGCGAACTCGGCTGCCATGAGCCGATCCGCGGCCTTGAGCCAGTAGCCGAAGGGGCGGGAAGAAGTGTTCTGTGATTCAGAGGTGTCCATGGGAAGTCCTTTGTTGTCGATGTGCATGTGGATGTCACAGTGCATGTACATGTATGGTGACATGGAGTCGGAGTGCATGTCAAGTCGCATGTAAAATCAGGGCATGACCACCGAACCCGCAGACCCCGCCCAGCCGGATCCCGCCGAAGCCATCGCGCAGGCGCTGTCCCGCCTCCGTGGTCGTCGACCGGGCGACCGTGCTCCCGGACGACGGGGTCCGTCGGAGCGGGGGCATGGCCATGGGGGTCCGCACGGGTGGCACGGCGGCCCGCTCGGCGACGACGCCCACGATCACCTCGAGCATCATCACGGCCACCCCGGCATGCCGCCATGGATGGCCGACCCCTCCGGACGGCTCGGAGGCCCGGCACGCATGCGGATGCTGGAAGCGCTCGCCGCGGCATCCGCCCCTCTGAGCGTCAGCGACCTCGGCGTCGCCATCGGCGTGGACCAGCCGCGCGCCTCCCGCCTCGTGCAGCAGGGGGTGGACCGCGGCTACGTGCGGCGCGAGGCGGATCCCGACGACGCGCGACGCACGCGCATCGCCCTCACCGACGAGGGTCGTCGGCTCGCCCGGGGCGTGCGGGGGGAGCGGCGACAGCTGCTGACCAACGCCCTCTCCTCGTTCACCGACGCGGAGCGCACGGAACTCGCCCGCCTGCTGAACAAGCTCGCCGACAACTGGCAGCGCTGAATCAGGCGGGCGCGAACTCCAGCGACGGCTCGTCGTCCACCGACAGCGACAGCACGACCGTCTCGACGGCCTCGTGCGCCTCGATCCGCTGCTCGACGTCGCGCAGCCGCCGCGCGACGTCGTGCTCCCTGGCGTCCCCGGCCAGGTCGACCTCCGCGACGATGAACAGCCGGTTCGGTCCGACGTACTCGATGTGCAGGTAGGTGACCCGTTCGATCTGGTCCAGCCCGAGCAGGGCCCTGCCCACCCGCGCCCGCAGCTTCGGCGCCGCCGTCGCTCCGACGAGGAAGGCGATGTTGCGGCCGATGAGGATCACGGCGACGACGCCGAGCAGGATGCCGACGAGGATCGAGCCGATCGCATCCCAGGCTGCGACGCCGGTCAGCTGGTGCAGGAGGATGGACCCGCCCGCGAGCGCGAGGCCGATGAGGGCCGCCGAGTCCTCGAAGAAGACGGCCCGCAGCGTGGTGTCGCTCGTGTCGAGCACGAAGTCCCACGTCGAGGTGCCGCCCTGCCGCGCCAGCCGTCGCGACTTCACCATCGCCTGCGTGAAGGACGCTCCCTCCAGCACGAACGCGATGCCGAGAACCACGTACGCCACGACGGGGCTCTCCACGGGCCCCGTGTCCGACAGCTCCTGGATGCCGTGCATGATCGACACGATCGAGCCGGCGGTGAAGATGCCGAACGCCGCGATGAGCGACCACACGAACGCATTGCGTCCGTAGCCGAGCGGATGCCGGGCATCCTTGGTCTTCGCCCCGCGGCGGTCGGCGATCAGCAGGAACACCTCGTTGCCGGCATCCGCCCATGAATGCGCCGCCTCGGCGACCATCGATGCGGATGAGGTGATCACGGCCGCGACCGTCTTCGCGATCGCGACGAGGATGTTGGCCAGGAAGGCGAGCAGCACGGTCACCGGGTCAGGCTACTCCCACCCCCCCGCCGTCCCCGCCCCGTCTCCGGCCCCGCCTCGTCCGCCCGCACAACTTCGGAGACTCGCCCCGTCCATCCGCACAACTTCGGAGATTCGCCGCGACACGCCGCGGATTCGGCCGCCGCGTCGGCGTGTCGCCTTAGATCTCCGAAGTTGTGCAGCAGGAGCGGCGGGGGCAGGAGCGGCGGCGGGGCAGGCGCCGGCGGGGCAGGAGCGGCGGCGGGGCAGGCGCGAGCGCGGCGGCAGAGCAGGAGCAGCGGCGGGGAGGGGGTCAGCGGGGGGACTTGACGGGGAGGAGCAGCAGGAATCCGAGGATCAGGACCAGGACGATGCCGAGGATGCCGAAGGCGGTCTGCGCGGTCAGCACGATCAGCACCGTCCACGCGCCGGAGGCCATCCAGCTCGCGGCGCGACCGGTCGTGGCGTAGAGGCCGAAGATCTCGCCCTCGCGCCCGGCGGGAGTGACCCGCGCCAGGAACGACCGCGCCGCTGCCTGAGCCGGGCCGACGAAGGCGCACAGGATGAGACCGCCGATCCAGAACACCAGCGAGCCGCCATCCCGGAGGAAGAACACGGCGAGGCCGGCGACGATCATCGAGCCGATCGACACGAGGATGATCCGCTTCGGGCCGAGGTAGTCGTCGAGGCGGCCGGCCGCGATCGTCGAGACGCCGGCGATGAGGTTCGCGGCGATCCCGAAGATGATGATGTCCTGCGTGCCGAAGTGGAACACCGCGGTGCCGATGATCGCTCCGAACGCGAACACGCCCCCCAGTCCGTCGCGGAAGACGGCGCTGGCCAGCAGGTACCAGAAGGTGGGACGGGTCTCGGTGTCGCGGTAGAGGCCGATGACGTCCTTCACCAGCAGCGGGTACGACGCGAAGAAGCCCACCTTGCGCTCGGGGCGGCCGAGGGACGGCTCCGGCACGTTGAGGAAGATCGGGATGCTGAAGACGATGGCCCACACCGCGCAGCCGACCGCGATGAGACGGTAGGCGAGCCCGCCGTCGGTGGGCATGCCGAACCAGTCGAACGTGTCGAGCACGACCACGATCACCAGGGCGATGATGCCGCCGAGGTAGCCGAATCCCCAGCCGAGGCCCGAGATCCGGCCGACGTTCTTGGGGGTGGCGATGCCGATCAGCATGGCGTTCGAGTTCACGGCCGCGATCTCCTGGAACACCGTGGCGGCGGAGATCAGAGCGACGCCCAACCAGAACAGGCTCGGAGCGGGTTCCACGAACCAGAGGCCGAGCATGCAGAGGATCAGGGCGCCGGTGCCGATCCCGAGCCACAGCTTCTGTCGTCCGGCCGCATCCGCCCGCTGGCCCAGCACGGGAGCGAGCAGCAGGATGCCGAAGGCCGCGATCGTCGACCCCAGCCCCAGGCCGGAGGCGAGATCGGCCTCCGCGGCGAGCCGCACGGGGTCGCTCTCTGCGAGGGCGGCGACATCGGCGGGGAGGAAGGATTCGCTCACGAGGTAGAGCGCCGTGAACACGAACGTCAGGATGACGGTGTTGAACGGCTGTGTCGCCCAGTCCCACAGGGCCCACGAGTAGACCTGCTTCTTCGGTGCCGGGGTCTCGCCGCGCAGGTCGAGGCCGACGACGGCCACAGCCCCGCTGTTCGCGGTGGCCACGGGCTCGGGCACGGCGCCGTGCCCCTCGGTTTCGCTCATGCTCGAAGTCTGGCGGCGTCGGGTGAACGGCCGGTGACGGCGCGCCGTGCCGTGCGGGTCAGAGCGCGGGGCCCCGGCGGATGCGCACCGGGCCCTTGGCGTCGTCGATCCGGACGGTCTCGCCCTTCTGCGTGACGACGACCTCGCCGCTGTCGGCCAGGCTCGCGGCGACCCGTCGCACGTCGGGCATCCGGGCGCGCCAGGACTCGCCGCCGACGGCGCGGGCGACGTCGCTCGGACAGATCGACGACTCCGACCGCTTGCGGGTGAGCGCGCGGATGGTCGCGGCGATGCGCTCGTCCGCCTCGTCGGCCGAAGACTCCTCCCACCACGGCGCTCCGCGTTCCCCGAGCGCGGTCTTGGCGTCGTGCACCCGTCGCCGGGCGTCGGACTCCGCGCTCTTCACCGCACGGCGCGCCGACATGAGCTCGTCGACCAGCTCCTGGCGCAGGGTCTCCGGGATGGAGGGATCCGTCGCTCGCCACCGCCGTCCGTCGACGATGATGTGCCGCCCGTCGGGGGTGCGCGGCGGTCCGTCCGCGGTCGCGCGGGATTCCGGGCTGCTCATGCGGGCGAGTCTGCCCGCCGCGGTCGCGGGCCTCGACCCCCTTGACGCGGTCGCGGGGCCTCCGTAGAGGCTCAGGCGTAGAGCAGGTCCGCCTCGACGGCTGCCGCCCACCGCGGCACCGCGAGAGAGGCGGGATCGTTCCACTGCCCGGCTACGATCTGCGCGAACGCGCCGTGCACGCCGAAGAGCTTCTCGAGAGGCGACCAGTCTGACTCCCCGGGCATCGGCACGAGCGAGCGCTCGACGAGCGAATCCGGGTACAGCTCCGCGAGCAGCGAGAGAAGGCGGACGCCGGTGTGCACGGGACGCAAGGCCTCGGCGTCGGTCACATGAAGGATCACGCCCTCGCAGGCCTGACCGGCGTGGTCGCGCACGAGCGGCGTGAACCCGTACGGCGAGGCGGCGAGGCCGGGCAGCTCCAGCGCGTTCACCGCCTGGGCGTAGTCCTCGGCGTCGATGAACGGCGCCCCGATCACGCGGAACGGCACGGCGGTGCTGCGCCCCTCCGACACGTTCACGCCCTCCGCGAGGCAGGTGCCGGGGTAGAGGAGCGTGGTCGCCGCGCTCGGCAGGTTCAGCGACGGCGGCATCCAGGTCAGCTCCTGGCGGCCGATCGCCGTCTGCGTGCGCTCCCAGCCGTCGACGGCGACCACGTCGAGCTCGACGTCGATGCCGCGCGTGCGCACCCAGTGCCTGGCGAGCTCCCCGATGGTGAGACCGTGGCGGATGGGCATGCTCCAGCGCCCGACGAGCGACTGCGCCGCCTCGTCGAGCATCGGACCCTCGGCATGGTCGAGCCGTCCGCCCAGCGGGTTGGGGCGGTCGAGCACGACGACGGACACCCCCGCATCCGCGCAGGCCTCGAGCATGTGGCTCATCGTCCAGATGTACGTGTAGAAGCGGGCGCCGACGTCGGGAAGGTCGACGAGCACGACATCCAGTCCGGACAGGTCCTCGGGAGCGGGGCGCACGTCGGCGCCGTACAGGCTGCGCACGGGGATGCCGGTGACACGGTCGACGCCGCCGCTGACGAGCTCACCCTCCCGCGCGCGTCCGTCCAGTCCGTGCTCCGGGCCGAAGAGGAGGTCGAGCGACCAGCCGGCGTCGGCCAGCGAGGCGCGTCCGCGTGTGAGCTGCGAGGTGAGCGCCAGGTCGTTCGTGAGCATCCCGATCCGGCTGCGCCGGAGCTTCGCGGCGAGCGGTTCCGGGAGGTCATGCTGGAGGAGTCGGTCGATTCCGAGTTTCATGGGTTCAGTCGATTCTGTGTGTGGTGACGGCGTCGAGCGTGCGCTGCAGATTGTCGGAGATGGTGGCGTAGTCGGCCTGCGCGATGCGCGTGTAGAGGAAGTCGAGGAGCGCGAGCTGGGCGATCCGGCTGGCCATGGCGCCGGATCGGAACGTCGACTCCGACACGGCCGTCACGAGCACGAGCTCGCACGCGCGCGCGAGCGGCGATCGCGGGTTGTTGGTGATCGCGATCGTCGTCGCCCCGGCGCTCGCCGCGACCTGCGCGGCCTGCACGATCTCGAGCGTGCGACCGGAGTGAGAGATGGCGATCGCGACGTCCCGGGCGTCCAGCAGCGCCGCCCCGGTGAGGGCGAGGTGATGGTCGGTGCGCGCCTGGGCGACGAGGCCGGCGCGGTGCAGCTTCTGCTCGAGGTCCTGCGCGGCGAGGCCGCTGGAGGCGGCGCCGTAGATGTCGATGCGGCGGGCGCCCCGGAGCTCGTCGACGCAGCGTTCGAGTTCGTCGATGTCGAGCTGTCGGGCGGTGCGCTCGATGGCGGCGGCCTCGGCGAACGCGATCTTGCGGACGGTCGTGGCGGCGTCGTCGTAACGGCTCACATCCCCGGCCGACACCTGGAAACGTTCGCGATCGGAGGCGGTCCGCGTCAGCTCGGTCGCGAGGGCGAGGCGGATGTCGGGGAATCCGGCGAACCCGACGCTGCGGGTGAAGCGCGCGACGCTCGCCACCGACACGGAGCAGTCGTCGGCCAGTCGGGTGATGGAGCCCTCCACCACGGCCTGCGGGTCGGCGAGGACGTGCTCGGCGATGCGGCGCTCCGTCGGGGTCAACTCCGAGATGCGCTGGTGGATGGCTGTCACGACACTGTTCGGCACGAGGCCATGATGGCAGGCTTCGGTCACACTTCGGAAGGAATTTTCAGATTTGCTTGCATTTCTGTAAGAGATTGCCCAAAGTGGGCTTGTCGGCATCTCCCCGGACCGTGGCGGTGCTGCACGACACCGACGTCGCCCGACGCGTCTTCAGCACAGAGGCCGCACCGAACGACGACTCTTCCCGCAATCTCGGCAGCCACGACGTGCCCGGTGGCTGTCACCGTCCGAGAGGAACACCATGCGAAACCGCCCCGTCCGCCTCGCGTCCACCGCAGGCCTTCTCGTCGCAGGGCTCGCCGTCGCGGGCTGCGCACCGGCCGCGTCCAGCGGTGATGGCACCGAAGACGTCACCCTCACCGTCTGGTCCTGGCAGGCATCGTCCTCTCCGAAGTGGGAGGCCGTCTTCGACAAGTACGAGGAGTCCCACCCCGGGGTGACCGTCGAGTTCGAGGGCTTCCAGCCCACCGAGTACAACCAGATCCTCGCGACGGGCCTCGAGGGCAGCGACGGACCGGACATCGCGATGCTGCGCGCCTACGGCGGCATCCAGTCCGCGATCCAGTCCGAGCAGATCGTCCCGATCGACGACCTCGTCGACGGCCTCGACCAGTTCGACCCGACGGTGCTGCGCGCGGCCCAGGGCAAGGACGACGGCAAGACCTACGGCGTCCCCTTCGCCTACCAGACCATGCAGATGTTCTACAACAAGACCATGTTCGACGAGATGGGCCTCGAGGAGCCCACGGACTGGGACGAGTTCATCGAGCTGCAGGAGACCCTGCTCGGCGAGGGCGTCACCCCGATGGCACTCGGCGCCCGCGAGGACTGGGTCCTGCCGATGTTCCACGACATCGTGGGATCGGCGAACTACGGCGGATCCGAGTTCGAGGAGAAGGTGCTCGCCGGCGACGTCGACTTCACCGACCCCGCCTACGTCTCCTCGCTGCAGATCGTCAAGGACATGCAGAAGTACCTCGACAAGAACGTGAACGCGATCGCCGTCGCCGACGCCGTGCTGCAGTTCACCTCGGGGCAGGCCGCGCAGTGGCCCGGCGGATCCTTCGACCTGCCGACGTTCCAGAACTCCGCCCCGGACACCGAGTGGGGCGTGTACGAGGTGCCGCCGGCTCCCGGCAGCGCGCTCGACCACGCGGTGACCCCCGGCTACGCCGACGGCAGCTTCGGCATCAACGCCGCGAGCGAGAAACAGGAGGCCGCGACCGAGCTGCTCAACTGGATGACCACGAAGGAGTTCGGCCAGCTCGTCGCCGACGAGGTCGACCAGTTCTCGGCCCTGCCCGGCGTGGAGTACTCCGACCCGCTGATGCAGGAGATGAACGAGCAGTACACCGCCAACCCGGCACCGTACCTGCTGCTCGTCGACTTCCGCTACGGAGACCCGACCGGCACGGCCGTCCTCGGCCCGGACATCCAGGCGATGTTCCTCGGCGACAAGACCCCCGAGCAGCTCGGCGCCGACCTGCAGTCCGGGATCTCCACCTGGTTCACCCCCGCATCCTGATCCGACCGCGGTGGTGAGCGCCCGACCCGGCGCTCACCACCGCGGAGCGAAGGACTCACACCCATGGCTCTGACCCTCCCCGTCCGGCGGCCGAAGGCCCGCCGCACCCGCACCGGCATCGCGCTCTCCACCCCGACCGCCGCACTCTTCGTCCTGCCGGCGGCGGTGCTCTTCGCCGTCCTGATCCTGTACCCCATGCTCGCCGCGCTCAGCTACTCGTTCTTCGACTGGCAGGGCACGAAGCAGGGCGGCTTCGCCGGCGTCGCGAACTACATCACGCTCCTCACCAAGGAGCCGTACGCCTCCGAGCTGTGGAACGCCTTCGGCCACAACCTGCTGCTGTTCGCCGGCGCCCTGGTGTTCCAGAACTCCCTGGGTCTGGGCATCGCCACGCTGCTGCACCGGCGCAAGCGCGCGAAGCGCTTCTTCCAGACGGTCTTCGCGCTGCCCTACCTCGTGAGCCCGATGGTGATCGGCTACCTCTGGTCGCTCATGCTGTCGCCGCTGTTCGGACCCGTGAACGCGATCCTCCGCGGGGTCGGCCTGGAGAGCCTGGCCCTTCCCTGGCTCGGCGACCCGCAGCTCGCGATCTGGGTGATCGTGCTGGTCAGCGCCTGGCAGTGGATCGGCTTCCCCATCCTGCTCTACGGTGCGGCCCTCGGCGGCATCCCCGAGGAGATCGAGGAGGCCGCCTCGCTCGACGGCGCGACCGCCGCCAAGCGCTTCCGCTACATCACGCTGCCCATGCTCACCCCGACGATCGGCATCATCACGGTGCTCACCTTCATCGGCAGCATGGAGGCGATGGCGATCCCGTTCGCGCTCGCCGGCTCGAACGGCGCACCCGCCGGTTCCACCGACGTGATGATGCTCCTCTTCTACCGCACCGCCTTCGAGTCCGGGAACCCGAACTCGATCGGCGTCTCCTCCGCGCTCGCGACGGTCCTGTTCCTCTTCATCATGGTGATCTCGGTCGTGATCACCTCCACGATGCGTCGCGCCGAACGAAAGCTGTTCTGATGAGCACCGCCATCGACACCCGTCAGGAGCCCACCACCGAGGCGATCGTCTCCCGGCGGCCGACCGCCCCGCGTCGCCGATCGCGCCGCACATCCGACACGCCCTTCATCGGGCGCCTGCTCGCGAACGTGTTCCTCTGGGGATACGCGCTCATCGCGATCGGTCCGCTGCTGCTCATGGTCAACAACTCGCTGCGCACCCAGCAGCAGATCGCGACGGAGCCGCTCGGTCTCCCCGTGCCGCCGACGTTCACGAGCTTCCAGAACGCCTGGATCACCGCGTCCTTCGACACGTACTTCATCAACTCGATCACGGTCACGGTCGGGTCGGTCATCGTCACGACAGTCGTCTCCGTGCTCGCGGCCTATGCCTTCGCCCGGGCCAGGGCGAAGTTCTTCCGCGGGATCGAGGCCGTCTTCCTCTCGGGCCTCATGCTGCCGGTGCACCTCGCGATCCTGCCGCTGTTCTACCTGCTCGATTCCCTCAAGATGACGAGCAACGTGTTCAGTCTGATCCTCGTGTACGGTGCCCTCGGCATCCCGTTCACGACGTTCGTGCTCACGGTGTTCTTCCGGGCGCTGCCGATCGAGCTCGAGGAGGCGGCGCGCATCGACGGCGCCGGTCCGCTGCGCACGTTCCTGCAGATCCTGCTGCCGCTGGTGCGACCGGCGCTCGCGACCGTGATCGTGTTCCGGTTCGTGCCGGTGTGGAACGACTTCTTCTACCCGCTGATCCTGCTCCGCGACCGCGACTCCTACACGCTGCCCGTCGGTCTGACGCGCTTCTTCGGCGAGTACTCGACCGACTGGCCGCAGCTGTTCGCCGGGCTCACGATCGCGACGATCCCGCTGGTGGTGCTGTTCCTGCTCGCGACCAAGCAGATCATCAACGGGCTGACCTCCGGCATGAGCAAGTGACGGGACCGTCGCGGTGGTGAACGGGGCGCCCGGTTCGGCCTGGGCCTCGCTGCGGGTCGTGCCCGGAGGGGAGGAGGAGCTGCAGCTGCTCGGAACCCCGGCGCACGACGACCCGTCGCCGCTGACCGCGCGACACCTGTTCGACCTCGCCTCCCTCACCAAGGTCTTCACGGCCGTGGCGGCCCTCCGGCTCGTCGACGACGGGCGCATCGACCTCGACGAACCCGTCGAGGCGGTCCTGCCGGTCGGCACGGGGGACGCCGCGCACCGCATCACCCTGCGGCACCTCCTCACCCACAGTTCGGGGCTCCCTGCGGAGGGGCGCGAGTGGCGGGAGGGGCTGCGCGGTGCGGAGCTGCGCAGACGGGTTCTGCAGCGTCCGCTCGGATTCGAGCCGGGTGGCGGACACCTCTATTCCGACGTGGGATACATCGCCGCGGGGGAGTACCTGGAGCGCGTCTCGGGTCGACCGCTCGCCGAACTGTGGGCGGAGGTGTCGGGCGCGATCGGCGCGGACTCCCTCACCGCGGTACCGGAGCCGTCCCTCGCGGTGGCGACCGAGACGCAGCCGCACCGTGGTCCCGTGCGCGGTGCGGTGCACGACGAGCTGGCGCACGCGCTGGACCGTCCCGCCGGGCACGCGGGTCTGTTCGGCTCGGTGCGCGACGTGGCCGCCCTCGCGCGGATGGTCCGTGACGGGGGAGACGGCCCGCACGGCCGGGTGCTCTCGGTCGCGTCCGTGCGGGACCTGACGACGGCGGCCGTGCGTGCGGACGACGGATACGGTCAGGCGATCGGGCTGCGGGTGCGTGACGAGTCCTGGATGGGGGACATCGACGCCGTGGGGCACACCGGGTTCACCGGGACCTGCTTCGCCGTGCATCCCGGCTCCGGCGCGTTCGGCGTCCTCCTCCTCAACCGCGTGCATCCCACCCGCGAGCACGCCGACGTCGCCGCCGTCCGCCGCGCCTTCCTCTCTCCCCTCGCCCCCTGATCGCCTGACTGCGCGGCGGGTCAGTCCGTGCGGAGGGGGCGGAGGGTGCGGGCGTAGTCCTCCTTGAGGACCGCGAGGTGCAGCCAGGCCTCGATGCGGGTCACGCCCGGGAGCGCCCGCAGCCGCTCGAGGCTCGCGTACAGCGCACCGGCGGAGGGCTCCACCAGCGTCGCGACCGCGTCGAACCGGCCCAGGGTCCGCGCGGCGAAGTCCACGCCCCGGCCGCGGCGCAGCTCCTCGATCACGGCTTCGTCGTCGTCGCCGAGGGTCATCCCCACGCCCATGGACAGCTGCCGGTGCGCGAGACCGCGGGCCTCGACCGCGCTGATCTTGATGACGCCGGCGTCGATGAGCCGCTGCACCCTGGTCGCGACGGCGGATGGGGAGAGCCGGACCTCCTCGCCGAGCGCGCGGAAGCTCTTGCGGCCGTCGGCCTGCAACTGCTCGATCAGGGCCTCGTCGATCGCGTCCAGGGTCACGCCGCCGTGGTACTCGGAGACGAAGAAGCCCTTGACGACGGTCGAGTAGATGATCGTGCTGATGTCGAGCACTCCGGCGCTTCCGCGGATCCGGGCGAGCAGCTCGTGCAGCTCCGACATCGAGCCGACACGCACCTCCGTGACGATGTCGTGCGCGCCGCCGACCGCCGACACGAGCACGGTCTCGCTCATGTCGCGAAGGTGCTCGGCCACGAGCTCGACGGCCCCGTCGGTGCGGATGGAGACGTGGGCGAGCACGTGCTGACCGAGGAACACCGGATCGACCGCGGCCACCACGCGCACCGTGCGGTCGGCGAGCATGCTTCGCAGGCGGGCGGCGACCGCGGCGCGGGACTGCCCGAGGCGCTGGGAGAGGGAGAGGATGCTGGCGCGCCCGTCCTCCTGCAGCGCTCGGATGAGTTCGGCGTCGAAGTCCATGGTCCCGGCTGCTTTCGTCAGATTCCCGCGTTCGCACGGTCGGCCGTGCATAGCAACAGTGTAAGAGCGTCTGCGACCGCGAGGAAGGCCCGGAATGAGTGATGAGTGCGACAGAAAACCAGTGAATGACCCTTCTCGCTGGAGTTCTGCGCTTGCCCCGTCTGTCGACTGTCCGTAGCATCCTTCGCTATCCGACATCTTCCGCAAAGGAGCGGGCTCCCATGACCTCTACCCCCACCAGTGCCGTGCACAGCCGCGCACGCCGCGCCGGCTTCGCCGCCTTCGTCGGCACCACCATCGAGTGGTACGACTTCTACGTCTACGCCACCGCTGCCGCCCTCGTCTTCGGTCCGCTGTTCTTCCCGAGCGGCGACCGTCTGGCCGAGACCGCCGCGGCCTTCGCGACGTTCGCCGTCGCCTTCCTCGTCCGTCCACTCGGCGGCATCGTGTTCGGCCACATCGGCGACAAGCTCGGCCGTCGCGTCTCTCTCGTCATCACGCTGCTGCTGATGGGCGCGGCGACCGTCCTCGTCGGCTGCCTCCCCACGTACGAGAACATCGGCATCTTCGCGCCGATCCTCCTCATCCTGCTCCGTGCCATCCAGGGGCTCGCGGTCGGCGGCGAATGGGGCGGCGCGGTGCTCATGAGCGTCGAGCACGCTCCCGAGAAGTCGAAGACGTTCTACGGCGGCTTCACCCAGCTCGGCAACCCGGCCGGTGCCCTGCTCGCCTCCGGCATCTTCGCGATCATGTCCCGCGGGGGCGAGAACTTCATCATGGACGGCGGATGGCGCATCCCGTTCCTGCTGTCGATCGTGCTGATCGGCGTGGGCCTGTGGGTGCGGTTCCGCGTGGAGGAGTCGCCGGTCTTCGAGGAGAAGATCGAGGGGCGCAAGCAGTCCATGCCGCTGGCCTTCGCCCTCCGCGTCAACTGGAAGCCGATCCTCCTCGGCATTGGCATCCTGCCCATCTCGACCGGCGGCTACTACCTGGCCACCACCTTCGCCACCGCCTATGCGACGGGCGAGCCCATCGCGATCAGCGAGCAGGTCATCCTCGACGCGATGACCCTGGCCTCGTTCGTGGAGTTCGTCGTGACCCTGCCGGTCGCGTGGCTCGGTGACAAGTGGGGCCGGAAGAACGTGATGTACATCGGCCTGATCACCTCGGTGCTGACCTTCGCCCCGTTCCTGCTGCTGATGCCGGGCCGCGTCGAGCCGCTGATCTTCCTGTTCGCCTCGCTGGTGCGCATCGCGATGAGCGCGACCTATGCTCCGATCGCCGCGATCCTCGCGCAGATGTTCCGCCCGCAGGCCCGCTACACGTCGATCGCCCTGTCGTACGGCGTCGGCGCCGCGATCTGGGCCGGGTTCTCGCCCTGGTTCGCGACCCAGCTCATCGCCTGGACCGGCAGCGTCTGGTCGGTCATCGCGATGTTCGTCGGCATGGCCGTCATCGCCGGGATCTGCACGCGTCTCGCGCCGCAGCACTCCGACGAGGCCCCGGTCACCGCGTCGTTCACCGCCAGGACCGACACCACGGCGAACCGTCTCCCCTGACCGGTTCCGCCACCACCCGCACGACCCCGATCGCGAACAGGCTCCCATGAGAAAGCTCACCCCCTTCGACCGCTCGGCCCAGGCCGTCCCCGCGCTGATCACCGCTCGGGCGATCCACACGGCCGACGCCTCCGACACGACCGTCACCGCGATGCTGACCGACCGGGGGCGCATCGTCGCCCTCGGCACGGCGGCGGAGTGCGAGGACGTGGCGGCGCGAGCCGGAGTCACCCCGGAGCGCGTCGATCTGGGCGAGGCGGTCATCGTCCCGGGCTTCGTGGACGCGCACGCGCATCCGCTGATGTTCGGGCAGATGATGACCTGGGTGGACTGCGGCCCCGAGAAGGCGGGGAGCATCCCGGAGATCGTGGCCCTGCTGAAGGCCGCGGCCGCCGACCTCCCCGCCGGACGCCCGGTGCGCGGCTACGGCTACGAGCAGCGGAACCTCGCCGAGAAGCGGCACCCCACGCGGTTCGAGCTCGACGAGGTCGCCGCCGACCGCGAGGTGTACCTCATGAACGCCTCCGGCCACGGCGGGGTGGTGAACTCGTACACGCTCGAGCTCAACGGCGTGGACCGGGACACCCCGAACCCGGACGGCGGCGAGTTCTTCCGCGACGCAGACGGTGACCTCACCGGCGAGCTGTCCGACGCGGCGTGCAACATCCTCACCGGCGTGCACGGGGTGAAGATCGGCCACCACGGTCCGAACTTCCACCTCGCGGACGAGCCGGAGGAGCACCTGCGGCAGCTCGACGCGGCGACGCAGCGGTTCCTCGCGGGCGGGGTCACCTCGATCGGCGACTGTCAGGTCACGCGGCGCGAGTTCGACATGTACCTGCGGCTGGCGGAGGCGGGACGGCTGGAACTGCGCGTGTCGATGTACCTGCTGTCGCACCTGCTCGACGAGGCGCTGGAGATCGGCCTGGTCGGCCAGTTCGGCAACGCGCACCTGAGCTTCGCCGGCATCAAGTTCTACGCCGATGGCACCCTCGGCGGCTGGACGGCGTACTTCCCGGACGGCTACGTCGGCGACCCCTGTCGCACCGGCCAGCTCTACCACGAGCCCGCCGACTACGCCGAGCTCATCCGCAAGGCGCATGCGGCCGGACTGCAGACCGCGACCCACGCCCAGTCGCCCACCGCGATCGAGATGGTCGTGTCGGCGATCGAGGCCGCCCTGGCGGAGCGTCCGGATGCGGACGCCCGGCACCGCATCGAGCACTGCGGCCTGCCGACCCCCGCGCAGATCGAGCGGATGGCGGCCGCCGGCATCCGTCCCGTGAACCAGACGCAGCACTACTTCAACTGGGGCGAGGGCGTGGAGGAGGCCATCGGCACGCCCGGTGAGCGCTTCAACCCGCTCGGGGAGTTCGAGCGCGCCGGGGTACCGATGACGATCTCCTCGGACGCCCCGGTCGCCGAGCCCATCCCGCTGGAGGCGATCCAGACCGCGGTCACCCGGGTCACCCGGCGCGGGCACAAGCTCGGGCCGGACGATCTGCGCATCTCCGCGACCGCGGCGCTCCGGGCGCACACGATCGAGGGAGCCGTGTCGATCGGCCGCGAGGACGACCTCGGCTCCCTGGAGCCGGGCAAGTACGCCGACTTCGCGGTGCTCTCGGACGACCCGCTCGCGGTGCCGGCCGAGGAGATCGCGGCGATCGAGGTCCGTGAGACCTGGGTCGACGGCGTCCGTCGCCACGCGATGTGAGGATGACACGATGAGCACCGAGAGCACCGACACGACCGGGGACGACCGGTACGCCGACACCGCGGGCCGTGCGGTCCTGGAGACCATCCGCGGCTACGGCGTCACCGCGATCTTCGGCATCCCCGGCACGCACAACCTGGAGTTCTACCGGCCCCTCGCCGACCTCGGCATCCGCGCCGTGACGAACCGGCACGAGCAGGGCTCCGGGTATGGCGCCGACGGCTGGTCCCAGCAGACCGGCCTTCCCGGTGTGGTGATAACCACCTCCGGTCCCGGTCTGCAGAACGCGATGAGCGCAATCGGCACCGCGTTCTGCGAGTCGCGACCGCTCATCGTCCTGTCCCCGGGGGTGCCGCTCGGAGCGGAGTTCGCCGACGTCGGCACGTTGCACGAGACCAAGGACGCCACGGCCATGGTCGGTGCGATCGCGGAGTGGTCGCGACGGGTGTCGACCGCGGCGGAGGCCGTGCAGGCCGTGCACGACGCGTTCCATCTGTTCCGCACCGGCCGTCCTCGGCCCGTGCACATAGAGATCCCGCTCGACGTGCTGGAGGCGCCCGCCGCCGTGCCCGCCGAGGACCGGAGGCCGTGGCCGATGCCCGACCGTGTCTCCGGGGATCCGATTGCGCTCGCCGAGGCCGCCCGGCTGCTGTCCGCCGCCCGCCGCCCGGTGATCGTGGCCGGTGGGGGTGCGGTGGACGCCGCGCACCAGGTCGCCGCGGTGGCCGAACGGCTCGGAGCTCCCGTGCTCACGACCCTGAACGGCAAGGCCGTGCTCGACGAGCACCACCCGCTGGCGCTCGGCTCGAACCTGCGTCTCGCCGCCGCCCGCGCCGTGGCCGAAGACGCGGATGTGCTCCTCGTCGTGGGCTCGAAGCTGGGCGAGGCGGAGCTCTGGGCGCCGTGGCTCGAGGCGCGCGGTGCCGTGATCCGCATCGACATCTCCCCGAAGCAGCGCGACAAGAACCTCGCGGCGACCGTCGGCCTCACCGGAGACGCGGCCGCGGTGACCGACGCCCTTCTCGCGCTGCTGCCCGACGCCGCCCACCCCGCCCGTGACTTCACGGCCGAGCGGGCCGCGATCGAGGCCGAGTCCCGAGAGACGGCGCCGGACACCGTCGCGCTCGCCGAGGTCATCGCCGCCGCCCTTCCGGCCGAGGCGATCGTCGCGGGCGACTCCTCTCAGATCGTGTACATGGCGCTCGGCAGCGTGCTGCGGCAGGAGCATCCGCACTCCCTTCTCTACACGCCGACCTACGCCACGCTCGGCTACGGCCTCCCCGCCGCGATCGGTGCGGCGGTCGCGCAGACGGAACGCCCGGTCGTCACCGTGATCGGCGACGGCGCCCTGATGTTCTGCGTGAACGAGCTCGTCACCGCCGTCGAGCAGCGCCTCGACGTCACCGTGGTGTGCGTGGACAACGGCGGGTACGCGGAGATCCGGCAGAACGAGCTCGACCGCGGCATGGCGCCCGTCGGCGTCGACCTCGTGCAGCCCGACTGGGCCGCCCTGGCCACGGCCTTCGGGGCGACCGGGCGACGGGTGGCATCGCGCGCCGACATCGCTCCGAGCATCCGCGCGGCCATCGCCGACGGCGGGGTGCAGCTCGTGCACATCCCGCAGCACGCCCTCTGAGACCCACCTCCCGACGAACAGGAACGAGAAATGACCGACAACATCGGCCCCGTCGACGCCTCCGTGAACCCGCGGTACTCCGGCATCGCCACCTTCGCCCGCCTGCCCCGCATCGAGGACGTGCCGCGCGCCGACATCGCCGTGGTCGGCATCCCGTTCGACTCCGGGGTGAGCTACCGCCCCGGCACCCGCTTCGGCCCGTCCCACGTGCGGGAGTCGTCCCGGCTGCTGCGCCCCTACAACCCCGCGCAGGACGTGTCGCCGTTCCAGCTCGCCCAGGTGGTGGATGCGGGGGACATCCCCGTGAACCCCTTCGACCTCACCGAGGCCGTGACCGAGGTCGAGCGCGCGGCGCTGGCGCTCGGCGAGCAGGTGCAGCGCCTCGTCGCGATCGGCGGCGACCACACCGTGGCCCTTCCCCTGCTGCGTGCGGTGGCCGCGAAGCACGGTCCCGTCGCGGTCCTCCACTTCGACGCGCACCTGGACACGTGGGACACCTACTTCGGGGCCCCCATCACGCACGGCACCCCCTTCCGTCGCGCGAGCGAGGAGGGGCTGATCGACCTCACCGCGAGCTGCCACGTCGGAACCCGCGGGCCCCTGTACTCCAAGCAGGATCTCGAGGACGACGAGCGCCTCGGCTTCTCCATCGTGTCCAGCGAGTACATCGAGGAGCACGGGGTGGAGGCGGCGATCGACCGCATCCTCACCCGCATCGGTGACAAGCCGCTGTACGTCTCGATCGACATCGACGTGCTCGATCCCGCGCACGCGCCCGGCACGGGGACCCCCGAGGCCGGTGGGCTCACGAGCCGCGAGCTGCTGCGCATCCTCCGTGCCCTGCGCGAGCGGGACATCGTCGGCGCGGACGTCGTGGAGGTGTCGCCGGCGTACGATCACGCCCAGATGACCGGGATCGCCGCGAGCCATGTCGTCTACGAGCTGGTGACCCTTCTCGCCGCCCGACTCGCCTCCTGACCCCGGGAGTCAGAACAGGGTCCCGAGGAGGTCGGCGAACAGGGCCTCGGGGTCGCAGTCGACCCGGCGGCGGGTGAACCAGTCGCAGATGTTGACGCAGTCCCGATGCAGGAGGTCGAGGCCCTGGGGGTTGGCGATCACATCCACGATCTGCGGGAGGTCGATCACCCGCACCCGCCCTTCGTGCACGAGCAGGTTGTATGCGGACAGGTCGCCGTGGGCGAATCCGGCGGCGGCGAAGATTCGCATCAGGTCGACCACCTGCGCGTAGTACTCCTGCAGCTCGGCGCGGTCGCCCCGCACCTGCGCGAGTCGTGGCGCGGCGATGCCGTCCGCATCGCCGAGGAACTCCATCAGCACCTCGGTCCCGTTCACCTGCACGGGGTAGGGGACGGGGGCGCCGAGCTCCCACATCCGGCACAGCGCCTCGAACTCGGCGAACGACCACTGCGCCGCGGCGACCTCGCGGCCGTGCTCCGACTTCCTGGCGAGCGCCCTGGTGTCACGGGTGTTCCGGGTGCCGCGTCCTTTCGTGTACATCGACGACCGGTGGAAGCTGCGGTGCTCGGCGCTGCGGTAGCGCTTGGCGGCGAGGAGGGTCCGCTGTGCGGGGTCGCCGGGCACGGCCCGTTCGAGCAGGAACACGTCCGCTTCCTTGCCGGTCTTGAGGATGCCGCGCTCCGTGTCGAGCGCGCCGGCCGAGGTCACGACCCACGCCGGCCAGGGCTCCGGCCCGCGTTCGGATGGGGTGATCGCGGGCCAGGTCGACCAGCGCTGGTCTTCGCCGGGTTCGACGTCGGCGAAGGAGAGTTCGGTTTCGAGGGATTCGAAGGGAGAGGCGTCGAAGGACGCGGCTTCCGAGGAAGCGAAGAGATCAGACACGATGTGGCTCCGGGAGGGGAGGCCACGGCGATCAGGAGCGGGTGGCCTCGAAGGGGAAGTGGTCGGCGGAGAGCGCGACGAAGACGGTGATCATGTCGTGGGCTCCTTCCGCTCGGGCTTCCCGGGCGATTCCCGGTGCGTCGTCGAGCCTAGGGGTGCGCGGCAGGGTTGTCCAGAGTTCCTCGCAGCGCCGCTGCTGACGAAGGCGCGCGCGTCGTCGGACGATCGGTCGGGTGCGGCGGACGACCGGTCGGGCGTGGGGTCCGCCGTGGTGGGAGCGTGGAACCATGACGACGACCGCCCCTGTCCCGACGACATCGACCTCCCGCGCCGCGCGCATCCGCTACGGCGGGCTCATCGCCCTGATGATGATGGGCTTCCTGCTGGTCACAGCGGAGTTCCTGCCCAACGGCGTGCTCACCGAGATGGCCGATGGGCTCGGGGTCACCCCGGGGCAGGCGGGTCAGACGGTCACGGTGACCGCGCTGGTCGGTCTCGTCGTCGCCCCCACGGTGGGCCTGATCTTCCCGCGCCTCGACCGCCGGTCGCTGCTGATCTGGATGGCGCTCGCCGCCGCGGTGTCGAACCTGATCGTCGCGATCTCACCGAACCTCATCATCGTCCTGCTGGCGCGGTTCCTGCTGGGGGCGGCGATCAGCGCGTTCTGGGCGATGTCGATCACGGTCGCCGCTCGGCTCGCCGGGCCGGAGCATCTCGGCCGCGGAGTGATGTTCACCTCGGCCGGCGTCTCCGTCGCCACCGTCGCCGGGGTCCCCCTCGGCGTCATGCTCAGCGAGCTGGTCGACTGGCGCATGGTGTTCGCGATCGCGGGCGTGCTCATGGTGGTGCTGGCCGCGGTGCTGCGTGTAGCGCTCCCCTCGGTCCCGGCGGAGCGGGCGTCGAGCCTGCGTCTCCTGGTCGACACCCTCCGCCGTCCCGGTATCGGGCTCGGCATGGTCGGGCATGTGCTCGTGGTGCTCGGGCACTTCCTCGCCTACACCTACGTCCGTCTCGCGCTGGAGCGGATCCCGGATGTCGACGCGTCGACCATCGTCGTGCTGCTGGCGCTGTTCGGGGTCGGCGGCCTGCTCGGCAACATCTCGATCGGGCTGGTGATCGACCGGACGTTCGCGTTCTTCGCCGTGTTCGCTCCCCTGGTGATCGCGGTGTCGGTCCTGTCGATGATCCTGTTCTCGGGGTCGATCATCGGGGTGGGCGTCGTCGTGCTGGTGTGGGGCTTCTTCTTCTCGTCCTGGCTGATCGTCGTGAACACGTGGGTCGGGCACCGGATGCCGGATCGGCTGGAGGCCGGTGGCAGCCTGGTCGTGGTCGGCTTCCAGGGCGCGATCACGCTCGCGGCCGGCGTCGGCGGCCTCCTGGTCGACACCCTGAGCGTCGAGCTCGTGTACCTGGTCGGCGCGATCGCCCTCCTCGCCGGAGCCCTGCTCTTCGGAGCCTCGAACCGGGTCAGCACCCGGGCCGCCTGACCCGGCCCCGCTCCGCGCGCGCACAACTTCGGAGATCCCAGGCGACACGCCGTCGATCCGGCTGCACTCACGGCGTGTCGCGCCTAAGTCTCCGAAGTTGTGCAGGTCTCCGAAGTTGTGCAGGTCTCCGAAGTTGTGCAGGTCTCCGAAGTTGTGCAGGTCTCCGAAGTTGTGCAGGTGTCCGAAGTTGTGCAGGTGTCCGAAGTTGTGCAGGTCTCCGAAGTTGTGCAGGCGGAGGGGCGTGCAGGCGGAGGGGCGGGCGGGGTCAGGCGGGGACGGGGATCCGGTGGGCGAGGCGCCAGGAGGACGGGGTCACGCCGGTGCGGCGGCGGAACGCCCGGCTGAAGCCCTCGTCGGAGGCGTAGCCCAGCTCGCGCGAGATGTCGGACACGGATCGTCCGGCGTCCAGCATCCGCTTGGCCGCGTCGATGCGCACCTCGGTGACGTAGTCCGCGGGGGAGCGGCCGACAGCGGTACGGAAGCGCTCCGCGAAGGTCGACCGTGACATGGCGCTGATCCCGGCGAGGCGTTCGACCGTCCAGTCCCGTCCGGGCTCCTCACGGATGGCGTCCAGCACACGATCGAGGAACGGATCGTTCGATAGCGACGGCCAGCCAGCGGGGGCGCAGCCGTTCGCAGCCCAGGCGCGGATGACCGACAGCAGCACGGTCTGCGCCATCATGCGGCAGATGATGGGATCGCCCTGCCGCACGGGGCACGACGCCGGATCGACCAGCCCCATGTTCTCGGCGAGCGCGGCCGCGGCCGGTTCGAGTGCGTCGAACCCGGTCACGGTGAGGAACGGCGGGAGCAGGGCGCGCAGCGGCGATGTCGCGTCCGCGAGTTCGAGGTCGACCATCATCAGGCTCGTGTCGCCCTCCGTCTCGAGGGCGAACGGGGACCCGCCGAGAGACAGGAAGGCGTCTCCGGCGACGAGACGGTCGCGGCGGATCTCCGAGTCGACCGTGATGCGCTGCGATTCCGGCTCGATGTCGAGTCGGCACCCGTCGCCGAGAGGTGGGTGCCCGTGCACGCCTCCCGACGCCACATAGACGAGCGTGATGGCGTCGGACGGGATCGGCAGCAGCGATCTGGCGTCCAGGGACACGCGCCGGGCGATGCCGATGCGCAGGTCGACGGCGCCGAGCACCTGCGAGAGCGCGTCCGCATCCACTGTCACCATGCCTTCGGCAACGTCGTCCTCCGTCGTGGTATTCCGCGAGGTCGTCCATAGGGTCGCCGGATACGGTGGAGACACCCCCACCCGAGGAGTTCTGTGTTCCGCTCGCCCGACCGTCTGTTCCGAGTCCTCGCCATCGCGGAGGCGATCACCTGGACGATCCTCATCGCCGCGATGATCGCGCGCGCGGTCGGTGCGCCCGGCGTGGTGGTGACGGTCGGCGGTGGCATCCACGGTTTCGTCTTCCTCGCCTATGCCGCCACGGCGATCCTGGTGGCGCTGAACCAGCGCTGGCACATCGGGGTCGGGGCGCTCGCGGTGGTCAGCGCGGTGATCCCGTACGCCACCATCCCGACGGAGATCTGGCTGCACCGCACGGGACGGCTCGCCGGCGCCTGGCGGCTCGACGCGACCGAAGACCCGCGGGACCGCCGCTGGTACGACCGACTGATGCGATGGTTCCTGCGGCGGCCCTGGGTGCTCGCTCTGCTCCTCGCGGTCGGGATCGTCGCCCTCTACGTCATCCTGCTTCTGATCGGACCTCCCGGCGGGAAGTGACCCCGGTCCCGGCGCTCAGCGACGCCTGACCGGCTGCTGCAGCTCGGTGACCCATTCCGACTGGTCGTCACCGAGGGCACGGACGTAGAGTTCGCGGCAGGGTCCGGCGTGGACCAGTCCGCGGGCGATGATCTCCGCGTGGATCGCCTGCCAGCTGTCGGCGATGCGGTCCATGGAGCCGAGGTGGATCCCGCAGACCGCGTCCGCCTCAGCGGGAAGCTCGGCGACCTCGAACCCTTCCCTCGCTGGGCCGGAGTAGGCGTAACCGGCGGTCACCTGCAGTCCGTCTTCGAGGGTCTCGTACTGCGCGATCGGCGTCGTCAGCGAACCGCACTCCTCGCCGATGACGTCGGCCACGGCGTCGAACGCCGGACCCACCACCCCCGCGACGGCGGGCTGATCCGGGACGATCGTGCGAACGGCGGCGAGGCGCACCGTTGGCAGCGGCTTCTGGATGATCTCGATGGGCGACATGTGCTTCTCCTTCTCGATGAGGTGGAGGCGCCTCTCCACGTCGACGAGTCTTCCGGCCGCGATCCGGTGCTCCTGCTCGACCTCCGCGCGGCGGATGCGCAGCAGGGCGCCGATGCGCTCCGCGTCCACCCCCTGTTCGAGGATCGCGGAGATGGCATCGAGGCCGAAGCCGAGCTGCCGCAGGGCGACGATCCGGTGCAGACGCTCGAGCTGCGCGGGGTCGTAGGAGCGGTAGCCGCTGAACTCGTCCACGTGGGCGGGCACGAGCAGCCCGGCCGTGTCCCAATGCCGGAGCATCCGGTGGGTCACCTGGCCGATCTGCGCGAACGCTCCGATGGACAACATGTCTCTGTTCTCCCGTCTGCCACAGTGTCAGGGTCAAGTATCGCTTCAAGATGACCTCTCATCGGGGCGGTAGCGTCGAGGCGTGGACGAAGAGGAGCTGGCGGGCGGGAACGCGAGCGGGACGGTGGTGCGGGTCGGCGACTCCGTGCGGAAGCCCTGGTCGGCGTCCACTCCCAGCGTCCAGCACTTCCTGCGCGCACTCCGATCGGCCGGTGTCGACGTGCCCGAGCCGCGCGGACGGGACGAGCAGGGTCGCCAGGTCGTCGAGTTCGTGCCAGGCACCCTGGCGATCGGGGCGGATCCGCTGACTCCAGCCGAACTGGGACGCGTCGGGTCGATGATCCGTGAGATCCACGATGTGAGCGCTCGCTACGTCCCCCCGATCGATGCCGTGTGGGAGACGGCGATACCCGCCCCGACCGGCGATATCGTCTGTCACAACGATCTCGCGCCCTGGAACCTCATCATCGGCGACCGCTGGGCGTTCATCGACTGGGATGCCGCGGCTCCGAGCACGCGCCTCTGGGACCTCGCCTATGCGGCGCAGGCCTTCGCCCTGTCCGACGATGCCCGGTCTCCGGAGGCTGCGGGGCGGGATCTCGCTGCGCTCGTCGACGGATACGGGGCGGATCGCGCGCTGCGTCGGGCTCTGCCCCGCGCGATGGAGGAGCGGACGGCCGCGATGCTGGCTCTTCTGGAGGACGCTCGGTCGGCGGGGGAGGAGCCGTGGGCATCGATGCACGCGAACGGCCACGGCGAGCACTGGTCGAGGGCGCTGCGCTACGTGCACGACAACCGCGCCGTGTGGTCGCGCCTGCTCGTCGGCTGATCCTGCGCCATTCCGATATACCGTTTTCCGTGCCTGATCAGGGGATCTCAATGTCGGTGGCCCCTGGTTCACTGAAGGTATGACGGCATTGGCAGACGCGACTCTCGAGCAGGTGGATGCGCTCGCGGCGCTCACCGAGACGCTCGTCGAGGTCGAGCGCACGATCAGCCGTCTGCAGGCTGCTCGCGACGGCATCCTGGCGGTGGGGTCCCGCCTGGCGCTTCAGGTCGCCGAGCAGGCGGAGCATCCCGATCATGGAGAGATGTCCGCGCGCACCGTGGCTGCGGAGTTCGCCGCGGCGCTGCGGATCAGCGACAGGACGGTGCAGAGGCGGATGGCGGACGCGACGTGGCTCGTGGAGCGATTCCCGCTCGTGTGGGAGGCGCAGGGAGAAGGCCGCATCAGCGCCGCCCACGCCCGGGTCGTCTGCGAGGCCGGCGAACATCTCGACGACGCGGCGAGCCGCGCGGCCTACTCCGCGCAGATGATCGCGTTCGCCGAGACCGAGGCGCCGTCCGGGGTGGCGAGGATGGCCAGGCGGGTGGCGGAGCGCTTCCAGCCGCGGTCGATCGACGAGCGGCACCGCGACGCTCGCAAGAAGCGATCGCTCTGGGTGAAAGACGTCGGAGACGGGATGTCGCAGCTCGGCATGCTCGGCCCTTCGGCGCTCGTCCACGGAGCCTTCGACCGGTTGACGCAGATGGCCAGGAGCATGCAGCAGCACGAGCCGGAGCAGCAGCCTCAGCAGGAGCAGGAGCAGGAGCAGGGGCAGGAGCAGGAGCAGGAGCAGGAGCAGGAGCAGGAAGCCCGGGAGCGCGTGCAAAAACAGGAGCAGCGGCCCGGACAGGAGCGGGAGCAGCAGCCCGGGAGGGGGCAAGCGCACGCCGACCCGCGGACGCTGGCCCAGCTTCGCGCCGACCTCGCGTTCGATCTGCTCCTCACCGGTGCGCCACTCGGGCACGATCGTCCCGGCGGGTCCTTGGCGGCGATTCGCGGATCGGTGTCCATCACGGTTCCCGTCACCACGCTGATGGGAGTCGACACGACTCCCGCCGAGCTGAACGGCCGTGTCCCGATCGATCCAGTCACCGCGCGCCGTCTCGCCGGTGCCGCCTCCGGGTGGGACCGGGTCCTCACCCATCCCGTCACGGGCGCGCTCCTCGCCGTCGATCGCTACCGACCGGGACCCGATCTGCGGCGACATCTGCGAGCGCGGGATCAACGCTGCCGATTCCCGACCTGCGGGTACCCGCCCGCGGACTGTGACATCGACCACCATCACGACGCCGCGCTCGGCGGGGTGACCGCCGAGTCGAACCTCGGTCACCTCTGCCGCCGTCATCACATGCTCAAGCACCACTCGCCGTGGACCGTCGAGCCCATGGGCGACGGGGTCTACGCGTGGACCAGTCCGAGCGGGACGACGTACATCGACCGGGCGCCGCGCCAGAACACCGTCACTTTCGCCGAAGAGGACGAAGGCCGCGAAGGCCGCGAAGGGGTCGGGGCAGGGGTGATCACCGCGCCGCCCTTCTGAAGCCTCGCGCGGTTCCCGGCAAAGTTGAGTCAGTTCATATCAAGTTCATTTGACAGGGTGGCGGGCCCGGCGTACACTTGAGCCATCGCGACTCAGGTTTCCCTGATCGCCGCAGATTTCCAGACCACAACAGACTTCCCAACAAAGGAGAGAACACATGGCACGTGCTGTCGGTATCGACCTCGGAACCACCAACTCCGTCGTCAGCGTCCTCGAGGGTGGCGAGCCCAAGGTCATCGCCAACGCCGAGGGCTTCCGCACGACCCCTTCGGTCGTGGCCTTCACCAAGGACGGGGAGGTGCTCGTCGGTGAGACCGCGAAGCGCCAGGCCGTCACCAACGTCGACCGGACGATCGCTTCCGTCAAGCGCCACATGGGCACCGACTGGACCTTCGACGTCGACGGCAAGAAGTGGACGCCGCAGGAGATCTCCGCGCGCATCCTCATGAAGCTCAAGCGCGACGCCGAGGCGTACCTGGGCGACACGGTGACCGACGCGGTCATCACCGTCCCCGCGTACTTCAACGACGCCGAGCGTCAGGCCACCAAGGAGGCCGGTGAGATCGCAGGCCTGAACGTCCTGCGCATCATCAACGAGCCGACCGCCGCCGCTCTGGCGTACGGCCTCGACAAGGGTAAGGAAGACGAGCTCATCCTGGTCTTCGACCTGGGTGGTGGAACGTTCGACGTCTCGCTGCTCGAGGTGGGCAAGGACGACGACTTCTCCACGATCCAGGTGCGCGCCACCGCCGGTGACAACCGTCTCGGTGGAGACGACTGGGACCAGCGCCTGGTCGACTACCTGATCAAGCAGTTCAAGGAGACCACGGGCGTCGACGTCTCGGGTGACAAGATCGCCCTGCAGCGCCTCAAGGAAGCTGCGGAGCAGGCGAAGAAGGAGCTCTCCTCCTCGACCTCGACCAGCATCAACCTGCCGTACCTGTCGCTGACCGACTCCGGCCCCGTGTCGCTGTCCGAGACCATCACCCGCGCGAAGTTCGAGGACCTCACGAAGGATCTGCTCGACCGCACCAAGAAGCCGTTCGAGGACGTCATCCGCGAAGCCGGCATCAAGGTGTCCGAGATCGACCACATCGTGCTCGTCGGTGGATCGACGCGTATGCCCGCGGTCGCCGAGCTCGTCAAGCGCGAGACCGGCAAGGACGCGAACAAGGGCGTCAACCCGGACGAGGTCGTTGCCGTCGGCGCCGCCCTGCAGGCCGGTGTCCTGAAGGGTGAGCGTAAGGACGTCCTCCTCATCGACGTCACCCCGCTCAGCCTCGGCATCGAGACCAAGGGCGGCATGATGACCAAGCTCATCGAGCGCAACACGGCCATCCCGACCAAGCGCAGCGAGACCTTCACCACGGCAGACGACAACCAGCCGTCCGTCGCGATCCAGGTCTTCCAGGGTGAGCGCGAGTTCACCCGCGACAACAAGCCGCTCGGCACGTTCGAGCTGACGGGTATCGCTCCGGCTCCCCGTGGCATCCCGCAGATCGAGGTCACCTTCGACATCGACGCCAACGGCATCGTGCACGTGTCCGCCAAGGACAAGGGCACCGGCACCGAGAAGTCGATCGTCATCTCCGGCGGCTCCTCGCTGTCGAAGGAGGACATCGAGCGCATGGTGCGCGAGGCCGAGGAGCACGCGGCCGAGGACAAGGCGCGTCGCGAGGCCGCCGAGGTCCGCAACCAGGCCGAGACGCTCGCGTACTCGATCGACAAGCTCATCACCGAGAACGACGACAAGCTGCCCGAAGACGTGAAGACCGAGGTCAAGGCCGACGTCGACGCGCTCAAGACGGCGCTGGCGGGCGAAGACGACGAGGCCGTGAAGACCGCGTTCGACAAGCTCAACCAGTCGCAGTCCAAGCTCGGCGAGGCGATCTACGCCTCCTCGCAGGCGGATGCCGCTGCCGGCGCTTCGACTGACGGCGAGGCCCCGACCGGTGACGCCCCCTCCTCCGAGGAGGACGTCATCGACGCCGAGGTCGTCGACGACGAGGACGAGAAGAAGTAACCATGACCGACAAGAACTTCGACGAGAACCAGTTTCCTGAGTCCGCCGAAGGTCGCAGCGAGGGGTCGGATGCTCAGGCATCCGGCCCCGCGCCGCAGAACCCGGACTCCACCGAGGCGAAGGCTGCCGAGGGGGCGGACGAGACTCCTGTCGACGGCGCCCCGGATGACCTGACGGTCGACGACATCCTCGGTGCGACGCAGACCGGCGAGGCCGCGGCGGAGGACGCCGTGCTCGCCGACCTCGAGTCCACTCTGCTGAACGACCTCAAGCGTCTGCAGGCCGAGTACGCCAACTACCGTCGCCGCACCGAAGAGCAGCGGCAGGTCGAGATCGAGCGGGCGAAGGGCGAGGCCGCCAAGGGCCTGGTCCCCGTGCTCGACGACCTCGATCGCGCGGCCCAGCACGGTGATCTGGTGGAAGGTACGCCCTTCGCCGTTATCGCCGAGAAGGTGCGCGCGGTCGTCGAGCGCCTCGGAGTGGTCGCATACGGCGAGAAGGGCGAGGAGTTCGACCCCCAGCGCCATGAGGCCATCTTCCAGCAGCCGACCCCCGGCGCCGAGAAGACCACGATCCTCGAGGTCGTCGAGGTGGGCTACCGCCTCGGTGACGTCGAGCTGCGCCCTGCGAAGGTCGTCGTCGCCGTTCCTGCGGAGTAGGTGATCGATGGCCAGCCAGGATTGGTTCGACAAGGACTTCTACAAGACCCTCGGGGTCTCCAAGGACGTCAGCGATGCGGATCTGAAGAAGACGTATCGCAAGCTCGCGCGGAAGTACCACCCGGACTCCAATCAGGGTGATGCCAAGGCGGAGGCGAAGTTCAAGGAGATCAGCGAGGCCTACTCGGTTCTCTCCGACGCCGAACAGCGCAAGGAGTACGACGAGATCCGCGCGATGGGCTCGGGCGCCCGCTTCACGGCGAGCGGCCAGGGCGCAGGCGGCTTCGAAGACGTCTTCAGCCGTTTCGGTCAGCAGGGCCGAGGGCAGACCGCGGACTTCGAGGACATCTTCGCGATGTTCAATCAGGGGCAGGGTGCCAGCTTCGGCGGCGGTCGCTTCGGACAGCCGAGCGGCGGTTATCGCGGCTTCGGCGGTCCGCAGCGCGGCGCCGACGTGACCGCCCGCACCACGCTGGACTTCGCGACCGCCGTGCAGGGGGAGACGATCTCGCTGCAGGGCGAGGACGGCAAGCCATTCAAGGTGAAGATCCCTGCGGGTGTGGCGGACGGGCAGAAGATCCGTCTGCGCGGCCGCGGTCGTCCCTCGCCGGACGGCGGCGAGAGCGGTGACATCGTGGTGCAGATCACGGTCCGTCCGCACCCCGTCTTCACGCGCGACGGCCTCAACCTGCGCGTCGTCGTCCCGGTGACGTTCACCGAGGCGACCCTCGGTGCGACGATCGAGGTCCCGACGCTCAGCGGCGACGTGGTCAAGCTCCGTGTCGCCCCTGGCACCCCCTCCGGGCGGGTGCTGCGCGTCAAGGGCCGCGGAGTCAAGACCTCGAAGGGGACCGGAGACCTCCTCGCCGAGCTCCAGGTCGCGGTGCCGACGCACCTCGACGACGCCGCTCGTGCCGCACTGGAGAAGTTCCAGGAACTCGAGCCCAAGGAGAACCCGCGGGCCGAGCTGATGGCGAAGGCGCGCCGATGACGCGCCTCCGCCGGCGTCGAGAGGAAGGAGAGAGGAGCACGTGATGAACGCCGACACTCCGGTGTTCGCGATCGCCGCCGCTGCCGAGCTCTCCGGTCTGCACCCTCAGACCCTCCGGCAGTACGACCGCATCGGTCTGGTCGTGCCCGGCCGGACGCCCGGCGGATCGCGGCGCTACTCCACGCGCAACATCGAACAGCTGCGCGAGGTCGCCCAGCTCTCCTCGGAGGGGATGAGCCTCCCCGCGATCGCCCGCCTGCTCGACCTCGAAGACGAGAACAGGGCACTGCGCGACCGCATCGCGGTGCTCGAGAGCGCTCTGCGCGCCGAGCGGGAGAACCGCCCGGGTGTGCGCGTCTTCGCCGCGGGCTCGGCCGGCGTGGTGCCCATGCCGACCGGGCGGCGTCTGCGCCGCTCGACTGACGTCGTGCTCTGGGACCCGCGAGGGAGCGCCTAGCGGCCGAACCGCGTCCGGTGTGTATCCTGTCAACTGTTAACAGGAGGTTGCATGACGCAGACCGTGAAGCGCGAATCACTGGGCGAACAGGTCGCGCGGGTTCTGCGGCAACGCATCGTGCGGGGCGAGCTCGCCCCCGGTGCCCGCATCACCGAAGAAGCCCTCGCCGAAGAGTTCTCCGTCAGCCGCGGACCCGTCCGCGACGCTCTCACCCAGCTCAGCTTCGAGAAGCTCGTCGAAGTGCAGCGTCCGCGCGGCGTCTACATCGTCGGGCTCACCCAGGACGACGTCGACCAGCTGTACAGCCTCCGCGGCGCCCTCGAGCAGCTCGCCCTGTCCCGCGCCATGCGGGTCGACGAGGAGGCGCGCTGGTCGGCGATCACGGCCTCGGTCGAGCGGATGGCAGAGGCCGCTGACGCCGGCGACCACGCCGCCTTCGTCACGGCCGACCTCGAGTTCCACTCGCAGATCTACGCCCTCGCCGACCATCCGCGGCTGGAAGGCGCGTGGAATCAGTACCTCCCCACCTTCACGGCGCTCCTCGAGGTCACGATCAATCACGACGAGGACCTGCACGAATCGTCCGCCGACCACGTCAAGCTGCTCCAGGTGATGCGCACCGGAACGGCGTCCGAGGCGGCAGCAGTCCTGTCCGCGCACCTCGACGGCGCCAGGGAGCGGATGCTGAACGAGGTCGGCGCGCGCTGACCCCGCGGCACCCCGAAACGCGTTCAGGCGAAACACAGGAAACGGTTCTGCGCAAGCCCTGTGCCGAAACGGTTCGCCGGATCTAGCATCCCTCTCAAGGACCGGACCGGCTTCTGAGCCTCCCCCATTCGCGCAGCAGGGCGTCCGGGACCGACACTCCGCGTGTCCGCCGACGGCGGTCACCACGGTCTCTTCGGCGTGCCCCGGCGCGCCCGGATTCAGCAGGAAGGAGGCGGGGATGCCTCTCCGATCACGCACGAGGGACCGCTACAACCGCCGCGAGGCCATCGCGGGCTACCTCTTCATCTCGCCCTGGATCATCGGGTTCCTCGTCTTCACCGCCGGCGCCATGGTCTACAGCCTGTACATCTCGTTCAGCAGCTACAACCTGGCAACCAACAGTGCGCGTCCGGTCGGCATCGACAACTACGCGAACCTCTTCGAGGACCCCCGTGTCGGCGTCTCCCTCGCCAACACCCTGTTCTTCGTGGTCATGGCCGTGCCGTTGGAGATCGTCTTCGCGCTGGTGCTCGCTCTCCTGCTGAACAGGGTCGGCCGCGGAGCCGGATTCTTCCGCGTGCTCTACTACCTGCCGAAGATGACGCCGGCCGTCGCCACGGCCGCGGTCTTCTTCCTCCTGCTCAACGGCAACTCCGGCGCGGTGAACCAGTTCCTGCGCCTGTTCGGCATCGAGGGTCCGCAGTGGCTGGTGGACCCGGCATGGGTCAAGCCGAGCATCGTCCTGATGACGCTGTGGACAGTGGCCGGCACCATGGTGATCTTCCTCGCCGCGCTCAAGAACGTCCCTGTCGAGCTCTACGAGGTCGCGTCGCTCGACGGGGCGGGGCCGATCCGGAAGTTCTTCTCGATCACCCTGCCGATGATCTCCGGGGCGATGTTCTTCAACGTGATCGTCCTGTCGATCGCGGCGTTCCAGATCTTCGACCAGGCGTATCTGCTGTTCTGGCGAGATCAGAGCAACTCCTCGCCGGAGGCGTCGCTCTTCTACGCGATCTACCTGTTCCAGCAGGCATTCCGGCAGTTCAACTTCGGGTTCGCGGCCGCGATGGCCTGGCTGCTGTTCGTGATCATCATGCTCATCACCCTGATCCAGGTGAAAGTCGGCAACCGCTTCGTCTACTACGAGGGAGACCGCTGATGTCCCAGACGCTGCGTCAGGTCCCGATCGACGCCGAGCCGGAGGGCACCCCGGGAACTTTCACGACCACGGTCCCGCAGCGCGCACGGTGGCGCCGTCGCCTCGGACAGCCGACCTCGCTGGCCGGCCGCATCGTGCTGAACGTGATCCTCGTGCTGTTCGCGCTGCTCTTCCTGTATCCGTTCGTCTGGCTGATCGCGGCGAGCCTGAAACCCCGCGGCGAGGTCTTCGACAACGCCCTCATCCCGAAGACCCTCGTGCCGGAGAACTATGTCGAGGTGTGGAATCAGCTGCCGTTGCTGAGCTGGATGGGCAACAGCATCGCGATCGCGCTGCTCGCGGCGGGAGCCGTGGCGATCTCGAGCTCGATCGTCGCGTTCGGCTTCGCGTACTTCCGCTTCCCCGGGCGGGGTCTGCTGTTCGGGCTCGTGCTCGCGACCATGATGCTGCCGGGCGCCGTCACGATGATCCCGATCTACCTGATCTGGAAGGAGACCGGTCTGCTGGGCACGTGGGTGCCGCTGTGGGGGATGAACCTCTTCGGCTCGGCGTTCTACATCTTCCTGCAGCGCCAGTTCTTCCTCGGCCTGCCGCGCGAGCTCTTCGAAGCAGCCCGGCTCGACGGCGCCAGCTCCTGGGGGCTGTTCTGGCGCATCGCGATGCCGCTGTCGATCCCCTCGTTCGTGATCGTGTTCCTGTTCGAGTTCCAGGCCAGCTGGAACAACCTGCAGGCGGCGCTGATCTACCTGAACGCGGGGTCGGTCGATGAATTCACCGCACCGCTGGGCATCGCCTACGCCATGACGAAGTACAGCCCCACGGCCGGTGGGCACGGCGACTACCAGTACGTCATGGTCGCATCGCTGATCGTGACCCTGCCGATGCTGATCCTCTTCGCCTTCGGGCAGCGCTCCTTCATCGAGGGCGTCGCGACGCAGGGGCGCAAGGGATGACACCGAACCACCCATCGAAAGGAGCAGACATGCGCACTCGCATTCTGGGAATCACGGCGGTCGCCGCGGCGACGGTCCTCGTCCTGGCCGGCTGCGGCGGCGGAGGGGGCGGCGACGAGGCCGCCGATGCGGACTTCGCGTCGGAGCCGAGCGGCACGCTCAAGGCGTGGGGATTCGAGAACGCCGACGACGTCGGAACCTCGCGCATGGACTATGCCGCCGCGCAGCTGAAGGACGTCGAGGTCGACCTCGACGCGACCGCCTTCGACGCGCAGAAGTTCACCACGCGCATCGCCAGCGGCGACGTGCCCGATGTCGTGCAGATGGATCGCCGCTACGTGACCACCTACGCGGCGCAGGACCTGATCATGCCGCTCGACGAGTGCTTCGCCGCGCAGGACGTGTCGCCACGCGATCACTGGTATCCGTTCGTGGTCGACGACGTCGCCTACGAGGACGCGACGTGGGCGGTGCCGCAGTTCTACCAGCCGCCGGCGATCCTGCTGAACAAGGCCGTGCTGGATGAGGCGGGCGTGACGGCGGAGGAGATCGACACCTCGAAGCCCGATGTGCTGCTCGGCGCCGTGGAGAAGATGTACCAGGAGTCCGGCGGGGTGCCGTCGCGGCTGGGCTTCGACCCCGTCGCGACGGGCCAGGCGGGGCTGTGGATCCTCGGCATGGGCGGGCAGCTCAACGACGACAAGGGTGCGCCGACTCTGGATGACCCGAGCAACGTGGCCGGCATCGAGATGCTCAAGCAGATCACGGATGCGCAGGGCGGATTCGCGGCCGTGAAGAGCTTCACCGACTCGTTCGACTCCTTCGGAGACCAGAACCAGTTCGTGGCGGAGCAGGTCGGAGCACAGGTGAACGCGCAGTGGTATCCGAACGTGCTGGGTCCGTACGCCGACCAGATCCAGCTCGAAGCGGTGCCGTTCCGCAATGCCGACGGAGAGCCGTTCTCCGTGGCCTCCGGCACGGCGTTCGTGATCCCGGTCGGGGCGAAGAACCCGGCCGCGGCGTGCGCCTGGATGGTGGAGCTCACCTCCGACGACGCCTGGATGGCTGCGGGAGAGGCGCGGGCGAAGACGCTGGAGACCGATGGCGGTATCAACACCGGCCTGTTCACGGGCTCTCCTGCGTCGGATCAGGCGATCCGCGAGAAGTTCGTCACGGACAGCGGCAACGCCGGGTTCGACCAGGTCATCTCCACGTACTACGACGTGGTCGACTACGGGCAGTCGTTCGGATCCTCTCCTGCCGGCCAGGAGATCCAGAACGAGCTCAACAACGCGGTCACAGCCGCGCTCCTCGGCGACAAGTCGCCGGAGGAGGCGCTGGCCGATGCACAGGATGCGGCGATGCGGGCGTTCGAGAACGCCACGGCCGGCTAGACCCCGGAGGGGCAGAGTGCTACCAGTGTTGACTGTTAACAGTCAACACTGGTAGCCTCGGTGAGTCGACAACAAGGTCGACCCACGTAGAGGAGCAAAGATGCCCCGCAAGCGCATCACCAGGGCGGCCGCCGCGATCGCCGCCCTCGCCGCCACCGCTCTCATCGTCTCGGCCTGCACCAAGGTCGAAGAGGGCGAAGACGCCGCGTCGGCCTTTCCCGAGAAGGACATCCGGCTGATCATCCAGGCCAACCCCGGCGGAGGATCCGACCTCTCGTCGCGCGCGCTCGCCACGGAGCTGGAGAAGATCCTCGGTGTCAGCGTGATCCCGGAGAACATGCCCGGCGCGGCAGGAGCGCTCGCGATGGAGTACGTCGGCTCGCAGGACCCGGACGGCTACGTCATCGGATTCGCGCCGGTCGAGATCGCGATGCTGAACACCACGCAGAGCGCGGACGTGCTGCCGGAGGACTACGATCTGCTCGGCCAGATCATGCTCGCACCCGGTGTCATCACGGTCGGCGCGAACAGCGGCATCGAGACCCTCGACGACCTCGTGACCCAGGCCAAGGCCGGCGCCGCCACGGTCGCCAACTCCGGCGCCGGCTCCATCTGGGAGGCAGCGACGCTGGGCCTCGGGGAGGCGACCGACGCCGAATTCACCCCGGTGCCCTACGACGGCGGCGCCACGGCGGTCGCCGCGGCAGCCTCCGGTGAGACCGTCGCGGCCGTCTCCGGACTCGGCGAGGCGCTCGCGCAGGGCGACGCCGTCCGCATCCTCGCGGTCATGAACGACGAGCGTCATCCCGACGCGGAAGACGTCGAGACCGTCGAGGAGGCGATCGGCGAGGAGGTCGTGTTCGGCGGCTGGGGTGGTATCTACGCACCCGCCGGTCTGCCCGACGACGTGAAGTCCACGCTGGAGGACGCGGTCAAGGAGGCCGTCGAGTCCGACAGCTACCAGAAGTTCCAGGCGGATGCCGGGAACCTGGTCGTCTACCGCGACTCCGCCGAATGGACCGGCTACGTCGAGGACCAGTTCGCGCTGTTCCAGGACCTCCTGGGCTGAGAACTCCGGTGGGGCCGGCCACCCGGCCCCACCGCGCACCTCTGACGAAGGAGCACCATGACCACTCCCGACACCGCCGGCGAGTCGGCTGCCCAGGCCGAGTACCAGGGCGCACCCGCCTCCCGGCCCCTCGAGATCGCGTTCGCCGTCGTGGCCCTCGCGTTCACCGCGGGCTATCTCTTCCTCGCCACGCAGATCCCGCTGCGCCGCGAAGCTGCCCCCGGCCAGATCGACGCCCGCTTCTGGCCGCTCGTGATCGGCGTGTCCGGCGTCGTGGTCGCGATCGCGCTGCTCGCCGTGGCGATCACGCGTCCCGCGCCCACCCGTGAGGACCTCGAGCGCATCCAGCCCGGTGGCGTCCTCCGCGTGATCGCGACACTCGCGATCGCCAGCGCGTTCATCGCCCTCTGGTCGCTCGGCTCGGTCATCCTGTTCGGCTACCGGATCGAGGTCTTCCCGGTCGCCTGCGCCCTGCTCATGGCAGCGCTCATGCTCCTCTACGGCCACCGCCGCTGGCTCAGCCTCGTCATCTACTCCGTCTCCGTCACGGCGTTCGTCTACGTCGTGTTCGGCATGCTCCTGAGGATCCCCCTGTGAACGCGCTCCTGGAGGGGCTGAACTCGCTCCTCGACATCTCGATCCTGCTGTACATGCTCGTGGGTCTCGTGCTCGGCTTCATGGTCGGCGCCTTCCCCGGCATCACGGCGACCATGGCCGTCGCGCTCGCCGCCGGCTTCACCATGACCCTCGAGCCCGTGCAGGGCCTCGCCGTGCTGCTGACGATCTATGTCGCGGCGAACTTCGGGGACCGGGTGCCGTCCATCCTGATCAACACCCCGGGAACGCCGGCATCCATCGCCACCACGCTGGACGGCTACCCGATGGCCAAGCAGGGCAGAGCGGGCCTCGCGCTCACGATCTCCGCGATCGTGTCGGCGGTCGGAATCCTCGCCTCGCTCGTGCTGTTCTCGGTCGCCGCCGTGCCGATCGCCAGCTTCGCCCGCGACTACTTCAAGTCTCCCGAGCTGTTCGCCCTCGTCGTCTTCGGCATCGCGATCATGATCGGCATCTCGTCCAAGTCGATGCTCAAGGGCATCCTCGCCGGCCTCTTCGGGCTGATGCTCGGCAGCGTCGGAACCTACGCGGCCACCGCCGACCAGCGCTTCACGTTCGGCGTGCTGGAACTCGTCGAGGGCGTGAACTTCATCGCCGTGATCATCGGCCTTTTCGGCATCGCCGAGCTGTTCGACCAGCTGCTCACGCACCGGAAATCGCACGTCCGGCCGATCTCGAGCCTCGGCCGGTGGTGGCCGAACCGCGCGGAGCTGAAGCAGAGCGGGCGCGCGACCGCGGTCGGCGGTGCTGTCGGACTCGGCGTCGGGCTCATCCCCGCAGCCGGTGGTGACATCGCCGGGCTCATCGGCTGGGAGCGGGCGCGCAAAGCCTCCAAGCACCCCGAGATGTTCGGCAAGGGCTCGATCGAGGGCGTCGCCGCCAGTGACACCGCCTCCAGCGCCACGCTCGGTGGCTCGCTCACCACGACGATGGCACTCGGCATCCCCGGCGACTCCGTCATGGCGGTCATGATCGGGTCGATGATCATCTGGGGCATCACGCCCGGTCCGACACTCTTCACCAACCGTCCCGACCTCGTCGTCTCGATCGTCGGCATCATGCTCGTCGCGACGATCCTGTCGCTCGCGCTGAGCCTGGTGCGCATGAAGGGCATGGTGAAGCTGCTCGACGTGCCGCAGCCGTACCTGTGGAGCGGCATCCTGATCTTCTGCATCATCGGCACGTATGCCACGTCCAACAGTCTCTCCACCGTGGTGACGATGCTCGTCTTCGGCGTCATCGGCGTGCTGCTCAAGCGCATGCAGGTTCCGGCCGGTCCCGTGGTGCTCGGTCTGCTGCTCGGGCCGCTCGCCGAGGAGAACCTCGCCCGCACGCTGGCGATCCTCCCGACGCGCCCCTTCTTCGAGGTCGTCAGCCCGATCGCGCTCGTGCTGCTCGCGCTGGCCGTGCTCTCGATCGTGATGCCGGCGATCCGCGCCGCCCGCAAGCCCCGCGGGGAGCGCGCGTCGCTGGAGGACTCGATCCTCCACACCGACAGCATCGTGCAGATCGAGAAGGCGCACGACGAGCTCGCGGCGCAGCCCGATCTGCTCACCTCCACCGTGCGGAACGTCGACGCTCCCACGCGCCGTGAGGCCAAGACCCGCAAGAACCGCACGAGCACGACCTCCGAGGAGACCGAGAAGTGACCCGCTACGACATCCTGACCGCCGTTCCCACCGCGTTCCATCGCGACGGAACCCTCGACCTCGAGGGATCGCGTGCGATCTTCCGGTTCGTGGCCGACTCGGGCAACGAGGGTGCCTTCATCCTCGGCACCACCGGCGAGTTCCCCGCCGTGGACGCCGCGGAATTCGAGGCGCTCGTGCAGGCTGCCCTCGCCGAGCTCGATGACCGGATGCGGGTCATCGTGCACGTGGGCCGTCCGAGCACCTACGAGGCCGTGCGGCTGACACGTGTCGCGCGTGCTCTCGGCGCGACCGAGTTCGCCGCCCTCACCCCGTACTACCTGCCGGCGACGGACGACGAGATCTTCGCGTACTACCGAGCGGTGTCCGAGGCCGTGGAGGATGGCCGCCTCTACGTGTACATCTATCCCGCCCGCAGCGGCAACAGCGTCACGCCCGAGCTGCTGGTGCGTCTGGCCGCGCTGCCGAACGTCGTCGGCGCGAAGATCAGCGAACTCTCCCTGGACGACATCGCCGCGTACCGCGCCGCGGTGCCGGAGGACTTCGACCTCTACACCGGCGCCGACCGCGACCTCATCGCCGCCGTCGGCGTGGGTGCGCAGGGCGTCGTCTCCGGGGTGTCGTCCGTCACTCCCAAGCCGTTCCGTGCCCTCGCTGACGCCGGGCGCTCCGGCGATGCCGCCGCCATCAGCGCCGCCCAGGCAGCCGTCGACGACGTGGTCGCCCTCATCGGAGGGGATATGGCCCGCATGAAGGAGGCCTACCGCGTGCTCGACGTGGTCGACACGCACTGCCGGATGGCCATCGCCGAACCGAGCGACGCAGAGCGGGCGGCTGTCGCGCAGGTGGTGACCGCGCACCGCTGACCGCCGTCGCGGGGGTGTTCGAATCCTCACGGCTTCAAGAGTCTTCGGTCTCGAGCGGCTCGACGGAGAACCGGTACGCGGCTCCATCGCGGAACGGCTCGATGATCTCGAAGTTCTCGTACGCGGGCCCGCCGGGGATCGGAGAGGCGCTCGCCCAGTACGCCCAGCGAGCGTTGACCGCGGCCTCGAGTGCGGGGTGCGGGTCATCGACGCGCCAGGTCTGCGAGGCGCGAAGCCCGAGAAAGCGCCAGTGATCCGCGGTGTCGGCGGAGTAGTCGGCCGACCAGGGGTCGTCTTCGTCCCCGGTCGCGCTCACGACCACCGCTGAGCCGTCGCGAGCGAGCTCGGCCAGGGGGAAGCGTCCGTGCGCGGTGAATGCAGTACCGGAGAAGTCGGGCCAGAGCTCCCGGGGCATCACGGTGCGGTCGGCGAGATGCAGCCGACGCAGCCGAGCCCAGTTGCCCATGGTCGCCGTGAGGATCAGGTTCGACAACGCCACGGAACGCGCATTCGCGAAGCCGGCAACCTCCACCTCATGGGGTCGGTCGGCGAAGAAGCGCACTCGGACGCGGACATCGGCGCCATTGTCGAAGCGTTCGACACCGATCCATACGGTGAGGGTCTCCACGCCTCCCGCCGTCTCGATCACACCCCGAGCCACCGTCGATGACGACGCATCTTCCGCAGCCTCGACGTCGTCGGACGACCAGAGCCGCTTGCCCTGCGCACCGGGATCGAGGGTGCTCTGCTCCATCTCCGAGTATCCGCGCTCGTCGACGCCCTGAGGGATCGGTTCGACGGCGATGAAGTTCACCAGCCGCTCGCGGTGATGCTCGAGATAGGGGGTGAAGACGCGAAGAAGTCCGCGGGGTCCGGGAATCGGTGGGATGCCGATCTGCATCCCGGCGTGATGGCCCCAGCGAGGTTCGGAGGCCGGGTCGGTGGACGGCCTGAGCCACCGAACGGCGGAGGAGTGGGACATGACGAGAACCCTAGTGTCTTGAAATCGATTTCGCTAGATTCGGTTCACCAGCGTCGATCGAGGAGGATCATGCCCCGTGTCAGCACCCCATTCCGCCGCACCGCAGTCGCGGTATCCGTCGTCCTGGCTCTCGGTCTCGCCGGGTGCGCCGCCGGGGCGGACGGCGTGAGCGTCGACGCGGACCAGGACAAGCCCTTCGTCCTCGACGGGGTGAGCGACCTCACCGAGATAGCCCAATTGACCGGGCCCGGGGCCATGAACGACACCTCAGCGGTCTCGGTCGCCGGCACGGACCTCGGCTCGATGACCAATGTCGGCGACCGGACGTTCTTCTTCTTCGGCGACACCTTCGGTGAGCGCGACCCCGAATCGATCGGGGGTCAGGGCGGGTTCTGGCGATCGAACGTCGCGGCCTGGACGACCGACGACGACCCTTCGGACGGCATCGGGTTCGAAGGGTGGGTGGCAGACGACATCGGCCTCGCTGCCGCGCTCATCGAAGGAGATCATGATGCGAACGGGGCGGGCGGCGAGGTGACGAAGATCCCCACCTACGGTTTCGCGATCGGCGGGACGATCTACGTCGCGTACATGTCCGTGCGGTTCTGGGGCGAGCCTGGTGCCTGGGACGCGAACCGCGCGGCGCTCATCGTCTCGCGGGATGACGGGCGCACGTGGGACCCGGTCGCCGGCGTCGAGTGGCCGGGGGACTCGAACTTCGTGCAGTTCGCGACGGCACGGGTGACCGAGGGCGGCAAGGACTGGATCTACTTCTGGTCCATCCCCTCGGGGCGTTTCGGCGGCGTTCAGCTGATGCGGGTCCCGGCCACCGAGAAGGCGGTGGAGGACCAGGCGGCGTACTCCTACTTCACGGGAGTCGATGGCGAAGAGCCCGAGTGGAGCAGCGACCTGGCGGACGCGGAGACGATCCTGGACGGGACGATCGGCGAACTCTCGGTGATGTGGTCGACGTATCTCGACCGGTGGATCATGACGTACTCCGATGCGGGGAACGCCTACATCCGTGAGGGCGTCACGCCGTGGGGGCCGTGGGGAGACCCCATCGAGTTGGTGTCGGGGGCCGAGTACCCCGGGCTGTACTCGCCCTACCTGAACCCGCGCTACGTCGATGAGGACGGGAGGCGGATCTACTTCACCCTGTCGCTGTGGGGTCCGTACAACGTGTTCTGGTTCTCCGCCGAGTTGGAGCGCACCGGCGGATGAGCGCCGATCCGATCCCTTGCGCATGAAATCGATTTCGCCTACTCTGGCTCCACCCGGTCACTGAGGATCCATGGGTGCGGCCGGTGTCCGTCGGCGGCAGCCGAACACACAGCAGCGACTCGATGAAGAGTCCGTTCCTGAGGAGGAACCATGAGAATCACCCCACGTACGCGCAGGGCCACGCTCGCCGCTCTCGGCGCGCTCACGGTCGGTGCCATGCTCGCCGCCTGCGGCTCCGGCACGCCGGGCGAATCGGCGGACGGCGGCGGCGGAGAGGATGGCGTCACGACCGTCCAGTTCTGGCATCGCAGCTTCACGCCGGTCGAGAACGAGTGGTACGCCGACATCGTGAAGAAGTTCAACGCGTCGCAGGACGAGATCAAAGTCGTCGACACCGAGGTTCCCGCCGATGCCTGGGACCAGAAGATGAAGGCCGCGCAGGCCGCAGGCAAGGCGCCTGACCTCTACACGAGTTCCGCGAACCTCTACGATCTCGTGAACGCCGGGCAGGTGCACGAGCTCGACTCGATCGTCCCGAAGGAAGCTCTCGACGAGATCCTCGACACAGCCACCTCCATTTCGGCGATCGACGGCACCTATTACGCCTATCCGCTGCTTCTCGAGCCGCAGACCGTGTTGTTCTGGAACACCGACATGCTCGATGCGGCGGGCGTCGACTCCTCGGCCGCACCCGAGACCTGGGACGACCTCCTCGCCGCCTGCGCGAAGATCCAGCCCACCCTCGCCGACGGCCAGTACTGCATCTCCCCGGCGCAGGATGCCGTGACGATGGCCTGGTCGACGGTCGGACAGCAGTACAACTTCGCGGGTCACCTCGCGCTCACCGACGACTGGACGGCCCCCGATATCGACAACGACGGCTATCGGGACCTCATGGCGCAGTACAAGGAGCTGTGGGACAAGGGCTACATGCCCAAGCAGCCGCTCTCCGCATATGTCGGGGGCGAGGACTTCGGCCAGCAGAAGGTCGCCTTCAAGGTGTCCGGCTCGTGGATGATGTCCGAGATCGGCTCCGACTACGCCGACCTGCTCGCCAAGACCGGCGTGGGCGCCTTCCCGAGCTCGTCCGACGCCGACGGCCGCACCGCCACGACGATGGGCAACTTCACGTGGGTCGTCGACGCGAAGAGCAAGGCTCCGGAGGCCGCAGGCAAGTTCCTGTCCTGGGCGATCGCGGGTGACCCCGAGAATCTCGTGCCCTTCTTCGTCGACACGCAGTTCACCAAGGTCCCCGTGCGCCAGGCGGTGCAGGATGCGGTCGCGGAGAGCGAGGAGGCGGCGAACGCGCCGTGGTCGAGCATCATCGTCGACGACATCGCTCCGGACGCCATCCCCGGATCCACCTACCCGTGGGACGTCAACCTCGCCGTCGGCACCGCGATGGAGTCGGTGATGAAGGGATCGGCATCCGCGGATGACGCGATCAAGACCGCGAGCGCTGCGATCCAGACGGTGATCGAGCGCGATGGTCTGCCGGAGAAGGCGCCGAAGAACTGACACCGCTCGCTGTCCGGGGGCCGGCGCTCCCGGTCCCCGGACGGCTACGCATCCGACATCACGACGAGGTGGATATGGCCACTCAGGCTGTTCAAGAACGCCGAGCGATCCGGCAGAGGAAGAACCGCTACCGCTATCGGGACAACAAGACCGCGTACTGGTTCCTGCTGCCGTTGGTGGTACTGCTGGGGATCTTCGTGATCTGGCCCGCGATCTACGCCGGATTCCTCTCGTTCCAGGATTGGAGCTTCTACAAGGATCCGGAGTTCGTCGGGCTGCGCAACTACCAGAGCGTCCTCAAGGACCCGCTCTTCCTCGCCACGATCGGTCGCGGCTTCCTGTTCGTGCTGATGACCGTCCCAGTGATGCTGGTCCTGGCGTTCCTGTTCGGCAGCCTCGTCGTGAGCGTGTCGCGCCGGGCCGCGAGCTTCCTCAAGGTCAGCATCTACGTGCCGACCATCATCTCCGCCGTGATCGCGTCGATCATCTTCGTGCTGATCTACAACTACTCGGGCGGCCTCCTGAACGCCTTCCTCGGTGTGTTCGGGATCGATCCGATCGCCTGGATCGGCGACCCGAAATGGGCCCTCCTGGCCATCGCGGTCCCCGCCATCTGGCTCGGCATGGGCCTGACCTCCCTGATCATGGTCGCAGCCATGGTCGACATCCCGGCGGAGTACTACGAGGCTGCGGCGATGGAGGGTGCCAACTGGTGGCAGAAGACCGCCTACATCACCATCCCCCAGATGAAGAACGTGGTGCTCTACCTGCTCATCACCGGCTTCGTCGCAGCGATCCAGCAATTCGAGCTGCCCCTGGTGATGACTCAGGGCGGGCCGCTCGATTCGACCACCCTGCCGAACCTCTTCATCTTCAACCACTTCCGCAACGACGTGAACGTCGGATACTCGATCGCTGCGGCCCTGCTGCTGTTCGTGGTGCTGGGAACGATCTCCGCGCTCGTGTTCAAGTTCGTCAACTCCGAGAGGCTGGTGGACTGACATGGCCGTCATGCAGGAGACCACACGCATCGTCCTCGCCGGCAAGGAGCCGCGCTCGACGCGGCGCCCGCGCAGCACCGGCGGATGGCTCGTCGTCGTCGGAAAGGTGATTCTGAGCGCGGTGTTCATCATCGCCTCGCTCTTCCCCCTGGCCTGGATGGTGATCGCCGGCTTCAAGTCGAAGACCGAGGTCGTCGAGACGCCGTTCCAGTTCTTCCCCGAGGTGTGGCTCTGGCAGAACTACGCGCAGATCCTCGCCGATCCCACGTTCCTTCAGACCCTGGTGTGGACGTTCTTCGGCGCCGTGCTGTTCACCGTCGGAAGCCTCGCGGTGAACTCCCTCGCCGCCTACGCCTTCGCGAGACTAGACTTCCGCTTCAAGGGGACGATCTGGGCCATCGTGATCACCACGATGTTCATCCCGGGCATGACGATCCTGCTCACCAGCTTCATCGTCGTCACTCGGCTGTCGATGCTCGACACTCTGGCGGTGCTCGTCATCCCGGGGCTCGCGAGCGCGGCCATGGTGTTCTTCATCCGCCAGTTCTACCTCAACATCCCGAAGAGCCTCGAAGAGGCGGCGATGCTCGACGGCTGTGGGCGGTGGGGCATCTTCGTGCGCATCTTCCTGCCGCTGTCCAAACCGCCGTTCGTCGTGATGGGGATCACCGCGTTCCTCGCGTACTGGAATTCGTACGTGTGGCCGATCCTGACGATCACATCGCCGGAGCGGTTCGTGCTGCAGCAGTACCTGGCCACCTTCCGCTCCGAGCGCAGCACCGAGCTGGGGCTGCTGATGGCCGGATCCGTGCTCGCCGCGGCGCCGGTGATCATCCTGTTCCTCATCTTCCAGCGTCAGATCATCGGGAACATCAAAATGGCAGGTCTCAAGTAGCACCACCGAGCGTTATCGAGAGGAGGGGTCGATGGAGACCCAGAACACGCAGGGACCACGGGTCAGCCGCCGAGGCGTGCTGCAGGGCGCGGTGGCGGTGGGAGCGGCGTTCTTCGCCTCGACCGTGATGCCCAGTCCTGCCGCCGCGGCGGGGCTGACCGTCTCGCGGATCAAGGTGCTCGCCGGCACACAGAGCCCGGTGCAGTACGGCATCGGGGCGACCGACCTCGGCATCCCTGTGCGGACGCCCGACGGTCGGATGCTCTTCATGTTCGGCGATACCTGGGCCGACGGCGTCGGCGGCACGAATTGGCGCTCACCCGTCGCCCTGTACTCCTCGACGACGAATCTCGCCGCCGGCGTCACGTTCAACGGGTGCGCGGGAGCGGGTGGGAACACGCAGGGCACCGCCCCGCAGCTCTGGTACTACCCGCACGACGCCTACTTCACGACGGTCATCCCCTCGGACGTGATCACGATCGGCACGCGGATGTACCTGCACGCCATCGTGAACGGACCGCAGTTCGGCGCCGTGCGCTGGACCGAGCTGTGGAAGTCCGACGACAACGGTGCGACCTGGCAGCACACCGGGCTGCAGTTCCCCGCCGATATGGCCGGCGGGAAGTTCCAGTGCATCACCTGGGGTGAGGGCAACGACGGCTACGTCTACATCTACGGGACAGGCTTCCAGCGCGACAAGGGCATCGTGCTCTACCGGGTGCCGTCGAACAACATGACGACCCTCTCGGCGTATCAGCCGTGGGGTTTCGCGAACGGATCGTGGGGCTGGGGCAAACCTGTGACCGAGGTGCTCTCCGGGCAGTTCGGCGAGATGTGCTTGCGCCCGCTCGGCGGCAGGTGGATCCTCACCTGGTTCAACTCGGGGGCGTATCGGATCGACGCCATGGTCCTGAACACTCCGACCGACAACCTGTACACCGCCACGAAGACAACGCTGCTGCACGGCACCGAGTGGAACACGGAGGACGCTTCGCACGTCGCGCAGCTCTACGGCGGCTACATCATCCCCGGGTCCACCCTGTCGGACCTGCATCTCAGCGTGAGCCAGTGGAACACGGGGAACAATAGCGTCTACCACTCGGAGCAGTTCCGGGTGCAGGGGCTGGTCTGACTCCCGGATCAGCGCATCCAGGAGATGGAAAGCAACCCTTCTTAGCGTGATCTCAGGGAACGACCCTGGTCCGCGCCGAGCGCGCGGGTGTCCTGCCACGAAGGAAGAACTCCTCATGACGAACACCAAAGCCTCCTCTCCCGCCGCTTCGCTGGGACTCCTCGTCCTGCGCGTCGTCATCGGCGCCATCTTCGCCGCACACGGTGCGCAGAAGATCTTCGAGTTCACGATCCCCGGAACCATCGGCAGTTTCGCCGGCATGGGAGTGCCGTTCGCGGAGATCGCGGCTCCCGTGGTCGCCTTCCTCGAACTCGTCGGCGGAATCCTGCTGATCCTCGGCTTCCTCACGCGCCCCGTCGGCATCCTGCTCGCAATCGACATGGCGGTCGCGCTTCTCCTGGTGCATCTGCCGGCCGGGCTGTGGGTGAGCGAGGGCGGTTACGAGTTCGTCGCAGTGCTCGGCGTCTCGGCGCTCGCACTCGCACTCACCGGCGCGGGTCGCTTCTCGATCGACGGCGCGCTGCTGCGCGGGCGAGCGCCCGCATGGATCGCCTGATCCGCAGCGCGACGGCCCGTCGATCTCGGGATCTCAGCCCTGCGGCTCCCGCGGGGGTGTCGCCCCGATGTCGGGAACCGGAGCTGCTCCTAGGTGCACCTCCAGGTCGTCAGCCGTCGGCGTCTTCGGACGCCGCGCGGTCGGCCGGTCGAGGTAGAACAGTGCGGTGGAGGCGATGTCATCGCGGAGCGGAAGGTAACGCCAGCCACTGCGCCAGCCGAGCGCTTGGATGTCGACCCTCGGGATGCCGGTCGCGAAGTGGATCGGGTCGAGGAGATGCCACCGGTACATTCCGAACCGCTGCTGCGAGACGTAGAGTCCGTCGGGTCTGATCACCTGCGGCATCCCGAGATAGGGCGTCGAGAACTGGGTGTACCCCTGACCGGGGATGTCGAAGTTCCAGGCGCCGCCGAAGTAGTCCTCCGTGCCGGTGCCGCAGATCGTCGGGTAGTCGGTGTCGTCGTCGAGATAGAACTTGATCTCGCCCTCGCCCCACCAGCCGTTGGAGTTCACGCCCCAGGCGATGTAGGTGCCGACGTACTGCCCCTGCCCTTCGATGCCCTCCAGGATCACGTGCGGGGTGAGCTCTTCGAGCGGGTTCGACCGCCGCCACTGCGCGTGGAAGTAGGCATCGTTCGAGTGGTCGCCACCGATCTCGTAGGTGATCTGGTAGTACACGCGCACGTCGACGGTCGAGGTGTTCTCGAGGGTCAGACGCGCACCGTCGCGGAACGGCATCGGCCAGTAGGAGTTGAACCCGCCGTGCGGATTGGCGGCGATCGTCTGCGAGTTCACCTGAGCGAACACGCCCCACCCGTTGCAGAAGAAGTCGCCGTACGGCACCTCTACGGCGGGTTCGTCCGACCCGTCCCAGTAGGCGCGCAGCAGGAGAGTGCGCCAGTTGTCGGTGTGCGTCGTGATCCAGATGTGCGTGATCTTGGCGGCGCCCGCGATGTTCGCGAGTTCGAGGGTTTCCCCGGCCTTCACATCGACGCTGGGAGAGATCTTCCAGCCGGGGCCGAGGTCACGAGCGTTCGCGGCGCCCGTTCCCTCGGTCGCCCGGCCGCCGCCCCCAGCGGAACCGTCGAAGTTCTCCGGTGAGATGGATCGGGTCTGGACCGGTCGCAGCGCCGCGAGGGATGCCAGATCAGAGGGTGCAGAAGTCATGGGCGCCAATGTAATCGATTTCAGAACGGAACACCAGAGAACCGATTCCTGCGCGATACTGTTGCTTCACGTCCGGCTCGGCTGGACAGGCAGTGAGGGTGCATGGCAACGATCTACGACGTCGCGGAGCTCGCGGGCGTCTCTCCCGCTACGGTATCGCGCGTGTTCAACGGCACGAGTGTGTCCGAGGAGAAGGTCGCCGCCGTGCGTGAAGCCGCAGCGAAGCTGAACTTCACGCCCAATCGGACCGCTCGAACCCTGCGCCGCCAGAGCTCCGAGGTCATCGCCCTCGTCATCCCGGACATCGAGAATCCGTACTTCACCGAAATGGCCCGCGGCGTCGAGGACGTCGCCTCCGAAGCCGGCTACTCGGTGGTGCTCTGCAATTCTGACGCGCAGCTCGAGAAGGAGGCGACGTATCTCCGCATAGCGATAGCCGAGCACATGTCCGGCATCATCATCGCGACCGCAGACGAGCAGTCCAACCTCGACGGCATCCTCGCTACCGGGCGACCTGTCGTGGCCGTCGATCGCAGCACCACGTACGACATCGACGGCGTCGTGATGGCCAATCGGGCGGCCGGCACGTCGGCGACGCGGGATCTGATCGAGGCGGGCTACCGACGCATCGCCTACATCGGAGGTCCGGAGCACATCGACACCGCGGCAGAGCGTGCCGCCGGCTGGCGTGCAGCGCTGGCATCCGCGTACCCCGACCTCGATCTCGACGAACTGGCGCGTTTCGCCACCTTCCGCGTGGACGGAGGCCGCGCCGCCATGGAAGATCTCCTCGCCCTCCCCGACCCGCCGGATGCGGTGGTCGCGGGCAACAACCTCATCGGTGTGGGCGCCATCCAGGTGCTGACCGAGCACGGACTCACCCCTCCCGAGGTCGGTGTCGCCGTCATCGGTTCGCTGCCGTTCACCACTCTGTCGCCGAGTGCCGTCACTGTGGTCCGTCTGCCCGCGCGCCACATGGGCGTGACGGCGGCGCGGATGCTGCTCGAGCGCATCAAGGGCGATCGCCAGCCTGCACGCACCGTTGTGCTCCGCAACGAGGTGCAACCCGCGACTCCGCGAAGCTGAGCGACCTCAGCGAGATCCCCAGAAGCGCGTCGCCAGATTGGCGACCTCCTTGTCGAGGTCTTCGAGGCGGCGATCGATCGTGCCGAGTCGCGCGTCGAGTTTCGCGTCCATGCCCGCCATCTTCGCGTCCATCGCGTCGAACTTCGCCTCGAACTTCGCGTCCATGCTCTCGAACCGCGCGTCCATGCTCTCGAACTTCGCGTCCATGCTCTCGAACTTCGCCTCGAACTTCTCGTCCAGACCCTCGAACCGTGCGGACAGTTCGCCACGGAGAGAGGTGATCATTCGGTCGTTCTGACGGATGAGCAACGTGAGCGAACCCAGCATGAAGGCGGTGAAGACACCGATCAGCGTCCAGATCTGCGGTTCATTCATCTGCATGACTCCATCCTGCGAGCGAAAGCCCAGATTGTCACGGTATTCCGGTCCCTGAGCGGTGGGGTCCCGCGAGCGGTGGAGACCGAGTATCGGGGGCGAAATGTGGAGGAAGGGTCGGCCTGCTTGCGACGTGAAATCGATTTCGCGTACAGTGGCCACAGGTTTCAGATTCTGTGCTCGGGTTTCAAGGAGGACTCCATGCGCTGCACCCTCGGGGTCGACGTCGGCACATCCAGCACCAAGGGTGTGCTGGTGACGGCCGACGGCACCATCATCGCCACGGCGACCCGAGCGCACGAGGTCAGTCGCCCGCGCACGGGATGGGTGGAGATGGACGGCGACCTGTGGTGGGACGAGTTCGTGGCCATCGCGGCCGAACTGCTCCACGCCGTACCGGAGGCCGAGGTCGCGGGCGTCGGCGTCAGCGGCATGGGGCCGTGCATCCTCCTCGCCGACGAGGAGGATCGACCGGTGCGCCCGGCCATCCTCTACGGCGTCGATACCCGTTCGACCGCGCAGATCGATCGCCTGACAGCTGAGCTCGGCGCCGACGAGATCACTCGTATCGGCGGCTCGGCCCTCACCTCGCAGGCCGGCGGGCCCAAGATCGTCTGGATCGCCGACGAAGAGCCCGACGTGTCGGCGCGAGCGTTGCGGCTGTTCATGCCGGCTTCCTGGCTCACCAGGAAGCTCACCGGCGCCTACGTCCTCGATCACCAGTCCGCGAGCCAGGTCTCTCCGCTCTACGACATCGAGGGCGGGGTCTGGCACGATCCGTGGTGGCAGCGATATGCGGGCGGCATCGAGCAGCCCCGGTTGCAGTGGGCGGGAGAGGTCGCGGGCGAGGTCACCGCAGCGGCGGCATCGGCCACCGGCATCCCCGTGGGGACGCCCGTCATCACCGGAACGATCGACGCCTGGACCGAGGCAGTGAGTGTCGGGGCCCACGAGATCGGCGATCTGATGCTCATGTACGGGACGACGATGTTCCTCGTCGCGACCGGCGAGACCACGCTGCGGACCCCCTCGATGTGGACCACTGCCGGGGCCTTCGAGGGAACCCGCAACCTCGCCGGCGGGCTTTCGACCTCCGGAGCGCTGACCGGGTGGCTTCGGGGCCTGAGCGGGGCCGATTATCCCGCCTTGCTCGCCGAGGCGGAGGATTCGGGGCCCGGCGCGCGAGGCCTCTTGATGCTCCCGTACCTCGCCGGGGAGCGCACGCCGATCCAGGACCCCGATGCTCGAGGGGTGATCGCGGGTCTCACGCTCCAGCACAACCGCGGCGACCTCTACCGAGCGGCCCTCGAAGCGACGGCCCTGGGAGTGCGGCACAACGTCGACACCATGCGGGCGGCGGGTGCCGACATCCGTCGGATCGTCGCGGTCGGCGGAGGTACACAGGGACAGCTGTGGTTGCAGATCGTCTCCGATGCGACCGGTCTGGTGCAGGAGGTGCCCGAGACGACGATCGGTGCGAGCTACGGCGCGGCCTTCCTCGCAGCGACCGCGACCGCCGCCCCCGATTCGGTGCCGAGCATCACCGACTGGAATCCGATCGCGCACACGATCCGTCCGGACGAGACGCTGGGCCCTCTCTACGACACCCTCTTCGACCGCTATGTCCGCCTGTACGAGGCATCGAAAGAGGTCGTGCACGAACTGGCCGCTGCGCAGCGCGGGGGCTCCGCGTGACCCCCCGTCGGCGAGCGCCTGGCATCCCGCACACCTCCCAGGCCACAGCGTTCCCCTTGGGTGGCATCGGCACCGGCAACGTGTCGATCGGCGCTCGAGGCGAACTGCGCGACTGGGAGTTCGAGAACCTGCCGGACAAGGGGCGTCGCAACCCGCACTCGTTCTTCGCAATCCATGCCGCGCCCGAAGGAGGCACCGCGGTCACGCGGGTGCTCGAGGCGCGGCTCACCGGTCGACACGATGCCGACGCCGGCTACGCGTTCGACCAGCTCGCCGGGCTCCCGCGCCTCGACGCCGCGTCACTGCACGGAGAGTACCCCGTCGTCGACGTCGACTTCACGGACCGGGTCCTTCCCGTGGAGGTGTCGCTGCACGCCTTCACGCCGCTGGTACCGCTCGATGCCGACGCCTCAGGCATCCCGGCCGCCGTGCTGCGCTACCGCGTGACCAATCCCGCCTCAGCACCCGTGAGGGTGACGATCGTCGGCAGCGTTTCGCACACCGCGGGCCGGGGGACGCCGGGGCCGGACGCCCCGTGGGGGATGCGCGCGACGCAGACCGTGCGCTGGCGCGACGACGGCGACGTGCGCGGACTCGATTTCGGCATCGATCTGCCCGAGGGTGATCCCGGCTACGGCACACTCAGTCTCACCACGACGGATGCCGAGACCACGGCCAAGCCGCAGTGGGTCACCAGCTACTGGCCCGACGGTGCGCGGCTGTTCTGGAATGACCTCACCGACGATGGACTCCTGTCGGCCGAGGAGCGCCTCACGCTCGAGGACCGCCCGCGCGGGCTGTTCGCGGAACTCGACGCCGATCCGGAAGCAGCACCTCTCAGCGAGGACGAGATGCTCGCCAAGCTGCCGCGATTGCGCACCGGCTCACTCGGCATCGTGCACGCGCTCGCCCCGGGGGAGAGCCGCGATTTCGAGTTCGTGCTGTCCTGGAGCTTCCCCAACCGGCGACGCGGTTGGGCAGGGCACATCGTCCTTGCGGACCCGCACATCGACGAGACCGTGCAGAACCACTACGCGACCCTCTGGGCGGACGCATGGGCCGCGGGCCGCCATCTCCATGCCAATCTCCCGCAGCTCGAAGAGGCGACCGAAGCCTTCGTCGAGGCGCTGTACGGCAGCAGCCTCGATCCTGTGCTGACCGATGCCATCGGAGCCAACATCGCCGCTGCGCGTTCCACCACCGGTTTCGTCCTGGCCTCCCCGCGGTCCGAACTCGGCCGAGGACCGGTGTTCGCCGCCTGGGAGGGGTCCTTCGATCACGCCGGCTCCTGCGAGGGAACCTGCACCCACGTGTGGTCATACGCGCAGACACTCGCCTGGCTGTTCCCCTCACTCGAACGCAGCGCCCGCCGGGTGGAGTATCTGCTCGAGACCGACGAGACGGGGGTGCAGAAGTTCCGCGGCAATCGGGTCTTCGGCGGACCCTCCTGGTTCATGGGGCCCGCTGTCGACGGACAGCTCGGCACACTGCTGCGCCTGCACAGGGAGTGGCGCTTCAGCGGAGACGACGCTTTCCTGCGTGAGCTGTGGCCGGCCGCGTCCCGCACGCTGGACTACGCGATCCGCGAGTGGGATCGCGACGGCGACGGGCTGTTGGACGGCGAGATGCACAACACCTACGACATCGAGTTCCACGGCTCGGAACCGCTTGCCAACGGGGTCTACCTCGCGGCGCTGCGGGCAGGGGCGCGGATGGCTGTGCACCTGGGCGAGCACGAGCGCGGCGAGGCGTGGTCCGAGAGAGCCGATCACGTGGCCGCGGCGATGGATGAGACGCTGTGGAACGGGGAGTACTACCGGCAGGTGATCGACGACCCGGACGCGCATCGATACCAGTACGGCGACGGTGTGCTGTCCGACCAGCTGCTCGGACAGTTCCACGCGTTCGTGAACGGGCTCGGACACATCCTCCCCGCCGATCGCGTCGACTCCGCGCTCGCCGCGATCGTGGCGCACAACCACCGAGACGATCTGTCCGACCACGAGAGCACGCAGCGGGTCTACGCGCTGAACGACGAGGGCGGACTGCTGCTCGCCTCGTGGCCGCGCGGCGGGCGGCCGGCCATCCCGTTCGTGTACTCGGATGAGGTGTGGACCGGCGTCGAGCATCAGGTCGCCGCGTCGCTTCTGTTCGCCGGGCGCGTCAATGACGCCCTTCGCGTCGAGCGCTCGCTGCGCCGCCGTTACGACGGAACCCACCGCAGCCCGTGGAACGAGATCGAGTGCGGCAACCACTACGCGCGGTCGCTGGCCTCCTGGGCGCTGCTGCTCGGCGCCGGCGGCGTGCAGTGGGATGCGCCGAGCGGAGTGCTGTCCTTCGCGCCGGCGACCGATGGTCCCTTCCGCAGCCTGTTCACCACCGGCACGGGGTGGGGGCGCGTGGAGATCGACGAGCGCACCCTGACCATCCACCTCGACGGTGGCGCACTCGACCTCGTCGAACTGCACCTGCGCGGCGAGACCGTCGGCCGCGACATCCGACTCCGAGCGGGCGAGTCACACCGCTCCCCACTCACTTCGACCCCAACCCCGGAGGCACCATGAACACCTACACCCTGCCGACCCCGGCATCCCGCCCCACCGCCGCGCCGAAGACGGCGTATCTGATCACGTCCGGCGACCTGCGCGAGTCGGCGAACGTGGCGGGGTGGCCGACCCAGGTCGAGCTGGAGACCGGCGTCAGCGGAGTGCTGAACGCCCTCGGCTGGGAGGTCATCCGTCCCTTCGGCGTCGACCCCGAGACCGGGCACGGCTTCATCTCGAGCCAGCGCATGGGCCTCGAGGTCTTCCGGAACATCCCGGTCGATGCGCCGCTGGTGGTCGCCATCGCGAACTGGCAGTACTCGCACCACGTGCTCGCGGGCCTGCGCACGCACGAGGGTCCGATCCTCACGGTCGCGAACTTCGCGGGCGACTGGCCGGGACTCGTGGGCCTGCTCGGCCTCAACGCCGGTCTGACGAAGATGGACAAGCCGTATGCGACGATCTGGTCGGTCGACTTCACCGACGACTGGTTCCGCGACGGCATCCGCGAGTGGACCGAGACCGGCTCCATCACCCACGACGCCTCGCATGTGCGTCCGCTCCCCGCGCTGCCGGACAGCCCGGAGAAGCAGCTCGGGGAGGCGCTCGCCGCGGAGCTGAAGTCGGAGAAGGCCATCATCGGCGTCTTCGACGAAGGCTGCATGGGGATGTACAACGCCATCTTCGACGACGAGCTCCTGAACGAGACCGGCATCTACAAGGAGCGCCTGTCGCAGTCGGCCCTCTACGCCGAGATGCTGAACGTGACCGAGGAGGAGGCCGACGCCGCATACGACTGGCTCGTCGAGCGGGGGATGACGTTCCAGTACGGGGAGGACGCGGCGACGGAGCTCACCCGCGAGCAGGTGCAGTGGCAGCTGAAGATGTACATCGCCGCGCTCCGCATCGCCGACGACTTCGGCCTCGACGCGGTCGGCATCCAGTACCAGCAGGGTCTGAAGGACCTGGTGCCCGCGTCGGACCTGGCCGAGGGCATCCTCAACTCCACCGAGCGCCCGCCCGTCACCTCGCGCGACGGCTCCCGCGTGCTGCACGAGGGGCGGGCCTTCCCGCACTTCAACGAGGCCGACGAGGGCGTCGCGGTGGACGCGCTGGTCACCGACCGGGTGTGGCGTGCGATGGGCCTCGTGCCCGACAACACACTGCACGACGTGCGCTGGGGTGAGGACCACGACGGGCAGTTCGTCTGGGTGTACGAGATCTCCGGCTCGGTGCCGGCCTCGCACCTCGGCGGCTGGCAGAACGCGGAGGGCTGGCGGCAGGGTCATGTGTTCTTCCCCGCGGGCGGCGCCACGATCAACGGTGTGTCCAAGCCCGGAGAGGTCGTGCTCTCGCGCGTGTTCATCGCCGAGGGCGTCCTGCAGGCCGATATCTTCCGGGCGTCGGTGGTGGAGCTGCCCGCGGAGGAGACGCAGCGCCGCAAGGATGCCACGAACCCGGAATGGCCGATCGCGCACGTGGTGCTGCACGGCATCTCTCGCGATCAGTTCATGGCGCGGCACAAGGCGAACCACGCGCAGCTCGTCTACGCGCCCGACGCCGAGACCGCGGACAAGGCCCTGATCGCGAAGGCCGCGATGTTCGACGGCATGGGGATCAAGGTCAACCTCGTGGGCGACGTCGCGGTCTGATCGGTCGCAGAACGTTACTGCGAGCGCCAGAACCGTGTCGCGAGGTTGGTGAGCTCCTTGTCGAGGTCTTCGACCTTCGCTTCGATCCTTCCGAGACGCGCATCCACGCCGTCGATGCGGGCGGAGAGGGTGCCGTCGAGACCATCCATCCGCGCGGACAGGCTGCCGTCGATGCGGTCCATCCGCGCGGACAGGGTGCCGTCGATGCGGTCCATGCGCGCCGACAGGGTGCCGTCGATGCGGTCGACCTCGGTGCGGATGATGCGGCTGAGCTGTGTGGTCATCAAGGTCATGCCGCCGAGCATCACGGCGGCGAACACTCCGATCAGCGTCCATACCTGTGGGTCGTTCAAGCGCATGCCTCCAGTGTGAGTCCGGAAGCCAAGGTTGTCACGGTATTCCGGTGCTGGAGCGGGGTCGAGTCAGTGGCTGTGCACAGCACATCAAAGCTGCAATTTGTGCAGAGACGGTGCGGAATCGGTCAGGTGGGGCGGAGGCCGCTGGGCGGACCGCTGAGTGCGCGGAGGGCGTAGAGGATCGTCGCGAGGTCCACGAGCTCCTGCACCAGCGCACCCACGACAGCGGGGATGACACCGGTCATGGCGACGACCATGAGCCCGACGCTCAGCCCGATGCCGATCCAGATCGCGGCGAGCGCCACCCGCCGCGTGTGCCGTCCGATCGAGACGGCATCGACGACCTTGGCGAGCGAGTCGACGAGGATCACCACATCGGCGGCGTCGCCCGCCGCCGTCGCGCCCTTCGCGCCCATGGCGATGCCGATGTCGGCCGCAGCCAGGACCGGAGCGTCGTTCACACCGTCGCCCACCATCAGCACCGGCCGCGGCTCCAATTCGGAGGCGAGTCGCACCTTCTCGGGTGGGAGGAGTTCGGCGTGCACCTCGTCGATGCCGAGGTGGTGGCCGACGGATTCCGCCGTCGACTGCACGTCGCCGGTGAGCATGACGATGCGGTCGACCTCGTGCAGGCGCAGCCAGGAGACCACGGCGGCCGCCTCCGGACGGGCGGCGTCGGCGAGCACGAGGACGCCGGCGAAGCGTCCATCCACCGCCACATAGGCGGCCGCCTCGCCGACGCCGAGCTCGGCGCGCACGGTGTCGGGCGCGAGGGAGGCGACGTACGCCGGCTTGCCCACCACGACCGAGCGCCCTCCGATCGTCGCTGCCACGCCGTTCGTCGCGGTCTCGCTCGCCTCCTCCGCCGCATGGAGCACGAGTCCTCGCGCCTCGGCGGCACGGCGGATGCCGTCGGCCAGGACGTGGGAGGAGTACTGCTCCGCCGATGCGGACAGCTGCAGGATCTCGTCCGCATCGAACCCGGCCGTCGGGCGGACGTCCACGAGCTCCGGACGCCCCTGCGTGAGGGTCCCCGTCTTGTCGAAGGCGGCGGATCGCACGCGTGCGATCTGCTCGATCACGGCACCGCTCTTCATGATGACGCCGGACTTCGCGGCACGGGAGAGTCCGCCGAGGAAGGCCACGGGGGCGGCGATCAGCAGCGGGCAGGGCGTCGCGAGCACCAGCACCTCGGCGAAGCGGGTCGCGTCGCCGGAGATCGCCCACGCGGTGCCGGCGAGCACGAGGGAGACGGCGGTGAACGGGATGGCGAACCGGTCGGCGAGCCGGACGATCGGCGCGTGCGAGGACTCGGCGGAGTGGACGAGCGCGACGATCTGCTGATACTGACTGTCGGCACCCGTCCGCAGCGCCCTGATGCGGATGGCGCGGCTGCCGTTGATCGCGCCCGACAGCACCTCGCCGCCGGCCTCGCGCGTGACCGGCATGCTCTCGCCCGTCAGCGAGGACTCGTCGAACGTCCCGCTCTCGGTCAGGAGGATCCCGTCCACGGGGACGATCTCCGACGGACGGACCAGCAGCACGTCTCCCACGGCCACGTCATCCACCGGGGCGTCGTGCGCCTCGTCCGAATCCACCGCCTCGGGCTGCGTCAGGACGTGGGCGATGCGGGGCGAGCGGTCGAGCAGCGCGGAGAGATCGCGCTTCGCCCTGCGGCCGGCGAAGTCCTCCAGCGCCTCCCCGCCCGACAGCATGAGCACGATGATCAGCGCGGCGATGTACTCCCCGACCGCGAGCGTCGCGACCATCGCCACCACGGCGAGGATGTCGAGGCCGACGTGCCCGCGCAGCACGTCCCGCACCATGCCGATCAGCGTCCAGACGACGACGCCGGCGACGTAGACGGTGGCGATCCACCGGCCGAGGACCTCCTGGTCGGCCGCGTGCAGGGCGCCCACCGCCACGAAGACGATGACCGTGAGCGTGATCACGGGATACCGCCAGAGGAGTCGGAATGCGCGCATGCGTCCAGCATCGCCGGAATGCGCCGTGTGCGCCAGGTGCGCTCCTCCCTCTCTTCCGACCGCTTCACTTAAGCGATATAGTCGCCGCAGGTCACGCCGCCGTGGCCTGTTCTGGACACCGACGCCGAAGGAGACGATCTGTCATGACTCAGCCGAACACCGGGATCCACCGCCTGCGCCGAGCTGCCGCCGCCGCAGCCGCGCTGACGCTCGCGGCGGCTGGCGCCCTCACGGGGACCGCTGCCGCCAGTGCCCAGACGGAGGAGGGGGAGCCGAAGCTGGCCGTCTACGTCGAGGTCAACTCGAACGATTTAGCGAACGTTGCGGATTACACGCTCGCGGAGTCCGGCCGGCCCGCCGTCGACCTGGCGATGATCTTCGCCGCCAACATCAACTACGACGGACAGAAGGCGTACCTGTACTTCAATGAGCGCGTGACGCAGACGCTGCAGGACGCGGAGAACCAGATCCGCCCGGTCCAGGCCGGCGGCACCAAGGTCCTGCTGTCCGTGCTCGGCAACCATCAGGGCGCGGGGTTCGCGAACTTTACGTCCTTCGCTCAAGCGGATGCCTTCGCTGCCCAGCTCGCCGACGCGGTGACGACCTACGGTCTGGACGGCATCGACTTCGACGACGAGTGGACGGACTACGGCGCGAACGGCACGCCGCAGCCCAACTCCGAGTCCTTCGGATGGCTCGTCACCGCCCTGCGTGATCGCCTCGGCCCGGACAAGATCATCAGCCTGTACGCGATCGGTCCGTCCTACACCACGACCGACTTCAGCCGGTTCGACGTCGCGAGCGCGATCGACTACGCCTGGAACCCCTACTATCCGACCTACGATGCGCCCACCGTGCCCGGCCTCGACGACCGTGCGCGCCTCGGCGCAGCGGCGATCGACCTCGCCAACACGAGCGCCTCGACCGCGGCCGACTTCGCCCGGCGCACCGTGGCCGACGGCTACGGCGTCTACGTCGCGTACAACCTCACCGCGACCGACCAGTCCGCGTACCTCTCCGGCATCACCCAGGCGCTGAAGGGCGAGGCGACGCAGTACCGGGCGGCTCCGACGAACTGAGTCAGCCCAGGTCGAAGAGCTCCACCTGACGGAGCGTGACCTCGGTCGCCGCCCGCACGCGGACGGCCGAGGTCACGACCCGCGAGTGCAGCGCGAACGGTGTCGTGCGATCGGGCGGCAGCTCCTCCGTGTGCGTCGTCGGAACGGGCAGCCACCGTCCGTCGGCGCCTTCGATCTCCCAGCGCAGAGCGCTCGAGCCGACCGAGCGCACCGCCGTGACCGCGAGGTCGGTGAGTCCGCGGGGCTCCGCAAACCGCCAGCCCACCCACTCGCCTCGTGACACGCGGACCCCGTCGTCCCCGTCCGGGTCGCCGTCGTCGACCAGCCGACCGACGTGGCGCACGGCGGGAGAGGCGATGACGTGGCCGTCTCCGCGTGTGAGGTCGGAGTGCCAGGGCTCCACCGTCCCGGTCGCGCCCCCGGTCTTCAATGCCAGGGCCGGATCCGTCCCGAAGACGAGCTCCAGCACCGCGTGCTTCTTCAGCGCATCGATCGGAAGGTCGGCGGTGGGCAGCGGTGCGTCGTTCAGTCGCGCCTCCTGCAGGATGTGCGCGTGCGGGGTGCTGCGCCGCGAACGGATCCGCAGCGACGAGCCGTCCCCGCGGTCCACGCAGACGTCGTCGAACAGCGGCGACCCGATCCGCAGCCTCCCCGAGGCCAGTTCCAGAGGATAGAGCCCGAGCGCGGCCCACAGCCACCACGCGCTCATCTCGCCGTTGTCCTCGTCTCCGGGGAACCCCTGGCCGATGTGCGCCCCGGCGAACAGGCGCCCGGCGAGCTCGTGCACGATGCCCGCCGCGCGCCACGGACGATCGCTGAACGCATACATGAACGGGATGTGATGCGCCGGCTGGTTCGAGATCGCGCACATCCCGGAGCGCAGGGCGCGCGCCTCACGCTGCTCGTGGATGACGGTGCCGTACGCGCCGCCGAATCGCTCGTCGGCCGTCTCCGGCTCGGCGAACAGGGCGTCCAGGTGGCGGCCGAGACCCTCGGGGCCACCGTGGAGATCGGCGAGCCCGACGCCGTCGTGCACCGGGCTGACCGACATCCCCCAGGCGTTGGTCTCCACGTTGTCGCCGCCCCACACCCGCGGATCGAAGTCCGCGTCCCTGCCGCCTGTCGCATCACGGCCGCGGAAGAACCCGGAGGCGGGGTCGTACAGCTGGCGATACGAGCGGGACCGGTTCGCGAAGTAGCGGGCGAAGGCCCGGTAGCGGGCGGTGGCGGATCCGGAGGCGGGGGCGTCGGCGAGCAGGCGGGCGAAGCGGGCGAGAGCGGCATCGCTCACCGCGTTCTCGAGACTCCAGCTCATGCCCTCCGGCACCTCCGAGGAGATGTATCCCGTGAAGCGCCCGCGGGCGATGCCCTTGCGGCCTCTCCGGGCGTCCGGTCCCGGCTCGCAGGCGTTGCGCCAGCCGCTCTCGAAGGCGGCCACCCGGTCGAAGGCGACCCCCCACCGGGCAGCGTCGGCGAAGATCTGGTCGCTCGACGTGCCGACCATGCTGTCGACGTACCCCGGAGCGCTCCACCGGGCCATCCATCCGCCCCGGCAGGACTGTGCGAGCTGCCCGTCGAGCAGCCGCCCCGCGAGGACGGGATCGAGCAGGGCGAGGGCCGGCCACTCCGTGCGGTAGGTGTCCCAGTAGCCGTTGTTCACCACCAGGTCGCCCTCGGCGACGGGCGCGCTCGTGGCCTGTTCGCCGAAGGGTTCCCGTGGGGCGAAGACGTCGGCGAACCGCCGCATCGGCGCCTCTGCGGTCCCGGCGTTCTCGGCGGCGGTGTTCGGATACAGATGCATGCGATGCAGCGCGGCAGCGATCCGGGAACGGCTCTCCTGGTCGGCGAGCGCTCGGAAGGGGGCGGCTGCGGCCGGGAGCGGAGGGATCGTGATGCGACCGAGCAGACGGTCCCACGCCGCTGCGGCCTCGTCGCGCAGCTGCTCGTACGACATCGAGACGGGCACCTCGAGGTCGAGGCTCCGCCGCGCCTGCTCGACCGACAAGAACGACACGGCGATGCGCACCTCGAGCGCACCGCGCCCGGACACGAACCCGGCGACACGGCCCCGACCGTCGTCGTCGAGCATGGCCTGCGCCCGGCGATCGCCGGACACGGACGGCGTCACCCTCCCCGCGAAGTAGCACCGGGGCGCGTTGCCCCACTCCTCCTGCCCCTCCGGGATCCAGCCCTCGACCTCGCCGGTTCCGCTGAGGATGAGGCGCCCCTCATCCGTGAGCTGGTCGATCACGAAGCCGACCACCGCCTCCGGGTCGTCGGCGCGCACGCGGAAGGCCGCGGCATGCGAGGTCGCGGTCAGCTCGGCGTGCAGACCCCCGTCGAGCTCGACCGCGTACTCGTGCGGTCGAGCACGCTCCGACCCCGCGCGGATCCAGCGTCGTCGCGCGGTGCGGTTCGACGTCGCTGCCCCGCGGAAGGGCATGAGCTGAAGGACGGAACGGTCTCCGATCCAGGGGCTCGGCTGATGCGAGAACTGCAGCGCCTCCAGACGGCGTCCCTGCGGATCGTCGTGCACGAAGGGGCGGTACGGCCAGCGCGCGTCCGCGGCATCCGTGGCCGGGGTGAGGAACGTGAAACCGTGCGGCACCGCCACCGCCGGGATCGTGTTGCCGCGTGAGAAACGGGGTCCGGAGTGGCTGCCGCGTCGGGTGTCCACCCGCTCGACGGGCGGGATGGCCGCGGGCGCGGGGCACTCCTCGACGAGGACCTGCACGTACCCGGTCGCACGGGCGGGGACTCCGGATGCTGCGGCGAGGGATGCGGTGCCGAGCACGAGCTCGACGGCTCCGCGACGGTCGGGGCCCAGCGGTGCGAGCGACACGGTGTCCGCGTTCCACTGCTCGGGGAACGACCACCGGGCGGCGAACTGCGCTTCGGCGTCGATCGGGAAGTCGTAGCGGTCGCGGACGGCGGCGTGATCGCTCAGTCGCGTGCCGTCGGAGAGCCGCACGTCGACCGCCACGGCGAGTGCGGCATGTGGGGCGCGCGTCGCCGCTGGTCCGTCGGCGTAGAAGGCCCAGTGCACCACTGTCTCGCTCGTGACGACGATGTCCGCCAACTCCGGGACGACCACCCGCTGCTCGCCGAGGCCGGGGTCGAACGCGAAGGCGAAGACGGGTCCGGCGAGCACGCCGGCGCGCGGACGGGACGACGGGGGATCCGCTGGTCCGTCCGCCGGGGCGAGGTGCGCGGCGGTCACCCCTTGATCGCCCCCTCCTGCACGCCCTTGAAGAAGAAGCGCTGCGTGAAGGAGAACATGATCACGATCGGCACGAGGGCGATCATCGTGCCGGCGGCGATGAGTCGCGGATCGACGGAAAAGCTGCTGTTGAGGTACGCCATGCCCACGGTCAGCGTATACTTCGCGGGGTCGGAGAGCACGATCAGCGGCCACAGGTAGTCGTCCCACGCGCCGATGAAGGCGAAGATCGCGACCACCGACACCATGCCTCGGATGTTCGGCCACACGATGTGCCGGATGCGCTGCCACGTCGTCGCGCCGTCCACGGTGGCGGCATCCAGCACGTCCTTGGGGATCATCCGGCACGCCGTCGCGATCAGCAGCACGTTCATCGCGCTGATGGCGCCGGGGAGGAACACGCCCCACAGGGTGTCGGCCAGTCCGAGCGACCGGATCGTGAGGAAGTTGCTCGTGACCGTGACCTCGCCGGGGAACAGCAGGGTCGACAGCAGGATCCCCATCACGATCCACTTGCCGCGGAAGCGCATGCACCCGAGCGCGTAACCGGCGAACGTGGCCAGGACCACGTTGCTGATCACGGTGCCGACCGAGACGAGCAGCGAGTGCCACGCGTAGAGGTACACGGGGACGATGTCGGCGACGCGAGCGTAGTTCTGCAGGGTCGGCTCACGGGGGATGAGCTCGGGCGGGAAGGAGTAGATGTTCTCCTGGGGGCCCTTGAACGACGTCGACAGCTGCCAGATGAACGGGCCGATCACGAGGAACAGGACGAGGACCAGGAGGGCGTAGCGGCCGATCAGTCCGCCGAGGGTCGGCTTGCTGAAATCGCCGGACCCGCGGCGGCGGAAGATCCGTTCGCGCGCGGGCGACGCGGGCCGCTCCTCGGCGGGGCGGGCGTCGTCGTCGGTTCGAGGCGGGGTGATGGTGCTCATGCGGGAGCCTTCGCCTTCTTCTCGCGATTCATGAAGGCGATCGCGGCGAGCGGGATGAGGGTGAGGAGGAACAGCGCCACGCTGATCGCGGACGCGTATCCGATGTTGCCGTTCAGGCCGGAGCCGACCTGGCGGATCAGCATCACGAGCGACATGTCGTAGCCGCCCGGGCCTCCCGTGCTCTTGGACAGCACGTCGAGCTCGGCGAACACGCGCATGGCGGACACGGCGATGAGCACGGAGATGAGGAGCATCGCCCCGCGGACCGAGGGGATCGTGACGGACAGGAAGCGGCGGAAGGAGCCGGCGCCGTCGAGCATGGCCGCCTCGTGCAGCTCCTTGCCCACGTTCCCGAGCGCCGCCAGGTACACGACCATGTAGTACCCGAGACCCTTCCACACGGTGAGCAGGATCGCGCAGCCCAGCAGCAGCCAGCGGTCGACGAGGAACGCCATCGGCTGGTCGATCAGTCCCAGGAACTCGAGCGTCTGGTTGATGATGCCGCGGCTGTCGAACAGCCAGGTCCAGATGAGGGCGACCACGACGACCGAGGCGATCACGGGGAAGTAGAACGTCGTGCGGAAGAACGAGATGCCCGGCAGCTTCTTCTGCACCAGGAGGGCCAGCAGCAGCGGCAGGATCGTCAGCAGCGGGACGCACACGACGACGTAGATGAGGCAGGTCGTGAGCGCGTTCCAGAACATCTCATCGCCGAACATGCGCTCGTAGTTGGCGCCGCCGACGAATCCGGGCGTGCGCAGCGGACGAGCGTCGGTGAAGCTCAGGAAGACCGTGTTGAGGAACGGCCAGAGCGCGAACACCAGCACCCAGACGACGGCGGGGGCGATGAGCACCCACGGGGTGAACCACTTGTGCGATCTCATGGTGGTCCGTCTGCTCCGGATGCCGGTGTTCGCGCTCATGGCTTACTGGTCCACGCGGTTGGCGTTGGCGTACTCGACGATCTTGTCGAGCTGGGTCTTCGCGTCCGCCTCGCCGTTGATGGCGAGCGCGATCTGCTGCGTCATGTAGGTGGCCATGTCGGAGGTCCACTGGAACGGCAGCGCCTTGGCGTCCTTCATCGCGCCGAACACGGTGTCGATCGCGGCCAGCTGCTTCTCGTCGGTGACGGAGGAGGCGATGCTGTCGACGACCTCGTCGCCGCCGGCGGCGGTGCCGGGAGCGGTGCCGACGGCCAGCGAGGAGAACGCGACCTGGTTCTCCTCGTTCGTGACGAACTCGGCGAAGGCCAGCGCAGCTTCCTTGTTGTCCGAATCGGCCGACACGTTCAGGCCCTGCACGTACAGCGGCGCGATGCCGAGACGCGGGGTGGCCACGGTGTTCTCCAACAGGGCGGGCGCGTCCTTCTGGAGGTCGGTCGTGAAGCCGGTGCCGCCGGTCGTGAAGGCGACCTTCTCCTGGATGTATGCCTCGGCGTTCCCGCCGTAGTCGCCGGTGAGGGCTTCCGCCGGCATCGCCCCGGCCGCGTACGCGTCGGCGTACGCCTGGATGATCTCGGCGGCCTCGTCGGTGTTGAAGTCGAACTCGCCCTCGTCGTCGATGACCTCCATGCCGGCGGCCGTGAACGTGTCGAGGGCGGGGATCGAGGAGAGCAGCTGCACCTTGCCGCCCGATTCGGTGGCGACCCTCTTCGCGAGGTCGAGGAGCTCGTCGACGGTCGTGGGGAGGGTGTCCTCGGTGACGCCGTAGGGGGCGAGCTGGGCCAGGTTCCACCACGAGGCGTCGCTGGAGAGGTACCAGGGGAGGCCGTACGTGCCCTCCACGCCGGGGTACTGGCTGTACGAGTCCCAGGCTCCGGCGTTGTAGACAGACTTCAGGTCGGGGTCGGCGGTCTCGATGTCGACCAGCTTGCCCGCGGCGACCAGGGGATAGGCGATGTCCGGCGGGAGGTTCAGCACGTCGGGAAGGGTGTCGGCGTTCGCCTGGCTCAGGATCTTGTCCTGGTAGCCGTCGCCCGGCTGGTCGAGCCACTCGACCGTGACGTCGGGGTGCTCCTTCTCGAACGCGTCGATGAGGTCTTCGAAGTAGGGGGTGAACTTCTCGTTCTTGAGGGACCAGGTCTGGAACTGGATCGATCCGCTCAGCTCGCCGGAGGTGTCGATGGGCCCGGACTCGGCGGTGGATCCGCCGCCCCCTGTGCAACTCGTCAGCGCCAGAACGCCGATGCTGAATGCTGCCAGGGCGACAATGCGTGTGCGAACTTTCATCGTGCTTCTTCCTCGAGGCGGGCGAATCCGCGTGCCGTCCACACCAGGGGACTACAACGCTTTAGCAGATGAAACCATCCGATCCTCTCCCTGTCAAGGTGCGCTCGACGGTATGGACGCCTCGGCGAGGCAGGGCGGTGTGCGGTTCGTTGCTCAAGCGTTATAGTGGTGCGACATGTCCTCGCCGGAGGCCACCGTCCGAAAGGTCAGAACACATGACGCAGCGCGGCGCTCTCGATGCTCCCCTGAGATTCGGGGCGAACTACACGCCGTCGAAGGACTGGATGCACTCCTGGCTCGACCTCGATCTCGACGACGTGCGCCGCGACTTCGCCGCCCTCGCCGAGCTCGGACTCGACCACGTGCGCGTGTTCCCGCTGTGGACGGTCCTGCAGCCGAACCGCACCCTGATCCGCGCCAAGGCCGTCGACGACGTGCGCGCCGTGGTCGACATCGCGAGAGAGTTCGGGCTGGACGCGAGCATCGACGTGATCCAGGGGCACCTCTCCAGCTTCGACTTCGTGCCGTCGTGGCTGTACACGTGGCACGACAAGAACATGTTCACCGACGACAAGGCACTGCAGGGGCAGGTCGCGCTCGTCGAAGGGCTCGGAAAGGCGCTGCGCGACGCGCCGAACTTCCTGGGCCTGACGCTCGGCAACGAGACGAACCAGTTCTCCGCGCACACCCACCCCTCGCCCTGGCCGGTCACGCAGGACGAGGCCGGAGCGTGGATCTCGACGCTGCTCTCGGCGGCGGAATCCTCGGCTCCGGGACTGCCTCACGTGCATAGCGAATACGACGCCGTCTGGTACATGGACGGGCACGGCTTCACGCCGGCGCATGCGTCACGGCTCGGCGCGATGACCACGATCCACTCCTGGATCTTCAACGGCACGGCCCAGCGCTACGGCGGTCGCTCCGTGGCGTCCGACCGGCATGCCGAGTACCTGATCGAGCTGTCCCGCGCCTTCGCGACCGACCCGGCCCGTGCGGTCTGGCTGCAGGAGGTGGGCGCGCCGTCGAACTGCCTCGATGAGGACGAGATGCCCGGCTTCCTGGAGGCGACGGTGCGCTCGGCCGCGCGCACCGAGAACCTGTGGGGCATCACCTGGTGGTGCTCGCACGACGTGAGCCGCGACCTGGCGGACTTCCCCGAGCTGGAGTACTCCCTCGGACTGATCGGGCAGGACGGTGCGGCCAAGCCCATCGGCCGCCGTCTCGCCGAGCTGATCCCTGAGCTGCGCCACCGCGTCGCGCCGCCCGTGCGCGACACGGCGATCGTGGTGGACGTCGACGAGCGCGAGGTGCCGCTGAGCCGCGCCGCCCTGAGCCCCGGTGGCGCCGTCTTCCAGGCCTGGGTGGACGCGTGTGCAGCGGGCGACGATCCCGCCCTGGTGACCTCCCGCGACGCGGGGGATCCCGCCGCGCTCGAGGCGCGCGGCATCCGCCGTCTCATCCGTCCCGATCTGTCGGCGAGCACGGTCGACCCCTACGGCTCCGTCAACACGGTCGTCACTCCCTGACTCGGCTTTCTCCTCCGCCGAGACCCCGGGGTCGCGTCCACGCCCCGGGGTGTCTGCGCTTCTAGCCCGGGGTGTCGGCGGGATGCCGGGGGCTCAGCGGGTGGGGGGCGCGGTGCTCTCGCGCGCCGTGAGCACGGGGGTCGGACCCTCGACGCTGGGCAGTGTCGTCCCCGCCTCGATCTGGCGCAGCAGGAGCGTGGCCGCCGTCTCGCCCAGTTCGAACGTGTCGCGGGTCATGGCCGTGATCGACGGGTTGATCAGACCGGCGATCACGGAGTCGTCGAACGATGCGAGCGAGACGTCGCGGGGCACGTGCCGGCCCATCTCCTGCGCGACGCGGAGACCGGCGACCGCCATCACGTCGTTGTCGTAGACGATCGCGGTCGGACGCTGTCGCCCCGACAGCAGAGTGCGGGTCACCGCCGATGCGCGTCCGGGCGAGAAGTCGGTCGTGATGATCTCCCCGTGGATGCCGTCGGCGGCCATGCGCTCCAGCACCTCGGCGCGGAGGCGGGTGTGCTCGAGCTCGGCGGGGCCGGCGACGTAGGCGATGCGGGTGTGGCCGAGGGCGGCGAGGTAAGAGAACAGGGTCTCGGCCACCGCGTCGTCGCCGATCCACACGCTCGGCACGGCGCCGTCCGGGGAGGGCTTCGAGCCGATCATCACGGCGCGTGCGTCCAGGGCGGTGATGCGGTCGCCGCGGGGGTCGTCGTCGCGCGGGTCGATCAGGATGATGCCGTCGACCTGGTTGGAGGAGCGCCACTGGCGGTGCACCTCCATCTCCTCGGCGATGTCGCTCACCAGGCGCAGCTGCAGGCTGACCTTGCTCTCCGACAGCCGCGACTCGATGCCGGCGATCAGATCGGTGAAGAACGCCTCGGATCCGAGGGATCGCGCGGGGCGGGCGAGCGCGAAGCCGACCGTGTTGGCGCGGGCGCCGACCAGGGCGCGCGCGGCGGAGCTCGGCTGCCAGCCGTTCTCCTCGACGATCGAGAGGATGCGCTGCCTGGTCTCCTCGCTGACCCCGGGGCGGCCGTTCAGGGCGAAGGAGACGGCGCCGGGGGAGACCCCGGCCATGCGCGCGATATCGGCGATCGTGACGCGCTTCGCCGGACTCATAGTCCCTCACCCTACTTGATCGGTTTAGACTTCGACTAGATCGCTTTAGTAAATCCGATAGCATCGACCGACGCCCCGCACGTCGCGGCGCCGCGAACCAGCACTCATCGCCGAGCCCGGAGAACCAGCCCATGCATGACGACACCTCGCTCACCGTCGGCCGCGTCAAGCGGGTCCTCGAAGAGCGCGTCCGCCCCGCGATCCACTCGGCGTCCGTGCCGCTGGATGTCGCCGCCCACCAGCTCCCCGGCGAGCCGATCGCGCCCGCGGACGGACGAGGATTCGACTTCCAGCCCGCCGCCGTCGGCGAGCTGTGGGGCCCGGCCTGGGGCACCACGTGGTTCAAGCTCACCGGTCGGGTGCCCGCGGACTGGGCCGGCCGCCGCGTCGAGGCGCTCATCGACCTCGGCTTCGACGTGAACATGACGGGCTTCCAGTGCGAGGCCCTCGCCTACCGTCCGGACGGCACGCCGATCAAGAGCATCAACCCCCGCAACCAGTGGGTGCCGATCGCCGAGGCCGCCGCGGGTGACGAGCACGTCGAGCTCTACCTGGAGGGCGCATCCAACCCCGTCCTCCTCGACTACCACCCCTTCCTGCCGACGCAGGAGGGCGACATCCTCACCTCCTCGAAGGAGCCGCTGTACCGGCTGCGGCGGCTCGACCTCGCGGTGTTCGAGCCGGAGGTGTTCGACCTGTCCCTCGACCTCGAGGTGCTGTTCGAGCTGCAGGCCGAGCTCCCCGCGACGTCGCCGCGCCGCATGCGCATCCTGCAGGCGATGGACGACGCGCTCGACGTGCTCGACCTGCAGCACATCGTGGAGACCGCCGGCGACGCGCGGGCCCGGCTCGCGGACGTGCTCGCCGCTCCGGCCGAAGCGAGTGCGCACCGGATCTCGGCCGTCGGCCACGCGCACATCGACTCCGCCTGGCTGTGGCCGGTGCGCGAGACGATCCGCAAGGTCGCACGCACGACCTCGTCCATGACCACGCTCATCGAGGAGCAGCCCGACTTCCAGTACGGCATGTCCAGCGCGCAGCAGTACGCCTGGATCAAGGAGCACCGCCCCGAGGTGTGGGAGCGGGTCAAGGCCGCAGTCGCCGCGGGGCGCTTCCTGCCCCTGGGCGGCATGTGGGTGGAGTCCGACACCGTGATGCCGACGGGCGAGTCGCTCGTGCGGCAGTTCTCGCACGGGCAGCGGTTCTTCGAGCGCGAGTTCGGCATCCGCTCGAAGGGCGTGTGGCTGCCGGACAGCTTCGGCTACTCGCCGGCCCTTCCTCAGCTGATGCGCCGCGCCGGATTCGAGTGGTTCTTCACGCAGAAGATCTCGTGGAACCAGCAGAACGTCTTCCCGCACCACTCCTTCCTCTGGGAGGGCATCGACGGTTCGCAGGTGTTCACGCACTTCCCGTCGATGGACACCTACAACTCGCAGCTGAGTGGCATGGAGGTGGCGAAGGCCTCTCGACAGTTCAAGGAGAACCGCCTCAGCTCGCGGTCGATCGCTCCGGTCGGCTGGGGCGACGGCGGCGGCGGCACGACGCGGGAGATGACGGGCAAGGCCGAGCGGCTGCGTGACCTCGAGGGCAGCGCGCAGGTGGTGTGGGAGCACCCCGACGTGTTCTTCGACGCGGCCAAGGCCGAGCTGCCGAACCCGGCCGTGTGGGTCGGCGAGCTCTACCTCGAGCTGCACCGCGGCACGCTCACCAGCCAGCACGCCACCAAGGCCCTCCACCGCTGGGCCGAGCACGCGCTGGTGGAGGCGGAGCTGTGGGCCGCGACCGACGCCGTGCGCACCGGCGCCGCGTACCCGCAGGCCGAGCTCGACCGGCTGTGGCAGGCCGTGCTGCTGCACGAGTTCCACGACATCCTGCCCGGCACCTCGATCGCATGGGTGCACCGCGAGGCCGTCGCCGTGCTGTCCGACGTGCTGTCGGATGCGCGAGACATCGCCGACGCCGCGCGCCGGTCGCTCGCCGGTGAGGGCGACCGCGAGCTGCTGTTCGAGCCGACCTCGGTCGGTCGGGCGCGCGCGCTCGGCGCCTCGTGGGTCCCTGAGTCCCGTGCGACCTCGGTGTCGCTGCAAGAAGAAGACGGCGGATGGCGCCTGGAGAACGAGCTCGTGTCGGTGCTCGTCTCGGGCGAGGGTCTGATCGTCTCCGCCGTCGACAAGGCCACAGGGCGGGAGACGGTCGCGCCCGGCAAGGCCGCGAACCTGTTCCAGCTGCACCAGGACTTCCCGAACATGTGGGACGCGTGGGACATCGACCGGTACTACCGCAACAGCGTCGATGACCTCACCGCGGTCTCATCGATCGAGGCGTCGCTCGTGAACGGCGTCGCGCAGATCGTGGTCGTCCGTCCGTTCTCGGAGTCGACGATCTCGCAGACGATCCTTCTCGCGCCCGACTCGCGCACCGTGCTGCTGCGCAACGAGGTCGACTGGCACGAGACCGAGAAGCTGCTCAAGCTCGCGTTCCCGCTCGACATCCAGGCGTCGCACACCGAGGCCGAGACGCAGTTCGGCTACCAGGCGCGCGTCACCCACACCAACACCAGCTGGGAGGCGGCGAAGTTCGAGACCTCGATGCACCGCTTCGTGCTGGTGCGCGAGCAGGACTTCGGTGCGGCCCTCGTGAACGACTCGATTTACGGGTACGACACGACGCGCGAGGTCGGCGAGGACGGGGTCACCACGACCGTGCGGCTCTCGCTGCTGCGGGCGCCGCGCTTCCCCGACCCGGACACGGATCACGGGCCCCACGAGATCGAGGTCGGCTTCGTCATCGGCGCCGACGCCGCGATCGCCACGGCTGAGGGCATCCGCATCAACAGCCTGCCCACGGTGATCCGCGGGGCGCGCGAGGTCGAGCCGCTCGTGGAGGTGTCGGGCGAGGGGATCGTCGTCTCCGCCGTGAAGCTCGCCGACGACGGCTCGGGCGACGTGATCGTGCGCGTGTACGAGGCGCTCGGGCGTCGTGCGGTCGGCGAGGTGTCAGTCGGCTTCGACCACCGCGAGGTGCGCGAGGTGAGCCTGATCGAGGACGACATCGACGACGCGCGCACCGGCGGCGAGCTGCGACTGCGTCCGTTCGAGGTGCGCACCCTCCGCATCGCACGCTGAGGCCCCGCGTGGGATCAGGCGGACACGCAGGATCAGGCGGAATGCCCGCGAAAGTGCCTGATCCCGCGTGTGTGCCTGATCTCGCGTGTCAGGCGGGCGGCAGGCGCAGCACGTCGGGGGACTCTCCGCCGGTCAGGTCGTCGGCGATGCGGATGCTGCGCGCGAGGTCGTCGAGCGCGCCGATGAGGGTGCCGAACCGCTCCTTGTCGCTGCACACGGCCGTCAGCGTGATCAGGTGCGTGCCGGTGTCCCAGGTGTAGGTCGCGAAGGGCGGGGACGCGGGGGACGGCGGCATCGGCACGAGCAGCTTCTCGCCCACCCCGAGCCGGGTCGGGAACGACTCGGTGTCGTCGTAGTCCATCGGCATCGAGGCGCGCGCGATGCGCACATCCGGCGTCAGCACCTGAGCGGTCGCCATCGCCACGACGAGCTCGGGCTCGGCCTTCCACGTCCACACCAGCACCCGGCCGTCTGCCCGCTTCATCAGCATCGGCGCCGCCTGGCTCATCGCCCACGCTCCGAACTTCGAGCCGGGGCGCTCCGTCGCGCCCACGGCCGCATTGACCTGCCCCAGCAGCATCCGGATCGCGGCCTTGCGGTGCCGGCGGCCCTTCCACCCGAGCGAGTCCGTCACGGGAATCCACAGCTGGGGATCGGCGTCGGCAGTCAGTCGCATGGCTCAACGGTAACGGCTGCTGCTGAGCGATACCCCGGTATGCCTCAGCCGGGCGAGCGGGCCCCTCGGGTAGAGTTGCGTGGGCCCGACCAGGGCTTCTCCTTGGCCGCCACATCGTAAGGCAGCATGTCTGTGACCTCCTCCGACGATCCGATCGATCCGTCGAGCGGCCCCGCCGCCGAATCCGCGCACCGCCCGCTCACGATCCTGATCGGCTGCGACACGTTCGCTCCCGACATCAACGGCGCCGCGCGGTTCGCCGAGCGTCTCGCCGCCGGCCTCGTCCAGCGAGGGCACGACGTGCACGTCGTCGCCCCGAACCAGGCCTACCGTCGCACGACCCCGCGCACCGAGGTGATCGAGGGAGAGCCGATGACGCTGCATCGCCTGCCCTCCGTCCGCTGGCCCCCACACGACTGGCTGCGTTTCGTGTGGCCGTGGCGCTCCAAGCACTACGCCCGCAAGGTCCTCGACCAGGTGCAGCCCGACATCGTGCACATCCAGTCGCACATCGTGATCGGCCGCGGTCTCTCGCGCATCGCGCGCGAACGAGGCATCCCGGTGATCGCCACGAATCACGTCATGGCCGAGAACATCCTCGATCACACCACCATGCCGAAGTTCATCGACGACCTCGTGCTGAAGTTCGCCTGGGCGGACGCGAAGCGCACCTTCGATCTCACGCGCGCCATCACCACCCCCACGCGTCGTGCCGCCGACTTCCTCGAGAACACGGTCGAGGTGAAGGGGGTCATCCCGGTCAGCTGCGGTATCGACCGCACGCAGTACACCCCCGTCATGGGGCCGCGCGAGAAGAACCGCATCGTCTTCGTCGGACGCCTGACCGCCGAGAAGCAGGTCGAGGTCATCCTCAAGGCCATGACGAAGCTCGACCCGGCGCTGGAGACGACTTTCGACATCGTCGGCGGCGGCGATCAGCGCAAGCAGCTGGAGCACCTCGCCGAGCAGCTGGGCCTCGGCGATCGCGTCACGTTCCACGGGCGCATCCCCGACGAGGAGCTGCGGGCGCTGCTGTCCCGCGCGAGCCTGTTCGTGATCGCGTCGATCGCGGAACTGCAGTCGATCGCGACCATGGAGGCCATGGCCTCGGCCCTCCCGGTCGTCGCGGCCGACGCCGTCGCCCTTCCGCACCTCGTGCACGACGGCGAGAACGGCTACCTGTTCGAGCCGGGGAACGTCGACGAGCTCGCGGCCCGCCTGACCGACGTGCTCACCGCCGAGCCCGCCGAGTACGAGCGGATGCAGCAGGCGTCGCTCGACGGCGTCGTGATCCACGACATCAACCGCACCCTCGACACCTTCGAGGCGCTGTACCGCGACGAGCCGCTGCCCGAGTAGCGAGCGGCCCGACATGCACATCGTCTTCTTCGGCGATCAGCACCTCGACTCCCTCGGGGGCGCGCAGGTGTCGATGCGGCTGCAGCGCGCATTCCTCGAACGCGCGGGGCACACCGTCACGGTCGTCGCGCCGCGGATGCACGTCCGGCGCACCTCCAGCGGGTCATCCGTGGATCTGCCGTCCCTGCCGATCACGGTGGACCGCGAGTACTCGATGAGCTGGCCGGGACGAGCGACGGACCGATTCCTCGATCGCGCGATGACGCGACGCCCGCCGGTCGACCTCGTGCACGTGCAGGCCGACTTCTGGGGCGCGTTCATCGGCCACAGGTATGCCGCACGCCACGGCATCCCCGTCGTGCACACGATGCACAACCGCGTCGACGTCGGCCTCGCCGCCGTCACCCCGCTGCACCGCCCGGCCCTTGCCGTGCTCAACGTCTGGCGCCGTGCCGCGATGGGCGGCACCGGCGACCCGGTGCGGGGGACGGACGGCTGGGCCTTCCTCCGGGGAATCGCCGCGGGGGCGGCCGCCGTGACCGCGCCCTCGACCCATTTCGCGCGCCGTCTCGAGGAGCATGACGTGTTCCCTCGCGTCGACGTGATCTGGAACGGCATCGACGACGACCTGCGCGATGAGATCCTCGCCGCTGCGCCGACCGTACGGGCGCCGGGACGGCCCCGGTTCGTGTGGCTCGGGCGGATGAGTCCCGAGAAGCGCCTGCTGCCGTTCCTGGAGGCGTTCCTCGCGTCCGGGATCGATGCGGAGCTGGAGATCATCGGCGGCGGCGCCCAGCGTGCCGCGGCCGAGCGGATCGTCCGCGGGCGGGACGGCATCCGCTTCGCCGGTCGTCTGACCTACCCGCAGACCCTGGCCCGCATCGCCGCCGCCGACGCCCTCGTGCAGACCTCGATCGGCTTCGAGACGCAGGGCATGACCCCGTTCGAGGCGGCGACCCTCGGCACGCCCTCGGTGATCTGCGACCCCGATATCGCCGCGGAGCTCGGCGGCGGGCTCTGGGCCGTCCCCGAGGCGGACCCCTCCGCTGCGCCCCGGGAGCGGGAGGAGCAGCGGGCCCGCGCCCTCGCCGAGACCCTCCGACGCGCGGCAGCCGACATCGTCGACGGATCGGCGCCGACGCCTCTGCCGGCGGTCGCGCAGGCGTTCCGTCAGTCGTCGCGCACCGCCGCGATGATCGCGGTGTACGAACGGGTGCTCACCGGGCGCTGAGTGGCTTCACCGGCTCAGAGGAAGCGGTAGAGCGTGACGGTGATCCACGTGAAGGCGAGTCCGATCATCCCGGCTCCGGCGACGCCGATCGCGATGCCGGCGAGCAGGTGCGCGGTCGCTCGCCGCACGGCGATGAAACCGAGCACCAGCGCCAGGCCGTACACGAAGAACGAGGCGACGCCGATGAGGTTGTCGAGCACGATGACGGCGTCGTAGCCGACGCTCGCCGTGTAGAAGTACGGCCGGGCGAGCGACGAGAAGAGGTTGATCGCGAGCGTGACGATCGCGATGATGAATGCCGCTCGTCCCAGGGGGTTGCCGGTGCCCGCCGCTGGGGTGGTGGGGTACGCCTGCTGCGGGTGGCCGGGACCGGGATACGGCGGCGCCGCGGGATGTGCCTGCGGGTGGCCGGGGCCGGGATACGGCGGGGCCGCGGGATACTGCGGTGCTGCGGGGAGATGCGCGGCGGGGGGCTGCACGGGCTCGCTCATGAGGATGAGCGTAGCCGTGTCAGCGGTAGATGTGGCCGGACTCGGCGTGTTGGCCGATGTCGCGGCCGGCGACGCGGCTCCAGTCGGTCGGCGTCCGGCGGTAGCCGTCGCGACGCAGTTCCACGATGCTGGCGATGACACCCCAGGCGGCGAGGGCGATGAGGAGGATGATGAGTATCATGGCAGAAACGCTACGTTCGATGCTGAACCGCCACGAGTGGCAGATCAGACCGCGAGCGTAGGAAATCTGCCATTCGGGAGTGTGCATGAAGACGGTCGCCTGCGTCATCCAGGACGGGTTCGCCCCCTTCGAATTCGGGGTCGCCTGCGAGGCCTTCGGGTTGGATCGCGCCGACGACGGCGTCCCGAACTTCGACTTCCGCATCGTGGCGCCGCGGGCGGGCGTGGTGACGTCGAAGATCGGTTTCTCGATCAACGTGGAGCACGACCTCTCCTACGCCTACGAGGCCGACCTCGTCGTGTTCTGCCCTGTTCCGCGTGAGCGGTGGGCCGACATCGACCCGCTGCTGCTGGACGTCGCCCGGCACGCCGTCGCGCGCGGAGCCTGGGTCATGAGCGTGTGCAGCGGATCGTTCATCCTCGCCGCGGCCGGAGTCCTCGACGGGCGGCGGGCGACCACCCACTGGATGTACGCGCACGTCATGGCCGACATGTACCCCCAGATCGACATCGACCCCGACGTGCTGTTCGTGCAGGACGGCAAGATCATCACGAGTGCCGGCACGGCCGCCGGGATCGACGCCTGCCTGCACCTGCTGCGCCAGGAGGTGGGGGCCGAGCTCACCAATCGGATCGCGCGCCGCATGGTCGTCCCTCCGCAGCGTGACGGGGGGCAGGCGCAGTTCATCGATCGCCCGATCCCGGTCGTGCCCACCGACTCCCTCGCCGCCGTCGCCGACTGGGCGGTCGAGCACCTCCGCGAAGATCTCGGCGTCGATCAGCTGGCCGCGCGGGCGTTGATGTCGCCGCGGACCTTCGCGCGCCGCTTCAAAGCGGAGTACGGGGCAACCCCGGCTGCCTGGCTCGCACGACAGCGCATCATCCACGCACAGCGCCTGCTGGAGCGCACCGATCTCTCCCTCGAGCAGATCGCCGACGAGTGCGGCTTCGGATCGGCAGCCGTGCTGCGGCAGAACTTCGCGAGAGTGCTCGGCCTCACGCCCACGGCCTACCGTGCCCGGTTCTCCTGCGCCGAGGAGCCCGCGGTTCCTGCGGCCTGAGCCGCGGTCGCTCAGATCGCGCGGGTGGTGGAGCGTTCGACGAGCGAGCAGGGGAGGAGCACGTGCGCGGCGTCCTGCTCCGGAGCGGCGAGGCGGGCCAGGAGCAGCTCGACAGCGCCGTGCGCCATGTCGAGGATGGGCTGGCGAACGGTCGTGAGGTCGAAAGCCTGCCACGACGACATGGCCACATCGTCGAAGCCGAGCACGGAGACCTGCTCGGGGACGCCGGTTCCGAGCGCCCGCGCGGCGTTCAGCGCGCCGAATGCCACGAGGTCGTTGTGGCAGAACAGGGCCGTGGGCGGTTCCGGCAGTTGGAGCAGACGCGTCGCGGCGTCGAACGCGCGCGCGTAGTCGAGATCGGCGACGTCGAGGAGGCTGGGATCGAACGAGACGCCGGCGGCCTCGAGCTCGGCGAGGAAGCCCTCATGGCGATCGCGCACCGACGTCGTCCGGAGAGGTCCGGCGATCACTCCGATGCGCCGATGACCGAGGGAGGTCAGATGGCGCCCCGCGATCCGTCCGCCGTCGACGTTGTCGGGCGAGATCGAATCGTTCGCGGTCACGGCGCCGGGGCCCATGGTGACCGCGGGAACACCGAGGGACACGATGCGTCCCTCGTCATCGGGCGAGAGCAGCGTCGTGGTCAGGATCACGCCGTCCACGTTGGTCTCCCGCAGTGTCCTGGCGAGGTCCTCCGTGGTGTCGGCGCGCCCGCTGAGGATGAGCGCGCGGTACCCGGCGCGGTTGAGGTCGTCGCTGATCGTGTGCAGCAGCTCGGCGTAGTAGCTGTTGCGCGGATCGCCGAGCACGACGCCGATCGTCTGGGTGCGGCTGGTCACGAGGCTGCGGGCGCTGAGGTTGGGGCGGTAGTCGAGCTGCTGGATGGCCGCTTCGACCTTGGCTCTGACGTGCTCCGAGACGCCCTGGCGACCGTTGACGATGCGCGACACCGTCGTCTGGGAGACACCGGCCGCACGCGCGACGTCGACGCTGGTCGCACCGCGGGACTTCGACGGCATGGGCCCTCCTCTTCCGTGCCGGGCTTCCCATGCTAGACCGCGAGCTCCCGGTGATGACTACGCAGTCGTCCCGTCGTCCCAGTGGGCGGGGGAGGGGAGGGCGTGGTCGCGCACCTCGAGGGCGTCCGGGGTGATGGCCGCCGTCGCGTACAGCAGCGACTGCGTGGGATAGCCGTGCGGACGGTTGTCGCGGATGATCGCCCGGTCGTCCTCCGGCGGGAGCTCCGCGGACGCGGCCAGCAGCGCGGTCCACGCGGCGGTCCAGTCGGGGCTGTCTGCGGTCGGACCGAGCGCCCGGAACTCGGGGAGCCAGGCGGCGATGCGCGGCGTGGTGTCGTCGTCGAGGTCGTCGTGGGCGATCATGTGCGTGCCGGGAGCGATCGCCGTCTCTCGCAGGTCGATGCCGTCCCACGACAGCACGCGCGCGCCGTCCGGCCCGACCTCCAGCAGATTGAAGCCGTGCATCGGCAGCGGTGCCACGGGGGAGCGGCCCACCACCGAGTCGAGGGCGAGCGACCCCCGCGACACGGCGCGCGCGTCGGGGAGGTCGCTCACATCCGCGCGATTCAGGAGCACGGCGAGGCGGCGCTCGGCGGGATTCGCGGCGAGCCACGCCCCTCCGGCACGGCGGTCGCGGATCCCGATCACGCCGGGACGGTCGGGCCACCAGGCGCCCAGGGCGTCCCACTCGCGCAGCGGATCCTCATCGCGGACCGCGAGAAGTCGTGCGGAACCGGCACCTTCGACATCGATCACGACCGTGCACACGGGGGCAAGTCTAGGTCGCGGTCACCGACGTCGGCCCGCAGCGGCGCATGCTGGGGCAGAATCGAGACGTGAACATCGTCGTCGGAGTCACAGGCGGCATCGCCGCGTACAAGACGGTGCACCTCGTGCGCCTGCTCACGAAGGGCGGGCACGACGTGACCGTGGTGCCCACCGAGGATGCGCTGCGGTTCGTCGGGACGCCCACCTGGGAGGCCATCAGCCGCCACCCCGTGACCACGAGCGTGCACGAGGACGTGGCGAAGGTGCGGCACGTCGCTCTCGGTCAGGCGGCGGAGCTGGTGATCGTGGCGCCGGCCACCGCGAACTCGATCGCGAAGATCACCGCCGGCCTCGCCGACGACCTCCTCGGCACGACGCTGCTCGCCACCGAGGCGCCGGTGCTGATCGCTCCGGCCATGCACGCCGAGATGTGGCGGAACGCGGCGACGCAGGCGAACATCGCCACGCTGCGGGAGCGGGGAGTGCACGTCGTGGGTCCGGCCGATGGAGAGCTCGCCGGCGGCGACAGCGGCCCCGGCCGGATGTCCGAACCGGAGGAGATCCTCGCTGCGGCCCAGGCCCTGCTGGCTCCCGGTGACCTGGCCGGCGTGCGGGTCGTGGTCTCGGCCGGCGGCACACGCGAGCCGATCGACCCGGTGCGCTTCCTCGGCAACCGCTCCAGCGGTCGCCAGGGGGTGGCGCTCGCGGCGGAGGCTGCCGCCCGCGGGGCCGAGGTGACGGTGGTGGCCGCGAACGTCTCGGCGGATGTGCTCGCCGACGTGCGTCATCCTGCGATCCGCGTGGTGGCGGTGGGCGCGGCGGCCGAACTCGCCGAGGTGATGAAGCGCGAGGCCCTCGAGGCCGATGTGGTGGTCATGGCGGCTGCGGTCGCCGACTACCGACCCCTGCAGGTGTCCGACCGCAAGCTCACCAAGGAGGCGGGCGGGGTGCCGACGATCGAGCTCGTCGAGAACGAGGACATCGTCGCCGCGCTCGCCGCGGCGCGACGCTCCGGGCAGCTGGTCGTCGCCTTCGCGGCGGAGACGCCGGAGGATGAGGCGGAGCTTCTCGCCCGGGCGCGGGGGAAGCAGCAGCGCAAGGGGGTCGACCTGCTCGTCGTGAACGAGGTGGGCTGGGAGCGCGGTTTCGAGCGGGCCGAGAACGCGGTGCGCATCCTCGGTCCCGGCGGTGTCGACGCGGGCGTCGCGTCCGGCTCGAAGCGGGCGGTCGCTTCCGCGATCTGGGACGCGATCGTGCGGGAGCGCTGACCCCGGGCCGGGGAAGGGGGCTGGAGGAGAATCCGGGCGAGTGCTAAACTTGAGTCAATACCACTCAACTTTGATCCCGTCTTCCACTTCGGCTGACGGGAGACGACCAGAAGGAGCATCTCCAAGGAGGAGCGCATGACCACCCCGCAGACCGGCAACCAGAACCAAGAGCAGCAGTCCGCCCTCGAGCAGTTCGGCATCAACCTCACCGACCGCGCCCGGGAGGGCAAGCTCGACCCCGTGATCGGACGCGACAGCGAGATCCGACGCGTGAGCCAGGTGCTCACCCGTCGCACGAAGAACAACCCGGTGCTGATCGGCGAGCCCGGCGTCGGCAAGACCGCCGTCGTCGAGGGTCTCGCTCAGCGGATCGTCGCGGGCGACGTCGCCGAGTCCCTCAAGGACAAGGAGCTCGTCACGCTCGACATCTCGGCCCTCGTGGCCGGCGCGATGTACCGCGGACAGTTCGAGGAGCGGCTGAAGCAGGTCCTCAAGGAGATCACCGAGTCCGACGGTCAGGTCATCACGTTCATCGACGAGCTCCATGTGCTCATGGGCGCCGGCGGCGGCGAAGGGTCCGTCGCGGCCTCCAACATGCTGAAGCCGATGCTGGCCCGCGGCGAGCTGCGGCTGATCGGGGCGACCACTCTCAACGAGTACCGCGAGTTCATCGAGAAGGACGCCGCCCTCGAGCGCCGCTTCCAGCAGGTCTACGTGGGTGAGCCGACCGTCGAGGACACGATCGCGATCCTCCGCGGCCTCAAGGGGCGGTACGAGGCGCACCACGGAGTCACGATCTCCGACAGCGCGCTGGTCGCGGCCGCCGCGCTGTCCAACCGCTACCTGCCCGCGCGTCAGCTCCCCGACAAGGCGATCGACCTGATCGACGAGTCGATGTCGCGGCTCAAGATGGAGATCGACTCCTCGCCCGTCGAGATCGACCAGCTCAAGCGCCAGGTCGACCGGATGAAGCTCGAGGAGCTCGCTCTCAAGCGCGAGAAGGATGCGGCCTCGAAGGAGCGCCTGGGCACCCTCCGCGAACACCTCGTCGAGATGGAGCGGGAGCTGGCAGAGCTCGAAGCCCGCTGGGCGCGTGAGCGTCAGGGCCTCAACCGGGTCGGCGAGCTGAAGAAGCAGCTCGACGACGCGATCACCCAGCGCGACCTCGCCATGCGCAACGCCGACTACACCAAGGCGTCCAAGCTCGAGTACGAGACCATCAAACGTCTGGAGCGCGACATCGCGGAGGCGGAGCAGGCCGAGGCCACCGCCTCGAGCGAGCCGCGCATGGTGAATGAGCAGGTCACCGAGGAGGACATCGCGGCCGTGATCGCCGCGTGGACGGGCATCCCCGTCGGGCGGCTGCTGCAGGGCGAGAGCGAGAAGCTGCTGCACCTGGAGAACGAGCTCGGCAAGCGCCTGATCGGGCAGAAGGACGCGGTGAAGGCCGTGTCCGACGCCGTCCGCCGTTCGCGCGCGGGGATCAGCGACCCGGGTCGTCCGACCGGCTCGTTCCTCTTCCTCGGTCCGACCGGCGTCGGCAAGACCGAGCTGGCCAAGGCGCTGGCGGAGTTCCTCTTCGACGATGAGCACGCCATGGTGCGCATCGACATGTCGGAGTACGGCGAGAAGCACTCCGTGTCGCGACTCGTCGGCGCCCCTCCCGGATACATCGGCTACGAGCAGGGCGGTCAGCTGACCGAGGCCGTGCGGCGTCGTCCGTACAGCGTGGTCCTGCTCGACGAGGTCGAGAAGGCGCACCCCGAGGTGTTCGACGTGCTGCTGCAGGTGCTCGACGACGGGCGCCTGACGGACGGCCAGGGGCGCACGGTCGACTTCTCGAACGTGATCCTCATCCTCACGTCGAACCTGGGCTCGCCGATCCTCATCGACCCTGTCCTCTCGCCCGAGCAGAAGCGCGAGCAGGTGATGGCGTTGGTGCGGCAGGCGTTCCGTCCGGAGTTCCTGAACCGTCTCGACGACATCGTGATGTTCTCGGCTCTGAGCGAAGACGACCTGGCGCAGATCGTGGAGCTCTCCGTCGACCAGCTGCACGACAGGCTGCGTGATCGTCGCCTGACGCTCGCGGTCACCCCCGACGCGCGGGCCTGGCTCGCCGAACGGGGTTACGACCCCCTGTTCGGTGCCCGACCGCTGCGCCGCCTCATCCAGAGCGAGGTGCAGAACAAGCTCGCCACCGCCCTGCTGTCGGGCAACGTGAAGGACGGCGACACGGTTCGTGTGGACGTGGCCGCCGACGGATCGGGCCTCGTGCTCACCGCGACGACCCCCGACCCCGAGCCATCGTCCGCCGACGAGGACGACGTGATCGAGGCCGAGCTCCTCGACGACTGATCAGCATCGGCGCACAGCGAAAAGGCCCGGTATGCGTGACGCATACCGGGCCTTTCGTGTGTCGGGGTCAGGCGCTGAGGATGACCGTCTCCGCGATCGGGCGGCGCACGCGCGGGGCGACCTCGCGCTGCTGCAGGACCTCGGGCAGGGCCTCGATGTCGCCGAACTCGCCGACGGCGAAGACCGTGACGGGGACGAAGCGCGGTTCGAGGTCGGCGAACTCGCGGACGACCTCCGGGTCGAAGCCGCTCATCTGGTGCACGAGCAGCCCGTCGTGGTGGGCCTGAACGGAGAAGTGCGCGACCGCCTGGCCGAGGTCGTAGAGGGCGTGGGTGAGCGGGGTGCCGTCGGCCGTCTCGGTCTCGGCGATCGCGACGACGAGGACGGCGGCGTTTCCGGCCCAGGCCTGGTTGAAGCCCATCAGCGCGTCGACGACCTGCGCGTGCAGCGCGGTGCCGCGACGGGCGACGATGAAGCGCCAGGGCTGGGTGTTGTTGGCGGACGGGCTCCAGCGGGCGGCCTCGAGCGCGGTGGCGAGCTTGGCCTCGTCGATCGTGTTCTGCGCGTCGAAGGCGCGGGGGCTCCAGCGGCCGGCGAGGACGTCGAGGACGGGGTGCTCGGTCGGTGCGGTGCGGTCGATGACGGGAGTGCTCACGGAAGTGCCTTTCAGACGGGATGGATCGGACTCCGTCGTCCGGGTACATCCCGAGGAAACAGATGCATGTGCATGCATATTCCCGATGTTCCTGCTGGATGCCGGCGTTCCGCCTCGGCTCAGACCGGCAGGTTCCGGGTGGCGGCGTCCGCGAGGGCACTGCGCACCGCGCGGATCGACGGCGCCGCGGCCGACACCCGTCGCGCGGACGAGAAGATCTCGCGCCGAGGCTCGTGCGGGAGGGGCGACAGGTCCACGGTCGGGGTGTCGCCGGCCCACACGAGCTCGGGCAGCAGGCCAACGGCCAGTCCCGCGTGGATCAGTCGCACGTGCGCCGTGAGGTCCGCGATCTCGAACCGCACATCGGGCTCGAACCCCGCGGTGCGGCACAGCTGCTCGGCCCACGCGCGGGAGGCCGTGCCCGCCGGTTCGAGGACCCAGGGCTCCCCGCGGGTGGACCACAGCGCGGCGACGGCGTCGACGTGCGACGCGGATCCCGGGTGTCGGGCGAGGGCGATCGCGTCGTGGGCGAGCACGACCCGGTCGAGATCCGCGTGGATGGGGCGCGTGTGTCCGGGGTACTGCTCCGCGAGGATGAGGTCGAAGTCGCGACTGGACACCCCGACCAGCCCCGACTCGGGGTCGCGCTCGGTGACCTCGACGCGCAGGGCGGGGTGCCGCTCGCCCAGGGCGGCGAGCGCTCGGGGGAGCAGTGAGTGCGCCGTCGACTGGAACACCGCGACGCGTACGGTTCCGGTGACCTCGGTGAGCGACTCGGCGACGGCGACCTCGGCGTGCTCGAGCTGGTCGAGGATGCCGATCGCCTCGGCCACGAGCACGGTGCCCTGAGGCGTGAGCTGCACGCCACGGCCCACGCGGCGCAGCAGCGGCACCCCGACGTCGCGCTCCAGGGCGCTCAGCTGCTGCGACACCGAGGCCTTGCTGTAGGAGAGCGCGTCGGCCACGGCGGAGAGGGTGCCGCGGCGTGAGAGCTCCACGAGCATCCGCAGTCGGTTGACGTCCAGCACGCCCGCTCCATTCGTTCAGCGTGACTGAACAGAATTCACGCAAATCGGTTGATAGACGGAGCCTACCGAGCGGCTGGACAATGATCCAGCCGCACACGACACCCGGGTGTGCGACGCCGAGGAAGGTACCCGCCCCATGTCTGTCATCGATGACACCACTCCCCGCACCGAAGAGGTCGCCGCGCTCGTGCAGCGGTGGCTCGCCGAGAGCGAGACCCACCCCGTCGAGCCGGCCGCCCAGCGGCTGTCCGAGGTGCTGAAGGACCCGAACGGACTCGCGTTCACGGTCGGCTTCGTCGACGGCGTCATGCGCCCGGAGGACCTGCGGGTCGCCGGACGCAAGCTCGCCGAGCTGAGCGACATCACCCCGTCGCTGCTCCCCGGCTACCTGCGCGCCGCGATCAAGACGGGTGGCTTCTGGGCGCCGAAGCTCCCCGGTGTCGTCGTGCCGATCTCCCGCCGCGTGCTGCGCGCCATGGTCGGGCACCTCGTGCTCGACGCCACGCCGTCCAAGCTCGGACCCGCCATCGCGAAGCTGCGCAAGAGCGGCAACCGCCTCAACCTCAACCTGCTCGGCGAGGCCGTGCTCGGCGAGCGCGAAGCCGGACACCGTCTGCAGGGCACCCGCGACTTCCTCGCCCGCGACGACGTCGACTACGTCTCGATCAAGGTCTCCAGCGTCGTCAGCCAGCTGTCGATGTGGTCGTTCGACGAGGCCGTGGCAGACGTCGTGGAGAAGCTCACCCCGCTCTACGAGCTCGCCGCGCGTGCCGAGGCCAAGCACCCTTCGACAGGCTCAGGGACCCAGAAGTTCATCAACCTCGACATGGAGGAGTACCGCGACCTCGATCTCACGATCGCGGCCTTCACGAGCATCCTCGACCAGCCGGGGCTGGAGAACCTCGAGGCCGGCATCGTGCTGCAGGCCTACCTGCCGGACGCTCTCGGCGCGATGCAGCACCTGCAGGAGTGGGCGGCCGCCCGCCGCGCCAAGGGTGGGGCGCCGATCAAAGTGCGCGTCGTCAAGGGCGCGAACCTCGCGATGGAGGAGGTCGACGCCGCGATCCACGGCTGGCCGCTCGCGACCTACGGCACTAAGCAGGACTCCGACACCAACTACAAGCGCGTGCTCGACTGGGCCATGACGCCGGAGCGCCTGGACGCCGTGCGCATCGGCATCGCCGGCCACAACCTGTTCGACATCGCCTACACCTGGCTGCTCGCGAAGTCCCGTGGCGTCACCGAGGCTGTCGAGTACGAGATGCTGCTCGGGATGGCGACAGGGCAGGCTGAGGCGGTCCGCAAGGACGTCGGCCGCCTGCTGCTCTACACGCCGGTGGTGAACCCGGCCGAGTTCGACGTCGCGATCGCGTACCTGGTCCGCCGGCTCGAAGAGAACGCCAGCCCGGAGAACTTCATGTCGGCGGTGTTCGAGCTGGCCTCGAACCCGACGCTGCTCACCCGGGAGCGGGAGCGCTTCGAGCGTTCGCTGGCCGCCCTCGCGACCGACGAGCCGCAGTACGTCCCGGCCGCCCACCGGGTGCAGGACCGGACCGCGGAGGCTCTCCCCGATGCGACCACCGGCTTCGCGAATCAGGCCGACACCGATCCGGCCATCGCGGCGAACCGCGCCTGGGGTCGCGAGATCCTCAGCCGTTCGGTGGGGTCGACGCTGGGCCTCGACAGCATCGCGCTGGCCAAGGTGGAGACCGCCGACGAACTCGACGGGATCTTCGCGGCGGCGACGGCGGCCGCGGAGAAGTGGGCGGCCCTGCCCGCCGCCGAGCGCGCCGCCGTGCTGCACCGCGCCGGGGACGAGCTGGCCGCCCGACGCGGTGAGCTCATCGAGATCATGGCGCACGAGGCGGGCAAGACCATCGCCGAGGCCGACCCCGAGATCAGCGAGGCCATCGACTTCGCGCACTACTACGCCGAGCGGGCGAAGGACCTCGAGACCGTCTCCGGCGCCGAGTTCGTGCCGTCGAAGGTGACCGTGGTCACACCGCCGTGGAACTTCCCGGTCGCCATCCCCGCGGGCGGTGTGCTCGCCGGGCTCGCGTCCGGATCGGCCGTCATCATCAAGCCCGCCAAGCTCACCCAGCGCTGCGGTGCGGTGATGATCGAGGCGCTGTGGGCCGCCGGCGTGCCGCGCGACCTGCTCGCGCTTGTCGATCTCGCCTCGCGCGACCTGGGGACGCGGCTGGTCGCGAACCCGTCGGTCGACCGGGTGATCCTGACGGGCGCGTACGAGACGGCGCAGCTGTTCCGCTCGTTCCGACCCGACCTGCCGCTGCTCGCGGAGACCAGCGGCAAGAACGCGATCATCGTGACCCCGTCGGCCGACCTCGACCTGGCGGCGGCGGATGTCGCCCGCAGCGCCTTCGGCCACGCGGGGCAGAAGTGCTCGGCCGCGTCGCTCGCGATCCTCGTCGGCTCCGTCGCCGACTCGAAGCGGTTCGAACGGCAGCTGGTCGATGCCGTGACCTCGATGCGCGTCGGCCTGCCCGATGACCCTGCCACGCAGATGGGTCCGATCATCGAGCCCGCGAACGGCAAGCTGCTCACCGCGCTGACGAAGCTCGAGAAGGGCGAGCGCTGGCTGGTCGAGCCCCGCAAGCTCGACGACGAAGGCAAGCAGTGGACGCCCGGCGTGAAGACCGGCGTGCGCGAGGGGTCGTACTTCCACCTCACGGAGTTCTTCGGCCCGGTGCTCGGCATCATGCACGCCAAGGACCTGGATGAGGCCCTGCGCCTGCAGAACGCGGTCGACTACGGCCTCACCGCCGGCATCCACTCGCTCGACTCCGAGGAGGTCGCCACCTGGCTCGACCGCGTCGAGGCGGGCAACCTGTACGTGAACCGCGGCATCACCGGCGCGATCGTGCAGCGTCAGCCGTTCGGTGGATGGAAGCGCTCGGCCGTCGGCGCCGGGGCCAAGGCCGGTGGCCCGAACTACCTCTTCGGTCTCGGCGAGTGGACGCGCGCCGAGCTGCCGGCCGCGGCTCCGGGGGCGGCTGTCGTCCCCGCCGTTCGAGCACTGCTGGAGGCGGCGTCCTCCGAGGTCGAGGCGGCCGAGGCGGAGTGGCTGCAGCGTGCTGCCGCATCCGACGAGCGTGCCTGGATCGACGAGTTCGGCGCCGTGAGCGACAAGTCCGGCCTCGGTGTGGAGCGCAACCTGTTCCGCTACCGTCCGGTCGCCGTCGACGTGCGGATCGCGGAGGACGCGCCCGTGGCGGACGGCATCCGCGTGCTGGCGGCCGCCCTCCGCAGCGGCAGTCCGTTCACGGTGTCGGCCCCGGCCCTGCCCTCGCGCGTCGAGAAGGCGCTGCGTGCTCAGGGCATCGCGGTCGCCCACGAGTCGGATGCCGCGTGGACCAAGCGCTACGCCAAGGCCGCGAACTCGTGGCAGCGCGTCCGTCTGATCGGTGGGGACGCGTCCGCCCTGCACGAGGCACTCGGGGGCAGCCCTGACGTCGCGGTGTGGCCGCACGCCGTGACCGGGGCCGGCCGCGTCGAGATGCTGCCGTTCCTGCACGAGCAGGCCGTGTCGATCACGAACCACCGCTTCGGCAATCCCACCACTCTGGCCGACGGCGTGATCTGACCCGTCGGCCCTTCCGCCGACACCCCGGGTTCGCGCCGAGACCCCCTGTTTCCCACGCGGGAAGCAGGGGGTCTCGGCGCGAAGGCGGGGTCTCGCGGTAGGAAAGAGCGTCAGCCGCGCAGGGCCTCCGACAGCTTGACGCGGGAGCCCATGCGCAGGAGCGAGTTCTCGTAGATCTTCGCGCCGATGACGATCGCGGCCACGCAGCTCGCGAGCAGGATCACCAGGCTCAGCAGCGGCTCCCACCACTGCGCCTCGCCCACGAACAGGCGCATCGGCATGCCGACCGGGGCCGAGAACGGCACGTACGACATGATCGTCAGCACCAGCGGGTTGTCGTTGAAGATGATGACCAGGATGTACGGCGCCATGATCAGCATCGTGATCGGCGTCGTCGTGGAGCCGATGTCCTCCTGGCGCGACACCATCGATGCCGCGGCCGCGAACATCGCCGCGAGCAGGATGAAGCCGAACAGGAAGAACACCGCGAACCAGATGATCGGCGCGCCGAGGGTCGTGAGCACCTCGCGCTGACCCGTGACGATCAGACCGATCGTCGCCACCGCAGCGAGCGCGAGGATCTGCCCCATCGCGAGGACCGTGTTGCCGATCACCTTGCCCGCGAGGAGGGTGCGTGCCGGGATCGCCGACAGCAGCACCTCGACGACCCGGGTCTGCTTCTCCTCCACGATGCTCTGAGCGATCGTGCCGCCGAACGTCGCCGCAGCCATCATGAACACGAGCCCGAAGGCGATCGCGATGAAGTACCGCAGAAGCGGGTTGGTGGTCGCGGGCTCCAGGATGACGACCTCGGGTGAGATCGACAGGGCCGCGACCAGGGAGCTCGGGGCATCCTGCTTCGCGATGACCGTGTAGCCGGAGGGGCCGTCGCCGTCGAGGACAGCGGCGTCCACCTCACCGTCGCGCACAAGCTTCTCGGCCGCGGCCCGGTCGGGCACCTCGGTGACCTCGACGTCCGGGATGGCGGAGACGGCGGAGGCGGTCTCCGCGGTCGCGGCGATCGGCATGGCCTCGGTGTTCTTGCTGGCGAACCCGCCGAACAGGATGCCGGCGAGGGCGAGGACCAGCAGGATGCCGGTGGAGATCAGGAAGGCCTTGCTGCGCAGCTTCGAACCGATCTCGCGCTCGGCGACGAGCCAGATGCCGTTCCTGCTGACCTGGGTCCCCGGCCTCTGAGTCCCCGGCCTCTGGGTCCCTGAGCCTGTCGAAGGGGTCGAAGGGGTCGAGGTGCTCACTGGATGACCTCCTTGAAGATCTGGGCGAGGGACGGATGCTTGGGGGCGAAGCTGGCGACGTCGCCGCGCTGGACGGCGGACTGCAGCACGCGCTGGGCGGTCTCCGGCCCGTCGGCGTCGAAGAGCGCGTATCCGCCCTCGAAGTCGATGACGGTCACGCCGGGTTCCGTGCGCAGCCACCCCGCGTCGCCCGCGGACACCAGCTCGTAGCGGTCGCGGGCGTGCTCGGCACGCAGTGCGTCGCGGGAGCCGGCCGCGCGGATCGTGCCGCCGGCGAGGATCACCAGGTCGTCGCACAGCCGCTCGACCACGTCGAGCTGGTGGGAGGAGAACAGGATCGACGCGCCTTTGGCCGCGCTGGACTGCAGGACTCCGGCGACCACGTCCACCGCGAGGGGGTCCAGGCCGGAGAACGGCTCATCGAGGATGAGCACCTCGGGGTCGTGCACGAGCGACGCCGCGATCTGCGCGCGCTGCTGGTTGCCGAGCGAGAGCGACTCGATCGTGTCGTTCAGCCGCTCGCCCAGGCCGAGTTCGGTCAGCAGCGCGGTGGCGCGGTCCGTGGCGTCCGCCTTGCCGAAGCCGTGCAGGCGCGCGAGGTACACGATCTGCTCGAGCACCTTCATCTTCGGGTAGAGGCCCCGCTCTTCGGGCATGTAGCCGAAGCGGCGGCGGTCGGCGGCTGTCAGCGGTGCGCCGTCCAGGTCGACCCGTCCGGCGTCCGAGGACAGCAGTCCGAGCACGATGCGCATGGTGGTGGTCTTGCCGGCGCCGTTGCCGCCGACGAATCCCGTGAGCCGCCCGGGGGCGACCGTGAAGGACACGTCGTCGAGCACGCGCCGAGAGCCGTAGCTCTTGGTGATGCCGGAGAGTTCGAGCATTCCTGTCATGCCCTCACGCTACGGACCCCCGCCCTCCGCAACATCCCCCGCACGGCGGACCCCCCTCCCCCCTCCCCCCAACCGGCGCCGAGTGCACGGGTGGTCACCGAGTGCGCGGGATGCTCGCGCGCGGAAGCCGTGCACTCGACGCGAAGCCGTGCACTCGGCGGAATGGGAGGAGGGAGGGAGGAGGGGAGGAGGGGAGGGACGGGGGTCAGCGGGAGGTGTGGAGGACGGTGCGGACGAGGAGGCCGGCGACCAGTGCCCAGAAGGCGGCACTCACGCCGAGCACGGAGATGCCGGATGCTGCGACCAGGAACGTCACCACCGCGGGGAGGCGCTCGCCGGGGTCGTCGATGGCCTGCTGCACGGACGAGCCGAACGCGGCGAAGAGGGCGAGACCGGCCACGGCAGGGATCACGGCGACGGGTGCGAGCACCACCAGGGCGGCGAACGCGGCGGAGAAGCCTCCGAGCACGAGGTAGCTGACACCGGTCGAGGCCCCTGCGACCCAGCGACGCTTGGGGTCGGGGTCTGCGTCGGGGGAGGCCGCGAGCGCCGCACTGATCGCCGCGAGGTTGATGGCGTGCCCGCCGGCGGTCGCGCCGAGGGCCGTGCCGACGCCGGTCACCAGCATGGCCGGTCGCCAGGGCACTTCGTAGCCGAAGCTGCGCATGATCGCGATGCCCGGCACGTTCTGCGAGGCCATCGTCACGATGAACAGCGGAAGGGCGAGCCCCACGAGCGCGCCGACCGTGAACACCGGCGCCGTCAGCTCGAGGCGCGGAACCAGCAGCCCGGGATCGAACGGCGCGCGCTCCTGCGCGAGGGAGACGGCGACGACGGCCGCCGCCGCCACGAAGGCGAGCGGCACGGCCCAACGCGGGGCCAGGCGTGCGCACACCAGCCAGGTGAGCACGACGGGGATCACGCCCCAGGGATTCGCGACGATGCCGGTGATGGGCGCGAGGCAGAGCGGCAGCAGCACGCCGGCGAGCATCGCCTGGGCGATCGACGGGGGGATGCGCGCGATCAGAGCGCCCAGCGCCGGCCACAGCGCGGTGAGCAGGATCAGCGCGGCTGTCACGAGGAAGGCGCCGACCGCCGCCGGCCACCCGCCCTCGACGGTGCCGGTCGCGACGAGCAGGGCCGCGCCGGGCGTCGACCACGCCACGGTGATCGGCATGCGATACCGCCACGCGAGCACGACGCAGGCGAGTCCCATCGTGAGGGTCGCTGCGAGCAGGCCGCTGGCTGCCTGCGCCGCATCCGCACCCACCGCGTCGAGTCCGGTGAGCACCACCGCGAACGAGCTCGTGAACCCGACCAGAGCGGTCACCACGCCCGCCAGGATCGGACGGGAGAGCGGAGCGGCAGCGGGCATGGCTCCGAGGTTATCGCGGAGGTCGGCCGGGATTCTCGGCGAGACCCAAGCGGTGGGCGAGGACGACCGCCTGCACGCGGTCGCGCGCGCCCAGCTTCTGCAGGATCCGCGACACGTGCGTCTTGACGGTCGCCTCGCCGATGAACAGCGCTCGCGCGATCTCAGCGTTGCTGCGGGCATCGGCGAGCAGCGCCAGCACGTCCGCCTCCCGGTCGGTGAGGGGTTCGATGAGTGCGCTCTCGCCCCGTTCCCGGGTGCGCGATGCGTGAGGAACGTCAGGGGAGGGGGCGGGGTTCGCGAACCGGGCGAGCACGCGGCGGGTCACCTCGGGGGCGAGCATCCCGTCGCCCGCGGCCAGGGCGCGGACGGCGGCGATCAGGTCCTCCGCTCCGGCGTTCTTGAGCAGGAAGCCGCTGGCTCCGGCGTCGAGCGCCTGGAACAGGTAGTCGTCGCGGTCGAAGGTGGTGACGATCGCAATGGCCGACCGCACGGTGGGATCCGCGACCAGGCGTCTGGTCGCCTCGATGCCGTCCATGTCCGGCATCTGGACGTCCATCGTGATGACGTCGGGACGGAGGGCGGACGCCTTCGTCACGGCCTCTGCTCCCGTCGAGGCCTCGCCGACCACCGCGATGTCGGGCTGGGTCTCGAGGATCGTGCGGAAACCGGCGCGCAGCAGCGCATGGTCGTCGACGAGCAGCACGCGGATGCGGGCGCTCACCGAGCCACGCCCGATCCGACCGGCAGCGGCACCCTCGCGCGCACGCGCAGGCCGCCGAGCGGACGCGGCGTGACCTCGAGCGTCCCCCCGGAGGCCGCGGCGCGCTCCCGCATCCCGAGTTGGCCCAGGCCGGGGCGCAGCTGCGCGATGCCGCGACCGGTGTTCACGACCTCGACCTCGACCCCGTCCGCGTCGTAGCGCACCCGGACGTCGGCGGTGGCTCCGGAGCCGGCGTGACGGCGCGCGTTCGTGAGCGACTCCTGAGCGATGCGATAGAGGTTCACGGCCACGAGGGACGGCACCTCCACGGCCTCGCCGATCACCGTGTACGCGGTCGGAAGGCCGGCCTCGGTCGATGCGTCGGCGAGCGCGGCGATGTCGTCGAGCGTGACGGTGGAAGCCGTGTCCGTCGTCTCGCCGCCGGGCGTCCGCAAAGTCTCCAGCAGCCGTCGCAGCTCCTGGATCGCGTCGCGCGCGGAGTTCTCGATGCCCGTGAGGATCTGCGCTGTCCGGGCGGGATCCTGCTCCAGGACCAGCCGAGCGGCGCCGGCCTGCACGCCCATCACCGACACGTGGTGGGCGACCACGTCGTGCAGCTCGCGCGCGATGCGCACCCGGTCCAGCGCCACCGCCTGCGCGGCGGTCACCTCGCGTTCGCGTTCCAATTCGGCCGTGCGCAGCTCGAGCACCGACCGCTGCTCCGCCGCCGCCCAGGAGCGCTCGCCGAAGTAGTACGCGCCGCCGAAGTAGAGGGCGTTCAGCAGGATCTGGATCAGCATGAAGGCGACGTAAGGCGACATGGCGCCCGCGACGACGTCGGCCTTGTCGGCCTCGCTGATCGCATCGCGGTACATCGTGATGATCAGCCACACGAACATGCCGATGATGATCGCGACCCGCACGATCAGGGCGCGGCGCCGGTCGTTCATCCAGGCGCCGACCGTGTACAGGGCGATGAACATGGCGATGTTGCCGACGTAGATCTCCGGCACGCGGATCGTCACGGCTGTGAAGTATGCGAGCGAGACGACGACCGCGACGGTGCCGGGCCAGCGGCGACGGAAGGCGAGGGGACCGGCGACCACGACCGCGTAGACGAGTGCGGTCCACAGCTCGGCCTGCTCGTCGCCGTAGATCTGCGCGATCGACGAGAGCGCCGCGCTGAGGACGGCCCCGACGAACAGCACGAGCGCGAGGAGCAGGTCGCCGCGGCGGTCGCGCTCCGTCGGCGTGCGGGTGAACGGGGCGGACATCCCTCCACCGTACGGCGGGGTCCGAGCCGCGCGCATCCCCCGAGGGGCGGATGCGGGAGCGTCCGGATGCCGCCGATCTGTCAGGATCAGATGTGACCTCCTCGCCGCGCCCGCGCCTGGCTCCCCTGTACCTCGCCGGATTCACGACCGCTTTCGGAGCACACGGCATCGCCGCGGCGCTCGGCGCCGAGACCGAGGACATCGGGTGGACGCTGCTCGCCTTCGGCTTCACCCTCGCGCTGTACGACCTCGCCGAGGTGCTGCTGAAGCCGCTGTTCGGCGCGCTCAGCGACCGGGTCGGGGTGCGCCCGGTGATCGTGGGCGGGCTGCTCGCCTTCGCGGCGTTCTCGATGCTCGGAGCCCTCGCCCCGGGGATGCTGGGACTCGTCATCGCGCGGTTCGGACAGGGCGCAGCCGCCTCGGCCTTCTCTCCCGCCTCCTCGGCGGCGGTGGCGCGGCTGACCGACGACTCCACGCGCGGCCGCTACTTCGGCCGCTACGGCTCCTGGAAGAGCCTCGGCTACGCGCTCGGTCCGCTCCTCGGGGCCGTGCTCGTGGTGTGGGGAGGCATCCCCGCGCTGTTCTGGGCGCTGGCTGTGCTCGGTCTCGGCGCCGCGGCCTGGGTGGCGTTCGCGGTTCCGGCCGTGCCCGTGCTGCCGCGCAAGCGCGTGACCCTGGTCGACCTGGGTCACGAGCTGCTCGCCCCGGGGTTCCTGGTGCCCACGCTCGTGCTCGCGGCGACGACGGGCGCGCTCGCCGTGGCGGTCGGCTTCCTTCCCCTGATCGGCAGACAGGAAGGACTCGGGACCGTCGGCAGCATGGCGATCGTCACCGTCCTGGCCGTGGTGTCGAGCGCGGTGCAGCCGCTCATGGGCGCCTGGCACGATCGCGGGCGCGTCTCGGTGCGGCTCGGCTCCGTCGGCGGTCTGCTCCTGATCGCGGTGGGCGTCGCGCTCGCGGCAATGTGGACGATGCCGCTCGTCCTTATCGCGACCGCCGTCCTCGTCGGGGCCGGGGTAGGCGCGGCGACGCCGGTCGCCTTCTCGCACCTCGCCGCATCGACACCGCCGGAGCGGATGGGGCGCACGATGGGCAGCGCCGAACTCGGTCGAGAGCTGGGAGACGCGGGCGGTCCTCTCGTCGCCGGAGCCGTGGCCACGGCCACCGTCCCGGGCGTCGGCCTCGGCGTCGTCGCGGCGCTCACCGCCGGTGCCGGCGCGCTGGCCCTTTTCGGGCTGCGCTCGAGGTCGGGCACGGAAGTCTGACTCGCGTACTTGCTATTGACAAGCCTGCTTGTTTTTTGCAAGCTTACTTCGACGGTGATAACCCGTCACCACATCGACAGAGGAGTCATCGTGACCAAGGTCTTCGTCAACCTGCCCACCAGCGATCTCGAGCGAGCCAAGTCGTTCTACACGGCGCTCGGCTGTGAGATCAGCCCCCAGTTCACCGACGAGAACGCCGCGTGCATCGTCTGGTCGCAGGATATCTACTTCATGGTGCTCAAGCGCGAGTTCTTCGCGACGTTCACCGACAAGCCGATCGCCGACCCGCACGAGGTCGCGCAGGTCTCGGTAGCCTTCAGTCGAGACTCCCGCGAGGAGGTCGACGCGATCCTGGAGAAGGGTCTCGCCGCCGGAGGAGCGGAGCCCAAGCCGGCGCAGGACTACGGTTTCATGTACTCGCGCGACCTCGACGACCCCGACGGCAACTCGCTGGGCTTCCTCTACATGACGCCCGAAGCGGTCGAGAACGGTCCGGACCACGTGGCGGACCACGCGGCTTCGGCCTGACATGGCGGCGCGCAGCTACGGCCAGTACTGCGGCGTGACGACGGCCGTCGAGCTGATCGGGGAGCGGTGGGCGCTGCTCATCGTCCGCGATCTGCTCGTCGGGCCCCGTCGCTACACCGACCTCAAGCAGGGGCTGCCGCGCATCCCGACCAACATCCTTTCCACGCGCCTGAAGGAGCTGCAGGAGGGCGGCGTCGTCCGACGGGTTCCGCTGTTGAACTGCGGCCTCGTGTACGAGCTCACCCCGTACGGGCGGTCGTTCGAGCCCATCATGCTGGCGCTCGGACGCTGGGGTTTTCAGGCGATGGGAGATCCGGAGGAGGGCGACGTCGTCACGCCCGACTCCCTCACCATGGCGCTGCGCACGGCGTTCCAGCCGGATGCGGCCGAGGACGCCGAGTACGAACTGCACGTGGGTGACGTCGCGCTGCGCGCCTCGGTGCGCGAGGGAGAGTTGTCGGTCGCGCAGCTCGCGCCGCCCGCGCCGCCCGTCGGTGGGCGCCTTCCCGACGGCGACCCCGATGCCGTGATCGTCGCGGGTCCCGGCATCCGACGGCTGATCGGCGGCGAGATCACTCCCGGCGAGGCGGTGGCGCAGGATGTCGTCGCCGTCGTCCGCGGCGAGGCATCCTGGCTCGATGCCTTCGCGGCGACCTTCCACATCGCGCGGATGCACGCGGAACTGCACGTCTGATCTTCATGACCACCATGCAAAGGAGCAGGACATGAACACGAACCCCGCACAGGACACGGCACAGGGTCGCATCCTGATCGACCTCTTCCTGAGCCTCGACGGCGTCGCCCAGGGGCCGGGTGGCACCGACGAAGACACCTCCGGGGGCTTCCGCTTCAGCGGGTGGCAGGCCGGCTACCCCTCGCCCGGCACCGGGCCGCAGGTCGAAGCGGGGATGCGCGGACTCGACGCGCTGTTGCTCGGCCGCCGCACGTACGACATCTTCGCCTCGTACTGGCCGCTTCACACCGAGGGGGAGTCCGGCGACATCGGAACCCTGTTCAATCGGGTGCCGAAATACGTGGCGACCCGCGACGCCGACATCGCGCTCGACTGGGCGGGCAGCACGCGGGTCGGCGGCAACCTTGCGGCGGAGATCGCCGAACTGCGGGCGACCCACCGTGAGGTGCACGTGATCGGTAGCCTCGATCTCGTGCACACGCTCCTCGCGGAGGGGCTGTTCGACGAGCTGAACCTCTGGGTGTACCCGCTGCTGCTCGGCGCGGGGAAGAAGGTGTTCGACGACGGCGCGCTGCCCGCCGTGCTGCGGCTGCTCGAGCCCGCCGTCACGGACGACGCGGGCGTCACCTTCCTCCGCTACGGCCGGACGGAACGGGTGCCGGAGGTCGGCACGTTCGGGTGAACGGGCTCAGCCGAGCAGCCGCTCGATCACCTGGGCCACGCCGTCCTCATCGTTGGTGCCGCCGACCTCGTCGGCCGCGTCCGCGACCTCGGGGCCGGCGTGTCCCATCGCGACGCCATGCCCCGCCCAGCGCAGCATCTCGACGTCGTTGAGCGCGTCACCGAAGGCGACGACGTCTGCGCGGTCGATCCCGAGGTGCGCACACAGCCGCGCCAGGCCGGTCGCCTTGGTGACGCCCTCGGCCATGACCTCGACGAACGGGGCTCCGGAGAGAGTCGCCTCGAAGCCGGTGAGCCCGAGCGAGCGCAGCGTGTCGAACAGGGCGACGGGCGCGAGCTCGGGATGCCGGATCACGAGCTTCAGGCTGGGCGCGGCGAGCACCTGCTCCAGGGGCACTCCGCCCATCGTCGCGGGGTCGCGCTTGTGGTCGGACAGGGCTGCGATCGCGGCGTACCCCTCCTGGGCGACGAAGCTCTCCCCGCCCTCCCGCACACTCGCGAACAGCAGGCCGGGAATGCTCGCGCCGAGCGCCTCGGCCAGCGCGCGGATCGTGTCGGACGGGAGTTCCTCGGCGAACAGCATCCGCCCGTCATCGAGGTGCACCGCATAGGCGCCGTTGCTGCACAGCGCCCAGCCGTCGAATCCCGCATCGGCCGCGAGCGTGCGCAGCCCGATGGGCTGGCGGGCCGTGACCGGGACGACGTGGATGCCGCGTTCCCGCGCAGCGTCGAGCGCGGCGCGGGTGCGGGGCGTGACCGCGGACGACGAGTCGAGCAGCGTGCCGTCGAGGTCGGTCGCGATCAGCCGCATGGGATGCGCCCCTGAGCCTGTCATGGAATGGGTCCCTGAGCCTGCCATGGAATGGGTCCCTGAGCCTGTCATGGAATGGGTCCCTGAGCCTGTCGAAGGGTTAGGAGAAGATCATCGGGAGATCGTCGTCGACCTCGGCGCCGCCGAAGTCCAGGTCGACCACCACGGGCACGTGGTCGCTGGGCTGCTCGCCCTTGCGCTCGTTCCGGTGGATCGACGCTCCGGTGACCGCGTCGGCCAGCGTCTTCGACCCGAGGATGAAGTCGATGCGGATGCCCTCGTTGCGCGGGAACTTCAGGCGCTGGTAGTCCCAGTACGTGAAGCCCTCGGGCAGGAGCGGGCGCACGACATCGGTGAGACCCGCGTCCTGGAACGCGAAGAACGCGTCGCGCTCGGGAGGGGAGACGTGCGTCGAACGTCCGACCACGATGTCGGGGTCGCCGTTGTCATGGTCGAACGGGATGATGTTGAAGTCGCCGACCAGAGCGAGCGGGAGCTCGGGGTTCGCCGACAGCTCGGCAGCGGTCGACTTCTTCAGCTGCTCCAGCCAGTGCAGCTTGTACAGGTAGTGCGGGTCGTCGAGCGAGCGGCCGTTCGGCACGTACAGGCTCCACACCCGGACGCCGTCGACCATGACCCCCAACGCCCGCGCCTCGAGCGGGGCATCCGGCCCCTCGTGACCCTTCGCGAACCCCGGCATTCCGTCGAACGCGGTCCGCACGTCGGTGATGGGCAGGCGGCTCGCGATAGCGACACCGTTCCACTGGTTCAGGCCGTGCACCTCGACGTGGTACCCGGCCTCCTCGAACGGCGCATACGGGAACTGCTCCGGCTTGCATTTGATCTCCTGCATCGCCAGCACGTCGATGTCTTCACGGACGGCGAACTCGACGGTGCGGTTGACGCGGGTGCGGATGGAGTTGACGTTCCAGGTGGCCAAGCGCATGCGTCCAGCCTAGGGCTTGCCTCCTACACTGGATGCCGTGACCGCACTCGACGCAGACCGCCAGACCCTTCTCGACCTGATCAAGGATGAGGCGGTGTTCCACGGTGACTTCACCCTCTCCAGCGGCAAGAAGGCGACGTACTACGTCGACATGCGCAAGCTCACGCTGGACCACCGCGCAGCACCCGCGATCGGCCGCATCATGCTCGACCTGATCGGCGACCTCGACGTGGTCGCTGTGGGGGGCCTGACGCTCGGCGCCGACCCGATCGCGAACTCGGTCCTGCACGCCTCGGTCGGCACCGACCGTCCGCTCGACGCGTTCGTCGTTCGCAAGGAGCCCAAGGACCACGGTCGCGGCCGCCAGATCGAGGGCGCCGACGTCAAGGGCAAGCGCGTCGTCGTCCTGGAAGACACGTCCACCACCGGGCAGTCCGCGCTCAAGGCCGTCGAGGCGCTCCGCAAGGAGGGCGCCGAGGTCGTCGCGGTCGCGGTGATCGTCGACCGCAAGACCGGAGCCCAGGCGGCCATCGAAGCCGAGGGTCTGGAGTGGCGCGCGGCGTTCGACCTCGACGATCTCGGACTCGACCCCCAGTGACCCGTTACGCGCTGGCCGTCGACGTCGGCGGCACGAAGATGGAGGCCGCGCTCGTCTCTGAAGACGGTGCGCTCGTCGACGGCAGTCGGAGCCGTCAGGCGACCGGCCGCGAAACCACGCCCGCCTCGCTGAACGCCGCGGTCGTCGCGATCGTCGAGCACGCCCTCGCGGCACTGGCCGCCGATGCCGAGCTTGTCGGCGCCGGCATCGGCAGCGCGGGTCCGGTCGACCGCACACGCGGCGAGATCATGCCCGTGAACATGCCGCTCGCCCGAGGATTCGGCCTGGTCGAGGCGGTCGCGACGGCCGCAGCCGTCGTCCTGGGGCGCGAGATCCCGACGACGCTCGGCCATGACGGGGGTGCTCTCGCGCTCGCCGAATCGTGGCTCGGCGCCACGCAGGAGGCCGGGGCGTCGTTGTCGATCGTCGTCTCCACCGGTGTCGGCGGAGGCTTCGTGGTCGGCGGCGCCTACGTGCCCGGTGCCACCGGGAATGCCGGCCACCTCGGTCAGGTGCGCCGGGAGGGTGGGCTCACCCTCGAGGAGATCGCTTCGGGCCCGGCGAGTGCAGCGTGGGCGCAGGAGCAGGGCTGGAGCGGAGCGACCGGCGAAGATCTCGCCCGTGATGCCGCAGCCGGCGTCGCGGTCGCCCGCGCCGCGATCGAGCGTTCGGCAAGGGCCGTCGGCGAAGCCTTGGCGGATGCCGCGACCCTCGTCGACCTGGATGTGGTGGCTATCGGCGGCGGCTTCTCTCGTGTCTCCTCCGACTACATCGACCTCGTGCAGCATGCGCTCACCGCGAGTGCGGCGCACGACTACTCCCGTCGGACCCGCGTCGTGCGCTCGGGACTCGGCGACGAGGGCCCGCTCATCGGCGCCGCCGCTCTCGTCCTGCGGTAGGTCTATCAGCGGATCCCGCTCATCGGCGCGCGGTGAGCAGGTGCCGGGGTGGTCCTTCGAGTCGCGCGACAGCGATCTTGAGGTCGGTGACGTCGGTCGCGACCGCGTCGATGCGGGTGCTCAGCTTGTCGTCGACGGCGTCGATCCGGGTGCTCAGCTTCTCGTCGACGGCGTCGATCCGGGTGCTCAGCTTGTCGTCGACGGCGTCGATGCGGTCGTCGATGCGGCGGACCATCCAGGCCCCGGCGGCGAAGAGGCTGGTGGTGAGCGTGAGGACGACGCCGATTGCGCTCAGGATGATGGTGAGAATCTCCGGGGTCACGGGTTCACCCTCTCCCTGTGGTGAGCAGGTGCCGGGGTGGTCCTTCGAGTCGCGCAACGGCGATCTTGAGGTCGGTGACGTCGGTCGCGACCGCGTCTATTCGCGCGCTCAGCTTGTCGTCGACGGCGTCGATCCGGGTGCTCAGCTTCTCGTCGACGGCGTCGATCCGGTCGTCGATGCGGCGGACCATCCAGGCGCCGGCGGCGAAGAGGCTGGTGGTGAGCGTCAGGACGACGCCGATTGCGCTCAGGATGATGGTGAGGGTCTCCGGGCTCACGAGTTCACCCTCTCCCTGTGGTGAGCAGGTGCCGGGGTGGTCCTTCGAGTCGCGCAACGGCGATCTTGAGGTCGGTGGCGTCGGCGGCGACGGCGTCGATGCGGGCGCTCAGCTTCTCGTCGACCGCGTCGATCCGGTCGTCGATGCGGCGGACCATCCAGGCCCCGGCGGCGAGGAGGCTCGTGCCGAGGGTGAGGACGATGCCGATCGCGCTGACGACGATCGCGAGAACCTCCGTGGACACGTTTGCGCTCCTCTGCAGATGGGTGTGACGATGACGTTACGCCGCCCTCGCTGGGGTGCGCGGCGGTATTCCAGCATCTGTGAACAGGTCGCGAGGATCGCGAGGCGTGGAGGAGACAACCGGCGGAGTATTTTTACATCCGAAGGGCCACTCCTGTACTTTTAGTACAACGTACGGAGGAGAACTGATGCGCGTCCTGGGACTGATCTCCGGCACCTCGCACGACGGGATCGACGCCGCCGTCGTCGACTTCACGACGAACGGGGGCTTCACCGCGCACGGCGTCGACCTCCGTGGCACGGTGCTCGCATCCACGAGCGTGCCCTACAGCCCGGAGCTGCGGGCGCGCCTCATCGCGGCACTGCCACCGGCGCAGACCACGCTCGCCGAGGTCGCCGAGCTCGACACGCTCATCGGGCAGGCGTTCGCCGAGGTCGCGGCCGACATCGCCGCGGAGGTCGGAGGCGTCGACGCGGTGTGCTCGCACGGGCAGACGGTCTACCACTGGGTCGACGGCGCGCACGCGCTCGGCACGCTCCAGATCGGTCAGCCGGCCTGGATCGCGGAGAGGGTCGGCGCACCGGTGGTGTCCGACATCCGCATCCGCGACATCACCGCGGGTGGCCACGGTGCCCCGCTCGTGTCGTTCCTCGACGAGCTGCTGCTCCGTGGACGAGCCGGCGTCTCCGCAGCCCTCAACCTCGGCGGCATCTCCAACATGACGGTGGTGCGCGAGGGCGGCCTCGTCGCCTACGACATCGGCCCCGCGAACGCCCTGGTCGACGCGGTCATCGTCGAACACGACCTCAACCCGCTCGGCTACGACGACGACGCCGCGATCGCCCGCACGGGACAGATCGACGATCCGCTTCTCGACGCGATGCTCGCCGACCCGTACTACGCGCTGACCCCGCCGAAGAGCACCGGCAAGGAGCACTTCCACCTCGCCTACGTGCACGAGCACCTCGCAGCGCAGGGACGCGAGATCGCGGTCGCCGATGTCGTGCGCACGCTCACCGAGCTCACAGTCCGCACCGTCGCGCGCGACGTCGCGGCCGCGGGCATCGGGTTCCTCGCGGTCTCCGGCGGCGGCTGCCGGAACCCGCTGATCCTCGATGGCCTTCGTGCCGCGCTGCCGGAGACCGAGGTCGTGCTGGCCGACGAACTCGGCGCCGCGGCCGACAGCAAGGAGGCCATCCTCCTCGCGCTCATCGGCTGGTCGACCATGCACGGCGTTGCCGCCATCGTCCCCGGAGGCACGGGCGCCCGCGATCCCCGCATCCTCGGCACGATCACCCCCGGGGCCGGTCCGCTGCAGATGCCGGAGCCGGTCGCGGCCATCGACTCCCTCACGCTCGCGGAGGCGTCGGCCTCCTGACCGCGGCCTGTCGCGCGCGCCGCCCCGCCTTCCACCGCGCACGGATGTCGGGCGGATGGACGGATGCCGGGCGGAAGCGGCCGGATCCGTCCGACATCCGTGAATCGGTCCGACATCCGTACCGACGGACGCGGTCAGCGGGAGCGGTCGTCCTCGTCCCAGGGGCCTTCCCACCAGCCCGCGCGGCCGTCGCCGTCCTCGCCGCGGCTGCGGCGGGAGCGCACGAACTGCACGACGAACACCACGAGCGTCGTCAGCAGGATCACGAACGCGACGAGGAAGATGAGGTCGCTCTGGTTCACGGTCGCTTCCCTTCCGCGGCATCCGCCACGATCTTCGCGATGCGGGCGGTCCGGGTCTCCGGCCGCTTCGCCATCGCGATGTGCGTGAGACCGAACTTCTTCACCGAGGCCGGGAAGGCGTCCCAACCCTCGCGGGCCGCGGGGACGGCGTCGAGCGCGGCGGTGAGCTCCTCGGGCTCGATCCCCGCCTCCGGGCCGTCGAGCAGGGTCCATGATCCGTTCGCCTTCGCCGTCTCCAGCGCGCGGATGCCGGCAGGGGCGAGCAGCCCCTCCGCCTCGAGCTCGGCGATGCGCGCCTTGTTGGTCGCCGCCCATCCGCTGCCGGGTCGCCGCGGCGAGAACCACTGTCCGTTGGCACGCTCCGGCGTCCCCTCGCTGAACACCCGGACCGGACCGTCGATCCACCCGAAGCACAGCGCCTGTCGCACCGCGTCCTCGTAGCCGACGCCCGTGCTGCTCCCGCGGACACTCAGCAGCCACACGCCGTTCCCGCGTTCGTGGTTCTCCTCGAGCCAGGCGCGCCAGGCCGCGGCATCCGCCGCCGTGACCTGCTCGCCGTCGTCGAGGGCGCCCACGTCAGTCCTCGTCGACCGTGGCGATCGTTCCGGTGACCATGGGCAGCAGATCGGCCACGGAGTCGACGATCTCGTCCGGGCGGAACGGATACTTCTCGATCTCCGCCTGATCGCTGATGCCCGTGAGGACCAGCACCGTGTGCAGGCCCGCTTCGATGCCGGCGACGATGTCGGTGTCCATGCGGTCGCCGATCATCCCGGTCTTCTTCGAGTGGGCGCCGATCTTGTTCAGCGCCGAGCGGAACATCATCGGGTTCGGCTTGCCCACCACATAGGGCTCCTTGCCGGTCGCCTTCGTGATGAGCGCGGCGATGGCCCCGGTGGCGGGGAGCACGCCGTCGGCGCTCGGTCCCGTCGCGTCCGGGTTGGTCACGATGAAGCGGGCGCCGTTGATGATGTGCCTGATCGCCTTCGTGATCGCCTCGAACGAGTAGTTGCGCGTCTCGCCGACGACCACGAAGTCGGGGTCGGTCTCGGTCATGATGAACCCCGCCTCGTGCAGGGCGGTGAGGATGCCGGCCTCGCCGATCACGAAGGCCGAACCGCCGGGAAGCTGCTGCGCGAGGAAGTCGGCGGTCGCGAGCGCTGAGGTCCAGATGCGGTCCTCCGGCACGACCAGACCGCTGGTGCGGAGCCGGGCGGAGAGGTCGCGGGCGGTGAAGATCGAGTTGTTCGTGAGCACGAGGTAGGGGATGCCGTCGCGCTCCCAGCCCGCGAGCATCTCAGACGCCCCGGGGATGGCGGTGTTCTCATGCACGAGAACGCCGTCCATGTCGGTGAGCCAGCATTCGATGTCGTCGCGGTGTCCCATGGGGACAGCCTAGAGGGCCGGTGTTTCCCGCACGTGAATGCGGGCTGGAGCTAGGCGCTGAGCCACACCACGCTGTCGGCCCCGGCGGGGAGCGGGCGAGCGGTGCCCTCGAGCTCGACGCCCGAGACCGTGACCGCGACGGTCGACCCCACCGTGAGTCCCAGCGCCTCGAGCGCACGCAGGAGCTCGGGGTCGCGGTCGTCGACGCGGAGCACGTGGCCGGTGTGTCCGGCGGGGGCGTCGGCGAGCAGGACGAACGGCTCGCGCTCGATGCGACCGTCGGCATCCGGGATCGCGTCGCCGTGGGGGTCGAAGCGCGGGCGGCCCAGGCGTGCGTCGATGCCCTCGAGGAGGCGGTCGCTGATGGTGTGCTCGAGCACCTCGGCCTCGTCGTGCACCTCGTCCCAGCCGTAGCCGAACTCCTGCACCAGCCAGGTCTCGATCAACCGGTGCCGGCGGACCATGGCCAGAGCGCGCACGGTGCCGGCCTCGGTCAGCCGCACGGCACCGTAGGGCACGTGCGAGACGAGACCGGCGGCGGCGAGCTTCTTCACCATCTCCGTGACGGACGACGGGGCGATGCCGAGCTTCGCGGCCAGGACCGACGGCGTGATCGGAGCGTCCTGCCACTCGGTGTGCGCGTAGACGGTCTTCAGATAGTCGTCAGCTGCCGGGGATGCCACCGGACCAGCCTACGTGGTACGGCCGGGCGCCCCCACGAACCGGGTCGGTCCGCGGCGCCCTCAGTTCGCGACCGCGACGAGGATGCCGAACGCCGCCTGTCCGGCGAAGAACACCACGAGGAAACCGAGGAGGGCGGCCGCGAGCGAGAGCCGGCCGTCGAACCCGTCCACCTCGGCCATCCCGATCTTGCGCGCGCGGAACGCGAGCACGAGCGTGACGATGCCGAGCGCGAGCTGCACCCACGGGGCGCCGAGGCCGATGACCTTCGGGAAGGCGATCAGCACCCCGCCGATGACCCCGGTCGCGAAACCGATCCACGTGAGGATGCGGACGGTGCGGCGGGCGTTCTCGGCGGACATGCCTCGAGCCTATCCGCGGTCAGGCTCCGGTCAGCACCAGCCAGAGCAGCGCTCCGTTCAGGGCGATCAGCAGCACGGATGCGAGGATGCCGGCTGCGGTGGTCCATCGCCGGTTCGCCCAGACCCCGAGCGTCCGCCGCTGCGCCGTGAGCGCCACCAGCGGGATCAGCGCGAACGGGATGCCGAAGGACAGCACGACCTGGCTCAGCACGAGGGCGAGCGTCGGATCGACACCTGCGCCCAGGATGACGAGCGCCGGGATGAGGGTCACGAGTCGTCGCGCGAGCAGCGGGATGCGCACGTGCAGGAGTCCGTGCATGATCTCCGCGCCGGCGTACGCACCCACCGAGGTCGACGCCAGGCCGGAAGCGAGGAGTCCGACGGCGAAGAAGGTGGCGACGACGGGGCCGAGCCCTGCGGCCAGGGCGGCGTGCGCCCCCTCCAGGGAATCGGTGCCGTCGACACCGGCGAGGTTGGCGGCGGCCAGCAGCAGGATCCCGAGGTTGACGGATCCGGCGATCACCATCGCGATCGAGACATCCCAGCGGGTCGCGGTGAGCAGACGGCGGATGCGTGACGCCTCGGTGCGCACGGCCTCATCGCCCGTGTGGGCGGTGGTGGCGCCGAAACGGTCGCGGGCGAGAGACGAGTGGGCGTAGATCGCGTGGGGCATGATGGTCGCCCCGAGGATCGACGCGGCGAGGAGGACCGAGCCGGTCCCCTCGAAGCGCGGGAGGAGACCGCCGAGCACGCCGGCGGGGTCGGGCGGCGCCACGAACAGCCCTGCGAGGAAGCCGATCGTGATGATCGTCATGAGCGCGATGATGACGAACTCGAACGGCCGCGCACCACGGCGGCTCTGCACGGCGAGCAGGATCATCGATACCGCGCCCGTGATCAGGCCGCCCAGGAGCAGCGGCACATCGAACAGCAGGTTCAGCGCCACCGCGCCGCCGATCACCTCGGCGAGATCGGTGGCCATCGCGACCAGCTCGGCCTGCAGCCAATAGGCCCGCCGTGCCCACGGTCGGCGCAGGCGCGCACCCAGCACTTCGGGCAGGCTCTGCCCGGTGACGACGCCGAGCTTGGCGGAGAGGTACTGGATCAGCCAGGCCATGACGTTGCCGGCGACGACGATCCACACCAGCAGATAGCCGTACTGGGCCCCCGCGGTCATGTTGCTGGCCACGTTGCCGGGGTCGAGGTAGGCGACGCCGGCGACGAGCGCGGGTCCGAGCAGCCAGAGGCTGCGCGGGGGCGCGGCGGCGGTCGGCGTCACGGCGGCGTCGAGATTTTTAGGCACACCGAAACCGTAGCGTATTTTTCGGCGTACCTAAATATCTTGCGTCGCGCCGCGGAGATAGCCTGGCCTGATGGATGCCGCTGCTCTGACGAACCCGACGCCGGAGGGACCCGGCGGCTCCGCCGCGCAACCCGGATACGGCGTCGGACCCTGGCCCGGCGGAGCGGACGCGTGGCCGGTGGGGGAGCAGTACGACCCGGAACTGCTCGCCGAAGGCGACACGAGGAACGTGATCGACCGCTACCGCTACTGGCGGATGGAGGCGATCGTGGCCGACCTCGACACGCACCGGCACCCGTTCCACGTGGCGATCGAGAACTGGCAGCACGACATGAACATCGGCTCCATCGTGCGCAGCGCGAACGCGTTCCTCGCGGACACCGTGCACATCATCGGCCGACGCCGATGGAACAAGCGCGGGGCCATGGTCACCGACCGGTACCAGCACGTCGTGCACCATGAGGACGTCGCGGCCTTCACCGCCTGGGCGGCCGCCGAGGGGATCCCGATCATCGCGGTCGACAACGTCGAAGGGGCCGTTCCCGTGGATCGAGCCGAACTCCCGCGCTCCTGTGTGCTGCTGTTCGGACAGGAGGGGCCGGGGCTGTCCGCGGAGGCGCTCGCTGCGGCATCGGCTCACATCGAGATCACCCAGTACGGCTCGACCCGGTCGATCAACGCCAGCGCAGCCGCCGCGGTGATCATGTACGAGTGGTGCCGCCGCTACGCGTCCTGAACGCGGCGGCGCACTCAGCCGCGGTCGATGCCGAAGATGTGACGATAGATCGCACTGACGTCACGATCGAGGTGGTCGATGCGGTCGTGGATGGCGCGGATCTCGTTGCGCACGTTCGCGAACTCGCTTCCCGACTCGGCACGCACGCTCGCGAACTCGTTCCGGAATTCCGTGCGCACGCTCGCGAACTCGTTCCGGAACTCGGTGCGCACGCTGTCGAACTCGGTGCGGAACTCGGTACGCACGCTGTCGAACCCGTTTTGCATCGTCCGCAGGAACATCGTCGACATGAGTGTCATCGTGCCGAACATCGCAGCGGCGAAGACGCCGATCAGCGTCCAGACCTGTGGTTCCGTCATCCCCAGCATCCCTTCAGTGTCCCTCGATCATGGTCGAGGGGCCAGGGTTCCCGGACGTAGTATTCCGCGGGATCCAGCGGTTGGGGAGAAGTCCTCAGCTCGGCGGACTGTGCAGACGCGGGGCGGGCATCAGCCTGCGGCGGCGAGCCATCGCCCCGAGCGCACCCGCCAGCCGAGGGTGCCCAGACGGGCGAGCAGGTACACGCCGAAGAACGCGACCGCGAGCCAGACGAGCCCGGCCACGCCGTCGACGCCGCCCGCGGCGATGATCCACAGTGCGGGAAGGAACGGCACGAGGTTCAGGCCGCCGGCGATCGCCAGGTACCGGGCGTCGTTCGCCCCCATGAGCACGCCGTCCAGCACGAACACGACCCCCGCGACGGGCTGCGCGACCGCGAGCACGAGCAGGGCGGGCTGCACGAGCGCCGCGACGCGCGGGTCGCCCGTGAAGACGATCCCGAGCACGCCGGACAGCGCCGCGATCAGACCGCCGACCACCACGCCGAACCACGCGCCCCACGCCACCGTGCGCGCCAGCACGCGATGCACCTGCGTCTCGTCGCCGGCGCCGAGCTCCTTGCCGATCAGGGCCTGCGCCGCGATCGCCAGGGCGTCCAGCGCGAACGCGGCCGCGGAGAAGATGGTGAACACGATCTGCCACCCGGCCAGCTCGTCGGTGCCGATCCCGGTCGCGACGCCGACCGTCGCGAGCAGCGCGACGCGCAGACTCACGGTGCGCAGGAACAGCCAGCCGCCCGACGCGGCGGTGCTGCGCAGTCCATCGCGTCGCGCCCGCAGCGAGGCGCTGTGTCTCGTGGCCAGACGGCGGATGACCAGCACGTAGGCGGCCACCATGCCCCACTGCGCCGTCACGGTGCCGGCGGCCGACCCCGGGATCCCCCAGCCGAGACCGTAGATGAAGAGCCAGTTCAGCAGCGCGTTGGCGCCGAAGCCCAGGCCGGCGATCCACAGCGGCGTCATGGTGTCCTGCATGCCGCGCAACAGACCGGTCGCGGCGAACACGATGAGCATCGCCGGCAGTCCCCACATCGAGATGACGAGGTAGTCGTCGGCCTGTGCTGCCACGGCGTCGCTCGCGCCGAACAGCGAGACGAGCCACGGCGACGAGACCGCGCCGACCACCGCGAGCACGGCTCCGAGGCCCAGCGCGAGCCACATCCCGTTGATCCCGACAGACACCGCCTCGCCGGGCTGCCCCGCCCCGAAACGCCTGGCCACCGCGGGCGTGGTGGAGTAGGCCAGGAACACCATGAGCCCGACGATCGTCTGCAGCACGGCCCCGGCGATGCCGAGTCCGGCGAGCGGCGTCGTGCCCAGGTGGCCGACCAGTGCGGCATCCACGATCAGGAAGGCCGGTTCGGCGATCAGTGCGCCCAGCGCGGGGACCGCCAGACGCAGGATCTCTCTGTTGAGGGAGGCGCGCGCGGTCATCCTCCGAGCCTATGACCTCAGCACCGCCGCCCCCGCCGATGCCACGGTCGTAGGGTGGAACCACACCGGATGCTGCGGAGGTGCATCATGACGGATCCCCGGGAGGCGGCCGCGCGGTATCGCGCGCGACAGCGTCAGGCCCAGAGCGCGGACGGCGGCGAGGACGGCGGAACACCGCCGGGGATCGCTGCGGCGGTGGATCGCGCCGCCTTCATCGAGACCGCGATCCAGGTCGCGATCCGCCGCGGGGAGTTCGACGACCTGCCCGGCGCGGGCAAGCCGCTGGAAGGCCTGGGCACCCACCACGATCCGGACTGGTGGATCCGCCGCAAGATCGAGACCGAGAACCTCACCGGCCTCGGCCCTCCCGCCATCCTGCTGCGCACCGAGGACCGCGAGCTGGACGATCAGCTCGACCTGCTCGGCCGCGAATCCGACGTGCGGGACGTCGTCGAGGACTTCAACCGCCGGGTGCGGGAAGCGCGGCGACAACTGCAGGGCGGGCCACCCGTCGTCACCTCTCCTCGAGACGTGGATGCCGAGGTGGCCGCGTGGGCCGAACGTCGGGCCGCCCGCACCGCAGCAGCCCCTGCTGAGGAGCCGCGACGCCGGCGCTTCGGTCGTCGCCGCCGCACCTGACCCGAAGCCTCGACAGCTGCCCGCCATCGACACGAAGGGGGAGGGGCGTCATAGGCTGGGGCGCATGACTGATGTGCTTCCCGCGGGCCTCGCCCTTGATGAGTTCAGCTCCGACATCCGCCCGCAGGACGACCTCTACCGGCACGTGAACGGTGCCTGGCTCGCCCGCACCGAGATCCCGGGTGACAAGGCGCGCTGGGGCTCGTTCCACCTGCTGGCCGAGCAGGCCGAGAAGGACGTCCGCGCGATCATCGAGGAGTCGCAGGACGCAGAGGAGGGCACGCTCGCCCGCAAGATCGGCGACCTGTTCGCCAGCTTCATGGACACCGAGCGCATCGACGCCGCCGGCGTCGCGCCGCTGGCCGAGACGCTCGCCGAGATCGACGCGATCGACGGCATCCCCGCCCTTCTGCGCACCGTCGGTGCCTATGATCGCGACGGCCGCGCCGCCGTGATCGGGCTCTACGTCGACGGCGACCCGGGCAACCCTGAGCGCTACCTGCCGGTGCTCGTGCAGGCGGGCCTCTCCCTGCCGGACGAGAGCTACTTCCGACTCGACACGTTCACCGACACGCGCGCCGCCTACCGCGCCCACCTGGAGCGCCTGCTCGACCTTGCGGGCGTGCCGGACGCGGCGGCGAACGCGGAGCGCTCGATCGCGCTCGAGACGGAACTGGCCGGTCACCACTGGGACAACGTACGCAGCCGCGACGCTGTTGCGACGTACAACCTCAAGACGTGGGACGAGCTGCAGGAACTCGCCGGCGTCGACCTGACGCCGTGGCGCGATGCCGTCACCCCGTCCAACCCCCGCGCTTTCGACGAGGTCGTCGTGTCGCAGCCCAGCTTCTTCGAGGGACTCGGCTCGCTGCTCACCCCGGAGCGCCTGGACGACTGGAAGGCCTGGTTGCGGGCCAAGGTCGTGCACGCGGCCGCCCCGTACCTGACGGACGATCTCGTGCAGGAGAACTTCTCCTTCTACGGCACCGAGCTCACCGGCGTCCCGACGATCCGGGAGCGCTGGAAGCGCGGCGTCTCGCTCACCGAGGGTGCGCTCGGCGAGGCCATCGGCAAGGTCTACGTCGAGCGCCACTACCCGCCGACGGCGAAGGCCGCGATGGATGAGCTGGTCGCGAACCTCATCGAGGCGTACCGGCAGAGCATCACCGACCTCGAGTGGATGACGGCCGAGACCCGCGAGCGCGCGCTGGCCAAACTCGACTCCTTCACGCCGAAGATCGGCCACCCCGCGGTGTGGCGCGACTACTCGAGCCTCGAGATCGACCGGGAGGACCTGTTCGGGAACGTCCGCCGCGCCGCGATCTTCGAGCACGACCGCAACGTCGACAAGGTCGGCAAGCCGATCGACCGCGACGAGTGGCACATGCCCCCGCAGATGGTCAACGCGTACTACAACCCCTCGATGAACGAGATCGTCTTCCCCGCCGCGATCCTGCAGTATCCGTTCTTCGACGCCGGGCGCGACGCCGCCGCGAACTACGGCGGGATCGGCGCGGTGATCGGCCACGAGATCGGACACGGCTTCGACGACCAGGGCAGCCGGTACGACGGCGACGGTCGGCTCGAGGACTGGTGGACCGACGCCGACCGTGCGGCGTTCGAAGAGCGGACCAAGGCGCTCATCGCTCAGTACGACGCCCTCGTGCCGGAGGGCCTCGACGCCGAGCACCACGTGAACGGCGCCCTGACGATCGGCGAGAACATCGGCGACCTCGGCGGACTCGGCATCGCGCTCAAGGCCTACGAGCTGTCGTTGCGCTCCGACTCCGCGGTCCCTGAGCCTGCCGAAGGGCCGGTCATCGACGGGTACACCGGTGTGCAGCGCCTTCTGCTGTCCTGGGCGCAGGTGTGGCAGCAGAAGAGCCGCGACGCCGAGACGCTGCGGCTGCTGACGATCGACCCGCACTCGCCGAACGAGTTCCGCTGCAACCAGATCGTGCGCAACATCGACGCCTTCTACGAGGCCTTCGGTGTCGCCGAGGAGGACGCGCTCTGGCTCCCCGAGTCCGAGCGGGTGACCATCTGGTGACCAATCACCGCCGTCTGTGAAGCGCGCCCCGGCGGTGGGGTTACGATAGCCCTGCCGTCGGGAGCGCTCCCGTCGGTATCCCGCACATCCCTCCCTCCTAAGGATCACGCGTGGGCGCTCTCGAGCCTGGTGAAGGGTTCCGCAACTCCTCGGCACCCGACTCCCTCGGCGATGCCCACGGCGCGTCCGAACACGGCCGTCGCTCGCAGCGCACCAGCCGCCGTGTCCCCCGTCGTGCCGCGGCCGGTCGTCGATCCTTCACCTCCACGCTGCGCGCGCTGGAGGGCCTGGTGGACTCGGGAGCGCAGGTCTCCGTGCACGTCGTCGACCTCGACAGCCACGTGCACGTCCTCGCCGGCGACGACCACGTCACGATGCCCGTCGGCGGTCTCGGCGTCGTCCCGCTGCTGATCGAGGTGGCGGCCGGTTTCGAGGACGGCACGCTCGATCCGTTCGAGATCGTCGACCGCACGAGTGTCGAGGCGGTGGAGAGCTCGGGACTGTGGCGGCACCTGCACGCACCCGCACTGCCGCTGGAAGACCTGGCGGTGCTGGCCGCGACCGCGGGGGATCCGATCGCCGTCAACGCGCTGCTGCAGAGGGTCGGACACGACAGGGTGCGCGAGCGCATCGAGTCGCTCGGGCTGCGGCGCACGGCCCTGCTCGACCGGTTCCGCGACCGCCGCGGCCCCGATGACGCTCCGCAGGTCGCCGTGGGGTCCGCGCGCGAGTTCGCCGGACTCTTCTCCGCCCTGGTCAACTCGCAGGCCGTCGACGCCGCCGTCAGCGCACAGGTGTCGGAGTGGCTGAGCCTGAACCAGGATCTGAGCCTGGTCGCGGCATCCACGGGGTTGGATCCGTTCGCCCATGATCACGATGCGCACGGCCTGCTGTTCGTCAACAAGACCGGCCGCGATCGGGGTGTCCGGGCCGAAGCCGGTGTGCTCGCGGGCCCGCGTGCCGGCGTGGCGTACGCGCTCATCGTGTGCTTCGACGACCTCTCGATCACGCACCGCCTGCGTGCACACGATGCCTTCCGGGTGCTCGGCGTCGAGCTCATGGAGTACACCCACTGACGCGCGATTGCGCGAGATCAGGCGTTCACGCCGCATCAGGCGAGTTGCTGCGCGGTCTGCCTGTTCTCGCCTATCCGCCTGATCTCGCTAGCATCGGGGGATGCCCCACGCCGACTGGACTCCGCACCGCCGCGACGACGGCGAGCTGCTCGGCTGGATCCATCCGGAGGGTGGCGGCTGGGTCGCCGTCGATGTGCTCGGACGCCGGGTGTCCGCCCCGGGCGAGTGGCTGGACGCCGAGTCCGCGCTGGAGGGGCACGGCATCGCCTGGCTCGCGGATCCGTGGATGCTCGAGGGGGAGGCTGACCGTCCGCTGCGCGTGCGCATCCTGGAGGTGACGCCGGATGAGGAGGGCACCCCGGGACGCATCGTCGTGAAGGTGGACGACTTCGGCGACATGAGCCGCCCCGCGACCGCGCGGTTCACTCTGTCGTGGCCGATCCCCGACCGGCTGCGGCCGCCGCGCGCCGACGACCCGGACCCGCGGACGATCTCCCGCTGAGCCTGCCGCGCGTCGCAGATCCGCCGGGATGTCGCACGGCTTCGCGGGATCCGTGCGACCTCGACGCGAATCCGCGACCGGGCGGCGGGTCAGTTCGGGAGGGAAGGATGCTGCTCGGCGCTGCGCTGCTTCGGGATGAAGAGCGACAGCACCACGGCGACGATGCCGGCCGCGATCGCGAGCCAGAAGCACACCTCGAACGCGGTGCGGGTGGGCACGGCGACGCCGTCGACGTCGATGCTCATCGCCGCGAGCACCCCGCCCATGACCGCGGAGGCCGTCGAGGTGCCGACCGAGCGGAAGAGGGCGTTCAGTCCGTTGGATGCGCCGGTCTCGTTCGCGGGCACCGACCGCATGATGATCATGGGCATGGCGGCGAACGTGAACCCGATGCCGACGCCGATGAAGATGTTCGCGACGAAGATGTGCCACACCTCCGAGGACCACAGCAGCACGAACACGTAGGCGAGCACGATCGCACCCGCCCCGACCGTGAACAGCGGCCGTGGGCCCACCGTGCGCTCGAGCCAGCCCGACAGCGGCGAGATGACCATCATCACCAGTCCCGCCGGCATGATCACGAGCGACGCCGCCACCATGTCGAGGCCGAATCCGGCTCCGCCGACGGGCATCTCCAGCAGCTGCGGGAACGTCACGTTCGAGGCGAACAGCGCGAAGCCCATCCCGATCGCGGCGATGTTCGTGAAGAGCACGGCCGGGCGAGCGGCGACGCGCAGATCGAGCAGCGGGTCCTGGGTGCGCAGCTGGTACCAGCCCCACACCAGCAGCACGGCGAGGCCCCCGATGATGCAGACGAGTGTGATCGGCGAGGTCCAGCCCCACTCGGCGCCGCGCGAGACGAAGAGCAGGATGCCGGTGAGGCCGATCGCGAGCCCGATGGCCCCCAGCACGTCGAGGCGTCCGGGGGAGCGGAGCACGTCCTCGGGGATGACGACGAGCACGAGCACGAGTCCGATGACGCCCAGCGCGGCTGCGAGCCAGAACAGCATGTGCCAGTCGGCGTTCTCGGCGAGAAGTGCGGCCACCGGCATCCCGACCGCGCCGCCGACGCCCATGGTCGCGCTCATCAGGGCCACCGCGGTGCCGAGCCGCTCCGGGGAGAGCACGTCGCGCATGATCGCGATGCCGAGCGGGACGACGCCGGTCACGGCGCCCTGCAGCGCGCGGCCGATGATGACGCCGATGATCGAGCCCGAGACGGCGGCGATCACGGATCCGACGATGAGGATCGCGAGCAGCACGATCACGACCCGGCGCTTGCCGTACATGTCACCCAGTCGGCCCGAGATCGGCGTCGCCACGGCGGCCACGAGCAAGGTGATGGTGACCACCCAGGTGGTGTCCTCGCGGGAGGAGTTCAGCAGCTGGGGAAGTTCGGCCTGCAGCGGCACCACGAGCGTGAACATGAACGACGAGCACAGGCCGGCGAACGCCAGCACCGCGATGATCGCCCACCGCGGCGGGGTACGGGAGAGGCGTTTCCTGGCTCTGTCGTCGTTCGCACCCACCGGCTCAGGCTATCGGCGTTCCCGACCTCCCGGGGCCGATGTGGTTGCATGGCCGGATGACCGACGACACCGCGCCCGCGCAGCACCCCGCCGACTCCGCGTACCACCGCAGGCTCCCGATCGGCGAGGTTCTCGATGCCTCCGCGATCGCGGAGGGACTGCCGTGGGCGTTCGAGAGCATCACGATGCGACCGCTCGAGCCGATGCTGGTCCCCGAGAAGCCGCGTGCGGGCGAGCTGGATCCGGACGAGTGCGGACACTGCGGCCCGAGCGTGCACACGATCTGGCACGACGACCTCTGGCAGGTGCGAGCGGGCTGGGACGTCGGCGGGCTGCCGTTCATCGGCGGGGTCGCACCGCGCGATCACTGGCTGCTGGAGAACGCTCCGGCGGAGGTGCTGGCGGGTCTGGGGCCTCTGATGCAGCGCGTGTCGCAGGCCGTCAAGAGCATCCCGGGCGTCGCTCGCTGTCACTTCGGCCGCTGGAACGACGGTTCCGCGCACATGCACATGTGGGCGCTGGCCCGCCCGGAGGGGATGATGCAGGGCCGCGGCGCAGTGCTGGCGTTCTGGGACGAGATCCTGCCGCCGCTGCCGCCGGCGATGGCGGAGGACCACCTCCGCATCGTCGCGGAGGCCCTCGCCGCGGGCGGGGGCGAGGCGTTCCCGCACCGCTGACCCGGAGTCGGTTTCCCCGAACGTGCCGAGGAGGGGCAGACTGGGACCGTGCGAACCATCCGCGATCTCGACACCGTTGAACTCATCCTCGACGCGCAGGGCCTGCTCGACTCCATCCGGGGTCCGCAGCGCGTGGTGGATGCCGGAACCCTGCGCGCCCTGCAGCAGTCGGGCAACTACGTCGTCGGCTTCTTCGACGGCGAGGGCGACGAGGAGCGCATGGTCGGCGCGTCCATCGCGTTCTTCGGGGAGCCGGCCCGACGTGCGATGCACTCGCACATCACCGCGCTGCTGCCGGAGTACCGCGGGCGCGGCTGGGGCCGCGAGCTCAAGGAGCACCAGCGTCAGTGGGCGTTCTCGCGCGACGTCGGCCGCATCACCTGGGTGTTCGATCCGCTGGTGGCGCGCAACGCGCACTTCTTCTTCACGGTGCTGGGCGCCCGCGCCACGGGGTACTCGGTGAACCGCTACGGCATCTTCGGCGGCGGTGACGCGGGCGACGAGAGCGACCGGCTCGATGTCGAGTGGGCGCTCGCCGACATCGCCAAGCCGCCGGCGGACGACGCGGTGGTGGAGACCCTGGAGATCCCGGCCGACATCGAGGCGCTGCGCGTGTCCGACCCGGCGGCCGCGCACGAGTGGCGCCTGCGCCTGCGTGCGCAGATGGAGGGTCTGCTCGGCAGCGGCCTGCACATCGCGGGCTACGACAACGAACGCGGTTACCTCTTCACCGCGTGAGCTCCCGCCGACTCAGCGCACCCCGCGCATGAGCTTCAGCACGGGCCTCACGCTCAGCAGCAGCCCGATGCCGACGACGATCGCGATGCCGCCGAGGATCGAGAAGAAGGGCACTTCGTCGTCCGGGTCGTAGAACTGCACGAGCCAGCCGGAGATCGCCGTGCCCAAGGCGATCGACAGGAAGAACAGCGCGACCATCTGGGTGCGGAACACGGTCGGTGCGAGCTTGGTGGCCGCCGACAGGCCGACCGGGGAGATGAGCAGCTCCGCCACGGTGAACACGAAGAGGATCCCGACGATCGCGAGCAGCGGCGTGGAGTTCTCCCCTCCGCCGGCGAACGGCAGGAACAGCAGGAACGCGGATCCCATGATGATCGCCGCGAGCGCGAACTTCACCGGGGTCGAGGGCTGACGCGTGCCGAGTCGGGTCCAGATCGCCGCGAAGACGCCGGACAGGATGATGATGAACACCGGGTTGATCGACTGCACCCAGGACACCGGCATCTCCCAGCCGAACAGGTTCCGGTCCAGGCGCTGGTCGGAGTAGATCGTGAGCACGGTGAACTGCTGCTGGTACAGCGACCAGAACGCGACGCTGGTGATGAAGAGCGGCAGGAAGCCCCACACCCGTGATCGCTCGGTGGCGTCGATGCGACGGCTGCCGAGGATCACCGAGAAGTAGGCGATCGTCGCCACGACCGTGACGCCGATCACCAGGGTGGCCAGGTTGTCGGCGCGGATCACTCCGGTCAGCACCAGGACGGCGATGAGCACGACCACCGCACCGGCCAGGAGTCCGACGAGGCGGTAGCGGGAGGTGGGAAGTGGATTCGGAACCTCCCGCGTCGTGGCGGGCAGGGCCTTGCGGCCGAACGAGTACTGGATGAGTCCCAGTGTCATCCCGAGCGCTGCGAGACCGAAGCCCCAGTGGAATCCGAGCGTGGACTGCAGGAGTCCGGTCAGGAGCGGGCCGAGGAAGGCGCCCAGGTTGATGCCGAGATAGAAGAGCGAGAACCCCGCATCTCGGCGCGGGTCGTCGGCGCTGTAGAGGCTGCCGACGACCGATGTCGCGTTCGCCTTCAGGCCACCGGATCCGAGGGCCACGAGCACGAGGCCGACTCCGACCCCGACAGCGCCGGGGATCAGGGCGAGGGCGAGGTGCCCGGCCACGATCACCATCGCGCTCACGAACAGCACGCGCTCCGCGCCGAACAGGCGGTCCGCGACCCAGGCGCCGAGGATCGTCGACAGGTACACCGATCCCCCGTAGGCGCCGAGGATGCCACCCGCGACCGCCTTGGGGATGCCGAGCCCGCCCTCGGTCACCGAGAAGTAGAGGTAGATGAGCAGGATGCCCTGCATGCCGTAGAAGCTGAACCGCTCCCACATCTCCACTCCGAAGATGTGCACCAGCGACCAGGGCTGCCCGAAGAACCGGGTGTCGTCGTCGCGGTTCGGCCGTGTGCGCGCGGGAGTGGTCATGCCAGGACGGTACTCCGCGACCGGCCCCGGGGCCAGGGCACCGCGCGAGACCACCGATAGAATGAGATGCCCGTGTTCACGGGATTCCTCCCGCATCCGACCATTGGAGCCACCATGGCCGAACAGTCCCGCCTCGACAAGGTCATCGCCCTCGCCCGCCACCGCGGGTTCGTGTTCCAAGCGGGTGAGATCTACGGCGGTTCTCGATCGGCCTGGGACTACGGGCCCCTCGGCGCGGAGCTCAAGGAGAACATCCGTCGGCAGTGGTGGCAGACGTTCGTGCGCGGTCGCGGCGACATGGTCGGCCTCGACTCCAGCATCATCCTTCCCAAGCGCGTGTGGGAGGCGTCGGGCCACGTCGCGACCTTCACCGACCCGCTCGTCGAGTGCCTGCAGTGCCACAAGCGCTTCCGTGCGGACAACCTCATCGAGGACTTCGAGGCGCGCAAGGGACGCAAGGCCGAGAACGGCCTCGCCGACATCCCCTGTCCGAACTGCGGCACCAAGGGGCAGTACACCGAGCCGAAGGCCTTCTCCGGTCTGGTGAAGACGTACCTCGGCGTCGTGGACGACGAGTCGGGCCTGTACTACCTGCGCCCCGAGACGGCGCAGGGCATCTTCGTGAACTTCTCGAACGTGCTCACCGCGAGCCGCAAGAAGCCGCCGTTCGGCATCGGTCAGGTCGGCAAGGCTTTCCGCAACGAGATCACCCCCGGCAACTTCATCTTCCGCACCCGCGAGTTCGAGCAGATGGAGATCGAGTACTTCACGCCGCCGGCTGAGGCCCAGGAGTGGTTCGAGCACTGGGTCGAGGCCTGCTGGAACTGGTTCATCGACCTGGGTATCGACCCGGAGAACATGCGTCAGTTCGACGTGCCGGAAGACGACCGCGCGCACTACTCGGCCGGCACGATCGACGTCGAGTACAAGTTCGGCTTCGCCGGCAAGGAGTGGGGCGAGCTCATGGGTGTCGCCAACCGCACCGACTACGACCTCTCCAGCCACAGCGAGGCGTCGGGTCAGAGCCTCACGTTCTTCGACCAGGCGACGGGCGAGCGCTACACCCCGTACGTGATCGAGCCGTCGTTCGGCCTCACCCGCGCGATGATGGCCTTCCTCGTGGACGCGTACGTCGAGGAGCAGGTGCCCAACGCCAAGGGCGGCACCGACACCCGCACGGTGCTCAAGCTCGACCCGCGCCTGGCTCCGGTCAAGGCCGCCGTGCTCCCGCTGTCGCGCAACGAGAAGCTGTCGCCGCTCGCCCGCGAGGTGGCCGACACGCTCCGCAGCTCGTGGGCCGTCGACTTCGACGACGCCGGTGCGATCGGCCGTCGCTACCGCCGCCAGGACGAGATCGGCACCCCGTTCTGCGTCACGGTCGACTTCGACTCGCTCGACGACCGCGCCGTGACCGTGCGCGACCGCGACACCATGGCGCAGGAGCGCGTCTCGATCGACGAGCTGCACGCCTACCTTGCGGAGCGCCTCCGCGGCGCGTGAGGTGACGGCACCGGGGGGAGCCCGCGCACGGGGGGAGTCGTCGCCCGTGCGTCCGGTCGCGGCCATCGTGCTCGGCGCGCTCGCCGTGTCGTGGATGATCCTCACGGTGCTCGACCTGCGGGAGAACGACGGCGCGGGGCCCATCATCGCGATGTTCGGCATCCCGGCGCTCGCGGCCGCGGTCATCATCCAGATCGTGATGGCGCGGCTGGGGGAGCGCAAGCGGGTGCCGAAGGCCGTGTTCTGGTGGGTGCTCGCGGTGCTGCCGCTCGGGACCCTGGCGGGGTTCGTCGTCGCGATCCTCCGCGACCCGGACTACTTCATCGCGGACGAAGGCCCCTGGATGCTGATCTGGGTGCCGATCTTCATCGTTGTGGGGCTGCTGCTCGGCGCCCTCGTCTGGTTCTTCTTCGTGTTCCCGCCGCCCACTCCCGCCTCCGCCCTTCTTCTTGACGCTGAGACCCCGGGTTTCCGCCGAGACCCCGGGGTGCGTGCGCGGGTACGCCGGGGTCTCGCCAGGAAAGCGGGGTCTGGTGCGCACCGGAGGACCCTGCTATGGTCGCTCCTCGTGGGTACTCTGATTCGCTAGATCGGGACGCCGCGTCGAGAGCTCTTCTCCGCGGTGGGTCCTGAGCGACCGCACCCGGCTCCGGGTGCGGTCGAGGTTCCTGTTCCCCGCGTCATCGACGCAGATCCCGGCGGTGCGCGTGCGCCGCTGGAGAGGACCCCTCATGTTCCCTGTACTCTCGACCCCTTCTGCCACCCCGGCCCGCGCTCATCGCGAGTGCGCGCTGCAGGCCGCCTCCGTCCGGTTCGCCGACCATCTCGTCTTGGACCGCATCGACCTCGTCGTCGGCCCCGCCGACCGCCTCGCCGTCATCGGTGACAACGGCGCCGGCAAGTCGACTCTGCTCGACCTGCTCGCCGGCACTCTCCTGCCGACGGCCGGGGAGGTGCGGCTCGACCTCCCCGGCGGCGTCGCGCATGCGCGGCAGAACCCCGTGTTCGCGGACGGGGCGACGGTGGCCGACGCCATCGACGAGCTCCTCGGCGACCTCCGTGCACTGGAGCGCGACCTCGGCCGTGCATACGACCTCCTCGCCGCCGCGGGCTCCGCCGACCGCGAGCCGCAGATGGCCGCCGTGGCCCTGTTGCAGGACCGTTTCGAGTCCCGCGGCGGGTACGACGTCGACCGTCGCATCGACACCGCCCTCGAACAGCTCGGGGTGGGCGGAGTGGACCGCGCACGACCGGTGGCCGCGCTGTCGGGAGGGGAGCGGGCGCGGCTCGCCCTCGCGGTCGCCCTCTCCTCCGGAGCTGAACTGCTTCTCCTCGACGAGCCCACGAACGACCTCGACGACCGGGCGCTGACCTGGCTCGAGGATCGTCTCGCGGCGCACCGGGGAGCGCTGGTGGTCGTGACCCACGACCGTGACTTCCTGGACCGTTTCGCGACGGCTGTGGTGCAGGTGGAGGAGGGACGGATCCGGCGCTACGGCGACGGCTACCCCGGGTTCCTGCGAGCGCACGAGGCCGAGAGACGTGCGGCGGCTGCGCGCCACGAGGAGTGGAAGGCCGAGGTCGCCCGGGCAGAGTCCCTGCTCGCGGCCAACGCGTTCCGGCTGCAGGCGATCCCGCGGAAGCTCGAGCTCGACGGATTCGGTCATGGCGCGTTCCGAGCGCGGAGCCGTGACCACGGTGCCGTCGGGCGCATCCGCATGGCGAAGGAGAGGCTGGCGCGGCTCCGGGACAACCCGTGCCCACCTCCACCGGAGCCGCTGCGGTTCGTGGTCGCGGCAGAGGATCGGGCACCGCTCGACGAGCCGGACGAGCCGCTCCTGACCCTCGACGCCGTGTCCTTCCGCGAGCCGGGACGACGGCTCGACGTGTCGCACTGGATGATCGAAACCGGCTCCCGGTGGCTCGTGACCGGGCCGAACGGGGCTGGGAAGACGACACTCCTCCGCCTCCTCGTCGGCGAGCTCCTCCCCGCATCCGGGACGCTCGTCCGCGCCGACGGGCTGCGGATCGCGTTCCTCCGGCAGGAGGTCGACACCCGTCTGCGGGGTACGGCCGTCGAGGTCTTCGCGGTTCGGACCGGGACGCCGCCGGTCGATGCGCGGGATGCTCTCCTGGCTCACGGCCTCTTCCGAGGGCCGGAGGTCGACCGCGACGTGCGGGGGCTGTCCGTGGGTCAGCGCCGGCGGCTCGATCTCGCGGTGGCCCTGGCGTCGCGGTTCGACCTGCTGCTGCTTGACGAGCCGACGAACCATCTCGATCCCGAGCTCGTGGAGCAGCTCGAGGGCGCCCTCGTGGACCATCCCGCTGCCGTCGTCACGGTGACACACGACCGGCGGTGGCGTCGCCACGCCGCGGACGCACGGCGCGTGCGAGTCGAGGAGGGGGTGGCCACCACCTGAGACCCCGCCTATCCGCCGAGACCCCGGGTTCCGGGCGTCCGCACCCCGGGGGTCTCGGCAGGAAACCGGGGTCTCGGCGACAGGAAGGGAAGGAAGGAGGGAAGGAAGGGGGAGGGGGGAGTTAGGACGTGACTGTCAGGTGCATGCGCGCGTCGCCGCCGGACTCGACCCAGGCGAGCGAGCGCTCCAGGATGCCGCTCAGCACGTCGAGATCGACCTGGTCGAGGTCCTTGAGGTAGAGGCAGCCCACGCCCGTCGTGTGCGGGCCGAGGGCGTCGAGAGCGTCCGCGTGGGCGTCCACGCCGTCGAGGAGGTAGATCGTGGTGGCGGCCTTGCGCGGGGCGAAGCTCAGGACGCCGCTGTCTCCCTCCGTCCCGGTGGGGTAGCGGTAGTGGCAGGAGCCGAACCCGATGATCGAGCCCCAGGTCTGCGGCTCGCGCCCGGTGATGTCCTGCATCAGGGCGGTCAGCGTCTCGGCGTCACGGCGACGCACGGCCGGGGAGGAGCGGGCGATGAGTCCCGCGACGTCATCCCCGGTCGGCCGCACTACTTGGCCGCCTTCGCCGCCGCCTTCATGGCCTTCTTGTGCTCGCGCACCTTCGCGAGCGACTCGGGCGAGACGATGTCCGCGACGCTGCGGTACGAACCGTCCTCGCCGTAGGGAGCGGAGGCCTCCCGCCAGCCCTCGCCGGTGAAGCCGTACTGCTTGCCGAGGAGCGCGAGGAAGATCTTCGCCTTCTGCTCTCCGAATCCCGGCAGGGCCTTGAGTCGCTTCAGCACCTCGGCGCCGCTCGGCTGGGACCCTGAGCCTGTCGAAGGGCCTGAGCCCGTCGAAGGACGCGTCCACAACGCGGCGGCATCCCCGTCCCACTCGTCCACGATCGCCTGGCACAGCGTCTGCACGCGCGTCGCCATGGAGCCGGGGAACCGATGCACCGCGGGCGTCTGCCGGAACGCCTCCAGGAAATCCTCAGGGGCCATGCCCGCGATCGCGGCGGCATCCGTCGCGCCGGTGCGCTGCTCGATCTTGAGCGGACCGGTGAACGCGGTCTCCATCGGGATCTGCTGGTCCAGCAGCATGCCGACGAGCAGCGCCAGCGGGTTCTCGGTCAGCAGGGCGTCGGCGGCGGTGTCTCCGGTGATGTGAAGGGCCATGCCTCCAGTGTCCCACTCACCGAGTCAGGCTGTGGCGGCGTCCTCGACGCTGTCCGCGGCGGGCGCGATCCCGTACAGGGTCGCGAGCGCAGCGGCGAACTCGTCCGCGCGGCCGGCGGCCGCGAGCTCGTGCGCTCGGACGGTCGGCGTGTGCAGCAGCACCCCGGAGAGGTGGCGCAGCGCCTGCTCGACCTTGCCGTCCTCGTCGCCGCGAGAGCGCGCGCGGGCGATCTCGCGCTCGAGCAGTTCGAAGATGTGCGAGCGGAACGCCACTACCGAGGGGGTCACGCTCTGCCGGGCGCCGACGACGTGGAAGGTCTCGGCGGCCTCGCGCACGACGCTGCGGGCAGCATCGGTCGCCTGCAGTTCTTCGAGCGGAGCGTGCAGGCGGATGGTCTCCAGGTCGAGCAGGGCCACGCCCTCGAGGGAGGCGACGGCCGGGTCGACGTTGCGGGGCATGCCCAGGTCCACCACGAGCTGGCTCGCGCGCGTGGGCACGCCGACAGGGCAGCCGGCGGCGGCGGCGAGGCCGACCGGGTGCTGCAGGTGCTCCGGGCCGAGCACGGGCTCGGTCGCCGTGGTGCAGGTGATCAGCAGGCTGGAGTGCGCCGCGGTGCGCGCATACTCCTCGGCGGGAACGGGGCGGATGTCGTGCTTGGCCGCGAAGATCTCCGCGCGACCGGACGGGGAGTAGACGGAGATGTCGACCGCGCCGCGCTCGCGCAGAGTCGCGAGGGTGACGGCGGCGTAGGCGCCGGTGCCCACCAGGAGGACGCGCTCGGCGGACCAGTCGGCGATGCGGCTGTCGGCGAGCTCCAGGGCGAGGCGCACGAGGGAGCGGCCGGCGCGTCCGAGGGCCGTGACGTTCTTGACCTTGCGCTGCGCCTGGCTGGCGCGCTGGAACAGGCGCTCGAGCTCGGGGGAGGTCGTGCCGTCCTTGCGGGCGGACTTCAACGCGCGGCGCACCTGGCCGGCGATCTCGCCCTCACCGGAGACGACGGACTCCAGCCCGGAGGCGACAGAGAAGAGGTGCTCGGCGACGCGGCGCCCCGAGTGCACGGCGTAGGCGCCGTCGAGGTCGGCGGCGGGAATGCCGGTCGCGGACTCGACCGCCTCGATCACGGCTTCGACGCCGATGGCGCCGGCCGCGGTCACCGGCTCATCCATTTCCACGTACGCCTCGAAGCGGTTGCACGTCGCGAGGACCACGGCACCCTGCACACACGGCGCCATGCCCACGATGGTGGGAGCGACGTCGTCGGGGGTGCGGCTCAGGCGTTCGAGCAGTTCGAAGGAGGCGGTCTTGTGACTCGCCGTCACACACAGCAGCACACATCGATTGTACCGCCCTTCGAAGCACCGGCTCCGCGGGCGCTCGGCCGCTCCACAAACGGCGGATGGGAGGATGGACGCATGGCCCTCTCCGACGCCCCTCTCCTGCGCGCCCTCGCCGGCGACCGTCCCGCGCACGCCCCCGTGTGGTTCATGCGCCAGGCCGGAAGGTCGCTGCCCGAATACCGGGAGCTCCGCGTCGGGACGCGCATGCTCGACGCGTGCCTGACCCCCGACCTCGCGGCGGAGATCACGCTGCAGCCCGTGCGCCGCCACGGCGTCGATGCCGCCGTGTTCTTCAGCGACATCGTGATCCCGCTGCGCCTCGCCGGCGTCGAGGTGGAGATCGAACCGGGACGCGGTCCCGTGTTCGCGAACCCGGTGCGCACCGCTTCCGACGTGGACCGGATCACTGCGATCGACCCGGCGGACCTGGACGGCGCCGCGATCGCGGAGGCCGTACGGATCGTCACGACCGAACTCGGCGACACCCCGCTGATCGGGTTCGCGGGCGCCCCGTTCACGCTCGCCGCCTACCTCGTCGAAGGCGGCCCCTCCAAGGAGCACCTGCGCGCGCGAGGCATGATGCACTCCGACCCGGAGTCCTGGAACCGCCTCGCTGGCTGGCTCGCGAAGGTCTCGCGCCGGTTCCTCGAGACGCAACGCGATGCCGGCGCCTCCGTGGTCCAGCTGTTCGACAGCTGGGCAGGATCGCTGAGCACCGCGGACTACCGCGCTTTCGTCGCTCCGCACTCCCGGACGGCGCTCGAGGGCATCGGCCTGCCCACCATCCACTTCGGTGTCGGGACGGGGCCGTTCCTGGCGGACATGCGCCTGGACGGTGCGGCGGACGGTGTCGGCGTCGACTGGCGCCAGCCCCTCGACGAGGCGGCGGCGATCCTGGGGCCCGACGTCACGGTGCAGGGGAACATCGACCCCGCGCTGCTGTCCGCACCGTGGCCGGTGCTGGAGGCGCACGTGCGGGACGTGCTCGAGCGCGGTCGCGCGGCGCGGGCGCACATCCTGAACCTGGGTCACGGCGTCCCGCCCGAGACGGATCCCGACCAGCTCACGAGGATCGTCGAGCTCGCCCACGCGGTCTGAGCCGCGCCCGCCGAGGTCCGATCCCCCCCGATGCGACAATGGGGAGCATGACCTCAGAGCCCGCGTCCGCCGAACCCGCCGACCTGGCTGCCCGCGCGGCTGAGAAGCACGTCGTCGTGGTCGGCGGCGGCATCGGAGGCCTGATCGCGGCACGCGAATGCGCGAAGGTCGGCATGCGCGTCACGGTCCTGGAGGCGGCGGACGAACTCGGCGGGGCGATCCGCCGGGTGGAGCTGGACGGCGTCGTCATCGATGCGGGTGCGGAGAGCTATGCGACCAGAGGCGGCGTCGTGCGCGCCCTGGTCGACGAGCTCGGCCTGACCGACCGCGTGGTCGCACCGCGCCCCGGAGGGGCATGGGTCGCCGGCGTCCCCGGCGTCGGCGCAGCTCCCCTCCCGGTCGGCGGCATCCTCGGAATCCCGGCGAACCCCTTCCAGGAGGACGTGCGCCGCATCCTCGGCTGGTCGGGCGTCTGGCGCGCCTATCTCGACCGCGTCCGGCCGCCCCTGACGATCGGCCACCAGCTCAGTCTCGGACGCCTCGTCGCATCGCGGATGGGAGACAAGGTCCGCGACCGGCTGGTCGCTCCGGTGACCACCGGCGTCTACTCGGCCTCGCCCGACGATGTCGACACCGACGTGGCCGCACCGGGCCTCAATGCCGCTCTCACGCGCGTCGGCTCGCTCTCCGGCGCGGTCCAGGCACTGCGGCAGGACGCCGCGTCCCGCACGGCCGGTCCCGCGGGCGCGGCGAAAGCGCCGGGCGCTGCCGTCGAGGGACTCGCTGGCGGGATGATCGGACTCGTCGACGCGCTCGCGGCGGATGTGCGCGGCCTCGGGGTCGAGGTCCGCACAGGGGCGCGGGTGCGGACGGTGCGCCGTGCGGACGACACCTGGACGGTGGATGTCGAGCTCCCCGTGCCGGACACCGCGGCGGGACCGGCGGATCCCTCCGCCCACTCCGCCGACGCCGTGGACGCCGTGGACGAGCTCGAGGAGCTCGTCGCGGATGCGGTCGTCGTCGCGACCTCGGAGTCCGTGGCGCGCGCACTGCTGGCGGGTGTCGTCCCCGCGCTGGTCTCGGCGGACGCGGTGGTTTCCCCGGAGATCGAGATCGTCACCCTGCTGCTGGATGCGCCGGAGCTGGACGCCGCCCCGCGCGGCACGGGCGTCCTGACCGTGCCGGGCAGTCACACGGCGAAGGCGCTCACGCACTCCACCGCGAAATGGGCGTGGGTGCGGGAGGCCGCAGGGGCGCGGCACATCGTGCGGGTCTCTTTCGGGTCGCAGGGCGAGCCGGCCGCCACGGCCGACCTCGACGACGATGCCGCGACGGACCTCGCTCGGTCCGAGGCGGCGACGATGCTCGGCGTGCCGCTGCGACCGGAGTCGGTCGTCGCCTCGCATCGGGGTCGCTTCGTGCAGTCCCAGCCCGCCTCGATCATCGGCTCGGGCGAGCGCCGTGCGGCGGCTCGTGCGGCGGTGCAGGCGGTCCCGGGTCTCGCAGCGGTCGGAGCCTGGCTCGCCGGGACGGGACTCGCGCAGGTCGTCCCGGATGCGCAGGAGGAAGCCGACCGCCTCCGCCGCGCTCTGCTGTGGGAGTGAACGATCGCCCCGTGTCAACCCTCTGACGCATAGATGCCGAAATCGGCATACGGCGTTACGCTGGACACCTGGCCGCGGCGCCCCTGGTGCCTGCGACCGGCGTCCGCACCGGACGGACCAAAGCCGGAACAACGTGAGGAGACCCCATGAAGGGGAAGATCGGACTCGTCGTAGGACTCGGCGTCGGATACGTCCTCGGCACCCGTGCCGGGCACGAGCGCTATGAGCAGATCAAGACGCAGTGGCTGAAGGTGTGGCACCTCGACCCGGTGCAGGAGCAGGTCGAGAAGGTCAAGGATTTCGTCGGCGACAAGGCTGCAGCGGTGCCTGGCGCCGTGTGGACCGGCGCGGTGAAGGTCGTCAAGTCCGTCACGGGCAGCGGCACTCCCGGCCAGAAGCTCGATGCCGTGATCGCCACGGGCAAGGAGGCCGCCGAAGAGGTGGCCGATGCGGCCGAGGACGCGATCGAGGAGGCCAAGGGCTCCGCACAGGGCTCCTCCTCGTCGACCGCCGCGAAGAAGCCCGCCGCGAAGAAGTCCACGCCCACGAAGTCCGGCGAGTGACATGACTCGCGGGTACCGTGATCGGGCCGACGACAGTCTGCTGACCCTGCTCGGCGACCTCCCGGAACTGGTCACGAATCTGGTCAAGGCCGAGATCGACGCCGCGAAGGCCTGGATCTCCCGCACGTCGAAGGACGCCGGCATCGGCTCGGTGTGGTTCCTCGTCGCGCTGTTCTTCCTGTTCTGGGCGGTGCCGGTGATCCTGGTCTTCGCGATCGCCGGGCTCTCGTCGTGGTGGCCGGTGTGGCTCTCGGCGATCGCGGTGTTCGGCATCCTGATCGTCGCCGTGCTGCTGTTCGCGCTGCTCGGCATCCTCAAGTTCCGCAAGGTCCTCAAGCGTCAGAACCCGGCGCAGGCCGTCGCCGAGGACATCCGAATCGTGAAGGAGGCCGGCGATGACGAATTCTGAGGCGCTGCCGCGCACCGCCGTTCCCGCAGGGATCATCGACCCCGTCACCTCGGCGCGCGCGGAGCTCAAGGCCGCTCTCGCCGCGATCGAGATCAAGGGCAACATCCCGCGCCGGGTCGAGAAGGCGTCCACGCGCGCCGTGGCGAAGGCCCGGGTCTACGCCGACCGCAATCCGGTCGGCGCGATCGCCGCGACGGTGGGCATCGCGGCGGCCGTCGGCGGCGTCGTCTGGGCCATCGCGAGGGCGATCGCGCGCTGATCCTTCGGCATCCCGGTATCCCGCTGACAGCGGCGGTCGCGGGATTAGCAGGTCCTGCGCAAACGAGGCAGACTGGGGGTCATGATGTCCGAAGAGCGCGCTGAGAACCCGTCCGGCTTCACCCTCTGGGCCGTCTGGCGACGAAACCCCGACGTCCCCGTCACCGAGACCGACTCGACCGAGCTCGAGACGATCGTCTCCTACGTCGAGGACTCCGGCGTGACCGTCCGCGGCTTCTACGATGTCTCCGGACTCAAGGCCGACGCCGACCTCATGGTCTGGCTGCACGGCGACACGGCGGAAGAGCTCCAGAAGGCGCTGCGTCGTCTGCGCCGCACCGAGCTGCTGCGCTCGCTCCTGCCGGTCTGGAACGTCATGGGCGTGCATCGCGACGCCGAGTTCAACCGCGCCCACGTGCCCGGCTTCCTCCGCGGCGTCGGCCCGAAGGACTGGCTCTGCCTGTACCCGTTCGTGCGCACGCCGGAGTGGTATCTCGCTCCCGAGGACGAGCGCCGCAAGATGCTGGCCGATCACGGGCGCAAGGGCGCCGCGTTCACGGGTGTCCTCGCCAACACGGTCGCCTCGTTCGCGCTCGGCGACTACGAGTGGCTGCTGCCGATGGAGGCCGACGAGCTCACCGACCTCGTCGACATGATGCGCGACCTGCGCTACACCGACGCCCGCCTGTACGTGAAGGAGGAGGTGCCCTTCTACACCGGGCGCAGACTCCGGTTCGACGAGATCGCGGACGTGCTCCAGTAGACGACATGAGCACTCCCATCCGTCTGGGCACCCGCCGCAGCGCGCTCGCGCAGGCGCAGTCCGGTCATGTCGCCACCGCTCTCGAGGCCGTGACCGGCCGCCGCGTCGAGCTCGTCCCGATCACCAGCGAAGGTGACACCAACCGCGCATCGCTCTCCGAGATCGGCGGTCTGGGCATCTTCGCCACCCGCCTGCGTGAGGCTCTCCTCGCGGGAGAATGCGACTTCCTGGTGCACTCCCTCAAAGACCTGCCGACCGCCGTGCCGGAGTCGCTCGTGATCGCCGCGACGCCGCGACGCGAGGACGCCCGTGACGTGGTGCTCACCCGCACCGGCGTGCCGCTGCACGAGCTGCGGTCCGGCAGCTCCGTCGGAACCGGTTCCCCGCGGCGGATCGCGCAGGTTCGCCGGAGGGCTCCCCACGCGGAGGTCGTCGACATCCGCGGCAACGTCGATTCCCGCCTCGCGCGCGTGCTCTCGGGAGAGCTCGATGCCGTGATCCTCGCCGCCGCCGGGCTCTCGCGGCTCGGCACCGACTCGCCGCTGCGCCGTGAGGAGCTCGGGCTGGCGGAGTGGCCGACCGCTCCGGGGCAGGGATCCCTCGCGATCGAGACCCGCGCGGACGCTCCCGAGGACCTGCGAGCGGCACTCGCTCAGCTCGATCATGAGGACACCCGGCTCGCGATCACGGTCGAGCGGGCCATCCTGGAGGGACTGGACGCGGGTTGTCAAGCCCCCATGGCCGCTCACGCCGAGGTCCAGGGCGCCGCGATCCGCGTCAGGACGGTCGTCTACGCCCCTGACGGCAGTCGCCGGATCGGGCTCGACGTCACGGAAGCCCTGAACGGGGAGTATATTCGTCGGAACGGCAGTGGCAATGGTGCGGATGCTGCCGATGGTGCAGACCCGATGCACGCAGCGCGCGAGCTCGGGCTCGCTGTTGCCCGTCGGCTGCTCGATCAAGGGGCGGCCGACCTCGTCCCTCGAGAGCAATCCTCATGACCACTTCCGAAATCAAGCAGGACCGACCGCTGGACGGCTGGCGCATTCTCGTGCCCCGTGGCGGGCCGTGGGGCGACAGCGTCGCCGCACGTCTGCGTGCGCTCGGCGCGGTGCCCGTGGTCGCTCCGCTGATCAACTTCGCCCCGACGACGGATCAGGCGACACTCGACGTCGCCCTCGCCCAGCTGGCCGCCGGCGAGTTCGACTGGCTGACGGTCACCAGTGCGACGACGGTCGACGTGCTCTTCGCGCACCGGGCCATCGTGCCGCGGTCGACGAAGATCGCCGCCGTGGGCGAGACCACGGCGGCCGCCCTGCAGGCCGTCGGCTACGAGGTCACCCTCGTCCCCGAGCAGGACAACTCCGCCGAGGGCATGGCGCAGCAGCTCATCGCGCTCGAGAAGGAGCCGCGCCGCATCCTCGCGCTGCGCAGTGAGATCGCGAAGCCGGTGCTCAGCAGGCTGCTCTCGGAGGCGGGCCACGACGTCCACGGTGTCGTCGCCTACCGCACGGTCGGCGTCCCGGTCACCGAGCGCATCCGGCGCGACGTGGAGAACGGTCGCATCAACGCCATCCTGATCACGAGCGGCTCGGTCGCAGAACAGGTGCGCGAGCAGTTCCCCGAGATCCCGGACGAGACGCTGCTCGCGGCGATCGGACCCCGCACCGCGAACGACGCCCAGCGGGCCGGGCTGCCCGTGTCGGTGGTCGCGGACCGCCAGACGATCGACGCGCTGATCGACGCCGTATCGCACTTCACGCTTCCCCACGCGGCAGACGAGTTCGCACCGTGAGCTTCCCCGAGACCCGCCTGAGGCGGCTGCGTCAGTCCCGAGCCGTTCGAGATCTCGTCCGCGAGACGTCGCTCGAGCCGCGGCAGCTCGTGCTGCCCCTGTTCGTCCGCGAGGGGCTGTCGGAGCCCGTCGACATCGGGTCGATGCCCGGCGTCGCGCAGCACTCGATCGACTCGCTGCGGAAGGCCGCCGTCGAGGCGGCGGAGCAGGGCGTCGGCGGCGTGATGCTGTTCGGCGTGCCGGCGGTGCGGGACGCCCGGGGTTCCGGCGCCGATGACCCGGCCGGCATCCTCAACGTCGCGACCGAGGCGCTCGCGGCCGAAGTGGGTGACGCCCTCGTGGTGCAAACCGACCTCTGCCTGGACGAGTTCACCGACCATGGTCACTGCGGCGTGCTCGCTGCCGACGGATCGGTCGACAACGACGCCACCCTCGAACGCTACGCCTCGATGGCTCTCGCGCAGGCCCGCGCCGGGTCTCAGCTGCTCGGACTGTCCGGCATGATGGACGGCCAGGTGGCGCACATCCGCGCCGCGCTGGACGCCGAGGGGTTCACCGACACGATCCTCCTCGCCTACGCCGCCAAGTACGCGAGCGCCTTCTACGGTCCCTTCCGCGAAGCCGTCGACTCGCAGCTGACGGGCGACCGCCGCACGTATCAGCTCGACCCGGGCAACCGGCGCGAGGGCGTGCGCGAAGCCGTCGTCGACGAGGCCGAGGGCGCCGACATCGTCATGGTGAAGCCCGCGATGGCGTTCCTCGACGTGCTCCGCGAGGTGCGCGACACCGTGAGCGTCCCGGTGTGGGCGTACCAGGTCTCCGGCGAGTACGCGATGATCGAGGCGGCGAGCGCGAACGGCTGGATCGACCGGCGAGGCGCCGTGCTCGAATCGCTGCTGTCCATCCGGCGGGCGGGTGCCGACGCGGTGCTGACCTACTGGGCCACCGAGGCCGCGCGCTGGCTCCGCGGCTGAGTCCCGGCCACCGAACGGCTCTCGGGTCCCGCAGCGGCGGTTAGCCTGGAAGGGATGCCGGGACGGCTCCGTGCATCGCTGAGGAGCATTCATGACCGACCGCAATGACGACCTGTTCTCCGCTGCACGCGCGGTGATCCCCGGAGGGGTCAACTCCCCGGTGCGCGCCTACGGGTCGGTCGGCGGGACGCCCCGGTTCCTCGCTTCCGCGAAGGGAGCGACCGTCACGGATGCCGCGGGGCGCGAATACGTCGACCTCGTCGCGTCGTGGGGTCCTGCACTGCTCGGACACGCGCACCCGGAGATCGTCGCGGCCGTGCAGGAAGCGGCGTCGCGCGGTCTGTCCTTCGGGGCGCCGACCGAGGGAGAGGTCGAGCTGGCGGCGTTGATCGCCGACCGCGTCCGCTTCGGCGAGACCCGGCCGATCGAGCGCGTGCGCCTGGTCTCCACCGGCACCGAGGCGACCATGACGGCGATCCGCCTCGCGCGCGGTGCCACCGGCCGCGATCTGCTCGTGAAGTTCGCCGGGCACTACCACGGGCACTCCGACGGCCTGCTCGCCGAGGCGGGCTCGGGTGTCGCGACCCTGGCGCTCCCCGGTTCGGCCGGCGTTCCCGCCCCGATCGCCGCTCAGACGCTCGTGATCGGCTACAACGATCCGGAAGCGCTCGCTGCGGTGTTCGCCGAGCACGGCCAGCGCATCGCTGCGGTGATCGTGGAGGCGTCAGCGGCGAACATGGGCGTCGTCGCCCCGCTGCCCGGGTTCAACCGCCTGATCGCCGAGACCGCGCACGCGCACGGGGCCCTGATGATCCTCGACGAGGTGCTCACAGGCTTCCGCGTGCACCCGGCCGGCTTCTGGGGTCTGCAGGCCGCGGCGGGGGAGGACTACCTGCCCGACATCTTCACGTTCGGCAAGGTCGTCGGCGGCGGCATGCCCCTAGCGGCGCTGGGCGGCCGCGCCGAGGTGATGGACCTGCTGGCGCCGCTCGGCCCTGTCTACCAGGCGGGCACGCTGTCCGGGAACCCGCTGTCGGTGGCGGCCGGACTGGCGACGCTGCGCCTGGCCACGCCGGAGGTGTACGCCACGGTGGATGCGGCATCCGCCCGTCTGTCGTCCGCGCTCGATTCCGCGCTGTCGGCGGAGGGCGTGACGCACGCCGTCGCCTCGGCGGGGAATCTGTTCAACGCGGCGTTCCGTGCGTCGGCGCCGAGGAACTACGCGGAGGCGCAGGCTCAGGACTCCTTCCGCTACGCCCCGTTCTTCCATTCCATGCGCGAGCAGGGCGTCGCGCTGCCGCCGAGCGTGTTCGAGGCCTGGTTCCTCACGGCCGCGCACGGGGAGGACGAGCTGCGGCGGATCGAGGATGCGCTCCCGGCTGCCGCGCGCGCGGCCGCCGACGCCCGCCCCTGACGCGCCTGCAGGCCCGGGGTCGCGCGCGGGGTCAGGCAACCGTGCGGAATCAGGCAGTTTGTGCGACAAAGTGCCTGATCCGGGCTGACTGCCTGACCACGCGCGCATGGATCGTTGTGTTCCTGTGAGCAACTTCCAGACAACTGGCAGCACGGCGCTGGCAGACTGGTGGACATGGTGACGTTGCTGCTGGACCAGACGCAACTGGAGGTCGTGCTCTCGCCGATCGAGCGTGCCGCCACCTTCCACCGCGACAACCTCCGGATCGTGCGCGACACCATCACCAAGGTCCAGCTGACCGACGACGCCTGGACCTGGCTCCGCGGCGTCCCGAACCCGGGCACCCACATCCCCGGAGTCCTCGCGGCGGGAAGCTGGAAGGCCGCAGGCAGCCTCGACTTCGTGCTGATCCGCCGGCGGCGTCCGAGCGTCGTGATCGACCTCGAAGGCGACGAGCAGTACCGTCGACTGATCCTCACCACGCGGCACGGGCTCGCACTCACGCAGGCGCTGCGACTGGACGTGTCCGACGAGCCCGCGAACGTCGAGGAGATCGTGGCCACCGCGCCGACACCCGTCTCGAAGGGCAGCCGCCGACCGGTCATCCGACCGCGACCGGCCTGAGCCCGGACGCGGAACGCCCTCCGTGACCCGTGGGTCCGGAGGGCGTTCGCGTCAGTGGCGGGTTCAGCCGTGGTGGTGGTCGCCGTGGTGGTCGCCACCGTCGTGGTGGTCGCCGTTGTCGTGGTGCTCACCCTCGTGGTTGTCACCCTCGTCGTGGTGCTCGCCCTCTGCGGCATGCTCGGAAGCCGCTTCGGACTCGTCTGCCGGGGCGGACTCGTCGTCGCCGGCCAGCGGGACGGTGTCGATGACGCCCGTCGCGGCGACGCTCCAGTGCGCGCCTTCCGCGGCGTCCTCGGAGGACAGCGGGTAATCCCTGGGCTCATCCTCGTAGTACGCCCGTGCGGCGGCGGCCAGCATGGAGCTGACGGCGGCGGACCGGGGATCCTCCTCGGGCTGGTCTGCGGAAACGGCGGGGGTCTCGGCGGAGGAGGCATCGGCGAAGATCTCGACGCCGGCGTGGTCGCCGTCCTCCGACGCGACCTCCTCCGTCGTCTCCGCGGACGCTTCATCGTCGGTAGCGGCAGGAATTGATGCGGCGGCCTCCGGCTCGCCGACCGCGGGGTCGACGGCGGTGACGGGAGCCGCCGCGCCGAACAGGATCTCGTCGAACGAGCGCGTCTCCTCAGCGGGTGCGTCGGCGGCGGGTGTTTCGTCGGCCGGCGCTTCGTCGGCGGGTGCGTCGGCGGCGGGTGATTCCTCCGCAAGCGCTTCGTCGACGGGTGCTTCGTCGGCAGGTGCGCCTTCGGTGGCGGGTGCCTCCTCGGCCGGTGCTTCGTCGGCGGCGGGTGTTTCGTCAGCCTGCGCGTCTTCAGCGTGCGCTTCGTCGGAGGGCGCCTCGTCGACAGCCGCCTCGTCGACAGCCGCCTCGTCGGCGGGTGCGTCTTCGGTCGAGGCGGCCTCGGCGGGAGCGGCGGTGGCCTCGGCGGCCCAGGCTGCGGCGGTGGAGACGGGGATCGCGACGAGGGAGCCTTCGGCAGATCGCTCGGCCTCGACCGGGGTGCTCTCCGCAGCGGCGAGCGGGGCGGGCGCGGTCTCCGCCGGACGTGCGAGCCGGCCGCCGCGCATGAGGTCGATGAAGACGTCCTCGAGCGTGGGGCCGCGCTGGACGAGGGTGCTCAGGGCGATGCCGGCGTCTGCGGCGACGGCTCCGACCGTCCCGGCGTCTCCGCCGCGGACCGTCAGCCCCGAACGCAGCACCTCGATGTCGAAGCCCGCTGCGGCCAGGGCCACGGTGAGCGCCTCGCGGTCGGCGGCGTCCACGATGACGGACCCGCCGTTCGGATCGGCGAGCGTCTCGATGCCGCTGGCCAGGAGCAGCTGCCCCTTCGACAGGACGAGCACGTTGTCGGCGACCTGCTCGACCTCGCTCAGCACGTGCGACGACACGAGCACGGTGCGTCCCTCATCGGCGAGGCGGCGCATCAGGAGGCGCATCCATCGGATGCCCTCGGGGTCGAGTCCGTTGGCCGGCTCGTCGAAGACGAGAGCACCCGGGTCGCCGAGGAGCGCGTGGGCGACGCTCAGCCGCTGGCGCATCCCGAGCGAGAAGCCGCCGATGCGGGAGTCGCCCTCGCCCTCGAGCCCGACCAGGGAGAGGACTTCGCCGACGCGCGCGAGCGGGATGCCGTTCGCCTTCGCGGCGATGGTCAGCTGGCGCTCGGCCGTCCGGCGCGGGCGGTAGACGGTCTCCTCGAGCACCGAGCCGATCGTGCGCAGCGGCTGACGCAGCTCCGCATAGGCGGTTCCGCCGATCGTGGCCGTGCCGGAGGAGGCGCGGACCTGACCGAGCAGGATGCGCAGCGTCGTGGTCTTGCCGGCTCCGTTCGGACCCAGGAAGGCCGTCACGGCTCCGGGCTCGACGCGGGCGGAGAAGTCCGAGACGGCGGTCACCTCATTGAAGCGCTTCGTCACGTGCGTGAACTCGAGCACCTGTCCTTCAGGCATCCGTGACCTCTCGTCTCGTCGAACAGTTCCTCCCTATCCTGCCGGAAAAGCCTGTCGGATCCCGCATTTCGCGCGGAAAGACCGCGGTCGGAGAAGGGGTAGCCTGGCACGCGTGACCGATTCTCAGACGGCTTCCCGCGTCCTCGTCCGCACCGAAGGAGCTCTCGGAAGGCTCACCCTCGATCGGCCCGAGGCGATCAACGCCCTCGACATCGGGATGATCGAGATCCTGACGGAGACGCTGAACCGGTGGCGCGACGACACCGATGTGCAGATCGTGCTGATCGACGGCGCCGGAGAGCGCGGACTGTGCGCCGGTGGGGATGTGCGGGCGCTGCACGCGCAGATCGTCGCCGGGCAGGCGGAGCGGACGGCGGAGTTCTTCCGCGCCGAGTACGCGCTCAACGCGATGATCGCCGAGTATCCGAAGCCGGTGGTGGCCTTCGCCGACGGCATCACGATGGGCGGCGGGATCGGCCTCGCCGGACACGCGGCCATCCGCATCGTCACGGAGCGCTCGAAGCTGGCGATGCCGGAGACGCGGATCGGCTTCACGCCCGACGTCGGCGGGACCTGGCTGCTCGGCCGGGCCCCTGGGCGCTTCGGCGAGTACTTCGGCCTCACGGGATCGACGATGAACGGCGCCGATGCCGTGCACCTCGGATTCGCGGACCACTTCGTCCCGTCCGAGCGTCTCGATGCGCTGCGCGAGGCGCTGGCCTTCCGGGCCGATCCCACCGGTCCCAGCGAGATCGTGCTGCTGTTCGACGAGACGCCCGATCCGACCGAGCTGCCCGCATCCCGGGAGTGGATCGACGACGCCTTCTCGGCGGACACGGTGAGCGGGATCGTCGAGCGTCTGCACGCGCACGGGACGACCGAGTCGGCGGCCACCGCTGAACTTCTGGAGGGACTCGCGCCGACCGGGCTCACGGTCACGCTCGACGCCGTCCGCGAGGCGAGGGCTCTTCCCGGACTCCGCGCCGCGCTCGAGGGCGAATACCGGCGGGTGCTGTGGTTCGTAAACGAGCACCCCGACCTGGTCGAGGGCATCAGGGCGCAGCTGGTCGACAAGGACCGGAACCCGAGATGGGACCCGCCCACATTGGCCGAGCTCGCCCCCGACGCCGGCGCGCCCGCGCGCGACTACGTGCCTCGGCAGCCGCTGTTCTGAGGGGTGCGCGCCCGACGGGCGCGTTGTTCGCCGCGGTGCAGAAACCGCGGGTCGCGCACGGATCGGTTCGCTGTGAGCGAAGGTCCTCCCGAAGGGGGATACGAATGTCCTCACTTCGTGGCACTCTGTCTTGTGGCCGATCGTCGGTCGGCATCCGTCTGCCGGGAGATCCGCCGCTTCCTCCTTCCTAGAAAGTCCGCCTGTGCTGGGAAAAATCCTCCTCCGTTATCTCTCCCGATACCGATGGCTGCTGCTCGCCGTGCTGGTCTTCCAGCTCGCCAGCGTGGCGGCGACCCTGTACCTCCCGCGCCTGAACGCCGACATCATCGACAAGGGCGTCGCCCGCGGTGACACCGGCTACATCTGGAGCACGGGCCTGTTCATGCTCGCGGTGTCGCTCGGGCAGATCATCGCCTCGATCACCGCCACCTACTTCGCCGCGCGCGCGGCGATGGGCGCCGGCCGCGACATCCGCGCCGACGTCTTCGGCAAGGTCAGCGGATTCTCCGAGCGCGAGGTGTCGCAGTTCGGCGCCGGTTCCCTCATCACCCGCAACACGAACGACGTGCAGCAGGTGCAGATGCTCGCGATGATGGGCGCCACGATGCTCGTCACCGCGCCGCTGCTCGCGATCGGCGGCATCATCTTCGCGGTGCAGACGAACGTCGGCCTGAGCTGGCTCATCGCGGTCTCGGTGCCGGCGCTGCTCATCCTCGCCGCCCTCGTGATCGGGCGCATGGTGCCGCTGTTCCGCAGCTACCAGGGCAAGCTCGACAACGTCAACCGCATCATGCGCGAGCAGCTCACCGGCGTCCGCGTCGTGCGCGCCTTCGTGCGCGAGCGCATCGAGGAGGAGCGCTTCCGCGGCGCCAACACCGACATCATGGTCGTCGGCCGCAAGGTCGGTTCGCTGTTCGTGCTTCTGTTCCCGCTGTTCATGCTGATCCTCAACGTCACCGTCGTCTCGGTCATCTGGTTCGGCGGCATCGAGGTCAACAACGGCACGGTCCAGGTGGGCACGCTGTTCGCGTTCATGCAGTACATCGGCCAGATCATGGGCGGCGTCATCATGGCGAGCTTCATGGCGATGATGATCCCGCGCGCCGCGGTCTCGGCCGAGCGCATCGGCGAGGTGCTCGAATCCGAGTCCACGCTCATCCGCCCGGAGAACGGCGTGACCGAGTTCCCGGTGCCGGGGGCGGTGGCGCTCGACGACGTCGAGTTCACCTATCCCGGTGCCGACTCCCCGGTGCTCAGCGGCATCAGCTTCGCCGCGCAGCCGGGTGAGACGGTCGCGATCGTCGGCTCCACGGGATCGGGCAAGACCACGCTCGTGTCGCTCATCCCGCGTCTGTTCGACGTCTCGGGCGGTTCCGTCCACGTCGGCGGCACCGACGTGCGCGAGGCCGATGTCGAAGCGCTGTGGGACAGCATCGGGCTCGTGCCGCAGCGTCCGTTCCTCTTCACCGGCACCGTCGCGTCGAACCTCCGCTACGGCCGCGAGGAAGCGACCGACGAAGAGCTCTGGCACGCCCTCGAGATCGCGCAGGGGCGCGACTTCGTCGAGGAGATGCCGGACGGGCTGGACTCGCGCATCGCCCAGGGCGGCACGAACGTCTCCGGCGGGCAGCGCCAGCGTCTCGCGATCGCCCGTGCGATCGTGCACCGGCCGCAGATCCTCGTCTTCGACGACTCGTTCTCGGCGCTCGACCTCACCACCGACGCCCGGCTGCGCCAGGCGCTGTGGCGGGAGCTGCCCCACGTGACGAAGATCGTGGTCGCGCAGCGCATCTCGACCATCACGGACGCCGATCGCATCGTCGTCCTCGACGGAGGAACCATGGTCGGCGTCGGCACGCACGAGGAGTTGCTCGAGACGAGCGACACCTACCGAGAGATCGTCGAGTCGCAGTTGGGGGTGGACGCATGAGCGAGCAGAACCCTTCGACAAGCTCAGGGACCCAGTCGACAAGCTCAGGGACCCAGCGACGTCGCGGCCGCGGCAAGGCGACGGCCGCCGTCGCCGAGGTCGAGCTGAGCGCCGAGGAGCAGTACGAGGCCGAGCTCGCGGAGCAGGCGCGTCAGCACTCCGGCGACTGGGACAGCGTCGCGCCGGGCAAGGCCGACAACTTCGGTCCGAGCTTCGCGCGCATGATCGGGCTGCTGAAGCCCTCGGCGATCTGGTTCGTCTTCGTGTCGATCCTCGGCGCGATCGGCGTCGTGCTGACGGTCGCCGCCCCGAAGGTCCTCGCCGAGGCCACCAACCTCGTCTACAAGGGGTTCATCTCCATCCAGCTGGGGCAGCAGAACGGCGACTTCCCCGGCTTCCCCGCCGGCACGCCGCAGGACGTCGTGGTCGACGCGCTGCGCAGCTCGGGGCAGACCGATTTCGCGAACCAGGTCGGAGCGCTGGGCGACTTCACCGTCGGCCAGGGCGTCGACTTCGATGCCCTGCGTCTGGTCATCGCCGCCGTCCTCGGGATCTACGTGGCCGCGGCCTTCCTCACCTGGATCCAGGGCTACGTGATCAACGTCATCATGGTGCGCACCATGTGGCGGCTGCGCGAATCCGTCGAGGCGAAGATCAATCGCCTGCCGCTGTCGTACTTTGACAAGGTGCAGCGCGGTGAGCTGATCTCCCGCGTCACGAACGACATCGACAACATCACCCAGACGATGCAGCAGTCGCTCTCCGGTGCACTCACCTCGGTGCTCACCGTGATCGGTGTGCTCGTGATGATGTTCTCGATCTCGTGGCAGCTCGCCCTCGTCGCGCTCATCACGCTGCCACTCATGGGCGTGATCTTCGGCATCATCGGACCGCGTTCGCAGAAGGCCTTCGGCACCCAGTGGCGCAAGGTGGGCCGGCTCAACGCCCGCGTCGAGGAGGCGTTCTCCGGTCACGCGCTGGTGAAGGTCTTCGGACGCGAGAAGGATGCGCTGGACAAGTTCCAGGTCGAGAACGAGGAGCTGTTCCAGGCGAGCTTCAAGGCGCAGTTCCTGTCCGGCATCATCATGCCGGCCATGATGTTCGTCGGGAATCTCAGCTACGTGGGCATCGCGGTGCTCGGCGGCCTGATGGTCGCGAACGGTCAGCTCCGTCTCGGCGATGTCCAGGCGTTCATCCAGTACTCGCAGCAGTTCACGCAGCCGCTGTCGGAGCTGGGTGGCATGGCCGCCGTCGTGCAGTCCGGCACGGCTTCGGCCGAGCGGGTCTTCGAGCTGCTCGACGCCGACGAGCAGGAGGCGGACGACGCCGATGCGCCCGAGCTGGTGGAGGGCAAGGGCGTCATCGAGTTCGAGAACGTCGCGTTCTCGTACACTCCCGATCGTCCGCTCATCCGGGATCTCTCGTTCCGGGTGGAGCCGGGCCAGACCGTCGCGATCGTCGGTCCGACCGGTGCCGGCAAGACGACCCTGGTGAATCTGATCATGCGCTTCTACGAGCTCAGCGGCGGGCGGATCATGCTCGACGGACAGGACATCGCCGAGGTCACGCGCGACGAGCTCCGCTCGCGCACCGGCATGGTGCTGCAGGACCCGTGGCTGTTCGCCGGCAGCATCCGCGAGAACATCCGGTACGGCCGCTCGACGGCCACGGATGAGGAGGTCATCGCCGCCGCCAAGGCGACCTACGTCGACCGCTTCGTGCACGCCCTCCCTGAGGGATACGACACGGTGCTCGACGAGGATGCCGCGAACGTGTCGGCGGGTGAGCGCCAGCTCATCACCATCGCGCGGGCCTTCGTGGCGCAGCCGTCGATCCTCATCCTCGATGAGGCCACGTCGGCGGTCGACACCCGCACCGAGCTGCTGCTCCAGCACGCGATGGCGGCGCTCCGCGAGGGACGCACGTCGTTCGTGATCGCGCACCGCCTGTCGACCATCCGCGACGCCGACCTCATACTCGTGATGGAGCACGGCGACATCGTCGAGAAGGGCACGCACGACGAGCTCATCGCGGCGCAGGGCGCCTACTGGCGTCTGTACCAGTCGCAGTTCGAGCAGGCCGCGACCGACATCGACGCCGAGGATGCGCTCACCGGCTCCACGCCCGTCGTGATGACGGGCGATGCCGACGAGACGGCGGAAGCCGAGACGCAGGCGGCCGCGGTGGCCGGAGCGTCGGTCGGAGCGCAGGTCCCCGCCGCTGAGACGGCGGCGGCGCAGGGACTGCTCGAAGACGAGGGCGACGCACCGCGCCGCTGACCGCCAGCACGAACGACGACGCCCCACCCCGCTTCCGCCGGGTGGGGCGTCGTGCTGTTCCTGCGAGGTCAGTCCGTGATCCCGAGCAGCTCCAGCGGGTGGGTGAGACGCCACCAGGGGCTCGGGCCATCGAGGTCGTCCGCGAGCACGACCGGTGTCGTCGCGCTGTCGATCGGACCGACCGCGGTGAGCGCACCCACGGCGTCGCCCTGCTCGCGCTCCTCCCCGAGGTCCACGGCGGTCGTGGGGGTCGCCGGCGCACCGTTCCAGAGCACGACCGACGCGTCCGCCGACGTGATCAGATCCACCTCCGCGCCCCACGGCGTGGTCACCTCGCCGACGACGGTGCCCTTCGTCACGACCGGAGCCTGAGACCGGAGCGCGGCCTCGGTCTCGGCGAACAGGGACCGGGTGGCGGCGAGTCGCTGCTCGTCGTCCGCCTGGTTCAGGGCGGTCGCGAATAGGTGCACGGTCGTCTCCCCGATCGTGACGTCCTTCGAGGCGAGCAGGTTCCAGCCGACCAGGGTGCCGGTCTTGATGCCGGTGACCCCGGGGTCGGTGAGCATGCCGTTCGTGTTCACGACGGTCCCCGCGCCGGGGAGGTCCACCGAGACGGTTCCCACGATCTCCGCGAACACGGGGTTCCGCATCGCGAGCTCGCCCAGAGCGATCAGCGCGTCGGGGGTGGCGACGTTGCGTTCGTCGAAGCCCGACGGCGTCACCACCGTGATCCCGGTGAGCCCGCGATCGCGCAGCCAGGTCTCGGCCGCTTGGGCGAACTGGAAGTCGGAACCCCAGATCTCGGCCGCCAAGCGGTCGATGTAGTTGTTCGCCGAGCCCAGGAGCGTGCCCTGCAGCAGCTGGTACTCGGTCAGGACGCCGCCCACCGGCACGTCCAGCGCGGACTGGTCGCTGCGGCGGTAGTCCCAGTACTCGATGCTGTCCCCGTAGTCGAACGAGAACTCGGGGCCCTGCTCACCGGGCGCGAGGGGCATCCGGTCGAGCACCATCAGGCTGCTGACGACCTTGGTGATGCTGGCGATCGGGACGGCGTCGGCGAGGGATGCCGCGGTGCTGAGCCCGGCGATCCCGACGGCGCCTGCACCCTCGGTCGGCCACGTGAGCGCAGCCGCCGGGGCGGCGACCGGCTCGACGGCGACGGTCTGCACCGTCGGCGGCACCTCGTGCAGCGGCCAGAGCAGTGTCGTGCCGGTGTAGGCGGCGACGAGGCCGACGAGAGTGAAGAGCGGCACCAGGACCCCGGGCCCGGCCACGGCGGGACGCGTCCGCGCGTCACGCAGCAGTCCGCCCGCCGGCTCATCCGTCATCGGATCGTCCAGCGACGCGATCGGAGAATCCGCGGCGACGGCCGCGGGGTCGACCCACGTCAGAGCGGTCGCGGGGGTCTTCTCATCCGCCCACTGCGCCTCTGCCTGGTCTGCGGGCGCGTCCTGCTCGTCGGGGGCGTCCTCGTCCACCCGCTGCCGCTTCGGCACGTACGGCGGCTTGGTGAGGGGCGGGGCGGGCGCATCCGCGGCGGGGGGATGTGAAGCGGTCACCCGTTCACGGTACCCAATCCCGGGCGCGTTCCGCCGCGCGATGCGGGGAGACGCGCCGGTGGCGAGGCGCGGTAGGATCGTCAGCACAACCACGGGAGTCCGGCGAGCCGGGCTGAGAGGGAGCGAATCGCGCTTCGACCGTCGAACCTGATCTGGGTCATGCCAGCGCAGGGAGGAGTTCAGATGAGTACGTCCACGCACCGCTCGACCACGCAGGCATCCGCCGCCGCGAACGGGCTTCACCGCACACCGGTCTGGCGCTGGCGCGTCGTCGACATCGTCGTCGCCGCCGTCCTCGGTGTCGCGATCGGCCTCGTGTTCTGGGGCTGGAACACGATCGGCTACGCCTGGTTCGGCGCGGCCGATGCCCTGACGCCGGGGCTCGGCGGGATCGCCGTCGGCATCTGGCTGCTCGGCGGCGTCGTCGGCGGTCTCGTGATCCGCAAGCCCGGTGCGGCGCTGGTCGTCGAGCTCGTCGCCGCGATCGTGTCGATGCTGATCGGCAACGTGTGGGGCGTCTCGACCGTGCTGTCCGGCCTCGTGCAGGGCCTGGGCGCCGAGATCGTCTTCGCCCTGTTCTTCTACCGTCGCTTCGGGATCACGGTCGCCGCGCTCGCCGGGGTCGGCGCCGCTTTCGCCGCCTGGGTGTTCGAGCTGTTCTACGGCAGCTCGCCCAACATCCTGAAGTCGGTCGAGTTCAACACGATCTACCTGGTCAGCGTCGTCGTCTCTGGGGCCATCCTGGCGGGCGTCGTCGGCTGGCTGCTGGTGCGCGCCCTCGCCGTCACCGGTGCACTCAACCGCTTCGCCGTGGGGCGAGAGCACGTGCGCGAGGTCTGAGCGTGACCTTCGCCGCCCCGGCCCGCGTGCAGGCTGCGGGCTGGGGCTGGCGGTACGCCGGCCGGAAGCGCCCGGCCGTCGCCGACGTCTCGTTCACGATCGAACCGGGCGAGCGGGTGCTGCTGCTCGGAGCGTCGGGAGCGGGCAAGTCGACCCTGCTCGCGGGCCTCGCCGGCGTGCTGGGCGGCGACGACGAGGGTGAGCGGAAGGGCACGCTCCGGATCGACGGTGCGGCTCCGGAGTCGCGCCACGGTCAGGTGGGACTGGTGCTGCAGGACCCGGATGCCGGGATCGTGCTGTCGAAGGTGGGCGATGACGTGGCCTTCGGCTGCGAGAACCTCGGGGTGCCGGCAACCGAGATCCCCGGCCGTGTCGCCGAAGCGCTCGACGCCGTCGGCCTCGATGTTCCGCTGCAGCGCCCGACGAAGGCTCTCTCCGGCGGGCAGAAGCAGCGCCTCGTGCTCGCCGGCGTGCTCGCGATGCGACCGGGACTGCTGCTGCTCGACGAACCCACCGCGAACCTCGACCCGGACGGTGTGCGCGAGGTGCGGGCGAGTGTCGAACGCGCGGTGGTCTCGACTGGCGCGACCCTGATCGTCGTCGAGCACCGCACGCCCGTCTGGGCCGACTTGATGACGCGCGTGATCGTGCTCGCGGCGGACGGCGGCCTGCTCGCCGACGGTCCGCCCGACCGGGTCTTCGCCGCGCACGCCGACGCGCTGGCCGCGGCCGGGGTGTGGGTGCCCGATCGCGGCATCGATCTTCCGGTGCTCGAGCCGGTCGCCGCCCTCGACGCGCTCACCGCATCCGGACTCTCGATCGCGAGGGAGGCGGACGTCGTGGTGCAGGCGGGGCTCGACCTGCGCGTGCCGCGGGCGAACGCGACCGTCATCACGGGGCCCAACGGGGCGGGCAAGTCGACGCTCGCGCTCACCCTCGCCGGGCTGATTCCGGAGCACGCGGGCGAGGTGCGATCGGCCCCCGAACTCGCCGGCCGCAAGGGCACGCGTCCCATCCGCTGGACCTCGCGGGAACTGCTCACCCGCATCGGCATGGTGTTCCAGGAGCCCGAGCACCAGTTCCTCACCCAGACCCTCCGCGACGAACTGGCCGTCGGCCCCCGCGCCCTCGGCTGGGACAGGGCGAAGACGGATGCCGTCGTCGATGAGCTGCTGGAACGGCTCGGATTGTCGCTGCTCGCGCTCGCCAACCCCTTCACGCTCTCCGGTGGGCAGAAGCGGCGGCTGTCGGTCGCGACCGTCCTGGCTGGGGCACCCGAGGTGATCGTGCTCGATGAACCGACGTTCGGGCAGGATCGTCGCGGCTGGATCTCGCTCGTCGCCCTGCTGCAGGAGGAGATCGCGCGGGGGCGCTCGATCATCGCCGTCACACACGACGACGCCGTGATCCGGCACCTGGGCGGCCACCGCATCACGCTGGGGGCGGCCTCGTGACCGCCACCGAGACCGCGCGGCCGGTGTGGCTGGACGGGGTGAATCCGGTCACGAAGCTCGTGCTGGCGGTGCTGCTGTCCGTGCCGCTGTTCGCCTCCATCGACGTCACCAGCGCGCTGGCCGCGATCGTGCTGCAGCTGCTGTGCCTGCCCTTGACGGGGCTGCGCCTGGCCACGGTGCTGCGTCGGCTCCTGCCGATCGCGATCTTCGCGCCGATCGCTGGCATCAGCATGCTGCTGTACGCGGAACCGGCGGGGCGGGTCTACTGGAGCTTCGGCTTCGCGACGATCAGCGAGGACTCCATCGCCCTGGCCATCGCCGTGAGCCTGCGCGTGATCGCGTTGGGGCTGCCGACGATCCTGCTGTTCGGCGGCACCGACCCCACGGAACTCGCCGATGCGCTCTCCCAGGTGGCGCGGCTGCCCTCTCGTTTCGTGCTGGGCATCCTCGCCGGAACCAGGATGCTCGGGCTGTTCCTCGACGACTGGCGCACCATGAGCCTGGCTCGTCGAGCCCGCGGCGTCGGCGACCGCGGGGTGCTGCGGCGGTTCTTCTCGATGGCGTTCGTGCTGCTGGTCTTCGCGGTGCGGCGGGGCTCGAAGCTCGCGCTCGCCATGGAGGCGCGCGGCTTCGGCTCCGGCATCCCGCGCACCTGGTCACGACCATCGCGGATGCATCCACGCGACGCGGTGGCGCTGTTCGGAGGCGTCCTGATCATGGTTCTCGCGCTGACCGCCGCGGTGCTCGTCGGCACCTTCCGTTTCGTCTGGAGCTGATCTCGGGCCGAGTGGCCCTGTTGCGAGTCCCGGGCGAGGGCTACCTTGGGCCGGAGAAGCCAGGCCGACCCTCAGAAAGGTTCCGAGCATGAGCACTCCCTCTTCCGACTATCAGCCGCTGTTCACGAGGCCGGGGGAGGCGACGGTCGCCCCGCGGCACCTCATCCCGGAGCAGGAATCGCTGCCGGCGACGGCGAAGCAGATCGTCGAGGACGAGACCATCCTCGACGGCAACGCGCGTCTGAACCTCGCGACATTCGTCAGCACCTGGATGGACGACGAAGCCAAACAGGTCTACGAATCATCGTTCGACAAGAACATGATCGACAAGGACGAGTATCCGCAGACGGCGGCGATCGAGGACAACTGCTGGCACATGCTCGCGAACCTGTGGAACGCTCCCGACGCCTCGCGCAGCATAGGCACCTCGACCATCGGCTCCTCCGAGGCCTGCATGCTCGGCGGGCTGGCGTTCAAGCGCCGGTGGCAGCTCGCCCGCCGCGCCGCCGGCAAGGACACCTCTTCTCCGAACCTCGTGATGAGCTCGGCGGTGCAGGTGTGCTGGGAGAAGTTCTGCAACTACTTCGACGTCGAACCGCGCTACGTGCCCATCAGCGAGGAGCACAAGACGCTCGACGGCCACGACCTCGACAGATACGTCGACGAGAACACGATCGGCGTGGTCGCGATCATGGGTGTCACCTACACCGGGATGTACGAGCCGGTGGCGGAGATCGCCGCAGCCCTGGACGCGTTCCAGCAGCGCACCGGACTCGACATCCCGATCCACGTCGACGGCGCCTCCGGGGCCATGATCGCGCCCTTCCTGCAGCCCGACCTGCAGTGGGACTTCCGGCTCGAGCGGGTGCACTCGATCAACACCTCCGGGCACAAGTACGGCCTGGTGTACCCGGGTCTCGGCTGGGTCGTGTGGCGCGACGCGCAGTGGCTCCCCGAGGAGCTGGTGTTCAAGGTGAGCTACCTCGGCGGTGAGATGCCGACGTTCGCGCTCAACTTCTCGCGTCCTGGTGCCCAGGTGCTGCTGCAGTACTACCTCTTCCTGCGCCTCGGCGTCGAGGGGTACCGCGCCGTGCAGCAGGCGTCGCAGGACGTCGCGAAGTTCCTCGCGGCGGGGATCGCGAAGCTCGAGGCATTCGAGCTGTGGAACGACGGCAGCGACATCCCGGTCTTCGCCTGGCGCCTGAAGGACGGCCATACCGAGAACTGGAACCTCTACCACCTGCAGGATCGGCTGCGGATGCGCGGCTGGCTCGTGCCGGCGTACCCGATGCCCGCCGACCTGGAGCAGATCACGGTGCAGCGCATCGTCGTGCGCAACGGCCTGAGCATGGACCTCGCCGCAGAGCTGCTGGACGCGATCGCCGCCGAGGTCGAGCACCTCGACGCGCTCACCGCGCCGATGCCCGCGGATCACCCCGACTCGGCGTTCCACCACTAGGAGGGCGTGATGTCCGACGCCACGCCCGCATCCCGGCCCGCTCCCGCCGCTGCCGGGACGACGAACCCACCCCCGAAGCAGATCTCTCGTCCCGCGGTCGCGGTGCTCGGGGTGGGCCAGCTCGCGCTGCTCACCCTCGTCGTCGTGGCCAGTCTGCGCTCCCTGCCGGCGATGGCGACCTACGGTCTCGGCAGCGTCATGCTCTACCTGATCCCGGCGATCGTGTTCCTGGTCCCGACCGCGCTGGTCGCAGCCGAACTCGCCACGGGATGGAAAGGCGGGGTGTACGTGTGGGTGCGCGAAGCGCTCGGCAATCGCTGGGGCTTCACCGCGGTGTGGCTGCAGTGGATCCAGAACGTCGTCTGGTTCCCCACGCAACTGGCCTTCATCGCCGGTGCGCTCGCGTTCGTCTTCGTCGACCCGTCCCTGTCGAGCTCCGGGTTCTTCACCGCCGTCGTCATCATCGTCTTCTACTGGGGCGCGACGCTGGTCACGCTGCGCGGCGGCAACCTCTTCGCCAAGCTCGGGTCGTGGGGCGGCATCCTCGGCACGCTGCTGCCCGCGGTGCTGCTCATCGTCTTCGGGGCGATCTGGGTGTTCAGCGGGGAGAGGAGTCAGGTCTCGCTCGCACCGTCCGCGCTGATCCCGCCGTTCACCGGACTCGCCTCGATCGTGCTGATCGTGTCGAACGTGCTCGCTTATGCCGGCATGGAGGTCAACGCCGTGCACGTGAACCAGATGAAGGACCCGGGGAAGGGGTACCCGCGGTCGGTGTTCCTCGCCGCCCTCCTCATCCTGCTGGTGTTCGTCCTGCCGACGCTGGCGATCTCGGTCGCCGTCCCGTCGAAGGAACTGGGGCTGACCAACGGCATCATGCTCGCGTTCGGGGTGTACTTCGACCACTGGGGTGTCGGCTGGGCCACCGCTGTGGTCTCTGCCCTCATCGCAGCGGGAGCCCTCGCGTCGGTGATCACCTGGGTGGCCGGTCCGTCGAAGGGCGTGCTCGCCGCGGCGGAGACGGGTCTGCTCCCTCCGGCGCTGCAGAAGCGCAACAAGGCCGGCATCCAGTCCGGGATCCTCATGCTGCAGGGCACGATCGTGACGGTGCTCGCGGCGATCTTCATCATCGTGCCGAACGTGAGCGCGGCCTTCGTCGCCCTCATCGACATGGCGGCGGCGCTCTACCTCATCATGTACATGCTGATGTTCGCGTCGGCGATCGTGCTGCGCCGCAAGGAGCCGAACGTGCACCGCGCCTACCGCGTCACGGCGCTGCCGTTCGTGGCGGGGGTGGGCTTCGTCGCGTGCCTCGCTGCCTTCCTGCTCGCGTTCATCCCGCCCGACGGGTTCACCGCGTTCCCGCCTGCCCTGTATCCGTGGATCGTCGGTGTCGTGATCGTCGTGCTCGGTGCTCCGCCGCTGCTGTTCTACGCGCTGCGACGACCGGGATGGGACCGCCGCCCCGCGGACGGCAGCCTGCTCAGCGACGCGCATCCCGAGGCCTGAGCGCCGACCGGGCGGGTCAGGACTCGTTCCAGAGCCGGCGGTAGTACTCGAGTCGCTCGCGGTCGGGCTCGACGCCGTACGCCTCGATGAGCGTGTCCTCCCAGCCGGGGCCGTAGTTCCACAGCGTGCTCATCGAGGCGACGGCGATGTCGGCCCAGCGGTCGGCCACGCCGAGGGCCGCGAGGTCGACGAAGCCCGCCGGCTCGCCGTCGTCGTCGAGCAGGGTGTTCGGCAGGCATGCGTCACCGTGGCAGACCACGAGGCAGTCGATCGGAGGCTCCGCATGCAGCTCGACCGGGACCTGGGTGCCGCGTTCCGCCGCATTCGCGATGCGCTCCGCCGTGCTCCATCCCCACGGGCACTCCGCGACCGGCAGGGCGTCGTGCAGCGCCCGGAGCCCCCGCCCTACCGCGCGCACCGCGACCTCGGGTTTCGCCGCCCAGCGCGGATCGACGGCGCTGGAGGCGGGCAGCGCGGCCGTCACGAGCCACTCGTGCTCGGCATCCTGCCCCTGTTCGAGCACGTCAGGGACCGGCAGCCACCGCCGCGCCCAGCGCATGCGCTCGGCTTCGTCGCGCATGTTCGCCTCGGCGTCGTGCGGACCCCACTTGATGTAGCGCCCGTCGTCGGTGCGGAAGGTGAGGCCGCCGAGGCTGTTGCGCCAGACCGGCGTGAGGGCGGCGCCGCGGGCCAGCGCGCGCACGCGGGACGGCACTTCGATGGACGATGTGGGGATGCTCACACCTCCCATCCTGCCCGTCATCCGTCTCGGGGGTGTCGTAGGCTCGCTTGCGATGCTGCTGCCGGCGCTCGGCCGACACGCGGAGCGCGACCGACCTCGGGCCGGGCGCGGGGTCGTGATGAAACCAGGAACCACGTAGTCTGATACTGCGTTCCATCACGGCATGTCGCACGACGACGTTCGAAGGAGAACATCAGATGCAGATCAGCGGACAGGGTGCACTCATCACAGGAGGCGCCTCGGGCCTCGGACTCGCCACCGCTCGGCGGCTCAGAGCCGCCGGCGCGCACGTGACCATCATCGATCTGGCGTCGTCGAAGGGCGCCGAGATCGCCGACGAGCTGGGCGGACTCTTCGTCGCGGCCGACGTCACGAGCGCCGACGACGTGCGCGACGCGGTCGCCGCCGCCCAGGCCGCCGCCCAGGCCGCCGCCCCGCTGCGCGTTGTCGTGAACTGCGCCGGGATCGCGCCGCCGGCCAAGGTGCTCGATCGCGGCGGTAACCCCGCCGTGCTCGCCGACTTCGAGCGCATCGTGCGGATCAACCTCGTCGGCACGTTCAACGTGATCTCGCAGGCGGCGGCCCTGATCGCCAAGAACGACCTCCTGGAGGAGGAGCGCGGCGTCATCGTCAACACCGCGAGCGTCGCGGCGTTCGACGGCCAGATCGGCCAGCCGGCGTACTCCGCGTCCAAGGGCGGAGTGCACGCCATGACGCTGCCCGTGGCGCGCGAACTCGCCCGCCACGGCATCCGCGTCTGCACGATCGCCCCCGGGATCATGGAGACCCCGATGCTGATGGGCCTCCCGCAGGCCGCGCAGGATTCGCTGGGTCAGCAGGTCCCGTTCCCTTCCCGCCTCGGCCGCCCCGACGAGTACGCCGCCCTCGTGGAGCACATCGTCGAGAACGGCTACCTCAACGGCGAGACCATCCGCCTCGACGGCGCGATCCGCATGGCCCCGAAGTAACCCGACCCACCGCCCCAGCTGCTCCCGTCGCACTATGAAGGAGAACCCATGACCCTGGCCGGAAAGACCATCCTGATGTCGGGCGGAAGCCGCGGGATCGGACTCGCCATCGCGCTGCGAGCGGCCGCGGACGGGGCGAACATCGCCATGCTCGCGAAGACCGACACCCCGCACCCGAAGCTCGAGGGCACGATCCACACCGCGGCGGAGCAGATCCGCGCGGCCGGCGGTCAGGCCCTGCCGATCGTCGGAGACGTCCGCGTCGACGACGACATCACGGAAGCCGTCATGAAGACCCAGGGCGAGTTCGGCGGGATCGACATCGTCATCAACAACGCCAGCGTCATCGATCTCTCGCGCTCGCTCGACCTCTCCGCCAAGAAGTACGACCTCATGCAGGACGTCAACGTGCGCGGGACCTTCATGCTGTCGCGGACGGCCGTTCCCATCCTGAAGGACGCCGAGAACCCGCACATCCTGTCCCTCTCGCCGCCGCTCAACCCGACCCCGAAGTGGCTCGGTGCGCACACCGGCTACACCCTCGCGAAGTTCGGGATGACGATGGCGACCCTCGGCCTCGCAGCGGAGTTCGCCCGTGACGGGATCGCCGCCAACACGCTGTGGCCGCGCACCACGATCGCGACCGCCGCCGTGCAGAACCTCCTCGGCGGCGACAAGGTCATGGCGGCCAGCCGCACGCCCGACATCTACGCGGATGCCGCTTACGCGGTGCTGTGCAAGCCCGCGGCGTCCTACACGGGCCAGACCCTGATCGTCGAGGACGTGCTCGAGGCGGACGGCGTGACGGACTTCTCCCGGTACGCGGCCATCCCCGGCACCCCCGACAGCGCCCTGTTCCCGGACATCTTCCTCGACTGACGCTTCGACAGGCTCAGCGACCCAGGCGGGGGCTCAGCGACCCGCGGTGGGGATCAGAGCAGGAGGTAGACGGCGCCGGCGACCGTGAGGGCGATCACGATCCGGTCGAACACACGCTGGTTCAGCCGTCTCGCCAGTCGCAGGCCGGCGAGCGCGCCGATCACCACGAGCGGGGCGAGGATGGCGTCGGTCAGCAGCACCGGACCCGTGAACAGGCCGATCCCGGCGAGGAACGGCACCTTGATCACGTTGATGATCGCGAAGAACCACGCCGACGTGCCGAGGAACACCTGCACCGGCGTGCGGGTGGCCAGGAAATACATCGACATCACCGGGCCGCCGGCGTTCGCGACCATGGTCGTGAAACCGCCGAGCGTTCCATAGGCGCCCGCCAGCACGAGGCCGCCGGATGCCGGAGCGACCGCATCCGTCCGCGAAGCCCGCCGCCGCCGCCACAGTGTCACGCCGATCATCAGCAGCAGGATCACGCCGATCGCACGGCGGACCACCCCGTCACCCGCGAAGGCTAGGAAGGCGAAGCCCATGAGGAGCCCCGCGACGACGGCCGGCGCGAGACGCAGCAGCGTCGGCCAGTGCGCGTGCCGGCGGTAGGCGATCAGGGCGAACACGTCTCCCACCATGAGCAGCAGCAGCATCGCAGCCGTGGAGGTGCGAGCGGGCAGCACCGCGGCGAACAGCGCGATCGCGAGGATGCTGCCGCCGGGAAGCGCTGTCTTCGACACCCCGATCGTCAGGGCGGCAGCCCCGAGCGCCGCCCATCCCCAGGGGTCGAGGTCGATCACCGGCGAAGCTCGGCGACGATCGCGTCGTACCCGCGTGCGGCGGCGAGGTCGACCGGCAGCACGCCGTCACCGTCCCGGATCCCCGCATCCGCCCCGCCGTCGAGCAGCGTGCGCACGACTTCGATGTACGTCGCAGACCCGTCGCCGAGCACGATCGCCTCGTGCAGGGCCGTCCAGTTCAGGTTGTTGACGTGGTTCGGGTCCACGCCGGCTTCGAGGAGGATGCGGATGGTCGACAGCAGTCCGCGCTCGGCGGCCGGGATGAGCGCCGTCCCGCCGAAGCGGTTCGTGCTGGTGAGGTCTGCGCCGTGCTGGAGAGTCAGCCGCAGGATCTCGTCGTGCCCGCGGGCTCCGGCGTACAGGTAGGCCGAGTCCTGCATGTCGTCCTTGGCGTTCACATCCGCGCCGGCCTCGATGAGCACCCGCGCCGCGGCCGTGTGGTTCGCCTTGGTCGCGGCGACCAGGGGTGTCATCCCGCCGGATCCGCGCGCCTCGATGTCGGCGCCCGTCTCGATCGCCGAGCGGACGGCGGTCTCGTCTCCGGCCGCAGCCGCGGCGAGCAGAGCGCGAGTGGCGTCGGTCATGGTGGCCTCCTGAGTCGGCGGGTGCGGATCCGTCGCCGACGGATCCAGTGTCGCTGTGCAGCCCGTCGCTGTCAGCAGCGTGATCAGGACGCTCCCGATGGTCAGCATCCGTCGCACACCCATGCGTCCGGTATACCAAACGCGGCGGTATCGAGAGGGGTCAGCCGCGGGCAGCAGCGAGCGCGGCGGTGAATCGTCCGGCGCGCTGCTCGATGTCGGCCCAGTCGGATGCCGTGATCGAGGCGCTGTTGGCGAGGTCTCCACCGGCGCCGACCGCGACCGCGCCCGCGGCGAACCAGGCGGCGAGGTTGTCGGGGCTGACCCCGCCGGTGGGCATGAGCGGTGCGTCGGGGAACGGTCCGCGCAGGGCCCCGAGGTACGAGGGTCCACCGAGCGAGGCGGGGAAGATCTTCACGACGTCGACGCCGAGTTCGAGGGCGCCCATGACCTCGGTGGGAGTCATCGCGCCGGTCATCACCACACGGCCCGTGTCGAGCATGCTGCGGGTGAGGTGGGGGAGCGTGCCGGGACTGACGAGGAACTCCGCTCCGGCATCCGCCGCGAGTTCTGCCTGAGCGGCGGTGGTCACGGTACCGGCACCGATGTATGCGGCATCCCCGTGTCGGGCGATGAGCTCCCGGATCACCGACGGCGCGTCGGGAGTGGAGAAGGTCACCTCGATGCCGGTGACACCGCCGCGGATGATGGCCTCCGAGGCCTCGAGCGCCAGCTCGGGGGACGGGGCGCGGAGGACGGCGAGGATGCCGGTGGTGCGGGCGCGGTCGAGACGGTCGGACATGGGGCTCCTTGATCGAGGGACTTCCCTCATTCTCGCGGACGCCAACCTGTAACGACAACCGAGGGGCATCGAGCTACCGATGCCTGCCAGGGCCTTCCCACCCGAGCCCCGGTACCCTGGAGGGATGACCGAGAACCCCCGCACGCGCGAGACGCGCCCCGCGACAGCGCCCGCGTCGTCCCGCTCGGGGGCGATCCGCCAGACCCGCACGCCGCAGGTGCGCCCTGCGACCGAGGGCTGGACGCAGCAGAAGGATGCCGAAGGGCGCCCGCTGCTGCAGTTCGCGAGCCCCAAGCGTGGGAAGCCGCCCGTGCACCTCGCCGACCTCACGCCCGCGGAACGCACCGAGAAGGTGAAGGAGCTCGGGCTGCCCGGCTTCCGTGCGAAGCAGCTCGCGACCCACTACTTCCGGCACTACACGTCCGACCCCGAGCAGATGACCGACCTCCCGGCCGACACCAGGGAGCAGCTCGTCGCCGGGATGCTGCCTCCGCTGCTCACCGAGGTGCGGCGCCTCGAGACCGACCGCGGTGACACGATCAAGTTCCTGTGGCGTCTGCACGACGGCGCCCTGGTCGAGTCGGTGCTCATGCGCTACCCGGGTCGCATCACGCTGTGCGTGTCGAGCCAGGCCGGCTGCGGCATGAACTGCCCGTTCTGCGCGACCGGGCAGGCGGGACTGACCCGCAACATGTCGACCGCCGAGATCATCGAACAGATCGTGCGCGCCAACCGGCTGATCGCCGAGGGCGGGCTCGGCGGCAAGAAGTCCGACGACCACAGCATGGAACGCGTCTCGAACATCGTCTTCATGGGGATGGGCGAGCCGCTCGCGAACTACAAGCGCGTGATGGACGCCGTGCGCATCATGGTGGCGCCGCAGCCCGACGGCCTCGGCATGAGCGCTCGCGGCATCACGGTCTCGACGGTCGGCCTCGTGCCGGCGATCAAGAAGCTCGCCGACGAGAACATCCCCGTCACGTTCGCCCTCTCGCTGCACGCGCCCGACGACCACCTGCGCGACGAGCTCATCCCGGTGAACTCGCGGTGGAAGGTCGACGAGGCCCTCGACGCCGCGTACGACTACTACGCCAAGACCGGCCGTCGCGTGTCGATCGAGTACGCGCTGATCAAGGACATGAACGACCACGCCTGGCGTGCCGACCTGCTGGCGGACAAGCTCAACCAGCGCGGACGCGGCTGGGTGCACGTGAACCCGATCCCGCTGAACCCGACACCCGGCTCGATCTGGACGGCATCCGAGAAGGATGTCACGAACGAGTTCGTGCGCCGGCTCAACGACGCCGGCATCCCGACGACCCTCCGCGACACCCGCGGCAAGGAGATCGACGGGGCGTGCGGTCAGCTCGTCGCCACGACCGAGGACGAGGCCGCCTCCGCCGCGATGGCCTGAGGTGTCCGGTCGCGGCGTCCGTCCGCGGCGCCGAGGCGTTCGGCGCGGTCCAGCCACCGGGTGATGGTCGCCTCGTCGGCGCCCTTGACCCCGAGCATGCGGTGCGTGCGTACCGAGCGGATGCCGCAGAAGCGCATCGTGCCGCGGGCGACGTGGGTCTGGGCGGGGAGCCCGGTGAACGGCACGAGGTACCAGGGCGTGTCCGCCAGCACGAGCAGTCTGCCGTGGCGAGCGCGGAGCAGTCCCTGCGGGAGCCCGAGGTCGGAGTATCGGTACTCCTGCTGCGGCAGCAGGGCGCGGTCGAAGAAGCCCTTGAGCAGGGCAGGCACCGAGCCCCACCACAGGGGCGTCGCGATGACGATGGTGTCCGCCTCCTGGAGTGCGCGCTTCGCATCGACGAGGTCGGGTTCGAGCGTCATGCGCTGCCGGTAGCCGAACCTCAGGTTCGGGTCGAACGCGAGCTCGCGCAGGGCCAGCACGCGGGCGTCGCCGTGACCGTCGGCATACCGGCGCGCGACCGCGGCGGTGAGGGAGAGAGCGTCGGGGTGGCCGTCGATCACGAGAGCGGTCATGTCGGGTTCCTATCTGGACAGTGTCAAGCTGATGGACACTGTCAAGATAGGAGAGGATGTTGCTCATGTCAAGTTCGAAGGACGGCTACCACCACGGCGACCTGGCCCGTGCCCTGGAAGACGCCGCGATGCAGCTGCTGGAGCGGATGCCCGCGGCGGAGATCAGCCTGCGCGAAGTCGCTCGGGCCGCGAACGTCAGCCACAACGCCCCGTACCACCACTTCTCCGACCGGCTTGGGCTGCTCAAGGCCATCGCCGAACGCAGCATGGCGGATCTCCTCACGCAGGTCCGGGCCGCGGCGGAGGCGGCATCGACCCCCCGAGCCGCGCTCACGGACGGCGGCTCGGCGTACATCCGCTTCGCCGTGGAGCACCCGCACGCGTTCGACGCCGTCTACGACCCGACCGTGTGCATCCCCGGATCTCCGACACCCACCATGGCCCCCCTCATCGACGGCCTCGAAGCGGTCCTCGCCGCCGCAGCCGCCGCGGTCGGGCTCGATCGCCCCACCGATGTGGTCGCGCTGTGGGGCCTGATCCACGGACTCGGGACGCTCGCCGCCGCCGGTCACTTCTCCCTCGACGACGCGCTCTCCGCCTACGCTGCGGCCCTCGACCGGTTGCTCTGACCCCGTTCCCGTCGCGATATTCCATCCAAAACCGCCCCGAATCGCTGGAATATCGCGACCGGAGGGGGGAAACAAAGGACTCTTCCACGCGATGCACAGGCGAAGTTTCGTAGATTGTCGGAATGCCCTATTCCGCCCACCGACCGGGTCGCTTCGACTCGCAGGGTCGGATCATCGTCGAGAGCGACCCGAACGCCACGACCGATGACCTCGACTTCCTGCGCGAGTTCGAGCCCACCGGCGCCGATGACACCCGTGAGGTCCCTGTCTCCGCGCCGACTGAGCCGACCCCCGACGCCACGGCAGAGCCCGCGCCGGTGAAGCCTCCCCGTCAGCCGCGCATGAAGAAGCCCAAGGCGCCCCGGAAGCCGCGCACCCCCGGCTCGCGCGCCCGCACCCTCGCCATCCTCGGCGGGGCGGAGGGCGAGATCCTCGACCGGGTACCCGGCGAGACGCCCCGCTTCGTGCAGATGTTCTTCGTCCTCGCCGGCACCGCGCTGGTCTCGGCCATCTCCATGCTGTTCGCGCTCACCACCGGCGTGCAGGCCGCGATCTGGCTGGCCGTGCCCCTGGCGCTCGTGTGGGCGCTCATCATCTTCAACCTCGACCGCTTCCTCACGTCGACCATGACGTCGACCAAGAACGTCTGGCGGCTCATCGGCCTCGCCATCCCGCGAGTCATCATGGCGGCGATCATCGGATTCGTCGTCGCCGAGCCGCTCGTGCTGCAGATCTTCCACAACGACATCGCGCGCGAAGTCGCCTCGACCAACATCACGCAGTCGCAGTCCGACCAGGAGGCGCTCGAGAACGGGCCCGAGAAGATCGCGCTGGATGCGGCGACCGCACGCGTCGCCGAGCTCGAGAACCAGGCCGCCACGGGCATCGTCGCCGGCACCGAGTCGGCATCGGCGACCGAGGCCGCCGCCCAGGCAACGGTCGACGACCTCACGGCGAAGATGACCGCACAGCAGGGCGTCATCGACCAGGCCCGCGTGCTCTACCAGTGCGAGCTGACCGGAGAGGGCGCCGGCACCGTTCCCGGCTGCACCGGTGTCAACGGCGAGGGCGCGAGTTCGGATGCGGCGAAGGCACAGCTCGCCGAAGCGCAGCAGACCTACGACGCGCTCGCCGCGCAGCTGCGGACCGCCAACGAGGAGCTCGCCGCCGCAGGGACCGCCGCGAAGGAGAACACCTCGACCTCCGAGGCCACCAACCGCGAGCAGGCGCAGTCGCAGCTTCCCGCCGCACGCGACACCTACGACCAGGCCCTCGCCGCCTACAACGCCCGGGCCGATGCGGTGGCGCAGGGCAACGCGGGAGCGGTCGGTCTCCTCAGTCAGATCAGCGGATTGAACCGGCTCAGCGAGAAGGAGCCGACGATCCTGTGGGCGCACATCCTGATCGCCGCACTGTTCTTCATGATCGAGCTGCTCCCCGTGCTGGTGAAGGTGCTGACGAGCTACGGGGAACCGAGCCTGTACGAGAAGGCCGCCGCGATCCGCAAGCAGGTGGCGCTCGACCGGGTGACGGCCGAGGGCTTCCGCGACCGCGCCGACATCGTCACGACTCCGCCCGCTCCTCCCTCTTCCGCGGCGGCGACCTGAGCGCGGTCGTCGTCGGGAGCGGGGTGGGCTGCGAGCATCACGACGCATCCGGCCCCGTGGTCGGGAGCAGCCACTAGCGTTGATCCATGGTCAACTATCGCTATCTCGGCAACAGTGGTCTCAAGGTCTCGGAGATCACCTACGGCAACTGGGTCACGCACGCCTCGCAGGTCGAGGACGACGCCGCGGTCAAGACGGTGCACGCCGCCCTGGACGCCGGCATCACCACCTTCGACACCGCGGACACCTACGCGAACACGGCGGCCGAGGTCGTGCTCGGCAAGGCCTTGGAGGGTCAGCGCCGTGAGAGCCTCGAGATCTTCACGAAGGTGTACTTCCCGACCGGTCCCAAGGGGCCGAACGACACCGGCCTGAGCCGCAAGCACATCTTCGAGTCGATCAACGGCTCGCTGCAGCGTCTCGGCACCGACTACGTCGACCTGTACCAGGCGCATCGCTTCGACTACGAGACCCCGCTGGAGGAGACGTTCCAGGCCTTCGCCGACGTCGTCCGTCAGGGCAAGGCGCTCTACATCGGCGTCTCGGAGTGGACCGCAGAGCAGCTGCGCGAAGGGCACGCCCTGGCGAAGCAGCTCGGCATCCAGCTCATCTCGAACCAGCCGCAGTACTCGATGCTGTGGCGGGTCATCGAGGGCAAGGTCGTCCCGGCGTCTGAGGAGCTGGGGATCTCGCAGATCGTGTGGTCGCCGATGGCGCAGGGCGTGCTCAGCGGCAAGTACCTGCCGGGTCAGCCGGTGCCGGAGGGCTCGCGGGCGACCGACCCGCACAGCGGCTCCGACTTCATCAAGAGCTTCCTCAAGGACGACATCCTCACCGCGGTGCAGCGCCTCAAGCCGATCGCCGAGCAGGCGGGGCTGTCGATGCCGCAGCTCGCGATCGCGTGGGTCCTGCAGAACCCGAACGTCGCGGCGGCCCTCGTCGGCGCCTCTCGCCCGGAGCAGCTCGCCGACACGGTCAAGGCCTCCGGCGTGAAGCTCGACGCAGACACGCTGACCGCGATCGACGACGCCCTCGGCGACACGGTCAACCGCGACGCCGAGCACACCTACTCGGTCTCGCCGAAGTCCCGGCTCGTCTGACGCGATTCCCGTCGCGAAAAAGCATCCATCTACCCGGTAGATGGATGCTTTTTCGCGACCGGAGCCGGGGTTACTCCTTGACGGCCCCGGCCGTCAGGCCCTGGACGATCCAGCGGCTGGCGAGGGCGAACATCACCATCGTCGGGAGGATCGTCAGCACGGCCGCGGCGCTCATGGAGCCCCAGTCGATGTTGAACGTGGAGATGAAGCCGTTCAGCGCCGATGGCACTGTGCGGTTCGCGTCGGTGTTCATCAGCACGACCGACAGGAACAGCTCGTTCCAGCAGTTCACGAAGTTGAAGATGAACGCCGCGATGATGCCAGGGGTCATCACCGGCACGAGCACCCGGAACAGGGCGCCGAGGCGCGAGCAGCCGTCGATCATGGCCGCCTCCTCCAGCGCGTCGGGGACGTTCTCGAAGAAGCCCCGCAGCATGACCGTGGAGAACGGGATGCAGATCGCGATGTAGACGAGGATGAGTCCCGGCTTGGTGTCGACGAGACCGAGGTCGGTCATCATCGAGTACAGCGGTCCGAGGGCGATGAAGGCCGGGATCATCTGCGTCAGCAGGAACGCGATGAGCACCGCCCCCTTGCCGCGGAACTCGAACCGCGCCAGCACGTAGGCGCTGAGCAGGGCGATGAGGGTCGCCACCGCGCCCGCCGACACGGCCACGATCGCCGAGTTCGCCAGGAACGTCCCGAACGAGCTCTTCTCGAACAGGCTGGTGTAGTTGTCCAGCGAGGGCTCGCTCGGCCAGTACTCGATCGGGAAGCGGTTGATCGTGCCAGGCGACTTGAACGAGGTGAGCGCGATCCAGTACAGCGGGAACAGCGTGATGAGCAGCCACAGTCCCAGGCCGACGACACGCACCACGCCGCCCACCGTGACGCGCGGCTTCGGACGCGGGGCGGCCTTCGGGTCGGGCACCGTGATGCGACGGGTCTCCGTGACCGAGGAGCCGGTCCGGACGGATGAGGTGATGGTCATCGCTGCACCCTTCGCATCGCCATCAGGTAGAACGCGCAGAACACCATGAGGAACGCCACGACGATGAGCCCGATGGCGCTCGCGATGCCGTAGTTGCCCTGCTGCGTGTAGTTGATCATCCACGTCGTGATGATGTGGGTCTGGTTGGCCGGGCCGCCGTTCGTCATCGCGTAGATGATGTCGGGGAAGTTGAAGATCCAGATCACGCGCAGCAGGATCGTCAGCAGCAGCGTCATCGAGATGTACGGGATGATGATCGAGAACAGCTGCCGCACCTTGCCGGCGCCGTCCAGGCTCGCCGCCTCCAGCATCTCGTCCGGCACCGACTGCAGCGCCGCGAGGATCATGATCGCGAAGAAGGTCACGCCGTACCAGATGTTCGCGACGATCACGGCGAACATCGCGAGCTTCGGGTCGGCCAGCCACGGCAGCGGGGCGTCGATCAGCCCCGCCTTCATGAGCAGGTCGTTCACCACGCCGAACTCGGCGTTGAACATCCAGCGGAACAGCATGCCGATGAGGAAGCCGGAGACCGCCCAGGGGAAGAACACCAGCGCCTGGTAGAGCCCGCGGAAGCGGAACCGCTTGCGCAGGGCGAGCGCGATGAGGAATCCGATCACGAGCTGCGGCACGAGCGAGCCGACGACCCAGAGCACGGAGTTCCACGCCACGGTCGGGAAGGCGGGGTCGCGGAACACCGCGAGGAAGTTGTCGAAGCCGACGAACGGCGTCGACGTGAGGTCCCACAGGTTCCAGTCGTGGAACGCCATGCGGGCGCCCTGCAGCATCGGCCAGTAGGTGAACCAGCAGACGAAGACGATCGCCGGCGCGAGGAACGCCAGCAGCGTGAGTGCCGTGCGACCACGGAAGGGCCGACGACGCGATGCCGGGGAGGCCCCGCCGACTGCGTGATGAGACGCGGTGCCGACGGAGCCCCCTTCACGGATGGTGCGGGCCACGGATCAACCCTTCTCCGCGGCGTACTTCTCGGTCCAGAACGCATCCCAGGAGGCGAGCAGGTCGCTCGTCGACATGTTGCCCAGGAGCACGTTCTGCACATCCTGATCGGACTTCTGGATCCACTCGGTCCACCAGCTGACGCCACGGGGCTGGCGCACGTTGACGTACGTCTCCGGGTCCTCGGTCATGGTGACGTAGCTCGTCCAGGGGCCGGTCGAGTAGAACTCGTCGTCGGCCGCGGCCGCGATGATCGGGACGAGGCTGTTCGCCTGCGCGAACTCGGTGGCGGGCTCGGCCGAAGAGAGGAACTCCACGAGCTTCACCGCTGCCTCCTTGTGCTCGCTGTTCTCCGCGACACCCCAGCCGGCGACGGCGAGGGGCTGTGCGGCCTTGCCGGAGGGTCCGACGAGCAGCGGGGCGGTGTCCCACTGGTCCTCGGTCAGCGAGGAGTCCTGCACCGTCGCGATGACCTCCGGGTCCTGCAGGAGGAACGCGGTGGTGCCGTTCGTGAAACCGGCGACCATCTCGGGGTAGCCCCACGACACGGCGGACGGCGGCGAGGCCTCCTTGAAGAGGTCGAAGTAGTCGTCGACGGCCTCCTGGGCCTCGGGCGCGGCGAAGATCGTCGAGCCGTCCTCCATGAGGAACGCGTCCTCCGTGTCGAGGCCGTCGATCGTGTAGGCCTCGATCGCCGCGACGACGTTGCTGTTCGCGTTCTGGCCGCCGCGGAACGCATAGCCGTAGATGTTGTTCGACGGGTCCTGGATGGCGGACGCCTGCTCCAGCAGGTCCTTCCAGCTGTGCGGCGGACCGTCGAAGCCGGCGTCCTTCACGAGGTCGGTGCGGTAGAAGAGCGACAGGCCGTAGAAGCCGTAGGGGACGAAGTAGCTCTTGCCGTCCTCCGCGACCGAGGCCGACTGCGCGTTCTCGGTCAGGGCGTCCCAGCCGTCCCACTTCTTCAGATCGGCGCCGAGGTCGTACAGCCAGCCGTTGTTCGCGAACGGCCCGACGGTGATGTCGCGCACCTCGAGCACGTCGACGCCCTTGCCGGACTGCAGCATCTGCTGGATCTTCTGGTCGGCCTGCTCGGTGGGCGGGGACACCAGGTTGACCGTGATGTCGGGGTTGTCCTTCTCGAAGTCGTCGAGGAGCCCGCGCAGCAGCTCGGTGCGGGCGGGGTTGGTCAGGCTCTCGACCATCTGCAGCTGGACGGAGCCGTCGTCGGAGGGACCGGAGCCTGCGGAGCAGCCGGTGAGGGCGAGGACGGCGACGGTGCCGACTCCCGCCGCTGTCGTCAAGATCTTGTTCTTCACGATGTGCCTCTCGGGTTGGGGGTGTGGATCGGGTGGATGGACGGGGTCAGGGAAGGATGAGGGAGTCCGCGCGGGGGATTCCGGCGCGGCTCAGGATCTGGGGGACGCAGCGTTCCACGAATGCCTCGAAGTCGGAGGCCTCCGTGTAGAGGTGCGCCGAGAGGCGGAAGTAGCCGACGCCACGGAAGCTCGTGAACGCGGTCTCGACTCCCACCTCGTCGAGCAGATCCATGCGCAGGGCATCGGCCTCCTCGCGGGTCGCGCCGAGCCCGAGGGGGAGACGCACGAGCCGCATCGACGGCACGGGCGAGGGGAGCGGGGTGAGCGGGTCCTCGTCGCCGTACGGACGCAGGGCCTCGGCGATGAGTTCGGCGCCGGCATCCGCGATCTCCGCCATGGCCGTGCGCGCGGCCGCCCAGCCGAATTCGCTCTCGATGAAGTCGATCGCGGTCGGGGTGGCCAGGTAGGTCGTGGCGTCGATCGTGCCCTGCGTGTCGAAGCGCTCCGGGTACGGCTCCCGCGCGGCCCACGAGTCGATCAGCGGCCAGAGCTCGTCCCGGTCGGGAGCCGTGGTCACGAGGAGGGCGGAGCCGCGCGGTGCGCAGGGCCACTTGTGCAGGTTGCCGAACCACCAGTCGCCGCCGGCCACCGCCGCCGCATCCGGGATGAGGCCAGGGGCGTGGGCCCCGTCGACGAGGGTGCGCACGCCGTGTTCGGCGGCGAGGTCGGCGATGCGGCGGGTGGGAAGCAGTCGCGCCGTCGGCGAGGTGATCTGGTCGACGACGATGAGGCGCGTGCGCGGCGTGAGCGCATCGGCGAAGAGCTGCACGACCTCGTCGTCGGAGGCGAGCAGGGGCAGGGCGACGGTGCGGACGGTTGCGCCGAAGCGGCGCGCGAGGCGTTCGGCGCCCATCGTGATGGCGCCGTAGCCCTGATCCGTGACCAGGATCTCGTCGCCGCCGTCGAGGTGCAGCGCGTTGTAGACCACGGTCGCCGCGGCGGATGCGTTCGGGACGAACACGCTGTCCTCGGCCAGGGCGCCCACGAACGGCGCGGTGCGCTCCCTGGCTTGCTGCACGCGCTCGGCGATGCGGGGGAACCACTCGACGGGGCTCAGGTCGGCGCGACGTCGCAGCGTGTCCTGGTGTGCGACGACGACCGACGGCACGGCTCCGAACGACCCGTGGTTGAGGTGGATGATGTCGGGGTCGAGGGGCCAGGCATCGCGCGCTCGCAGGCCGGAGTGCAGCGTGAGCGGTGCGGGGAACAGCGGTGCGGACATCGGACCTCATCGATGAGTCGGGCGAGTTGTTGCACAACTTTGCCACACACCCCCGGTTTTTGCCACGAATCTGGAAAGATGAAACATAGTCGTCATACGAGTTTGCCGTGGCGATCGGTTCCGACAGACTGCACGAGGGGTGGGGGAGTGTCAGAGAGGATGACGATGAGCGCACTCGACACGGCGCTGCACGGCTTGCGGGCCCTGATCGCCGACGGTGCGCTGCGCCCCGGAGATCGCCTGCCCAGCGAAGGGGAGCTGTGCGAGCGGCTGGGCGTCTCGCGCGGATCGCTGCGCGAAGCCATCCGCACGCTCGCCGCGCTCGGCGTGCTGGAGACGCGGCACGGCTCGGGAAGCTACGTGAGCGAACTGCGGGCCGCCGATCTGATCGGCAGCCTGTCGCTCACGGTCGGGCTGCTCCCGATGGCCGGCGTGCTGGAGCTGACCGAGCTCCGCCGGGTGCTCGAACCCCACGCCGCCGCGCTCGCCGCAGCCCGCATCGACGAGGGCACCGTCGAGACTCTCGACCGGGTGCTCGACGAGATCGAGGGCACCACCGACTTCGAGGCGCAGTCGCGCCTGGACCATGAGTTCCACATGGCCATCTCCGAGGTGGCGGGCAACGAGGCTCTGACGAGCCTGATCGACGTGTTGCGCTCCCGCTCCCGTGCGTACCGGATCTCCGACCCGGAGGATGCAGCCGAGCTCAAGGTCCACTCGGACGCCGGGCACCGTGCGATCCTCCGAGGACTCGCCGCGGCGGACCCCGTCGCCGCTTCGGCCGCGGCCTCGGCGCACGTCGCGTACACGGAGTACTGGGTGCGGAAGTACTCCGGTCTCGAGGACTGACGCGATCCAGAGCCGCCGATCAGCCGAGCGTGATGTCCACCTGGATCTCGGCCGCGATCCGCTCGAGGTCGGCGCGCAGGGCGTCGAGGTCGACATCCGCCGGAACCTTCGCGGTGACCGACGCCTCGAACAGGCGGCCGCCCGCCATCGCCGCGTCGCGCGTCTCGGTCGCGAGCTCCTCGATGCTGAGCGCGTGCGCGTTCAGCACGCCCGAGACCTCGCGCACGATGCCGGGGCGGTCGTTCCCGAGCACCTGGATCTCCAGCAGCCGATCGTCGTCGGCGGCGGCTTCCGGGGCGCCCGTGAGCACCGAGAGCGTGAGCAGCCCCTGCCCCTGGAGCGCTCGCAGCGCGGTCTCGAGTTCTCCGGCCCGCTCCGTCGGCACCGACACCTCGATGACGCCCGCGAACGTGCCGGCGAGCTCGGCCAGGGAGCTGTTCTCCCAGTTTCCGCCGTGTGCGTCCACGACATCGGCGACGGCGGCCACGAGGCCGGGACGGTCTGCACCCGCGACGGTGAGGATGAGTGTGGTCATGCGGCCAGCGTAGCCCGATCCTCCGGCGGTCACTCCTCGGGTCGCCGAGCGTGCATCCCCTGGGTCGCTGGGAAACTTCCATTCCCTGGGTCGCTGGGAAATTCCACCCCCTGGGTCGCTGAGCTTGTCGAAGCGGCGTGCCGGGCCCTTCGACGAGCTCAGGGACCCAGGTCCTGGGGCCCTTCGACAAGCTCAGGGTCCCAGGTGGGGCCCTTCGACAAGCTCAGGGACCCAGGTCGGGGCGTCAGTCGGTCCAGACGCCGGAGTCGAGGAAGTGCTCCAGTCGGGCACGGTGCGGGGCGAGGTCCCAGCCCTGCGCCGCGACCCATTCGTCGGAGTAGTAGGTGTTGGCGTAGCGGACGCCGCTGTCGCAGATCAGGGTCACGACGCTGCCGGTCTCGCCCGCGGCCCGCATCCGCGCGATGAGCTGGAATGCGCCGTAGAGGTTCGTGCCGGTGGAACCGCCCGCCCAGTGCAGGGTGCGCTCGCGCAGCAGCCGGATCGCGGCGATCGACCCCGCATCGGGGACCTGGATCATCTCGTCGATCACGGTGGGCACGAACGAGGGCTCGACCCGAGGGCGGCCGATCCCCTCGATGCGGCTCGGGCGTCCGACCGGCGGATCCACCGCGCCGGCCCATCCGTCGTAGAAGGCCGATCCCTCCGGGTCGACGACCGCGACCTTCGTGTCGTGCCGTCGGTACTTCACGTAGCGGCCGAACGTGGCGCTGGTGCCTCCGGTGCCCGCACCGGTGACGATCCAGGTGGGGATGGGATGCCGCTCCTGCGCGAGCTGGCTGAAAACGCTCTCGGCGATGTTGTTGTTGCCGCGCCAGTCGGTCGCGCGCTCCGCGAACGTGAACTGGTCGAGGTAGTGGCCGGTGCAGTCCGACGCGAGTCGCTGCGCCTCGGACGACATGTCCTCCGGGCGGTCGACGAAGTGGCAGGTGCCGCCGTAGAACTCGATGAGGTCGATCTTCTCCTGCACGGTCGACCGCGGGACGACGGTGATGAACTTCAATCCCAGCATTCGGGCGAAGTACGCCTCGGAGACGGCGGTCGACCCGCTCGACGACTCCACCAGCGTGGTGTCCTGCCGGATGCGTCCGTTCACGAGTCCGTAGAGGAGCAGGGAGCGGGCGAGGCGGTGCTTGAGCGAACCGGTCGGGTGCACCGACTCGTCCTTGAGGTACAGGTCGATGCCCCACTCGGGCGGCAGCGGGAACAGGTGCAGGTGCGTGTCGGCGCTGCGGTTGGCGTCGGCCTCCAGCAGGGCGATCGCGGTGCTGGTCCAGTCGCTCATGCCCTCGAGCGTACCGGGCCGGCCTCAGCCGACGGTGCCGGCGGGAGAGGCGCCTCCCGCGCCGTCCACGTGCAGGAGCGAGGCCTGCGACTGCTCCTGCTGCAGCTGGAACTCGAAGCGCGAACGGTCACCCCGGTGATACGCGATGAAGTACTCGATGGGCGTTCCGTCGGCGCTGCGGCTGATGCTGCGCAGGCGCAGCAGGGCCGAACCGGCGCTGACACCCAGGTGCTGCGCCTGCTCGTGCGTGGCGACCGTCGCCTCCGCTGAACGGACGCCGTGCGTCGCGACGATGTCGTGGTCGGCGAGCAGACGGTAGAGCGACCCCTCGGCCAGGTCGGCGCCGAGCGTGACGGCGCCCACCGCCTCCGGCATCCACGTGGTCGACAGCGACCAGGGCTCGCCGTCCACATGCCGGAGCCGCTCCAGTGCGATCACGGTCGAGCCGACGGGCACCTCCAGCGCCAGGGCGATCTCCTCGTCCGCGACGGTCTGCTCGTGGCGGAGAACGTCGCTGTGCACGTGGCCGCCGCGCCGCTCCACATCGTCGTAGAGCCCGACGAGGGTGTGGACCAGGCTCTCGCTCGTGCGCGGGCGGGAGACGAAGGTGCCCTTGCCCTTCACGCGCTCGACGAGCCCCTCGTGCTCGAGCTGGGCGAGCGCCTGCCGCACGACCGTGCGGGAGATGCCGTAGCGCTCGCAGAGCCGGTGCTCGCCGGGGAGCGGATCGCCCGGCTGCAGGCCGTCGCGGGCGATGCCGTCGATGATGAGCTGCCGGAGCTGGTCGTACATGGGGGCCGCGCTGTGGCGGTCGATCGCGTCCTCGACGGTCGTCATCAGTACGCCACCCCCGCGTGCAGGATCACGTTCGCGTACGGGGTGAACTCCCCGGAGCGTACGAAGGCGCGCGCGGCGTGCGTGCGCTGCTTGAACTCCCGGTGCGGGACGAGCTCGATCTCGAACCCCATCCCGGCGAAGCGCTCCCGCAGGGCGTCGAGCACCTCCGGGCTCTTCTCGGCGACCTCGGCCGACACGGTCGCGCCCTCCACGACCAGCTCGGCGAGCACGGTGTCGAGCACGTCGAGGAAGGCGGGGGCGCCCGGCCGATAGGCGAGGTCGATGCGCTCGGCCCCCGGCGGGATGGGGAGGCCGGCATCCGTGACGACGATCAGGTCGGTGTGGCCGGTCTCGCTGATCACCCGGGACAGTGCCGGGTTGATCGTGGTGGGCGTCTTGCGCATCGGTGCTCCTGTTCTCGCCGGGTCAGCTGGCCGCTGCGGTCATCGCGGCGCGCTCGTGCAGGAAGGCCTCGACTTCGGCGCGATGCGGGAGACTCGGCGACGCCCCCTGCTTCGTGACGGCCAGGGCGCCCGCTGCCGTGGCCAGCCGCACGGCATCCGACAGGCTGCTGCCGTTCGCCAGCGCCGCACCGAGGTAGCCGGCGTAGGCGTCGCCCGCCGCGGTGGTGTCGACGGCCTCGACGGGGAAGGGCGGGATGATCGTGGCGCCGTCGGCGGTGACGACGCAGGAGCCCTGTCCGGCGAGCGTGATGACGGCGGCGCCGACGCCCTGATCGAGGAACCAGCGTCCTGCACGCTCCGCCGAGAGGGCATCGGTCACCTCGATGCCGCTGATCAACGACGCCTCGGTCTCGTTGGGGGTGACGATGTCGATGCTCCGCCAGAGCGCGGCGTCGAGCTCCGCCGCCGGGGCGGGGTCGAGGATCACGGTCATGCCGTGCTCGCGTGCTCGCGCGGTGATGTGCGCGGTGAGGGCGGACGGGGTCTCCAGCTGCGTGAGCAGCACCGAGGTCGTCGGAGCGAGGGCGGCGAGAGCCTCGTCGATCTGCTCGGCGCTCAACGCGGCATTCGCGAGCGGCACCATCACGATGTCGTTCTGCGCGGACGCATCGACGCGGATGTGCGCGATGCCGGTGGGCCCGGGGACCGTGCGCAGATGCGCGAGGTCGACGCCGGCCTCGGTCAGGCCGTCCACCACGAGGTCGTGGAACAGGTCATCGCCCACGCAGCCGACGAAGCTGGTGCGTGCGCCGGAGCGCCCGGCGGCGACCGCCTGGTTCGCGCCCTTGCCGCCGAGCATCAGCGTGAACTCGTCGCCCAGGATGGTCTCGCCGCGGGCGGGGAGTCTTCCCGAGAAGGTGGTCACGTCGGCGGTCACGCTGCCGACGATCACGACACCGGAGCGGTCGGCGGGGTGTGCGGGGGTCATCTCGCTCCTGATCTTCCTCGACAGCATGCGGGTCGGCGGCTTTGACAACGCGCGGCTGCTGTCATTACATTAGCCGCATCCGCACCTGTAACGACAGGTTGCCTGCGAGGAGACCCCGATGACCGCGATCGCGCCCCGCCTCTATGTCGACAGCGCCGACGTCGACCGCGTCTCCCGGCTCCTGACCGCCGGCGTCGTGCACGGCGTCACCACCAATCCGACCATTCTGGAACGCGGTGGTCGCTCCGCCTCCGAGATCCCCGACCTGTACGCGCGGTGGGTCTCGGAAGGCGCACGCGAGGTGTTCTTCCAGACCTGGGGCGGTGACACCGCGTCCTTCCTCCGCAACGCCGAGGGCATCCGCGCGCTCGGGGATCGCGTCGCCGTGAAGGTGCCGGCGACGGCTGCGGGGTTCGCTGCGGCCTCCGCCCTCGTGCGCGACGGGGCGACCGTGCTCGTCACCGCGGTGTACTCGGTCGCGCAGGCACTCGCATGCGCCTCGATCGGCGCCCAGTACATCGCCCCGTACCTCGGGCGGATGCGGGACGCCGGCCTGGACGGCGACGCGGTGATCGCCCGCATGCAGGAGGTGTGCGCGGGCAGCGGCTCGAACGTGCTCGCCGCCTCGCTGCGGTCGGCGGACGACATCACGGGTCTGCGGCTCGCCGGAGTCCCGTACTTCACCGCGGCTCCCGACGTGATCGAGCAGGCGCTGTTCCACGAGGTCAGCGACAGCTCCGCAGCGGAGTTCGACGCGGCGATGGTGCGGCTGGGCGCCTAGCCCTCAGGCGGTCGCCGCCTGGCGGAGCCACCGCTCCACGCCGGCGATGTGCGCCGTGGCGAGCGATGTCGCCAGAGCCGAGTCGTGCTGCGCGATGGCATCAGCGATCGCGCGATGCTCCGACAGGGTGCGATCGACCGCACCGCCCTCGGTGAGACCCCGCCACACGCGCGCCCGCACCGTCTGGCTGCTCAGGTGCTCGATCAGGCTCGCGAGGTAGGCGTTCCCCGCCATCGCGACGATCTCCCGATGGAAGCGGATGTCGTGCTCCACGAGCTCCTCGATGCTCACCGAGGCGTCGATCCCGCTCACCTCGTCCTGCAGTGCCGTGATCTCCTCGTCGCTGCCCAGCGTCGCGGCCAGCCCGGTCGCCTGGGACTCGAGCATGCGGCGCACGGCGAAGATCTCGAGCATGGAGTCGTCGTCGTGCATGTCGACCACGAACGAGATCGCCTCGAGCAGAAGATGCGGTTCGAGGCTCGTGACATAGGTGCCGTCACCGCGACGCACGTCGAGGACCCGGATGACCTCCAGCGCCTTGACGGCCTCGCGCATGGAGTTGCGGGACAGCCCGAGCCGCTCCGACAGCTCCTTCTCCGGAGGGAGGCGGTCGCCGGGCGCGAGCTCGCCCGACACGATCATCGCCTTGATCTTCTCGATCGCCTCGTCAGTCACAGCCATGGCGCTCATCCTAGCCAGTGATCGGATGTCTGCGGCAGGATGGAGGCCATGCGCGTTCTCGACTCTCACCTGCACGTCTGGGACCCGGAGCTCCTGACCTACACGTGGTTGGACGGGCCGTACGACCGCCGCTTCGCCGAGGCGGAGCTCGAACGCGATCCGCTGGTCGCAGAGCGAGTCGAGTGCGTGTTCGTGCAGGCCGAGACGATCTCGGACGACTTCCTGGGGGAGGTGCGCTGGGTCGAGTCCCTGGCCGAGCGACGGGGTGTGGTGGGCATCGTCGCGGGCGCGCAGCTGGACCGCGGTATCGACACCGCCACGCACCTGGAGGAGCTCGGCACGCATCCGCTCGTCGTCGGGGTCCGGCACAACCTGCAGGGGGACCAGGACGGCTTGGCGATGTCGAGCGCCTTCGTGACCGGCGCCCGCGAGGTCGCGACGCGCGGATGGAGCTTCGACGTGTGCGTGCGGGCGGACCAGCTTCCCGACATCGCGCGTCTCGCCGGGGCGATCCCGGAACTGCGCATGGTGCTCGATCACCTCGGCAAGCCGGAGGTCGGCACGGCGGACGCCCCGCTCGCCCCGACCGTGGAGTGGGTGCGCGACATCGAGGAGCTCGCGAAGCACCCGGAGGTCTTCTGCAAGCTGTCCGGCCTGCCGGCGGAAGCGGGCGGCCGGTGGAGCCGGGAGCAGCTCACCCCGTTCCTGGATGCGGTTGCGGACGCCTTCGGCGTGGAGCGTCTGCTGTGGGGGAGCGATTGGCCCGTGTCTGCGATCGGGCCGGCCGAGGACGACGACCCGCACGCGCCGGACGACGGGTCCGCGACGTACCAGGCCACGGCGCGGCAGCGGTGGCTGGACGCGGTCGTCGCCTGGGCGGACGAGCGGGGCCACGACGTCGACGCTCTCCTGTGGGGCAACGCCCGCCGCGCCTACCGGCTCGACGACCAGCGACCCGCGGACACGGTTCGTCGCGGCTTCCTCGGGCGGCTGTTCGGGAAGTGAGTTCGCCCTTCGACAGGCTCAGGGACCCAGGGGCTCGGGGTGGGTCGCTGAGCCTGTCGAAGCGTCAGGGACCCAGAGACCGGGTATGGGTCCCTGAGCCTGTCGAAGCGTCAGGGACCCAGGGGGTGGGTCGCTGAGCCTGTCGAAGCGTCAGGGACCCAGCGGGTGGGTCGCTGAGCCTGTCGAAGCGTCAAGGACCCAGGGGGTGGGTCGCTGAGCCTGTCGAAGCGGCGGTCACTCGGGGCGGAGGCGCAGCTGCGCCATGCCCCCGTCGACCTCGATGAAGGTGCCCGTGGTCGAACCCGCGGACGGACTGACCAGGTAGGCCACGGCTGCAGCGACCTCGTCCGGGCTCACGAGGCGTCCGTGCGGCTGGCGGGCCTCGAGCGCGGCGCGTTCGGCGGCGGGGTCGGCGGCCGAGTCGAGCAGTCGTCCGACCCAGGGCGTGTCGGCGGTGCCGGGGTTGACCGCGTTCACGCGGATGCCCTCGCGCAGGTGATCGGCCGCCATCGCGCGGGTGAGCGCGGCCACGGCGCCCTTCGACGCGGAGTACAGCGCCCGCTGCGGCAGTCCGGTCGTCGAGGCGATGGATGCCGTGTTGCACACCGCCGCGGAGGGCGACTTCCGCAGCCACGGCAGCGCCGCCGAGGTCACGCGCGCGATGCCCGTGACGTTGATCGAGAGGACCCGCGCCCACTCGTCGTCGTCGTTCGCGGCGATGTCGCCCTGTGCCCCGATGCCGGCGTTGTTGACGACGATGTCGATGCGGCCGAAGCGCTCGGCCACGGCGGCGACGGCGGCGTCCACGCTCGCGCGGTCGGAGACGTCGGCCGTGAACGCGGCGAAGCGCTCGTCGGCGTTGCTCGTGTCGCGATCGAGCACGGCCACGGTCACGCCGTCGTCGTGCAGGCGGTGCGCGATCGCCGCACCGATACCGGAGGCGCCGCCGGTGACGATGGCCACGAGGCCGTCCGTGTCGGATCCCTGAGCCTGTCGAAGGGTCACTTGTCTGCCTTCCATGCGGTGAACTCCTGGCGCTGGCGGCCGAGGCCGTCGATCTCGATCTCGACCACGTCGCCCGCGGCCAGGTAGGGGTACTTGCCGGACAGGGCCACGCCCTGCGGGGTGCCGGTGAGGATCAGGTCTCCGGGCTCGAGGGTCACGTACTGCGACAGGTGGTGCACGATGTACTCGACCGTGAAGATCATGTCGCTCGTGTTCGAGTCCTGCCGCGGCTCGCCGTTCACGAAGCTGCGCAGGCCGAGCGCCTGGTGGTCCACCTCGTCCGGGGTGACGAGCCAGGGGCCGGTGGGGTTGAACCCGAAGGCGATCTTGCCCTTGGACCACTGCCCCCCGGACACGGCCATCTGGAAGTCGCGCTCGGAGACGTCGTTCGCCGCGACGAACCCGGCCACGTGCGCCATCGACTCCTCCGGGGAGTCCAGGTAGGCCGCGCGCTTGCCGATCACGACGCCAAGCTCGACCTCCCAGTCCGTCTTCTCGCTGCCGCGCGGGATCGTCACGGTGTCGTCCGGGCCGACGACCGTGTTCGGCGTCTTGAGGAACAGGATCGGGATGGTGGGCGGTTCGGAACCGGATTCGGCCGCGTGGGCGGCGTAGTTCATGCCGATGCAGATCACCGCGCTCGGGCGGGCGATGGGGGCGCCGACGCGCATCGTCGCCGCGTCCGGCAGCTCGGGGAGCTCCCCGGCGTCGCGGGCGGCGGCGACCTGGGCGACGAAGTCGCTCTCCAGGAATTCGCCGTTCACATCGGATGTCACCGGGCGGAGGTCGAGGTAGCGGTCACCCTCCACGAGGACGGGGATCTCCGCCCCGGGGGTGCCGAGCCGCGCGAACTTCATGTTTCTCCTGATCGGTCGGGAGGCCGCGACGCCGCGGCCGGTCTCGTTGACAGTATAGACATCGGATGTTTACACTCCAAGAGATCCGCACGGAGGAGATCACCCGTGCATGGAGAGGAACCCGTGAGCCGTATCGTCGCCCTCGACACCACCGACATCCGCTTCCCCACGTCCCTGAGCCTGGACGGGTCGGATGCGATGAACCCCGACCCCGACTACTCCGCGGCGTACGTCATCGTGCGCACGGACGCCCCTGACGACATCGAGGGGCACGCGTTCGTGTTCACGATCGGCCGCGGCAACGACGTGCAGGTTGCCGCGATCGACGCGCTCGCCGGGCATCTGGTCGGACGCGAGATCGAGCCGCTGCTCGACGACATGGGCGGCACGTTCCGCGACATCATCGGCGACTCGCAGCTGCGCTGGCTGGGTCCGGAGAAGGGCGTGATGCACATGGCCATCGGCGCCGTCATCAACGCGCTGTGGGACATCAAGGCCAAGCGCGCGGGCCTGCCGCTCTGGCAGCTCCTCGCCCGGATGACGCCGGAGGAGCTGGTCGACCTGGTCGACTTCCGTTACCTCACCAATGCCCTCACCCGCGAGGACGCCCTCGAGATCCTGCGCGCCGCAGAGCCCGGTCGGGCTGAGCGGGAGCAGCAGCTCCTCGCCACCGGCTACCCGGGTTACACGACCAGCCCCGGGTGGCTCGGCTACTCCGACGAGAAGCTCGAACGCCTCGCCCGCGAGGCCATGGCCGACGGCTTCACGCAGATCAAGCTCAAGGTGGGCGCGGACCTGGAGGACGACATCCGCCGCTTCCGCAAGGCGCGTGAGGTGTGCGGCCCCGACTTCCCGATCGCGATCGACGCCAACCAGCGCTGGGAGGTGTCGGAGGCGATCGAGTGGGTGAACGCGCTCGCCGAGTTCCACCCCGCGTGGATCGAGGAGCCCACGAGCCCCGACGACGTCCTCGGTCACGCCGAGATCGCCCGCGGCATCGCGCCCATCCGTGTCGCGACCGGCGAGCACGCCCAGAATCGTGTCATCTTCAAGCAGCTGCTGCAGGCGGAGGCCATCTCCGTCATGCAGATCGACGCCGTGCGCGTGGCCGGAGTGAACGAGAACATCGCCAACCTGCTGCTCGCCGCCAAGTTCGGGGTGCCGGTCTGCCCGCACGCGGGCGGCGTCGGCCTGTGCGAGGCCGTGCAGCACCTGTCGATGTTCGACTTCGTCGCCGTCACCGGCACGCGCGAGGGCCGGATGATCGAGTTCGTCGACCACCTGCACGAGCACTTCGTCGTGCCGACCGACATCCGAGGAGGCTCTTACATGGCGCCGACCGCCCCCGGCGCCGGCATGGAGATGAAGGCCGAGAGCATCGCGGAGTACACCTGGACGGGTGCGCATGTCACCGTCTGATCGTCTGCAGGTCCCCACGCTCGGCTACGGTGCCGCGAACGTCGGCAACCTCTTCCGCGAACTGACCGACGACGACGCCTGGGCCGTCCTGGACGCGGCCTGGGAGAGCGGAATCCGCTTCTACGACACGGCTCCGCACTACGGCCTCGGGCTCTCCGAGCGCCGACTCGGAGCCTTCCTGCAGACCAAGCCGCGCGACGAGTACGTGCTCTCGACCAAGGTCGGCCGCCTGCTGCGCCCGAACCCCGATCACGACGGCGGCCTCGACACCGCGAACGACTTCCACGTGCCGGACGACCTCAGGCGCGTCTGGGACTTCTCGGCGGAAGGCATCCGCACGAGCCTGGAGGAGTCGCGCGAGCGGCTGGGCATCGAGCGCGTCGACCTGCTCTATCTGCACGACCCGGAGCGGCACGACCTCGACCTCGCGCTCGCCGAAGCCCTTCCCGCCCTGGAGCAGCTGCGCGCGGACGGCGAGGTGACCGCGATCGGCATCGGCTCGATGGTGTCGGAAGCCCTGGCGGCGTCCGTGCGCTCGGCGGACCTCGACCTGATCATGGTGGCCGGTCGCTACACGCTGCTGGAGCAGCCGGCCGCCGTCGACGTGCTTCCCGCCTGCCGCGAGACCGGGACCGGGATCGTCGCGGCGTCGGTGTTCAACTCCGGCCTGCTGGCCTCGAGCGAACCCCGCCGCGATGGCCGCTACGAGTACGGGCAGCTCCCGGACGAGTTGTGGGATCGGCTCGTGCGCATCGCCGCGGTGTGCGCCGATCACGACGTGCCCCTGCCGGCCGCCGCGATCCGGTTCCCGCTGCAGTCCGACGTGGTGCGCTCGGTCGTGGTGGGTGGCAGTCGTCCGGCGCAGCTTCGGCAGAACGCCGAGTACGCTGCCCTGGAGATCCCCTCGGCGCTGTGGGAGAACCTCGCCGCCGAAGGCCTGATCCCCGCGTCCTGACCCGCGTCCCCGTTTGAGAGGAGCCCCCGTGCTCGAAGGAATCCACCCGCTGCTGACCGGGGAGCTGCTGCTGCATCTCGACCGGATGGGTCACTCCGACGCCGTCGTGGTCGCCGATGCGCATTTCCCCGCGTGGGGACTGGGCGCACGGGTGGTCGACCTTCCCGGAACCTCGACGCCGGAGGTCGTGGCCGCGATCCGCACGGTGCTCCCGCTCGACGACGCCCCCGGCATCGATCTGATGACCTCCGCCGACGGCGAGGTGCTCGACGTGCAGCACGAGCTCATGGCCGCGGCGGGCACGGAGCTGGACACGACCCGCTTCGTCGACCGCTTCGCGTACTACGAGGTCGCGAAGGAGGCGTATCTCATGGTGCGCACGGGAGAGACGCGCAAGTACGGCAACGCGCTGCTCCGGAAGGGCGTCGTCGGCCACCCCTCGACCTGACCCGGGGGTTCAGCGCCCGACGGTCGACTCCCGCACGATGAGCTCGGCGGGGAACGGCGTGGGTGCCGGAGGCGCGGCGGTCGGATCGGCGAGGAGCTGCAGCAGCGCGGCCCCGGCGGCGCGACCGATCTCGTAGCCGGGCTGCCGGACGCTCGTCAGCGGCACGACGCCCTGGTGTGCGGCGGCCACGTCGTCGAAGCCGACGAGGGCGATCTCCTCCGGCACCCGGATGCCGTGGCGGAGGAGCTGCGTCAGCACCCCGAGCGCCACCCCGTCGTTCGCGGCGAAGACCGCGTCCGGGCGCTCCTCCGCGGGAAGCTCCGCCAGGTGCGCCCCGGCACGGAGGCCGTCTTCCGTCGTCAGATGCTCGACGTCGAGGACGGAGACGCGGGCGGCGGTCCCCGCCACGGCGTCCTGCAGGCCCGCCAGGCGGTCGTTCGACTGGCTCACCGCCGGGGCTCCGAGGAACAGGATGCGGCGACGGCCGAGGGCGACCAGGTGCTCGCCGGCGAGCCGTCCGCCGCCGCGGTCGTCGAAGGTGACCGCGGCGACCGAGGGCGAATCACGGATGGGGCCGACGACCACCGCGCGGATCCCGCGGGTCGCGAGCTGTTCCAGCCGGGGCACGACGTCTCCATGCGGGTAGATCACGATGCCCTGCACCCGGTGGGCCTCGAACATGTCGATGTTCTGCTCTTCGCGAGCGGCATCGCGGGCGCTGTCGCTGAAGAAGAGCGACCAGCCGCCCTCACGGGCCACGTCGTCGACGCCGCGGGACAGGTCGTTGAAGTAGGGCAGCCAGGCATCGAGGAGGATGAGGGCGAGGGCCTTGCTCGATCCCGCGCGGAGCTGGCGGGCCGACTCGTTCGGCACGAAGCCGAGCTCGGCGATCGCCGCCCGCACCCGCTCGCGGCTGGCGGCGCCGAGGACGTGCGGGTGGTTGAGGTAGTTCGACACGGTCGATGCCGAGACCCCCGCGAGAGCCGCGACATCCTTCACGCTCGCGGGCATGGGCCTCCTTCGGCGATGGGACCGCAGGCGCGCGGCCGGATGAGGCCCAGGCTAGCGGAGGACTTGTAACGTGCCAAGAAAGTTCTTGACACCCCGGCGGATGGCGACGTAGCGTGACTCGCACACCGGGCTTGTAACGTGCCAAGTCCGCGCGGCGACGGTGCCGGACACCCGCCGGAGGAGCGCTCATGAACATCGGCTGCCACGGACTCGTCTGGACCGGGAGCTTCGACGCCGACGGCATCCGGCTCGCGGTGGAGAAGACGAAGCAGGCGGGATTCGACCTCATCGAGTTCCCGCTGATGGACCCGTTCTCCTTCGATGTCGCCGCCGCGAAGAGTGCTCTCGCCGAGCACGACCTCGCGGTCAGCGCGTCGCTCGGTCTGTCCGAGTCCACCGACATCACGAGCGGCGATCCGGAGACCGTCGCCGCGGGCGAGGCGCTCCTGCTCCGCGCGGTGGACGTGCTCGCCGAACTCGGTGGCACGCACTTCTGCGGCGTGATCTACAGCGCCATGAAGAAGTACATGCAGCCGGCGACCGCGGAGGGACTCGCGTCCAGCCGCCGGACGATCGCCCGGGTGGCCGACCGTGCCGCCGAACGCGGGGTCTCCGTCTCGCTCGAGGTCGTCAACCGCTATGAGACCAATGTGCTGAACACGGCGCGCCAGGCGCTCGCGTACCTCGCCGAGGTCGATCGGCCGAACCTCGGCATCCACCTCGACACGTACCACATGAACATCGAGGAGTCGGATATGTTCGCGCCCGTGCTCGACGCCGCTCCAGCGCTGCGTTACGTGCACATCGGGGAGAGCCACCGCGGGTACCTCGGCACCGGAACCGTCGACTTCGACACGTTCTTCAAGGCCCTCGGTCGCATCGGCTACGCCGGCCCCATCGTGTTCGAGTCGTTCTCCTCGGCCGTGGTCGCGCCTGACCTCAGCCGCATGCTCGGCATCTGGCGCAACCTCTGGACGGACAACGACGAACTCGGGGCGCACGCCAACGCCTACATCAGGGACAAGCTCGTCGCGGTCGATTCCATCCGGCTGCATTGAGCCGATCGGGCGGTTGAGGTCAAGATGTTATTACAGGTCTTCCGTCGCCGCCCATCCTTAGATACATTTAGATACAACTTGCACTGACCCGGGTGCAGGTCGCAGAATTGATCCGATGTTTACGGCGGGACGATCCGCCGAATTCGCGACAGAACCTTCAAGGAAGCAGGTGAGCGCATGAGTGGACCCATCCTGAGGGTCGAGGGGATCAGCAAGGGTTTCCCCGGCGTCCAGGCGCTGAAGGACGTGCACCTCGAGGTGCGCGCCGGCGAGGTGCTCGTGCTCGTGGGTGAGAACGGTGCCGGCAAGTCGACCCTGATGAAGATCCTCTCCGGGATCTACACCAAGGACGAGGGCACCATCACGTTCGAGGGCCGGGAGGTCGAGCTCACCAGCCCGTTGCAGGCGCAGGAGCTCGGCATCACGATCATCCATCAGGAGCTCAACCTGATGCCCGATCTGACCGTGGCGCAGAACATCTACGTGGGGCGCGAGCCGACGACGGGCCCGTTCCTGTCGGAGCGGAAGCTCAACCGCCAGACGGCCGAGCTGCTGCAGCGCCTCGACATCCACCTCGACCCGCGACAGCACGTCGGCGAGCTGACCGTGGCCGAGCAGCAGATGGTCGAGATCGCCAAGGCCCTGTCCTTCAACGCCAAGGTGCTCATCATGGACGAGCCCACCTCGGCCCTCACCGACACCGAGGTCGAGACCCTGTTCGTGCTCATCGAGCAGCTCAAGGCGCGGGGCACCGGCATCGTCTACATCTCGCACCGCATGGACGAGCTGCGTCGCCTCGCCGACCGGGTGACCGTGCTCCGCGACGGCACATACATCGGATCACTCGACAGGTCCGAGATCACCATCCCGACGATCATCGAGATGATGGTCGGGCGCGCGATCGACGAGGCCACCCGCCCCGAAGCCCGCGAGCACCTCAACGATCCGATCGTGCTCGACGTGCAGGGGCTGTCCACGAAGACCCTGCTCAAGGATGTGTCCTTCCAACTGCACAGGGGAGAGATCCTCGGCTTCGCCGGTCTCATGGGGGCGGGGCGCACCGAGACCGCCCGTGCCGTGATCGGCGCCGACCACCGCGACGGCGGAACCATCACGATCGCCGGCCGCGCGGCCCGGATCGCCCAGCCCGCGGACGCGGTCAAGCACGGTGTCGGCTACCTGTCCGAGGACCGCAAACTGCTCGGCTTGATGCTCGAGCAGGACGTCACGTTCAACACCGTGCTCGCCTCGCTCGGCTCCTATGCCAACGCGATCGGCTGGATGGGCGACAGCAAGGCCAAGAACCGCACCAAGGAGTACGTGCAGCAGCTGCGGGTGAAGACGCCCTCGGTCAACCAGGTCGTCAAACTCCTCTCCGGAGGGAACCAGCAGAAGGTCGTCATCGCCCGCTGGCTGATGCGCGACTGCGACATCCTCATCTTCGACGAGCCGACCCGCGGCATCGACGTCGGTGCGAAGGAAGAGATCTACCGCCTCATGCAGCAGCTCGCCGACGCGGGCAAGTCCATCATCGTCATCTCGTCGGAGCTCCCCGAGATCCTCCGTGTCGCGAACCGCATCGCCGTGTTCGCGAACGGGCGCATCACCGGGACGCTCCGCAACGAGGAAGCCAGCCAGGAGAAGATCATGCAACTCGCAGCCCACGGGGAGGAAGACTGATGAGCACCCCACAGCAGTCCGGATCGTCGACGACGACGATCATCCAGACGGCCGTCAACGAGGACACCGACAAGCGCGACGTCGCCGGGTTCCTCAAGCGGCAGTTCCAGCAGTCGCTCGCGTTCGGCACCCTGATCGTGCTGGTGATCTTCTTCTCGATCGCCAGCCCCAACTTCTTCACCTTCAGCAACATCGCCACGGTGCTGCTGTCGACCGCGGTCATCGGCATCCTCGCCCTCGGCACGACGTTCGTCATCATCACCGGCGGCATCGACCTGTCGATCGGCACCGGCATGGCGCTCTGCGCCGTGATGACCGGCGTGATCGTCACGAACCTCGGACTGCCCGTCTGGATGGGCGTGATCGGCGGCATCGCGACCGGCGTGCTCATGGGGCTGGTCAACGGCGTCAACATCACCTTCCTGCGGCTGCCCCCGTTCATCGCGACGCTGGCGATGATGATGATCGCCGGCGGTCTCGCTCTCGTGATCTCGAACGTGGCGCCCATCTACTTCTCGACGTCGGCTCCCGACTTCAAGAAGATCGCCCTCGGTGTGATCATTCCCGGCATCCCGAACGCCGTGCTCATCACCGCGGCGCTCGCGATCGTGGCCTGGCTCGTGCTGTCGAAGACCCTGCTGGGCCGGTACACCTTCGCGATCGGATCGAACGAGGAGGCCACGCGCCTCTCCGGCGTCAACACCCGGCGCTGGACGATCCTGATCTACATGTTCGCCGGAGCCTTCACCGGCATCGCGGGCATCGTGATCGCCGCCCGCCTCGACTCCGCCCAGCCGCAGATCGGCACCGGGTACGAGCTGCAGGCCATCGCAGCCGTGATCATCGGCGGCACCTCGCTGCTCGGCGGACGCGGCTCGATCCTCGGCACCGTCATCGGCGCGCTCATCATGAGCGTGCTCGTCAACGGTCTGCGGATCATGTCGATCCAGCCCGAGTGGCAGAACATCGTCGTCGGCGTCGTCGTGCTGCTGGCGGTCTTCCTCGACTCGCTGCGCAACCGGCAGCGCACCTGAGACGCGGGCGGCGGCGAAACCCGTGCCGACCGCCGCCCCACCCGGACCCGTCCGGAAACAGCGGAGCGATCCGCAAGGCACCAGGAATGTCCACCCCGCCGGTCCTGGCCGGCACCCACACAGAGAACAATGGAGTTTCCATGAAATTCGGCAAGAAGACCGCATTCGCGGCACTCATGGCCGCATCCGCGCTGGTGTTCGCCGGCTGTGCCGGCGGCGGTGACGTGATCGAAGAAGGATCCGGCGGAGACGGCGGCAGCGGCGACGGCGAGATGTACATCGCCCTCGTCTCGAAGGGCTTCCAGCACCAGTTCTGGCAGGCCGTCAAGAAGGGCGCCGAGGAGAAGGCCGACGAGCTCGGCGTCCGGATCACCTTCGAGGGCCCGGCCGCCGAGACCGAGATCGCGCAGCAGCTCGAGATGCTGACCGCCGCGATCGACAAGAACCCGGATGCCATCGCCTACGCCGCCCTCGACCCCGAGGCGTGCGTCGCCCCGCTCGAGCAGGCGAAGTCGAAGGATATCCCCGTCGTGTACTTCGACGCCCCGTGCAACGGCGATGTCGGGCTCAGCCTCTCCGCGACCGACAGCAAGGTCGCCGGCGCGCTCGCGGCCGAGCACATGGCCGACCTGATCGGCGGCGAGGGCGAGGTCGCGATCGTCGGACACTCGCAGATCAACTCGACCGGTGTCGAGCGTCGCGACGGCTTCGTCGAGAAGATCGAGGCGGACTACCCCGACATCAAGATCGTCGACATCCAGTACGGTGACGGCGACCACCTGAAGTCGGCAGACATCGCGAAGACGATCATCGCGGCCCACCCGGACCTCAAGGGCATCTACGGCACGAACGAGGGCTCGGCCATCGGCGTCGTGAACGCCGTGAACGAGCTGGGTCTCGAGAAGGGCAAGATCACCATCGTCGGCTTCGACTCCGGTGCAGCCCAGATCAACGCCATCAAGGACGGCACGATGGCCGGCGCCATCACCCAGGACCCGATCGGCATCGGCGCCCAGGTCGTGCAGGCGGCCTACGACGCGGCCAACGGCGACGAGGTCGACGAGTTCTACGACACCGGTTCCTACTGGTACGACAAGAACAACCTCGAGGACGACAAGATCGCCGCAGTCCTCTACGAGTGACCCCCCGACGAAGCCCCTCACCTCCCGGTGGGGGGCTTCGTCGCGCGTCGCGTGCGTCCCCGCGTGTTCGTCGAGTGCACGGGAACTCGCCGAGTGCACGGGATCGTTGCGCGGGGAAGCCGTGCACTCGACGTGAAGCCGTGCACTCGGCGCTGGGAGACGGGGTTAGCGGTCCTGCTCGTCGGTGTGGCGGCGGGGCTTCGTGTACCAGTTCCGTGTGACGAAGGTGACGATTGCGACTGCGATGGCACCTCCGACGTTCCACCACGTGATCGGGTTGCCGGACAGCAGCGGCACCAGCAGGATGAAGAGCGCGATCAGCAGGTTGATGATCAGTCGGCCAAGAAACGAATTCATCCGGATCACCTACCGTGTGCAATTCACGATGGTGACGCTGATGCCCACCCAGCCGATTTGAGGGGTGGACAACGCCGTCCATGGGTAGTTGATCGCCACGCACTTACCCGCGCTGCTGGCCCTGTTGACCGGGTCTACGAATTTGAAGTACGCGAGCGCCACCGCTGCGCCACATCCCAGAGCGGCGGGCCCCGGCAGCGCACCACAAGCCACTCCCGCCAACACAGCCGGACCCTGATTGTTCGCGATGATCTTGGCTGCGGCCCTCGTCTCGCCCTTCGTGAGACGAACCCAGTGACCCCACCACTCCACACCCAAGTCAGGATCAGCAAGCACGGGGAAAACAGTACTGGCGGTGAACTCCACAATCTGGACGAGCTCTTGGCCCTCGACCCGGAACGAAGTGGGGACCCCGTTTCCCTCGGCATCGATTGCCCACGGCTCGCGGAAACCACTCACCGGTTCGCCGTTGGCATCAAGGATCATCACAGCGCCGTCGCTGCTGAGTGCCGCCTCCCCGCCCTCCGGAAGGTCCAGAGGAAAGCGATACTCACTCGGAGATGACGCATCAGGGATCTGAATGAGCGTCTGCACCCCATCCTGGGTTGCGAAGCTCGTCACGGTCGAACCAGAAACGGCGGTCGAAAGCAGGGGGTCTCCCTCACCTCGGTACAGCCCCGGCGGAATGCTCGATGTCTCAACCGGGGTGTCTGTTAGTGCGCCAGGAAGCTGGATGGACACATCAGCGGAAGCAACGGATACTTCGCGTCCCTCGCCATTCACGGTGATGCCGTCATCGGAAGCGGTGGCAGTGCTCCCAGTCCCGAAAATCAAGGCCATGGTCAGTGCCGCCGTCAGCGGCGGGGCGAGCGTATTTGGTACACGCATGGTGAATCTCCTCGTAACGACCCGCCAAGGCCACCCTAAACCGCCCGAACAGGTCTGTCTATCGGGCGTACGGGGGGTCACCGTCGCCGGCCAGCCATCGGTCCGTGTTCAGGCGGAGAGCGTCAGCAACTGCGCGGGGGTGGTCACGAGCATGCGGTGCACGGCCTCTACGCCCACGGCCTCACGGAGGCGGGGGAGGTAGCGCTCGCCGAGGTAGGCGAGTCCCGGCATGCCGCCGTAGGCGATGTAGCGCGTGCGTCGGGCGACATCGCCGCCGAGCAGGATCCGGTCGCCGGCGCCGCGCTCGACCACCGCGACCGTCAGAGCGAGCAGCTCGGCGTCGGACCGGGTGCGCGGGCGGGCGAAGCCGTCGTAGCCGAGGTGGGCGCCGCGCTCGGCGAGCGAGACGTGCAGGCCAGGGTCGGGATCGCGGTCGGCGTGGGCCAGCACGACCCGCTCGGCCGGCACCCCCTCCGCGCCCAGGAGGTCGAGCACCTCATGGGCGGCGGTGCCGAACTCCAGATGCACCATGACGGGCGCCCCGGTCTCGCGGTGCGCGTGGGCCACGGCGATCAGGGTCGTGCGCTCGAATGGGCTGATGCGCCAGTAGTCGGCCCCGCCCTTCAGCATCCCGGCGCGGACGGGCTGCCCGCCGGGGCCTGCCGAGACCGGCACATCGGGCGTCTCGAACACTGCGGCGTCGTCCGCCGGCATCCCGCGCGTGAGGTCGGAGACGAACAGGGCGGCCAGGCGGTCGGCGCCCCACACCTGCATCGGGTGGTCGGGGCCGTAGTGGGCCTCACGGTGTCGACCGGTCGTCGCGACGACATGCAGCCCGGTCGCGGCGCTGATGCGGGCGACGGCGGCGGGGTCGCGGCCCAGGCCGAACGGCGTGGCGTCGACCATGGCCTCGAAGCCGCTCGCCCGCAGGAGGCCGGCTTCCTCGCCGGACGCAGTCTCGTCGTCGAGCTCATCCCCGACCAGCAGCGGTGACACCTGGAACAGGTGCTCGTGGTAGTCCACGCGCCCGAGCTGCGACGGGTCGATGTCGCCGAGGACGGTCCGCACGGCGGGCATCAGCGCACCGACTCCGCAGCCTCCGCGAGGCGCTCGACGGTCTCGGGCGTGAGGTCGAGGTCGAACACGTCCGCCACGACCTGCGACCAGCCGTGGATGAAGTACCGCCACCCGTCGGCCACGTGCAGCGCGCGATCGTCCTCCTGCGCCTCGGCCTGGTGCAGGAACTCCAGCGAGCCGCGGTAGTTGAACTCCCACACGTACGCGCCCTGGGGGAAGACGACGGCGTCGGTCAGGGGCGATCCGGGGCGGTCCTTGCCGAGCCCGGTGGCGTTCGCGATGACCGATCCCGCGGGGGCGGCCGTGACCAGAGCGTCGGCCTCCTCCGGCGTCTCGGTGACGACGTAGCGGAGCAGTCCCTCGGGGGTGCCGTGCTGGCGGTGCACCTCGCGGAGGTGGTCGAGCTTGTCCTGGGTGCGCGCGGTGACGGTGATGAGCCCGGGGGCGTCGTCCCGCTCGGCGAGGGCCCAGCTCAGGGCGGTGCCGGAACCACCGGCCCCGAGGATGACGACCTCGGCACCGGTGCGCGCGAAGTGATCGGCGGGGAGGAAGTCGCGCAGAGCCAGGTCCACCGTGATCGGGTCCTTCGCGCGGCCGGACAGCGTGGAGCCGCGCTTGGCGATGCTCGAGATCTCGGCGCAGGACACGGCGAACGGATCGAGCTCGTCGAACAGGTCGGACGCCGCCGCGTACACGTTCATCTTGTGCGTGGTGACCAGCGCGCCGCGGTGGTGCGGGTCGTCGCGGATCTGCTCGACCATCGCGCGGTACTGCGCGGGGTCGGCATCCATCGGCAGGTCGTGGCCGACGAGGGTCCGGGTGGGGAGGCCGAGGATGTCGGCCCACAGCGGGAACACCTTCATGATCGACGACGAGGCGGTGGTGACGCCCACGAAGCCCATGTAGTCGGCGGTGGCGGGGGCGGACGTCGCGGCGGTGGTCATCGGTTCTCCTCGGGGGCGGACGCGGGGACGGGGACGGGGTGGGCGGGGTCGGCGCCACGGAGGACCGCGATCACGTCGTCGAGCGACAGCGAACCCATGTTGTCGACGGCCTGGGTGGTCTGGGCGCCGAGGTGCGGGGTGACGATCACCCGATCGGCGAGGTCCGGGTCGAGCAGGGGGCTGTCGTGCGCGGCCGTGTCGCCGTCGAGGGTGTCGGCCGCGTACCCGGCGAGCGTGCCGTCGCGCAGCGCGTCGGCCACGGCCTGCTCGTCCACGAGGTCGCCGCGCGCGGTGTTGACGAGCACCGTGCCCGGTCGCATCCCGGCGAGGCGGTCGGCGTCGACGAGGCGCTGTCCGCCGGGGGCGTGCAGCGTGATGACGTCGGCGGTGTGGAACAGGTCGTCGAGGGCGACGGGTTCGGCGCCGCGGTCGTGCACGAGCTCGGCGGGCAGGAACGGGTCGGCTGCGAGCAGCCGCGGACCGAATCCACCGAGCCGCCGCGCGACGCCCTGGCCGATCCGCCCGAAGCCGACGATGCCGACGGTCGCGGCGCCGAGCTCCCGTCCGCGGCGCACACTCCAGTCGCCGTGCCGCACCCGGCGGTCGCCGTCCGGGATGGTGCGCAGGGCGGCGAGCATGAGCCCGACCGCGTGGTCGGCGACCGCGTCGGCGTTCGCTCCGGGGGTGTTCGTCACCGGGATGCCGCGCTCGCGCGCCGCCTCCAGGTCCACCGCCTCGGTGCCGACCCCGTAGCGGGCCACCACCTTGAGCTTCGCGCCGGCCGCCAGGTGCGCATCGGTCACCGGGCCGGTGCCGGCGATCCACGCGTCCGCACCGTGCAGCAGCACGCGCAGCTCGTCGAGGTCGTGGTGGGCGGGGCCCCGGAGGATGCGATGACCCGCCTGCGCCGCACGCTCGACCAGGTCGAGATCGCCGTCCGAGAAGGAACGGCTCGTGACGAGGATGACGCCCATCAGCGCGGCCTTCCGGCGAACCACGGCGCGAGGGCCGTGTACGCGTCGGTGAAGCGCGCGTGTCGTTCGGCGTAGACCGCGTGGCGGGCGGGATCGGGCGCGAACTCGGCCGTGACCTCGCTGAGCGCCCGGGCGGCGGAGAAGTCGGTGAGGCCGAGGCCGACGGCGCCGGTGACCGCGGCACCGAGGCTGTTCGCCTCCTCCACGATCGTGCGACGACGGACCGGTACGCCCCAGACGTCGGCGAGGACGGCGAGGTAGACGTCGCTCTGCGCTCCGCCGCCGACCGCGTCGATGCGGTCGATCGTCGCCCCGGCCTCGCGGAACGCCTGGATGCACGTGAGGAGGTTGAACGCCGTCCCCTCCAGCACGGCGCGCACGAGGTGCTGCCGTCCGTGGTGACGGGCGAGGCCGACGAACGCGCCGCGGGCGTCGGGGTCCCACAGTGGGGCGCGCTCGCCGAGCAGGTAGGGGAGGAAGTAGAGGTCGTCGGTGTCGACGTCGCTCGCGGCCTCGGCGACGAGGCGTCCGGTCTCCGGGTGCGCGGCGTCGGGCGAGAGGGCTTCGGCGATCCACTGCACCGACGCGCCGCCGGCCTGCATGGTCGCGGTCGGCACGAACGAGGCCGGGACGACGTTGTCGAACGTGAAGGTCCGCATCGCGGGGTCGTGCAGCGGGGCGTCCGCCGCGAAGGAGATCCACGACGAGGTGCCGAGGCAGACATAGGCGCCGTCCTCGGGCGCCACGATTCCGGAGCCGACGGCGGCGAGCGGTCCGTCGCCGCCGCCCATCACGACCTGCACGCCGGTGTGGAGCCCGAGCGCCTCGGCCGCGGCGGGCGTGAGGGGGCCCGCGATCTGCGTCGACTCGAGGATCTCGGGGAAGAGCGCGGGGTCGAGCCGCGCGGCGGCGAGGATCTCCGGCGACCACGTGCCGGCGACCTGGTCGTACGCGTTGGTGCCGGAGGCGTCCGAGCGATCCGTGGCGAGCCGCCCGGTCAGCCGCAGCACGATGAAGTCCTTGGCGACGCACACCCGGCGCACCCGGGCCCACACGTCGGGCTCGTTGTCCCGCACCCACATGACCTTCTCGATCGAGTAGGTGGGGTTCAGGCGGTGGCCGAGGATGCCGTACGCGCGCTCGGCGCCGACCGCCGTCTCGAGCTCGCGCTGCTGGGCGCCCGCCCGGGTGTCGGCCCAGATGATCGCGGCTCGTGCGGGTTCGCCGTCGCCGTCGAGCAGCACGGCGCCCATCATCTGCCCGCTCACGACCAGCCCGGCGACGTCGGCCGGGACGGTGGCGGTGCGTGCGAGGAGGTCGCGGGTCGCTGCCACGACGGCGTGCCACCAGTCGGCCGGGTCCTGCTCGGCGACGCCGCCGGCCGCGAAGTGGGCGGGGTACGGAACGGTGACCGCGGCGATCAGGCGGCCGTCATCGTGATGCAGGGACGCCTTGTTCCCGGTCGTGCCGAGATCGTGGGCGATGATCATGGCCGGAGCCTATTCCGCGTAGGGGCGCAGGTCGACGCCGGACTCCGCGCGGAACGCCCGCGAGCCCATGCCGTGCTCCAGCACCCAGCCGTAGTCGTGGCCTGCACCTCCCGGGTACACGGCGAGGAAGGAGTACGGCTCGTCGCCGGTGTTCACGGAGCGGTGCGCCCAGCCCGGAGGGATGTAGCCGATGGTGCCGGGGAGCATGTCGAGCCACTCGGTGCGCTCGCCGTCGAACATGAGCAGTCCGCCGCGACCGTGCAGTGCGAGGTAGATCTCGCCCTGGTGGTCGGGGTGCTGGTGGCCCTTGGTCATCCAGAGCTCGCCGGCCGTGTCGCCGGGCATGATCGTGGTGATCGACTGCGGCAGCTCGCGTTCGACCTCGGGGACGGGGGAGCTGACGACCGTGTAGACGACCGGGTCGTCGCCCGAGGCCGCGGCGGACCAGGCGTCGTGGTCGCGGAACAGGCCCTCGAGGTCGGACATCCGCCGGGTCAGCGTGGGGCCTTCGGGGGAGAGCGTGAGCTTCTCGGCGTCGAAGGCGATCGCCATCGGGGAGATCGGCGGGGTCTGGTACTCGGGCATCCATGCTCCTCGAAACGGGTGCTGCGTCGTCGCAACCTGTAATGACAGGTTTACTGTACCTGTTATGACAGGTGGCGTCCAGTGCTCGCCTGCGCGGAGGGCGGCGCGCGCCCGTCGGCGGTCAGACCGTGAGCACGCGTTCCAGGTGCGCCCGTCCGCCGCTGATCGCCTCCGCCGTCACGTCCTCCCAACCGGGATACTCCGCATGGCCCGCGGGAAGCACGGCTAACTCGAGCTCGTGGGCTCCCGCGGCGACCGCGAACTGCCCCTGAGGCGGCACGTACTGGTCCCACAGGGCGGCCTCCACCCGGACCGGTACCGCGGCGAAGCCCATGCTCGTGGAGGAGTCGAACCAGCGCAGCACTTCGCGGGCCTCCGGGTGCTGCTGCACATGACGGCGAACAGTCTCCCCGCTCCCGAGACACGGCACGGCCAGACGCTCGTCGTACTGGCCGAAGCTCGGCACGATGAGGGTGGCCCCGACGAACCGGTCATCCCACGGCAGGGCGAGGGCGCCGATACCGCCCCCGAAGCTCTCCCCGACGTAGTAGAGGGGAAGGGAGCCCACGAGCGCGACCAGGGCATCCGCGGCCAGCCACAGATCGCGGGCGCACAGCCCGAGCACGTAGTGGTCGGGGTCGTCGATGCCGGCCAGCACATGCTTCGGTGTGGGTTCGGGTGCGCCGACTCCGGCGTTCAGCACGCCGAGCCCTCGCGCCACCGGGTAGATCGCCGCGACGTCGTCCGGCACTCGGGCCAGGTCGACGGCATCGCGGCCGCCGTAGCCGTGCCCGTGCACGACGCCTGCGCGGGGAGTGCCGTGGAGGGGCTTGACGACCCACGCCTGCAGCCGCACGCCGTCGACGCCGGAGTGCTCGATCACGGATACCCGGCGGCCTCGCTCCTCGGTCGTGGAGAGCACGACCGGTGCGGCATCCACGGCGGCGGCCTCCGCCCGCCAGCGCTGCCAGCGTGCAGCGAACCCGGGCGGTGCGGGCACCGGGCGGACGGCGCGGAGGTCGGCCTCGGTGCGGCCGTAGCTGCCGTCGAAAGCGGCATCGGGGAACCAGGTGGCGTAGGGCTCGGGGAAGGTCATGCGGGGTGAGTGATCCTGTTCCGGGAGAAGGGCGGACGGGTGCGGGTCGACCGCGGCGGGCCGAGGGCGTGCGTGGCAGACTGGAGGCTCCATCGGAAGGAGACCGCGTGCTGGTCACGGAGCGACGCGAGCGCATCCTCGCCCTGACCCGCGATCGCGGCACGGCCTCCATCGTCGAGCTCGCGGCGACGCTGCAGGTGAGCGAGATGACGGTGCGGCGCGATATCGACCAGCTCGCCGAGGAAGGCGCCGTCGAGCGCATCCGCGGCGGCGTGCGGGCGCGAGGGCACCAGCGCCTGGCTGCGGCTCCCGCGGCCTCGGCCGAACGACGGGCGATCGTCGCGGCGGCCGCGTCGATCGTCGAGCCGGGCATGGCCGTCGGCATCTCCGGCGGACCCACGGCGCTCGCGCTGGCCCGTGAGCTCGTGCGCGTGCCCGAGCTCACCGTCGTCACCAATGCCCTGCCGGTCTCCGACCTGTTCTCGCCGCCCGACCGCGCCGACGCTCCGTACACGCAGACGGTGGTGCTCACGGGTGGAGTCCGCACCCCCTCCCAGGCGCTCGTCGGACCGGTCGCGGTCCGGGCGCTCGAGCACCTGCACTGCGATCTCGTGTTCCTCGACGCCCACGGCCTCGACGAGCAGGCCGGCATCACGACCATGAACCTGCTGGAGGCCGAGACGAACCGGGCGCTCATGGCGGCGGGGCGGGAGGTCGTCGTCCTCGCGGAGCACAGCCGCTGGGGCGTGGTCGGACTCACCACCGTCGCCGACCTGAGCGACATCGACCGGCTCATCACCGACGATGGGCTCGACGAGGCGGCGCGGGAGCAGCTCGCCGCGCATGTCGGCACCCTGCACGTCGCGTCGCGGGACGGCGGCGATGAGCGTGCGCTCGCGACGGCCCTCGCGGACTGAGTCCGCGGCGGTCATCGCGCCGTGCTCGCCCGCGGGATGAGGCGGGCGCCGACCGTCACGTGCCGCACGGGGAGATCGGCTCCCGGAGGTGCCGCGATCTGCCGCTCCAGTTCCGTGAACGCGGCGTCGACGAGCCGCTCGTGGTCCGGGGCGATCGTGCTGAGCGCCGGGACCGCGAAGCGCGCGGCGCGGATGTCGTCGATGCCGACGACGGCGACGTCGCGCGGCACGTTGCGTCCTTGGGCCTGCAGGGCGGCCAGCGCGCCGAGGGCCACCGAGTCGTTCGAGCAGACGATGCCGTCGAGGTCGGCGACCGCGGCGGCCATCGCCCCCGCGACGCGAGCGCCCTCCTCGGCCGTGAACGCGTCGACCTGCGCGGTGAGTGCGGGGTCGGCCGGAATCCCGGCGGCGTCCAGCGCCTCCCGGTAGCCGGTGTGCCGACGGTCGGCGGCGTCGGAGGGACGCGCGTCGCGGCGGCCGACGAAGCCGATGCGGCGGCAGCCCACGGCGATCAGATGCTCGGTGGCGGTGTAGGCGGCGGCGCGGTTGTCGATCGTGACGTGGGTGAACGGGCTCACCTGGATGTGCTCGCCGAGCAGCACGAGGGGCCCGGGGGACGTGCGGCGCGTGAGGTCGGCGACCGTGAGCGATCGCGGGATGTGGATCAGCCCGTCGATGGCCGGCAGACCGACGCCGTTGGCGACGTCGACCTCGCGGCCGTGGTCGCCCTCGGTCTGCACGATGAGCACGGCCAGCCCGCGCTCGTCGGCACCGCGGACGATGCGCGAGCCGAGCTCGGCGAAGTACGGCTCCTCGAGGTGCGGCACGGCGAGCGCGATGAGCCCGGTGCGGGTGGCGCGCGCGGCGGGGAGCACGCGGCCGCCGGGCGAGGTGGTCACCTGCGGCCTCCTGGAGGGACGACGGTCTCCGCCGGGTCGGCGGATGCCCTTCACGTTAGCGCCCTCCGTCACGATTGCACTCGGAACGCGATCACGCGCGCTTCCGCGACGCCGTTCGTCCGCTCCACCACGAGGCGCGCGGCCGTGAAGGCGCCGAGATCCGCCGGCAGCGGGTGCACGCGCAGCCGATGGCGGTTGTCCCGCTCCTCCACCACGGTGCGCCAGTCCGCGGAGCCCGCCGGCTGCACCTCGACGCGGTAGTCGCGCACGAGCTGGGGCAGCACCTCGTCGGGGCTGCGGTGGTGGTGCAGGGTGTTGAGCTCGAGGTCGACGTCGTCGTCGAACACCAGACGGATCTCGGAGGCCGTCACCGGCTGCTCCCAGTCCAGGCGCAGCCACTGCGGACCCTCGGCCTCCGGGGCGGACGCCCACAGGTGCGGTCCGCCGAAGGGACGGTTGTAGCCGGAGGTCGCCCGCTCCGGAGCCAGCGCGTCCGACGCGGGGCTCGTGCGGAAGTGCGGGACCCGTCCCCGCAGCGGCTTGGTGGGCCACTGCACGAGCAGTCCGTCACGGTCGACCTGCACGTTGCGGTCGTCGTTGTCGACGCGGTGCACGAGCGTGAGGACGCCGGGCGGCAGCCCGGAGGCGAGCTGCACCTGCACCTGCGGGTTCGCGCGGAGCACCACGATCGCGTTCTGCGGCTCCTCCGGGGCGAACGGCGTCTCCGCCTGCACCCAGGACGGGCCCCCGGCGGGGACGTCGATCACCGTGCGGTGTTCGAGCACCGCGGGCACGACGTTCTGCGGTCGGCCCGTGGACCAGACCTCCACCGTGACCTGCGTGTCGACCTCGGCGCTGAGCAGAAGCTCGGTGGTGTCGAGGCGCGGGTGCACGGGCACGACGATGCCCAGGTCCTCCACGAGCGCGTGCGGGGTCGCATCGGCCTCGGTGCTCGCCGGGGTGCCGATCGTGCGCAGCGTGCTCGAAGCGGTGGCGGTGGCAGAGCGGGCGTGATCGGAGTCATCCTCGTTCGCGACGCCGACGAGGGAAGCGTCGGCGCGCAGCAGCGTCTGCCGCAACTCGGCGCGGTGGTGCCGGTACAGCTCGCGCGGAGTGGCGTCGTGCTCGTAGCAGAGAGCGGCGGCGGTGCCGGCGGCCTCGCCCATCGCGGCGCAGGTCGCCATCACTCTGGCGGCGCCGAACGCGATGTGCGTGGCCGAGATGTCGCGGCCCGCCATCAGCAGGTTGTCGACGTTGACGGAGTACAGCGAGCGGAACGGGATCTCGAAGATGCCGTCCGAGAAGCGCTGCACGGCTCCCGCGCCTGTCGCGTACATGCCCTCGGCCGGGTGCAGGTCGATGGACCAGCCGCCGAACGCGACGCCGTCGTCGAAGGACGTCTGCTCCAGGATGTCCTGCTGCCGCAGCGTGTAATCGCCGATGAAGCGGCGGTACTCGCGCTTGCCCGGGATGTTGCCGATCCACTCCAGCGTGAGGTTGTCGGCGTCGAACTCGCCGGAGTTCTTGATGTGGTCCCAGATGCCGAGGATCACCGACCGCAGCTCGTCGCGGATGGCCTCGTTGTCGTCGACGATGTCGAGCGTGCCGCCCCACTCGATCCACCAGTAGTGCGCGCCGCTGTCACCGCTGCGGATGATGCGCGAGGAGGGGATCGGTGTGGTGGAGATGTCCTTCGCGCTCTCCGGTGCGACGTACTTCACCGGGTGGCCGAGATCCTTCGTGTAGAAGAGGAGCGTCGAGCCGAGGAACTCCCGCACCGGCTCCTCCGGCGCCCACTCCTCCCCGAACTCGGCGTGGCTCTCCTTGCCCAGACGGTGCCTGGCGCCGACGAGCCGGCCGATCAGACCATCGCCCGTGCAGTCGAGGAACAGCGGACCGCGGAAGACGGTGCGGATCTCGGATCCCATGGTCCAGCCCGTGACCGACCGGACCCGACGGGCGTCATCGGGTCCGGTGGCCTCGGCTTCCAGCACCTCCGTGTTCAGGAACAGTGTGAGGTTGGGCTCGCGGCGCACGATGTCGAGCACCACGTCGTCCCAGTACACCGGGTTCCCCTCGGGGTTGCGGAACTGGTTCTCCCGGTACATCTCGCCGATGATCCCGGTCTCCCGCGCCCACCGCTGGTTGCCGTGCGCGGTCGCCCCGCACACCCAGACCCTCACCTCCGAGGAGGAGTTGCCGCCGAGCACCGGCCTGTTGTTGATCAGCACGGTGCGTCGGCCGAGGCGGGCGGCCGCGACGGCGGCGCTCACTCCGGCGAGGCCGCCGCCGACGACGATGATGTCGGCTTCGACGGTCTGGGTGCGCATGGGGGTCCTTTCGGGAGGGGTGATGATGCCGCTCAGTGCGCGGCGATCGCTTCGATCTCGTAGACGCGGGCGACGTCGGTGGCGGAGTCGGACGGGTCGGTGATCACCAGGCGCACGGCGTCGGCCGTCCGGTCCTGGGCGTCGATCACGACGGTCGTCTGCGTGTTGTCGACGATGCTGCCGACCGTGACCCAGCCGGTCGCTGTGCGGAGCTGGACGGTGAAGTCGCGCAGCACGGATGTCTGGGGCGGACCGACGGTGTAGCCGCTGCGGACCCGCACGACGTCGAGCGGCGCGGCCTGGTCCCATTCGACCGTGATGGTCGGCTGGGTGTCGGAGGCCGCCGAGATCCAGCGGCTCGCATCCGTACAGCCGCCGTCGACCGCCTTCTCCGGGCCGGTGTCGGCGCGGAGCTGGGACGAGGCGGTCGCGGTGCCGCCGAGGGCCAGGTTCACGCCGCCGGCGTCGCCGCGGAGCGAGGAGACGATGGCGGAGAGGGTCGTCCCGCCGGGTTGTCCGTCCCAGGGGATCTCGGCATGGCGCAGCGTGCCGCCGCTGGGCACCGCGGGGGCGCTGAGGTAGACGACGTCGGTGCCGTCGGCGCGGGTCGCCGCGCGGAGCCGCTGCTGGCCCACGACGGGTTCGCCCACGGTGTCGGCGGTCCATCCGGACGCTCCGGCGGTCAGCACCGCGGTCTGGCTGCGGGTGATGCCGCAGTCCTGCACCGACACCACGGCGTAGACGCGGGTCTCACCGCCCGCGGTCGTGGTGTCGAGGGCGGCGATCGTCTGCACGCCGCTGCCGAGCGCGTCCGTGTCGACGAGGGTCTCGCTCGTCCAGGCGGTGCCGTTCCAGGTGGCCCACTGCACGTCGAAGGCGTTCTCGGTCTCGTCGGCATACCGGTACGTCACGCCGACGAGCTCGCCGTCGGCGATCGCCATCTTCGCGGTCTGCACCGCCGGCACGGCGTCGCCGATGGTCTCGCCGGGCTCGTAGCCGCGCCACACCACGGCGCCCGGGGTGTCCGGGCGGATCGGGGTCGGCAGTGCCTGGCCCGCGACGTCACGGAAAGCGCCGGTGGCCGGGTCGTACACCGCGTAGGAGCCGAGGTGGCGATACGGATCGGCGGGCCAGGGCCCCCACTCCCACAGCACGTGGACCCGGCCGCTCGCGTCGACCTCGAGGTCGTCGGGATAGAAGGAGTGGTTCACGGCGGCGGCGATCGTCGTCTCGCGGCTCCACGTGCCCGTGGTCGGGTCGTAGTGGTAGAGGACGCCGTCCCTGCGGGCCTGCGGATCGGCGCCGACGCGCACCATGAGCCAGACGTCGCCGTCCGCGCCCTGGGCGGTCACCGGATACGAGATCGCGGCACCGGCGTCGGGCATCTCGGCGCTCACGTCCACGAGAGACGTCACGTCGTACGGCGTCGTGGAGCGGAAGTACTTCCACGGCTCGTGGTGCATGGACACGAACGCGTGGATGTAGCCGTCGCCGTCGATCGCGATCGACGGCTGGTTGTGGCCGTTGTCGTCCAGGTACTCGGCGCACGCCCCGGTCGTGAGGCGCAGGCACCCGGAGGTCCAGGTGCCGTCGGCGGCGCGGACCGCCAGGTTCACCTGGTGCTTCGCGGCCTGTGATCCCGGCACGTTGTAGGCGAAGTACGTCTTGTCGCCGTCGACCGTGAGCGGGTTCCACCAGCCGGACTGGTTGGAGGTGTCGACCGTCGCGGGGACGGTCTCGACGTCGGCGGTGGCCGCGCCGGCCGAGGCGGGAACGGCGAGGGTGAGCGCGATGAGGGCGGCGGCAGCGGCGGCGCCGGCCTTCCAGCGGAGGGTCATGACGATGCTCCTCAGCCCAGCAGCTTCTGCGCTTCGTCGCCGGCCTGAGCCATCGCGTCCTTCGCGTTCTGCTGACCGACGAGCACGGCCTGCACGCGGTCGGCGATGACCGTCTCGATCTGCGCGTACTGGGGGTACTGCCAGAACGGGTTCGTGGTCGCCGTCGCGGTGATCTTCTCCGCGAAGCGGGAGCCGAACGGGTCGGAAGACACCTCCTTCGAAGCCTGCGCCTCCTCGGTCACCGGCGGCAGCCCGCGCAGCTCGTAGTCGCCGAGCACCGCCTTCAGGTCGCTCGTGGCCCACTGGCCGAAGTCCGCCGCCGTACGCGTGCTGTCTCCGGAGCCGCCGCCGACGATGGCGATCGCCCCGCCCCAGACCAGCGCGCGAGGGGTGTCGCCCTTCTTCAGCACCGGCCGCGACTCGGGCATGAGCTTCGAGGCGAGGTCGGGGTCGGGGGAGTCCTTCGTGACGGAGGCGCGGCCGACCGGGGCATCGTCGTAGATGGCCGCTCGCCCCTGGGCGAAGAGGGACCGGGCGTCGAAGCGGTCGACGTCGGCGGCGATGAGCCCCTGGTCGTACAGCGACTTGTACCAGGTCACCGCCTCGATGCTCGCGTCGTCGCCGATCGTGACCTTCCCGTCCTTGACGAGGTCGCTGCCGAACGTCTGCATCCAGATCAGCACGTCCTTGAGCTGCGCGGCCTTGGTCGAAGCGGCGTAGGGGATCAGGCCCCCGCCGAGGCCCTTGAGCTTCTTCAGCGCCGCCTCGAAGTCGTCGACGGTGGTGGGGAACGTGGAGATGCCCGCCTTGTTCAGGAGCTCGGAGTTCGTGATCAGACCGATCGCGCCGATGGTCCACGGGAAGGCGTACTGCTTGCCGTCGAGCTGAGTGGCCTCGAGGCTCGACGCGGTGTAGCCGCGGCCCTTCGTGAGCGCCGAGACGTCCTCCAGCTTGCCGAGCGCGGCCAGCGAGGCGAGCCAGGCGACGTCGACGTGGGCGGCGCCGGTGAACTGCCCGCCGCGCACCTGCAGCATGAGCTGCTTGAAGTACTCGTTGTAGGGGAAGGAGACCTCGGTGATGCCGACCTCGTTGGTCTTCTTGTAGCCGTCGAGCAGGGCGCGCGTCGCCGGGGCGGCCGCTTCCTCCGTGAGCGACCAGCTCGAGAACGAGAAGTCGGTCGCGGTGAACTTCCCGGCGCCGAGGCCGGAACCGGGGGAGGAGGACGGGCTGCCGCTGCCTCCGCCGCTCGGCATGCAGCCGGCGAGCAGGAGGCCGGCGGCGCCGAGCCCGGCGAACTGGAGCAGCTGGCGACGGGAGACGGTGGTGTTCTCGGACATGGGGGTGCTCTCTCTTCTTCGAGGGACTGCGGATGAGGGGGTGGTGCGGGTCAGCCCTTGACCGCGCCGGCGGTGAGACCGCCGACGAGGAAGCGCTGCAGGGCGATGAACGCGATGGCCACGGGGAGCGAGACCACCAGCGAAGCCGCCATGAGCTCCGGCCAGGCGGTGGACGCCTCGCCGATGAACGTGTTGACGAGTCCGGGTGGCAGGGTCTGCTTGTCCGGCCCGGCGAGGGTGAGGGCGAAGATGAAGTCGTTCCAGCCGCGGACGAACGCGAACAGACCTGCGGCGATCAGGCCGGGGGCGGCCAGCGGCAGCACGATCGAGTGGATGATGCGCATGCGGGAGGCGCCGTCGACACGGGCGGCTTCGATGAGCTCGTCCGGGATCGTGTCGAAGAAGCCCTTCAGCATCCACACGCACAGCGGCAGCGTGAACGTGGTGAACGACAGCACGAGCGCGGCGTAGGTGTTCAGCAGGCCGTACGCGGAGAAGACCGCGTAGAGCGTGATGAGCAGCAGCGCCTGCGGGAACATCTGCGAGGCCAGCACGAAGTACATCAGGCTGCGACGTCCGCGGTAGCGGAACTTCGAGAACGCGTAGCCCATGTAGGCCGAGACCAGCACGGACAGGATCGCGGTGATGACGGACACGACGATGCTGTTGCGGAGGTAGCCGAACAGGGCCGGGTTGTTCGCAAGCGCGGCGTAGGCCTCGAACGTGATCTCGGTGGGGAACAGCTTCGGCGGGTAGCTGAACACCTCGGTGCGCGGGGTGAGCGAGGTCACCAGCAGCCAGTACACGGGCAGGAGCGCGAACCCGCCGAACACGACGACGGCGATCCAGGCGCTCACGGTCGTGGCGCGACGATCCGAGCGGTGACGCCGACGACGCGGCGCGGGGGGCGGGGCGGTGACGGCGGTCACCGTCTCCTCGGTCAGCACGGCGGTCATCGCTTCTCTCCCTTTTCGGACAGGCGGACGTAGACGACGACGAGCGCCATCAGCAGGACCATCCAGAGCAGGCCGAGCGCGCCGGCATGTCCGAGGTCGAAGCCGTCGAACGCCGTCTCGTACACCGCGGTGGCGAAGGTCTGGGTGGATCCGGCGGGGCCGCCGCCGGTGAGGACGTAGATGATGTCGAAGTGCTGGAAGTTCCAGATGAACTCCAGGAGGATCACCAGGCCGATGATCCCGCTCATCTGCGGGACGGTGATGGAGAAGAACCGGCGGACGGTGCCGGCACCGTCGATCTCGGCGGCCTCGTGCAGTTCGACGGGGACGGTCTGCAGGCCGGCGAGGAGCATGACCATCATCCAGGGGAACGACTGCCACGTCTTCGCGACGATCACGGCGATCATCGCGGTGGTCGGGTTCGCGAGCCACGCCTGCGGGGAGTCGATCAGGCCGATGGACTCCAGCGCCGCGTTCAGCACGCCGTAGTTGGCGTTGAAGATCCACATCCACAGGAATGACACGACCACGCCGGGGATCAGCCACGGGATGAGCATGAGGCCGCGGAGCACCTTGGCGCCGCGGATGCGGGAGTTGAGCGCCAGCGCGAGGCCGAAGCCGATCACGAAGGGAGCGATCGTGGTGCCCAGTGTGAAGACGAGGGTCTGACCGAGCAGCGGGAAGAAGTCGCCGGTGAGGACGTCGACGATGTTCTGGAAGCCGACGAATTCACGCCCTGGTTCGACGAGGCTCTGCTTGAAGAACGCGGTGATGAGCGCGGTGATCAGCGGGTACACGACGACGGCGGCGAGCAGCGCGAGGCCGGGAGCCGTGAGGAGGAGGGCGAACATCCCGTCCGAGAGGCGACGGGGCCGACGACCTGTTCCTATCTGTGAGGAAATGGTCTGTTCTGTCATCTAGGTCATCCTTGGCCTGGGGTGATGTGTCCGCACTCTCACGGTGCGGTCTCGGGAGTTCTCAGTATTTCCGGCGGATTACGGTCGCGTCAACTGGAGAGGCCAATAGTGAGAAATTGATGGAAACTGACAGGTTTGTTCAATTCCGTCACACCAGGAACCCTCTCGAGTGCGATGGCGCATCCCGACCTCCGTCATCGCGGCTCGACACAGCTGAGAGAGCTTCGAGTCAGCGCCGTGAGGCGATCGAAGAAAAATCGATGCTTGCTAGTCGATTATCGATTAGGTAAGTTCTGAGCAACCGCCGGTGCGGTGCCGTGCGAGCTCTTCGCGCGGGAATCGAGAGTTCGGAGACGCAATGAAGCGTGTGCTGGCAAGCCTGGCCCTGGCGGCGATGTTCGGATCCGCCCTCGCCGCGACCGCCCCGTCGGCGGCTGCGGCCGCGGATGACGACGCCCTCTACCTCGCCCCCGGGGGTGATGACACGGCCTCCGGCACGATCGACGATCCCCTCGCGACGCTGGAAGGCGCGCGCGACCGGATCCGTGCGCTGAAGGCCGACTCCGCTCTGCCGTCCGAGGGCCTCACGGTCTACCTCCGCGAAGGCGAGTATCCGCGCAGCTCCTCGTTCGAGATCGGTGCGCAGGACTCGGGAACCGCCGACGCCCCGATCACCTACCGCTCCTACCCGGGCGAGACGGCCACGCTCACCGGAGGCCGGGAACTGCCCCGGGACCAGTTCGCTCCGGTGGACGACGCCACCGTGACCGACCGGATCATCGACACGGCCGCCCGCGACCGCGTCGTCGGCATCGACCTCGCCGACCTCGGTATCACCGACTACGGCCAGCTCAGCCGCCATGGCTACTGGAAGGCCAACGACGTCAGCACGACGCCGCCGATGGAGCTGTTCATCGACGGACAGGGGATGACCCTCGCGCGCTGGCCCAACGCCGACGCGGCCACCCCCACCGTGCAGATGGGCGACATCATCGACGCCGGTCCCGACCGCAACGACGCCGACCTGCAGGACCGCGGCGGCACGTTCAGCTACGGCTACGACCGCCCGAAGCACTGGACCCAGGCCGAGGACGTGTGGCTGGACGGCATCTTCGGGTACAGCTGGGAGTGGTCGTACAACAAGATCGAGAGCATCGACACCGACGCGAAGACGATCACCCTCCGCTACGGCGAGATGTCCGGGATCATGAAGAGCTGGTTCCCCGACTTCCACTTCGCGCAGAACCTCCTGGAGGAGCTCGACGCCCCCGGCGAGTACTACATCGACCGCGCCGCCGGGAAGCTGTACCTCATCCCCAACGCCGCCTTCACCTCCGGTCGCGGCGACGTGACGGTCACGACGCTCGACGAGCCGATGCTGCGCGCCGACGGGGCCTCGTACGTGAACTTCGACGACCTCGTGATGGAGTACGGCCGGGCCACCGCCGCCGTGATCCTCGGGGGTTCGCACGTGACGATCTCGCACAGCGACATCCGCAACTTCACCGACGGCGGCGTGCTCGTCAACTCGCCCGGTCGCTACACGTACGACGGCATCCCGGTGAACCGCGGCGGCCGCGACCACGCCGTGACCGACAGCCGGCTCACGCACGTCGGCGGCGTCGGCGTGGTGCTCCAGGGCGGCGACAAGACGACGCTCGAGCCCGGCCGCAACCGCGTCGAGAACTCCGAGATCGCCGACTTCGCCTACTACCACAAGGCCTACAACCCGGGAGTGATGTTCGACGGCGTCGGCAACATCGCCAGGGACAACGAGATCCACGACGCCCCGCACCCCGGGATCATCGTGCACGGCAACGACCACCTGTTCGAACGCAACGAGGTGTACGACGTCTGCAAGCAGTTCCACGACCTCGGTGCGATCTACATGAACTCCGGCAAGACCCCGCAGCAGCGCGGGCACGTGTTCCGGGAGAACTACTTCCACGACATCGGCGTCGGCATGGCGGGCGTCGAGGGCATCTACGCCGACAACTTCACGTGGGACCTCACGATCGAGAAGAACGTGTTCGTGAACATGGGCAACGGCGCGATCAAGAGCGGCTCGGCCGACTACATCGAGGCGCGCAACAACGTCTTCGTCGACGCGTACGCCCCGTACGACAACTACGAGCAGTGGATGGGCAACCAGGAGGGCAACGTCGTCGACCGCGACTACATGCCCGCGTGGGAGCAGGTGTTCGCCGACAACAACGACTTCGTCGGCACGCCGTATCTGACGAAGTACCCCGAACTCGCGCACTTCTTCGAGGACGACCACTACTTCCCGAACCACAGCACGTTCGCCGAGAACGTCGTGTGGAACCCGAGCCGGGCGCGGATGGCCGGCGTCAACGAGCACGGCGCCAAGGACGGCAAGAACCTCCTGAACTACGAGGACAACTGGGTGGCCGACGCCGACCCCGGTTTCGTGGACGCCGCGAACGGCGACTACACGTTGAAGGCCGATGCGGCCGTGTTCGACCAGATCCCCGGCTTCGAGGCCATCGCGTTCGGCGAGATCGGCGTCGACGGTGAGATCGGGCAGACGCAGCAGCCGCAGACCGTGCCGCTCGAGGACATCGCGTTCGACACGGACACCCTCACGATCGACGCGGGCGACGAGGTGCGCGTGCGTGCCGTGCCGCTGCCGTGGAACGCCGACGACGCCGCGGTGACCTATGCCTCGGCCGACGCCGCCGTCGCCACCGTGAACGACAAGGGCGTGGTGCTGGGCATGGGCCCCGGCACCACCACCGTCACGGCCACCGCGAAGGCCGACGCCACCAAGACCGCCACCATCGAGGTGATCGTCGAGGAGGGCGACGGGGTGCTGCACTACACCGACTTCGAGTCGGGGGCGAACGGCTGGCCGACCGACCCGAACCGCAGCATCCAGGTGGATGCGTCGGGCGACAAGGTCTACCGGATCGTCAAGGGGGCGAACAGCCTCCTGCCGCGGGACTTCACCGAGTTCGTGCTCGACTTCGACGTCACGGCGCCGGCGACGACCCCCGCCAACGCGGGACTGATCGTCTACGACCGCAACGGCAAGGGCGGCGGCTACATCCGCTTCCGTCAGGCCGCGGCCGGTCCGACCTGGACGATCTTCGACGACGCCTGGAAGGTCGTCGCAGAGAAGGTCGTGCCCGCGGCACAGGGCCTGACCCCGGGGGAGACGTCGCACGTCCGCATCGCGGTGCAGGACGGGCAGATCCGCATCTCCGTCAACGGGGCGATCGCGCTGGAAGGTGCCGACCCCGGTCCCGGCAAGGCCGGTCGGGTCGGGTTCTACGTGGAGAACTACGCCTCGCTGGACTTCGATGACATCGGATTCTCGCTCTCCGGTGTTCCGGTCACGGGCGTGAGCCTGGATGCCGACGCCGTCGGGCTGACCGTGGGGGAGCGGCGGTCCGTCGCGGCCACGGTCGCCCCGGAGGACGCCAGCGACGCCCGGGTCACCTGGACGAGCGATGCCCCGGAGGTCGCCGCGGTCTCCGGCGGCCGGATCGCGGGAGTCGCCGCCGGCACGGCGACGATCACCGCGACCTCGGTCGCCGACCCGAGCCTCAGCGACACGATCACCGTGACCGTGGACGACGCCGAGTACCCGACCACCCGCCTCGACGGACAGCTGAAGGACGGCGCGAACTGGAGTCAGTCCGACCACATCGCCGTGGACGACACCGGCGTCGTGATCAGCGGGGAAGGCGTGCACGGCTACGAGGCAGAGCGCTTCGGAGACACGCTGCTGCAGTTCGACGCGGAGTTCGGCGCCTTCGACGGCGGCTGGTACGGCTTCCAGGCGCGCTCCGACCAGACCGGCCTCCCCGCCTGGCAGAACTCCAACACCGGGTACCTCGCGGTGATCAAGGAGGACGTGATCGAGTTCCAGAGCTGGACCCCGGGCCAGACCATGCTCGACAGCATCCCCAACACCGTCATCGCACCGAACTCCACGCACCGCATCGAGTTCGGCGCGGTGGCGGAGGACGGCGGCACCCGCATCGTGCTCCGCGTCGATGACGCGACCGTGTGGAACATGGTCGACGCGCGGCAGAACCTGCGCATCGGCGCGGACGGTTTCTTCAACGTCTACCACTACGGCAAGACGAACACCTTCGCCGTGCGGCCGACGCCTCCGCCCGCGACCGTCACCGGCATCTGCTGGGCGCCCGAGGCCGACCCCAAGACCCGCTACGTGCGCGGCGAGGAGCTCGACGTGACCGGGATGCTGCTGGGCGTGGACTGGAGTGATGGCTCCCGCACCACGCAGCAGGTGACGGCCGACATGGTCAGCGGCTTCGACAGCAGCAAGGTCCGCCCGCACCACACGCTCACCGTGACGTACGCTGGCGCGAGCGTCGAGCTCCCGATCTCGGTGCGACCCAAGCTCAAGAACGACGAACAGGATGTGCCACGATGCGGGTGACCTTCATCGGAGACTCGATCACCGACGCGGGGCGCGATCGCTCCGACCCGGAGTCCTTCGGTGACGGCTACGTCTCGCTCCTGGCGCCGGAGCTGATCGCGGCGGGAGCCACGGTCCGCAACCTCGGCATCGCCGGCGACCGCGCCCGCGACCTCGCCGCCCGGTGGGACGCGGAGCTGATGCCGACCGCCCCGGAGCTGCTGACCGTGTACGTCGGCGTGAACGACATGTGGCGGCGCTTCGACAGCGACGACCCCACGACGGAGGCGGATTTCGCCGCGACGCTCGGCGGCCTCCTGGATCGGGTCGAAGCGCAGCACCGGCCGCGGCTGATCCTCATGGAGCCGTTCTTCCTCCCCGTGACGGAGGAGCAGCAGGCGTGGCTCGACGACCTCGACGGGAAGCGGGCGGCGGTGCGGGCGCTCGCCGCCGCGCACGGGGCGGCGTTCGTGCCTCTGCACGAGGTGTTCACGACGGCTGCGGAGAAGCATCCGGTGGCCGAGCTGGCACCCGATGGCGTGCACCCCACCCCGCGCGGATCCGCCCTGATCGCGGATGCCTGGCGCGCCGCGGCGTCCATTAGCGATAGTCGATAATGGACGTAGACTGATGGTCATGACGGATGCTCTGGGCACAGCCGGACTGCAGCGTGGACTGCTGTCCGATCAGATCTACGCCTTGATCAAGGCGATGATCAAGGACTCCACGCTCGCACCCGGGGAGCAGCTCGTGGAGTCCCAGCTCGCCCGGCAGATGCAGGTGAGCCAGGCGCCCGTCCGCGACGCCCTCAAGCGGCTCGCGCACGAGGGCCTGGTGTCGCACGTGCGGCACCAGGGCAACTTCGTCGCGAGCTACTCCGCCGAGGAGGCGGCGCAGGCCAAGGTCGCCCGCGTCGAGCTGGAGGGACTGGCCGGCCGGCTCGCCTGCGGCGCGCTCGACACCGCCCGCCGCGAAGAGCTCGCCGGACTCATCGCGCAGATGCACGAGGCGGCCGAGGCCGAGGATCTCGCCCGGTTCCGCGAGCTCGACTTCACGTTCCACCGGGCGGTGATCGAGGCCAGCGGCAACGCGTACCTTCCCCGCATGTGGGACCTCCTCGAGCCGAGCCTGCGTGTCATGCACGTGCTCGGCGATCCCACGTTCACGGGCGACTGGCATGAGGTCGCCGACTGGCACAAGGGCCTGCTCGACACGCTGGATGCCGGTGATGAGGAGGCCGCGTCCTCCCTGTTCCGCGCCCACGCCGCCGGCACCCTCCTCGACTGATCCCCGCGCGGGTTTCGCCGCGGGGTCGCAGTTTCGCACCGGGGTCGCATCCATCCCCGGAATCCCTGCGACGCGGGGCGGATCTGCGACGGGATGCGGCAGTGCTCCCGGGATGGGGTGTTCCGGCGCGGGGCCGCAGTTTCGCACCGGGGTCGCATCCATGCCCGGAATCCCTGCGACGCGGGTGCGGATCTGCGACGGGGGCTACGCGGTGAAGGGGTAGAGCCGGTCGGCAGTGCCGGACCAGAATGCTCGAGCCTCGGAAGGGGACAGGGCAGGAAGAGCCCGCCGGGTCGCGGCGAGCACCTCCGCGTAGGTCGTGGTCCGGGTGGACATCGGCCAGTCGCTGCCGAACAACAGTCGGTCCGCGCCGAAGAGGGCGAAGGCGGAGCGCAGCAGTTCCCGCGACTCGTCCGCCCCGCGAGCCGCAGGGTCGAGCCCGGACACCTTCGCCGACACCCCCGGAGCCGACGCGGCCTCCGCGAGGGCGGAGAGCCATACGGCATCGGCCGTCCGGGCGCCGAGGCCGAGGTGACAGAGGACGATCGCGGTGTCGGGGTGCCGTCGGGAGAGGGCGGCAGCGGCGGGAAGCTGCTCCGGGCGGATCAGCAGCTCGAGGGTGCGGGCGGTCGCTCCCAGGTGCTCCGCGAGGGCGTCGAGGCCGTCCACGTCGGACAGGTCAGCGGCGAACTGCGGCACCGCGGCGCGCACTCCCACGACGGCGGGGCAGAACGCGACCGCCGTGGCCCCGGCCGCACGCCCTGGCTCGGGTGAGTACTGCAGCACCACCCGCCGCAGGTACGGGTCCCGTGCTGCCGTCGCGGTCAGCCATTCCGCCTCGGCCACCGAGTCCGCGGCCTGCACGGCGATGGCGGAGGAGACGCCGGCCTGGCCCAGCTCCAGTCCGAGGTGGGCGGCCGCGGCGTGGCGGGGAAGCCCGAGGTCGTCGCGGAACCAGGGAATCGGCACGGCATCCGCATCCCAAACGTGCACGTGGGCGTCGACGATCCGCACGTCAGATCCTGCGCCGCGCGGTCACGCGGCCTCCGCGTCGAGGGCGTCCCACAGCGCGGCGGGCAGCTCGGCGTCGAGGCCGTCCACGAACGCGTCCACCTCCGCGGGCGTCCGAGCTCCGACGACCACGGCGTCCGCACCGTGCCGCAGCGGGAACTGCACCGCGGCGTCCGCGAGCCGCACGCCGTACGTCGCGCACACGGCCTGCAACCGCAGCGCCCGCTCCCGGAGCTCCGGGGGTGCGGGCTTGTATTCGAAGAACGGCGAGCCGACCGGGTCGACGAGGATGCCGGAGTTGAACACCGCGGCCGCGAGCACCCCGATGCCGCGGGCCGCCGCGGTCGGCAGCAGCCGGTCCAGGGAGGTGCGGTCGAGCAGAGTGAGTCGTCCGGCCTCCATCACCACGTCGAGCGGCGCCTCGGCGACGTAGCGCTCCAGGGGATCGAGCCGCCCGAGGCCCACACTGATCGCGCGCACCACTCCTTCGTCGCGCAGCTCGACGAGCGCGGGGAGCGCCGTCGCGAACGCCGCCTCCACATCCAGGGGGTCATGCAGGTGCAGCACGTCCACGCGGTCGACGCCCAGCCGGGCGAGGCTGCCGTCGAGGCTCCTCCGCACGCCGTCCCTCGTGAGATCGACGACGGAGTCGTGCCCGCTCGCGGCTCCCGAGACCGGCCGGCCGTCCGCATCGACGAGCACGCGGCCGACCTTCGTCGCGATCACGTAGTCGTCCCGCGGGACGCCGCGGAGGGCGAGGCCGAGCTTCCGCTCGCTCTCGCCCGACCCGTACAGGGGCGCGGTGTCGAAGAACCGGACGTCCCGCGCGAGCGCCGCCTGCACCGTGGCCACCGCGTCGGCGTCCGCCACGGGCGCGAAGAGGTTGCCGATCGGGGCGCACCCCAGCCCGGCGTCATCGCGCGCGGTGACGCCGGGGTTCAGCGGACGAAGCTCTGCACGGAACGCCATGCCTCGTACTCCTCGCGGCTGTCGGGGGTCAGCGGGTAGTAATCGCTCAGCCGTGCGCCCTCATCGAGGCGCTGGCGGCTGAACACCTCCCACTCCTCATGATCGCGGGCATCGTCCACGACCTGCGGCGCCATGGCCTGCGGCACCACGACCGGGCCGTCGTCGTCGGCGACCACGAGGTCGCCCGGCATGCACAGCGCACCGCCCACCGCGACCGGCACGTCGTAGGCCCACGGCACGAGCTCCGACTGCGAGGCGTAGTGCGGGGTCGTGCCCGTCGACCACACCGGGATGCCGAGCTCGCGGATGCGTCCGGCGTCGCGGATGCGGCCGTCCACGACGATCCCCGCCCCGCCCTTGCGTGCGAAGTAGCGCGCCAGGATGTCGCCGATGCACCCGGAGAAGCGGCTGCCGTAGGCCTGGATCACCAGCACATCACCGGGCTGCACGGCCTCGAGCACGTGCCACAGGGCGGTGTGCCGCTCGGCGTACTCCTGACCGTCGCCGGAGGCCATGTCCTCGCGCTGCGGCATGAACTGCAGGGTCAGCGCCGAGCCGACCACGCGCTGACCGAGGCTCAGCGGCTCCGGCCCGTCGATGTAGCTGCGGCGGATCCCGAGCCCGTGCAGCTTGGCGCACGCGGTGGCGGAGGAGATCGCGTCGAAGGAGTCGACCACCTCGCGCGAGGGTCGCTCGTAGGCCGCACCCCGCACGGGCAGGGCGAAGTCGGGTCGGATCAGATCGGCGCTCATGCGTCTCCTTCAGGGAACAGGTGGCGCGGCGAGCCGGTCGCACGCGCGATGGTCAGGTCGAGGTCGGCGGTGTGCGCCGGGGGCAGGGTCACCACGAGGTCGTCGTCCACGTCGAACATCGTGGTGACGGTCGGGGCGTCCGGGGCCGTGTAGGTGCCCGAGGCGCCCGGCCAGAAGCCGGGCTCTTCGCCGACGGCCGTGACACCGACGATCCGGTCGAGGCCGAAGCGTCCGCCGCGCAGCCGTACGGTGCGGGTGTGCACGGCGGAGGTGTTCACGAGCTGCACGCCGATGCCGTGGTCGTCGAGGCGGTGCACGAGCGCGGCGACGTCCTCCGGGAGTCCGGGCCGGGCGCGGTCGACGTCCTCGTAGCGGAGCGCCGTGAAGCCGAGTCCGCCGTTGTAGAGCACCTGTGGAGCCCCGCCGACGAGCTGGGTCAGCACCTCGGTCACCACGGGGTTCACGCGCTGCCAGAAGTGCAGGTGCGCGGCGTCCGGGTCGCGGTCGTCGGCGAGCATCATGGCCGCGCGGCGTGCCACCTGGCCGAGCGCCATCTCCAGTGCCCGCACCGGGTACTCCGGGAGGTCGCCGGAGAGATACGCGAACCAGCCGGCCTCGTGGCCCGCCTCCTCCTTGTCGCGGAACGGCGCGACGAGGTCGGTGGAGTCGGGGAGACCGGCGATCGCCGTCTCCAGCCGCTCCCGGTCAGACGCCCGTCGCGACCACCACCAGAGCCACAGGGGGAGGTCGAGCTGCAGCGGACCGTAGTCGAACCAGCCGTCCGCGCCGTGACGGTAGGGGACGAGCAGTCCGGGCTCGGTGGCAGCGGCACCGAGCCGGGCCATCCATCCGCCGCGCAGGCTGTAGGTCGACTCCGCGACGCTGCCGGTGCGCGCCTCGGCCAGGACCGTGTCGAGCATCGTGCGCACGAGGTCGAGGGCGCCGTCGTCGCCCGTGACGAGGGCGTGGTTGAGCGCGCCGATCAGGGCGCTCATGGCGACGGAGTGCAGCCCGTGCGGCCAGGCCCAGCCGTAGTGGCCGCCCCACCAGCGGCCGTCGTGGAGAGAGCCGACGGTGCCGTCGGGGCCGACGTTGTCGGGGAGCAGGCCGCCGTTTGCCCGTGCGCGCCAGCCGTCGACGTACCGGCGGATCCACGCGGCCGCCTCCTCATCACCGTCGTAGAGCCAGCGGTTCGCGGCGAGGGAGGTCGCGGCGAGGTTCACGGCGATGTCGCCGGCCGCGCGGCGCTGCATCTCCTCCGCCATCCGCTGCGCGTGCGCGGGGTCGGCGAGGTCGTCCCAGGAGGCGATGCCGTCCAGGCCGTGCAGAGGCAGACCGTACGGGCGCATCTCCTCCCGATCCGCCGAGTACGGCACGATCTTCTCGTCCAGCCCCTCGCGGGCGCCGAGGGCTCCGTTGTGCGGCGAGCGGATCATGTTGCGCTCGGCGTCGTAGTTGCCCTTCGCGGGGTCGGTGAAGAGGGCCGCGAACCGGGCGGCGCGCGCGGCGAACGCGGTGTCGGCCGGGTCGGCGGCGCAGATGCCGGCGAGGAAGAGCAGCGACTCGCCCTGATGGAACCAGTCGTAGCCGTTGTCGTACTCGTCGGCGAGCATGCCCGCCTCGGCGAGCTGCACGGTCACGCCTTCCCAGTGCCGCTTGGCGTCGGCGAGGACCTCGTCGGAGCCGCCGAGCAGGTAGAACGCGGGCCAGTTGAAGAACGGCTCGTACAGGTCGTCCACGCCGTCGCGGTCGATGAACTCGGCGACGCCGCGGAGGCGGCCGTCCGGCAGCGTGTAGCGGTCGCGGAAGAGGCGGCGGGCCTCCTCGACCTCGGCGAAGAGCCGGCGCTGCAGCACGGCCCATGCCGGGATCGTGCGCAGCGGACGGGTGAGCGGGGTCTCCGGCACGGTCATCCCTTCGTCGCTCCGGCGACCAGGCCGCCGATGATGTGGCGCTGCATCACGATGAAGAACACCATCGCGGGCAGCACGGCCAGCAGGAGGGTCGGGAACACCTGCGTGTAGTCGGTGGAGAACTGTCCGACCGCCGCATACACCCCGGTGGTCACCGTGTAGATCCCGGAGCTCGGCCCGAGGATGATCTGCGGACTCACGAAGTCGTTCCACACCCCGATCGAGTTGAGCACCACGACCGTCGCGACCACGGGCTTCATGATCGGGAAGATGCACGCCCAGAAAGCGCGGATGGGACCGGCGCCGTCCAGGGACGCCGCCTCGTCGATGTCGCGGGGCACGCTGCGGAGGTAGGCGGTGAACAGGAAGATCGTCACCGGCAGGGTCGCCGCGGTTTCGAAGAGGATGAACCCGGGGATCGTGTTGATGAGCCCGAGCACCCGCAGCACGAAGACCACAGGGATCAGCGTCACCTGGCCCGGGATGAAGAGCCCGGAGACGAAGAGCAGCAGGAGTCCCAGGTGCCACTTCGACCGTCCGCGCGCGATCACGTAGGCGACGGGCGCGGCGAGGGCGATGCAGCACAGGTTCACCAGCACGACGAACAGCAGCGTGATGCCGTACGCGGCGATCACGTTGAACTTGCTGCTCGTGATCGCGGCCCACAGGTAGTCGAACGTGAACATCTGCGGAGTGATCAGCAGGGGGTTCTCGATGATGTCGGCCTGCGGTTTGAAGGCGTTGATCAGCATCGTGTACATCGGGATCAGCATCGTGATCGCGACGACGCCGAGGACGATCCACCGGATCGCGCTGACGGCGAGGGCCGGGCGGTTGCGGGTCTGCTTCATCAGTCGGTCGCCTTCTGCTCGGCGCGGCGTCGCACCAGCGTGACGGCGAGGCCGACGACCGCGGTGACGATGAGGAGGATCATGGACTGCGCGGCGCCGAAGCCGAGGGCCGAGTTCGCGAAGGAGTCCTTGAGGATCTGGTAGACGATGGTCTGCGTCGAGCCGGCCGGTCCGCCGTCGGTGAGCGACAGCACGACGTCGTACGCCTTGAGGAGCCCGACGAGGGTGAGCACGAGGTTCACGGTGAAGACGGGGGCGATCAGCGGAAGCGTGATGGAGCGGAACTGCTGCCACCGCGAGGCGCCGTCCACCGTCGCCGCCTCGTAGTACTCCGCCGGGACCGACTTGATGCCGGCGAGGAACAGGATCATGTTGAACCCGAAGTGCGACCACACGATCGTGAAGATCACGCTCGCCTTGGCGAAGGTCGGGTCGGTGAGGAACGGCATCGCCGGGAGACCGAGCGTGCTGAGCAGGCCGTTGACGGCGCCCGTGGGGGAGAGCATCGCCGACCACAGGAAGCCGATGATGAGGGCGCTGATCACGTACGGGTAGAAGAAGATCGTGCGCAGGATCGTGTTCGAGCGGCCGGGCCCGGAGATCAGGGCGGCGATCGCGAGGCCGATCGCGTTGCAGAGGATCGTGCCCACCACGGCGATGATCCCCGTGAAGATCGCGGCCTGCGTCGATCGCGGGCTGCGGAACGCCTTGACGTAGTTGTCCCAGCCGATGAAGTTGAAGTTGAGGCTGTACCCGTTCCAGTCGGTGAAGCTGAGCACCGCCGCCAGGATCATCGGGATCACGAACATCGCCAGGAACACGGCGACGGCCGGGCCTCCCATGAGGATGCCGGGGATCCGGTTCCGCCACTGCTGCAGCGCGGTGCGGCGGCGCGGGGCGGGGGTCGAGCTCATCGGCGTGGATGGTCCTGTCGGGGCGGTGGCCGCGGCCGGGGGCGGCGCGGTCGTGGTGGGCGGCGTCATGGCGGCACTCTCGTTCTCGGTGGCGCGTTCGGGGGGAGGCGCTGGAGCAGCGCCGGGAAGGCGCCCGGGGCGAGGTGTCGCGTCCCGGGCGCCTGGTGGGTCAACCCGCGTTCGCGGCGAACCAGTCGTCCATGGCCTGGAGCACCTGGTCGGCCGAGGCGCCGCCGATCAGGGCCTGGGTCTGGGTGTTGATCTCGCCCGCGTAGCCGTCGGGCAGCGTGCGCTCGCCGTAGCCGCCGCCGGTGGGCGTGTAGGCCTCGGCGGGGGTGTCGGCGACGATCTGCAGCAGCTCCTCGCCGAGCGGCGTCATGTCGTACTCGTAGCCGTCGCGGAAGTTGCCGTCGACCGCGAGTTGGTCGCTCACCGCGGTCTGATCGGTGGTGAGGAACTCGATGAGCTTCGCCGCGGCATCCTGGTTCTTGCTCGCCTTGAGGATCGAGTACGGGCTGGCGATGTTCGCGCCCATCGCGGGCTGCTCGTCGGCGCTCTCGGCCGGAGCCCGGAACACGCCGATGTCGGCGGACTCCGCGGCCTTCGCCTGGGTGCCGGCGAACCAGCTGCCCATCGAGTACACGGCCGTCTTGCCGGAGAGGAAGGCCTGCTCCGCGTCCGGGTACTTGATGCCCAGGGCATCGGTGGGGATGTAGCCCTCGGACACCCAGTCGGCGTACGTCTCGACCGCGTCGCCGTAGGTCTCGCTGAAGGTGACGTCGCCCGCCGACATGTCCTGGAACCACTCCGGGTCCTCCGCGACGATCGTCGGCAGGCCCAGCGCCTGCAGCGTGTGGCTGCTCATCCAGTCGCCGCCGGTCTGGATCGGGGTCCACCCGGCGTCCTTGAGCTTGCCGAGCGCCTCGGTGAGCTCATCCACCGTGGTGGGCAGCTCGGTGATCCCGGCTTCCTCGAAGGCGGTCTTGTTGTAGAAGAACAGGCTCTGCAGCTGCACGCCGATGCCGGCCATGTAGTTCTTGCCGTCGATCGAGTACTGGTCGGCGAGCGGGCCCGACGATGCCCACTCGTAGTCGGAGAGGTCGACGAGCTCGGGGGCGAGCTTGGTCGTCGGGGCGATGGACTGCACGACGTCGGGCGCGTCGCCGGCCGCGAGCAGACGCGGGACGGCGGCCTCGACCCCCTCGGCGCCGGGGTTCTGGATGACGACGTCGATGTTCGGGTTCGCCTCCTCGAACGGGGCGACGAGGTCGTTCCAGAACTCCTCGGTCAGGTTCGGGGTGACGTTCACGAGCATGCGCACGGAGACGTCGCCGCCGGCGTCTCCGCCGCCGTCCGCTGCCGTGGTCGAGCAGCCGGCGAGGGCGAGGGCGGAGACCGCCGCGATGCCGGCAAGGGGAAGAACTCGGGCCTTGATCATCGTTGATCCTTTCCTGATGCATGAGGGAGGGCCGCTCGCGACATTACACTAATCGATAATCGTTTGTGAAGTGCGGACAGCATCAGGCATCGCCGAGAATCGGGTGTCGTTCTTCGGCGAAGGAGCGCGGCGAGGGTCAGCCGGCGGCGCGGCGGGCGCGGTACGCGGCGACGGCGTTGCGATTGGCGCAGCTCGTGGAGCAGTAGCGCTTGGAGCGGTTGCGGGACAGGTCGAGCGCGATCGACCGGCAGGTCTCGTCCGCGCAGACGGTGAGGCGGGAGCCCTCGTCCGTGCGGATCACGTCGATCAGCGCCATCGCCGTCTCCACGAGCACGCGCTCGGCGAGCGGTCGCTCGTCGGCCAGGCCGTGCAGGTGCCAGTCCACCTCGTCGTGTCGGACGAGCCGCGGGGTCAGATGCACCTCGGCGAGGGCGGCGTTGACGTGCGCGGCCATCTCGTCGCGCGGAGCGAGCAGCATGGCGCGGAGCCGCGGGCGCAGGGAGCGGAGGTCGTCGAGCTCCACCGCGTTCCGATCGACCCGTCCCGTGTAGGGGAAGACCTCGAGGAAGCGCTTCTCGTCCTCGACGTCGACGAGGGTGTCGGGGTCTTCCGCCGAATTCGCGAGCCAGACCGCCGCTCGGAGCGCATCCTCGGTGTCATCGGTGAAGACCATGTTGACAGCTTACTCCGGCGGCGCGTAGCGTCATCTCCCATGAGCACTGTGGCTGATGACATCGCCCGCACGCGGGCGAGTGTGCGCCTCGGCCTCCCGCTCGCGATCGCCGCCGCTTTCGCGTTCGGTTCCTCCGGGGCCTGGGCGCGCGGACTCATCGACGCGGGGTGGACGCCGGGTGCCGCCGTCACGGTGCGGGTGTGGGTCGCCGCGCTCGTGCTGCTCATCCCCACGCTCCTCGCCCTGCGGGGGCGGTGGCGGTCGCTCCGGCGCAACGCCGGGATGATCGCCGCGTACGGCCTCCTCGCCGTCGCGGCCACCCAGCTCTGCTACTTCCAGGCCGTCGCGGTGATGGACGTCGGGATCGCGCTGCTCATCGAGTACACCGCCCCGGTCGCGGTGCTCCTCTGGCTCTGGCTGCGGCGGGGCGAGCGTCCCACGCGGCGCAGCATCCTCGGTGCGGGCATCGCATTCGTCGGACTCGTCCTCATGCTCGACATCGTCACCGGGGTGCAGGTGAACGTGGTCGGCGTCCTCTGGGCGCTCGGGGCGATGCTGGGCGCCGCGAGCTACTTCGTGCTGTCCGCCCGGGCCGACACCGGCATCCCGCCGATCGCGCTCGCGGGGAGCGGGTTGCTGCTCGGCGCCGTCGGCCTGAGCCTGGCGGGTTTGGTCGGCGTGCTGCCCTTCGCTTGGACGACCGCCGACGTCGACTACCGCTTCGGCGCGGTGCCGTGGTTCGTGCCCGTCCTCGCGATCGGCGTGATCGCGACGGCGCTCGCCTATGTGCTCGGCATCGTCTCGACACGGATGCTCGGCTCGCGCCTGGCCTCGTTCGTCGCCCTCGCCGAGGTCGCGGCCGCCCTGCTCTTCGGCTGGCTCCTGCTCGATCAGCTCCCCGGTCCGCTGCAGGCGCTGGGCGGCGTGCTCGTGCTCGCCGGGGTGGTCGTGGTGAAGCTCGGCGAACCCCGTTCCCGTCGCGATATTCCATCCACATCCGGCTGAATGGCTGGAATATCGCGACCGGAACGGGGTGTGCGGTTGTATACCCCAGATGCAGAGCGGGAGGGATGAAGGCGGGAGAGAGGCCTTTATGTATACAATGAGCGCATGGCCTTGGCTTTCGAACGCACGTCCGCGGGGGATCGCGCCTATGCTTCGCTGCTCGAGGAGATCCAGTCGGGGGAGCTGCCGGCGGGATCCGTCCTGGGTGAGGTGGAGCAGGCCGCACGCCTCGGCGTGAGCCGGACCCCGCTGCGGGAAGCCCTTCGCCGCCTCGCCGCTGATGGGCTGGTCGTGCAGCAGTCGCCGCGCGTGACCGTCGTCGCCGACCTCGACGCCGACGACATCCGCTCGCTGTTCGAGATCCGTCGCGCGCTGGAGGAGACCTCCGCCCGACTCGCTGCTGTTCGGGGAGACGCCGCCCTCTTCGCCGCGCTCGCCGACGACTTCGCCCAGGTGGATCTCTCCAGGGTGGAGGGGCGCGATGCCTACTACGCCCTCATCGCCCGCTTCGACGGCGCCCTGGATGCCGCGGTCGACAACGACTACATCGCCTCGGCTCTGCGCACTGTCCGGACCCACCTCGTGAGGGTGCGCCGGATGGCCAAGGACAAGCCCGCCCGACTCGCCGCCTCGGCGGCCGAGCACCGCACGATCGCCCAGGCCCTCGCCGCGCGCGACGGCGATCTCGCCGCCCACGCCACGCATGTGCACCTGCACAACGCGCTCACCGGCATCCTCGACTCCCTCCCCGACACCGAAGGACTCTCATGACCGTCACCCACCACGTCCGTGTGCACCGCAGCGACGAGAACCTCGCCCGCGAAGACCAGCTCGCCTGGAAGATCGCCGAGGTCGCCGCCGACCAGGTCGAGGTCGAGCAGCCCGTCGTCGACATGATCATCAACCGCATCATCGACAACGCGTCGGTGGCCGCGGCCTCCCTCACCCGTGCGCCGATCGTCGCAGCCCGCGCGCAGGCGTTCAGCCACCCCGTCTCGACCGGCGGTGTCGGCGCGAACCTCTTCGGCGCCGAGCTCGATCACCGCACCAGCCCCGAGTGGGCGGCCTGGGCGAACGGCGTGGCCGTGCGTGAGCTCGACTACCACGACACCTTCCTCGCCGCCGAGTACTCGCACCCCGGCGACAACATCCCGCCGATCCTCGCGGTCGCGCAGCACACCGGCAAGGACGGCCGCGCGCTCGTGCGCGGCATCGCCACCGGCTACGAGATCCAGATGGACCTGGTGCGCGCGATCTGCCTGCACAAGCACAAGATCGACCACGTCGCGCACCTCGGCCCGTCCGCCGCCGCCGGCATCGGCACGCTCCTCGGTCTCGACGTCGAGACGATCTACCAGGCGGTCGGTCAGGCGCTGCACACCACGACCGCCACCCGCCAGAGCCGCAAGGGCGAGATCTCCACCTGGAAGGCGCACGCCCCCGCCTTCGCCGGGAAGATGGCCGTCGAGGCGGTCGATCGGGCGATGCGCGGTCAGACCAGCCCCGCGCCGATCTACGAAGGCGAAGACGGCGTGATCGCGTGGATGCTCGACGGCAAGGACGCCTCGTACGACGTGCCGCTGCCCGCCGGCGGCGAGCCCAAGCGCGCGATCCTGGACTCGTACACGAAGGAGCACTCCGCCGAGTACCAGGCCCAGGCGCTGATCGACCTCGCCCGCAAGCTCGGCCTGCAGAACCCCGCGCTGCGCGACCCCGCGAACATCGAGTCCATCGTCATCCACACCAGCCACCACACGCACAACGTGATCGGCTCGGGCGCCAACGACCCGCAGAAGTACGACCCCACCGCGTCGCGCGAGACCCTCGACCACTCGGTGCCGTACATCTTCGCTGTCGCCCTGCAGGACGGCGGGTGGCACCACGTCGACTCTTACGCCCCCGAGCGTGCCGGTCGCGCCGACACCGTCGCGCTGTGGCACAAGATCACCACGGCCGAGGATGCCGAGTGGACCCGCCGCTACCACTCCGAGGACCCGGCCGAGAAGGCGTTCGGCGGTCGCGTCGAGATCCGCCTCGCAGACGGGTCGACCGTGGTCGACGAGATCGCCGTGGCCGATGCGCACCCCCTCGGAGCGCGTCCGTTCGCCCGCGAGAACTACATCGCGAAGTTCCGCCTGCTGGCAGAACCCGTGCTCGAGCCCGCCGAGATCGAGCGGTTCCTCGCCCTCGTGCAGCGCCTGCCCGAGCTGACCGCGGCCGAGGTCGGCGAGCTGTCGATCGTCGCGAAGCCCGGCCTGCTCGACGCCGCCCCCGCCCCGAAGGGCCTGTTCTGATGCCCTACCCGCGCACAACTTCGGAGATTCTGGGCGACGCGCCGGGCGGGGCATCCATCCGGCGGCGTGTCGCGTCGGATCTCCGAAGTCGTGCACGGACCGACCTACGCGGAAGGAACCTCTGATGCTGTACTCCACCACGACGCCCGCCGAGAAGCGGCGCCTGTTCCGGGAACGTCTGGCCTCCGGGGAGCTGCTGCGGTTCCCCGGTGCGTTCAACCCGCTCAGCGCTCGCCTGATCGAGCAGAAGGGCTTCGATGGCGTCTACATCTCCGGCGCCGTGCTCTCCGCCGATCTGGGCCTGCCCGACATCGGACTGACCACGCTGACCGAGGTCGCCGGCCGCGCCAAGCAGATCGCCCGCATGACCGACCTCCCCGCGATCGTCGACGCCGACACCGGCTTCGGTGAGCCGATGAACGTCGCCCGCACGATCCAGGAGCTCGAAGACGCGGGTCTCGCCGGCACCCACATCGAGGACCAGATCAACCCGAAGCGCTGCGGTCACCTCGACGGCAAGGCCGTGGTCGACGAGAACACCGCGATCAAGCGCATCCGTGCCGCCGCCGACGCCCGCCGCGACCCGAACTTCCTGATCATGGCGCGCACCGACATCCGGGCGATCGAGGGACTGGACGCGGCGATCGACCGCGCGAAAGCGCTGGTGGATGCCGGAGCCGACGCGATCTTCCCCGAGGCGATGCGCACGCTGGCCGAGTTCGAGGCGATGGCCGAGGCGCTCGACGTGCCGATCCTGGCGAACATGACCGAGTTCGGCAAGAGCGAGCTGTTCTCCACCGATCAGCTTCGTGACGCCGGAGCGAACCTGGTCATCTGGCCGGTGTCGCTGCTGCGCATCTCGATGGGGGCCGCGGGCCGCGCACTGGATACGCTGAACGACGAGGGGCACCTGACTTCGAAGCTCGGCGAGATGCAGCACCGCGCCGATCTCTACGACCTGATCGACTACGAGTCGTACAACCACTTCGACTCGGGCGTCTTCAACTTCACACTCGACAACACCGGTCGCTGAGCGCAGCGAAGCGGACACACGACGCGGTTGCTGAGCGCGGAGCGCAGCGACGGGTCGAAGTACACGAAGGAGTGACCATGACCGAGCCGGACATCAAGAAGGGCCTCGCGGGCGTCGTCGTCGACACGACCGCGATCTCGAAGGTCAACCCCGAGACGAACAGCCTGCTGTACCGCGGCTACCCCGTGCAGGAGCTCGCCGACACGCAGCCGTTCGAGGCGGTCGCGTATCTGCTATGGCACGGCGAGCTGCCCACGCCGGAGGAGCTGGCGGCATTCCGGCTGGAGGAGCGGAAGCACCGCGCGCTGGCCGACAACGTGAAGGCGGCGATCGACCTGGTGCCGCTGGATGCGCATCCGATGGACGAGGTGCGCACCGCGGTGAGCCTGATCGGAGCGTCCGACCCTGGTGCCGGAGGCTCGGTGCTCGACGCGGGCGGCAGCCCGGAGCAGAACCTCGAGCGCAGCATCCGCCTGTTCGCCGCCCTCCCGGCGATCGTCGCCTACGGGCAGCGTCGCCGGCGCGGCCAGGAGCTCATCGCCCCGCGCGACGACCTCGACTACTCGGCGAACTTCCTCTGGATGACCTTCGGCGAGGAGGCGGACGATGTCGTGGTGGACGCCTTCAACCGCTCGATGATCCTGTACGCCGAGCACTCCTTCAACGCGTCCACGTTCACCGCGCGCGTGATCACCTCGACCCTCAGCGACATCTACTCGGCCGTGGTCGGCGCGATCGGCGCACTCAAGGGCCCGCTGCACGGCGGGGCGAACGAGGCCGTGCTGCACATCTTCGACGAGATCGGCTCGGCGGACGCGGTGGAGGCGTGGCTCGACAAGGCACTCGCCGAGAAGCGCAAGATCATGGGCTTCGGGCACCGCGTCTACAAGAAGGGCGACTCGCGCGTGCCGACCATGAAGGCCGCGCTCGACACCCTCGTGGAGCACTACGACCGCCCCGAGGTGGCCGACCTCTACAACACGCTGGAGTCGGAGTTCGTGGCCCGCAAGGGCATCTACCCGAACCTCGACTACCCGTCCGGTCCCGCGTACAACCTGATCGGCTTCGACACCCTCACCTTCACGCCGCTGTTCGTGGCGGCACGCGTGACCGGGTGGACGGCGCACGTGATCGAGCAGGCCGGATCGAACGCGCTGATCCGTCCGCTGTCCTTCTACGACGGCCCGGACGAGCGGCACGTCGAGAGCTGACACCTGCCCGTGAGAGAAGGCCTTCGTCCCACCGGACGGGGGCCTTCTCTCATGCCCGGGATGCACCTGTAGCGTGCGCGCGGGCTCGGGGTCAAGCGGATGCGGCGATTCCCGTGGCGGAGTAGAACCGGATGCGGGATGAACGCATCCCGCGAGAAGGAGGGTTCCATGTCCGCATCCGACGTCACCGTCAAGGAGGTCCGGTCGCTCGTCCCCGCGCGCATGGACCGGCTGCCGTGGTCGCGGTTCCACTGGCTGATCGTGGTGGGGCTCGGCTTCTCCTGGATCCTCGACGGCCTCGAGGTGCAGATCGTCGCCGCGAACGGGTACGCCGCGACGCTCGGGATGGGGCCGGCCGAGGTCGGCCTCGCCGGCACGTGCTATCTGCTCGGCCAGGTCTTCGGAGCGCTCTTCTTCGGGCGTCTCACCGATCGGCTCGGACGCAAGAAGCTCTTCCTCGTCTCGCTCGCGGTGTACCTCGTCGGATCCGCGGTCGCCGGACTCGCCTTCGCGCCGTGGTTCTTCTACATCTGGCGGTTCGTCGCCGGCGCCGGCATCGGCGGCGAGTACGCGGCCATCAACTCGGCGATCGACGAGATCATCCCGGCGCGGTACCGCGGCCGCGTCGACATCGCCATCAACGGCACCTACTGGGGCGGTGCGGCACTCGGTGCCGTCGCCAACTTGTTCTTCCTCAACACCGACATCCTCCCGGAGGACATCGGCTGGCGGCTCAGCTTCTTCCTCGGTCCGATCCTCGGTCTGCTGCTGATCTACATGCGCCGGCACATCCCGGAGAGCCCGCGCTGGCAGATGACCCACGGGCGCGAAGAGGCCGCCGAGCGCAACGTCGACGAGATCGAGGAGCGCATCCGCAAGGAGGGCAAGACGATCCCGCCCGTCGATGAGAGCAAGGCGATCACGGTCAAGGAGTACGGCCGCGTGCCGTTCCTCGTCATCGCGAAGGTGCTGTTCAAGAAGTACCCGCGGCGCACGCTGGTGGGCATCACGATGATGGTGACGCAGTCGTTCCTCTACAACGCGATCTTCTTCACGTACGCGCTGGTGCTGGAGAACTTCTATGACACCCCGCCCGCCTCGGCGTCGCAGTACTTCATCGTGTTCGCCGTCGGCAACCTCGCCGGGGCGCTCATCCTCGGGCACTTCTTCGACACCTGGGGGCGGCGCCGGATGCTGTTCGGCACGTACGTGCTCGCCGGGGGGATCCTCCTGGTCAGCGCGTTCCTGTTCAACGCGGGTGTGCTGAACGCGGCGACGCACACGGCGTTCTGGTGCGCGTCGTTCTTCTTCGCGTCCGCCGGCGCTTCGGCGGCGTACCTGACGGTCAGCGAGATCTTCCCGCTGGAGCTGCGCAGTCAGGTCATCTCGTACATCTTCTCGATCGGGCAGCTCGTCGGCGCCATCGCCCCGGTGCTCTACGGCGCCCTGATCGGCCAGAGCGCCGAGAGCGGCGACCGCGGACCGCTGTTCTGGGGCTATGTGCTCGGCGCGGCGATCATGATGTTCGGCGGCATCGTCTGCGGTGTGTTCGGCGTGAGCGCCGCCGGGAAGTCGCTGGAGGACATCGCCGACCCGCTCTCGCTCGTCGAGCCTGCCGAGAAGGGTGTCACACCCGACGGCAGACCCGCGTCCTGATCCCGACCGCATCCGGTTCCCGAGCGGGCGATGAGACGCCCGCTCGGGAACAGGAAGGGCGACGGCTCAGGCGAGGGCGGCGAGGAGCGCGGCGGCGGCGGACGCGGACGACTGCGGGTTCTGCCCGGTGATGAGCAGGCCGTCGACGACCGTGTGATCGCTCCACGGGGCCGCGATGTCGACCTCGGCGCCCCGGGCGCGCAGCTCGCTCTCCAGCAGGAACGGGGCGCGGTCGGCGAGGCCGCCCCGGCGCTCCTCCTCGTCGGTGAACCCCGTGAGGCGGCGTCCGGCGATGAGGGGCTCCCCCGTAGCGGTGCGGGCGGGAAGAAGCGCTGCGAGTCCGTGGCAGACGGCCGCGAGCGGTCGGCCTCCCGCGATCGTGGCCGCGATCAGCGCAGCGGAGTCCTCATCGACGGCGAGATCCTGCATCGGGCCGTGGCCGCCGGGGTAGTAGACCGCGTCGTACGCCGCGGCGTCCACGTCCGCCAGCACGAGCGGGGCGTCGAGCCCGTCGACCGCGGCGATCGCGGCGGCGTCGCCGTCCCCGAGGCTGCCGGCGTCGGGGACCGGCGTCACGCCGCCAGGGGTCGCGAAGCTCACGGTGTGTCCGGCGTCGCGGAGAGCGCGGTAGGGCACGAGCAGCTCCTCCGCCCAGTAGCCGGTCGGGTGCGCGGTGCCGTCGGTGAGGGTCCAGGTGCGGGCGCCGGTGACGACGAAGAGAACAGAGGACATGCGTGCTCCAGAAGGTCGGACGGCAGAGGCCGTGCGGATGCGATATCGGGGACAACGACGCCTTATCGCATCCGATTCCGATAGATTTCCGATATGAGCGATCGGAATAGCGATGGCCTGCGCGATCTGGCGCTGTGGCGCACGTTCCTCGCCGCGCACCGTTCGGGGTCCGTGTCGGCGGCCGCTCGCCTGCTCGGCATCGCGCAGTCCTCGGTGACGACACAGCTGCAGGCGCTGGAGCGGAGCGAGGGAGAGCCGCTGTTCATCCGGCATGCCCGCGGGATCCGGCCCACTCCCCGGGCCGACGACCTGGCCGCCCGCGTGTCCGGTCCGCTCGATGCGCTGGCGCTGGCCGTCGGTGCGCCGTCCACCGTCGAAGCCGCACCCGTGCGCCTGGGCGGAGCGGCCGAGTTCCTCGAGCGCGTGGCCGTGCCTGCCCTGGCGCCCATGGTCGCGGCCGGCCGGCGGATCGCGGTCACGGCCGGCGTCGCGGACGACCTGCTGGAGCAGCTCCGCAGCGGAAGCCTTGATCTCGTGATCTCGGCCGTCCGCCCGAGGGGTCGCGCTCTGCCGACGGCCGCCCTCGTCGACGAGGAGTTCGCGCTCGTCGCCGCCCCCTCGCTCGGGGTCGTCCCGTCGCCGGACCTGAGCCCGGGGATGATCGAGGAGCACCCGCTGCTCGCCTACGCGCACGACGTGCCGATCCTGCGCCGCTACTGGCGGCACGTGTTCGGCCTCCGCCTGGAGCGCGAGCCCGCACTCACCGCGCCGGACCTCCGGGCGCTCGCCGCCGCGGCCGTCGCAGGAGCGGGGATCACCGTGCTGCCGACCTACCTGATCGCCGACGAACTGGCCGACGGCCGGCTGAGCGTGCTGCGTCCGACCGATGATCCGCCGATCAACACCCTCTCCCTGGTGCGGCGCCCTGGCCCGCTCACCGCCGCCATCGCGGAGATCGACCGCGCCCTCCGGGACGCCGTCGACGGGATCGGAACCCGAGGAGGGGCGGCGGTCAGCGGGTGAGCCAGGTCCGCAGCGAGCGTGTCACGAACGGCAGCACCCAGTACGCCATGATCGGCGTGAGGACGAGTGTCGTGACCAGCACCCGCAGCCAGATCGGCAGCTCGTTCCATCCCGGCACCGGGCTCATCGCATAGGTGAAGGCGAGGTTCACGGGGAAGAAGCCCAGCCAGATCGAGGTCGCCTGCTTCCACCGTGGCGGAGCAGGAGCGACCGTGACCGTCTCGGTGGTGCCGTCAGCGGACGGCAGCGTGATGGTGCCGGTGGTCGGCTCGTCGAACCAGCCCTCGATCCCGGTGCGTCGCTTCGAGCGCTCGCTGCGCACGAATCCCTCGCCCATCGACAGCCACCACGTGCGCTCGGCGGACTGCTCCCAGGCGACGAGCGACTCCTCGCTCGCGAAGCGGTACAGCATGTGCCAGACCTGCGAGTGCTCGCCTGCCCGCACCCAGCCGGAACCGAGGAAGCCCGGGTACTTGGTCGCCAGGTTCACGCCGGTCTGCACCCAGGCGGTCGCCTCGGTGATGCGATCGGGATCGACCTCGCGGCGGATGGACACGGTGACGGGTTCGGACATGGTGCGGTCCTCGGGGACGGGCGCCCTGGGTGAGGGCGCCGAAGCGGATGCGCCAGGGGTGGCGGCGCCTCGACGATTCTAGTTCCGTGACGGACGCGGGACGGCGGTCGCAGCGCTCCACGGGCGGAAACGGAGAGGACCCCCGCCGACCCGATTCGGCGGGGGTCTCGCGGCATGGGCGCCGCAACGGGAGCGAGAGTGCTCACCGTGCGCGCGATTGACGTGACACCCGATCCGGTCTGAGTCTCCGTCCGCGCACCTGCAGTTGTAATCGACCGAGATGACCGGGCGGTGAACGAGACGGGAACACCGTGGATCCGGCGCTGAGGGGGGCGGAAGCACATTTACAAGGACGTCCTAGTAAATGTGCGGGCGCCAGAGTAAACTCTCCAAAGTGCCAACGACGGCACGGAGGGATGTCACACAATGACTCGTACTATCCCGCACTTCGTGGGCGGATCGCTGCTGACCCCGGATGAGGGGCGCTTCTCCGATGTGTTCGATCCGAGCACTGGCGCCGTGCAGGCGCGCGTGCCGCTCGCCTCCGCCGATGAGGTGCGCAGCGTCATCGCGAATGCCGAGGCGGCTCAGGCCGCCTGGGCGGCGACGAACCCGCAGAAGCGTGCCCGCGTGCTCCTGCGGTTCCTCGACCTGGCACAGCGGGAGATGACCTCGCTCGCCGAGCTCCTCGCGAGCGAGCACGGCAAGACCGTGGACGATGCGAAGGGTGACATCCAGCGCGGCCTCGAGGTCATCGAGTTCTCCGCCGGCGCTCCGCACCTGCTCAAGGGCGAGTACTCCACGGGCGCCGGCGCCGGCATCGACGTCTACTCGATGCGCCAGCCGCTGGGCGTCGTCGCCGCGATCACGCCGTTCAACTTCCCCGCCATGATCCCGCTCTGGAAGGCGGGACCGGCCCTCGCCGCCGGCAACGCCGTGGTCCTCAAGCCGAGCGAACGCGACCCCTCGGTGCCCGTGCGCATCGCCGAGCTGTTCCTCGAAGCCGGCCTGCCCGGCGGAGTCCTCAACGTGGTGCACGGAGACAAGGAGGCGGTCGACACGCTGCTCGCCGACGAGCGCATCCGCGCGGTGGGCTTCGTCGGCTCCACCCCGATCGCCGAGTACATCTACGCCACCGCAGCCGCCAACGGCAAGCGCGCGCAGTGCTTCGGCGGGGCGAAGAACCACATGATCGTGATGCCGGACGCCGACCTCGACCAGGCCGTCGACGCGCTCATCGGTGCGGGCTACGGATCGGCGGGGGAGCGGTGCATGGCCATCTCGGTCGCCGTCCCGGTCGGACAGGAGACGGCCGATGCGCTCGCCGCGAAGCTCGCCGAGCGCGTCGCCCAGCTCCGGATCGGACCTTCGCTCGCACCGGACGTCGACTACGGTCCGCTCGTCACCCGCGACGCGGTCGAACGCGTCAAGGGCTACATCCAGCAGGGTGTCGATGAGGGAGCGACCCTCCTCGCCGACGGTCGGGGGTTCACGGTCGATGGTCACGAGGAGGGCTTCTATCTCGGCCCGACCCTCTTCGACCATGTCACGACCGACATGGCGATCTATCGCGAGGAGATCTTCGGCCCTGTCCTCGTGATCGCGCGAGCCGCCGACTACGAGGAAGCCCTGCGTATGGCCTCGGAGCACGAGTACGGCAACGGCGTCGCGATCTTCACCCGCGACGGCGATGCGGCCCGCGACTTCGCCGCGCGCGTCGAGGTCGGGATGGTCGGGGTGAACGTGCCGATCCCGGTTCCGATCGCGTACTACACGTTCGGCGGATGGAAGCGCAGCGGCTTCGGCGACCTGAACCAGCACGGCGCCGATGCGTTCCGCTTCTACACCAAGACCAAGACCGTGACGAGCCGCTGGCCCACCGGGGTGCGCGAGGGCGCGAGCTTCGTCATCCCCACGATGCACTGACCCTTCGACCGGCTCAGCCCTTCGACCGGCTCAGCCCTTCGACCGGCTCAGGGACCCAACTCCTAAGGAAAAGCGATGAGCATGACCACCGTGACCACCACCGCCGAGGAGCGCGAGGCGATCCTCGACGCCGTTCGCGAGTTCGCCGAGACCGAGCTCGCACCGTTCGCCGCGGAGCGCGACGAGAAGCACCTCTTCCCCCGGGAGTCCCTGACCCGTGGGGGAGAACTCGGGCTGGGCGGCATCTATGCGAGCGAGGAGTTCGGCGGAAGCGGACTCAGCCGCACCGATACCGTGGCGATCTTCGAGGAGCTCGCCAAGGCCGACCCCGCCGTCGCGGCCTACATCTCCATCCACAACATGGTGGTGTGGATGATCGACAGCTACGGCGACCACACGCAGCGCTCGACGTGGCTGCCCGCGCTCACGGCGATGTCCGCCTTCGGCGGGTACTGCCTCACCGAGCCCGGCGTCGGGTCCGATGCCGCCAACGTCGCCACCAGTGCCGTCCGAGAGGGCGACGAGTATGTGCTGACGGGGGTGAAGCAGTTCATCTCCGGCGCGGGAGAGGCCGCCGTGTACGTGGTCATGGCCCGCACCGGCGAGCCCGGAGCCCGCGGGATCAGCGCCTTCCTCGTCCCCGGCGATGCGGAGAATCTCAGCTTCGGTGCGCCCGAGAAGAAGATGGGCTGGCACGCGCAGCCGACCCGGCAGGTGATCTTCGACGGGGTGCGGGTTCCCGCCTCGGCGATGCTCGGCGACGAGGGACGCGGCTTCGCGATCGCGATGTCGGCGCTCAACGGCGGCCGGCTCAACATCGCCGCCTGCTCGCTCGGCGGTGCGCAGGCCGCACTCGACAAGGCCGTCCAGTACGTGCACGAGCGCGTCGCCTTCGGAGAGCCCCTGGCGGAGAAGCAGTCGATCCTCTTCGCCGTCGCCGACATGCGCACCGACCTGCAGGCGGCGCGGCTCATGGTGCGCGACGGTGCGCAGGCCGTCGACGACAAGGCGCCCGATGCGACGATGCGCTGCGCGATGGCCAAGCGCTTCGCCACCGATGCCGGCTTCGACGTCGCGAACCGCGCCCTGCAGCTGCACGGCGGTTACGGATACCTGCAGGACTACGGCATCGAGAAGATCGTCCGTGACCTGCGGGTGCACCAGATCCTGGAGGGGACGAACGAGATCATGCGCCTGATCGTCGGACGCGAGATGCTCCGACCCGCGGGATCGACCAGCATGCGGAGCGCATCATGACCACGGTCGCGTTCCTCGGGCTCGGGCACATGGGGCTGCCGATGGCGAAGAACCTCGTCGCCGCAGGGCACGAGGTGCACGGGTTCGACCTCGTCCCCGCGGCGATCGACGCGGCGCAGGCGGCCGGCATCCCGGTCGCGGCCAGCGGGGCGGACGCCGTCGCCGACGCGGAGGTCGTCATCACGATGTTCCCGGCGGGCAGGCACGTCATCGAGGCGTATCGCACGGAGCTGCTCGCGGCCGCACGACCGGGGACGCTCTTCATCGAGTCCTCCACGATCGCCGTCGACGAGGCGCGCGCGGCGCACGCCCTCGCTCTCGCGGCAGGGCACCGCAACATCGACGCTCCCGTGTCGGGCGGCGTGGTCGGCGCCGAGAACGGGACTCTGGCCTTCATGGTCGGCGGCGCGGACGAGGACTACACGGCCGCGCTGCCGCTGCTCGAGGTCATGGGCAAGCGCATCGTGCACTGCGGCGGGTCGGGGCTGGGGCAGGCGGCGAAGGTCTGCAACAACATGGTCCTCGCGGTGTCGCAGATCGCCGTCGCCGAGGCGTTCGTGCTCGGGGAGCGGCTCGGGCTGGAGCATCAGGCGCTGTTCGATGTCGTGTCCCAGGCGTCCGGCCAGTGCTGGTCCCTCACGACGAACTGCCCCGTGCCGGGCCCGGTTCCCACGAGCCCGGCCAACCGCGATTATCAGCCCGGATTCGCCGGCGCGCTCATGGCGAAGGATCTGGGTCTCGCGCTGCAGGCGATCGAGCAGACGTCGACGGATGCGCGGATGGGGCGGCTGGCGCAGGAGCTCTACGCCGCCTACGCCGCGGGCGACGGCGGCTCCCGCGACTTCTCCGGCATCATCACCGACATCCGCGACGGCCGCGTGTGACCCGAGCGCGTGGGTCGGAGTCCGCGCGCCCCGGGGCGACGGACGATACTGAAGGACACGACGACGGAGAGGGTGACATGACCGAGTACGAGACGATCCTGGTGGAGCAGCGGGGCCGCGTGGGGTGGATCACCCTGAACCGTCCCGCGGCCCTGAACGCGCTGAACAGCCGCCTCGCGGAGGAGGTCACCGCCGCGGCCGTCGCCTTCGACGAGGACGACGGGGTCGGGGCGATCGTCGTGACCGGCTCCGAGAAGGCGTTCGCCGCGGGGGCCGACATCAAGGAGATGGAGGGCATGTCCGCGGCGGAGATGCTCGAGACCGATCACTTCGGGATCTGGCATGAGTTCGCGGCGGTGCGCACTCCGGTGATCGCCGCGGTCTCGGGCTTCGCGCTCGGCGGCGGCTGCGAGCTGGCGATGATGTGCGACATCATCCTGGCCGCCGACACCGCGACTTTCGGCCAACCCGAGATCAACCTCGGTGTGATCCCCGGGATGGGCGGAACGCAGCGCCTGATCCGCGCGGTGGGGTACTACAAGGCGGCCGAGCTCGTGCTCTCGGGGCGGTTCATGAAAGCGGACGAGGCCGAGCGCTCGGGTCTCGTGTCGCGTGTCGTGCCCGCTGCGGAACTCCTGGCGGAGGCGGAGAAGCTGGCCGGCACGATCGCATCGAAGTCGCTGCCGTCGGTCTACGCCGCCAAGGCGGCACTGGACGCCGCGATGGAGACGACGCTGTCCGAAGGTCTCGCACACGAGAAGCAGGCTTTCGCTGCCCTATTCGACACCGCAGACCAGAAGGAGGGCATGTCCGCCTTCCGCGAGAAGCGGTCGCCCGACTTCCAGAACCGATGAGTTCCTGACCGGATGCGCGTCGGAGTCGAGGAGCGGTCAGCCGCGCAGCGCGTCGAGGATCTTCGCGATCCGGCGCTCGCGCGTCGCGTCCTGCTTGGCTTCTGCGATGCTCCGGGCGTGCTCCTTGCGGGCGGTGTACGACAGGGCGTCGAACTTCGCCCGCAGCGCGGGGTCGGCGTCGAGGGCTGCGGCGAGTCCGGGCGGGACGTCGACCGTGCGCTCGGCGGCATCCACGCGGATCACGGCGTCGACCTCCTGGCCGATCTCGAGTCCCAGATCGGCGCGCACGGCCTTGCTGAATCCGATCATGTTCTCGCTGCCCATCCGCGCCACGCGCAGGCGAGCGGTGCGCCCGCCGATGGTGACGGCGACGGGGAAGGCTCTGCCGGCGCCGAGCGACGCGACCTGCTCGTCGCTGAGCAGGATCGCCGCGGCGGGGCCGCGGCCGGTGAGGACGGTGTGCAGGCGCAGTTCGCTCATTCCGAAACAGTACGCCCCGGCCCGCCGAATTCGGCGGTGAGGATCTGGTTGCGCTCCAGGATCAGTCGCCGCATGTACTCCCCGAGGAACATCGTGTCGACGAGGCGCCCGATAGGGCCGAGCGGAGAACGGAAGCTCACCGTGTCGCGCATGAGTGTTCCGGCCGGATGCTCCTCGAAGCGATGCTCATGGAGGAACGACGCGAACGGGCCGGAGATCTGCCGATCCGAGAAACCCCGTGGCGGATCGATGTCGAAGACGACGGAACGCAGGCGGAACGGGATTCCGAAGTGTCGTGCGCGCCATGTCACCGTCGAGCCTTCAGTGAAGAAGCCTCCCACTGGAGCTTCGACCATGGTCTCGCCGTATCGCGCCATGCTCTTCACGTGGAGCTTGGGATCGAGCGACGCCGCGAACACTTCGGCGGGCGGGGCGCCGATGAGGGTCTCGAGCGCGAACCGGGGCATGTCAGAGGGCTTCGGGCTGGGGACGCGGGTCGGCGAAATCGCCCGCGTTCTTCCGGAGTCGGGCGACGATCGCCACCAGCTCGGCGGCGTCGTCGCGGCTCATCCCCGGGTCCGCGAACACGTCGGCGTTGAGCGCCTGGGTGGCGCGCTCGACGAGTTCACGGCCCGCATCCGTCAGGACGAGGAGCGCGGCGCGGCCGTCGTGCGGGTGCGGTTCGCGCGCGATCAGTCCGTCGCGGACGAGGCGCTCCGCAGTGCTCGTGACCGTCGTGGGGTGCACCTGGAGCCGGGCGACCACGCTCGACAGCGGCAGGCTGCCGGTGCGGCTGAAGGCGAGCAGGCGCAGCACCTCGTAGCGGGCGAAGCTCAGAGCGAACGGCTTGAGGGCGGCATCGACACGAGCGAGAAGCAGCTGCTGGGCGCGCATCACCGATGTGACCAGGGCCATGCCGTCGGCGGCATCCGTCCAGCCGTGCGCCAGCCACTGCCGTTTCGCCTCGGCGAGCGGATCGATGGGGAGCGGACGGGGTCGGGCCACGTCTCTACGGTAGTGGCGGGAGAAGGCGGCGTCGCGACGGCGCGCGCCACGGCGCCTCGCCGAACCCGTGAGTCTCAGTCGCAGTTGGACTGGGACTCAGTATCGCGGACTAGAATCGCAGCAGTCGTGAGGAGCATTCGATGAAGATCTTCGTCCTGGTCAAAGAGGTGCCGGACACCTATGGCGACCGCAAGCTGAACCTCGAGACCGGCCTCGCCGATCGAGCCGCGGGAGACGTTGTGCTCGACGAGATCACCGAGCGGGCGCTCGAAGTCGCGCTGAGCTTCGCCGACAAGAACGAGGGCACCGAGGTGGTGGCCGTGTCGATGGCTCCGGAGAGCTCGACCGCTTCCGTGCGCCGTGCGCTCGCGATCGGCGCGGCGTCCGCCGTGCACATCGCGGACGAGCAGCTGATCGGTGCCGACCTGGGCCTCACCGCGGAGGTGCTCGCCGCGGCCATCCGCCGGGGTGCCCCGGACCTCGTGATCACCGGCAACCTGTCGACGGACGGGGCCGGCGGCGTGATCCCGGCCATGCTCGCCGAGCACCTCGGGTTCGCCCAGGCCACGGCGCTCTCCTCGGTCGAGATCACGGCCGGCGGGGTGTCCGGGACGCGCGGAGCCGATTTCGGCAGTCAGCCCGTCTCGGCCCCGCTCCCCGCCGTCATCTCGATCACGGAGGCGCTCCCCGATGCGCGCTTCCCCAACTTCAAGGGCATCATGGCCGCGAAGAAGAAGCCGCTCGAAGTGATCTCGCTCGCCGACCTCGGTGTTTCGGCCGATCCGGCGGCCGCGCCGCGGACCATCATGACGGCCGTGTCGGAGAAGCCCCCACGGGCCGCCGGCGTGAAGATCACCGATGAGGGCGACGCCGCCGACAAACTCGTCGAGTACCTCGTGCAGAACAGGCTGGTGTGAGATGACCGCTCTCGAGAACCCGATCCTCGTCCTCGTCGACGTCGACCCCTCTGGAAACGCCGCGAGCAGCACGGCCGGCCTGATCGGCGCCGCGTCGAGCATCGGCACGCCCGTGGCGCTCGTCGTCGGCGGCGGCCAGGCAGCGGTCGACCAGGCCGCGGCAGCAGGCGCGGCCGTCGTGCTCACGGCGGACGGCGACGCCACAGCGCTCACCGTCCCGCTCGTGGATGCGCTGCAGGCCGCGGCCGAGCGCGTGCACCCCGAAGCCGTGCTCGTCTCGAACTCGATCTCCGGACGCGACGTCGCCGGACGCTTCGCGGTGCGCACGAAGAGCGCACTCGCCGTGGATGCGGTCGGAGTCTCCCGGGACGACGAGGGCATCATCGCCCACCACTCCGTCTATGGCGGCGCGTACCTCGTCGACGCCGCCGCGACCTACGGAACCCTCGTGGTGACCGTGCGTCAGGGGGCCGTCGATGCGCGAGCCGAAGCGGTCGCCTCCCCGCAGGTCGAACAGGTCACCGTGACTCCCTCCGGAGCGGTCGCTGCGACGGCGGGGCCGGTCGAGGCGGTCGAGGCGACGTCTTCCCGTCCCGAGCTGCGTGGAGCGACGCGAGTCGTCTCGGGCGGTCGAGGTCTCGCGTCCAAGGAGAAGTTCGTGCTCGTCGAGGAGCTCGCCGACGCGCTCGGCGCCGCGGTCGGAGCCTCGCGCGCTGCCGTCGACGCCGGCTACATCCCGCAGTCGCACCAGGTCGGACAGACCGGCGTCTCGGTCTCGCCGCAGCTGTATGTCGCCCTCGGCATCTCCGGGGCGATCCAGCACCGCGCCGGCATGCAGACATCGAAGAACATCGTCGCCATCAACAAGGACCCGGAGGCGCCGATCTTCGACGTCGCCGACTTCGGGATCGTCGGAGACGTGTTCACCGTGGTTCCGCGGGTGATCGCGGCGCTCGAGGCGCGGAAGAAGTAGCGATGGCAACGCGGATGCTGCGACGCGGTCTCCCGCGCGTGCCGGGCGGCGAGCCCTGGCCTCCTGCCGCGCCCTCACCGCTCTCCGAGCCGACGCCGTCGACGGTCGCCGAGCAGGTGCCGTCCGCGGTGGTCGAGCAGGCGTCACCCCCGGTGGCCGAGTCTGCGGCGTCCGCGGTCGCCGAGTCTGCACCGTCCCCGACGTCCGGGCAGCAGCCGCAACCCGCCGCCGTTCACGCGGAGCGAGGAGGAGCGCCCGCCACCCGCCTCCGCCGCGGTCTGCCGCGGGTGCCGGGCGGAGAGCCGTGGCCCCCGGCCGATGCCGCTCCCGCCTCGGTCGCCGCACCGGCCGCCGCCGATACCGCACCCGCGGCATCCGCGGCGCCCCAGCCCCCGTCCACCCCGACCGCCGAGGCTGTGCCCGTCGCTGCTGCTGCCGCGTCCCCCGCCGTGCCCGCGGCGACGGGTGGGGAGAGCGTCCGTCGCGGGCTTCCTCGTGTCGTGGGCGGAGAGCCCTGGCCGCCGGAGGGGACCGTGCCCGCGACGGCGTCGCCGGTCCCCGAGAACTCTGCATCGCCCGCCGAGTCCCCGGCATCGGCTGCCGCAACCGCTCCTGTGGCGCCGGCGATCGAGGCCCCCGACACCGGTCCGGCCCCCGGGGCGATCGTGCCCGTGCTGGCCGACCTCAGCTCCCCGCTGCCCGCACCCCGCACCGTGTGGGACGGACGTGCTCCGCGCCACATCACGGCCCCTCCGGCATCCGGTCGCCGTCGTCCGACGTGGACGCAGGCGATCGCGGTCCTGTTCGGCGCCGCGGCGCTCGGACTGCTCGCCGGTGCGGCGATCGCGCTCGTGCGGACGCTGCTGAGCTTCCCGTTCATGCAGGACTTCCTCGCGGCGTTCCCGGGCGAGTACGAGCCGCCGTTCCCGGTCGAGCCCGGGTTCGCGCCCTGGGTCAACTGGGCCCACTTCTTCAACATGTTCCTGATCGTCCTGATCATCCGCTCCGGTCTCCAGGTGCGCACCGAGAAGCGCCCGACCGTCTTCTGGACGCCGCGGGGCAACGCGAAGGGCAAGATCAGCCTGAACCTGTGGTTCCACCAGGCGCTCGACATCCTGTGGCTCGTGAACGGCGTGGTCTTCGTGGTGCTGCTGTTCGTCACGGGGCATTGGGCGCGCATCGTGCCGACGAGCTGGGAGGTCTTCCCGAACGCGCTGTCGGCCGCGCTGCAGTACATCTCGTTCGACTGGCCGCACGAGAACGGCTGGAACAACTACAACAGCCTGCAGCAGCTCGCCTACTTCGTCACGGTCTTCGTCGCGGCTCCGCTCGCCGCCGTCACCGGATTCCGGATGTCGGGACTGTGGCCCAAGCGCGCGGAGAAGCTGTCCAAGGCCTACCCCGTCGAATGGGCGCGGGCGCTGCACTTCCCGATCATGCTCTACTTCGTGGCGTTCATCATCGCGCACGTGGCGCTCGTCATGCTGACCGGCTTCCTGCGCAACCTGAACCACATGTTCGCCGCGCAGGACGCCGTCACCTGGACGGGCTTCTGGGTCTTCATCCTCTCGCTCGTGGTGATCGCGGGCGGGTGGGCGGCGGCCCGGCCGCTGGTGCTCGCTCCGATCGCGAAGGTGTTCGGCAAGGTCTCCGGTCGCTGACGGCCCGGGTTAGCCTGGGCGGATGAGCGACAGCACCGACATCGACGCCTTCTGGAGCGCGGCCAGGCAGGCGACGCCCGGACTCCCGGCGACTCTGCCCGAGGCCTGGGCGTTCGGGGCCACCCCCGCGCACGCCGACGAACTGCTCGCGCTGGTGCTCGACGGGATCAAGGTCGGCACCGCGTCTTCGCTGTGGGACTACGAGGCGACCGGCGACCCGCTTCCGGTCGTGGGCGAGCTGAGCATCATCCTCGACGGCCGCGGAGCGCCGCGCGCTGTGATCGAGACCACCGCGCTCGCGACCGTTCCCTTCGACGAGGTCGACGCGGAGCATGCCTTCGCCGAGGGAGAAGGGGACCGCACGCTCGAGCACTGGCGAGAGGTGCACGAGCGCTTCTGGCGAGAGCACTCCGAGAACCCGCGCGGCTACGAACCGGACATGCCGGTGCTGTGCGAGCGGTTCCGCCTCGTGTATGCGGCCTGAACCGCGTCTGTCTCCCCGACGGACGGGGTGATCACCCGCGACGCATCCGGCGCACCGTCAGCAGCGCACCGCCGGCGAGCAGCAGCGCCGTCGCAGACGACAGCGCCGCCCCTGTCCCGTCGGGTACTCCACCGGTCGTGGCCAGGGAGGCCACGAGCAGGGCGCCCTCAGCTGCCGGGTCGGCTGTCGCGCCGTCGCCGGAGCCGAGGCTCTCGACGACGCTGATGTCGACGGCGGTGGAGGTCCCCTCCTCCGGGACGAGCACGATCTCGTGATCGCCGGGGGACGTGTCCACCGGCACGCGCCAGGTCAGTGTCGCGGTTCCGTCCGCAGCCGCGACCACGGTCCCCATGTCGACGGGATCGGAGTGGAAAGCGAGGGCGGCCTGCGCCCCGCCGCCGAGGCCCGCGATCATGACGGTGACCTCCTCGCCGGCCGCGAGGCGCGTGCGGGACAGTGCGAGCTCCACCGCGCCCGTCGTCGATGACGCACGAGGTGCCGGCAGCGGCTCCGCCTGAGCCTGCGGTGGCAGCATGGTCGCCGTCGTCACCGTGAACAGCAGGGCGGAGGTGAGGAGCACGACCTGCGTGACGGTGGTCCTTCGTCTTCGACCCTGGCGGGACGAGGAGCGGACACGGTGCGTGCGGCGCACGTCCCTCGGCGACGGCGTGGAGTTCATGGAGCGTTCCTCTCGACGGTGAAAACGCCAAGAGTAGGCGGGGTGTTTGCGCTATCACAACGCTCCCGCCCCGCAAGATGCCCATATTCCGTGGGGCCGGCGTCAAGCGGTCTGATGCAGGCGATGACGCGCGAACGCGATCGCCGCCGTGGCAGCGGCCAGGGCGATCCCGAGCAGTGCGCCGGCCGCTCCGATCAGGCTCACCGCGCCCAACCACCCCGCGATCGGATAGGTGAGCAGGAAGCAGGCGTGGGAGAGTGCGAACTGCGCGGTGTAGACGAGCGTGCGGTTCGCGGGGGTCGACGCGTCGGCCAGCAACCGCGACGACGGCGTGTTCACGAGCGAGGTTCCGATGCCCAGCAGCACCCAGGTGCCGAGGAGCGCGCTCCACCCTGCTCCGCCGGCTGCGGCGATCCCCGTCACGATGACCGCGGCGAGCAGCCCGGCGACGATCACGGCCGCCCCGATCGACATGGTGCGGATCACGCCCAGGCGTTCCACGATCCCGGGGATGCTGAGCGCGGTCACGAGGGATCCGATCCCGTAGCAGGCGAGCGCGAGCGCGAGGGCGGCGTCGTCGAGGGCGAAGACGGCGCGTGCGTAGACGACCGAGTTGACCAGCACGATCGCCGTGCCTGCCGCGACCACCATGTTCGTGAGCAGCAGGAAGCGCAGGGTGGGAGTGCGCGCGAACACCGCCGCTCCCGCCGGGAGGCGCTGCCAGAAGGAGGTGGCGGGAAGCCCGTCCTCGGCGCGGGGCAACGGTGTGCTCAGCACCAGCAGCGCGGAGAGCGCGAAGCCGATCGCCGTGCCCGCGAACAGATCGTGGAACGAGATCACCGTGAGCAGCGCTCCGGCGATGAGGGGGCTGAGCAGCGCCTCGAGGTCGTACGCGAGTCGTGACAGCGAGAGCGCGCGCGTGTAGTCCTTCGGGTCGGGGAGCACCGCGGGGATCAGCGACTGGAAGGCGGGCGTGAAGGTCGCGGACGCGGACTGCAGCACGAACACCAGCACGTAGATCTGCCAGGTCTCGCTGACGGCCGGGAGCAGCAGGGCGATCACGAGACGGACCGCGTCCGCCGTGATCAGGACCGCCTTGCGCGGAAGCCGATCGACCAGGGCCGCGATCAGGGGAGCGACGCCGACGTACGCCACCATCTTGATGGTGAGCGCGGTGCCCAGCACGGATCCCGCGGCGTCGCCCGCGATGTCGAAGGCGAGCAGCCCGAGGGCCACGGTGAGCAGCCCCGTTCCCAGCAGTGCGACCACCTGCGCCGAGAACAGGCGGGCGTAGACGGTGTCGCGCAGGACCCGGAGCACTACCGCGTCTGCTCGGGTGCGGGGTGTGCGCCCCGGTGGTGGGCGGGGTCGGTGCTCAGCGAGTGCTCCGCCTGGTAGATGGCATCGGCCACGAGCTGCCTGGCGTGCTCGTTCGCGAGGCGGTAGAACACCCGGGTGCCCTCCTGCCTCGTGACGACGATCCGGGCGAGCCGGAGCTTGGCGAGGTGCTGCGACACGGCGGGCGCCGGCTTGTCGACGATGTCGGCGAGGTGGTTGACGGAGAACTCCTGATCACGCAGCGCCAGAATGATGCGGATGCGGGTCGCGTCGGCCAGCATCGCGAAGACCTCGACGGCGAGTTCGACGTAGCTGCTGTCCGGCGTGAGGGAACATTGCTTATCTGCATGCATACGCAGATTATTGCATAAGCTGTGGACTGTCGGGCCAGCCCGCGATGAGGCAGGCTGGAAAGGTGGGACGCCGGCGACCACGGCGCCCGAGGAGGAGCAGCATGGCAGAGGCCTACATCGTCGACGCGGTCCGATCCCCGGTCGGCCGGAGAGGCGGCTCCCTCTCCGGAATCCACCCCGCGGATCTCGGTGCGCACAGTCTGACCGCGCTGGTCACGCGGACCGGGATCGACCCCGCCGCGGTGGACGACGTCATCCTCGGGGCGATCGACGCGATCGGAGGCCAGGCCGGGAACGTCGCCCGCACGGCGCTGCTCGTCGCGGGCTTCCCGGAGCACGTGCCCGGAGTGACGATCGACCGGCAGTGCGGATCGAGTCAGCAGGCCGTGCACTTCGCGGCGCAGGCCGTTCTCAGCGGCACGAGCGACCTCGTCGTCGCCGGCGGACTCCAGAACATGTCACGGATCCCGCTCACCGCGGCCGCGACCGTCGGGAAGGACTTCGGCTTCACGACACCGTATGCGGAGTCGCCCGGATGGCGGGCACGATACGGCGACCAGGAGATCTCGCAGTTCCGCGGTGCCGAGCTCATCGCCGAGCGGTGGGAGATCTCGCGGGAGGACATGGAGCGGTTCGCGCTGGAGAGCCACCGCCGTGCGGCTGTCGCGCAGGACGACGGTCGGTTCGCGAACGAGATCGCCCCGCTGAACGGCCTCGACCACGACGAGGGCGTGCGGCGCGATACGACGCTCGAACGCATGGCCGGGCTGCAGCCGCTCGCCCCGGGTGGGCGGATCACGGCAGCCGTGGCTTCGCAGATCAGCGACGCGTCGAGCGCGGTGCTCATCGCGAGCGAACAGGCCGTGAAGGACCACGGCCTGACGCCCCGTGCGCGCATCCACCACCTCTCGGTGCGGGGAGACGACCCCGTGCTGATGCTCACCGCGCCCATCCCGGCGACCAAGCACGCTCTGGAGCGCACCGGGCTGCGCGCCGACGACGTCGACCTGTTCGAGGTGAACGAGGCCTTCGCATCGGTCGTGCTCGCCTGGATGCGCGAGACCGGCGTCCCGCACGAGAAGGTCAACGTCAACGGCGGCGGCATCGCCCTCGGGCACCCGATCGGAGCCACGGGCACGCGCATCCTGGCCACGATGCTCAACGAACTGGAGCGCACCGGCGGCCGTTACGGCCTGCAGACCATGTGCGAGGGCGGCGGCGTCGCGAACGTCACGATCATCGAACGGCTCTGAGGGAGCACGCGAAAAGGCCGCCCCGTGGGGCGGCCCATTCGCTGGTCGTGGCTGGACTCAGGGGCGGACGAAGCGCACTTCGGTCAGCGTCTCACCCAGGAAAGGCTCCGTGTGCGAGGCGCCGTCGAGATGGAAGCCGTTGCGCGTGTAGAAGCGGTGTGCGCGAGGGTTGTCCTCGGCGACCCAGAGGTACAGCGGCTCGTCCTTCTCCACGGCGGCGTCGAAGAGCTTCTGCCCGATGCCCGTGGAGTGATACGCGTCGAGCAGGTAGATGAAGTACAGCTCGCGGAATGCGGGAGCGTCCTTGTCGCGGGCCGGGCCGGAGCCGACGAAGCCCACGATCTCGCCGTCGACGAGCGCGGCGTTCATCTTGAACTCGGGGCCCTGCGCGGCCCAGTGCGTCCACAGCTCGGCCATGCGCCGCGGAGAGACCTTCTCGAGCGCTGCCTTGCTGATCAGGTGGTCGTAGGTCTCGTGCCAGCACTGGGCATGCACGCGACCGAGGGCTTCCGCATCCACATCACGGACCGGACGGACGATGACTTCAGGCTGGGCTTCGGCGCTCATGGTCGTGACTCTACGCGCGGCGTCCGAGAACAGGAAATCGAGCAGGAGCCGGATGACGCGGGGCGGACGGGCATGGAGGGTTCGCACAACGTTGTTCGCCGATCGTGCACTCCTGGCTACGATCGATCCTCGTGAATGTGATCTGGCGGACCCTCCTGGTGATCCTCGGCGCGCGCCGTCGCGTGCGGCAGGGCAAGACCCTCGATCCCACGTCGGTCGGCACCGTCACGGTGACCACCCTCCCCACCGACCTCGACATCCTGCGCCACATGAACAACGGCCGCTACCTGTCGCTGTTCGACCTCGGCCGCTGGGACCAGCTCATCCGCACCGGGCTGTTCGACGCCATGAAGGAGCGCGGCTGGTACGCCGTCGTGTCGAGCGAGACGATCACCTTCCGCAAGTCGCTGCAGCTGTGGCAGCGGTTCGAGGTGCAGTCGCGGTTCATCGGCCACGACCACAAGGCGCTCTTCATGGAGCACCGCGCGGTCGTCGACGGCGAGGTCTACGCCAGGGCCATCGTCCGAGCGCGGATGCTCCGACGCACGGGCGGCACCGTCAGCAACGAGGAGCTCTTCGCCGCGGTGGGCAGGCCCGAGGGTGTGCCGGAGATCGATGCCTGGGTGCACGATTGGGCTGCCGCATCCGCCCTCCCTCCCGTGCGCACTCCCGCCCCCAGCGTCTGGCCCTGACGCCGCTGCAGGAGAGCGGGGTGGGCGATATATTGACCGTGTGCTGGCCATCCTGAGGACCACCGGGCGCGTGCTGTGGCGACACTGGCCCGCGCTCATGGCGTGGTACCTCGCCGGAGTGCTGGTGCATTACGTCTTCACCGAGGTCGCCGGGTTCGTGGGCGCCTCATCCGCGACGCTCGGGTTCCTCGTCCTGCCGATCGGCATCCTCGCGCGGCTGATCAGTCTCGTGGCGATGTTCCTGGTCCTGCGCGACGGTCTGCGCAACCTGCAGGAGATCGCTCCGCTGCCGGAATCGTCCACGGAGCGGCGTCGCACCTTCCTGACGGCGCTGCTCGCGGGCATCCTGCCGTTCTTCGCCGTGTACTGGGCGCAGGGGATGCTGAGCGAGGACATCCGCGCGTACTCCCTGCGCGCGCTCGAGGTGCGCCAGGGGATCGTCCTGACGGCGAGCGTCAACGGCGAGCCTCCCGTGGGCTCCGGGGACACGGTGCTGAACCTGCCGATCAACGTCTGGACCCTCTCGATCATCGTGATCGCGTTCGCCGGGCGCTGGGCGTGGTCGAAGTGGTCTCCGAAGCTCGCGGCCTGGCTGTCTCCCGTGGCGGTGTACTTCGAGGTCGTGTGGGTCTTCTTCTCGGTGATGGTCCTCGGCGACATCTTCGACGCGATCAAGGCGTGGGTCGACAGCCGTGCCGCGATGGCCTTCCTGGAGTCCGTCCGAGAAGGCGTCCTGGATGCGGTGGCACCGCTGCGCTGGCTGTGGGACGGGATCGGCTGGGTCATCTCCGAGGCCGGGCCCGTGCTTCTCGCACCGCTGGCCTGGCTCACGATCGCCGGAGTGGTCTTCGGTCAGGCGATCGTCGCCGAGAAGCTCCGCGTCGAGAGCGAGCTCGTCTCCCGCTTCCGGCAGCACACCGCCGTCATCCCCAACCGGCTCGTGCGCCGGTTGCGGGACCTCGGTGACGAGCTGGGAGCGCGCTTCCGTCCGATCGGCCGTGCCCTGCTGCTGATGTGGCGGGCGGGGCCGCTGCTCGTCGCCTCCTACGCCCTGCTCTACGTCGTGGTGAAGGCGCTCGAATCGCTGCTGGCGTTCGGCGTCACGCGACTGATCGGCCCCCAGGACTACGTGTTCTGGGCGGTGCTGGCGCCGCTGGTATCCCTCATCCCTGTGCTGCTCGTCGAGCCGATCCGGATCGCCGTGATCAGCGGCGCGTACGATGCCACGCTCGGCAGGCTCCGTCGCCGCCAGCAGGAGCATCCGGCCTCGCCGACCGAGACCACGGCCGAGTCCGAGATGCGCGCCGTGGCGGATGCGGCCGGACTCCTCCCGTCATCCGTCGACGCCGTGGCCGCCTCGGTCGTCTCCGCGCCGCCCCGCGATGCGGTCGGCGGTCAGGGCTCGAGCGTGAACCTCAGGAACGACGCGCCAGCGCCGTAGGGGCGCACATCGACCCAGAAGGGCCCCGTCGCATCCTCGGGGACGACGAATGGGACGATCAGCTCGTACGGATCCGCGCCTTCGCTGAGGCACGTCTCGGGTTCGTCGGCGCTCCAGGGCAGTCCGATCTCCAGACGCACCGGCCGCCACTCCCGCCCGGTCGCCTGCTCCACGAGCTTCGGCGTCTCGCAGCCGATGCCCTCGACGCTCGGATCCACCGGCACCGCGACGGCGATCAGGCGTGTGTCCTCGGGCACGTCCAGCCCCGAGACGTCGTCGATCTCACCGCCCCGGAGCGGCCCCCACTCCGCCCCGGCGAGTTCGGCGGTGTCGTCCTGGGCGACGGAGACGGCCGTGACCGGACGTCCCCCGAAGCCGAAGAACTGGTACCACTCCTGCCATCCGACCGCCGCGGCGGTGAGCGGAGCGAGCACGAGCAGCGCCACGAGCGCCACGCGGTTCCGGCGCCACCACGAGGGCGGCCTCGAAACGGCGGAAGCCTCGTCGGCGGGGGCGGCTCCGGGATGCAGGGGAGGAGGGATCGTCATCAGCGCGACCATCCGTTCTCGGCCAGGAGCACCTCGGGCTCGGTCGTGAGCTCGGCGAGGTCCAGCGGCAGGTCGATCACACCGTCCAGCTGCACGTCGGCCGACCCGCCTCCGGGAATGCCGAGCCGGAGCACCGCCTGATCATCCGTCACGTCGTCGGGGAGTTCGAAGGCGAGGCTTCCGGACCGCGGGACGCCCGTGACGAGGGCCTGCTTGAAGAACGTGGTGCCGCGGTCGGTCGCGCTGAAGGTGCGGTCGCCGACGGTGAGCTCGGCCAGCCGGAGGGTGCTCAGGTCCTGGGTGACCCGCGACGCCGCCGCCAGGTCGACGACGAGCCAGGTGCCGTCGGCGGACCAGCCCTTCGCGTCGGTCACTCGGTCGGCCAGCCGGACATCGGTGACGGTGACGGTGAGGTTGCGGGTGCTCGCCGGCTCGTCGATGCTCGCGACCTGCGGGAACGGGGCGCTCGCCGCGTCGTCGGACGGCGTGAGCTTCGATACGCCCCAGGCGCAGGCGAGCAGTGCGGCCGTCAGCGCCCAGACGAGCACGTGCTTCCTCACGGGGCGGCCACCTCCTCGATCGTCGTCGTCAGCGTCGCGCCGACGCGGACGTCGTCCCAGAAGTCCCCCCGCACCACAGACTTGCCGACATAGTGCGTGGAGTCCGGGAGGGTCAGCGAGATCTCCTCGCCGTCGTGGAAGTCCTCCGGACCGACGGTCCACGCCAGCAGCAGGCGGGCGGGAACATCCGGCTGCAGCACGGGGGAGGAAGTTCCGTCGTCGGCACGCGACGCCGCGGCCTTCTCCTCAAGCCCGTCGATCCGGATGCCGTCGACCACGGCGGATGTCTTTTTGCCGGAGACCGACGATCGGGGTGCCGGGAAGGTGTTGACCACGTCGACGGTCACGACCAGCAGCCGCTCCTGCTCCTCCTCGTCGGGGTACACGCCCGCCATCCCGCGCTCGTCACGCAGCTCGACGCCCACCACCGTCATCTCGAGGTCGGACCCGGCGAAGGTTTCGCCGACCGCCGCCTCCGGCGTCGGATCCACCGCGGCGGCTTCGAGACCGCCGAACAGGGCGGTGCCGGCCAGCAGCACGGCACCCGCACCCGTGAGAAGCCAAGAGGTCGGGATCAGATCGATGCTCCGCCGTGCCCACCCGAGAACCTTCGCCCTGGCGCCCGCATTCGCGGCGGCGACGTCCGCGTCGGATCCCGGCCGGGAGCCCTCGGGCGGTGTCGTGGTCACGGCAACAGCATAGGACCGCAGATGAGAGGCGGGAGGCGGCCCGCCCGCCCATTCCCCGGAATCGCCGGAAGCGGATCTAGGCTGAAAGTCATGGCCGACCTCCCGCCGGATGCCGAGGCATCCGCTCCTCTCGCAGACCGCGCCGTCGAGCTCGCGCGGCGGTGGGCGATCGAGGCCGCGGCGGTCGATCCCGACCCGGCGGCGGCCCGTCTGGCCGGTGTGCTGCAGGATGCGAACGGCCTGCCGTTCACGCTCGGCTTCATCGACGGGGTGATGCGGCCGGAGAGCCTGACCGCCGCCGCCTCGCAGCTGCACCGGATCGCCCCGATCGTGCCGGAGTTCCTCCCCTGGTACCTGCGATCGGTCGTGCGGCTCGGGGGAGAGGTCGCCCCCGTCCTCCCATCACCGGTGGTGCCCATCGCGCGGCGGGTGCTGCGCGAGATGGTCGGGCACCTCGTCGTCGATGCCCGGCCCGCGAAGCTGGGTGCCGCGATCGAGCGGATCCGCGCCACGGGTTCGCGACTGAATCTCAACCTGCTCGGAGAGGCCGTGCTGGGCGAGGCCGAGGCGCGGCGACGGCTCGACGGCATCCACACGCTCATCCAGCGGCCCGACGTCGACTACGTCTCGGTCAAGGTCTCCGCCATCATCAGCCACCTGTCGATGTGGGCGTTCGACGAGGTCGTGGACCAGGTCGTCGAACGACTGCTGCCGCTGTACATCACCGCGGCCGCCGACGGCACCTTCATCAACCTGGACATGGAGGAGTACCGCGACCTCGACCTCACGATCGCCGTGTTCACGCGCATCCTGGAAGACCCGCGGCTGCAGGCGCTCGAAGCGGGCATCGTGCTGCAGGCCTACCTGCCCGACGCGCTGCCGGCCCTGCAGGAGCTCACCGCGTGGGCGGGCGATCGCGTCGCGCACGGGGGTGCTCGCATCAAGGTGCGCCTGGTCAAGGGGGCGAACCTGGCGATGGAGCACGTCGAGGCGACGATGCACGGCTGGACCCCCGCGACCTACGACTCCAAAGTCGACACCGACGCGAACTACCTGCGCTGCCTGGACTGGGCGCTGCGCCCCGAGCACACCGCCGCCGTCAAGCTCGGGGTCGCGGGACACAACCTCTTCGGCATCGCCTACGCCTGGCTGCTCGCGGGCGAGCGCGGGGTGCGGGACGCCGTCGAGTTCGAGATGCTCCTCGGCATGGCGCAGGGACAGGTGCAGGCGGTCGCCCGCGAAGTCGGCCCCGTGCTGCTGTACGTGCCGGTGGTGGAGCCCGCGGAGTTCGACGTGGCCATCAGCTACCTCGTGCGGCGGCTGGAGGAGAACGCCTCCCCCGAGAACTTCCTCTCCGCCGCGTTCCGACTCGGAGAGGACGAGACCCTGTTCGCCCGGGAGCGGGACCGGTTCCTCGACGCGCTCGATCGTTCCGGCGACGACACCCTCTTCGTCGGTCCCCGCCGCACGCAGGATCGCCTCGCCCCCGTGCACGAGTCGGTGCGGCCCGCGCCCCTGGCCCCGCTGCCGGAGACCGATCTGACGAAAGCCGTGCTCGGCATCTCCCGCGGATCCGGTGACGGCGACCGGGAGGCCTTCCTCGAGACCGCGGTGTACTCGGCGCGCGAGATGGAGCAGGACGCCGGCGGTGCGCCCGGATTCTTCAACACCGCGGACAGCGACCCGGCGCTTCCGGTGAACCGGGATTGGGCGCGGGAGGTGCGCGAACGCATCGGCTCCTCTTCTCTGGGCGCCGACACCATCGCGCTCGCGCGGATCGCCGATGCCGAGGCTCTCGAACAGGCGATCCAGGGGGTCCGCCGTGCCGCGCCCGCGTGGGGAGGCCGTCCGGCCACCGAGCGCGCCGAGGTGCTGCTGCGCTGTGCCGCCGCGCTGGAGTCGCGCCGGGGCGATCTCATCGAGGTCGCAGCGTCCGAGACCGGGAAGGTCTTCGCGGAGGCCGACGTCGAGGTGAGCGAGGCCGTCGACTTCGCCCGGTACTACGCGGCCAAGGCGCGCGAGCTCGACGCGATCGGCGGCGCGGTGTTCGTGCCCTCCTCGGTCACGGTGGTCACACCGCCGTGGAACTTCCCCCTCGCGATCCCCGCGGGTGGAGTGCTCGCTGCCCTGGCCGCCGGCTCCGGCGTCGTCTTCAAACCGGCACCGCAGGCGCGACGCTGCGCCGCCGTGATCGCCGAGATCCTGTGGCAGGCGGGCATCCCGCGCGATCTGCTGGCGCTCGTCGACATCGAGGAAGGCGAACTCGGCCGCGAGCTCATCACGCACGACGCGGTGGACCGGGTGATCCTGACCGGCGCGTGGGACACCGCCGCCCTGTTCCGCTCCTGGCGCCCCGACCTGCCGCTGCTCGCCGAGACGAGTGGCAAGAACGCGATCGTCGTCACCCCCTCCGCCGACCTCGACCTCGCGGTCGCCGACCTCGTCAAGAGCGCCTTCGGCCACGCGGGTCAGAAATGCTCCGCGGCGTCCCTCGCGATCCTCGTCGGACCGGTCGGGCGCTCCACCCGGTTCGCGCGACAGCTCGCAGACGCCGTGCGATCGCTGCACGTCGGACAGCCGACGGACCCGCTGTCCGAGGTCGGCCCGGTGATCGAGAAGCCCCAGGGCAAGCTCGCCTGGGCCCTGAACGACCTCGAAGGTGATGAGCAATGGCTCATCCGCCCGGTTCTCTCCCCGGACGACGACGGCAGCGGGCGGCTGTGGCGCCCCGGCGTCCGGGTGGGCGTGCAGCCCGGATCCCGCTTCCACACCGAGGAGTTCTTCGGCCCTGTGCTCGGGGTGATGCACGCCCCGACGCTCGCCAGGGCGGTCGAGATGCAGAACGCCGTGGCCTACGGCCTCACCGCGGGCCTGCACACCCAGGATCCCGACGACCTCGCGTTCTGGCTCGACCGGGTGCAGGCGGGCAACCTCTACGTGAACCGCGGCATCACCGGCGCGATCGTGCAGCGGCAGCCGTTCGGCGGCTGGAAGCGGTCATCGGTCGGACCGGGAGCGAAGGCCGGAGGCCCGAACTACCTCATCGGTCTCGGATCGTGGCGCTCCCAGCAGGGCGGGCCCGCATCGAGCACCCTTCACCTGCGAGGCCTCGATTCCCGGATCACGGCGCTCATCGAAGCCGCCCAATCCTCGCTCGAATACGAGTCGTTCGAATGGCTGCGCCGCTCCGCGCTGTCCGACGCCCTGGCCTGGGACCGCGAGTTCGGGCAGGTGCGCGACGTCTCGCACCTCGGCGTCGAGCGCAACCTCTTCCGCTACCGTCCCGTGCCGGTCGAGATGCGGGCGACAGGAGATGCGGCGCTGCAGGACCTGCTGCGCGTCGTCATCGCCGGTGTCCGCTCCGGCGCGGACTTCGTCCTGTCGACGCCGGTCGGGCTGCCGGCCGAGGTGCGCCGTGCCCTCGGCGACCTCGACGCTCCGGTGTTCCTCGAGAGCGACGACGAGTGGATGCAGCGGGTGCTGCGCGAGGGACACGACAGCGACCCCGCGGCACGACCGCGCCCCGATCGAGTGCGCCTGATCGGTGGCCGGACGCAGGTCGCGACGCTGCACACCGCGCTCGCGACGGCCTCCGGGGGAGACCCCGACCTCGCGGTGTACGACGGCGAGGTGACCGCGGCTGCTCGGATCGAGCTGCTGCCCTTCGTGCACGAGCAGTCGATCACCATCACCGCGCACCGCTACGGCAACCTCGACCCCTGGAGCGCCGAGGTCATCTGACTCCACCCGCGGCCGCGCTCGCCCGCGGCTCTGCAACCGGGATGGAGCGTGGTGTAAAGAATTCTTGACACGGGATGGACCCGGGCGTAGCGTGAGCGTGTCAACAATTCTTTACATGGAGGGCGTCATGGTCTACGAAGAGCGCAACGCGTGGGCGGGTCTCATCGTCAGCCCGATCGTGATGGTCGTGTACGTCACGCTGGTGCTGCAGCAGGCTGCCGGAGGGCCGCTCACCGACGTGGACTGGTTCCCGCTCATGCTGTGGGTGATCGGCGGGGGCATCGTCGGCACGATCGCCCTCGGCATCGTCTGGGGCATGATCGCGGGTGCGAAGGAACCGGACGGCGTCGGACGCTCGGACATCCGCGACCGGGACATCAGCCGGATGGGATCCCGCGTCGAGCAGGCGTTCGTCGTGATCGCGGGTCTCGGAGTGATCGTGCTCTGCGCGGTCGGGGCTGACGTGTTCTGGATCGCGAACACCATGTTCGCGGGGTTCGCCATCGCGGCGGTCGTCGGCGGCATCGCCCGCGTGACCGCCTACCGGCGAGGACTCGTCTGATGGTCAAGCCCACCCGTGTGTCGAACAGCATCCGTCTCCATCGCGAGCGTGCCGGGCTCACGCAGGCCGAGCTCGCCCGCACCATCGGCGTGACCCGGCAGACGCTCATCGCGATCGAGCAGGAGAAGTACTCGCCGACCCTCGAACTCGCCTTCCAGATCGCCCGCGCGTTCGGTGTCGGCCTCGACGAGGTCTTCGCCTACCCCGACGCGGAGGACGCATCATGAGCCGCACGATGTCCGCATGGCGACGCGAGAGCTACGGTCCCGCCGTCGGCATGACGCTCGAGCACATCGCGGTTCCGGTGCCCCGACGGGGCGAGGTGCTGCTGCGCGTGCGGGCCACCGCCCTCAACGCGGGGGATGTGCGGCTGATGCTCGGCGATCCGCTCCTCGTGCGCCCGGTCTTCGGCCTGACCCGTCCGAAGCACCCGGTCCGCGGGATGGAGGTCTCCGGCACGGTGGTCGCGGTCGGCCCCGACGTCGTCGGCGCCGAGATCGGGGAGGACGTCGTGGGCGAGCTGGTGGGCGGAGGCGGACTCGCCGAATACGTCCGTGTGCCCGCGTCGCGGCTCGTGCCGATCCCGCCCGACGTCTCGCCCGAAGCGGCCGCGTGCCTGCCCATCGCCGGAGGGACCGCGTGGCAGGCGCTCGATCTCGCGGGCGTCGGCCTGGCGCCGGGGACGGTGTCGCGGGTGCTGGTGATCGGTGCGTCCGGAGGTGTCGGAACGTTCACTGTGCAGCTCGCCGCGCTCCGCGGCGCCGAGGTCTGGGCGAGCTGCGGCTCCCGCAATGCGCCGCTGCTCGAGCGTCTCGGCGCCGTGCGCACCTTCGACCATCGGGAATCGCCGCTGAGCGAGCTCCCCTCGGAGCGCTTCGACGCGGTCATCGACGTCGCCGGCGGGATGCCGCTGCGGGAGCTGCAGCGGCTGGTCGTTCCCGGCGGGCACGTGGTGCTGGTCACCGGCGACGGCGGTCGGGTGCTGGGCCCGGTTCCCCGGATGCTGCGCGCCGCGGTGCTGTCTCTCGGATCGCGGCGCATCCGCCCGCTGGCCGCGAAGCCGCGTCCGGAGGTCCTCGCGAAGCTCCTGGAGCTCGTCGCCGACGGTCGTGTGGTGCCCGTGATCGATCGCGCATACCCCTTCGCCGAAGCATCCGCCGCTCTCGCCCAGCTCGAGGCCGGCCACACGGTCGGCAAGGTCGTGGTCAACGCCCCCTGATGCGGCCCCGGGCGCGTACCTCTGCTCCGGCGGGAGCAGGGGGAGCGCGGGGCGAGGCGGGTGCTGGCGGGAGCGAGGGGTGGATGGCACAATGGATGCGGCGTGCCCGAGTCGCATCTTCCCCGCCTCCGACGGAGCAGCGGGTCGAAGGACCGCCGGGCCCCTGGACAGCGTCCGCCTCGCCCGTTCATCCGAGGAGCATCCATGTCGACGCCTGAAGCCGCCGTCTCCGCCGCACCCGCCCGCACCGCGCACCGCCGCCACTACCTGATGTGCCGTCCGGAGCACTTCACGGTGAACTACTCGATCAACCCGTGGATGGAGCCCTCGCGGCCCACGGACACCGCCAACGCGGTGGCGCAGTGGCAGAAGCTGTACGACCTGTACGTCGAGCTCGGACACGAGGTCGAGCTCATCGAACCGCTGCCCGGCTACCCCGACATGGTCTACACGGCCAACGGCGGCTTCCTCATCGACGGCCGCGCCTACGTGCCCGAGTTCCGGTTCGTGGAGCGACAGGGCGAAGCCCCCGCCTTCGCCGACTGGTTCCGCGCCGCCGGCTACGACACCGTCATGCCGAAGGAGGTCAACGAGGGCGAGGGCGACTTCCTGCTCGTGGGCGACGTGATCCTCGCCGGCACCGGGTTCCGCTCCACCGGCGACAGCCACCGCGAAGTGGGTGAGGTCTTCGGCCGCGAGGTCGTGTCGCTCAACCTCACCGACCCGCGCTTCTACCACCTCGACACCGCGATCGCCGTGCTCGACCCCGTGCAGGGCCTGGAGAACGGCGGACCGGAGCGGGCGAACATCGCCTACCTCCCCGGAGCCTTCGACGACGCCAGCCGTGCCGAGCTGGAGAAGCGGTTCCCGGACGCGATCCTCGTGTCCGACGAGGACGGCGCGGTGTTCGGCCTCAACTCGTCGAGCGACGGCTACAACGTGATCATCTCGCCGCGGGCCAAGGGCTTCGAGAAGCAGCTGCGCGAGCGCGGCTACAACCCCATCACGGTCGACCTCTCGGAGCTGCTCCTCGGCGGCGGCGGGATCAAGTGCTGCACGCTCGAACTGCGGGGTGCGAAGTGACCCTTCGACAGGCTCAGGGACCCATCGAGGGCGCTTCGACGAGCTCAGCGACCCAGGGGGGCGGCTCAGCGACCCAGGGGGGCGGGGCGGCGACCCAGGCGGAAGCGCACGTCGCACACAACTACCACCCGCTGCCGGTCATGATCGCGCGGGCCGAAGGCGCATGGGTGACCGACGTGGAGGGCAAGCGCTACCTCGACCTGCTGGCTGCATATTCCGCCGTGAACTTCGGCCACCGGCATCCCGCGCTCGTCGCCGCGGCCACCGAGCAGCTCGGCCGGGTCACGCTCGTCAGCCGCGCGTTCCAGAGCGACCGCCTCGAGCCGTTCGCGGCCGCACTGGCCGACCTCGCCGGCAAAGACCTCGTGCTGCCGATGAACACCGGTGCCGAGGCCGTCGAGACCGGCATCAAGGTCGCCCGTGCCTGGGGGTACCGGGTCAAGGGCATCGCCCAGGGCAAGGCGCGCATCATCGTCGCGGCAGGCAACTTCCACGGACGCACGACCACGATCGTCAGCTTCAGCGACGACGAGCAGGCACGCGACGACTTCGGCCCCTACACACCCGGCTTCGACGTCGTGCCGTACGGGGACGCGGAAGCCATCGCGGCGGCGATCACCGACGACACGGCCGCCGTGCTCGTGGAGCCGATCCAGGGCGAGGCCGGGGTCGTGATCCCGCCCGAGGGGTACCTGCGCCGGATCAGGGAGATCTGCGACGAGAAGAACGTCCTGTTCATCGCGGACGAGATCCAGGCCGGACTGGGCCGCGTGGGCGAGACGTTCGCGTGCGACAGGGAGGGCGTCGTGCCCGACCTGTACCTGCTGGGCAAGGCGCTCGGCGGCGGCATCCTGCCCGTCTCCGCGGTGGTCGGGAACACCGATGTCCTCGGTGTGATCCGCCCGGGTGAGCACGGCTCGACGTTCGGCGGCAACCCGCTGGCCGCGGCGGTCGGGCTGCGCGTGGTCGAGATGATGCAGACCGGCGAGTTCCAGGAGCGGGCGCGCGCACTGGGCGCCCACCTCGACGCCGCACTGCAGCCGCTCCTCGGGAACGGCGTCACGGCTGTCCGCATCGCGGGGCTGTGGGCCGGCGTCGACATCGACCCCGCAAGGGGGACCGGACGCCAGATCGCTCAGAAGCTCCTCGACCGCGGCGTCCTCGTCAAGGACACGCACGGCCAGACGATCCGCATCGCGCCGCCCCTGGTGATCCGCGCGACCGAACTCGACTGGGCGGTGGAGCAGCTCAAGCTCGTGCTCGCCTGATCTCCCTCGGCCGACCCACCCCCTCGCGCGCGAACCGCCCCCTCAGGGGTCGCCCGCAAGGGGGTGAGTCAGCCAAAGGAGCCGTCTCAGGCAGGCGGCGAGTCGGGATCGAGGGTCTTCAGCGTGTCCTCTTCGGCGGCGTTGTCGGCGTCGAGCTGATCTTCGGTGCCCTCGTCTCCGCCGAGCGCGGAGCGGTGGCCCTGCCCGGCGTCGCCCTGGATGGCGCCGCCGGTCGACTCGCCGCGGGACGCGTCGCCCTGGATCGCGCCGCCGGTGCCGTCGCCCTGGCCGGAGTCCTCATCGGGAACGCCGACGCCCGGGGCGCCCTCGGCGGGGTCCTGCGGGTGGGGTGTGCTCTCCATGTTCTCGTCCATGCCCCCACCGTAGGAGCGCGGATCGACCCCGTGGAGGGCGTTGACAAAATCCGCCGGGAGGCTCAGGCTTCGAGATCGGGTCTTCTCGGCGTGCGGATCGGGGTCGTCACGGCCGCCTCGTCGCTGAACTCGATCGGATCGGGGCGATCGATGACGCTCAGCGGTCGCGTCTCGTCGAGGGTCAGCAGGAAGCGGCGGTTCTCGTCGCGACGCAGGCGCCCCGAGGTCGCCACCCAGATCACGCCGATCGCGCAGGCGATGAAACCGGCCGTGCCGCCGAGCATGATGGCGGCCCGAGGACCGAACGTGTCGGCGACCCAGCCGGCGATGGGCGCGCCCACCGGCGTCGAGCCCATGATGACGGCCATGTACAGCGCGAGCACGCGGCCGCGCAGGGCCGGATCGGTCGTGATCTGCACGTAGCCGTTCGCCGTGGTGAGGAGCGTCACGATCATGAAGCCCGTGAAGGTGAGGGTGACGGCGTAGGAGGCGTAGCTCGGCATCGCGGACGAGACGAAAGCGGCGATCCCGAATCCTCCGGCCGCGAGGATCACGACACGCACCCGCGCCCGGTCGCGGCGAGCGGCGAGCAGGGCGCCGATCAGCGAGCCGATGGCGAGCACCGAGCTGAGCACACCGTAGCCGTCGGCGCCCGCCCCGAACTCCAGCGCCATGGTCGAGGCGAAGATCGGGAAGTTCATGCCGAAAGCGCCGATCAGGAACACCGTGACGAACACGACCTTGAGGTCGCTGCGTCCCCACACGTAGCGGAACCCGGCGGCCAGACCTCCGCGGTTCCTGCTCTTCAGCCGCGGGGCGAGCAGGCTGCGTCGCATCAGCATCAGGGCGAGCAGCATCGCGAGGAACGTCGCCGCGTTCACGATGAACACCCAGCCGGAGCCGATCGCGACGATCAGGAGTCCGCCGACGGCCGGGCCCACCATGCGGGCCAGGTTGAACGAGGCCGAGTTGAGGGCCACGGCGTTCGAGGTGTCGCCCGCCGAGACCATGTCGGAGACGAACGCCTGCCGCGCAGGGGCGTCGAAGGCGTTCACGATGCCGAAGCCGAGCGCGAAGCCGAACATCATCGGCAGGGTCATCAGATCGTTGAGCAGGAGCACGCCCACCGCGATGGCCAGCGCGAGCAGCGCCGACTGGGTCGCGAACAGGATGTGCCGCCGGTCGAAGCGGTCGGCCACCCATCCGGTGAGGCTCACCAGCACGAGCGGAGGCCCGAACTGCAGCGCCATGGTGACGCCCATGGCGGTGGCGTCGTTGTCGGTCAGCTCGGTGAGCACCACCCAGTCCTGGGCGGTCGCCTGCATCCACCCGCCGACGTTCGAGATCAGCGCGCCGGCGAACCAGATCCGGTAGTTGATGTTCGCGAAAGAACGGAACATGGCGCTCATCGCTCGACCGCCCTTCGCATCAGCGCGCTGGCTTCGCGGAGGGTCGTCAGCTCCGCCTCCGTGTAGTCGACCTCGCGCAGCATGTCGGCCAGCAGTTCGTCGCGCCGCCGGATCGTCTCGACGACGATCGCGGACCCCGCATCGGTGATCTCGACCTGTACGCGGCGGCGGTCGTCCTCATCCGGCGTGCGCGCGACGAAGCCCTGCTCCTCGAGCCCGTTGACCGTGCTGGTCATCGAGGGCGCCGTCACCCGCTCGCGCTCCGCGAGGGCGGAGATGGTGCGTCGACCGTTCATGCGCAGGTCGGCGAGCACCGCGAGCTGCGCATCGCTCATGGAGTCGGCGGCGCGGGCGCAGCGGAGGCGCCGGGCCAGGCGGAAAGTGGCCATGCGCAGGTCTGTGGCGGTGAGGTGGAGGGATTCATCGGACGCAGACATTACTTAGATAGCCTATCTAATCTCCGCCGTGACCGACAGGGCAGGGGAGTGCCTCCGCACGCGGCACAATGGAGGGGTGACCCGAACGCTCGCGCTTGAAATCGCCGTCCAGGACCCCGCCGGAGTGCGCATCGCCCGAGAGGTCGGCGCTGCGCGCGTCGAACTCGCGACCGCCCTCGCTCTCGGAGGGCTGACGCCGTCGCCGGCCACGCTCGAGCTTGCGGTCGATGCGGCTGGAGCGGACGGCCCCGAGGTGCACGTGCTGGTGCGCCCGCGGGCCGGTGGCTTCCACTACGACGCCGACGAGCTCGCCGTCGCGGAGCGCGATGTGCGTCACGCGATCGCCGGCGGCGCCTCGGGCGTCGTGATCGGTGCGCTGGATGCCGACGGTCGCCTGGACGTGTCGGCGATGGCACGGCTGCGGGATGCCGCGGGCGGCGCGCCCGTCACCCTGCACCGCGCGATCGACGTGACGGCCGATCCGGTCGCGACGCTGCAGAGCGCCCGCGAACTCGGACTTCGCCGGGTGCTCACCTCGGGCGGCGCGTCCGCCGCGATCGACGGCATCGACACGCTCCGCGCGCTCGTCGCCGCGGCCGAGGGCGAGATCGAGGTCATGGCGGGAAGCGGCGTCGACGTCGCCAGCGCCCCGAAGCTCGCGGCCGTGGGCGTCGACGCGATCCACTTCTCCGCCAAGCGCGCCGTGACCGAGGACGGCGGCGTGCGCATGGGCTCGGCCTCCGACGGGGTCGGCGGCTACGAGGTGACCGACCGCGACATCGCCTTCGCGATCCGCGACGCCCTGGCCCGGTAGGCACCCGCGACGCGTGGTCGGTAGGCTCGCAGCGTGATGGATACCCGTGAGTTCACCGATGCCTACGGTGTCGACATCGTCTACGACGTCCATCCCGCCGAGGGGACACCCCGCGGCGTGGTGCAGCTGCTGCACGGCGTCGGCGAGCACGCCGGCAGGTACGGTGCGCTGATCGCGGCCCTCACCGGGGCCGGGTTCCACGTGTACGCCGACGACCATCGCGGGCACGGTCGCACCGGGATCCGCCAGCACGGCGGCCCCGAGCGGCTCGGCCGGCTCGGCAAGGGCGGACTGCGCGCGGCGAAGGACGCCATCTGGCAGCTGACCGGGATCATCCGCGAGGAGAACCCCGACCTGCCGCTCGTGCTGCTCGGCCACTCCTGGGGCTCGTTCCTCGCGCAGATGCTGGTCAACGACCACCCGGAGGCGTGGGATGCCGTCATCCTCTCCGGCTCCGCGCTGCGGACGCCGGGCTCTCTCAACGCCGCGCCGCTGAACGCGCGCTGGGCCGCCGAGGGGGCGACGGGCCTGGAGTGGCTCAGCCGCGACCCCGCCATCTGGGCGGCGTTCGCCGACGACCCCCTGACCACGGACGTCCCGCTGCTCAAGCTCTTCGGCCCGATCGAGGCCGCCCGGCTCTACGGCCGCCCCGCGAAGAACCTGGGCCGCGACATCCCGATGCTGCTGCTGGTCGGCCGCGACGACCCCGTAGGCGGACCGCGCAGCGTGCACAAGCTGGCCGACGAATATCGCAGCCGATCCGGGCTGACCGACGTCACGACGCTCGTCTATCCCGATGCGCGGCACGAGATCTTCGCGGAGCTGCAGCAGGACGAGGTGCGCGCCGACGTGCTCGCCTGGCTCGACACGCACATCCCGTCGCGCTGAGAACCCTTCCCGGGCTTCCCGGGTGTGACGCGGCGTTACGCGCGGTGAAGGCGTGTGACGCGAGGCCATCCGGGTGCGGAGCGCCGCCGTAGATTCGGGGCAGTATTCCGCGTATGAGCGAGGATGCGCCCGCGCGGCGCTGCCCTCGCGGGGGAGGATCCGCTCGATGAGCTTCGTCAAGGACTGGCAGGACTGGCATGCGTCGCGCGAGCGCTACGCGGGCTCGGAGTACGGCCCCTCGGCGCTGGAATCGACGAACTGGCTCATCACCGAGGCCGCCGCGGTGGACGGCATCCCCGGGCTGTGGGCCCTCACCGGCGATGGCGGCATCCGCGGCAGCGAACTCGGACAGGCGGGGTCGACGGTCACGCTGCGCGGCACGGAGAGCATCCGGCTCGGACGACGCGAGCTGCGCGTGTTCGAGCGCCACGGTGCGCTCGCCCTGCGCGTGCTCAACCCGGCGCGTCCGCAGCGGGAGTGGTTCACCGCGATCGACGCCTACGCGCCGGATGAGCGGTGGCGACTGCCGGCGATCTTCGAGGAGACCCCGGACGAGCAGATCGTCATCACCTCGGTCGACGGCGATGCCAGGGAGACACCGGTCGCCGGACGGCTGCGGTTCGAGCTCGCCGGGGCGCCGCAGACGCTGACCGTGACCAGGAACGGCCGCGGGGCGCTCGGCGCCGTCTTCGCGGACGGCACCAACGGATTGGAGACGTATCGCTTCCGGTTCCTCCCGATCGACGAACCCGCCGATGACGGGACTTCGGTGATCGACTTCAACAGGGCCTACCTGCCGCCATGCGCGTTCTCCGACCAGTTCGTGTGCCCGCTCCCTCCGCCCGGGAACCGCTACTCGACGCCCATCCGCGCGGGGGAGCGGGTCGTCGTGCTCGGCGGCTGACCCGCCGGATCGGGGCCGGCGCGCCTTAAGCTGGAGGCGTGCACGGAGAATACAAGGTCCCAGGTGGAAAGCTCGTCGTCGTCGACCTCGAGATCGAGGACGACCGGATCGCCCGCTTCCGTCTCGCCGGGGACTTCTTCCTCGAGCCCGACTCGGCATTGGACGACATCAACGAGGCGGTGAACGGCCTCCCTGTCGAGTCCGACGCGACCGCCATCGCCGCCGCCGTCCGCGGAGCGCTTCCCGACGGCGCACAGCTGCTCGGCTTCACCCCCGAAGCCGTGGGGACGGCCGTGCGCCGCGCCCTCGTCACCGCCCCCGGCTGGCGTGACTTCGACTGGGAGATCGTGCACGACAAGGCCGTCTCGCCGCGGATGAACCTCGCCCTCGACGAGGTCCTCACCGCCCGGGTGGGCGAGGGGCGTCGCCGTCCGACCCTGCGCATCTGGGAGTGGGACGAGTCGGCCGTGGTGATCGGGTCGTTCCAGTCGTACCGCAACGAGGTCGACCCGGAGGGTGCGGCCACGCACGGCTTCGACGTCGTCCGTCGCATCTCCGGCGGTGGCGCGATGCTCATGGCGGCTGGCCAGATCATCACGTACTCGCTGTACGTGCCGGCCTCCCTCGTCGCGGGCATGACGTTCGCCGACTCGTACGCGTTCCTCGACGACTGGGTGCTGCAGGCGCTGCGATCGCTCGGCATCGACGCGATCTACCAGCCGCTCAACGACATCGCGAGCCCCACAGGCAAGATCGGCGGCGCCGCGCAGAAGCGGCTCGCCAACGGAGGAGTGCTCCACCACGCGACCCTCTCCTACGACATCGACGGTCAGGTGATGACCGAGGTGCTGCGCATCGGACGCGAGAAGCTCAGCGACAAGGGCACCGCCTCGGCTGCCAAGCGCGTCGACCCGTTGCGCAGCCAGACCGGACTCGAGCGCGCCGAGATCATCGAGCGGTTCAAGGACACGTTCCGTTCGCTGACCGACGCCGAGACCGGCTCGATCACGGACGACGAGTACGCCGACGCCGAAGCGCTCGTGGAGTCGAAGTTCGCCACCGACGCGTGGCTGCATCGGGTGCCGTGACGACCCCGATCCCGACGACCTCTTCGACCCCTTCGACAGGCTCAGGGACCCAGGGGGAGGGCTCAGGGGCCGAAGGCCCTTCGACAGACTCAGGGGCCCAAGGCCCTTCGACAGGCTCAGGGGCCCAGGGCAAGGGCTCAGGGAACCAGGGCGAGGGCACGGGGAGCCAGGGGCGGGTGTCGATCATCGAGGGGGACAACCTCGCGGTCGCGGCGACGCTGCCCTCCGGTTCCTTCACGCTCGTGTACCTCGACCCCCCGTTCAACACCGGGCGCACGCAGGGCCGGCAGGTCGTGACCGCCCGACGGACGGTCCTCGCACAGGACCCCGCGGAGGCGACCGGGGAGGCCCTCGATCCGGAGGCTTCCGCTCCGGACGCCGAGGTGCGGCACGGGTTCCACGGCCACGCGTACGAACGGGTGCGCGGGATGCTGCGCGCCTATGACGACCGGTTCGACGACTACGGGACCTTCCTGATGCCACGGCTCGAGGAGGCGTGGCGGCTGCTCGCCGACGACGGAACGCTCTACCTGCACCTCGACTACCGCGAGGCGCACTACGCGAAGGTCATGCTCGATGCCGTGTTCGGGCGGGACTGCTTCCTCAACGAACTCATCTGGGCGTACGACTACGGCGCCAAGTCGCGCCGTCGCTGGCCCACCAAGCACGACACGATCCTCGTCTACGTGAAGAACCCGCGGGAGTACGTGTTCAACTCCGACGAGGTCGACCGGGAGCCCTACATGGCGCCGGGTCTGGTCACGGCCGAGAAGGCCGCGCGCGGCAAGCTCCCCACCGATGTGTGGTGGCACACGATCGTGCCGACGACAGGACGGGAGAAGACCGGCTACCCGACGCAGAAGCCGGAGGGGATCCTGCGGCGCATCGTGACGGCGTCGAGTCGCCCCGGCGATCGCGTGCTGGACCTCTTCGCCGGCAGCGGCACGACGGGAGCCGTGGCGTCGGCGCTCGGACGCGAGGCCGTGCTCGTGGACGACAACCCCGAGGCGGTCAGGATCATGACGGCGCGGATGCCGCATGCCGAGGTGCGCCCGGCCGACTCCTGAGGCCCGGCGCCTCGCCGCTCCCGGAGTGCGAGGCCCGACGCCGCTCAGGACGAGGGGGTGAGGTAGATCTTGCGCAGGGTCTCGGTGACGGTCCAGGTGGTGCGCATGCCGGCGGCGAGGCGCACCACGGAGCCGGGACCGACCTCGAGCGGAGGAAGCGCGGGAGACGTGAAGTCGATGCGCGCCCGTCCGGACAGCACCACGAACACCTCGTCGGCTTCGGTGTCGGTCGCGGTGCCGGGTGTCATCTCCCAGACGCCGATGCCGACGCCGCCGAGATCCCCGAGCGCGTGCACCGCGGTCGTCGGGTCCCCGGAGAGCACCTCGTCGACCGGCAGCGGTTCATGTGAGAGCGGCAGCGTCGTGGCATCCACTCCGGCGCCGGCGGCGAGGGCGCTCACGAGTCGAACCCCATGCCGAGCGCATCGAGCGTCTTGAGGAACAGGTTGCGCCTGCCTTCGTTGTGGTCGGCCCGATTCATCGCGGCGCGCACCAGATTGACGCCGATCGAGGCCGCGGGCTCGGGCGGGAACGGGATCGGCTTCTCGCGCACCATCCGCAGCTCGGTGCGCTCGGTCCGCTCGCCGGACAGCTTGTCGAGCATGACGTCGGCGGCGAAGCGGGCCGCTCCCACGCCGAGACCCGTGAAGCCGGTCGCATAGGTCACTCGCCCCTTACGGGCGGTTCCGAAGAACGCGCAGAACCGGCTCGACGAGTCGATCGCCCCGGCCCAGCGGTGTGTGAAGCGCAGGCCCTCCAGCTGCGGGAAGGTCGTGAAGAAGTGCGAGGCGAGCGTGCGGTGGCTCTCGATGCGGTCCTCGTACTCCGGGCGGATCCGGCCGCCGAAGTGGTAGATCGCGTCGTAGCCACCGAACAGGATGCGGTCGTCCCCGGTGAGCCGGTAGTAGTGGAACTGGTTCGCGCTGTCGGCGAGCCCCTGTCGGTTCGACCAGCCGATGGAGGCGAGCTGCTCCGCCGAGAGCGGCTCGGTCATCAGGACGTAGTCGTACACCGGCACGGTCATCAGCCGGTTGCGCTTGAGCAGCGAGGGGAAGACGTTGGTGGCGAGCGCCACGGCGTCCGCGATCACGCGGCCGTTCGGGGTGGCCAGGGTGATCGGACCGGACCCGTCGCCATCGATCGCGCGGACGATGCTGTGCTCGTTGATCTCGACGCCGAGGTCGACGGCCACGCGGGCCAGCTCCACACCGAGCTTCGCGGGGTGCACCAGTGCGCACCCGTCGCGGTCCCAGCCTCCGGCGAGGAAGGTCTCGGAATGCACCTCGGCCTGCACGGCTTCGCGGTCGAGGAAGCCGGGCTCTTCGCGGTACCAGTCCACCTGGTGCGGCTCGACGGCGACGGCCAGCTGGCCGGTGCGCTCGAACTCGGCATCCATGCCGTAACGCTCGATCGTCTCCCCGATGCCGTCGAGGTTGGCGTGGCCCAGCTCTTCGAGCCGGTCGATCTCCTCCGGCCAGCGGTTCACGCCGTTCTCGTGCCCGTGGGTGAGGCTCGACTCGCAGAAGCCGCCGTTGCGACCGGATGCGGCCCAGGCGATGCGCGAGGCCTCCAGCAGCACGACGCGGCGTCCGGGGTCGCGCTCCTTGGCGCGCACCGCGGTCCACAGTCCGGCGTACCCTCCGCCGACGATGGCGAGGTCGGTGCGGACAGTGCCGTTCAGCTGCGGGTGCGTCGGTCGATCGACATCGTCGAGCCAGAACACCCGCAGGGCGGTGTCGCGGAGCGCGGCGTCGATGACGCCCGCTGCAGGCCGCTGGCGTTCGAAGACGGTGGTGCCCATGGTGTCCTCCGAGGTGTGCGGTCGCGCGTCAGCGCGTGCCCCAGTTGTAGAGGTCTTTGTAGAGACCGGCGTAGAGCATGCTCTCGGTGTGCGCGACACCGGGGATGGTGCGGATGCGGGTCGCGATGAGATCGAGCAGGTGCTCGTCGCTCTCGCACACGGCCTCGACGAGGATGTCGAAAGCGCCGAGGGTGACGACCACGTACGCGAGTTCGGGGATCGCCGTGAGCTCTTCGGCGATCGTGCGGGGATCCCCCGAGACGCGTATGCCGATCATCGACATGCGGTGGAAGCCGAGCTGCATCGGATCGGTGACCGCGACGATCTGGATCACGCCCGCCTCCGTCAGCCGTTGCACGCGCTGGCGGGCAGCGGCTTCGCTGAGTCCGACCTCCCGGGCGATCTCGGCGTAGGGGCGGCGTCCGTCCTCCTGCAGCAGCTCGACGATCCGCTTCGAGATGTCATCGAGGGCGGGATGGGACGACTTCGCGCTCATGTGTCGATATTGTCACCGCCGAACGGTCTGCGCAACCGATTCAGTCGTCTCGTCCATTCTGATCTTCAGATTCCGCAGGGGAATCGATACCATGACCTCATGCTCAGTCAGCTTCTGAAGGATTCCGCGCCGCTGCAGAACTTCATCGGCGGGCGCTTCGTGCCCGCGCATGGCGAGGGGCGGATGCCTCTCATCGACCCGGTCACCGAGGAGACCTACGGTGAGCTCCCGGTCTCCGAACCCGGTGACGTGGATGCGGCCTACGCCGCCGCATCCGCCGCCTTCCCGCTCTGGCGCGACATGACGCCGGCCGAGCGGCAGCTCGCGCTGTTCCGCATCGCCGACGACATGGAGGCCCGCGCCGAGGAGTTCGCGGATCTGGAATCGCAGGACACCGGCAAGCCGCGGGGGAGCCTGGTCGCCGACGAGATCATGCAGTCGGTCGACCAGCTGCGCTTCTTCGCCGGCGCCGCCCGCAGCCTCGAGGGCAGGGCGGCGGGGGAGTACCTCGCCGGGCACACGTCCTTCGTGCGGCGCGAGCCCGTCGGCGTGATCGGGCAGGTCACGCCCTGGAACTACCCCCTGAACATGGCCGTCTGGAAGATCGCGCCCGCGCTCGCCGCCGGCAACACGGTCGTGCTGAAGCCCGCCGAGTCGACACCGCTCACCACGCTGCTGCTCGCCGAGATCGTCGCGCAGCACACGCCCGCCGGCACCCTCAACGTCGTGCTCGGCGACCGGGACACGGGCGTCGCGCTGGTCGAGCACCCGACACCGCAGATGGTCGCGATCACCGGCTCGGTGCGGGCCGGCATGGCGGTCGCGCGCTCGGCGGCGAACGACGTCAAGCGCGTCCACCTCGAGCTCGGCGGCAAGGCTCCGGCGATCGTATTCGCCGACGCCTCGATCGAGAAGGCGGTCGAGGGCATCATCGCAGGCGCCTTCTTCAACGGCGGACAGGATTGCACGGCGGCGACCAGGGTGCTGGTGCACGCCTCGCGGCACGACGAGCTGGTGGCGGCGCTGGTCGAGCGGGCGCGCACGCATGCCCGCACCGGAGGTCCGCACGAGGAAGGGGTGCTCTACGGGCCCCTGAGCAGTGCGGCGCAGCTCGCGCAGGTGCAGGGTGTCATCGATCGGCTGCCCGCCCACGCGACGATCGAGACCGGCGGTCGCCGCCAGGGCGATCGGGGGTACTTCTGGGAGCCCACGATCGTGTCCGGGGTGCGACAGGACGACGAGGTCGTGCAGGGCGAGATCTTCGGACCGGTCCTCACCGTGCAGGCGTTCTCGGCCGATGACGAGGCGCTGGCGATGGCGAACGACGTGCCGTATGCCCTGGCGGCATCGGTCTGGACGACCGATCACGCGCGGGCGATGCGGTTCTCGCGCGACCTCGACTTCGGGTGCGTGTGGATCAACACGCACATCCCGTTCGTGTCGGACATGCCGCACGGCGGATTCAAGCACTCCGGCTACGGCAAGGACCTCTCGCAGTACGGCTTCGACGACTACACGCGCATCAAGCACGTGATGAGCGCGCTCGACTGACGCGGAGCCGCGGGCGGGACGAGCCGGGCACGGAGGCTCAGCGCAGGGGCTTCACCCGACGATGCTCGCTCATCGTGAGCTGCGGGCGCTCCTCGATCTTGATGGCGCCGTCCTCCACCCAGCCGTGCCGGGCGTAGAAGGCGTCCGCGCGCTCGTTGCCGTCGAGAACCCACAGATAGGCCCGTCGGTATCCGGAGTCCGAGATGCGCTGCTCGGCGGCTTGGAGCAGCGCGTGCCCCGCGCCGGTCGACCAGGCCGAGGGGTCGGCGTAGATGCCGTACACCTCGCCGTCCGCGAGGCCGTCGGGGTCGCGGCCCGATCCGAACGACGTCCACGCGACGACCTGGTCGTCCCGCGTGGCGACGAGGAGTCCGAGCGTGGTCGGCAGCGGGTCGGCGATGTTGCGTCTCCAGCCGTCGGCCCGCTCGGTGATCGAGAGGCCGTCGAGGACCGACTGATCGATGAGCCCCCGATACGCGGCCTGCCAGGAGCGGACGTGCACGCCCGCGATCTCGTCGGCGTCTTCGGTGCGGGCGTCGCGGATCACCAGCGGGCTCATCCATCCACCCTAGAGGGCGGGCGGAGGCGAGGTCGCAATGGCGCCGGACGCGTCGATCAGCTCACGTTCTTCTGAAGCCACGGCATCGGGTCGACGGGCACGGTGTTGATGTGGACCTCGAAGTGCAGGCAGGAGCCGAACACGTATCCCGTCGATCCGACGTCGCCGATGTACTGACCGGCTTCGACGCAGTCACCCACCTCGACCGCACGGCTTCCGTAGGTCATGTGCGAGTACACCGTGCTCACGGCCTGACCGTCGACGATGCTCTCGATCTGGATCGTGACGCCGTAGCCCTGGTAGCTCTCGGTGGAACGGGAGACGCAGCCCTTCATCGCGGCATTGATCGGGGTTCCGACGCCGGCCGCGAAGTCCTGGCCGAGGTGCGACCGTCCCGGGCGCGAGGCGCCGAAGCCGTCGCTGAACGAGTAGCTCCCGTCGGCCATCGGCATGACGATGCGATCCGCGACCGGGATGTCGATCGCGCTGCCCAGGGGCATGCCGGCCGCGACCGCAGCGGCGGCGGCGCGGGAGCGGGTCTGCTTGATCTCCTCGGGCGTCGTCGCCGAGAAGCTGCCGCGCGGAGCGATGTCGACGCGGATGCCGTCGTTCGCCGTGTACGACTGGGCGATCCCGTCCGCGCTCACGGCGACGCGCGCGGTGTCGTCCTGAGCCACGGCGGGCTCGATGGCCGGCAGGGCTGCTCCGGTGATGAGGGCGCCGACGGCGAAGGTCGCGCCGAGCGCCTTGGCCTTCGCCCACCGGCGCTGCGGCTGGGCGGCGCGAGAGGGGGTGCGAGGGAGACGGACGCGAGGCCGAGACGCGCGGCCCCGCTCCGGCTGCGGCGGGGTCTGCGGCTGCGGCTGCGGCTCTGCGGGCTGCGGCCCTGCGGGGTGCGGCTCGGGCTGCGGCTCTGCGGGGTGCGGCTCGGGCTGCGGCTCTGCGGGCTGCGGCTCGGGCTGCGGTTCCGCCTGCACACGGGGTGTCGTCGCGGCTTCGGGGATGCTCGCGGTGCGGGGAGGCTGCGGCTCTGCGGTCGCGGAGCGCCGCAGGTCTCGCCGGAGGAGCGGTCGAGGGGAGGCGGGATTTTCGACGGGGGCGTCCGACGCGTCGCGGGCGCGCTCGGGAGGCAGGGAGTTCGTGGCGGGATCCTTCCGGGAAAAGCAGGCGTGCACGGCAGTCGATCCCCCCGGATGCCACCGTTACCGTTCTGTAACCTAAGCGACGCACCCGGGGGTCGTCAAATCGAGCGGGGGCCGGATCGCGCCGTCGTGCCTGTCGACGCGTGCGAGACGATGTGGCAGGCTGGGCGGGCACCGGCGCACGGACCAGACCCAGGGAACACATGTCCAGACCACTCGCGGGACCGCAGGGCCTGCTTCGCACGCTCAACGGTCGCGCGATCCTCGAGGCGCTGGCCGCCAGCGGTCCGCAGACCCGGGCGGAGCTGATGGCGAGGACCGGCCTGTCGCGCACGGCAGTCACCCAGGTGCTGCGGATGCTGGAGGCGGCGGGAGCCGTCGCCGCAGCCGGGGTCGACCGCGACACGAGGGGCCCCGCCGCCGGACGGGTCGCCCTGCACCCGAGACTCGGGTTCGCCGCTGCCGTGCACGTCGATCACCATGCGGCGCATGTCGTCCTCGTCGACCCCAGCGGCGCCGTGCGCGCAGAGGAACACGGCGACTTCCCGGCCAACGGCGATCGCGTCGCGCACATCGTCGCCCTCATCGAGCGCTGCCGACGCGGAGTGCGGGCCGCGAAGGAGGCCATCCACCTCGCCGTCGTCGGCGTCCCCGGGATCGTCACCGCCGACGGGGGCATCCGCGACGATCTGGGCCCGGACGGCGGGGCGTTCCGATCGGCTCTCGCCGCCGCCCTCGGCTGCCCGGTCCGTATCGAGAACGACGTCAACCTCGCCGCGCTCGCCGAACTCACCTCCGGCGCCGGCGGCGACCTCTCCAGCTTCGCGCTCCTGCTCCTGGACGATGGACTCGGTGCCGGCATCGTGATCGACGGCACCCTGCACCGGGGCTTCTCGGGAGTGGCCGGCGAGGTCATGTACCTGCCGCAGACGCCGCTGCCGATCGGAGCGCCGGTCGTCAGCGACGCCGTCGTCGGGGACCTCGCGCTCGGGGTGGGCAGGGATGCCGACGCCCCTCTGGCGGAGCACCTGGAGGCGGCCGCCCGCGGAGACGAGGCCGCGAGCCGCATCATCGCCGAGATCGGCAGACGCATCGTGCTCGTCGCCGGCAGCGTGGGTCTCGTGCTCGATCCGGAGGCTTTCATCCTCAGCGGCGAAGCCGCGCACCCCGCCCTCGTCGCGGCGGTCGATCGGGTCGCCGGCGAATACGCCGCCCAGCTCCCGCTGCGGTTCCGCGTCTCGTCCTTCGGCCCGGAGGCCCCGCTGATCGGCGCGATCAGCGAAGCGGGGTCCGCGCTGCGGAGCATGCTCTTCTCCCGCATCCTCACCCCGGCGCCCCGAGCCGGTCGGTGAGCCTCCCCCTCCGCACCCGACAGGATCCGCGATGACCGCTCCCTCCGACCTCGCCGACCGTCTCGGCCTGCCGCCCGGCGCCAGGGCGATCATCCTGAACGCGGACGACTTCGGCATGTGCCATGCCGCGAACACCGCGATCGTCGACCTGCTCGCCGGCGGCGGCGTCGACTCCGCGACCGTGATGGTCCCCTGCTCCTGGTCGCCGGAGGCCCTCGCCTTCGCGGCTTCCCGCGCCGACCTCGACGTCGGGGTGCACCTCGTGCTCACCAGCGAGTGGTCGCGCTATCGGTGGCGCCCGCTCACGGGTTCTGCGACCAGCCTCGTGGATGACTCGGGATTCTTCCCCGCCGATGTCGCCGCGGTCGAGCGGAACGCGCACGAGGATGACGTCGCCGCCGAGATCTCCGCGCAGCTCCAGGCCGCGCTCGATGCCGGCGTCGACGTGACCCACCTCGACAACCACATGGGCTCGGTCTACGGCCTCATCACCGGGCGCGACTTCCTCCGTCCGGTCTTCGAGCTCGCGGCTCGGCACGGCTTGCCGTTCCGGCTTCCCCGGCGCATGGACGGCGTCGGCGAGGACCCCGCGCTGCAGGCACAGCTCGACGGGGCGGCTGCCGCGGCGGACGCGTTCGGGGTCGAGATCATCGATCGACTCTGGTCGCACCCCTTCGAGCTCCTGCGGGAGGGCTCGCCGGATGAGGAGACCTACGAGCAGGTGCGCGACGGGTTCATCGCCCTGCTGCGCGCCGTGCCGGCCGGCGTCACCGAGATCTACCTGCATCCGATGGTCGACGACGAGGAGCTGCGCGCCGCTGTCGACTTCAGCGCGGCGAAGCGCGGCTACGAGGCGCGACTGCTCCGGGACCCGGCGGTGCTCCAGGCCGTGGCGGACGAGGGACTCGTGCGCATCGGCTGGCGCGCTCTGCGGGACCTGCAACGGGGGGCCGCCCAGTGACGTCGCTGAGCGAGCGCCTGCGCGACCGTCGCCTCGACGCCGCGCCCCGCCGCGCGCAGACGATCGCGTTCGGCGCATCGGGATTCCCCACGCAGCTGATGTCGCAGACGTTCTCGGCCTTCGTCGTCTACTTCTACGTGTCGCATCTCGCGGTGCCTGCGGCCTGGGTGGCGGTCGCGATGATCGCCCACGGCATCCTGAACGCCGTGCTGAACCCGATCGTCGGAGCGCTCTCGGACCGCATCCGCACGCCCTGGGGTCGCCGCATCCCGTGGATCGGCCTGGGCATCGTGCCGCTCGTCGTCGCGTTCGCGCTCGTGTGGATGCCGCCGGAGCTGCCGGCCGCCGGGCTCATCGTGTGGTTCCTCGTCGTCGTAGCCGTGTACGACGTCGCCTTCGTGGTGGTCGTGCTGAACATCTCGGCGCTGTTCCCCGAGATCTTCCGCACCACGGAGGAGCGCGCGCGGGGCAACGTGCCCCGACAGATCTTCGCGATCCTCGGGATGGTCTTCGGCACGGCCGGTGCCCCCGCCCTCTACAGCGCGCTCGGCTGGCCGGGGATGGCCGTCGTCCTGGCCTCCGTGTGCCTGGTGCTGCTCGTCTGGTCGTTCTTCGGCGGCATGATCGAGCGACGCGTCCCGGAGGCGTCGTCGGAGGCGATGCGCTGGCGCGACCAGCTCACGTACACGTTCCGCAACCGCGCATTCGTGCCGTACGTCCTCGGCTCGCTGTGCGTGCAGACCGCGATCGCGGTGATCCTCGCCGCCGTCCCGTTCTATGTGCGGTACTCGCTGCACGCGGCGGAGGGGGAGGGGAGCCTGCTGCTCGGGGCGATCTTCGTCACCGCGATCCCCTCGATCGTGCTGTGGAGCGCGGTGGTCCGTCGCACGTCGCCGCGGACGGCGCTGCTGTGGAGCGTCGCCGTCTTCGGTGTCGCCGTGCTCGGGTTCCTCGCGCCGTCGGACGTGCTGGGGGCGGCGCTGGTCGGCGTCGCGGTCGGCGTGGGCGTCGGGGGGCTGCTGCAGCTGCTCGAGGTCGTGCTCGCGCAGATCATCGACGAGGACGCCGTGCGCACCGGTCACCGCCGCGAGGGCGCCTACTTCGGGGTGAACGGCTTCGTGGTCCGCGGCTCCGTCGTGCTGCAGGCCGTGGTCGCCGCGGTGGTGCTGACGGCCTCCGGTTTCGACGCCGAGCTGGGGGACGCCCAGCCGGATGCGGTGGACGGCGCCATCCGGCTCATGCTGGCCGTCGTCCCTGTCGGCTTCACCGCGCTCGCCTGGCTCTGCTTCTGGCTGTACCCCATCCGCACGCGCGACCTCTGACACCGCCTCCGCGCTGTGTTTCGGAATACCGATGTGGGATGAGGGTCATCGGCCGACCCCGCCGCGCGTCGCGTGTTGGATGGGGGCGGCGGCCTGACCGGGGACGTGTGCGCGCGCACCGTTCCCCCACCGATGCGGAGTGACGACAGTGACCGAAGCGGGACGCGTCTCCGGCGACGTGCAGGTGGTCGCCGTGGACGATCTGTTCTTCTCGATGACCGATGATCGAGGGATCATCACGCACGCGAACACCGGGTTCGTGAAGTACGCACGGCATCCGCCCGCGCAGCTGCGAGGAGCGCCGCACAACATCATCCGGCATCCGAAGATGCCCGCGGGGGTGTTCTTCCTCATGTGGGAGACGCTGCGAGCGGGGCGGCCGTTCTCCGGCTACACGTACAACCTCGCCGCGGACGGCAGCACCTATTCCGTGTACGCCACCGTCACGCCGATGGACGGCGGCGGGTACCTCTCGGTCCGCCTCTCCCCGCAGTGTCCGGAATGGGAGAACACCGCGAACGCGGTCTACGCGACGGCCAGACAGCAGGAGGAGCAGCTGCGCTCGCAGGGGCTCCCGCGCCGCGACGTCGCCCGCCGGGGAGCCGAGCATCTCGGCGCGCTCCTCCGTGACGCCGGGTTCGCGTCCTACGAGGAGTTCCAGTGGGCGACGCTCCCGGCGGAGATCGCCCGGCACGACCAGCTGTCGGTCGGGCTGCCGTTGCGCCCGTCCGCCGCGGGGTCCGAGGCCGCAGACGCCCTGGAGCTGGCGCATCACCTGCGGGGCGCGCTCGACAGCTGGTTCGGGGAGCAGGCCCTCCTGGCCGAACTGTCCGAGTCCCTTCAGCAGGTCGGTGCGAAGCTCGGGGTCGAACTCGGGGCGACGCTCGGCGGCGACGACGATCTGCTCGCGGTCCACGCGGCGAGCGATCCGCACTTCCGCGAGGCGCTTCAGGTGTGGACGCAGATGCAGCCGATCGTCCGGACCTCGGTGCGTGACCTGACGAAGACGATCCATCAGCTGCGCCTCGAGAGCGAACGCACCCGGTTCTCCGTCGCGCTCGCGCACCTGCAGGCGACGATGACGGCCACGTTCCTCGCCGAGGTCGTCGATCGCGGCGCCGACGGCCGCGGATCCGTCGAGGAGGTCGTCTCCCTGACGGCGGCGCTGCGCCAGGGCCTGCGGGCGATGCAGGCTCAGACCGCCGCTCACCGAGCGCTGACCGCGAGCGCGATCAGCGCACTGGAGCGGACCTCGTCCATCATCAGCATCCCCCGGACCCTGCTGCTGAACTGGGCGTCCGAGGCTCCGGCCGTGACGGCGACCGGGGCGGGAGCGGCGATCGCGGCGGCCGTCTCCGAAGCCATCCATCGCACGGGAGGGACGTTCGCCGAGTTCACCGCTCTCGCCCGGCGGTGTCACGCGTCGGGACAGGAGCACGATTCCACGAGGGTCGGGGAGCTGCTCACGCGCCTGGAGGAGTCGGCGGCGCGATTGGGTGTTCCGCGGCCGGCTCCGGACGAGCGCTGACCGTCAGACGCGAGCGGCCTGCCGCGCCTCCCACCCGGTGCGCACCATCTCGTCGACGGTGTACCGCATCCGCCAGTCGAGGTCGCGGGCGGCCAGCTCGCCGGTCGCCACGATGCGGTCGGGGTCTCCGGGGCGACGCGGCCCGATCTCCGGCTCGAAGTCGATGCCCGTGACGCGCGCCACGGCATCCATGATCTGCTTCACGCTGAGTCCATCGCCGGAGCCGAGGTTGTAGGCCGCTTCGATGGGCTGGCCGGCCGTGAGGCGCTGGGCCGCGGCGACGTGGGCGGCCGCGATGTCGCCGACATGCACGTAGTCGCGCACGTTCGTCCCGTCCTCCGTGTCGTAGTCGTCGCCGTTGATGCGCGGGGTCTTCCCCGCGAGCAGCGCCTCGAAGACGATCGGGAAGAGGTTGTGCGGGCTGACGTCGTAGACGGTCGGATCGGCCGATCCCACGACGTTGAAGTACCGCAGCGAGGTGTGCCGCAGCGGGTGCTCCGAGTCCGCCGTCGCGATCGCCTGGTCGCGCAGCAGCCATTCGCCGATGAGCTTGGACTCGCCGTAGGGACTCGCCGGCTTCTTCGCCGTGTCCTCGACCACGAGAGAGACGTCGGGGGTGCCGAACACGGCCGCGGATGACGAGAACACGATGTTCGCGACCCCGGCGGCTTCCATGGCCTCGAGGATCACACGGGTGCCCTCGACGTTCTGCGCGTAGGTGTGCAGGGGGCGCTGCACCGAGACCCCGGCGTACTTGAAGCCGGCGACGTGGATCACGCCCTCGGCCTCGTGCTCGCGCAGCGTCCTCTCGACCAGAGCGCGATCGAGGATGCTGCCCTGCACGAAGGGCACGCCCTCCGGGACGAACGAGGCGACGCCGCTGGACAGGTCGTCGAGCACGACCGGGGGAAGGCCGGCCTCGGCGAGGGCCCGCACGACGTGCGCACCGATGTAGCCGGCGCCGCCGGTGACGATCCAGGACATTGCTCTCCTCTTCCCCTGCCGCGGCGGCGCCACGGTCGGAACGACCATTCTCTCAGGCGTCTCGGTGCGCGCCGGCGGAGGGGGTCACCGGGAACAGGAGCGGGGTCGCGAACCCGGCGGCGGCGAACGCCGCATTCACGGCCTGCGACACCGTGCCGACGGCTTCCTGCTCGACCACGGCGATCGCCGCGCCCCCGAAGCCGCCGCCGGTCATCCGGGCGCCCAGTGCTCCCGCGGCCAGGGCGGCGTCGACGGCCGTGTCGAGCTCGGGGGTCGAGATCTCGAAGTCGTCGCGCATCGACGCGTGCGATGCCACCAGCAGGTCGCCGATCGCGCGGACGCCCCGCTCGTCGAGCAGTCGCACGGTGTCGAGCACGCGCTGGTTCTCGGTGACGATGTGCCGCACGCGGCGGAACGTCACGTCATCCATCCGCTCCTGCGCGCGCGGAAGGTCGGCGACGGACAGGTCGCGCAGCGCAGGGACGCCCATGATCCGGGCGCCGAGCTCGCACGAGGCTCTGCGTTCGCGGTAACCGCCGGTGGAGTGGGCGTGCTTCACGTGCGTGTCCATCACGAGGATCGCGAGTCCAGACGCCGCGACGGGCAGTGGCACGACGCGGGTCTCCAGCGAACGGCAGTCGAGGAAGATCGCGGCGTCGGGCTCGCCGAGCATGGACGCCATCTGGTCCATGATCCCGGTGGGCGCGCCGACGGCGTCGTTCTCGGCACGTCGTCCGATGCGTGCGAGTGCTGCGCCGTCGAGGGCCGTGTCCCACAGCGCATCGAGAGCGGAGGCGGTAGCCCCCTCGATCGCGGCGGAGGAGGAGAGCCCCGCGCCGACCGGGACGTCGGACGCGATCGCGATGTCGACCCCGCCGGGGAGAGGGCCGGGGGAGTCCGACGACTGCCGCAGCGCCCAGGCGACCCCGAGCGGGTAGGCGGCCCACTCCGGAACGGCCGGCTCCTGTCCCTCCCGGGTCGGGAAGAGGTCGTCCAGTTCGCCGATGCCCACCGCCACCGCGTCGGCGGCGAAGGTGGAGCGCACCCGGATGCGGTCGTCCTCCCGGCGCCCCACGGCGGCGACGGTGCGCTGCGGGATGGCGAACGGCAGCACGAAGCCGTCGTTGTAGTCGGTGTGCTCGCCGATCAGGTTGACGCGGCCCGGTGCCGACCAGAGGCCATCGGGCTCGCGACCGGTGAGGTCGACGAAGAGGGCGCGTGCGGCATCGCGTGCGCCGCCTTCCTGCGGAGCTCGGCCGGTCATGCGGACTCTCCCTCGGCGGACGGGGCCGGCGAGGTGCGCGCGATCGCCTCGCGCAGTCGTGCGGCGCCGAGCTCCGGCGGGACCTCGGCGGCCCACGCTCCCATCGCGGCCTCCGATCCGGCGAGGAACTTGAGCTTGTCGGCGGCCCGGCGGGGGCTGGTCAGCTGGAGGTGCAGGCGCACCGTGTCGCGGCCGACGTGCACGGGGGCCTGATGCCAGGCGGCGATGTACGGGGTCGGGCTCTCGTACAGGGCGTCCACTCCGCGCAGCAGGCGCAGATACAGAGGGGCGAGCTCGTCGCGCTCGGCGTCCGACGTCTCCGCGAGGTCGGCGACATGGCGGTGGGGCAGGAGGTGCACCTCGAGCGGCCATCGGGCGGCGAACGGCACGAAGGCCGTCCAGTGCTCGCCCTGGAGCACCACCCGCTCCGACGCCTGCTCCGATTCCAGGATGCGCGCGAACAGGTCGGGGGAGGTGCGCGCGATCGACTCCTGCAGCCGGGTCGTGCGCGGGGTCACGTAGGGATAGGCGTAGATCTGCCCGTGCGGATGCGGCAGGGTCACGCCGATCGCCTCGCCGCGGTTCTCGAACGGGAACACCTGCTCGATGCCGGGCAGGCGCGAGAGCGTCGCCGTGCGGTCGGCCCAGGCCTCGATGACGGTGCGCGCCCGGGTGACGGACTGGGTGCCGAACGAGCCGGAGTGCTCCGGGCTGAAGCAGACGACCTCGCAGCGCCCGACCGCGGTGCGGGTGCGACCGAGGTCGAGCGTGGCCAGATCGTCGAGCCCCTGAGGGGCGTCGTCCGCCCGCGGTGCCGGGCCGACGGCTTCGGCGAGCGCGGGCCCGAAGGCGGGGGACCGGTTCTCGAAGACGGCGACGTCGTAGCGCGAGGGCACCTCGGACGGATTGCCCGGGGTCTGCGGTGCCAGCGGATCGGCGTCGGCGCCGGGCATCATGACCCGGTTCTGCCGGTTCGCGGCGACCGTGATCCAGTCGCCCGTCAGCACGTCCAGGCGCATGGTGGCGGTGTCGGGGCGCGGGTCGAGCACGCGGGCGTCGACCGCGCGTTCGACGCCGAGGAGGGTGCCGGGGTCGTCGTAGTAGATGAGGTCGCGGCCGTCGGCGAGCGTGGTCGCGCGCTTGACGACGCCAGCGCCGAGGGTCTCGACGCTCGGCTCGGGAAGATCGTCCGTGTTCACGTCAACATGGTAAGCGTCCCGCCGTGATAACGTCAACACGCGAAAGGTGCGTCCGGGCTTTCCCGGCCCGCACGACCGGGAAAAGGGAGTCCGTGGTGGCCGACGCGCGAAACGACGCCTCGTCGCCGACGTCGCGCCCTCGCGAGCTGCCCCCACGCGTCTCCATGGCCACGGTCGCCGCGCGAGCGGGGGTTTCGGGTCAGACCGTCTCCCGCGTGGTCAACGGCAGCCCGCGCGTCGACCCCGAGACCCGCGCCCGCGTCGAGAGCGCGATGGCCGAGCTCGGCTATCGTCCGCACCGCGCGGCCAGGGCGCTGCGCACCGGTCGCTCGCAGACGATCGGGCTCGTGGCCACCACGCTGGCGACGGTCGGCAATTCGCGCATGCTCCAGGCGACCGCGGAGGCCGCGGCCGAACGCGGCTATGCGCTCACCGTCGTCAGCGCCGCTCAGGGCGTCGAGGAGGCGTTCGACCGCCTCGCCGAGCAGGAGGTCGACGGCGCCGTGGTCCTGAACGAGGCATCGGCCCTGGTGCCGGGAGCGCGGCCACCCGGCGGCCTGCGCCTCGTCGTGGTGGACGCGCCCGCCGGAGGGAGCTTCGTCTCCGTGCACAGCGATCACCGCGGCGGTGCGGTGGCCGCGACCACTCGCCTGCTCGAGCTCGGCCACCCGACCGTGCATCACCTCGCCGGCCCCGTCGACTCCTTCGCGGCGAGCGAGCGCGAGCGGGGCTGGAGTGCCGCGCTCGACGCGGCGGGCGTGGTGCGCCCCGAGGTCGTGCGCGGCGACTGGAGCGCCGATGCCGGTTTCGCCGCGGGGCCCGCTCTCGCTGCGGCCTCCGCCGTGTTCTGCGCCAACGATCAGATGGCGCTCGGGGTGCTGCGATGGTTCGCGGAAGCGGGGCGGCGCATTCCGGAGGACGTGAGCGTGGTCGGCTTCGACGACGTTCCGGATGCGGCCAACTTCCGGCCTCCGCTCACGACGGTCAGGCAGGACTTCCGGGCCCTGGCGGAGCGGGCGGTCGCGACTCTCGTGGCCGAGATCGAAGGCGACGTGGCGTCTCCTCCTCCAGGACCGGTCGTGCCGACCCGCCTCATCGAGCGGGCGAGCGCCGCGCCGCGTCAGTGATCTGCGGAATCAGCAACTGATATCGCCTGAAGGCTAGCAATCGCGCAGGCTCGGGTATAGATTCTCGCTCAGATCACTAAAAAGTGGTCCGCGATATGCCAATTTCGTAGTTCGCCGACGAGGCTGCCCGAGTCTCGTCCGCACCGAATGGAAAGAACGTGACCATGCACACGACCAATCCCACGACGAAGTGGGTGATGCTCGGACTGTCCTACCTGGTCCTCATCGCCTGCTTCATCCCCTACATCGGCTGGAGCGTCAGCCTTCTCGACATCTCGGCCGAGTTCTCGCTCAGCGCCGCGCAAGCAGGCCTCCTCGGATCCATCACGGCGCTCGTCGGCGGCCTCGTGCTCCCGTTCGCCGGCGTGATCGGCGACCGCTGGGGCATCAAGCGGATCATCCTCGTCGGCATCGCCGCCGCCATCGTCGGACAGCTGCTGTTCGCCTGGGCCCCCGACTACACCCTCCTCATGCTCGGCCGCGCGATCAGCGGCATCGGCGTCGGCCTGCTCTTCGTCGGTCCGTACACGATGGCCGTCAACTGGTTCGAGCGGGAGCGTCGCAGCGGCATCGCCCTGGGTGTCATGTTCACCTCGGACGGCATCGGCACGGCCTTCGCGCTCTACGTCTTCGCGCTCGTGCTCGTCGCGGTCGGATGGCGCACCGGATCGGCGATCGGCGGGGGGCTGCTCGCCGTCGTGTTCGTCATCGCGGCGCTGTTCCTGAAGGATGCGCCGCGCGACGACGCGCCGGGCGTGGCGGAGGAGGCCGACGCCTCGGGCCGCTCGCTCGTGAGCTGGCTCTTCAGCCGCAACGTGCTCATCGCCGCGGCCTTCTTCATCGGCGAGTGGGGCATCTTCGCGGTGGTCGCGGTGTGGATGCCGACGATCCTCATCGAGGGGGCCGGATGGGATCCCGCGCTCGCCGGTCTCTTCTCCTCCCTGTACGTGCTGATCGGCATGATCACCTCCATCGTGTTCGGTCTCGTCTCCGACCGGATGGGGCGGCGCAAGGGGCTGATCGTGGCGGCAGGGCTGGCGATGACCGTCTTCCTCGCCGCTCTCACGATGAGCCTCGCCGCCGGCGACTTCGTGCTGGTCGCGCTGTTCCTGCCGCTGGTCGGCCTCGGCGTCTACACGGGAATGCCCCTCGCGCTCGCGCTGGCGGCAGAATCCGTGCCCACCCGCATGATCGGCGCGGTGAACGGATTCGTCCTCGGCATCGGCTTCATCGTCGGCGGTTTCGTGTATCCGTATCTCCTCGGCGTCGTCAAGGATGCGACGGGCGACTACACGGTCGGCTTCGTCGCGATGGTCATCGCCACCTTCGCGCTGAACTTCGTGTGCGCGCTCTTCGCGAAGGACGTCCGTCGCGTCCCGCAGGAGGCCGTCGCCGTCTGACGCCTCCCGCAGGACAGAGGGCCCCGACCGCTCCGGCGATCGGGGCCCTCTCTCCTGTCAGGGGTCAGACGTCAGGAATCGAAGCCGAGCTTGCACTTCTCGAGGATCCACAGCCACAGTCCCTGCTTGCCGCCGCGCCGGTCCGATCGAGCCATCTGCGCGGCGGTGAAGCGGATCGCCGGCCAGGCGAACGGCTCCGGCGGGAACGGGAAGGGGCGTCGGCGGACGAGACGGGATCGGGTGCGCGGGGTGTCCTCGTCGTTGAGCAGGTCGAGCATGGCGTCGGCGGCGAAGCGGGTCGACGCCACCCCGAGCCCCGTGAAGCCCGACGCCGACACCGCCTGCCCGTGGAACGCCCGCGTGAAGAAGGCGAAGAAGCGGCTGCACGTGTCGATCATCCCGCCCCAGGCGTGGCTGAATCGCACGCCCTCGAGCTGAGGGAACAGGACGCCCAGGTGCACGGCCAGCCGCTCGAAGGTGGGTTCGCTGACGTCGTACTCGGGCGCGATCCGCTTGCCGAAGTGGTAGATCGCGTCGTACCCGCCGAGCAGCAGGCGGTCGTTGCCGTCCGCGTCCTTCAGCAGGCGCAGGTAATGGAAGCGGCTGTTCAGATCGGTGACACCCTGTCTCTTCTCCCAGCCCAGGCTCTCGCGCTGGGCGGGGGTCAGCGGCTCCGTCACCAGCGCATAGTCGTACACGGGCACCGTGAACAGCCGATTGCGACGGAGCAGCGAACGGAACCCGTTGGTCGCGAGGGCGGCGTGCGCGGCGCGGATGCGTCCGCGCGGGGTGCTGACCTCCACCCCGGCTCCGCGGCCGAGGTTCCTGATCCGGGTCGCCGGCGTCGTCTCGTAGACGCGGCACCCGAGGCGGATGCAGGCGTCGAGCAGACCCATGGCGAGCTTCGCGGGATTGAGCGTCACGCCCTCGGCGGTGGCCCATCCCCCCACGCGCGCCGCGGCTGTGCGCACCTGCGCCTGCAGCTCCTCGTCCGTCAGCACGACGATGGACGGATCGGCGGCAGCCAGGCGTCGGATCGTCTCCTCCTGGTGCGGCTCGGTGGCGAGCTTGATGACGCCGTGGGGCTGGATGTCGCACTCGATGCCGTACCTGTCCACGGTGGCGAGGAGCTCGGCGAGATTCTGCTCGCCGAGCTCGGCCGCCAGCTTCTCCTCGCCGGCGACGTGGATGGCCGCGTTCGCTCGACCGTGGGTCAGGCTCGGCTCGCAGAATCCGCCGTTGCGCCCGGACGCCGCCCAGGCGACGCGGTTCGCCTCGACGAGGACGACATCGCGGTCGGGGTACCGTTCCTTGGCGCGCAGTGCGGTCCACAGACCGGCATAGCCGCCGCCCACGACGACGAGGTCCGTCGCGGTGTCCTCCTCGAGGGGTGGCAGCGTGGGGCGACGGTCGAGGTCGTCCAGCCAGAAGGGGGTGCGGCGAGCGCCGGCGACCGCCGCGGCCGCCTTCCGGCGATCGGCTCGCTGCTCGGCTCGTTCGAAGCTCGTGGGTGTCTGCACGGCGGATGCACTCCTCTTCCGATTGTCACATCGAACACATTCGTGCCCAACATCTGTTGAATCAGCAACTCTGCTCGTCTCAGATTATTGGATCAATCACGAGTGCGCGATATCTATTGTCAATTCCGCAACCCGTGGCTAGGCTGACCATCATTCACGAAGGTCACCGACGACAGGAGAATCGCGCCATGTCCCTGCAGCTCCCCGCGCCCACACCTCAGCTCTTCATCGACGGGGCCTACACCGACGGCACAGGAGGCGACCGGTTCGAGGTGATCAGCCCGGCGACGGGCGAGCGGATCGCCGCCCTTCCCGTCGCCACCGACGCGGACCTCGACCGTGCGGTCGCCGCAGCCAACCGGGCGCAGCGCGAATGGCGCCGGGTGAACGTGTGGGAGCGGGCGCAGATCTGCCACCGCATCGGCGACACGATCTCCGCGCACGTCGAGGAGCTCGCGCTGCTGCAGACCCTGGAGCAGGGCAAGCCCCTGGCCGAGTCGCGCGCCGATGTCAACGAGGCGGCGCAGTTGTTCCACCTGCACGCCGAGGACGCCCTCCGGCTGTACGGCGAGACGCTCCCGTCCTCCGACCCGCTCAAGCGGATGCACACCTGGCGGCAGGCCGTCGGCACCTGGGCCATCATCACGCCGTGGAACTTCCCGCTGCTGATGTTCACGGAATTCGCCGCTCCCGGACTCGCGACCGGGAACGCCCTCGTCGTCAAGCCGCCGATCCACACCTCGCTGACGGTGCTGAAGGCGATGGAGTACCTGGCCGAGGCCGGTCTTCCCGACGGACTGGTCAACATCCTGCCCGGCGAGGGAGCCTTCGGCTCGCGGCTGGTGTCGCACCCGGGCATCCACGCGATCGGCTTCATCGGGTCGTCGGCGACCGGCGCGAAGATCCAGGCGACCGCCGGTCTCAAGCGATCCGTCATGGAGTGCTCCGGCAACGGTCCCGTGGTCGTGCTCGACGACGCCAACATGGAGCGCGCGGCGAAGGCGGCCGTCGACTCCGCCTTCTACTGTGCGGGACAGGTGTGCTGCGCGACCGAGCGCGTGATCGTGCATCGCAAGGCGCACGACGCCTTCCTCGAAGCGGCCCTCTCCTACGCGAAGACCGTCAAGCTCGGCGATCCGTTCGACCCGGCCACCAACCTCGGCCCGCTCAACAACGCCGGCGTCGCCGACAAGATGGATCGGCACCTGGACGAGGCGCGCGCCCTCGGATTCGACGTCCTGCTGGGCGGGGGTCGTGCCTCCGGCTTCGCGACCGACCTGTACTACGACTTCACGATCGTCGACGGCGTGACCGAGCAGTCGCTGCTGTCGCGTGAGGAGTCCTTCGGGCCCGTGCTCCCGATCATCACCGCCCAGGACGACGACGACGCGCTCCGGATCGCGAACGCGGACTCGCTCGGCCTCCAGTCGGCCGTGTTCACGCGCGACATCGCCCGCGGCTTCCGCTTCCTCGAGGAGCTGGAGACCGGCCAGGTGCTGCTCAACGAGTCCAACGGCTGGTGGGACATCAACATGCCGTTCGGAGGCGCCGGCGGAAAGGGCACCGGCTGGGGGCGCATCGGCGGCATGTACACGCTGCACGACATGACCGATCTGCGCACGTCGGTGATCCACATCGGAGACTGACGCGGTGTCGGGGCGGCGGTCGAACGACGGGACGGCCGCCGCCCGTCTATAGGATGAGGGGCGTCACCCCGAGCCGAGGAGGATCTTGATGCCGGATCGCGAACAGGCCGCCACGCCGCTCGACCTCGATGACCTCGACCGGAAGCTGATCGCCGCGCTGCAGATCGACGGACGCACACCCTTCAGCGTGCTCGCGCAGGATCTCGGGGTGTCCGCCTCCTCGGTGCGCTACCGCGTGCAGCGGCTGCAGGACAGCGGACTGTTCCAGATCGTCGGCATCGCCAACCCGCTCAACATCGGCTTCGATCGCCTGGCGCTGATCGGGATCCGCTGCGCCGCCGGCACCGGGCCGGACGTCTGCGAGGCGCTCTCCGCGCTGCCGGAGACGAGCTACGTCGTCCTCACCAGCGGCTCCTTCGACGTCATGGTCGAGGTCGTGTGCCGCGACATCGACCACTACACCGAGTTGATGTTCGGCACCCTGCAGAAGATCCCCGGCGTGGTCCAGACCGAGTCGTTCTTCGTGCTGAAGGCGCACAAGCTCGCCTACGGCTGGGGCGTCGGCGACAGCCGCTGAGCAGGGCGCCTAGGCGCTCCGGGCCAGTTCCGCCCTATCGACAGGATGCGCGGCCGGTCGCCCGGCGCTGTAGGCCTCGAGTTCATCGAGCGCGGCGTCGACCAGGCGCCGGGTCTCGGTGCCGAGGGAGCCGGCCAGGTGCGGCGTCACGGCGACGTTCGGCAGCCGGAAGAGCTCGGAGTCGGCGGGCAGCGGCTCCGGATCGGTCACGTCGAGGATCGCGTCGAGTCGACCGGAGCGGCATTCCCGCAGCAGTGCGTCGTGGTCGACCAGTGCCCCTCGCGCCGTGTTGATGAGGGTCGCCCCATCCGGGAGGGCGGCCAGCTGTGCGGGGCCGATCAAGTGCCGCGTCGACGGCAGCGCGGGGGCGTGCAGCGTGAGCACGTCCGACACGGGGAGCACCTCGGCCAGCGGAGCCAGTCGGGCGCCGGCGGCTTCGACCGCACGGCGATCGGCGAACGGATCGGCGACGACGACGTCGAGGCCGTCGAACGGACGCAGCAGATCCACGACGCGGCGTCCCGTCCGCGAGAAGCCGACGACGCCGATCGTGCGGCCGTGGTTGCCGAGCTTCGCGTGTCGGCCGAGGCCCTCGTCGGGCAGGCGCGGGGCTCCCGGAGTCCGCACGTGCACGAGAGCCCGCTTCCCCGCGAGGAGGATGGCCGCGAGCGTGAACTCGGCGACGGGCACCGCATTGACGTCGGCCGCGGAGGTGATCAGGATGCCGCGCTCCCAGAACGCCTCGGTCACATGCGCCCGGATGCTTCCGGCCGCATGGAACACCGCGCGCAGTCGCGGCAGCCGGGCGAGCAGGCGCGCGTCGAGGGCGGGGGCGCCCCAGGAGGTGATCAGCACCTCGACCTCGGCCAGCTCGGGATCGTGGGCGGTGTCGTCGAGGTCGGCGAGGGCGGTGAGGTCGCCGAGGTGCGCCAGCGAGGCGAGCCGATCGAGCCGCTCCTCGTCGAACAGGGCGGAGAACGTGTCCGAGCCCATCAGGACGAGGGCGCGAGGGCGCGTCGGCATGGGATCTCCGGTCGGTCGTCAGGGTGGGGAACGGCGGGTTGCGGGACGTCGTGGTTTCAGTGAAGACTGTGCGACCATGCGAGAGCAACAGATTCGGATCGGATCGATCGAAGTCGAACAGAATCGAACACGGATCTTCCGATGGACGCGCTGATTCCCCGGGGTGCGCTGCGCGAACTCTGGACGCGGAGCCGTCGCACGGACGAGCCGCTGCTCGTGCCGCCCTCCGGCGACCGGGACGTGTGGGACGCGATCGACCCCGGAGCGCGCGCCTTCGTGCTCGCGGCAGCGGAGGAGTCGGCGGGGACGGCGTGGCCGCACCCTCTGCTGTCGCAGTGGGCGGCGTACGCCCGCGCGGGCGACCGCATCGGCTACGAGGCGGTCGTCTTCGCGCGGGACCGGCGACTGCGTCTGGCGGTCCTCGCCGCGGCCATCGATCCGACGCCCGATCGCGTCGCCGAGGCGGCGGACGGGCTCGCGCTGCTCTGCGAGCAGTCGACGTGGTGCTGGCCCGCCCACGACGATGCCTTCACTCGGGGGCTGCGGGCTCCCGACACGACGCGGCCCTTCGTGGACCTGGGAGCCGGGGAGGAGGCGGCGCTCGCCGGTTGGGCGGTGCTCCTGCTGGGCGACGCCCTCGAGAAGGCGTCCCCCGGACTCGTCGCGCGCCTCCGGCGAGAGACGAACGCGCGCGTCCTCCGGCCCTTCGTCCGCCGTCGGGACTGGGCGTGGGAGGGCACGGAGGGCCACGTGCACAACTGGGCTCCGTGGATCCACGGCAACCTGATACCGGCCGCCGTGGCGTTCCGTGCGAGAGCGGCGCGGGCGGAGGTGCTGGACCTGTGCGTCGACGGCCTCGATCGCTACCTCGCGCAGCTCCCCGCCGACGGGGCGATCGACGAGGGCTTCGCCTACTGGTGGCAGGGTGCGGCACGCGCTCTCGACGCGCTGTCGCTGCTCGACGGGCTTATGGGGGGCGAGGTCGCCGCCGCGGTGGCCGACGGCCCGCTTCGAGGACTCGCCGAGCTGGTCCGGTTCCCGGAGCGGGTCCAGCTCGGGGCGGAGTGGTCGGCGAGCTTCTCGGACACCGAGGCCAGGAACGCCACCGGGCTGCCCTGGCACGCACTGTATCGAGCCGCGCGACTGTGCGGACAGGACGAGACCGCGGGATTCGCTGCCCGCTATCGGGAGGACGGAGTCCTGCGGGGCGCGGCGGCCGATACGGCCTCGGGGTTGGGCCGCCTCTCCGCCGAGGTCCTCGATGAGTCCTGGTGGACGGCTCCGCGCGGTCCCGCACCGCTGCCGTCGCCCGTGGAGCTGGCCTCGATCGGCTTCGGCCTCCGCCGCCGGACTCCCGGCGACACCGCCGGCCTCGCCGTGACGGTGAAGGGCGGGCACAACGCCGAGAACCACAACCACAACGACCTCGGTTCGATCTCGGTCGCCGTCGACGGCCTGCCCCTCCTCGCGGACTTCGGCCGAGCGACGTACACGGCCCAGACCTTCTCGGCGGCGCGCTATGAGCTCTGGTACGTCACCAGTGGCTGGCACAGCGCGCCTCTGCCGTACGGCCGGGAGCAGCGTGCCGGGCGCGAGTGGCAGGCGCCCGTCCGTGCGCTCGACGACGGGTGGGAGATCGACCTCAGTGCGGCATACCCCTGGCCGGACGAGGCGGAGATCTCGTGGCTGCGCACCGTGCGGCTCGGGGACGGCGAGGTCAGCGTCCGCGACGAGGGAGCGGCGGTCGGGCATCCCGACACCCGCATCGTCGTGGTGTGCGCCGGAGTGCCGGAGCTCCGGCCGGATGGCGTCCGCATCCCCGGGCGCGAGGGATCGGCGGACCTGCTGCTGTCGTACGATCCGGCGGAGGTCGAGGTCGAGACCCGGTCCGTGGCCGATCCCTACCTGGAGCGGTCGTGGGGACCGGAGGTCTCGCGGCTGCTGTTCGCCCCCATGCCGGGGACCACGTCGTGGGAGCTGAGAGGAATGGCCGGATGACCGACGAGGAGCAGGCGCCGCGGTTCGGCATCTCCCGACGCGAGCGCATCATGGACGAGCTGCGGCGGATCGGCGCCGTGCGCGTCGCCGATCTGGCACGCGAGCTCGGCGTCGCGGAACTCACGATCCGCCGCGACATCGGCGCGCTGGCCGACCGCGGGCTGCTCACGAGGGTGCACGGTGGCGCGACGCTGCGCAGCGCCCTCGACACCGCTGTCGTGCGGGGCGGGCCGGCGGCATCGAGGTTCCGGATCGGGATGGTAGTGCCGTCGCTGAGCTACTACTGGCCCCAGGTCGTGATCGGCGCACGGGCCGCAGCGACGGAGCTCGGCGCGCAGCTCATCCTGCGCGGCGCCAGTTACGCGGCCGATGACCAGCGGCGGCAGATCGCGTCTCTCGTCGACGCGGGCACCGTCCACGGACTGATCGTCGCCCCGGAGAGTCTCGGCCCCGACGGTCATGCGCTGCTGCAGTGGCTGGACGCGCTCCCGCTCCCGGTCGTGCTGGTCGAGCGGCGCGCGCCGTCGACGCTCGCGCTGTCCGGTCTCGAGAGCGTGACCACCGATCATGCGTTCGGCGGGGCCCTCGCGGCGCGCCACCTGTTCGAGCTCGGCCACCGCAGGGTCGGCATCCTCACCTCCGCGCCGTCGCCCACCTCCGGGCGGCTCCGGCGTGGCTGGGACCGCGCCGTCGACAGGCTGGGCCTGACCGCGACGGTCGACCGCGACGTGTCCCTCGATCGACTCGACGCGGAGGAGCGGGACGCGGCCGTGACCGCGCTGCTGGCGGAGGTGCGGGGGACAGACACCACGGCCATGCTCATCCACGCGGATCCGCAGGCCCTGCTCGTGCAGCAGCATGCGGTGGACAGCGGGTGGTCGCTGCCGGACGAGCTGTCGATCGTCGCCTATGACGACGAGGTCGCCGAGAGCGGGACGCCGCCGATCACGGCGTTGCGCCCTCCCAAGCAGCATGTCGGTCGCCGCGCCGTCGAGGTGCTGCTCGCTCGGCTCGACGAGGGCCGACGGCGACCCGTCGAGCGGGTGCAGGTCGTGCCGTCGCTGCACGTGCGCGCCTCGACCGCCCCCTACGCCGAGTAGCGGCGGTTGCGATCCATCGAAGTCTCGTGGCATGATCTCGGAAAGCGCTTTCCGATCGATCGACCGAAGCGCCCTCAGCTCCCGCGAGAGAAACGGAACACCATGGCACAGGCGAACACCCGCGAGATCGGGATCATCATGAACGGGGTCTCCGGACGCATGGGATATCGGCAGCACCTGGTGCGCTCGATCCTCGCGATCCGCGAAGAAGGCGGCATCGAGCTGCCGGACGGATCCCGCGTCACGGTGAAGCCGATCCTGGTCGGCCGCAACGAGGCGAAGCTCGCCGAGCTCGCCGCGAAGCACGGGATCGAGGACTGGACCACCGACCTCGACGCGGCCCTCGCCGACCCGCAGTGGGAGATCTATGCCGACTTCCTCGTGACCAAGGCCCGCGCCTCCGCGATCCGCAAGGCCATCGCCGCCGGCAAGGCGATCTACACGGAGAAGCCCACCGCCGAGTCGCTCGAAGAGGCGCTCGAACTCGCCCGTCTCGCGAAGGAGGCCGGCGTGAAGACCGGCGTCGTGCACGACAAGCTGTACCTCCCCGGTCTGCAGAAGCTCAAGCGGCTGATCGACTCCGGCTTCTTCGGCCGCATCCTCTCGGTGCGCGGCGAGTTCGGCTACTGGGTGTTCGAGGGCGATTGGCAGCCGGCGCAGCGTCCCAGCTGGAACTACCGGACGGAGGACGGCGGCGGCATCATCACCGACATGTTCCCGCACTGGAACTACGTCCTCGAGAACCTGTTCGGCGAGGTCACGAGCGTCTACGCGCAGGCGGCCGTGCACATCGCGGACCGCTGGGATGAGAAGGGCGAGCACTACACCGCCACCGCGGAGGACGCCGCCTACGGCATCTTCGAGATCTCCGGCGGCGTGATCGCCGAGATCAACTCCTCGTGGACCGTGCGCGTCAACCGGGACGAGCTCGTCGAGTTCCAGGTCGACGGCACCCACGGCTCGGCGGTGGTCGGCCTGTTCGGGGCGAAGATCCAGCCCCGCAACGCGACCCCCAAGCCGGTGTGGAACCCCGACCTCGAGGACCCCCGCGACTACGACGCCGACTGGCAGCAGGTCCCCACGAACGACGTGTTCAAGAACGGCTTCCGCCAGCAGTGGGAGGAGTACCTGGTCTCCTACGTCGAGGGCACGGACTACCCGTTCGACCTGCTCGCCGGCGCTCGCGGGGTGCAGTTCGCCGAAGCAGGACTGACGTCCAGCGCCGAGGGTCGCAAGATCGCCCTCGAGCCGCTGACGCTGGACTGAGCCGCATGAGCACTCTCCGACTCCTCCGTGCCACGGGCGACCTCGCCGACGTCGACCTCAACGACTTGGGCGCCTACGTGCGTCCGACGGGGCCGCTGCGCAGCCGTGTCGCCTACGCAGCCGCGCACGTCGTGCCGAAGGTTCACGCCGACAACACCCCGGGGCAGCCCGCCGACATCGACTGGGACTCCACGCTGGCCTTCCGCCGCAACGTGTACTCCTGGGGGCTCGGTGTCGCGGACGCGATGGACACCGCCCAGCGGAACATGGGCCTGGACGCCGCAGCCACCCGCGAGCTGATCTCCCGCAGCGCGGAGGTGGCGCGTGAGGAGGGCGGCTCGGTCGTGGTCGGCGTCAACACCGATCACGTGGCCGACTCGCACATCTCGATCGAGCAGGTGATCGCGGCCTACCTCGAGCAGCTGCACTTCACCGAGGAGCAGGGCGCCGGTCCCGTGCTGATGGCCTCGCGGCACCTCGCCCGTGTCGCGACGGGGCCCGAGGACTACCGGCGCGTCTACCGCGAGGTGCTGTCGCGGGCGTCGGTGCCCGTGGTGCTGCACTGGCTCGGCACCGCCTTCGACCCGGAGCTGAAGGGGTATTTCGGCGCCGACGACTGGCAGAGCGCCTCCGCCGTGCTGCTCGAGATCATCGAGGAGAATCCGGACCGGGTCGCCGGCGTCAAGATGAGCCTGTTGAACGCCGAGTCCGAGATCTCGGTGCGCAGCCGGCTCCCCGAGGGCGTCCGCATGTTCACCGGCGACGACTTCAACTACGTCGCCCTCCTCGCCCCCGCTCCCGCCCCCGCTCCCGCCCCCGCTCCCGCTTCCGATTCGCCGAGTGCACGGGATGCCGCCGAGCGCACGGGCTCCGCACGCACCGAAGCCGTGCCCTCGACGGCAACCCGTGCGCTCGGCGAGGACCGCGGATACTCGGACGCGCTGCTCGGGGCGTTCGCGGCGATCACTCCCGTCGCGTCGGCGGCGATCCAGGCGCTCGACGCGAGCGATCACGCGCGGTACCTCGAGATCCTCGGCCCGACCGAGGAGCTCAGCCGTCAGGTGTTCGCGGCGCCCACGTTCTACTACAAGACGGGGGTGGCGTTCCTCTCCTGGCTCAACGGCCACCAGCCGGCGTTCCAGATGGTGGGAGGGCTGCACTCCGCGCGGAGCCTTCCGCACCTGAGTCGCATCGTCGAGCTCGCGAACGCCTCGCTCGCCCTCGAGGACCCCGACCTCGCCCGACAGCGGTGGCACGGCATGCTGCGCCTGAACGGAGTGGACGCATGACCGCCCCCGACCCGCGCCTGTCGATCAATCAGGCGACCATCAAGCACGCCGACCTCGCCACGGCGCTGCGCGTCACAGCCGAGGCGGGCGTCCAGGCGATCGGACTCTGGCGGGAGCCCGTGAACGAGGTCGGCCTCGACGAAGCGGCGCGGATGCTCGCGGACTCGGGTCTGCGCTTCACGACGCACTGTCGCGGCGGGTTCTTCACCCTCCCGGTCGGCCCCGAGCGCGAGGCCGCCCTCGACGACAACCGCCGTGCCATCGAGGAGACCGCGACCCTCGCCGCCGCCGGTGCGGAGGGCTCCACCGCCGTGCTCGTGCTCGTCGCGGGCGGCCTGCCCCCGGGATCGCGGGACCTGATCGGCGCGCGCGAGCGTGTGCGCGATGCCGTCGGCGCGCTCGCCCCGGAGGCGGAGGCCGCGGGGGTCACGCTCGCGATCGAGCCGCTGCATCCGATGTACGCATCCGACCGTGCCGTGGTGTCGACCCTGGGTCAGGCGCTCGACATCGCGGCGGACTTCGACCCCGAGGTGGTCGGGGCCGCGGTCGACACCTTCCACATCTGGTGGGACCCGCAGGTGCTCGACCAGATCGCACGAGCGGGTCGCGAAGGACGCATCGCGACGTACCAGGTGTGCGACTGGAAGACGCCGCTCGCCCCGGACGTGCTGCTGTCCCGGCACTACACCGGCGAGGGCGTGATCGACTTCGGCTCCCTCACCCGCGCCGTGGTCGCCACCGGATACGACCGCGACATCGAGGTCGAGATCTTCAACGCCGACGTCTGGGCGGATGCCCCGGACCGCGTCGTGCGACGCACAGCCGAGTCCTTCGCCTCCGCCGTCTCCCCGCATCTGCCATGACCCTCCGCCCCCTCCGTCCGGTCCGACGTCCGTCAATCCGGACACTTGTCGGGCGGATTCACGGATGTCGGGCGAAAGGGGCTCGTCTCGTCCGGCATCCGTCCGCTCGTCCGACATCCGTCCCGCGGCCGTCCCGCGGCCGGCGGCCGTCCGGCGGCCGGCGTCCGGCGGATGGCGCCGGGGCGGGAGCTGAGAGGATGAAGACATGACGGGGATCCGGCCAGGGCTGTGCTCGGTGACCTTCCGTGCTCTCACGCCGGAGCGGATCGTCGAGCTCGCCGCGCAGGCGGGGCTCGAGGTGATCGAGTGGGGCGCCGACGTGCACGTGCCGCCGGGCGACGAGGCCAGGGCGGCGGAGGTCGCGCGCGCCACGGTCGACGCGGGGCTCGCGGTCGCCTCCTACGGCTCGTACTTCCGTGCCGGCGTGCAGGAGCCTCTCACACCCGTGCTCGACAGCGCGCAGGCGCTGGGCGCACAGCGGGTGCGGGTCTGGGCGGGCGAGGTCGGCTCGCTGGACGCGACACCGGTCGAACGGGCGGCCGTGGTCCTGCGCCTCCGGGCCGCCGCGGAGGAAGCGGCCGAGCGCGGGGTCACACTCGCGCTGGAGTTCCACGGCGGCACGCTCGCCGACACCGCGCCGAGCACGCTGCGTCTGCTGACCGAGGTCGGCAGTCCGTCTCTGTCGACGTACTGGCAGCCCACCGTCGGCGCGTCGGTCGACACCGTGCTGGAGGAGTACCGCGCTCTGGCGCCGCACGTCACCGCGGCCCATGTCTTCTCGTGGTGGCCCGAGCGGGAGCGGCTGCCGCTGCGGGCACGCGACGCGCTCTGGACGCGGTACTTCGCCGAGGCGGGGTCTGCGGCGTACCCACCTCGTGACGCGCTGCTCGAGTTCGTGCCGGACGATGACCCCGCGCTGCTGCCGGCTGAAGCGGCCGCCCTGCGCGCGTACCTCTCGGACCCGCGGCGATGACGGCCCGGGAAGTAGGCTCTGGGGCATGACAAAGCCCGCATCGTCCGCGGAACAGCCGGCGCGGGCTCAGCGCCATGCGCGGGGGCCCGCCGCCACGCTGCACGACGTGGCCCGCGAGGCCGGCGTGTCGCTCGCCACGGCATCCCGCGTGCTCAACGGCTCCGAGCGCAAGGTCGCGGAGTCGTTCCGCGAACGCGTGGAAGCGGCGGCCGTGAAGCTGGGCTACACCGCGAACGTCTCGGCTCAGGCGACCGCGCGAGGCACGTCACCGGTGATCGCGCTCCTCGTCGCCGACATCGCCGACCCCTACTTCGGGTTGATCGCATCCGGAGTGGCGCGCGGCGCCGACGAGCATGGCCTGGTGGTGACGATCGCGATCACCGAGCGCGATCCGGCGCGGGAGGCCCGGATCGTCCGGGCGCTGCGCGGTCAGCGGCCGCTGGGGTTGATCCTCGCGGCCTCGCGCACGCAGGAGCCGATGGAGGCCGACACCGCCCGGGAGCTGGCGGACTTCGCGCGTCTGGGTGGCAGAGTCGTCGCGTTCGGCCCCGAGGGCGAGGGGGAACGGCACATCGAGATCGACAACCGGTCCGGGGCGGAGGCGCTCGGGCGGCGGATGGCGGCTCTCGGTTACCGTTCCGCGATCGCGATCGGCGCGGCGGAGGGCGTGCGCACCTCGGACGACCGTCTTGCCGGGTTCCGCACCGGTTTCGAGGCTGCGGGCGGCACGGTCGCGGCCGTGCGGCGCGGAGACTTCCGCCGCGAGTCGGGTGCAGCGGTCATGACGGATGTCCTGGCCGACGGTGTCCCCGCCGGCACACTGGTGTTCGCGATCAGCGACGTGCTCGCGATCGGGGCGATGTCCGCGATCCGCGACGCCGGACGCGAGGTGGGGTCCGACATCGCGGTGTGCGGGTTCGATGATGTGCCTTCCAGCCGCGACGTGTCACCGGCGTTGACGACGGTCCGTGTGCCCTTGAGCGAGGTCGGCTACCAGGCGTTCCGTGCGACGGTCGACGCCGATTGGGAGCAGGCGCCGCTGCCGCTCGAGGTCGTCGTCCGCGCGAGCACTCCCGGTGTCGCGCCGTGACCCGAGTCGTGCTGGCACCGGACAGCTTCAAGGGCACGATCACCGCTGTCGACGCCGCGGTCGCGCTGGCGGAGGGATGGGCCTCCGTCGAGCCGACGGCCGAGTTCGTGCACCGGCCGATGGCGGACGGCGGGGAGGGCACGGTCGACGCGTTCCAAGCCGCTGTCGCCGGCGCGGTGCGAATGCCGGTCACGGTCGACGGACCCGCGGGCGTGTCCATCGACACCGCCTGGCTGCTGCTGCCGCCGACCGAGGACGCGCCGGGAGGGACCGCGGTCGTCGACCTCGCCTCGACCTCCGGAATCGAGCTCCTGGACGGGCTGCGCCCCTGGGACGCGGACACCACGGGTCTCGGACAGGCGATTGCCGCGGCGCTCGATCACGGCGTCTCCCGGCTCGTCGTCGGCATCGGATCGAGCGCTTCGACGGACGGCGGCACCGGGATGCTCACGGCGCTGGGCGCCCGCTTCCTGGATGCCGCAGGCGTCCCCGTCCCCCGCGGGGCGCGAGGCCTCAGCGAGATCACGTCGGTCGATCTGACGCGATTGCGGACGGCGCCGGAAGTGCGGGTGCTGACCGACGTCACCAACCCGCTCACCGGCCCGCGCGGCGCTGCCGCGGTGTTCGGTCCGCAGAAGGGGCTACGGGACGCTGACGACATCGCCCGGGTGGACGAGGCGCTGGGCCGACTGGCCGCGCGGCTCGGGCTCGATCCCACACAGCCCGGCGCCGGAGCGGCCGGGGGCACCGGCGCCGCACTCGTGCGGTGGGGTGGAGTGCTCGCTCCCGGTGCCGCCGAGGTGGCCGAGCTCATCCGCCTGCCCGCCGCGATCGACGCAGCCGACATCGTCATCACGGGGGAGGGCTCCTACGACGGGCAGTCCGGCGACGGCAAGGTTCCCTCGTTCCTCGCCGATCTCGCTGCGACGGCGGGCGTCCGCGCGATGCTCGCGGCGGGCCGGATCACCGACGACTCCGACACTTCGCTGTTCGCGGCGTCCACCTCCCTCACCGACCTTGCCGGCTCGGCCGAGGCCGCGCTCACCGAGCCCCCACGCTGGTTACGCGAAGCGGGCGCGGCGCTGGCGCGCGCCACGACGTCCTGAGTCCACGTCCCACACGCCGGCGGGGTCACGGGATTCGAAGTTCTCGAATCGGTTCTCGGCTGCTGGCCGCGATTGCCGGAGTGAGTGCCGCTGCCAGTGCCGTGGTCACAGTCAGCACCGCCAGCGCGCCGGTGAAGGACGCACCCGGCAACGGGTCGCCGGCCGAAGCCAGCACGATGAGTGAGATGCCGATTCCCAGTGCGGTGCCGGCGAGGCAGAGCACAGCAGTCTGCGTCAAGAGAAGGCAGATGATGAGTGCGCGACTCGCCCCCAGTGCCCTCCGCCGTCCGAAGTCTTTGCGGCGCATCTGGACCAGGCCGTACAGCAGAACAGCGAGGAGGAGGCTGGTCAGGCTGAGCAGAGCGATCACCAGGCCTCGAGAGAAATCGCGGAGTTGTGCGTCGATCAGACCGCGCAGCTTCGACAGGGCCTCGCTGGTCTGGATCGTCACCTTCGATGGATCGTCCACGCCGAGGAGGGACACCACAGCTTTGCTCACGGGAGAAACGAGGTCGGGCGTCTCTGCGATGACGACCAGGACGGACAGCCGCTCGTCGCCGTCGGCTGCCTGCGGCACGAGTGCCAGGGGCTCGAACGGGCGGAGGAAGTCGGGAACCTCCAGTCTTCCGCCGAGCCCGAAGGAACCGCCGGCGTCGACGATCGACACCCCGCCGACGAAGTCGGGAGTGCCCAGCTGATCCGCGGCCTCGTCCGACACCCATACCAGTGCTCCCGGCAGCGGTGAGTCGATCGGGATGCCGAGTCTCTCGAGGTGGGACCCGTAGACGATGCGAACCGGCACGCGCGTGCCATCCGGTACAGCGCTGTTGGTGGCATCGACGGCGGACGACAAGCCTGCAGCCCACTCGATTCCCTCGATCCCGTCGATCCGATCGAGAACGTCGGCTGTCAGGCCGGCGTCCGGATCTGCTCTGATCGTCACGGATCGGGTGCCCGCCGAGTCGATCGAGTCGAGCACGTCCTGCTCCGCGCCGACGGTGCGTCCGGTGGTGAGCATGACGACGAGGATCATGCCGACCACCATCAGCACCGTGATGGCTGACGCCACGGGCTGGGAGCGTATCGATGCGTGAGCCTCGCGGAGAACGGCACCGATCACAGCGTGATCTCCCGGTCGCAGGTGTTCGCCACTTCAGGTGAATGGGTCACGATGACGACCGCCGCACCTGTGCGCGCGTGTTCCTGCAGGGCGTGGACGACGACCCCCGCCGTCGTCGGATCCAGATTTCCCGTCGGTTCATCGGCAAGAACGATGTCGGGCGCGTGGAGAAGAGCGCGGCAGAGCGCGATGCGCTGTGCCTGCCCTCCGGACACCTGTCCGGGCTTGCGGTGCGCGGGGACGTCGACTCCGAACAGGTCGAGGAGCTCTCGACCCCTCGACTCGACCGATCGCCGAGGCATCCCGCGATAGAGAGCCGTCTCGGTGACGTTGTCGAGTACGGATCGTGTGGTGTCCAACGCTGCATCTTGGAAGACGAAACCGAATCTGTCGGCGCGCAGATGGGCGCGCCGCGCATCGCGAAGCGTGCGGCTCGGAATCCCATCGATGAGCACGTCGCCGGCGTCCGGCGTCACCATGAGGCCGAGGAGGTACAACACCGTGGACTTCCCTCGGCCGGACGGACCTGTCAGCGCCGTCGTCGAGCCGGCCGGGAACTCGGCGGACCAACCTGCGACGAGCGGATGATCCGCCTCATAGCCGAAGGTCAGGTCTTCGGCGCGCAGCCTCACCTCTTTCGTCGCGCTCATCTCCTCGCAGTCCCTGATGCTGGGGTCTGCACGCGCAACCCCTCGCGCACTCCGGTGACCACCGACATGCCTTGAGCGGAAGCCACGATTCCCACCCGCTGCTGTCGCCCTTCTTCGTCGACGACAGCTGTTGATCCGTCTGCCACCGTCACAAGCGCCGCGGACGGCACGACCAGTCCCTCGACCTCTTCGACCACGATGATGCGCGAGCCGAGGGTAGTCTTCCCGGTGGGCGTTATCTCCGCGCACGCGTGGGCGCAGATGGATTTCTCATTCGGCCCGCGCAAGCGGATGGCGATCGCGCCCTCGTCGCTGCGCAGCTGTTCTTCGGCGACGGCCTCCCAGGTCTCGCCTCGAGGGGCTGTGATCTCCACTCTTGTCCCCGCGGGCATCATCGCGGCTTGGGTTTCGGTGACGGGGATCTCGAAGGTGGGTGTCGACGAGAGCCCGTTCACGACGATCTCGCCCCCGGAGAGCGTCGCTCCTCGAACGATCACGGTCGTATCGAGCGTGACCCTCGTTGGCAGGGCGGGTACGAAGATGACGTCGCCAGTGTCGACGACGCCTGTGGCCGGTGCGCCGATCGCAGCCTGCCAGTGGCTGACGGCACTTCTGGTTCCCTCGCCGAACAGCCCGTCGATTCGGCCGTCGTACTGGCCGACGGCGCGAAGCATCTCCTGCAATTGCCGAACGTCGGGACCCGCGCTGTCGGGACCGAGCGGCCGGAACATCGGCACCGCTCCTTGCGCGATGACGACGGGCTGCAGATCGATCGTGTACAAGACCGCACCCGAGACGACCTCCTCGCCTGCTTCGACGGCGACGTCCGTGACGACGCCCGCGGCGCGGTTCGTGCCGATGGGTTGCTGCGACCACTCGGCCATCGTGTTGAGATTCAACGCTTGCCCGACGGTGCCCTGCTCGACGGCGACGAAGGAGTGACCTGTCGAAGCCAGGGGGTCTTCGGTGGGGCCGAGGATGGTCGCGACGGCCCACGCACTCGCGGCTCCGATCAGCAGCAGGGTGATAGCCACGACGACAAGCGCGCCGCGTCCGGGTCGGGGTCGCGCGGCAGCATTCTGGCTGTCCGTCATCTCAGCGGCTGGCATCTAATACCCCGGCCGGGGGCACTTCTCGAGGAGAGCGAAGTACTCGTCTTCGGTCACCTGCGAGTTCGAAGTCGTGTACACCGTCGCATACGGGTCCCAGGCGTTTCCGTCGACGAGGGCCGCCTCCACGAAGCTCTGCTCGCTCGGGGCGATGCCGGGATCGAGGCCCTCGCCGCGTAGGCACGCGGCCGTGTCCAACTCCATGAGATACAGCAGCCGCAACTCGGGTTCGGTGAGTGCGGGTGCGATGCTGTCGAACCCGTTCTTCTCCTCACATTCCGCGAGGTCCGTGTCGTAGGACTCGTCCTGACCATCGGGTATGTCGCTCATTATTCCGCCGTCGCCGGTGACGATCGCATCCCATCCTCGTTCGACCATGCACGAGGCCATGACGGTCCCGAACTCCGGGTCGACTCCGAGGTCGACGCTTTCGGCTGTGGGCAGCGGCTCAGGCGAAGCCTGCGCGCATCCGGCGATGGCGAGCAAAGCCCCAGCCGTCAACGCCGCGACGAGAGCGGGCGCTTTTCGCATCAGTCTCCGCCTCAATAGCTGCAGTCGTAACCCTGGTACACCCAGCGCGCAGCGTTCGTATACGCCGAGCCGCTCTGCTGATCCTCATTCGGGCTGTTCACGTAGTGGCGGGTGGCGACCGAGCCGTTGTTCCATGTGCCCGACCGGGTGCCGGTTCCGGCCGTCCCTGTGATCCTCAGGGTGACCGTATTCGTGGCCGAGCCTTCGACGAACGCGTGCATCGGCCAATAGCATTCGTGCGGGCCGTAGTACGTGGTCATCGCCGCGGCAGGAATGGCCGTCACCACCACCAGCAGTGCGGCACCAACAAGACCCATGGAACCGAGCCGAACTCTCTGCGCGTCGTTCATGACTCCTCCTACGTCAATGTAATGAGTGATAGGTATAACGTTACCTATCGTAGACGTCAGACTAAATGAGCGCTGTCCCCCTTTCGGAGGACAGCGCTCAACCGGGCGGCTCGGCTCGCGTCAGCCGCCGAGTGCGGCCGACACGACCGCGCGCGCCTCTGCCTGCACCTCGGCGAGGTGGTCCGGTCCGCGCAGGCTCTCGGCGTAGAGCTTGTACACGTCCTCCGTGCCCGAGGGGCGGGCTGCGAACCACGCGTGCTCGGTCTGCACCTTGAGGCCGCCGATCGCCGCGTCGTTGCCGGGTGCGTGCGAGAGCTTCGCGGTGATCTCCTCGCCCGCGAGGGTGGTCGCGGTCACGGACTCCGGAGCGAGTTTCGCGAGCGTCGCCTTCTGCTCCGGGGTAGCGGGGGCGTCGACGCGCTGGTATGCGGAGGCCCCGAACTCCTGCTCCAGCTCGGCGTAGCGCTGCGACGGCGTCTTGCCGGTCACGGCGATGATCTCGGCGGCCAGCAGGCACAGCAGGATGCCGTCCTTGTCGGTGGACCAGACGGAGCCATCTCTACGGAGGAAGGAGGCGCCGGCGGACTCCTCGCCGCCGAAGGCCACAGAGCCGTCGAGCAGGCCGGGCACGAACCACTTGAAGCCGACCGGAACCTCCAGCAGGCGACGACCCAGCGATTCGGCGACGCGGTCGATGATCATGGACGACACCAGGGTCTTGCCCACGGCCGCGTCGCTCGGCCACTGCTCGCGGTGCGAGAACAGGTAGTCGATCGCGACGGCGAGGTAGTGGTTCGGGTTCATCAGACCCGCGTCCGGGGTCACGATGCCGTGGCGATCCGCATCCGCGTCGTTGCCGGTGAGCACGTCGTACGACCCCTTCTTCGCCACGAGCGAGGCCATGGCCGACGGCGAGGACGGATCCATCCGGATCTTCTCATCCCAGTCCAGGGTCATGAACCGCCAGGTGGGGTCGACCTCGGGGTTCACGACGTCGAGGTCGAGGTCGTGCATCTCGGCGATCAGCGCCCAGTACTCCACGGATGCCCCGCCGAGCGGGTCGGCTCCGATGCGGACGCCGGCTTCACGGATCGCGTCGAGGTCGATGATGGACGGGAGGTCGCGGACGTAGGCGTCCCGGAAGTCGTACCCGGTGAGGGCGTCCCAGTCCACGTCGGCGAAGCGCTCGCGGGCGACGCCGTCGAGTCCGGCGGCGATCAGGGCGTTCGCGCGGTCGGCGATCCAGCCCGTGGCATCGGTGTCGGCGGGGCCGCCGTGCGGAGGGTTGTACTTGAAGCCGCCGTCCCGCGGCGGGTTGTGCGACGGCGTGACGACGATGCCGTCCGCCCTGCCCGCGTCGTCGGCCGCGCGTCCGCGGTTGTAGGTGAGGATCGCGTGGCTGAGCGCCGGGGTCGGCACCCAGGCGTCGCGGGAGTCGACGCGCACATCCACGCCGTTCGCCAGCAGCACCTCGATCGCGCTGCGCTCGGCGGGCAGCGACAGGGCGTGCGTGTCGCGTCCGAGGAACAGAGGTCCGGTGATCCCCTGAGCTGCGCGATAGTCCACGATCGCCTGGGTCGTGGCGAGGATGTGGTTCTCGTTGAAGCTGTTCGTGAGGGAGGAGCCGCGGTGGCCGCTGGTGCCGAACACGACCCGCTCTGCCGGGACGTCCGGGTTCGGGGCGCGGTCGTAATAGGCGGCGATCAGCTCGTCGACATCGATCAGGTCACTTTCCTCCGCGGGGAGGCCGGCACGGCTGGTCATGTCTTCAGTCTGCCCCCACTTTCGCCCGATCGCATCCGCGGCGTCGTCCGGAAGTCGTCATCGCCGCCGAGGACTAAGGTGAAAACCGTGACCGAACGCCGCACGTACAGCTATCTGGGACCAGCCGGAACCTTCACGGAAGCGGCGCTCGACCAGGTCGCCGAGGCCCGTGGCCAGGAGTGGCGCCCGGTGCACAATGTGGGCGAGGCGCTCGCGGACGTGCTGGAGGGTCGCAGCGACGCCGCGATGATCGCGATCGAGAACTCCATCGAGGGTGGCGTGTCGACGACGCAGGACGCCCTGGCGACGCTCCCGGGTCTGCGCATCATCGGCGAGTACCTCGTGCGGGTGAACTTCGTGCTCGTCGCCCCGCGCGGGACGACGCTCGATCAGGTCGACGTGATCGCCGCGCATCCGGTCGCCTACGCGCAGTGCCACGGCTGGCTCGGCGCTCACCTGCCGTCGCACTCGCACGTGCCGGCCGCGAGCAACGTCGCCTCGGCCATCGGCGTGCTCGACGGCACGCTGCCCGCCCAGGCGGCGATCGCGGCCCCCGGCATCGTGAACCACTACGACGTCGAGGTGCTCGCCGAGGGGATCGGCGACAACGCGCAGGCCGTGACGCGCTTCGTCCTGGTGACCAGGACGACCCGCTCCCCGGAGCCGACGGGAGCCGACAAGACCTCCCTCATCGTCGAGCTCCCGCACGACCACCCCGGCTCGCTCCTGGAGATGCTCGAGCAGTTCTCGACGCGCGGCATCAACCTCTCGCTCATCGAGTCGCGGCCGATCGGCGACGAACTCGGCCGCTACCGCTTCGTGATCGACGCAGACGGGCACATCGAGCACGAGCGCATGGCCGACGCGCTGCTCGGCATCCGCCGGTTCAGCCCGCGTGTGGTCTTCCTCGGTTCGTACCCGCGCGCCGACCGTCAGATCGTGCAGTACCCGGACCGCTACTCGGACGACGTGTTCGTCGAGGCGCGCGACTGGCTGCGCGGCATCCTCTCCGGCGAACCCGAGTCCTGAAGCCCTGACGTCATCCGCCCGACCGCCCAGCACGGTCAGGCGGATGCCGCGACTCAGTGCTCCTGGAAGCGCGGCCAGTCGCTGCCCGGAGCCATGTGCGAGTGCAGGGCGCCCTTCGCCGAGGCCAGGCTCGGATAGGTCCCCGTCGTCGCGTCCGAGCCCGCCATCGTGACGGTGTAGCCGTCCTCATCGTGCCGGATACTCCCGACCACGCCGTTGCGTCCGTAGGCGACCCACAGGGCGAGTGTCTTCGTGGTGCTCATCGTCGAACCCCTCTCTCCGGCTGAGGGTACGCTCCCTCGCGCCGGAAGACCAGGGGTCGGCGTGCGCTCGAGCGCGGGTGGTCAGAGCGCGGCGGCGATGAGCTCCAGCGTCTGCGCGCGACCCGTGGCGGAGTCCTTCGGCTCGGCGTCGAGCGCGCCGGCGACCGGAGACAGCATGACCTCGTCGACGCCGTGGCGCTCGGCGAAGGAGCGGACCTCGGCGGCGACGGCTTCCCCGGTCCCGACGAACCAGCGCGACCGTGCGTCCTGCACGACCTGGTCGGTGGCGGGGTCCGCAGCCGCGGCCGCCGCCTGCTCCACGGTCTCCAGCGCACGGAGGGGCTGGTTCAGGCGCAGACGCGCCATCATCCTCAGCTGGGGCAGGGCACGCGCCTCCGCCTCCTCCGTCGTGGGCGCGGCGACGGCGTTCACCGTGAGGAACGTGCGGGGCTCCGGGTGCTCTTCGCTCGGGCGGTAGCCGGTGCGGTAGAGGTCGAGAGCGCGCTCCAGCCCCTGCCCGGAGAAGTGGTTCGCGAACACGTACGGCAGCCCCTGCGAGGCGGCGAGCTGCGCGGAGTAGTCGCTCGATCCCAGCAGCCACACCTCGGGGGAGCCCGTGGCGGCCGGTGTCGCGCGGACCGTGTACTCCCCGCCCGACGTGAAGCGCACGGTGGCGCCGTCGCCGGACAGCAGGGCGGCGATGTCCTGCACATGACGCGGGAACTGCTCCACGTCGCTCGTGGTGCCCGATCCGCGCAGCAGCTGGGTGATCACCGGGTCGCTGCCGGGCGCGCGGCCGAGACCGAGGTCGATGCGGCCCGGGGCGATGGCCTCGAGCGCGGCGAACTGCTCGGCGACGATGAGCGGCGCGTGGTTGGGAAGCATGACCCCGCCGGAGCCCAGGCGCAGGCGCGCGGTGCGGGTGGCCGCGGCCGCGATCAGCACGGGGGGCGTGGTGGAGGCGACCGCCGGCATGTTGTGGTGCTCGGCGAACCAGTAGCGGCGGTAGCCGAGTCGATCGGCGATCTCGGCGAGGGCGAGGGAGGAGGCGATGGCCTCGGTGCTCGTCTGCTCGGTGCGGACCGGGACGAGGTCGAGGACGGAGAGGGCGACGTCATTCATCCCGAAGGACAACCGGCGGCGCCCTCCGCGCATTCCCTCGACACGGCGGTTCGCGAGCGCTCAGGCGGCCGCGGGCGCTGTCGTGGGGGAGAGGCCCTCGACGAACGAGCGCCGCGCCAGGCGATAGCGGATGTGCCATGCGGCGCTGTAGCTCTGCTCCGGCAGGTCGGCGAGCAGGGCGCGGTCGTCGGGGCCGAGGCCTTCGCGCGCGGCCTCGCGCAGCAGGTCGTCGCGCGTCGCCGGGTACTCCATGCCGGCGAGGAAGCGATCGAGCGTGGGGGTGAGGGACATGGGACTTCCTTTCCGTTCAGGGGGAGCGCGCGGGGGCGGTGCGGTGTGCACCGCCCCCGCGTCGGTCAGGCGTCGATCGCCTGTCGCTGCTCGGACGTCTCGACGGCGATCTTGCGCGGCTTCGCGCGTTCGCTCACCGGGATGATGACCGACAGGACGCCGCTCTCGTACGAGGCGCTGATCCCCTCGAGGTCGACGCCCTCGCCGAGCGTGAACTGGCGGAGGAACGAGCCGGCGCCGCGCTCGCGCGCCAGCCAGCGCACACCTTCTCGGGTGTCTGCGGTGCGCTGCGCGCGGATCGTGAGCTGCCCGCCGTCGAGGTCCACGTCGATGGAGCCCGGGTCGACGCCGGGGAGGTCGGCGTGGAGCACATAGCGGTCTCCGTCGCGGAACAGGTCCACCGGCATCAGCCGGGGTGCGCGAACGGAGTCCAGCACGCTCGCGGCGAAGCGATCGAGCTGGCTGAAGGGGTCGAAGGTCAGTGCCATGAGGTTCTCCTTTCGTGCGGCCCTGGTGGGGCGAGGTGGGATACAGGGAATCTGCATCCGTTGCTGTAGATTTGTTATACGACAACTCGTGCTAGGTTTGCAACCCCGGAAGAAGATCTCATGGCAAGGAGCGTTCGGATGCCGCATCGGGACTCCCGCACACCGCTGTACGGCATCGCGGTGGCCGCCCAGCTGGTCGACCTCCCCGAGGCCACACTGCGGCTCTTCGAGAGCAAGGGGCTCCTCACTCCTGCCCGCAGCGACGGCGGCACGCGCCGGTACAGCGACGACGACATCGACCGCCTGCGCCGAGCAGCACGGCTCCGCGAGGACGGCGTCAACATCGCCGGGATCGCCCGGGTGCTCGAGCTGCAGGACGCGAACGATCACCTCCAGGTGCAGAACGACGGTCTGCGTGATGCGCTCGACGGCCGGCGCGGGACGGACGCCACGGTCGCCGACTGACCGGCGCACGGCGAGGCCGCGGGGGAGCGCAGTCCCTCGCCCGGTTACGCTTCCTGCATGGAAGCAGGCATCTTCTACGTCCTCGTCGGGTCGGTCGCCGTGGCGGCGTTCGCACGATCGAGGGGATGGCCCGCCCCGCTGCTGGTGACGGTGGCCGCGCTCGCCGCCTCCTTCCTCCCGTTCGTACCCGAGCTCGACATCGACGGGCACCTGCTGCTGAGCCTGGTGCTGCCGCCGCTGCTGTACTCGGCCGCGCTCGACGTGTCCTTCGTGGGATTCAAGCGCAGCCTCCCGCAGATCCGCCGTCTCGGGATCTGGCTGGTGCTCATCACCGCGCTCGCGGTCGGGTTCGTGGCGTGGTGGATCATGCCGTCGCTGACGCTCCCCGGCGCGCTGCTGCTGGGGGCGATCGTCGCTCCGCCCGACGCGGTCTCGGCGGCCGCGATCGGCCGCCGCCTCGGCCTGCCCCGACGCATCATGACCGTGCTCTCCGGAGAGAGCCTCATCAACGACGCGACCTCGTTGACGCTGTACCGCGTCTTCGCGGCGATCCTCGCCGGAGCGACCGTCTCGGTCTGGGGCGGGATCTGGCAGTTCCTGGTCGCCGTCGGCGTGGGCGTCGGGATCGGTCTCGTGTTCGGGATCGTCCTGCACCAGCTGCGCATGCGCATCAGCGATGCGGTCGTGATCGGCACGTTCGGCCTGCTCGCACCGTTCGGCGCCTACGCGATCGCCGAGCACCTGCTCGGATCCGGGGTCCTCGCGGTCGTCGCGATGGGACTCTACGTCGGCTACAACTCCCCGCGCACCGACTACACGACCCGCCAGCAGGAGAAGCCGCTGTGGCTGTCGGCCGATCTACTGCTCGAGAGTTTCGTGTTCGCCTACATCGGTCTGCAGTTCCCCCGCGTGCTCAGCGACCTCGGCAGCGAGTCCGTGGGCGAGATCCTGCTGCTCTCCGGGGTGGTGCTGCTGGTCGTGCTCGTCGTGCGTCCGCTGTTCATCTATCCGACCAGCGCGTGGTCCAACTTCCAGGACCGCAAGCGGCTCGAACGGTGGGACCGGGGCGTGGCATCCGGCGAGTTCGAGAAGCGGCACCGTGCATCGAGACGGTGGGGAAGCTACACCGCCGACGAGCTGCGCGGCCACATCGTCCGGGAGCAGATGGCAGGGCTGCAGCTGACCTGGAAGGACAGCGCCGTGATCTCCTGGGCCGGGATGCGGGGTGTCGTGACCTTGGCGATCGCGGTCGCGGCGGCCGACCTCGCGACGCTCGACACCGAGGCCTCGCATGCGATCGTCGTCGTGGCGTTCATCGTCACGGTGGGCACGCTGCTGCTGCAGGGACTGACGCTGCCGCTGCTCATCCGGAGCCTCGGGATCGAGAGCGACGTCGACGAGCAAGAAGATGCGGAGGCGCTCGCGGCCGTCCGGGAGAAGAGCCGCGAGGCGGGGAAGGCCTTCCTCGCGGAGAAGCGTGTGGAGTGGGAGGCGAAGTACGGCGAGGTCGACCTCCGCGTGTTCGACGCCTTCACGCGACGCATGACCCGTGTCGAGAAGGACACCGATGAGGCGCAGAGCATGGAGGACGCGACGAGCCGTCCGTCCTATGAGGACCTCGTCGCGCTGTCACGCGGCTGGTTGCAGGTGCGCCGTGACATCCTGCTCGCCGAGCGCGATGCGGGCAACCTCGACGAGGAGGTCATGCGGGAGCTGATCGCCGCGATGGACGCCGAGGAGCTCGCCCTCGACACCCGCGGGGCCACCCGTCAGCCGGGGCGCGCCTGACCGCAGCGACGTTCCGCGCCCGGGAAGCGGGTGCCACGACAGAGCGCCCCGTCCCGGAAGGACGAGGCGCTCTGTCGTGAGGTGTGAGTGCGATCAGCGGGCGCCGACCGGCTCCTTGTCGGCGGAGGCATCCGTTTCCGGCGCTTCCTCCTCGCCCGAGTCGTCCGCGAAGGGCAGGCCCTCGCGCGGTGCGTTGTAGAGCTCCTCGTTCAGGATGCCCTCGCGCTTGGCGACGATGGTCGGGATCAGCGCCTGGCCGGCGACGTTGACCGCGGTGCGGCCCATGTCGAGGATCGGGTCGATCGCGAGCAGCAGTCCGACGCCCTCGAGCGGCAGGCCCAGGGTGGACAGCGTCAGCGTGAGCATGACGACCGCGCCGGTGGTTCCGGCGGTGGCGGCGGAGCCGACGACCGAGACGATCACGATCAGCAGGTACTGCACGAAGTTCAGCTCGATGCCGAAGAACTGCGCGACGAAGATCGCGGCGATGGCCGGGTAGATCGCGGCGCAGCCGTCCATCTTCGTGGTCGCGCCGAGCGGCACGGCGAAGGAGGCGTAGGAGCGGGGCACGCCCAGGTTCCGCTCGGTGACGCGCTCGGTGAGGGGCAGCGTGCCGATCGAGGAGCGGCTGACGAAGGCCAGCTGCACCGCCGGCCACACGCCGGAGAAGTACTGCTTGATCGACAGGCCGTGCGTGCGCACCAGGATCGGGTACACGACGAACAGCACGAGTGCGAGGCCGATGTACACCGCACCGGCGAACCAGCCGAGAGAGGCGAGCTTCTCCCAGCCGTACTTGATCACGGCCGAGCCGATCAGGCCGAACGTGCCGAGGGGCGCGATGCGGATGATCCACCACAGCACGCGCTGGATGACCTTGAGCAGCGACTCGGTGAAGACGAGGAAGGGCTCGGCCTTCTTGCCGGCCTTGAGCGCCGCGATGCCGACGACAGCGGCGACGACGATGACCTGGAGGATGTTGAAGCCGACGCTGGAGCTGAACGTGCCCTCGACGGCACCCGGGTTGGTGCTGACCGTGAGGCCGAGGAAGTTCTGCGGGATGAGGCCGAGGAGGAAGTTCCACCACGTTCCGACGGTGTACGGGTCGCCGGTCTCGAGGCCTTCGCCCGCGTGGTTGCCCGGCTGGATCACGAGGCCGAGACCGATGCCGATGATCACGGCGATGAACGCGGTGATCGCGAACCACAGGATCGTCTGGCCGGCGAGGCGCGCGGCGTTCTGCACGCGGCGGAGGTTGGAGATGCTCGCGACGATGGCCGTGAAGATCAGCGGGACGACGGCGGCGCGCAGCAGCGTGACGTACGAGCTGCCGATCGTGTCCAGGGTCGCGGACAGGCCGTTCGGGTTCTCGGCGGTGGCGCCGAGCTGACGGCCGATCAGGCCGGCGGCGACGCCGAGGACGAGGGCGGCGAGGATCTGGAAGCCGAACGAGGTCAGCAGCTTCCGGACCGGGCCGCGGGTGTCTGGCGCCTTCTGGGCGCGTGCGGTGGTGCTCATTGAGGTGGGGACTCCAGAAATCGCGGCGCGCCGGATGCACGCCCTCAGGCTCAACGCTATGGCTGCCTGAGAATTCCCTGGGCGGATATGACGAACGATGACGCGGTGCGCTCAGCGCGCGCCGTGCTCCGGCATGTCCGAACCCGGATCGAACCATCTCAGGTCGGGGAATCGAGCGAAGCCGCGGTCGCGGGTCGCGAGGCGTGCGCCGTTCGCCAGGGTCACCGCGGCGATGTACGCGTCGGGGACGAGGTTCCCGCGGATGCCTCGATCGCCTGCGGCGAGGGCGTCGAACCGGTCCCAGGCCGGGGATCCTGTCGTGAGCCATTGCGTGCGCGGGGCAGCGAGGAGGCTGCGGGTGAAGGCCATCGCGGCGTCGATCGGTGCCGGGGCGGTGGTGATCCGGGGGTGGGTGACGATGCGGACGAATCCGCTGAGGATCGTGTCCGACACTCCGATCGACTCGTGGGCGAGCGCCTCGTTCAGCCACGGGCCATAGGTCGGGTGTTCTGCGGAGTCGGCGCGGAACGCGTAGACGAGGATGTTGACGTCGGGCACGATCATCGGATCGGTGCCTCTTCGAGTGCCTCCCACAGGGCGTCGCGGTCATCGATGTCGACGAGGAATCGTGATGTGCGCGGGTCGCCGAAGGTCGGCAGGGGTTCGACGGTCGCAGCGGGTCGGCGCTTCGCCAGGTGTTCCCGCAGGGCTTCTTCGATGAAGCTCGTGAAGGTTCGACCCTCGGCTGCGGCGCGGGCCTTCGCCTCGGCCGCGAGAGCGTCGGAGAGGTTCAAGGTGGTGCGCATGCAGACAAGCATACGCGTGCGCGCAGACATCTGCCTCCGTGTCAGCGCGGGGCGAGCACGAGCAGGTCGCCGACCTCGCAGTCCAGGGCCTCGCAGATCGCGCGCAGCGTCGAGTAGCGGATGGCGCGGGCGCGGTCGTTCTTCAACACGGAGAGGTTCACGATGCTGACCCCCACCGCGGCGCTCAGCTCGGTGAGGGTCATGCCGCGGTCGACGAGGAGCTCGTCGAGACGGCAGTGGATGCCCGTGAACTCGTCGTCGCTCTCGGCCGGGCTCACACCAGACCCTCCGTGTCCTTCTGCAGTCGCTCGGTCTCCTGCTGCAGGCGCTCCTGCTCGCGTTGCAGTCGCATGCCCTGTCGGAAGACCGCGGCGAGAGCGGCGAGGCCGAGCGCCGCGGCGAAGGGCAGCGGCGTGACAGTGAGCTGGTAGGCCGAGGGATACCAGGGGCTGCCGGGCGAGAAGGCCTCGCGCAGACCGGCGGTGGCCGCGATGCCGCTCAGCAGATCGGCCGCCACCCCGAGCAGCAGCACGGCGACCGCGGCGCTCGCGAGGGTCCGTGTCACGGTGCGCGAGAACGCCCTTCCGCGAAGCGTGTAGAAGCAGATGACAGCCACGATGACGGCCGGCATGGTCGTCAACGCGAGACTGCTCAGCTGCGCCGCCGCCGCGAGCAGCCGCAGCCCGAGGGAGGCGTTCCCGACCGTGAAGGCCGAGAGGGATTCGCCGCTGCACGTCAACATCGTCGTCCCGCTGTCGCCGAACTCGGAGCAGGGAAGGTCGGCCGGCCATGCCACATACACATGGGTCTCGCCGTGAAGCTCGGCCCAGTCCACGGCGAACGCCTTCACGATGAAGATGACGGCACTCACCGCGGACAGCAGGATCCACCACCCGGAGAGCGTGAGTGCCGCATCGAGCGCGATGGTCCGGCTTCCTCGCCGGCGCCCGTTCCAGACGAGGAGGCAGACGAGAAGGGCGATGACCGCGAGGGCGATGGCGATGTTGAGCAGAGACGGCCAGAGCTCGTCCGATCCGAAGGACAGCATCAGACGAGGCCCTCCGTGTCGCGCTGCAGTCTCCGCCCGATCTCGAACACCCCGGCGACGAGCGCGAGAGCGAACGCCCAACCGACCGGGGCGAGGTCGACCTGGACGAGGAAGGTCCACAGCACGTTCTGGACGTCCGGATCGGTCGAGGCCAGGTCCTGGACGATCATGGCCCTGCCGACGCCGCCGGCGAGCTGGCCGAGGAGGGCGCCGGCGATCATCAGGCAGGCTGCGGCACCGAACAGCCACCCCAGCGACGGTCGGAACGGGTGGGAGCGGATCAGGGAGACGCCGAGCCACCAGACGCCGGCGCACAGGGCGATGGTCGCGAGGGCGGGAAGGGCGGTCTCGAGCAGCAGCATCCAGCGTGCGCCCGAGGGCACCGACGCCAGCGTGATGACGGCGGAGTCGACGGCGGCGCGCTCGATGCCGGGGACGCCGTCGAGGGCGGGCAGGTCGGTGTCGTGCACCGGCATCCGAATCGCGGGCGAGCGTCCGAAGATCTCGGCCGCAGCGGCAGCGACGGCCACGATCGCGCCGATCCCGACGCTCACCGCCCCGGTCGCGATGATCCCGAGCCCGATCCCGTCTGCGAGGGAGGGGCGTCTCTCCGTCGTGCGCATCCGTGCCTCCTGTGTGTGCGTGCTGTCGCCGCGGTGTTATCGACTTTCGTTAACATAACGACAGTCGATAACCCCGTCAACCTCCCGTATGCCCACGGCGAACACGGGCATACACGGCATCCGCGGTGGTTACTCTCGATGTACAGGCGCAGAGAACGCCATAGGTGTCAGCGCTTCGCCCCGTGCGAATAAGGAGTCACAGCATGTTCGAGAGATTCACGGACCGAGCCCGTCGAGTGGTCGTCCTCGCCCAAGAAGAGGCGAAGATGCTCAACCACAACTACATCGGAACCGAGCACATCCTGCTCGGTCTCATCCACGAGGGTGAAGGTGTCGCTGCCAAGGCGCTCGAGTCGCTCGGCATCTCCCTCGACGCCGTGCGCGAGCAGGTGCAGGACATCATCGGCCAGGGTCAGCAGCAGCCGACCGGCCACATCCCGTTCACCCCGCGCGCCAAGAAGGTGCTCGAGCTCAGCCTCCGTGAGGCCCTGCAGCTCGGCCACAACTACATCGGAACCGAGCACATCCTGCTCGGTCTCATCCGCGAGGGCGAGGGCGTCGCGGCCCAGGTGCTGGTCAAGCTCGGCGCCGACCTCAACAAGGTCCGCCAGCAGGTCATCCAGCTGCTCTCCGGGGCCCCTGGTCGCGAGCCGGCCTCCGTCGGCGCGCAGACCAACGACTCGCAGTCCAGCGCCCAGGGCGGCTCGGCCGTGCTCGACCAGTTCGGTCGCAACCTGACGCAGGCCGCACGCGACAACAAGCTCGACCCGGTGATCGGGCGCGAGAAGGAGGCGGAGCGGGTCATGCAGATCCTCTCCCGTCGCTCGAAGAACAACCCCGTCCTGATCGGCGAGCCCGGCGTCGGAAAGACCGCCGTCGTCGAGGGCCTGGCCCAGGCGATCGTCAAGGGCGATGTGCCCGAGACGCTGAAGGACAAGCAGCTCTACTCGCTCGACCTCGGCTCGCTCATCGCCGGTTCCCGCTACCGCGGTGACTTCGAGGAGCGCCTCAAGAAGGTCACCAAGGAGATCCGCACGCGCGGCGACATCATCGTCTTCATCGACGAGATCCACACCCTCGTGGGTGCGGGTGCCGCCGAGGGCGCGATCGACGCGGCCAGCATCCTGAAGCCGCTGCTCGCCCGCGGTGAGCTGCAGACGATCGGCGCGACCACGCTCGACGAGTACCGCAAGCACTTCGAGAAGGACGCCGCGCTCGAGCGCCGCTTCCAGCCGGTGCAGGTGAACGAGCCGACGCTGCCGCACGCGATCAACATCCTCAAGGGGCTGCGCGACCGGTACGAGGCGCACCACAAGGTGCAGATCACCGACGGTGCGATCGTGGCCGCGGCGAACCTCGCCGACCGCTACGTCTCCGACCGCTTCCTCCCGGACAAGGCCATCGACCTGATCGACGAGGCCGGCGCACGCCTGCGTCTGTCGATCCTGTCCAGCCCGCCCGAGCTGCGCGAGTTCGACGAGAAGATCGCCGCCGTGCGCGAGCAGAAGGAGATCGCCTCCGAGGAGCAGGACTTCGAGAAGGCCGCCTCCCTGCGCGATGAGGAGAAGAGCCTCCTCGCCGAGCGTCTGCGCCTCGAGAAGCAGTGGCGTGCGGGCGACGTCGCGACCCAGGCGGTCGTCGACGAGGGCCTGATCGCCGAGGTGCTCGCCCAGGCGACCGGCATCCCGGTGTTCAAGCTGACGGAGGAGGAGTCCAGCCGACTCGTCTTCATGGAGAAGGCGCTGCACCAGCGCGTCATCGGTCAGGAGGAGGCCATCGCGGCTCTCTCCAAGACCATCCGTCGTCAGCGTGCCGGCCTCAAGGACCCGAAGCGTCCCTCCGGCTCGTTCATCTTCGCCGGCCCCACGGGTGTCGGAAAGACCGAGCTGGCCAAGGCGCTCGCCGAGTTCCTGTTCGACGACGAGGCCGCGCTGATCTCCCTCGACATGAGCGAGTTCGGCGAGAAGCACACCGTCTCGCGTCTGTTCGGTGCCCCTCCCGGATTCGTCGGATTCGAAGAGGGTGGCCAGCTCACCGAGAAGGTGCGGCGCAAGCCGTTCAGCGTGGTCCTCTTCGACGAGATCGAGAAGGCCCACCCGGACATCTTCAACTCGCTGCTGCAGATCCTCGAGGAGGGTCGTCTCACCGACGGTCAGGGTCGGATCGTGGACTTCAAGAACACGGTCATCATCATGACCACCAACCTCGGTGCGCGCGACATCGCGGGCGGCCCGGTGGGCTTCCAGATCGAGGGCAACAACTCCACGAGCTACGAGCGGATGAAGGGCAAGGTCAACGAGGAGCTGAAGCGGCACTTCAAGCCCGAGTTCCTCAACCGTGTCGACGACATCATCGTGTTCCCGCAGCTGAGCAAGGAGGAGCTGGTGCAGATCGTGGATCTGTTCACCAAGCGCCTCGGCGAGCGTCTGCTGGACCGCGACATGACGATCGAGCTGTCGCAGGCCGCCAAGGAGCGCCTCATCGAGATCGGGTTCGACCCGGCTCTCGGCGCCCGTCCGCTGCGTCGCGCGATGCAGCACGAGGTCGAGGACCGTCTGTCGGAGAAGATCCTGCACGGCGAGCTCAACTCGGGCGACCACGTGAAGGTCGATGCGGAGAACGGCGAGTTCCTGTTCGAGCACGGCCCGCGCGGCGAGAAGGTCGCTGTCGGTGTCAACACCGGCGGCGGCGCGATCGCCGGCACCCCCGACCTGGCGGTCGCCAGCGGAGAGTGACCCTGACGCAGAAGGGGCGGATGCCACGGCATCCGCCCCTTCTGCGTCCCCGCCCCCCTGCTCCTGCTCCTGCCCCTGCCCCTGCTCCTCCTGCCCCTGCCCCTGCTCCTCCTGCCGCTCCTGCCGCACAGCTTCGGAGATCCGGGGCGACGCGCCGGGGTCGGGCCGCAGATGTCCGGCGTGTCGCCTCCGATCTCCGAAGCTGTGTCGCGTCTGGGAGGGGCTGGGGGGAGCGGGTTCTAGGCTGGAGCGGTGAGCGAGTACATCGTCCGGCCGGCGCGCAGCGCCGACATCATCGGCATCCGCAACCTGCTGCAGCCGCTCGTCGAGAAGCGGATCCTCCTCGGCAAGGACCTGGCGGTGCTGTACGGCGCGGTCCAGGAGTTCGTGGTCGCCGAGGCCGACGGGGTGCTCATCGGATGCGGCGCGCTGCACGTGATCTGGGAGGATCTCGGCGAGGTGCGCACGCTCCTCGTCAGCGAGGACTGGCTGCATCACGGCGTCGGGCGGGCCATCGTCGAGCGCCTCGAGGAGAACGCGCGGATGCTCGGGCTGACGCGGCTGTTCTGCCTCACGTTCGAGGTCGAGTTCTTCGGACGACGCGGCTTCACCCCGATCGGCGAGCAGGTCGTGGACCCCGACGTGTACTCGCAGCTGCTGCGCAGCGGTGACGCGGGTGTCGAGGAGTTCCTCGACCTCGCCCACGTCAAGCCGAACACGCTCGGCAACACCCGCATGCTCAAGGTGCTCTGACGGCGCTCGCCCACACCGTCGGGCTCCCAGGGAGCGGCGTCCGATCGCATAACCTGGAGGCATGCCCCGTCGTTCCGCCGCCGTGTACCGCCGTCGGCGACTCGTGGTGATCCTCGGGCTCATCCTCGTCGTCGCTGCCATCGGCGTCGGTGCGTGGTTGCTGATCGCGCGGCCGTGGGCGGCGGCGGACGCCACCACGCCGCAGCCGTCGTCTTCCTCCTCGGAGACGCCGACCGCCCCGGCGACCGACACCACGTCTCCGTCTCCGTCTGCCACGCCCTCGGGGGAGCAGACCCCCGCGGTCGTCGCGTGCGAGGCGAAGGACATCGAGGTCACGGCCGTCACCGATGCCGAGTCCTATCCGTCCGGGGCGCTGCCGAAGCTCTCCATCTCCCTGACCAACAAGGGCGCGAAGGACTGCACGATGGACGTGGGGTCGACGACGCAGGTGTTCACGGTCTCCAGCGGCGCGGACGTCTGGTGGCGATCGACCGACTGCCAGGAGAACCCGAGCAGCATGATCGCCACGCTGAAGGCCGGCACCACTGTCACCAGCAAGGACCCGGTGGTCTGGGATCGCACCCGGTCGAGCGTCGAGACGTGCGACCAGGAGAACCGCCAGAGGGCACCGGGCGGAGGCGCGTCGTATCACGTCGAGGTCTCGATCGGCGGCTTCCCCAGTCTCAGCACCGCGCAGATCCTGCTCTACTGATGCCGCGCCTGCGGATTCCGAAGCCGAAATGCTGCGAGATCACCGAGGCAACCGGGCCGGAGGCTGACATCCGTCCTTCTTTGGGATACCATTGAGGTGACTCTCCGCATCATGCGGCACATGCCATCCCCAGTGGCGTCGAATCACAGCGTCCCCAGCGCTTCGACACCGCCGCTCGAGAGTCCGAGGGCCCTCTCGAGTACCCCAGTCCCCAATGTGGGACTCGAGAGGGCCCCAATCGTATCCGCCGCCCTTGCGGGCGCTTCTCGCCTCGCGCCGTGCATAAGCTGGTGACATGGCAGCGAAGAAGGCGAAGTCCGCGAAGAACAAGCCCGCACCCGAGGACTTCCGGTCGGAGGCCCTGGCGCTCGCGCTGGAGAAGCAGGATGTCGCCGCGGTCGCGCTCGCTCTTCGTCACGGCACCACCGTCGTGCCGCTGATCAAGCCCGGGGCGCGCGACAACCCGCTCGACAGCGGCGAGGTGTGGACCTACCGCGACCCGAACTCGGGCGACCTCGCGCTGCTGCTGTTCAGCGACGCGAAGAACAAGCCCGCGAACCTGCCTCCCGGTGTCGGCATCTACGACGCCACGTGGCTGCGGAAGTTCCTCGCCGCGCACCCGATCACGACGGTGTTCCTCGACATCGCCGGTCCCCACCCCATGCAGGCGGATCCGGTGGAGCTCCTGAAGGCGCTCGACGCCTGAGGCGCCGGTCTCAGAACGGCGGGATGTCGCGGTCGGACCGGCGGGACGTGTTCCGCGCTCTGACGTCTCCGAGGGCGGCGCGGAGCGTCTTCGAACGATCGTCGACCACCTGCTCGTAGCCGAGGCGCGCGGCCTCCGATCGACGCTGCGCCGCCTGTGTGACCGGCCGGATCTCGCCGGCGAGGCTCAACTCGCCCACCGCGGCGACCGTGCGCGGCACCGAGATCTGCTGGATGGAGCCGGCCACCGCGATGGCGATCGCGAGATCCGCCGCCGGCTCGGTGAACCGCACGCCTCCGACGGTCGACACATAGACGTCGAGGCTGCCGGTGGCGATGTTCGCGCGCTTCTCGAGGATCGCCAGCACCATCGCCACGCGTGACGAATCCACCCCGTGCACGATGCGGCGCGGATTGGGCGTGTTGCTGGGCACGGTGAGCGCCTGCACCTCGACCGGCAGGGCGCGGCGCCCCTCGAGCGAGATCGCGACGCATGTGCCGGGCTCGGTGGCGCCCTGAGACAGGAAGAGACCGGAGGGGTCGGGCACTTCGGCGATCCCATCGCCGGTCATCTCGAAGCAGCCGACCTCGTCGGTGGGCCCGAATCTGTTCTTCAGCGCGCGGATGAACCGCAGCGACGTCTGCCGATCACCCTCGAAGTGGCAGACGACGTCGACCAGGTGCTCGAGCACCCGCGGTCCGGCGACCTGCCCGTCTTTCGTCACGTGTCCGACGATGATGATGGGCAGATCGCGGTCCTTCGCGACGCGGATCAGGGTCGCCGCGACCTCGCGCACCTGGCTGGGCTGCCCCGCCGCGCCGTCGATCAGGGACGAGGAGACGGTCTGCACGGAATCGACGATCACGAGCTGCGGCTGCACCTCGTCGATGTGGCCGAGGATCGTGGCCAGGTCGGTCTCGCTCGCGAGGTACAGCTCGTCGTGGAGAGCTCCGGTGCGCTCGGCGCGCAGGCGCACCTGACCGGGGGACTCCTCGGCGCTCGCATACAGCACCCGCCGGCCGCCGCGTGCCGCCTGTGCGGCGACCTCGAGCAGCAGAGTCGACTTCCCGACACCCGGCTCGCCGCTGAGCAGGATCGCGGCACCCGGCACGATGCCGCCGCCGAGCACGCGGTCGAACTCGCCGACGCCGCTCGTGCGCCGGGGAGCGTCCTGCGTGGTGATCTGCGTGATGGGCCGTGCGGAGCGGTCGGCGCTCGGGGCGACCGGGCCGATCCGACGGAGGATGCCGGTCTGCACGGCCTGCTCCTGGACCGTGCCCCATTGCTGGCACTCCGCGCAGCGGCCGACCCACTTCGCGGTCGTCCACCCGCATTCCGTGCACACGTACGCAGGGGGAGCGGGTTTCCGGGTGGCCATGCCCCCAGGCTATCGCCGGGATCGGACATCCCTATCGACCAGGTGATTATTCACGGCCCTTGGTCCCCTGACGCCGCCGTCCCCGCGCGATACTGGTGTCATGTCCAACGGCGGGTCCGTCTGCGGGCCGATCTCGAGCTACTCCCGGGTGCGCATCCTGCACCTGCTTTTCGAAGCGCGTCACACGCATCCCGAAGGCCAGCTCTCGATCGGCGATCTGTGCGAGGCCACCGGCCTGCACGCCAACACGGTGCGCGAGCACCTGCAGCGGCTCATCGAGGGCGGGTACGTGATCCCGACGATCGAGCACCGCACCACCCGCGGGCGTCCCCGCACGCTCTACAGCGCCGCCACCGGCGACCCCGGCGCCTCCAGCCCGGTCGCGCGGGACAAGGCCAAGGCCGCCGCCCGCCGAGGCGATCTGCTGCGGAGCATGCTCCCCGGCATCGCCACCGACCTCGGCCGCGAAGCGACCTACCAGCTCGACGCGCTCGTCGAGCACCTCGAGGAGAGCGGGTTCGAGCCGATCGTCGACGACGAGCGGCTCACGGTCGACCTCAGCCCCTGCCCGCATGCGGCGGGGCGTCCGGAGAACCGGCCCATGCTGTGCCAGGTGCACCTCGGGCTCATGCAGGGCGTGCTGAACGAGGCCGGCGGCCCTCTCGCCGCCGAGCGCGTGCGCGACGCCCTGCTCCCCTCCGACTGCACCGTGCAACTGCGCGACACCTCCGCGCGGCCGAGCGAGCAGCTGCGTCACCGCACGGCGCAGTCTCACAGAACAGGAGTCGTGCATGGAATGGCTTGATCCGCTTGCGCTCGCCCGATGGCAGTTCGGGCTGACCACGGTCTACCACTACCTCTTCGTGCCGCTCACGATCGGCATGGCGCTGATCGCCGCGATCTTCCAGACCGCGTGGGTGCGCACCGCCAAGGTCCAGTACCTGCACCTCACCCGCTTCTTCGGCAAGATCTTCCTCATCAACTTCGCGATGGGCGTGGTCACCGGCATCGTGCAGGAGTTCCAGTTCGGCATGAACTGGTCCGACTACTCCCGGTTCGTCGGCGACGTGTTCGGCGCCCCGCTGGCGTTCGAGGGTCTGCTCGCGTTCTTCTTCGAGGCGACCTTCATCGGTCTGTGGATCTTCGGCTGGGACAAGCTCCCGCAGAAGCTGCACCTCGCCACGATCTGGTGCGTGTCGATCGGCAGCATCCTCTCGGCGTACTTCATCATCGCGGCCAACGCGTTCATGCAGAACCCGGTCGGATACACCTTCAACGAGGCCACCAACCGCGCCGAGCTCACCGACTTCTGGGCGCTGCTGACCAACCCGGTCGCGCTCGCCGCGTTCCCGCACACGATCTTCGGGGCGCTGATGTTCGCCGCCGGCGTCGTGATCTCGGTCTCGGCCTGGCACCTCTCCCGCGGCCAGCACTTCGACACCATGCGCATCTCGCTCAAGTTCGGGCTGTGGGCGATGATCGTGTCCACCGCGGGCGTCGTGCTCACGGGTGATCAGCTCGGCCTCGCGATGTACGCCGCACAGCCGATGAAGATGGCAGCAGCGGAGGCGACGTTCAACACCGTGTGCGGTCCGGACGCCTCGTTCAGCATCTTCACGCTCGGCACACCCGACGGCAGCTCCGAGCTGTTCTCGATCCGCGTGCCGTACCTGCTCTCGCTGCTGTCGACGCACACGCTCGACGCCTGCGTGCACGGCATCAACGACCTCAACGCGGAGTACGCGCAGACCTACGCGTCGACCGGGCTGACGGACTTCGCTCCGATCCTCTGGATCACGTACTGGGCGTTCCGTTGGATGATCGGCCTGGGCATCGCCGCCGCGCTCGTCGCCGTCGCCGGTCTCTGGGTCACTCGCAAGGGTGCCAAGAAGCCCGTCGCCCCGTGGATGTGGAAGGTCGCCATCTGGTCCTTCCCGCTCGCGCTGGCCGCCAACATCATGGGCTGGGTGTTCACCGAGATGGGCAGACAACCCTGGATCGTGTTCGGGTTGATGACGACGCAGGACGGTGTCTCGCCGGGCGTCAGCGGGCTCGAGGTGCTGATCTCGCTCATCGCCTTCACCGCGATCTACGCCGCGCTCGCCGTGGTGGAGATCCGGCTCATCATCCGGGCCGCGCAGAAGGGCCCTGACACCGAAGAACAGCCGCACGAAGAGACGGCCCAGCTGCCGTCGGTCGTCTACTGAGAAGGAGGAGCATCATGGATCTCGCAACGCTCTGGTTCTTCATCGTCGCCTTCTTCTTCGTGGGCTACTTCGTCCTGGACGGCTTCGACTTCGGCGTCGGGATGTCGCTGCCGTTCCTCGGCAAGGACGACGTCTCCCGCCGCCAGGTCATCAACACGATCGGCCCGGTCTGGGACCTCAACGAGACCTGGGTCATCGTCGCCGGCGCCGTGCTGTTCGCATCGTTCCCCGAGTGGTACGCGACGCTGTTCAGCGGGTTCTATCTGCCGCTCCTGCTCATCCTGCTGGCGCTGATCCTGCGCGGCGTCTCGTTCGAGTACCGTCACCAGCGCGAGGGCCGGAAGTGGAAGCAGGGTTTCGACCGCATGATCGTGATCGGCTCGGTCGTGCCGGCGCTGCTGTGGGGTGTCGCGTTCGGCAACATCGTGCAGGGCGTCGCGATCGATGAGAACCACATCTACGTGGGCGGCTTCTTCTCCCTCCTGAACCCCTACGCGCTGCTGGTGGGCGTCACCACGCTGCTGCTCTTCTTCCTGCATGGGGTGCTGTTCGTGGCGCTCAAGACCGACGGTCAGGTGCATGAGGATGCGCATCGACTGGCGAAGCAGGCCGCCATCCCCACGATCCTCGTCGCGGCCGCAACGGTGATCTGGACGGTCGCGATCGCGATGGGCCGGGAGGCTCCGCTGCTCTGGCTGGTCATCGGAGCCGGGGCGCTCGCAGCAGTCAGCCTGATTGCCGCCGTGGGGTTCTCGCTCGTCCGTCGTGACGGGTGGGCGTTCTTCGCCGGCATGCTCACGGTCATGTTCGCCGTGGTCATGCTCTTCTCCGCGCTGTTCCCGTACGTGATGCCGTCGACGATCGACCCCGCCTACAGCCTCACGATCGCGAACGCCTCCAGCACGCCGTATACGCTGCAGATCATGAGTTGGACGGCCCTGATCGCGATGCCGCTCGTGATCGCGTACCAGGCGTGGACCTACTGGGTCTTCCGCAAGCGCGTCACCCGGACCTCCATCGAGGGGGCTCCGGCGCACGCGTGAAACCCGTCGATCCGAGACTGCTGAAGTACGCAGGTGCCGCGAGGGGCTTCCTCGCGGCATCCGCGTTGATCGGCATCGTGCAGACAGCCGTCACGATCGTCTTCGCCTGGCTGCTGACCGATGCGATCACGGGAGCCATCGCGGGTCGCGACGTCTCCGGCTCGCTGCTCTGGCTGCTGCTGACGGCGTTGCTGCGGGGCCTGCTGATCGCGGCTTCGGACGCGGCAGGCACCCGCGCGGCGGCGAAGACCGGGATGCAGCTGCGTTCCGCTCTGATCGCCGCCGTCGGACGCCTCGGTCCCGGGTGGCTCGCGCAGCGGAACCAGGCCGCGCTCGCGGTCACCGCCGGGCACGGACTGGAGGCGCTGGACGCGTACTTCGCCCGCTACATCCCGCAGCTGGTCCTCACCGTGATCGCGACGCCCGTGCTGGTCGCGGTCATGTGGTGGCAGGACTGGCCCAGCGGCTTGACCGCCGTGATCACGCTGCCGCTGATCCCGCTGTTCCTGATCCTGATCGGCATGGCGACCCGCACGGTGCAGACCCGGCAGTGGCAGACGCTGCAGCGGCTCGCGGCCCGCTTCGCCGACACGGTGCAGGGGCTGTCGACGCTGCGACTGTTCGGGCGTGACCGCAGGGCGGCCGACCGCATCGAGGTCACGGCCGAGGAGTACCGCCGCGAGACCATGAAGGTGCTCCGGTTCTCGTTCCTGTCGGGCTTCGCGATGGAGCTGCTGGCCTCGATCGCGGTGGCGCTGATCGCGGTGTCGGTCGGATTCCGGCTGCTGTCGGGCGACCTGACGCTCGAGGTCGGGCTGTTCGTGCTGCTGCTCGCGCCGGAAGCGTTCCTCCCGATCCGCCAGGTGGGGGTGCAGTTCCACGCCGCGTCGGAGGGCGTCGCCGCGACCGAGGACGTGTTCGCCGTGCTCGACGCCGACCGCACCCGCGCGGACGCGGCCGCGGGCGCGGGCGCGGGACGGATGTCGGACGGATTCACGGATGTCGGACGGACCGGTGGGAAACCGTCCGACAGGCGGGAAACGGTCCGACAGATGGCGGCGGGCGGGGCGCTCGTGGTCGAGGGCCTGCGGGTTCGGGACCTGCCGCCCGTGTCGTTCACGGCCGAGCCCGGCACGATCACCCTCATCGAGGGACCGAGCGGATCGGGCAAGTCGAGCCTGCTCGCGGCGCTGCGGGGCGCGAGCGACTTCGACGGAACGGCCGTCTACGGCGGACGGGATGTGCGTGACCTCGCGCCCTCGGCGTGGCTGGCGTGGGCCGGGCAGAGCCCCGGTCTGATGCGGGGGACCGTGGCCGCGAACGTCGCGCTGGGAGAGGGAGAGCCGGATGCGGAGGGCGTCCGCACTGCTCTCGCCGCTGCCTGCGCCGAGGGCATCGACCCCGAGCGCGAGCTCGGCGTGCAGGGCGCAGGCCTCTCCGGGGGTCAGGCGCAGCGGGTCGCCGTCGCGCGGGCGCTGTACCGGCAGGGTTCAGGGGGCGGAGCGGTCCTCGCGCTGGACGAACCTTCCAGCGCCCTGGACCCCGAGACCGAGCAGCAGCTGTGGCGGTCGCTTCGAGGCAGGGCGGATGCCGGAGCCACGGTGCTGCTCGTCTCGCACCGCCGCTCCGCACGCGAGATCGCGGACCGGATCGTGCCGCTCGGGGTGCGCGTATGAGCGCCGACACGCGGGGACAGCGGGTGCGAGGCGTTCTCCGTCTCGCGCAGCCGCCGACCGGACGTTTCATCCCGGGACTGGTGTGGGGAGTGCTCTCGGCCGGGGCGGCGGTGAGTCTGCTCGCGGTCAGCGGCTGGCTGATCGTCAGCGCCTCGATCGTCGACTCCCTGGTGCCGCTGTCCGTCGCGGTGGTCGGGGTGCGCTTCTTCGCGGTGACGCGTGCTGTGACGCGGTATCTGGAGAGGCTGAGCGGACACGACGCCGCCCTGCGCCAGCTCGCCGCGACCCGTGCGGACATGGTGCGTCGTCTGACCCCGCTCTCTCCCGCCGGCCTGGGCTCGACCGACCGCGGCCAGGTGCTCACGGCTCTCGTGGACGATGTGGAGAACCTGCAGAACCTGCCCCTCCGAGTTGTCCAGCCGCTCGGCGTCGCTGCCCTCGTCGCCGTCGGCGCCGTGGGGTTCATGGCGTTCGTCTCGCCCGCTGCCGCCCTCACTCTTGCGATCTGTCTGCTCCTGGCCGCGGCGGCCGCGATCGGGCTCGGCTGGCTCTTCGGATCGAAGGCCGAATCGCTGGTCTCCGCACGGAGGGCTGAGCTCTCCGCCGCGCTGGTCGACTACTTCGGCAGTCTCGACGTGCTCCTCGCGTACGGCGTGGAGGGGCAGGCCCGTGCGCGCATCGCCGCTGCCGACTCGGCGCTGCGTCGGGTGGTCGACAGGGCGTCGCTCGCACAGGCCGTCGCCGCGGGTGCCGTGTCGGCGGTCGCTGGCGCCGCATCGGTCTGGGCGCTGGCGGCAGCCGCTCCCGGACTCTCCGGCGGGACGATCGACGGGCCGTGGCTCGCCGTCGCGGTGCTCGTCCCCATGGTCGTGTTCGAGATCTTCGGGGCGGTCCCGATCGCCGCCGCGTCCTGGCGCAGCGTCCGCTCCAGCGCCGAGCGCATCGTCGACGTGCTCCCGGAGCGGGTGCCGGACGAGCTGCGGCCCGACGCGGGGGAGGACGTCGCGTTCGACGGGACGCCCGAGGTGCGGCTGCGCGGTGTGCGGGCGAACTGGCCCGGCGGCGCGGCTGCCTTACGGGGTGTGGACCTCGACCTCGGGTCGGGTGAGCGGGTGCTGGTGGCGGGACCGAGCGGTGCGGGGAAGAGCTCCCTGGCTGCCGCTCTCGTCGGGTTCCTGCGTGTGGAGGGCGAGTACCGCATCGGCGGGCACGATGCCACGGGGCTTTCGGGTCCCGCGCTGCGTCGCGTGATCGGGCTGTGCGAGCAGAGTCCTCAGCTGTTCGATGAGGACGTCCGCCAGAATCTGCTGTTCGCGCGTGACACCGCCACGGACGACGAGCTGCTGGCGGTGCTCGACCGGGTGGGGCTGGGCGCGTGGGTGCGCGAGCGCGGCGGCCTCGACGCGCGGGTCGGCGATCGGGGAGCCCTGGTGTCGGGCGGCCAGGCGCAGCGCATCTCACTCGCCCGGGCGCTGCTGCGCGGTTTCCCGATCCTCGTGCTCGACGAGCCGACGGCGGGCGTCGATCCCGACGCCTCCGACGCCCTGCTGCGCGATCTGCTGCAGGCGGCCGGTGACCAATCGGTGCTGCTGATCTCGCACGTGGCGCCCCCGGCGGGGACGGTCGACCGCGTGGTCCGCCTGGACGGCGGTCGCACGGTCTGAGCGTCTGCTCAGACGCTCATGTCGACCGGGGGCTCCATCACGATGCCCTGGGCTTCGAACGCGCGGCGACGTTCCTCGATCCGACGGTGCATCTCGACCTGGGCGGCGTCGACGAACTCCGGGTCGAGGTCGACCGTGCGGGGGTGCGGGTCGCCGTGGTTCGCGGCGATGTATGCGTCGAGCTCGGGACCGCTGGTCCACGACGTGATGAGCGCGTAGCGCGGAGCGGTGCCGCGGTGCCAGACCGCGTGCCAGAAGCGCTGGGTGTCGACGATGATCCGCGATCCGGCACGCAGGGGCAGACGGATCTCGGTGGCCGGGTCGAAGCGGTCGGAACGGAGGATCAGCATCGAGTCGGCGTCGTCGGAGAGGTTGAAGAACCCGCGGACGACCCAGCCCGTGCCCTCCTCGTTCAGGCGGTTGTTGTCGTCCTGGTGCAGGTTGTAGATCGCGTCGGCGTACTCGTTCGGCTGGAGCTCGATCACCCGGCAGCGTCCGACGCCGGCGCCGGGTTCCTGGGCGCACCGCTGCAGCGTCGGAGCGACCGCGACCTGCGAGGCGACCCAGACGCCGTCCTTGTCGGTGCGGGGCGGGGTGTGGTTCCAGAAGCCGTTGCAGTCGACGTCGCCCGCATAGCTGGTGAGCGGAGCGAAGCGGGTGATGCCGGACGATCGCCAGCCGACGTACTCGAGGTCACGCCATTCGGCGGGATCGATCGACGTGGTGTGATCGTCGAGGACCACGTATCCGGTCTCGCCCAGAGCCTCGGACCTGATGAATCCCACGGTGCGCATCCTTCCCGTCATCGCTGCCCCCACAGGCGGCGGGTTCTTAGGCAATCCTAACCGGGTTCGTCGCGATCTGCTCTCGAGCTGCTCCATGCAAAAACCGGCGCCGATATCCTGAGGTGATGACTCAGCCGCAGGGCGCCCTCCTCGTGGGCAGCGTGAACTACGACGACGCCGAGACCACGATCCGCACGGCGGCGGACATGCTGGGCGACCGGCTCCGCCGCATCCCCGACGGCGAGGTGGGCAAGCGGTTCCACTGGATCATGTTCCAGCCCGACGTCATCGGACAGGCGGAGGGGATCGAGCGCATCGGCGATGAGCCCATCCCGTTCCCCGCGGGGATCGACGCCCGCGGACTGCGCATCGGCGAGGGCGTGGACGCGGCGGAGATCCAGCTGCCCCCGCTCGGCTACGCCGCTGCCGCGATCGAGTCGTATGTCGTGTTCACGCGTCTCCGGGCCGAGGGTGCGGTTCCCGCGGGCGTGCGGTTCCAGGTGTCGCTGCCGACGCCGCTCGCGGTGATCTCCTCCTTCTTCCACGGCGACGATCGCGCGGCCATCGAGCCCGTGTACACCGCCGCGATCCTGCGTGAGCTCGACGAGATCCTGGCGGCGATCCCGCACGAGGACCTCGCGGTGCAGTGGGACGTCGCGAGCGAGATGGGCATCATCGAGCGCGCGGCCGGGTACGGCGCCGTGATGGAGGCCTGGTGGCCCGGCGATCCGTTCGACGGTCTCGTCGCGCGGCTGGCATCCCTGGTCGACGCCGTGCCCGCCGACGTCGAGGTCGGTGTGCACCTCTGCTACGGCGACGCGGGGGAGAAGCACTTCTTCGAACCGGCCGATGCGGCGAATCTCGTCCGGTATGCGAACGCGGTCATCGCGGCATCCGCCCGTCCGCTCACCTGGCTGCACCTGCCGGTGCCGATCGCGCACGACGACGAGGCGTATTTCGCTCCGCTCGCCGACCTCACCCCGGTCGAGGAGCTGTACCTCGGACTCGTGCACCGCGAGGACGGCGCGGAGGGCGCTGCACGCCGCATCGCTGCCGCCGCCCCGTACCTCACCGCGTTCGGCGTCGCGACCGAGTGCGGGATCGGACGCGCTCCCGCGGGTTCGACCGAGGGCATCCTGCGCACCCACGCCGAGGTCGCCGCCGCCTGGTGACCGTTCGATTCGCGCGTCCGGCCCGCGTCGCGTAAGCTGTTCCGCGGTGACGTGTCCGAGCGGCCGAAGGTGCAACTCTCGAAAAGTTGTGTAGGGTAACCCCCTACCGTGGGTTCAAATCCCACCGTCACCGCCACCACGAAGGCCCCGACTCCCTGAGAAACACTGGGATGCGGGGCCTTTGTTCTCTGCGGTCGAGGCATTCGTCGTACCCTCGATCCATGGCGGGATCGATCGACCGGCGGAGCCTTCGCTTCCATCGCGCCATGCTCGGGTTGTGCGCTGGCCTGTTCGGATACATGGTCGGCTTGCTCACGAGGACCATCCAGGCCGGCAGCGACTATTCGCTGCCCCAGTGGATTCTCGTCGGATCACTGGTCGTCGGTTCGGCGGTGCTGCTCACGTATCAGATCGGGCAGGTCCGGCGTCGTGGCGGCGGACGCCCGCGGGGCTCCAGACGAAGTCGACGCCTCGAAGCCTCCGCCGCCGACGGGAGCGACGATGCAGGACAGTGACGACGACGAGGACCTGGGCGAAGCCGAGCTGAGGGCTCGCCTCCGCAGTATCGAAGACGAACACACGGCGCTCCTGTCGACGACGATCGGAGCGGTCAGCCTGGGTAACGCCGAGCTCGCTGAGCGGGCCAACGAGCTCGAACGTGAGGCTGATCTTGTTCGCGTTCGTCTCGGCGAGCCGACCCGTCATCCACCGGCCCCGCCGCGTCGCCGCGCGATCTTCGGTTGGGTCACTCTGTGCGCGGCAGTCGTGGGGATACTCGCGCTGACTCTGCTGCTGCCTCACTGATGCGGAATCCATTCTCGGTGGGGGCAGGCACGGTCGATCGACCCGCTCGTCGGCTCGCACTGGCAGGCGTGCCGCTCTCTTCGACCCGACTCGGCGCCGGGGTGCGTGCGGGACCGGTTCTCCGCGTGATCCACCAGACGGCGGAGGTGATCAGGACCAGTGCCGCGCTGGGGATGAGAGTGGCGATGGATCCTGCGATCTCTCCCCGGCTGTTGAGCGCGCCGCCGAGATCGACGTGCAGCGTCGTGCCGAGCACGAGGGCCGACACGTTGTAGACGACGTGGAGGACGACGGCGGTCTCGAGCCCGCCGGTGCGCCAGGTGACGATCGCCAAAGATCCGAACAGCACGAGGTAGGAGGTGAGGATGTACGGGTCGAGCGAGCCGTGGAAGAGAGAGAAGAGGACTGTCGGGATGACGATGCCGATCACTGCGCCGAGACGCGCACCTCGCGTCCACCCGCCGATGATGCGGAACATGAACCCGCGGAAGCCGTACTCCTCGCCTGCTGCCGCGAGTGGTGTCAACAGCATGCCGATCACGAAATAGGCGACGAGGTCGAATGTCGACCAGGGCACCTGGTCGACGGGCGCCAGGAGGAAGCCGACAGCGACGACGACGAGCAGCAACGGACCGAAGGCGAGCAGCGCTCGCCCGAGCACGCCGTATCGGAAGCGCCCGGCGACCGAGTGCAGCGACCGGAAGGGCACGCCGTAGAGCAGGCGCTGCAACAGCATGCAGTAGGGGATGAGCGCGGCGAGCGACAGTGCACCCGCAGCCTGCTGAAGAGGCGTGAAACCCGAGCGCCCCAGGATCTCGGTGTCGAGATAGCGTGCCCCGAGCAGGAGCAATTGCGCGAAGACGACCATCCCGACGACCACCAGCACGATCGCGAGGATGCCGCGGCGGATGCGGCGCCTCTCGCCGGCGTAGACGCGGTGGTACTCGACGCCAGGGGGAACTCGAGGACTGGGGACGGGGTCGTCCAGCTGGAGGAGCCAGTTCGGCGCGGTGTCGGTCATGGGTGATCCTCTTCGGTGCTAATACAGCGTGATAGTTGCAAGAGGTATCAAACTAGCACAGTGTGCTAGACGGTCGTGGACCGGGGAGCGAGAGGGGACAGAGCGCGTCGAGTACGCGATCCGCCCAGGCGATCTGCTCGCCGTGGCCTTCAGTGCCTGAATGCGATCGTGAGCCAGCTCGATGCCACGCCCGTGATGCCGACGAGCGTCGACGGACGTCTGCGAACGGCGATTATGAGTTACTGCGGTCGAGCGCGTGCAGGGTGATCGATGCGGCACTCGCCACAAGCGTGTCGTCGAAGTCTGCGTGCGGGTCGTTCCGCGACGTCAGCACCGTGATGATGATGGGGTCCTGTCCGGGGCGCGTGACGACGGCGATGTCGTTGCGGATCGGACCTGCGCCTCCCGATTTGTCGGCGACCGTCCAGCCGGCGGGCGCGCCGGAGCGGATGAGGGCGTCTCCGGTCCGGTTGTCGCTCATCCAGTCGACCAGCAGCGCCGCATCCGCAGCGGACAACGTGGAACCGTCCAGGATCCGCGTAAGCGAGGCGGTGAAGGCGGCGGCGGTCGTGGTGTCGTCGGTGCTGCCGGGTTCGATCGTGTTGAGAGTCGGCTCGTCGTTCACGACCTCCGTGGTGGCATCGCCCAGCTCGGCGAGTGCGTCGTCGAGGGCTGCGGAACCACCGATCCGGTCGACGATGAGATTGAGAGCGGCGTTGTCGCTGACCCGGACGGCCGCTTCGGCGAGCTGCGCGTAGGTGAGGCCGTCCTCGACGTGCTGCGACGTCACGGGTGCGTGGCCGGCAGCGGCGGCTTCTTCTGCCGTCCAGTGCACCATCTCATCGCGGGCTGCGCCCGGCACGGACTGGAGGAACACTGCAGCGGCGAAGGCTTTGATGGTGGAGGCGAAACCGAAGCGGCGGTCCTCGCCGTACGAGACGGATTCGCCGGTTCCGGTGTCGACCGCCATGACGCCGACAGTCGCGTCGTACTCCCTGTTCGAGTGCCGTCAGTTCGTCTGCCACGAGCCCGTCGAGGTCCGTTGTGGTCGCACGGGCCGTCGGGGATGCCGGGGCAGCGTCGGCGGCAGGCGGGGGCGCGCCCACGCACCCCGCGAGCGCGAAGCCGGCGAGAAGGCAGCAGAGGCTGAAGGCCGGAGTTCGGCGCATGTGGTCACGCACCGAGGAACGCTCCGGTTGGCGCGAGGACGAGGTCTCGCACGTTCGTGAGCAGCGAGGTCACGCGGCGGGCCACTCGCTCAAGACCGCGTGGACCGCGAGCCGCAGACTCGTCGTCTCGGCCTCGATGCCCACGGCGTCGGAAGGCAGCGCGCGTTCGGTCATGAGCCCCGCCAGCACGGTCGAGAGGAACCGTGCTCGCTCCTCTACTCGACCGGCGGGGACCGCGCCCTCGTCGATCAAGACGGTCAGCCATTGCGCGATCCGATGTCGCCCCATGCGGTCCAGCGCGATGTAGGTGGCTGCCTCGTCTTCGGACGGAGCCGTGGCCACGTACGCCTCGTAGAGCGCCCCCCACTGCCTCCGTGCGCTTTCACCCACGCCGACTTGACGGAGGATGAGCTGCAAGCACGCGATGAGTCGCTCCTCCGCCGTCAGAGAGCGGTCGTTGATCGGATCATCGGGGAGCTCCAGGTCGTACATCGCGGCCACCACTGTCTCGATGAGCTCCCGCTGTGTTGGGAAGAAGTGGCGTAGCGACCCCGTGCTCACCTGAGCGCGGGCGGCCACTGCTCTCACGCTCAGGCGTGCGGTGGGGTTCTCGCCCAGCATGGTCGCCGCGGCGATGAGGATCTTCTCCCGCGTTCCCGGTTCCTTCGACGCTTCGTCCATTTCTCCCTCATGAGCCATCCGTCTATAACAGTGTGCTAGTTTAGCCCGTCGTCGGCTATCACGCTGTATTAGATTATGGAGGGCGAGATGATGGCGGGAAACAACTGGCGGAACCGTCGCGTCCGTGTCGGTTCCGGCGAACCGCTGCGCCGCTATCGCTGGTGGCAGATGTTCGGCCGGTCTCTCCGATCGATCACGCTGCGCTCTGACGCCGGCACGATGTCGACGTACACGATCGACGTCCGTCATGCCGGCGATATGACCGACGGCGAGATCCGTGCGCGTCTCTACGTCGACGGAGCTCTGCAGTCCTACGCGAAGATGCCCACACGCTTCGCCGTGCCTGGCGGGCACATCGAGGTGGCGATCACCGGGTTCGGGCTCAAGCGGTGCCACTATGTGCGGGCAGACGGCACCGAGCAGCAGCTGTCGCCCGATCCTCGATCCGCCGAAGGGCGTCGCGCTCGTTTGCACGAGCGGCATCCCGGAGTGAGCCGCGTGATCGGCCTCGTCTCCATCGCGTTCGTCGTGGTGGGCCTCAGTGTCGAGGTCCCTCAGATCATCGAGGCCCTCTCGAAGATCCCCCTGATCGCCGACTCGATCGGTACCTTCACCTCTCCCCTCCGACTCCCGCTCGAGCTCAATCTGCTCGTCGGTCTCGCCGCTGTCCTCGGCAGCACGGAACGAGCCCTGCGAATGCGTTCGAGCTGGATCGACGAGCTCGCCAGCTGACCTCTCCGAAAGGGATGACCATGCATCAGATCGGCCCTGCCACGACACCGGTACCGCATGTCGGCGACAGCCCCGGCGTGGGGAGAGGAGGCCGCCCCTTCGGAGTGCACTTCCGGATGGCGGGGTGGAAAGCACTCATCGTGATCGTGGCGCTGCCGGCGACGCTCCTGGTCACTCAGCTCGGGCTGTACCTGCTCGCGGGACTCGTCGAAAGCGGGGACCCGTTCGCACCCGAGCTGACGCCCCTGAAGCTCCTGGCGGCGAACATCAGCACCGGCCTCACCGCGTTGTTGGCGCTCGCCCTCGTCGGGTGGTTCGCGAAGGTGCCGTGGCGCGTCGTCTTCAGCGCGCCGCGCATCTTCGACCGCCGTCGTCTGGTGACGTACTTCCTGGGCTCGCTCGCGATCGTCGGCCTGGTCATGGGGGCAGTCGGGCTGACAGCTGCGGAACAGGTCGGCTGGACCGGGCTCTCGATCACCGGCACGACGGCAGGCCTGCTCATCGTCATGCTCCTCTCGACGCCGATGCAGACCGTCGGTGAGGAGATCATGTTCCGTGGCGTGCTTCTGCCCGCTGCCGGGTCATGGTTCCGGTCTGCGAAGCCGGCCTTCCTTGCGGGCCTCATTCTCTCGAGTGCGATGTTCGCCCTCCTGCACGGTTCCAGCGACCCGCTGCTGTTCGCGTACTACCTCTTCTTCTCCGTGTGCACGGCGGTGATGGGACTGCTCACCCGCGGACTCGAAGCAGCGATCGCCTTTCATACGGCGAACAACCTCCTGACGACGACACTCAACGCGGTCTTGAGCGGGGGCGGTGCTGTTGCTGTCGATCGCTCAGAGGGGTCCACCGGCGGGTTCGCCCTTCTCCTGCCCGCAGCCGGGAGCCTCGCAGCGCTCGTCATGGTCGGGATCCGGGAGCGTTCGCGCCGCCGCGCCGGGACGCACCGCTAGGTTCGCCGGGATGGCGACGCTACCGGCCCGCTGCCACATTCGCGAGACTCTCGGCGAGCTCTTCCGCGCCTTCAGGGACATCGAGCGCGGTGTGACGAGGGAGCTCCCCGTCCTCGCCGCGAGCGTAGAACGCAGCCAGGAGCGCGATGATGTTCGGGTACCAGTCACCACGTACGATCGGCGACCGCGGCGATCGCTCTCATCGCGCGGGCGGCACAGCTGGCACTGACGGATCCTCGCTTGCGGTTCTGCGCAGGCGCCGAGTGCGCGCGAAGGCGGCAGCGTACCGCCGTCGCGTCTCCGCGAGGTCCTAGTCCTATCGGAGCTCCGACGCCCGCAGGGCCCGTTGCGTCGAAGCCGATCGGTCAGACCTCCCCGGCGGTCAGCAGCGCGTCGAGCTTCGCGTAGCCGTCGTTGACGCCGACTTCCATGCCCGACTCGAGCCAACCGTCGCGCGCTTCGAAGGAGTCGACGAGCGACTGTGCATGCAGTCGGGTGCGCCCGTTGCCGAGATCCTCGAACCAGAGCGTCTCGAGGGAGACGTTCTCCGGCATCGCATCCCAGGTGAAGGTCTGCACGATACGGTCCTCGGTCACGTCGTGGAAAGATCCGTGGAAGCTGTACTCCTCGCCACCACGGATGTTGCGCATGCGCCAGCTGCCGCCGGTGCGGGCCTCCCACACGTCGAGCACGGTGGTGACGTCATTGGGTCCGACCCACTGGGCGTAGAGCTCGGGGTCGAGGTGTGCGCGCATGAGCTGCGCGGGGGTCGCGTCGAAGTCCCGCGTGGTGCGGATGATCGGGAGAGTCGGGTCGGCCTCGATGGTGGCGGTGGTGGTGGTCATGGCATGCTCCTCATTCGTGGTGTTCGGCGGGTGCCGAGTCGTCCTGCGGTAGCTGTGCGAGCAGCGCGTCGAGGCGCGTGAAGCGCTCCTCGGCCTGTCGCTGATGGCGCTCGATCCATGCCGTCATGAGACCGAGCGTCTCCGCCTCCAGGTGCACGAGCCGCCGCTGGCCGTGCTTGTCCTTGGTCACGAGACCCGCCTGCTCGAGCACGGTGATGTGCTTGGAGACGGCCTGGAGGCTGACGTCGAACGGGGCCGCGAGTTCGCCGACAGTCGCATCCCCGACCGCCAGTCGTGACACGATGTCGCGACGGGTCGGATCGGTGAGCGCCTGGAAGACCTGGTTCAGCGTCGCCGCGTCGCCGGTGGATTCGCCCGAGGTCCTGTTCATGATGTACTCCTCAACCGTTTGGTTGAATATGAGAATACGAACCGGACAGCTCTTTGTCAACCGTTTTGTTGAGAACGGATGCTCAGCCGAGCAATTCCACCCCGAACTCGGAGACGACGGCGCGCAGTTCGGCGAGGTAGCGCTGCGCCTGCTCGGTCAGCGGGATCGCCGAGTGACCGATCCATCCGATCTCGATGTTCTCGTCGACGTCGAGCGGGATGGCGACGATCTCGGGGTCGAGGTCGTCGCTGATGATGCCGGTCGAGATGGTGTAGCCGTCGAGGCCGATCATCAGGTTGAAGATGGTCGCGCGGTCGGAGACGCGGATGTCCTGCGGGCTGGAGAGGGTGGAGAGGATCTCCTCGGCGAAGTAGAAGGAGTTGTTCGCCCCCTGGTCGAACGTGAGCCTCGGCACACCGGTGAGATCCGCGAGAGTCACGCGATCCCGGGTGGCGAGCGGATTCTTGCGGGAGATGAAGATGTGCGGGTCTGCGACGAAGAGCGGATGGAAGGCGAGTCCGGAGTCGCGGAGCAGCTTGTCGATCACGTTGCGGTTGAAGTCGTTCCGGTAGAGGATCCCCAGCTCGCTGCGGAGGGTGCGCACGTCTTCGATGATGTCCCAGGTGCGCGTCTCGCGCAGGGAGAACTCGTACTCGGTCGCCGCAGTCGCCTTCACCATGCGCACGAGGGCGTCGACCGCGAACGAATAGTGCTGCGTCGAGACGCCGAGGAGCCGCCGGGAGGGCGGACGCCCGAGGTAGCGCTGCTCGAGGAGTGCCACCTGCTCGACGACCTGCCGGGCGTACCCGAGGAACTCGACACCATCGGTGGTGAGTGTCACACCGCGAGCGGAGCGGATCAGCAGTTCGCGTCCCACTCTGCCCTCGAGATCCTTCATCGCCGCGGACAGGGTGGGCTGGGCGACGTAGAGCAGGTCGGCGGCAGCACTGATCGACCCCTCCGCGGCGACCTCGATGTAATAGGTGAGCTGCTGCAGGGTGATGCCGTTCGAACGCTTGGCCATAGATTCAACCTATGCCACGGCATAGTCGACGCGCATTACCCGATGGGAGCCTGCAGTCGTCATCATGGAGAAACCCCGATCGAGGCCGAGCCCGGCCGATCTTCCACCGATTGGCCGCTCATGGCATCCGAATTCACGTTCCGCATCACGACGACCCGTTTCGACGAGGACTACTCGCCGTCCGACGACTCGCGCATCACCACGAACTTCGCCAATCTGGCGCGCGGCGAGCACCGTCAGCAGAACCTCCGCAACGCCCTGACGATGATCGACCGACGGTTCAACGATCTGGCGCACTGGGACAACCCGAGCCGTGATCGCTACACCCTCGAACTCGAGATCGTCTCGGTCGCGATCCAGTTCGCCACGGAGGGGGAGGATCGGGAGTTCCCTCTTCTCGAGGTGCTGGAGGTGACCATCGTCGATCGCCTCACAGGCGCGCGCACCCAGGGGATCGTGGGCAACAACTTCTCCTCCTACATCCGCGACTTCGACTTCAGCGTGCGGTTGCCGGCGGCCAGCGAAGCCGCTGGCGGATTCACCGTTCCCGACGACTTCGGCGACCTGCACGGCAAGCTCTTCCAACACTTCCTCGACTCCGAGGCGTACCGGGAGCGGTTCGCGCTGTCACCCGTCATCTGCATCAGCGTCTCGACGAGCAAGACGTACCGCCGCACCGAGAACCACCACCCGATCCTCGGCGTCGAGTACGAGCAGAAGGATGGCTCGCTGACCGACGAGTACTTCGGCAAGATGGGCCTCTCGGTCCGCTACTTCATGCCGCGGGGCAGTGTCGCCCCGCTGGCGTTCTACTTCCGCGGGGATCTGCTGAACGACTACACGAACCTCCAGCTCATCGGCACGATCAGCACGATGGAGACGTTCCAGAAGATCTATCGGCCGGAGATCTACAACGCGAACTCCGAGGCGGCGAGCATCTACCGGCCGACGCTGGAGCAGCAGGACTATTCGGTGACCAAGATCGCCTACGACCGCGAGGAGCGGAGCCGGCTCGCGACCGAACAGGGGCAGTACGCGTCGGATCACCTCATGAAGCCGCACGGCGAGCTCCTCGAGAGATGGGCCGCCGGCCGCTCCGCTGACTCGCTGGTGTCCGTCGGATGACGAACGGACGAGCCCCGATCATGCCCGGGATCCTTCCCACGTCGATCGTCGGCAGCCTGCCCAAGCCCTCCTGGCTGGCCGAGCCCGAGAAGCTCTGGTCTCCGTGGAAGCTGGAGGGCGATGCCCTGGTGGAGGGCGTGCAGGACGCGCTCCGCATCACCGTGCACGAGCAGCGTCAGGCGGGCATCGACATCATCAGCGACGGGGAGCAGTCGCGCCAGCACTTCGTCACGACGTTCATCGAGCACCTCTCCGGTGTCGACTTCGACCAGCGGGAGACCGTGCGCATCCGCGACCGGTACGACGCCAGCGTGCCGACCGTGGTCGGTGCGGTGAGCCGCGAGAAGCCCGTGTTCGTCGAGGACGCGAAGTTCCTCCGCCAGCAGACCGACCAGCCCATCAAGTGGGCCCTCCCCGGTCCGATGACGATGATCGACACGCTCTACGATCGCCACTACAAGAGCCGCGAGAAGCTGGCCTGGGAGTTCGCGACCATCCTGAATCAGGAGGCGAAGGAGCTCGAGGCGGCCGGCGTGGACATCATCCAGTTCGACGAGCCCGCCTTCAACGTCTTCTTCGACGACGTGCAGGACTGGGGCGTGGCTGTGCTCGAACGCGCAGCCGAGGGGCTGCGCGCGGAGACCGTCGTGCACATCTGCTACGGGTACGGGATCAAGGCGAACACCGACTGGAAGGCGACCCTCGGCTCGGAGTGGCGGCAGTACGAGAAGTCGTTCCCGCTTCTGCAGCAGTCGAGCATCGACACCGTCTCGCTGGAGAGTCACCACTCGCACGTTCCTCTGGATCTCATCGAGCTCATCCGGGGCAAGAAGGTCATGCTCGGCGCCATCGATGTCGCCAGCCGGACCATCGAGACTCCGGAAGAGGTCGCCGACACGCTCCGCAACGCCCTCCGCTTCGTCGACGCGGACAAGCTCGTGCCGAGCACGAACTGCGGATTGGCGCCGTTGTCGCGTGACGTCGCCCGCGGCAAGCTGCGGGCGCTCAGCGCGGGCGCCGCTCTCCTTCGCGAGGAGCTCGCCTCCGCGCCCTGATGGGCCTCGGCTTCCGCGCAGCGGTCCGAGGAGGTGGCGAGCGTGAACGCCCTCACGTCAGAGGCTTTTCCGTCGGGCGCGTGTCCGGCGGTATGGTCGCGGGATGGATCTGCAGAGCATCTGGCCGCTGTTCGGCCTCTCGATCGAGACTCCCCGCCTGCGGCTGCGTCCCGTGCGCGACGAAGACCTCCCCGGCCTGGTCGATGCGGCCCTGGGTGGGGTGCACGAGCCGGAGCGCACGCCGTTCGGGTTCCCGTGGACGGATGCACCGGAAGACGAGCTGCCGGGCAACATGGCGCGGTTCCATTGGAGTCTCCGCAACCGCGTCGCCCCGCACGACTGGACGGTGGCCTTCGCCGTGCACGAGGGGGAGCGGATCATCGGCGCGCAGGATCTCGCGGCGTACGGGTTCTCGGATCGCCGCACCGTGAACACCGGATCCTGGCTCACCCGCTCCGCCCAAGGACAGGGGTTCGGGACGGAGATGCGGGCCGGCCTGCTCTCGTTCGCGTTCGACACCCTCGGGGCCGAATGGGCCGAGTCCAGCGCGGCGACGTGGAATGAAGCGTCGCTCCGCGTCTCCTCGAAGCTCGGGTACCTTCCCAACGGTGTGACGCGCGTCTCGCCACGGGCCGGGGAACCCGTCGACGAGCAGCGGGTGCGGTTGCGCAGGGCGGACTTCGTCCGTCCGGACTGGGCGATCACCGTCCGTGGCCAGGGCCCCGCTCTGCGGCAGCTCGGCATCACGGCGTGACGCGACGACGCGCGGCGTGAACCGCAGCGCAGGCAGCAGGTCGGGCTCGGAGCCCCGTTGATGGCGATCGGTCCGTGCACGGGACGCTCGGTAGTCTGGCGCGCATGACGGATTCCGCAGCCATCCCCACATCGCGCCCGATGGATGCGTGGCTCGACGCCCTCAGCGAGCCCACCGGCTCGCCGGGAGGGGGAGCGGCGTCGGGGGTCATGCTCGGAATCGCGGCATCGTTGATGCGGATGGTCGCCGGTTACACCCCGGACGAGCCCGCCGTGGCCGGGAGCGCCGACCGTCTCGCGCGTGTTCGCACCGATCTCCTGGAGGCGGTCGAAGCGGATGGCGTGGTGTCGGCGCGCTTCGGAGCCGCGCTGGCGCTCGACGCCGACGACCCGGAGCGGGACGAACGGGTCGCACAGGCCGCCCTCGACGCCGCCGCTTCCGTGGCGGAGCTCGGCTCCCTCGGCATCACTCTCGTCTCGGACGCAGACGCGCTCGCCGCGGACGGAAACCCCAACCTCGCGGTGGACCTCGCTGTCGCGATGGAGGCTCTGGTCGCGGGGCTGTCGGGTGCGTCCGTGAATCTCCGCGCGAATCTGAAGACGGCGCGCGCCCACGGTGCATCCTCTTCCCTGCTCGGCAGCCGGGAGGAGGACGTCGCGCGTTTGGCCGAAGCGCGGACCCGGATCGGGCGGATCTCCGCCGCGCTGTCCGCCCGCCTGGAGTGACGACGCGTCCACCCACGGTCGCGGATTCCCGACTCCGTTAGGCTCGCGTCATGGCACAGCCGCAGTCCCCCGGCCGGGGCGCCGACCCGAAGGCAGGCCACGACGCGGCGAGACGGCGGCGGACGGTGTGGACCGTGATCGTGACGCTGCTCGTGCTGCTCGTGCTGTTCTATGGCGCCCGCGTGGCATGGCTGTCCATGATGGCCACAGAGGGCGACGTGCCTCCCGCGTCGGCCCTTCCGCTCCCTCCCGGGGCGGAGATCCTGGGCGACAGCGTGGGCTGCGGCAGCGGAGGCTGCTCCGTCACGTTCACAGTGCGCCCCCCAGCCGGGCAGTCTCCGCACGCTCTCGCCGAGGAGATGGGGGCGACGCCGCAGCTCGCCGTCCCGGGGAACTTCTTCGATCCGCGAACCGTGTGGGTGTCGGCGCGGCCTGCCGGCCCCGTCCTCAACCTCGTCGTGGACTACTGGTCGACGGAGTGGGTTCCCTGAGCCCTTCGAGCGAGTGCGTCATCGAGCAGTCCGGCGGCAGCGCTGATCGCGGGTTCGCCGTCCTCGATGTCCCAGAGGGTGTTCTGGAGAAGACGGGCCCAGGTCCACCCGACTGCGCGGCCGCGGTCGAGGCCCAGCATGTCGGTGAGAAGGTCGAACCGCCGCCTGACGATCCGGGGGGCATCCGCGCGGGTGGGGTCGCTGCTCCATCCGCTGTCCAGGGCCGGCCACAGATCGAAGCCGGCGTCACCGATGAGCGGCTCCGGGTCGATCGCCAACCACGGTTCGCGCTCCGCAGCCAGCACGTTGCCGAAGTGCAGATCCCAATGCAGGAAGCAGTCGCCCGGCTCGGCGACCAGCTCGGCGACGCCGCGCACCCATCGGTCGAAGCGCCTCCGATCCTCGACCGGCAGCTTCTTCGCCGCATCCGGCGCCGCGTCGAGCATCTGCTGCACCACCGTCTGCAGGCGCGGAAGACCGGCGGGAGTCGGAACGCCGTGCAGACGCGCGAGGAGGGAGCCGACGACGCTCGTGGCGTGGTCATCGCGGATCGACTCCAGCGTGCGGTCGGCATCGAGTCGCTCCAGGAGCATGGCGCCGCGGTCGGCGTCGCTTGCGAGCAGTCGGACGATGCCCTGGCCGTCCCATCGGGTCAGGCCCAGAATCGCCGCGTCGACCTCCGGCCCGGGCCTCTGCACCTTCAGGGCGGCTTCCTTCCCGTCCGCCTGCACGACCGGAACGACGATCCCCGCTTCGCCGGACCGGTTCGGGCCGTCACGACGGAGATCCCAATCAGCCAGGAGCTCGTCGGCCGTCCGCATGCGGAGCCGAGCGCTCCGAGCGGAGCCCGGTCCGTGGCGGTCTCCCGTGCTGGGGGTCGGGGCGGTGGCGCGGGGCGTCGGGTCCACGATGCCAGTCCATCACAGTGCGGCGAGTCCCGTGGCCGCCGCCTGGGCTACCCCTGCGCGGCGTTCCGCTCGTCGTCGGAGTTCGGGGTCCAGCCGTACCAGCCGCCCGAGGCGGGGATCACGCTCCAGTCGCCGCAGACGAAGACCGTCTTCGCGTCGTACGCCGACGGAGCGTCGTCGAGTGTCCACGACGGCGCAGACGTTCGGGAGGTGTCCACGCACTCGGCCGGGAGCGACGCAGACGCGCTCCGCAGCAGGATGACGGCATCGGCGGCGTCCTTCATCGTCGACGTCCTGACCGTGATGGCGGTGGCGTCGTCGGGCACCCAGTCCGCCTTCACCGGTGCCTCCGCACGGAAGGCGGCGCTGTCGTCGAACGTCTGGGTGGACTGCTTGTGCACGAGCCCGTCGACGGCTGCGCATCCGCCGAGCGTCAGAGCGCCGCCGAGGAGAAGGAGGGCGGTGGCGGGGAGGAGCAGGCTTCGTCGTGTCATGCTTCCAGCCTCATCGACGTTGCGGGCCGACGCGTCAGCCTGGGGAGGTATCCCTGCTCCGCCGAGGGAGGGATCTCGTCCGCATCAGCGCCACGCGTCGGCGACGCCCTCGCGCATCTCGGCCCCGGTGACGTCGCGGAGGAACGCGACCTGGGCGACCATGGCCTGCTTCGCCTGCGGGGTGTCGAGCGCCAGCTGGTACTCGTGGCCGACCGTGTCGGGTGTCGTGGCCGGGTCGAAGAACAGCTCCGTGATGTCGACGCCGGCCCCGTCCAGCGCCTGCGCCCACTCCTGGTTCTGCTTCAGGAGCGGGTCGGCCGGGCCGGTGGAGACCAGGGTCGGCGGATACTCCGCGTCCACGTACTTCGGGAGCGCCGTGTAACGGAACTCCTCCGCGTCGAGGAAGGACTTCGTCCCGGAGTACGACCACATCACGGTGCGCATGAAGAATCCGAACGTGTCGTTGTCGTAGTCGACGGTGGTGGGGTCATAGGGGCCGCTGAACAGGACGACGCCGCGGAGCTGGTCCGCCGCGACGGATGCCGGCAGCCCCGCGGCCTCCGCGTAGTCGGGCTGCGCGATCGCCATCGCCGACTGCGCCGCGATGTGGGCCCCGGCGGAGTCGCCGGCGAGGACGAGACGTTCCGGATCCACTCCGAGCTTCTCGGCGTGCGCGACGACGTAGTCGATCGCACGATCGACCTGGCGGATCGGCGTCGGGTAGACGGCTTCGGGGGCATGGGTGTACTCGACGTTCACGACGGTGAAGCCGTGCGAGGCGAGAACCTGGAGGTAGTTCCGCAGCGGTTCCTTCTGTCCGGCGATGAAGGCGCCGCCGTGCACCCAGAAGATGGTCGGCAGCGGAGCATCGGCGTCGGCGGGGCGGAACACGTCGAGCCGGCCCTCGGCCGAGGACTCGTCGTAGACGAGGTCGAGGTCGGCATGGATGTCGTCGGGGACGTACTCGGCGGCGGTCTCGGCATTGTGCAGGCCGGCGGGGTCGGGAGCGGAGCGGATGATCCAGACGCCGGGCCAGGGGCTGACGTTCCAGAAGATCGCCCCGGCGACCGCGAGCGCGGCGATGACGCCGACGATCCACAGGACGACGCGAACCCACCGCTTCATTCCGCCCGACCCCCTCAGGTTCTGATGCCGCACAGACCGGACGGGCTGCGCGCGTTCGAACCTATCGCGCCTCTGCCTCGGGCGCTGTCGCCGGGCGACCCTATGCTGACGACATGAGCGAAGACGCTGGCCGCGCAGTGATCGCGGATCTCTCTCGCATCCCCAATCCCGATGCGATCGACCGCACCGCCTTCGTCGAGCTCGGGGGCGTCGAGCAGTTCGTGTCGATCCGCGGCCGAAGCGCGGCGAACCCGGTCCTCATCGTGTGCCACGGCGGCCCGGCGCTGCCCTCGCTGCCGTCATCGTGGATCTGGCAGCGCGCGGTCGAGGACTACTTCACCGTGGTCAACTACGACCAGCGGGCCAGCGGCAGGTCGGCCGGGAGCGTGACCGAGGGGATGGATCTGCGCGTCGACCGATACGTCGACGATCTCGTGGAGCTGATCGCCTGGCTCCAGGATGAGCTCGGCGTGCGGAAGGTCGGCGTCCTCGGTCACAGCTGGGGGACGATCCTCGGCCTCACCCTCGCCGAGCGGAGGCCCGACCTGCTGTGGGCGTACATCGGGGTCGGCCAGGTCATCTCCGGACCCGAGAACGAAGCGGAGAGCTTCGGGTTCGCGATGCGGAGCGCGATCGCGGACCAGAACCGGCAGGCCATCGCGGAGCTGCAGGGCCTCGGCGACTACCCCGGAACCGAACCGCTGACCATGGACCGGATCGTGACGTGCCGGAGATGGGCGCAGTACTACGGCGGCCTCTCCGCGTACCGATCGGATTTCGCGTACTTCACCGAATCGCAGGAGCTGTCTCCGTACTACACGGACTCCGACCTGAGTCTGATCGGCGTGGGACAGCAGGCGACCATGCCCCAGGTGCTGCCCGCCCTGCTCGGCTTCGACGCACGGGATCGGACCGCGTTCGAGGTGCCGATGCTCCAGTTCCTCGGACGCCACGACTGGACGACGCCCACGGGTCCCGTCGCGCGCTGGCTCGAGCACGTGACGGCACCCGCCACGCATGTCGTCTGGTTCGAGAACTCCGCGCACCTGTGCATGTTCGAGGAGCCGGGGAAGTTCGTCGTGAGTCTGGTGACGCACGCTCTTCCCCATGCCGCGGCCGAGTAGGACGGCGCTGTTCCGTCAGCGCTCTTCGAGCAGCCGATCGCGCACCTGACGGCGCAGCACCTTGCCGATGAGCGAGCGGGGGAGCTCATCGACGGCGGTGATGCGCCGGGGCACCTTGTACGGGGTGAGGCGGGTGCGGCAGAAGTCGCGCAGGGCGTCCACGTCGAGGACGGCGCCCTCACGGAGGACGACGGCGGCGGCGACATCCTCCCCGCCGTGCGGACGCGGGAGTCCCACCACCGCCGCCGCGGCGACGTCAGGGTGCGCTTCGAGCACGCCCTCCACCTCGCTCGGCGACACGTTGAACCCGCCCGTGATGATGAGCTCCTTCAGGCGATCGACGATGGTCACGAATCCATCGTCCGAGACCCCGACGATGTCGCCCGTCCGGAGCCAGCCGTCGGGCAGCAGGGCATCGGCTGTGTCGCCGGCGCGCCCCCAGTACCCCTGGAACACCTGCGGTCCTCGGATGAGGAGCTCCCCGCTCTCCCCGGCCGGCCGGTCGACGGTGGGATCCGCCGGGTCCACGACGCGGATCTCCGTGCTCGGGAAGGGGACGCCGACGGTGCCTGGTCGACGGGTGCGCCCCATCGGATTGCCGAGCGCGACCGGAGAGCTCTCGGTCATGCCGTACCCCTCGACGAGGATTCCGCCGGTGGCCTCCTCCCAGCGCTCGACGGTCGCGACCGGCAGGCTCATGGCGCCCGAGATCGCGAATCGCACGGTCGAGAGATCGATGGTGCCGCGTCCCGCGGCCCGGGCCAGGGCGTCGTAGATCGGCGGCACCGCCGGGAGGAACGTGGGCGGGGCGGAGCGCACGGCCGCCGTCACCAGATCCAGATCGAACGTCGGGAAGAGGACGAGGCGGGCGCCGATGCTCATCGCGAAGGTGAGGCACAGCGTCATCCCGTAGGCGTGGAAGAGCGGGAGGACCCCGTAGAACGTCTCCTCGCCGTCGACGAGGCCCGGGACCCATGCCCGACCCTGCATGGCGTTGGCGCGGAGGTTCGCGTGGGTGAGGATCGCCCCCTTCGGCACGCCCGTGGTGCCGCTCGTGTACTGCAGCAGGGCGGTGTCGCCCAGCGCGGGACCCGGTACGCGCCGGGAGAGCCGCCGGTGGTCGACGAGCTTCTTCCAGGGGAGGAGATGCCGCGCCTCAGGCCTCGCCGTCAGCTTCGCTTGGGCCGACCGCGCCTGGGGGAGCGGAAGGCGGAGCGCGAGCCGCTTCGACAACGGCATCGCCTCGGTGAGGTCGACGCTGACGATGTGCTCGACGCGGAGGTCGCTCGGGAAGCCGGCGATCATGTCGGCGGCCTTGTCCCACACGATGGCGACCCTCGCGCCGTGGTCTTCGAACTGGTGCCGGAGCTCGCGCGGTGTGTAGAGCGGGTTGTGCTCCACCACGATGGCCCCGAGGCGCAGCGTCGCATAGAAGGCGATGACGTGCTGCGGGCAGTTCGGCAGCACGAGCGCGACACGATCGCCGTGGACGACGCCGAGTCGGCGCAGACCCTCCGCCGCACGCTCGATCTGCTCTCCGAGCTCGCGATAGGTGGTGACGGCTCCGAAGAAATCGAGTGCAGGGCGCCGGGCGAAGGCCTTCACGCTGGCGGCCATCATCTCCGGGAGCGTCTGCGTCGGTCGATCGATCTCCGCAGGAACGCCGTCCGCGTAGGAGTCGAGCCAGGGTCGCGAGTCGAGAGGATGGGCCGTCATGGTCCCATCCTGCCTGCTCCGACCTATCTGCACACCGAGACCGGACTGTGGGTAGCATGGGCCGCAACGCCCATCCACGGCGAAGCGGAGAGTCATGCGACACCGTTCCTCTGTCCGTGCCGCGCTCGCGGCCGTCCTGGTGATCGCGGCTGCGATCCTGGTCGCACCCACGACGACCGCCACGGCGGCCGGGGAGGCGAGACTCTCGCTGTTCAAGCGGATCGAGAATCTCGACACGGGCTCGAGCATCGGCGATCGTTCGCTCTGGGATGTGCAGGCCGTCAACGTCGCCACAGGGCAGACGTTCCGCGGGCAGGGACTCAACGGCATCCAGAGCACGCCGGTGCCGCCGGGGACGTACCGCATCTCGGAGATCGTCCGCCCGGATACGCCGGGCGGCTATCGGTTCACGGAGTGGGACTGCGGGGGCAGCATCACCACCGCGCCGGTGCGCACCATCACGCTCACGGCCGACCAGCAGCTCACCTGCACCGTCACGAACGAGGCCATCAGCCCGACCCTCACGCTCATCAAGGAGGTCGTCGGCGGCAGCGCCGATCCGTCGCTCTGGCTCCTGCGGGCGGACGGCCCGTCGAGCATCCAGGGGCAGGGGAATTCGGCCGACGTGACCGCTCGACCCGTCCGGGTCGGCCGGTATCAGCTCAGCGAGACGGGGGGACCGTCCGGATACGTCGCCGGTGGGTGGTCGTGCAGGTCCACGACGCTCGCCGGGGCTTCCGCGCCGTTGCCCGTCGAAGCGGGCGGCTGGATCGACGTCGGGCTCGACCAGTCCGTCACCTGCACGATCCGGAACACCGGCTCGCTTCCGCAGCTGACGCTGCGGAAGCAGGTGGAGGGACCGGGAGGAGCGCCGGTGGATTCCGCCGCGGAATGGACGCTGTCCGCGGCCGGCCCCACCCCGGTGTCGGGCACGACCGGCTCCACCGAGGCCAGCCACGTCGCGATCGCACCGGGGACGTATGCGCTGTCCGAGGCCGGGCCCGCCGGCTATGCAGCCGGTGAGTGGGTGTGCGTCAACGTGGCGACGACCCCGGCGACCCCGCTGCCGGTCACGGCCGGCACCATCACGATCACGGGCGCCGAAGACGTGCAGTGTTCGATCGTGAACACGTTCTCCGGGGGATGGCTCACGCTCGTGAAGGAGGTCGACGGGCCGCAGCCTCCGCAGGCGTGGACCCTGATCGCGGACAGCGGCGCCGATCACGTCGAGGGGGTCGTCGGTGATGCGGACGTGACGCGTGAGCCCGTCGCGGCCGGCACCTACGACCTCACCGAGTCCGGCCCGACGGACGGGTACACGACCGACGGCTGGCAGTGCTCGAACTCCACCGGATTCGTTGACACGGTCGACGTCGCCCCGGGCGAGGAGATCACCTGCACGATCGAGAACGTCTCGGTGACCTCGCATCTGACCCTCGTGAAGCAGGTTCAGAACGCGGGCGGCGGGGTCCTCGCCCCGGGCGACTGGACGCTGGCGGCCACGGGGGACGTCGATTCCTTCTCCGGGCCGAGCGGGAGCCCCGCCGTGACCTATGCTCCTGCGGACCCGGGCGTGTACGAGCTCGGGGAGACGAGCGCGTCGGCCGATGCGGATCTCTACGCGGCGGGGGCCTGGTCGTGCATCGACGACGCGACAGGTGAGCCCGAACCCATGCCGACCGCGACCTCGGTGGTGATCGACGGCACCGACGACTCGGTCACCTGCACCATCACCAACACATGGACGCGCTCCACCCTCACGCTGCGGAAGCGTGCGATCGCTCAGTTCGGGACGGTTCCGCCGCCGAGCAGCTGGACTCTGCAGGCCCAGTCGGGGGCGACCACCATCACCGGTGCGGCCGGGTCGCCCGAGGTCACGGCGGTGTCGATCCCCGGCGGGCTGACCTGGTCGCTGTCGGAGGTCGCCGGGCCCGGCGGCTTCGAGCAGGTCGGGTGGTCGTGCCCCGGCGTCGACCCGACCGGCCGGATCACCATCCCGGGCGGGCGAGACGTCGTGTGCGAGGTGCTGAACAACGGCCTCCCGCCGCGGATCACCCTTGTCAAGCAGATCGACGACGCCGCCGGAGGTACAGCCTCGATCGGAGACTTCGAGATCAAGACCCGCGGCCCGGGGAACGCGGCTTTCGCGGGCGCGAGCGGAACACCGGCGGTGACCGGGCTGCTGACCCCTCCGGGGGAGTACGTGTTCAGTGAGGATGGTCCGGCGGGCTACGACGTGTCCTGGTCGTGCACCGGCACCGCGTTCGATCCGGCGACGGAGACGGCCACGCTCGGGTTCGGCGACGTCGCCGTGTGCACCGCCCTCAACACCGCGATCGCCCCCTCGCTCAGCCTGGTGAAGGAGGTCGAGGGCGGCGAGGCCGGTCCGGCGCTCTGGACACTGCGCGCCGACGGGCCGTCCGACCTCGAGGGCCGCGGCGCGGTGGACGAGACCGACGTCATCGCGGGTGTCTACACCCTCTCCGAGACCTCGTCGGCTGAGGCGGCGACCGACTACGGCGCCGGCGACTGGGTCTGCGAGGGTCCGGGATTCCCGGGAGCGGGCGGCGTCCGCCAGACGGGTGAGGGCACCGCCGAGCTGACTCTGCCGCTCGACGCCGCCGTCACGTGCACGATCGTGAACACGTTCGGAGATCCCGTCGAACCGACGGACCCGCCGACCCCGACGGGTCCGCCGAGTCCGACCGGTCCCCCGAATCCGATCGACCCGACCGACCCGACGGGCGGAGGTTCCGGCGGGGCGCTGCCGGGAACCGGCGGTGACGGCACCCTCGCCCTGATGGTGGGCGGAGTCGCGCTCCTCGTCGTGGTCGGCGGCATCACGCTGATCGTGGTCTCGCGTCGACGCTCGCGTGCCGCCGAGGAGCGGGACGCCGAGTAGCGGGGGCCTCGCGCGGCTGCCCATGGCGCGGTCGCGCTGATCAGCGCGGCGCGTCCAGGCGGGCGACGACGATTCCTGAGCTCGACTGCGGATCGTCCATGGCGACGAGGGCGTCGACCGCGCCGTCCAGATCCACGGTCGAGCCGAGGAGGAGCTCGGGGCGCAGGCGTCCCGCTCGCACCAGATCGAGCAGTGCGGGGTAGTCCGCTCCCGGCATCCCGTGGGACCCGATGATGCTCAGCTCCCAGGCGATCACGCGTCCCCAGGGCAGGGCGGCCTCCTCGCTCTCGCCGAACATGAGCCCGACCTGCACGTGCGTCCCTCGACGGCGCAGACTCCTGATCGCCGTCTGCGCGGTGGCCGCGGAGCCGATCGCGTCGATCGTGACGTGCGCGCCCCCGGATGTCGCCCGGCCGATCGCCTCCTCGGCGTCGGCTCGTGTCGCGTCGACCGTGTGCGCGGCGCCGAGCACGCGAGCTCGTTTCAGTGCGACCGGGGAGACGTCGACGGCCGTCACCGTCGCGCCGAGAGCCGTGGCGATCATGACCGCCGACAGCCCGACACCACCGCAGCCGAACACCGCGACCTCGGTCCCGGCGTCGACCCGGCCGTGCGCTGTGACCGCCCGGTATGCGGTGGCGAACCGGCAGCCCAGCGAGGCCGCGGCCACGGCATCGACGCTGTCGGGGATGGCGACCAGGTTGGTGTCCGCAGCACGCACCACGACGTACTCCGCGAACGAGCCGGGGTGCGTGAAACCGGGCTGGGTCTGATCCGGGCAGACCTGCGCCTGTCCGGAGAGACACCATTCGCACCGCCCGCAGCCGTTCACGAACGGCGCGGTCACCCGATCGCCGGGCGAGAACCGGTGCACCTCGGCTCCGACCTCCGCCACGACGCCGGCGTACTCGTGACCGGGGACGTGGGGGAGGGCGACCGGGTCGTGTCCTCGCCAGGCGTGCCAGTCGGAGCGGCAGACGCCGGTGGCCTCCACGCGGACGAGAGCTCCGTCCGCAGGGCACTCCGGAACCGGGATGCGGGTGACCGTGGGGCGCTCGCCGGTTCGCTCGTAGACGACGGCACGCATGTCGAGGGGAGGCATCCCCTCATTCTGCGCGCTTCGGCGCCGCACGGGGATGTGCAGAGCGCTGATCCGGCCCGATGGAGCGTCGCACTCTGCACATCCGGGCGGAGGTCCTCCCCACCGGCGGAGCGTCGATCAGGGGATGATCCGCCGATCGCGCAGGTCCTGGAAGATGCGCGTGAACATCGCCTCCGTCTCGACGTACTCGTGGAAGCCGGCGCGGCGCACCTTCGAGGAATCGGCGATGACGTCGTAGTCCCAGCCGAAGACGAAGTCGCCGAAGGGCCAGGACGCGACCTCGTCGTACGGCGTCGGCACCAGGCCGTGGCGTCGGACCATCGCCGCCCAGACCTCCGCCTTGTCCGCCATCACCTCCGTGAGGCTCAGCGGCAGCGGCGGAGCGACTTCGAGGTCGAAGAACGCGGCGATCCGGGGCCACAACGCTGACCATCGGAACATGTCGCCGTTGGTGATGTTGAACGCCTGGTTCCGGGCGGCTTCGCTCGACGCCGCCCACGTGGTCGCCTTCGCCAGCAGGTCGGCGTCCGTCATCTCGAGCAGGCTCGAATATGCGCCGGGCTTGCCGGGGAACCGCAGCGGGATCCCGAGCTCCTTGCTGATCGACGCGTACACCGCGATGACCATCGCCAGATTCATGGGGTTCCCGAGCGCGACGCCGGCGACGACCGAGGGGCGCAGCGCCGACCAGGTCCATGTCGCCCCGCCCTGGCGTCGCTCCAGGAAGCGCTGCTGGTCGACGTTGAACTCGGGCGGCATGTGCGGCGCGTCGTCCTCTCGCGCCGGGGTGGCGAACGGTCCGAGATGCGCGCCGTAGACCTTGTATCCCTGCATGAGGCTGATGTGCGCCAGCCGCGGGGCGATCGGCTCGATCGCGTCGACCACGTTCTCGAGCATCGCGAGGTTCGGCGCGACCAGGTCCGCCCATCGCGCGCGATCCTGGTAGGCGGCGTAGAAGATGTGCGTCGCGTCCGTGAGTCCGGCCAGCTGCTCCCGCGTCGCCGCCCCGTCGAGCAGATCGACCGCGATGTGTCTGACCGCCCCGGCGTCGCGGCCGCCCCTGCGCGACAGTCCGACGACCGACCAGTTCCCTTCTCTCTCGAGGTGTGCGATCAGGTTTCCGCCGATCACTCCCCGTGCTCCGACCACCACTGCTGTGCGTTGCATGCGCTGCCTCCATCGTAAAATCGCGATCTAACGATGAACTATGACGGATGTATCGGTAAATCGCAATATTGCGATACAATCGATCCGTGAGCGAAGCGGACGACGAGACGATCGAGGCGGCCTTCAAGGCCCTCGCGCACCCCACCCGCCGTGCCATCCTCGAGTGGCTGAAGGAACCCGACTCCTTCCCGCCGCAGGACCGCCCCGCCGAAGAGGTCGGTGTCTGCCTCAAGCACATCCAGGCGCGCGCCGGCGTCTCGCAGTCCACCGCCTCGCAGTTCATGGCCGCGTTGCAGCGGGCGGGGCTCGTCACGTGCACGCGGATCGGACAGTGGTCGCACTACCAGCGGGACGAGCGAGGGATCGACCGCCTGCGTCAGCACCTGAACGCCCTTTAGCCCGCGTTCGATCCCGGCGGACGAGGACGCGGTCGCGGGCTCCTAGACTCGGGACATGAGCGACGACGTGCGCAACCTGAAGACAGCTCTCTCCGCCATCTCCGAGCACTGGCAGCCGCACCGGCTGACCAGCGTGAACGACTATGACGTGAAGGTGGTGAAGCTGCAGGGCGAGTTCGTGTGGCACACCCACCCCGACACCGACGAGCTGTTCCTGGTCGTGCAGGGTGAGCTGACGATCCAGCTGCGCGACCGCGACGTGGTGCTCGGCCCGAACGACGTGTTCGTGGTGCCGAAGGGCGTGGAGCACTGCCCGAAGGCGGACCAGGAGGTGCACGCGATCCTCTTCGAGCCGCAGGGCACCGTCAACACGGGCGACGCGGGCGGCGACCGGACCTCCGAACTCCGCGAGCTGGACTAGCGGTCGTCGCTCACCGCATGCTCGCCTCCTGACCGAGCGCCGTCGCGTTCATCACGGCGTCGAGGGAGGCCGTGAGCACCGACCGGTCCTGGCCGGCGGCCCATCCCGTGCGTGAGCCGTGGCGGTACTCGATGAGGGTGATCGCCTCGCTGTCGCTCCCGACGCCGGTGCTGGTCTGGTGGAGGCTCAGGATCTCGGTCGCGAATCCGAGCCGTGCGAGCGCCTCGGTGAGCGCCTCGACCGGGCCGACGGCATCGTGGCGGGTGGTGGTCTCGATTCCCGCCACGCGGAGCGTGATGGTGGTGCTCCGGCCCGTCGTGTCGAATCCAACGAGTTCCACGGGGGTATGGCGCGGATCGGCGAGGTACGCGGTGCGGAAGAGGTCCCAGAGCTGGGTGGCCGTGACCTCGCTGCCCCTCTCGTCGGTGTGCCGCTGGACGTGGCGGGCGAAGTCGATCTGGAGCCGGCGGGGCAGCTCGAGCCCGTACTCCGCCTCCAGCAGGTAGGCGATGCCGCCCTTGCCGGATTGGGAGTTCACGCGGATGACGGCGTCGTAGCTGCGTCCGATGTCGGCGGGGTCGACCGGCAGGTACGGCACCCGCCACTCGATCTGCCGTTCCGGGCGCCCCTCGGCGGCGGCGCGGGACCGATGCTCGGCGAAGCCCTTCTTGATCGCGTCCTGGTGCGTTCCGGAGAACGCCGTGTGGACGAGGTCTCCGACGTAGGGATGGCGGGGATGGATCTCGATGCCGTTGCAGTGCTCGACCGTGCGGCGGATCTCGTCGATGTCGGAGAAGTCGATCATCGGATCGACGCCCTGCGCGTGGAGGTTCAACGCCAGCGTGGCGAGGTCGACGTTCCCGGTGCGCTCTCCGTTGCCGAAGATGCACCCCTCGACGCGCTGCGCACCGGCGAGGACGGCGAGCTCCGCGCAGGCCACGCCGGTCCCTCGGTCATTGTGGGGGTGCACCGACAGGATCACCGCGTCGCGGCGGTCGAGGTTCTTGTGCATGTACTCGATCTGGTCGGCGTAGACGTTCGGGGTCGCGATCTCCACGGTCGCCGGGAGGTTCAGGATCACCGGACGCTCGGGGGTGGCGTCCCACAGCGTGGTCATCGCATCGCACACGTCGAGGACATAGTCGGGTTCCGTGAGGTTGAAGACCTCGGGAGAGAACTCGAACCGTACGTTCGGCAGCTCGCCGGCGAACTCCCGCACGTCGCGGCCGCCCGCGAGGATCAGTCTCTTCAGTCCCTCCCGGTCGTGCCCGAGCACGACGTCGCGCCACGTCGGGGCTGTCGCGGTGTACATGTGGACGACCACGGGATTGCGGATGCCGCGGATGGACTCCACCGTGCGCCGGATCAGCTCCCGCCGCGCCGGCGTGAAGACCACGACCGTGACGTCCTCGGGCGCGATGTCGGACTCGGCGATCAGGCGAACGAAGTCGTAGTCCGTCTGCGACGCGGAGGGATAGCCGACCTCGATCTCCTTGTAGCCCATCGCGACCATCAGTTCGAAGAAGAGCCGCTTCCGTTCCGGGTCCATCGGCTCCGCCAGGGCCTGGTTCCCGTCGCGCAGATCCACCGGCACCCACAGCGGAGCCCGGGTCAACCGGTGGGAGGGCCAGTCGCGGGTGGTGAGCGGGACCGGCACGCGGGAGTACACGTCGCGGTAGCGCTGCGACGGCATCTGCGAGTGCCGCTGCCTGTTCCATTCCGGCGCATCCGCCGGGATCGCTCCTGCCGGAGTGGCGAGGGTGGGGAAGGTGCTGCTGTGCATGGTCTGGTTCCTGTCGGGATCGTTCGCGAAGATCGACCGGCGCGTTGCGGCTCCACGGTGGGGAGCCGGTCAGGCTAAGCCCCGCCGTGGCGGCGAAGGAGGAGGAATCTCGAGAGGAGCACGAGTCGAAGCTACCACAACTCCTCAGACAAGTAGAGAAGTCTGCCGCAGTGAGAGAATGACCGCATGACGACCGTCCGCCGCGAATCCCTCGCCGAGCAGGCCGCCGAGATCCTCGCCACCCGCATCCGTGACGGCGAATGGGAGATCGGCGGGAAGCTGCCAGGGGAGACGACGCTGGCCCCGCAGCTCGGGGTCGGGAGATCGACCGCCAGGGAGGCCATCCGCATCCTCGCCGGCCGCGGGATCCTCGCCACCCGCCAGGGGTCCGGAGTGTTCGTCGCCGCGACGGATGACGCGGCGACGTGGGACAGCGTCCTGCGGCGTGCCGACATCGTCGCGGTCATCGAAGCGCGGACCGCGATCGAGGTCGAGGCCGCCGCCCTGGCCGCGGAGCGCCGCACGGCCGCACAGCTGAAGCTCCTGCGAGAGGCGCTGGACGAACGGGAACGACACCGCGGCGACATCGACGAACACGTCGCGACCGACATGGCCTTCCATCGCCAGATCGTCGTGGCGGCGCACAGCCCGATGCTGCTGGACCTGTTCGATGGGTTCGCGCCGCGCAGTCGCGAGGCCATGGTGGACATGCTCCGCCTCCGCGGGCGGTCCGGGGACGACGCCGATCACGGAACCCACGTCCGCATCACCGAGGCGATCGCGTCCAGGGACGCGGCTGCCGCGGCCGCGCTGACCCGCGACCACCTTCGCGCGCTCACGGCGCAGCTCGGCTGAGAGGGAGCAGTCCGGTCCTCCGCGACCCGAACGCGGAGGACCGGCGAAGTCGAGCGAGAAGGTTCGCGAACGCACCCACCCCCAATCGAGGCTCCCAGACCCGAGAGAGATCTGAGCGCGTCGTCTGGTTCGACCGACGCAGAGCGCGAAGCGACTCCGTGTGCCTGCAACGATACGGGTGGTCGACCCGTGCGCCCGTATCGGGGGCCGTCCCTTGACGCGGGCACCGGAGCACTGCTAGCGCGAGGGGCGACGGGGAGCGGATAGCGCGCGCTCCGGCCTCCGCGCAAGCCCTTCGACCGCGCGGGCGGGATGGGTGAGGCTCTCGGGCATGAAGCTCGTGTCCTACGCCGGTCAGCAGATCACCACCACGGATGAGGTGGCCGAGGCGCTCGTCGCGCTCGCGGCCGCCATCGCCAGGGAAGGCGAGTCCGCGGCTCTGCGGATCCCGATCGCTGTGGACGGACGGAAGGAGGCCGCCGATCTGATCGTCGGTGTCGGCAACGACATCCTCGTCGGGCCGCAGGCCTCGGACGGCGACGACCCCGACTTCTCCGCCGAGGCGGCGCAGATCCGCGCACACCGCCTGTACCCGCAGCGCGTGGAGGGCGATGAGGGCGACGAGGAGGTCGTGGCGGTGCTGCCTCTCGACCTCGACATCGAGCGCGGAGTCTGACCCGTCAGCCGACGGAGCGAACGGGATCGGACAGCACGCGCACACTTCGCCTCATCTCACGCCCCCGCGAGCCTTTCGCCGTCAACGGGCGTAGGCTGAACGCACCACTCAGCGATCATCTCGGTTGCGCCTCTTGGCACGGGTTCCGTGGCAGAACAGAAGAGGCTGTGATGGGTACGTTCATCTACGAAGGCAACGTCAAGACCGAGATCGAGGATCGTGCGCTCACGCACCTTCAGCTCGTGATGACGGCGAAACTGCGCCGCGGGGAGCCGTTCCCCTTCACCTGGAAGCAGGACGCGAGCATCGGCGGCGGTCGTCTGACCGTCTGGATCCACGCCGGCAGCTCGATGGTCTTCAAGTACCACGGCAGCCGCCAGCCGTCGGTCAACCGCGAGTGGATCGAGAATCTCGCCTTCACCGCCAGCGCCCCCGGCGGCCTGTATCTCGTCCCCGAACCCGCACCCTCGTCCGTCCCGGAGCGCGTCGCCGAGTCGGTGTAGCTACCGAACCGGCAGGCTTGGCGCAACCCCTCTTCTCGCTCTTCGAAACGGGGCATACCGTGGTCCCCATGGACAGGGCGGACGCGACAAGGACGATCACACGGTTGGAGATCGACGGGCACGCGATGGTCCTCTCGGCGGAGCACGACGTCCTCGACCTCATGCGTCGCATCGAGGAGGCGGCGCGGGGGCAGCCGACGTTCGTCGATGTCGCCGGCGACCGCGCGATCATGAGCGTGCTGATCACGGCGAACACCCGCGTGATGATCTCCGTCGAGCAGGTCGATCGGGTCGCGCCGACCGTCGCCCCGAACGAGGCGCCGTTCCTCGACTGGGACAGCTGGTAGCGTCTCAGAGCGCCGGGCGCTCATCCGTGCTGAGGGCGGCCATCAGGATCGAGTCCACCCACTCGCCGTCCCAGAAGAGCGTGTCGCGCTGCCGCCCTTCGTGCCGGAATCCCGCCTTCTCATAGGACCGTTCGGCGCGCGGATTGAAGGCGAACACGTCGAGGCCGACGCGGTGCACGCCCAGGTCGTCGAACGCGTGATCGAGCACGGCGCGCGCGGCCTCGGTGCCGTAGCCGCGCCCCATCCATCCGGGATTGAGAGCGACGCGGAAGTTCATCGCCGCGTCGTCTGGTTCGAGCTCGTTGAGCACGACCTCCCCGACGTACCTCTCCGTGGCGAGGTCGATGATCGCCCAGTCGGCGCGATCATCGCGGTCGGCGAGCGAGGTCAGGTGCCGCAGCACGTCGTCCCGCGAGAACGTCCGGCGCGTGCCGGTCAGCCGCAGGGTCTCCGGATCGGAGATGCCCTCCATCGCGCCGTCGATGTGCGACGGACCCAGGGGTTCGAGCCGGAGCCGCGGCGTCATGAGCGTGGCCACGGCGGTCAGGAGGGAGGTGTCGATGGACGGCGGATTCATGGGTCCTCAGAGGTCGGCAGAGCATCGGGCCGAAGGCGGCGCGCCCGTCCATCGTGGCACGGCCGCGACTCCGCCCTCACACCCGCGGACGCTGGAAACGGCGCGCCGAGAGGATCAGCAGCCCCGCGACGGCGAGTGCGCCGCCCAGGAGCAGGAACCCGGTGCTGTCGGCGCCCGTGGCCGGCAGCGCCCCCGAGCCCGGCCCTGACCCGCCGCCCGAACCGCCGCCGCCCGAACCGCCGCCGGAGGAACCGGAGGGCGCGACGGCCCAGACCCCCTGCGTGTCGTTGTCTGTCTCCGTGGCATCCGTATCGGTGTCGATGGTGGGCACAGCGAGCGGACTGAACTGCTCGATCAAGAGGTCGACGAACCCGTCGCCGTCGAGGTCGGTATCGGGCGCAGGGGCGATGTAGGCCACGTTGCGCATCGTCGCGGCCCCGGACGGCGGGGCGACGATCCGCACCGTGACCATCAGGGGCGGCCCATCCTCGCCGGCGGGGAGGTCGCTCTGGGCCGTTGCGGTCAGTCCGTCGATGTCATAGCGGTCTCCGCGCAGCGAGACCAGTTCGACACCCTCGGGGAGCAGCTGCTGGACGGTCCACCCCGCCGGAGCCGCTCGCGGCCCGTCGTTGTGCGGCGTCAGCATCCAGGTCACGGTGTCACCGGCGGCCACGGGGTCGGTCGCCGCGAGCGCCTCGGTGAGAGACAGGTCGACGCAGTTCATCGGATACAGCACCGGGGCATCGGACAGTTCCCGGACTTCGGCTCCGCCGCCGTCGTAGTACGGCTCCCCATCGAGGAACCCGGTTGCCCGGCACCGCGAGCCCCAGTCGTTCGGATCGTCGTGATCGCGCGCATCGACGGCGATCGGCCCGTCGACGCCCACGATGAACGGAGACACTGCGTTCTGCGCCGCGGTGTCGTCTCCGATCACGGCGTTCGGGTGGGTGACGATGGCGGTGGAGGCCGCCGGGAACACGTTGCCCGTGACCAGGACCGCGTCCTGCAGCGTGCGGCGATCGGCTTCGGGGTCGGTCGCGTCAGCGGTCCCGACGCTGATCCAGGTCCCCGTTCCGCGGAAGGTGTTGTCGGTGACGCGGATGGCGGAGGAGGAATACGACCCCGGTACCTCCGCGTCCTGCCAGCGCGGCGCGATCGTGAGGGCGGCCATCCCCTCGACGGCGGCCTGGTCGACGGTGTTGTCGGCGAACGTGACGCCGTGGGCGGAGCCGGCGGTCAGGGCGGTGCGCTGGCCGCTGATGGCGTTGCGGACGACATCGACGTCGCTCGTGCCCTGGAACAGGGAGATGCCGTCGTCGTTGTCGACCATGGTGTTGTCGTGCAAGGCGATGTCGTGACTGAGGCCGTTCGCCGGTTCCGTCGCCACGAGCAACCCCACGGCGGAGTTGCCCCGGAAGGTCACACCGGACACGTCCAGCTCGCTCACGCTGCGGCCGTAGACGCCGTACTCGACGAGGTCGGCGACGGTGGCGTTCGTGATCCGGGAGCCCTGCGTGGCCGAGTAGAAGAAGCCGTAGGAGCCGCCGGCGATCGAGGAATCCGACACGTCGACGCGCTGCGAGCCGTAGGCGCGGAGGATCGCGGAACCCGTCGTCGGTGTCGGACCCTCATGCCCGGTCACGACGACGTTCTGGGCGACCACTCCCCGCGACTGGTGGATCACGAGCGCCGCGCCGGTGATGTCCGCCTCGACGCCCGTGATCGTGGCGGCGCTCACCCCGAGCAGGTAGATGCCGTGGGAGGCCACGGGGGCGCCCGTCACGGTGACGTCGGAGATCGTGATGTCGACGCGGTCGGAGGCGGGATCGACCGTCGACTGCGAACCCACGGCGTACAGGAATCCGGTGGCTGTCAGGTCGGTGACGGTTGCGCGGCCGGAGTTGACGAGGTTCACGCCCGTCCCCCCGACGGCGGCCCCGGACTGGATGACGGCGTCGGTCACGGATGCGCCCTGCGTGGAGCCGAGGGTGATGCCGCCGAACGCCGTGATCTGCGGGGCGGCGATCGCGGGGCCTGTGCCCGTGTTGAGGGCGCTCGTGGTGATGCCGTACATCATGCCGCTGATCCGGGGCTCCGTGATCGTCGCCGCGTTCGAGAGCAGCACCAGGATCCCGGTCGACTGCGCCGTGTCGGTTCCGGCGATGGTCGCGCGCTCGACCCGGGGGGCGGAAGTCGCGCCGAGCGCGATGCCCTCGCGGGAGCTGCCGTCGACGACCGCGTCGGTGATGGCCGGCCCCGTGCCGGTGTTCGTCGTGGCGGTGCCGATCCCGCGCGCGAAGCCGTGCACGGTCGCGGACGCCACCACCGCTCCGGTGCTCTGCGCGAGGTCGATGCCGGTTCCCACGCCGGTGGCGCCCGTCACCTCGACGCCGCTGACGGACGGCGCCTGCGTCGCACCGAGCGAGATGCCGGACGTGGCGGCCGAGATCGTGCCCCCGGAGACGGAGACGTCGGCGGCCGTGGAGGCGGCGGTGGCGATGACCCCCGTGGCCACCCCCGCGATCCGCGGGTCGGCGACCGTCGCCGACCCGGTGGTGAGGTTGATGCCGTAGGACGACGGCTCGCCGGCCCCGTCCATGTCGAGCGAGACGATCTGGACGCCCGTCACACCAGCTCCCAGCTGCACGCCCGTCGGACGGAGGACGGGAGTGGGGTTCCGGATGACGAGACCGGTCAGCACGGCGCCGGACGCGGTCACGCTCACGATCGCTCCCGTGTTCGCGGCCGCGATTCCCACGCCTGCGCCCAAGGTGAGGCCGCCGCCGGACACGGTGAACCGCGCGTAGAGCGTGGCGGCCGATGCGGAGGCGAGCGTGGTCAGCCGGGGCACGGTCAGCGCCCCCGTGAACGCGTAGGCGTCGGGGTCGAACGACACGGTGCCGCCGGCGGGCACGGCGTTCAGCGCAGCCTGCAGCGTGAGGAGCGCGGCGTCGGCGGGCCGCTGGTCCGGCGTGCCGACCCAGGCCATCCGGACCGTGTTCGCGTTCGGCACGATGGACGGTGAGGCGGCGGGCGGCATCTCGACGATCGACTCATCCGGCACCGGAGCCGGATCGTCCAGACCGTCCGGGACCGTGTGGTCGGCGGGCGGCGGCGGGTCCCCGGTGTCGAGCAGGCCGGGCGACGAGGCCGCGATCGCGCTCATCGGGGAGAGGGCCACGAGACCGGCGAAGGCGACGGCCCCCGCGGTCAGCCCGATCACGACGGCGCGCCCGATCGCGCTCGCCCTTCTGCCCGGCATGGTCGACATCGCAGCCCTCCGTTGCTCCATCCATCGCTGGACGGGCCCCCGCCCCGAACCGGCTGGCACCGAGCAAACCACACAAGCGCCGTGTGCGACAGGGGGAGAGCCCTCATCCGGCGCGCAGTCACCCGGGTGAAACGGTGCCAGCATGGGAGTCATGACGTCGAACGATGACCGCGTGCCCGAGAACCGCTACGAATCGCCGCGCGCCTGGCGCGACGTCGACGACTACTTCTCCCGAGCGCTGGTTCCCGAGGACGATGCCCTGGTCGCGGCGCGGGAGTCCGGCGCACGGACCACGATGCCGAATGCGGAGGTGGCGGCGAATCAGGGCGCCCTGCTGGGACTGATCACCAGGATCTCGGGGGCGCGGCGCGTGCTCGAGTTCGGCACGCTGGCCGGCTACTCCACGATCTGGTTCGCGCGTGCCGTCGGACCCGAAGGGCGCGTCGTGACGCTGGAACTGGAGGAGGACAACGCGAAGGTGGCCCGCGAGAACCTCGATCGCGCGGGCGTCTCCTCCCAGGTGTCCGTCGTGGTGGGTCCGGCTGCGGACTCGGCCGCGACACTGATCGCGCAGGGCGAGCCGCCGTTCGACCTCGTCTTCATCGACGCCGACAAGCCCAGCAATCCGATCTATCTCGACGCCGCTCTGCGGCTGACCGGCACCGGCGCGGTGATCATCATCGACAACGTGGTGCGCAACGGCGCCGTGACGGCGACCGACAGCGACGATCCGCGTGTGCGGGGCGTCCAGGCGGTGACCCAGGCGATCGCCGCGCATCCCGAGCTGGATGCGACGGCGCTCCAGACTGTGGGCGTCAAGGGGTGGGATGGCCTGATCGTCGCGCGCCGGAGGTAGTCGCGGCGGCCCGGGGTGTCCGGAGCCGTCGATAGGGTGGGGCCGACCTCGAGGAAGGATTCGATCCATGGCACCCGTCGTCACGGCGCTCGACCACATCCAGCTGCCCGTCCGAGACCTCGGCGAGGCCGTCGCCTGGTATCGGGACGTCCTCGGCTTCCAGCTGCTCACCGATTACGGGGCCTACGCCATGCTGCGACTCGAACCCGCCCTCGACCTCATGCTGTGGGAAGCCCAGGAGTACACCCCGATGCGCGTCGCGCTCGACGGCGAGATCAAGCCGGTCTTCTTCCTCAAGAGCACGGCGCTCGACGAGCTCGCCCGTCGTCTGGAGCGCGCGGAGGCGGTCGTCGGCAGCGCGGAGGACCTGGGGTTCGCCCGGGTGCGCAAGTTCTCCGATCCGAGCGGGAACCTCCTCGGCGCGATCGAGTTCGCCGCGCAGGGCTAGCGGTCCGGGGCTCAGCGCCGCACGCGCGCGCGGGTCTTCGCGACGCTCGCGAGGGTGGCCCGCAGCGGCGTCCCGAGGTACAGGCCGAGTGAGGCGCCGGATGCGAGTCCGATCCCGATCACGGCGGCGTCGATCAAGGAGCCGCCGCTGTCGAGCATGCCCGACGACGTGCCGGCCGAGTGCACCATCTCCAGCAGCCCCTGGAACACGGCGACACCGGGGACCAGCGGGACGATGGCCGCGGTGGTCACGGCGACGGACGGCACATGCAGGTTGCGGGCGATCAGCATGCCGACGAAGCTCGCGAGCAGTGCTCCGATCGCGCTCGCGGCGGCTGGATGCAGGTTCACGGCGATCGTGGACGAGTACCCCGCCAGGGTGACGGCGCTGAGCAGCGCGCTGACCAGGATGATCCGGAGGCCGGCGCCGTTGAACACGGCCACGGCGACCGCGATGATGATCGCGCCCGTGAACTGGTTCAGGAGCGGGCCGAACAGGGCGGGATCGTCGGGCAGGTCCATCGTGAACCCGAGCACGCCGCCCAGCTCCAGCCCCACGAGGATGCCGATCACGACTCCGAGCGTCTGCATCGTCAGATCGAGGATCCGCCCGCCGGCGGTCAGGGCGAATCCGTCGATCGCATCCTGCGCAGCCCCGACGACGGTGAGCCCGGCGAGCATGAGCACGATTCCCGAGGCCACGATGATCGACGGGCGGATGTCGACGAACGGCTCGATCCCCGCCGTGCCGAGCGCGGAGACGACGACCGCGACGACCGTGGTCACGAACCCGCCGGCGATCTGGCTGAAGAACAGCGGAACCCGCAGCCGGGCGAGACCGGCCTGCGTGAGGGCGGCGCACAGTGCCGCGATGAAGGTGAGACCGACGATGATGGGAGCCGCGCCGAGCATGATGCTCACGCCGACCGCGAGCAGTGCGCGGGCGACGATCACGACGGGCTGCTGGTAGCGGAACGGCATGCGCCGGATGACCCGGAACGCGGTGCGCGCGGCTTCCAGATCGAGGCCGTCGTCGATGTCGGCGACAAGCGCCTGCACTCGCTGCAGCTTCGCGTGATCGGGCGCCGTGACGCGCACCACGCGGACCAGCGTCTCCGGCCACACCTCGCCGCTCAGGTGGAAGGACACCGTGATCGAGTTGTAGGTGACGTCGACCTGCACCCCGCGCATCCCGTAGGCATCGCACACGCGGGTGATCGCCAGCGTGACCTCGTGGGCCGACGCGCCGACCGCGAACATCGACTCCCCGATGCGCGTGGCGAGATCGAGCACGCGCGGCACGGTGCGCTCGTCGATGATCGGCATCGCCTCGGTGTGCGCGACGGCCGAGGGATCGGTGTGCAGCAGACGGCGGACCGAGGTGAGCAGGGGGCGGCGGGATCTCGGAGCCATATGCTCCATTCTCGCGCCCTGCCGGCCTGCTTCGCGGCGGCGACCCGGCCGACGCCGGATACCGCGCTCAGCGGGACGTCGGCGGGAGCTTGTCGACGCCGTGGCGGTTCGGCTTGCCCGGTTCGGCGGCGGTCTCCGGAGAAGCGTGGGGCGTCCCGCTGGGCGACTCGGAGGTCGGGTAGCTGGGTTCTTCGATCTCGACCGCCTTGTCGCGCTCCTCCAGAGGAGGCAGGTGGTCGAGCGGCTGCTTGATGTCATCGGGGTTGTGGCTCATGACTCCAGGCTCCGATGGGACACGCGCGCGGACCAGGGGGTTGTCAGGGTGAGCCTGCTGTGGTTCGGGCCCAGTGTCGCGAGGGGATGCGCGCAGGTCAACCCCCTGATCACGACGCGCGAACCGGCCTACGGTCGAGCCACCGAACAGAGGAGAAGAGCATGAGCGATCCGCAGAACACGCAGGGCACGCCCGGACCCGACGAGGAAGCCGACACCGCGTCCGGCGGCGCGCCCGACGACTCGTCCCCCGACACCGACGAGGTGCTGGAGGACGAGACGACCGACGATGAGGGCAAGCCCCTCGAGAACCCCTCCGGAGGCTGAGCGATGCCCAAGTGGGTGACGTGGATGCTGGTCGGCAGCGCGGCGACGGCGGCCTTCATCGCCGGCGTCCGCACCGGCCGCACCCCGCGTTAGCGGCGCATCCCATCCCCTGTTCCGGTCGCGATATAACAGCCTCCGGGGCCGGTTTTGGCTGTTGTATCGCGACGGGAGTCAGACCGCCGTCGAGCTCGTGCGGGGGAAGAGGGTCGGCGTGAGGGTGATCGTCCGGTGGCGGTGCTCGCCGGGGGAGGAGATCTCCTCGTAGAGCACCTGCGCGGCGATCCGCCCCATCTCGTGGCCGGGCTGGCCGACGCTCGTGATGGGCACCGAGCTGTCCTGGGCGAAGTGGTTGTTGTCGTAGCCGACGACCGCGATGTCCGCCGGCACCCGGACTCCCGCGAGCTGCATGGTCTGGATGGCTCCCGCCGCGAGCGCATCGGAGGCGGAGACGAGTCCCTCCGGGCGTTCGGCGGCCGGGCGTGAGCTGAGCTGCTCGCCCAGGGCGTATCCACCGCGGACGGTGATGCTGTGCGTCTCGATGGTCTCCAGCCGGGCATCGGGAACCTCGGCCACCGCGCGTCGCGCCCCGGTATGACGTTGGGCGATCGCCGAGAGCGAGAACGGACCGCCGGCGAACGCGAGGCGGCGGAGCCCCTGATCCAGCAGGTGCCGCGCGGCCAGGTAGCCGCCGAGCTCCTCGTCGACCACGACGCCGCACGCGTCCTCATCGCCCGGCCAGTTCACATGGACGACGGGCATGCCGCGGTGTCGAGCGGCGCGGGCCGCGTCGAGGGGCGCGTCGAGCGGCGCGAGGAGGATCCCGGCCACCTTCGCCTCCTCGAAGACTCCGATGTACGAATCCTGCTTGGCCAGGTCGACGTCGCTGTTGGCGAGCAGCAGCCGGATGTCGTGCTCGTCGAGCTCTTCCTCCACGCCGCGCGCCATGTCGACGAAGAACGAGTTGCCGACGTCGACGATCACGAATCCGACCGTGTCCGCGCGCCCGGTGACGAGCGAGCGAGCGGCGTTGTTGCGGACGAAGCCGAGTTCGTCGATGGCGCGGAGCACGCGCTCGCGGGTCTCCTGCGCGACGATCTGCGGATTGTTGAGCACGTTCGAGACGGTGCCGAGGGCGACGCCCGCGTGTCGCGCCACGTCAGCCATGACCGGCCGGGGTCGACCGGTGTCGGGCGAGGAGCTGGTCATGCGGTGTCCGTTCGTCGAGCTGCATTTGCGTCTTGGAGCGCTTCAAGCGTACTATCTGAAGCGCTTCAAGTGTGTGATCGACGCGGCTCGCCCGTTTTCAAGGAGGAAAGAATGAAGCTGACCACAGCCCAGCTCTGGAGGCGCGGTGCATTCACCGCGATCGCCGGAGCATCGGCCCTCGCCCTGACCGCCTGCGGCGGCGGCGGCGGATCGTCCGCGGGAACCGACTCGCTGTCCCTGTTCGTCAACGTGGAGAACACCGAGGTTCCCGCGATCCTGGAGACGCTCGCGGCAGACGCGTGCGCTGCCGAGGGCGAGACTCTGCCGCTCGACGTCGAGACCGTCCCGCAGTCCAACCTCGACCAGCAGCTGCAGCTCAAGGCCGGACAGGGCGACCTGCCCGTACTCTTCAGCGCCGGCAACGCGCCGGCCCTGACCAAGACGCTCGCCGATTCGGGCAACGTCGCCGACTTCGACAAGCTGCTCACGGACCTCGACGTGATCGACAACATCGAGCCGGCGGCCATCTCGACGATCGAGAACCTCTACGGCGGCTTCCGCGCCCTGCCCTTCGAGTACAACGTCGAGGGCATCTGGTACAACAAGCAGATCTTCGCCGAGCAGGGCATCGAGGAGCCGCAGACCTTCGACGACCTGGTCGCCGCCGCCGACACGCTCGACGCCGCGGGCATCCAGCCGTTCTCGGCCAGCGGTGAGCAGGGCTGGCCCATCACGCGTCTCATCTCCAGCTACCTCTTCCGCGACCTCGGTCCGGATGCGCTCCAGAAGGTCGCCGACGGCGATGCGAAGCTCACCGACCCGGAGTACGTCGCGGCCGCTCAGGCGATCGCCGACCTCGGCACGAAGGGCTACTTCGGTCAGGGCGTCGGCAGCATCGACATGGCCACCAGCGAGAACCAGTTCCTGAACGGCTCCGCCGCGATGTTCTACATGGGCTCGTGGTTCCTCAGCTCGGCGAACGACCCCGAGGTCAACCGGATCGGCGCCGAGAACGTCGGCTTCATGCCCTTCCCGGGTGTCGACGGCGGCAAGGGAGACCGTTCGCAGCTCGCCGCGAACGTGGGCCTGCCGATCACCATGAACGCCAAGGCCGTGAACGACGACACCGAGGCGTGGCTGAGCTGCATCACCGAGAACTACGGCTCGGTCGCCCTCGAACAGGAGAACCGCGTGTCGGGCTTCGCCCTCAACACCGAGGTCGCCGACGTCCCCCCGCTCACCCAGATGGTGCAGGAGCAGGTCGCCGACACGGAGACCACCGTGCTCTGGTTCGAGGCGCTGTTCTCCGCGGAGGCCACCACCACGAGCCAGCGCAACGCGGCTCCCCTCGTCAGCGGCAGCATCTCCGCCGAGGACTTCATGTCGATGGTCCAGGCCGACCTCGACCAGTAGCAGCCCTGAGGGGGCGGCGACCCGCACGCCGCCCCCTCATCCTTCAGGAGAACGAATGCAGAACGTGCTCGGCGACCGCAAGGCGATCGCCATCCTTCTCGGTCCGGCCCTGCTCATCTACTCGGTGGTGATGCTCATCCCGGTGATCTGGTCGATGGGCTACACCCTGTTCGAGGGCAACGCCATCGTCGGCTTCCAGTTCGTCGGCTTCGACAACTTCGCCCGTCTGATCGGCGACTCCGAGGTGCATGCCGCGCTGCTGTTCACCCTGAAGTACGCGGCTGTGGTCACGGTCGGCCAAGTGCTGCTGGGATACCTGCTCTCACTCCTCTACGTCTTCGCGCTCAAGCGCGCCTCCGGGATCGTCCGGACGCTGGTGTTCTTCCCCGTGGTCATGCCCACGGTCGCCGTCGCGCTGCTCTTCCAGCAGCTGTTCTCCATCGCACCGACGGAGGGCGTCGTGAACTCGGTGCTGTCAGGCCTCGGCGGTGTCCCGGTGGACTGGTTCGGCGACGGCGGCAGCGCGTTCATCGTGATCGCGATCATGGACATCTGGCGCTCGATGGGGTTCTACGGCGTGCTGCTGTACGCCGGGCTGATCGACATCCCCGAGGACGTGCTGGAGTCCGCGCGCCTCGACGGCGCGAGCGGCTGGAAGCTCGTGCGGCACATCGTGCTGCCGCTCTCGGCGCCCGTGCTCGTCTCCTCGCTGATCTTCTCCGTCAACGGCACGCTGAAGGTCTTCGACAGCGTGCTCGCCCTCACCAACGGCGGGCCGGGCACCTCGACGAGTCCGCTCACCATCTCGATGTTCGACAACGCGTTCACGTACGGCAACTACGGGTACGGCTCGACCATCGCCATGCTGCTCACCATCATCTGCCTCGTGGTGACGGTGTTCATCTTCCGCGCCAATGCGCGCACTGCGAAGAAGGGAGGCGTGGCATGAGCGCCTCGACGACCGCATCGCGCCGCGCGACGAGAATCCTCCGCAAGGCGCCCATCGGGATCCTCGTGGCCGTGCTCCTGGTCATCGTCGGCTATCCGCTGATCTGGCTGCTGCTCGGGTCGTTCAAGTCGCAGCGAGAGTTCCTCGAAGCGCCCACCTGGGCCCTCCCCGAGCAGTGGAACTTCGACAACTACGTCATCGCCTGGGACACGGCCGGGCTCGGACAGTCGCTCTTCAACAGCGCCATCACCGTGCTGCCCTCGCTCTTCCTGATGCTGCTGCTCGGCACCGCGGCCGCCTTCGCGCTCGAGGTGCTGGTCTGGAAGGGCCGCAGCGGGGTGCTGATCGTGTTCCTCGCCGGCATCATGGTGCCGACGCAGATGATCCTGCTGCCGCTGTTCAGCACCTACTTCCAGCTCGGGCTCACCGGGTCGCTCTGGCCCCTCATCATCACCTACACCGCGACGGGCATGCCGCTGACGGTGTTCCTGATGGCGACCTACTTCCGGGCCATCCCGCGCGAGGTCTTCGAGGCGGCGACCCTCGACGGTGCGAGCATCTACCGGCAGTTCTTCTCGGTCGCCCTCCCGATGATGAAGAACGGTCTGTTCACGGTCGGACTCGTGCAGTTCTTCTTCTTCTGGAACGACCTGCTCATCGCGCTGACGTTCGCGAACTCCGGCAACCTGCGCACCCTGCAGGTCGGCCTCCTCAACTTCAACGGGCAGTTCGGCACGACCCAGTACGGCCCGCTGTTCGCCGCCATCAGCATCAACGTGTTCGCGCTGCTGATCATCTACCTCGTGCTCAACCAGCGCATCCAGAAGGGCCTGACGGCCGGAGCGGTCAAGGGATGAGCGCCGACATCTCCGAAAGGTCCACAGTGAAGGTCTCCCTCCCGCGTTTCGAGCACGTCGACGATGCCCTCGGGCTCGGTTCGCGCACCCCGCGGATCTCGTGGCGCATCCAGGCGGCCGAGGGCTGGACGCAACAGGGCTGGCAGCTGGAGTGCACCCGGGATGGGGGCGCGGTCGTGGCATCGGGCACCGGCGCGGATCAGATCCTCGTCGCCTGGCCGTTCGAGCCGCTCGTCTCCCGCGAGCGGGTGCAGGTCCGGGTCCGGGTGCGCGGCGTCGACGGCGCGTGGTCGGACTGGAGCGCGCCCGCGCAGGCGGAGGCCGGGCTTTTGGACGCCGAGGACTGGATCGCCGCCCCGGTCGGCGCGGGCTGGCCGGAGGTGCCGGACACCGATCGTCGCCCCGCGCTCGTGCGCCGATCCTTCACGGTCGACCGCCCCATCGCCCGCGCGCGACTGTACGTCACGGCGCACGGTCTCTACGAGGCGGAGATCAACGGGGTCCGCGTCGGCGACCACGAGTTCTCGCCCGGCTGGACGAAGTACGACGAGCGCCTCGTGTACTGGACGTTCGACGTGACAGACCACCTCGCCGAGGGGGAGAACACTCTGGGCGCCTGGCTCGGCGACGGGTGGTACCGCGGTCGGCTCGGCTTCAACGGCGGCTACCACGACCTGTACGGCACCGACCAGTCCCTCATCGCGCAGCTCGAGGTCACGCACGACGACGGCTCCCGCACGACCGTCGCGACGGACGAGGACTGGTCGGCCGCGCCGAGCCCGATCCTCGTCTCCGGGCTCTACGACGGCGAGAGGCACGACGCCCGCGCCGAGCAGCCCGGATGGTCGCGCCCGGGGGCGCAGACCGCCGGATGGACGCCCGTGCGCGTCGGCCGCCGCGACCCCCGCACGCTCGTCGCCCCGGTCCTTCCCCCGGTCCGCTGCACCGAGGAGCTCGCCCCCGCGACCGTCACCCGCGTCGACGCGACCACGCACCTGCTCGACTTCGGGCAGAACCTCGTCGGACGGCTGTGCGTGCGAGTGCACGGCGACGCGGGGCGCACGATCGAGCTGCGGCACGCGGAAGTGCTCGAGGACGGCGCACTGGGCACCCGTCCGCTGCGCCTGGCCGCCGCGCACGACACCATCACGCTCGACGGCGGAGCCGAGCGGTTGTGGGAGCCGAAGTTCACCTTCCACGGCTTCCGGTACGCGACCGTCACCGGCCTCGACCAGCTGCGCGAAGGCGACGTCGTCGCCCGCGTCATCCACACGGACATGCGACGCACCGGCTGGCTGGAGACGTCGAACCCCGACCTGAACCGTCTCCACGAGAACGTCCGGTGGGGCATGCGCGGGAACTTCCTCAGCATCCCGACCGATTGCCCGCAGCGCGACGAGCGCCTGGGCTGGACGGGGGATGTGCAGGTGTTCGCGCCGACTGCATCGTTCCTGTACGACTCGGCCGGCTTCCTGGAGAGCTGGCTGACGGACGTCGCGCTGGAACAGCTCCCGGACGGCACCATCCCCTGGTTCGTGCCGGTGATCCCCGGCGGTCCGACGTGGAACCCCATCCGCACGGGCGCCGTCTGGGGCGATGTCTCGGTGCTCACGCCGTGGACGCTCCACGAGCGGTTCGGCGATCTCGGGGTGCTGCGCCGACAGTACGATAGCGGCCGCGCCTGGGTGGAGCGGATGATCGCGCAGTCCGGCCCCTCCCGGCTGTGGCGCGACGGACATCAGCTGGGCGACTGGCTCGACCCGGCCGCGCCGCCGCATGACCCCGCCGACGCCCGCACCGACCGCTACCTCGTCGCGGCCGCGTACTTCGCGTTCTCCACGAGGCGCCTGGCCGACACGGCACGCCTGCTGGGACTCTCCGCCGACGCCGACCGCTACGCGCGCATCGCGGAGGAGGCGCGGGACGCCTTCCGCGCGGAGTACGTGCGGCAGGACGGCACGCTCACCTCCGATGCGCAGACCGCGTATGCGCTCGCGATCCGCTTCGGACTCCTGAGCGCCGCGGAGCAGGACGCGGCAGGCCGCCGTCTCGCCGCGCTCGTCCGTGAGGCGGGCAACCGCATCGCCACGGGCTTCGCGGGCACGCCGGTGATCAGCGATGCGCTGACCGCCACCGGCCACGTCGACACCGCCTACGACCTGCTCCTCGAGACCGAGTGCCCCTCCTGGCTGTACACCGTGCGCATGGGCGGCACCACGATCTGGGAACGCTGGGACTCCATGCTCCCCGACGGCACCATCAACCCGGGTGAGATGACCAGCTTCAACCATTTCGCGCTCGGCAGCGTCGCGGACTGGATGCACCGGGTCATCGGCGGGCTCTCCCCGGCGGCCCCCGGTTACCGGCGGGTCGAGTGGGCGCCCCAGCCCGGCGGAGATCTCGATCACGCTCGCATAGCCTTCGATTCGCCCTATGGAGTGATCGAGGGATCCTGGGAGCGCGTGGCCGACGGCATCCGCTATTCGCTCTCATTGCCGACCGGCGTCGAGGGGACGATCCGCCTCCCCGGCCTGCCGGACCAGCCCATCGTCTCCGGTGGCCGCTTCGAGTCCGTCATCCCATCCCCTGTTCCGGTCGCGATATAACAGCCTCCGGGGCCGGTTTTGGCTGTTATATCGCGACGGGAGCGGCGATACGCTGACAGCATGGAGCACGTCGACACGATCGTGGTGGGTGCCGGCGTCGCCGGGCTGACCGCGGCACGCCTGCTGCAGGACGCCGGTCGCCGCGTGATCGTGCTCGAGGCGCGGGATCGCGTCGGGGGGCGCGTGCACACCGACCGCACCTCCGGGACGGTGGACCTCGGGGCCTCCTGGATCCACGGAGTCACCGGCAGCCCGGTCGCCGCCGCGGCGGAGGCGTTCGGGATGCGCATGGTCGAGTTCACCGTCGGGGGCTACCAGGTCGACAGCAGACCCATCGCCTCCTTCGATCCTGACGGTCGTAAGCTCTCGGACGAGGCCGCGCGTCGGTTCGCGGCCGATGTGCACGCGGTCGACGCCGCGCTCGTCGAGGTGATCGCCCACTCCGCCCCCGAGGCCTCCTACCGCGACGTCACCGAGGCTGCTCTCACCCGGTACGGCGCGGATGCGGACCGGACGCAGCGCGTGCGGGAGTATCTGGAGCACCGTGCCGAGGAGCAGTACGGCGCGTGGATCGAGGACCTCGCCGCGCACGGCTTGGACGACGACGAGATCGACGGCGACGAGGTCGTGTTCCCCGACGGCTACGACGTGCTCCCCGACCGGCTCGCGGCGGGGCTCGATGTGCGCCTGGGGCAGGTCGTCACGGGCATCGACTGGGGGGACGGCGTCCGGGTGCGCACCGCGTCGTCCGAGTTCACGGCCGACACCGCGGTCGTGACGCTGCCGGTGGGGGTGCTGCAGTCCGGAACGGTCGAGATCACACCGCCGCTGCCGCCGCGGAACGCCGAGGCGCTCGGGCGTCTGCGCATGAACGCGTTCGAGAAGGTCTTCCTCCGCTTCCCGGAGCGCTTCTGGGACGAGGGCGTGTACGCGATCCGGCAGCAGGGTCCGCAGAGCCGGTGGTGGCACTCCTGGTACGACCTCACCGCCGTGCACGGCGAACCGACCCTGCTCACATTCGCCGCGGGACCTGCCGCGACCGCGACCAGGGACTGGGACGACCGGCGCGTGGTGGAGTCGATCCTGGTGCAGCTGCGCCGGCTGTACGGCGATCGGGTCGTCGCGCCCACGCACGTGCACCGGACGAGCTGGCAGGACGACCCCTACTCCCGCGGCTCGTACGCCTATATGACGCTCGGGTCGACCACGGCCGACCACGACGACCTGGCCGCACCCATCGGCGACGTGCTGCACCTCGCGGGAGAGGCCACCTGGACCGACGACCCGGCGACGGTTCCGGCCGCGATGCTGTCGGGACACCGCGCCGCCGAGCGGATCCTCGCACGCGCCGTGCCGATCGATCGGCTCTGGGCCGGAGCGTAGGCGCACAGCCCACCCTGCCGCGGCGGCTCCGCGGACACTACGCTCGGTCTCGTGACGAACACGCGCGACATGGTCCTCATCCCCGGCGGCACGTTCCTGATGGGGTCCGAGGAGTTCTACCCCGACGAGCGGCCCGTCCACGAGCGCGCGGTCGAGTCGTTCTTCATCGACCGCTACCAGGTGACCAACGAGCAGTATGCGGCGTTCGTCGACGCGACCGGATACGTGACCGTGGCCGAGCGCGGGCTCGACCCCGCCGCGTTCCCGGGCGCCGACCCCGCCGACCTCGTGCCGGGATCGATGGTGTTCACGCCCACGTCCGGACCGACCGACCTGCGCGACTGGCGCAACTGGTGGCGCTGGGAGCCCGGCGCGATGTGGCGCCGTCCCTTCGGCCCGGAGTCCTCGATCGATGACCGCCTGCAGCATCCGGTCGTGCACATCGCCTTCGAGGACGCGGTGGCGTACGCCCAGTGGGCTGGCATGCGGCTGCCCACCGAGGCCGAGCACGAGTACGCGGCGCGCGGCGGACGGGACGGCGCCCGGTTCGCCTGGGGCGACGAGGCCTATCCGGACGGGGTGGCGCAGGCGAACTCCTGGCTCGGCCGTTTCCCCTACGACAACCAGGGCGTCGGCGGCACGGCGCCCGTGGGTTCGTACCCCCCGAACGGGTACGGCCTCTTCGACATGATCGCCAACGTGTGGGAGTGGACGACCGACTTCTACACGCCCCGGCACGTGCGGCTCTCCGACCACCCGGTCGACGCCGGCAAGCGGACCAACCTCCTCGCGGCGGCGAGCGCCCAGGAGGGCTTCCCCGACATCCCGCGCCGCGTCCTCAAGGGCGGCTCGCACCTCTGCTCCCCGGACTACTGCCTGCGCTTCCGGCCGGCGGCGCGCTCGCCGCAGGCCGAGGACACCGGGATGTCGCACATCGGGTTCCGTCTCGCGCGCTCCGCGTGAGACGGCCCCGCCCTCGTCCACCAAACTCAGCCGGCGGCGACGATGTCGATCGTCGTGACGGTCTCCTCGTGATCGCAGGCGGAGCCGACCCACAGCCGGATCCTCCCCGGCTCGACGCGGCGGATGCCGTCCGTGCCCGTGAACGCGAGGCGCTCCGCCGGCACGGTGAACTCGATGCGCTGCTCCGTCCCCGACTCCAGCGTCACGCGCTGGAAGCCGATCAGCTGGGCGACGGGCCGTGCGACGCTGGCGACCTCGTCGTGGGCGTAGAGCTGCACGACGTCGGAGCCCTCGCGGGGGCCGGTGTTGCGCACGAGCACGGAGGCGCGGATGATCCCGTCCGCGGGAACGGTCGGCGCGCTTGTGAGATCCTCGTGCGCGAACGTCGTGTAGCCGAGGCCGAAGCCGAACGGCCGGACCGGCGTGGGGTCGACGCTCGTGACGTCGGTGCGTCCGCCGAGCGCGGCGTGCAGGTACGAGGAGGGCTGCGCGCCGGCTGACCGGGGGAGCGAGACCGGCAGCCGCCCGGACGGCGAGATCCGACCGCTCAGCACGGCCGCGACGGCGGGGCCGCCCTCCTCTCCGGGAAAGAAGGCCTGCAGGACCGCGGCCGGACGGGGCCGGTCCGAGCGGCGAGCGCCGACGGTCGCGGCGGAGCCGTTCACGGACCCCAGGCCGGCGGTCATCCCCGACGCCCCCTCGCGGTGCGGCAGTGCCCAGTCGAGGGCGTACGGTCGACCGGTGAGCGCGAGGAGCACCACCGGCGTCCCGCTCGCGACGATCGCCTCGACCAGAGCGCCCTGCACGCCGGGCAGCTCCAGGGAGTCGACGTCGTTGCCCTCGCCGACCGTGCCGCGCCCGAACAGTCCGGCACGGTCTCCGACCACGACGACGGCCACGTCGGCCTCGGACGCCGCGGCCACCGCGGCGGGGAAGCCGCTGCGGTCCTCGCCTTCGACGTCGCACCCGACGGCGGTCGTGAACTCGGCATCCGGCAGCTCGGCGCGCAGTCCCTCGAGCACGCTCGGCAGTGCGATGCCGGCGGGAACCTCCGGGTGATGCGCCAGCACGTGGTTGACGAACGAGTAGCAGCCCATGAGCGCCTCGGCGCTGTCGGCGTTGGGGCCGATCACGGCGATGCGCGGTGAACCGGAGGGGTCGAGCGGCAGGATCCCGTCGTTGCTCAGCAGGACGATCGACTCCTCGGCGAGGCGGCGGGCGAGCGTGCGGTGCTCGGCGGAGTCCAGGTCGATCGCGGTCGGCGGCGCGGTGAAGTCGGCGTCGAGCAGGCCCAGCTCCTCCTTCTGCGCCAGCACGCGTCCGACCGCCCTGTCCAGGATGTCCGGAGCCAGCGAGCCGTCGCGCACCTGAGCCGCGAGGGTCGTGTAGGCGTCGGGGGAGGGCAGCTCCACATCGATCCCCGCGGTGAGGGCGAGCGCCGCGGCCTCCGCCGAGTCCGCGGCGACGTGGTGCATGGTGCGCAGGAAGTCGACCGCGAAGTAGTCCGACACGACCACGCCGTCGAAGCCCCAGCGCCCGCGCAGCACCTCGTCGAGGTAGTACGGGTCCGCCGCCACGGGCACGCCGTCGATGTCGGTGTAGGAGTTCATGACGCTGCGCACACCGCCCTCGCGCACGGCCATCTCGAACGGGGGGAGCAGCACGTCCTCGATCTCCCGGCGTCCGGCCGACACCGGCGCGTGGTTGCGTCCGGCCCGCGAGGCCGAGTAGCCGACGAAGTGCTTGAGCGTGGCGTGCACGCCCTCCGCCTGCATGCCGCGCACGTAGGCGGTGCCGATCATGCCGACGACCAGAGGATCCTCCGCGATGCACTCGTCGACGCGCCCCCACCGCGGGTCGCGGATGACGTCGAGCACGGGGGCGAGCCCCTGATGGATTCCCAGCGCCCGCATCGACGAGCCGATCACGCGACCGACCTGCTCCACCAGGTCGGGGTCGAAGGATGCTCCCCAGGCGAGCGGCGTCGGGAAGGTCGCGGCCTGCCACGCGGCGAGCCCGGTCAGGCACTCCTCGTGCACGAGCGCCGGGATCCCCAGTCGTGTCTGGGTCTGCAGACGCGACTGCTCGCTCCAGAGCCACCGCGCACGGGCGATCGGCTCGACGGGGCGGGTGCCGTAGACGCGGGTGAGGTGCCCGATCCCGTGCGCCGTCGCCTCTGCGTAGCGCGTGGAGGTCTTCTTCTCCCCGGCCATCGGCGCCACGAGCTCATCGCCCTGATCCACCCAGAAGCCGACGAGCTGCGCCTGCTTCTCCTCCAGCGTCATCTGATCCAGGAGCCCCTCCACGCGGGGGGAGAAGCGGGGGCGGGTGTGCGGAGAGGACACGTCGGCCTCTTTCTGTGGTGATTCGATCGACATCGTCAGCCCTTGACCGCGCCGGTGAGTCCGCCGACGATCCGGCGCTCGAAGAGGCTGAAGAAGATCAGGGCGGGGATCATCGACAGCGAGGTGAAGGCCAGCACTTTCGCGGTGTCGACCGAGTATTGGGAGGCGAAGGACTGCACGCCGAGCGGGAGCGTGAACGAGGCGGCGTCGTTGAGCACGAACAGGGGCAGGAGGTAGCCGTTCCAGCTGCCGATGAAGGCGAGGATGCCGGTCGTGATCACGCCGGGGATCGACAGCGGCAGCACCATGCGCCAGAAGAAGCCCATCCGGCTGCATCCGTCGATGAACGCCGCCTCCTGGATCTCGTCGGGGATCGCGCGCAGGAACGGGACCAGGATGATGATCGTCGTCGGCAGGGCGAACGCGATCTGCGGCAGGATGACCCCGCCGAGCGAGTTCATCAGCCCGAGGCTGCGGACGACGATGTACAGCGGCGTGATCGCGACGGTCAGCGGGAACATGAGCCCCGCGGCGAAGAACGCGTAGAGCACCCCGCGACCGACGAACCGGTATCGCGCGAGCACATAGGCGGCCATCAGGCCGAGCGCGACCACGCCGATGGTCGTGGTGAGGGCGACGATCGTGGAGTTGAGCACCTGCCGCCAGAAGATCCCGCCGGTGATGACGTCGAGATAGTTCGACAGTACCCAGGGCTGCGGCAGCCCGGACGGGTCCGTGGTGATCTGCGCGTTCGTGCGGAAGCCGCCGATGATGATGTACGCGATCGGGGCGAGCATGAGCCCGACGACGATCAGCGCCACGAAGTACACGGTGGGGTTCGCCCACGGCAGTCGTGCGCGTGCGGGCCGTCCCGGCCGCTGGGTGACGAGTACCGAGGTGGCGGTCATCGCGTCGTCCTCTTCTTTCGTGAGGGAGCGCCGGTGAGGGCGCCGTCGGTGTCGCGTCGCAGCACGGCACGCTGGTAGATCAGCGCCACCACGAGCGAGATCAGGAACAGGACGACGGCGACGGCGTTCCCGTAGCCGAAGTTGCCGGCGTTGCGCCCCTCGGAGACCATGTAGGTCGCCATGGTGGAGGTCCCGGCGGTGGAGGCGATGTACTGCCCCCAGATGATGTAGACGAGATCGAACAGCTGCAGCGAGCCGATGATCGACAGGAAGGCCCAGATCCGCAGTGTCGGCGCCAGGAGCGGGAGCGTGATGCGCCACTGGATCTGCCAGTACGACGCCCCGTCGATCGCCGCGGCCTCGTGCAGCTCCTCGGGGATCCCCTGAAGGCCGGCGAGGAAGAGGATCACCGCGAACCCGATGTACTTCCAGGTGATGATCACCATGAGGGTCCAGATGGCGATGTCCGGGTTGGAGAGCCAGTCGTTCGCGAGGAAACCGAGGCCCATCTTCTGCAGCAGGTCGTTGAACGCCCCGCTGGTCTGCAGCATGAGGCTCCAGCCCGTGCCGACCACGACCTCCGAGATCACGTAGGGGACGAAGATCAGCACCCGGATCAGCGACTGTCCGCGCATCCGGCGGTTCAGGAGCAGGGCGAGAAGGATCGCCGCCGGCCCCTGGAGGATGAGCGAGAAGACGAGGATGAACCCGTTGTGGGCCAGGGCCTCGTGGAAGAGCGGGTCCTGCAGGATCGTGAGGTAGTTCTTGAGGCCGACGAAGTCCGTGGGCGGCCCGTAGCCCTGCCAGCTGAAGAATCCGTAGTAGCCCGCCATCAGCACCGGGAAGATGACGAAGGCGAGGAAGACGAGGAGGGCGGGCCCGGCCAGAAGGATCACTTCCAGCCGGGCGACCGCCTTATGCCTTGGCTGCGGCATCCTGGACGGCCTTGACGATGTCCTCCGGGGTTCCCTGACCGGCGAGCATGTTCACGACGGCGACGTTCAGGGCGTTGCCGACGTTCTGTCCGTACACGGTGTCCAGCCACTGCGATGCGTAGGGCGCCGCGTTGTAGGCCTCGAGGATCGACTGCAGGTACGGTTCGGTCACGGCCTCCTGCGCGACGGTGTTGACGGGCGGGGCGTTGAACGCCTTGTAGTACGCGGTCTGCACGTCGGACGTGCCCAGGTAGTTGAGGAAGTCGACGCAGGCGTCCGGTGCGTCGACCGAGCAGGAGTAGCCGTCGACGCCGCCCATCATCGATCCGGGCTCGCCGTCGCCGCCCTCGACCTCGGGGAACGGGAACCAGGCCAGGTCGGCGAGGGGCTTCTGGTCGGGCGTCAGCGATCCGATGACGCCGGGGTTCCAGGCGCCCATGAGCTCCATGCCGGCCTGGTGGTTCGCGATCAGGCCCGCCGAGCTTCCGGCGCCCTGCTGGGCCGTGGTGGTGAGGAAGCCCGCGTTGAAGGGCTCGGTGGCCGCGAACGCCTGGAGGTCCTCTCCGGCGCGCACCCAGCACTCGTCGTCGAAGTTCATCTCGTCGGCGGCCTTGGCGAGCGTGTCGGAGCTGCATTCGCGCAGCGCCAGCCAGTAGTACCAGTGCGCTGCGGGCCAGGCGTCCTTCGCGCCGAGGGCGATCGGCTCGATCCCGGCGGCCTTGAGCTTCTCGGTCGCGGCCTCGAGCTCGTCGAGCGTGGCCGGGTTCTCGGTGATGCCCGCCTGGTCGAACAGGTCCTGGCTGTAGAAGAGTCCGCCGGGGAGCACGGCGACCGGCATCGCGTAGATCTTGCCGTCCAGGCTGTTGGCCGAATACGCCGCCTCGGAGATCTCCTCCTTCGCGTCGCCGGTGATCGCGTCGGTCAGGTCCTTGAGCTGGCCGGCCTTCACCATCGCCGCCATCTTGCCTCCGCCGCGCTGCAGGAAGATGTCCGGGGCATCACCGGAGTTCAGTGCGGTCTGCAGCTTGCCGTCCAGATCCTCGTTCTGAATGGACTGGATCTCGATGGTGACGCCGGGGTTCGCCTCCTCGAAGTCGGCGACGGTCTGCTCCCAGAACTCGACCCCCGGGCCGGTCGTGGAGTTGTGCCAGAGCGTCATCGTGGTGTCTCCGCCCTCCTGCGGATCGCTCGCGGTGCACCCGCTGAGTGCGAGAGCTCCGACGGCCGCGATCGCGGCCGCGCCCATCAAGGAACGCCGTGTGCTGTTCATGTGATCGTTCTCCTCGTCGAGAGTTGCGCACCGCGTCTCTGCGGGCGCCGCGGCAGCAGGGAATGAGACCGCGTCGGATGCAGTCTGCTGAGGGGAACGGATCTCGTCAAACGTTTTCGAAAACAGTTTCCGTCCGCACCGTCGACGCCGATACGCTGGGCGACCATGAGCACGCGAACCACCATCCACGACGTCGCCAAGGCGGCAGGCGTCTCGGTCTCGACGGTCTCGAAGGCGGTCAACGGCCGCTACGGCATCGCCGACGCCACGGTCCGTCGCGTGCTCGACGTGGTGCAGGAGCTGGGGTACGAGTCGAGCCTGGTCGCCAGCAGCATGCGAGCCAGACGCACCGGGGTGATCGGGGTGCTCCTGGCCGACTTCGAGCCGTTCAGCGCCGAGATCCTCAAAGGCGTCGGGGCCGCCGTCCACGACACGGCCGTCGACCTGCTGGCGTACAGCGGATCAGGGCACGGCCAGGGGCAGGGGTGGGAGCGGCGCTCGCTCAGCCGTCTCTCCGGAACCCTCATCGACGCCGCGATCATGGTCACCCCGACGGTGGTGGGGGCATCGGCCGAGATCCCCGTGGTGGCGATCGACCCGCACACCGGACGCGCCGACCTGCCCACGGTCGAATCCGACAGCTTCGGCGGTGCGCTGACCGCCACGCGTCATCTGCTGGACCTCGGCCACCGCCGGATCAGCTTCCTCGGCGGTCGCCCCGACCTGCGCTCCGCCGGACTGCGCGACGCGGGATATCGGCGGGCGCTCTCCGACGCCGGCATCCCGATCGACCCGGCGCTCATCCGGGACGGACGGTACGAGCTGGAGACCACGAGGGAGTCGGCGCGGGTGCTCCTGGCCGGGCCCTCGCGTCCGACCGCCGTGTTCGCGGCGAACGATCTCTCCGCCATCGCGGTGATCGAGGTCGCCCACGAACTGGGGCTGCGCGTGCCGGAGGATCTCTCCGTCGTCGGATTCGACGACGTGCCGGAGGCCTCGCGCCGCGCCCTGCCGCTCACCACGATCCAGCAGCCCATGCGTCGTCTGGGCGGGGTCGCTGCGGAGATGGTCTTCCGGCTCCTGGAGGGGCAGCCGGTGGAGGAGATGCATGTGACGCTGCCGACGCGACTGGTCGTGCGGGCCACCACGGCTCCGCTCGGCGCGGGCGCGGAACGCGGGCGCTGAGCACGCGCACGTGACGCGCACGCGGACGGGCTCGGCGACGCGATGCACCGCCGAGCCTGTGCGGCTCAGGCCCGCGCCACCTCGAGCTCGATGACCGACCAGGACAGCGCCGGCAGGGTCGCCCGCACCGCGCCGTCGAGGACCTCGGCAGCCGTGAGCGGCACCATGTGCACGCTGTCCGGCGCGGTCTCGAGGTTCGACGTGTGGCGGTCGCCACCCTCGGGCACGGTGAGCGTCTCGGCCTGCCGCACGCGCACATCGCCGAGGCCGTGCAGGTCGATCGTCAGGTCGTTCGCCTCGTCGAGCGAGCGGTTGGCGACGAACACCACCAGGCGGCCGGACTCCTCATCCCAGGTGGCCGCCGCATCGATCGCATCCACGCCGCCGTAGCGCTTGGTCTCGATCTGGGGAGCGGTGACCGCGAGGCGCAGGATGCGGCCGGTCGCGAGACGCGCCATGCGCTCGAAGGGCCAGAAGCTCGTCTGGCGCCAGGCCGGACCGTTCTCCTCCGAGCGGATCGGGGCGATCACGTTCACCAGCTGCGCCTGGTTGGCGATCTTCACGCGGTCACCGTGGCGCAGGAGGCTGTTCAGCAGAGTACCGACGACCACCGCATCCGTCACCGAGTAGGTGTCCTCGATCAGGCGGGGATGCTGGCGCCATCCGGCCTTCGCGATCTCCTTCGCCTCGACGTCGTTGTACTTCACCTGGTCCCACACGTTCCACTCGTCGAAGGAGATGTCCACCTGCTTCGTGTGCTTGCCGGATGCCTTGACCGCATCGATCGTGGCGATGACGCCCTCGATGAACGCGTCCATGTCGACGGACTCCGCCAGGAACGATTCCGCGTCTCCGTCGTGCTCCTGGTAGTACGCGTGCATCGAGATGAAGTCGACCTCGTCGTACGCGTGCGTGAGGACAGTGTGCTCCCAGCTGCCGAACGTGGGCATGGATCGTCCGGAGGAGCCGACGGCGACGAGCTCGATCGACGGATCGACCAGGCGCATCGCCTTGGCGGACTCCTGGGCGAGCCGGCCGTACTCGGTCGCCGTCTTGCCGCCGATCTGCCACGGACCGTCGAGCTCGTTGCCCAGGCACCACAGCTTGATGTCGAACGGCTGCTCGGCTCCGTTGCGGCGTCGCAGGTCGGACCAGTAGGTGCCGCCGGGGTGGTTGGCGTACTCGACGAGGGCGCGGGCCTCCTCGACGCCGCGGGTGCCGAGGTTCACCGCCTCCATCACCTCGACGTCCGCCTCCTTCGCCCAGGCCATGAACTCGTGCAGCCCGAACGCGTTCGTCTCGATCGTGTGCCAGGCTCCGTCGATGCGCACCGGGCGGTCCTCGACAGGGCCCACCCCGTCCTCCCAGCGGTAGCCGGAGACGAAGTTGCCGCCGGGGTAGCGGACCACGGTCGGGCCCATCTCCTTCACCAGGGCCAGCACGTCCTGCCGGAAGCCGCGCTCGTCGGCCTGCGGGTGGCCGGGCTCGTAGATGCCGGTGTAGACGCAGCGCCCCATGTGCTCGACGAACGACCCGAAGAGTCTGCGGGGGACGTCGGCGATCGTGAAGTCGCGGTCGATGGTGATGCGGGCCTGAGACATTGCTCTCCTTGTGTCTGGCTCTGTGGCCGGGTGGGGACTACTGACCGCCGAAGCCGCTGGTCGCGACGCCCTTGACGATCTGCTTCTGGAAGATGATGAAGATGACGATGAGCGGGAGCGCCGCGAGCACGGCCTGCGCCATGACCTGCGCGTACTGCACGCCGTAGGCGCTGATCACCGTCTGGAGACCGACCGGCAGCGTCATCAGCGTGGTGTCGTTGATCACGAGGAACGGCCAGAGGAAGTTGTTCCACGCGCCGATGAAGACGAAGATCGCCACGGACGCCAGGATGGGGCGCGACAGCGGGAGCACGATGGACCAGAAGATGCGCAGCCGGCCGGCGCCGTCGACGCGGGCGGCGTCCTCGAGCTCGATCGGGATCGCATCGAAGAACCGCTTCAGGATGAACACCATCGCCGGGGCGACGACCTGCGGCAGGATCAGGCCCCAGTACGTGTCGACGAGGTTGAAGGCGAGCATCTCGTAGAACAGCGGGATGATCAGCACCTGCGGCGGCACCACGATCGAGGCGATGATCACCACGAACAGCCACTTGCGTCCGGTGAAGTCCAGGCGGGAGAAAGCGTAGGCCGCCAGCGCCGAGATCGTCAGCGTGATCAGGGTGATCGCGACCGACGTGAGCAGGCTGTTCAGCGCCCACGTGTACACGTTGCCCTGCGACAGGATCGCGGTGAAGGCCTCGATGGTGGGGCCGCTCGCGCCGATCCAGCCCGGGTCGCCGGAGGCGGCATCCGTCTCGGTCTTGAAGGCGGTCGCGACCGCCCAGAGGAAGGGCAGCAGCCAGCCGATGGCCATCAGCGCGAGCACGATGAAGGCCACGACGCGGAGCGGGCCGAAGGGCTTCTGGCCGGGGACATGCGAGCGGCGAGGACCGCGGGCCTTCGCGGTCGTGATGGTCTCGGTGCGGGTGAGGGTGGCGGAGGACATCACAGCTGCTGCTCCTTCTTGCCGCGCATGATCAGAGCCTGCGCGACGCCGATGATGACGATGAGGGCGAAGAACACATAGGAGATGGCGGCCGAGTAGCCGAACCGGTAGCTCACGAAGCCGGCTTCGTAGATGTACTGCACGATCGACCGGGTGGTGTCGCTCGCGACGCCGCCGAGCATCTGGTACGCCTGGTCGAACAGCTTCAGCGAGGCGAGGATCTGGAGAATGAGGATCAGGACCGTCGCCGGCCCGAGCTGCGGGAGGGTGATGGACCAGAACTGCCGCCACGGTCCGGCCCCGTCGAGCGACGCCGCCTCGTATTGCTGCGGCGGGATGTTCTGCATCGCCGCGAGGTACAGCAGGAAGTTGAACCCGACCGTCCACCAGACGGTGGCGATCACGATCGACAGCATGTTGGTGTCGGGGTTCTGCAGCCAGGCGATCGGCTCGAGCCCGAGCGCCTTGAGGATGTTGTTGGCCGCGCCGACCTGGGGGTTGAAGATCCAGACCCAGATCTGCGAGATCACGGTCGAGGCGAGCAGATACGGCATGAAGAACGACAGCCGCCAGAGCCACTGCCCCGGAAGGCCGCGGTCGACGAGGGCGGCCATGACGAGCGCGATCAGCACGAGCGGCACGGTCGACAGGAGGGTGAACCACACCGTGTTGCCCATCGACTGCCACATCTTCGGGTCGCTCAGCGCCTCGGCGTAGTTGGCGAAGCCGACGAACGCGCCGCCGGCGCCGGTGAGCGACTGGTCGGTGAAGCTCAGGATGATGCCGTGGATGATCGGCCAGACCAGGAACAGGGCGAAGGCGATCAGGAACGGGGCGAGGAAAGCCCAGCTGACCAGCTGCTCCCGGTTGCGGGAACCCGGGCGACGGTCGCGGGGGATGGCCTTGGAACCCGTGACGATGGTGCGCGTGGAGTCGGTGGCGGCGGTCATGATCCGAACGTCCCTTCGGGGTCTGCCGGGTTGGGCTGGCGCAGCAGGGTGTTGACCCGTTCTTCGAACCGGTCGATCGCGGCGGCGGGGTCATCGCCCGAGAGCAGGACGCCCTGCACCGCGGCGCCGAACTCGCCCTGGAAGTTCGATCCCGATCCGGTGAACCAGGCCGTCGGATCGTAGACGACGTGCTGCGCGGCCTCGGCGTAGTGCGCCTGGGGGATGAGGTCGGCGTATTCGGGAGACTCGGTCACCGGCAGATACGCCGGGATGTGACCCGCCTCGGCCCAGTCGAACGAGCCCTTCAGCATGTCCGCGACGAACCGGTAGGTCAGGTCGCGGCGCGCGGGGTCGGCGTTCGTCTGGTGCGGGAGCACGAAGGAGTGCGAGTCCGCGTAGACGGCCGGCGTGCCGTAGAGGGTCGGGATCATCGTCGCGTCGAAGGGCAGCTCCGCCGCCTGCATCGTGCGCAGCTCCCAGACGCCGGTCATCAGCATCCCGCTCTTGCCGGTGGCGAACTCGGCGATGGCGCTGCCGTAGTCGTTCTGCGCCGCGGCGATCTCCCCGTCCAGCAGGGTCTGCATGAAGGTGAGGGATTCGACCGCGGCATCCTTGTCGATCACGGCAGTGCCGCCGACCGGAAGCTCGATCGCGAGCCCGTGCTGCGCGTAGAGGCCGTAGAACAGCCGCCACATCTGCGCGCCGTCGCCGAGGTAGCCGTAGGACAGCGCGTGGCCCGAGGCGGCTCCGCTCACCGTGCGCAGCTGATCGAGGAACTCCTCGGGTGAGTTCGTCTCCTGCAGCCGGCCGTCGGAATCGAGCACGCCGGCCGCGTCGCACACGTCGGTGTTGAACATCAGGACGAAGGGATGCGCGTCGAGGGCGACGCTGTACATGTTCTCGCCCACGAATCCCTTCTCCCAGATCGGCGTCGGGAAGGTGGAGTCGTCGACGCCGAGTTCGGCCAGCCGGTCCAGGTCCCAGGGGTCGAGCAGGCCGCCCGGCGCCCAGCCGACCGTGCGGGTGGCGTGCATGATCGCGACATCGGGTGCGCGTCCGCCGGCGCCGGCCATCGCGAGCTTCGTGTAGTACGGCGTGCCCCAGGCGAGCACGGTCGGCCGGATGCGGAACGCGGACTGCGCGCTGTTCACCTTGTCCAGCATCGACGACATCGTGACGCCGTCACCGCCGGAGAGCAGGTGCCAGAACTGCAGGGTCTGGGTCGCGGAGCCGGGGACGGCTCCGGGCGCGCAGCCGGCGAGGAGGGCCGTGCCGGCGGCGAGCGAGGCGGCAGCGAGGAACTGCCTGCGCGACAGATCGAGTGGGGGCGTCATCGGTCACTCCTTCGTGACTGTGAGGTGGACGCCCCATCATTACATCGATGTAATGATGCCCGCAAGCATGGATCTGCGACGAGACGGGCGTGCGATCAGGGGCGGTGACCGGCCGGTCTGCCCTCGGTGCTCGCGCGCTCCAGCAGCTGGTGCGAGAGCGTGAGCGACCGCGGGGGAGCGGAGCGGTCGTCGATCCGCGACTCCAGCAGTCCCAGCGCTGCGACGGCGAACGCGCGCCGGTCGAACGCGACCGAGGTCAGGGCGGGTGAGGTGTACCGCGAGAACTCCACGTCGTCGAAGCCCGTCACGATCACGTCCTCCGGGACGCGGATCCCGTTGTCGTGCAGGGTGTGCAGCGCACCGAGAGCCAGGGAGTCCGTGAAGGCGACGATGGCGTCGAACGGCACGCGCCGGGAGAGCAGGGTGCGCACGGCATCCGCGCCGCCGTCCATCGACCACGGCAGCCGGTTGATCTCCAGCGCCGGGTCCCTGGCGATCCCCGCCTCACGCAGCGCGTCGTGCACGCCTTCGAGGCGCAGCCGGCTCGTGGCGGTGGCGACGGAGGGATCGTCGTCGGCGCCGACGACCGCGACACGTGTGGCTCCGCGGGACAGCACGTGGCGGGTCGCATCGGCCGCAGCGCGTCTGCTGTCGATGCGCACGTGATCCGCGCGGTTCTGCTCGACCTCGCCGATCACCACCAGCGGCGGCAGGCGATCGGCGTACTTCAGGACGCTGTCCTCCAACCGGATCGGGTTGAGGATGAGGCCGTCGACCAGGTGCGCCCGCGCCCGTGAGACCAGCTCCTTCTCGCGTTCGGGTTCCGTCGCGGTCTCCTCGATCTGCACGGCCAGGCCCCGCTGGTGCGCGGCCTCGACGATGCGGTGCACGAGCTCGGCGGAGAAGGCGGTGGCCAGGTCCGGGAGTGCGACGGCGATGATGCCGGAGCGGCCCTTGCGCAGACCGCGGGCGTTGAGGTTGGGCACGAAGTCGAGCTGTGCCATCGCGGACTCGACCTTGGCGCGCGTGCTCTCGTTGACCGGGACGGTGCCGGTGACCACGTTCGAGACCGTCTTCGGCGAGACTCCGGCCAGCGCCGCGACGTCCTTCATCGTGGCGCGGGGCGGCGGCGTCGCGGTCATCCGGTCAGCCTAGCGGCGGGCGGTCGGGACGAGGGAGTACAACGATGTAGACCTCCGGACCGTGGCTATCATGGCGCCATGACCACCGAACGCAACTGGGCGGGCAACCTCACGTACCGCGCCTCGACGATCGCTCACCCGGAATCGATCGACGACCTCAGCGCCCTGCTCGCTGCGGGTGGACCGGTGCGCCTCCTCGGTTCGCGGCACTGCTTCAACGACATCGCCGACACGGACGGGACGCTCGTGGCGCTCGACCGGCTGCCGTCCGTCTTCGAGGTCGACCCGACCAGGACCTCCGTGCGCGTGTCCGGGGCCGCCAGGTACGGCGACATCGCCCCGCGGCTCGAGGCCGAGGGGCTCGCGCTCGCCAACCTCGCCTCGCTGCCGCACATCTCGGTCGCCGGCGCGATCGCCACCGGCACCCATGGCTCGGGCGACGCGATCGGCTCCCTCGCGAGCGCGGTCCGAGCGCTGACGATCCTGACCCCCGCGGGTGAGACGCGCACGCTCGCTCGGGGCGAGGACGACTTCGACGGTGCGGTCGTCAGCCTCGGTGCGCTCGGCGCCGTGCTGGATGTGACCCTCGACGTCGAGCCGACCTACGAGGTCGCGCAGCACGTGTTCGAGCATCCGGACTGGGACGCGGTGCTCGCCGAGTTCGACGAGGTGACCTCGATCGGTACGAGCGTCAGCCTGTTCTCCCGGTGGCAGCGCACCGACGTCGTCGACCAGATCTGGGTCAAGCAGCGTCAGCCCGAGGCTCGCGAGGCGACGCGGGAGTCGCTGTTCGAGCGGCTCGGTGCGGAGGCCGCGACGAGCAAGCGGCATCCGATCCTGGGTGTCGATCCGGTCGCATGCACGGAGCAGCTCGGCGCGGCGGGCCCCTGGCACGAGCGGCTCGCGCACTTCAAGCTCGAGTTCACGCCGTCGGCCGGTGCGGAGATCCAGAGCGAGTACCTCGTGCCTCGGGCCGACGCCGTCGCCGCGATCCAGGCCGTGCGGACACTCGCGGGGCAGATCGCGCCCCTGCTGCTCGTGAACGAGATCCGCACCGTGCGCGCCGACGACCTGTGGCTGAGCTCCTCGTACGGGACCGACGCCGTGGGCCTGCACTTCACCTGGAAGCCCGACGAGCCCGCCGTCCGAGCACTGCTGCCGACGATCGAGGCGGCCCTGCCGGCGACGGCCCGCCCGCACTGGGGCAAGGTGTTCACGCTCGACGCCGCCGAGGTGCGCTCCCGCTACCCCCGGTGGGAGGACTTCGCCGCGCTCGCCGCCCGCTTCGACCCCGCCCGCCGCCTGGTCAACCCCTACCTCGCCCGCCTCGGCCTGTAACCCTGCTCCCGTCGCGATATAACAGCCATATCGGCCCGGTTTGGCTGTTATATCGCGACGTGAGCCGGGGAGAGGGTGGCAACGGGCGGGGTGTTCTCGGTAACATCCTGGGAGGGTCGGCCGACGGAGGTGCGCATGGCCAACGTCGGTTCCGACAAGCCCAACATCCGCCAGGTCGCGACGATCGCCGGCGTCTCGCACATGACGGTCTCTCGGGTGCTCAACGACCACCCGAACATCAAGCCCGACACCCGGCGACGCGTGCTCGAGGCGATCGAAGAGCTCGATTACCGGCCGAACATGGCCGCCCGCGCGCTCGCCACCCAACGCACACGTCGCATCGGCGTGATCGTCGAGAGCGCGGTCGCGCACGGTCCGACCAGCATCCTCCGCGCCGTCGAACTGTCGGCGCGGGCGGCGGGCTACTCGGTCACTCCGATCGCGCTCCACGAGGGCGACGCGCTGTCCCCACAGGAGGCGGTCGACAACCTCGTCACCCAGGGCGTCGACGCGCTGTGCGTGATCGCGCCGCGATCGTCGTCGGTGGCGGCGCTGCGCCGGATCGCGATCACCGTGCCGATGCTCGTCGTCAAGGCGGATGCCGACCCGACCTTCCTCACCGTGTCGATCGACCAGCATGCGGGCACGACCCTGGTCGTCGACCATCTCGTCGCCCTCGGCCACCGGGACATCCTGCATCTGTCCGGCCCGTTGGACTGGCTGGATGCCAGGGCGAGGGAGCGCGCCTTCCATTCGCGGGCCAAGTCGTGGGGCATCCGCGAACGGCCGATCGTTGTCGGCGACTGGTCGGCCGACTTCGCCTACGACTTCGCGAAGGGCCTCACCCGACTCCCGGAGTACACGGCCGTCTTCGCCGCCAACGACGACATGGCGATCGGCCTCATCCACGGGTTGCACGACCGGGGCTTCGACGTGCCGACCGATCTCAGCGTCGTCGGCTTCGATGACGTTCCGCTCGCCCGTCACTTCCTCCCGCCGCTCACGACGGTCCGCCAGGATTTCGGGGCGCTCGGGGTCTCCGTCGTCGAGATGCTGCGGGCCGCGATCGAGGGCCGGGACATCCCCGCGCTGACCCGCATCCCGACCGAACTCGTCCCGCGCGCCTCCTCGGCCGCGCCGCGGGAGGTGCGATGACGCCCGACCGTGGCCTCGAGCCGGTCGTGCGTCTCGAAGGCATCACGGTGGAGTACCCGGGTACGCGCGCGCTCGACGACGTCGACTTCCGCCTGTTCGCCGGAGAGGTGCACGCCGTCATGGGGGAGAACGCGGCGGGAAAGTCGACCCTCGTTGGCGTGATCACGGGCACACATGCGCCGCAGGCGGGGACCGTCTTCGTCGGCGGCGCACCGCGTCGGTTCTCGGGCGTCGCCGACAGCCGAGCAGCGGGTATCGCGACGGTGTTCCAGGAGGCGCAGCTGAGTCCGAACCTGAGCGTCGCCGAGAACGTCATGCTCGGTCGCGAGCGTCGGGGTCGCCTCGGCATCGACTGGCGGCGCACCAGGGCGGACGCCGCCGAGGCCCTCGCGAGGCTGGGGCTCGACGACCTCGATCCGAAGACGCCGTTGTCGCAGCTCACACCCGCCCAGAAGCAACTCGTCGCGCTCGCCCGTGCGGTCGTCGACGAGCCGGGTGTGCTGGTGCTCGACGAGCCCACCTCGAGCCTGGATGTCGCGGAGGTCGCGACGCTGATGCGTGTGATCCGGGGTCTTCGCCAGCGGGGCGTCGCGATCCTGTTCGTCTCGCACTTCCTGGAGCAGGCGTTCGCGGTCAGCGACCGCATGACCGTGCTGCGCGGCGGGCACCTGGTGGGCGAATACGCCACGCGCGATCTGGACCGCGCCGACTTGATCTCGAAGATGCTCGGCAAGGACATCGACAGCCTCAGGGCGCTCGGCTCGGAGCGCAAGGCGCATCACTACTCGTCCGCAGGGCAGCCCGCGCTGCAGGCGTCGGATGTGGGTCGGCGCGGTGAGCTGGAGCAGATGGACCTCGAGATCCAGCGCGGCGAGATCGTCGGGTTCGCCGGTCTGCGAGGATCCGGTCGCACCGAGGCCGCCTCGCTGCTCAGCGGCGTCGTCCGCGCGGACAGCGGGACGCTGTGGGTCGACGGCGAGCAGGTGCAGCTGCGCAGTCCTTCGGTCGCCCTGCGGCATCGGATCGCGCTGTCGGCGGAGAACCGCGGCACGCAGGGTGTCATCGGCGAGCTCACGGCGAGGCAGAACATCCTCCTGTCGCTGCAGGCCCTGCGCGGGTGGTCGCGGCCCCTGTCGCGTGCGGAATCCTCAGCGCTCGTGGAGACCTACGTCGAGGCGCTGCATCTGGATCCGGCCGACCTCGATCGCCCTGTCGCGCTGCTGTCCGGGGGACCCAGCAGAAGGTCATGCTGGCCCGCGCGCTGGCCGTCCGGCCCCACGTCCTGATCCTCGATGAGCCGACCAGCGGCATCGACATCGGCGCCAAGCTCGACGTGCAGCGGCGGATCAGCCAGCTGGCGGGGGACGGCGTCGCAGTGGTGTTCATCTCCTCGGAGCTCGAGGAGGTCGTACGTCTGAGCGACCGCATCGTCGTGCTGAAGGACCGCGAGAAGATCGGCGAGCTCAGCAACGGACCGGGTGTGACGGTCGACACCGTCGTCGAGATGATCGCCGCCGAGCTGAGTCATAGCGCCGATCTGTGATCGGTAACAAACTCATTCGCGACTGAATCGACTGATTTTCACCGATTCTCTTGTGTTCCAGAAATTGTTCCCGGTAACATCGCCGCAGGACACGCGAAGAAGTGTCCTGCCATCACGTCAGGACCTCGACGGTCCGCCCCCGCCGGAGTGACCACCGGCATCTCAAAGAGGAGAGACACATGTCCGCGAAGAAGCGCACCCGCGTCGCGTTCGGCCTGGCCGCCGTCGGCGCACTCACCATCGGCCTCGCCGCCTGCTCGACCGGAGACTCCGGCGACGGAGGCGGGAGCTCCGACGAGCTCACCACCGTCGGCTTCGTCGCCGTCGGCCCCGAAGGCGCCTGGCGCGAAGCCAACGAGCAGAACATCCAGGACACCTTCACCGAAGAGGCCGGCTACGACCTCAAGTACGCCCCCGCCACCAACCTCGACCAGAAGTCCCAGATCGACGCATTCACGTCGTTCGTCGACGAGGGGGTCGATGTCATCCTGCTCTCCGCCACCGAGGCCTCCGGGTGGGAGGACTCCCTCAAGCGTGCGCAGGAGGCGGAGATCCCCGTGATCCTGCTCGACCGGGGCATCGAGCCCGATGACGACAGCCTCTACGTCACCCGCATCGCCCCCGACAACGTCGAGGTCGCCAAGGAGGTCGGCGCGTGGGCCGCGGCGACGTTCCCCGACGGCGGCAACTACGTCGTGCTGGAAGGTCCCGCGGGCGTGGGCGTCGTCAACGAGCGGAACACCGGATTCGACGAGGGGCTCGGCGACTCCTCGCTCACCAAGCTCGACGCGCAGACCGCGAACTGGTCGGCAGAAGAGGGCAAGAGCGTCTTCGAGACCATGCTCAAGTCGGCAGGCAACGACATCCAGCTCGTCTTCGCGCAGAACGACGAGATGGGCCTCGGCGCAGCGCAGGCGGCGGAGGAGGCGGGCCTCGTAGTCGGCGAGGACGTGAAGATCGCCACGATCGACGGCACGAAGAACGCCATGCAGGCTCTCGCCGATGGCCAGCTCAGCTACGTGCACGAGTACAACCCGCTGTTTGGCGACACCGCGCTCGAGGTCGTCGAGAAGGCGCTCGCCGGCGAGGACGTCGAGTCGTACATCGTCGTGCCCAGCGAGGCGTTCGACTCGGCCGAAGCCGCCCAGGCCGTGCTCGCGGACCGCAAGTACTGATCGAGCACCGACGCCGACGCGCAGCGATCGGGCGTCGGGTCCGGGTGGCGCCGCACGAGGCGCCACCCGGACCCCGAACGGAGAGACAGCGATGAACGAAGAAGTGCCCATCGTCGAGATGCGCGGGATCTCGATCGAGTTCCCCGGCGTGAAGGCCCTCGACGGCGTCGACTTCCGCCTCTTCCCCGGAGAGGTGCACGCGCTCATGGGGGAGAACGGCGCGGGGAAATCGACGCTGATCAAGGCGCTGACCGGCGTCTACCGGATCGACTCCGGCTCCATCGTCGTGTCGGGGAGCGAACGCCGCTTCGGTGGGGCCGACGACGCGCAGGAGGCGGGCGTCTCGACGGTGTACCAGGAGGTCAACCTCGCCCCCAATCTGTCGATCGGCGAGAACGTGATGCTCGGCCACGAGCGGCGAGGGGCGTTCGGCATCAACTGGACAGCCACCCACCGGGCCGCGAGCGAAGCCCTCGAGCGCCTCGGCCTCGGCCACCTCGACACGCGCAAGCCACTCTCCACGCTGTCGATCGCGCTGCAGCAGCTGGTCGCCATCAGCCGGGCCATGGCCATCAGGGCCAAGGTGCTGATCCTCGACGAGCCGACCTCGAGCCTCGACGCCGCAGAGGTCGAGGGGCTCTTCGCGGTCATCCGGTCGGTGCGAGACCAGGGCGTCGCCGTCCTCTTCGTCTCGCACTTCCTCGATCAGGTCTACGCGATCAGCGACCGCATCACGGTCCTGCGCAACGGACGATACGAGGGCGAGCACCTCACACGTGAGCTCGACCGCCATGCACTCATCTCGGCGATGATCGGCAAGGACCTCGACACGCTGAAGTCGCTCGGGGGCAACCGTCGTCGAGAGCCGAGGGACCCCGACGAGAAGCCGCTGCTGTCGGCGGTCGGCATCGCCAGGCGGGGCGCCGTCGAGGCCACCGATCTCGAGATCCGCCGTGGTGAGGTCGTCGGGTTCGCCGGCCTCCTCGGGTCCGGACGCACCGAACTCGCCCGGCTGCTGTATGCGGCCGACAAGGCTGACGTCGGCACGATCGAACTGCACGGGAGTCCCGTCGATCTCCGTTCCCCGGCAGACGCGCTCCCGCGGCGGATCGCCTTCTCGACCGAGAACCGGCGGGATGAGGGCATCATCGGCGATCTGACCGTCCGCGAGAACATCGTCCTCGCCGTCCAGGCGGAGCGCGGCTGGGCTCGGCCGCTGAGCCGCAGAGAGCAGGACGCGATCGTCTCCCGCTACATCGAGCAGCTGAACGTGCGTCCGGCCGATCCCGATCGCATGATCAAGAACCTGTCGGGCGGCAACCAGCAGAAGGTGCTCCTCGGCCGCTGGCTCGCCACACAGCCCGAGCTGCTGATCCTCGACGAGCCGACGCGCGGGATCGACGTCGGCGCGAAGGCGGAGATCCAGGAGGCCGTGGCCGAACTCGCCGAAGACGGCGTCGCCGTGGTGTTCATCTCCTCCGAGCTCGAAGAGGTCGTGCGCTTGTCCGAGCGCATCGTCGTGCTGAAGGACCACCGCAAGATCGGCGAGATCCAGAACGGCCCCGAGGTCACCGCTCAGGTCATCGTCGATGTCATCGCCGCCCACGGGGTGGATGCCGCCGCCGACACCCTCGACGACACGGAGGGCGCCGTGCCCGATAGCATCGCCCCCACGACCCACAAGGAGGCAGCGCGATGACCGCGGCAGCCGGCACCACGATCTGGCGGGAACTCATCCGCAAACCCTTCTTCTGGGGCATCGTCGCGATCATCGCGCTCCTCGCGCTGAACGTCATCAAGGACCCGACCTATCTGGCCCTGTCGATCAACCCGAACAACGGCAACCTCGTCGGCAACCTCGTCGACATCCTGCGCCAGGCGGCGCCGGTGATGATGATCGCGATCGGGATGTCGCTCGTCATCGCGACCGGCGGCATCGACCTCTCCGTGGGGTCGCTCATGGCCGTCGCGGGGGCCGTCTCGATGGAGTTCCTCAGCGCGGCAGGCGACTCCTTCGGCGCGGCGCTCGCCGCCGTCGGGCTCGCGCTGGTGATCACGGGCGTCCTCGGTGCGGTCAACGGCGTGCTCGTCGCGTACGTGGGGCTGCAGCCCTTCATCGCCACGCTCGTGCTGATGCTCGCCGGACGCGGCATCGCGAAGGTCATCACCGGCGGGCAGAACACCACCGCCTCGAACGACTCGTTCCGCTGGATCGCCAACGGCTTCCTGATCGGCATCCCCGTCGTGTTCCTCCTCGCGGTGCTCATCGTGATCGCGGTGGGACTGGTCGTCCGGCGCAGCGCATTGGGTCTCATGATCGAAGCGATCGGCATCAACCCCCGAGCGAGCCGCATGGCGGGCATCAAACCCAAGGGACTGCTGCTCACGGCCTACATCATGAGCGGGATCCTCGCCGGAATCGCCGGCGTCATGTCGGTCGGCAGCGTCATGACCGTCGACATCTCCCGCACCGGCTACCAGCTGGAGCTCGATGCGATCCTCGCGGTCGTCATCGGCGGCGCCTCGCTCGCCGGCGGCAAGTTCTCGCTCAGCGGAGCCTTCGTGGGCGCGCTGCTCATCGCCACGCTCGACAAGACCGTCCTGTATCTCGGCGTCTCGTCGTCGGCGACCCCGGCCTTCAAAGCCATCGTCATCGTCGTGCTGTGCCTGCTGCAGTCGGAGCGGGTGCGCGGCTGGTTCCGCCGTCGACGCAGGCCGCGGCCCGCCGAACGGCTGCTGCAGAAGGAAGAGGTGTCGGCATGAGCGCTGTGTCCGTCAGCCCCGAAGCGCGTCCGGTAGGGACCATCCCCGACCGCGCGCGCCGCATGATCACGGCGAACCCGTCGGTGCTGCCGACCATCGCATCGATCGTCATCTTCGTCGGCATGGTGATCTTCGGGGAGGTGGCATACGGCCGCATCCTGCAGTTCAACACGCTGTCGAACCTGCTCATCAACAACGCGCACCTCATCGTGCTCGCCGTCGCCCTGACGTTCGTGATCCTCACCGGAGGCATCGACCTGTCCGTCGGATCGATCATCGCCGTCTCATCGGTGGCCGGGGTGATGCTGTCGAACGCCGGATGGAACGTGTTCGCGGTGATCATCGCGATGATCGGGATCGGCGTGCTCTTCGGCATCGTGTCCGGCGTGCTCATCAGGTACTTCAATGTGCAGCCGTTCATCGCGACGCTGGCGATGATGTTCCTCGGACGCGGTCTGGCATCGCTGCTCAGCACCACGCCGGAGCGTCTCGGCGAGGACTCCCCGATCCGCTGGATCGGAGCCCAGCTGAAGATCATCGACGGTCCGAAGGTGAACGACCTCGTGATCACTCCGGCTGTGCTCGTCGCGGTGCTCGTCGTGATCGCGGCGTTCTTCGTGCTGCATCGCACGCGCATGGGGCGCACCGTGTACGCGATCGGCGGATCCGAGAGTTCGGCGCTGCTGATGGGGCTGCCGGTGCACCGGACGAAGGTGCTCGTGTATGTGATCAGCGGCGCGCTCGCCGGTCTCGCCGCGGTGCTCTACACCGCGCGGCTCGGCACCGCGCAGAACATCACCGGCATCGGGTGGGAGCTCGACGCCATCGCCGCGGCCGTGATCGGGGGGACGCTGCTGACCGGCGGCTACGGATATGTGCTGGGCTCCGTGGTCGGGGCGCTCGTGCTCGGCCTGATGAACGTGCTCATCACGCGCGACGGCGGCATCCCGCCGGAGATGACGACCATCATCACCGGCGGCATCCTGCTCGTGTTCGTGCTGCTGCAGCGCGCCGTCACCCGGCGCCGTGAGTAGCCCCCACCCACCCCACCAACCCCAGCCATCCCTGCTCCCGTCGCGATATAACAGCCATAACGGCCGGTTTTGGCTGTCATATCGCGACGGGAGCGGGGTCAGTCCCGCCAGGTGTGGCGGGGGGCGTAGCCGAGGAGGCGGCGGGCCTTGGCGATCGAGAGCAGGGTCTCGTTCGGAGCGAAACCGGCCTTGATCGGCACGTCGGGGAACACCTCGGCGAGCAGCTCGTCGTTCGGCCGCGACATCACGGTGTCGGCGGCCGCGATGATGAACCGGTCGAATCCGGCAGGGGCGACCTCCAGGGCGCGCTGCACCGCCTGGGCGCCGTCGCGGGCGTCGATGTATCCCCAGAGGTTCCACTTCCGCAGCGTCGCGTCGGCGTCGAACGACGGGAACTCCGCGTAGTCCTCCGGATCCATCACGTTCGAGAACCGCAGAGCCGTGATGGAGAGGTCGGGATGCCAGCGCACCAGCTCGGTGGCCAGCTGCTCCTCGAGCGTCTTCACAAGCGAGTACACGGATTCCGGGCGGGCCGGGTAGTCCTCGTCCACGGGCACGTAGGGCGGAGGGACATCGAACGGCAGGCCGAGGACCGTCTCGCTCGACGCGTACACGATGCGGCGGATGCCGAGCCGGACCGCCGCCCAGAAGACGTTGAACGTGGCGGGCATGTTGTTGTGGAAGGTCGCGACGTCGGAGCGGATGCCGGGGGCCGGGATCGCGCCGAGATGCACCACCGCGTCGATGCCGTCGTGCCGATCGCCCACCGCCGTGAAGGCGTCGACGACCTGGCCGTAGTCGGTCAGATCGACCTGCACGAAGTCGGGGCCGCGGGTGCCCGTGATGTCCATGCCGATGACGTCGTAGCCGTTCGCGCGGAGTTCCCGTGCGACGACGCGGCCGAGCTTGCCGGATGATCCCGTGAGAGCGATGCGCATGTCACCAGAGTGCCACGCCGGCGGCCGGGCGGCTCCGGTCGTCGTACACTCGTCCGCGTGAGCGACACCAGCAGCGGCCGGCCCCGACCCATCGGTGTGCGCGACGTCGCCGCGCGCGCCGGCGTCTCGCGACAGACCGTGTCGCGCGTGCTGAACGATCATCCGGATGTCGCCGCGGAGACCGGCGACCGTGTGCGCGCCGCGATGGCGGAGCTCGGCTACCGGATGAACAACGCCGCGCGCGCTCTCGGCACCCGACGCTCGCGGACCCTCGGCGTGCTGGCGTCGGACGCGCTGCAGTACGGTCCGTCGCGCAGTCTCGCGGCGCTCGAGGCCTCGGCGCGTGAGGCCGGGTACTGGGTGAGCGCCGCATTCGCCGACGCCGCGGATGCCGTCGCGGTGGTGGCGGCGGTCGATCATCTCGTCGTGCAGGGGGTCGAGGGGATCGTGGTGGTCGCGCCGCACGCGCAGACTCTCGAGGCGCTGGGCGGGCTGCGCATCGAGGTGCCCGTGGTGACGCTGCATTCCGCGGGGCTCGGTGCCGCGGGGCTGTCGGTGGACCAGGTCGCCGGCGCGCGGCTGGCGGTCGGTGCGCTCGCCGACGCGGGGCACACGCGGATCGCGCATCTCGCCGGCCCAGCGGACTGGCTGGAGGCGGAGTCGCGTGCTGACGGTTTCGCCGCGGAGCTCGCGGCCCGCGGTTTGACGCCGGGGCCGGTGATCGCGGGGGACTGGTCGGCGGGATCCGGTTACGCGGCCGTCGATGCCGTGCGCGACGCGGGTGTCACCGCGGTGTTCGCGGCGAACGACCAGATGGCGCTCGGGTTGCTGAGCGCGCTGCACGCGGCGGGGCTCGCTGTGCCGGGCGACGTGAGCGTGGTCGGGTTCGATGACACCCCGGATGCGGCGTTCTACTGGCCCGCGCTCACGACCGTTCGCCAGGACTTCGACGAACTGGCGCGGCGGGCCGTCGCCGCCGCGATCGGCGGATCCGATGCCGCGGCATCCACCCTCCCCCCGGTGGCCCCGGTCCTGGTCCCCCGCGCCTCCATCGCCCCGCCTCCCCCCTCCTGACCCCCTCCCTCCCCCCTCCCCTCCCTCCCTCCCTCTGGCGCCGAGTGGACGGCTTGCTGCCGAGTGCACGGCTTGGCAACGCGGCGAACCCGTGCACTCGACGCGAAGCCGTGCACTCGAGGTTGAACGGTGGGGCGGTTGCGCGGGAGGCGAGGGCGTGGGAGACTTCCGTGACCGGTCACAGTGGCCGGGATCCGAGACCTCGAGGCAGCTGTGAGCAACGACGCCCCCACCTTCGAACCCGCCGTCGAACGCGCGATCGCCGACGTCCGCGCCGATGTCGCCCGTCTGCACGGCGAGCTGGTCCGGTACGGCCTTGTCGTCTGGACCGGCGGCAACGTGTCGGGCCGCGTCCCCGGCGCCGACCTCTTCGTGATCAAGCCGTCCGGCGTGAGCTACGACGAGCTGACGCCGGAGAACATGATCCTGTGCGACCTGGACGGAACCGTGATCCCCGGCACGCCCGGCAGCGACCGCTCCCCGTCGAGCGACACCGCGGCGCACGCCTACGTCTACCGGCACATGCCCACCGTCGGCGGCGTCGTGCACACGCACTCGACCTACGCCGTCGCGTGGGCGGCGCGCGGTGAGGAGATCCCCTGCGTGATCACCGCCATGGCCGACGAATTCGGCGGTCCGATCCCGGTCGGCCCCTTCGCGATCATCGGCGACGACTCCATCGGGCGTGGCATCGTCGAGACGCTCGACGGTCACCGCTCCCGTGCCGTGCTGATGCGCAACCACGGACCGTTCACGATCGGCGCCGATGCGAAGGATGCCGTGAAGGCCGCCGTCATGGTGGAGGACGTCGCCCGGACGGTCCACCTCGCGCGCGAGGCCGGCCCCCTCGTGCCGATCCCGCAGTCCGCGATCGACAGTCTGTACGACCGCTACCAGAACGTGTACGGCCAGAGCGAGGACAGCCGCCGATGACCCTGCAGCGACCGTCGGGGACACCGGCTGACGACATCCGCGCCGGCCGCACGAGCCTCGGCATCGAGCTCGGCTCCACCCGGATCAAGGCGTGCCTGATCGGCAGCGACGCCACAGAAGTGCTCGCCACGGGCTCCTTCTCCTGGGAGAACCGGCTCGAAGACGGCCTCTGGACCTACGCGCTCGACGACGTGTGGACGGGGATCCGCTCGGCCTACGCGGCGCTGATCGACGACGCGGACCAGCGGCACGGCGTCCGCCCTGACACATTCGGCGCAATCGGCATCTCGGCCATGATGCACGGGTACCTCGCCTTCGACGAAGCGGGCGAGCTGCTCGTGCCGTTCCGCACCTGGCGCAACACGAGCACCGGCAGGGCGTCCGCCGAGCTGGGGGAGCTGTTCGGCGTGAACATCCCGCTGCGCTGGTCGATCGCCCACCTGCATCAGGCCGTGCTCGACGGGGAGGCGCATGTGCCTCGCATCGCGAGCATCAACACGCTCGCGGGGTTCGTGCACCACGCGCTGACCGGCGAGCGCGTGCTGGGGGTCGGAGACGCCTCGGGCATGTTCCCGATCGACGCGACCACCGGCGGGTACGACGAGCGGATGCTGCGCGCCTACGACACCCTCGCCGCCGGGCGGCTCCCGGCCCCGGTCGATCGACTGCTGCCCACCGTCCTGTCCGCCGGCGCCCCCGCCGGGGTCCTCACCGTCTCCGGTGCCGCCCTGCTCGACCCGAGCGGTGCGCTGCGCCCCGGCATCCCGCTGTGCCCGCCGGAAGGCGACGCCGGCACCGGCATGGTCGCGACGAACTCCGTCGCCCCGCGCACCGGCAACGTCAGTGCGGGCACCAGCATCTTCGCGATGGTCGTGCTGGAGCGACCGCTCGCGGCGGTGCATCATGAGCTCGACCTCGTCACCACCCCGGCGGGGGATGCCGTCGCCATGGTGCACTGCAACAACGGCGCCAGCGAGCTCGCCGCTTGGGTCGGGCTGTTCACCCGCTTCGCATCCGCCTCCGGGACGCCGGTGAGCGACGATGCCGCCTTCGACGCGCTGCTCCGCGAGGCCCTGGCGGGCGAGGCGGATGCCGGCGGCCTGATCGCCTACAACCACCTCGCCGGCGAGCCGATCGCCGGTCTGACCGAGGGGCGCCCGCTGTTCGTGCGCACCCCGGACAGCGCCTTCACCCTCGCGAACGTCATGCGCGCCCAGATCTACGGCGTCTTCGGCACGCTCGCGATCGGCATGCAGGTGCTCGCCGGCGAGGGCGTGCGCCTCGACCGGATGTTCGCGCACGGCGGTCTGTTCCGCACCGCCGGAGTGGCGCAGCGGTTCCTGGCCGGTGCCCTCGACGCGCCTGTCGCGGTCGGCGAGCTCGCGGCCGAAGGCGGAGCCTGGGGCATCGCGGTGCTCGCCTCCTACCTCGCGCACGCCGACGGATCCTCGCTGGCGGAGTACCTCGATCGGGAGGTGTTCGCCACGGCCGACCTGTCCATCGCGGAACCCGGCCCGGACGACGTCGCCGGCTTCGCCGCCTACCTGGACCGGTATCGCGCGGGCCTGGCCGTCGAGGCGGCGGCGATCGATGCGCTCTGACGCTTCGACAAGCTCAGCGACCCATCGTGGCGGCTCAGCGACCCATCGTGGCGGCTCAGCGACCCATGGTGGGGGCTCAGCGACCCATGGTGGGGGACCGGCGACCCAGGGTGGGGGGCCAGCGACCCGGGGTTGCGGCTCAGCGACCCGACCTCATTCGAAAGGCAGCTCATGACACTCACCACCTCCCTCGACGGCTACGAGGTCTGGTTCCTCACCGGGAGCCAGCACCTCTACGGACCCGAGACGCTCGCCCAGGTCGCGACGCAGTCGCAGGAGATCGCCCGCCTGCTCGACGCATCGTCCGAGGTGCCGGTCAGCGTCGTCTGGAAACCGGTGCTGACGGATGCCGCAGCCATCAAGCGCACGGCACAGGAGGCGAACGCCGACGACCGCGTCATCGGCCTCGTGGCGTGGATGCACACCTTCAGCCCGGCGAAGATGTGGATCGCAGGGCTCGACGCGCTGCAGAAGCCGCTCGCGCACCTGCACACGCAGGCGAACGTGGAGTTGCCGTGGGCCGACATCGACTTCGACTTCATGAACCTCAACCAGGCGGCGCACGGCGACCGGGAGTTCGGCTACATCCAGACGCGCCTGGGAGTGCCACGCAAGACCATCGTCGGGCACGCGTCCGACCCGCGGCTGCAGCGGGAGCTCGGCACCTGGCAGCGGGCGGCCGCCGGGCTCGCGGCCGCCCGCGACCTCAAGCTCGCCCGCTTCGGCGACAACATGCGCTTCGTGGCGGTGACCGAGGGGGACAAGACCGAGGCCGAGCTGCGCTTCGGGGTGCAGGTCAACACCTGGGGCGTGAACGAGCTGGCCGAAGCCGTGGCCGCGGCATCCGAGGCGGACGTCGATGCGCTGATCGCCGAGTACGAGGAGCTGTACGAGGTCGTGCCGGAGCTGCGGCGCGGCGGCGACCGTCATCAGTCGCTGCGCGACGGAGCGGCGATCGAACTCGGGCTGCGGTCCTTCCTGGAGGAGGGCGGCTTCGGGGCGTTCACGACCTCGTTCGAAGACCTGGGTGCGTTGAAGCAGCTGCCCGGTCTCGCGGTGCAGCGCCTGATGGCGGAGGGGTACGGCTTCGGCGCCGAGGGCGACTGGAAGACGGCGATCCTCGTGCGCGTCGCGAACGTCATGGGCGCGGGGCTGCCCGGTGGGGCGAGCCTCATGGAGGACTACACCTACGACATGACGCCCGGCGACGAGCTCATCCTCGGCGCGCACATGCTCGAAGTGTCGCCCTCGCTGACGACGGCCACGCCGACGCTCGAGATCCACCCGCTCGGCATCGGAGGCAAGGACGACCCGGTGCGGCTGGTCTTCACGGCCGACCCCGGCCCCGCGGTCGTGGTCGCCCTCAGCGACATGCGCGACCGGTTCCGGCTCACCGCCAACGTCGTGGAGAACGTCGAGCCGCGCGCCGCGCTGCCGAACCTCCCGGTCGGTCGTGCCGTGTGGAAGCCGCAGCCGGACTTCACGACCTCCGCCGCCGCCTGGCTCACCGCGGGTGCGGCGCATCACACGGTGATGTCGACAGCCGTCGGGCTCGAGGCCTTCCGCGACTTCGCCGAGATGGCCGAAGTCGAGCTCCTGGTGATCGATGACACCACGACGCTCCCCGAGTTCCAGAAGCAGGTGCGGTGGAACCAGGCGTACTACCGACTGGCGCAGGGGCTGTGACCTCCGACCGGCCGCGGTCGGGGCGGCAGCTGCGGATCGCGGCACACGGATATGAGGCCGTGATCGCGAGCGTCGGTGCGTCGCTGCGGAGCCTGACCTTCCGAGGACGAGACCTCGTCGTGCCCTTCGACGCCGACGAGGTGCGCCCTGGCTACCGCGGGACGACGCTCGCTCCCTGGCCCAACCGGATCGTCGACGGGGAGTACGAGTTCGGCGGACTGCGGCATCGGCTGCCGCTCACCGAACCCGAACGCGGGCAGGCCCTGCACGGACTCCTCGCCTGGGCCGAGTACGCGGACCGCCTCGTCGAGGACGACCGCATCGTGCTGGCGGCGGTGATCGAGCCGCAGACGGGATACCCCTTCCGCGTCGAGGTCGAGACCGAGTATCGCGTCGACGAGAACGGCCTGCGGCAGACCGTGACGGCGCGCAACGTCGGAGCGGATGCGGCGCCGTGGGGCACCGGACCGCACCCGTACCTGGTCGCCGGGCCGTCGCCCCTCGATGCGTGGACGCTGCTGCTCCCGGCATCCGAGGTCCTGACCGTCACGCCCGACCGTCTCAGCCCGGTGGAGCGCGAGCCCGTGGAGCGGCATCCGCACTGGGACTTCCGCACGGAGCGGGAGATCGGCGACGTGTTCATCGACCATGCGTTCACGGGCCTCGCACGGACCGAGGGGGTGGCCGAGGTGCGCGTGACGGCTCCGGACGGCTCCGGCGTCGCGATGACCTGGGACGAGCGATGCCCGTGGGTGCAGGTGCATACGGCGGACACGCCCTCCGTCCCGTCGACGCATCGGATCGGACTCGCCGTCGAGCCGATGACCTGTCCGCCGGATGCCTTCAACTCCGGTACCGACCTCATCGTCCTCCCTCCCGCTTCGTCTTCCGCCGCTTCCTGGGTGATCGCGGCCATCTAGACCTGTTCCGGTCGCGATATTCCATCGATCTGCCGGTCGGATCGATGGAATATCGCGACCGGAGCGGGTCAGAGAGCCCGGCGGACACGGGCGATCAGGTCGTCGGGGCGGCGGAGGAGGGGAGCGGTGACGTCGATCACCGTCCAGCCGGCGGCACGGAAGGCGGCGATCCGCTCCACGTCGGCGGCCCAGGAGGCGCCGTGCAGCATGCCGTGGTACTCGACGATCACCCGCCGGCTTGCATAGACCAAGTCCGCGCAGCCGAGGAAGCGGCCCTCGTGGTAGATGTCGACGTTGAGCTCGGGTTCCGGCAGGCCCGCCCCCAGCAGCACGCAGCGCACAGCGCTCTCCCGCGGCGACCAGGAGTCCTCGCGGATCCACTCGACCGCCTGCCGGAGGCGTCCGATCCCGAGCCGGCGCCCTGATCCCGTCGCGGCCCGCAGTTCGTCGATCGTCGCCAGCGGAGCCCTCCCCGGTGTCGGCCGGCCTCGTCCCTGCCGCCAGACGCGGCAGAAGTAGTCGCCGAGCGCGACGAGATCGACGACCGACAGCGCTCCGAGGCTCGCCCAGGTCGTCGCGGGCGTCGCCAGGCGGATGCCGTCGTGCTCGGTGACGAAGGTCCGGTCCGCTCGTCCGCGGTGGCGTGCGACCCCGGCCGTGCGAGGGAGGGGGCCGTCGCCGATCACGGTCACGTGCACCGGCAGGTTCGAAGCCTCCGCGATCCAGTCGTCGGGGCCGAACGCGAGCGGAAGGGGCCCGCCCCACAGCGCTGCGGCCGACTCGTGGCTGATGTGCTGGGAGTCCGGCATCCGTCGCGCGTAGAGCCGTGCTCTCTCCGTCCGCGCCCGCCGCTGCCGGAGGTAGGGGTCGTCCGGTTCGGGGTCCGACGGGTCGGGGTCGATGCGCGCACGGAGTCCGGGGAACGGGATCTCGAGGTCCCTCCCGTGCAGTCGGCCGCGTCCCACGCCCGCCCCGTGCGCCTCGTGCACGTCGAACACGTCGCCGAGCTGATCTGGAAGGAGGATTCTGCGTCCCATCCCTCCACCCTCCCCGCCCCTTTCCCTGCCCCGTCTGGTTTATCCCCAGGGTTTGTCCGCTCCGGTCGCAGTATTCCAGCGATACCGGCCCTGGATCGATGGAATATCGCGACCGGAGCGGCAAACGAACGGCAGTTGGGGAGGAGGGGTGGGGAGGAGGGGTGGGGGGTCAGAGGGTGGCGGCGGCCTGGCGGGCGGCGCCGAGGGCGACGTACTCGGCCGCGTCGGGGACCTCGACCGGGATGCCGAGCACCTGCGGAGCGATCGCCCGCACCGCGTCCGACTGCGCACCGCCGCCGATCAGCAGCGCGCGGCGCAGGGGCACCCCTTCCGCGCGCAGGGCGTCGAGGCCTGCGCCGAGGCCGGACAGCATCCCCTCGACGGCCGCGCGCGCGAGGTTCTCGCGGGTGGTGGAGGCGAGCGTCATCCCGGAGAGCGTTGCCGTCGCATCCGGGAGGTTCGGGGTGCGCTCTCCCTCGAAGTACGGCACGAGCGCGAGGCCGTCCGCCCCGGCAGGCGCGTCCAGGGCGAGGCGGCTGAGCTCGTCATGGTCGACGCCGAGAAGCGCGGCCGTGACGTCGAGCACGCGCGCGGCGTTGAGGGTGCACACGAGCGGGAGGAAGTGCCCGTCCGCCGAGGCGAACCCCGCGATGATCCCGGAGGCATCCGCCGACGGCGTCTCCGACACCGCGAAGACCGTCCCGCTCGTGCCGATCGACACCACGACGTCTCCGGGTCCTGCCCCGAGCCCGAGGGCGGCCGCCGCGTTGTCACCCGCGCCGGCCGCGACGCGCCGGCCGTCGGCATCCGTCACCCATTCGTCGGGGCCGAGCACCCGGGGCAGGATCGCGTCGTGGCCGAGCGCGGCGCGGAGCAGTTCGCGGTCGTAGTCGCCGGTCGCGGGGCTCCAGTATCCGGTTCCCGATGCGTCGGATCGGTCGGTGACGAGCTCATCCAGCACCGAGCCGCGGGTCGCCCCTTCGGCGCCGTCCGGACCGAAGCCGCGCAGCCGCCAGGTGAGCCAGTCGTGCGGCAGGGCGATCGCGGCCACGCGCGCCGCGTTGTCGGGTTCGGCGTCGCGCAGCCACCGCACCTTCGAGATCGTGAAGGACGCCACGGGCACGACGCCGGTGCGGTCGGCCAGCTCCTGCGCCCCGAACGCGTCGACCAGCGCGGACGCGGCGCCCGCCGAGCGGGTGTCGTTCCACAGCAGAGCGTCGCGGATCACCGCCCCGGAGGAGTCCAGGGCCACCATGCCGTGCTGCTGCCCTCCGATCGACCACGCGGCGATGTCGTCGAGTCCTCCGGCCTCGTCGATGGCCGCCCGCAGTGCGATCCACCACGCTTCCGGGTCGACCGCCGTGCCGTCGGGGTGCGCAGCGCGTCCCGACCGCACGACGGCTCCCGTCTCGGAGTCGAGGACGACGACCTTGCAGGACTGCGTCGAGGAGTCGACGCCGAGAACGAGAGCCATCGACGGATCAGCGCGCGCCGAGCAGGTGCTCGGTGGCGAGCTGCTGCAGCCGGACGAATCCGAACCCCTTGCCGCCGAGGTACGCGTCGGCGTCGAAGTCCTCGTAGGCGCTGCGGTCGGCGAGGAAGGCCTCGTAGCCCTCTCCCTCGTCCAGCGTCGGCGTCGAGAGCTCGGCGACCTTCGCGGCGGCCAGCGCCTCCTGCACCTCGGGGTCGGCGCGGAAGGCCGCGGCGCGCTCCTTCAGCAGCAGGTAGGTGCGCATGTTCGCGGCGGCCGATTCCCACACGCCCGTCTCGTCCTCGGTGCGCGAGGGCTTGTAATCGAAGTGGCGGGGGCCGTCGTAGGCCGGAATCGGCTGGGTCCCCGAGCCTGTCGAGGGGCCGCCGTTCTCGAGCAGGTCCACGAGCGAGAAGGCGTTGTGCAGGTCACCGTGGCCGAAGACCAGATCCTGGTCGTACTTGATGCCGCGCTGACCGTTGAGGTCGATGTGAAAGAGCTTGCCGTGGTAGAGCGCCTGGGCGATGCCGGCGGTGAAGTTGAGGCCGGCCATCTGCTCGTGCCCGACTTCGGGGTTCACCCCCACGAGCTCGGGGCGCTCGAGCGAGTCGATGAACGCGATCGCGTGGCCGAGCGTCGGCAGCAGGATGTCGCCGCGGGGCTCGTTCGGCTTCGGCTCGATCGCGAAGCGGATGTCGTAGCCCTTGTCGGTCACGTAGTCGCCGAGCAGGTTGACGGCTTCGCGGTAGCGCTCGAGCGCGGCGCGCACGTCCTTGGCGGAGTCGTACTCCGCGCCTTCACGGCCACCCCACATGACGAACGTCTTGGCGCCCAGCTCGGCGCCGAGGTCGAGCTGACGGAAGACCTTGCGCAGGGCGTAGCGCCGCACCTGGCGGTCGTTCGAGGTGAAGCCACCGTCCTTGAAGACCGGAGCGCTGAACAGGTTGGTGGTGACCATCGGCACGACGAGGCCCGTGTCGGCGAGGGCGCCCTTGAGCCGGTCGATCTGGGTCTGGCGCTCGGCATCCGTCGATCCGAACGCGAACAGGTCGTCGTCATGGAAGGTGAGGCCGTAGGCGCCGAGCTCTGCCAGCTTCTCCACCGCGTGCACGACGTCGAGGGCCGGACGGGTCGGACCGCCGAACGGGTCGGTGCCGTTGTATCCGATCGTCCAGAGGCCGAACGAGAACTTGTCTTCGCGGGTCGGGGTGAGGCTCATGATGCTCCTTCGCATGGTGGCGCGCGGCGGCGTGCGCACATATGTTGTGAGACACAACATATAACGCGGAGGCGGCGATGTCCAGGCTCCTAGACTGAGACGCCGAAGCGGAATGCGAGGACGATGTGACGGAATCCGTCGAGGCCGCGGCCCCCCGGGATGTCGGCGGCGGTGTGCGCGCGGGGAACCTCGCCCGCGTGCTGCGGCTCATCCACCGCGGAGGAGCGCAGTCACGGGCTCAGCTGACCGCCTCCACGGGCCTGAACCGCTCGACCATCGCCGACCTGGTGGCCGAGCTCGTCGCCGAGGGCTGGGTGGTCGAGCGCGATCCCGACCCGATCGGTCGGGTGGGACGCCCCTCGCCCGTGGTCGCCGCCTCTGCCCGGACGGTCGTGATCGCGGTGAACCCCGAGGTCGACGCCGTGGAGGTCGCCGCCATCGACCTGGGCCGACAGGTCGTGGTGCGCGAGCGCATCGAGTCGGAGTCCGTGATCGGGGCCGCCGAGGTCGCCGACGTGGTGGGTGATGCGATCGAACGGTGGCGGCAGGGTGCGCTGTCGGACGCGCGACTCGTCGCGGTGGGCGTCGCCGTGCCAGGACTCGTGCGCGCGGCCGACGGGCTCGTCCGCAACGCGCCGCACCTCGGATGGATCGATGCCCCGCTGAGCGCGCTGACCGCCGATCGGACCGGTCTGCCCGTGGCGGTCGGCAACGACGCGAGCCTGGGCGCCGTCGCGGAGCACCTGTTCGGGGCCGCCCAGGGCGTGGACGACGTCGTGTACCTGAACGGCGGGCCGTCCGGCATCGGCGGCGGCATCATCGTCCACGGGTCTCCCGTCGGCGGAGTGGGCGGATACGCCGGGGAGTTCGGTCAGAACCGGGTCGACGCGTCATCCGCGGTCGTCCTGGAGGATGTGGTCAGTCGGGCGAGGCTCCTGTCCGCGCTCGGGCTCCCGGCGGCGGACGATGCGACCCTCGGTGAAGCGCTCGCCGCCGCCGTCGAGGAAGACGCCGTGCATGCCGAGTTCCAGGGTCAGCGCGGCTTCCTCGCGCAGGCGATCGCCGATGCCGTGAACATCCTGAACCCCTCGGTCGTGGTGCTGGGCGGCTTCCTCGCGCAGCTCGAGGAGCTCGACCCCGAGGGCTTCGCGGCCGACGTCGCGGCCCGAGCGATGCCCGAGAACGTCGAGGGCCTGCGCATCCTCCCCGCTTCCCTGGCCGCCGACCGTCTCCTGCTGGGCGCCGCCGAGCTGTCCTGGACCGCTGCCGGCGTCATCTGACCCCGCTCCGGTCGCGATATAACAGCCAAAACCGGCTCCGGAGGCTGTTATATCGCGACCGGAGCGGGGGGACCGGACGACTGACGGATGATCAGCTCGTGCGAGGTGGCGATGGTGCGGGGCTCATCGCTCGCGGGGCGGAGGATGAGCGAGACGGCGTGCTGACCCATGTCGAACATGGGGATGCGCGCGGTGGTCAGGGCCGGGGCGACGTCGGCGGCCACGGCGATGTCGTCGAACCCCACCACCGACATCTCCTCGGGCACACGGATGCCGTGCTGTCGCAGCTCGCTGAGGATGCCGATGGCCATGGCGTCGTTGAGCCCCACGATCGCCGTGAGACCCCGACCGAGAAGCTCGCGGGCTCCGGCGATGCCGCCCTCCCGGGTGAACGCCTGCGACACGACGGTCAGCTCCACGCCCGGCTCGTCCGTCCCCTCCCTGAGCCCGGCGATGCGGTCGGCCACGGTGTTGAGCTCGAGCGGTCCGGCGACGACCCCGATCCGACGGTGGCCGAGCTCGGCGAGATGCCGCCCGACCGATACGCCGGCGCGGTGGTTGTCGGGCAGCACGGCGTCGACCGGGAGGTAGTGGCGTCCGATCACGGCGACGCGACCTCCGGCGAGGGTGAAGTCCACGAGGGCGTCGGACATCCGCTGCTCGCGGTGGCTGTCGGCATAGCCCGACCCGGCGATGATGATCGACCCGATCCGCTGCCGCATCAGCGACTTCACCTGGGCGAGCTCGCTGTCGGGTGTGCGCTCGGCCTGCGCGATCTGGACCGATCGGTTCTCGAGCGTCGCGCTGCGGATCACGCCGCTGGCGATGTCGGAGAAGTAGGGGTCGCCGATCTCGTGCACGACGAGTCCGATCGTCGGGACCAGCCCGCCCGCGAGGCCTCTGGCGTGCATGTTGGGCTCGTAGCCGAGCTGCTGGGCGATGCCTCGCACATGCGCGGCGACCTCGGGGGAGATCCCGGATCCGCCGGACATCGCTCGCGACGCACTCGCCAGGGAGACGCCGGCGGCCTCGGCCACGTCGATGAGTCGTGGCGCGCCCTCACGCTTCACGAAGCCTCCCCCTGAGGAGCAAGATCGACGCTGATTGCGCTGTAGGTTGCTCTTCGTTCTTCCGTCCCACTATAGTGGCGGAAGCGCTTACGAAAGCGCTTTCGCTACGATGACGTAGGAGACTCGGATGACTGCACCCAGACACGGTCGACGGATCGCTGCGGCGATCGGAACGCTTTCGATCGCCGCGCTCACGGTTTCGGCCTGTTCCGGAACCGGAGACCAGGGCGAGGGGGGTGGCTCCGACGATCCGATCGTCATCGGCATCTCCCTCCCGCTCACCGGCGACTTCTCGGAGCCGGGCAAGGGCGTCGAGCGCGGCTACGAGGCCTGGCGCGACATCGTGAACGAGAACGGCGGTCTCCTCGGCCGGCAGGTCGAGCTGAAGATCCTCGACGACCAGTCCAACGCCGACCGCGTCGTCTCCGACTACGAGTCGCTGATCGCGCAGGACGGCGTCGACCTCGTGTTCGGCCCGTTCTCCACCCGGCTGGTCGTCCCGTCCGCCCGCGTCGCGCAGGAGTACGGCATGCTCTTCGTCGAGCCGGCCGGTGCCGCGGAGGAGGTCTTCGAGCAGGGCTTCGACAACCTCTTCTACGCCGCGCCCGCGATCGCCAACGACCACTACAACAACCTCGCGGACTACCTGCTGGCCCTCCCGGAGGACCAGCGCCCGGAGACCGCGGCCGTCGCCGCCATGGACGACCCCTTCGCACAGGGCACGGCCTACGGCCTCAGGGACAAGCTGGAAGAGGCCGGGGTCGAGATCCTCGTGAACGAGGTCTACCCGCCCAACACCACCGACTTCTCCACGATCGCCGCGAAGATCGCCCAGTCCGACGCCGACATCGTGATCGGCGGCACCCAGTACCAGGACGCGGTGAACCTGATCATCGCGCTGCAGCAGCTGAACTACCAGCCCGAGCTCGCCGCGTTCTCCACCGCTCCGACCAACCCGGAGTTCGCCGCGGCCATCGGCGGGGCGACCGAGGGCATCCTCGCTCCGACGGGCTACTCGCCGAAGTCGCAGTTCCCCAGCAACGTCGAGTTCGTCGAGAAGTACACCGAGATGCACGGCAACCCGCCGTCGGAGGACGAGGCGAACGCGTACACGACCGGTCAGGTCGTCGCGGCGGCGGTCGAGGCCGTCGGCTGCGCCGAGCAGGGCGAATGCCAGCAGGAGCTCATCGACTGGCTGCGCGACAACGAGGTCGAGACCGTGGTCGGACCCCTCAGCTGGGACGAGACGGGCAAGCCCACCGGCGCCCACCTCATCCAGCAGTGGATCGACGGCGAGATCCTGATCGTCCTCCCCGAGGACGTCAAGGAAGCCGACTTCCTCTTCCCGAAGCCGACGTGGTGATCTGCACGTGAGTGGAGCACTGCTGCTGCAAAGCCTGATCCTCGGCGTCCTGCTGGGAGGGCTCTATGCCCTCCTGGCGGCCGGGCTCACGCTCTACTTCGGGATCATGCGCGTCGTCATGATCGCGCACTCGGCCTTCCTGATCCTGGCCGCCTACCTCGCGTGGTGGTTCAACAGGGAGACGGGCATCGATCCCCTCGTGTCGCTCATCGTCACGGTCCCGCTGTTCTTCCTGACCGGCGTCGTGATGCAGCGGCTGCTGGTGTCGAGGCTGAAGCCCCTGACGCTGACCATGATGTCGGTGCTGCTCACCTTCGCGGTGGCGCTCATCATCGAGGGGGCGCTCGGGTTCTTCTTCACCGGCACCCAGCGCCGCATCCCGCTGCCGTACGCGAGTGCGAGCCTCGATTTCTTCGGCGCGCAGGTGCCGGTGGTCAAGCTCATCGCCTTCGGTCTCGCGGCCGTGGCCCTCGCGCTGCTGTTCGTGCTGCTGAAGTACACGAAGTTCGGTCAGGCGCTGCGGGCGACGATCCAGCACCCGGAGGCCGCGCGCCTGGTCGGCATCAACACCGACCGCGTCGCCGGCTACGGCTTCGGACTGGGGCTCGCGACCGCCGCCATCGGCGGCACCGCGCTCTCGCTCGACGCGACGATCTACCCGTCGCTGCACTGGCACTGGATCGGCCCGCTCATGGCGATCATCGTGGTCGGCGGCCTCGGCAGCATCCCCGGAGCGGCCATCGCCGCGCTCGTCCTGGGGATCGCGCAGAGCCTGCTCCAGCTCCCGCTGGGGCCGACGTGGGCGCAGACGGTCTTCTACGTCGCCCTGTTCGCCACGCTCATGTTCCGTCCGCAAGGATTCTTCGGAGGTCGTCTTGCCCAGCGTTTCTAGCAGAGAGCCGATCGCCACCGAGACGGTCGTGGTCGCCCCGCCCGCCCCCGTGCGGCGGAAGTCGAGCAGGTGGGTGGGCCTCGTCCTCCTCGTGGTCGGCGCCGCCCTGGTGCTGTCCTTCCCGCTGGTCGCCCCGAACCCTTACATCCTGTCGGCGGGGGTCGTCATCCTCAACTACGCCGTGCTGTCGACGGGGTGGAACTTCATGGGCGGCTTCACCGGGTACATCTCCCTCGGCCATGCCGCGTACTTCGGCCTCGGCGCCTACGGCACCGGTCTGCTGATCAAGTACCTGGCGCTGCCCGGCTTCGTCGCCTGGATCGTCGCGGCGATCCTGGTCGTGATCATCGCGATCCCGATCGGCATCGCCGCCCTCCGGGTGCGCGGCGCCTCGTTCGTGATCGTCTCGATCGCCTTCGTGCTGATCATGCTGCTGGTGTTCCAGAGCTGGCGGGAGGTGACCGGCGGCTCGGAGGGACTCAACGTCCCCCGCCCGTTCGACGTGCTGCGTCCCGAGCATCACCGGATCTTCTTCTACCTGTTCACGGCGCTGCTGGCCTTCGCGCTGGTGGTGTGGTGGGTCATCGACCGGTCGAAGTTCGGCACCGCGCTCAAGTCGATCCGCGAGGACGAGGACAAGGCCCAGTCGCTCGGCGTCCCGACCACGCGGTACAAGCTGATCGCGTACGTGCTGTCCGCGCTGTTCGTCGCCCTCGGCGGCGGGCTCTACGCCCTGTGGTTCGGCGACCTGGATCCGATCTTCCAGTTCTCGATCCTGATCGGCTCGTACATGGTCCTGATGGCGCTGCTCGGCGGGGTCAGGAACCTGTTCGGACCGCTGCTCGGCGCCGTCGTGGTCGGCATCGCGCTCGAGTACTTCAAGCTCGAGTTCGGCGACACGCAGTTCCACCTCATCGCCACGGGCATCCTGCTCGGCGTGGTCGTGCTGTTCATGCCGGACGGGGTCATCCCCGCGGTGAAGGGCCTGTTCACCCGCAAGTCGGACCAGGCATCCATCCGCGAGGTCACCGCCGGCGAGCTGCTGGAGCAGAACAAGGCCAAGACGGCGGCCGCCGCCCCGCGCACCGCCGCCGCGTCGACAGAGGAGACGTCATCGTGAACGCCCCCACCGCACAGTCCCCGACCACCCTGGAGAGTCTGAGCACGGTCGAGATGACGAAGTCGTTCGGCGGCGTCACCGCGGTCGACGGCGCGACCGTCAGCTTCCGTGAGGGCAAGGTCAACGGTCTGATCGGGCCGAACGGCTCCGGCAAGACCACCTTCTTCAACTGCGTCACCGGGATGATCAAGCCGGACTCCGGCGCGGTCCGCTACCGGGGGCAGGAGATCACGCGCAAGTCGCCCGACCGGATCGCGCGCACCGGGATCGGCCGGAGCTTCCAGCTGTGCCGGGTGTTCCCGCGCATGACCGTGATGGAGAACCTGCTGGTGGCGGTGCGCAGTCCCAGCATCCGGCGCCAGCTGCGCTCGGCGCACGACCCGGAGGAGCTGGAGCGGGCGCGGGGATGGCTGCGCCGCGTCGGCATCGACCACCTGGAGCACGCCGAGGCGCGCAACCTCAGCTACGGCCAGCAGAAGCTGCTCGAGCTGGCCGGCGTGCTGATGGGCGAACCCGACACGATCATGCTCGACGAGCCGGCCGGAGGCGTGAACCCCGCTCTCATCGGACGCATCGCGACGCTCGTGCGCGAGCTCAACGAGGAGGGCAAGACCTTCATCATCGTCGAGCACAACATGGAGATGGTGATGAGCCTGTGCGATCACGTCGTGGTGTTCGACCGCGGGCGTCCGATCGCCGAGGGAACGCCCGAGATCATCCAGCAAGACCCGCGAGTCCTGGAGGCCTACCTTGGAGTCTGAAGCGAAGAACCTGCTGGAGCTGCGTGACATCGAAGCCGGTTACGGCCGGGCGGCTCTCGTGCTCCGCGGACTCACCGTGGAGGTGCCGCCCGGATCCGTGGTCTGCCTGGTCGGGCCCAACGGCGCCGGCAAGTCGACCGTGCTGAAGGTGGCCAGCGGCATGCTCAAGCCGCGGTCGGGCTCGATCCACGTCGACGGGCGCGACATCACCGGCGACGGCCCGCAGTCGATGCTGCGCAACGGGCTCGCGCACGTCCTCCAGGGGCACAGCGTGTTCCGGGAGATGACCGTGGGCGAGAACGTGATGCTCGGGGCGTTCACTCTGAAGGACCAGAAGGTCATCCAGGAGCGCGTCGAGTTCGTGCAGAACCTCTTCCCGATCGTGGGGGAGCGGTGGAAGCAGCTGGCCGGGCTCCTCTCCGGCGGACAGCAGAAGCAGGTCGAGTTCGCGCGCTCCCTGATGGTCAGCCCCAAGGTGGTGCTGCTGGACGAGCCATCGATGGGACTCGACCCGAAGACCACCGAGAAGGTGTTCGAGCAGGTCGTGCGAATGCGCGATGCCGGAACCGCCGTGCTCCTCGTGGAGCAGAACGCCCGGAGGGCCCTCGAGACCGCCGACATCGGCTGCGTGCTCGACCTCGGTCGGGTGCACATCTCGGGACCGGCGTCCGAGCTGCTCGCCGATCCCACCCTCGCCGCCCTGTACCTGGGCGGGAAGCCCTCCGTGGCCGACGCGGGATGATCTCGGAGCGGGTGGGGGCTGCGGCCCCCACCCGCTCTTCTCCACCCCGCGACGAAAGCGCTTACTCACCTGGGAGGTCCCACCCCGCATCCCCGTCTTCCCCGCCGCAGTGCCGCCTCCGGGGAAGGAGCACGATCTGTCGGCACGACACCGCACGACGATGACGTTGAGAGGTTTCTGATGCACGAACGAACCATGCGACCGGCCCGCTCGAACGGACGACCGGAATCCCCGCCGACAGGAACCCGCCGCGGTCTTCGCGCCGCCGCCGTCGTGGCTGCGGTGACGGTGGCGGGAGCGCTGCTGACCACCGTGCCCGCCGCGGCCGCCGAGCCGTTCACGGAGCTGCTCGACTTCGAGGCGTATGAGCGCACCGCGCTGAACGGTCAGGACGGATGGGTGGCATCCGCCGCTCCTCGCGTGATCGCCGACCCCCTGAACGGGAACAACCAGGTGGTCGAGTCCGTCGGCGGCGGGCAGCAGTCGTATCGCGCCATCCCCGCGATCGCGGAGGGCGACACCGGAACCCTGTTCTTCCGGTTCCTCCGCACCGGCAGCGTCGACACCTCGTTCGGGCTCACCGACGTGGATGCACCCAACGACTACGTGAACAGTCGCGCGTACGTGAACAACCAGAACGACGACGTGCTGCGGGTGCGCGACGGCGGTGCCTTCAAGCCCGCCGGCGTGTGGTCGAAGGACGCGTGGCAGTGTGTCTGGATCGTCGCCGACAATGCGGCCGACAAGGTCACCGTGTACAGCCAGGGTGGCGCCTACGAGGAGCAGACCCGCCTCCCCGAGGGCACGGAGCAGCAGTTCGGCTTCCGGCAGGCCGTGAACGGCGCGCTCGACCGGTTCTTCTGGAAGAACGGGTCCTCCAGCGCCGGGCGCCTGCTGCTGGACGACGTCGCGGTCGACAACACCGGGGAGAACCTCGCGATCGCCACCGGCAACCCCGGTGACTGCGCTCCCGGCGGCACGGCGAACGAGCCGCTGCTCAACCCGCTTCCCGACCCCGCGCTCGCCGACCTCGGCATCGAGGTGACCGAGCTCGCGCAGCTGCCGAAGTCGCAGACGACCCCGGCCACGCAGGATCAGCGTCTCGTACGTCACAACCGGATCACCCACCTCGACGAGGTGCCGGACGGCTCCGGCCGCCTGATGGTGCCGGACAACAACGACATCCTCTACCTGGTCGACAAGGAGTCCGGTGCGTATGTGCCGTACCTCAACGTGCGGAACGAGTTCATCGACAACTTCCACAACAGCGCGGGACTCGGCACGGGGTTGGGGTCGGCCGAGTTCCACCCCGACTTCGCCGAGAACGGTCTGTTCTACACGGTGCACACCGAGGGGGGAACGGCGCTGACCGAGGACACCCCGGACTTCCCGGCGTTCGGCAACACCGCGTTCCACAGTGTGATCACCGAGTGGAAGGCGAGCGATCCCTCCGCTGAGACCTTCTCGGGAACGCACCGCGAGGTCATGCGGATCCCGTTCGCCGGTCGCGTGCACACCGTGCAGCAGATCGCGTTCAACCCGACGGTCGCGGAGGGCGACGCCGACTACGGCAACCTCTACATCCTCGTCGGCGACGGCGGCAACGGCGTCGGCAACGGCAACCCGCAGGACCTCGCCACCCCGCAGGGCAAGATCCTGCGCGTGAACCCGACCGGCGACGACAGCGAGAACGGCGAGTACGGCGTGCCGGGGGACAACCCGTTCATCGACGAGGCGGATGCGCTGCCCGAGATCTACGCCGTCGGCATGCGCGACCCGCACCGCATCAGCTGGGATCCGGAGGGCGAGCACACGATGTACCTCGCGCACATCGGCGAATGGCAGGTCGAATCGATCTACGCCGTCGAACCGGGGGACAACTTCGGCTGGTCGGTGCGCGAAGGCTCGTTCCTCGCCGACAACCGGCAGATCTTCCCGCTCCCGGCAGACGATGCGCAGTACGGCTTCACCTATCCGGTCGCCGCCTACGACCACAACCGCGACCCCGGCCAGACCGGAGACGCCGGAGTGGCCGTGAACGGCGGGTTCGTCTACCGCGGCGACATCCCCGAGCTGCAGGGGCGGTACCTCTTCACAGACCTCGTCCGCGGCTGGGTGCTGTCGACCGATGCCGACGAGATGGTGCGCAACGACGGCGACATCGACGACCTCGCCACGATCGAGGAGCTGCGGGTCTTCGCCGACGGTGAGGAGACCACGTTCCAGGAGCTGGTCGGCGACAAGCGCGTCGACCTGAGGTTCGGCTCCGATGCCGACGGCGAGCTGTACCTCGTGTCCAAGGCGAACGGAAAGATCTGGAAGGTCACGGGGGCGAGGACGGTGGATGAGCCGGTGTCGCCGTTCGTCCTGCCGGCGCTCGCCCCGAACCTCGTGGCGCACTACGACTTCGATCACCCGGACGCCGCGAAGCCGACCGTCGAGGTCGACCAGGGGCGCTCCGGCACCGACATCTCGCTGATCAACGGCGGCATCGAGATGCGCGTGGCCGATCGGGCCTATCCCGGAGCCGGCGAGGCGCTGCAGACCCAGCAGATGAGTCCGCGCACCGCGTCGAACGACGACTGGAAGGCCGGCGTCTACGATGCCTCCGGCGTCGACTCGCTGGACGCATTCGCCGGCACGGACAAGGCCGCGGTCATGGGATGGTTCAAGCCGACCGGCGACCACCCCGCGCTGAACTCCGGAACGGCGAATCCGGACGACGTGTACAACGCGATCGGCCTGGCCGGTGTGCTCACCGGCACCTCGGACGGACACGCGGTGCGGGCGCTGCTCGAGGTGATCACGGTCGACGGCGAGCTCAAGCTCGTCGCCCTCGGCCGTCGCGTCGACGGAGCCGGCTCCTGGACGTTCGCGGCCGACCTGCCGTGGGACGAGATCCTCGCGAAGGGGCAGTGGGTCCATCTCGCGGCGACCTTCGACTTCGCAGCGGGCGAGATGAAGCTGTTCCGGAACGGCGAGGAGCTCGCGGGGAAGTACACCGCGGCCAACCCCTGGGGTGAGGGCGTCACGTCCGACACCGCTCCGGCCGGGATCAAGATCGGCGGCAGCTTCCCGCAGAACACGCGCGAGGCCAACCCGTTCACCGGTCGCATGGACGACATCATGCTGCTCGACACCGTCCCGCCGGCCGAGCAGGTCGCCGCGCAGTACGCGCTGTACGCCGTGCCGCCCGTCGAACCGCCCACCCCGCCGACCTGCACCCCGGACGGTCCCGTCATCACCGACGTGATGGCGGAGGACGACTGGGCGCCGCGGACGCCGGCGAAGTGGGACTTCCCCGGCGACGAGGTGGTCCTCACGGAGGCGGGGACCAACCCGAACGACGGCATCCGTCGCCCGTTCGAGTACGCGGTCCTCACGGAAGGTGCGTCTCTGGGATCGTTCGACCTCAGCGCCCAGGTGCGCCTGGACGAGCGGGCGTCGGTGAACAACCGCGACGTGATCCTCGTGTTCGGGTGGAAGTCCGACACGGAGTACTACTACGCGCATCTGTCGCAGGACAACACGATCTACGCCCACAACGGCATCTTCAAGGTGAACAAGGCCGACCGGGAGCGGATCGACGACCAGTGGGACGGGTCGGTCGGGGCGCCGCCGGCGGTCACGGATGAGGAGTGGCACGACGTGCGCCTGGTCCGGTGCGCGGACAGCGGCGACATCGCCGTCTACGTGGACGGCCTCGACACCCCGCTGATGACCGCGAACGACAAGACCTTCACGGAGGGCCGGGTGGGCTTCGGCTCCTTCGACAACTTCGGGCGTCTGCGTGAGCTCTCGGTCACGACGGTGCCGACCGACACCACGGCTCCGGCCGTGACGGTCAAGAGCGGCGCGGAGTTCACGGTCGGCCGTGACGGCGTCTACAGCGCGGTGTCGTTCAAGCTGAACGACGCGGGCAAGGTCGACCGCCTGACGCTCAACGGCGTCGAGAAGGATCTGACGGACGACGTCTGGTCCGACCTGAACGGTGTGAAGCCCGGAGTGTTCGGTGCGGTCGCCGGAGCGAACACGCTCGTCGTGTACGACGCGGCGGGCAATGCCACGACGGTGCGCTTCACGCTCGACGTCACGGCTCCGTCGGTGACCGTGAAGGAGGGGCCGGGACTCACGGCGGGGGCGGGCGGGACCTACAGCTCGGTGTCGTACAAGCTCCACGACGCCGGGAAGATCGACCGCCTGACGCTGAACGGGGTCGTGAAGGATCTGACGGACAACGTCTGGTCCGACCTCAACGGCGTCAAGCCCGGTGCCTTCGGTGCCGTGCTCGGCGCGAACACCCTGGTGGTCTACGACGTGGCCGGCAACGCCACAACCGTCGACTTCACCCTGACGGCGCCCTAGCCTCGCCGTTCCGGTCGCGATATGACAGCCAGAATCACCCTCTGAGCCTGTTGTATCGCGACCGGAACCGGAGGAGGCCCGGGTACCCTCGGAGGCATGCGCCGTGTTCTCCTCGTGCCCCTCGTCCTCGCGATCGGTCTCCTCGCGGGCTGCGCCCAGGTGACGCAGATGGCCGGCGACGCGGTCGGCGTGGATGTCGCGGCGACCTGCACGACGATCGATGAGGCCTACGCGCAGTATCGGTCGTTCCTCGACCAGGGACAGGTCTCGGCGGAGCAGGCGGATGCCGCCCGCGATGAGCTCGTCGCGACGATGGATGGCGTGGCGAGCGACGTCGACGGCCAGCTGGGAGACCTCATCCGCTCGACGGCGGACCGGATCGCGGGGATGACCGACCTGCAGGCGCCCGAGAGCGTGGCGGCCGTCGAGCAGCTGAAGGGCGCCGTCTCCGCGTTCTGCGGCTGACACCCGCCGTCGCCTTGTCAAGGCCCGCGTGCCGTCACGGCGCGCGTCGTATTTTGGAACACGACACACCGCATCGCCCCGTCTCCGGGCGGAGCGTCGACGTGACGGAACAGAGGAGGACGCCATGAGCGCCGGAACCGAACGAAATGACATCAGCTCCGAACCGTCTCCCGGCCCCGAGGAGAACGACAACCTGGGCGCCGAGGACGGCAAGGGAAACCCGCCCACAGTGCCGCCGAGCGGCCAGAACGACGCCGATGACGTCGCCGCGGAGGACCCGGACAGCGAGAGCTGACCTGAGCAAGACGCCGCTCAGTTGAGGCGTTCGGACAGATGGACGGTGACCTCGTCACCGTCCGTCCGTCCGATCCGGCGGCGGATGGCCGCGGTGATCGGCAGCTTGTGCGTGCCGTCGCCGAGTGCCATGAAAGCCCCGCGGAACGGTTCGCCGTCGACGGTTCCGGCGACTTTCACCAGGCCTCGCGTGCCGAACACGGCGGCGGAGTCGGGGAGCTGGACGCAGGTCCAGGTGTCGCCCTCGCGGACTTTGCCGAGGGTCGCGGTGAAGGTGATGTCGAGCGGTGTGGGTTCGGCCATGGCTCTCTCCTGTCGTGCGGTCGCGGATGCGTCGTGCGGTTCAGATGAAGAGGCCGACGAGGGCCCCGATGATGGTGAGCTTGATGACCCAGTCGAGCAGGTGGACGGCAGCCGCGGATGGCGCCGTGTTCTCGTGCACGATTCCTCCCATCAGGAGGATCAGCGGCAGCACCGACAGTGCGAGTCCGAGCGCCGCTCCCGATGCCGCGCCCTGCCAGCCGGCCGCCGCCATCAGCCCGGCGACCAGGCAGGAAGCGAGGAGGCTGCGCAGCAGGACCGACGCCATCTGCACGGCGACCGGGAGGCCGGGTCGAGGCGTGCTCGTGCGCGTGACGAGCGCGGAGACCGGCGGGACGGCGTACAGCGCAGCGCTGGCGATGAACGAGACGACAGTGGCGATGGCGATACCGAGGATGAACATGTGCAGCCTCCTTTAGTACTGGCTGGTACTCAAGGTAGGTCCTCGTTTTAAGACTGTCAAGTACTAAACTTGGATCATGGCCACAGAACTTCGACCCCGAGGGCGTCCCGCCGGATTGAACGGCGACGACCTCCTCGCCGTCGCGCGGGAGGTATTCCTGCAGCGCGGCTATCGCGGCGCGTCGATGGACGAGGTCGCCAGGCGCGCACGGATCTCGAAGGCGTCGCTGTATCGGGAGCACGCGTCCAAGAGCGCGCTGTACGCCGCCGTCGTCCACCACTGGACACTCGCCGGGCGCGATGCGATGCGACCGGCCCTGGAGCGACTTCGGGCGAGTGGCGACCTGCGCCGCGGACTCGTCGACCTCGCGGAGACGATGCGCGCCGGCATCCTCAGTCCGCCGGTGGTCGCGATGCGACGACTGGTCACCGCGGAGGCGCGGGAGCAGCCCGAGGTGGCGGCCACGTACCTCGAGGAAAGTTGGAACACCAATATCGGCAGACTGGCCGAGGCGCTCCGGGCTCTCGCGGACTCGGGACGCCTGCGCATCGAGGATCCTGCGTCGGCTGCCGAGCAGTTCACGTGGCTGGTCATCGGCGCTCCGTTGAACGCGCGGATGCTGGGCGGCGACGGGTCGGCCACCGGGGTCGACGCCGCCGTCGATCTCTTCCTCGCGGGGTACCGCGCGAACGCGTGATACGCGATCGTCGGGTTCCCGCAGTGCGGCTGCTCAGCTGAAGAGGGGCGTGAGGAAACGGCGCTCGTAGCGGCGGATGCACCGCGTGCGGCGGGCGAGCTCGAACGCGGCGAGACACTCCGGATCGACCATCGACGCCGACCGGTACGCTTCGTACTCCGCGAGCGAGGGGAAGGTGAACAGCGCGAACGCCTCGTCGCTGTCGCCCTCGCTGGGCAGGAAGTACCCGTGATGCGTGCCGCCGAGCTTGGTGACGAGGCGGATCCACTCGCGGCCGTACTCGGTGAAGGCGTCGAGCTGTTCGGGGTCGATCTCGTAGCGCAGGTGCACGGTGATCATGGAGGCTCCTTCGTCCTGGCGCCAGGTGCGGCCCGATGATTCTCGCCGATGCGCGCGTGTCGTCACCGCTGCTTCGGCCCTCATCGCGGGAAGTGGCGCGGAAACGCGGAAGCTTGGCAGTTCCGTGCGGTCTGGCGCGCGGTCGGAGCCGCGCCCGGCCCGGTCATCGCGGGCGGGCGAGCGTCGGGTGCAGACTGTGCGTGAGCATCCGGATCTGCCGAGGGGGAGGACCATGACGACCGAGCTGCCAGGTTCCGTCAGCGTGGTCATCCCGGTTCGCGACGACGCGCCCCTGTTGGAGCTCTGCCTGCGCGCGCTCGAGCGGCAGACGCATCCGCCCGACGAGATCGTCGTGGTCGACAACGGCAGCAGCGACGACACGGCGGCGGTCGCCGAGAGGTTCGGAGCCCGCGTGGTGACGGAGCCCATACCCGGGATCCCGCGTGCGGCGGCGGCCGGCTACGACGCGGCCACGGGCGACATCATCGCGCGGCTGGATGCCGACTCCCGCCCCGGCCCGGACTGGATCGCGCGGATCGCCGGCACGTTCCGCGATCGCCCCGACGTCGACTTCGTGACGGGGGAGCCGCGCTTCTACGGCTCCACCCGGCTCGTGCACTGGGCGGGGAGGCACCTGTACATCGGCGGCATGTACGCGGCGATGACTCCGCTGCTCGGGCACGCGCCCCTCTTCGGATCGAACATGGCGATGCGCTCCTCGAGCTGGCGGGCACTGAGCGGCGAGGTGCATCGCGAGGCGCGGAACATCCACGACGACTTCGACCTGTCGTTCCACGTGCGTCCGGAGATGACGGTGCTGCGGGACCGCGGTCTGGTCGTGGACGTGTCGGCGCGTCCGTTCCAGGACTGGGCGTCCCTCCGGCGCCGGTTGAGCTACGTGGTCCCGACCGTCCGGCTGCACCTGCCGCAGGAGACGCCCCGGCGCCGACGACAGGCGCGACGTCAGGCGGAGTCGGCCATCCGCGGGTGACTCAGCGAGCGCGCGCGTAGAGGTCCAGGAGGTCGGCGGCCAGCTGGTGGGGCGTGGTCTCGCTCGGACTGTGGCCGGTCGCGTACGACCGGAAGTCGGCGTGGATCTCGCGCGCGTAGCGTTCGTGGGCGGCGAGGGGCCACAGGTCGTGCGAGCCTGCCGCGACGAGCTTCGGCACCGGGAGCGCCCGCACACCGTTGCGCAGATCGGGCGAGGCCATCATCAGGCCCACGATCTCGTCGACGCTGCGGCGGCTGGTGAACGCGAACCGCGAGCGCACGAACGCGAGCCGGCGCGGCGGCACCCTGTTCTTGTTCGTCACGATGCCCCAGATCATGAGCGCCGCCCCGCGGCGGGGACCCGCGATCGGGGCGAGCCGGCCCAGCCACTTCATGCTCGCGAAGACGTTGCCGGAGCCAGGAGGGGTGGTCAGGAGCGCGAGCGACAGCACGAGGTCAGGGCGGCGGACGGCGACGAGCTGCGCCACGGTGCCGGCGAAGGAGTAGCCGAGCAGATGTGCCGGAGCACCCGCTTCCAGGAAGGCGATGAGGTCGGCGATGAACAGCTCGTACGTGTACGCCGCGTTCGCGCCGGCCGCGGCGGATTCGTACTGTCCGGCCAGGTCGAAGGACTGCACGAAGTACCCGGCCTCGGCGAGGAGCGGGAGCACCAGCGCGAAGTCCTCCTTGGATCCGGTCGCCCCGGGCACGAGCACCACGCGGGGGTGCGTCGGGTCGCCGAGCGAGATCACGGCGAGCTGCCCGCTCGGTGCCGCGAACCGGGACGCGGTGGATCCGGCAGGCGGGATCGTCCAGTCGATGTCCCCGATGGCCGCATCCAGGGTCGCCGGGTCGGTGAGCGCTCGGCCGCTCCGCGAGTCTGTCGACACGCTGTCACCGTACTCCCCGAGCCTCGCTCGCAGAAGGCACGCACGCCGTCCGCGGGGCGACGCATCCGGCCGGCTCAGCGGCCGGCGAGTGCGGGATCCTGCTGCAGCACCGCCCGCGCCACGCCCCTGGCCACCTCGAAGGGCTGGTCGAACGTCTCCATGCCGACCGTCACGATGGCGCCCTCGTACAGGAGGGTCATCGTGCGCGCGGTCAGCTCCACGTCGGAGACTCCGGCCTCGCGGCACAGCTGCAGGAAGAGATCGAGCAGCCAGGCCTTCTGGCGGGCCACCTCCGGGAACACCGGGTTGCCGTCGTGGGCGTCGCCGATCTCGGCGCGGGCGTTGATCGCGCTGCACCCCTTGGGGCTGTTCGCGTCCGACCAGGCGATGGCCGCGTCGAACACCGCCAGGATGCGGTCGATGCCCGGCTCGCCGCGGCGGGTGAGGTGCTCGAGGACGTGCGCGCGCCAGCGGGCGTCGCGGTGCTGCAGGTACGAGACGACCAGCGCCTCCTTGGAACCGAACCGGTCGTAGAGCGTCTTCTTGGTCACTCCCGCGGCCTCGGCGATCGTGTCGACGCCGACCGCGTGGATGCCGCGGTCGTAGAAGAGCCGGGAGGCGGCGTCGAGCACGCGGGCGGCGCCGGGAGTGAGGGCGGGCAGCTCGGGAACGGTGACGACCATGTTGTCCAGTATACCAACCTGTATAGTCGGGGAAATGAGTAAACAGATCGGTGTACTTGGTGCGGCGGTGACGGTGGCGGCCGCTGTCGCTTTCGTCCTGACCTGGAGCTCCGGGTTCCTCGTGCCGGCCATCGCCGCCGACGTTCCGCCACTGTCGCTGCTGGTGTGGCGCTTCGTCCCCCTCGCCGTGGTCCTGCTCGCGGTCACGATGCTCACGGGTGCCGCCCGCGGCCTGACCCGTGCCGACCTGGGCCGACAGGCGCTCATCGGGCTGTGCGCGCAGTTCGGGTACTGCGTGGCGGTGTACGCGGCGATCGCGTCCGGGGTCGCCACCGGGACCACGGCCCTCATCGATGCGGTCCAGCCCCTCGTCGTCGCGGCGCTGGTCGGTCCGCTGCTCGGACTCCGGGTGCGCGGCGCGCAGTGGGCGGGGCTCGTGGTCGGAGCGCTCGGGGTGCTGCTCGTCGTGCGCTCGCAGCTCGAGGGCTCCCGCGCCGATCTGTGGGCCTACGCGTGGCCGGTGATCGCGATGGCGTGCCTGGTCGTCGGCACCTTCGTCCAGCGCCGATCGGCTGTGCAGACGGGCACGCTCGTCACGCTCACCATCCACGTGACGGTCACGGCGGTGGCGCTGGTGCCCGTGGCCGCGCTCTTCGGGGCGCTCGTCCCTCCGGCATCCGCGTCCTTCTGGCTGGCCGTGGGGTTCGCCGCCGTCTTCCCGACGCTGTGCGCTTACGGTCTCTACTGGTGGCTGCTGCGGCGGGTGGGGATCACGGCGCTCAACGCCCTGCTGTTCCTGATCGCCCCGACGACCGCCTTCGCCGGCGCGCTGATCCTCGGGGAGCCGTTGACGGCCGTGACGCTCCTCGGTTTCGCGCTCTGCGGGTCCGGGGTCGCCGCCGTGCTCGTGAGCGAGGCGCGCGCCGCGTCCGCCGAACGAGCGGAGCCGGTGCGACGATAGTTGCGCTTTCGCAACTATCGGAGTATGGTTGACCTCGATCAACTTTCTACGCAGGAGCGCACACCCTTGACAGACATCTCTCCCACTCCACCCGAGACCACGCGCTCGGCCCGCGAGGTCTTCACCGCGATCTCCGGCCTCATCGTCGGCATGTTCGTCGCGGTGCTCTCCGGCACGGTCGTGTCGACCTCGATGCCGGTGATCATCGCCGACCTCGGCGGCACCCAGTCCCAGTACACCTGGGTGATCACGGCGAGCCTTCTCGCGACAGCGGTCTCCACCCCGATCTGGGGCAAGCTCGCCGACCTGGTCGACCGCAAGGTGCTCGTCCAGATCTCGCTCATCCTCTTCACGGTCGGCACCGTGATCGCCGGATTCTCGACCGACACGAACATGCTCATCGCCGTCCGCGTCGTGCAGGGCATCGGCGTCGGCGGTCTCATGTCGCTCGTCATGATCGCCGTGGCCCTCATCATCTCCCCGCGTGAGCGCGGCAAGTACATGGGCGTCGTCGGCGGCATCATGGCCCTCGGCACCATCGGCGGCCCGCTGCTCGGCGGACTCCTCACCGACGTGTGGGGCTGGCGCTCCAACTTCTTCGTCGGCGTGCCGTTCGCGATCCTCGCCCTCGTGCTGCTGCAGTTCACGCTGCACCTGCCCAAGCCGCAGCGCGGCACCAAGGTCTCGATCGACTACTTCGGCATCGTCCTGCTCGCCGTCGGCGTCTCGACCCTCCTCATCTGGGTCTCCATGGGCGGCAACCAGTTCGATTGGGACTCCGGGACGAGCATCGCGCTCATCGTGATCGCGGTCGTCGCGATCGCCGCCTTCATCACGGTCGAGTTCTTCGTCAAGGAGCCGATCGTCCCGATGACGCTGTTCCGCAACCGCACCTTCACGCTGTCGGTCATCGCCTCGATCGCGATCGGCGTCTCGATGTTCGCGACCTCGGTGTTCCTGGCGCAGTACTTCCAGCTGGCCCGTGGCGCCACGCCGACCGAGTCCGGCCTGATGACCATCCCGATGATCATCGGTCAGATGGGTGCGTCGATCATCATCGGCCAGCTCGTCAGCCGCTTCGGCAAGTGGAAGGGCTGGATGATCACCGGCTCGATCCTCGCCACGATCGGCGTGAGCCTGATGGCCACACTGCGCTACGACACCCCCTTCCCGCTGGTCGCGGTCTACATGTTCGTCCTCGGTGCGGGGCTCGGCATGGTCATGCAGAACCTGACCCTCATCGTGCAGAACGACACGGCCCCGCAGCAGCTGGGCGCGGCCTCGTCGAACGTCAACTTCTTCCGCACGATCGCCGGCACCATCGGCGTGACCGTCATGGGATCGCTGCTGTCGACCAGCGTCGCCGACTTCATGAAGGACGGCCTGAAGGGCTTCGTCCCGACGTCGCCCGACGAGATCAGCGCCCTGGAGCGCCTGGGCTCCGGCGACGTGCCGAAGGTGGGCGAGCTGCCCGACTCGATCCGCACGATCGTGGAGAGCGCCTACGGACACGGCATCGCGGATGCGTTCATCCTCGCCATCCCGCTGGCCGTGATCGCGGTCATCGCGATCGCGTTCATCAAGAACAAGCCGCTGTCCACCAAGAACGCCGCGGAGCAGCTGCGCGAGCAGGCCGAGGAATCGGTGATCGAGGTCTCCGAGGCCGAGGTCGGCGCGAACCTCTCGACCGGCACCGTCCGCATCGGAGCCTCCGGGACCGCTGCTGCGACCGGCCCGGTCGGCGTGCTCGATCGCGAGGATCGGGACCGCTGAGGTGATCGCCTCCGAAGCCGTGGGGTCGCCGGACGTGGACACCGCGCTCGGCGACCTCCAGGCCGACCTGAACCTCATCTTCGCGAGGACCAGGTCGCTCTGGCGGGAGTCCGCCGCACGCGTGCATCCCGACCTGCAGGTCGCCGGATACAAGCTGCTGACGTTCATCGCCCGCGCAGGGACCGCCAACGCGCATGAGCTCGCCGACCGGTTCGAGATGGACAAGTCGGTGATCAGCCGGCAGGTGCGGATGCTGGAAGAGCTCGCGCTGCTCGAGTCCCGGCCCGACGAGCGCGACGGCCGGCTCCGGGTCCTGACGGCCACGCCGCAGGCCTGCACGGCGCTCGCCGAGGTCCGCCGCGAATACGGCACGCGCCTGCAGGCCGTGATCGACGAACTCACGGCCGAGGAGATCCAGGCCGCATCCAAGGTCTTCCGACTGCTCTCGGAGGTCTGAGCCGAAGCCCCGCTGTCGTGATCGGCAGCGGGGCTTCGCCGTACACTGGCGAGCATGAGCGCCCCGTCCGACGCCCCCGCCACGCCCGATCCCTCGCCGGCCGAACGCCTCGGAGACACCGAGCTCGAGCAGGCGGTCACGAGGGTCGAGCAGGAGCTCGGACGCCTGTTCGCTCGCATCCGCGTCGGCTGGCGTGAGGCCGCCCTCACCGTCCATCCCGATCTGCAGCCGCTGGGCTATCAGGTGCTGACCTCGATCGCGACGGGCAAGGCGACCTCCGCGGGGGCGATCATCGAACGACTGCAGACCGACAAGTCGGCGGTCAGCCGCCAGGTGCGCCAGCTCGAGCAGCTGGGTCTCGTCGAGAGCGTGCCCGACCCCGAGGATCGCCGAGCCCGCGTGCTCGTCGCCACGGAACTCGCGCAGGAGCGGGTCGCGCTCGCCCGCTCGCGGTACGAGGGGCGCATCGGCGAGCGGCTGCGCAACTGGACCGCCGCCGATCTGGATCACTTCGCTGACTTGCTCGCGGGTCTCGGGGGCTGAACGCGCCGAAGGGGAATACGCAGCCGCGCGGGAGTCTTGTCTCCCACTGTGGATCTCTTCGAACCGGCCGTCTTCGGCGCCCTGCACCTGTCCAACCGCGTCGTGATGGCGCCGCTCACCCGCACCAGGGCCGATGCGGACGGTGTGCCCACCGCCGTCATGGAGGAGTACTACCACCAGCGGGCGGGCCAGGGGCTGATCATCTCCGAGGGAACATGGCCGGCCGCGGAGGGCAAGTCGTACGCCGGTCAGCCCGGCATCGTGACCGAGGCGCAGATCGACGGGTGGCGGCGGATCGCCGACACCGTGCACGCCGCCGGCGGCACCATCGTCATGCAGCTCATGCACGGCGGACGCGTCGGCCACCCGGCGATCTCGGGCGAGCCGCGCGTGGTGGCTCCCAGTGCTCTCGCCGCACCGGGCCAGACGCACACGCCGCAGGGAAAGGCCGATCTCCCCGTCGCGCACGCCCTCACCCTCGCGGAGATCCCCGAGGTCGTCGAGCAGTTCGCCCAGGCCGCCCGCAACGCGATCGCCGCCGGTCTCGACGGCGTCGAGGTGCACGGGGCCAACGGGTACCTCGTCCACGAGTTCCTGTCGCCCGTGTCGAACATCCGCGACGACCGTTACGGCGGCTCGCCGGAGAACCGCGCACGCTTCGCGATCGAGGTGACGCGTGCGGTCGCCGAGGCCATCGGCGCCGACCGCACCGGCATCCGCCTGTCTCCGCAGCACAACATCCAGGGCGTCCTCGAGGAGGACGACGCCGACGTGCTCGCGACCTACACCGGCGTCGCTGAGGGCCTCGCGCCGTTGCGACTCGCGTTCGTCGACATCCTGCATGCCGAGCCGGCGAGTGCGCTCATCCAGCACATCCGGCGGACCGCAGGCGCCCCGCTGATCGCGAACACCGGCTTCGGCGTCCCCACGACCAGGGAGGCTGCCGCATCCCTCCTGGCCGAGGGAGCGGCGGATGCCGTGGCCGCCGGTCGTCCGGTGATCGCCAATCCCGATCTGGTCGAGCGCTGGCGTCAGGACGCGGAGCTCAACGAGCCCCGGCCGCAGCTGTTCTACGGGACGACGGCCGAGGGATACACGGACTACCCGGCGCTGGAGTCCGTGCGCGCCGGCGCCTGACACTCACGTCGTCGGCGGCGGCTCCGCGCCGAGGATGACGTCGCCCGCGGAGTCCAGTTCCCGCCAGACGGTGCTGCGCGCTCCGCGGTCCGTCAGCACATCCGCGTCGACGAGCGGACCGAGGGCGATGCCGGTCAGCGCCGCCACGTCGGCGATCGGCACTTGGAATGTGCGGAACGCCCCGAGCGGCGGGACGGCGAGCGTCTCCTCCCGCGTGTCGATCAGGGTGGACTGGTCGAGGACGAACCCGGCAGCGGCGAGGCCGTTTTCGCTCCGCCAGGAGGCGATCTTCCAGAATCGCAGCGGGATCCGGATGCCGCGGTACGGCGGGTCGGCGGCGTCGAGCACCGGAGCCGTGAAGACGCTCACGCGCTGGTCCGTCGTCTCGGCATACGAGAGCACATGGTCCTCCAGCCCGAGCCACAGCTCCTTGGACTGGTTGAACCCCGCGGCCTGAGGTGCGGCGTTCGGGTAGAAGAAGGTCGCCTCGCTCGCCTCCCTCGCCGTCTCCACCGGACCCCATCCGGGGTCGCGACGGCGCACCAGATGGCCCCGGTCGAGGTCGTTGCGCGCGTAGACCCCCGGTCCGGTCTGTTCGTCCGCCGCGGCACGCGGGTCCAGCCGCCACTCACCCGTGCGCGGGAGCGCGCGCAGCCGGGCGCCGTCGATGTTCACGGCTGTGACGGCCGCGAGTCGACGCGCAGGGTCCAGCAGCACCGTGAACCGCGGATACGCCAGCGTCCGCACGACCTGCACGGGCCGGGGGAGTGGGAGCGTCGTCGCGAGGAACCCCGGGTCGTAGCCGTCTGTCATGCCTCCATGGTGCCGTGGGGGTCTGACGTCCGCACGCTCCCGTTGTCAAGGCGCTGGGCGGCGCCGCGCTTCTCGCCCACCATGGAGGTCCACGACACCCAGGAGGAATCATGTCCGATCCCCGCGACGACGACACCGGCTTCGACGGCGAACCGCCCACGGCGCACAACGGCGAAGGGCAGGCTCCGGAGGTCGATGTCACCGACCTCGACAGCGAAGAGGCCGAAGACGGCGTCGACCCCGACGAGGCCGGGCGGCGCTGACCGGCCTCGGAGCGTTCCGGTACCGCGGGCGCGATCCGCTCAGGGCGCGGACCCTCCGACGCCCGGTGCCGCGTGGTCGAAACCGTCCAGCCACAGACCGATCGCGTGGCGGGCCGCCTCCTCGAGCTCCGGTCCGTAGGCCGCGGCGTCCGCTCGGATCGTGCGCGGGTCGATGCCGTGGTGCTGCAGTTCGTGCGCATGGCCGATCAGCCAGCGCTCGATCGCGCGGGGATCGGCTTCGAGGTGGAACTGCAGCGCGAGTGCGGTGTCGGTGCTGAACGCCTGGTGGGGGAAACCGGGTGTGCCGGCGAGGTGCCGCGCGCCGGCGGGGATGGAGAAGGCGTCCCCGTGCCAGTGCAGCACGGGCACCCCCTCGAGCGGTCGCAGCGGAGAGTCGAGGCCCTCCTCGGTGAGGATCAGCGGAGCGTACCCGATCTCCACCCCGCCGGTCGGACGGACCTCGGCGCCGAGTGCCTCGGCGATGAGCTGTGCTCCCAGGCAGACGCCGAGCACAGGGCGTCGCGCGCGAAGGCGTCGGGCGATCATCTCCTTCTCCGTCCGCAGGAAGGGGTAGCTCTCGGTGTCGTCGACGCCGATCGGTCCGCCGAGGACGACGAGCAGGTCGGCGTCAGCCACATGTTCGGTGTCGACGGCCTGCGCATCGACGTCGACGTGGTCGACCCGGTACCCGCGTGCGGTCAGGAGGGGTTCGAGGATGCCCAGATCCTCGAAGTGGACGTGCCGGAGAGCGACGGCGGTGCGCTGGTGGGGATCATGGGTCGTCACTCTGCTGCCGCCTCCCTGCCGCCGACGCGGCGTTCTCTTTGACCTATGTCAAAGTATCACGCCGCGTCGGTGACCCACCGGGAGGGTGACCGCGCCCCGCCCTCAGTCGTCCGTGCGGAAACCGGAGGCCTTGTGCGTTCCGTCGCAGAAGGGCTTCACTGCCGACAGCCCGCAACGGCACAGCGCCACCGTGCGACGCCCGGGGTCGATCGGCTCGCCGTCCGCGGTGCGCAGCTCGACGTGCCCGCGCACGAGGAGGGGTCCGTCCGGGTATGGGGTGATCGTGACGGGGTCCCGGTCCGCGCTCATGAGGCCGCTCGTGCGCGGAGGGAGGATTCTCCCGCCGACCACGACTCCAGGACGTGCGTTCCGGCCCAGCCGTCGACCGTGAGGCATGCCGCCGCGCCGAACAGGATGTCGGGCAGCAGCTCGGGGTGGTCCTCCGCCAGAGACCCGGCGAGGTCGCGTGCGGCGATCTGCTCGTGCACCGCATCCGCCTCCACGTGCTCGTCGAAGTAGGCGGAGACGTCGGGATCGAATCCCAGGCGCCGGAGGCCGTCCGCGTACAGTCGGCACGGTATCGACGACGTCATCTCGTAGGCCGCGAGGTGTCCGACGATGGCCCCCACGAGGCGCCGGTTGAGCCCGAACAGCGACATCATGGTGAACGAGGCGAGCGTGATCGCCGGCAGGTCGTCGATGTACGCGCCGTAGGTGGCGTCCAGTCCGGCCGCCCGCATCGCCCGCGCGAACAGCTCCGCGTGCACGCGCTGGGGGCGCCCTCCGCCGTACTCGTCGGACTGGATCTCGACGAGCGCCGCCTTGGCGCGTCCCTCCAGGCGAGGGATCGCCCACGAATGCGGGTCCGCCTCGCGCAGCGTATATGCCGAGCGCTGCATGAGCATCTCCCTGGCCTGATCCTCGGTCGCCTTCTTGGCGATGTACCGGGACAGGCTCGGCCCAGAGTCGGCGGCCGCGAGCTCGAACAGGGCGCGGCCGACCGCGTCCACCGTCGCCTCGGGGGCGGTCGGCACGGGGACTGTCCGGCGCAGCGCGTCCTCGAACGCGCGCTCCAGGGTGCGCCGTGTCGCCAGCAGCGCCGGGTCCCACTCCAACTCAGGATCCAGCTCGGGCAGCGATCCGTAGGCGGACGCGTACAGGACGAACAGCGTGAGCTGGATGTCGTCGTCGCGCACGATGTCCGCGCTCGCCGCGACGGCCGCCTCGGCCAGGCTGGTGTGATCGGTCCCGTCGTGCGCGCCGGTGAGATGCGCGAGGACGGCACGGCTCAGCGGTCCCCGGTCGCCGAAGGCCAGGGATGTGGCTCGGGCGGGTGCAGGGGCGGATGCGGTCATGAGTGCTCCCATCGATGTCTTCTCCGGAATCCTCGCGCAGGCGACCCGGCGCTTCCAGGGACTTGACGAGCGCACCGACCCTGGGCAAGCACGGCGCCTCAGTGAGGGCAGGTCTCGAACGCGTAGGCGGCGTCGCCGGGCATGACCAGGTCGCGGTCGCGGAGCACCATCGACGAAGGCGAGTCGTCGTCCGCGCACATCTCCGCGAACGTCCGCGGCAGCTCGTCGGTGTACTCGATGTCGACGACGCGCTGCCCGTAGACCGCGGTGTACGACCCGCACTCCCGGTACGCGGCGCACTCCTCGGTGACCGCGAAGTCGAAGCCCGCGCGCTCGTGGAGAGCGGCCGCGTCCTCGGCGGCGTTCTTCTGCCCCGCGGCGAGCCCCGACGCATGGGCCGCGTCCACGAGCACGGTCGCGAGGGCGACGTTGTCGTCGAAAGACAGCGCCCCGTCAGACCGGGTGTAGGAGTCGAGGTTGTCGAACTCGACCGCGTCGAAACCCGCCTCGGCGCATCCCTCGATCCAGGGCACCACCACGGCGGCGATGCGTTCCCGTCGCGGCGCGGAAGACGTGTCGAGGAGAGCCTCGTCCGGCCAGTCCGGGTCGAACACGGTCTCGCCGTCGCGCTGCAGCAGAAGGTCGTCCGGCCACGCCGCGAGCTCCCCTGGCTGCGTCTGGAATCCGTTGACGTAGCAGATCGAGTACACGCCGTCCGCCGGGGCGGCGGTGCGATCCCGGCCGACGATGCCGACGCCGGATGCCGGGTCGTAGGCGCCGCCGAGCTGATAATCGGGTTGTGCGCCGGAGGGCGGGAGGTCGGCTGCGGCCGGGTCCGCCGCCGGGGCGGCCGCACATCCGCCGAGCAGGAGCAGCAGCGCGGCGGCCGCGATGGCGGCGGCCGCGCGGCGCGGCCGGATCAGTGCGCGGGGCGATGCGTCCCGTCTGCGCGCGGGTTCCGACGCGGTCAACGCGGTTCCGGTGCGACGGCGGCCGCATCCGCCGGTGTCGGCTCCGCCGGGTTGCGCCGGATCCCGATCCACGACACGACGCCGCCGAGCACCAGCAGCGCCGCTGTGACCCAGGCGGCGCTGTGGAATCCGTCGAGGTCGAGCGCTCCGCCGACGATGGTGGAGAGCATCGCGACGACGAGGAGGCCGGCGACCCGGGAGACCGCGTTGTTCACGGCCGAGGCGATGCCGGAGTGCTTCTCGTCGATCGCCCCGAGGATCGCCGCCGTCAGAGGAGCGACGGTCAGCGAGAGGCCGAGGCCCATCACGATCATCGCGGGCAGCACCTGCCACCAGTAGTCGAAGTCGGCGCCGACCAGCAGCAGCAGCAGGGCGCCGGCGGCCATGATCAGCGGACCGATCGTCATGAAGATGCGTGGTCCCCAGCGGCCGGCCCACAGTCCGGCGCGCGAGCTGATCAGGATCATGAGGATCGTCATGGGCAGGCTCGCCAGTCCGGCAGCGGTCGCGCTCAGTCCCGCGCCCTGCTGCAGGTACACCCCGACCACGAAGCCGTTCAGCGACAGCGCGGCATAGACGAACAGCGTCGCCAGGTTGCCCCAGCCGAAGTCGCGCACCCGGAACAGCCACAGCGGCATCAGCGGCGAGGCGGAGCGCTGCTGGCGGATCAGGAACAGCGCGAACAGGGCGGCTCCGGCGGCCAGGGGCACCCAGATCGCCGGGGACTGCCAGCCGAGGTTGGGCTGCTCGATGAGCGCGAACACGACCGCACCGAGGCCGAGCGCGCACAGAGCACCGCTCCACCAGTCGACCCGGACCCCGCGCGGGTGCTCCGGCAGGTGCAGCCGCGCCAGCAGCAGCAGGGTGATGCCGATCGGGATCACGTTGATGAGGAAGACGAAGCGCCAGGAGAGGTAGTCGACGAACAGCCCGCCCAGCAGGGGGCCGACCAGCTGCGCGCCCGTCGTGAACGCCGTCCAGACGCCGATGGCTCTGGACTGCACGTCGGCGCGCATGGTCGCCGTGATGAGGGCCAGGGAACTCGGCACCAGCAGGGCTCCGGCAGCGCCCTGCGCCGCCCTGGCGATGATGAGGGTCAGCGGGTCGAAGGCGGCAGCGACCGCGATCGAGGCGACGCCGAACGCGATGAGGCCGATCCGCATCACGAACACGCGGCCATAGGCGTCGGACACCGATCCGGCCAGCAGGATCAGGGCGCTCAGCGTGATCAGGTACGCGTCGACGACCCACTGCTGCGTCGTGATGCCGCCGCCCAGCTCGCGGCTGATCGCCGGCAGCGCCACGTTCACGACGGTGCCGTCGAGGAACGTCACGAAGGAGGCGAGCACCGCGATCGAGATCACGAGACGCTGGACAGGCGCGAAGGATGGCACAGGCCGACCCTACTCCCGGCCGGGGACGTCGGGGCGGGTCAGTCGAGTGCGACTCCGGTACCGCTCGCCAGCAGAGCGGCGAGGGCAGGGGTGCCGCCCCTGGCGTAGGCCTCCCGCTGTCGCATCGACCCGGTGCCGTCGGCGCGGAGGCGCTCCAGCCCGGCGACCACCGCCTCGTGATCGCCGAGCTGCTGCAGCGCGGGGGTGATCTCGGCGAGCAGCCGCCGCGCCACCGCCCAGGCGTCGTCCACCTCGCCCGTCATCGGATCGACGATCCGCGCCTGCATGCCCGAGCGCGCCGCGGTCCACAGGGAGACGTCGATCGCGTCGATGTCGTCCGCAGCGAGTCGCAGGTCCGTCGACGCGACGATCCCGCGGAACAGCAGCGCGGTGAGCACGGAGTCCTCCGCCGTGAGCTGGGTGTCCGACACCCGCACCTCGACCGTGGGGTACCGCTCCGACAGGCGCACCGCCCAGGAGAGCGAGGTCGCCTCGCCGATCGTGCCGAGCTCCAGCAGCTGCGCCACGTGGGCGCGGTAGTCGTCCGCATCCTGGAACCGGGGCGGGCACCACGACGACGGCAGTCGACGGATGAGCATGCTCCGCCAGCTCGCGAATCCGGCGTCGAGGCCGTTCGCGAAGGGGCTGTTGGCACCGAGGGCGAGCAGCAGAGGCAGCCAGCCGCGCGTGCGGTTGAGCGCGCGGACCCGCTCCTCCTCGTCGTGCACCTCCACGTGCACGTGCAGGCCGTTCACCTCGTGCTCCCGCGTGAGGTGGGCGAGTCTGCGGGCCACGTCGTCATAGTGCGGGGAGGGGGAGAGCGTGGGTGTGCGCAACGTGGCGAAGGGGCTCCCGGTCGGCGCCGCGATCGCGCCCTGCTGCCGTGCGTGCGCGCCGATCAGCTTGCGGAGACCATGCAGCTGATCCGCCGCGTCGGCGCCGGTCGTGACCGGTTCGGTGAGGGCCTCCAGCTGGGAGGCGAGGTACTCCGTGGTGACCCGTCCGTCCACACGGTCGGCGTCGCTCGGACGGATGATGCGCTCGCGGGAATCGGAGGACAGAGCGACAGGGATGAGGGAGTCCTCGTCGAGAAGGAGGAACTCCTCCTCGATGCCGAAGCGCGCCACGCAGCCCTCAGTGGTTCCGCAGGGCGGAGATCAGCTCGGACTTCCGCTTGCCGCTGTAGCCCGTCAGTCCGAGTTCCTTCGCGCGCTTGCGCAGCTCGGGGACCGTCCAGTCCTCGTAGTCGCCGTGCTCTCCGCCGCGTCGACCGACCGTGCTCCGGCCCTCCTTCGCCGCGGCGTTCGAGATGCGCGCGGCCTTCTCCTTCGAGGCTCCGTCGTCCCGCAGCTCCTCGTAGAGCTTCGGGTCCTTCAGCGAGTTGTTGCGTCTTCCTGGCATGGCGGTGCTCCTTCGCGCACTCGGAGGGTCGAAGTCAACCCCCTCTGTCTGCGGGGTCCGCCCGGTCTACTGTGAGGACACCGCAGTCGGGCGCTTGCGCCCAGAGAGAAGGGAAAGACCGATGAACATCCTCCTGATCATCGTCATCGTCGTCGCTGTGATCCTTGCGATCACCGGAGGTCTGGTGCAGTCGCTCCAGTTCCTGTTGTGGGTCGGACTCGTCCTCCTGGCAATCGCCGTGATCGCCTGGCTGATCCGAGCCATCAGCGGCAGCCGCAAGGTCTGACCGACCTGTCGAAGGGGAGGCCCGCCCATCCGGCGGGCCTCCCCTTCTTCATGGGTCAGCGGTCGAACGCGTCGCGGACGTTCTCACCGGTCTTCTCGGCGGCGTCCTTCACGTTCTCGCCGGCCTGCTTGGCAGACGCCTTGACCTGGTCGCCCTTGCCCTCGGCTTCGAGCTTCTCGTTGTCGGTCAGCTTGCCGAAGCCTTCCTTGGCCTTGCCGGCCAGCTTCTCGGCGTTGTTCTTGATGTCATCTCCGGCACTCATGTGCTGCTCCTCTCGTCGAAGGATCGATTGTCCTTCGACCCTCGCAGGGCCCCGCCGAACGGTCCACGGGATTGACAATCGGGCGGTGCCGTGTCAACCTCCTTCCCCCCGTCGACGGCGGGCCGAGGAACGGCTAGCCTGGCGCCAGGCGGGTGGTCCTGCCCGCGGACCTCGACGAAGGAAGCGGTGTGCGATGGACTCGATGATGATGGGCGCGATGTCGAAGAACATGGAGTCGATGCCCGACATGGCGATGATGGACATGTCCGTCCTGCAGGCGTGCATGGACGCCTGCGCGGCCTGCGAACAGGCCTGCACGGTGTGCTCGACGCAGATGATGGACTGTGCGCCGGCGTGCATGAACTGCGCCGACATGTGCCACACGATGATGCGGTCGATGCTGCGCATGCAGGGCATGACGCCCGCGTCGATGATGGCCATGCTCGACGCCTGCATCGCGATGTGCCAGATGTGCATGGACGAGTGCATGGAGCACGCCGACATGAGCGAGGTCTGCCGCCTCTGCGCTCAGGCGTGCCAGGCGTGCATGGACGCGTGCACGGCTGTCAAGGACAGGATGATGGCGAGCGCCTGAGCGCCGTCCCGTCCCGCGTCGTCAGAGCACGGCGACGTTGAACTGCGTGCGCCCGACCGCGAGCACCGCATAGCGCGTGTGCAACGCGACCGGCGCGCCGGCTTCGGCCTCGAGCGCGGCGCCCGAGGCATTCCAGAGCACGTGCGTCTCCCCGTCGAGCGTGCGCACGACGAGGTCGCCCGATCCGGCGTCCGCGGTCTCGACGATCCCGTCCACCCATTCGGATGCCGTCGCTGCGGCGACGCGCGCCTGGATCAGGTGGAGCGCGTGTCCCGGCGCGAACGAGGAGCAGCGACCGCCCGTGCTGCACATGCACGCCGCACGCTCCCGCACCGGGACGGGCGAAAGGCGGTTGAGCGGCGTGGACACGGGGGTCTCCTTCGGGTTCGACGTTCCCGGAAGACTACGTCGCCGCGCTCGCGGAGCCCAGGGCGCGGGACACGGAGCGAAACAAACGGGTGTAGGCTCGCCGGGTGCTGTCGTCGATGAGCGCCCCTCGGGCGCGGAACGGAGCCGCAGGCGCTTTCCGCGCCGCGGACAGAGGCTGAGGACCCACCGGAGGCGGAACCCCCGTCCCCGGTGCCGAGCCGTACCCGGCCTTCTCGCCCGGGCCTCCTCTCCTCATCCGACTCGCCGTCTCCGGCGACCACCCCGAAAGCACTCCGCTCATGCGTCCCATCGACGAGCGCGACATCCGCGCCTCCTTCCTCAACGCCTCCCGCAAGGAGGTCTCCGACCTGAACCTTCCGCCCGGCTTCGCCGACCTCGACTTCGACCGGCTGGACTTCCTCGGCTGGACCGACCCGAAGATGCCGCGGCGCGCCTATGTCGTCACCTGGGTCGACGATGCGCCCGTCGGCGTCTTCCTGCAGCGCGCCGAGCAGCGCGTCCTCGCCAGGGCGCAGTGCTCCTGGTGCGAGGACGTCACGCTCCGCAACGATGTGCAGCTGTTCGTCGCCCGCCGTGCCGGCGCCGCGGGGCGCAAGGGCGACTCGGTCGGCGTCCTCGCCTGCGCCGAGTTCGGCTGCAACCGGAACGTCCGCGTCCTGCCGCCGCTGGCCTACCAGGGCTTCGACCGGGAGTTCGCGCGCGACCTGCGCATCCTGCGGCTGCAGGAGCATGTCGCCGGTTTCCTCGCGGAGGTCGCCGGCTGATCCGCCCCGCGCTTCGCTCCCGTCGCACTTCCTGTCGCTCTCGATCCGCTCAGGCGGCGAGAAGTGCGACGGGAGCAGGTTCAGGGGCAGAAAGCTGGCGGCTAGGCGGGGTGTGCGGGAACGGTCACTCTGGCGCGGACGTGCTCCCAGGCGGGGGCTGACAGCTCGGCGGAGCGCCGGGCGAACTCGTCGAAGCTGCGCCGGCCCGGCCAGTCCGCCGGAAGCAGGGACGGGGGAAGCCCGGGGTCGGTGTACGGCAGCACCCGCCAGCGGTCGATGAGCTGCACATGCGCTGCGAAGGGCTCAGCGGGCAGATCCGACAGCGAGTCCTGGAACGCGAGGTGCTCGGCCCGCAGCGCCTCGAGGTCCCACCACTGCGCCGCGGCGTCGGGGAGGGTGCCGGTGGGCGCAGGCGCGGAGGCCTGGAAGAGCGTGGCCCATCGGCGAGCGCCCAGTTCCGCGAGGATCTGCTCGATCTCTCCGCGGAGGTGGCCGGGGCAGATCCACAGCGCGGGGGAGACCACGCCCGCGCCGATCCACTGCAGACGGCGCCGCAGCTGGTGTCGCACGCTTCTGGCGCTCTCCGGGATCGAGAACGACACCAGACACCACGGGTCCTCGTCGGTCATCTCCCGCATCTGGAAGATCCGACGGTCGCCCCGCTCCAGCATCCCGCTCGCGGCCGGGTTCAACCGGTATCCGATCGCGTCGCCGCGCTCCGCCAGCAGGAGCCCCTTCTGCTTGATGCGGGTGATCCCGGTGCGCGTCTGGGCGGCCGGGATGCCGAGATCGCCGGCCAGGGTCACGAGGTCGGCGGCAGCGATCCAGCCGCCGAGCGGGCGCAGGTACAGGCCGATCAGCGTCCGCAGCAGCGAGGCGGTGCTGCCCGGCCGCGCATCGAGGTCGTCCAGCACCACGTCGGCCGGGTCAGCGGTCATGGGACTCCAGGGCGTCGCGGACGGCCAGGACGCCGGTGACGGTCTCCCGGTGAGAGGTGCTGAGCGGGGAGAGGCCGAGGCGGATGCCGTCGGGGAAGCGGAAGTCCGGGATGATGCCGTCGGCCCAGAGCCGCGCCGTGACCGCGCGGAAGTCGGGGTGGCCGATCGTGACGTGACCGCCGCGGAGCGCCGAGTCACGCGGGCTCAGGAGCCGGACGCCGATCGGCGCGAGCAGTTCGTCGTACGCGCGCACCGCGAGATCGGTCAGAGACTGCGACTTCGCGCGCACCGCCTCGATCGTGGACTGCTCGATCAGGTCGAGCATGCCCTGCATCGCCAGCATCGACGTCACCGGCGGCGTGCCGCTGAGGAGTTGGCGGATGTCGGACGACGGCTCGTACTCCGGGCCCATCGCGAAGATGTCGGCCGCGCTCCACCAGCCCTGGATCGGCTGCCGCAGCACGCCCTGCAGGTCGCGGCGCAGGTACGCGAACGCCGGCGACCCCGGGCCGCCGTTGAGGTACTTGTAGGTGCACCCGACGGCCATGTCGACACCCCACTCGTCGAGCTGCATCGGGACGACGCCGACCGAGTGGCACAGATCCCACATCATGAGCGCGCCCGCGTCGTGGGCGGCCGCGGTGATGGCCGGCATGTCGGCGAGGGCGCCCGAGCGGTAGTCGACGTGGCTCAGCGAGACGAGAGCCGTGCGGTCGGACACCACGGCCTCGACGTCGGCGACGGTGACGCCCAGGACCGGGTCCGGTTCGATCCAGCGCAGCGTCATGCCGGTCTCGGCGGCGACCCCTTCGGCGAGGAACCGGTCGGTGGGGAAGTTCCCCGCCTCGATCACGATCTCCGTGCGCCGCCCCTGCCCTTCGTCCCCGTTGGGTCCCTGAGTCTTCGCCCCGTTGGGTCCCTGAGCCTTCGCCCCGTTGGGTCCCTGAGTCTTCGCCCCGTTGGGTCCCTGAGTCTTCGCCCCGTTGGGTCCCTGAGCCTTCGCCCCGTTGGGTCCCTGAGCCTTCGCCCCGTTGGGTCCCTGAGCTTGTCGAAGGGCAGCCCGCATGAGTTTGTAGATCAGCACGCTCGTCGAGTCCGCCACGACGGTCTGTCCCGCCGCCGCGCCGAGGGCCACACGGCCGATGCGGTCTCCGAGTTCCATCGGCAGCGCCATCCACTGCTCGTCCCAGGACCGGATGAGTCGCGTCCCCCAGTCGTCGCGCACGAACGCCGCGAGCTTGTCCGGGATGTCGCGCAGCGGGCGGCCGAGCGAGTTGCCGTCGAGGTACGCGGTCACACCCGGGGCGTCGGCGAAGGCGTCGAGGTGCCCGTGCAGCGGGTCGGCGGCGTCGAGCGTGCGCGCGGCGTCGAGCAGCGCGTCGTCGGAGGATCGATCGGTCATGTCACACCTTCAGGTCGGCGGCGGTCAGCGGTCGGGCGGAGAACGGATCGGCGGTCGCGGGGGACCCGCCGGGGACGAGCAGCAGCGCCGCGGAGGGCGTGAGCGGGTCCACCGGGGCGAGGGCGCGCAGGAGAGCGTCGTCGTCGAGGCCGGCCTCGCGCAGAGCCGTGATCTCGGCGGGGTTCAGGTCGACGGGCGTGGGGCCGTTGCCCATGTCGGTGCCGTAGCGCACGGTCCCCCCGGCGGCGTGGAAGCGGCGCACGTTGTCGATGGCCACGGCGCGCTGGCCGTCGGCGTGGATCGCGAGGGTCGAGATCCACGAGGCGGCTGCGGCCTGGCGGGCGATCTCCTCGTCGTCGAGCCGCTGCGTGAAGGGGGCGTGCGCGAGCACGGCGGCGCCGGCACGGACGACGCGCTCTGCTTCGCCCGCTCCCTCGGCGTGTGCGACGACGGCGAGGCCGCGGTCCGCCGCGAGCGCGACGATCGTGCGGAGGAGCTCGTCGGAGAACACCGGTCCCGCGGTGCTGTTGCTCGTGACCTTGATGCACGAGGCTCCGCCGTCGACCATCTCGGCGACGGCGTCGACGGCGGATGCGGCATCCGCGATCTCCCGCACCGATCCCTCCGGTGCCCAGTCGCGATCGGACGGGTATCCACCGGGCGCGGTGAGGAAGGCGCCCGCGACGTCGATCCGCACGCCGGGGAGTGCTGTCCGTCGGAGCTCGTCGGGGTTGCCGCCGAGGTCGACCACCCGGCCGAGGCGGGAGCCGGCCAGGCCGGCGGGATCCACGAGCTGGAGGTGCACATGGTGGTCGGTGAATCCGCCGAGGACGACTCCGTCGAGTCGCGGGAGTGCGGAGGGGCTCCCGGAGCGCAGCCGCACCCGTCCGTCGGCGAGCTCGACGACGCCCTCGCGCCATCCGGTGCCGTCGAAGAACGTCGCGGCGTGCATCAGCGGCCGATCTCGGTGCGCACCGTGTAGAGCTCGGGGAAGAATGTCAGATCGAGAGCGCGCTGCAGGAAGCCGACGCCGCTGGAGCCGCCGGTGCCGACCTTCATGCCGATCGTGCGTGCGACCGTCTTGAGGTGCCGGAACCGCCAGAACTGGAAGTTGTCCTCGAGGTCGACCAGGTCTTCGCACGCCTCGTACAGGTCCCAGTACCGGCTCGGGTCCTGGTAGATCTCGCGGATCGCCGGCACGAGCTCCGGGGTCTCCCGGTAGGGCTCCCGCACGTCGCGGTCGAGGATCTCGGTCGGCACCGGCAGTCCGCGCCGGGCGGCGAAGCGCAGGAACTCGTCGTACAGGGTGGGCTTCTCCCACTCGGCGGTGAGCAGGGCCAGGTTGGCGGGGTGGTCGGCGAACACCGTCAGCATCTTCTCGTTCTTGTTGCCGAGGGCGAACTCCACCGCCCGGTACTGCACGGACTGGAAGCCGGACGAGTTGCCCAGCGCCCCGCGGAACTGCGCGTACTCGGTGGGGGTGAGGGTGGCGAGCACCGACCACTGCTGCGTCATCACATCCTGGATGCGCTTGACGCGGGCGATGCGCTTGAGCGCTTCCCGCAGGTCGTCGCGGGCGAGCAGCTCCCGCGCGGAGGACAGCTCGTGCAGCAGCTGCTTGAGCCACAGCTCCGTGGTCTGGTGCTGGATGATGAACAGCATCTCGTCGTGGTGCTCCGGCTCGCTCACCGGGTGCTGCGCCGTGAGCAGTTGGTCCAGCGCCAGGTACGAGCCGTACGTCATCCGCCCCGACAGATCGGTCACGATGCCGGACTCGAGGGCGCGCTCGTTCTCGCTGTGCATGCGCCGAACATATCACTTCTGTGCCGACCGTCATAGAAGTGAAATGTTCTCCCTACGCCCGCGCCCGCGTCCGGGGCGTATGCCGGGATGCGCGGACGGATGTCGGGTGATCGGACGGATGTCGGGCCGCATCGCCGTGTGCCGTCCGACATCCGTCCCCACGCCCGACAAGTGTCCCGGGGGGGGGGGCACCGGGGTGCCGGGGCACCGGGGTGCCGGGACACCCGGAGCATCCGGGGGTGTCGGGGTCAGGGGGTGTCGGGGTCAGGGGGTGTCGGGGTCAGGGGGTGTCGGGGTCAGGGGGCGGTGTGCGCGTCGAGGAAGTCGATGGTCTTCTGCAGGGCGGTGCGCGCGTCCGGCATGTCCAGGTGGAACTGGTACTCGTGCGGAAGCGCGGGCTCGTGGGGTGCGGGCCAGAAGAGCGTCGTGACGTCGACGCCGAGCTGGTCGAGGCGCTTCGCCAGGGGGATGGACTGCAGCCAGGTGAGGCCGTCGCCGTTGCCGCCGGAGATGTAGGTGGCGGGGAAGTCCGCCGTGACCCAGTCGATCGTCGACATCGTCGCGCCGGTCGAGTCCTCCGCCCACGTCTTGGTGCCCGAGTACGCCCACATCGCCGACTTGAACCCCCATCCGGGGATGCCGTCGAGCTCGGCGAGCGCTGCCAGGTCGTAGACGCCGCAGTTGAGGACGGTCGCCACGAGCTGATCGGACTTCAGTGACGGTGTGATGCCCATGATGTCGGCGTAGTCGGGACTCGTGATGAGCGTCGCCATCTGGCTCGCGAGCTGCGCACCCGCGGAGTCGCCGGCCAGCACGATCCGGCTCGCGTCGACGCCCAGCTCTGCTGCGTGCTCGTCGATGTACGCGAGGGCCGCGTCGAGCTGATGCACGGCGAGCGGATAGACGCCTTCCGGCCCTATCGTGTAGTTCACGGCGATGGTCGTGTAGCCCTCGGCGGCGAGGATCCGCATGTATGGGTCGACGTTCTCCTTGGCCCCGGAGATCCAGGCACCGCCGTGGATCCAGACCACCGTCGGGAGGGGGCCGGACGCGGAGGCCGGGCGGAAGACGTCCATCGTGGTGTCCGCGCCGCTGTCGCCGTAGGCGACGTCCTTCCGCACGTCGAGCTTCGTCTCGGGCACGTGCTTGTCCATCTCGGCGGCGGTCTCGTCGCCGCCCTTGGCGAACACGGCACGGATCACCATCGCGGAGGGCCACGGCGTGAGCGAGCCGATGATCGCGACCACCGCGACGACGGCGACGATGACGCCGAGCACGATCTTCGTCCGGTGCCACGGCGTGCGCGTCCGTTTCGGGCGGGTGGATGCTGTGGACTGCGCCTGGCTGCTCATGGACCCCTCTCCAGGCAACAGTGTGCCAGTATTCCGGGGCGGCGCGGTGAACGTCGCGCCGGGCCTGCCTGTGAGGCGCGCGCCTAGGCGGCGAGGGACGCCGTGAGACGACGGAGACCGTACTCGAACGCGCGGTCGACATCGCCGCCGAGGCGGAACGCGCCGGAGAGCTCCATCTGCAGGAAGCCGGTGGCCCACGCGGTGACGAGCCGGGCGGCGTCGAGCGCATCGTCCTCGCCGACCTGTGCGGCAGCGGCGCGGATCAACGGTGCCGCCGAGCGCTCCAGGGCGTCGTGCGGTGCCGCGCTCGTGAACATGATCCGGAAGCCCTCCGGATGGTCGCGGGCGAAGTCGCGGTAGGCGTGCGCGATCGCCTCCAGATCGTCGCCGGCCGCTTCGAGGCGGGCGGTGAGCGCGTCGATGGTCGCCGCGGCGACCGCGGCGAACAGAGCATCCCGATCGCGCAGGCGCTTGTAGAGCGAGGGGGCGCGGACGCCCACGCGTGTCGCGACCGCCTGCATCGTGAGACCGCCGGCGCCGCTCGCCTCGAGGATCTCCCTGCCGGCGGCCACGATCTCCTCGACGGATGTGCGTTCCGGTGTCGGCATGTCGGTCCCTCCTCGATGGCTATTGACAATAGCCATGATAGCTACGTAACGTAGCCATCGCAATCTCTCGGAGAGGATCCCCCATGAAGCTCGCCCCGCACCTGCACCGGATCGGCAACGACATCGTCGCCGCCTATCTCGTCGACCTCCCGGAAGGCATCACGCTGATCGACGCGGGCCTGCCCGGTCACTGGCACGATCTGCAGCGCGAGCTCGCAGAGATCGGGCGTCCGCTGTCCGACGTCCGCGGCCTCGTCCTGACCCACGGCGACAGCGACCACATCGGCTTCGCGGAGCGGCTGCGCCGGGAGGCGGGCGTCCCCGTGTTCATCCATGCCGCTGATGCGCACCGGGTGCGCACGGGGGAGAAGCCGAAGACCGCGATGGGGCCGGCTCGTCTGGGGCCGACGCTGGGCTTCTTCGCGTACGGCCTCCGCAAGAACGCGCTGCGCACGCCCCACGTCTCCGAGGTGACGGAGGTTTCGGACGGGCAGGTGCTCGATCTGCCCGGCGCGCCGGTGGTGATCGGGATGCCGGGGCATTCGCCGGGCAGCATCGCGGTGCATGTGCCGGCAGCGGACGCCGTGTTCGTGGGCGACGCTCTCACGACCCGCCACGTCCTGACCGGCCGGACGGGCGCGCAGCCGGCTCCGTTCACCGACGAGCCGGCGGAGGCCCTCGCCTCGCTCGACCGGCTGTCCGCGATCCCCGCGTCGTGGGTGCTCCCCGGTCACGGCGCTCCCTGGCACGGCTCTCCCTCCGACATCGCCACCGCGGTCCGCGCCTCCGCCTGAGTCCCGCCGCACCCGCCGGACACGCCCGTCGCCCGCACACGCCCGGACACGCCCGCCGCACCCGCCCGTCGCCCGCCCGTCGCCCGCCCGCACCCGCCCGCACCCGCCCGTCGCCCGCACAACTTCGGAGATCCGACCCGACACGCCGCAGGGAGCGCGCGAGCACCGGCGTGTCGTCGCGCATCTCCGAAGTTGTGCAGGGCGCAGGGCGTGGGGCAGGGCGGGGGCGTGGGGGCAGGGCGGGGGCGTGGGGGCAGGGCGGGGGCGGCGGGGCAGGGCGTGAGGGCAGGGCGTGGGGGCAGGGCGCAGGGCAGGGTGCGGGGCGTCAGAGTGCGGAGAGGATGGCGGCGGTGTCGCTGATCGTGAGCTGCGGGGGATAGAGGCTCATCACGTGCAGGGCGGCGGCGTGGTTCTCGGCGGTCGAGCCGGCGCAGGCATCGGCGGCGACGATGACGTGGGCGCCGGCGTCCGCTGCGGCCAGGGCGGTGGAGATCACGCAGCAGTCCGTGGAGACTCCGGCGAGCACGACATGCGCCCCGCGTCCGACGACCGCCTCGATCTCGGGTCCCCACTTGCCGAAGGTCGGCAGATCGATGGTCGGATGCGGGGTCAGGGCGGTGGCTTCCGGCACCAGGTCGTAGAGCGGGTGGTTCGGCGGCTGATCGGCGAACGGCCAGGCGGCGAAGTAGTCGCCCCAGGACGTGGAGCGGTCGGCGGTCGGCATCCACCGCGTCACCAGCACCCGGTCGCCGAACGCGTCAGCGAGGGCCCGGATGTGCGGCATCGCCTCACCGAAGAACGGAGAGCCCCACGGGGACTCCGCCGAGGCGAAGATCGCCTGCGGGTCGATCACCACCAGCCAGCTCGCCGCCGCCTGAGCCCCTGTGCCCGGTTCCCCCTGGGTCCCTGTGCCCGGTTCCCCCTGGGTCCCTGCGCCCGGTTCCCCCTGGGTCCCTGCGCCCGGTTCCCCCTGGGGCCCTGAGCCCGGTTCCCCCTGGGTCCCTGAGCCCGGTTCCCCCTGGGTCCCTGGGCCCGGTTCCCCCTGGGTCCCTGAGCCTGTCGAAGGGATCACGCGTTCTCCTGACGACGGATCTTCCCCGCTCTGGCGAAGTACGTCACGAGGAACGACAGCACGAGCGCGACGAAGACGCCGAGGTTCGCGTAGGCCCAGTCGCCGTCGGTCCCGCCGACGAGGAACAGCAGGTAGCCCTGCCAGTTGTTCCACGGCGCCGCTTCCGCGAATCCGTTCAGGACCAGGCCCCAGCCGATCACGCTCGCGACGACCAGGGTGCCGATCGAGGTCCAGTCCCACGCGCCGTAGCGGCCGCGGCTGTCGAACAGCGCTTCCTCGTCGTAGTCCTTGCGACGGCGAAGGATGTCGGCGATCAGGATGCCGGCCCACGAGGCGAGCGGAACGCCGAGCGTGATCAGGAAGCTCTGGAACGGGCCGAGGAAGTCCGTCGCGAAGAACACCACGAAGATCGTGCCGATCGTCAGGATCACGCCGTCGATCGCTGCCGCGGAGGGGCGCGGGATGCGGATCCCGAGGCTGAGCAGGGTCAATCCGGAGGAGTAGATGCCCAGCACCGCGCCGGACACGAGCGCGAGCACGGCGGTGAGCAGGAACGGCACGAGCACCCATACGGGCAGGATCGAGGCGAGAGCACCGATCGGGTCGGCGGCGATCGCGTTCATGAGGTCTTCGTCGGAGCCGCCCAGCAGCAGACCGAAGACCACGAGGATGACGGGGGCCACCGAGCCGCCGATCGTGTTCCAGGCGACGATCGCGCCATCGGATGCCGTGCGCTTCTGGTAGCGCGACCAGTCCGCCGCGATGTTGATCCAGCCGAGACCGAATCCGGTCATGACCATCACGAGCGCACCGATGACCTGTCCGATGCCGCCGTCGGGGCGCGCCATGACGGCGGCGAGGTCGATGCTCGGTGCCGCCAGGATGATGTAGAGCACCGTGACGACGCCCGTGATCCAGGTCAGCACCGACTGCAGCTTCATGATCGTGTGGTACCCGAGCACGGAGGCCGTGACGATCAGGGCGGCGACGATCACGGTCGCGACGATCTTCAGCGCGATGCTGTCGCCGTCGCCGCCGAGCTGGGTGATCACGGTCGCCGTGGCGAGCACGGCCATGATCGCGAGGAACGTCTCCCAGCCGATCGAGGTGAGCCACGAGACGATGCCGGGAACCTTCTGGCCCTGCACGCCGAACGCTGCGCGCGAGAGCACCATGGTCGGCGCCGATCCGCGCTTTCCCGCGATCGCGATGAGCCCGCACAGCAGGAACGACACCACGATGCCGATGACCGAGACGATCGTCGCCTGCCAGAACGAGATGCCGAAGCCGAGCACGAAGGAGCCGTACGACATCCCGAACACGGACACGTTCGCGGCGAACCACGGCCAGAAGAGATCGCGCGGCTTCGCGGTGCGCTCGGACTCGGGGATGATCTCGATGCCCGCGCGCTCGATGAGGCCGGGTGCGTTCTGCGTCATGTGCTCATGATGGCACTGACCGGGGGTGGCGGGGATCAGCCGGCGAAGAACGCCTCCGCGGCGCGGGCGAGGTCGTGCAGGTCGGAGACGCCGGCGAGCTCCCGAGCGGAGTGCATGGACAGGATCGGGATGCCGACGTCGACCGTGCGGATGCCGAGCCTGGTCGCGGTGATCGGGCCGATCGTCGAGCCGCAGGGCACGCTGTTGTTCGACACGAACTCCTGCGTCACGACCCCGGCCGTGTCGCACCAGGTGCGCCAGGACGCGGTTCCGACGGCATCCGTGGCGTACCGCTGGTTCGCGTTGAGCTTCAGGATCGGGCCGGAGCCGAGGACCGGCTGCACGACGGGGTCGTGCTTGGCCGCGTAGTTGGGGTGCACCGAGTGGCCCACATCGCTCGACAGGCACCAGGAGGAGGCGTAGGCCTGCCGTCGGGCGGAGCCGTCGGCGCCCAGGCCCGCGTAGAGCCGCTCGAGCACGTCCTCCAGGAAGGGGCCTGCGGCGCCGGAGCGGGATTCGGAGCCGAGCTCCTCGTGGTCGAAGGCGGCGAGCACCGCGATCGGTCCTCCGTCCTGCGGCTCGTGCGCTGCGAGCGCGACCACGCCGGCGTGCACGGAGGCGAGGTCGTCGAGGCGGCCGGAGGCGAAGAACGCGTCACCCTTGCCGAACACGGCGCCGCGCGCGGAGTCGGCCACCACCACGTCGTAACCGCGGATCTCGGTCGCCGAGATGCCGGCGGACGAGGCGAGTTCGGCGAGGACGTCGGCCTCGGTCGGATCGCCGAGGCCCCACACGGGCTGCGTCTCGGTCTGCTTGTCGAGGGCGAGCCCGTTGTTCACGCCGCGGTCGAGGTGGATCGCCAGCTGCGGCAGGCGCAGGAGCGCCCCGGTGTCCGCGAGCACGACGCGGCCGTCGGCCAGGGCGAGTCGTCCGGCCAGGCGCAGTTCGCGGTCGAGCCAGGAGTTGAGCAGCGGTCCGCCGTACACCTCGACGGCGGCCTGCAGCCAGCCGCGCGAGCCGGTGGTCGGCTGAGGCTTGAGCTTGAAGCCGGGGGAGTCGGTGTGCGCGCCGAAGATCTGCACGGGCGTCGTCGCGGTGGCATCCGCCGGTACGCTCCAGGCGATCGCGGCGCCGTCGCGCACGACGACGTATCGTCCTCCGGTGAGCGCGGGCCAGGCGTCCTCCTCGTGCAGGCGGGTGAAGCCGGCGGATTCGAGGCGTCGGGCGACTTCCGCCGCGGCGTGGTAGCTCGAGGGGGAGGCGGCGATGAAGTCCGCGAGGTCCTCGGCGTGGGAGAGGGCGACCGGGGTGACGGGCATGATGTGCCTTCCTGAAGACGGGCGTGCTTCGAGCGTAGTCGCGGTCGCGGGCGCTCCTGGCGCGCCCTGCTCGTTTGCCGCCCGTTCATCGTCGCGGGTTAGGGTGGTCCTGATAGCGCCTAGGGTTCCGGGGTTCGCGCCCGACTGGTCCGAGCGGCGCCACGGCCCTCCTCCGCAGGAGGGGCGTCATCTGACAGGACAAAAGCCCGGAGGACCCTGTTCGTCGCGCCCGCGTCGGACGGAAGGGTCTCGACGTGTCTCCTCTCGCCTTCGTCCTCGTCTTCGGCGCAGCGATCGCGCATGCGTCGTGGAACATCGTCGCCCACGGCATCAGCCGGGCCGGTGCTCCCTTCCTCTGGTGGGGTGCCGTGGCCAGCACGGCGGTGTGGATCGGGGTCGTGCCGTTCACGGGCGGCCTCGGCACCGAAGACCTCGCGTCCTTCGCGCTCGGGGTCGTGGTGTCGGCGGTGCTGCACGTCGGCTACATGGCGGTGCTGCAGCGCGGATACCGCGAGGGGAATCTCTCGACCGTGTATGCGACCGCGCGCGGCACGGGCCCGTTCCTGTCGGTGATCGTGGCCGTGCTGTTCCTGGGCGAACGGCCGTCGATCGTCGCGTTGATCGGGGTCACCGCCGTGATCGCCGGCGTCGTCGCGATCGGACTCGTCGACCGGAGCAGCGGAGGCGGCGCTCGCCGCCTCGACCCCGGCATCGTGTTCGGTCTGCTCACCGGCGTCGCGATCGCCGTGTACACGATCTGGGACGCGCACGCGGTGCGTACGTGGAGCCTCGCGCCTGTGGCGTTCATGGTCGGGACGACCCTGCTGCAGGTGCCGTTCTACTCGTTCGCGGTGCGGCGTCGGTGGAGAGCCGTCTGGGCGCTCGGCCGCACGCAGTGGCGCCGCATCCTCGTCTTCGGGGTGCTGTCGCCGTTGTCCTACATCCTGGTGCTGACGGCCATCCAGATCGCGCCGGTCGCGCTGGTCGCGCCCTTGCGGGAGGTGAGCGTCGTGCTGGTCAGCCTGTTCGGGGTGGTCATCCTCCGGGAATCGCGCCCCGGCTGGCGGATCGGGGCCTCGCTCGTCGTCGTGGTGGGGATCGTGCTGCTGGCGCTCTGACCGTCGGCGACGCGGCCGCCGAAGTGCATTCCGGAATGCTGCAAAAAGCGGCCTGAACAGGTCTGTTTCGGAGCTCTGATGTCGGTGGTCCGGTGTGGGATGGACGTATGAACCCCCTCGCGGAAACCATGGACCGGGTCGTCGCCGACCTCGATGCCGTGCTGTCCGCCGAACAGCTCGCCGGACTCGACGACGCCGCCCGACGGGATGTCCTCCGGGCCGCCGGAGAGGCGCTTCGTCGCGTGGAGGCCGTCGTCGTGGAGGCGGTCGCCTCCGCCGAGCCGTCCTTCCCCGATACGACCGGCTGCCGATCGATGAACGAGCTCCTGCAGCGGGTGCTCCGTGTGGATGCGCCCGGGGCGTCGCGGGTGACGAAGGCGGCAGCGGCGGTTCGACGCGAGGTGGCGCTGACGACGGGGGAGCGACTCCCGGCGCGGTTCCCGGCGATCCGCGAGGCGATGCTCGATGGCGTGGTCGGAGTGGCCGGTGTCCTCGCGGCGACAGGACCGATCCTGCAGGCCGGCGATCGGATCGGGGTGGAGGATCGGCTCGCCGCCGATGCGGCCCTGGCCGAGCTGGCCCGCGGCATCCCCGACGCCGGCGGCGGCGAGCCGGATGGTGTTGGCGAAGGCGCCGAGTCCGACGGTGCGCCGTCCGCAGCGCCGCCGGCCACTCCCGAAGACATCCGGCAGTACGCCCTGCTGCTCGCGCAGCTGCTCGATCCGGATGGTGCCGAGCCTACGGACGGCAAAGCGCGGAACCAGCGATTCGTCACCATCGGGCGGCTGCGCAACGGCGTGCACCCGCTCCGCGGCAACCTGCTGCCGGAAGTGGCCGCTCAGCTGCAGCTCATCATCGACGCGCAGTGCAGTCCGAAGACGGAGGGGCCGCCCGAACCGGGCGTGATGTTCCGTGCGGAGAGCGAGCCGGCCGGGCGCGGCCCCGAGGCCGGTGCAGCCGGTGCCGGTGCCGGTGCCGGTGCCGGTGCCGGTGCCGACGCAGACTCGGGCGGCACGGACCCTGCCGACTCCGACCGCTGGAACTCCGACCCGCGCAACGTGATCGATCAGCGCACCGCCGCGCAGAAGCGGCACGACGCGCTGGCGGCCGCGCTCGGGATCGCCGCGCGTCATGACGACATGCCCCGGCTGGCCGGGGCGTCGCCGACGCTCGTGGTGCACGCCGATGCGAACGACCTCGCTTCCGGCACCGGGTGGGCGACGGTGGCGGGCTCCCAGGCGCCGGTGCCGATCGGGGTCGCGACCCAGGCCGCGTGCACGGGGGCGATCCAGCGGGTGCTGTTCGACGAAGGCCGCATCGTCGGCACGACCGTCATCGATCGGGTGTTCACGGTGCACCAGCGCCGCGCGATCATCGCCCGAGATGGAGAATGCCTGATCCCCGGCTGCCATGTGCAGGCGTCCTGGTGCGAGATCCACCATGTCGTCGAGCACGCCAGAGGAGGGCCGACCGACACCGACAACGGCGTTCCCCTGTGCTGGTGGCATCACCGCTCCCTGGACCGATCGGGGTGGGAGATCCGGATGGATGGCGGGATTCCGCAGATCCGCGGACCGGCATGGTGGGACCCCGAACGTCGCTGGCGTGTCCCGAGGACGCGGCTGACCGCCGCTGCGTGAAGCCGGGGCGTGTCAGCGGAAGGAGACGAGTCCGGCGTGCGCGGCCGTCACCAGGATCTGCACCCGGTCGCGCAGATGCCATTTGGCCATCATGCGCCCGAGGTGGGCTTTGACGGTTCCCTCCGAGACGATCAGCGTCTTCGCGATCTCGGCGTTCGACATGCCCTGCGCCAGGCACTGGAGCACCTCGGCCTCGCGCTCCGTGAGCGGCTCGAGGGACTCGGCCTCGGTGGCGGCCGGCGTGGAGTCGCGGACGTGCCGGATGAGCATGGATGCGATGCGGGGTGAGAGCGAGCTGGCCCCGCTGTACACCTCCCGCACGCCCGTCACGATCTCCTCAGCGCTCGAGTCCTTGAGCAGGTAGCCGGAGGCCCCGGCGCTGAGCATGGGCAGCACGGTGTCGCTGCCATCGAGCGTCGTCACCGCGAGCACGCGCACATGAGGCCAGCGTTCCGCGATCACCCCGGTCGCCTCGATGCCATCCATCTCCGGCATCTGGACGTCCATCATCACGACATCCGGCTGCTCGCGCTCGACCGTGCTGATCGCCTCCACACCGTCCTCCGCCTGCGCGATGACGGTGATCTCCGGGTCGCGCGACACGAAGTGCGACAGCGCCGAACGGACGAGGGGATCGTCGTCGACGATCACGACACGGATTTCCTGCATGGAGGAAGCCTAACGGCGTGGGAGCTTCACCGAAGGCATGTAGACCTTTGGCTAGCGAGGTCTGGACTTGAGACAGATGTGCGCCCGCAAGTTCGCCGAGAAGATGAATACAGACATCAACGAACGGCTACATAATGGAGGTGAATGTAATGACTTTCTGGCAGCAGGTTGGCAAGTTTTTCGGTCTCGTCCGCTAGCGTACCTGGCGAATAGGAGATAGTGAACCCATGGCCTTCGACCAATCACTCCGGCGATCTGCGGATTCGTTCCGGTTGGGTCGAGGCGAGAAGCTCAGCGCGATCGAGCGGATCGTCGTCCTGGTCATCATCGCCATCACCATCGCCGCAGACGTCATCGGCTTCTTCACCACGCCGGGTGTGAATCCGGCCGCACTCCTCGTGAGCGTCGCATGCACCGCAGCGTTCGCTCTCTACCTCTGGAACACCCTCATCGCGACATGCGCCCTCGGCGTCGTGTTCGCAACCTCTTTCCTCGTCGGGACCGAGTCTCAGGTCTTGACCGCCGCCGCTGTCGCGGCCGGCCTGGTCATGCGCCTGGGGTGGACGTCTCTGATCCTGTCGTACACCGGTGCGTTCCTGATCGCCGCAGCCGTCGTCGCCAACGGCGACGCTGACGCCGAAGTGAACGTCGGACTGTTCCTCGTCTTCGCCACGGTGGCCGGAGCCGTCGGGTTCGCCCTGCGGCTCGCCTTCGCTCGGGGCAGTCGCCTCGAGCGCGAACTCGCGGAACGCGCCGAACAGGAACGGCAGGCCGTCCTCGCCGAGCGACGTTGGATCGCCGGCGAGCTGCACGACAGCATCGCGCACCACCTCACGGTGGTCGCCTTGCACGTGCAGATGCTCGAAGACCCCGAGACCAGCACCGACTCGCAGGAGGCCATCCGTGTCGCGGCCCGCAAGGCCATGACCGACCTCCGCTTCGTGATCGAACTCGCCGACGACGGACCGCAGACCGCGGTCCAGACCGGCGACCTCGCCGCAGCGATCGACGAAGCACAGGGAGAGTTCGAAGCCGCTGGTCACTCCGTGGACAGACAGGGCGACCCCCGCGACGAGCGCATCCCGCGCGCCGTCGAGATCGTCCTGGCCCGCATTGTGCGGGAGTCCGCCACGAACATCCTCAAATACGCCGGCCCCGGCGAGGTGCAGATCCACCTCGACGTGGACGACGAGATCGCCCTTCTCACCCTCCGCAGCCCCCTGCCCACCACGCCGCGTCGCGAGCTCTCGTCCAGCCGCACAGGCCTCGGGCGGATGGCGGAACGGGTCATGGGGGCGAGCGGCGAGTTCAGCGCCGGCGAAGTGGAAGGATCCTGGGTCGTGTCGGCCCGCCTCCCCGTCGTCTGATGGCTTAGAGTGTGTGAGCAGCCGTTTTCGGATCCGCGAGAACCTAGACGAAAGTCTAGAAGAGTCTCGACGTTCGACCCTTCAGAACGGCTTGCGGCCGGGCATAATCTGAAGGCTCCCCAGATAAAGCGTCCCCAGCGCTGCGATCGCGGGCGCGATCTTTCTGGCTTCTGAAATACTTCACGCGCTCGCGATCGCCTTCTGCGTTAACGGCGCGTTTTCTGCGTCGACGGGAGAGTATCGCCCGGATCCGGCGATCCGCCGGCTACGCCCCGACAGCTCGCATGTAGTGTCCGTCCGTCGAGATCCCGGATGCGGCGACCGTGAACCGCACGACCTCGCTCAGGTAGCGGTCCTCCGACGCCTCGAAGATCCGGCCGTCCGCGTCGCGCGACGTCCGGGTGAGGCGCAGGATGGGCGTCCCGCGGGGGACGCGCAGCAAGGCGGCGTCCTGCTCGTCGGCCGCCACCGCGTCGATCACGTGCTGCAGCGCCACGATCGGATGCCCGACAGAGGCCAGGTGCTCCGTGATCGACACCTGGTCGAGATCGACGTCGAACAGGCGCCGCCCCGGGACCTCCGTATAGGAGAGGCGCTCGAGCATCGTCGGCCGGCCGTCCAGCAGCCGCAGCCGCACGACGCTGACGATCGTGTCATCCGCGTCGACGCCCAGCGCCGCCGCCATGTCCCCGGCTCTGCGCAGACTCAGCTCCTGCGTCTGCGCACCGGGGGTGACGCCCAGCTCCCTCGCCCAGCGCGTGAACGGCACCGAGACGTCCACGGCCTGATTGGCCTTCCGCGAGACGACGCGCGCGGGGCGCCCCCGGGTCGTCTCGATCAGGCCCTCGCCGCGGAGAGCGGCCAGGGCGTTGCGGATCGGGCCGCGCGACGTGTGCCACCTCTGGGCCAGTTCGGCTTCCGTCGGCACGTCGTCACCAGGGCGCAGCGTGCCCGCAGCGATCTGCGCGCGGAGGTCCTCGGCGATCTGGGTGTACACAGCTTCAGCCACATAGGTACATTACTTGGTCACCGCGGCGGCCGCCGTCGCGTTCGAGGAGTGTTCATCCAGGCGAATGCTCGGTAAACGAGCCCTGAACTCTTTCGAGTTAGGTACATATCTCGGGAGGACACCTGCGAGAGTCTTCCGTGGATCACCCCTCACACCCTGAAAGGTCCTCATGAAGCTTCGCGCTCTCCCCGCCCTCGCCGGCGCGGCGATCCTCGCACTCGGTCTCGCCGCCTGTTCCGGCTCCGCCGAGGCCACCGGCACCCCCGGCTCCGACGACACGTCGTCCACCAGCGGGTTCGCGGTCGACGAGAACACCCTGGTCTTCGGTGTCGTGCCCGACTCGGTCGACACCGAGACGAACTACCAGCCGCTCATGGACTACATCGCCCAGCTCACGGGCAAGACCGTCGAGTACCACGAGTCGACGGACTACGCGGCCCTGATCGAGGCGGCCGTGGCCGGCAAGGTCGACGTCGCATCCTTCTCCGGTTTCACCTACGTGACCGCCACCAACAACGGCGCCCAGCTCACCCCGATCTCCTCGATCGTGACCGCCGAGGGCCAGGAGCCCGGCTACTACTCGCAGGCGATCGTCCCCGCCGGCAGCGACATCAAGAGCATCGAGGACTTCAAGGGCAAGAAGGTCTGCTTCGTCGACCCGTCCTCGACCTCCGGCTACCTCTTCCCGTCGTACAACCTGCTCAAGGCCGGCATCGACCCCAAGACCGACATCACCCCCGTGTTCGCGGGCAAGCACGACGTGAGCGTGCAGAAGGTCGGCGAGGGTGCGGAGTGCGAGGCCGGCTTCGCGGAGGACTCGGAGGTCGCGAAGTCCGACAAGGTGGAGGTCATCGACGAGACGATGGTGCCCGGCGCCCCGCTCGTGTACTCGTCGACGCTTCCCGACGACGTCTCGCAGAAGCTCATCGACGGCCTCTCCGAGATCACGATCGACGACATCATCGCGGCCGGCATCGACAGCGCCGACACCGACGCCTTCCGCAGCGTGTTCTACGCCACGAAGCCCGTGGACGACGCCTACTACGACCTGATCCGCGACATCTGCAAGGAGACCGAAGCGGAGCAGTGCCAGGGCTGACCCCGCCCGGCGCCCTTCGTCTCGTCGGCTCGTGAGCGAGCGGAGCGGGACGGAGGGCGCTGCTCGCTCGGGAACCGCCGCCGGAACCGGGGCGAGCGCAGCGAGACGAACGACGCCCGCGACACCGATGACAAGGAAGAAGACATGACCGCCTCGGCATCCGACACCCTGATCCGCCTCGACGGGGTGACCAAGACCTTCGGCAGCACGACCGCCCTCCGGGACGTGTCGCTCGAGGTCGCGCGCGGCGAGATCGTCGTGCTCCTCGGGCTCTCCGGCTCGGGGAAGTCCACCCTGCTGCGTCACCTCGACGGCCTCGAGGTTCCCACCACCGGTGCGGTCGAGGTGCTGGGCTCGGCAGTGCCCGCGCTGAAGGGCCGCGCCCTCCGGGAACTCCGCCGTCGCGTCGGGTTCATCTTCCAGCAGTTCGAACTCGTCCCCTCGCTCACCGTGCTCGAGAACGTGCTCACCGGATCGCTGTCCGGCGTGCGCGGACCCCGGCTCGGGCTGTGGGGCTACTCGCGCTCCGCCAAGCTCACCGCGCTCGAGCACCTCGACCGGGTCGGCCTGCTCGACCGCGCCTACCAGCGCAGCGACACGCTCTCGGGCGGCCAGCAGCAGCGCGTGGCCATCGCGCGCGCCCTCATGCAGAAGCCCGCCATCCTGCTCGCCGACGAGCCGGTCGCCTCCCTCGACCCCGAGTCGAGCGAGCAGGTCATGGCCCTGATCCGCGAGATCGCCGCAGACGAAGGACTCACCGTGGTGTGCAGCCTGCACCAGGTCGACCTCGCGATCAGCTGGGCCGACCGCATCGTCGGACTCCGCCACGGCGAAGTGGTGCTCGACACCCCGACCGGCGACCTCACCAAGGCCGAGGTCATGGAGATCTACGGACGCGTCGCGACCACGACCGCCGAGATCCGCGCAGTGCAGGAGGAGCTGGTCGAGGCGGCCGCGCAGGTGGCGGCATCATGACGTCGCTCGACGCTTCGACAGGCTCAGCGACCCACTCGGGGGGTGGCTCAGTGACCCACTCGGGGGGTGGCTCAGCGACCCAGGGGGGTGGCGCTTCGACAGGCTCAGCGACCCACTCGGGGGGTGGCTCAGCGACCCAGGGTGGTGGCGCTTCGACAGGCTCAGCGACCCACTCGCGGGGTGGCTCAGCGACCCACTCGGGGGGTGGCTCAGCGACCCAGGGTGGTGGCTCAGCGAGCAAGCCGGGTGGGGGCGGCGCGGGCGTTGCGGAGCGCGCGCCCAAGCGACCGGTTTCGCCCGAGCGCATCGCGGCCTCGCTCACGCTGGTGGCGCTCGTCGTGCTCGGCATCGTTGCGGTGCGCGACGTCGACATCTCCATCCCGGCGATGGTGCAGAGCTGGGGCAACGCGGAGAACTTCATGGCGCGCGTGGGGGGACTGTCGTTCCCCGAGCCGGGCGACCTCGTCTGGCTGATCGCGCTCACCGTCGGGCTCGTCCTCGTCGGCACGCTGCTCGCGGCGGTGCTGTCGGTGCCGATCGCCTACCTCGCCGCGTCCAACACGACACCGGGGAACGGCTGGCGTGCCGCGGCGCGGTTCATCGGCGTCCTCACCCGTGCGCTGCCCGACGTCGTCCTCGCGATGGCGTTCGTGCTGATGTTCTCGCTCGGCACGCTGCCGGGCATCCTCGCCATCGGCATCCACTCGATCGGAATGATCTCGAAGATGTTCGCCGACGCGATCGAGCAGATCGACGAAGGGCCGCGCCTCGCCATCCGAGCCGCCGGAGGATCGAGGATGCAGGAGTTCGCGTCCGGCATCCTCCCGCAGGTGCTCCCCAGCTGGGTGGCCACCGTGCTGCACCGCAACGACATCAACCTCCGCGGCAGCGTCGTGCTCGGCTACGTCGGCGTCGCCGGTCTCGGTCTCGAGATGTCGTACGCGTTCAAGGCGCTCAATTACGGCAAGGGCCTCGGGATCGCCCTCGTCATCTTCATCCTCTGCATCGTGATGGAGATCGTCTCCAGCATGGTGCGCGGCGCGATGCTCGGCGAGCAGCAGCAGACCCGCTCGTGGATCGATCGCCTCCTGCATCCGCGCCTCGGCGCGCGCACCGCCCCGACGTCGACCGCGCGTCCCGCGTGGGCGTTCAGCCCACGGACGGCGGTGCGTCGCCCCTGGACCGGGCCGCGCGTGCGCCACACGCTCGCCGGTGTCATCGCCGTACTCGTGGTGATCGGCAGCGTCGTCGTCAGCCAGATCAACTGGATGGACCTCTTCACGTTCTGGGCCAAGCTGCCCGAGGTCGCCGCGCGGTTCTGGCCGCCGTCGTTCGGGAACTACGACGCCAGTGCCATGGTCGAGGCGATGCGCGAGACCGTCGCGATCGCGCTCGCCGCCACCGTGCTCACGCTGCTCCCTTCGCTCCTGCTCGGATCCCTCGCCGCCCGCAACGTCGCTCCGAGCTCGGGAGCCCGTGGCACAGCGCGGCTGCTGCTCGTCGGCATCCGCGGCATCCCGGAGCTGATCCTCGCGATCGTGCTCGTCGTCATCACCGGGCTCGGCGCCCAGGCGGGCGTGATCGCGCTCGCGATCGGCGGCATCGGGCTGCTCGGCAAGCTCATCGCCGACTCCTTCGAAGAGGTGGACCGCGGACCGGAACGGGCCCTCCGCGCGGTCGGCGCGACCCGGCTGCAGACCTACACGGCCGCCACGGTGCCGCAGAGGATGCAGGCGCTCATCGGCCACAGCTTCTACATGCTCGACACGAACATCCGCGCGGCGACGATCCTCGGCATCGTCGGCGGAGGCGGCGTCGGGTACTACCTGCTCAACGCCAGCCAGGGCTCGCGCTACGAGACCGTGACGGCGATCGTGCTGATGATCCTCGCCACCGTGCTCGTGGTCGAAGGACTCGCGATGTGGATGCGGAAGGTGTTCCGATGACCGGTCCTGTCGACACGGCCGATGTGGTCGTGGTGGGCTCCGGCATCGTCGGACTCGGCGCGGCCTACGCGGCCGTCCGTCGCGGGCTGCGCGTGATCGTCGTCGATCGCACGGACGCTCCGGTGGGCGCGACGATCCGCAACTTCGGCCACCTGTGCATCGGAGCGCAGGGCGGGGAGGCACGACGCTACGCCGATCTCTCGCGCGAGCTGTGGCTGCGGCTCTCGCGCGACGCGGGATTCTGGCTCCGGGAGTCGGGCACCCTGGTCGCCGCGCGCCATGACGACGAGCTCGCGGTGCTGGAGGCCGCCGCCCGCGAGGGCGGGATCCGGATGCTGGACGCCGCCGAGCTGCTCCGCCTGGCGCCGCTGCGCGCCGGGGGCCTGGTCGGCGGGGCGCACATCGAGAGCGACCTGCAGACCGATCCGCGCACCGCCGCCACCGCGATCGTCCGACACCTCACGGCGCTGGGCGTCGAGTTCCGCTTCCGCACCGCCGTCACCGCGGTGGGAGCCGGCCGGGTCGAGACGACCCGCGGATCGATCGACGGCGGAGAGGTCGTGGTCGCCGTCAATCACGACATCGACCAGCTTCTGCCCGACGTCGCCGAGCGACACGGCATCGCCCGCTGCGCGCTGGACATGGTGCGCGCCGCGGTGTCGTTCCCGCAGCCGCTCGCCGCGCCGCTGCTCACCGGCTGGTCCCTCGTGCGCTACGGGCGCTTCGCCGGTTCGGCCGAAGCCTCGGCGCTCCGCGAGCGCCTGCACACCGAGCGCCCGGACCTCGCCGCCCTCGACCTCAACCAGATGTACACGCAGCTCCCCGACGGCACGCTCATCATCGGGGACTCCCATGCGACCTCGGCCGCACCGGCACCGTTCCAGCCCGAGGCGGCCTTCGCCGCGTTCCTCGCCGAGGCGGAGGCGCTGTTCGACGCGCCGCCGCCGCGGGTGATCGAGCGCTGGCAGGGCGTCTACGCCAAGGGGCCGCAGGAGTTCCTGATCGAGCGCGGCGACGACGGCGTGCTCGTGCTCGCCGCGACGACCGGCATCGGGATGACGACGGGTCTGGGCCTGGCCGAAGACAATCTCACCGCCGCCTTCGGGTGGGCAGCAATGGAAGGAACACCATGACCACTCCTCTCGAACTCGTCGTGCTCGACATGGCAGGGACGACCGTCCGCGATGACGGCGTCGTGGAACAGGCGTTCCAGCGGGCGGCCGAGCGCACCGGCGTCGCGGACCGGATGCCGTGGGACGAAGCGCTCGACCACGTGCGCGTGACCATGGGGCAGTCGAAGATCGACGTCTTCACGCACCTCGCGGGAGGAGACCGCGAGGCGGCGGCCCGCGCGACCGCCGCATTCGAGGATGCGTACGCCGAGATCGTGGCCGAGCAGGGCGTCTCGGAGATCCCCGGCGCGGCCGACGCGATCCAGGGACTCAAGGACGCGGGCCTCGCGGTGGTGCTCACGACCGGGTTCGCCCCGGTGACGCGGGATGCGCTGATCGCCGGCCTCGGCTGGCAGGAGCTCATCGACCTCGCGCTGTCGCCCGTGGACGCGGGGCGCGGTCGCCCGGCGCCCGACCTCGTGCTCACCGCACTGCTGCGCACGCGGACGTCGTCGGTCGCCGCGGTGGCCGTCGCGGGAGACACCGTCAGCGACGTCGAGTCGGGGCGCCGGGCCGGTGCCGGTTTCGTCGCCGGTGTGCTCACGGGTGCGCACGACAGGGCAGCGCTGAGCACGGCAGGCGCTCACGCGGTGCTCGGCGACGTCACCGCGCTGCGCGGTGCGCTCGCCCAGCGTGCGCTCCTCCCGCTCGTCGCGGCCTCCTGAGGACTCGGCCCATGGGAACGCTCCTGATCCGCCCGCCCGGTCACCGGAGGGACGTCGCGCTGCGCCCTTCGGCGACTGCGATGGTGTGGATCGGCGAGGGCCATCCGCACGAGACCATCGCGGTGCCCGGCGTCTCCCTCGCCGACGGCGACGTGCTGGTCGCTGTCGAGATGTCCACCATCTGCGGATCCGACGTCCACACCGTGCAGGGACGCCGCACCGCGCCCGTCCCGCTCGTCCTGGGACACGAGAGCGTCGGCCGGGTGATCGCGACCGGCGACGCCGGGGCGTGTGCCGTCGACGGCTCCCCGCTGCGGATCGGCGACCGCGTGGTGTGGTCGGTGACGATCTCCTGCCGGGCGTGCGACCGCTGTCTCCACGGCATGCCGCAGAAGTGCCGCACCCTGGGCAAGTACGGCCACGATCGCGTCGGCGCGCACGGCGACCTCACGGGCGCCTTCGGCAGCCATGTGCAGCTGCGCGAGGGCACCGCGATCGTGCGCGTCCCCGAGGCGCTGCCCGCGGCCGTGCTCGCGCCGGCCTCGTGCGCCACGGCGACCGCGTGGGCGGCCGTGGCGCGGGCCGCGCGCGACCGCGACCTCGACGGCGCCGCCGTGCGCATCCACGGGGCGGGGCTGGTGGGACTGTCCGCCGCGGCCATCGCAGCCGAGCAGGGAGCGACCGTCGAGGTGCTCGACCCCGACCGCGAGAGACGCGCGCTCGCCGCACGCTTCGGAGCCGGCACCCTCGACCGCGATCCCGATGTCGTCATCGAGGCCTCCGGGCACGCGGTCGGTGACGCGCTGGCCGGCGTGGCCGTCGGGGGCACGGTCGTCCTCGTGGGCAGCGTCTTCCCGGCCGACCCGGTCCCGTTCGACGCCGAGAGCATCGTGCGGCGCCTGGTGACGGTCACCGGCGTCCACAACTACACGGGCGCCGAACTCGCCGAGGCCGTCGCGTTCCTCAGCGGCCGCGGTCGGGCCTACCCGTTCGCGGACGCGGTCGGATCGGTGCGCTCACTGCTCGACATCGATACCGCGCTGGTCGAAGCGGCAGCCCCCGGGGCCCCGCTGCGGGTCGGACTGGTCCCCGGTCACTGAGACGCTGCGTCCTCCGACTGCTCCGCTCCGCGGCGCGGTCCCGCCGGACGCAGCCCCTCCGCGTGGAAGGCGAGCAGTCGGACGGCCGCCTCGACGCTCGCGTCCAGCACCTCCTCCGGGCCTCCGGTGAGCGCCAGCCGACGGTGCCCGGCGCCCTCGGCCGTCGCCCAGCCGAGGTACACCGTCCCCGGGGGATGACCGCCCTGCGGGTCGGGACCGCCGACGCCCGTGGTGGACACGGCGATGTCGGCGTCGAACAGCCGCAGGGCGCCGGTGGCGAGCTGCTCGGCGCACTCCGCCGAGGTGGGATCGGTGCCCGGCGTCAGGCCGAGGACGCGCTCCTTCACCTCGGTGAAGTAGGCGACGATCCCTCCGGCGAACCACTCGGAGGCGTTCTCCCCCGCGCCGACCGTGCTCGCGAGGCCTCCGGAGGTCAGCGATTCCGCCACGCACATGCGCAGTCCGCGGTCGCGGGCGAGTTCGCTCAGGCGCTCGAGGTCGGTGTCTTCGCTCGCGCTCACTTGGAGATCTCCTCCACGGTCTTCCCTGTCGTCGCCGCGGACAGCGAGCGGGCGATGTCGGCCTGGCTGATGATTCCGACGAGTCGGTGGTCGGCGATGACGGGGAGCCGGCGGACCTGGTTCTCCTGCATCAGGCCGAGCGCGACCCGCACGTCATCGTCGGCGCCAACCGTGATGGGGGTTCCCTGCGCCAGCGCCGAGGTGGGGGTGGTCTCCGGATCCAGCCCTCGGGCGATCGCGTTCACCACGATGTCGCGGTCGGTGAGCATGCCCTTGAGCCTGCTGTCCTCGCCGCAGATGGGCAGGGCGCCGACGTCCAGGTCCGCCATGAGCGACGCCGCGATGCTCAGGGAGTCGTTCACCCCGATGCACCGAGGACTCGTGGTCATGATGTCGCGCGTCGTTGTCATCGTCTTCCCCTGTCGTCCCTGCTCTCGTGCGCGGTGTCGTGGGACGACGATATTCGCCGCTCCGGGAGGCGAGCAGGGGGATTGACAAACCCTGCCGTCAAGCCCCTCGCGGCTCGTCCGCGTTCGCACCATGATCCTGAGCGGATGGACGCCGCGAGCACCCGGAGGTCGGGCGCGCTCGGTCGCACGGGACAGGAGGGAGACGGTCATGGCACAAGGGGGAGAGACCGCGGGAATGCGGGTCATGTTCTGGGTCTGGGCGGGGATCCTCGCGGTCGGCCTCGCCGTCATGATCGCGATCCCCCTCCTGGGACGCTGATCATGCGCGATCGCATCCGCGACAACGGACTCAGCCTGTTCTTCCTGGCGATCTTCGTGCTGGCCCTGGTCGGCCAGTCGATCGCCGGCTACCAGATGAACAACGAGGAACTCCTCGATCACGGGCGCCCGCCGATCGATTTCTGGTCGTTCGTCTGGTCATCCGATTTCCTGGTGGATGTGGCGGAGAACTGGCAGTCGGAGTTCCTGCAGTTCTTCCTGTTCATCGCCGCGACCATCTGGTTCATCCAGCGGGGCTCCCCGGAGTCGAAGAAGCCGGGGGATGAGGGACCGGGCAGCGACGCCGACCAACTCGTCGGCCGGCACGCTCGTCCGGACTCCCCGCTGTGGGCGCGCATCGGAGGATGGCGGAGCGCCCTCTACGGCAACTCGCTCCTGATCGTGATGGGCACGGTGTTCCTGCTGTCGTGGCTCGCGCAGTCGCTCGGCGGCCTCGTCGTCATGAACGAGGAGAACGCGATGCACGCCGCGCCCGCTCTCACCTGGCTCGAGTACATCGGCTCAGCCGACTTCTGGAACCGCACACTGCAGAACTGGCAGTCCGAGTTCCTCGCGGTCGGCACGATGGTCGCCTTCTCCATCTACCTCCGCCAGCGCGGCTCATCCGAGTCGAAACCGGTGGGCGCGCCCCATCACGAATCGTCGGTCGAATCCGACTGAGCAGCGGCGTCGTCGGCGTAGTCGGGGCGCGGCGGCTGCAGGGGCTGGTCGGAGAACTCGCCACCGAGGCGGCCGCCATAGGGGCGCCCGTGGTCGGCGAACTCGTCGCGGGCGAACACGAACTCCCACGGACCCGCGGTGAAGCGCGATCCGGTGCGCAGCGTCTCGGTGCGCTCGCCGGGATGCGTGGCGTCGGCGCCGGGGTTCGAGTTCATCTCACCCTCGCCGTGCAGGGTCACCACGTACTCGTCACGCTCGTCATGGACGATCTCGGCGTGCACCGGGTCGATCCCGGCGATGCGCAGTTCGTTGCCCTCGGCGGACCCGATGCGGACCGACTCGGTCTCGATCGCGAACTCGGTGCGGTCCTCGCCGTTCGTGATGCGCAGCCGGGGGTTGCCCGCACCGTACTCGGCGTGCGTGGTTCCCGGCGTGTAGCCCTCGTCGGGGCGGTCGTCGATGTTTCGTTCGGTCATGGCAGTGCCCTCCTCGGCGTCGGGGTTCCCACTCTAGAGGCGGCCCCGAGGGGCCCCGAGGGGGTTGACTTCAGGCGCCCGTGCCGTCCTGCTCCGTGCTGTGCCCCTCGTGGTACTCGCCGCTGCCGATCATGTCGGCGGTGAGCAGCGTGATGCCGCCGCTGGAGTTCGCGGAGTTGGCCATCGCGTTGATCCACTCCGGCCGCAGCTCCGGCACGACCGGGTCCTCGAACACGAAGCGGAGCGGGATCGAGGGATGCAGCCAGATCGTGGACCGACCGACCGGGTCTCCCTCCGGGTGTCGCCAGGATAAAGTGAAACTCTCGTTCCTCCGCAGCTTGGTCGCGATGACCACCTTGAGGTGGGCCAGAGTCAGATCCTCGATCTGGATCGGGTTCTCCGAATTGTGGTAGTAGAGCATGCCCATGGGCCTACGCTACGCACAGAGGGACGATTCCGACAGACCGCGTCGGAGTGGTGCAGGACTGAACAAGGAGACACTTTCGCGATGGGCAAGTTCATCTACGAGGGCGGCGTGAAGACCGAGATCGAGGACCGCGCTCTCACGCACCTCCAGCTCGTGATCACCGCGAAGCTGCGACGTGGAGAGCCGTTCCCGTTCAGCTGGCGCGAGGACGCGAGCGTCGGGGGCGGGCGCACCACCGTCTGGATCCAGCCGGGCAGCTCGCTCGTGTTCAAGTACTTCGGCAGCCGCCAGCCCTCGATCAACCGCGCCTGGATCGAGGCTCTCGCGTTCACCGCCAACGCGCCCAGCGGCCTCTACGTCGTGCCGGAGCCGGCGGAGGCGGGGAGGAGCCGGGCGGAGACGTCCCGGTCACCCCGCCGCTCTAGTCCGCGTCCGCGGTCTCCCCGACCGGGAACGGGCGCGCCGTGATCGAGTCGATGCCGGTCACCGTGACCCAGCCCTCGGCGAGGAGAGCCGCGTCGCTGCCCGCCTCCGGAGTGTTCGGGAGCTCCTCGACCGCGAGCCGGATGTAGTGCTCCTCGGCTTCGGCCATCGTGGTCTGGACGATCCCGAACGGAGCCAGGGTCGCCTCCCTGATGCCTCGCACCACGGCGACGTTGGGGACGTTCACGTTGATCACCGTGCCCTCCGCCGATTCCCGGAGCGCCGGCAGCAGGCGCATCGCGGCCTCAGCCGCGGCGTCCCACTCGAAGACCTCGGGGTGCATGCCCACGTCGAGCGACACCGCCATCCCGCGTGCGCCGTTGAGACCACCCGTCAGGGCGGCGCCCACGGTGCCCGAATGCAGGATCGCGCGCCCGACGTTCGCGCCGTGGTTCACGCCGGAGAGGACGAGATCCACTGCGCCCCCGAACGCACCGCGGGCGGCGATGAGCGCGATCAGCCCGGGGCCGCCGTGCACGGCGTAGGCCGCCACGTCCTCCAGACCAGGCAGCGTCCGGGTGTCGACGGCCACCCGGCCGCCCTCCTCCGCCGCGATGATCGAGGCGCTCGCCCCGCTCGACTGCCGCACCGGGGCGGCGATCACGATGTCGAGGCCGGCGGCGACGGCGGATCGAGCCAGAGCGGCGAGCCCGGGGGCGTCGATGCCGTCGTCGTTCGTGATGAGTGCGCGCGTCATCGGGTCTCCTCCTCGTCTGCCGGTTCCTTCTCGGTCGGCACCTCGTCCGCCGGTTCGGCGAGCGCGGCCAGGCCGTCCGGGCTGACGCGTCCCGCCGGTCGGCTCCCCGCGTCGTCGAGCTCGCGCACGGCGACGCCTTCCCGGAGGCGCAGGATCGCATCGGGGTCGCCGGTGCCCAGACCGTGCCGGGTGACGTTGACCGCGCCCGCCGCTGCGCCGAGAGTGATGGCCTCGCGGGCCGTGTCGCCCCGGGCCAGGCCCGCCACGACGCCGGCCGTCAGCGAGTCGCCCGCCCCGCGGTGCTCCTTCTCCTCGAGCCGGGGAAGGGAGACCTCGACCAGTCCCTCGTCGTCGAGCAGGAGCAGGGATTCCCCGGCCCTGGTCACGATCACCGTGCGAGCTCCGCGGTCGCGCAGCTCCCGCATCGCCTGTGCGAGCGCCTCGACCGAGGAGTCGGCGGCCAGGCCGTCGGCGATCAGCTCCTCGTGGCTGACCTTGATGACGTCGGCGTGGCCCTCCAGCACGGCGGCGAGCCGTTCGCCCGACAGATCGGCGACGACGATCCGGTCATCGCCGCGCAGGTCGAGGGCGAGGCGACGGTATATGTCGGCGGGAAGGGCGTCGTCGCCGGCCGGCCCGCTCAGGATGACGACGCGAGAGTCGGTCCCGGTGCGCAGCACGGCTCCGTAGAGGTCGTCGAGCACGTGCCGTCCGAGAGCATCGCCCTCCTCCTCGGCGACGGCGACCCTGCGCCCCTCGCGGCGGTCGTGCACATACGCCGAGCCCCGGCCGTCGCGCTCCACGGCCACGACCGTGAGGCCTTCGTCGTCCTCGAGCAGGTGCCGCAGCACGCGGCCCACCTCGCCGGTCAGCACGCAGCACATGGTCACCGTGACGCCGAGTCGGCGCAGCATCCGCGCCTGCCAGACGCCCTGGCCGCCCGCGTGGACATGGATCTCCGCACCCTGCGGGTGATCCTCCACGGTGACCGTCAGCGTCGGCGACGGTGCGAAGATCGTGACATCGCTCATGGTCTCCTCCTGTCGTCCCCTCCACGCTACGACCGGGCCGCCGGCGTCCGGAGGGGATTGACCCGACGGGGCGGTCTCGCCTACGGGGCTGTCAACCCCCTGCCGACGCTCGACGACGGCGGGCATGCTCTAACACACGCGGCGCATCGGTGCATCCGACCGACGGCGCACACATCGAGACGAGGAGCGGAAATGACGGACACCACCCCCGGCCCCGAGAACACCCAGGCCTCCCCGGACACCTCCGACCCGCGACACGCGCACCGGGAGGACGGCTTCCCCGCGCAGCACCAGGACCAGCCGGGACTGACCGAGCAGACGACGCCGGAGCCCGACCACGGGGAATCCTCGTACGTCGGGCACGGTCGCCTGGAAGGGCGACGGGCGCTCATCACGGGCGGCGACTCCGGCATCGGTAGAGCGGTGGCGATCGCCTTCGCCCGCGAGGGAGCGGATGTCGCGATCGCGCACATGCCGGAGGAGCAGGACGACGCCGAGGACACCCTGGCCCTGGTCCGCGAGGCCGGACGGACGGGCGTGAGCATCGCCGGGGACCTCCGCGAGGAGGCCTTCGCCACGGACGCCGTCTTCGAAGCGCGTCGGGTGCTGGGCGGGCTGGACGTGCTCGTGCTCAACGCCGCCTATCAGCACGACATCGACGGCTTCGAGAACCTCTCGACCGAGAAGATGCGTCGCGTGTTCGACACGAACCTCGCGGGACTGCTGTTCTCGGCGCGGGCGGCGTACCCCGACCTCGAACCGGGTTCGAGCATCATCGTCACCTCGTCCATCCAGTCATCGCAGCCCTCGCCGGGGCTCATCGACTACGCCATGACCAAGGCGGCGCAGATCGCGTTCGTGAAGGCCCTCGCGGAGGAGGCCGGCCCGCGTGGCATCCGGGTCAACGCCGTCGCCCCCGGACCGATCTGGACGCCTCTCATCCCGGCGACCGGGTGGGGACCGGAGCGGCTCGCGACCTTCGGACAGGACACCCCGCTGGGCCGCGCGGGCCAGCCGGCTGAGCTCGCGGGCGCGTACGTCTACCTCGCCTCCGCCGAGTCCTCCTACGTGTCCGGTACGGTGATCGCCGTCACGGGCGGCAAGGCCCTCTGAGCCCCGGCGCGCGCTCCGCCGACCCGGAGCGCGCGCCTAAGCTTGTCTGGTGCACAGACCCGCGGCATCCGGCACCCTCGTCGGGGTGGCGCTCGTCGTCGGATCGTGCCTGTCGCTTCCGTTCGGAGCGGCCGTGGCGGCGCAGCTGTTCCCCGTGCTCGGGCCCTGGGGTGTGACGTCGTTGCGCGTCGCGATCGCGGCCCTGCTGCTCGTGCTGATCGTGCGTCCGCGGCCCCGACGATGGACCCGCCCGCAGTGGGTCGCCGCCGTACTGTTCGGCGTCTCGCTCGCCGCGATGAACGGGTTCTTCTACGCCGCGATCGACCGCATCCCGCTCGGCCCTGCCGTGGCGATCGAGTTCCTCGGCCCGCTCGTGCTCGCCGCCGTGCTCACCCGCCGGCTCGCGGACGCCGCCTGGGTGGGCGTCGCCCTCCTCGGAATGGTCGTCCTCGGCGTCGACGGCCTGATCGGGGCGGAGCCGCTCGACCCCCTCGGGGTGGTCTTCATCCTCGTCGCCGCCGGGTTCTGGGTCATGTACATCCGGATGAGCGCGCGCGTCGGAGCGCTGATCCCCGGCAGCGGCGGCCTGGCGATGGGACTCCTCGTCGCCGCCGTGCTGCTCATCCCGGTCGGGATCCCCGCCGCGGCGACCGTCGCGGCGGATCCGCAGCTCCTGCTCCTCGCGGCGATCACGGCCGTGCTGTCGTCCGTCATCCCCTACAGCTTCGAGCTCGCGGCGCTGCGCCGGCTTCCGCAGCGCGTGTTCGGCGTGCTGCTGAGCCTCGAACCCGCGTTCGCCACCCTCGCCGGGTGGCTCATCCTCGGGCAGGACGCGACCCCGCTGCGGATGCTGGCCGTCGCCCTCGTGATCGCCGCGAGCGTGGGAACCACGCTGGGTGTCCGGCGGGACCGCCGTGACGGTCCCGCCGGACCCTTCACCGCCCCGATCCCGCTCCCCGACTGAACCCTCGCCCTGGGGGCGGCTCCTCGGCGCGCGGATCGAATCGCCCCACGCTCAGACCCGGACCGCGGCGGGCACGGGGAGCGGGTACCGACGTCGCAGGATCACGCGCTGCACGAGCGTCCACACGACCGTCACCGTCAGGTACAGCGCCGCGGCCAGCGGCACGAACGCGGCGAACACCGCCGTGAGGGAGTGCAGGGCCGAGGCCACTCGCAGCATCGCCGGCGAGTTCATCGGAGAGTCGTCGCCCTCCACCGGCACGGGACGGAACACGCGGCGGGTGACCTCGGCCGCGGCGATCATCACGGCCAGCAGCGCGCCGAACACCACGAAGGTGGCCGGCGTCGCCGTGCCGCCGAACAGCGCGGAGACGAGGCTCGTCCCGAGCGGCGCGCCGAACAGGTCGTGCGTGAGCAGCTCGTTGGGATGTCCGGCGATCTCCGGGCGCAGGAACAGCGTGTACAGGATGCCGACCACGGGCGCCTGCGCGAGCACGGGCAGCATCCCCGCGAACGGCGACGTGTTCTCGCTGCGGTACAGCTCGAGCATCTCCTTCTGCAGGCGCTCGGGGTTCTTCTTGTGGCGGCGCTGCAGCTCGCGCAGCCTCGGCGCGAGGCGCGTCCTGGTCTGCTCTGCCCTGGCCTGGGAGATGCCGACCGGGATGAGCAGCGCGCGCACCAGCAGTGTGACGAGGACGACGGCGAGGGCCGCGGCGGATGCGCCGGCCAGGGGAGTGAGGAGGTCGGAGAGGCCGGCGAGCGCGCCGTAGGCGGCGTTCAGGAGCGCGGCGAGAGGAGGGAAGGCGAAGATGTCCAAGAGAGGGTCCGTTCGTAGCGGCGGGAAGGGTCGGCGAAAGCCGCGCGATCCCGTGCGAACGGACTACGCGGCGGTCGCGACTCCCGGGGCTCGCGGACGGGGGTGCCCCGCCGCATCCGGATCGCTCTGCGTGAGGAGCACCCCGACATCGATCGCCCGCAGCGGGTGCGGCGAGTCGGAGGACGACCCCGGGGTCACGCTCAGCACGATGGCGAGCGTGAGGGCCGTGACGGCGAGCAGCGCGATCGCGAGACCGAGCGCTGCGGCGTCGGGCATCGACACCAGGCCGAGCGCGGTCGCGACGAAGCTCAGCATCTGCCCGAACCACTCGCTCATGCGCGCTCCTCCCTGCTGCGAGAGTAGCACCGTGGTCAGGGGAGTCCGCCCGCCCGATCGGCCCTGATGGTACGCCGCGGGCGTAACGTCGAGGCATGAGCGACCTCCGCACCCTGCTCGGGATCGAGCATCCGATCATCCTCGGCCCGTTCGGCGGGCTGTCCTCCATCGCCCTCACCGCGGCGGTGAGCGAGTCGGGCGGGCTCGGCTCCTTCGGGCTGTACGGCTGCGACGGGGACCGCATCCGCGAGATCGGGGCCGAACTGCGCGCCGCGACCGACCGCCCGTTCGCCGTGAACATCTGGCTGCCCCGCGGCGACGAGGTCGCCCCGAACCCGCAGCACTCCGTGTTCGCGCAGGCGCTGCAGCCGTTCTACGAAGCGGTGGGCGTCGGCGTACCCGCGAGACCTGAGCGGTACATCCCTCCGCTCGACGAGCAGCTCGACGCGATCTGGGAGGTCGTCCCCGCGGTGCTCAGCGTCGTGTTCGGCGTGCCCTCCGCCGAGGTGGTGGACGAGGCGCGCCGTCGCGGCATCCGGATCATCGGGACAGCCACCACGGTGGCGGAGGCGATCGCGCTCGCCGAGGCCGGCGTCGATGCGGTCGTCGCGACCGGCGCCGAAGCCGGAGGGCACCGGGTCTCCTTCCTGCGTCCGGCCGAGGAATCGCTGGTCGGCACCTTCGCCCTCATCCCGCAGGTGGCCGATGCGGTCGACGTGCCCGTCATCGCCGCAGGAGGCATCGGCGACCGGCGAGGAGTGTCCGCCGCGTTCGCCCTGGGAGCATCCGGAGTGCAGGTCGGGACGGCCTTCCTCGCCGCCGCGGAATCCGCTGCGAACGACGCGCACCGTGAGGCGATCCGGTCGACCGCCGCCGACGAGACCGTGCTCACACGCGCCCTGAGCGGACGCCTGGCCCGCGGCGCACGCAACCGCGTCGTCCGGGCGATCGAGGCGAGCGGCACGATCGCGCCGTTCCCGATGCAGAACTGGCTCACCGGACGCTTCCGCACCCCCGCGGGGCAGCAGAACCTCGGGGAGCTGCAGTCGCTGTGGATGGGACAGGCCGCCCCGCTCGCCCGCCACGACACCGCCGCCGAGGTCTTCGCCGAGCTCTCCCGCGGCCTCCCGCACCCCTGACCGGCGGGGCTAGAGGATGACCGTGGAGCGGCCGTGCACGATGACGCGGTCCTCGGCGTGCCACTGCACGGCGCGGGCGAGCACCAGGCGTTCGACATCGGCGCCGCGGCTCTGGAGCTCCGCCGCGGATTCGGAGTGGGTCACGCGCGTGACGTCCTGCTCGATGATCGGTCCCTCGTCGAGGTCCGCCGTCGCGTAGTGGGCGGTCGCGCCGATGAGCTTGACGCCGCGATCCTTGGCACGCGCGTAGGGGTTCGCGCCGATGAAGGCCGGCAGGAACGAGTGGTGGATGTTGATCACGGGCGCCTCGAGGCGGGTGATGAAGTCGTCCGTGAGGATCTGCATGTAGCGGGCGAGCACGACCAGGTCGACGTTGCCGCGCAGCAGCTCGAGCTGACGCTCCTCCATGACGGCCTTGTCGCCGGAGGGGATGTGCACGAACGGCACACCGAATCCGCGGACGGCGTCGGCTAGGTCGGGGTGGTTGGAGACGACCATGGTGATGTCGATGTCGAGCTGTCCGCGCTGGGTGCGCCACAGCAGCTCCATCAGGCAGTGGTCGTACTTCGACACGAAGATCGCGACGCGCTTGCGGCGGGCGACGTCGTGCAGCGACCACTCCATGCCGAAGCGCTCGGCGACCGCCGCGATGTCGGCCTCCAGCGCGGGGCGTGCGGCCGCCAGCCCGTCGAGGTGGATCACGGTGCGCTGGAAGAAGCGACCGCCCTCGGAGTCGGTCGAGTGCTGGTCGAGCGAGATGATGTTCGCACCGTGCTGGGCGAGCACTCCGGCCACGGCGGCGACGATGCCGGGCTGATCGTCGCAGGCGATCAGCAGGCGGGCGGTATCGGGCTGGGACATGGGTGCTCCTCCAGGGTGTGCATCGATTCTGCCGTGGATGCGGCGGACGGGCGAATCGCGGGCGCCGAGTCGCTACCCTGAGACGGTGGAAGCGAGCGACCTCGGACTGGTGCTGATCCCGCTGCTGGCGGTCGCGGCCCCTCTGCTCGCGCGCGGGGTCCGCCCGGTGGTGCGGGTGCCGATCGTCGTGTTCGAGCTGGTGCTCGGGATCCTCGTCGGGCCGGCGGTGCTCGGCTGGGTCGAGCCGGGCCCGCTGCTGGAGAAGCTGAGCGACTTCGGACTGGCACTGCTGTTCTTCGTCGCCGGCACCGAGATCGACTTCCGGCAGGTGTCGGGAAAGCCCCTCGCCCGCGCATCGCTGGGCTGGCTGCTGAGCGTCCTGCTGGGCATCGGGCTCGGCTTCTTCTTCGCACCAGGCGAGGGGATGGTCGTGATCGGGATCGCGCTCAGCTCCACCGCGCTGGGCACCCTGATGCCGATCCTGCGCGACGCGCGGGAGCTGGACACGCCCTTCGGCCGAGCGATCAGCACGATCGGGGCGGTGGGGGAGTTCCTGCCTCTGATCGCGATCTCGATCTTCCTCAGCACGCGGACCACGCCGATCGCCACGGTCGTCCTGCTGACCTTCGTGGTCCTGGCCGGGCTCGCGATCCTGCTCGCGCACCGCGTGCCGCACGGCCGGCTGCATCGGATCGTCCAGGCGACGCTGCACACCTCCGACCAGTTCGGGGTGCGCTTCGTGATCCTCTTGATCGCCGCGCTCGTTGGCCTGAGCGTGATGCTCGACCTCGACATGCTGCTGGGCGCCTTCGTCGCCGGGGCGATCTGGCGCATCATCATGGCCCGTGCGCCGCAGAAGGACGCGGAGGAGGTCGCGAGCAAGATCGAGGCGATCGCGTTCGGCTTCCTCGTGCCGATCTTCTTCCTGTACACGGGCGTCACCTTCGACCTGCAGGCGCTCCTGGCGTCGCCGGTGGCGATGGCGCTGGTGCCGGTCTTCCTGATCGCGCTGCTGGTGATCCGCGGCTCCGCGGCGCAGCTGTCCGCACCCGCCGGGGCGAGCGTCCGCGAGCGGGCGGCGCTGGGGCTGCTCGCTGCGACGGGTCTGCCGATCATCGTGGCCGTCACCGCGATCGGCGTCGATCAGGACATGCTCGACACCGGCACGGCGGCTGCCCTGGTGGGGGCCGGGATGCTGTCGGTGCTGCTGTATCCGCTGATCGGCATGACGCTGCGCGGCGATCGCGCCGAGGTCGCCGGGCCGCGACGGGCGTCCGCATCGACGCAGGGAGAGCTGTGACGACGGCGTCGGCGCTGCTCACCGGCGCCGTCCGGGAACTCGCCGACGCCCCGAAGGAGGGCCTCGGCGAGCAGCGGGACTCGCGCTGGCGCGGCCGCCGCATCGTCCGTGTCGGCGAGGCCTGGCACCTCGGGGTGCTCCTGCTCACTCCGACGCACGCCCTGGCCACGGCGGAGGTGCTGCGCGCCGCCGACCCCGGACGCCGCGGCTACACCGCCGAATCCGCGCGGGAGCGCGCCGAGCGCCGCGCGGAGGCTCTGCGGGGAGGCTTCGACGCCGGCGAGGTGGTGCACGTGGGGTGGAGCGTCATCGATGTGGACGCCGTGGATGCCGGTGGCTCCTCCGGCCCGCTCGCGGTCGTCGACGGTGTGCCGTCCGTGCGCTGGAGCACCGCAGGCGGGTTCATGCCCCTGGAGGCCTACCTGCGCGAGCGCGTGTCGCTGCTGCTCGACTCCGCCGCGGGCTGAGCGCCGGCGAAGGTCTCCGCGAACCGGCGGAGCAGCGCGGCGCCCTCGGTCACGGATGCCGCGAGCACCTGCTGCTGCACCGCGTCGAACTCGTCCGGGTCGAAGTAGCCGGTGGTGCGGTAGAACGTCATCCGGTCGGCGAAGTCCCGGGGCGTGGGCTCAGGGTGGAACTGCGCGGCGTACAGGTGGGTCCCCACGCGGTAGGCCTGCACGGGGCAGGCGGTGTTCGTCGCGAGCAGCACCGCGCCGGGCGGGACCGCTGCCGCGCTCTCCTTGTGGGCCGTGAACACCGTCAGCGCCGGGCCGCTGGGGCCGAAGACGGGGTCCGTGGCCGCCGCGGGGGTGACGTCGATGATGGTGGCGCTCGCGGCCTCGGGGGTGTCGGTCACGACCTCGCCGCCGAGCATGCGGGTCACGACGCCGATGCTGAAGCAGGTGAAGAACACCGCCACGTCGCCGGCGATCGCCGCGCGGGCGAGGTCTGCGAGGTCGGCCTCCACGCGCAGCTGCTCGGCGGACTTCACCGCGTCGGACACGTTGAACGGCGAACCGCCGACCACGACACCGCGGTAGCCCTGCAGGCGTGCGACGTCGAGCGGCTCCTCGAGCAGGTTCAGCCGGTCGACCACGTCCGCGCCGAGCGCTCGCCGGAACGAGGCGTGCTCGGCATCCGCCGCCCCGATCTCGGGTCGCACGCAGACGTAGAGAAGCGAGGCCATCAGGAGATTCTAACGAGCGCGACCGCCCTCGCCCGCGCGGTCACCGGGAGGAGTTCGCGGTGCGCCCGCGCACGATGCCCACGAACGTCTCCACATCCGGCGTGGTGCGCTCACGTGGCCAGGCGAGGGCGACGGTCGACACGGGGCCGCCGGCGAGGACGCGGTGGTCGGCATCCTTGCGGTGATGCAACCGGGCGAGGGACATCGGGACGATCACGATCCCGGTCCCCGAGGCGGCCGTCGCGATCGCGTCCTCGGTGGAGAGCGGGGCGAAGCGCGCGGCCGTGGTCCCCGGCAGGTCGAGCGGGCCGAGCACGTCGTCCGTCAGCCCGATCAGCACCTCGCCCTCCAGATCCGCGGCGGTGAGCTCCTCGGCGGCCATCAGATGCGAATCGGCCGCCGCCACGACGACCGGGACCTCGTCGTACAGCGGGATGATGTGGAGGGAGTCGTCGGCGAGCGGCAGTCGCACGAGCGCCGCATCGACCTCGTCGAGGGCGGAGCGCTGCGTCGCGGGATCGACCGGGACGAGATCGAGCGGCACGTGCGGCATCCGCTGCTTCCAGGCGTCGATCCATCGGCCCGGCGTCGCGCCCGGAACCGCACCGAGACGGAAGGTGCGCGGTGCCTCCGGCTCGGGCTGCGGGGCGTCGAACACGACGGAGCCGGTCTTCTTCTTCGGCTTCTGCGGCGGATACCTCTCGGCGGGAGCGGCCTTGTTCCGGCGCACGGGCGATCCCCTGCCTGCACGCTTCGCGGGCCGTCTTCCCTGATTCGCCATGCGATCAAGGCTACTCGGCGAGGGGGACGGAAGCCTCGGGGTGCGTGGCGGTCGCGGATTCCGCGAGCTTCCGCTGCTCCCGGCGCACGAGTCCGGCCGCGCCGCTGACGAGCAGCAGCACGCCGACGCTCAGCAGCACGATCGTCACGACGGTCGCGGGTGTCAGCCCCAACAGCCCGTCCGCGACGGCCTCACGCCGTTCGGTGTCGGAGAGGATCCAGAGGGCCGTGCCGGCGACGGCGGCGAACAGGAGCCCCCAGATGATGGCGGCCCAGCGGGTGCGGGGCGGGGTGATCGTCTCGGTGGCGGTCTCGGTGATCGTCGGAGTGCTCATCGCAGCTCCTCCTTCTCGGTCTCGTAGATGGTGACGGAGATCGTCCCGCTGCCCTGGTCGATCGTGACGGGCTGCACCGTCGCGGGAGAGCCGCCCTCCGCGGCGATCCGCTTCCGGACGACCGTCCCGCCCCCGGTCTCGGCGGGCGACCAGATGCCGTAATCGCGGATCTCGCCGGTCTCGGGATCCGTGAGGTTCCAGGTGACGATGGTCGTGCGCACGGTGGCGCGCAGATCGAGCTCGACGCCCGGCAGCACGGCGATGAAGGTGTTGCCTGAGCCCTTGTCGATGACGATCGGCCGCGGGTCGCCCTCATACGGGTTGAGGGTGAGGTACGCGTCTCCGAAGGGCTGGCGGACGTGCGCCGGGGTCTCGTTCCCCATCACGACGGAGTTCGCCAGGGTGAGCCCGGGGAAGGCCGCGAACCCTCCGGCCACGAGCCCTCCGATCAACGTGACCACCGTGACGAAGGCCAGATACCCGCTCCGTCGACGGAACGCCCCGGCGACGATCATCCCCAGCGCGAGGATCAGGGCGGCGGAGAACAGACCCAGGGCTCCGCCGAGCGTGTCGCCCCCGGTGGCGAGACCGACGGCGGACCCCGTGATGATCGCGAGCCCGAGGAACGTGGCCACGAAGGCGAATCCTGCGCGCGGGTTCGACGCTCGGCGGATGCGTCGGCGCTCGGCCGCTTCGGCGGCGAAGACGGCGGCTTCGGCCTGACGCTCGCGGCGCAGCTGTTCCCGCGCGGCGCGCTCCGCGTCCTGCTGCTGACGCCGCCACGCCTGATCCTGCTCCTTCCAGGCGGCGTGCTGGGCGCGCCAGGCTTCGAGTGCCGCAGGGTCCTGCGACCCGGGCGGCAGCGGTGCGGGCGGGGCCGGGGGAAGGAAGGCGGTCTCGGCCTCGGGCGAGACGGCGGTCTCGTCGGGGAGCGCGGCGTCGGGGAGAGTGGCGTCCGCCCTCTCGACGCCCGAATCGTCGAGAGGGGCGGACGCGGCCGGGGCCGCCTGATCTGCGGAAGCCATCGGCAGATCCGGCGCGGAAGCACCCGGCGTGCGGCTGGCAGCACGCACGATCAGGAAGAGCAGGGAGGCGACGAGCACGAGTCCGACGATCCAGCCGAGCAGCGCCAGGCTCGACCACCCGTCGTAGCCGAGGCCGAAGAGACGCCCGGTGAGCGGAGCGGTCGGGAACAGGCCGATCACGGCCATCGCGAGGATGCCCCACTGCACCGGCTGGTAGTCGCGCCGCAGCAGGTCGCGGAGGTGGACCCGTCCGTCGAGATCCGGGAGCAGGGCCCAGGCCGCGGCGTAGAGGAAGATGACGGGCAGTCCGAAGAGCGCGGCGACGACGAGCACGCCGCGCACGATCAGGGGGTCGATGCGCAGACGCGCGGCGATGCCGGCGGCCACGCCGCCCAGCCACCCCTCGGAACGGGCGACGCCGAGGCCGGCGACCCAGAGGAGGAAGCGATCCGCGCCGCGCGGGATGGGCCGCCCCGTGGTGCCGGGAGCCGCGTCGGCATGATCGGCGGGTGGCGGGGGCGCAGTGGGAATCGTCATGCTTCGATCCTGGCCGTCGCCCTCGGTGCGCTGCCATGGGGGAAACCCCTGAGCGCCCCCTGATTCCGGGCAGGGGAGCACCCGGAGCGGACGTGCGGATGATTGGATGGCGACATGTCCTCTTCGGTGCACGCTCCGGCGCGACCTCCGCGCGTGGCAGCGCCCCCGCGCCCGCCGCTGACCCGCGATCGGGCGTGCCTGGTCGCCGGGGTCGCTGCGGGGCTCGCCCGTCACCTCGACGCCCCGGTGTGGATGGTGCGGGCGCTGTTCCTCGCTCTGACGCTGTGCGGGGGAGCCGGCGTGCTCCTGTATGCGTGGTGCTGGGCCTTCATGCCCTGGACGGACGGGGAGTCGGCTCCGACACGACGGATGCCGGTCGCGTGGCTGCTTCTGGTGCCCGCCGCGGTCGGGACACTGGTCGTGCTGGTGTGGCGCGGCGGCAGCGACTGGCTGAGCGGCACGATCCCCGCAGGACCCGCCGCCGTGGTCGTGGGCGGCACGGTCGCCTTCGCGACAGGCGCCGGTCTCTGGGCGACGCTCATCGATCGCACCGACACCGCACGCGGTCCGCGGCACACCCTCACGGTCCGCATCCTCGCGGTCGGGCTGCTCGCCCTGCTGTTCGCGGTGCTGCTGTCGTGGCCCGTCGCCGGTTCCGGTGTGGCGCTCGTGCTGGTTCCGCTGGTCGGACTCGCTGCCGTCCTGGCGTCGACGCTGATCCCGCGCTGGCGCGAACTGTCCGGAGAGAGGATCCGCCGTATCCGCGAGGAGCAGCGCAGCCAGATGGCCGCCCACCTGCACGACTCGGTGCTGCAGACCCTGGCGCTGATCCAGAACAGGGCCGGCGCCTCCAGCGAGGCCGCGCGACTGGCCAGAGCGCAGGAGCGCGAGCTGCGCGCGTGGCTCTACGACGGCGATGCTCCCGCCGACAGCGACCTGCCGACGGATCTGCGCGACTACGCCGGGTCGCTGGAGCTCGACTATCCGGTGCGGATCGACGTGGTCTCGGCCGGACTCTCCGCCGAGCGCGCCAGCGGCGAGCTCGCGGCGGCGGCGCGCGAGGCGATCCTGAACGCGGCACGGCACGCGGGTGGCGAGATCTCCGTCTACATCGAGGGCAGCGCCGCCGGGGTGGACGTGTTCATCCGCGACCGCGGCGCCGGGTTCGAGCTCGACGACGTGCCGAGCGACCGTCTCGGGGTGCGGGAGTCGATCATCGGACGCATGCGGCGCGCCGGCGGCACCGGCTCCGTCCGCAGCGACGAGCACGGCACCGAGGTGCATCTGAGCATCACGACGGGAACGCCGCACGACAGGCCTGCATCGCGGCCGACCAGTGTGCGGGAGGAGAGTCGTGGCTGACAGCATCCGGGTCGTGATCGTCGACGACCACTCCATCTTCCGCTCGGGGCTGCGCGCCGACCTCGATGCGAGCGTCGACGTGGTGGGCGAGGCGGCGGACGTGCCGTCGGCGATCGCCGTGATCGGCGAGACGCAGCCGGACGTCGTGCTGCTGGACGTGCACCTGCCCGGCGGCAACGGCGACGACGCTGCGGGCGGGGAGAGCGTGATCCGCGGCTGTCAGCCCTCGGCGACGCGGTTCCTCGCGCTGAGCGTGTCGGACGCCGCGGCGGATGTCGTCCGGGTCATCCGCGCCGGCGCGCGGGGCTACATCACGAAGGGCTCGTCGGGCGCCGAGGTGAGCAGAGCTGTGCACGCCGTCGCCGACGGAGACGCCGTCTTCTCGCCGCGGCTCGCCGGTTTCGTGCTCGACGCGTTCGGAGCCGTCGCGGGCGAAACCGCGACCGCCACCGACGAGCTCGATCGTCTGTCCGCGCGCGAGCAGGAGGTCATGCGCCTCATCGCTCGCGGTTATGCGTACAAGGAGGTCGCTGCGGAGCTTTTCATCTCGATCAAGACGGTCGAGACGCACGTGTCGTCCGTCCTGCGCAAGCTGCAGCTGTCCTCACGCCATGAGCTCACGGCGTGGGCCTCGGAGCGGCGACTGCTCTAGCCCTTCGAGGGGCGGACGTCAGGCCGCGAGCCAAAGGCCCTTCTGGTTGGTCGCGACCGTGAGTCCCGCGGCGACGGTCTCGTCGTCGCCGATCCGTGCGCCACGGACGATGCGCGCTCCCGCCCCGATGTCGGTGCGGACTCCGACGTAGGCGTGGTCTCCGACGGCGGCACCCTGGCCGATGTGCGCGTGGGCGTCGACGAACGCGCCCTCGCCGACCACGGCGTCCTCGTCGATCCACGCGCCGCGTGCGATGGTCGCACCGGCGCCGACGCGCGCGCCCGGTTCGATATAGGCACCCGCCTCGATGTGCGCCTTCGGGTGCACCTTCGCGCCATGCGCGACGAGACCCCGGCCGTTCGCGTGCTTGCGGTACCGCAGCGTCGCGCCCTGGTCGTTCTCGATGTCGACGTAGTTCTTGCCCACGATTCCTCCCGTGTTCCGGAGTTCTCCGGATATATCAACAACCATGGGAGGGGGAGATTCATTCCCTCGGATGAATGCGGTCAGCGCTGGCAGACCGGACACCAGAACGTGATGCGCTCGCGCGTCGGATCGGCGCCCTGCTCTCCGCGGCGGATGAGCGTGCCGCAGCGGCGGCAGGGGCGCCCGGCGCGACCGTACACCCAGGTGCCCTGACCAGGGCGGTCGACGCCGGTGAAGGTGCGGTGACGGCGGTCGCGGTTGGCGCGGATCGTGCGGACACCGAGATCGAGCAGGGCGGCCACGTCGACCTGTGGCGCCGGCGTGGTGGGCAGGATCCCGCGGAGGAACAAGAGCTCAGCCGCATACTCGTTGCCGAAGCCGGCCACGTTGCGCTGGTCCAGGAGGGCGACGTGGATGCTGCGGGTGTCGGCGCTGACGCGTCGCGCCGCCTCCGCGGGATCCCAGTCCGCCGCGAGCGGGTCAGGGCCGAGGTATCCGACGAGCTGGTCCTCCTCCCGGGTGGGGACGACCTCGACCTCGGCGATGTCGACGCCGACCGCCTCCCGGTCGGCCGTGCCGACGATGGCACGGACCTTGAACGCGGGGTGCTTCCATCTCTCACCTGCGCGGTAGACGAACCACGCCCCGTCCATGCGCAGATGCGAATGAACGGTGCTCTCGCCGATCCGCATCAGCAGGTGCTTGCCGCGCGGGATGACTCCGTGCACGGTCTGCCCGGTCAGATCGAGTGTCGCGAAACGGGGCACCCGCAGATCGAAGCGGGTGACCTCGGCGCCCGTCAGAGCCTCGTCGAGCCGCCGTGCGGTGCGGAAGACGGTATCGCCCTCAGGCACCGGCGCCGCCCCGCTGGGTCCCTGAGCCGCCTACCTGGGTCCCTGAGCCGCCTGCCTGGGTCCCTGAGCCGCCGACCTGGGCCCCTGAGCTTGTCGAAGGGCCGCCACGTTGGGTCCCTGAGCTTGTCGAAGGGCCGCCTACCTGGGTCCCTGAGCCGCCTACCTGGGTCCCTGAGCTTGTCGAAGGGCCGAGCATGTGGCGAGCGAGCATTGTGCTGCCCGCGACGGCGACGGGCATGATCACGACCGCCCCGCCGGGGATCAGGAAGCACAGCTGCGTCGCGACGCCGAAGCCGAGCACCCGGGCGCGATTCCCCGCGAACAGGGCGGCGCGGTCGGCCGGGCTGAGGTCGCGGGCGTCGAAGGCGCGACCGGTGAGCTCGCGCGCCAGCAGTCGACCGGTGAGCACGACACCGGCGATCGGCCCGAGGAAGCCGCCCACGGCCGGGATGAGTCCGACCAGCAGCACCACGACCGCGATCAGCAGACCCTGCAGCACCAGCCGCAGGCCCTCGCCCAGCGTCGTCCAGAAGCTGCCGCCGTCGCCGGAGGGCGGGTCGCCGAGGTCGACTTCGATCGCATGCCAGATGCGCTGGTAGAACGGGTCGCCGATGGTGAGGGTCAGCGCGCTGAAGACGACCGCCGCGAGGGCCAGGGCGGCGGCCACGACCACGAAGCCGACGGCCGCGCGCAGCAGCCCGCGCCACGGCTCGATCCACCCCTCGGCGAAGGGGGTGAGCCAGGCCGAGACCGACGGCATCCCCCACACCAGCGGCACGATCGCGGCGGCCAGCACGAGGAACGCGATGATCGCGGGGATGAGTCCGAGCGCCATGAGCCCGGGGCGCGTGCGCCACAGGCCGAATCCGCGCAGCAGGGTGCGGACGCCGGCCGCGAACTCTCGGATCATGGTCTCCAGCGTAGGCGCACGCTCAGACCGCCTTGCGGAGCGTGAAGCCGCGGGGTGTCTGCACGAATCCGGCCTCCTGCAGCGCGAGCGCGAGCTCCGTGCCGTATACGCCCTCGCCGTTGACCTTCTCGACGGTCAGGGTGTCGAGGCGTCGGCTGCGGGCGGTCGCCGCGAGGTCGGCGGCTGCGGCGCGGAGCATCTCCCCGTCGTCGCTGAACGACAGCACCGTGCGGCCACCGCGCTCGAGCGAGAGCACGAGCGCGCCGTCGACGAGCACGACGAGGGCGCCGGCCTTGCGCCCAGGGCGGTGCGACACCCCCTCGAGCTTGGGCCAGCCGAGTGCGGCACCGTACGGGTTCGCGGGATCGGTCGCCGCAAGCGTCACGGCCGTGCGCGGCGGCGGGTCGGCGAGGCCGGCGTAGGTGCGCAGCCGGTCGACCGTGCCGGAGGCGGCGAACTGGGCCGCGCCGAGCTTCTCGATCACGTAGCCGCGGCGGCAGTGGCCGGCCTCCTCGAATCCGGCCAGCACACGGTACGCCTGGGCGAAACCGCCGGGCACGCCCTCGGCCTGCACCGCGCCCCGTGTGACGACGCCGTAGCGATCGAGCAGGAGCCCCGCGGTGACGGTCGCGCGGCGCGAGGCGTCCTTCTCGGTCTCGGGCAGCAGCGACCAGCGTCCGCCGATCGAGGCGGGGCGGGGAGCGGTGCGGGTGAGGGACATCCCGCGATAGGTACGGGCCCGCGGAGCCTTCCGCTTCACCTTGTGCGCCTGCGACCCGCCGGCGAGCAGCGAGCGGATCGGTGCGAAGGTGTCGTTCGTCACGTGCCCCGACCAGGTGAGCGACCACAGCGCCTCCAGCACGGACTGCTCGTTCTCCGCCGCGGTCATCTCCTTGAGCTGGGCGGCGAAGTACGCGCCGCCGATCTGCAGAGACTGGAGGATCCGCGCCTCGAGGGAGTCGACCGCGATCTCGGCCTCGGGCTCGGGCAGCGTGAACGGGGCGAGGTCGGCGGGGTGCAGCGACACCCAGCCGTCGCGCCCGGGGAGCGTCCCGTGTCCGGACCAGATCACCTCGCCCGCCGAGGTCAGCTCGTCCAGCATCGCGGGGAGTAGTCGCGCACCCGGGACGGCAGGACGAGCGACTCCCACGCGCTCGCCGGGATCGGCACTCCGGCGAACTGCTCGATCACGGTGAGCACACCGTCGACGCCTTCCAGCGGCCGCCCGAGGTGCTGCCAGTCCGGCAGGAACCGCGCGTACGCCTCCGGCGACACCGGCTCCACGGACCCGCGGATCGCCGCGAGCGAGCGCATCCGGAGGCGGCGCAGCACCTCGCTGTCGCACCACTCGAGTTCGTCGCCGCTGCCGGCAGCCGTCGGCAGGAAGTAGCCGCTGGTGAGGCGGCCGGCGGTCTCGAGTCTCTGCAGCGTGTGTCGGGCGACAGCGGCGCCGAGGCCGAAGCGGGCGGCGACGGCATCCGTCGTGAACGGGCCGTGGGTGCGCGCGTGACGGGCGACCAGGTCGCCGAGCGGATCCGCGACGGGTTCGAGGAAGGCGACGGGGATGCCGGTGGGGAGGGCTGTGCCCAGCGCGTCCCGCAGCCGACCCGCGTCTTCGATCGCGGCCACACGGCTCGCGCCGGCGACCGTCACCGGGATGGCTCTGCGCGCCGCGATGAGCTGGTCGAGCAGCGCAGCGGCCGTCGCCCCGTCGGTCGAATCGGGGTCGAGGCGCGCAGCGACCTCCTCGGCGTCGAGCGGGCCGAGCATCCGCAGCAGGTCGGCCACGCCCTCGAGTCCGCGCGCGCGGCGGTCGGGATCGAGCCGCTGCGCCTCGCGCTCGAACTGCGCGATGACGTCGGGGTCGAGCAGTTCGCGCAGCTCGACCGTGCCGAGCAGCTCGCCCAGCAGGGCAGGGTCGACGGACAGCGCCGTCGCCCGGCGTTCGGCGAGCGGCGAGTCGCCCTCGTACATGAACGCGCCGACGTAGCCGAAGAGCAGATCGCGCGCGTAGGGCGAGGGTTGGCCCGGTTCGGTCTCGATCAGGCGGATGCGGCGGTCCGCGATCGAGGTGGCGAGCGTGCGGAGGGAGGGGAGGTCGTAGACGTCCTGCAGCACCTCGCGCAGCGTCTCCAGGATCACCGGGAAGGTGGGATGGCGCCGCGCGACCTCGAGCAGCTGCGCCGATCGCTGACGCTGCTGCCACAGCGGCGTGCGCTTGTTCGGATTCATGCGCGGCATCAGCAGGGCGCGAGCGGCGCACTCCCGGAAGCGCGAGGCGAACAGCGCGGACCCGCCCACCTCCTGCGTGACCAGGACCTCGAGCTCATCCGGATCGAACACGAACAGCTCGGCACCCGGAGGCTCGGCTTCGGCATCGGGGATGCGCACGATGATGCCGTCGTCGCTCGCGACCGCGGAGCCCTCGACCCCGAGGCGCTCCCTGACGCGGGCGTTGATCGCCAGTGCCCACGGCGCGTGCACCTTCATGCCGTACGGGGAATGCAGGATGACGCGCCAGTCGCCGACCTCGTCGCGGCCGCGCTCGACGGTGAGGGTGCGGTCGGTGGGCAGGGTGCCCGTCGCCTCGCGCTGCTCGGTCAGATGGGCCATCAGGTTCGCGCGCGCCTGCTCGTCGAGACCGGCGTCGATCAGCCGCTGCTGCGCCTTCTCGGGGGCGGCGGACGACACCTCGCGGGAGAACGCGCCCAGCGCTTCGCCCAGCTCGAACGGTCGGCCGATGCCGTCGCCGTGCCAGAACGGCACCTTGCCCGGCTGTCCGTAGGCGGGGATCACGTTGACGCGATCGTGCGTGATCTCCGCGATCCGCCAGCTCGTGGTACCGAGCGTGAACACGTCGCCGACCCGCGACTCGTAGACCATCTCCTCGTCGAGCTCGCCAACGCGGGCTCCGGTGGACTCCCCGGCCACGAACACCCCGAACAGGCCGCGGTCGGGGATCGTGCCGCCGCTGGTGACCGCGATCCGCTGGGCGCCCGGTCGTCCCGTCAGCGTCCCGGCGTCGCGGTCCCACACGAGTCGAGGGCGCAGTTCCGCGAACTCGTCGGAGGGGAAGCGTCCGGCCAGCAGGTCGAGCGTCGCCTCGTACGCCGAACGGGGGAGCGCCTGGAAGGGGGCGGAGCGGCGGACCGTCTCGAACCACTCCTCGACGCTGATCGCTCCGAGCGCGCTCGCAGCGACGGTCTGCTGCGCGAGGATGTCGAGCGGATTGCGCGGCACCTGGATGGCCTCGATCTTGCCGGCCAGCATCCGCTCGGTGACGATCGCGGTGTGCAGCACGTCGCCGCGATGCTTCGGGAAGAGAGCCGCACGGCTGATCTCGCCCACCTGGTGACCGGCGCGGCCCACACGCTGCAGACCCGAGGCCGCCGAGGGCGGGGCCTCGACCTGGATGACCAGATCCACCGCGCCCATGTCGATGCCGAGCTCGAGGCTGCTGGTCGCGACGACGCAGCGCAGCACACCCGACTTCAGCTCCTCCTCCACCTGGGCGCGCTGCTCCTTGGAGACCGAGCCGTGGTGGGCCTTCGCCAGCACCGGGTCCGCACCGGCGGTCGCTCCGGCCTGCGCCATCATGGCCGCCGGCACGGTCGCCTCCGGCAGGGCCACGCCGATCCGCTCGGAGTAGATCTCGTTCAGTCGTCCGGTCAGCCTCTCGGCGAGCCGGCGGGAGTTGGCGAACACGATCGTCGAGTTGTTCTGCAGGATGCGGTCGACGATCGCCTCCTCCACGTGCGGCCACACCGATCCGGTGACCTCGGTGTACTCGGCGTCCTCCGCACGGAGCTCGGCCCCCGCGCCAGACGCGGCACCGGGAGGCGGCGGGGGATTGGTCATGTCGTCCATCGGCACGACGACGCCGAGCTCGAACGTCTTGGACGCCGGCGGTGCGACGATCTCCACGGGAGCCGCGCCGCCGAGGAACCGGGCCACCTCGTCGATCGGACGCACGGTGGCCGAGAGCCCGATGCGCTGCGCGGGCGGGACCGCACCGGACCCGTCAGCCCGTCCGAGGGTGGGTCCCTGCGCCTGTCGAAGGGCGTGTGCGGAGCGCAGCGCGTCGAGCCGTTCCAGGCTGACCGCGAGGTGCGCTCCGCGCTTGGTGGCTGCGACGGCGTGCACCTCGTCGATGATCACGGTGTGCACGTCGCGCAGGGTCTCGCCCGCGCGGCTCGTGAGCATGAGGTAGAGCGACTCGGGCGTCGTGATCAGGATGTCGGGCGGATCCGAGACGAGCTTGCGGCGATCGCTGGAGGTGGTGTCGCCGGAGCGGACCCCGACGGTGACGGCGGGGGCGTCGACGCCCAGCCGGCGCGCCGACTGCCCGATGCCGACCAGAGGCGAGCGGAGGTTGCGCTCCACGTCGACGCCGAGCGCCTTGAGCGGCGAGATGTAGAGGATGCGGGTGCGGGGGGAATCCTTCTTCGGCTCCTCGGGTGCGGCCATGCGCTCGCGGAAGACGCTGTCGATCGCCCACAGGAACGCGGACAGCGTCTTGCCCGAGCCGGTGGGCGCGACGACGAGCGCGTGCTTGCCCGCGGAGATCGCCTCCCAGGCTCCGGTCTGGGCGGGCGTGGGCGCGCTGAAGGCACCACGGAACCAGTCCTGCGTGGCCGGGGTGAAACGGTCGAGCACATCGCTCATCCCTCCATCATGCGTGCTGCCACCGACATCGGGGTCGTGACGCCGGACCTCGGGGCGGATGCTCCCGAGGCCCGGCGTCGTCGAAGCGGCTGATTCAGGAGCCGAGCGAGACCTCCTGGAGTCTCCCGTCGCCGTCGATCTCGAGTGTCAGGTCGAGGTCGAGCCGGCGCAGGAACGCGTCGTCATGGCTCACGACCAGCACAGCGCCCCGGTAGGCGCGCAGCGCCTCGACGAGCTGGTCGACCGTGTCGAGGTCGAGGTTGTTCGTCGGCTCGTCGAGCACCACGAGGTGCGGAGCGGGGTCGGCGAGCAACAGCTTCGCCAGCGCCACGCGGAAGCGCTCGCCGCCGGAGAGCGCTGCGACCGGGCGCTCCGCCGTGGCGCCGCGGATCAGGAATCGCGCGAGCCGGTTCCGGAGCTCCTTCTCGGGAACGTGCGGAGCCGCCGCGGCGATGTTCTCGAAGACGGAGCGATGCTCGTCGAGACCGTCCACCCGCTGCGGGAGGTACCCGATCAGGTCGGTGTGGGCCTCGGCGTGCAGGCCGCCCTCGAACGGGCGCGCATCCGCGACCAGCCGCTCCAGCAGGGTGGTCTTCCCGGCGCCGTTGCGCCCGATCAGGGCCACGCGCTCCGGGCCCTGGATCACCCAGGCCCGCTCCTCTTCCGCGATCGTCGCGATGCGTCGGCTGCGGGAGACCTGCGGGTCGGGCAGCTCGATCTTCATCGACGCGTCGGAGCGCACGCGGCGCCCCGCTTCGTCGAGGACGGACCGTGCCGCCTCCTCCTTGGCCCCGACCTCGATGCGCAGCTTCCCTGCCGAGACCTCCGCGGCCATCTTCCGACCATGGGCGACGATCTTCGGCACGCGCTTCTCGATCTCGGCCTTCTTGGCCGTCCGCGCACGGTGCGCGAGCTTGACCTCGGCCTCGATCCGCTGGCGCTTCTCCTTGCGGAGCGTCTGAGCGGCCGTGGCCTCGGCCTGTCTCGCGGCATCCTGGTCCGCATCCAGCCAGGCGCGCCACTCGGAGTAGGGGCCGCCGAACACGCTCAGCGTGCGGCCGTACAGCTCGGCGGTGTCGTCCATCAGCTCGAGCAGCGACAGGTCGTGGCTGACGACGATGAGCGTGCCCTTCCAGGCCTGCACCATCGCCGCGAGCTTCGCTCTGGCGTCGCGGTCGAGGTTGTTGGTCGGCTCGTCGAGGAGCGTGATCGGCGCGCGACGGAGCCGGATCCCGGCGATCGCGACGAGCACGGCCTCTCCTCCGGAGAGCTCGCCGACACGGCGATCGAGGAACTCCGGCGCGAGGCCGGCCTCGGCCAGTGCGGCCTCGGCGCGCGCCTCGATGTCCCAGTCGTCGCCGACGGCATCGAAGTGCGCGGGGTCGACGTCGCCGGCCGTGATGGCCCGGACGGCGTCGAGCGCCGCGGACACCCCGAGCAGCTCGGCGACCCGACGATCGACGTCGAGCGTGAGCTGCTGCGGCAGGTACGCGACCTCGCCCGAGGCGGTGACGAACCCGGATGTGGGTGCGAGCTCGCCGGCCATCAGCCGCAGCAGTGTGGACTTGCCTGCGCCGTTGCGTCCGACGAGGCCGGTGCGTCCGGAGCCGAACGCTCCGGACACCGCGTCGATGGCGGTCGTCCCGTCCGGCCAGGTGAAGGTGAGTCGTTCGAGGATGACCGACGCGTGAAGGGGTGCGGGGTGTGACATGAGTGTCTCCTGTCGAGTGCGAGGGTGCACTGACACCGAGCCCCAGGCGGTCCGTGAGGAGTCACAGGACGCGGGGGAGAGGGTCTGCCGTGGAGTCGGCGATCGTCGGGTCAGCGCGCGGAAAGAGGAGCGCGGAGGCGACGGATCAGATCAAAGGACTTCCAGACACGGCGGACAGGACTCCCCGACGATACCCGGGCGTGTCGGCGTTCCGCAACCCCGGGCGTGTCGCGCGCTCATCGCCGCGAAGGGCTCGCGCCCGCGGAGCACGATCCTCAGGCGGGGCGCGGGCCCTCTTCCTGATCCGCGCCGATCCCCTCGATCCACTTGGTGAGGAAGCGGTGCACGTCGGCGAGCTCCTCCTCGGAGATGCTGTGCGTGAGCCCGGTGTAGACCCGGCCGGAGAGGTCGGCGTGCCCGGGCAGCCACTGCGCGGTGTGGTCGACGAGTGCGGGCGGGATGACGTCGTCGTGCGTGCCGCGACCCCAGAAGACCGGAGGGCGCAGCTCGGTCAGCGTCTCGTCTCCGGGGAGGTCGCCCGGAGCCGCGTATCCGCTCAGGGCGACGACCGCGCCGAAACGCTCCGGGGCGAGGCGCAGCGCCTGCAACGACACGGCCGCACCCTGCGAGAAGCCGAGCAGCGCGACCGAGGGGGAATCGCCCGCCGCGGCATCGAGCCAGCGGAGGAACGCCTCGGCGGCGATCGTCACGGCCTCGGGGCTGCGGCCGTCGAGCCCGTCGATGGCGTACCAGGAGCGCCCGGGCATGGGCCACGGCGGGGCGAGGGGAGCGGCGACGGAGGCGACCGCGATGCCGGAGGGCAGATACGGGACGAGTCCGAACAGGTCGTGCTCGTCGGCGCCGTAGCCGTGCAGCAGCACGAGCAGCGGCATCCCTCCGCGGTCGGGGGAAGACCATCTGGTCGCGGTGTCGTCGATCGTCAGGTTCTCGGTCACACCGTCATCCTGCCAGCAGGCACGGACCTCGGAGCCGCCGGTGTCGGTGCGGAGGGACGGCTGGTAGAAAGGACACATGGCGGTGCGCACACCTGATCCCGATCCGGAGCCCGAAGACGAAGGTCTCGGAGCCTTCCCGGATGCGAACCCGCCCGCGCCGGGTGCGAACCCCGGCTGGCTGAGCGAGTTCGAGCTCGCCGAGGCGCGTCGCCGCCTGCCGATGCTCTACGTCGAGGCGATCCCCGTGCGCACGGACGGCTCAGGGCAGGTGACCGAGATCGGCATCCTGCTGCGCTCCACGCCGCTGGGCGAGATGACCCGCACGATCGTGTCCGGGCGGGTCCGCTTCGGCGAGACCATCCGCGACGCGCTGTTCCGGCACGTCGAGAACGACCTCGGCCCGATGGCCTTCCCGCTGCTGCCGCCGCAGCCGCTGCCCTTCACGGTCGCCGAGTACTTCCCGATCCCCGGGGTCAGCGCCTTCCACGACGACCGGCAGCACGCCGTGTCCCTGGCGTTCGTCGTGCCGGTGACCGGCACGTGCGAGCCGCGTCAGGACGCCCTCGAGGTCACCTGGTTCTCCCCGGAGGCCGCGGCATCGGATGCGGTCGCCGCCGAGATGGAGAGCGGTCGCGGCACCCTGGTCCGTCAGGCTCTGGCATACCTGGGGCTCCTGCGCTGACGCCGCGCCCGCGGGCGCGGTCAGGCCGAGGCGTCGCGGGTGAGCGGGGCCAGGGCGGCCACGAAGGCGTCGACGTCCGACTCCTCGGTGTCGAAACCGCACATCCAGCGGACCTCCTTGCGCGCCGCATCCCAGTCGTAGAAGCGGAACACGTCGCGGAGGCGATCGGCCACGCCCTCGGGGAGAGTGGCGAACACACCGTTGGCCTGCGTCGGCTGCGTGAACTCGACGCCGCGGATGGAGCCGTCGGCGATGCCGGCCTCGACCGCCGAGCGCAGGCGTGCGGCCATGGCGTTCGCGTGGCGGGCGTTGCGCAGCCACAGGTCGCCGTCGAGCAGCGCGATCAGCTGGGCCGAGACGAAGCGCATCTTCGACGAGAGCTGCATGTTGAACTTGCGGGCGTACTGCAGGCCGTCCGCGGCGTCCGGGTTCAGGACCACGATGGCCTCGCCGAGCATGGCGCCGTTCTTGGTGCCGCCGAAGGTGAGCACGTCCACCCCGGCGTCCCGCGTGAACGCGCGCAGCGGCAGGTCGAGCGCCGCCGCCGCGTTCGACAGTCGCGCGCCGTCGACGTGCAGCTTCATGCCGCGGGAGTGCGCGTGGTCGGCGATCGTGCGGATCTCGTCCGCGGTGTACAGGGTGCCGAGCTCGGTCGACTGCGTGATCGAGACGACCAGCGGCTGCGCCCGGTGCTCGTCGCCCCAGCCCCAGGCCTCGCGGTCGATGAGCTCCGGGGTGAGCTTGCCGTCGTCGGTGGGGACGGTGAGGAGCTTGAAGCCGCCGATCTTCTCCGGCGCTCCGCCCTCGTCGACGTTGATGTGCGCGGTCGATGCGGCGATCACGGCGCCCCAGCGCGGGAGCATGGACTGGAGACCGGTGACGTTCGCGCCGGTGCCGTTGAACACCGGGTAGGCCTGCGTGCCCTCGCCGAAGTGCTCCTGGAAGACCTCCTGGAGCCGCGCGGTGTACGCGTCCTCGCCGTAGGCGACCTGGTGGCCGCCGTTCGCCGCCGCCATGGCCGCCAGGACCTCGGGGTGGATGCCGGAGTAGTTGTCGCTGGCGAAGCCCCGGATCGCGGGGTCATGCTGGATGCTCACCGCTCAAGCCTAATCGCCCTACCGGATGTCCCCGGCCCGCTCTACCCTCGAAGCCATGGAGCGCACCGCAGCGAAGACGGCCTTCGCCAACGTCCTCGTCAACACGCTGATCGCCAACGTGACGACGAGCTTCCTCTGGTTCGCCCTCACGTTCTGGGTGTACATCGAGACGCAGTCGGTGCTGGCCACCGGCATCATCGGCGGCGCTTACATGCTGCTCGTGGCGTTCTTCGCGATGGTGTTCGGCACGATCGTCGACCGGCACCGCAAGCACCGCGTGATGCTGCTGTCGAGCGTGATCTCCGCCGCCGCCTTCCTGATCGCCGGGGTGCTGTACCTCTGGCAGCCGGAATCCGCGCTGCTGGACCTCGGCGGGCCGTGGTTCTGGCTGTTCGCCGGCGTGATCCTGTTCGGCGGTGTCATCGAGCAGCTGCGCAACATCGCGCTCTCCACCACGGTGACGCTGCTCGTCCCGGAGGAGAAGCGCGCGAACGCCAACGGTCTGGTCGGCACGGTGCAGGGACTGGCGTTCCTCGTCACGAGCGTGTTCTCCGGGCTGTCGATCGGCTTCCTCGGGATGGGCTGGACGCTGGGGATCGCGATCGTCGCGATGGCCCTCACCTTCGCGCACCTGCTGTTCATCCGCATCCCGGAGGAGGAGCCGGAGGCCGACCCCGAGGCCAAGAGCGCGATCGACTTCCGCGGCAGCGTGCGGGCCATCCGCCTCGCGCCCGGCCTCTTCGCGCTGATCGTGTTCTCGACCTTCAACAACCTCATCGGCGGCGTCTACATGGCGCTCATGGACCCGTACGGCCTGACGCTCTTCGACGCGCAGATGTGGGGGTTCGCTCTCGCTTTCGCCTCCACGGGTTTCCTGATCGGCGGCGGACTCGTGGCGAAGTTCGGCCTCGGTGCGAGACCGGTGCGCACGATGCTGCTCGTCGTGATCGCGATGGGCCTGCTCGGCTCGGTGTTCATGCTGCGCGAGTGGTGGCCGCTGTACGTGGTCGGCATGTGGATCTACATGGCGCTGGTGCCGCCCGTCGAAGCGGCGGAGCAGACCGTGATCCAGAAGGTCGTCCCCTTCGCCCGACAGGGCCGGGTGTTCGGCACCGCGGCGGCCATGGAGGCTGCGGCCGCACCGGTCACGGCCTTCCTGATCGCCCCGATCGCCGAGTTCCTCGTGATCCCGTACATGAAGACGGCCGAGGGTCAGCGGCAATGGGGGTGGCTGCTCGGGGAGGGAGAGGCGAGGGGCATCGCCCTGATCTGCCTGTTCGCCGGACTCATCATGGTCGTCGCGGCGACGCTGGCGTTCTTCACCCGGTCCTATCGCAGGCTCACCGAGCTGTACGCCGAGGCGCCGGAGCAGGAGGTCGGGCCGGACGGTGACGCCGACGGTGATGCCGATTCCGACGTCGCGGGGGAGGCGCCGTCGGACCGAGACCCGCGCCGGGAGGCCCCGCCGGTCGTGCCCGGAATGCCGCCCGAGTCCCGGTGAGCCCAGACGATTCCCCGAGCCCCGGACGATTCCCGGACGCTTCAGTGGAGAATCCTCCGCAGATCGTCGCTCCGTCGCCGGAACGTCACCGCCCGTCCGAGCCGGACTGGCCGGACCGACCTTCCGCCCGTCCGTCAGTCGAGGTCGAACACCCGGTCGTTGAGGTCGACGGCGTCCGCATCCCAGAGCGTGACCACCCGTGCGGCCAAGACCTCGGGATCGAGCGCCTTCGCCCGGAACACGACGGATGCCGCACGCAGCGGCTCGGCGGCCTCGCGGGCCGCCTTGGCGTACCCGTGTGCGACCGCGCGCGCCCAGGCTTCGCTCGCGGCCTTCACCGCGGCATAGTTCGCCCCGCCCGCGAGCGGCCTTGCGACCGCCGTCGACGACACGATCGCGAACCGGCCCGCTCCGGACGCGCGCAGCGCCGCATCGAACGCCCGACTCGTCGCTCGCACGGCATCGAGCGCCGGCAGCAGTTCGGCGAAGTCATCGTCCGACTGCCCGGCGAGCCCACCTCCACCGCGCCAGCCTCCGACCAGCGGGATCACTCCGTCCACACCGCCGATCTGCCCGGCCAGGGCCGTCATCTCGTCGAGCGAGGTCGCATCCGCGAGGAACACCTGCGCACCCGCACCTGCCAACGGCTCCAGTCGTGCGGCCGAGCGGCCGGTTGCGATCACGTGGGCGCCCGCCGCGTGCAGGGCCTGTGTCAGGGCGAGTCCCGCTGCACTGGTCGCTCCGGCGAGCACCACGGTACGTCCGTCCAGTCTCGCATCGATGGCTTCATCCATGTCGCTCACTCTTCCGGTCAGGAGTGCTTCTGCGGCCGGAACCCGCGGAGATCCGCAGAACAGGTTCCGGCCGCAGCGCGGTGCGCCCCAGCGTCACATCGGTCGCGCGCCCTCGGCGCGCGGAGTCGTCAGTCGTCCGTTCCTCGGATGCCGACCGTCGACTCGATGACGGGCTTCATCTTCTTGTCGAGGGTCTCGAAGAACATCGACAGCGGGAACTCGTCATCCAGCACGGCGTCCGTGTAGCCCTTCGGCGCTCCGGCCAGCACCTCGTCCGACAGTCCGCGTGCCCACCGCGAGGCGGGGTGCGGGGTGAGCGTGCCGCGGACCAGCTCGTAGGCGGCGAGCCAGTGCGCGACCTTGGGGCGGTCGATCGAGTGCCAGTACAGGTCGTCGATCGCGTCGCCGAGGGCCACGACGGCGTCCGGCACGTTCTCCCAGTCGAAGGCGAGCGCCGTGTCGGTCCAGTGCAGCACGCCGCGCTGGTGCAGCCACGCGAACAGGAGCTGGCCGCCCACCGCGTCGTAGTTGCGCACGCGCGTGCCGGTGATGGCGAAGCGGAAGATGCGGTCGAAGATCACGGCGTACTGCACCAGGTGCGCGTACTCGTGCATCTCCCGCTCGGTCTCCGTGAGCTCCTCGCCCGCGGCGACCCTGGCGTCCAGCGCCCGCTCGATCTTCACCGACTCGCGGAACGCCGTCATGTCGCACCGCATCTCCTCCAGCGAGTAGAGGAAGAACGGCATCCGCTGCTTGATCATGAACGGGTCGAAGGGCAGGTCCCCGCGCATGTGAGTGCGGTCGTGGATGATGTCCCACATCACGAAGGTCTTCTCGGCGACCTCCTGATCCTCCAGCATCGCCGCAGCGCGCTCCGGGAGGTCGAGGTTGGTGATCTCCGAGGCCGCACGGACCACGCGGCGGTAGCGGGCCGCCTCCCGGTCCTGGAAGATCGCGCCCCAGGTGAAGGTCGGGATCTCGCGCATGGCGACTGTCTCCGGGAACAGCACCGCGGAGTTCGTGTCGTAGCCGGGCGTGAAGTCGACGAGCCGCAGCGAGACGAAGAGCTTGTTGCCGTAGTCGCCGGCCTCGAGCGCCGCGATGAACTCCGGCCAGATGGTCTCGACGATGAGCGCCTCGACCAGGCGGTCGCTCGAACCGTTCTGGGTGTACATCGGGAAGACGACGAGGTGGCGGATGCCGTCGACGCGGTGCTGCTGCGGCTGGAACGCCACCAGCGAGTCGAGGAAGTCCGGCACACCGAAGTCCTCCGCCGCCCAGCGCTCGAAGTCGGCGACGGACGCCGCGAGGTACTCGGCGTCGTGCGGGAAGGCGGGGGCGAGCGCGCGGATCGCGGCGGTGATCTCCCCGACGAGGGCGGTCGCCCGGTCCTTGGTCGCCGAGTTTGTCGAAGCGCCAGGGATCGAACCGTCCTTGATCTGCAGCTCACGGATGGCGATCGCCGCCTGCTTGAGCTGCGCCCAGGCGGCGGAGTTCTCGACGCTTTGCGCCTGCGCTGAGCCTGTCGAAGCGTCCTCGACGACCTCGGGTTCGCCGACGATGGCCTGAACAGCGGAACTGTTGGCGGAAACGAGGGACATCGGAACCTCCGATCGCGGGAAATGGCGGAAAGATTCCGGTAATAGCGGAATCCTGACGATAATCTTACAGCTATGGATGATTCTGTCGACCGCGCGATCCTGGCCGCGATCTCCCGAGACGGCCGCGCCACGCTCTCCCAGCTGTCCGATGCGGTGGGCCTGTCGGTGTCGGCCGTGCAGTCACGGCTGCGGCGCCTGGAGACGCGCGGTGTGATCAGCGGCTACCGGGCGATCCTCGACCCGGAGCAGGTGGGCACGCCCCTGTCCGCCTTCATCGAGATCACCCCGCTCGACCCGGCGCAGCCGGACAACGCCCCCGAGCTCCTGGAGCACCTCGATGCGATCGAGGCGTGCCACTCCATCGCGGGAGACGCGAGCTACATGCTGTTCGTCCGCGTGCCGACGCCGCGGGCGCTCGAGGAGCTCGTCCGAGACGTGCGTCTGGCCGCCAATGTGAGCACGCGCACCACCGTGGTGCTGCAGACCTACTACGAGCACCGGCCGATCATCCCCGTCGCCGCCGAATAGTCGAGGCTCAGAGCACCGCGCCCACCATCGCCTCGCCGAGCGGTGTCCGCAGGTGGAGCATGCGCGCCCCGTCGCGTTCGCTGGTGACGAGCCCCGCGCCGCGGAGGACGGCGAGGTGGTGCGAGGCGGTCGAGACGGCGATGCCGGCGTCGGCGGCCACTTGCGACGTGGTGCGCGCCGTGCCGGCCGCCAGGAGGATGCCGCCGCGGACCGCGCCCAGCAGCGCACCCAGCGCGGCGGCGATGTCGGCGCTGTCGCGGGCCCACCCGGCTGTGACGCCGCGCGCCGGATAGAAGAGCGTCGGCTGCGCCGGTGGCTCGGTGAGGACCATGCATCCCCACGACGACATGACCGACGGCACCAGCACCAGCCCGCCGCCGCGGCAGTCGACCTGCTCGCTGTGACGGCGCAACGCGACCCGTACCGCCCCTCCGCCCCACGACACCTGCGGATGCAGATCGCCCGCCATGCTCGCGATGCCTGCGGTCGCGATCGTCCGCGAACGGACGGCGACGTCGGCGCGCAGGAGACGCTCGAGCTGCGGCCAGACCGGCGAGAGGGCGGCATCCCACACCGCGGCCCAGGCGTCGGCGATCATCCCCCGGGCTCGCGCGGGATGCTCCTGCATCTCCCGCAGCGCCTGCTGTCGGGCTCCCGCCGAGCGCCGCACCATCTTGCCGAAGTCGACGCGCATCGGATCGAGCGGTGCGGCGCGCAGCTCGTCGAGTTCGATCTCGGGTGTCAGGTCCCAGCGGGGCGCCGTCGTCAGGAAGTCCGGCAGGTAGCCGTCGTCGCCGACCACCGTGGCGAGGAGCGCGAAGTCGTCGCGCGGGAGGCGATCCCGCACCGCGCGCAGCCAGCCCCACTGCAGCGGGTGGGCGGCGGGCCTGCGCAGCACCCGGACCGCGTGCGCCAGTTCGTGCCCGGGGGAGATGCCGAATCGCACCGCCTCGACATCCCCGGGGCTGAGGTGGAACTCGACCCGATGGTCCGGGTGCTCGACGCCCTCGACCGGGCCGGAGTTTCGATCCACATCGAAACTCTAGGGAGCGGTCGACGTGCTGTCGAGACTGGACCCATGAACAGCAGCTCGCTCTCCTCCGGCGTCGTCGTCCCCGGCGCCGAGATCCGGATCGGCACGGGGCGCAGTCGACGATTCGTCGGCGCGGAGCACGGCGCGGCGGTCTCCTACTTCTGGGTGGAGAATCAGCCGGGAGAGGGGCCGGGGCTGCACTGGCACCCCTACCCGGAGACCTGGGTCGTCGTCGAAGGCGTTGCCTCGATCACCGTGGGCGAGGAGACTTTCCTGGCCGGCGCGGGCGACACCGCGACAGGTCCGGCGTTCGTCCCCCACCGCTTCGTCAATGCGGGTGACGGCGAGCTCAGGATCCTCGGCATCCACGCGTCCCCCACCATCATCCAGACCTTCCTCGACGAGGACTGACCCACCAGGAGCACCCGTGTCCTTCCAGGCATACCTCGACAACATCGAGACCAAGACCGGCCTCACGCCGCGCCAGTTCATCGACCTCGCTGCCGAGAAGGGGTTCGACAGCACCACCAAGGCGGCTCCCATCGTCGCCTGGCTCAAGGAGGACTATCAGCTCGGTCAGGGCCATGCCATGGCGCTCGTCCACGTGATCACCAAGGGGCCGCAGATCAGCGACAAGCACGTGGGCAGCGGCGGCACGCACGCCGATGCGTCGAACACACTGTGGCTCGACGGCAAGGACACCAACCCCGACCGCTGAGCCCGCCCCCGCGGACGAGGGCGCATCGGCGCGACGACTAGGATTCCGTGGGTGGCAGCATCCTCTCAGCGCAAGAAGAAGAACCGGCGCGCCCAGCGCACGACGAGCCGCACGAGCGGCAATCCGGCCAGGCGCCCTGTGGTCGAGGCGGGTCCGGTGACGGCATCCGACTGGATCGGCGCGGCGCGACTGCGCACCCTCCCGCTCGCGATCGCCCCCGTGGTCATCGGCACGGGAGCGGCGCGCAGCACGGGGCCCGAGTTCCACTGGGTCATCGCGCTCGCGTGCCTCGCTGTGGCCGTGCTGCTGCAGATCGGCGTGAACTTCACGAACGACTACAGCGACGGCGTGCGGGGAACGGACGCCCACCGCGTCGGCCCGGCCCGGCTCACCGCCTCCGGCCGAGTGCGGCCGCGCACGGTGCTCATCATCGGGCTGATCTTCTTCGCCCTCGCCGCCCTGGTCGGACTCGCGATCGTGGTGCGGACAGGGCAGTGGTGGATGCTGGCCGTCGGTGCCGCGTGCATCGTCGCCGCCTGGTTCTACACCGGAGGCAAGCGCCCGTACGGCTACTACGGCCTGGGCGAGGTGTTCGTGTTCGTGTTCTTCGGGCTCGTCGCGACGCTCGGCACCACGTGGGTGCAGATCTTCGACCTGCCGCAGCAGGCGTGGCTGGGCGCGATCGCCGCCGGGCTGTTCGCGTGCGCGGTGCTGCTCGCCAACAACCTGCGTGACATCGACCAGGATCGCGAGGTCGGCAAGCGCACGCTCACGGTCCTGATCGGCCGCAGAGCGACCCAGGTGCTGTTCACCCTGTTCGTGCTCGCCCCGTTCGGCATCGCCGTGCTGCTCGCGCTGCTGTTCCCGATCGCGTGGATCTCGCTCCTCGCGCTGCTGGCCGGGCTCCCCGCGATCCTGATCGTGTGGACCTACCGTCAGCCCAAGGAGCTGGTCACCGCCCTCGCCCTGACCTCCCTGACGTCCCTGCTGTACGCCGTCGCCCTCTTCTGGGCCTTCGCCGGCTGACCCGCCCCTCGCATCCCGCGATTCCCCGCACAACTTCGGAGATTCGCCGCGACATGCCGGGACTCCCCGCACAACTTCGGAGATCCGCCGCGAGACGCCGGGGTGAAGGATGGATGCCGCGGCGTGTCGTCCCGGATCTCCGAAGTTGTGCAGGCCGGGCGGGGCCGTGCGGAGCGGGAGGGGCCGACGGGGCGGGCCAGCTCGTGCCGGGGGCGGAGCGGGCCGGCGGGAATGCCGCGGCACAACTTCGGAGATTCGCCGCGACATGCCGGGGCGAAGGGTGGATGCCGCGGCGTGTCGTCCCGGATCTCCGAAGTTGTGCGTGGCGGGCGGGGCCGTGCGGAGCGGGCGGGGCCGGGCGGGGCGGAGGAGCCGGGGTGGTCAGGGGCGGGTGGGGGAGTCGCTGTCGGAGGCGGGGGGCTCGGCGTCGATGACCGCGTCCTCGGTCTCGGCGTCGGCCTGGGCGCCGGTCGTGCGGGCCTCGCGGCGTTCGTGAAGGCGCGCCGAGGCGTCCGTGAGAGGTGCACGCAGGAACAGCATCGAGATGCTGACGCCGATGAGGGCGGCGAAGATCGCGGCGAGCCACCAGAGCTCGCGGAAGATGGGGAAGAAGAGCCAGAGGATGGCGAGCGGGACGAGGAACGCCAGCAGCCGCAGCACGGAGTAGACGAGGAGGGGTGCGGACTTCTTCACCCTCCCAGTCTACGTTCGCCGAGGCGAGGGGTCCGTGCGCCCGCCGTCGATACCGAGGCGGGAGAAGGGGATGCCCCGGACGACCCGGTGCCAGGGGTGCTCTCCCAGGGACCAGAGCAGGCGGGCGTCGGGGTCGAGGGCGAGGTCCTCGCATCCGACCGGCAAGGGTACGCGGTCCTGTCGCAGCGTGTCACGACCACCGCTCCACAGGGTGCCGGGTCGCAGGTCGTCGGACTGGGACACGAAGTAGCGGTCGCCCCAGCGGACGACTCCCTGCATGCGCGGTATCGCCGGGGCGAAGCGGTCGACCTCGACGAAACCGGAGCTCGTCGTCGCGCCCTCGTCCTCGGGGAGGGTGAACTCGCCGATGCGTCCGCTGTCGTCGGTGCGGTGCTCTCCGATGAGCACGCGCGGCACGGGGGTGCCGTCGTCCGCGAACACCCGACCGAGATACGAGCAGCGCAGGGCCACCGGATGCACGCGGGTGCGCACCGCGACGAGCGCGGTCGTCCGTCCGCCGCGGCGTCGGCTGCCCGCCACGCGTTGCGCGACCGCACCGCGGACCTTCCGGATGCCGCCCAGGTCGAACTCCCAGATGCCGCGACCCGTCGCGGCGACGAACAGTCGATCGCCGAACCAGGCGAGACCACCGGCGTGGATGGGGGCCGGCCGCAGCTCCCCCTCCTCATCCGTGAGCGCGAGCAGCACGTCGAGGTGTCGGGAGCGCTCGAGGTCGACGAACGTGACGCGCGAGGCGAGGTGCACGCCGTCCAGTCTCTGCCGGAACCAGGTGACGGCGACGGTGCGGCGACCCTGCCACGTGCCGAGGTCGATGCCCTGCGGGTACCAGCGCCGGGTCCAGGTCCGCGCACTGAGCCACCGCAGGTCGACCGTGTCGCGCTGCCGGTGTCGCACCGGGCGCCAGGTCGATCCGAAGGGCCAGAGCATGCCCTCCATCGTCGCCCATCTCGACCAGGGGCGCGAACCCGCGGCGGCGGCCCGAGGCCTCCCTGGTGCGCGATCTGCGCTGACTGACATGTATCATGTTACTCGTGGTCGTGACCCTCTCGAGGGAAGCGCACGACCGGAGAGACGTCTCGGGGCCGGCTGATGGGGGTTGGCGGGTCCCGCGACGATGAGGCCACCTTCGGGCGGTCTCATCCCGAACGCCTCGCGTTCGGCAGTGCGATGCACTGGGAGGTGTGGTCCCGTTCGGGTGCGGGGCCACACCTCAACGCCGCCCCGTCTCACGCTCCTGCCTCCGGGCGTCCGGCGCCGGCCGCGAAACCCGGTGTTCACCTCCGCGTCGCCATCCGGCAAGGCGCTCCTGACACCATCCCCGGACACCACCTGTCCCCGGGAGCCCTGTGCGCACACCCCTCGTCACCGTCATTCTGCCCGCCAAGGACGCCGGGGAGTACATCGGGACGACACTCGAGACCCTCACCCGGCAGTTCGAGGACCCCTCGTCCCTGAAGCTGGTCGCGATCGACGACGGCTCGCGCGATGACACCGGCGCCCTGATGCGGCAGTACGCGGAGCGCTTCCCGCACGCGGAGGTGATCAGGAACCCCACGGCCCGAGGCCTGGCGAGCGCCCGCAACCAGGGTCTGCTGCGCGTCGAGAGCGAGGCGTTCTGCTTCCTCGACGGCGACGACTGGATGCAGCCGCGGCGCCTGAAGGTGCTCTCCTCCCGGCTCCGCGCCCTCGACGCCGACTTCCTGCGCACGGATCATGTGCGGGTCACGGGGCAGCAGCGGACGCTCGTGCGCGCGCCGCATCCCTGGCGTGAAGAGCTGCTGCCGCCGCGGGAGGCGATCCTGCCCGAGCACGAGTCGACCATGGTCGACTACCCCTACGCCTGGGCGGGCATCTTCCACCGGCGCGTGATCGACCGCGGTCTGGCCGCGTTCCCCGAGGGGCTGTTCACGGCGGAGGATCGCCCCTGGATCTGGCGGCTGCATCTGCAGGCCCGGTCGTTCGCGGTCGTCGACGCCCCGGCGCTGCTGTACCGACGCGGCGTGGCCACGTCTCTCACTCAGGCGCGGGATCGACGGCAGCTGGACTTCGTGCGGGCCATGGACGAGGTCATCGCGATGGTCGAGCGAGATGCGGAGGCCGAGCGGTTCACCCCCAAGGTCGTCTGGACGGCGCTCGCCCTCAGCTCGCACCACCTGGTGCGCGCGCGGCGGATGAGCCCGTCGGTGCGGACAGAGATGCGGGCCGGGATCGGGCGGATGCTGCGACGGCTTCCTGCCGGGGAGACGGCGGCCGTGCTCGCGCGCTTCGACGGTCCGCGGCGTCGGGTGCTGGCGCGACTGCTCCGACAGGCGGGACGGTCGGCATGACGCAGCTCTTCGCCCTGCACAGCGCGTACGGACTCGCGAGCGCCGCCGCGGCCATCGACGACGGGCTTCCGGGCGACGGCTCCGAGCGCCTCCTGGTGCCGTTCACCTCCTCGCGAGTGCCCGAGACGGCGGTCGGCATCGCGGATGATCCGGTGCTGAGATCGCTGCGTGCCCGCTTCGACCGCATCGAGCCGCTGGAGGACGTTCTCGGGCCCCAGCATCCGAGCTCCTGGCAACCGGAGGAGGCCGACCTCCCGATGCTGGAGCGGCTGCTCGTCCGCGCCTGGGGGCTCGATCCCGACGACCTCGAGGTGTTCGTGCAGAGTCCTCAGGTCGCGCCGGCCCGCACGCTCATGACGCTGTTCCCTCGGGCGCGGATCACGATCGTGGGCGACGGTCTCATGACGTACTCGCCGATGCGCGTGCGGCTGCCGTATCCGGTGGCGGCGCGCATCCGGCGTGTCCTCCACGCCGACGTGGTGCCGGGTGTGCGTCCGCTGGTCGGGTCGCCGGACGCGGAGCTCGTCCCGGTGGCGCCGGAGCGGTTCGCCGCGGTGCTCCGGGAGACGGACGAGGCCGGCAGGGCCGCGGTGCCCGGGACAGACGGGGCCTCGACCGTGCTCGTGCTCGGTCAGTACCTCTCCGCACTGGGCCTCATGACACCGGCGCAGGAGATCGATCTGCAGGCTTGGCTGGTCGACCGGGCGGCCCGCTGGGCGCCGCAGCGCATCGTCTTCAAACCGCATCCCGCCGCCCCGCCACTCGTGACGACGGCCGTGCGGGACCGCGCGGTCGCGCACGGGATCGACTTCGTCGAGTACCGGGGTCCGCTCGCGGCGGAACTGCTCGCAGAGCGCTTGGACGCGGTGGCGGTCGTCGCGGGGTTCTCCACGGCGCTGCCCACCGTGCGCGCGCTCTTCGGTCGCGAGATCGGCTCCGCGGGACTCGACGGGGTCCTGTCGGGGTTGACGCCGTTCGAGAACAGCAACCGGATCCCGGCCACCCTGGTCGACGCCCTCACCCGGGACGGCTCGCCATACACCGCGCCGGAGAGGCTGCAACTCCTGGTCGACGCCGTGGGGTACGCGATGCAGCCGGAGGTCGCGGGGCATCTGCGCGGGCGTGCTGAGGAGTTCCTCGACGGCCTGGATCCGCGGGAGCGCGACCGGTACTTCTCGGCGCGCCGACTCGGCGAGCTGCGCCTGCCCGGAGCCCCGCGGGAGAACCTGCTGCGGCGGGCGGTGCGGCCGGCGGGAGGAGTCGGCAGGATCGAGGAGTGGCGGCTCACGGCACTCGGGGCGCGAAGACGCCTCGGGCGGGCATGGCGGGCGCTGCGAGGACGATGACGATGACGAGGGAGCGGATCATGGCGGAGCACGGACCGAGGACCGTGGCGGTCATCCCGGCGCGCGGCGGATCGAAGCAGGTGCCCCGCAAGAACGTGCAGCGGGTCGGCGGGGTGCCTCTCGTCGAGCGCGCCGTGCGGACCGCGTCGTCCGCCGACGGCATCGACCTCGTGGTGGTCTCCACCGACGACGACGAGATCGCCGCGATCGCCGAGGCGGCGGGCGCCCGGGTGGTCCGTCGCCCGGCGGAGATCGCCGGAGACACCGCGACGTCGGAGAGCGCGATCCTGCACGCCCTGGATGCCCTCGAGGATGACGGCACGCCGGTGGACGTCGTCGCCTTCCTGCAGGCGACCTCGCCGTTCATCCCGAGCGACGCGCTCGCCGCCGCCGTGGCGGAGGTGCGCGCCGATCGCGCCGACAGTGTCTTCGCGGCACACGAGACCTACGGCTTCCTGTGGCGCGACGACGAGCAGGGTGCGGCGGTGGCCGTCAACCACGACGCCGCCCACCGGCCGCGTCGGCAGGACCGCGAGCCGCACCTGCTCGAGACCGGCGCCTTCTACGTGTTCCGTGCCGACGGCTTCCGCGAGAGCAGGCACCGGTTCTTCGGCAGGATCCGCGCCGCGCGCGTGCCGGAGTGGACGGCGATCGAGATCGACGACGCGGATCAGCTGCGCATCGCCAGGGCGCTCGCGGCCCTGCACGACTCCGCCCCGTCGATCCCGGTCCGCGCGGTCGTCACGGATTTCGACGGCGTGCACACCGACGACACCGCGATCGTCGACGCAGACGGCGGAGAGCGCGTGCGGGTCAGCCGGGAGGACGGCATGGGAGTCTCGCTGCTGCGCCGTGCCGGCATCCCGATGCTGATTCTGTCGACCGAGGTGAATCCCGTCGTCCGCGCTCGGGCCGACAAGCTCCGCGTGCCCGTGCTGCACGGCATCGACGACAAGGAGTCCGCGCTGCGGAGCTGGGCGGAGCAGAACGCGGTGGCGCTTGCCGACATCGCCTACCTCGGCAACGACGTGAACGACCTGCCGGCGATGCGGATCGTCGGGTGGCCGGTCGCGGTGGCCGATGCGCATCCCCTGGTGCGCGAGGAGGCGCGGGTGGTGCTGACGCGTCGGGGTGGCGACGGCGCGGTGCGGGAGCTCGTCGAACGCGTGTTGTCGAGCTGACCGCCGCCGGTAACCCGGTCGTCGCACGGTGTTCACCCGCGGCCCGTAGTCAGGAGGGAAGGGTGTCTTCCCGCCCGACGACCGGAGGAATCATGACTGTCAGCATCGGCTCACGAGTGATCGGCGGCGGCCGTCCGGCCTACGTCATCGCGGAGATCGGCCTGAACCACAACGGCGACGTCGACATCGCGAAGCGCCTGATCGACGTCGCCGCCCGCGCCGGTGCGGACGCCGTGAAGTTCCAGAAGCGCACCCCGGAGATCTCCACGCCCGAGCACATGCGCGATGTGCCGCGGGAGACGCCGTGGGGGCTCATGAGCTATCTCGAATACCGCCGGCGCGTGGAGTTCGGGCGCGCGGAATACATCGAGATCGGCGACCACGCCACGATGCGCGGACTCGACTGGTTCGCCTCGCCGTGGGATGTGCCCAGCGTCGAGTTCCTGGAGGATCTGAACGTCGTCGCCCACAAGGTCGCCTCGGCCAGCCTCACCGACACCGAGCTGCTGCTCGCCCTCCGCGAGACCGGCAAGCCCGTGATCCTGTCCACCGGGATGTCGACGATCGCGCAGATCGATCGCGCGCTCGACACGCTCGGCACTGATCGGGTCGTGCTGATGCACGCCACCTCCACGTACCCGCTCGAACCGGAAGAGGCGAACCTGCGCGTGATCGCGACCCTGCGCGACCGGTACCCCGGGATCCCGGTCGGATACTCCGGCCACGAGCGCGGACTGCAGATCTCGCTCGCCGCCGTGGCGATGGGCGCGGTCGCGGTCGAGCGCCACATCACGCTGGACCGCACGATGTGGGGCTCCGACCACGCCGCCTCGCTCGAGCCGACCGGACTGGAGCACCTGGTCCGCGACATCCGGGTGATCGAGCGCGCCGTCGGCGACGGGGTCAAGCGCGTCTTCGAGAGCGAGCAGGCCCCGATGGCGAAGCTCCGCCGCGTGCCCGCATGACCGATGCCGCCGGCATCCGGGTCGTCGCGGTCGCCGACGCCGACTCGTTCGTGAAGTGGGCGGCGTCGCTGCTGGGATCCATCCCCGGCCTGCGCCCCCACCTGCTCCTGGTGCGCACGCCGCTCACGGTCAGTGCAGCCCAGGAGCGCACAGCGCTCGCCGGAACGGGGATCGGCCAGGACGACGTCACCCGCATCGACTTCGCCGCAGCGACCGCGTGGTTGGACCGTCACCGCCCTGACGTGGTCCTGCTGGCGGGACGGGGTCCTTTCGTGCGTCTCCTCGGTCGCGTGATCGATGCCCTCCCACACCGGCCGGTCACCGTGTCCGGGCTCCCCGGCATGGCGATCCCCGCGCAGCGCGGGGCCCTCGACTACCGCAGGCACACCGACCTGCTGATCGTGCATTCGCATCGGGAGATGCGCGCGTTCGCCGAACTGGGGGAGCGGATCGGGGTGCGCACGCCCACGGCGCTCGCCACCCTGCCCTTCGCGCGGCGGCGCCAGCGGATGGTGTCCGCCGAACGGGTGCGCGTCGAAGCGACCGCGTCGGCGAGAAGCAGCGTCGCGATCGCCGAGCGTCCGTCACCGGCGGCGGCCCCCGTGCGACCGCCGGCCACCGACATCGTGTTCGCCGCGCAGGCCCTGGTGCCGGTCGCCAGGGAGGAGCGCGCGCGGATCGCGGCGATGCTCGTGCGGGCGGCGGAAGCGGATCCGGGACGACGCGTCGTGGTGAAGCTGCGATCGCGTCCAGGAGAGGCGGAGACGCACCTCGAGCGCGACCCCTACCCCGCCCTGCTTCCCCGTCGCCGCCCCGCGAACCTCGTCTTCTCCTACGTCTCCATGGCCACTGCCTTGGAGACCGCCGCCGGGCTGGTCACGGTGAGCTCCACCGCGGCGATCGAGGCCACGGCCCTCGGCGTGCCCGTGATCGCGCTCGACTCCTTCGGTGTGCGCAAGAGCCTGCTCAACACGGTCTTCGTGGGCAGTGGTCTCCTCGGCGGGCGCGACGAGGTCGTGGCAGGACGCTTCCGGCATCCGCACCCCGACTGGCTGCGCGACAACTACTTCCATCCGGAGAGCGATGCGACCTGGTGGGAGCGGGTGGAGCAGCTGGTCGCCTTGCGTCGCTCGGGGTCGCTCCCCGCCCGTCGTGTCCCCTCCCCGCGCGGGGGCGCGCTGCACGAGGCCTGGCATCGGGCGAGTGTGCTCGGTGCGGAGGACCGCACCGTGAGCGGGGCGCTGGCGCTCGCCGTCGGCACGCCGGTCACCCGGGCGCTGGCGGCCGTGCGCGGCCGGGGCGGGTCGTCGGAGGCGAGCACCTGGTCCGATGCTGCGACCGACTACACGCTCGAGCCGAACCCGTTCCACGACTCGATGCGACGGTGAGCAGACGGCGTCGCGGTCAGACCGTGCGCCAGTCGTGGCTCTCGATCGCCGCACCCGCCTGCGGTCCCATCTGCAGCATTCCTCCGTCGATCACGACGGACGCTCCCGAGATGTAGGCCGCCTCGGGCGAGGCGAGGAACGCGATCAGGGCGGCGACCTCGCGCGCGTCTCCTGGGCGTCCGAGCGGGATGCCCGGCCGGTCCTCCGCGTGCGGGTCGGTGTCGGTCTGCCCGGTCATCGGGGTCGCGATCTCGCCCGGTGCCACGCTCACCGCACTGATCCCGTACCGGCCGAGCTCGAGTGCGAGGTTCTTCATGAGCCCGCCCAGGCCGTGCTTGGCGGTGTCGTAGGCGCTGGCTCCCGCCATCGGCTGGTGCTCGTGCACGCTCGTGACGGAGATGAGCCGCCCGCCGCGACCCGCGGCGACCATGGCGCGCGCCGCCCGCTGCAGGCACACGAAGGCGCCGGTGAGGTCGGTGTCGAGCACACGGTTCCACTCGTCGAGCGTGACGTCGAGGAACGGCGTCTGCAGTCCGGCTCCGGCATTGTTGACGAAGACGTCCACCCCGCCGAGCTCCGCGATCAGACCGTCGATCACGTCGCCGCAGGCCGGGATGTCCGAGACATCGAGCCGCGTGACCACCGCCCTGGCGCCGTGGCTGCGTACCTCCTTGGCCGTCTCCTGCGCCCCGGCCTCGTCGGTGTGCCACGTGATGCCGACGTCGATGCCGGCGGCCGCCAGGGCCACGGCGGTCGCGCGGCCGATCCCGGAGTCGGCCCCGGTCACGATCGCCCGGCGTGCCTCGGCCTCGAGCCGGGCCTGCGGGTCGCCGGCCTCCGCCATCGGCGTCGGGGTCTTGTCGTTGTGCTGAGATTCGGACATGTCGGCCTCCTGCTCGGGCGTCATCGGTGCGAGCGACGCTACGGCGAGGGCCCGGAGCCGTCGAACCGGTTGACGTCGCGACGACGCCGCGCTAGCCGCACGGGTGCCCCCGCGACTCATGGCCGCGGGGTCACCTGTGCATCGGGACTCAGCTGCTGCGGCGGATCGCCCGCACCCCCACCACGAGGCCGACGACCGCGACCGCCAGGGCGGACACCCAGCCCCAGAGCACTGTGATGTCTGCGAGATCGCCCGCGAACAGGGCGCGCTCGGCCTGCACCACCCAGTTCACCGGGTTGACCGACGCGACGACCCGCATCCAGTCCGGCGCGGCGTCGAGGGGCAGCAGCATGCCCGACAGGATCAGCAGCGGGAAGATCAGCGACTGCTGCACCCCCCAGAACAGCCACTCGCGGTCCTTGGTCGCGAGCGCGAGGGAGTACGACAGGGAGCCCAGGCCCACACCGAACACGGCGAGCAGCGCCAGTCCGATGAGCAGCCCCGGGATGTCGGCCGCGAAGCCGAACGGCCAGGCGATCAGCACGATGATCAGCGCCTGCACGACGATCGGCGCGATCTCCTTCAGCGCGCGACCCACGAGCAGCGAGGAGCGGGCCAGCGGGGCCACCAGCGTGCGCTCGTGGGAGCCGGTCATCATCTCGTACTGCAGGTTCGACCCGGTCGAGCCGGTGCCGAACAGCACGATCATCACCAGGACGCCCGGGACGAACCAGGCCAACGTCTCCCCGGCCGGACGCCCGGAGTCGCCGATCAGCAGCGGAGCGAACAGGCCGAGGAAGACGAGCGGCTGCAGCAGACTGAAGATCAGGGTGAACGGATCGCGGAGCACGGGCTTGAGCTCGCGGCTCAGCACGTTCCTGGTGTCGCGCGCGAGGTTCGGGCGCACGAGGGTGTCGGTGGTGGTCATGAGCGGACTCCTGTCGTGCTGTCGTCGGAGGCGGCGGGCGCCGCTTCCAGGGCGGATGCCTCATCCGGGGCATCCGTACCCTCTCCGGCTTCGCGCAGGGTGCGGCCGGTGAGGGCGAGGAAGACGTCGTCCAGGGTGGGCGGCACCCCCGTCGCGCGGCGGACGAGGATGCCGGCGGCGTCGAGCTCACGCACGATCACCGGAAGCAGCCGATCGCCGTCCGGAACCGCGAGCGAGATGGCGGACCCGTCGATCGTGACCTCGGCCGTGCTGAGCCGGGCGACCACGGTGCGGGCGCGCTCCGCCTCGGCGGCATCGTCGAATCCGAAGGTCAGCACGTCGCCGGCGAGCGTCGCCTTCAGGGAAGCGGCGTCGTCATCCGCGATGATGCGTCCCCGGTCCATGACCATCACGCGCTCGGCGTAGCGATCGGCCTCCTCCAGGTAGTGCGTGGTGAGGAAGACCGTGGTGCCGTGCTGGGTGCGCAGGTCGAGGATGTGCTCCCACAGATTCGCCCTGCTCTGCGGGTCGAGTCCGGTGGAGGGCTCGTCGAGGAAGAGCAGCGGCGGGGCGTGCATGAGCCCGAGCGCGATGTCGAGCCGACGCTTCTGCCCGCCGCTGAGCTGCTGCACGGTCCGCGTCGCGAACGAGGTGAGGTCGAGCGACTCGATCAGCTCGTCCGCCCGCCGTGCGCTGTCGCGCTTGGACATCCCGTAGAAGGCGCCCTGGCTCAGCAGCTCGTCGCGCACGCGCTGCGAGAAGCTGCCGCTGGTGAGCTGTCCGACGTAGCCGATGCGCGCGCGCACGCCCGCCGCGTCGGCGTGGATGTCGTGACCGACCACCGTCGCGTGTCCCGACGTCGGTGGGATCAGGGTGGTCAGCATCCGCAGGGTGGTCGACTTGCCGGCGCCGTTCGGGCCGAGGAAGGCGACGAGCTCCCCGCGCACGGCGGTGAAGGAGACGTCGGTCACGGCGTGGACCGGCGTCTTCTTGACGGTGAAGACCTTGCTCAGGCCTTCGGTCTCGATGAGGGATTCGTTCATGGGAGCGAGCGTACGAACCCATGCGGACAGATCCTGTCCGCATTCTCTGGCACCCTGGGGCGCATGACCGACACCACCTCCCGCGCTCTGGCTCTGCTCAACCTGCTGCAGACGCACCGGCACTGGCCGGGGACCGAACTCGCCGCCCGGCTGGGGGTGACCGAGCGCACCGTGCGCCGCGATGTCGACCGGTTGCGGGAGCTGGGATACCGCGTGGAATCGACCCCTGGCGTCGCCGGGGGATATCGGCTGGAAGCGGGGAGCGCCGTCCCTCCGCTGCTGCTCGACGACGACGAGGCGGTGACCATGGCGATCGGACTGCGGGTCGCCGCCACCCAGCAGCTCGTCGGCGGACCCGAGGTCACCCTCACCGCGCTCGCCAAGCTGGAGCAGGTGCTGCCTGCGGTGCTGCGCCAGCGGGTCAACGCGCTCGCCGCATCCGTCCAGGCGCCGCGGATCGGTGAAGGCCCTGTGGTCTCGCCCGCGATCATCGGCGAAGTCGCCCTCGCCACCCGCGACACCGAGCGGCTGCGGCTCCGCTACATCGACGGCGCGGGGCGCGAGAGTGTGCGTCGCGTCGAGCCGCACGCCCTGGCACCGGCCGGCCGCAAGTGGTTCCTGCTGTGCTGGGACCTCGACCGGGAGGACTGGCGCACGTTCCGGGTCGACCGCGTCGTCGCGGTGGAGCACACGCGTGTGCTGTTCTCGCGACGGGACATCAGTGCGGAGGAGATCGAGGAGCGGGTGCTGGTCGCCTCGTCGTGGTCGCCGCAGAAGGTCGAAGCGGCAGCGGTGATGGAGCTGCCTCTCGCCGAGATGCAGGACGTCTTCGGTCCCTGGGGGCAGGGGGCGACACCCGTGGGCGAGGACCGCACACGGTGGCCGTTCGGCGGCTCCGACTGGCGCGAGGCGATGTACGCGCTGCTCTGGATCCCCGCAGGTGTCGAGTACACGGTGGCGCTGGCCGAACCGCATCGTTCCGAGCTGCGCGAGGCTGTGGCGCGACTGCTGCGCGCGCTCGACGCCCCGGACCCGGATGACGCCGGGTGACCGCCCTCGTCATCCGCCGACTCATGGTGTTATCCCAGGCAACGGTCCTGGCGGGTCGGATCACGGCCCGGTAACGTCGACCCCATCGCGGCGATCCGGGTGGTCCCGGGCCTCAGCTCATAACTGACGGCGTTGCGGGTTCGACTCCCGCCGTCGCGTCCACTCCCGCTCCCGTCCCCGGGTCCCGTGGCCGCGGCCGCGAGTCCGCTCCCGAGAGCGGATGATGGAGTCATGCCCTCTGCGTATCGTCCAGGACTGCGGGTCTCGGCGGGTCTCACGATCCCGGAGACCGAGCTGTCGTGGCGCTTCTCGCGCTCGTCCGGACCGGGAGGGCAGGGCGTGAACACGGCCGATTCGCGCGTGGAACTCGTCTGGGATGTGGCGAACTCCGCCGTGCTCTCACCGCATCAGCGCGAGAGGCTGCTCGACCGGCTGCACGGGCGCCTGACCGCGGGCGTGCTGACGATCGCGGCCTCCGAGCACCGAGCGCAGCTGCGCAACCGGGACGCCGCACGTGAGAGGCTCGTCGCCCTGGTGGCTGAAGCACTGCGTCCACCGGCACCGCCGCGCCGACCGACGAAGCCGAGTCGCGGATCGAAGGAGCGCCGGCTGCAGGCGAAGCAGCGTCGCACCGACGTCAAGAGTCTGCGGCGGCGTCCTCGCGAGGACTGACGCCGGCCGAGTCGTCGAGGTCGGCCTCGACCCGCGCCCAGCCGTTCTCGAGGATCGCGAACCCCGCTTCCAGCGTCGCGAAGGGATCGTCGCTCTCGTTGACGAGCAGCTGCATCTGCAGGATGAACCGCGCGTACACGCGGATCTCCGCCGTGGGCTCGTCGAGGCCCAGCTCGTCGGCGATCGCCTCCGACAGGGCGTCCTCGTGCCGGAGCCACATCTTCGCGGCGTAGTCGCGCAGCGCCGGGGTCTCGTTCAGGAAGCGCATGAAGGTGCGGGTGACCTCGTCGCCGTGCTCATCGACGTTCGCGCGCAGCTCCGTGACGTGGAAGTCGTGGATCGCCCGGTTGATGGTGCTTCCGAGCGGGCGGTCGCGGACGGCGGAGACGAGGCGGTCGCGCTGTTCGTCGTCCTCGTCGAAGACGAGGGCCTCTTTCTGCGGGAAGTGCGCGAACACGGTGGTCGGGGAGACGTCTGCGGCGTCGGCGACCTCGCGGATGCTGACGTCGTCGAAGCCGCGCTCGAGGAACAGGCGGGTCGCGACGTCGGAGATCGTCTTGCGGGTCGCGGCCTTCTTCCGCTCGCGCCGGCCGAGGGGCTGTGGGGTCGTCATGTCGAGCAGTCTACCGTGAACCGACTACAAAACTGGCTTGACACCAAAACTGGTATCACTACACTTTCGGTATGACTTCACCCAACCTCCTGACGCGCCGGGAACAGAACCGCGCGTGGATCATGCTCATCGTGCTGACGATGCTCACCGTCATCGGCATGACGGTCGTCCTTCCCGTCCTCCCGTTCGTCGTGCTGCAGTACGTCTCGCACGAGAGCGGCCTCGCCATCTGGGTCGGTGTGCTCGAGGCGGTCAACGGCCTCTGCGCCTTCCTCGCGGCTCCCTTCCTCGGACGGCTCTCCGACCGCTTCGGACGCCGCCCGGTCATCATCGTCGCCGCGTTCGGGGCGGCCCTGTCCATGGCGCTGTTCGGCGTCGGCGGAGCCCTCTGGATCCTCGTGCTCGCCCGGGTGATCCAGGGTCTGACCGCGGGAGACCTCCCCGCGCTCTTCGCCTATCTCGCCGACATCACTCCGCCGGAGAAGCGTGCGCAACGGTTCGGTCTCCTCGGCGCGCTCTCCGGCATCGGCACCATGATCGGCCCGGCTCTCGGAGGACTGCTCGCCGCCGTCAGCATCCAGCTCCCGGTGTTCCTGACCGCCGCCGTCGCCCTGACGATCGCTATCCTCAGCATCTTCCTGCTCCCGGAGAGTCTGAAGCCGGGCAACAGGATCGCCGCGATCACGCTGCGCGATGTGCAGCCCTTCGCCGTCTTCAAGGAGGCGTTCGGACGCAGGGAGCTGCGCGGGCTGATGATCGGATTCGCCCTGCTCGCCCTGCCGTTCGGCTTCTTCGTGAACAACTTCAGCGTGCTCGCCCTGGACTCGATCCAGTGGGGGCCGACGCAGATCGGACTCCTCACCGCCGCCGTGGGGATCATCGACATCCTCATCCAGGGCGTGCTGCTCGGCTTCCTGCTTCCGCGGATCGGGGAGCGCGGTGTGATCGTGAGCGGCATCGTGGCGCAGATGATCGGTCTCGCGGCGCTCGCCGTCGTGGCGTCGCTCTTCGCCCAGCCGTGGGTGTTCATCGTCGGCGCCCTCATGCTCGCAGCCGGCCAGGGCGCGTCGCAGGCCGCGATGGACGGGGCGATGTCGAACGCGGTCGGGGACGACGAGCAGGGCTGGCTCGGCGGGGCGACCCAGTCGCTGAACGCGGCGATGGGCACCGCCGCCCCGCTCATCGCCGGTGCGCTCTATGCGTTGGTCAGCCACGCCGCGCCGTACTGGCTCGGTGTCGCCCTCATGGTCGTCGCGGTGATCGTCGTCAGCCGGGCGCACATCGCGAACACCGCGAAGCGTCCGGCCGGCGAGACGACGGGCGACGCTCCCGCGGCACTCGTGGAGACGGCCGGCTGAGGTTCAGTTCGAGGGGGTTGCCGGGCGCGGCAGCCCCCTCAGCCGCGCGATCGACGCCAGCAACTGTTCCGGCGAGGTTCCGATGCTTCCGAGCACCGCCGCGGCTGTCGCGCTGAACCCCGCCGTGTCGATCGGGAGCCGTGCCACGTTCGGCACCAGTCCCTTCTCGTTCGTCACCCACTGGCCGGCGGCCGCGTGCCAGGTATGGGCGATCAGCATGGCCGTCGTGGTTCCGCACAGCGCCACGTAGGCGGCATCACCCGTCTTCGCGCCCTTCGTGGCTGCGTTCAGCAGGAAGTCGACCTGCCAGAGATCCTCGACGAACGCCGCGCGGAGGGCGTCGGGGTACGGATTCACACTGCGAGCCAGCGCGACGAGGATCCCGTCCGGGTCGCAGAGAGGCACGCCGGTCGCCACCTCACCCGCATAGGCGACGTCGAGGAAGCCGAGCGGGTGTCCCGGCTGGGAGTGGAAGGCGAACTCGCCACGGACGGCGCGGGCACACTGCTCCTCGACGCGGATCACGTCGCGGAGGATGAGGTCGACCGGTGCGCCGTCGACGATCAGCCAGGCCCCGCTGTCGACCCAGGGTCCCCATCCGCCGCGGTCGGCGATCTCAACGTCTTCACCGGTCCATCCGCTCGCCGCCTCCGCGATGGCGGTCAGGTCGACGTCGGCTTCCACGTACAGCCCCAGATCGATGTCGGAGTCGGGACGGTGCGTCCCGCGCGCGCGGCTGCCGCCCAACGCGACGGCTCGCACCCCGTCCACCCTGCCCAGGTCGTCGGCCATGGAGCGGAGGCGGTCTTCATCGAGCACGACACGATCGTACTCATGCGGATTTTCCGGTGCGGCCGCTACGGCTATCCGGAAATCGACATACCGTTGCGTTATCCGGAAAACGTAATAGCCTGGGACTATCCGGAAAACGTAATAGGAGGGAGCTCCCGTGACCGACCAGAGGATGAAGATTCGCGCGCCCGGCGACATCGGTCTCGTCATCCAGCAGGCGAGGCTCGCTCAGGGCGTGTCTCAGACGGCACTCGCCGAGAGTCTCGGGATGTCGCAGCGTGCGGTCAGCGAGATCGAGTCGGGAACGCCGACGATCTACATGCGGAAGATCTTCGATCTCCTCCGAGCGACCGGTGTGCAGCTCTCGGCGCAGTGGGAAGACGATGATGCCGCATGAAGCTCGCCGTCGAACTGTACGACACAGTGATCGGACACCTGGAGGGTCCGGATGCCCGAAGTTTCGACTTCGTCGGAGCGAGGGAAGCGACCGAGGTCTTCGGCATGAACAGTCGCGTGCTGTCCGTCGCGATCCCCCTCGTCCGCGTGCTCCCGCGCCATCTGGCGGGGAGGAGGCGGAACTGGTTCGGCGAGTTGCTTCCCGAGGGGGACCAACTCGCCTACATGCTCGCTCAGAGCGGGATCAGACGAGGTGACACTCCGGCATTCCTGGCGCGGTATGGACGCGATGTCGCAGGAGCAGTGCAGATCTGGGATGTCGAAGATCCGAGTGAACCGAGAAGGCCGGGACTCCGTGTCCTGGACGCGCGCGGCGTCCGCGACCTTCTGGAGCATCCTTTGCGCGACCCGCTCGCGAACGCCCCGGGGGTGGGGAAGTCCTCGCTCGGTGGCGTTCAGCCCAAGATCGTGTTGGCGCGCGCGGGCGAAGAGTGGAACCAGGTGGTCGGAGGGTACCCGTCAACGCATATCCTCAAGCCTCAGCTGGAGAAAAAGCCGACCGTCATCTTCGACGAGGAGTACGGGTCGCGGCTGGCTCGCGGTCTCGGCCTTGCGCGGTTCGATACTCATATCGAGGAATTCGACGGCCTTCCGGCCCTTGTGATCGAGCGATTCGATCGGACGGGGGGACAGCGTGTCCACCAGGAGGACTTCAGCCAAGCACTGGGTGCTTCGGGGAATCAGAAGTATCAGGAGATCGGCGGTGTGGTGAGCCTGGAGCGCGTCGCACAGACCCTTCGCAGCGTCGCCGGTGCAGAAGACATCCACGCGCTCGCGCGCATGACGACGCTCGGGCTCGCGATCGGCAATCTCGACATGCACACGAAGAATCTCGGCCTGCTGCATCCGCCATCTGGAGATGTATCGCTCGCGCCTGCGTACGACGTGGTGCCGATGGCACACCACATCGATACCGACGGGAAGGTGGCGTTGGCGGTCAACAAGAAGTACCGCCATGCCGACCTCACCGCCGAGGATCTCATCACCGAACTGCGTGTGTGGGGGGTGCGGCGTCCTGAGGCGTTGGTGCGGACCATGCTGGAAGAACTGCAGTCGTTGGTGCAGAGCCAGGCCCCGCTGGCGGGTGCGCACCCCGGCCTTCAGGATGAGATCCTCCGCTTCGTCGGCAACCTGCTCGACGGTCGCGCTGCAGGAGCTCGCTGACGGGCGCACTGACGGTGCCGCGCGTTCGGTGAGGATCCCGCCGGCGTCAGTCCGTCCCGCCGCCGCGGACGAGCTCGAGGCCGGCGCCGGCGAACTGTCGCAGGGTCGCATCGGGCAGGAAGGCCCGGGTGAGCGCACCGCCGATCCGCGTGAGGTCGCTCTCGTCACGGAACAGCAGGTACATGGTCTCGTAGCGGGGGTGGAACTTCTGCTTGAACCGGTGCAGCGAGCCGAAGCCGTACACCGGTTCCAGCGCATCGGCGAGCCGGTCGCTGAGCGCCGCGATCATCCCCGCGTCCGGGGGATAGTCGTGGGCGAGCGGGGCTCCGGAGAGCGACATGAGCTGCGCGCCCTCGTCGGAGAACTGCTTCGCGGATGAACCGATCAGGAACTCCATCACGGGACCGAACCCGCCCTCGCGCCGCCGCATGAGGTCGAGGGTCCAGCCGCGGATGACGCCGCCGGGGCCGTGGACGGGCAGCCACGACAGGAAGCCGTCGACGTCGCCGTTGGGAGCGATCGCGAGGGCGAGGCGGACCTCCGGATCCTCCGCCTCCTCCAGCGTCCCGAGCGTGAAGCGCATCTCGGGGAGGTCCTTGTCGCCGACCCAGGCTTCGGAGATCGCGCGGAGCTGCTGCTGCACACCCCAGGACTCCTTCTTCAGCTGCGTGAGGCGGAAGGTCATCTCCTCACGGCCCGCCCGGTTGAGCGAGGTGCGCACCGGACCCCAGCGCTTGCCCGTGAACTCGAGACCGGGCAGGTCGACGATCGTGTCGTCGGCCACGACGAGGCTGCGCCACGTGGACGGGACGGCGGCGCGCGTGTCCTCGTCGGCACTGAAGAAGCACGGCACGAGGCCGGCGAGCTCGGCGGCGTGGATGAAGTCGGCGACGGCCTCCGGGCGAGCCTGTGCCGGGCCGATCGGGTCGGCGAGCGCGAGGGCGACCCCGTTGCGGCGCTGATAGGCGACGATGCCTCCGGAGACCCTGGCGTAGCTGTTGCCCTCCCAGGTGGTCATCCACGAGAGGGTGCCGCCGCCGTGGGTGCGCAGTTCCTGCTTCATGTCGTCGACGGTCGGAGGCGGCTGGATGCCGAGCCGGGACCGCCGTCTGGCGCGGAACGCACGGCGCACCCACACCAGGTACACGAGCATGATGATCCAGAGGAAGCCGTTCGCGAGGGCGAGCTCGGTGTCGCCGTCCCAGCGGACCTCGACCTGGGCCTGGCTGAACACCGTGATGAGGATCAGCACGAGGGCGGCCACGACCACGTTGAACGCCCCGAGCAGGATCGCCAGCACCCACGACCACCGCCGTCCGCGGCGCAGGCCGTTCACGAGGACGAGGATCACGACCACGTCGATCGCCAGGTCGATGAATCCGCCGGAGACGGGGTCGGTCGGACCGAACGGCCCGTCCGTCGGCACGAGGGTCGTGATGATCTCGACCGCGCCGAGGACGAGGATCGCCATCACCGCGATGAGCCGCTGCTCTCTGACCGTGGTGTGCCGCACCCGCAGCGAGCGGTCGACGACGAGGATCAGCAGCACCGCGAGCAGGTGCTCGAGGTCGGCGACCTTGCCCCAGAAGAGCATCGCCACGAAGACGAACCCCAGGAGGATGAGCCAGCCGCGCACCCGCCAGGGCGGACGGAAGAGGCCGACCGCGGCGGCGATGCAGGCCATCGTCCCGCCGGATGCGCCGACGTCGAGGGCCTGCGCCTGCTCGGTCGCCCAGGCCCAGGGGAACTGCGACAGCAGGAGCAGCAGCAGGGCGGTCGCGAAGATCGCGAAGAGCTGTCCGATCCCGTAGTACGCGAGCGCGACGCGGGTGCCCCGGCGGAACTCCAGGAACGCCATGCCCCAGAACCCCGCGATCGTGAAGAGGTACACCCAGGGCTCGTTGACGAAGAAGGTGCCGGTGAGCGGCGTCCACCAGCGGCCGTCGGCGAGGTTGGGCAGGCCGTACGCGACCGTGGGGAACAGCTCCGAATCCTCGAAGGGCTTCCACAATCCTTGCCAGATGACCCCCACGACGAGGATCAGGCCCACCATGGTGAGGGTGGCGGGGATCCGCGCGGCGACGGCGACGACGGGGTGGGGCGACGCGGCGTGCTCCTCGGTCATGCGCTCAGCGTAGCGAGGGGTGCTGTCACCGCGGGAGGGATTCGCGGGCGGATCAGGCGTCTTCGCCGCGCAGCACCCGGCGCAGCTCGGCGATCTCCTCGTCCGTCAGGCCGCCGTGGCGCAGGTATCCGGCGACGTCGCCGTGATGCGTGGCGATCCAGTCCATCGCGGTCTCGATCGCCGATGCCGGGGCCTTGGTCGCGAGGGTGTCCAGCTCCGGGGTGAGCGGGATGCCGAGGGCGGTGATGAGGCCGGTGAGCGCTTCCGCGAAGCCGCGCGCGAGGTTGGTCTCCGTCTGGGTGTAATCCGCGACGACGGCGTCCCGGGGAACCTCAGCGAGCAGGAGGAGGAGCGCCGAGGCGAGGCCGGTGCGGTCCTTGCCCGCAGTGCAGTGGATGAGGACGCCGGGACGATCGGTGCGGGAGGCCGCCAGCACGGTGCGGGCGATGGTCGCGAACTGCGCGGAACTCCCCTCCAGGATCGCGACGTACAGGTCCTCCAGCGTCGGCACGTGCTGCAGCAGCTCCGCCACCTGGGTCACCGACATCCCGGAGCGCCCCGCGGCGGGCATCATCCGCTTTACCATCTCGTCCATCGCGCCGCCCTGCATGGGGAGCTCGAGCAGCGTCACGCTGCCGTCCTCGGGAAGACGGTCCGCCGAGCGGGCGCGCTCCGCGTCGGTGCGCAGGTCGATCACGGTGCCGATGCCGAGGCTGGCCAGGGCGCGTCGTCCGTCGTGGGTCAGGGCGCCGAGCGCGTCCGAGCGGAACAGGAGCCCGGAGGCGAGCTGCCCGCCGCCGGAGATCGGGAGCCCGCCGAGCCCGCGCGCGTTGTGCGTCACCTGCAGAACCGAAGTCACATCCATCGTCGTCCGAGCCCTCTCCCTGGTCGTGGTCTCAGCGTATCGACGACTCCGTCGCGTCTCGGGCCGGACGACGAGACCCCCTCCTGGTGATGTTCCGCCAGGAGGGGCTCTCGACTCGAGGGTCTCAGCCGTTCACGGCCTTCTCGATCGCCTCCTCCAGGTCGTCCCACTCCTGCAGCACGACCTGCTCGCCGTCGACGAAGAACGTCGGGGTGCTGCTCACCTGCAGCCGGTCGCCGTCGCTCTTGTCCGCCTGCACGCGCTGCGCGGTGGCGGGGTCGGCGACCGCGGCGTCGTAGGCGGCCATGTCGAGCCCCAGCTCCTCGGCGAACGCCCGGAACACCTCGGGGGTCTCCTCCGACTCCTCGCCCCACTGCGCCTGGGTCTCGAACAGCCGGTGGTACATGTCCTCGAAGCGATCCTGCCCGGCGGCGGCTTCTGCGGCGATGGCGGCCTGCGTGGAGTTGACGTGTCCCGGCAGGGGGAAGTACCGCACGACATAGGTGATGTCTCCGGCGTACTTCTCGCGGAGCTCTTCGACCACCGGATAGAAGGCGCCGCACGCTTCGCACTCGAAGTCGAGGAACTCCACGACGGTCACCGCGTCCTCCCCGCCCTCGTCGAGCACATGCGAGTCGGTGCGGACGGTCTGCTGCGGCTCTCCGCTCTCGGCCGGAGGGGCGGAGCTCCGCTGCGAGAGGGCGAACACGATCCCGGCGATCAGCAGGACGATGGCGACGGCGATGGCGATCAGGGTCGCCTTGACAGAGGTTTTCATGGGGTCTCCAGACACAGGGGTACGACGAGGGATGGATGCCGCCGGGACGGCTCGATGCGCGCGTCGCGGGTCAGGTGCGGGAGATGGAGAGCTGCGTGAGGGTGAGCGCGGGGACGAGGAGCAGAGGACCGGCGCGGGGCGGTGCCACCGTGCGCGGTGCGCGTGCGCCGAGAGGGCGGGACCGCCGCCCGGCGAGCCGTCGGAACAGGAGGGCGAGCGCGACGCAGCACAGCGCCGCGATCACGCACAGACCCGCGTCCGAGGAGAGGACGTCGATCACGCTCGCATCCGCCGCGGCGTCCGGGCCCGAAGCGGCGACCGCCGGATCGGAGACACCGGCCGCGAGGCACAGCGTGGCGTGCACGTCGGCGGTGCCGTGCGAGGTGGACCAGGCGCCGACGACGAGGAGGAGCGCGAGGCCGACGGCGGTGATCATCCGGGCGATCAGCCGCCGCTCGTCCCGCGCTCGCGGCATCCGTTCCGGCGATGTGGGCAGCATTTCCCGCGCAGTCTAGCAACGGCGCCTCTGCCCCTCCCGGGGCCCGTGCGTCCCGGACGTGCCTACACTGGAGGGGTGGCGAGACTACTGATCATCGGCGGCTTCCTCGCCGCCGTGTTCTGGGTGTACAGCATCGTCGACTGCGCCGTGCAGCCGGCGACGCGGCACCGGGGTGTGTCCAAGACCGCCTGGATCTTCATCGTGGTGCTCCTGCCCGTCATCGGCGGCATCCTCTGGTTCGTGATCGGCCGTCGGCGCGCGAACGATTCGGGTGTGCGTCCCGTCATCGCCCCCGACGACGACCCCGCCTTCCTCCGCAGCATCAGCAAGACCGAGCAGGACGCCCGCATCCGCCGCCTCGAGGAGGAGCTCGCCCGTCTCGATGAGGAGAGCGACGAGCCTCCGGCCACGGACCAGCGCCCGTGACCTCGTCGCCGGCGATGGATGCCGCGGCGTCCCTGATCGCCGACCTCGTCGCCCAGGGTGTGCGCGACCTCGTGCTCTCTCCCGGTTCCCGGTCGCAGGCGCTCGCGCTCGCCGCGGTGCGTTTCGCAGAAGAGGGTCCGGTGCGGGTCCACGTCCGCATCGATGAGCGCGTCGCCGGTTTCACGGCGCTCGGGATCGCCCGCGAGACCGGTGTGCCCGCTGCCGTCATCTGCACGTCGGGCACGGCCGTCGCCAATCTGCTGCCCGCCGTGATGGAGGCGTTCCACTCCGGCGTTCCGCTGCTCCTGCTCACCGCCGACCGTCCTCCGGAGCTGCGCGGCGTCGGAGCCAACCAGGCGACCATCCAGGACGGGCTCTTCCACCCCTGGGTGCGCGATCAGCTCGACGCGCCCGTGCCGGGGGACGGCGACTGGTCCGGTCTCGCCGAGCGCGCCGTCGCCGCGGCGATGGGCGCCCGTGCGGGGGAGCACGCACGGCCCGGGGTCGCCGGTCCCGTGCACCTGAACCTGCCGTCGCGGGAGCCGCTCTCCGGCGAGCTGCCATCCGTCGCGGTCACGCCGGGCGAGGCGCCCCGCCGCATCGCCGGCGAACCGTGGGTACTCGCGCGCGGACCGCGCACGGTCGTGGTCGCCGGTGCCGACGCCGGACCGGATGCCGAGGAGCTCGCGCATGCGGGCGGCTGGCCCCTGATCGCGGAGATCGTGAGCGGTGCGCGATTCGGTCGCCAGCTCGTCCACGGCTATCGCCGCCTGCTCCGCCGCGATGACCTCGGCGGGCGCATCGAGCGCGTCGTGGTGCTCGGCCACCCCACGCTCAGCCGTGAGGTCGCGGCGCTGCTGTCGCGGACGGATGTCGAGGTCGTCGCGCGCCACCGCGGCGGCGAGCAGCTCGACCTCAACCACCGCACGCGCGGTGTCGAGGCGGTCTCCGTCGCACCCGGTGCCGTCGACCGCGACTGGCTCGGGGCGTGGCTCCAGGCCTCGGCGGCCGAGGTCGTCGACCTGAGCGAGAACGCCCCGGACCCGGAGGGTCTCGCATCCACCGACTTCGCCGCCAGGCGGGAGGCCGTGCGGGCCGAGCTCGACGCGGTCCGCCGCCCGCTCGACAGGGAGCTCCTCGTCGATGCCGTCTGGCGCGCCACCTGGCCGCACGACCGGCTGGTCTTCGGGTCGTCCCGGCTGGTCCGGGTCGCCGACCAGGTGCTCGGCGGAAAGAAGGTCCCCGTGCACGCCAATCGCGGCCTCGCCGGCATCGACGGCACGATCGCCACCGCGACAGGCATCGCCCTCGCCAGCCAGGCGGCCGGCGCCCCCGGCGTGACCCGTGTGCTGCTCGGCGATCTGGCGTTCCTGCACGACGTCGGCGCGCTGCTGCTGCCGCCGGACGAGACCGAGCCGCGGCTGCAGGTGATCGTCGGCAACGACGGCGGTGGCACGATCTTCGACGCGCTCGAGGTCGCCGCCTCCGCGCGACCGGCCGACCTGGATCGGGCTTTCTACACGCCGCACAACGTCCGCATCGAGCATCTCGCCCTGGCCTACGGCTGGGAGTACCAGCGCGTCACCACCCGCACGGCGCTGGATCAGGCGCTGACCTCGCCGCGCGGCGGCCGTCAGATCATCGAGGTCCCGCTGCCGCGCTGACTGGCAGGATGTGCGTATGAACGCGCACACCTGGACGCAGACGCTCCGCGTCGGCAGCGGTTTCCGCCTCGCCGACCTCGACCCGGACAGCAAGCCGGGATACGACCACGGCAAGTCCCAGGGGCAGGCCGACCTCGCGGCAGGACTCGACGACCTCAACGGGCTGCAGGAACGGCTGTTCGCCGAGAGTCGCGTCGGCACGGCGAAGGACTCCGTGCTGCTGGTGCTGCAGGCCATGGACTCCGCCGGAAAGGGCGGCATCGTGCGCCATGTGGTGGGCGGGGTCGACCCGCAGGGCGTGGCGCTCGCGGCCTTCAAGGCCCCGACGGCCGAGGAGCGCGAGCATGACTTCCTGTGGCGCGTCGAGAAGCGGCTCCCGGAGCCCGGGTTCATCGGCGTGTTCGACCGTTCGCACTATGAGGACGTGCTGATCGGCCGGGTCAGGCAGCTCGCCCCGCCGGAGGAGATCGAGCGCCGCTACGACGCGATCAACGAGTTCGAGGCCCGGGTGGCCGCATCCGGGACGCGCATCATCAAGGTGATGCTGCACATCTCCCCGGAGGAGCAGAAGGAGCGCCTCATGGAGCGCCTGGAGCGGCCGGACAAGTATTGGAAGTACAACCCCGGCGATGTGGACGAGCGGATGCTGTGGCCGCAGTACATGCAGGCGTACCAGACGGTGTTCGACCGCACCTCGACCGAAGCGGCGCCCTGGTACGTGATCCCGGCGAACGCCAAGTGGTACGCGCGCCTCGCGGTGCAGGAGCTGCTGCTCGCCGCTCTGGAGGACATCGACCCGCAGTGGCCCGGCGCGGACTTCGACGTCGAGGCCGAGAAGAAGCGGCTCGCCGCCAGCTGACCCTGCCCCGTCCCGGTACGCCCGTCCGGGACCGGCGTCAGGCGAGAGCGTCGACGAGGGGACGGAACTTCACGCGCGTCTCCAGCAGCTCGCTCTCCGGGTCGGAACCCGCGACGATCCCCGCGCCGGCGTACGCGGTGACGCCGATCGCGTCCGCCTCGGCGACGAACTGGGCGCACCGCAGCGCGATGGCCCACTCGCCGTTGCCCTCGGCGTCGACCCAGCCCACCGGGCCCGCATAGCGTCCGCGGTCGAACGGCTCGAGGTCGCGGATCGCCGCGATCGCCGCTGGAGTGGGGGTCCCGGCGACCGCGGCCGTGGGGTGCAGCGCGCGCACCAGGTCGAGCGCGGACTCGCCGTCGGCCAGTTCGCCCTCCACGTCGGTGGCGAGATGGAACAGGTTCGGCAGCTTCAGCAGGAACGGCTGCTCGCTCGCCGCGAGCGCCCTGGTGTGCGCGCGCAGCGAGGCGAGCACGCTCTGCACCGCATACTGGTGCTCGTCGAGGTCCTTGGTGCTGGAGGCGAGGTGCGTGGACGCCTCGGTGTCGGCGTCCGCGTCGGCGCCGCGCCCGATCGTGCCGGCGAGGACCCGGGCCGTCACGGTGCCCTGCTGCACCGTCACCAGGGTCTCGGGGCTCGCGCCGATCAGACCGTCCACCGCGAAGGCCCAGGTGTCGGGGTACCCCGTCGACAGCGCTCGCACGAGGCGGCGCAGGTCGGAGCCGGCGGGGATCGTGCCGATGAGGTCGCGGGCGAGGACGACCTTGCTCAGCTCGCCGTCCGCGATGCGGGAGAGCGCGCGCCGCACGGAGTCCTGATATCCCTGCGGGCTCTGCGCCCCCGGCCCGACCGTGCCGGCCCAGTGCGGTCCATACGGCTGCGTGGCGAGCGGGGTCGCCGCCCGGGGGTCGGACGCGAGACGGATCCGGGTCTCCCAGAAGCGGTGCCCGTGCCTGCCGAGCACGCGGGTCGGCACGATGAGCACGCTGTCGGCGGCCGACTCCTCGTCGAAGGCGAACGCCCCGAACGCGACGAGCCCGGTGCCGGGCAGTCCGACCGGATCGGAGATCTCCGCCTGGGCCGAGATGCCGCGCCAGACCGTGGCCAGCGCTTGCGAGCGGGGCGTGCCGGCCGCAGGACGCGGGCGTAGCTCCGCAAGCGGCTCCCCGACGGCGACGATCCCGTCTCCGCGGCGCAGCCAGGCGAGCGGACGAGCGGGGTCGGCGTACGCCAGGAGGTCTTCGACCGGGTCGATCTCGCGGGTCTCCACGACCAGGTGGGTGGTGTGCACGTGTCCAGCCTATGCCGCGTCGCCGACCCGGAACCGCGTCGTCGTAGGGTGAACGGATGAGCGACGCGCGTCCCGCACCCGGCACCGAGATGGTCTTCCAGTGGCGGAAGTGGGACGGCTCCCCGCACTGGCGTCACGAGTGCGTGTACCTCGGCTCGGACCACTGGGGAGACTGGGTCGGCCAGCCCGCCGGATGGCACAGCATCCGTCCCGGTGCGGAGTTCCACGCGGCGGGTCCGAACGTCACGCTGGTCCCGGCGAGCGCGGACCATGCGCTGACCGTGAACCGTCGTCATCCCCGCGGCATGCGCATCTACATCGACCTCGGCTGGGACATCCGCTGGTCGGACGATCCGCTGCTCGCGACGGGCATCGACATGGATCTCGACGTCGTGCGGGTCGAGGGTGCCCGGGGCACCTGGGTCGACGACCGCGACGAGTGGGCGGAGCACAGCGTCCGCTACGGCTACCCCGCCGCCGTGATGACGCACCTCGAGGCCCTCGCGCTCGACCTGGAGGAGCGGGTGCGCGCACAGACCGCCCCGTTCGACGACGCGACGGCGGATCCGTGGCTCGACCGCCTCGAGGCGCTGAACCTCGCGCCTAGACTGATCCCGTGACCCCGAACGAGAAGAACCGCGCCGACCTCGGCAAGGACCCCGCCCGCGTGAGCGGCATGTTCGACCAGGTCGCCGCAGGCTACGACCGCACGAACACCGCGATGACGTTCGGCAACGACGTCCTGTGGCGCGCCGCCACCACGCGCGCGGTCGCTCCCAAGCCGGGGGAGCGGATCCTCGACCTCGGTGCCGGCACCGCGTCGTCGTCGGCGTCCCTCGCGCGCAGCGGTGCTCAGGTGGTCGCGGCCGACTTCTCGCCCGGGATGCTCGCGGAGGGCGAGCGACGGCACGGCGCCATGCGCAACCTGTCGTTCGTGCAGGCCGACGCCACTGACCTGCCGTTCGGCGACGGGGAGTTCGATGCGGTCACGATGTCGTATGCGCTGCGCAACGTGAACGATCCGAAGAAGGCGCTGCGCGAGCTGTACCGCGTGACCAAGCCGGGCGGCCGACTCGTGATCAACGAGTTCTCCACCCCGCCGGGCAAGCTGTTCCGCAGTGCCTACCGCTTCTACAACGCGCAGGTGCTGCCGCGCGTCGCCCGGGTCGCGGGCACCAACGGCGACGCCTACGACTACCTCAACGAGTCGATCCGCGAGTGGCCCGACCAGAAGAAGCTGTCGGCCTGGATCCGGGAGGCGGGCTGGGCCGACGTCGCGTACCGGAATCTCTCGTTCGGCATCGTGGCCCTGCACAGAGCGCGCAAGCCGGAGTGATCTCCGCGGACGAAACCGCGTCAGCCGACGCAGGTAGGCTGGGACCGTGACTTCGAGCCCCATCGCCCCGGGTTCGCGACTGGCGAGCCGTCTCGGCTTCAGCGATCGCGTCTTCATCGGCCCCGCCGCCCGCCGCGTCGCCCGCGCCATCGAAGACGGACTGGAGCTGGTCGAGACCGGACTGGCCGAGGACGTGCGCGTCGCCGATCCGCTCGCCGACGCCGCCAGCCGCTACCTGTACGAGGCGGGCGGCAAGCGCATCCGGCCCGTCCTCACGCTCCTGGCCGCACAGCTCGGCGACGGCAACACGGCCGAGGTGATCGATGTCGCGAAGGCTCTGGAGATCACCCACCTGGGCTCGCTGTATCACGACGACGTCATGGACGGCGCGGACCGCCGCCGCGGTGTCCCGGCCGCGCACGCGGTGTGGGGCAACAACATCGCGATCCTCACCGGCGACATCCTGTTCTCGCGCGCCAGTCAGCTCATGTCGCGCCTGGGGGAGCGGGCCATCCGACTGCAGGCCGACACGTTCGAGCGCCTCGTCCTCGGACAGATGCACGAGACCCTCGGACCGCAGGAGGGCGACGACCCGATCGCGTTCTACATCCAGGTGCTCGCCGACAAGACCGGTTCCCTGATCGCCGCGGCGACCCAGGGCGGCGTGATCTTCTCCAACGCCTCCTCGGCGTACGAGGAGCCGCTGCGCGTGTACGGCGAGAAGATCGGCGTGGCCTTCCAGCTGCTCGACGACGTCATCGACCTGTCGGCGAAGCCGGAGGAGACCGGCAAGGTGCCGGGAACCGACCTGCGTGCGGGCGTTCCGACCATGCCCTACCTGCTGCTGAAGGCCGAGGGCGACGCCGCGTCGGTCGACCTCGCGGCGCGCATCGACGACGGAGTGGCGCTCATCGCGGACGGAGCCGATCCGGCCATCCTCGACGGCCCTCTGGACGAGCTCCGCGATCACGCCGTGACGCAGAAGACGCTCGAGCTCGCGCATTCCTGGACGCGCGATGCGACCGACGCCCTCGATCCCCTCCCGCGCGGCACCGTCCGCGAGGCGCTGACACGATTTGCTGAGACCCTCGCCGAACGCTCCAGCTGATTCCGCGCGGGCGCCCCTCGGGCTGCCCGCCGGCTGCGTCGGCATACGAAAGGACCTCCCATGACCAAGCTCAGACTGGCCATCGTCGGTGCGGGACCCGCCGGCATCTACGCCGCGGACATCCTGCTGAAGGCCGAGCGCAAGTTCGACGTGTCGATCGACCTCTTCGAGCAGCTGCCGGCTCCCTACGGGCTCGTCCGCTACGGCGTCGCGCCCGATCACCCGCGCATCAAGGGCATCATCACGGCGCTGCGCGATGTCCTCGATCGCGGTGACATCCGCCTGTTCGGCAACGTCCGCTTCGGCGAGGACATCACCCTCGACGACCTCAAGAAGCACTACAACGCCGTGATCTTCGCGACCGGGGCGATCCGCGACACCTCGCTCGACATCCCCGGCATCGACGCCGTGGCCTCCTACGGGGCCGCGGACTACGTGAGCTGGTTCGACGGGCATCCGGACGTGCCGCGGGAGTGGCCGCTGGACGCGGCCTCCGTCGGGGTGCTGGGCAACGGCAACGTGGCGCTCGACGTCGCCCGCATGCTCGCGAAGCATGCGGAGGACCTGCTCGTCACCGAGGTCCCGGCGAACGTCTACGAGGGGCTGAAGGCCAGCGCGGTGACGGACGTGCACATCTTCGGACGCCGCGGACCCGCGCAGGTGAAGTTCACACCGCTCGAACTGCGCGAGCTCGGCGAGCTGCGCGATGTCGACATGGTCGTGTACGACGAGGACTTCGACTACGACGAGGCCTCGAAGGATGCGGTCGCCAGCAACAAGCAGGTCATGGTGATCGACCGGATCCTGCAGTCGTGGCGCAAGCGCGACTCGGTCAACAACGCCGGCGGGACGGCATCTCGGCGTCTGCACCTGCATTTCTGGGCGAAGCCGGTGGAGGTGCGCAAGGACGAGACGGGTCGCGTCGCCGCTCTCGTGTACGAGCGCACGAAGCCCGATGGTCAGGGTGGTGCCGTGGGCACGGGAGAGCTGCGCGAGGTGCCGCTGCAGGCTCTGTACCGCGCGATCGGCTACTTCGGCTCCCCGCTGCCCGGCGTGCCGTTCGACAAGAAGCACGGGGTGATCCCCAATCGCGAGGGCCAGGTGCTCGCGAAGGACTCCAACGAGCAGGTGCCCGGCATCTACGCCACGGGCTGGATCAAGCGCGGACCGGTCGGACTGATCGGGCACACCAAGTCCGACGCGATGGAGACCGTCCGGCACATCATCAACGACCAGGGGTCGTGGTGGCACCCGGAGGACCCCAGCGAGGACGCGATCCCGGCCCTCCTCGCCGAGCGCGGCGTCGCCTGGACGGACCTGGACGGCTGGCATCGCCTCGACGAGCACGAGATCGCCCTCGGAGCGCCCGAGGAGCGCGCCCGGATCAAGGTCGTCCCGCGCGACGAGATGGTGCGCGTGTCCCGAGGCGAGTAGCGCCCTCCCGGACCCGCATCCCCCTCCTGGGCGTCTGCTCGGCTAGCCTGGCGGCGAGGGGGAGGAACGCATGGCGGATTGGATCCCTGATGTGCTCGGTGACGAGTTCGAGCAGCTGACGCTCGACCTCGGCACCGACGAGCAGGGCCCGGTGGTGGCGACCCTGGTGCGCGCCCTCCCGCCCGAGCAGGAGTGGTGGGACCGGGTGCGCGGCCGGCGTCGGCTTCTCGACGGAGTCGATGTGCTGTACGTCCACGGCTGGTCGGACTACTTCTTCCAGAAGCGGCTCGCCCGGTTCTGGACGTCACGCGGCGCCCGGTTCTTCGCGCTCGACCTGCGCAAGTACGGTCGCAGTCTGCGCGAGGGACAGACGCCCGGTTACATCGCGGACCTGGCGATCTACGACCAGGACATCGGCGCGGCCCTCGAGGCGATGGGACGCGGGCTGGGCGGCAACGAGTCCGCGCGCGGCCTCGTCCTCTTCGGGCATTCCACGGGCGGGCTCACCCTGAGCCTGTGGGCGTCGCGGCATCCGGGGGTCGCAGACGCGGTGGTGCTGAACAGCCCCTGGCTGGAGTTCCAGTTCGCGCCGGCGCGCGCGGCGCTGGCTCCCGTGGTGGAGCTTCAGGCGCGGATCCGACCGATGGAGGTCGCGCCGCAGGTCGACCTCGGCTATTACACGCGCGCGCAGCAGGAGGTCGCCGACCCCGACGATCCGATGGAGATCGACACGGCGTGGCGGCCCGTGCAGACGATGGCGGTGTACGCGGGGTGGCTGCACGCGATCCTCACCGGCCACAAGACCGTGGCGGCGGGGCTGTCCATCTCGGCGCCGGTGTGCGTGCTGCTCTCGGCGCGATTCGTGCCGCCCACCCGCTGGTCGGAGGAGCTGACCTCGGCGGACTCCGTGCTCGTGGTGGACGACATCGCCCGTGCGGCGCTCCGGCTCGGCCCCTCGGTCACCGTGGAACGGATCGACGGCGCTCTGCACGACGTCTTCCTCTCCCGCCATGCCGCTCGGGAAGAGGCCTATGCGCGGCTCGAACGCTGGGTCACCGGCTGGCGTGCATCGGCCGGCCTGCGTCGGCCCGAGCCCCGTCAGACGTAGTACATCTCGCGCGCCAGACGCTCGGCCGCGTCGCCGTCGCCGCGGCGGATCGCGTCACGGAAATCGATGTAGATCTGCTGCATCCGGAGGCGGTCGCCCCGCGGGACCGCCCAGCCGCGCAGATTGCGCGACAGCACCATGCTCGCGTCGGCGATGAGGGAGCGGTGCTGCGCGTTCCCGCAGTGCTCGCCCAGGTACGAGAACACGGCCCACCGGGTGAGGGAGGTCCTCGCGCTGTCGTCGATCGACGCGTACATCGTCGCGACGAGCTCGACGACGTGCTCCCGCTGCGCCGGTGTGATCCGCGGCGCGGCCAGCCGGGCGGCGATGCCTCCCTGATGACCGGCGAACACCAGCGACTGCGCGACCGTCTCAGCGGTGACGGGCGTGACCTCGGTGTAGCGGCTGGGGTACATGGTCACCATCCCCAGGCGTTCGAGGCGTTGGAGAGCCTCGCGCACCGGTGTGCGCGACACGTGCAGCTCCTCCGCGACGTCGACGTCGCGGATGCGTTCCCCGGCGGCCAGCGTGCCGTCGATGATCCGCCTGCCGATGTAGTGGTAGACCTCCTCAGCCAGAAGCTGCTTGCTCTCGCCGATGCTCGTCGACCGAATACGCTGCATGGACCTGCCCCCAGTTGTCCTTCAATCCCGGGCGCCCCATGATTCACCCGGGAGGGAAACTACATCATGAAGTCGCGTCTGATGCCAATGAGCCCCGTCCGGCCGTGATCCGCGTGGGGGCGCGCAGCACGGGACGGGCGGGGTCCTTCTCACTCGAGGGTCTGTGGCCGGCGGGCGCTTCCGCATCCGCCGACCACAGGAGACGCACGCGCGTGGAACCGCTGTGGCCTCGTCCCCACGAGGGCTGGCTCGCAGTCCCGAAGAGCGTCGCCGGCGACGGGTGCCCGTCACGCGGTGGTTGCGTCATCGGTCGCATCGAGTCGACCGCCTCCAGTCTTGAGCACCACAACCGGTATATCGGTATGCAATCTCGCGAGAGCACGCAGAGGGGGTCGGAGGCCGTGGCATCCGACCCCCTCTCGGGCCTGGGACCGCTGGGCCCGTGAGCGTGCTCCGCACCGAGAACAGGCATTCTGTGTGGGGCGTGCGGGAACGCCCGCAGACCTCATCGGCAGGCACCGGGTCCCGATCAGGGGAGGTCGTCGAGGACGAGCTCCCCCCGAGCGTTGAGCGCCGTCATCATTCGCTCGATGCGGTGGCTGTCGACCTTCGGAAGGTCCTCGGAGTCGAATTCCAGGATCAAGGGGATGCTCGGGTGCATCCACGCGGTCATCCTGCCGGCGCGCCCCTGGGCTGCGGGCCAGGTCATCATGAAGCTCTCGTGACGACGCAGCTTCGTGCCCATCACGATCTTCAGGTGGACCAGCGTTTCGTCGTCCACTTCGATCGCAGGCCGCGAACTGTTGTACTCGAGCTTTCCCATGAGCAAAGGATACGCGCGGCGGTTCCCCGCGGTGTCCGTCGCCCCGAGCTGGACTTCAACGGGACTCGCAGCTTCGGAGGCCGTTCGTGTGCTGGGATGGGCGACATGCAGACGATGGAGCGGACCGAGATCATCATCGACGGCGACAGCACGTTTCTCGCCCAGGACCAGGACCTCGACCGCATCCTCAGATCTGTGGAGGCCGCAGCGAACGGACCGGCGGCCTTCGTGGAATTCGTCGCCGTGGGCAACCGTCGGGTGCGCGTGCTCGTCACCCCGCGTTCGCGCATCGTGGTCACGACCGCGACCGTCCAGTTCGACCCTCGTGACACCGGTGACGAGGCGACGCCGTTCGGCGGTCTCTTCGACTTCGATCCCGATCGACTGTGAGCCGTGATCAGGGGCACGCGGTCATCCCCGCGCCGCCACCTGTCTCTCGCCGACCGGCCCGACGGGCTGCTTACCGGTAGTTGATGAACTGCAGGTCGACGTCGAGGTCGGAGCCCTTGAGGAGCGCGATCACGGACTGCAGGTCGTCGCGGCTCTTGGACTGCACGCGCAGCTCGTCGCCCTGGATCTGGCTCTTGACGCCCTTGGGGCCCTCGTCGCGGATGATCTTGTTGATCTTCTTCGCGTTCTCGGAGGAGATGCCGTCCTTGAGCGTCGAGACGATGCGGAACTCCTTGCCGCTCGCGAAGGGCTCGCCCGAGTCCAGGCTCTTCAGCGAGATGCCGCGCTTGATGAGCTTGGACTGGAACACGTCGAGAACCGCCTTGGCCCGCTCCTCGGTGTTGGCGATGATCAGGATGCTCTCACCGCTCCAGGCGATCGACGCACCGGTGCCCTTGAAGTCGTAGCGCTGCTCGATCTCCTTGCGGGCCTGGTTCAGGGCGTTCTCCGCCTCCTGGTGATCCACCTTCGAGACGATGTCAAATGAGCTGTCAGCCATGACTCCACTGTAACCGGGGCGCGAGCGCGTGTCCCATACTGGCGAGATGAGCCTGCGTCGCGACAGCGAGAGCCCGAAGCGCGCAGCCCGGCGTGCCAGGGAGGCGCGCTGGCCGATCCTCAGGACGATTCGCAAGATGGATGCGAACGACTGGGAGCTCCGGGTCATCGTCCCGTTGTTCACGCTCTTGCTCGTGCTCGCCGTGATCATGGGCTGGGTTCGGTAGGAGCAAGGGAAGCCCCGGGCCCCGACGGCCGTCAACGGCTGCCGATCCACGCAGGTCGCTAGTCCGCTCGCTGTCGAGTGCTCCCCGCAGGTGCCGCGCCCATTGCTTAGACTGCCCGGATGCCGATGTCCAGCTATGTCCAGTCGATTCGCGCGCGGATCGGTCAGGACTTCTTGCTTCTCCCTGGCGTCACGGCCGTCATTCGAGACGGCGAGCGGTTCTTGCTCGCCCGGCACGCGCATTCCGGGCTCTGGAGTCTGATCGGCGGTGGGGTCGAGCCCGACGAAGACCCCGCGGACGCTGTGGATCGAGAGGTCTTCGAAGAGACGGGAGCTCGGATCCGGATCACCGGTGTCATCGGCGCCTACGGTGGAGAACCTCTGGCAGTCACGTATCCCAATGGTGATCAGGTCGGCTACGTGACGATCGCGTACGAGTGCGAACTGCTCAGCGAGGCGACGCCGGACCTCGACGAGATCATGGAACTCGGGTGGTTTCCACGTGAAGTCATCTCCGCTTTGCCGCGGCGTGACTGGATCGATCGTGTGATCCAGGATGCGCCGGGAGATGCCGGTCGCTGACGAGCGTCACCGGCTCTGCGGCCGGATGCGTCGGTCGGTTCGGCTACTCCTCCTACACCGGCGCCGGTGCTCAAGGGGTCACGGCATAGACATTGGCCGAGATCCGGGTGGCTCCGTCCGGCGTCGGATAGTCGTCCGGAACCGTCACGAAGTGTCCGGCGGGACCGCTCAGCTCGACGGGCCCCTGTTCGCCTCCGCAGGCCATGAGCCAGAGGTCGTTGTCCGGATAGGCGAGGACGCAGACCGCCCCGACCTCGACGCCGCGCAGCAGCCAGATCGATGTGCCCTCGTGCTCGCCCACCAGTCGTGCCGAGGGCAGGTCCGCGACGTCGCCGGAGTCCTCCGCCACCACCGAGTCCGGCACCATATCGGCGGGTTCGGCCTCGCGGTCCAGCACGTCGTAGCTCGTGGCGAACGCGGTGCAGCCGCTGAGAGCGACCGCGGACGCCGCCAGTGCGACACCCGCCGTCATCCGCGCGACATGGAGCGAAGTGATTGCCATGCGCCGAGTCTACGAGTCGCGTCCCGCCCGAACTGGTGGAAGCGTTTTCATGCATCGATGCCCTCGTCTCGACGGTCACGGGTTGATATCGACGCTGTCCGTCGTTGCAAACGGTGTCGTTTTCGTTGCATACTGTAAGCGCTTGCAGTACATGCAGGCCAACAGCACTGAGAGAGGCACACACCAATGAAGGTGAACAAGAGGGGCATCGTCGCCGCGGGCGCGATCGCCATCGTTTCGACTCTGACGCTTGCCGGCTGCGCCGCGGGGAACAGCGGCGATGAGACCTCCGACTCCCAGGACGGCGGAAAGCTCGTCGTCTGGGTCGACGCCGAGCGCGTGGACGCCCTGCAGGGCGCGGCGGACGCCTACGAGGAGAAGACCGGCGTCAAGGTCGAGCTCACGGGCAAGTCGGTCGACGACATGAAGGACGACTTCATCCAGCAGGTGCCGACCGGCAAGGGCCCCGACATCGTCATGGGCGCGCACGACTGGCTGGGCGAGCTCAGCACCAACGGCGTCGTCGCTCCGATCGAGCTCGGCGACAGCTCCGAGGACTACCTCCCGGTGGCGCTGCAGGCGGCCACCTACGAGGGCACCGTCTACATGCTCCCGTACGCGGTCGAGAACATCGCCGTGCTGCGCAACGCCGACCTCGTCCCGGAGGCTCCGACGAGCTTCGACGACATGGTGTCGAAGGGCACGTTCGTCGTCGAGCAGGGCGCCGAGGGCAACCCGTACCACCTGTACCCCTTCCAGACGGCCTTCGGTGCTCCGGTCTTCGGCACGGACGAGTCCGGCAGCTACGACCCGACCGACCTCCAGCTGGGCAGCGAGGGCGGCTTCGCCTTCGCCGACTGGCTGGGCGCGCAGGGTGCAGCGGGCACGCTGAACACCGACATCGACGGTGAGATCGCCAAGCAGCAGTTCCTCGACGGGACCGCGGCCTTCTGGCTGACCGGCCCGTGGAACGTCGGAGCCGCGACGGACGCCGGCATCAACGTCGCGATCGACCCGATCCCGAGCCCGACCGGTGAGACCGCGTCGCCGTTCGCCGGCGTCAAGGGCTTCTTCGTGAGCTCCGAGTCGAAGAACAAGGTCGCCGCGAACGACTTCCTCGTCAACTACCTCGGCACCGAAGACGTGCAGCTCGAGCTGTTCAAGGCCGGCAACGTCCTGCCCGCGCTGACCGCCGCCGCCGACTCCGCCGCCTCCGACCCGATCATCGCCGGCTTCCAGGCCGTCGGCGCCGACGCCGTGCCGATGCCCGCCATCCCGGCCATGGGCTCGGTGTGGCAGTTCTGGGGCGTGGCCGAGGCCGCGATCATCAACGGCGCGGACCCGACGACGACGTGGCAGAAGCTCGTCGACGACGTGACCGCCGCGATCAAGTAACAGCCGGAACCACTGACTCTGCCGGGGTGGGCGTCTTCGCCCGCCCCGGCAGGATCATGACGAGGACGACATGACAGACACCGACGAGCGCACTGCTCCTCCGACCCGACGTCAGCGCCAGGCGGCGAAGATCGCCGAAGCGGCATCCGGACCGATCGGCTGGATGCTGCTGAAGATCCTGCTGCTGGCCGTGGTCGACGCGATCGCGCTCTATGCGGCCTTCGTCCTGTTCGCGCACCAGGAATGGCTGATCCTCGGGATCGTCGTCGCGGTCGCCATCCTCGTCAACTACATCTACTTCTCCCGCAAGCGCATCGCGGCGAAGTACCTCACTCCCGGCATCATCTTCCTGGTGGTGTTCCAGGTCTTCACCCTGCTCTACACCGGGTACATCGGGTTCACGAACTACGGCACGGGCCACAACGGCACCAAGGATCAGGCCATCTCCTCGCTTCTCGCCTCGGCGCAGGAGCGGGTCGAGGATTCGCCCACCTACCCGGTCACGGTCGTCGAGCAGTTCGGCACCTATGGCCTGCTCGTCACCGACCCCGACTCGGGCGACGCCCTGGTCGGCACCGCGGAGCAGCCCCTGCAGGAGGTCGATGCCGAGTTCGAGGGCGGCAAGGCCGTCGCGACGGACGGGTGGACCACCCTCCCGCTCGCCACCGTGTTCACCCTCTCAGAAGAGCTCGAGAAGCTCTCCGTCCCGTTCAGCGACGACCCCAACGACGGCAGCCTGCGCGCACCGGACGGACAGAAGGGCTACCTGTACGTCTCGACGCTCGCCTACGACGCGGACGCCGACACCATCACCGACACGACCACCGGGGCCGTCTACTCCGACACCGGTGACGGCGCCTTCACGGCCGAAGACGGAGAGCAGCTGCTGCCCGGGTGGCAGACGACCGTCGGCTTCGACAACTTCGTCCGTGCCGTCACCGACTCGTCCATCCGCGGACCGCTCATCTCGGTCACGCTGTGGACGTTCGCCTTCGCGCTGATCTCGGTCGCGACGACGTTCTTCCTCGGGCTCCTGCTCGCGCTGGTGTTCAACAACACGCGGATGCGGTTCCGCAACGGCTACCGCATCATCCTGATCCTCCCGTACGCGTTCCCCGCGTTCCTGTCGGCGCTGGTCTGGGCCGGGATGATGAACGAGAGCTTCGGCTTCATCAATCAGGTCATCTTCGGCGGGGCCGACATCCCCTGGCTCACCGACCCCGCTCTCGCGAAGGTGTCGGTGCTGCTGGTGAACCTGTGGCTCGGGTTCCCCTACATGTTCCTCGTCTGCATGGGGGCGCTGCAGGGCATCCCGGAGGACGTGAACGAGGCCGCCGTGATGGACGGCGCGAACCCGTGGCAGGTCTTCCGCCGCATCAAGCTGCCGCTGCTGCTCGTCACCGTCGCGCCGCTGCTGATCTCGTCGTTCGCGTTCAACTTCAACAACTTCAACCTGATCTACATGCTCACCAACGGCGGACCGCGCTTCAGCGATGTGTCCATCCCGGTGGGGCACACCGACATCCTGATCTCGATGGTCTACAAGGTGGCCTTCACGGGCCAGACGCGCGACTACGGCCTGGCATCGGCCTTCACGATCCTGATCTTCATCGTGGTCGCGACGATCTCGATCATCAGCTTCCGCAAGACCAAGGCCCTCGAGGAGCTGAACTGACATGAGCACCGCCACCAGCACCTCCGAACAGCGCCTCGCCCCGCGCCGTCGCAGCTTCGGCGCGTGGTTCGCCGACACCGGATGGCGACACCTCGTCGCGATCGTCGTCAGCGTGTTCGCCCTGTTCCCGCTGCTGTACGTCGTCTCCGCGTCGCTGAACCCGAAGGGCACGCTGACCGGCTCGAACCAGCTGTTCTCCGCGATCGGCATCGACAGCTACGTGCGCATCCTGAGCGATCCGCAGAACCCGTACGGCACCTGGTTCCTCAACACGCTGCTGATCGCCGTGGTCACAGGCGCCGTGACCGTGTTCATCGGCGCCTGCGCGGCATATGCCTTCTCGCGCATGCGCTTCGCGGGACGCCGCGTCGGACTCGTGACGATCGTCGTCGTGCAGATGTTCCCGCAGCTGCTCGCGGTCGTCGCGATCTTCCTGCTGATGTCGACGTTGGGGGACTGGTTCCCGGCGATCGGGCTGAACACGCACACGGGGCTGATCCTGGTGTACCTGGGCGGAGCGCTCGGCGTGAACACCTACCTCATGTACGGGTTCTTCAACACGATCCCGAAGGAGATCGACGAGGCCGCCCGCATCGACGGCGCCGGCCACGCCCGCATCTTCTTCACGATCATCCTGCGGCTCGTGGCCCCGATCCTCGCGGTCGTCGGCCTGCTGTCCTTCATCGGCACGGTGAACGAGTACGTCATCGCGAGCGTGATGCTCGTCGACGTGGACCAGCAGACGCTCGTCGTCGGTCTCACCAAGCTCGTCGCGAACCCGCGCTATGCGGACTGGTCGGCCTTCTCCGCCGGCGCCGTGATGGCCGCGATCCCCGTGATGATCCTGTTCCTGTTCCTGCAGAAGTACATCGTCGGCGGCCTGACCGCCGGAGCGACGAAGGGCTGAGGCCGGAGCGCGGCGTTGCTCCCGGCGTCCGGGGTGCTTCGGCTCTACCGTGGGGGCATGGCACGGGTGGGTGGACGCAACCTCGGGGTGAGCTGGTTCGCCGGCGTGGTGTGCATCGGCATCGTCGGCGCGCTCGTCTGGCTCTCGCTGCCGATGCTCCCGGTGCTCGCGGAGTTCGCCGGGACCGCTCTGCGCACCGCGCTTCCCTGACCGCGGAACCTCTGCGGGCGCCGTGCGTATGACGACACGTCGGCACGCCTCCGGGGGCGGCGGTTCGTGCGGCGGTAGCCTCGCAATGCACATTTCCGATGAGAGGCGCACCCCATGAGTGACCCCGACGTTCCCCAGCCCGAGAAGCCGGCTGACGTAGACGACGTCGTCGGCAGCGCGAATGCCGGCCTCGACGCCGCCGCAGCCGCGGGTGCAGATGTCCGCGGCACGAACGATGCCGCGGAGAGCACGCCTGCCGCGCAGCCCATCGACCCCGACCTGGCCGCGTTCGAAGAGGCGGAGCGGGACCACCCCGGCACCTTCGCCGCGCCGGCCCCGGCTCCCGCCCCGCCTGCTGCTCCCGTGCAGGCCGAGCCGCAGCGCGACATCGTCCACGACGCGCGGTCGGATGCCGACGCCGACACCGCCTCGTTCTACCCTGAGGCGACCGTGGCAGCACCCGTGCCGTTCGGGCACGAGGATTCCCGCATGGCCGACGCCGCCTACTCGACGCACAGTGACGACACGGACACGCGCATCGTGCCGTCCGAGCCGCTCGTCGCCGCTGCCGCCGTGCAGCCGCAGCAGCCTCAGCCGATCTTCGTGCAGGCGCCGGAGCCGCCCCGTGACCGCGGCAACCGCGGCACCGCCGGTGCGATCGGCCTGCTCGCCACGCTCGTGTTCGCCATCCTGTACCTCGGCGCGGCCCTCGGCCTCGGCGCGATCGCGGGTGACGTGACCGGTGAGAACATCGGCCAGACCGCCATCGCGCCGCTCACCACGTGGGGATACTGGACGCCGGTCGTGGTTTTCTTCCTCGGCTTCTGGCTGCTGGGTGCGATCATCAACCGCGGTCGCTGGGGCCTCTGGGTGGTGTTCGGCATCATCGTCGGCGTCATCGCCTATGCCGGGCACATCCTCGGTCAGCTGTTCGAGGCTCCGTTCTGGAAGCTCACCGCCGCCGAAGGACTCGACGTCGTCGGCGGGCAGCTGCTCGCTCCGCTGGCCATCGCCGCCTTCGTGTTCGCGCGGGAGCTCACCATCTGGTTCGGCGCGTGGGTCGCCCGCAGCGGCGCCAGGAAGACCGAGCTCAACGCCGAGGCGCAGCGCGAGTACGAGCGCACCCTCGAAGCCGGCCCGACGCTCGCGAGGTAATCACGAACTCCACCACGCCGAACCCCCGCGGACCCGAGTCCGCGGGGGTTTCGGCTGTCCTCGCCACGGTGTTCGCGACCATCGGGTTCTTCGCTCTCGCGGTGTTCGGCCTCGGGGCGCTGAGCGTCGCGACCGACACGGACATCATCGCGGTGCCGAACCTGGGTCAGGCTCCCGGCGCGATCGGCATGCTCGTCGCGGTGATCTCGTTCGCCCTCATGCTGTTCTCCACACTGCGGCGATCGCAGCCGTCGTATGTCGCCACGATCGCGATCGCCCTGCTCGCCGGCATCCTGCACCTCGTCGCGGTCTGGATGACGGTGCTCTTCGGCACGGGCAGCTTCGTGCTCGCGACCGCCGTCGCCGGAGATCTCGTCCGCGGGGGAGCGAGTGCGATCCTGGTGCTCGCGGGACTCCTCGCCGGGTGGGGCGGCATCGCGCTGCGCCGCACCCGTGCCGAGCACCCGCGCTGGCCGTGGGAGCGCGACGACGAGGAGTGACGGCGCGCCGCTACCTCCTGACGATCCGACGACCACGACGATCCGCCGCCCCTGCGACGACCCGCCGCCCCTGCGACGACCCGCCGACCCTGCGACGATCCGCCGCCCCTGTGACGATCCGCCGCCCCTGTGACGATCCGCCGACGATTCGACGGCATCCCCTCGGCGAATCGTCGTACCTTCCGGGAATTGTCACCGGAGCCGACGGCATCCCCTCGGCGAATCGTCGTACCTTCCGGGAATTGTCACCGCAGCCGACGGCATCCCCTCGGTGAATCGTCGTGCCTTCCGGGAATCGTCCCGACGGCCACTCGCCGTGACCGCGGAAATCGCGGCGGTGACAGGCGACGCGCCGTACGCTGGTGGGGTGGAGCGCTCATTGGAGACGCAGGTGGACCAGGCCGTCGAGGCCTGGCTGCGCTGGGTGCCGCGCTGGGAGCCAGCCACCCACCGCGGCAGGGTCGCGCCGTGCCGCCGGTGCCTCGGTTCTCCGATCCTCTCGGCCGCGGGCATCGGGGCCAACACCCCGCACGGCGTGCAGCACGGACTCTCCACGCGCATTAAGACGATCGTCGATCACGCCGTGGCGGAGTACACCGCACGGAACCTGCCGATGCTGCAGCGCGAACTCGATCAGCAGGCCGCCCGCAATCGCGCGCGCAGCTACCGGCCGACGGAGGACCTGGATCCCGAGTTCGACGGACTGCCCCTCGACCCGGAACCCGTGCCTGGCGCACCGTTCCTGTTCACGATCGCGGGCCTGGCCGACGACTCCGCCGCGGAGCTGCCCGCACTGCCGCCGCTGACCGAGGAGGCCAAGGTGGCCCTGCGCCAGGAGGTGGCGCTCGCCGACGAGTACGCCAACATGGTCGGACGCGAGATCTGCGGCATCCTGCTGCGACACCGCATCCACATCCAGGCGGCCATCTCGCAGCACGTCGAGCCGCAGATCGAGGCGCTCCTCGCCGAGCTCACCGAATCCCTGGACTCCCCGTTCGACCCGGATCTGCCCTGACGACCTCGGCGCTGCCTGTCGAGGTCGCGCTCATTTGACCGGCACGTTACGCGGCATTACACTTGACCAGGTGTGTGCACGTCTCGATGTGCGCGCTGGGCGTCGGCACCATGCCGGTCCGCCCCCACGGCATACCCACCACACCAAAAGCACGTCGGTTCCGGCGTGCCGGTGGGTCATGATGTGAAACCCATCACGCTGTCACCGTGCAGCACTATGAGGAGAGAACGTGCCAACCATTCAGCAGTTGGTTCGCAAGGGTCGCTCGCCCAAGGTCACCAAGACCAAGGCGCCGGCGCTCAAGTCGAACCCGCAGCAGGCCGGGGTCTGCACCCGCGTCTACACCACCACCCCCAAGAAGCCGAACTCGGCGATGCGCAAGGTCGCTCGTGTGAAGCTCCGCAACGGCACCGAGGTCACCGCGTACATCCCCGGTGAGGGCCACAACCTGCAGGAGCACTCGCTGGTGCTCGTGCGCGGCGGTCGTGTGAAGGACCTCCCCGGTGTGCGTTACAAGATCGTCCGTGGCGCCCTGGACACCCAGGCTGTCAAGAACCGTAAGCAGGCTCGTTCCCGCTACGGCGCGAAGAAGGGTTGAGTTAGATGCCTCGTAAGGGACCGGCCCCGAAGCGCCCCGTCGTCAACGACCCGGTATACGGCGCACCGATCGTCACCTCGCTGGTGAACAAGATCCTCGTCGACGGCAAGAAGTCGCTGGCCGAGTCGATCGTCTACGGCGCCCTCCGCGGTGTCGAGGCGAAGAACGGTCAGGACGCCGTCGCCACGCTCAAGAAGGCGCTCGACAACGTGCGCCCGACTCTCGAGGTCCGCAGCCGCCGCGTCGGTGGCTCGACCTACCAGGTGCCGGTCGAGGTCAAGCCTCACCGCGCCAACACCCTCGCTCTGCGCTGGCTCGTGAGCTACGCGAAGGGTCGTCGTGAGAAGACGATGACCGAGCGTCTGCAGAACGAGATCCTCGACGCGTCGAACGGCCTGGGCGCCGCGGTCAAGCGCCGCGAGGACACGCACAAGATGGCCGAGTCGAACCGCGCGTTCGCTCACTACCGCTGGTAACCCGTTCGACGGGCTCAGGGACCGATCCGCGTTCCTGGGCCCGTCGCACCCCCTCTTCGCAGTACACCTGCTCTTCGCAGTACACCTGCTCCAAACGATAAGGACACTCCTGTGGCACAAGACGTGCTCACGGACCTGAGCAAGGTCCGCAACATCGGCATCATGGCGCACATCGATGCCGGCAAGACCACGACGACCGAGCGCATCCTGTTCTACACGGGCGTCAACCACAAGCTCGGCGAGACGCACGACGGCGCGTCGACCACCGACTGGATGGAGCAGGAGAAGGAGCGCGGCATCACGATCACGTCTGCCGCCGTGACCTGCTTCTGGAACAAGAACCAGATCAACATCATCGACACCCCCGGCCACGTGGACTTCACGGTCGAGGTGGAGCGCTCGCTCCGCGTGCTCGACGGTGCGGTCGCCGTGTTCGACGGCAAGGAGGGCGTCGAGCCCCAGTCCGAGACCGTCTGGCGCCAGGCCGACAAGTACAACGTGCCCCGCATCTGCTTCGTCAACAAGATGGACAAGCTCGGCGCGGACTTCTACTTCACGGTCGACACGATCGTCAGCCGCCTCGGCGCCAAGCCGCTCGTCATCCAGCTGCCCATCGGTGCGGAGAACGACTTCATCGGAGTCGTCGACCTCATCGAGATGCGTGCGCTGGTCTGGCCCGGCGACGCCAAGGGTGATGTCACCATGGGCGCCAAGTACGAGGTCCAGGAGATCCCGGCCGACCTGAAGGACAAGGCTGAGGAGTACCGTCAGCAGCTCCTCGAGACCGTCGCCGAGACCGACGACGCGCTGCTCGAGAAGTTCTTCGGCGGCGAGGAGCTCTCGGTCGCCGAGATCAAGGGCGCGATCCGCAAGCTGACCATCGCCTCGGAGATCTACCCGGTCCTCTGCGGCTCCGCGTTCAAGAACCGCGGCGTCCAGCCGATGCTCGACGCGGTCGTCGACTTCCTGCCGAACCCCCTCGACGTCGGTGCCATCGAGGCGCACGACCCGAAGGACTACGACACGATCATCGAGCGTCACCCCGACGCGAACGACCCGTTCTCGGCTCTCGCGTTCAAGGTCGCCGTGCACCCGTTCTTCGGTCGCCTGACCTACGTTCGCGTGTACTCGGGACACCTCGACTCCGGCTCCGCGGTCATCAACTCGACCAAGGGCAAGAAGGAGCGCATCGGAAAGATCTTCCAGATGCACGCCAACAAGGAGAACCCGGTCGACTCGCTGACCGCCGGCAACATCTACGCGGTCATCGGCCTGAAGGACACCACCACCGGTGACACCCTGTCCGACATCGCGAACCCGGTCGTCCTCGAGTCGATGACGTTCCCGGAGCCGGTCATCGAGGTCGCCATCGAGCCGAAGACCAAGGCCGACCAGGAGAAGCTGGGTCTCGCGATCCAGAAGCTCGCTGAGGAGGACCCGACCTTCCGCACGGAGCTCAACCCCGAGACCGGTCAGACGACCATCAAGGGCATGGGCGAGCTGCACCTCGACATCCTCGTGGACCGCATGAAGCGCGAGTTCCGCGTCGAGGCGAACGTCGGAAAGCCCCAGGTGGCCTACCGCGAGACGATCCGCAAGGCCGTCGAGAAGCACGACTACACGCACAAGAAGCAGACCGGTGGTTCGGGTCAGTTCGCGAAGATCCAGTTCACGATCGAGCCCCTCGACCTGGACGCTGAGAAGACCTACGAGTTCGTGAACGCCGTTACCGGTGGTCGCATCCCTCGTGAGTACATCGGCTCGATCGACGCCGGTTTCCAGGACGCCATGAACGTCGGAGTCCTCGCGGGCTACCCGATGGTCGGCGTCAAGGCGACCATCGTCGACGGTGCGGCGCACGACGTCGACTCCTCGGAGATGGCGTTCAAGATCGCGGGCTCCATGGGCTTCAAGGAGGCCGCTCGCCGTGCCAACCCCGTGCTGCTCGAGCCGCTGATGGCCGTCGAGGTCCGTACTCCCGAGGAGTACATGGGCGACGTCATCGGCGACCTGAACTCGCGTCGTGGCCAGATCCAGTCGATGGAGGACGCCGCCGGCGTCAAGGTCGTCCGCGCCCAGGTCCCGCTGTCCGAGATGTTCGGATACATCGGCGACCTGCGCTCGAAGACCTCGGGCCGCGCGGTCTACTCGATGGAGTTCCACAGCTACGCTGAGGTGCCCCGCGCTGTGGCCGACGAGATCGTCCAGAAGACCAAGGGCGAGTAATCGCTCTTCTGGGAGCCCTGGGTTGCTGAGCCTGTCGAAGCAACCCGGGGTTCCCAGGTCACCTACAACTTCACATTCCCTCTCTACTAAACTGAGAACCTAACCCGTAGAGAACCGGTCGCAAACCAGTGCCCGGTCACCCCTACAACGACGTCCTGAGGAGGACCCAGTGGCTAAGGCCAAGTTCGAGCGGACCAAGCCGCACGTCAACATCGGAACGATCGGTCACGTCGACCACGGCAAGACCACGCTCTCCGCAGCGATCTCGAAGGTGCTTGCTGACAAGTACCCGTCCGACACCAACGTGCAGCGTGACTTCGCTTCCATCGACTCGGCGCCGGAAGAGCGCCAGCGTGGTATCACCATCAACATCTCGCACATCGAGTACGAGACCCCGAAGCGCCACTACGCGCACGTTGACGCCCCCGGCCACGCCGACTACGTCAAGAACATGATCACCGGTGCGGCTCAGATGGACGGCGCGATCCTCGTGGTCGCCGCCACCGACGGCCCGATGGCTCAGACGCGTGAGCACGTGCTGCTCGCCAAGCAGGTCGGCGTTCCGTACCTGCTCGTCGCGCTGAACAAGTCCGACATGGTCGACGACGAGGAGATCCTGGAGCTCGTCGAGCTCGAGGTTCGCGAGCTGCTCGCGAGCCAGGGCTTCTCCGAGGACGCCCCCGTCGTGCGCGTCTCCGCTCTCAAGGCCCTCGAGGGCGACGAGAAGTGGGTCGACGCGATCCTCGAGCTCATGCAGGCCGTCGACGACAGCGTGCCGGACCCCGAGCGTGACCGCGACAAGCCGTTCCTGATGCCCGTCGAGGACGTCTTCACGATCACCGGTCGTGGCACCGTCGTCACGGGTCGCGCCGAGCGTGGCACCCTGGCCATCAACTCCGAGGTCGAGATCGTCGGTCTGCGTCCCACGCAGAAGACGACCGTCACCGGTATCGAGATGTTCCACAAGCAGCTCGACGAGGCCTGGGCCGGCGAGAACTGTGGTCTGCTGCTCCGCGGCACCAAGCGTGAGGACGTCGAGCGCGGCCAGGTCGTCGTGAAGCCGGGTTCGATCACCCCGCACACGAACTTCGAGGGCACCGCGTACATCCTGTCGAAGGACGAGGGTGGCCGTCACAACCCGTTCTACACGAACTACCGCCCGCAGTTCTACTTCCGCACCACCGACGTCACCGGCGTCATCTCGCTGCCCGAGGGCACCGAGATGGTCATGCCCGGCGACACCACCGACATGTCGGTCGAGCTGATCCAGCCGATCGCCATGGAGGAGGGCCTCGGCTTCGCCATCCGTGAGGGTGGACGCACCGTGGGCGCCGGTACGGTCACGAAGATCGTCAAGTAAGCACCTGCTTCCTTCGCACAGGGGTCGAGCCTTCGGGCTCGGCCCCTGTGTCGTTCGTCCGGACGGAAACCGGCGACTTCGCGGGGAATGCACGGATGCCGCCGCTAGCATCGACGGGTGACTGAGATCGTCGTCGGACCGCCGCCTCCCCGCAGCCATGCGCGCCTCTGGATCTCGACGATCCTCCTCATCTTCTACGCCGGCTTCGTGCTGCTGGTCACCATGTGGCCGCAGCCGCAGCAACTCGAGTTCGACGGCATCGCCGCCCGCGTGCTCCGGGCCCTGCACAACCTCGGGGTGCCGGAGGCGTTCGGCTACAACGCCCTCGAGTTCACCGCCAACATCGGCATGTTCGTCCCGCTCGGATTCCTCCTCGGGCTCGCCCTCGCCCGCCGCGCCTGGTGGGTGGCGATCTTCCTGCTGCCCGGCTTCTCCGCGGCCATCGAGTTCGTGCAGGGGATCGCCCTCGACGAGCGTGTCTCCACTGTGCTCGATGTGCTCGCCAACACGATCGGCGGCTACCTCGGGCTGCTGTTCGCGATGATCCTGCGCGCCATGATCCATGCGCGCGACCGCACCAAGATCGAGCGCGAGCTGTGGGAACGCCGCGCGGCCGCAGCCCAGCTGCAGCAGGAGAACGCGCGTCGCGCTGCCGCGGCGGCCGCTTCGCCCGCCCCTGCCCGGTACGTGGAACCCGATCCGGTCACCCGCGTGCTCGACGCCGACTTCTGGGACACCGGAGACGCGCCAACGGTGCGGCTGCCGCTCTGAGGGCCTGGGTGCGGTCGGCCGTCTTGACCCCCTAGGGTGGTCTTGACGGCCGCGCTGACGTGCCCCTCGGAACCGGAGCCGATCGTGGGGACAAGGCCGGAGTAATTCATCCAATAGGATAAATAGACCGCAAGGTTGCGGAGAGAATCGTCATCCCCGGTATCGGACGCGCCGAAGTGTCGTGCGACACCGATGTATTGGGATGCTGGTCAGACCATAGTCGTACCGTGCCCATGTGGTTCGAAGAGGAGAAGCATGTCGCCGGGGGAGTGGTTCGTCGCTGTCAGACGCACGTGGCTGGGAATGCTCACCGTGTTCCTCCTGTGCGTCCTCGGTTCGGGGGCACTGCTTCTCGTGACGCCGCCCGCTTACGAGGCCGAGTCGGAGATCGTCTTCAGCGCCGACCCCGGGGCCACGAACTTCGTCCCGCGGACCGTCGCGACGAATGCTGCAGTGCGGGCACGCTCGGCGAGCGTGATCGCGACCGTCGCCGAAGAATTCGATGTGAACCGGTCGGAACTCGCCGACGGCGTCTCCGCGACCTGGATCGCCGACACCTCGATGACCGCCATCACGGTCTCTCACACGGACCCCCGCCTCGCGGCCGATCTCGCGACCGCGATCGCGCAGACCGCGGCGGACCAAGCCGGATCCGACGTCCGCGCTCGCGCCTATCCGGCGGCGGTGCCCGAGTCGCCGGTGCGGCCGCAGGTCGCGACGACGCTGGCCGTGGGCGCCCTGCTCGGGATCGCCCTCGCGATCGTCTACGCGGCCCTGCGCTTCACATTCTCCCGCCGCATCCGCTCCCTCGCCGACGCCGCGGATCTGACCGGACTGCCCGCCTATGCCTGGCCGAACGGCGAGCCCACGGCCGAGCAGACCCACGAGCTCCAGCTCCTCACCGGGGTGTGGGCGGGGGAAGAGGGCACCATCGCCCTGCTGCCCGTGGACGCCACGATCGACACGGCGACCGTTGCGCGGCGCATCAAGGCCGGTGCTGCCGGACTGACGGTCGTGCGGCTGCCGCTGACCCGAAAGGGCTTGCCGGACGCAGCGGCTCTCCAGCGCGCCGGAGCGCTCGTCCTCCTCATGAAAGTCGGCGAGACGAGCAGACGTGCCGCGGACACGCTGGGGCACCTGCGACGCGAGGGTGCGACGAACCTGCGAGGGGTGATCGTCGTCGGAACCGGGACGAGACGGCGCGCGACGAGCACGATGAGTGAGCCTGCAAACGGAGAACGTGCATGAACACAGTGGAAGACGCCGGGCGTCCGAAGGTCAGCCTCTTCGCTCTGGACGGACTCGCCTGGATCGTCGCAGGGCTGCTCGTGGTGCTGCTGCGCTACGACTTCCTGGTGCCGGCGGTCGTCTGGCCGTTCACCGCGATCGTGATCGTCGGCCTGATCGGCGCCCAGTTCGCGGCAGGCTTCATCCTGCACCTGTACCGCGGACGGTACCTGTACGGCTCGATCGAGGAGGTCCGAGCGCTCGGACTCGCCGCGCTGATCGTGGGAATCCTGCTGGGGGGCGCGCTTCTCGTATGGATGCGCCAGCCCGCTGAGGCCCTTCGCAGTGCGCTGTCCGCCACGGCGATCGCGCTGATCCTCATGCTGGTCTTCCGCTACGTGCCCCTCGTCTTCAACCGGAGTTCCAAGGAGATGCCGGGTGGGGCGCGCAAGGTGCTCGTGTTCGGTGCGGGCTGGGTCGGTCAACAGCTCATCAGCCGGATGCTGAACGAGAGCCAGGAGCCGGTCTTCAGCCCGGTCGGTCTCATCGACGACGACGTGAAGAAGCGCAACCTGCGGGTGAAGGGCGTCCCGGTTCTGGGAACCCTGGCCCAGCTGAAGGCGGCCGTGGAGATCAGCGGTGCGACCGAACTCGTCATCGCGGTCGGACGCGCCGATGCCGCACTCCTCCGACGTGCCACCGATGCCGGCAACGCCGCGGGCCTCAACGTCCTCGTTCTCCCCGAGCTCGACAAGGTCCTGCAGGGCGCCAGCCGCGTCCGCGACCTGAGAGACGTGCGCATCGAGGACCTCATCGGGCGCCAGCCCGTCGACACGGACGTCAAGTCGATCGCCGGCTACGTGACGGGAAAGCGCGTTCTCGTCACGGGCGCAGGCGGATCGATCGGCGGCGAGCTGTGCCGCCAGCTGGCGCAGTTCGGACCCGAGACGCTCATCATGCTCGACCGTGATGAGAGCGGTCTGCAGGGGAGCCAGCTCAGCATCTCCGGTCACGGGCTGCTCGACACCGACGACGTCGTCCTCGCGGACATCCGCGATGTCGAGTCTCTGCGCGAGGTCTTCCAGCGCCACCGCCCCCAGGTCGTGTTCCACGCCGCGGCTCTGAAGCACCTCCCCATGCTCGAGCAGTATCCCGAGGAGGCGTGGAAGACCAACGTCCTCGGCACCCGGAACGTGCTCCAGGCGGCTCTCGATGTCGATGTCGACACCTTCGTGAACATCTCCACGGACAAGGCGGCGAATCCGTCGAGCGTTCTCGGTCATTCCAAGCGGGTGGCGGAGAAGCTCACCGTCTGGGCGGCGAACACGTCCGGGCGGCGCTATCTTTCCGTCCGCTTCGGCAACGTCATCGGAAGTCGCGGCAGCATGCTCCCGATGTTCCGCAGACTGATCGAGGCCGGCGGTCCGGTCACGGTGACGCACCCGGAGGTCACGCGCTACTTCATGACCATCTCCGAGGCGTGCCAGTTGGTGGTCCAGGCCGGCGGTATCGGCCGGCCCGGTGAGGTGCTGATCCTCGACATGGGCGAGCCCGTGAAGATCCTCGACATCGCGAAGCGGATGATCGCGATGTCCGGAGAGTTCGTCGAGATCGTCTACACCGGCTTGCGGCCGGGAGAGAAGCTGCACGAGGAGCTGATCGGCGCCGATGAGGTCGTCGAGCGCCCGTTCCACCCGCAGATCCAGCACACCTCCATCGGAAGCATCAGCCCGCAGGCTCTCGATCTCCAGGGATGGATGGGGCGGCTGCGCCCTGAGGACGCCGGCGTGAGCATCCCCGCCGGAGAAGGAGACCTGCAGCGATGAGCGACCGCATCTACATGTCTTCGCCTGACGTCGGCGAGCTCGAGGAGAAGGCGATCGTCGCCGCCCTTCGCTCGGGGTGGGTCGCTCCGCTCGGCCCGGACGTCGATGCCTTCGAGCGCGAGATGAGCGCGCGGGTGGGCGTGCGCCATGCCGTCGCGCTGAGCTCCGGCACAGCGGGCCTCCACCTGGGCCTGCTCGCTCTCGGCGTCGGCTCCGGCGACATCGTCCTGACATCGAGCTTCACGTTCGCCGCCACGGCGAACGCGATCGCCTACACGGGAGCGACGCCGTACTTCATCGACGCCGATCCGATCACGGGAAACCTGGACGTGGATCTGCTGGGCGACGTCATCGCGGAGCTCGAGTCGAAGGGGACTCCCGCAAAGGCGATCGTGCCTGTCGACCTGCTCGGCAAGGTGGCCGATCTCGAGGCGATCGATCGTCTCGCGCGTGAGCACGAGATCCCCGTGCTGACGGACGCCGCCGAATCGCTGGGCGCCCGTCGCAACGGCCGCGCCGCGGGAAGCTTCGGGCACGCATCCGTCTTCTCCTTCAACGGCAACAAGATCATGACGACCTCCGGCGGCGGGATGCTGCTCACCGACGACGCGGAGATGGCGGATCGAGTCCGCTATCTCGCGACCCAGGCGAGGCAGCCGGTCGCTCACTACGAGCACACCGAGATCGGGTACAACTACCGGCTGAGCAACCTCCTGGCAGCGCTGGGCCGCGCGCAGCTGTCCCGGCTCGACGGGATGATCGCTCGACGCCACCGCTGGCGCGACGAGTATCGGCAGCTCTTCGCCGCCGTCGACGGCGTCACGATCTTCGGAGGTGAGGACGACGCCGAGGACAACGCCTGGCTCACAGCGGTGCTCGTCGACGAGGCGGTCACGGGTTGGAACGCTTCCGAGCTCTCCGCACATCTGGGTTCGCACGACATCGAGTCCCGGCCGCTGTGGAAGCCCATGCACCTGCAGCCGGTGTTCGCCGATGCGCCTGCCGCCGTCACCGGAGCCTCCGAGCGCTTCTTCCGGTCGGGGATCACCCTGCCCTCCGGCTCGGCCCTTTCCGACGAGCAGATGGCCCGCGTGCAGGATCTGATCCGCGGTTTCCTGGCGGAGCGCGCATGATCACGGTCCTGTCCGACGCACTGAAGCGGGTGCTGGACATCGCCGTGGCCGCGGTCGTCCTGATCCTCACGCTGCCCGTGCAGATCGTCGTGGCGGCGATGATCATGGTCAAACTCGGACGCCCGGTGATCTTCCGTCAGCCGCGCCCTGGTCGGCACGGCGAGGTCTTCACTCTCTACAAGTTCCGCACCATGCGACCGCTCGACCCCGCTCGCGGGCTGGCGAGCGACGAGGCCCGGCTGACCCGCTTCGGACGTCTGCTCCGCGCCACGAGCCTCGACGAGCTGCCGACGTTCTGGAACGTGCTCTTCGGAGACATGAGCCTGGTGGGACCGCGACCGCTTCTGGTGTCGTACCTCGACCGGTACACGCCCGCGCAGGCGCGACGTCACGAGGTCCGACCAGGAGTGACGGGTCTGGCGCAGGTGAGCGGACGGAACTCCGTCGACTGGGACGAGCGTCTGCAGCTCGACGTGGAGTACGTCGATCGACGCTCGCTGGCCCTGGATCTCTGGATCCTCTGGCGCACCGTCGCGGTCGTCATCCGGCGCGATGGCGTCAGCGCGAACGGGCACGCGACGATGCCCGAGTTCCGTCCCGGTCTGCGAGACGCGGATGCATGAGCTCGTCATCCTCGGCGCGGGAGGGTTTGCCCGCGAGACTCTCGATGTCGTGGAGGCCGTCAACGCGCTGTCTCCGACCTTCGATGTGCGGGGCTTCGCCGACGACGCTCCGAGCGACCTCGCTCTGCAGCGCCTCGCGGAGCGCGGGCATCGGCATCTCGGCCGCATCGACGACGTGCTCGCCGCGCATCCGCGGGCGAGCGTCATCATCGCCGTGGGATCACCCGAGCACCGCGCAGCGATCGCCGCACGCGTGCCGAACGAGCGTGCCGCGACAGCGGTGCACCCGAGGGCCTCGGTCGGCGCCCGCACCGTGATCGAGCCGGGCACCGTCATCTGCGCCGGCGTGCTCGTCTCCACGAACGTCAGGATCGGGCGGCACGCTCACCTCAACCCCGGTGCGATCGTCGGCCATGACAGCGTTCTCGCCGACGCGGTGTCGCTGAACCCCGGCGCCGTCGTCTCCGGAGACGTCCGCATCGACGAGCGTGTGCTCGTCGGCGCCAACGCCGTCGTGCTGCAGGGGCTCCACATCGGCGCGGGCGTGACGGTCGGCGCGGCCGCCTGCGTCACGAAGGACGCCCCCGCAGGGGTGACACTGGTGGGAGTGCCCGCTCACGACCACCGAACAAGAGGAAAGAGTCAGAGCTCGTGAAGGTAGTCATCACCGGCGGAGCCGGGTTCATCGGTTCCAACCTCGTGCGGAGGTTCAACGACGAGGAACCCGATGTCGACGTGCACGTGCTCGACGACTTCAGCACCGGTCGCGACGGCAACCTGACGGGCACGAGGATGACGCTGCACCGCGGATCCGTCGCGGACGCCGACGCCGTGGCCGCCGCCACGGTCGGCGCGGACGCGATCGTTCATCTCGGCGCACTGGGCAGCGTGCCGCGCTCCATCGACGATCCGATGGCGTCGCACGTCGCCAACCTCACGGGCACTCTGACCGTGCTCGAGGCAGCAAGGCGCGAGAACGCCTATGTGGTGATGGCGTCGTCGAGCTCGGTGTACGGTGCGAACCCGGCGCTTCCGAAGTCGGAGTTCGACTGGACGAGGCCGATGAGCCCGTACGCGGCGACGAAGCTGGGCGGCGAAGCCTACGTGCTGGCCTATCAGTACTCCTACGGTCTGCCGACCCTCGCCTTCCGCTTCTTCAATGTGTACGGGCCCTATCAGCCGGCGGACCACGTCTATGCGGCCGTCATCCCGCGCTTCGTCGATGCGGCGCTGGCCGGACGACCGCTGACCATCCATGGCGATGGTCTGCAGTCACGCGACTTCACCAGCGTCGACACGGTGACGCATGCGCTGCTGGTGGCCGTTCGCGACCGGGTGACCTCGGAGCACCCGGTGAACCTGGCGTTCGGCACCAACACCACGCTGCGCGAACTCGTGTCCGTGATCGAAGAGCAGGTGGGTGTGCAGGTGGCCGTCGACCATGTCGACCCACGGCCCGGCGATGTGCGCGCTTCGCAGTCCGACGGCGTGCGGCTCCGCGAGCTGTTCCCGGACGTCCGCCCCGTCCCGCTCGAGGCGGGCATCGCGAAGACGGTCGCGTGGTTCCGGAGCAAGGACTCGTGAGCCCCGCCGGCCCGGCGCGGATACTGATCGGGGTCACAGCGGACGTCTCGGTCGGCCTGTTGTCCGGGCTGCCGCAGCGACTCGCTGCAGACGGGTGGGACGTGCACGTCGCGAGCTCGCCCGGACAGCGACTCGAGGCGCTCGGTGCGGAGCAGGGCGTGACCGTGCATCCGCTCGCGATGGCACGCGAGATCGATGTGGCCCGCGACCTCCGGGGGCTGCGCGACTGGATGGGGCTGATCCGTCGCGTGCGACCCGACGTCGTCTTCGTCGGCACCCCGAAGGCCGGTCTGCTCGGAATCACCGCCGCACGGCTGGTGGGTGTGCGGACCCGGGTCTATCACCTCCGAGGTCTGCGCCTCGAGACCGCCTCCGGGGTGATGCGCCGCGTCCTCGCATCGATGGAGCGGCTCACGATCCGCCTCTCGACGAAGACACTGGCGGTAAGCCCGAGCCTGCGGCAGCAGGTCGTATCGCTGGGGCTCGCGTCAGAGTCCCGCGTGACCGTGCTCGGTCACGGCAGCTCCAACGGTGTGGATGTGGAGCGCTTCGCCCCCGGTCGCCCGGTGGCGGAAGTGGATGGTCTGATTCCCGGGGTGCCGGTGATCGGCTTCGTCGGTCGACTCAACCACGACAAGGGGCTCGAGGTCCTCGCAGAAGCGTGTCGGCTTCTCGACGACGAGCGCGTCGACTACCAGCTCCTGATCGTCGGCGGCGTCGACGGTGCGGAGCTCACGCCCTTCTCCCGGCTCCGGCGACCGCCGATCGTGCTCGGGGCGGTCGACGACACGTCGATGTACTATCCCGTGATGCGCGCGCTCTGCCTCCCCACGTTGCGTGAGGGCTTCCCGAACGTCGTGCTGGAGGCGGGTGCGACGGGCATTGCGGTCGTGACGACCGATGCGACGGGTGCGGTCGACTCCGTGATCCCCGAGCGCACGGGACTCCTCGTGCCGGCTGGCGATGCGGGAGAGCTCGCCGTCGCCCTGCGCCGCGTGATCGAAGAACCCGATCTCGCAGCGGAGCTGGGGGCGGCGGCGCGTGACTTCGTGGTCGAGAACTTCCGTCGCGACGCCGTTCACGCCTCGGTGTCCGGGTTCCTCCGAGACGAGATGGTCCGGGACCGTCCATGAACGGCGCGCTCAACGGCCTCGGCGCGCTCATCGTGGTGGCTCTGCTCATCGGGCTCACGGTGCTGACCTGGTTCGTCGCTCGCCGCGCGTTCCTCCCCGTGGCGGTGCACAACGGGGTATGGGTGGTGACGCTGACCCTCGTGGGGTCGGGACTCATCGCGTACCACGGCGCTTCCCTCGCAGCATGGGGCGTGCTGGTCGTCGGGCTCGCCTTCTTCTCCGTCGGTGCCTGGGGCGGGGCCGCACTCGCATCCCGCACCGCGCGGAGGGCTGATCTCGCTCCGCGGGACCACGCGCTCGTGAGCAGGCGGACGCTGGTGATCCTGTCGGGCGCGTATGTGCTCGGTTTCGGCACATACCTCTGGACGATCATCCAGCGGTTCGGCTGGGAGACGTTCTGGCTGCATCCCGAGCGGATCCGAGGCGCTGCCGAGTCATACCTCGCCGATGTCCCGATATGGGCGCGGTTGCTCATGTACGTCGGCCCGCTCCTGCTCGCGATCCTCATCGTGCCGGGGTCGGTGCGTGGCGGGTTGGAGTGGTGGTGGCGCGTTCCCGCCGCGGTGCTCCTGGCCGTTTCGATGCTCGCTCTGCTGCAGCGGACCAACCTCTTCGCCGGTGTGCTCCTCGCGATCGGCGCTCTCCTCCTCCTCTACGGCAGGGCACGCGGAGCCGACGCGTCGGGCGCCTGGTACCGGCGTCCGTGGGTGCCGGTCGTGGTGATCGGAGTGATCGGTGCGGCCGCGCTCCTCGCCTTCCAGCTGCTCGCCGGCGCGCTCGGCAAGACCGGAGACGTCGGCGAGAACGTCTCGCCGGTGCTGGCCTCGTCCGGGCTCTCCAGCCCCTTCATCTATCTGACTGCCGGAGTGCCCGCCTTCCTGTCGCTGGTGGACTCGACGAACGGCGCGTGGCCTCCTGCCGGGGGCGTGCGGGTCGTGTACGGCGATTACAACCCTCAGACGTTCGGCACGGCGTTCTTCGAACCGGTCCTCAGCCTCCTTCCGGGCTTCCGCACGTGGAACCCCGTGGCACCCTTCACTGACGTGGGCACACTCACGAACGTGTACACCTGGCTGGAGCCCTTCTACCGGGACTGGCGAGTGATCGGGGTCGCCATCGGCGTCGCGCTGATCGGCGCACTCGTCGCGTATCTCTGCGCCACGCGGAAAGCGTCGGCGACTCGCTGGTGGCTCGCCGCACTGCTCGTCTCGACGCTGTTCCTCGCCACGTTCACCCAGAAGACCAACAACACCCTCTACCTGGTGACGGCAGCGATCGTGGTGGTCCTGGGTGCCGTGAACGCGCGAGGGCAGAGGCGAACATGAAGACGCTGCACACGTACACGAGTTACGGCCGGTCCGCAGGGAGTGCGCGGGTCCGTGTGTTCGATTGGCTCGACCGGGTCGACGTGCCTGCGGTCTCCCATTCGTATCTCGACAGCGCCAGCAATTCACCGCGCTCTCTGCTGAGGTCGCCGCTTCGTCTGCTCGAGGCCGAGTGGCGACTGCGCCGCGCGCCGTCCGGCGGCGCGACGGTGCTGGTGTCGCGGCAGGCGAGTCCGCTGAGTCGCGGCGGCGTGGAGGGGCGGCTGCTCCGAGGCGCCGGATTCGGCGTCTACGACTTCGACGACGCCCTCTACCTCGACCGCCGAGGCCCGCTGCCGAAGGCCGCGATCTGGCGCTCTGCCGTGGCCGCGGCGGACCGGGTCATCGCGGGCAATGCGACCCTTGCGGAGCAGGCGAGCCGAGTGAATCGCGACGTGACCGTCATCCCGAGCTGCGTGGATCCTGCGCAGTACACGCGCAAGACGGACTTCGACATCCATTCCGCACCTCGCGCGGTGTGGATCGGCTCACCAGCGACCGAGCACTACCTCCTGGACATCGAATCCGCCCTCCTCCGCGCACACGAGGAGACGGGCATGAGACTGAGCGTCATCAGCGCGGGGAGCGCGACGCTCGGCGCTCTCGACGCGATCGTGGACAGGGTCGAGTGGTCTCCGCAGACCTTCGGCGCCGCACTCGCAGGCGCTGACCTCGGGCTGATGCCGACACCGGATTCGGCGTGGGCGCGCGGCAAGTGCGGGTACAAACTGCTGCAGTACGGTGCCGCCGCCCTGCCCATGATGGGCGACCCGGTCGGAGTCAACGCGGAGATCCTGGAGCGAGGCGACGGGCTCGCGCCGCGGTCCACGGCGGAGTGGACGGATGCGCTGATCGGCTTCTTCTCCGAGAGCGCCGGGCGCCGCCGGGGACGCGGCGACGCAGGTCACCGCGCCGTGCTCGAGCATTACAGCTTCGCGGCGTGGGAGGAAGCCTGGCGTCAGGCGGTCACCGGCGTGTGACCCGAACGCCGCGCGACGAAGAGCCAGTAGAGCGAGGACAGCAGCGTGGACAGGGCGTAGGCCCAGATCGCCCCGCTCAGCCCTCCCAGCAGCGCTCCGAGCAGAGGACCGACGACGCCGAGCGCCGTCTGGACAAGTCGGGCGGCGAGAAGGTCGCCTCGTGACGCGCGCAGGCGGGACACGATGTAGAACGTGTGCCCGACCATGTTCGCCATGACGAAGACCGCCGTCGGTACGGCGAACGGCACGAGGTCACGGAGAGTTCCGAGCGGCCAGGAGGTCTGGCTCAGCAGAAGAAGCACTCCGGCGGCGGCGGCACCGAGGACGACGCCGCCCGCGATGACCGCGGTGACGGTGGTCAATGACATGCGCAGGCGGGCGATACGCGGCCGGATCGGATTCAGCAGCAGGCGCACCGGTGCGGCGACGTTCGACACGGCCCGGTACACGCCGAAGGGCCCCACACCCAGGATCGGTGCCAGGGCATAGGGGGTGCCGATCGAGGAAGCATCCATGATGAGCGAGTCGCGAACGAGCGGGGCGATGGCCGCACGACGCTCACGGACCCACCGCACGAGCGCTCCCGGTCGGCTCAGCGCCGGCCACCGCGAGAACGCGGCCGCGGCGACGCTCGACGCCGCCCAGGTACCGAGCACCCACGCGAGCTCGCCGCCGTGGAGGAGGAGCGTCACGGCGCACAGCGCGATGGCGACGACCGCGCCCACCACGTCGCCGAGGACGGAACCGCGTGTGTCGCGATTCTCGACCGCGTAGAAGCGTGCGGTCGAGCGATACGCGCTGCCGCCGATCGCGAGTGCCACGAGCCACCAGTACGGCGCGAGCGGGGAGGGGGTCACCGCGACGACGAGGCCCCCGGCCGCAGCGAAGATCAGGGCGAACTCCGTCGACGCGCCGCTGAAGTCCGACCAGGCCGCCGGCACGCCGGCTCGTGAACGGGTCGCTGCCTCGCAGATCAGCGAGAGCGCGAGCGACAGGGCGAAAGCTCCGGCGAGGTAGACGATCGAGAAGAGTCCGAAATCGGCGGGAGCGAGCGTGACGAGGCCGAGGACCTGAACGGAGAGCGTCGCGACCGCAGCGGCCGTGGACGTGAGGATCAGGCGCAGAGAGCTCACAAACGGACGACCCGCGGCCCCGTCAGACGGCCCTTCGTGTCGAGCACCGGCGTCGGCGAGTCGTTGAGCAGCGCGACGTCGAAGTCCGAGTGATCGGTCACGAGGATGACCAGATCCGCCGCCTCGATCTCTGCGGCGGAGAACTCCACGCGCTCCACGGCGGTCGGCCATCGGTGCGCCTCGACGTGCGCATCCGCACCGCGGATGGAGGCGCCGAACGACGTGAGCAGCTCGATGAGGCGCAGAGAAGGCGACTCGCGGATGTCAGCGGTGTCGCGCTTGTAGGCGAGTCCGACGAGCAGGATCGTGGAGCCGTTGAGCGAGCGCTGGTCCTCGTTGAGAAGTTCCATGGAGCGCTGTGCGACGTAGTCGGGCATGTGATCGTTGACGTCGTTCGCGAGCTCGACGAATCGGAAGCTGCGGCCGAGCTTCCGGCGGACCTGCCAGGAGAGGTAGCTCGGGTCGACCGGCAGGCAGTGTCCGCCGACGCCGGGCCCAGGCGTGAACTTCATGTACCCGAAGGGCTTCGTGGCTGCCGCGTCGATCGACTCCCAGATGTCGACCCCGAGGTCGTGTGCGAAGACGGCCAGTTCGTTCACCAGTGCGATGTTGACGTGGCGGAAGGTGTTCTCGAGAAGCTTCGTGAGCTCCGCCTCCTTGGGCGTCGTCACGGTGACGGTCTCGTCGACGAGCTGATCGTAGAAGGCCTTGACCTTGCCGAGCGAGGGCTCATCGATGCCGGACACCACCTTCGGGGTGTTGACGAAACCCCACTTCGGGTTGCCCGGGTCGATGCGCTCGGGGCTGTACCCGACCGCGAAGTCGCGTCCGGCCACGAGACCGGAGCCGGCCTCGAGAAGGGGGACGAGGATCTCCTCCGTGGTGCCGGGGTAGGTCGTGGACTCGAGGACGACCGTCGCGCCTTGGGTCAGCCGTGTCGCCAGCGACTCCCCCGCGGACTCGATGTAGGAGATATCGGGCAGCCCCTCCCGCAGCGGCGTCGGGACCGTGATCACAGCCACATCGAAGCCCTCGGCATCGTCGTAGTCGGACGAGGCGAGATACCTGCCGGTGCCGATCGCGTCCGCCAGCTGCTCGGACGAGATGTCGTCGACGTAGGACTCGCCTCCGCGCAGCGCGGCGATGCGCACTGCGTCGACGTCGAGGCCGACCACCGTCATCCCCACCTCGACCGCTCGCATGGCCACCGGAAGACCGACATAACCCTGACCGACGACAACAGCTTTCACGTGCACTCCTCCATGGTGTGGTCGAACCCCGCCATGGGCGTGCGACGCCGTCTGCGTCGTTGCTCAGGTTCCCCTCGGTAGTATATTGCGGTGACCCGAGACTCCCGACGCGCGCGTCGAGCCCAGAACGAGCAGACGAGCCGACGGCGTCGAAGGACTCGGATCATCCTGTGGATCGTGGGCGTCGTCCTGGCGCTGCTGATCGCCGTCGCCGTCATCGCGGCCATCCTGGTGCCGAAGGCCCTGGACGCCAGAGACAAGCTCGAGGCCTCCGTGCCGCTCGCGCAGAGCATCCCTGGCCTGATCGCCTCCGGCGACACGGCCGGCGCTCAGGCAGCCGCTGAGGAGCTGACGAAGACCGCCGCCTCGGCCCACGAGCAGACGAGCGGTTTCCTCTGGGAGTCCCTGGAGTGGGTGCCGGTCGTCGGACCGAACCTGCACGGTGTGCGCATGGCGACCGGTGCGGTCGACGAGCTGGCCACGAAGGCGCTCCGTCCGGCGGCCGACATCGACATCGCGTCGCTGCGACCGACCGACGGCGGGCTCGATCTGCAGGCCATCCGCGGCATCGGCGATATCGCACACGCCGCTGACGATGCGGTGCGCAACGCGTCCGCCATGCTCGCCGACGTCGATCGTGATGCGCTGCTCGGACCTGTGGCGTCGGGTGTCGATCGCATCGAGAAGGTCCTCGGGCCGGCGGGCACCACCATCGAAGGCGCCCTTCCTCTCATCGACGCCCTCCCCGAGATCCTCGGTGAGGGTGGCCCCCGGGACGTCCTCGTGATCTTCCAGAACAACGGCGAGGTCATGTCCGGAGGCGGGACCATCGGATCGCTGGCTCAGGTGCACATCGACAACGGCGCGATCTCGATCGTCAATCAGTCCTCGGCCTCCGGGCGCGATTTCCCGAACTTCATCCCGCCCGTCGGCGGGGTGACGGATGAGGAAGCCGACCTCTACGGGAACCTGTTCGGCAGCTACGTGCAGGCGCTCACCCGCTCGCCTCGCTTCGACCGCACGTTCGACATCGCACGAGACATGTGGCGGGAGGCGAAGGGCGTCGAGGTCGACGCCGTCGTCGCGCTCGACACGGTGGCGCTGAGCTACCTCCTCGTCGCCACGGGCCCCGTCGCGATTCCCGGCGGCCCCGAGATCTCCAATGCGAACGCCGTCGCCATGCTGCTCGGCGACCTCTACAACACCTACGAGCCGGCCCAGGTCGACATGATCAACCAGGTCTTCGCCGGTCTGACGCTGCAGAAGCTGATGGGTGGCCAGGTCGACTTCGCCAAGCTCGGGTCCGTTCTCGGGCTGGCGGCGAAGGAAGGACGAATCGCGATCTGGAGCGCACGCGAGTCCGAGCAGCAGCTCATCATCGGCACGCCGCTCGACCGACGCGGACCGACCGCGACGGAGGGTGCGGAGGCGTTCGGTGTGTACTTCATCGACCGCACCCCCGGCAAGATGCAGCGCTACATGACGCAGGCGATCGACGTGAGTCAGCCGGTCTGCGCCGCGGACGGGCGCCGTCATGTCTTCGTCACGGTGACGCTGGGCAACACCGTCGACCCGTCGGTCGTGTCCGCTCTGCCGGAGTATGTGACCGGCAACGGACTGGAGACGCCGAAGGGTTCGATGCAGGTCGAAGCTCTCGCGTTCGCGCCTCCGGGGTACGCGCCGCTGAGCCAGAGGACCGACACGTCCCTCACTCGCGACGAAGTGCATCATGACAAGGAGTTCACGGTGGGGACCATGCGTCTCTACCTGGCGCCGCAGGAGACCAGGACGCTCACCTACGAGTTCGTCGCCGACTCCACGGACGCCACGAAGATCGAAGTGGACACGACTCCCGTCGTCACCCCGACCACTCTGACCGAGAACGCCGTCACCTGTCAGTGACCGCCGTGAAGGGCGATTCCGGCCCCCTCCTGCGGCGTCTGGACGCGGCAGCCGACGTCATGGCCGCCGTGATCCTGGCGTACCTGATCGTCTTGCCGGTGGGGCACAACGTCCTCCTCGTCTCGCTGCTGCTGCTGTTGGGTGTCTGGTGCGTCTGGCGGTTGCTCCGTCGTCCTCGCCGGGTGCCTCCCCTCCTGCTGGCTGCGGCGGGCTGCGCCGGCGTCGCCATGATGATCGGAGTGATCGGCGGCATCGGCAACCCGGGCTTCACCCACTCGCTCATCAGCTGGGTGGCCGCCCCCGTTCTCTTCTCGGTGTGGGCCACGCAGATCGACCAGCGCATCCTCCGCCTCTTCCTGCGTTCCGCGGCCTGGGCGACGGTCGTGCTGGCCGCGCTGGTGCTCGCGTTCTGGGCGGCCGGCGCCCTGGGGATCGATCCAGCGTGGTGGATCAGGGCGCCCTTCGACGCCGACATCTCCGGCAGCTGGCCCAACGTCATCGTCGGCATGTACGGAGCATCCTCGCTGATCGCAGTCGGGCCCCTGTGGATCGTGGGGATGTTCTTCGAAGGGAAGACGCTTCCTCCTCGAAAGCTGATGATCGCCGCCGCCGCTCTCGCGACGCTCGCCGCCGTGGTGAGCACGCGCCGAGCTGCGCTCGCCCTGGAACTGCTCGTCCCCATCCTGATCTTCCTCGCGTATGTCGCTCTCGTCGGCCGAGACTGGTTCACCCGGCGCCATGTCCGCGCACTCGGCGCGACCGCTGGCGTCGCGGCGATCGCGGCGATCGCGGTCCTCGTGACGCCGGCCGGGCAGCGCATGAGCGCCGGTGTGCTGGCTCTCGTCACCGGTCAGGGAGGCACTCCGGACGAAGACCTTCGGATCGAACAGATCGGGAGGCTGTGGACGTCGTTCCTCGAGTCCCCGGTATTCGGTCACGGCATCGGCGCCGTCATCCCGGGCTACGCGCGCAGTGAAGACAGGCCCTGGAACTTCGAGATGCAGTACAACCTGCTCCTGTTCCAGATCGGCGTCGCCGGCGTGATCCTCCTCATCGCCAGTGCGGTCCTCGTGGTGTGGGCGGCTCTGCGGGTGGTGTCACGCCGGGGCGATGCGAGGCCTGCGGTCTTCACGACGAGCGCCGGCGCTCTCGCGGTACTCGCCGCGAATGCGCTCAACCCTCTCCTTCAGGCGCCGGGGCACTTCTGGGCCGTGTTCCTGTTCGTCGGTGCGGTCGCGGCGTTCTGGCCGGTCGACGGCCACGCCGAGGAGCTGTCATCGGGGGTCATCACCCCTGGTGACGACGCGGCGCTTCGTGCAGACTAGGCACACATCGCACACCGCCTCCGAAGGGGAATCATGGGTGTCGAGGACGCCGTCAACAAGGGCAAGGACCTGTACGAGCAGAACAAGGACAAGCTCGCCGAAGCCGTCAAGAGCGAGCAGGCCGAGGACATCAGCGACAAGGTGCTGGACGGGGTCGCGGACTTCGCCAAGAAGATCGCCCCGGGCGCCGCGGACAAGATCGACGAGATCCGCGAGAGTGCCGACAAGGCTGTCGGCAACGAGTAGGACGACGAGCATCCGCTGAGAGCGGCGGTCACCCGTATCGAGGGGGACCGCCGCTTCTCTGCGTGCGGGGGAGTGCCGGGCGGCAGGCCCACGGTGTGGCGGATCCACGGATGCATCGAGTAGGATCATGTCGACCGCCTGGGGATCTTGCGGTCGGGGAAGCCGAAGGGGTTCGGTTTCCCGAAGCACGCGGTGTTCCGCGTACAAAACTGGGGAATGACGATCTTGGGGATCATCGTGCGACGCGCGCACTCTGTGCGCCTGAGCGTCTCCCTGCCTGCGCGGCGGGTCTTCTTCCGCCGCGCCCTCGGTCGAGGAGTTCGGCGTCCCTTCACGCCGAGCTGCTCGCGTTCGGTGTGCCCCCTCGCACTGAACGCCCTCCCCAAGCGGGGCGAGGCATGGGGATGCCTCGCCCCGCTCTCACCGTCGTTCTGAGCTGACCAGGAGCGGTGTCGAGGGCTCTGAGCCAAGCGCGACACGCCCGGGTTTGCGGAAGTGAAATCCGTCATGGCAGAATAGACAGGTTCGATATTCCGTCGCCGCTGTGCGTGCGCCGGATCACTGCCAGGGCAGTGCATAGACGGTACTTCCTCCGGGATGGTGCAGGGTTCTAGGCCGCGGGTAGCAGAACAACACCCCGACACCCCTCTTCATGAAGGGTTCTGCCGTGCGCGGCGGAGGGTCGGCATCCGGTCGCTTCACGGCGTCCGGCTGACATGAGAACAGTGGTGCAGCCCTTCGACAGGCTCAGGGACCGAGAGGTCGCGAGTCCGAGAAGGCGAGTGCCGAGGCGCGAACAGCGCCGACGTGCGTCCAATGCCCCAGGGCCACCCGGTCCCGGACGGTAAGACGCCTAAAGAGAGAGAGCAGACAATGGCGGGACAGAAGATCCGCATTCGCCTGAAGTCGTATGACCACGAGGTCATCGACACGTCCGCACGCAAGATCGTCGACACCGTGACCCGTGCGGGTGCGACCGTCGTCGGACCCGTGCCCCTTCCGACCGAGAAGAACGTCGTGTGCGTCATCCGGTCGCCGCACAAGTACAAGGACAGCCGCGAGCACTTCGAGATGCGCACCCACAAGCGTCTGATCGACATCGTCGACCCGACGCCCAAGGCCGTCGACTCGCTGATGCGTCTCGACCTGCCTGCCGATGTCAACATCGAGATCAAGCTCTGAGGTCCGCCATGGTTGACATCAACTCCAAGATTTCCAAGGGCATGCTCGGCACGAAGCTTGGCATGACCCAGGTCTGGAACGAGAACGGCAAGCTGGTTCCCGTCACCGTGATCGAGCTGGCGCCCAACGTGGTCACCCAGGTCCGCACGCCCGAGAAGGACGGCTACAACGCCGTGCAGATCGCGTACGGCCAGATCGACCCCCGCAAGGTGAACAAGCCGCTCTCCGCTCACTTCGAGGCAGCCGGCGTCACGCCGCGCCGTCACGTCACCGAGATCCGCACCGCGGACGCCGGCGACTACACCCTGGGCCAGGAGCTCACGGTCGACGGAACCTTCGAAGCGGGCCAGCTCGTCGACGTCGTCGGCACGAGCAAGGGCAAGGGCTTCGCCGGTGTCATGAAGCGCCACAACTTCAAGGGCGTCTCGGCATCGCACGGTTCGCACCGCAACCACCGCAAGCCCGGCTCCATCGGCGCATCGTCGACCCCGAGCCGCGTCTTCAAGGGCATGCGCATGGCCGGCCGTATGGGTGGCGAGCGCGTGACCGTCCTCAACCTCACGGTGCACGCCATCGACATCGAGAAGGGACTCATGCTCGTCAAGGGCGCCGTCCCCGGTGCTCGCGGCCGCATCGTCTACGTCCGCAACGCAGTGAAGGGTGCCTGATCATGGCTGACTCGACTCTCGCGCTCGACGTCCTCAAGGCAGACGGCAAGAAGGCTGGCTCGATCGAGCTTCCCGCCGCGCTGTTCGACGTCAAGACGAACATCCCGCTGATCCACCAGGTCGTCGTCGCGCAGCTCGCGGCGGCTCGCCAGGGCACGCACTCGACCAAGCGTCGTGGCGAGGTCTCCGGTGCCGGCCGCAAGCCCTTCAAGCAGAAGGGCACGGGTAACGCCCGTCAGGGTTCCATCCGCGCGCCGCACATGACCGGTGGTGGCATCGTCCACGGCCCGAAGCCGCGTGACTACTCGCAGCGCACCCCCAAGAAGATGATCGCCGCCGCCCTGCTGGGCGCGCTCAGCGACCGCTTCCGCGGAGACCGCCTGCACGCGATCGACACGTTCGGCACCGATGGCGCCCCTTCGACCAAGGCCGCTGCGGGCTTCCTCGCACAGGTCGCCACGTCGAAGAACGTCCTCGTGGTGATCGAGCGCGGCGACGAGCTCGCGCTCAAGAGCCTGCGCAACCTCACCAACGTGCACCTGCTGTCGTTCGACCAGCTCAACGCATACGACGTGCTCGTCTCCGACGACATCGTCTTCACCCAGGCCGCGCTCGAGGGCTTCATCGCCTCCAAGTCCGGCGCCAACCAGGAGGTCTCCGCATGAGCGAGCAGGCATCTGTTCTCCAGACAGCCCTGAACAAGGACCCGCGCGACATCATCCTGAAGCCGGTCGTGTCCGAGAAGAGCTACGGGCTCATCGATGAGGGCAAGTACACCTTCCTCGTCGACCCCCGCGCTTCGAAGACCGAGATCAAGCTCGCCATCGAGAAGATCTTCGGCGTCAAGGTCGCGTCCGTCAACACGCTCAACCGCGTCGGCAAGGCTCGTCGCACCCGCTTCGGCACCGGCAAGCGCAAGGACACCAAGCGCGCCATCGTCACCCTGAAGTCGGGCACCATCGACATCTTCACGGCAATCGGCTGATCCGGGGGATAAGGACAATCATGGCAATTCGCAAGTACAAGCCCACGACCCCGGGCCGCCGCGGCTCGTCGGTGGCTGACTTCGCCGAGATCACCCGATCGACGCCGGAGAAGTCGCTGCTGCGCCCGCTCTCGAAGACCGGTGGTCGCAACAACCAGGGACGCATCACGACCCGTCACATCGGTGGTGGCCACAAGCGCCAGTACCGTGTCATCGACTTCCGTCGCAATGACAAGGACGGCGTGAACGCCAAGGTCGCTCACATCGAGTACGACCCCAACCGCACCGCGCGCATCGCGCTGCTGCACTACTTCGACGGTGAGAAGCGCTACATCCTCGCTCCGGCGAAGCTGAAGCAGGGCGACATCGTCGAGTCGGGTGCCGGGGCTGACATCAAGCCGGGCAACAACCTCCCGCTGAAGAACATCCCCACCGGTACCGTGATCCACGCGATCGAGCTCCGCCCCGGTGGCGGCGCGAAGATGGCGCGTTCGGCCGGTGCCTCCGTCCGTCTCGTCGCCAAGGACGGCCCCTACGCCCAGCTGCGTCTGCCCTCGGGCGAGATCCGCAACGTCGATGCGCGCTGCCGCGCGACCATCGGCGAGGTCGGCAACGCCGAGCAGTCGAACATCAACTGGGGCAAGGCCGGCCGCATGCGCTGGAAGGGCGTCCGCCCGACCGTGCGTGGTGTCGCGATGAACCCGGTCGACCACCCGCACGGTGGTGGTGAGGGCAAGACGTCCGGTGGACGTCACCCCGTCTCCCCGTGGGGTCAGGCTGAGGGTCGCACCCGTCACGCCAACAAGGAAAGCGACAAGTACATCGTGCGTCGTCGTAACGCCGGCAAGAAGCGCAAGTAGGAGTAAGAGAAGATGCCTCGCAGTCTTAAGAAGGGCCCCTTCGTCGACGAGCACCTGCTTCGCAAGGTGGTCGTGCAGAACGAAGCCGGCACCAAGAACGTCATCAAGACCTGGTCCCGTCGGTCCATGATCATCCCGGCCATGCTGGGTCACACGATCGCGGTCCACGACGGACGCAAGCACATCCCTGTGTTCGTGTCCGAGACCATGGTCGGTCACAAGCTGGGCGAGTTCGCGCCCACCCGCACCTTCCGCGGCCACGAGAAGGACGACAAGAAGGGGCGGCGCCGCTAATGGTCGAATCGATCGCACGCGTGAAGCACATCCGCGTGACCCCGCAGAAGGCTCGTCGTGTCGTCGCGCTCATCAAGGGCAAGCAGGCCCAGGAGGCTCTCGCGATCCTCAAGTTCGCGCAGCAGAGCGCGAGCGAGCCGATCTACAAGCTTGTCGCGTCGGCCATGGCCAACGCGCAGGTCAAGGCGGATCGTGACGGCGAGTACCTCGACGAGCAGGACCTGTACGTGAAGAACGCGTACGTGGACGAGGGCACGACGCTCAAGCGTTTCCAGCCCCGTGCACAGGGTCGCGCTTTCCAGATCAAGAAGCGCACGAGCCACATCACGGTCGTGCTCTCGACGCCTGAGACGGCTCCGGCCGCCGCGGGCGACAGCAACAAGAAGGCGAGCAAGTAATGGGACAGAAGGTAAACCCGTACGGCTTCCGCCTCGGCATCACGACGGACCACGTCTCGCGTTGGTTCTCCGACTCGACGAAGCCGGGTCAGCGTTACGCCGACTACGTGGCCGAGGACATCAAGATCCGCAACCTGCTCAAGACGCAGCTCGACCGCGCCGGTGTCTCGAACATCGAGATCGAGCGCACCCGTGACCGCGTCCGCGTCGACATCCACACCGCCCGTCCGGGCATCGTGATCGGTCGTCGTGGAGCCGAGGCCGAGCGCATCCGCGGCGACCTCGAGAAGCTCTCGGGCAAGCAGATCCAGCTGAACATCCTCGAGGTCAAGAACCCCGAGGCCGACGCTCAGCTGGTCGCACAGGGCATCGCCGAGCAGCTCTCTGCTCGCGTGGCGTTCCGTCGTGCGATGCGCAAGGGTCTGCAGGGCGCTCAGCGCGCCGGCGCCAAGGGCATCCGCATCCAGGTCTCCGGCCGCCTCGGCGGCGCCGAGATGAGCCGCTCGGAGTTCTACCGCGAGGGTCGTGTGCCGCTGCACACGCTGCGCGCGAACATCGACTACGGCTTCTACGAGGCGAAGACCACCTTCGGCCGCATCGGCGTGAAGGTCTGGATCTACAAGGGCGACCTGACCGCGAAGGAGCTCGCTCGCGAGCAGGCCAACGCGCCCAAGGCTCGTCGTGACGACCGTGGTGGCGACCGCCGCCGTGCCCCGCGCAATGAGGCACCTGTCGCAGAAGGAGCGTCGGCATAATGCTCATCCCCCGTAAGGTCAAGTTCCGTAAGCAGCACCACCCGGGTCGCTCGGGTCAGGCCACCGGCGGCACGAAGGTCTCCTTCGGCGAGTACGGTATCCAGGCCCTCACCCCCGCTTACGTGACGAACCGTCAGATCGAGTCCGCTCGTATCGCGATGACCCGTCACATCAAGCGTGGTGGAAAGGTGTGGATCAACATCTACCCCGACCGTCCCCTCACCAAGAAGCCTGCTGAGACCCGCATGGGTTCCGGTAAGGGTTCCCCCGAGTGGTGGGTCGCCAACGTCAAGCCGGGCCGCGTCCTCTTCGAGGTCGCGGGTGTCGACGAGCAGCTCGCTCGCGAGGCCCTGACCCGAGCAATTCACAAGCTGCCGCTCAAGGCACGCATCATCAAGCGCGAGGAGGGCGACGCGTAATGGCGATCGGCACCAAGGAGCTCGCTCCGGCAGAGCTCGACACATTCGAAGACCAGCGCCTCGTCGAGGAGCTGCGCAAGGCCAAGGAGGAGCTGTTCAACCTCCGTTTCCAGTCGGCCACCGGCCAGCTGGAGAGCCACGGCCGCATCCGCGCCGTCAAGCGCGACATCGCGCGTCTCTACACGGTGATCCGCGAGCGCGAGCTGGGCATCCGTGCGACGCCCGCTCCGGTCGAGGCTCCCGCGAAGAAGGCGACCAAGTCGAAGGCGAAGAAGGCGGACTCCGCCGACGACGCCGCGAAGGAAGAGGCTGAGTGATGGCCACGAAGAAGGAAGCGACTGTGGAGACGCAGGCCGCAGGACACGAGTCGTCCGAGCACGACGTCCGCGACACCGCTGCCCGCGGCTACCGCAAGGCACGTCGCGGCTACGTCGTCAGCGACAAGATGGACAAGACCATCGTGGTCGAGGTCGAGGACCGCGTGAAGCACCCGCTTTACGGCAAGGTCATCCGCCGCACCTCGAAGGTCAAGGCGCACGATGAGGCGAACTCCGCCGGCATCGGCGACCTGGTCCTGATCAACGAGACCCGCCCGCTGAGCGCCACGAAGCGCTGGCGCCTGGTGGAGATTCTGGAGAAGGCCAAGTGATTCAGCAGGAATCCCGACTCAAGGTCGCCGACAACACCGGCGCCAAGGAGCTGCTCACCATCCGTGTCCTCGGTGGCTCGAAGCGTCGTTACGCGGGCCTCGGCGACACGATCGTCGCGACCGTCAAGGACGCGATCCCCGGTGGCAACGTGAAGAAGGGCGACGTCGTCAAGGCGGTCATCGTCCGCACCAAGAAGGAGGTCCGTCGTCCGGACGGCTCCTACATCAAGTTCGACGAGAACGCCGCAGTGATCCTGAAGAACGACGGGGAGCCCCGTGGCACCCGTATCTTCGGGCCGGTCGGTCGTGAGCTTCGCGACAAGAAGTTCATGAAGATCGTCTCGCTGGCGCCGGAGGTCATCTAATCATGGCGAAGATCAAGAAGGGTGACCTGGTTCAGGTCATCACCGGTGCGACGCAGGAGCGTGGCGGCGACCGCGGCAAGCAGGGCAAGGTCCTCGATGTCCTCGCCGACAAGAACCGCGTCATCGTCGAAGGCGTGAACTACGTCACCAAGCACACCCGCGTCGGCCAGACGCAGCGTGGCACCAAGACCGGAGGCCTCGAGACCGTCGAAGCCTCCATCCACATCTCGAACGTCGCACTCGTCGACCCCTCGACCAAGAAGCCGACCAAGGTCGGCCACCGGGTCGAGGAGCAGACGAAGGACGGCGTGAAGCGCACCGTCCGCGTGCGCTACGCGAAGAAGAGCGGTAAGGACCTCTGATGAGCACCGACACTGCCGCGCCGGCTGGCAAGATCCAGCCGCGCCTGAAGCAGAAGTACAACACCGAGATCAAGAAGGCGATGCAGGAAGAGTTCGGTTACGCGAACGTCATGCAGATCCCCGGACTGGTCAAGGTCGTCGTGAACACCGGTGTCGGCGAGGCAGCTCGCGACAGCAAGGTGATCGATGGCGCGGTCGACGACCTCACCAAGATCACCGGCCAGAAGCCGATCGTCACGAAGGCTCGCAAGTCCATCGCGCAGTTCAAGCTGCGCGAGGGTCAGGCCATCGGCGCGCACGTCACCCTCCGCGGTGACCGCGCGTGGGAGTTCGTGGATCGCCTCGTCTCGCTCGCACTGCCCCGTATCCGCGACTTCCGCGGTCTCTCGGCCAAGCAGTTCGACGGCAACGGCAACTACACCTTCGGTCTCCAGGAGCAGAGCGTGTTCCACGAGATCGATCAGGACAAGATCGACCGGGTTCGCGGTTTCGACATCACCGTCGTCACCACCGCGAAGACGGATGACGAGGGTCGGGCCCTGCTCCGCCACCTCGGCTTCCCGTTCCGCTCGGAAGACGCACAGGCGTAACCCTTCGACAGGCTCAGGGACCCATGGGTTGCTGAGTGGCCCGCTGGGCTGCTGATCGGCCCCTCTGGGTCGCTGAGCCTGTCGAAGCATCGTCTCAGAGCACGTACAATTGAAAATTGCGTGTCATCGCAGGCCGTCTGTCGTGTAACGGCAGCCGGAACCTCATGAACAAAGGAAAACAACAATGACAATGACAGACCCGGTCGCAGATCTGCTGACCCGTCTGCGCAACGCGAACTCGGCGCACCACGATTCCGTGACCCTGCCGTCGAGCAAGCTGAAGACGAACATCGCCCAGATCCTCCAGCAGGAGGGCTACATCGCCGGCTGGGAGACCACCGACGCCCGCGTCGGGAAGAACCTGACGCTGACGCTGAAGTACGGCCCGAACCGTGAGCGGTCCATCGCCGGCATCAAGCGCGTGTCCAAGCCCGGTCTCCGCGTGTACGCGAAGTCCACCGAGCTTCCCACGGTCCTCGGCGGCCTCGGCGTGGCCATCCTGTCCACCTCCTCCGGTCTCCTCACCGACCGTCAGGCAGAGCAGAAGGGCGTGGGCGGAGAAGTTCTCGCCTACGTGTGGTAATTCGAAATGTCTCGAATCGGACGACTTCCCATCGACGTTCCCGCGGGCGTGACCGTTACGGTCAACGGCCGTGAGGTCGCGGTGAAGGGCCCCAAGGGTGAGCTCACCCTCACGGTGGCCAGCCCCATCGAGGTCGCGGTCGAGGAGAACCAGGTTCTGGTCTCCCGCCCCGACGACGAGCGCGAGTCGCGGTCGCTTCACGGCCTGACCCGCACGCTCATCAACAACAACATCATCGGCGTGACCCAGGGCTACACCAAGGGTCTCGAGGTCGTCGGCACCGGTTACCGCGTGCAGCAGAAGGGCAGCTCGGTCGAGTTCGCCCTCGGCTTCTCGCACCCGGTCCTGATCGACCCGCCCGCCGGCATCACGCTCACGGTCGAGGGCACCACCAAGCTCACCGTCAGCGGGATCGACAAGCAGGCTGTCGGCGAGGCAGCTGCCAACATCCGCAAGATCCGCAAGCCCGAGCCGTACAAGGGCAAGGGTGTGCGCTACGCCGGCGAGAACGTGCGTCGCAAGGCCGGAAAGAGTGGTAAGTAACCATGGCTCTCAAGTCAAAGTCTGACGCCCGCGCGCGTCGTCACGCCCGCCTTCGCAAGAAGGTCGTCGGCACCGAGGCGCGTCCGCGTCTCGTCGTCAACCGCTCGGCCCGCCACGTCTTCGTGCAGCTGGTCGACGACAGCAAGGGTCACACCGTCGCGTCGGCTTCGACGCTCGAGACCGACCTGCGCTCGCTCGAGGGTGACAAGACCGCCAAGGCCCGCAAGGTCGGCGAGCTCCTCGCCGAGCGTGCGAAGGCTGCCGGCGTTTCCGAGGCAGTGTTCGACCGTGGCGGCAACCGCTACGCAGGTCGTGTCGCCGCCATCGCCGACGGCGCCCGCGAGGGGGGTCTGGCACTGTGAGTGACAACAAGGAGAACGAAGTGACCGAAGCGGCAGCTGCCACTTCCGAGACGGCCGCCGGCACCACGCAGGCCGAGCCGGCTCGCGACTCGCGTGACGGCCGCCGCGGCGGCCGTGGCGACCGCAACCAGGGTGGCGGTCGTGACCGCAACTCTCGTGACCGCGGCGACAACCAGTTCCTGGAGCGCGTCGTCACCATCAACCGCGTCTCGAAGGTCGTGAAGGGTGGTCGTCGCTTCAGCTTCACCGCCCTCGTGGTCGTCGGTGACGGCAACGGTCTGGTCGGCGTCGGCTACGGCAAGGCCCGCGAGGTCCCCCTGGCGATCTCGAAGGGTGTCGAAGAGGCCAAGCGCAACTTCTTCCGCGTTCCGCGCGTCGGCAGCACCATCCCGCACCCCGTGCAGGGTGAGGCCGCCGCCGGTGTGGTCCTGCTCCGTCCGGCCGCTGCCGGTACCGGTGTCATCGCCGGTGGTCCGGTCCGCGCCGTGCTCGAGTGCGCCGGTATCCACGACGTGCTGTCGAAGTCGCTCGGCTCGTCGAACACGATCAACATCGTGCACGCGACGGTCACCGCCCTGAAGCAGCTCGAGGAGCCCCGTGCGGTCGCCGCACGTCGTGGCCTCGAGTTCGACCAGGTCGCTCCGGCGCGGCTCGTCCGCGCCGAGGCTGACGCCATCGCCGCACAGAAGGTAGGTGCCTGATGGCCGCGCGACTGAAGGTCACGCAGATCAAGTCCAAGGTGAGCGAGAAGCAGAACCAGCGCGACACGCTGCGCAGCCTCGGTCTCAAGCGGATCGGTGACACCACCGTCCGCCCCGACGACGCGCAGACGCGCGGTTACGTCAAGACCGTCGCCCACCTCGTCAAGGTTGAGGAGATCGACTAATGGCCGAGAAGAACGAGGCCGTCGAGGCTGAGAAGGCCCCGAAGAAGGCTGCTGCTCCCAAGGCTGCCGCCGAGAAGAAGACCGCGGAGAAGAAGCCCGCCGCGAAGAAGGCACCGGCCAAGACCGCGGCCTCCGACGCCAAGGCCGACTCTGTCGCCAAGCCCGCCGCCAAGAAGGCTGCGCCGAAGAAGGATGCCCCGGCGTCCCGTCCCGGCGTGCTGAAGGTGCACCACCTGCGTCCCGTCCCGGGGGCCAACACCGCCAAGACTCGCGTCGGCCGTGGTGAGGGCTCGAAGGGCAAGACCGCCGGTCGTGGTACCAAGGGCACCAAGGCGCGCAACACCGTTCGCGTCGGCTTCGAGGGTGGGCAGATGCCGCTGCACATGCGCACCCCGAAGCTGCGCGGGTTCAAGAACCCGTTCCGCGTGGAGTACCAGGTCGTGAACCTGGAGAAGCTCGCGGAGCTGTACCCGCAGGGTGGCGACGTCACCATCGGCGACCTGGTCGCCAAGGGTGCCGTTCGCAAGAACGAGAAGGTCAAGGTTCTCGGAAACGGCGACATCGCCGTGAAGCTCACCGTTTCGGTCGACAAGGTCTCGGGTTCTGCCGAGCAGAAGATCGTCGCGGCCGGCGGATCCGTCAAGTAACCGCTGTGCAAGAGGGGTCGGAGATTCTCCGGCCCCTCTTGTGGTTTCATTCTCCGAGACCTCGCTCTGGGGCCGCATCCGGCGGGCCTGGTATCGGTGACGAATTCCGGGAACCCTGGTTTGCGTTACCCTGGTCTTTCAGCCGTCCTTCGGGAACCGGCAACCTTTTCAGGAGGAACGTCCTTGTTTAGCGCCATCGCGCGGATCTTCCGCACGCCCGACCTGCGTCGGAAGATCGGTTTCACCCTCGCCATCGTCGCGATCTACCGACTCGGCTCCAACGTGCCGGCTCCCTTCGTGAACTTCCCGAACGTCGAGCAGTGTCTCGCGGCCAACGCGGGCACCGATGGGCTCCTCGGACTGGTCAACCTGTTCTCCGGCGGCGCGCTGCTGCAGCTGTCGATCTTCGCGCTCGGCGTCATGCCGTACATCACGGCGACGATCATCACGCAGCTCCTCCGCGTCGTCATCCCGCACTTCGAAGCGCTGCACAAGGAAGGCCAGGCCGGTCAGGCCCGCCTGACCCAGTACACCCGCTACCTGACGATCGCCCTCGCCCTGCTCCAGTCGACGACGCTCGTCACGGTCGCGCGGAGCGGTCAGCTGTTCGGGTCGACAGATCTCGCCGCCTGCCAGCAGCTCCTGACCAACGACGTCTGGTGGGCGCAGGTGCTCATCATCATGGCGATGACCGCCGGTACCGGCCTCATCATGTGGTTCGCCGAGCTCGTCACCGAGCGCGGCATCGGCAACGGCATGTCCCTGCTCATCTTCACCTCCATCGCCGCCACGTTCCCCGGCGCCATGGGCCTCATCTGGCAGACGAAGGGCTTCGAGGTCTTCCTGCTCGTGCTCCTGGTCGGCATCGTCGTGATGGGACTCGTCGTCTTCGTCGAGCAATCGCAGCGACGGATCCCCGTCCAGTACGCCAAGCGGATGGTCGGTCGCCGCACCTACGGGGGCACCAACACGTACATCCCGATCAAGGTGAACATGGCCGGTGTGATCCCCGTGATCTTCGCCTCGTCGCTGCTGTACATCCCCGCGCTCATCGCGCAGTTCAACACCCCGCAGGACGGGTCGACCCCGGCCGCGTGGGTCACCTGGGTCAGCGCGAACTTCACCACGGGCAACAGCCCCATCTACATGGCGGCGTACTTCCTGCTGATCATCGGGTTCACCTACTTCTACGTCGCGATCACGTTCAACCCCGTCGAGGTCGCCGACAACATGAAGAAGTACGGCGGCTTCATCCCGGGCATCCGCGCCGGACGCCCGACGGCCGAATACCTCGATTACGTCCTCACGCGCATCACGCTTCCCGGCTCGCTGTACCTGGGCCTGATCGCGCTCATCCCGCTCATCGCTCTCGCCACGGTCGGCGCGAACCAGAACTTCCCGTTCGGTGGCGCATCGATCCTCATCATCGTGGGTGTCGGTCTCGAGACCGTCAAGCAGATCGATGCACAGCTGCAGCAGCGTCACTACGAAGGGCTCCTCCGATGACAGCATCCACCCCGGTTCCCGAGGCCGTCGACGGCCACCGTCCCGCTGCGCGTCTGCTCATCGTCGGCCCGCAGGGCTCCGGCAAGGGCACCCAGGGTGTGCGCATCGCCGAGTCCTACGGCATCCCTGTGGTCTCGACCGGCGACATCTTCCGCGCGAACATCAAGGAGGGGACGCCGCTCGGCCAGCAGGTCACGGCCATCCTCGACAAGGGCGACCTTGTCCCCGACGAGCTGACCAGCGAGATCGTGCGTGACCGTCTGTCGCAGGACGACGCGGCACAGGGCTTCCTGCTCGACGGATACCCGCGCAACACGGCGCAGGTCGAGCACCTCGAGGCCTTCCTCGGGGAGCGGGGCGAGGCGCTCGACGCCGTCATCCTGCTCGACGTGCCTCGCGAGGAGAGCCTGGAGCGTCTGACGCGCCGGGCGACCGAGCAGGGCCGCTCCGACGACACCCCGGAGGCCATCGGCCACCGTCTCGACATCTACGAGCGCGAGACCGCGCCGATCCTCGAGGTCTACGGGGCCAAGGGCATCGTCGACCGCATCGACGGCGTCGGCTCGCTCGACGAGATCACGGCCCGCATCGACGCCGCCCTCGCCGCGCGGGGCCTGCGCCGTCCCGTCTCCGCCGCCTGAGATGTTCCGCCGGTCGATCTACAAGACGCCCGCTCAGCTGCGAGCCATGGTCGAGCCGGGGCTCATCACGGCCGCGGCCCTGGAGGCCGTGCGGCCGCTGATCAAGGCCGGCGTGACGACGCTCGAGCTCGACACGGTGGCGAACCGTACGATCCTCGCGCGTGGCGCGGAGTCCAACTTCCAGCTGGTGCGCGGCTATAGCCACACCACCTGCATCTCCGTGAACGAGCAGGTCGTCCACGGGATCCCGGGGGAGCGCGTCCTCCAGCCGGGCGACATCGTCTCCGTCGACTGCGGAGCGCAGTTCCACGGCTGGAACGGTGACAGCGCCATCACGGTCGTCGTCCCCGACCCGGAGCGCCCGGAGGTCGTCGCACGTCGCGAGGAGCTCTCGCGCGTCACCGAGGGCTCCATGTGGGCGGGAATCGCCGCGATGGCCTCCGCGTCGTCGATCGACGAGATCGGCGCCGCGATCCAGGACTACATCGAGGCGCAGGGACCATCGGCCGTCTCCGGCGAGCCCTACGGCATCCTCCGCGAGTACGTCGGCCACGGCATCGGCCGCAAGATGCACGAGGCGCCCAGCGTCTTCAACTATCGGACTCCGGACCGCGGCGAGGATGTGAAGCCCGGTCTCGTGCTCGCGATCGAGCCCATGGTCACGGCCGGGGGAGAGGCCACGTTCGTCGAGGACGACGACTGGACCGTCACCACGGTCGACGGCACGGACGGCTCTCATTGGGAACATAGCGTCGCCCTGCATGATGGGGGTATCTGGGTGCTCACCGCGCCCGATGGCGGAAGAGCCGGACTCGCCCCGTTCGGGGTCGAGCCTCGAGAGATCGGAAAGTAATGGCAGCGGCGAAGAGCAACACCAACTGGTTCGCGATCGGCGTCTCCATCGCCGTGGTCGTGGTGCTGGTGGCGATCGGCGGACTCGTGGTGTTCCTCAACAACCAGGCCACGTCGCCCGGTGCGACCCCCAAGGCCAACGACACCTTCAACTCCGAGACCGGCGCGATCACCTTCGGCGACGGTGAGGACACGGTCGCCGTCTTCGTCGACTTCCAGTGCCCGATCTGCAACAGCTTCGAGCAGCAGTTCGGCGCGCAGCTGGAGGCGGCAGCCGCAGACGGACGCATCACGCTCGAGTACCACCCCATCGCCATCCTCGACCGTTACTCCCAGGGCACCGAGTACTCCTCGCGCTCGGCCGGAGCCGCGGTGTGCGTCGCGGAGTCGAACCCCGACCTGTACCTCGACTACGCGAAGGTGCTCTTCGAGAACCAGCCCGAGGAGAACTCCTCCGGTCTGACCACCGACCAGCTCGCCGACTTCGCCACGCAGGTGGGCGCTGACGACGCCGTCTCCTGCATCACCGACGAGACGTACCGCAAGTTCGGCGTCGCGCAGGCGAAGCAGCACGAGATCGGCGGCACGCCCACGATCGACATCAACGGTGAGCGGCTGAATCTGCAGGACCAGGCCGACATGAAGAAGTTCACCGACCTCATCAGCTGACAGCGGCCCGCCGCCCCGGCGGCCGAGTTGCCGGATGGCTCCGAAGCGTCTAACATAGATCTTTGGTGCCTTGTGCCTTGATTCGGCGTGTCCGATCGGTTCGGCACCACACCACCCACCCACCGCAGATCGACCGGTCTGCAGAAGCGTCAGCGAGGCTATGGCTAAGAAAGACGGTGTCATCGAGATCGAAGGAGTGATCTCCGAGGCTCTGCCCAACGCGATGTTCCGTGTTGAGCTCAGCAACGGGCACAAGGTCCTTGCAACGATCTCCGGCAAGATGCGGCAGAACTACATCCGTATCATCCCCGAGGACCGTGTGGTCGTGGAGCTCAGCCCCTACGACCTGACCCGCGGCCGTATCGTCTACCGCTACCGCTGATCGGTCGAGAAGTAACGGCCTGCCCCTCGGGGCGGTACGAAGACAGCGAACAGGAAACATCATGAAGGTCAACCCCAGCGTCAAGCCCATCTGCGATCACTGCAAGGTGATCCGCCGTCACGGCCGCGTCATGGTGATCTGCAAGAGCAACCCGCGTCACAAGCAGCGCCAGGGCTGATCGCCCCCGCTGCGTGAAGCCGCTCACGCAATCTCACAACTCAATATGAAACGGCAGGATCAGACGCTTCGATCCTCCGACAGGCTCAGGAACCCAGGTTCTCCCACTGTCGGACGACGCGGAGCTGACACCTCGGGGCGGAGGCCCGGGCACCGATCCTGCTCCACACCTCCACAAAACCCAGGAGAACCGCATGGCACGTCTTGCCGGCGTTGACATCCCGCGCGACAAGCGCGTGGTGATCGCCCTTACCTACATCTACGGCGTTGGCCGTACCCGCTCGGTCGAGATCCTCAAGGCGACGGACATCGACGAGAGCATCCGCGTGAAGGACCTCAGCGACGACCAGCTGATCGCCCTCCGCGACCACATCGAAGGCAACTACAAGGTGGAGGGTGACCTGCGCCGCGAGGTTGCAGCAGACATCCGCCGCAAGGTCGAGATCGGCTCCTACGAGGGCATCCGCCACCGTCGTGGTCTCCCGGTCCGTGGTCAGCGCACCAAGACCAACGCCCGTACCCGCAAGGGCCCGAAGCGCACCGTCGCAGGCAAGAAGAAGGCCCGCTAAGCGCGGCCCCAGGGACTAGGAGAACACTTTCATGGCTGCACCCAAGGCCGCCGCGCGCAAGCCGCGCCGCAAGGAAAAGAAGAACATCGCGCTGGGCCAGGCCCACATCAAGTCGACGTTCAACAACACCATCGTCTCGATCACCGACCCGTCCGGCGCCGTCATCGCCTGGGCATCGTCGGGTGGCGTGGGCTTCAAGGGCTCCCGCAAGTCGACCCCGTACGCCGCCGGCATGGCAGCGGAGTCCGCTGCCCGCCAGGCCGCGGAGCACGGCGTCAAGAAGGTCGACGTCCTCGTGAAGGGTCCGGGCTCCGGCCGCGAGACCGCGATCCGCTCGCTCCAGGCCGCAGGCCTCGAGGTCGGCTCGATCCAGGACGTCACCCCGCAGGCGCACAACGGCTGCCGCCCGCCGAAGCGTCGCCGCGTCTGATTCGCGTGTCGAGCCGCTCGCCCTTCGGGTCGAGCGGCTCGACGCCCGCGTGCGGGCATCGACTTCCACAACTCAAGACCTCACCCCACCACATGTCATATAGCGGGCATGTGATCGAAAGGAACACAGAGTGCTTATTGCACAGCGTCCCACACTGACCGAGGAAAAGATCGTCGAGAACCGGAGCCGGTTCATCATCGAGCCTCTGGAGCCCGGCTTCGGTTACACGATCGGCAACGCGCTGCGCCGCAGCCTGCTGTCGTCGATCCCCGGTGCTGCTGTCACCAGCGTTCGCATCGACGGCGTGCTGCACGAGTTCAGCACCATCCCCGGCGTGAAGGAGGATGTCACCGAGATCATCCTCAACATCAAGCAGCTCGTCGTCTCGAGCGAGCGCGACGAGCCCATCACCGCGTACCTGCGCAAGACCGGTGCCGGTGAAGTGACCGCCGCCGACATCTCGGCTCCGGCCGGTGTCGAGGTGCACAACCCCGAGCTCGTCATCGCGACGCTCAACGACACCGCCAAGTTCGAGCTCGAGCTGACGATCGAGCGTGGCCGCGGCTACGTCTCGGCAACGCAGAACCGCAACGAGTACGCCGAGGCCGGTCAGATCCCGATCGACTCGATCTACTCGCCGGTCCTCAAGGTCAGCTACCGCGTCGACGCGACCCGTGCCGGGGAGCGCACCGACTTCGACAAGCTCGTCCTCGACGTCGAGACCAAGTCGGCGATCAGCCCCCGCGACGCCGTCGCCTCGGCTGCCAAGACGCTCACCGAGCTGTTCGGTCTCGCCCGCGAGCTGAACGTCGAGGCCGAGGGCATCGAGATCGGCCCGGCGCCGGTGGAGGCTGTGAACTCCAGCGAGCTGTCGATGCCGATCGAGGACCTCGACCTGTCGGTCCGCTCGTACAACTGCCTGAAGCGTGAGGGCATCAACACTGTTTCCGAGCTCGTCGCCCTGTCGGAGACGCAGCTCATGAACATCCGCAATTTCGGCCAGAAGTCGGTCGACGAGGTGCGCGACAAGCTCATCTCGCTCGGTCTGTCGCTCAAGGATTCGGTGCCCGGTTTCGACGGCGCCCACTTCTACGGCGGCAGCGAAGACGAGTCCTTCTGATACCCGACCTTTCTGACCAGGAGTTAGACGATTATGCCCAAGCCCACTAAGGGTCCCCGCCTCGGAGGCGGCCCCGCCCACGAGCGCCTGCTGCTTGCCAACCTCGCCGCTGCGCTGTACACCCACAAGTCGATCAAGACGACCGAGACCAAGGCCAAGCGCCTGCGTCCGCTCGCCGAGCGCCTCATCACCTTCGCCAAGCGCGGAGACCTGCACGCACGCCGCCGCGTGCTGTCGGTCATCGGTGACAAGGAAGTCGTGCACACGCTCTTCGCCGAGATCGCTCCGCTGGTCGCCGACCGTGAGGGTGGCTACACCCGCATCACGAAGGTCGGCAACCGGAAGGGCGACAACGCCCCGATGGCCGTGATCGAGCTCGTCCTCGAGCCCGTCACCCCGAAGGCGAAGTCGACCAAGAAGGCTGCTGCGGCTCCCAAGGCCGAGAAGCCCGCCGAGGAGGCCCCTGCCGAGGAGACCCCCGCCGAGGAGACCCCCGCCGAGGAGGCTCCCGCCGAGGAGTCCGCCGACGCCGGCGCCGAGTCGCAGGCCGAGGGCGAGGCCGCCGAGGCCGCCGCCGAGGACGCTGTCGAGAAGAAGTCCGAGTAAGGACTCCGCTCAGAACGAAGCCCGCCGCCCCACCCGGGGTGGCGGGCTTCGTCGTCCCCAGCCGTTCCCCGTCTGACGTTTCCCCGACGGACGGACGATTCCCCGACCGGACGATTCCCCGACCGGACGATTCCCCGACCGGACGATTTCCCTGACGGACGGACGATTCCCCGACGAAAGGCCACGGGGTCGTCGGGGGATCGTCCGTTGGTCGGCGGATCGTCGGCAGGGGTGGGTCAGCGGGCGCGGAGGTCCTTGCGGAGGATCTTCCCCGAACTGGACTTCGGGATCGCGTCGATGAACTCGACCTGGCGGACCTTCTCGTGCGGGGCGACCCGTCCTGCCACGTGCGTCATGACGGAGTCGGCGTCGAGCTCGGCACCGGGCTGACGCACCACGAAGGCCTTCGGCACCTCCTGGCCGTCTTCATCGAATGCCCCGATCACGGCAGCGTCGGCGATCGCGGGATGCTCCAGCAGCACAGCCTCCAGCACGGCGGGGGCGACCTGGTAGCCCTTGTATTTGATGAGCTCCTTGAGGCGATCCACGATCCGGTAGATGCCGTCGTGCGTGACCGTCGCGACGTCCCCGGTGTGCAGCCAGCCGTCGGCGTCGAGCATGTCGGCGGTGGCATCCGGGCGATTGAGATAGCCGACCATCACCTGCGGTCCGCGCACCCAGAGCTCGCCCGGCTCACTCGTTCCACCGGCCGGGGCCTCCACGTCGGCGCCCGACTCCGGGTCGACGAGCCGCGCCTCCGTGTTCGGCACCAGCGGACCGATGCTCGACCGGTCGATGTCGCCGAGCTTCTCGGAGATGAGGTTCACGGCCGGACTGGTCTCGGTCATGCCGTAGCCCTGGGTCACGATGCAGCCGAGTCGGTTCGCCACCGCAGAGGCCAGGGCGCCGTCGAGCGGAGCCGCGCCGGAGAAGACGACCTTCACGGACGAGAGGTCGTACTGGTCGACGATCGGATGCTTCGCCAGCGCGACCGCGATCGGCGGGGCGACGAAGACCCAGGTCGTGCGGTGCTCGGCGATGATGCGCAGGAACTCGGGCAGGTCGAACTTCGGCATCGTCACGAGTCCCGCACGCTGACGCAGGGCGAAGTTGAGCAGCACCGTCATGCCGTAGATGTGGAAGAACGGCAGCACGGCCAGGACGCGGTCGTCCGCCTCGACGCCGAGCACCGGCCGGCACTGCGACACGTTCGCGACGAGGTTGCGGTGCGTGAGCATCACCCCCTTCGGACGCCCTGTGGTGCCGGAGGAGTAGGGGAGCACCGCGAGGTGGGTCGCGGGGTCGAACGAGACGTCTGGGGCGGGGTGTCCTTCGCTGAGCAGATCCCGCAGCGACGGGTGGCCGTCGGCGCCGTCGAGCACGATGACGTGGTCCGCCGGGATCCCTCGCTTCGCGGCGGCTTCTTCCGCGCCGGGCAGCAGGGGGGAGACCGTGATGAGCCAGGTCGCCTGGGCGTCGGCGAGCTGGTTCGCGATCTCCTCCGCGGTGTAGAGCGAGTTGATGGTGGTGGCGGTCGCCCCGGCGCGCAGGATGCCGTGGAACACGGTGGCGAACGCGGGCACGTTCGGGCACAGGAGGCCGACCGTCGTGCCGACGCCGACCCCGCGGGCCGCGAGTGCGCCGGCGAACAGATGGATCTGGCCCACCAGCTGTCGGTAGGTGGTGGTCGCGCCGCTGGCGCCGTCGACGAGCGCGACGGTGTCGAGGGCGGCGTCATCCAGGTCGCCGAACAGGAACTCGTGGATGGAGACCGCCGGGATCTCCACGTCGGGATAGGTACTGCGAACCATGAGATCTCCTTCGATCCAGGGGTGTCGATATCGGCGTCGAATGCGATCCAGTGTCGCACAGAACGGCACCGAGTCCCACAGTTTTCCGGCGGTCAGACGGCGTCGTTGATGCGGTATCGCGTGCTGGGGCGACCCCGGGTCGAATAGTCGAGCGTGCGCGTCGCCCTGCCCGACGAGGCGAGGTGTTCGAGGTACCGACGGGCGCTCACCCGCGATATCGCGAGGTCTTCGCCGATCTCGCTCGCGGAGGCGTCGGGGCGGGCGGCGAGAGCGACCGAGACCCGGTCGAGAGTCTCCGCGCTGAGGCCCTTCGGGATGCCCAGGCGCTGTCGGAACGCGATGATCGCATCAGCGGCCTCGACTCGGCGCACGACGTCATGGAGCTCGGTGTGATCCCGCAGGAGCAGCGTCGCCCCGATCTCCCCGCCCTTCGCCTCGCTCCCGGTGCTGCGGGCGACCAGGACGTGGGATCCGACGATCACCGGGCGCCCCGCGGACTCGCCCTCGCGCAGCACGGTCATCAGCTCTTCGCCCAGTGCGTCGGCAGCGGCCGTACCGTCGAGATCCGCGGCGTCTCTGTCGAGGAAGCGCGCGGCCGCATCGTTCACGAGCGTGATGCGTCCCGCGTCGTCCACCGTGATGACACCCTCGCTGAGCCCGTGCAGGGTGGTCTCCTGGTTCTTCACCAGCGCCGCGATCTGGTGAGGCTCGAGCCGGTAGATGCGGCGTCGGATGATCGAGGTCACCCACGCAGAGCCGAAGACACCCAGGACGGCGGCGGCGAGCATGGCCGAGATGAGCCAGACGAGGTTGGACGTGAACTCCTCGTTCAGCTCGGATTCCAGAATGCCCACGGATGCCGTGCCGATGACCGCGCCGTCGTCGTCGCGGATCGGCACCTTGACCCGCCAGGACGTGCCGAGGGTGCCCGTCTGGGTGCCGACGTAGATCTCGCCGGACAAGGGGATCGACGGGTCGGTGGAGACCTTCTCGCCGATGCGCGCCGGGTTCGGGTGGGAGTAGCGGATGCCCTCCTCGTTGGCCACGACGACGTAGGCGAGGTCGGACGCTTCACGGATGACCTCGGCGATCGGCTGGATGGCCGCCGCCGGATCGGGATCATCGAACGCGGACTGCACGACGGGGAGCGCGGCGATGGACTGGGCGACGGCCTGCATCCGATCCTTGTACGCCTCGCGGAGCGCCTGCTCCTGGAACGTACCGGCCACGATGCCGGTCGCGAGGGTCACCAGGAACACGATCAGCGCTTGCAGCACGAGCAACTGCACGCGCAGCGTCATCTTCGAGGCCACCTGCTCATTCTCGCCCCTGGTCGTGCCGTGCGCGAGCCGGGGAGAGAGGTGCTCGCGACCAATAGTTCCGTAACTGCGACCAATGGTTTCCGAAGCTTGAGCGGCAGGGCGTCGCCTTCCAGGGTGGAGCGACAGCATTCACGAACGCTCAAGGAGGAGCGCACATGAAGAACGCACGCATCGGAGCCCTGGTCGCACTGACGGCCGTCGCGGCCCTCACCCTGACCTCATGCGCCGGAGGCGGCGCAGCGACGGATGCCGGCGGGGGCGAGGCCGAAGCCACGACCGTCACCGACGTCTCGATCGTCGTCCCGGCCGACCCCGGCGGGGGATGGGACCAGACCGGCCGCGCCCTCTCCCAGGTGCTCACCGAGGACGACCTGGTGAGCTCGGCGCCCGTGACGAACGTGGGCGGAGCCGGAGGCACCGTCGGGCTGGCGCAGCTCGCCAACGAAAAGGACCCGAACACCCTCATGGTCATGGGGCTCGTCATGGTGGGGGCCGTCGAGACGAACGCCTCCGCCGTGCGGATCGAGGACACCACGCCCATCGCCCGTCTCACCGACGAGCCGCTCGTCGTCGTCGTGCCCGCCGATTCGGACTACGACACCCTCGAGGACCTCGTGGAGGACATCGCCGACAACGGCCAGTCGGTCACGATCACCGGAGGCTCCGCCGGCGGCGCCGACCACATCCTCGCGGGGCTCATGCTCGAGGAGGCGGGGCTGGACGGCGCGGAGATCGCCGAGAAGCTGAACTACACCCCGAACTCGGGCGGGGGTGAGGCCGTGCCGCTGCTCATCGGCGGGAAGGTCTCGGCCGGGATCTCGGGGGTCGGCGAGTTCGCGCAGCACATCGAGAGCGGTGCGCTCCGTGCGCTCGCCGTCTCCAGCGAGGAGCAGGTGCCGCAGCTGCCGGACGTCCCGACCATCACAGAAGAGGGCTACGACGTGGTCCTCACCAACTGGCGTGGTGTCATCGCCCCTGGCGGCATCTCCGACGGGGAGAAGGAGGAGCTGGTGCGCGTGATCACCGAACTGCACGAGTCGGAGGCGTGGACCGAGCAGCTCGACACCAAGGGCTGGACCGACGCATTCCTCGTCGGCGCGGACTTCGACGAGTTCCTCACCGGGAACATCGAAGAGGTCACCGCGACGCTGAAGAACATCGGCCTGGTGCAGTGACATGACGGTCCCCGCCTCGCCGGGGACCGAGGAGCAGGGGATGCGGGCCGGCCATGACGGTCGGCCCGCACGCCGCTCGACCTCCGTCCCCGTCGGCGAGCTCGTGTTCGCCGGAATCATGGTCGCGCTCGGCGTCTTCGCCGTCGTCGGCATCTTCCTGATCCATGTCCCGGTCGGCATGAAGGCCGGCCCCACGGTCTTCCCGATCTTCGTCTCCGTCATCCTCCTCGCCTCGGCCGTGGCGGTGCTGATCGGCGTGCTGCGCGGGGAGCGCGGCGGTGCGGAGGAAGCGGAGGACATCGACGAGTCGCTCCCGACCGACTGGATCACCCTCGCGAAACTGGCCGGCCTCGTCGTCGCGCACCTGTTCCTGATCGAGCCGCTGGGATGGGCGCCCGCGGCCGCGCTGCTGTTCGGCGGCGTCGCCTGGTCGCTCGGCGCCAAGCGGTGGTGGATGGCGTTCCTGATCGGGATCGCGGTGGCGCTGGTGATCCAGGTCGTCTTCGGCGGCCTGCTCGGCTTGTCGCTGCCGTGGGGGCCTGCTCTCGGCTGGCTCGGAAGGATGTTCTGATGGACAGCTGGACTCTGCTCCTGGAGGGATTCGCCACCGCGCTGCAGCCGCAGTACCTCGCGTTCGCGTTCCTCGGCGTCTTCGTCGGCACCGCGGTCGGCGTGCTCCCCGGAATCGGCCCCGCCATGACCGTGGCGCTGCTGCTTCCCCTCACCTACACGCTCGATCCTGCCGCCGCGCTGATCACCTTCGCGGGTATCTACTACGGCGGCATGTACGGCGGCTCGACCACGAGCATCCTCCTGAACACGCCGGGGGAGTCGGCCTCGATCGTCACGGCGATCGAGGGCAACAAGATGGCCAGACTCGGGCGCGGAGCCGCCGCCCTCGCCACCGCGGCCATCGGGTCGTTCATCGCCGGCACCCTGGCGACGCTCGGGTTGACGCTGCTGGCGCCGCTGCTCGCGCAGTTCGCGGTGAACCTGGGTCCGGCGGACTACGTCGCCCTCATCGTGATCGCCTTCATCACGGTCGGGGCGCTGATCGGCAGCTCCATCTCGAGGGGGATGCTCTCGCTCGGGGTGGGTCTGTTCCTCGGACTCGTCGGCACCGACTGGCTCTCCGGACAGCAGCGCTACACGCTGGGACTGCCGGCTCTGTCCGACGGCGTCGACATCGTCCTGGTCGCAGTCGGCCTGTTCGCGGTCGGGGAGACCTTCTACATCGCCGCCCGCCTTCGGCACGGCGGTGTCGACGTCATCCCGGTCACCCGCGGGTGGCGCTCCTGGATGACGAAGGCGGACTGGCGGCGGTCGTGGAAGCCCTGGCTGCGGGGCACCGCGATCGGGTTCCCGATCGGGACGATCCCCGCCGGTGGCGCGGATGTGGCGACCTTCCTGTCCTACGCGACCGAGCGGAAGCTGTCGAAGCACCGGGACGAGTTCGGTCGCGGTGCGATCGAGGGCGTGGCGGGTCCGGAGTCGGCGAACAACGCGGCGGCCGCCGGTGTGCTGGTGCCGCTGCTGACCCTCGGCCTGCCGACGACCGCGACCGCGGCGATCATCCTGACGGCGTTCCAGTCGTACGGCATCCAGCCGGGTCCGCTGCTGTTCGAGAGCCAGTCGAACCTGGTGTGGGCGCTCATCGCGAGCCTCTACATCGGCAACGTCATCCTGATCGTGCTGAACCTGCCGCTGGTGGGGATGTGGGTGAAGCTGCTGCAGATCCCGCGGCCGTACCTGTATGCGGGGATCCTGCTGTTCGCCGCTTTCGGGGCGTACGCGCTGCACAGCTCGCCGTCGGACATCGTGATCCTGCTGATCGTCGGCATCCTCGGCTACTTCATGCGCCGGTACGGCTACCCCGTGGCGCCGCTGGTGGTCGGCATGATCCTCGGGCCGATGGCCGAGGAGCAGCTGCGCAAGGCGCTGCAGCTGAGCCAGGGAGACCTCAGCACGCTGGTCATGCAGCCGTTCGCCGCCATCGCGTACGGCGTGCTCGCGCTGCTGATCGTCGGCGGACTGTGGCTGCGGCGTCGGCAGCGCCGATACGAGCAGGCGCTGACCGAGTCGATCGCGGTGCCGATCAAGGCGGATTCGGAGGTCTGATTCGAGAGGAGAGGAGGCCGCGAGTAGGCTGATCCGGTGAGCGACGTCCAGGCCCCCGCACGAGGGCCTCGTGCCTACATCGCCTTCATCGGGATCGGTCTGCTCGCCGGTCTCCTCTCCGGGCTCTTCGGGGTCGGCGGCGGCACGGTCATCGTCCCGCTGCTCGTGCTCCTGCTGCACTTCGATCAGCGCCTCGCGGCCGGGACCTCCCTCGCGGCGATCGTCCCGACGGCCAGCGTCGGCGTCATCTCGTACGCGACGACCGGCTCGGTGGCCTGGATACCGGCGATCATCCTCGCCGCGGGCGCCGTGGTCGGCGCGCAGATCGGCACACGGCTGCTGCCACGCATCTCGCAGACCGCGCTGCGTTGGGGCTTCGTCGGCTTCCTGCTGGTCGTGATCGTCAGCCTGTTCCTGGTGATCCCCTCTCGTGACGCCGCCTTCGAGCTCACATGGCTGACCGGTGTCGCGCTCGTCGCCGTCGGCATCGGCACGGGCATCCTTGCCGGGCTCATCGGCGTCGGCGGGGGAGTGATCGTCGTCCCGGTGCTGATGCTGGCCTTCGGCACGAGCGACCTGGTCGCCAAGGGCACCTCCCTGCTGATGATGATCCCGACGGCGATCTCCGGGACGGTGGGCAACGTCCGCAACCGCAACGTGGACCTGCTCGCTGCGCTGCTCATCGGCGTCTCCGCGTGCACGACGACGGCGCTCGGAGCGTGGTTGGCGACGATCGTCGACCCGACGCTCGGCAACATGCTGTTCGCGGCATACCTCGTCGTGATCGCGGTGCAGATGGCCATCAAGGCGATCCGAGGCCGCGCGCGCGGCTGAGTGTCGGCCAGGCCTCGGTAGGATCGAGGGGTGGCAGTGAACCAAGATCTGGTCGGCCGGGAGTTCCCGCCGACGGCCCCGTACCTCGTCGGTCGCGAGAAGGTGCGCGAGTTCGCGCGCGCCGTCTTCGCCGACGCCCCGCAGCACACCGACGTCGCGGCCGCGCAGGCACTGGGCTTCGCCGACGTGGTCGCGCCGCCGACCTTCGCGATGGTCATCCAGGACCAGACGCTCCAGCAGCTGCTGGCGCAGGAGGACTCCGGGATCGTGCTCGCCCGCACGATCCACGCGGAGCAGCGCTTCACGTACACGCGCCCCATCGTCGCGGGCGACGAGCTCACGGCCCAGCTGCGCGTCACCGGGATCCGGATGATGGGCGGCAACGCCATGATCACGAGCGAGGCCGAGATCTCCGACGCGTCCGGCGCGCACGTCGTCACCGCGACGAGCGTGCTGCTGGTCGGCGCCGAGCAGAGCACGGACGAAGGGGAGGCCGCCTGATGGGCTACACCGTCGGAGACGTGCTCGCCGAGCGCACCGTGCATGTGACCCGAGAATCGCTCGTGCGCTACGCGGGAGCCTCGGGAGACTTCAACCCCATCCACTACCGCGACGACGTCGCGGCGTCGGTCGGCCTGCCGGGCGTGCTCGCGCACGGCATGCTGACGATGGGCATCGCCTCATCCGCGGTGATCTCCGCGCTCGACCCCGCCACGCGCGTCCTCGACTACGGCGTGCGCTTCACCAAGCCGGTCGTCGTCGATCCCGTCGACGGAGCCGACATCCACGTCGTCGCCACGGTCGGCGCGGTCGATGAGGAGGCCGCCCGCATCGACCTCAAGGTCACGTTCGACGAGACCACCGTGCTCGTCAAGGCGCAGCTGCGCGTCGCCGTCCGATGAGGACGCGCTGATGCCGGAGATCGATTCGATGCCGCTGGCCGAGCTGACCACGCTCCGCACCGGTGCCGCGCCGGAGCGGATGCTGGAGGCGACCACGACGCCCGCGCTGATCGAGGCGCTGCGGCAGACGTGGGAGCGCGGCGACGAGTGGTTCGTGCTCGGCGGCGGATCCAACCTCTTCGTCGGAGACGAGCCCTTCGAGGGCACGGTCATCCGGGTGCGCACCGAGGGCATCGACGAGTTGCCGTCCCCGCATCCTGGTCGCATCCGACTGCGGGCGCAGGCCGGACACGGCTGGGACGAGCTGGTCGCCTATGCCGTCGCGCACGGCTATGCGGGCCTGGAGGCGATGAGCGGCATCCCTGGCACGGTCGGGGCGTCGCCGGTGCAGAACATCGGCGCCTACGGGCAGGAGATCCAGGAGACGCTGGTCGAGGTCGAGTTGATCGACGAGTCGACCGGCGAGGTCTCGACCGTCCCTGCGAGCGAGCTCGGACTGGGCTTCCGCACCTCGGTGCTCAAGCACCACCACGGCAGCGTGCCGCAGCGTCGCGCCGTGATCCTCTCCGTGACGGTCGACCTGCTGGTCGCGAACGAGCGCGTGGTGCGCGGCGAGCAGCTGCGTCGGGCGCTCGGTCTGGTCGACGAGACGCCGGTCCCGCTCGCGTGGGTCCGGGAGCGGATCCTCGCCACCCGCGCGACGAAGGGCATGCTGCTCGATGCCGATGACCCCGACACGCACGGGGTCGGCTCCTTCTTCCAGAACGCGATCGTGACGGCGGCTGTCGCCAGGGCGCTGCCCCCGGAGTGCCCGCGCTGGCCGGTCGCCCCCGATCTGGACGCCGTGACCGTGATCCCGCTCGCCTCCTACGACGGGCATGTCCCGCCGTCCAAGCCGGAGGCCGTCTCCGACGTCAAGGTCAGTGCCGCGTGGCTCATCGAGCAGGCGGGAATCCGCAAGGGGTTCAAGCTCCCGCGGTCCCGGGCGTCGGTTTCGACCAAGCACGCGCTGGCGCTCACGAACCGCGGGGGTGCGACGGCGGCGGAGGTCGCGGAGCTCGCCCGTTTCATCCAGAGTCGCGTGCACGCCGAGTTCGGCCTCGTCCTGCAGCCGGAGCCCGTCCTGGTGGGCGTCGACCTGTGACGAAGGTCGAGCGGGTCTCGCGGACGCAGGCCGTCGTCGACGGTCTGCTGGACGAGATCATCGCGGGCCGACTCGAAGCAGGGCAGCCGCTGCCGCCCGAGGGAGAGCTCGCGCAGCAGTTCGGCGTCTCGCGCCTGACGATGCGCGAAGGGGTTCGTCTTCTGCAGGCGCAGGGCGTCATCGTCGCCGTGCCCGGCACCCGGCACCGGATCGCCCCGACCGACGAGTGGACCGGGCTCGACGCGGTCGTGCGTCATGCGCAGAGCGCGGGCGCCAGGGAGCGCTCCTCCCTGGAGATGCTCGAGATGCGCATGATGTTCGAGACCGGCGCCGCCGAGTTCGCCGCGGGCCGCCGCACCGAGGAGCATCTAGCGGAGATGGAAGCCCTGCTCGCGGACATGCATGCGGCGCACGAGCGGACCGACGTCGAGGGCTTCGTGGCGGCCGACCTCGCCTTCCACGACGTGATCATCCGGGCCGCCGAGAACCGCATCCTGGTCGCCTCGATGCGTCCGCTGACTACGATGCTGCAGGCGACGCGGAGCGAGACCAGCGCGTTCTCCGACATCCGCGAGCACGCCCTGGCCGAGCATGCGGCGGTGCTGGAGGCGATGCGCACCGGGTCCGGAGCGGCTGCGCGGCAGGCGATGCGCAGTCACATGCGGCAGACCCGAGACGACCTGCTGCACTACGTCCACGGTCGCTGATCCGCTGCCGGATCCCGGGCGTCGCCGTTTTGGCGAACCTCGGATCGATGCGGTACTCTCGTCGATATCTGATATCGGATAACGATGCAGATCCCCCTGGTCCGTGGCTCCCCACCACGGACCATCTCCCGGAACGAAGGAGTTCGTGTGCACATCGACGACCTGCTGGCCCCGCTGCCGGCACCGCTCGCCGTCACCGCCGCCGACGTGCGCGCGGAGGTCGACCCCGCCGATGTGCTCGTCGTCCTCGACGACGACCCGACCGGCACACAGTCCGTCTCGAACCTCCCGGTGCTCACCCGGTGGGAGCGGGCCGACCTCGACGCGGCGCTCGCGACCGGCGCCGCCGCCGTCTACGTGCTCACCAACACCCGATCCCTCGACGACCAGGGCGCGGCCGCACGCAACCGCGAGATCGTCGCCGTCGCGCTCGACGCCGCCGCAGCCCAGGGTCGCCGCGTCACCTTCGTGTCCCGCGGCGATTCCACCCTGCGCGGTCACTTCCCCCTCGAGACCGACGTGCTCTCCGCCGAGGTCGCCGCGCACACCGGCCGCACTCCGGCACTGACCCTCCTGGTCCCGGCGTTCCCCGATGCCGGTCGCATCACGGTCGACTCCGTGCACTACTGGGTCACCGACGGCGAGGCCACCCCGGTCGGCGAGACGCCGTTCGCCGCCGATGCGACCTTCGGGTACTCCTCCTCCGACCTGCGTGACTGGGTCGCGGAGAAGACCGACGGGCGGATCGCCGCATCCGAGGTCGCCGGCCTCGACATCCGCACCATCCGTGCCGGAGTGGACGCCGTCGCCGCGTTCCTGGCTGCGCTGCCGCAGGGCACGGTCGTCGCCGTCGACGTGGTCGAGGAAGCCGACATGCGCGTCGTCGCCCTCGCCCTGCACCGCCTCCGGGAGAAGAGCGTGCTGCTCCGCGTCGGGCCGCCCTACGTGCGCGCCCACATCGGCCAGGAGATCGCCGCGCCGGTGCGCGCGGAGGACATCCCCTTCGCGCACGACCGCGGCGGACTCGTCGTGGTCGGCAGTCATGTGCCGCTCACCACAGCGCAGCTCGAGGCCCTCACGGCAGCCCGCCCGAACACCCGCACGATCGAACTCGACGTGCGCGCCCTCATCGGCCCCGAGCGCGAGGAGCACCTCGACACGCAGGCGCACGCGGTCGCCGACGCGCTCGCCACGGGCACCGTGATCGTGCACACCACCCGCGAGCTCGTCACGGGCGCCGACGGGGACGAGAGCCTCGCGATCGCCCGCCGCGTCTCCAGCGGCGTGGTCGACCTCGTACGCCGGGTGCTCGCCATCGCACCGCCCCGCTTCATGATCGCGAAGGGCGGGATCACCTCCAGCGACGTCGCCAGCGAAGCCCTCGAGATCCGTCGCGCGACCGTGCTCGGCCCCATGCTGCCCGGCCTGGTCTCGCTGTGGCAGCCCGAGGCCGGCCCCGCCGTCGGCATCCCCTACGTCGTGTTCGCCGGCAACGTCGGCGACGCGGACTCCCTCGTCACCGTCGTCGCCACTCTCGCAGGGGACGATGGAACCCACCCGGAAGGACAATCATGACAACCACCGTCGCTGTCATCGGACTCGGCGCCATGGGGCTGCCGATGGCCAGCCGTCTCGCCGAGCGCTTCACGGTGCGCGGCTTCGACATCGCCGCCGAGCGTGTCGCCCTCGCCGCGGAGGCGGGCGTCGTGCCCGCCGCGTCCGCCGCGGAAGCCGTGACCGAGGCGGAGGCGGTGCTGGTCGCCGTGCGGACCGGCGCGCAGCTGGACGACCTGCTGTTCGGAGGGAACGGGCTCGCCCCGCACCTCGCCGACGGGGCCGTCGTGATCCTCACCAGCACGGTGGGCACGGAGGGCATCGACGCGATCGCCGCACAGCTCGCCGCCCACGGTGCGCAGCTCGTGGACGCGCCGCTGTCGGGCGGACCGGTCCGCGCGGGAGAGGGCGACCTCCTCATCGTCGTCGGCGCGACCCCCGCCGCCCTGGAGATCGCGCGCCCCGTGCTGGAGCAGCTCGCCTCCACTCTGTCCATCGTCGGTGACAAGCCCGGCGACGGCCAGGCGCTGAAGACCGTCAACCAGCTGCTGTGCGGCGTGCACATCGCCGCCGCGGCCGAGGCCCTCGCGCTTGCCGATGCCCTCGGGCTCGACCGCGCCCGCACGCTCGACGCGCTCACGGCCGGTGCCGCGAACTCGTTCATGCTCGGGAACCGCGGCCCGCGCGCCCTGCAGGCGTACGATCCCGAAGGCGCCGAGGTGCTCAGCCGCCTCGACATCTTCGTGAAGGACCTCGGCATCGTCGGCGACGCCGCCCGCCGTGCGCACCTGTCCACGCCGGTCGCCGCCGCGGCCGAGCAGCTGTTCCTCCTCGGCGAAGCGCAGGGCCTCGGCGCCCTCGACGACTCCGCCGTCATCCGCGTCGTCGCACCCGAACGACTGTCCTGAGCGCGACGTCGCGCCCTCACTGAAAGAAGAGATCCAGAGATGCTTCCTCTTCCGATCCTCATCCTGATCGGCCTGGCAGGCCTCGGCCTGCTGCTCCTGCTCATCATCCGGTTCAAGGTGCAGGCGTTCTACGCCCTCATCCTGGTGTCGATCCTCGTCGGCATCGCGGCCGGTCTGCCGCTGACCACCATCCCCGCCGACGGCGACACCCCCGAACAGCTCGGCGTCATCCAGGCGATCATCGCCGGTGTCGGCGGCACGCTCGGCTCGGTGGCCGTGCTCGTGGCACTCGGCTCCATGCTCGGCAAGATCATCGAGCTCTCCGGTGGCGCGGAGTCGCTCGCCGGGCGCTTCACCAAGTGGCTGGGCCCGAAGCGGGTCGGCATCGCGCTCGTCATCGCCGCCGGCATCCTCGCGATCCCGGTGTTCTTCGACGCCGGCTTCATCATCCTCATCCCCATCGTGTTCGCGTTCTCGAAGGTGGCGGGGCTCAACCCGATCAAGTTCGGGCTCCCGGTGGCCGGCATCATGCTCGCCGTGCACGTCGCCGTGCCGCCGCACCCCGGCATCGTCGGCGGATCCGCGATCCTCGGCGCCGACATCGGCTGGGTGACGATCTTCGCGCTCGCGATCTCCGTGCCGCTCGGTGTGCTGTCGTACCTCGTGGCGAAGTGGATCAACACCCGCGAGTTCGCGATGCTGGCCGCGACCAAGGAGATGTACGACAACTTCGGCACGGAGAAGTCGACGATCACCGGCGGGCTCGGCGAGGGGGAGAAGGCGCCCGGAGCCGGGACGGTCCTCGGACTCATCCTCCTGCCGCTCGCGCTCATCATGCTCGGCACCGCGGTCGCGCCGCTGTTCGAGGCGGGCACGTTCTGGAATGGGTTCCTCAGCATGGTCGGTCAGCCGATCTTCGCCCTCATGGTCGCGATCGCCGCCGCGATGTACCTGCTCGGCGTGCGTCGCGGCTGGTCGGCAGCGCACCTCGGCGAGGTCATGGAGTCGGCGCTTCCCGCTGCCGCGGTCATCATCCTCGTCACGGGTGCCGGTGGTGCGTTCGGCCGTGTGCTGACAGAGACCGGCATCGGCGGAGCCGTCGCCGAGGTGCTCGCCTCCAGCGGTATGCCGCTGCTGCTCGCGGGGTTCCTCATCTCGCTCATCATGCGCGCTGCCCAGGGATCCGCGACGGTCGCCATCGCCACGACCGCGGGGCTTCTGCTGCCGTCCGTCTCCGCGATGGGGCTCGACACCGTGCACACCGCGCTGCTCGCCGTCGCGATCGGCTACGGCGGCCTCGGCCTCAGCCACGTGAACGACTCCGGATTCTGGGTCGTCACGCGGTACCTCGGCCTGTCGGTCAAGGACGGTCTGCGCACATGGACCCCGCTCACCACGGTTCTCGGCGTCGCCGGCTTCGTGCTCACGTGGGTGCTCTACGCGGTGATCCCGGTCGCCTGATCGGTTCCGCTCGAACGGCCGTCGCCTCCGGGTGGCGGCCGTTCGTCGTCTCCGGTGGTGGCCGCCGCGGTCGGGCGGCGCTACGCTCGCGGCATGACCGGACTCATCCCGTACCTGCTGTTCCCCGGCAACGCCGCGGAAGCGCTCGGCCACTACCGCGACGTCTTCGGCGGCGACCTCCAGCTGGTGGACTATGCGAGCGCCGGTCGTCACGACGGTCCGGGCGACGCCATCGCGCACGGCCAGCTGAGCGGTCCGGTCGAGCTCGCCGGGGCCGACGCCGGTGCCGACGACGACGCGGTGCAGATGAGTGGCATGTTCCTCTCGCTCCTCGGCACGGCCGACGCGCTCACGCTCACCGACTGGTACGACCGTCTCGCCGCCGACGGCCGCGTGATGGATGCCCTCCAGAAGCGGCCATGGGGAGATTTCGACGGCACGCTCGTCGACCGCTACGGCATCCGTTGGCTGATCGGCTTCCACCCCGAGGATTGACCCGAGACCCCGGGTTCACGCCGAGACCCCCTCGTACCTGCGCAGGTACGAGGGGGTCTCGGCGGTAAAGCGGGGTCTCGGGGTCAGGAAGAAGAAGAGGAGAACAGGCGCTGGAGGCGCTGCACGCCCTCGAGGAGCTGGTCGTCGCCCAGTGCGTACGACATGCGGATGTAGCCGGAGGGACCGAAGGCCTCACCGGGGACGACCGCGACCTCGGCCTGGTCGAGGATGAGGTCGGCGAGCTCGAGCGAGGTGGTCGGCGTCACGCCGCCCCAGGTGCGGCCGAGCAGACCCTGCACGTCGGGATACACGTAGAACGCACCCAGCGGGTTCGGCACGACGAGGCCGTCGATCTTCGACAGCTCCGAGACGATGAGCTGGCGGCGGCGGTCGAAGGCCTGTCGCATCTGCTCGGCCTCGTCCTGCGGGCCGTTGAGGGCGGCGATCGCGGCCTTCTGGGCGACGTTGTTCACGTTGCTGGTGAGGTGCGACTGCAGATTGCCGGCGATCTTGATGGCGTCGGCGGGACCCACCATCCAGCCCACACGCCATCCGGTCATGGCGTAGGTCTTCGCGACGCCGTTGACGAGGATCGTCTGGCCCGCGACCTCGGGGACGGCCTCGACGATCGAGGTGGCCTTGACTCCCTCGTAGGTGAGGTTCTGGTAGATCTCGTCGCTGATGATCCAGATGCCGTGCTCGAGCGCCCACTCGCCGATGGCCTTCGTCTCCTCGGCCGTGTATACCGAGCCGGTCGGGTTCGACGGGGAGACGAACACGAGCGCGGTGGTGCGCGGCGTGCGGGCGGCCTCGAGCTGCTCGACCGTGACCTTGTACTCCTGGTCGGCCCCGGCGAAGACCTCGACGGGGGTGCCGTCGGCGAGCCGGATGGCCTCGGGGTACGTGGTCCAGTACGGCGCGGGCAGCAGCACCTCGTCGCCCGGGTTCACCACGGCCTGGAAGGCCTGGTAGACCGACTGCTTGCCGCCGTTGGTGACGATGACCTGGCTCGGGGAGACTTCGAGGCCGGAGTCGCGCAGGGTCTTCGCCGCGATCGCCTCGCGGAGCGCGGGCAGGCCGGGCGCCGGGGTGTACCGGTAGCTCGCGGGGTCGGCCAGTGCCTCGGCGGCGGCATCCACGATGAACTGCGGCGTCGCGAAGTCGGGCTCGCCGGCGGCATACGAGATGACGTTCTTGCCTTCGGCCTTGAGGGCCTTGGCCTTCGCGTCGACCTTGAGGGTCGCGGACTCGGCGATGGCGGACAGCTTGCGGGAGAGAGGAGCGCGTTCGGTCACGATTACGAGCGTACTCGGGTCGATGCGGCGCGTGAGGTGTGGGATGCCGCCAAGAGCCGAGGTTCTTTCGGGTTCGACAGTTCAGTCGGTGGAAAGGCCGTGCGCCTGCGCGACAGCGTCCAGCGTGATGCGCCCGCCCTGCACGTTGAGCCCCTTCGCGAGAGCAGCGTCGTCGGATGCCGCCCGCTCCCAGCCCTTCGCCGCGATCGCCGAGACGTAGGGGAGGGTGGCGTTCGTCAGCGCGCGGGTCGCGGTCGTCGGCACCGCCCCCGGCATGTTCGCGACGCAGTAGTAGATCGAGTCGTGCACCGCGAACGTCGGGTCGTCGTGCGTCGTCGGACGCGAGCCCTCGAAGCAGCCGCCCTGGTCGATCGCGATGTCGACGAGCACCGAGCCCGGCTTCATCGCGGCGACCATGTCGTCGGTCACGAGCTTGGGGGCTGCGGCGCCGGGGATGAGGACCGAGCCGATCACGAGGTCCGCGGTCGTCAGCTCCTCGGCGATGTCGTAGCGGCTGGATGCCCGGGTCTCCAGGGCACCGCCGTACCGATGCTCGAGCTCGCGCAGCCGGGGGAGCGCCACGTCGACGACGGTGACCTTCGAGCCGAGTCCGAGCGCGTTCGCCGCGGCGTGCTCCCCGGCGACGCCACCGCCGATCACCACGGTCTTGGCCCGCGGGGTTCCGGCGATGCCGCCCAGCAGCATGCCGCGGCCGCCCTGCGAGCGCAGCAGCGAGTGCGATCCCATGATGACGGACAGGCGACCGGCGATCTCGCTCATCGGCACCAGCAGGGGCAGCGTGCGGTCGGGCAGCTGCACGGTCTCGTAGGCGACGGCGGTCGTCCCTGCGGCGACGAGAGCCTCGGTCAGCGGGCGGTCGGCCGCGAGGTGGAGGTAGGTGAAGAGCGTGAGGTCGGGGCGGAGGAAGCCGTACTCCTCGGCGACCGGCTCCTTGACCTTGATGAGTAGGTCGGCGTCGCCCCATGCGTCGGCAGCGGTCGCCACGATCTCGGCACCGGCCGCGCGGTACGCGTCGTCATCGATGCTAGAACCGACGCCGGCTCCGGACTGCACGAGCACCCTGTGCCCCTCCCGCACGAGCCGATCGGCTCCGGCCGGAGTGAGGGCGACGCGGTTCTCGTTGTTCTTGACTTCGGTCGGGACGCCGATCTTCATCGATCCTCCAGGTCTGGGATGCGCAGGGTGCAGACAAGGATCGCAGAAACGTCGAAGCGACGACAGAATCAGTGAAGATGATTCGGCAGAGCGGTCGATCCTGAATAATGCTTCACATGGAACCGAATTCTGACGCCGTGGAGCCGAATACCGTTCGGGCGCCGGCGCTGGACACGCTCGACGCGAGGATCGTCCGGCTGCTCACCGCCGACGGGCGTATGACGAACGCGGAGCTCGCTGCCCGCCTGGGCGTCGCGCCATCGACCGCGCACGCGAGACTGCGTGCTCTGGTCGACCGAGGGGTCATCTCCGGCTTCCACGCGAGCGTGGACGAGCGGATGCTGGGATCCGGGCTGCAGGCGGTGATCGGCGTCACGCTGCGTCCGAGCGGACGGCGGGAGAGCATCGTCGAGTTCGCGGAGCGCGTTCGCGTGCTGCCGCAGGTCATCCAGCTCTTCTTCCTCGGGGGAGACGACGACTTCCTCCTGCACATCGCGGTCGCCGATTCGTCGGAGATGCGCGAATTCGTCCTCGAGCACCTGTCCGCGCAGAGCAGCGTGGCCTCCACCCGCACGAGCATCGTGTTCGACTACCACCGCAACTCCGTGGCCGCGTCGTTCCACTGACCCCGGGGGATGAACCGGGTTCGGGGTCAGGCGCCGTAGGACGCGGGCAGCGAGCAGTAGTCGGCGAACCGGCGCTGCGGATGCTCGGGGTCGGTCATGTCGATGATCGACCCGGCGACCGTGTGCGGCGGTTCGTCGCCGGCGAGCTGCCACACCGCGTAGTTCCACATCCCGCGGGTGCGCTCGCCGAGCAGCGATGCGGGCCCGGAGACGAGCAGGATGGTGTCGCTCTTCGGGCTCTCGCGGAACGTGGTGACGACCTCTCGCACGCCGGCTTCGTCGCCGGCTCCGGAATGCTCTCGTTCGACCTGCTGTCCGGCGGCGGCCAACGCTGCCGAGAGGTCGTCGGCCGCACGGCGTGAGCGCTCGGCATCCGCTCCGGCCACCGCGAGCAGGCGCTTGCCTCGGGGGTAGAAGTGCAGGAACTCGGTGGCGATGTCCGCCCAGGCGTCGGTCATGCCCCCAGGCTACGCCCGTCGTGCGGCGGGGGCTCCACGGGTTCGCATACCGGCGCCATCGCGCCGGTCCGAGTAGAATGTTACCCTGGCCGAGGTGGGGTCGCCGACGAGGAACGGAGGACACCCATGCGCATCAGGGAAGCCTCAGCGCAGGCCGGATATCTGATCGTCGTCGCGGTCGGCGTGGCCCTCGTCGGGCTGCCGCTGGCGGTCGTGAGGTTCGAGTGGGGTTACGCGTGCGTGGTTCTGGCGCTGGTCGCCGCTGCTGTCGTCGCGGGACGGACGTTTCGAGGACGCGCGGAATCCGATGACGCTCGACCGTGGTGGAAGATGACCACCTCGCGGCGGAACAGCATCGTTCTCGGCATCCTCTTCGCACTCCAAGGCATCTCCGCCGTGGCCACGGCTTCTGATTCCCCGAGCCCAGCGGTCGTGATCGCCGGTGGTGTCGTCCTGCTCGCGGTCGCCGCCCTCTACGCGAACTCGGCGATCCGGATCCGCCCGGGAGCGTCGACGCCCGTTGCCTGAGCCGGACGCGAACGAGCCCCTGTGCCGCAGCAGTCGTCGCGACACAGGGGCTCTGTCGTGCTTCAGTCCTCGTCGACCAGGAACCGGCTGTACGCGCCCAGGGTGAGGAAGGTCGGGAACTCCTCGCGGAGGGCGACCTCGCGGAAGATCTCGGCGGCGTCGTCGAAGCGATCGCCCTCGCGTCGCTCGACCTCGCCCAGCACCTCGCCGATCAGCCCTTCGACGTACTCGACCGTGATGGGGGTGCCGTCCTGCGTGGTGCGGTCCTGATGGATCCACTGCCAGACCTGCGAGCGGCTGATCTCCGCGGTCGCGGCGTCCTCCATGAGGTTGTCGATGGCCACGGCGCCGAGCCCGCGCAGCCAGGCCTCGAGGTAGCGGATGGCGACCGACACGTTGTCCCGCACGCCCTGCGCGGTGATCGGACGGCCGATGTGCAGGTCGAGCAGGTCGCGCGCCTCCACGTGCACGTCGTCGCGCTGACGGTCGACCTGGTTCGGGCGGTCACCGAGCACGGCGTCGAACTCGGCCTGAGCCGTGGGGATCAGGTCGGGGTGAGCGACCCAGGTGCCGTCGAAGCCGTCTCCGGCCTCGCGCTTCTTGTCGGCCGACACCTTCTCGACGGCGCGTGCCGTCACCTCGGGGTCGCGGCGATTCGGGATGAACGCGCTCATGCCGCCGATCGCGAAGGCCCCGCGCTTGTGGCACGTCTGCACCAGCAGCTCGGTGTACGCCCGCATGAACGGCACCGTCATCGTGACCTCGCTGCGGTCCGGGAGCACGAAGCGGGCGCCCCGGCCGCGGTAGTTCTTGATGATGGAGAAGATGTAGTCCCAGCGTCCGGCGTTCAGGCCCGCGCAGTGGTCGCGCAGCTCGTAGAGGATCTCGTCCATCTCGAACGCGGCCGGCAGCGTCTCGATCAGCACGGTCGCGCGGATCGTGCCGTGCGGGATGCCGATGTACTCCTCGCTGAAGGAGAAGACGTCGTCCCACAGCTTCGCCTCTTCGCTGGACTCGAGCTTGGCGATGTAGAAGTAGGGTCCGCGGCCGGCCTCGATCAGCGCCTGCGCGTTGTGCAGGAAGTAGAGGCCGAAGTCGACCAGCGACCCGGATGCCGAGGTGCGGCGGCCGGCGCGGTCGATGAAGGCGATGTGCTTCTCGGGCAGGTGCCAGCCGCGGGGGCGCATCACGATCGTGGGCGTGCGCTCCGCCGTGACGCGGTACTCCTTGCCCTCGGGGGAGGTGAAGGAAAGGTCTCCGCGGATCGCGTCGCGGAGAGACAGCTGCCCCTCGATGACGTTCTTCCAGGTGGGGCTCGTGGCGTCCTCCTGGTCGGCGAGCCACACCCGCGCCCCGGAGTTCAGCGCGTTGATCGTCATCTTCGGATCGGTGGGTCCGGTGATCTCGACACGGCGGTCCTCGAGCCCTGGGCCGGCGCCGGCGACGCGCCAGGTGGTGTCCTGGCGGATGTGCGCGGTGTCCTCGCGGAACTGGGGGTCGTGTCCGTTGCCGATCTCGAAGCGGCGACGCATCCGGTCGGCCAGGCGGTCGTGCCGGCGGGAGGCGAACCGGTGGTGGAGTTCGGTGAGGAAGGCGATCGCCTCCGGGGTCAGGATCTCGTCGTAGCGGTCGCGGATCGGTCCGGTGACCTCGATCGCCGGACCCTGCTGGGTCGTCTGGATCGGAGCCGTGGTCGTGGGAGTGGTCATGATCGTGTCCTTCGTGTCGATGCTGAGACCCCGGCTTGTCGCCGAAACCCCGGGTTGCGGATGCCGACAACACGGGGTCTCGTCGAGAACCGGGGGTCTCGCGGATCAGTGGAACTGCGCGGCCTCGGTGGAGCCGGCGAGGGCGAGGGTCGCGCTGTCGGGGTTGAGCGCGGTGGAGATGACGTCGAAGTAGCCGGTACCCGCCTCGCGCTGGTGCTTGGTGGCGGTGTATCCGTCGGCTTCGGCGGCGAACTCGGCTTCCTGCAGTTCGACGTAGGCGCTCATGGCGCGCTCGGCGTAACCGCGGGCGAGGTCGAACATGGAGTGGTTCAGGGCGTGGAAGCCGGCCAGCGTGATGAACTGGAACTTGTAGCCCAGGTCTGCCAGCTCCTGCTGGAACGTCGCGATCTCGGCGTCCGACAGGTGGCGCTTCCAGTTGAAGCTCGGCGAGCAGTTGTAGGCCAGGAGCTTACCGGGGAACTGCGCGTGGATCGCCGCGGCGAACTCCCGTGCCAGCTCGATGTCCGGCTCCCCGGTCTCGACCCAGAGCAGGTCGGCGTAGGGGGCGAACGCGAGGCCGCGGCTGATGACGGACTCGATGCCCGGACGGATCCGGTAGAAGCCCTCCGAGGTGCGCTCGCCGGTGGTGAACTCCCGGTCGCGCTCGTCGACGTCGCTCGTGAGCAGATCGGCGGCGAGGGCATCGGTGCGGGCGATGATGACGGTCGGAACGCCGGCGACGTCCGCCGCGAGGCGGGCCGCGTTCAGCGTGCGGATGTGCTGCTGGGTGGGCACGAGCACCTTGCCGCCGAGGTGGCCGCACTTCTTCTCGCTCGCGAGCTGGTCCTCCCAGTGGATCGCGGCGGCGCCGGCCTGGATGAGCGACTGCGCGAGCTCGTAGGCGTTCAGCGGGCCGCCGAATCCGGCCTCGGCGTCGGCCACGATCGGCGCGAGCCAGTCCTGCGTGATCTCACCCTCCGCGTGCTCCAGCTGGTCCTGGCGGATGAGCGCGTTGTTGATGCGACGCACGACCGCCGGCACCGAGTTCGCGGGGTACAGCGACTGGTCGGGGTAGGTCTGTCCGGCGAGATTGCCGTCGGCGGCGACCTGCCAGCCGGAGAGGTAGATGGCCTTGAGACCGGCCCGCACCTGCTGCACGGCCTGACCACCGGTGTAGGCGCCGAGAGCGCGGATGTAGTCCTCGGTGTGCAGGAGGTTCCACAGGTTCTCCGCGCCGCGGTGGGCGAGCGTGGCCTCTTCGCGGACCGATCCACGGATGCGGATCACATCCTCGGCGGAGTAGGTGCGCTCGACGCCGTCCCATCGGGGATCGGTGCCCCAGATCTCCTGGAGCTCGGCGGCCGTCTGAACCTGATCGCCGGCTCGCAGACCGGCGGGGCGGGGCGTCGGGGTGTTGGCGGTGTTCGTCATGGTGTCTCCTCGGTGGATCCGGCTGCGGTGCCGGAGTGGCGTGGTTCCACTGTGAGTGAAGTTCCGAGAGATCAGTGACCGAAATCGAGGAGAAGATCGTCCGAAATTCTGTTTCTGTGACAGAATCGGCCGCATGAGCCCTTCGACGAGCTCAGGGGCCCAAGCCTCTGACGCAGAAGAGACCGACGCCCTCACGATCGGCCGTCGCATCCGGCAGCTCCGGACGGCCAGAGGCATGACCCTCGACGACCTTGCCTCGGCGGTCGATCGGGCGCCGAGTCAGATGTCCATGATCGAGACGGGCAAGCGCGAGCCGAAGCTGACGCAGCTGCAGGCGATCGCCAGGGCGCTCGGCGTCACGATCGATGCGCTGCTGGAGGGGGAGCCGCTCGATGAGCGCAGTGCGGTCGAGATCGCGCTGGAGCGGGCGATGAAGGGTCAGACGTTCCAGGCGCTGGGCATCGAGCCGTTCCGCATCGCCAAGAGCGTGCCGACGGAGGCGCTGAAGGCGCTGCTCGCCCTGCATGGGGAGATCGACCGGCTCAAGGACGAACGCGCCGCGACACCGGAGGAGGCCCGTCGTGCCAACGTCGAGCTCCGGCACCTGATGCGGCGACAGGACAACCACTTCGCCGACCTCGAGGCGAAGGCCGCCGAGATCCTCGCCGCCGTCGGTCATCCCGGGGGACCGCTGACCCAGCGCACCGCATCCGAGATCGCGGCCTACCTCGGGTTCACCCTGCACTACGCCCCCGACCTGCCGCAGACAACCCGCAGCGTCGCCGACCTCGCCAACGGCCGGCTGTACCTGTCGAGCAGTGTGCCCGCGAAGGGCGATGCGCGCACGGCGGTGCTGCAGGCGCTGTCGAGTCGCATCCTGGGGCACTCCGAGCCCCGCAGCTACGCCGAGTTCCTGCGGCAGCGCGTCGAGACCAACTACCTCACCGGTGCGCTCCTCATCCCGGAGGCGCATGTGGTGCCCGCGCTGAAGGACGCCAAGCAGCGCAGGGCGATCTCGATCGAAGACCTCCGTGACGCGTACTCGGTGTCGTACGAGACGGCCGCGCACCGGTTCACGAACCTCGCGACCCGTCACCTCGACATTCCCGTGCACTTCCTCAAGGTGCACGAGTCCGGGACCATCACGAAGGCGTATGAGAACGATGACGTGAACTTCCCGACCGACAGGCTCGGTGCCATCGAAGGGCAGATGTGCTGCCGCCGCTGGACCTCGCGGGTCGTGTTCGACGAGGACGACCGGTTCAACCCGTACTACCAGTACACCGACACCGGCAACGGCACGTACTGGTGCACCGCCCGCGTGGAGGCGTCGAGCGAGGGGCTGCACTCCGTGAGCGTGGGTGTGCGCTTCGACGACACGAAGTGGTTCGTGGGGCGCGACACTTCGCACCGCGGGGTCTCGAAGCACTCGGTCGAGGTGTGCTGCCGCCGGGCTCCGGCCGACCTGGAGGAGCGCTGGCGCGAGAACTCCTGGCCCAACGTGAAGACCCCGCGCACGTTGCTCGCGACTCTGCCCACCGGGGCCTTCCCCGGCGTGGACACCACCGACGTGTACGAGTTCCTCGACGCGCACGCGCCCCGCTGACCCGGGATCCTGGTCCTTCCTGGCTCCGCCGCCGGGCCGGGGTTGAACCAACACTGAACGCATGTTAGGTTTTCGCGTGTCGGAGCGCCGTGATCCGCGGCGCCGTTCTCGATGAGGAGACGCGATGAAGCGGTGGATGAGCACAGTGGCGACAGTCGGCCTGGTCGCCTCGGGGTTGGCGCTCGCCAGCCCGGCGAGCGCGGGCGGCGGACGACCCGGCGATGCGGAACTGGATCGCTGGGCCCACGACACCTGGCGATCGCTGGTCGCCATGACCGATGAGGAGACCGGGCTTCCGGCCGACAACGTCTCCGGCGACTTGCAGACCTCCAGTGCCTACACCTCGCCGACGAACATCGGCGGATACCTGTGGTCCACCGTGACCGCGCGCGACCTCGGCATCATCGGCGCCGGGGAGGCGCGCGACCGCATGTCGACGACGCTCGACACCCTCGCCGACCTCGAGCGCAACGATGCGAGCGGCATGTACTACAACTGGTACTCGCCGACGACGGGCGAGAAGCTGACGACCTGGCCCGATTCCGGCGATCCCGTGCATCCCTTCCTCAGTACGGTCGACAACGGCTGGCTCGCCGCCGCCCTGCGCATCGTGCGCGAGGCCGAGCCCGCGCTCGCCGAGCAGGCGGACACGCTCTACGACTCGATGGACTTCGCCTCGTTCTTCGACCCGGCGGGCGCCGCCGGACTCCCCGCCGGAACGAATCGCGGCGGCTTCTGGGAGCAGGCACCGCCGGACTGCAGTGTCGCTGCTCCGATGTACAACGGATCCGGAGAGACCGCGTACTACACCTGCCACCATTACGACACGACCGTGAGTGAGAGCCGCATCGCGACCTATCTGGGCATCGCGAACGGTCAGCTCCCGGCGACCGCGCTGTCCGGCACGCACCGCACCATGCCTCCCGGCTGTGACTGGGCCTGGCAGGAGCAGCTCCCGTCGGGTGAACACCGCACGTATGACGGCTTCCAGGTGTGGGAGGGCGCGTACAGCTACGACGGGATGTCGTTCGTCCCGAGTTGGGGCGGCAGCATGTTCGAGTCGCTGATGCCCGACCTTCTCGTTCCCGAGACCAAGTGGGGACCGAAGTCGTGGCGGCTGAACCACCCGATCACGGTCGCAGTGCAGAAGCGGCACGGCCTCGAGGAGGCAGGCTACGGGTACTGGGGCTTCTCCCCGGCGAGCGACCCGTTCGGCGGGTACGCGGAGTACGGCGTCGACATCGCCGGCATGCGGTCCGACGGTTACACCTCCGATGCGGAGAAGACCGACGTGGACATCGACCGTCCGGGATGCGCCGAGGGCACGAACCCCGATCCCGTGTTCGGAGACGGCGTGGTGACCCCGCACGCGGCGTTCCTCGCCTTGCCGTATGACCGCAAGGGGGTGCTGAGCAACCTCGAAGGCATCGAGAGCGAACTCGGCGCCTACGGGCCGGGTGGGTTCTACGACGCCGTCGCCGTGCGCAGCGGCACGATCGCGGAGCGCTATCTCTCCCTCGACCAGTCGATGATCATGGCCGCGATCGGCAACGAACTCACGAAGGATAAGCTCAAGGACTACTTCGTGGATCGAGAGATGGAGCAGCGCCTCCGGCCCGCGATGCGGCAGCAGGAGTTCAGTTCGTCGTGGGGCGCCGGCGGTGGTCACAAGGGGTGAGCTCCCGCGCTGCGCGCCGAACGACAGGGGCAGCAGTGGGCACGGATGATCGGCCGAGCGGGGGCCGCGGGTCCCGGGGTCCCTACGCCACGGGTCAGGCCCGACGGCAGGCGATCGTCGACGAGGCGCTGGCGGTGTTCTCGCGGACGGGCTTCCACGGCGGATCGCTGCGCGAGATCGCGAAGCGCGTCGGCGTGACGCCCGCGGGGCTCCTGCACCACTTCGCCGACAAGGAGGAGCTGTTCGCCGAGGTGCTGCGTCAGCGCGATGAGGCGGTGCGCGCGGCCGCGGGCGATCCCGCCGAGCACACCCTGATCGAGCAGGCCAAGCGGGTGGTGGCGCACAACCAGACCTCGCGCGGGTTGACCTCGCTGTACGCGATCGTCTCCGCCGAGGCGACGGACCCGGAGCATCCGTCGCATGCCGACTTCGCCGCGCGCTATCGGGTCAGGGCGGACGAGGCGGCCGAGATCCTCCGCCGCGGCCAGGAAGCCGGAGAGGTGCGGGCAGACATCGACCCGGAGCACGCCGCGCGGCTGATCAGCGCCGTCATGGACGGCATCCAGCTGCAGTGGCTCCTGGACGAGTCCGTCGACATGGTCCCCCTCTTCGAGGAGTTCGTCACCCGCTATCTCGACCCCGCTGCCCCTCCCCGGTCCTGAGGGCGCCGCCCCGGTCTCGCCCCGGGCCGCCCAGTGCACGACTTCCTGCCGAGTGCACGGCTTCTCCGCGTCGACTGGCCGTGCACTCGTCGAGTTCACGTGCACTCGACGCCGACGCCGACGCCTACGCCGACGCCGACGCCGACGCCGACGCCGGGCACGGTCGTCAAAAGTTAGTTTGATCTTGCTTAGTCAAGATTGACTATGTTACTTTCATCGAGCCATCAATGACGAACGGCCGAGAAGGGACCCTCATGGCTACTTCCTCTGCGGAAACCCGATTCCGCATCGCTGCCACCCTGACGTGCGTTCTCGCCGCCACGCTGACGCTCGGAGCATGCTCCGCGCAGACGCCAGGCGGCGATACCGCCCCCACGAGTGCGAACGACAGCGACGCCTGCAAGCGGAATCAGGATGCCGGCACCATCACCTACATCTCCGGTTACGGCTACTCCGCCAGCGCCGGTCAGCTCGATGTGTTCCTCGCCGAGGAGCTGGGCTACTTCGACGATCTGTGCCTCGATGTCGAGATCAACGCCTCCGGGGCGAACGGGCAGCAGCTCGTGGCTTCGGGGCAGGCGCAGTTCACCGCGCTCGGCTCCGCGTCCGATGTGATGCTGGCGGCCGCCAACAGCAAGAACCTCACGGCGGTCGCCACCTACGGCACCACCCCGCCGTTCTCCATCTTCGGCAACGAGAAGCTCGAGAGCCTCAAGGACCTCGAGGGCGGATCGCTCGGGTACTTCATCAACCTGACCCCGATCGCCTCGGCGATGCTCGACGAAGCCGGGGTCGACGTCTCGAAGGTCGAGATGGTGAAGATGACCAACTACGACCCGACCGTCGTGGTGCGCGAGCAGGTCGACGCGATCGTCGGCTACGCCTCGAACCAGCCCCAGTCGCTCAAGGCGCAGGGTCTGCCCTTCAGCGAGTTCCTCCCCTCCGACCTCGGCGTCGAGGGAACGTACAACGTGATGGAGGTCAACTCGCGGTTCCTCGATGAGCACCGCGAGGTCGCCGCCGACTTCATGCGCGCGAGCCTCAAGGCGCTCCAGTACTGCCTCGACGAGTCGGACGCCTGCATCGACAAGCTCGCGAAGCTGGCCGAGGACAGCGGGCAGGGAGCCGCGTTCCCGCGCGAGCAGCTCGCCCGCACGTGGGAGGTGGAGTCCGCCTGGGTGCGCGAGAGCGCCGGCGGCAACCCGGGCGTGCAGAACGAGTCCATGTGGGAACCCGAGTACGCCCTCGTGAAGGAGTACGGCGACGTCAAGGAGCTCCCCGCGATCGCCGACATGATGGACGCCGACCTGGTCGCCGACCTCTACGACGGCGAGACCCTGATCTGGCAGGAGAAGTGATGACGGTCGCACACGGCGCTGGCGTCGAGGTCAGGAACGTCTCGAAGTCCTTCGGAGTCGACGGCGCGAAGGTCACGGTGCTCGACGACGTGAGTCTCACGATCGGCATGGGTGAGTTCGTGTCGGTGATCGGGCCCAGCGGTTGCGGCAAGTCCACGCTGCTCAAGGTGGTCGCCGGGCTCCTCGACGCCGACTCCGGCAGCGTCACGATCGACGGCGAGAGCGTCAGGGCGGCTTCGCGCGACAAGAAGATCGGACTCGTGCCGCAGTCGCCGGCGCTGCTGCCGTGGAAGACGGTGCGCGAGAACGTCGAGCTCCCCGTGCGGATCAACCGCGGGGCCAACGGCGACCGTGCGCTCCGCGACCCGGCCGAGCTGCTGTCGACCTTCGGCCTCGGCCATGCGCTGAGGAAGTACCCTGGGCAGCTCTCCGGGGGTATGCAGCAGCGCGCTGCGATCGCCAGGGCGTTCGTCTTCGACCCGGCGATCATGCTGATGGACGAGCCGTTCTCCGCCCTCGACGAGATGAACCGCGACCTCCAGCGCATCGCTCTGCTGGACTTCTGGCAGTCGAACCGCAAGGCCGTGATGTTCGTCACGCACTCGGTGCCGGAGGCGATCATGCTCTCCGACCGCATCGTGGTCATGGCCGCGCACCCCGGACGCATCGCCCAGGTGATCGACGTGAACCTGCCGCGACCGCGCACCGAGGAGGCCTACGCGACGGACGAGTTCCGCGAACTGGAAGCAGTCGTGCGCGGTGCGCTGCGCGCGCAGACGGAGAAGGCCCATGTCTGAGCTGACGATGAGAGACACCACCGCGACGATCGCGACCGCCCGCCTGAAGGCCCAGCCGCGTCGGGGCATGCCCGCCTGGCTGCGCTGGGGATCATGGGGACCCACTCTGATCACGTTCGTGATCGCCGCGCTGCTCTGGCAGATCGTGGCCTGGACCAACCCGTACGTGCTCCCGACGCTGGAGGCGATCGGCACCAGCCTCGTCGACGACGCCGGCATGTACTGGTCGAACTTCCTCGTGACGCTGCTCGAGGTCGTGGTCGGCGCCTCCGCCGGCATCCTCGCCGGGTTCCTCCTTGCTGTGGTGATGGCGGAGTTCCAGATCATCGAGCGGGCTGTCATGCCGCTCGTGATCATCGTGATGGTGACCCCCATCGTCGCGATCGCCCCCGCGCTGGTCGTGGCGTTCGGCTTCGGCATGGTGCCGAAGTTCATCGTGACCGGCCTCGTGGTGTTCTTCCCGATGCTCGTGAACTCCCTCGCAGGGCTCCGCGACGTCGACCAGAAGGCCATGGACGTGTTCAAGACGCTGCATGCCTCGCGGTGGGAGATCTTCCGCGAACTGCGCTTCCCCGGCAGCATGCCGTACGTGTTCGCCGGCCTCCGCATCGCCCTGCCGCTCGCCGTGGTCGGCGCCGCTGTCGCCGAGTTCGTCGCGGCGGGACAGCAGGCCGGTCTCGGCTCGCTCGTCACCACGTCGGCCGCACAGGCGAACCTCCCCGTCACCTGGGCCAGCATCGCCCTGCTGTGCCTGCTCGGTGTGCTCCTCATCATCGTCCTCGCCCTGGTGCGCAAGCGCGTGCTCTGGTGGAGCGACGGCGAGGTCACGGCCAAGGGCTGACGCGGCATCCGCCTCCCGGGACGGGATCCCCCACCCGTCCCGGGGTTCCTCCGGCGTGCCCGGAGATCAGTCCAGATCCACCAGAACCACCCACAAGGAAGGCACCCGCACATGACCGATCAGAACACCGTCAAATCGCTGCGTCTCGGCCTCTTCGAGAACGCGCAGGCGAACGACTCCGGCACCGCGACCTGGCGGCACCCCGACAACGGGCGCTACCTGTTCGACAAGCTCGAGTACTGGCGTGACACCGCGCGCATGGTCGAGGACGCCGGGTTCGACTTCCTTTTCCTCGCGGATGCCTGGGGGTGGGCCGACGTCGCGGGTGAACGCCCCGACATCTGCTCCGTCGAAGGCCTCGATCTGCCCCGGCTCGACCCGGCGATCATCCTCGCCGCGCTCATCCCCGAGACGACGCGGTTGGGTCTCGTGGCCACCGGCTCGACCCTGCTCGAGCCGCCGTACTCCTTCGCCCGCCGCATGGCGACGCTCGACATCCTCTCGGGCGGGCGCATCGGCTGGAACGTGGTCACCACGGGCACGGCCGACACCGCCGTGCAGGGCTTCGGTGTGCCGATGGTCGGCCACGACGAGCGCTACCTCATGGCCGACGACTTCATGCAGGTCGTCTACAAGCTGTGGGAGCAGGCGTGGGACGAGGGCGCCCTGGAGCGCGACAAGTCCGGTCGTTTCGCCGACCCGTCCAAGGTGCACCGCATCGCCCACGACGGTCCCTACTTCCGCTCGCACGGGTACGGCAACACCTCGCGCTCGCCGCAGGGGACACCTGTGCTGTTCCAGGCCGGGGCATCTCCCGCCGGTCGGGAGTTCGGCGGCAAGCACGGCGAGGCGATCTTCGTGGGCAGCGGGTCGGTCGAACAGCTCCGCGCGCACTCGAGTGCGATCCGCGAGGAGGCCGTCAAGAACGGTCGCGGGGCCGACGAGGTCAAGATCATGTCGGCGTTCGCAGCGGTCGTCGGCAGCACCGAGGAGGAGGCCCGCCGCAAGTACGCCGAGGTCGCCGACGCGCAGAACCCCGATGTCACGGTGGCCTCCTACGCGTGGTTCACCGGACTCGACCTCTCGGCGTACGCACCGGACACGCCGATGTCGGAGCTGAGCACCGAGCTCTCCCAGACGCAGGTCGCGCGCTTCGCCGACAAGACCGTCGGCGATGTGCTGGGGGACTGGCATGCGCACGGTGTGGGCGCCCGCCCCATCGTCGGCACCCCGGAGCAGGTCGCGGACCGGATGATCGAGCTCGCCGACGGCGCCGACCTCGACGGGTTCCTGTTCGCCCCCGTCATCCCTCCGGCATCGACCGTCGACTTCATCGAGCACGTGCTGCCGATCCTCAAGGAGCGCGGCGCGGTCGACGAGCCTTCGTCGGAGCCGCAGTCGCTGCGCGAGCGCCTGATCGGCACGCCGACGCCGGCGCTCGCCGATTCGCACACCGGATCGCAGTACCGGCGGACGATGTCGCGTGTCTGACACCCTCGCCGGTGTCGCCGTCGTGGGGAGCGCGAACCTCGATCTCGTGGTCGAGGTTTCGCGCCCCCCGCTCGTCGGTGAGACGCTCCTGGGTCGTGCCGGCGGCCGCTTCTCCGGAGGCAAGGGCCTGAACCAAGCCGTCGCCTCCGCCCGCAGCGGGGCTCCCACCCGGTTCTGCGGGGTCGTCGGGACGGACGAGGCCGGCGACGTGCTGCAGCAGACCCTCGCGGATGCCGGAGTGGAGGCGGCCCTGCGCCGCAGCGCCGCTGCTCCGACCGGGGTCGCGCACGTGCTGGCCTTCGACGACGGTGACAACAGCATCATCGTCGCGGCCGGCGCGAACGCGGAGCTCGACGCCGACGATGCGGTGGCCGGGGTCGCCGGTGCTGCGGTCGTGCTCGCCCAGTTGGAGGTGCCCGTCGAGAGCGTGGCGGCGGCACTGCGGGCTGGCCGGGCAGAGGGCGCGCTGACGATCCTGAACGCGGCCCCCGCGCACGACGCGACGATCGGGTTGCTCGGCGACGTCGACGTGCTGGTGGTGAACGAGACCGAGTGCGCCGAACTCGGCGGTATCGAGCGGCTGCACGCCGCCGGTGCGCAGACGGTCGTTCTCACCCAGGGCGCCGGGGGAGTGACACTGCACCGCGCCGGAGACGACCCGCTGCACGTCGACGCGTTCCGGATCGATCCGGTGGACACGACCGGCGCCGGTGATGCGTTCTGCGGGGCACTGGCCGCCGCGCTCGCTCAGGGGGCTGTCATCGAAGTCGCGTTGATCCGCGCCTGCGCGGCCGGTGCCGTCGTCGCCCAGCACCGCGGCGCGACGACGGCTGCGCTCTCGCCCGCGTCGATCGCGGCGCTCGTCGGCTCTCGCTGAGCTCAGTTCGAGGGTGCCGCGTCGGCCGGCGCCGCACCCTCGACCGTCTCGCCGGCGAACGTGTACTCGCCGTCGCGCAGACGATCCAGCAGGTCGAGCAGCCATTGCTTCTCGGCCGTGAGTCGGGCGGTGGAGAGGTCGAAGATCTCCCGTACGTACTTCGGGGTGGTCTCGGAGCGCAGGGTGTCCTGCACATCGAACCCGTTCTGCGTGATGATCGCGTCGCTCTTGATGAGGCGGTGCTCGAGACCGGCGATCACCTCCTGCCGGCTCAGCACGAACATGAACGAGGCCACGGTCATGATGGCCTGGGTGTCGAAGGCCGCGACGTTCCAGAGGTTCTCGCGCAGCATCCGCTGCAGCTCGACCTCGCCGGCCGGGGTGATGCGGTACGTCGTGCGCGCTGGCCGTTTCCCCTCGGCCTCGGTGCCGCTCTCGGCGATGTATCCGTCCACCTCGAGCGCCCGTAGGGCGTTGTAGATCGAGCCGGGCTGGATGTGTGCCCACTCGTCGACGTGCCACGTCATGAGTTCTCGGCGGAGGAAGTACCCGTGCACGGGCTGGAACTGCTTCACGGCGCCGAGGACGACGAGGCGGGTGGTCGACATGCCCCTCATGCTAACGGCTGACATCGCATATTCCGGTTGTTTGCATGATCAAAGTTGCCTATTATCAGAACTAGTCAAACTTGACTAACGAAAGGAAGCCGAAATGACGACTGCCGCGACCACCGCGCTGCCGACCGACGCGCTGCCGACCGGCGCGCTGCCGAGCGACGCACTGCCGCGCGATCTCGCCCTCCGCCGGGCCTTCTCGGTCTATCCGACGGGCGTCGTGGCGCTCGCCGCGCAGATCGAGGATCGCGCCGTCGGCATGGCCGTCAACTCCTTCACCTCGATCTCGCTGGAGCCCGCACTCGTCGCGATCAGCGCGGCCCGGACGTCGAAGACCTGGCCGGTGCTGCGGGCGGTGCCCGAGCTGGGCATGAGCGTTCTCGCCGCGCATCACGAGCCTCTCAGCCGCTCGCTCTCGGCGCGTGAGGGCGACCGTTTCGGTGGGCACGAGTGGCAGCGCACCGAGGGGGGAGCCGTGCTGATCGCCGACGCGGCGCTGTGGCTCACCTGTCGCCTGCACAGCACCTTCGACGGCGGAGACCACGAGATCGCGCTGTACGAGATCGCCGACGTCACGCTGTTCGACGACGTCGAGCCGCTCGTGTTCCATCAGAGCCGCTATCGCTCCATCGCCGCCCCCGAGAGCGCGTGAGCGTTCCGCCGCTCGGGACGATCGTCGGAACGGTCGTCCCCGGCGACGGGCGCGGGCGGGAGCTCGGCTTCCCGACGGCCAACCTGGCTCTGGAGCACGGAGGCCTGCCCGATGACGGGATCTACGCCGCCCGGGTGCGGATCGACGACGATCCGCAGCTCTGGGCGGCGAGCGTGAGCGTCGGGGCGAATCCGACTTTCGAAGGCGACCGCGAGCGACGTGTCGAGGTGCACGTGCATGACGCGGAGCTCGACCTCTATGGCCGGCGACTGGCTGTGTTCCTCGTCGCCCGTCTGCGCGCGACCCTGCGGTTCGACGGCGTCGACGCCCTGATCGCGCAGACCGCGGACGACATCACACGCAGCCGCGCACTCCTGGCCGCCCCTGAATCCTGACCTCCGGTCTCCGCCGGGGGCTCGTCTTCCGCTGGCGGGCGGGAGCGCGAGGTCGCGGCGCGGGGCGGGGCGGGTGCAGGCTAGGCGGCGTTCCAGCGCAGGCGCGGAGCCGCCCGGAAGTCCGTGAGGGCGATGGATGCGTCGGTGACGGGGAACATCGTGATCAGCAGCGGCGCGGCACCGGCGCGGGGTGCGACGGCGTAGGCGAGAGCGCTCGGCCCGCGCGTCGCTCCCAGGGCCAGGCGGGTCTCGCGCCCGTCGACCGCCTGGGTCGCGCCGGCCGCAGGGGAGGCGAGGAGCGCGGATGCCGCTGCCGTGGCCCGTGCGAGCAGCGTGGGTGCTTCGCGCCACGGGTGGAACGCGTCCGGGGGCAGGCGGCATGCGCGCGCGAGCGTGCTCTCGATCCAGCGCTCGCGCTTGAGTCCGTACGGCGTGGGTTCGAGGGAGAGCAGATAGCCGTAGCAGTGCAGCACTCCCGCGTTCCCGATCGGCCAGTCCGCGGCGACGCCGGCGCGGGCGTGCACCTCCTCGAACAGCGCACGGGGGATGACTGCCGTGCCGGTGTTCTCATCGATCGCCGTGGACCGACCCCAGGCGGCGAAGCGGTCGGCGTCGTGGTCGTCGTGGATCGCGGACACCAGCCACGGGAGCGCGTCGAGGGCCGCGCGCGCACCGGCGGCGGTCCCGTCTGCGGCGAGGTGAGCCGCCCGAGTGAGTCGTGCGAGTTCGGACACGGCGCTCACCATACGCGAGTCGAGTGGACGGATTGTTCACACGGCGTTCACACGCTCGGGACCTTCTGTCCACAATCGTTCCGCATGCTGGACGAAGCGTCCCACAGAAAGAACTCCGTGAACTCCATCCTCCTCTTCGACTTCGACGGCACGATCGCACTCGGCGACGGCCCGGTCCTCGCCTACGCGCAGCAGGTCGCGAACCGCCTCGGCGACGACGGCTCCCTGCTCGACGATGTCCGCGCCCTGATCGCCACCGCCGATGAGGAGGCGCTCGACGGATACGACGCGGTGCGCCGGCTCGCCGAGACCAGGGGAGCGGATGCCCGCCTCCTCAGCGCCGCCTACCTCGCCAGTCGTGCACAGCTCGCCACCCCCGATGCCCCGATCGCCGTGCCGGACGGCCTCGTGGACTTCCTCGCATCGGTCGACGCCGAGCGGGTCCTGGTCACGAACGCGCCGGCGATCCGCATCGTCGACGCGCTGGAGACGCTCGGGCTCGGCGGCCTGTTCGACCGGATCGTCACCGGTGCCGGCAAACCTGCGGGGCTCGAGACCCTGCTCGCCGCGCTCCCCGAAGACGCCCGGGTGCTGAGCATCGGCGACATCTGGCACAACGACCTGGCCCCAGCGCACGCCCGCGGCCATGCGACCGCCCTGATCGGCGGATTCTCCGACCCCGAAGCCACCCCGACCTTCCGTGCCGCCGAGTTCTCGACGCTGGTTCCCCAGCTCGAAGCCTGGCTGCGCGGCTGAGACCCGTCCCTCCCTCCACCCCCACCCCATCGAAGGATGAACATGCGTACCTCCCTCTTCCGCTCCTCCGCAGCGGGCGTCATCGCGGTCGGCGCCCTGCTGACCGTTGTGCTCGCCGGCTGCTCCAGCAGCACCGCTGCCCCCGAGGACTCCGCCGCCCCCGCGGCCGATCCCGAGTCGATCGTGCTCGCGCTCGTCCCCTCGCAGGACCAGGACGGGCTCGTCGACACCGCAGCGCCCCTCACCGACTACCTCACGGAAGAACTCGGCATCGAGGTCACCGGCGTCGTGTCGAAGGACTACCAGGCCGCCGTCGAGGCGATGGGTGCGGGCCAGGCGCAGATCGGGTTCCTGCCGTCGCTGCAGCTGTGGCAGGCGAACGACATGTACGACGCGAAGGTCGTGCTGCAGACCGAGCGCAACGGCAACATCACCTACCCCGCGCAGTTCATGACGAACAATCCGGACAAGTACTGCGACGACGAGCCGGTCGAACGCGACGGGATGCTGTTCTGCAACGGCGCCGACGCCCTGAAGGGCCCGGCCGGCCTCGACAGCATCGACAAGGTGAAGGGTGCGAAGGTCGCCGTGCTCGGCCCCGGCTCGCCCGCCGGGTACATCTACCCGATCCTGGCGCTGCAGGAGGCGGGGCTCGACACCGACGCCGACATCCAGCAGATCCCCGTCACCGCGAACGACGCCTCCGTGCTCGCCGTCTACAACGGCGACGCCGAGGTCGGCTTCAGTTTCTGGGACGCCCGCACGATCGTCGCCAAGGACACCCCGGACGTCGGCCAGAAGGTCATCGTGTTCGCGATGACCGAGGAGATCCCGAACGACGGCGTCGCGCTGTCCTCCGACCTGTCGCCCGAGCTGCAGGACCGGATCACGAAGGCGCTCGAGGACTTCTCGAACACGCCGGAGGGCTCCGAGATCCTCACCAGCATCTACTCGATCACCAAGCTCGCGCCGGCCGATCCCGACTCGCTCGACGTGGTCGCCCGTGCGGCGCAGGCTCTGGGGCTCCAGTAAATTGTCCGATCAGATCCAGCACGTGGACGCCGCAGCTCCGGCTGCGGCGTCCACGCCGTGGTCCATCCGCCTCGACGAGGTCACGGTGCGGTACCCGAACGGCACGATCGGCCTGAACCGGGTGGCACTCGACATCGACGCCGGCGAGATGGTCGTCGTCGTCGGGCTCTCCGGCTCGGGCAAGTCGACCCTCATCCGGACTATCAACGGTCTCGTGCCCGTCACGAGCGGCACGCTCGACGTGGGGGAGCACCGGGTGAGCGGCGCCTCGCCGCGCACGCTCCGTCGCCTCCGCGGCGACATCGGCATGGTCTTCCAGGGGTTCAACCTCGCCGGCCGCGCGAGCGTGTTGCAGAACGTGCTCGTCGGACGCCTCGCCCACACGCCGCTCTGGCGCACGCTGCTCGGTGTCTACCCCGAAGCGGACAAGCAGCTCGTCTACCAGGCGCTCGATCGCGTGGCCATCCTCCCGAAGCTGTACTCCCGTGCCTCCGAGCTCTCGGGCGGCCAGCAGCAGCGTGTCGCGATCGCCCGCGCCCTCGCGCAGGAGCCCCGCATCGTCCTCGCCGACGAGCCGGTGGCCAGCCTCGATCCGCCCACCGCGCACGGGGTGATGAACGATCTGCGCCGGATCAACCGCGAACTCGGGATCACCGTCGTCGTCAACCTACATCTGCTCGACCTCGCCCGTGAGTACGGAGCGCGGATGATCGGCATGCGTGCCGGGGAGATCGTCTACGACGGACCGGCGGCCAGTGCGACGGATGCCGACTTCGAGAGCATCTACGGCCGCTCGCTCACCTCCGACGACCGGCTGGACGCATGAGCGGTACTCCGTCCCCGACCGTCCTCGACATCCCCGCCCGCCCGCGCGGGGCGTGGAGAGGCCCCACCATCCTGATCGCCGTCGTCGCGGTCACGGTCGTGATGTGCCTGCCGGTGATCGGCATCGGCGTCGACTTCTCGGCCATCGCGCGGAACTGGCAGAACGGCGCCGACAAGATCGTGAAGCTGCTCCTGCCCGATTGGAGCTTCTTCCCTCGCACCGTCGCACCCCTCATCGAGACGCTGCAGATGGCCGTCATCGCCACCGCCATCGGGGCAGCCGTCTCGCTGCCGCTCAGCTTCTGGGCCGCGCGCGCCACCAACCCCCACACCCCGGCGCGCATCGTCGTGCGCGGTATCCTCAACGTCGTCCGCAGCGTGCCCGACCTGCTGTACGCGGCGATCCTGGTCGCGATGGTCGGGGTCGGCGCGCTTCCCGGAATCCTCGCGCTGCTGCTGTTCAACGTCGGCATCATCGTCAAGCTCGTCTCCGAGGCCATCGACACCAACGACCGCGGCCCCCTTGAGGCCGGACGCGCCGTGGGTGCCACGCAGGCCAAGATCAACCGCACGCTCGCCCTGCCTGATGCATGGCCGGCGTTCGCCAACCAGACGCTCTACGTGTTCGAGCTGAACGTGCGCGCCTCGACCGTGCTCGGTCTCGTCGGGGCCGGCGGCATGGGACTGCTGATCGACGCGGTGCGCACCTTCTACCGATACGACCAGCTCTCGCTCATCATACTGGAGATCCTCATCGTCGTCATCGTGATCGATCTCGTCTCGGACGCCATCCGGCGGAGGCTCGTATGAGTGCGGCTCTCACGGGCATCCCCGCCAAGCCCCGCCGGCCCTGGCTGATCGCCGGATGGGCCCTCGTCACCGGCATCGTCGTGCTCGCGTTCTGGTCCATCGACATCGACTGGTCTCGTCTCGCCGACCTTCCGGCGGAGATCGTCCGGTACACGTTCCTGATGTTCGCCGATCCGAACTGGGAGAAGCTGCCGGAAGCGCTGTGGCAGACGTGGCGGAGCATCGAGATGGCCTGGGTCGGCACGATCCTCGGCATCCTGCTCGCGACCCCGCTGAGCCTGCTCGCCGCACGCGGATTCGGGCCCGCCTGGCTGCGGGCGCTCCTGCGCAGGCTGTTCTCGCTGATCAGGGCAGTGCCGGAGATCATCATCGCGATCGTGATCCTCTCCGTCACCGGTCTGACCCCGTTCACGGGAGCGCTCGCCCTCGCGATCAACGGCATCGGCACCCTCGGCAAGTGGGGGTACGAAGCTGTCGAGGCTGTGCCGCGCGGACCGATCGAGGCGGCACGCGCGGCAGGCGGCGGTACCCTCCAGGTGCTGCGCTGGGGTGTGTGGCCGCAGGCGGAACCCGCGTTCTGGTCGTTCTGGCTGTACCGCTTCGAGATCAACGTGCGCTCGTCGGCCGTGCTCGGACTCATCGGCGTCGGCGGAATCGGCGACATGCTCACCTCGTACACCCAGTACCGTGAGTGGTCGACGGTGGGTGTCCTGCTCATCGTGGTCGTCGTGGTGACGATGCTGATCGACGCGGCATCCGGTGCGATCCGCCGCCGCATCATGGAGGGAGCCCGAGCCCGTGTTCTCGTCTAGCGCCCCGCCCACCGCACGCATCGCGGCCGTGCTCAACACCCTGCAGCCGGCCGAGCGCCGCGTCGCCGAGCTGATCGTCGAATCGGCCGACGACGTGGTGGAGTGGACGGCACAGGAACTCGCCGATCGGGCCGGCGTCGGACGGGCCACCGTGGTCCGCACCTGCCAGGGCGTCGGCTACCGGGGGTATCCGCAGCTGCGCGTGGCGCTCGCCGCGGAGCTCGGCAGCGCACCCGGAGAGGCGGCCGTCGACCACGGTCCCGGCGTGCTCGGCCGCATGCGGGGTGAGATCGATCGTCTGGCCGGCTCCCTGCCGGCCCTCGCCAGCCTGCTCGACCCGGATGCGGTCGCCGAGGCCGTGCGTCTCTCGGCATCCGCCCGTCGCCTGCTCGTGCTCGCGAACGGGCTGTCGTCGCCGATCGCCAACGACCTCGCCATGAGACTGACCGCGGCCGGACGGTCGGCGGAGTTCATCGCCGACGCCATCGCCCAGCAGATCGCGGCCCGGCACCTCACTTCCGAGGATGTGTGCCTCGTGGTGAGCGGTTCGGGTGCGAACGAGGCGAGTCTGAGGGTCGCGACGGCGGCCGCGCGGGGTGGCGCGACGGTCATCGCCCTGACATCGTTCGCCTCGTCCGCCCTGACCGAGGTCGCGTCGCTGTCGCTCGTGATCGCGCCGACCGGCGTGAGCTTCCGCGACGAACTCGAACACACCTCCCGTGTGGCGTACCTCGTGTTCGCCGAGGTGTTCGCCGCCGCCGTGACCGCCGAACGAGGCGCGGAGGCCGTGCAGGCGCGGGCCCATGCCCTCGAGGTCGTGTCCGCCAACCTCGGCGAGGGCCCCGGCGACTGACCGGCATCAATCCCTGGCGGTCTGGAGGACGGTCCAGAGCTCGGCGCGGGCGGGGAAGGTCGACAGGTCGATGTCGAGCAGTGCGCCGGCTTGGGCGATGCGGGTGCGCAGCGTGTGCCGGTGCACCCCGAGAGCGTTCGCGGCGGACTCGGCCTTCGCGTCGTGCTCGAGCCAGGTGCGCAACGAGCGTTCGAGCTCCGAGCCGGTACGGGCGTCCTGCTCCCGGATGGGCGCGAGTCGCGACTCCGCGACCAGCCGGGCCTCATCGGTCGCGAGCGCGGTGAGGATGCTCGACCCCACCGTGTCCGCGTACCGGGCGACCCCGTGCGTGCCATGCTGCCGCAGCGCCGTGAGCGCCTGCGCGTGGGCCCGGGCGAAGGAGTCGTAGCCCTCGGGGTCGGACACGCCGATGCGGATGCCGAAGCGCGCGGCGACCTCGTCGAGCAGGGCCTCGTCGCCCACGGAGAGGCAGAGCGTGACGCCGTCCTCGGACTCGGCGAGGAACACCGCCGTCCCGTGCTCGGCGCGGTGTCGCTCCCACCAGTCGGTGAGCGGGCCGGCCGGGGCGTCCGCTGCCACCGCCACCACCACGGGGGCGGCCGGAAGGGATCCCAGCACTCGACGGGCGAGGGCGGGGTCGTCGGCGAGCAGTGACCCGAGGAGCTGGGCGTGCAGGCGTCGACGGCTGCGGGCGAGCTGCTCGCTCTGCTCCAGGGCGAGTCCGGCCATGGCGATCACTGAGGTGACGACCGACCGCGCCTCGGGATCGAGCGTGTCGACGGCCAGCGCGATCACGCCGCGGAGGTGTCCGCCACGGCCCACCGTGAACAGCATGAACGAGTGGTCTCCGATGCTGAGCGACTGTCCGGCCTCGAGCCCGCGGGTCAGGATCTCCACGACCCGGGAGCCGAGCTCGTCGAGCACGCGGGCGTCGACCGCGTCCCGCGGGTGGGAGACGGTGAGGGCTCCCGCGGCGTCGAACATCCCCGACCAGACGTCGAGCCGGCGTCCGAGCTCGGCGATCGTGGCGTCGAGGCCGTGCGGACGGAGGGCTGCGAGGGCCAGGGCGCGCTGGGTGTCGAGGGCCCAGGACCGCCGGGCGTACGCCTGCGCCGCGATGGCCTCGGAGTGCGCGCGGGCGACGGCGATGAAGGGGGTGCGGTAGGGAACCTCGAACAGGGGCATCCCGTGGCTCGCGCACGCGGCGATGAGCTCCGCGGGGATGCCGGAGCGGTGCACCTCGGTGCCGAAGCCGAGGCCGAGGACTCCGCGATCGGCGAGGCGGCCCACATAGGTGTCGATTGCGACGGCCTCGTCGAACTGGGTGCCGGTCGTCAGCAGCGCGAGGTCCTCGGACAGGAAGGGCGTGGGGTCGGCGAGGTCGGAGCTGTGCACCCAGCGCAGCGGCCGATCGAGGGATCCGTGCGGGAGGCCGGTCTCGGGGGAGACCATCGTGAGCCCGAGGTCACGGCGCTGCAGCAGCGCGCGCAGGGTCGGCTCTCCGGAGATCGACATGGTGACCTGCCCTCTTGTACGTGCTGGCGAACTCGTCACCCAGATTGTACAGACCGGCGAGTGCAGCCGTCTCGGTCGCCGCCGTACGCTCGCGAACATGGCACTCCTCGACACCGCAGCTCCCGCAGTCCCTCTCGGCGGACCCGACCTCCCGCAGGAGCGTCGTCTGGTCACGGATCTTCCCGGCCCCCGGTCGGCCGAGATCCTGGCGCGCAAGGCGGACGCTGTCGCCGCCGGTGTCGGACACACGGTTCCGATCGCCGCCGTCGCCGCGGGTGGCGGAGTGGTCGTCGACGCCGACGGCAACTCGCTCATCGACCTCGGCTCCGGCATCGCCGTGACCACGGTGGGCAACGCGCACCCCAAGGTCGCCGCGGCCGTCGCCGCTCAGGCCGCGCAGTTCACGCACACCTGCTTCATGATCTCGCCGTACGAGTCCTACGTGGGCGTCGCCGAGGCGCTCAACCGCGTCACTCCCGGCGACTTCGCGAAGAAGAGCGCCCTGTTCAACTCGGGCGCCGAAGCGGTCGAGAACGCGATCAAGATCGCGCGCAAGCACACCGGTCGCCAGGCGGTCGTCGCGTTCGACCACGGCTACCACGGCCGCACGAACCTCACCATGGCGCTGACCGCGAAGTCGATGCCGTACAAGAGCGGCTTCGGCCCGTTCGCCCCCGAGGTCTACCGCGCGCCGATGTCGTATCCGTTCCGCGATGGACTCGACGGGCGCGAGGCCGCGGCTCGCGTCATCCTCCAGCTCGAGAAGCAGATCGGTGCCGACAACCTGGCCGCGGTCATCATCGAGCCCATCCAGGGCGAGGGCGGCTTCATCGTCCCCGCCGACGGCTTCCTCCCCGCGATCGTCGACTGGTGCCGCGCGAACGGCGTCGTCTTCATCGCCGACGAGGTGCAGACCGGCTTCGCCCGCACCGGCCACATGTTCGCGAGCGAGATCTTCGGCATCGAGCCCGACCTGATCACCACGGCCAAGGGCATCGCCGGGGGTCTTCCCCTCGCCGCTGTGACCGGCCGCTCCGAGATCATGGACGCCTCGCACTCCGGCGGCCTCGGCGGCACGTACGGCGGCAACCCGATCGCCTGTGCTGCGGCCCTCGCCGCGATCGACGTGTTCGAGAACGACGGCGTGATCGAGCGGGCACGGGAGATCGGCGAGATCCTGATCGGTCGTCTCACCGCCCTGCAGGCCGAGGACGCCCGCATCGGCGACGTCCGCGGTCACGGCGCGATGGTCGCCGCCGAATTCGTCGACCCCGAGACCAAGGCGCCGGATGCCGCGCTCACGGCGGCGGTCGCCAAGGCGTGCATCGCGCAGGGCGTCATCGTCCTCACCTGCGGCACCTACGGCAACGTCATCCGCTTCCTCCCGCCGCTGTCGATCGGCGACGAGCTGCTGATCGAGGGCCTCGTCGTCGTGGCCGAGGCGCTCGCCTCCGCCTGACCCCTGTCCGGTCGCGTCCCCGGATCGGGGGATTTCGGGACGCGACCGGTACTTCTTCCCCCGCATCCCCCGACGACGAAGGAGTTGCAGATGGCTGAGATCACTCGCGACGTGCTGATCATCGGCGCCGGAGCCGCAGGGCTCACGGCGGCGAACGACCTGCGGAAGGCCGGCCTGTCGGTCGCGGTCCTGGAGGCCCGAGACCGTGTCGGCGGACGCCTGTGGACCGACGTCATCGACGGCGCCATGCTCGAGATCGGCGGCCAGTGGGTCTCGCCCGACCAGGATGCGCTCAAGGACGCGATCGAGGAGCTCGGGCTCGAGACGTACAGCCGGTACCGGGAGGGCGACAGCGTGTACGTCGGCCCCGACGGCCAGGCGCACCGCTTCACGGGGGAGATGTTCCCCGTGGCTCCGGAGACCGAGGCGGAGATCGCCCGGATCACCGAGATACTCGATGCGCTGGTTGCCGAGATCGACCCCGACAAGCCGTGGGAGCACCCGAACGCCGCCGAGTGGGACTCGATCTCCTGGGATGCCTGGCTGCGCCAGCAGACCGACGACGACGAGGCCGTCCGGAACCTGGCGTTCGCCACCGGATCCGCGATGCTCACCAAGCCGACGCACGCATTCTCCCTGCTGCAGTCCCTGCTCATGGCGGCGTCCGCCGGCTCGTACTCGAACCTCGTCGACGCCGACTTCATCCTCGACAAGCGCGTCGTCGGCGGTCTGCAGCAGGTGCCGCTGCGCCTCGCCGAGCGCCTGGGCGACGACGTGCTGCTGAACCAGCCCGTCCGCAGCCTGGAGTGGTCCGACGACGGGGTCGTCGCGACGACGGACGAGCTCACGGTGCGGGCGCGGTACGCGATCCTCGCCCACGCGCCCGTCCTCTACAGCCGCATCTCGTTCGTCCCGCCGCTGCCGCGCCGCCAGCACCAGCTGCACCAGCACCTGTCGATGGGCTTCGTCATCAAGGTGCACGCCGTCTACGACCGTCCGTTCTGGCGCGAGCAGGGCCTCAGCGGCACGGCCTTCAGCCCGTACGAGCTGTCGCACGAGGCGTACGACAACACCAACCACGGCGACGAGCGCGGCACCCTGGTCGGCTTCGTGTCCGACGCCAACGCGGACGGCGTGTTCGAGCTGTCGGCCGAGGAGCGCAAGGAGCGCATCCTCGAGTCGCTCTCGCACTACTACGGCCCCGAGGCCAAGAACCCCGTCGTGTACTACGAGAGCGACTGGGGCAGCGAGGAGTGGACGCGCGGTGCGTATGCGGCGAGCTTCGACCTCGGCGGTCTCCACCGCTACGGTGCGGACCTGCGCACCGCGGTCGGGCCCATCCACTTCGCCTGCAGCGACATGGCGGGAGCCGGATACCAGCACGTGGACGGGGCGATCCGGATGGGGCACCTCGTCGCGGCAAACATCGTCGACGCGAGTCGCGACGCCGGCGCCGTCGAGAGCATCGGCTGATGACCGGCTCGATCGTCGTGGGGTACACGGCGACGGATGCGGGAGCGGATGCCGCCGCACTCGGCGCCCGCCTCGCGCGGAGCATCGGCGCGACGCTGCACCTGGTCATCGTGCTGCCCACCGAGGGCACGCGCAGCGCGGCTGTCCCGCCGGAGCGCGCGTATGAGGAGCACATCAGGAGCCAGGCGCGGAAGTGGCTCGCCGATGCCGTCGTCCGCCTTCCGCAGGAGCTCACGCGGAGCGGCCACGTCCGCTTCTCCGAGTCGTTCGCCGAGGGTCTGATCGCCGCCGGCGAGGAGTTCGACGCCCGGGTGATCGTCATCGGCGCCGCCGGCGGCGGGATCCTCGGGCGCCACCGGCTCGGCAGCGTCGCCTCCGAGCTGCTGCACTCGTCGACCATCCCCGTGGCGCTCGCCCCCGTCGGCACCGCGCAGGAGGACGACCACGTCATCCCGCGCGTGACGGTCGCCGTCGGTTCGCGTCCCGGAGCGGACGCACTGCTCGACGAGGCCGTCTCGCTGGCCGGTGACAGCCGTGTCGACCTGCGACTGGTGTCCCTCGTCCCGTTCGACGTTCCGCCCGGGCTCGACACCGGAGCGATCCGCACCGTCGGCGACAACCACGCGCAGGAGGTCCTCGCAGTGGCCACCGAGCTGCTGCCGGACGGGCGGACCGCCGCGGTCGAGAAGGCGCCGGGCGACTCCGTCGAGGACGCCGTCGCGAATCTCTCCTGGCTCCCCGGCGAGGTCGTCCTCGTCGGATCGAGCAGGCTCGCGCAGCCGCGCCGCCTGTTCCTGGGTTCCACGGCGGCGAAGATGCTGCACGAGCTCCCCGTCCCCATGATCGTCGTCCCGCGCACCCGCAACGAAGCAGGAGACCGCTGATGAGCAGCACCAACAGGGCGACGGAGCCCGAATCCGGCGTCACGACCGGCATCTCCACGAAGGGCCTCAGCGCCGGTACGGTCGGACTGATCGGCGCCGTCGTCATCGGCATCTCGTGCATCGCGCCGGCCTACACCTTCACGGCCGCCGTGGGCCCCACCGCGTCCGAGGTCGGCGCGCAGATCCCCGCGATCATCCTCGTCGGCTTCATCCCGATGCTGCTGGTGGCCTTCGGCTACCGCGAGCTCAACAACCGCATGCCCGACTCCGGCACGTCGTTCACCTGGGCCGCCCGGGCGTTCGGGCCCTGGGTGGGCTGGATGGCCGGCTGGGGTCTCATCGTCGCGACGATCCTCGTGCTGTCGAATCTCGCCGGGGTCGCCGTCGACTTCCTGTTCCTGCTGCTCTCGCAGATCACGGGCAACGCCGAGGTCGCGACGCTCGCGAGCAACACCTGGATCAACATCGGCGTGTGCCTGCTCTTCATGCTCGCCGCCACGTGGGTCTCCTACCGCGACATGCAGACGACCCAGAAGCTGCAGTACTGGCTCGTGAGCTTCCAGATCCTCGTCCTGGTGTTCTTCGCGGTCGCCGCGATCGTGCAGGCGGTGAACGGCAACGGCTTCGACTACCAGCCGTTCGACCTGAACTGGTTCAACCCGTTCGCGATCTCGTCGTTCAGCGCGGTCGCCGCCGGACTCTCGCTCTCGATCTTCATCTTCTGGGGCTGGGACGTCACGCTGACCATGAACGAGGAGACCAAGGACCCGGAGAAGACGCCCGGTCGTGCGGCCACGGTCACCGTGCTCACGATCGTCTCGCTCTACCTGCTGCTCGCGGTGGCGATGATCATGTTCGCCGGCGTCGGCACGGGCGCCCTCGGGCTCGGCAACGAGGACATCCAGGAGAACGTCTTCTTCCACCTCTCCGGACCCATCCTCGGCCCGCTGGCCTTCCTCGTCTCGCTCGCGGTGCTCACCAGCTCGGCGTCGTCGCTGCAGTCGACCTTCGTCGGCCCGGCCCGCACGCTGCTCGCGATGGGACACTACGGCGCGCTGCCCAAGTCCTTCGCGAAGGTGAGCCCCCGGTTCTTCACCCCCGGATACGCGACCATCGTGTCGGCCATCGTCGCCTCCGCGTTCTACGCCGTGATGCGCGTGGTCAGCGAAGACACCCTGTGGGACACCATCCTCACCCTGGGCATGATGATCTGCTTCTACTACGGGATCACCGCGTTCGCGTGCGTCTGGTACTTCCGCAAGCAGTGGTTCGACTCGACGCGGAACTTCTTCTTCACGTTCCTGTTCCCGCTCGTCGGCGGAGCGATCCTCGCGGTGCTGTTCTTCACCACGCTGATCGACTCCATGGACCCCGCCTACGGCTCCGGCTCGCAGATCGGCGGTGTCGGCATCGTGTTCATCCTCGGGATGCTCATCATCGTCGTCGGCATCGCGGTGATGATCTGGAACGCGGTCCGCCGGCCCGCCTTCTTCCGCGGCGAGACGCTGGGCATCGACGCACCGCCCAGCCGTCGACGCCGCTGACCGACCCTCTCAGCCACCCATCCTCCTCACGGAAAGAGAACCCATGAGCACTCAGACCGAGCAGGCGCTGCTCGACAGCATCCCCACCGGCCTCTTCATCGGCGGCGAGTGGACGGACGCCGAGACCGGCGGCACCTTCGACGTGCATGACCCGGCGACCGGTGCCGTGATCCGCACCATCGCCGACGCGACCCCCGCCGACGGCATCCGCGCGCTCGACGCCGCGGTCGCCGCGCAGGACGCGTGGGCCGCGACCGCACCGCGGGTGCGCAGCGAGATCCTGCGCCGGGCGTTCGACCTCGTGCAGGCGCACAAGGAGGATCTCGCCCTACTCATGACGCTGGAGATGGGCAAGCCGCTCGCCGAGGCGCGCGGGGAGGTCGTCTACGGCGGCGAGTTCCTGCGCTGGTTCAGCGAGGAGGCCGTGCGGATCAGCGGACGCTACGGGATCAACCCCGAGGGCACGGGTCACATGGTCGTGTCGCAGCGTCCGGTCGGACCGTCGTTCTTCGTGACGCCGTGGAACTTCCCCTTCGCGATGGCGACCCGCAAGATCGCGCCGGCACTCGCCGCCGGCTGCACCGTCGTCATCAAGCCCCCGGCACTGACGCCGCTCACGACCATCTACTTCACGAAGCTGCTCGAAGAAGCCGGTCTCCCCGCCGGCGTCGTCAACGTCGTGCAGACCTCGAAGTCCAGCGCCCTGTCGGCGCCGATCATCGCCGACCCGCGCCTGCGCAAGCTGTCCTTCACCGGATCCACCGAGGTCGGCCGCAAGCTCATCGCCCAGGCGGCCGAGGGCGTGCTGCGCGTGTCGATGGAGCTCGGCGGCAACGCCCCGTTCGTGGTGTTCGACGATGCCGACCTCGACAAGGCCGTGGAGGGCGCGCTGGCCGCGAAGTTCCGCAACATCGGCCAGGCCTGCACCGCGGCGAACCGCTTCATCGTGCACAAGGACGTCGCAGGCGAGTTCGCCAAGCGCGTGACCGAGCGTGTCAACGGCATGAAGATCGGCCGCGGCACGGAGGAGGGCGTGGCGATCGGACCGCTCATCGACGAGGACGCCGTGGCCAAAGCCGGCGAGCTCGTCGACGACGCCGTCGAGCGCGGCGCCACGCTGCTCGCGGGCGGCAAGGCGGTCGAGGGGACCGGCACGTTCTACGAGCCCACCGTCCTCACCGACGTCGTGCCCGGCAGCGCGATCCTCCGCGAGGAGATCTTCGGACCGGTGCTCGCGATCGCCACGTTCGAGACCGAGGAGGAGGCGGTCCGTCTCGCGAACGACACCGAGTACGGTCTCGTCTCGTACGTCTTCACCGAGAACCTGCAGCGCGGACAGCGGATGATCGACGGCCTCGAGACCGGCATGATGGGTCTCAACGTGGGCGTGGTCTCGAACGCGGCCGCTCCCTTCGGCGGCGTCAAGCAGTCCGGCGTCGGCCGCGAGGGCGGCTTCGAAGGCATCCACGAGTACCTGTCCACCAAGTACACGCTGATCCCGATCTCCTGATCTCCCGGGGTGGGTCCCTGAGCTCGTCGAAGGGCCCCACCCCACGAACGGCCTGGGTCCCTGAGCTCGTCGAAGGGCCCGCACACGAGAGGACACCTCATGACCGACTACGCCGTCATCAACCCCGCCACCGGAGAGACGCTGGCGTCCTTCGACACGTTCACCGACGCGCAGATCGAGGAGGCTGTCGCCGCCGCGGACGAGGCGCACCGCGAGTGGTCGCGCTCGACCACGGTCGCCGATCGCGCCGCGCTGCTGCGCCGCGCGGCCGAGCTGCACCGCGAGCGCCGCGAGGAGCTGGCCGACATCTTCGTGCGCGAGATGGGCAAGCCCCGCGAGGCCGCGCTCGGCGAGGTCGACTTCGCCGCGGACATCGCCGAGTACTACGCCGATCAGGCCGAGGACATCATGGCCGACCAGCCGATCAAGATCCTCGGTGACGGCTCGGCGATCATCCGCCGCTCGTCGCTCGGACCGCTCGTCGGCATCATGCCGTGGAACTTCCCGGCCTATCAGATCGTGCGGTTCGCGGCCCCGAACCTGATCGTCGGCAACACGATCCTCCTGAAGCCCGCGCCGCAGTGCCCGGAGTCGTCGAGCGCGATCGAGGCGATCTACCACGACGCCGGCTTCCCGAAGGGTGCGTACCAGAACGTCCTCGCCACGAACGAGCAGATCGCCGACATGATCGCCGACCCGCGCGTGCAGGGCGTGTCCCTCACGGGCTCGGAGCGTGCCGGCGCGGCCGTCGCCGAGGTCGCCGGCCGCAACCTGAAGAAGGTGGCGCTGGAGCTGGGCGGATCCGACCCGTTCATCGTGCTGTCGACGGACGACCTCGACGCGACGGTGCAGGCGGGGGTCGACGCGCGCCTGGACAACAACGGCCAGGCCTGCAACGGGGCGAAGCGCTTCATCATCGTCGACGAGCTGTACGACGCGTTCGTGGAGAAGTTCACGGCGGCGATGGCGGCGGTCGAGGCGACCGACCCGATGCTCGACGACACGGTGCTCGGACCGGTCTCCTCCGAGGCTGCCGCGGAGAACCTGCAGAAGCAGATCGACTCCGCGGTCGAGCAGGGCGCGACGCTGCTGACCGGCGGCACGCGCGAGGGAGCGTTCTTCGCGCCGACCGTGCTTGCTGACGTCACCCCGGACATGAACGTCTACCGGGAGGAGCTGTTCGGGCCGGCGGCGGTCGTGTACCGCGTCGCGGACGAGGACGCTGCGGTCGCGCTGGCGAACGACACCACGTTCGGCCTCGGATCGTACGTGTTCACGACGGACGCGGACCAGGCCGAGCGCGTGGCCGACCGGATCGAGGCGGGCATGGTCTACGTCAACCTCGTGCTGGCCGACAGCCCCGAGCTGCCGTTCGGCGGTATCAAGCGCAGCGGCACCGCCCGCGAACTGGGCCACCTCGCCGCGGACGAGTTCGTCAACAAGAAGCTCATCCGCATCGGCTGACCGTGCGACGGACGGCCCCTCGCAGAGCGCGAGGGGCCGTCCGCATGCCCGCCTCGTGCTGCGGGACTGATGCCCTGTCGGCGGAGACAGCGGGTGAGGGACAATGGCGGCATGAGCACGAATGCCGACCCGATCGAGACGCTGACCACCGAACAGAGCTGGGAGCGGCTCCGCACGCAGGAGCTCGGACGCCTCGTCACCCATGTGGGCGAGACGATCGACATCTTCCCCGTGAACTACGCGGTGGACGGGGATGGCATCCTGTTCCGCACCGCGCCCGGCAGCAAGCTGTTCGAGTTGACGGTCAACGCCGACGTGCTGTTCGAGGTCGACCACCACACCGACACCGCGGCGTGGAGCGTCATCGTCAGGGGACACGCGAGCGCGCTGGAGTCCGATGCCGATGTGCAGCGCGCGGAGGCCGCAGGGCTTCGACCGTGGATCCCGACCGACAAACGCGTCTACGTGCGCATCGCCCCGACCTCCGTGTCCGGCAGGGCGTTCCGTCGCGCTCCCGAGCCCGACCGCGACGGCCCCCAGGAATACTGAGCGGTCGTCTGCGCATCGCCCTTCTCCGCGCCTCCGGGCGTAGGGTCGGAGTATGGCCAACGTCGCTGAGAACATCGTCAAGACTCTGCACGCCAACGGGATCGACCGCGTCTACGGCATCCCCGGAGATTCGCTGAACGGATTCACGGACGCGCTCCGCAAGGACGGCACGATTCGCTGGGTGCACGTGCGGCACGAGGAGTCCGCCGCGTTCGCCGCCGCCGCCGACGCCGCCACCACGGGCGAGCTCGCGGTGGTCGCCGGCTCCTGCGGTCCGGGCAACCTGCACCTCATCAACGGCCTCTACGACGCGAACCGCTCCCGCGTTCCCGTGCTCGCGATCGCCGCGCACATCCCCACGACAGAGATCGGCACCGGGTACTTCCAGGAGACGCACCCGCAGGAGCTCTTCCGCGAGTGCAGCGTGTACGTCGAGTACGTCGCCGACCCGAAGCAGATGCCGCGCCTGATGGAGATCGCCATGCGCGCGGCGATCGAGGAGCGCGGGGTGGCGGTGCTGGTGATCCCGGGCGACGTCGCGCTGGCCGATATCGCCGACGACCGTGCCGTGGTGATCGAGCGGGCACGTCCGGTCGTGGTCCCGAGCGGTCCGGAGCTCGAGAAGGCCGCGACGCTGCTGAACGCGGCGAAGAACGTCACGATCCTCGCCGGCGCAGGGGTCGAAGGCGCCCACGACGAGGTCATCGCCCTCGCCGACAAGCTCGGTGCGCCGATCGTCCACGCCCTGCGCGGCAAGGAGTTCATCGAGTACGACAACCCCTTCGACGTCGGGATGACGGGCCTGCTCGGCTTCGCGTCCGGGTATCGGGCGATGGAGGCCGCCGACGCGCTGCTGGTGCTGGGCAGCGACTTCCCGTACGAGCAGTTCTACCCCGACGGCGCGAAGACCATCCAGGTCGACATCCGCGGCGCACAGCTGGGCAAGCGGCACCCGCTCGACCTGGGACTGGTCGGCGACGTCCGGGCCACGGCTGAAGCGCTGCTGCCGCGGATCGCCCACAAGGACGACCGCGGCCACCTCGACGACGCGATCGCGCACTACCGCAAGACCCGCAAGAAGCTCGACGAGCTGGCTGTCCCGGCCAAGGGGAAGCGTCCCATCCATCCTCAGTACCTCGCCAGGCTCCTGGACGAGTACGCGACCGACGACGCGATCTTCACCGCGGATGTGGGCTCGCCGACCGTCTGGGCGGCGCGCTACCTCTCGATGACGGAGAACCGGCGCCTGATCGGCTCGTTCACGCACGGCTCGATGGCCAACGCCCTGATGCACGGCATCGGCGCGCAGGTCGCCCACCCGGACCGGCAGGTCGTCGCGCTCGCCGGCGACGGCGGCCTGGCGATGATGCTCGGTGAGCTGCTGACGCTGACGCAGAACAAGCTGCCGGTGAAGACGATCGTCGTCAACAACTCCTCGCTGAACTTCGTCGAACTGGAGATGAAGGCCGCGGGATTCGTGACCTACGGCACGGGCCTGGACAACCCGAGCTTCGCGGCGATCGCCGAGGCCATGGGCATCTTCGCGCGGCGCGTGGAGCGCAGCGAAGACCTCCCTGAGGCGGTCAGGGAGGTGCTCGCGCATGACGGCCCCGCGCTGCTCGACGTCGTCACAGAGCGGCAGGAGCTGTCCATGCCGCCGGCGATCGAGGCCGCGCAGGTCAAGGGCTTCGCGCTGTACGCGATCCGCACCGTCATGTCCGGGCGTGGGGACGAGCTCCTCGACCTCGCGAAGGCGAACTGGCGCCAGCTGTTCTGAGCCGGCGCCGGCCGGGCTGAGCGGCGCTCAGCTCTCGACGCCGGCGCGGACCTCCGCGGCCTCGCCGTGACGGCCCAGCGCCTCGAGCACGTTGCCGAGTTCAAGCGCGGCGACCTGTACGAGGGGCGGGTGGGCCGCGCCGTGCTCGATCGCGCTCCGGTACACCGGCACCGCGTCGGACGACCGCTCGTTGCCCGCCAGGACACGGGCGGCGAACAGCTCGGATCCTCCTGCGGAGCCCAGGTCGCCGAGTTCGGCGAAGCCGTCGGCGGCCGTGAGCGCGGCCGACACGGCCTCGTCCACGCGCCCGAGCTCCGCGAGCGCCCGTCCGCGCGAGTCCGTGACATCGGCGAGGAGCCAGGCGGCGTCGTGCTCCTGCGCGAGGGCGGCCACCTCGTCGAACAGCGGGAACGCGCGCTCGTCGCCGCGTCCGCCGTAGGCCTGACCGAGGCTGTGCAGCACCTCGGTCAGCGCACCCACCGCGTCGGGCGCCTTACGCGCGATCTCGGCGGCGGACTCGAGCAGCGAGATCGCGTCGTCGTGCTCGTCGAAGCGTGCGAGGATCTTGGCCTGCTCGGTCATGGACATGGCCTGATCGGTGTGCTCCTCAGCCTGTCCGAACAGCTCGGAGGCGTAGCCGAACGCGCCGACGGCCTGACCGAACTCGCCGGAGGTGGCCAGGGCGCGCGCCAGCATCGAGGCGGTCATGGCACGGGAGCCGGCGGGCGTCTCGGCCTCCTCCTCGCGCTGCAGCACGTCGCCGAACAGCTCGGCCGCCTCCTCGGCGTCGCCGACACGCAGCATGGCGCGTGCGAGACGGAAGTCCACGCCCGTCGCGTCGCCTCCGGCCTCCCCGGCGATCCGCGCAGCCAGTCGGTACCGGGACACGGCCTTCTCCGGCTCGTCCCCGTCCTCCCAGAGGGCTCCGGCGAGGAGGTGCGCCTCGCCGAGGGCGCGGGTCGCCCCGAGTTCGGCGAGCAGACGGCAGGACTCATCCGCGTCGGCGGCGCCTTCCAGGTACGACCCGGTGCCTCCCCGCACGCGCGCGCGGGTCTGCAGCGCCTGGGCGCGGTGGCCGGTGCTGAGATCGTCCTGGGCCAGGAGGCGGTCCAGCAGCGCGGCTCCGGCCTCGAAGTCGCCCTTGCCGAGCACGGCGGAGATCGCCAGAAGCGTCGTGGTGTTGGCGAGTCGCGTGTCCTCCGCCTCCGTGAAGGAGCGCGCGGCGACCTCGGCGTGATCCAGGGCGGCGTCGGGCTCGCTCGCGCGCAGGTGCAGGGCGGCGCGGCTGATCGCCAGGTCGCCGCGCGACCAGGCGGGCAGGTCGTCGGCGTCGGCGATGGCCTCTTCCAGCGCCGCCTTCGTCTCCGGGGTGTCCAGGCCGAAGGTCGCAAGGCCCAGGCGCTGTTCGAGGTCGGCCTGCGCCTCCAGGCCGGCCGCCCGCAGCGCGGCGATGCGCTCCGGGAGCAGCTGCAGCGCCTCCTCCGCGCGGTCGAGGGCGATCAGGATGCCCAGGCGCATCGAGAGCAGCTGCGCTCGCTTCGCCGGGTCTGCGACCTCGAGGGCATGCGGCAGGGCCTCGAGCGTCTCGTGCTCCGCGCCGAACTGCGCGAGCTGCATCGCCCGCTCGAACCAGGCGTCCGCATCCGCCGGTACGGAGGACGTGACGGGAGCGACGAAGGCGTCGGAGCGGATCGGCACGTCGTACTGCTCGTCGGCGAGAGCGCGCATCCGCTCCAGGCTGCGCGCGTGCCCGTCGGTGCCGTCGCGCTCGTCGAACGCGGCCCCGATCCGCTCGGCTGCCGCCCAGGAGGCCGCGGCGAGGTCGGCGGCGCTCCACGTGCCGTCGTGCTCGCCGAAGAACGGGACGAGCGCTGCCGATTCCGCGCCGCGCACCGGGGTATCACCGTGTCCGGCGGCCGTGACGCGGTCCAGCGCCACGGCGAGGGCGGCGAGGGCGGCGAAGTGCGCGTCGACGTTCAGACCGTCGTGCGCGAGCCAGGCGATGTGCTTCTCGACCAGGGCGAGAGCACGCGCCTCGTTGCCGGTGATCGCGGCGAAGACGATGTTGTTCGCGACGATGCGGAGGTTGTCGGGGTTGTCCTTCGCCAGGCGGTAGCTGCGCAGATGCGCGGTCTTCGCCTCGTCGAAGCGTCCCGCCCGCAGGTAGGGGAGCAGGACGCGGGAGAGCGCGTGCTCCGGCTCCTCGCCGCACGAGAAGCCGCCCTCGATCATCTCCTCGACGAGGACGATCGCCTCCGCGTCGCGATCGGTGTCCGCGAAGAAACCGGCGATCTGGCTGCGTCCGCAGGCGTCGCAGTGGCTGTGGTCGTCGCGCGGGGTGGCCTCCAGCTGCACTCGGAGGCGCTCCGCGTCGTCGAGGCGGCCGGCATCCCAGGCGTCCTCGAACCGCGCTGTCAGGACGCCGCTGACGCCCAGGCCGGCGGCGCGGTAGTGCGACTCCATGTCGTCGAGCACGGCGGCGATCTGCTCCTGCGAGAACGCCGGGGAGGACCGCAGGGATGCCGCCATCCACTTGAACTGCCACATCAGGTCGGCGCCGCCGTTGTCGAGGTCGGCGGGGAAGCGCTGCGGGTCGGCGTCGTGATGGGCCAGGCACCAGGCGAACGAGTTGAGCATGACGTCGGTGGCGCCGTTCATGTTGGCGGAGGCCGTCTGCCGCATCCGCGCCTCGTACTCCAGCCGCTCGTCGCCGATCTCGACCGCGAGCGCGACGGCCTCCGTGACGAGGGCCTGCTCGGCCGGGCCCCACGGGGTGCGGTCGATCTCCTCGATCAGCTGCTGGAAGCGCTTCTTCGGACGTGCCATGGCGGGAGGGCCTTTCGGTGAGGTGTCAGCGGGCGTCCTCGAAGGGGAGCGCGTCCCCTTCGAGTCCGGCAGAGAGGGAGACGAGGTCTGCGAGAGCACTCGTCATGAGGGCGCGATCGGCGTCGGCGAGCGGATGATGCCCGGCGAGCAGCGCCTGGATGTACAGCAGCTGCACGGTCCGGGCGAAGACCGCGTCGTCCTGCACGCGGACGAGGGCCCGGACCACGCGGTTCGACCAGTTCAGGCACAGCCGGGCGCGCAGGTCGTCGTCGCGCGCGGACGATCGGGTCTGATCGATCCGGTCGAGCACCCCGCCCCAGAGTGCGCCGGTCACGCCCTTCGTGCGGCCTCGGTCGATGGCGCGGAGAACCTCGGGGTCGGCGACGTAGAGTCCGGCGAGGTCCGTGCGGGCGATCGAGCGCACGACCACGGAGCACTCGGATGCGGCGAGCACGGCCCCCGCGCGGGCCTCCAGCGCGACAGCGGCGTCGCGGTCGTCGAGGGGCGGCGGATCGAGCCTGTCGAGCTCGCCCGTGACGTCGACGCGCTCCACCGTGACATGCGGGTAGAGGTCGGGCAGCATCCGCACCAGGTCGGCGTCGTAGAGGTAGCCGCCGTTGACGAGCACCTCGTCGGCGGGCGAGATCCCCGCCACCTGCCGGAACTCGTCCACGGTCTGCGCGTAGCGCACGTGCGGATACCGTTCGACGAGATCCCCGACGCGCAGCGAACCGTGCGTGGTCTCGACCGTCAGCCAGCGCGAGATGAATCGGGCGAGCTCCTCGTCGTGCCGTACCAGCGACTTCAGGCCGACCTCGTGCACCGCGACGAACTGCGCGAGGCGGTGCGGCTCCCGCAGACCCAGCTCGAGCACCCAGCGGCGGATCCCCGCGCCCAGCTGCTCCCGTACGCGTTCCAGCGCGGCGTCCTCGACGAGCGACTCCCGGCTCGCGGTCGGAGCGAGTCCGGTGGAGTCGACCACTGCGCGCACGAAGAAGGCCCAGTCCGGCAGCACGTCGTCGACGCGCTCCGACAGCAGCATGCGGCCGAGGTACATGCGGGTCGCCTGGCGTGCTCCGGGCGGCGGCGCGTAGGGCAGCACGTAGGCGAGGCCCCGGGTTCCGGTTGCCGGCTCGCTCAGCTCGATCACGTCGAGCGGACTCGCGCCGAGCAGATCCCGCCCGTACTCCACGGCGGACTCCGGGTCCTCCGCGGCATCCAGGAACGGTGCGTCCCTGGTGATGTCGATGTCTCCGCCCGCGGTGTCGACCGTCACCCGCACGGGCAGGAACTCGCCGAAGGTCGTGGCCAGCTCGTGCACCGCTGCGGGACGCAGCAGCTCGTCGGCATCGAAGCGCGGCACGAGGTGCACGCTGGTGCCGATGGGGAGCTCCTCGTCGAGCTCGGCGACCTGGAAGGTCCCGTCCGCGCTTCCCGTCCACTCCACGGAAGCGCCGCCGCGCGCGCTTCGGGAGCGGATGACGATGGTGTCGGCGACCATGAAGCAGCTGAGCAGTCCGATGCCGAACTGTCCCAGGTAATCGCTGCGGGGGAGGTCGAAGATGTCCCGCTTGGAGCTGCGGCCGACCGTCGCGAGGAGGTCGGCGACCTCGGCGGAAGTGAGGCCGACCCCGTCGTCGCGAAGCACGAACTCGCCGGTCTCGGCGGTCAGCGGACTGATGCGGATGCGTCCACCGCCGCCGTCGACCTCGCGCCGGGCGGTGATGGCGTCCCTGGCGTTCTGCAGCAGCTCTCTCAGGTACACCCGGGGGCTGGAGTAGATGTGCCTGCTGAGCAGATCGACGACTCCTCGCAGATCCACCTGGAACTGCTGCACATCCGCGCCCACACGCATCCCTTCCCCACTGATTCCGCTCGCCGAGCCTAGCAAGAACGCCGGTTCCTGACCTCGGGTCCGGCGTCGGGTTCGGCGTCGGGTTCGGCGTCGTCGGAAGGATGCCGTATGCTTGTGGGGCAGTTGTTCTCTGCATTCTTTCGCCGTGCCTGGGACCCGAGGGTCGCAGGATCGTGACAGAGTGGGAGGACACCCCCGAGGCCTCACGGTCTCTAGGGCGGTAGCTCAATTGGCAGAGCAGCGGTCTCCAAAACCGCAGGTTGCAGGTTCGATTCCTGTCCGCCCTGCGCGTCAGCGCAACGCTGACACACGAAAGGTACATTCAGGATGGATCAGGACGAACCGCGCGGCGAGGTCGTCGCGGCCGGCGCCACCCGCGAGAAGAAGGGCAACCCCTTCTCCCGGTTCTTCGGGAGCATCGCCCTGTTCATCCGCCAGGTCATCGCCGAGCTCCGCAAGGTCGTCACCCCGACTCGCAAGGAGCTGTTCAAGTTCACCGGTGTCGTGCTCGTCTTCGTGATCATCGTCATGGGCATCGTCTACGGCTTGGACACGCTGTTCGCGTTCGTGACGCACTGGGTGTTCGGAATCCCTGGCTGATGACCCCCGCGGCTCACGCCGCAGCTATGGAGAAGAAACAACGTGTCTGAACGATATTCCGACGACGCCGACTGGGCGACCGCCGCAGAGCAGTCCAGCGAGGAGGACGAGGCCCAGGAGGGCAACGTGCTCGCCGCGGAGGAGCTCTCGGTCACCTCTGCCGAGCACGTCGCGGTCCACGTCGAAGACGAGGACGGCGAGCAGGATGCCGCGGATGACACCGACATCGACATCGACGACCCGGAGGCGGACGCGATCGTGAACGACGCTCTCAACCTGGACGAAGCGGCTGAAGCCGAGGCTGCCGCTGAGGTCCTCAACGAATCTGTGGCCGAAGAGGTCGCCGAGCAGGAAGCGGAGGCGGCCGACGAGGTCACCCCGTACGACGGCCCCGACGTGAACGGCGAGGACGACCGCCCAGCGGCCGAGGACGCCGAGTCCGAGGACGACGCGGAGGAGGACCCGTACGAGGCCTTCCGCATGGACCTCCGCATGCTTCCGGGCAAGTGGTACGTCATCCACTCCTACGCCGGCTTCGAGCGCAAGGTGAAGGCCAACATCGAGCAGCGCAAGTCGACGCTCGAGGTCGAGGACGAGATCTACCAGGTCGAGGTCCCGATGGAAGACGTGGTCGAGATCAAGAACGGCCAGCGCAAGATGGTCACCCGCGTGCGCATCCCCGGCTACGTGCTGGTGCGCATGGAGCTCACGGAAGACACCTGGTCGGTCGTGCGCCACACCCCCGGCGTCACCGGCTTCGTGGGCAACGCCCACAACCCGACGCCGCTGCGCTTCGAAGAGGCCTTCAACATGCTGAAGTCCCTCGTCGAGGTCAAGGACGTCCCCACGGCCAAGAACATCGCGTCGAAGGGCGGCGTCGCCGTCGCTCGTCCGCTGCCCGCCGAGGTCGACTTCGAGGTCGGCGAGACCATCACGATCAAGGAGGGCTCGTTCGCGGGTCTTCCCGGTTCGATCAGCGAGATCAAGCCGGAGAGCGGCAAGCTCACGGTCCTCGTCTCCCTCTTCGAGCGCGAGACTCCGGTCGAGCTGTCGTTCGACCAGGTCACCAAGATGATCTGACACCGGTCACTGAGCCTGCCGAAGTGCACGAGAACGGCCGTCCCTTCCGGGGCGGCCGTTCTGCGTTGGCGTGGGTCCCTGCTCCGGTCGCGATATGACAGCCAGAATCGGCGTTTTGGCTGTCATATCGCGACGGGAGCCGAGGGGATCCGGCGGGGACAGGCGACGCGCGCAGCTGCGCTCCGGATCGGGTAGACTTGTGTGGTTTGTGCGACAGCCCGCAGGGGTCCCTGAGCTCGTCGAAGGGCGTACAGACGACCACGGTTCGGAAACGCCGGATCAGTGGGAGAAGCGGATGCGCAGGCATCCGCCTCGATGAAAGGAAAGAGAATGGCACCGAAGAAGAAGGTGACCGGCCTGATCAAGCTTCAGATCAACGCCGGTGCAGCCAACCCGGCGCCGCCGATCGGCCCCGCGCTCGGTCAGCATGGCGTCAACATCATGGAGTTCTGCAAGGCGTACAACGCCGCGACCGAGTCGCAGCGCGGCAACGTCATCCCCGTCGAGATCACCGTCTACGAGGACCGCAGCTTCACCTTCGTCCTGAAGACCCCGCCGGCAGCGGAGCTCATCAAGAAGGCCGCCGGCGTGCAGAAGGGGTCGTCGACCCCGCACACGGTCAAGGTCGCGAAGATCACCAAGGACCAGGTCCGTCAGATCGCCGAGCAGAAGCAGGCCGACCTGAACGCGAACGACGTCGAGGCCGCCTCGAAGATCATCGCCGGAACCGCCCGTTCCATGGGCATCACGGTCGAGGGCTGAGGAGAATAATCATGGCTACCAAGTCCAAGGCTTACAAGGCTGCCGCCGAGAAGATCGAGGCAGACCGTTACTACACCCCCTCCGAGGCTGTCGCCCTCGCGAAGGAGACCGGCTCGTCGAAGTTCGACTCGACCGTCGAGGTCGCGCTGAAGCTCGCCGTCGACCCGCGCAAGGCGGACCAGATGGTGCGCGGCACCGTCATCCTCCCGCACGGAACCGGTAAGACCGCTCGTGTCATCGTCTTCGCCACCGGCCCCGCGGCCGAGGCAGCGATCGCCGCAGGTGCGGACGAGGTCGGCGGCGCCGAGCTCATCCAGAAGGTCGCCGACGGCTGGACCAACTTCGACGCCGCGGTCTCCACTCCGGAGCTCATGGGCCAGGTCGGTCGTCTCGGAAAGGTGCTCGGACCGCGTGGTCTGATGCCGAACCCGAAGACCGGCACCGTGACCCCGAACCCGGCCAAGGCCGTCGAGGAGATCAAGGGCGGAAAGATCGAGTTCCGCGTCGACAAGCACGCCAACGTGCACTTCGTCGTCGGCAAGGCGTCCTTCACCGCCGAGCAGCTGAACGAGAACATCGGCGCAGCGCTCGAGGAGATCGTCCGCCTCAAGCCGTCGAGCTCGAAGGGCCGTTACATCCAGAAGGGTGCGGTGTCGACCACGTTCGGCCCCGGCATCCCGCTGGACGTCAACTCCATCTGACGCTTCGACACGCTCAGCGACCCAGTCGCAGAGGAACGCCCCCGGGTTCTCCCGGGGGCGTTTCTGCGTCCGCGCGACCCCTCGGAAACGAATCGTCATCGGATGCGGGGAAGCGGCGCGGGCCGCGTACTGTGAGGGAGTTCCCGTGACGGTCGCGTAAACTCGCACCGCACTTCACACCCCAGGAGGGTTCATGTCCCGTCGTCTCATCGCCGCCACCGCACTCGTCGTCGCCGCCACCGTGCTCACCGCCTGCAGCGGGTCGAGCACTCCTGCGAGCACATCGGACGGCACGAGCGAGGGGTCCGACTTCGGCTTGGTGCAGGATGGCACGCTCACCGTCGCCACCGAGGGCACCTACCGTCCCTTCAGCTTCCACGACGCCGGCGGCTCCGGCGACCTGACCGGTTTCGATGTCGAGATCATCCAGGCGGTCGCCGACAAGCTCGGCCTCGAGGTGAAGTTCCAGGAGACGCAGTGGGACGCGATCTTCGCGGGCCTCGACGCCGGCCGCTTCGACGTCATCGCGAACCAGGTCTCGATCAACGACGAGCGCGAGGCGAAGTACCTCTTCAGCGAGCCCTACACCGTCTCGCCCGGCGTGATCGTCGTGCCCGAGGACGACGATTCGATCTCGTCCTTCGACGACCTCGAGGGCAAGACCACGGCCCAGTCGCTGACGAGCAACTGGTACGAACTGGCGACCGAGTCCGGGGCGAAGGTCGAGGGTGTCGAGGGCTGGGCGCAGGCGGTCGAGCTGCTGCGCCAGGGCCGCGTCGACGCGACGATCAACGACAAGCTGACGTTCCTCGACTACGAGACCACGAACAGCCCGTCCGGTCTGAAGATCGCGGCCGAGACGGACGAGGCCGGTGAGCAGGCGTTCGTGTTCACGAAGGACAAGAAGGCGCTGGTGGAGGCCGTCGACGGTGCGCTCGACGAGCTGCGCGCCGACGGGACCCTGGCGGAGATCAGCGACAAGTACTTCGGCGAAGACGTCACGCAGTAGTCGATGGAGAGTCCCTGGCAGCTGTTCTTCGATTCGCTCGGGCCGATCGCCTGGGCGGGTCTGACGGCGACGGTTCCGCTCGCGCTGATCTCGTTCGTCCTCGGGCTCGTCATCGCCGTCGGTGTCGCCCTGATGCGGATCTCCGTGCACCCGGTCGTCTCGGGGGTGGCGCGCTTCTACATCTCGGTGATCCGCGGCACGCCGATGCTGGTGCAGCTGTTCGTGATCTTCTACGGGCTTCCGTCGGTCGGGGTCACCCTCGACCCGTGGCCGAGTGCGATCATCGCGCTCTCGCTGAACGTCGGCGGCTACGGCGCGGAGGTCGTGCGGGCGGCGATCCTCTCGGTGCCGAAGGGGCAGTGGGAGGCGGCGTACACCGTGGGCATGAACCGCACCCGCACGCTGACGCGGATCATCCTGCCGCAGGCTGCTCGGGTGTCGGTGCCGCCACTGTCGAACACATTCATCTCGCTCGTGAAGGACACCTCCCTGACCTCGCTGATCCTCGTGACGGAGCTGTTCAAGGTGGCCCAGCAGATCGCCTCGACCACGCTGGAGTTCATGGTGCTGTATCTGGCCGCCGCGCTGGTGTACTGGGTGCTCTGCCTGGTGCTGTCGTTCGGTCAGAGTGCTCTCGAGAGGAGGCTGGACAGCCGTGTCGCTCACTGATCCGAACCAGGAGGCCCTGCTCGTCGCGCGCGGGCTGCGCAAGAGCTTCGGCGACAACGAGGTGCTGCGCGGCATCGACCTGACGCTGCATCGTGGCGAGGTGGTCGTGCTGATCGGGCCCAGCGGGTCGGGCAAGACGACGGTGCTGCGCGCGCTCAACGGTCTCGAGACTCCGGATGCCGGCACGATCGTCGTCGCCGGCGGCCCGGAGATCGATTTCGCGCCCGAGGTGAAGCCTTCCCCGCGGCTGCAGAAGCAGAAGCGGCTCGCGCTGCGGGACCGCTCGGCCATGGTGTTCCAGCACCACAATCTCTTCCCTCATCTCACGGTGCTCGAGAACGTGATCGAGGGTCCGTGGCGGGTGCAGGGTCGTCCCAAGGACGAGGTGGTCGTCGACGCCCTCGCGCTGTTGGACAGGGTCGGTCTGGCGGACAAGGCCGATGCCCGTCCGCACCAGCTCTCGGGCGGACAGCAGCAACGCGTCGGCATCGTCCGGGCGCTCGCCCTCCGGCCGGACGTGCTGCTCTTCGACGAGCCGACCAGCGCGCTGGACCCCGAACTCGTGGGGGAGGTGCTGCTCGTGATCAAAGAGCTCGCGGACGAGGGATGGACCATGGCGGTCGTCACGCATGAGCTGAGCTTCGCGCGCGAGGCCGCCGATCACGTGCTGTTCCTGGACGGCGGCGTCATCGTGGAGCAGGGGCCGCCCGCCGACCTGTTCCGTGCGCCGACCCACGAGCGCACGCAGCGCTTCCTCACCCGCATCATGCGTCCGCTCGACGGCGCCTGACCCGCGCATCCCTCGACGCGGGGGTCGCACCGTGACAGGATGCCCCCGTGGGAACCATCGACGACTACCTGACCGACCTCGACCCCGCCGATCGGGAGACGATCGCCCGGGTCTACGCCCTCGCCCGCGACGAGGTGCCGGATGCGGAGCAGGGCAAGGGCTACGGCATGCCCGCCCTCGTGCACCGCGGCAAGCCTCTTCTCTCGGTGATGCGCGCGAAGAAGCACATCGGCGTGTACCCGTTCAGTCCGGAGGCGGTCGCGACGGTCGCCGGGCTCCTGGACGGGCATGAGGGTGTCAGCGTCGACAAGGGCACCATCCGGTTCCAGCCCGAGCATCCCCTCCCGGACGACGCACTTCGCAGTCTGGTGCGTGCGCGACGGCGTCAGATCGACGGCGACTGACCCGTCAGGCGCTCAGCACCGGGATCACGAGGCTCACGGCGATCGCGATCATGACGACCGCGATAACGGCGTCGAGGATGCGCCACGAGCGCGGTGTGCGCAGCCAGCGGCCGAGGTAGCGGGCGCCGAAGCCCAGCGCCGTGAACCACAGGATGCTGGCGGCGATGGCCCCGCCCGCGAAAAGCCAGCGCTCCTCGCCGTGGGTGGCCGCGATCGAGCCGAGCATGAGCACCGTGTCGAGGTAGACGTGCGGGTTGAGCCAGGTGAGCGCCAGGGTCGTCAGCACCACCGGGGCCAGGCGTGTGCGGGTGAGGGTGCCGCTCGCGCTCGTCGTCGACGCGACCGCTGCCGGTTCGTCCGCCGTGTCGACGGCCAGTTCCTCGCCGCCGCGCCACGCGCGTCGAGCCGCGAGGACCCCGTAGGCGAGCAGGAAGGCGGCTCCCGCCCAGCGCGCCACGACCACGAGCCATGGCGCGGCGGTGAGGACGTAGCCCAGCCCTGCCACGCCGGCGGCGATCAGCGCCGCGTCGGACAGTGCGCAGACGGCGACGACGGCCAGGACATGCTCGCGGCGGATCCCCTGACGCAGCACGAAAACGTTCTGCGCGCCGATCGCGACGATGAGGGAGAGGCCGAGTCCGAGACCGGCGAGAACCGTGAGCATGGCCCCAGCCTAGGAATCCGGGGCCATGATGAGAAGCGAAGATTCCTTTCGAACCATTAGCATCGCTTATGTGAGAATCGACCCGGAGCTCGCGGCCACGCTGGCGGCGATCGTGGACGAGGGAACCCTCGACGCGGCTTCCCGGCGGCTCCGGATCACGCCCTCGGCGGTGAGCCAGCGGCTGAAGGCCCTCGAGCAGCAGTTGGGACGCATCCTCGTCGTGCGCAGCAAACCGGCGCGGCTGACCGAAGCGGGCGAGGCGGTCGTGCGCCTGGCGCGGCAGATCGCCCTGCTCGAGCACGATGCGCTCGTGGGGGTCGGGATCGATGAGGAGGGCGCCGCTCGCCGCATCACCGTGCCGCTCGCGGTGAACGCCGACTCGATGGCGACCTGGTTCCTGGCACCGCTGGCCCGACTCTCATCCGGCCACGACATCGACTTCGATCTGCACCGCGACGATCAGAACTTCACCGCCCGCCTGCTGGAGTCCGGAACCGTGATGGCGGCTGTGACGAGCGAGGAGACCCCGGTCGCCGGATGCTCGGTGGCGCCGCTCGGTGTGCTCGAGTATCGGGCGATGGCGGAGGAGGCATTCGCCGAGCGGTGGTTCGCCGACGGTGTGACGCCTGGCGCCCTGGCGCTCGCCCCGTTCGTCGACTTCGATCGCCGTGACACCCTGCAGCACGAGTGGCTGCGGGCGATGGGGGTCTCGCCGGAGGGGGTACCGCGGCACTACGTCCCCGCCTCCCACGACTATGCCCTCGCGGTGCGGCTCGGTCTCGGCTGGGGGATGGTCCCGGTGCCGCAGGAGGCTCCCGACCTGGTCGCTCTGGGCGGACCGACCCTCCGGGTGCGGCTCCACTGGCAGCAGTGGAACCTGCGCTCCGATCTGCTCGACACCATCGCCCAGGAGATCGCCCTCGAGGCGCGTCGCGTGCTCGGCGCCGTCTGAGGCCCCGTTTCCGGTCTGCGCGGGATGAGCGAATCTCCTGCGCGAAATCGCCTTGTCCTTCCGGAAGGGCTCGGAGAGGATGGCGCAAACGCGCGGGTGCGGGGTCGTTGAGGGGTGGCCGGAACACCGGCATCCACGTGGTTCACCGATTCCTGAGGGGGAAGCGACATGGTAACCAAGGCAACGCAGCGCAAGATCGGAGCGGTGCTGGCGGGTGGACTGGTGCTCGGCATCGGCACCGCGGCCACGCTGGCGGCGTGGAACGACTCCGAGTTCGCGAACGGCACGTTCACCGCCGGCGCGTTCAATCTGGAGGGCTCGACGGACGGCACCACGTACGCCGACCACAGCACCGCGGGCACGGCGGCGACGCTCGCGTTCACCCTGCCGGCAGGCCTCGTGAGTAACATGTCGCCGAGCAGCACCGTCTACGCGGGCTTCTGGGTGCGGTTGGCTGCCGGCACGACCTCCGCAGCGAACCTGACCGCCTCAGGTGCAACGGCAGACCCCGCCGCGACCTCCAACTCGGATCACCTGTCGTACGCGATCTACCAGCTCGCTCCCGGGGCGACGTGCAACGCCGCCTCGGCGACCGGCACACCGGTGGCGAGCGGGGCGACGCTGGACGCGCTGACCGGAGCGACTGCTATCCCGCTCACCGCCGGGGCCACGGCCACCGATCCGGGAACGGCCGTGCAGCTGTGCTTCCGCGTCACGGCGGACGCGGCGCTGGAGCCCAGCCTGGTGACGAACGCCACGTGGAGTTTCACGGCCACGTCGACGAACTGAGCGCGTGATGCAGACCCGCAGAGATGTGCGGGAGAGGCGACGGCTGCACTCCCGCCGAGTCCGCGCCGTGCTCGCGGGCGGCCTGGTGCTGGGCATAGGGGCGGCCGCGACCCTCGCCGCCTGGAACGACTCCGAGTTCGGAGCCGCGAGCTTCACGGCCGGCCGGTTCGACATCGTCGGCGCGACGGACGGGACCACGTTCTCGAGCCACGCGACCGCAGGCACCGCCGCGACGCTGAACTTCCAGCTCGCCCCCACGGCGATGGCGCCGGGAACCACCACCTATGCGCTGTTCAGCGTCCGCACCGCGAACCCCTCGGTGGCCGGGACCGTGCAGCTCACCGCCGGCACCCCCGGGGGCACGGGGCTCGCGACGTACCTCACGTACGGCGTGCGGACCATCTCCGGCACCACCTGCAACGGGACCACGTACCCCGCGGGGACCTCGGTGGTCACCGACGGCTCGGCGCTGACGGCCGGAGGGGCGTCGACCCAGACGGTCACGGCGAACGGCGCGTCGCAGGTGAACTACTGCATCGCCGTCACGCTGCCCACCACCGCGCCGAACGCCGCGCAGGGCCTCACGATGTCGCAGACCTGGCAGTTCCAGGGGACATCGTCCTAGATCGGAAGGAGGGTCGAGATGACGCCCATCACGCGACGCAGCGTGCGCGAGCAGCCCGTCGCTCCTCCCGAGGAGGAGACCGGAAGCGCCCCCTCGTCCCGGTCGCGGGCGGGCAGCGCGATCGGAGACGTGCTGCTGTGGCTCGCCGCCGGGGCCGGAGCGGTCTGCATCGTGCTCGTGGTGCTCGCGTTCACGGCGCAGATCACCCTCATCATGTTTCGCACGGGCTCGATGTCGCCGACGATCCCCGCCGGATCGGTGGCGGTGGTGCAGCGCGTCCCGGCGAGCGAGATCGAGGTCGGCGACATCGTCACCGTCGACCGGGACGGCGAGCTCCCCGTGACCCACCGGGTGACCTCCGTCGCGCCGGGCGCGAGCGACGGGCAGCGGACGATCACGATGCGCGGCGACGCGAATGCCGCGGACGATCCCACCCCGTACTCCGTGGCATCCGTCCGGGTCGTCCTGTTCTCCGTGCCCGGCGTCGCCGCCGTGATCGCCGGCATGGGCGATCCGCTCGTGCTCGCCGGGCTGACGGTCGCCGCGGCGCTGCTCGTGGTCTGGGCGTTCTGGCCGCGCTCGCCGCGCGCGAGGGAAGCCCGGGAGAGTCGAGGGTCGTCATGAGACGGCGTCTCGCATTCGGACGGTGGCTGGCGGTCGGGCTCCTGGCGATCGCGGCGGTCGCGACGCCGAGCACGGCCTGGGCGGCGCCCGCCACGCAGGTGATCCAGGGAGACGTGCTGCGCCTGGTCTCGGTGGCCGACTGGGATGCGGCTGCCGGGATGCTCCCCGGCCAGCCCCTGCGCTGGGACGTGGCCGTGAGCGCGCAGGCACCCGATCCGGGTGTGATCCGCATCGGGATCAGCGCGACCGGCGGCGCCGCTCTCGTCGTCGACGTCGCGATGTGCCGTCAGGCGTGGGCGGGGACGGACTGTCCCGGGGGAGCGACCACCCTGCGTGAGGACTGGCGCATCCCCCGCGACGGTGCGGAGACGCCTCTCGCCGAGATCGCGGACACCGAGACCGCGCACCTCCGTCTCGCGATCACCCTGGACGCCGGCGACGCGGCAGGGAGCACCGAGGTGCGCATCCAGGCGCGAGGGGCGGGGGAGACGGTCGCCGTCGGGCCGGAGGGGGGCCTCGCCGTCACCGGCGCCTCGCCCCGCACGGCGTGGCTCGCCGCCGCGGGGGTGCTGCTCGCGCTGGCGGGGGCGGCACTCGGGCGGGGGCGCCGCGTCCGGGCGGAGCCCCAGCGGAGGACGCGCGCATGATGCGCCAGGTCGTGCGGAGGGTGCTGGCGGGGGCGGTCGGCATCGCGGCGCTCGTCGGCATCGCGGCCGTGCATCCCGTGGAGCAGACCGATGCGCGCTTCACCGACAGCGAGTACGGCTCGGGGGTGTTCACCGCAGCGACGCTCGCGGCTCCCGTCGTCGCTTCGTGCACGGTCACCAGCGTCCTCGGCACGTTCACGGGCTTCACCATCACGTGGACCTCGCCCTATCCCCGGGTGCAGCAGCGACTGTCGATCAACAACGTCGCGGTCGACAACACCAACGTCACCCAGAGTGGAACGGGCCCGTACTCGTACTCGGCGACCATCAGCTCCGGGCTGCTGAACACGCTGCTGGGCAGCCTGCTCGGCTCGACCAACACGGTGCGGGTCGAGGCGATCTACGCGGGCACGGCCTGGGCGTCCCCTGCTGCGACACGGACGCTGTCGGTCGGCGGACTGCTCGGGCTGGGCGGCAACAACACGTGCACGTGACCGGGAGCGCGGTCGGCCGAATGGTCAGTCGGCCAGGGCCAGAGCGCGGAAGGCGTCCCGCTCTCGGAGCTGCTCGCGGCGGCTGGCGACGGCATCCGGCGTCCTGCTCGGAACCTGTCGGCCCGTGGTGCGGCGGTAGAGCTCGTCGATGAGGTCGGTGGCGAGGGTGACGAGCTTCGCGATCTCGCGATCGTCGCGGTCGATCCAGACGCATCGGGGCTCATCGTGGATCGGGGCGAAGTCCACGTGCTCCTCCCACACGAACAGGGTCCGCTCGGCGCCGAGCACGTGCTGCTGCCACCACACCTGACGCAGGTACGTGCGGGGGATGCCGCGGAACGCCTTGTTGGTGGTCTTGATCTCGGCGAGCTTGACCCGACCCTGCGCGTCGACGGCGATGCCGTCGGGGGTGGCGAGGTGGCGGTGCTCGACCTCGGCCCGGAACAGGGCGGAAGAGGGGAGGATGCCGTGGGTCGCCGCGACCCAGGCTGCGATCTCGGGCTCGCGCCGGCGGCCGTGGTCGGTGTAGGCGTTGCCGCCGAAGCGGGGTCCGCCTCCGAGCTTGGAGTCCGCGGCCCGGGCGATCGACTTCTCCGACGTGAGCCCGGCGACATCCGTGGCGGTGATCCCGCGCGAGCGTGCGCGCATCCACGCCACGCGGTCGCGCGAGTCCGCGACGATGCGTGCGGCGAGTTCCGGGGTCACCCTTCGACCCTAACCCCGTCCGCCGACCCTCATCCGCCGCCTGCCCGGCTTGTCGCCGACTGCGCCCGCCGCAGCACCGCCCCCGAGCGCACGGGATGTCGCCGAGCGCACGGGAAGTCCCCGAGCGCACGGGATGCATACGTGGCTACCCCGTGCACTCGGCGCGAACCCGTGCTCTCGCGATCGAAGTCTTCTCCTGCACGGGAGGCGGGGTGAGGGGAGAAGTGCAGAGAGTGCGGGGCGGGGCGAGGGAAAACTCAGGAGGAGGGGAGGAAGCGGGAAACATGGGGCGATGATGAACGCGCTCGACAGCCTCATCCGATCCCGGACGGACCTCCTGCAGCGGGGGTGGACGGAGCGCCGCATCGCGGAGGCCGTGCAGACCGGAACCCTCGTCGCGCTCCGACGAGGCTGGTACATGGATGCCGCGGACCGGGCGGAGCTGTGGCCGGAACAACGGCATCACGCGCATGTCATCGCCGTGGACCGGGATGCCCGCGGCTCGGCGGTCATGTCTCACACGTCGGCTGCGGTGCTCTGGGGACTGCCGCTCTACAAGGTGCGGCTCGCCCGCGTGCACATGACCACGCCGACGCCGACACGGATCTCCAGCGCACCCGACGTGTTCCGCCACGTGGCGCCGCTCACGCGCGAGGACCTCGCACTCCGCCACGGAATCCGCTGCACCTCCCTGTCCCGGACGGTGTTCGATCTGATCCGCTCGGTGCCGGCGGCAGCGGCCGTGGCTGCGGCCGATGCCGCGGAGCGCGAAACGGGACGGCGTCAGGGGCAGTGGGACGCGGACGCAGTCCTCTCGTGGCGCCGCGATCTCTCGCAGCGGGTGGACGAGGCGACGGGAGCCCGGGGCATCCGGCAGGCGAGGTGGGTCGCGGCGTTCGCGGATGGCAGGGCGCAGCTGCCGGGGGAGAGCGTGAGCCGGTTGCACCTGCACACGCTCGGCTTCGCCGCCCCCGACCTCCAGGTGCACGTCCCCGGGCCGGGTGGTCGGGACTACTTCGTCGACTTCGGCTTGGACGACGTGCAGAGCTTCGGTGAATTCGACGGCAAGACGAAGTACCTCGACGAGGCGCTGCGGTCGGGTCGCACGGTCGAGGAGGTCCTTCTGGAGGAGAAGCAGCGTGAGGACTGGATCCGCGGCCTCACCCAGCGCCGGTTCGCCCGCTGGGGCTCCGAGCACATCGCCACTCCCGAGGCGCTCGCCGCCCGCCTCGCCTCCTTCGGCATCACCCCTCCCTGACCCGCCGCCTCGCCGCCTCGCCGGGTCGCCGAGTGCACGGGAAGTCGCCCAGTGCACGGGAAGTCGCCCAGTGCACGGGAAACCCACGTGGCCAAGCCGTGCACTCGGCGCGAACCCGTGCACTCGGCGGCGGAGGGAGGGAGGGAGGGAGGAAGGAGGGGGCGGGGGATTTGGGGGAGAGGGAGCGTGGGGTACAGTGGTCCTAACCGAAGACCGCTGGTCGTCGTGTGCGTGCAAGCGCACAGGATCGAAGCTCTGCATCGCAGGGGCCCGCGCAGGTGTCACGAACTTTCTGAGCTCCGTGCGCTTGCGCCGGAGCTCTTCTCTTTTGCAGGGGGTCGGAGGCCGGCGCCCCACCACCGTGCGGCGCCTCGTACACACCAAGGAGTGACCATGGCGCAGAAGGATGCATCGGTCGCCGAGCTCACGAAGTCATTCGAGAACTCGAACGCCGTCCTGCTGACCGAGTACCGCGGTCTGACGGTTGCCCAGCTCAAGGAGCTGCGCAACAGCATCCGTCAGGACGCCGAGTACGCCGTGGTGAAGAACACGCTGACCAAGATCGCCGCCAACAAGGCTGGCATCTCCGCGCTGGACGACGACCTCAAGGGTCCGTCGGCTGTCGCGTTCGTGCACGGTGACTTCGTCGCCACCGCCAAGGCTCTGCGTGACTTCGCCAAGGCCAACCCGCTTCTCGTGATCAAGTCCGGCATCTTCGAGGGCAACGCCCTCACCGCGGACGAGGTCAACAAGTACGCCTCGCTCGAGAGCCGTGAGGTTCTGCTGGCGAAGGCTGCGGGAATGATGAAGGCGACGATGGGCAAGGCTGCCGCCACCATCGACGCGCTTCGCGAAAAGCTCGAGACCGCCGAGGCCGCGTAAGCGTCCGACGTTCTCGTACAACAACCCCATCTATCTAGGAGATACATCATGGCGAAGCTTTCCACTGAGGAGCTGCTCGAGCAGTTCGCTGGCCTGACCCTCGTCGAGCTCAACGACTTCGTGAAGGCGTTCGAGGAGAAGTTCGAGGTCACCGCTGCTGCACCCGTCGCCGTCGCCGGCGCTGCGGGTGGCGCAGGCGCTGCCGAGGCTGAAGAGGAGAAGGACTCCTTCGACGTCATCCTCGAGGCTGCTGGCGACAAGAAGATCCAGGTCATCAAGACCGTGCGCGAGCTCACCTCGCTGGGTCTCGGCGAGGCCAAGGCCGTCGTCGACGGTGCTCCCAAGGCCGTGCTCGAGGGCGCGAACAAGGAGACCGCCGAGAAGGCCAAGGCTGCTCTCGAAGAGGCCGGCGCGACGGTTACCCTCAAGTAATCACGCTTCAGCGTTCTTCACGAAGGCCCCGGGTTCGTCCGGGGCCTTCGTGCGTTCCGCGGTCGTGCGGGACGCTCAGCGCGGCGGAGCGGTGGAGTTGCGGACCACGAGAGCGGATGCTGCGGCGACCTGCTCCAGTGGAGCATCCGGGTGGTCCATCTGCTGCGTCAGCAGCCGCACCGCGACGCGTCCCTGCTCGCGCGGGGACTGCCCGATCGTGGTCAGGGCGAACATGTCCGCGTGCTCGTGGTCGTCGATGCCGACGACGCTGAGCTCGGTCGGCACCGCGATGCCGAGCCGACGGGCCGCGATGATCGCGCCGATCGCCGCCTCGTCGCACACGCCGACGATCGCGGTGGGTCTGTGCCGGCGGTCCCCGAGCAGACCAGCCGCCGCGGAGTACCCGCCGGGCATGGTCGGATCGGCCGCGACCGCACGCACGTGGGCGGAGAGTCCGGCAGCTCGCAGGGCGTCGCGATAGCCGTCGAGACGTCGGGCGTCGCCGAAGCTCAGCTCCGCCGCACCGGTCGAGCCTCCGACGAAGGCGATGTCGGTGTGGCCGAGCTCGATCAGGTGCTCGGTGGCGATGCGGGCGGCGTCGGTGTCATCGATCGAGACGGCGCTGGACCCCTCGCTGTAGGGGCCGACGCTCACCAGGGGCCGGCCGGTCTGTTTCAGCCGTTCCAGTTCCCGAGCGCTCGGCTGGATGCCGACGGCGATGATCCCGTCGAAGCGGCGCCCGGGGAGCACGCTCTCGAACAGACGCTCCCGCGTCTGGCTGCCCTCAGGGACGCCGTAGAGCGAGAGGTCGTAGTCGAGCGCGAACAGGGACTCCTGCACCCCCGCGAGCAGTTCGGCGAAGAACCAGCGGTCGATCGGCGGCATCACGACGCCCACGGTCTGGGTGCGTCCCGTCGCCAGGCTCGTGGCGGAGGAGTGCGCGACGTACGACAGGTCGCGCGCGGCGTCCTCGACGCGGTTCCTGGTGTCCTCGGACACGTAGCCCCGACCGCTCAGCGCGCGGCTGGCCGTGGCTTTCGACACCCCGGCGCGAGCCGCGACGTCCGCGATCGTGCTCATCGGTCCTCCTCGACCTGTCACGCCGTGGCGTGGCCGGCGCCCCGCGCGCCGCGTCACAGCGTAGTCCGACATCCCTGAAAAAGGAACCGGTTCCACAGCCGGGGCGAGGGAGCGCTCCCATGCACCAGGAGGGCGATCGGCGAATGGTTGCGAGCTTGTGACCCTAGCGTGTTGTGCGGGGATGCGGATCGCCAGTAGGTTGGCCTGGAATCGGTTCCCTAACGATGCCCCGGGGTGGCGTCGTACGAGGCGGGAACCTGTACTCGAAGAGGAGAATTCACATGGCTCTGTCACAGCGTTCCCGGCGTTACGCGCCGCTCGCCCTGCTGGGGGTCGCGGGCATCGCGCTCGCCGGATGCGGAGCTCCCGGCGGCGCGCCGGGTGGCGACGGAGACGGCGGCGGCGACGCCACCGTCACGATCTACGGGACGATCGTCGACTCCGAGGCAGAACTCCTCCAGGAGTCCTGGAAGGACTGGGCCGACGAGAACGGCATCACCATCAAGTATGAGGGCAGCCAGGACTTCGAGACGCAGCTCGGCACGCGCGCCCAGGGTGGCAACCCGCCCGACATCGCGATCTTCCCGCAGCCCGGTCTGTTCGCCGACTTCGCCGACCGGGGCTTCCTGAAGCCCGCACCGGAAGAGGTCGAGAAGAACGCCAACGAGTACTGGACCGAGGACTGGGTCAACTACGGCACGGTCGACGACACGTTCTACGGCGCGCCTCTCATGGCCAACGTCAAGGGCTGGATCTGGTACTCGCCGGCGAAGTTCGCGGAGTGGGGCGTCGAGGTGCCGAAGACTCTCGACGAGATGTCGGCGCTCACGGACAAGATCCAGGCGGCCACGGGAACTCCGGCGTGGTGCGCCGGGTTCGAGTCCGGAACGGCCACCGGCTGGCCGGGCACCGACTGGGTCGAGGACTACGTGCTGCGTCAGGCCGGTCCCGACGTGTACGACCAGTGGGTCACGAACGACGTCAAGTTCACCGACCCGCAGATCAAGCAGGCGTTCGACTCGGTCGGCGAGATCCTGCTGAACCCGGCCAACGTCAACGCCGGATTCGGTGACGTCCGCTCGATCAACTCGACCGCTTTCGGTGACGTCGCGCCCAAGCTCGCCGGTGGCGAGTGCGCGCTGACCCACCAGGCGTCGTTCCTCTCGGGCTTCTTCCCCGAGGGTACGAAGGTCGCCGAGGACGGCGACGTGTGGGCGTTCATGCTCCCCGGCGAGTCCGCGGATGACTCCGCGGTCACCGGTGCCGGCGAGATCGTCGGCGCGTTCAGCGACTCCGAGGCCACGCAGAAGGTGCTCGCGTACCTGTCGAGCCCCGAGTGGGCGAACAGCCGCGTCAGCCTCGGCGGCGTCACCTCGGCCAACAACGGCCTCGACCCGGCGAACGCGAAGGACCCGATCCTGCAGGAGACCATCAAGATCCTGCAGGACCCGGAGACGACCTTCCGCTTCGACGCGTCCGACCTGATGCCCGGTGCCGTCGGCGCCGGCACCTTCTGGAAGGGCATGGTCGCGTGGGTCAACGGCAGCCCCACGGATGAGGTGCTCACGCAGATCGAGACCGGCTGGCCGTCCAGCTGATCCGAGGAGAGGGGCCGTCCCGCAGCGGGACGGCCCCTCTGCTCCCTCGGTGCGCCCCGCCGGGTGCACCGTCGATCCGGTCCGCGTGACGTAAGGGGATTCCGTGAACGCGACAGTTTTCTTCCAGTGGGTCGGCTCGCTGCCGCCGATCCTGCAGGCCGTCGCCGTGGTCATCGCGTTCGCGGTGGTCGTGGCGATCATCCTGCTCCTCGTGGACATCGCTCCGCGCAAGGGAAAGCAGTACACCGTCATCCGGCTGGCGATGTGCCTGCTGATACCGCTCGCCGTGATGCTGTTCTTCAACTCGTACTACTGGGCCATGGGAGTCGCGGTCCTCGTCGGCGCCCTGTTCTTCTGGCTGGACTACCGATCCCGCGATGGCGCGGGCTACCTCATCCAGCTGGTGGCGTTCATGGCGCCGGCCCTGCTGCTGCTGCTCGTCGGCCTGATCCTGCCGTCGATCCAGACCATGTACTCGTCGTTCCTGAACTCCTCGGGGAAGGAGTTCGTCGGCCTGTCGAACTACCTGTGGATCTTCACGCAGTCCGACGGCATCACCGCCGTCGTGAACACGATCATCTGGGTCCTGCTGGTGCCGACGGTCTCGACGATCGTCGGTCTCGCGTACGCCGTGTTCATCGATCGCACCCGCGGCGAGAAGATCTACAAGGTCCTCGTGTTCATGCCGATGGCCATCTCGTTCGTGGGCGCCAGCATCATCTGGCGGTTCGTGTACGAGTACCGCGGACCGGAGTTCGAGCAGATCGGTCTGCTGAACCAGATCCTGGTGTGGTTCGGCGGCACTCCGCAGCAGTGGCTGCTGAACCAGCCGTGGAACAACCTGTTCCTCATCGTGGTGCTCATCTGGGTGCAGACCGGTTTCGCCATGGTCGTGCTGTCCGCGTCCATCAAGGGCGTCCCGGCGGAGCTTCTGGAGGCGGCCGAGCTCGACGGCGCGAACGCGTGGCAGCGGTTCATCTCGGTGACCGTCCCGGCGATCCGCCCGGCACTCATCGTGGTGCTGACCACGATCTCGATCGCCTCGCTCAAGGTGTTCGACATCGTCCGCACCATGACCGCCGGAAACTACGGCACCTCGGTTCTGGCGAACGAGATGTACACGCAGTTCTCGAAGTTCGAGGCGGGACGCAGCGCAGCGCTCTCCGTCATCCTGTTCATCCTGGTGCTGCCGATCGTGATCTACAACGCGCGCCAGATTAAGAAGCAGCGGGAGATCCGATGACCGACACCGTCAAGACCGAGACCTCGGCCAGCACCCGCGCGATCACCACCGGCGGCGGATTCGAGGGAGCCGCGGGGAGGACGCGCAAGAAGCTGTCGCGCCCGTGGGCATCCGTCGCGTCGATCATCATCGCGTTCCTGTGGACGATCCCGACGCTCGGCCTGTTCATCTCGTCCTTCCGCCCGCGCGACGACATCCAGTCGAGCGGATGGTGGACGTTCTTCGCCGACCCTCAGGTGACGCTGGAGAACTACGTCGACGTGCTGCAGTCCGGCACGACGCAGCTGACCATCCTGGAATCGTTCGTCAACTCGATCGCGATCACCATCCCGGCCACGATCATCCCGCTGATGATCGCGTCGATGGCGGCGTACGCGTTCGCGTGGATCGACTTCAAGGGCCGCAACGCGCTGTTCATCTTCGTCTTCGCGCTGCAGATCGTGCCGATCCAGATGGCTCTGGTGCCGCTGCTCAGCTCGTTCTCCCGAGGCCTGAACCTCTTCGGGCTGCAGGTGACCCTGCCCCTCGGAGCATCGGACGGGTACGCGCAGGTGTGGATCGCGCACTCGATGTTCGCGCTGCCGCTGGCCATCTACCTGCTGCACAACTTCATGTCGGAGATCCCGGGCGAGATCATCGAGGCCGCGCGCGTCGATGGAGCCTCCCGCGGGCAGATCTTCTTCCGCGTGGTGCTGCCGCTGACGATGCCGGCGATCGCGTCGGTCGCGATCTTCCAGTTCCTCTGGGTGTGGAACGACCTGCTCGTGGCCCTGGTGTTCGCGGATGGCGCTGCCGCGCCCATCACGAAGCTGCTCGCCGAGATCACCGGAACGCGCGGCAACGACTGGTACCTGCTCACCGCCGGCGCCTTCGTGTCGATCATCGTGCCGCTGATCGTGTTCTTCGCCCTGCAGCGCTACTTCGTCCGCGGGCTGCTGGCCGGGTCGACCAAGGGGTGACGCGCCCTTCGACGGGCTCAGGGACCGATGGGTCGCTGAGCCCGTCGAAGTCGTGGGTCGCTGAGCCCGTCGAAGCGCAACACAGCCCCGCACGCGGCATGCGCGCGTCTACCCTGAAGTCATGAAGTATGCGGACTCCATCGTCGATCTCGTCGGCGACACCCCTCTCGTGAAGCTCAACCGCGTCACGGAGGGCATCGCGTGCACGGTGCTCGTGAAACTCGAGTACCTGAACCCCGGCGGCTCCTCCAAGGACCGGATCGCGGCGCGGATCATCGACGCCGCCGAAGCCGCGGGTGACCTCGAGCCGGGCGGCACCATCGTCGAGCCGACGAGCGGCAACACCGGCGTCGGACTCGCCCTGGTGGCGCAGCAGCGGGGCTACCGCTGCGTGTTCGTGCTGCCGGACAAGGTCGGCGAGGACAAGATCGACGTGCTCCGGGCCTATGGCGCGGAGGTCGTGGTCACGCCGACCTCGGTGGCCCCCGACAGTCCGGAGTCGTACTACAGCGTGAGCGATCGGCTGGCGCGGGAGATCCCCGGGGCGTTCAAGCCGAACCAGTACGAGAACCCGAACGGTCCGCGCAGCCACTACGAGACCACCGGTCCTGAGATCTGGCGCGACACCGACGGCGAGATCACGCACTTCGTGGCCGGGGTCGGCACGGGCGGGACCATCACGGGAACCGGCCGTTTCCTGCGCGAGGTGTCCGATGAGCGCGTCCGCATCGTCGGCGTCGACCCGGAGGGCAGTGTCTACAGCGGTGGGACGGGTCGCCCCTACCTCGTCGAGGGAGTGGGCGAGGACATCTGGCCCGGCGCCTACGACCCCACCGTCCCGCACGAGATCGTGGCGGTGGGCGACGCCGAGTCGTTCGCGATGACGCGCCGGCTCGCCCGCGAGGAAGGCATCCTCGTCGGTGGATCGAGCGGCATGGCCGTGGCCGGTGCGCTGCGCGTGGCGCGCGAGCTGCCCGCGGAGGCCGTGATGGTCGTGCTGCTCCCGGACGGGGGGCGCGGCTACCTCGGCAAGATCTTCAACGACGGCTGGATGCGGTCCTATGGGTTCAGCGATGTCGAGGACGGGGAGACCGTCGCCGACGTCCTCGCCGCCAGGGCGACCCGCCAGGGGGAGAGCATCCCGGACCTCGTGCACGCGCATCCGACGGACACCGTGCTCGAGGCGATCCGGATGATGACCGAGTACGACGTCTCGCAGCTCGTCGTGCTCAGCGCGGAACCTCCGGTGATGATGGGCGAGGTCGTCGGCACGGTCGACGAGAAGGGGCTGCTCGACCTGCTGTTCCGCGGCGAGGCGAATCCGACGGACGCCGTGGGCGCGCATGTGGGGGACCGGCTTCCGCTCGTCGGCATCCATGCCTCCGTCGCCGACGCCCGCGCCGCGCTCGCCGACGCCGACGCCCTGCTGGTCACGGAGGACGGCAAGCCGCACACGGTGCTGACGCGCCAGGATCTGCTGGCCTACCTCGCGCGCTGAGCGGCGCCACCACCGGCGACCTCGGACGTAACGGGACGGCCCCGGCGGCGACGGCCGACGTAGGCTGAGAGACATGTCCGACCACGCTTTCGCCACTCGAGCCATCCACGCGGGACAGGCGCCCGATCCGACGACCGGGGCGATCATCCCGCCGATCTACCAGTCGTCCACGCACGTGCAGGACGGCATCGGAGGGCTCCGCGACGGTTACGAGTACAACCGCTCCGGCAACCCGACCCGCTCCTCGCTGGAGACGCAGCTCGCCGCGCTCGAAGGCGGCGAAGGGGCGCTCTCCTTCGCGTCGGGACTCGCCGCGGAGGACGCCCTGCTGCGCGGGATCCTCACCCCGGGCGACCACGTGCTCCTCGGCAACGACGTGTACGGCGGCACGTACCGACTCCTCACGCGCGTGCTGTCGACGTGGGGGATCGAGACCACCACGGTCGAGCTGTCGGACGTCGATGCGCTGCGGGCGGCGATCCGTCCCGAGACGAAGATCGTCTGGCTCGAGACCCCGAGCAATCCGCTGCTCAAGGTCGTGGACATCGCGCTCACCGCCGAGATCGCGCACGCCGCCGGAGCGATCGTCGTCGTGGACAACACCTTCGCCTCGCCCGCCCTGCAGCAGCCGCTCTCCCTCGGCGCCGACCTGGTGGTGCACTCCACGACCAAGTACCTCGGCGGTCACTCCGACGTGCTCGGCGGCGCGGTCGTCTTCGGTGACGACCGCTTCTTCGAGCAGGTCAAGTTCCAGCAGTTCGCCGTGGGTGCCGTCTCGGCACCGCTCGATGCGTGGCTGACGACGCGCGGCATCAAGACGCTCGCGCTGCGGATGCGACAGCACTCCGAGAACGCGCAGGCCATCGCGGAGTGGGCGCAGCAGAGGCCCGAGATCGCGCAGGTCTTCTATCCGGGTCTCGCCTCCCACGCCGGGCACGACATCGCGGCGAGGCAGATGAGTGGCTTCGGCGGGATGCTCTCGCTCGGACTCGCCGCCGGCGCGGATGCAGCGCGATCCTTCGCGGAGAGCACGTCGCTGTTCCAGCTGGCCGAGTCGCTCGGCGGGGTCGAGTCGCTCATCGGGTATCCGCCCGACATGACGCACGCGTCCGTCCGCGGCACCGAGCTCGCCGTTCCCGAGAACATCGTCCGACTGTCGGTCGGCATCGAAGACGTGAGCGACCTCATCGCCGATCTCGAAGACGGGCTCGGCCGCATCGGGCGCTGACGCTGCGTCCGCCCGACCGAACGGGGCGTCGCGGCGGTAACATGGGGGTTCCCCCGATCGAATCGATTCGATCATGCTTCCCCTGATTCTGGAAGGACGTCGTGTCCGACGCTCCCCGCACTGACTCCCTGCCCGTCGCAGACGCCTCGTCGCACCCCGAGACTCCCGCCGTTGCCGCGCCCGCGCGCACGGCGACCGGCAGCATCCGCACGTCGACGGCGACCGGAGCGATCCGCACGCTCGGATCGAACCCCGCCACCGCGCCGATCATGCTGCACCCGGGAGACGCGATCTCCCTCGGTCGCCGGACGCTGTACATCATCCTGCTGGGCGCTCTCACCGCGCTCGGCCCGTTCACGATCGACCTCTACCTCCCGGCCTTCCCGGTGCTGGAGGAGGACTTCCAGACCACGGCAGCGGCGATCCAGCTGACCCTGACCGGCACGATGATCGGCTTCGCCCTCGGTCAGCTCGTCGTCGGCCCGCTCAGTGACAAGGTCGGCCGTCGCGTTCCGCTGATCGTGGTCACGGCTCTGCATGTCCTCGCGAGCGTCGGAGCGGCCTTCGCGCCCGATCTGGCGCTGCTCAGCGTCGCCCGCGTGCTCATGGGTGTCGGCGCGGCGGCCGGTGGTGTCGTGGCCATGGCGATCGTGCGCGACCTGTTCGGCGGGCGTCGCCTGGTCGTCATGCTGTCCCGCCTCGCCCTGGTCTCCGGAGTCGCACCCGTCGTCGCGCCCCTGATCGGGTCGTGGCTGCTCACGCTCATGCCCTGGCGGGGCATCTTCGCGGTGCTCGCGGCCTACGGGATCGTGATGCTGCTGTCGACGATCCTCTTCATCCCGGAGACGCTGCCCGTCGCCCGTCGCCAGGACCGCGGCGGCGCCACCATGGTGCAGCGATACCGCTCCGTGCTCTCCGACCGCGTGTTCCTCGGCGTCCTCGTGATCGGCGGCATGACCTTCTCCGGTCTGTTCTCCTACCTCTCGGCCTCGCCGTTCCTGTTCCAGGTGACCCACGGACTCGATGCCCAGCAGTACGGTCTGCTCTTCGCCGTGAACTCGCTCGGTGTGGTGCTCGGCGTGCAGACGGCTTCGCGGCTGGCCGCCCGATTCGGGCCGCAGTGGGTCATGGCCTACTCGACGGCCGTGCTGCTGCTCTCCGCGGTCGCGATCGTCGTCACCGACCAGCTCGGGCTCGGCCTGTGGGGCACCGTCATCCCGCTGTTCGTCTTCATGACCGCGTGCGGGTTCACGATGCCCAACGTGCAGGTGCTGGCCCTCGACCGCCACGGCAAGGCGGCGGGGACGGCGGCCTCGATCATCGGGGCGGCCAACTTCGGCGTCGCGGGTCTCATCTCCCCGGTCGTCGGCTGGCTCTCGCACGACGCCGGGATCACCGCGACGACCATGGCCTCCGTCATGGTCGGCTGCTCCGTCGTCGGCATCCTCGCGCTGTGGCTCGTCGTACGACCCCGCACGGTGGGCATGCTCACTCCCTGATCTTCAGGAACCATCGGCCACAATGGGACGATGGGCAGACGGACGCTGTTGTGGTGGGGAGTGAGCCTCCTCGTGCTCGCAACGGCTCTCGGCGCCGTGGTGGTGTTCGTCTACCCGCAATCGCCCGGCTTCGACCGGTGGTGGAACGAGACGATCGCCGCGGCCAGGGCCGACTGGATGCTCGACTTCGCCCTCGCCCTGAACTGGATCGGCGGTGGCTGGGTCGCGATCCTCGGTGTTCCCCTGCTCGCGATCCTGGCGCTGGTGCTCGCGCGCCGGTGGCGCGGTGCGGTCTTCGCGGCGGTGAGCTTCCTGGCGAGTGCGGGGGCGGTGCAGCTGCTCAAGACGCTCTTCGGACGCGCGCGACCGGATGACATGCTCGTCGTGAGCGACTACGGGTCGTTCCCCTCGGGGCACACCGCGAACGCGGCGACCATCGCCCTCGTGCTCTGGGTGCTGTTCCCGCGGGTGTGGGTCGCGATCGTCGGGGCGCTGTGGGTGCTGGCGATGGCGCTCTCGCGCACGTTCCTCTCGGTGCACTGGGCGACGGACACGCTCGGCGGCGCTCTCGTCGGGGCCGGTGTGGTGCTGGTGCTCGCCGCGTGGCTGCTGCCGTGGGTGCAGCGGAAGAAGCACGCGCTCGACGCGCCGATAGGCTGATCGGGCCCGTCCCCGTCGAAGGAGTCCCCGTGTCGCGCATCCGTCCGTACCGCCCCGCCGACCGCGCCTCGCTGTACGAGGTCTGCGTGAAGACGGCCGACGCCGGAGGAGACGCGACCGGCATCCTGTCGGACGACGACCTGTGGGGGAACCTGTTCGCGGTCCCCTACGCCGAACGGCATCCGGATCTCGCCTGGGTCGTCGAGAGCGACGACGAACGGACGATCGGGTACATCGTCGCGACCGACGACACCGACGCGTTCTACACCTGGTTCCGGGACGAGTGGTGGCCGGCGCTGCAGCAGCGGTACCCCCGCCCCGTCGAGGTCGTCACGCGCGAGGATCGGATGGTCGACTACGGATACACCCGCGCGCCGGGCATCGAGCCGAACGCGGCGGAGTGCCCCGCGCACCTGCACATCGACATGCTTCCGGAGACGCAGGGCCAAGGACTCGGGCGACAGCTCATGCAGACGCTGTTCGCCGAACTGACCCGCCGCGGCGTGCGGGGACTGCACCTCGGGATCGACCCGAACAACACCGGCGCCGCCGCGTTCTACGAGCGACTCGGAATGACCCGCCTGCCGGCCGAGCCCGGCGGGCAGATCTATGGTGTGCGCTTCGACAGCGACTGACACCCTCATCCCGAGCTCGACGAACGTCGAAGGCCCCCGCTGATGCGAGGGCCTTCGACGTTTCTGGCGGTGACGGCGGGATTCGAACCCGCGGTTGCTTGCACAACACACGCTTTCCAAGCGTGCTCCTTCGGCCGCTCGGACACGTCACCAAGGAACAACCTGTCCATCCTATCCGATCGACCGGGCACGCAGTGACAGTCCCTCTCGGCGGCGAGCGGCGACGCTTGAGCTGAAATATTGCATGTTACCCGAGGTGTCTATAGCTTCGTGTGCAGACGTATCCACCTCGAATGGGTACACCAGGTCAGTGGGGGAAGCATGCAGGGGAGTTCGACGACGACATCACGGCGCTGCCCGCGTTCGGTGAGGGCGTTCGAGCAGTACGTGAGCGGTCGACGCGAGCTCGTCGCCGGGACGGTGTTCTTCCTCGAGTCCGGCGAGCATCTCGGCGACGTGCTCCGGGCGGCGAGGAGGAGAGACATCGTCCTCGCCCCGCCGGGTTCGGTCCGGCGCGGCGATGCCAACGTCATCGGCTACCGCGGGCGCTTCCGCGAGCCGGGCGATCGGCTGGTGCTCGACGGGCACCACGTCATCGAGCTGCAGGACTACGTCGCGGCGCCGTTCCTCTCGATCGTGGCGCGCACGGTGCTCCGACAGCGCAGCGCCGAAGGCGTGGCGGCCCTGCTCAGTGACGCGGACACCGCGCGCGACTACGGGATCTTCGTCGACCAGCTGCTCAGCCGCGCCGTGCTGCTGGAGTCCCGGATGTCCTTCACTCCGACCCCAGCAGCCGCCGGGACCGTGGTCCGCGTGCATGTGACGGCGGATGGAGAATATCGCGACGGTCCGGACGGACTGCTGCTCGGGCACGTCGGCGACGAGCGTGCGGAGATCGAAGCGGCAGCGGTCGCCGGTGCCGGGCGCGGAAGATCCTTCGCGCGGATCGTGGACCGCCGCGTCCTCGAAGCCGACCTCGACGACCGACCGTGGCTCGGACGGTACCTGGCTGCGCTCGATCTGCTGCGCGAGAGGCACGGCGGACCCGGACGCCCGACCGTCTCCGGCTTCGGCGGACACCTCGTCAGAGCCCTCGATGAGAGCGCCGCGTTCCCGATCGTCGTGTCGGCGGACGCGCCCTTCCTCGTGACCGGCGAGGGCGACGAGTACCTCGTCCTGGATCCGGTCGGCCATCGGCGCCTCCGGCTCGGGCTCGAGGCCGCACGCGCCGCCGAGTGCCTCATCGCGACGGAGGACGAATCGTCGGCCACGGCTCTGCTGGCGTTCGAGCTCGGCGTGCGACCGACCACCGTCGCTCCCACGATCCACGAGGTCCGGAACGCACTGTCCTCGGCCGGGTTCGACCTTCCGGCGGATGCGCGAGGAGCGGCCTGATGTCGGACGACGCGGACGTCGGGGGAGCGGACCTGCTCGGGGCGCGCGCACTCCGCGAGTGGCTCACCGGCGAGCGAGAGGCGTTCTCGCGGGTGTTCCTCGTCGAGAGCGGGGCGGCGGTCGAAGCCGTCCGGGAGGTGGTCGCACCCGACGACGTGATGCTGCTGCCGGCGAGCAGTCCGCCGGATGGAGGGCCCGCTGCCGTCGCCCGCTACACCGGCGAGCTGCGGGCGGTCGGCGACGAGCTCTTCTTCGGGGAGCGCGGCGTGGAGCTCCAGGACTACGTCGCCGCGGCCTTCGTGCAGATCATCGGTCCCACCGCCATCCGCTTCTTCGATGCCGCCGGCTGGCGCGCTTTCCTCGACGACGCCGACCTCGCTCGGCGGACCGGAGTGTTCCCCACGGCCCTGATCGACCCGCGGGTGCTCCTCGCCGACCGGAGCGCTTTGGAGAAGCCGGGAGAGGTGGTGACTCCGAGCGCCGTCCGGGTGGCGGCCGACGGCTCCGTGAGCGTCGGCGTGCAAGGGGAGGTGATCGGCACCGTCGACGACCTCAGCGCCGCGCTCGACACTCCTCTTCCGCGGTCCACGGCGCTGGGAGAGGTCGCACCGCGACACGAGGTCGCGGCCGAATCGGCGCGACTCGCCGGGATCAGGCGGTACCTCAGCGCGACCGACCTCATGAAGATGCTCCACCTCGTCAACGGTGACGCGCGGATCGCGGGCTTCGGCCGGGCGCCGATCGACGACCGGCTCGCCGACGCCGAACCCCTGACCGCCGACCCCTTCCTGCTCGACACCGCCGACGGTCTGATGCTCGCGGACACCGGGACTCTGCGCCGTCAGCTGCTCACGCCGCTCACCGCGACGGTCGTCGCGGCCACGCAGACGTCGAGCACGCTCGAGCTCGCAGCGCAGCGGCTCGCTCGGGAACTCGGGACGCCCGTCTCCCACGCGAGCGCCCTGTGCCTCGAGGCGGTCGCAGCCCTCGGCGTCCACTTCGGTGAACGAACGAGCGGCGATCCGACGACGGGGGTGAACGGGTGACGGGACCGCACGCGCTGTGGACGTCGATGCTCCCCGCCGACACCACGTTCTCGCCCTCCCAGGTCGCGGTCGCCGCCACCGGACATCGCATCGCGTTCGCCGACGGTTCCACGCGACTCTGCGCGACGAGCGGACTGTGGAACGTCCCCCTCGGGTTCGGGAACCCGGCGGTCGCGGAGGCGGTGAGCAAGGCCGCACGCGACGCGTCGTACCTCTCCCTGTTCCGCGCGCCGCATCGACAGGCGGAGGAGGCAGCTGACGCGCTCATCGACCTCGCGAACCCCGAGAGGTACGCCCGCGTCGTGTTCTCCACGTCGGGAGGGGCGGCGAACGACGCCGCCATGAAGCTCGCGAGGCAGTACTGGGCGCAGCACGGAACGGCATCCCGCTCGCTCATCGTGGGTCTGCGCGGGAGCTATCACGGCACGATGTACGGCAGTCATGCGCTCAGCGGCGATGATCTGCTCCAGTCCGCGTACGCGGTGGACCGCCGATCCGTGCGCCATGTGGCGCACGACGACGACGGGGAAGAGCTGTCGGCGCTGCTGCAGCGCGAAGGCGACAGGGTCGCCGCGGTCGTGGTGGAGCCGGTCCTCGGCACGGGCGCGCACGCGCTCGCCCACGCGTTCATCCGTCGACTGCTCGCCCTGCGGGAGCACTACGGCTTCCTGCTCGTGGCGGACGAGGTCGCCACGGGGTTCGGTCGCACCGGGAGGATGTTCGCGACGGACGACTGGGCGGCCGCCCCGGACGTGCTCATCCTGTCGAAGGCGCTGACGAACGGCGCCATGGGCGCCGCCGCGCTTCTGGTGGGCCCGCGCATCGCCTCCGCCTTCGTGCGCGGCGGGTGGACCTTCGTGCACGGCGAGACCCAGGCGGGGACGCCGGCGTGCGTCGCGGCCATCCTCGCGGTGATCGCCGAGCTGCACCGCATCGAGGTCGAGTCGACCACGCAGGCGCTGGCGGCGGAGCTGCTCCGGCTCGCGATGCGGTGGAAGGCGGAAGGCGTGGTCACGGAGGTGACGGGAAGCGGCTGCTTCCTCGGCCTGGGGCTGCGCGCGGCGGACGGAAGTCCGCTCTCGGGCTTGCACGTCCTGCAGATCGTCTCGGCCATCGCGGACGACGGCGTGCTGGTGCATCCCGGTCCCAGCTCCATCGAGCTGATCCCCGGGTACGGGTTCGCCCGGGAGGACCCTCTCGAAACGGACAGGGCGGTGCGGGCCGGGCTGGCGCGGATCCGGGAGGTGACCGCATGACCGGGGACTTCCGCGGTCGGGTCCCGACGCTGTGGCACGGCCGGGGCATCGCACGGCAGACGACCACGCGCCTCACGGCGGGACGCGACACCCTCGTGTTCGCGGATTCGGCGGTGGCGCCCTCCTTCCTCGTCGGGCCGCCGGCGCGGACCATGCTGGTCGAGGCGCGCGCGGTCGATGTCGCGGTCGTCCAGGCGATGGCGCGGGAGATCAGCCGCCGCCCTCCGCACACGATCGTGGCCTTCGGTGGAGGGACGGTGCTCGACGCCAGCAAGATCGCCGCGCTCGCGCTCGCCCGGGGGCGGGTGTTCGACTACGCGATCGGGCACGCGGCGAAGGCGGCCCTGACGTTGCTGCCCGATGCGCCGCCTCCCGTCGACATCGTCGCCGTCCCGACCACGCTCGGCACCTCGTCGGAGACGAACAGCGTGGCCGTTCTCCAGAACGAGCACGGCTACCGGCTCCTCGTCGGGCGCGCGCTGAGGCCGCGCCATGCCGTCCTCGATCCGTGCAACCTGGCGACGCTCTCGTCCGCCTCGGTCAGAGAGGGGGCGCTGGAGGCGCTCCTGCGTCTGGCCGGCGCCTCGACGAGCCCGCGCGGGGACAGCAGGGGGAGCAGAGACGCGTCCGCCCTCGGCGCGGCGCTCCTCACGGCGGTCGCGCAGGGCACCGCATCCGCCGCCGCGCGATTGCGCCTCGCGCGGCTGAGCGCGGCCACCCAGCGCACGGCGGCGCTGCGGGGGAAAGATCCGTACAGTGCCCGCCATTGGTACGTCGCGAACGAGGTGGCGTTCCGGCTGGGGGTGCGCAAGATGGTCGCCACGGCGGCGGTGATCGCCGCGGTATGGGACCGGATCGGCGCAGGAGACCCGCGCTGGGGAGACCGCGCGAGTCTCCACGGATTCTGGTCGCACGTCGCGGCAGCGGCGGCGCTGCCCGACGACCCGTCCGCCGGCATCGCCGCGCTCATCGACCGCTGGGCGATCCCGCGCCCGCCGCGCCCGCCGGATTCCGAGATCCGCCGCATCTCCGCCGCCATCGAGACGTCGTGGGGGCACCGCCGGCCGATGCTCCCCGGCCTCGTCGAAGAGGACTTCCGAGATGTGCTCCGCGATTCCCGCTGGAGTGCACCGTCGGTCGGTGAAGATCACCGGCCCCCGATGTTCCGGAGGGAGGAGGTGAAGTGAATGAACGAACCCGCAGAGAAGCGGATCCGGTTCCAGGAGCTGGACGCGATGGAGGCACCCAGCTGGGACAGCTTCTACAAGGGCGTGATCGGCGCGCTGGTTCTCATCGGAATCGGCGCGGCTGCCGCGACGTGATCGCCTCGAAGGAGAGGAGATCGAGACCGGAAAGGAGGTAAGCATGCACGCTGCAATGCCGACGCTCGAGTTCACCGAGCTCGAGGCCATGGATGCGTTGAACGACACCGATGACTACATGCGGGGCTTCGCCTTGGGCGTCATCATCGGAATTCTCGCTCTGACCTAGAAGACCGTCCGCAGACCTGACAAGGAGGTGCAGATTGCAGACGACATCACTGGAGTTCCTGGAACTCGAACAGATCGACGCCCCACTCGAATGGTGGGAGCACGCGAGCTACATCATCGCCATCATCGGCGGGGTGGCAGCGATCGCGACCTGACCGAGGGTGCGGGCGGGCCACCCGCCCGCACTCCTCTTCCTTCCATCGAGAGGCGATGCCGGAAATGCCAGCTTTGATCACCGACGCCGTGGCGGCGCGGCTCGACGGTGTCGGCGCGGTCGCGCAGGAGCAGGATCTGTATGCCGGATCCGGGACGGACTTCTACGAACGCCTGGTCGGTCCTGATCGCGCCGAGATCCGCGAGGTGCTGGCGCTCGCGAGAGCAGCCGCCGGTCCCGTGCTCGACGTCGCCGCAGGCAGCGGCAGACTGACGATCCCGCTGGTGCGAGCCGGCAAGCGGGTCACCGCGATCGACATCTCCGATGACATGCTCGCCCACCTGCGCCGCGCACTGCCCGGCGATTCCCGGCTGGAATGCGTCGTGGCGGACATGCGCGACTTCACCCTGGAGAGTCGCTACGGGCTCGTGGTCCTCGGGGCGACGTCCATCACGCTGCTCGACCGCACGGAGAGGTCGCGTCTCTACGCGAGCGTGCGGCGCCACCTCGCCCCCGCCGGCGTCTTCGCCCTGACGGTGGCCGGAGGGTCCGCCGCGGAGAGCCTTGCAACGGACTGGGAGCTGGAGATCACGGTTCCCGGCCCGCTCGGCGAGGAGAGCTACGTCTTCGCGCAGCAGATCGAGGCCGCGGGCTCGGTGCGCCTGGTCAACTGGGTCCGCGTCGCCGACATCGTCGCCGGAGCCACCGTGCCGGTGCTCACGAGTCGCCTGCACGTGCTCGACCACGAGACTCTCGCGCGCGAACTCGTCGAGGCCGGGTTCACCGAACCCACGGTCTCTCCCGTACGCACGCACCCGGGCGCGGAGATCCTCCTCCTCACGACGGGCCGCGTGGGATCCGGAGAAGCGGGAGGACGACGATGACCCCGCTGCGCTCCGCCCGGCGACGGCCCTCGGGTGCGACGGCACCGCTCACCGCCGACACCTGCCCGCTCCTCGCCTCCGAGGTCGTGTTCGAGAAAGCCGGGGAGGGAGAGGTCTGGATCGCTCTGGTCCACGGCGTGCCCTCGTCGCGGGTCTCGCGGACGGTCGTCGAGCTGCTCACCGCGATGGACGGCAGAACGACGCTGCACGTGCTGCATCGGCGCTTCGCCGCGTCCGAGTCGGCGGAGAGCTTCCTGCAGCTGGTCGGACGCTTCCGCGACAGCGGTCTCCTGGAAGGCGCAGCGAAGCCGCCACCGGGCCGAGTGAGCTACCGGCCTCCGTTCACCCTGCAGCTCGCGACGCTGCGTGCGCCGGCCCTCTTCGGCCGTCTCGACCGGCTGATCGTGCCGCTCCCGCCACGAGTCCTCCTGGTGTCCGCCGCCGTCGTGCTCGGCTCGGGATGTCTTGCGGCGATCCTGCAAGCGGAGGAGCTGTGGGAGGTCGTCACCCGGCCCCTGCCGCTGAGCGGCTTCGTGGTCCTCGTCGCGGCGCTCTCGCTCACGACCCTGCTCCACGAGAGCGCCCACGGGCTCGCCCTCACGAGGTTCGGGGGCCGGCCTCGCCGTGCGGGATTCATGCTCTTCTATCTGACCCCCGCGTTCTTCGTCGACGTCACGGACGGCTGGCGGCTGTCCGACCGCAGACAGCGCGTGGCCGTGGCGCTCGCCGGACCAGCGGTGCACGCGCTCGTGGCGGCGATCGCGCTCGTCGGCGCGCTCGCCGTGCCGCAACCGGCGGTGCGCCAGACGCTGCAGCTCCTCGCGCTCTCCTGCGCCGTCATCGTCCTGCTCAACCTGATCCCGTTCGTGCGGTTCGACGGGTACATCGCTCTGATGAGCGCGCTGGACGAGCCGAACCTCCGGGGGAGGACCATCCGCGACGGAGCGGACTCCCTGAGCCGGCTCCTGTTCGGCGGGCCGCGGCGGAGCAGAAGCCTGCCGGTGTGGTGGAGCGTGCCGTTCGGCCTCGCCAGCCTGATCGCCCCGGCCGTGCTCGTGCTGTTCGCCGTCGCACGCACCGTCCAGGCGCTCGCCGGAGGTGGACCCGTGCTGGGGCTGTTCGTGGTCGCGCTGGAAGCTGTGGTGCTCGCGGCCGGGGTCGTGCTGCTCGCGCGTGCCCTGCGCCGAGTGCTCCGATCGGGCGTGTCCCGGCTCCGGTTCCTCTCCGTGTGCGCGCTGCTGGTCGCGGGCGGCGTCGCCGCCGGGGTCCTCATCCCCGTGCCGGCCACGGCGTCGTACGGCTTCTCCGTCGAGGAGGACGGAGTGGTTCTCGTGCGTGCGGACGGAGAGGGGCCGGGCGCCGTGCCGGACGGCGCCCGCGTGGTCCTGCTCAGCCGGGGCATCCTCGCGAACGAGGAACTCGGGAAGGGGCGGACCCGGCACCGGCGCGCGGAGCGGACGACGGTCCCGCTCGACGCGCTCTTCCCGGTGCGGGCCGACGACCTGTCGGTTCCCGCCGTGATCGTCGCCGGAGTGGACGTCTTCGGGGGGCGCGAGATGCTGCCGCCGACGGGGCTGGCGCGCGTCGACATCGGTGTGAAGAACCTGTGGCAGACGCTCTGGGCGGTGGGCGTGGTCGCGCCGTTGTCGCCGCTGCGGAGTGCGGAGAGGAAGGGATGACCATGAACCAGGACGCGATCGAGGTCCGAGGACTCACGAAGAGGTTCGGCCGTCGGACAGCGGTCGAGGATCTGTCGTTCGGCGTGGCGCGGGGGTCGATCGTCGGCCTCCTCGGGCCGAACGGCGCGGGCAAGTCGACGACGCTCCGAGCCATCGTCGGCCTGCTCAGGCCGACGGCCGGAGACTGCCTCATCGACGGCGCCCCGTTCTCCGCCCTGGAGAACCCCGCGACGCACGTCGGCGTGCACATGGACGGCTTCGGCTTCGAGACGGGCATCACCGCCCGACGGCACCTGGAGATCATCCGGCTCGCGGCGGGAGCGCCGCCAGGACGCGTCGACGAGGTGCTCGAGGAGGTGGGGCTCGCCGACGATGCCGGCCGTCGCGTGAAGGCCTTCTCGACGGGGATGGCTCAGCGGCTCGGGCTGGCCGCCGCGCTCATCGGCTCCCCTCGCACCCTGATCCTCGACGAACCGGCGAACGGGCTGGATCCCGACGGCATCCGCTGGTTGCGCCGATTCCTCCGCGGGTTCGTCGAGCGCGGCGGCACCGTGCTGGTCTCCAGCCATCAGCTCGCCGAGCTGGAGCAGGTGGTGGACGAGGTGATCGTCATCAAGCGCCGCGCGCTCTTCGCCGGACGCCTCGACGATCTCATCCGGAACGATGTCGACTCGCTGGAGAGCCGGTACTTCGACCTCGTGGAAGGGGCGCAGGCATGAGGGGCGTGATCCACAGCGAGGTGCTGCGGTCGGTGAGCGGGCCCTCGGTTCTGGCCGTGTACCTGGTCGCCGTCCTCATGCCCGCTTTCGTGCTCTTCTCGGACGGCTCGCGCTTCGACCTCGCCGGCCTCGACCCCGCGGTGGCGACCGCGCGTCTGCTGGAGCCGCTCGCGTGGTCCGTCATCTCCGCCGCGTTCGTCGGCTCCTACGCGGTGACCCGCGAGTACTACTACGGATCGATGGACCGCACCCTCGCCGGAGTCGGCTTCGCCCGCGCGTTCGCGGGGAAGCTCGTGGCCGGTGCGCTGATCGCGGTCGCCCTGTCGATCGGCGTCTTCGCACTGTGGACGGCCGGAGTGTCGGTCTACCTGGCCCACGAAGGTCTGGCCCTCGCCCTCACCCCGGAGGCCTGGCGCACTTACGCGGGCGCCGTGGCCGGAGCCGTTCTGGGGGCGCTCATCGGCGGGGCCATCGGCTGGATCACCCGGAACTACTATGCGACGGCGATCATCGTCCTCGTGTTTCCGATGGCCTTGGAGTTCGCGCTGCTGCGGACCGCGCCCGAGGTCGCGAAGTTCTCACCGGGGATGGTGATCGCGGCGCTGAGCGTTCCCGGATATCAGGATCGGCTGCTCGCGTTCGCCGCGGCCCTCGGGCTGGGCCTCGCGTGGACGGCGGCTCTGGTGGCCATCGCCTGGGTCCGCGGTCGCCGGAGCGTCGCGTGATCCGTCGGGCACTGCGCGCGCAAGCGCGTGGCGTCGCGGGGGACGTGGTGCTGCTCGGGGTGGCGGTGGCGGCGTTCGTGATGTCGCTGTCGCTGGCCACGAGCATCCCGCCCGAGTTCGCCGACGCCCCGGCGGGCATCCGCCGAGAACTCACGGCGCCGTTCAGCACCGTGCTCGCGACCTACGGGGCCGTTCTCGCCGCCGTGTACGGCTCATTCCGCTACACGATCGATCGCCGCGACGGCGTCGTCGCCCAACGGCTGATGCTGCAGTCCCGGTGGGCGATGTTCCTCGTCCGGCTGCCTACATCGGCGTTCGGCGGAGCAGTCGTGGCGTTCGCCGCCGTGATCGGCGGCCACACGGCGCTGCTCGTCGCGATGGGCGGCATCCCGGTGGACGGGCCTTCGGTCGGCTCCACCGTCGCGCTCGGCGCCGTCGCAGGACTCTGGGGGATGGGGGTGGGTGTCGTCGTGCAGGCGCACCTCGCGGCTCTCTTCATCGCCTCCCTGTCGATGGGCGCGGCGATGCTCGTCGCGATGTTCTGGAGTGCCGGCGCCGTCTACCTCCCGCTGCTCGCCATGCTGGAGACGTTCCGCTTCGATGTGACCGCCGTGGGGATCACGCCGTCCGACGGGCTGGACGCCGGGCCGGCGGTCCTGGTCTCTGCCGGCTGGGTGCTGCTCGTGCTCGGCGCCGGCGCCCTCTCGTTCCTCCGCCGCGATGTGACGTAGAGCGCGGACGGCGACAGCGGATGCCGAGGGGCGAGCACGGTCCGTCCGGTCAGACTGCCGACGTAGGATTCCTGGGTGGCAACACCCAAGATCGTCCTCTTCTACGCGTTCACCCCTCTCGCCGATCCGGAGGCCGTCCGCGTCTGGCAGCGTGACCTCGGCCAGGCTCTCGGCCTGCGCGGGCGTCTGCTCATCTCGAAGGACGGCATCAACGGCACGCTCGGTGGCGATATCGGCGTGCTCAAGAAGTGGGCGCGTTCCTTCCGCTCGTACGCCCCGTTCGCGGATGCCGACATCAAGTGGAGCGAGGGAACCGGACTGGACGCCGAGGGACGCAGCCTCGACTTCCCGAAGCTCAGCGTGAAGGTCCGCGACGAGATCGTGTCGTTCGGAGCGCCGGGGGAACTGCGGGTCGATGAGCACGGCGTGGTGGGCGGAGGCACGCGGCTGACACCCGAGGAGCTGCACGAGCTCGTGGACGCCCGCGGAGACGAGGTCGTGTTCTTCGACGGCCGCAATGCCCTGGAGGCTCAGATCGGCCGCTTCCGCGGGGCGGTGGTGCCCGACACCGAGACGACCAGGGACTTCGTCCGTCTTCTCGACTCCGGCGCCTACGACGACCTCAAGGGCAAGCCCGTGGTCACCTACTGCACCGGCGGGATCCGTTGCGAGGTGCTGTCGAGCCTGATGACCGCCCGCGGCTTCGGCGAGGTGTACCAGCTGGAGGGCGGCATCGTCCGGTACGGCGAGAAGTACGGCGACGACGGCCTGTGGGACGGCTCGCTGTACGTGTTCGACCGGCGCGGCTCGGTGGACTTCTCCGACCATGCCCGCGTGATCGGGGAGTGCGTCGGGTGCGGGGCGCCGACGAAGCGGACCGCGAACTGTCCTGATCCGTCCTGCCGCACGCAGTTCGTCGTGTGCGAGGACTGCGAGTCGGTGCGCTGCGCGGAGCACGCCGCCTGAGCGGGCGGCGCCGCCCGGGTCTCCGTCACACAGCCACGCCGGGCTCGGCAGCCCGCGTCGCATACAGCGACCGCGGCAGCACCGCGGCGCGGAACCGCGTCGGGCCGTCCACGCTCCGCCGCAGGCCGATGAGCACCTCGCGCAGAGGTTCGGCCAGATCGTCGTCGACCGTGCCGGAACGCGCGTAGTTCGCTTGTTCGACCGCGTCGGTCAGCCGCCGCAGCGCCCGCGGATCCGCACCGGAATCCCGCACCAACCCCGCAGCACGGACCCTCGGGGTGTCCGCATCCGACACGGGGATGCGCAGATCGATCAGGGTGTCGCGGAGCTCCACCCAGGCGGCGGCCGGATCCCCGCGGCGGGAGCGCGCGATCCGACGGCTGCGCTCGACGAAGCGGAGGAGGGCGGGGATCAGGAGGATCACCACCGCGCCGAGCGCGGTGAGCAGCACCGGCATCGGGTCCAGGCGGCGCAGCTCCTCGCCGCTCGCGGAGTCGCCGCCGGCGTCGCTGCGGTCGATCTCCGGCCCCGACGTCTCCTCGGTCTGCGGCGCCGTCGTGGGGGCGGGGGTGGACGGACCGCCGGGACCGCCGCCCTGCGCCACGGCGGCGCGGAATGCGGTGGGAACGCCGAGGGACGCGGTGGGTTCGAACGGGACCCACCCGACACCGGGGAACAGCACCTCCGGCCAGGAGTGCAGCTGATCGCTGGTCACCGAGAACACGGACTCGCTGCCGCGCTTCTCATCCGTCAGCGAACCGGGGAGGTATCCGACGACGATGCGGACCTGCATGTCCAGGCTCTCCGCCATCAGCGCGAACGCTCCGGCGAAGTGCACGCAGTACCCGGAACGCTCCTCGAGGAAGCGGGCCACCGCTTCGGCGCCCGTGCCGTCGAAGCCCTCTTCGACCGGCGTCTCCAGGGAGTACGCGAACTGCGCGCGGAACCAGTTCTGCAGGACCACGAGGCGGTCGTAGTCCGTGTCCTCGTCCGCCGTCACGTCGGCGGCCAGCTCGGCGATGATCCCCGGAAGCTCGACCGGCTCGGCGTCCGGATCGGCGGCGGGCGGAGCGGCATCGATCGCGCGGATCTGCTCGAGCGTGGGGATGGGGCGCGAGGCCGTGACGGTGTAGTCGTTGCCGACGGCGTCCGCGCTGCGGGAGAACAGCGTCCGATTGTCGGGGGAGACCCGCCACGATCCGCTGAGACCCTGCACGGCTGTGGCCGGGTAGGGGACCGGGAGCCAGGAGCTCGACATCCGCAGGATCCGCACCGACGTGTTCTGCTCCTCGGTCGGGATGTCCTCGCCCCACTCCGGTGCACCGAATCCGTCCTGCTGCGACTGGAGATCGCCCTCGTCCGGATGCCAGACGCGGCCGTCGAAACGGGAGAGTGTCGTGAGCCGCAGGTAGGGGGCGGTCTCTCCCTCGGTGGCGACCGTCAGCACCTCGACGGGGTTCGGCTGGCGCAGATCGTCGCCGAGACGCAGCGACGCGTCCACCGTCACGCCCACGCCGCTCCCGGCAAGACTGGTGCTCAGCGGCAGGACCGGCGCGATGGCCACCGTCGCCGCCAGCGCGGCGGCGCCGACACCCAGCGCGAGAGAGGTCGACGAGCGGAGCGGCGCCTCCGGATGCCGACGAGCGGTGAATCGGAACACCAGCAGGGCGACGACGCCGAACAGCACGAACCAGACGACGTTGGTGTCGCCGAGCGTGATGATCATCGGCACGGCTCCGACCGCACCCATGAGCAACACGGCGAGCACCGCGGAGCGATGGGCCACGAGCTGATCGAGCAGGATCGCGACGACCGCGAAACCGGCGCCCATGGCGGCCGCCAGGGCGGGTGAGGGGTCCAACGGGGCGGATCCGAACACGACCGCCTCCCAGGCCGCGGGTGCGAGCGTGCCGAGCAGCGCCGCCGTCGTCGACGTGGGGATGAACCCGAGGACGGCGGTGTCTCCGGCGATGAGCTGGGTCAGGACCGCGACGGCGATGAGGACCTGCGCGGCGAACGCACCCAGATCGCGGAGCACCTCGCCGTGTCGGCGCAACAGCCACCGGGCGAGCATCCCGGTGCCGGCGACGGCGAGGACGACGACGAGGACGGTGAACGACCACGCGCCCGGGGCGATGACCGAGGTGTACGGCCACACCGCGACGAGCGCGGAGACCGCTGCCAGGGCTCCGGGTGCGACGACCCCGGTCGGATCCTCGTGGTCCCGGTGCCACCGCGGCGGCGTCCGCGGCGGTGCGGACGCCGGGAGACGCTCAGCCCGGAACATCGCCGGCCCCCGTCCGTGCGGAGACCGCATCCGCCCACGCCTCCGCGATGTCGGGCCCCAGCGGCGTCACGGTCCATCCGTGCCGGACGGAGGCCTCGCCGGCGCCGGGCAGCAGCCCGGTGCTGAAGAGCATCGCCGCGGCCGCCCCTGCCGGTCGCAAAAGGGCGGCGTCCTCCTCGTCGAGGCTTCCGGTGATGTAGACGAGCGGTCCGGGTGGCGTCCCGCCGATCAGCGTCGCGAGGTCCCTGCTCTCTCCGCGCGGAGTCACCATCGCCAGGGCGACGAGCAGACCGTCGCGGTCGTCCTCATGACCGCGCAGCGCTCCGAGCAGGACGCCCGCGCTGTCGACCACGTCGACGCTGTAGCCCTCGGCGGCGAGATGCACGGCCGACGACGCGCACAGCGACACGGCGGCCTCGAACGCGGGGTCCGGCTCGGCCCCCGGGGCGTCCCATCGACGGCTGCTCCGGTCGAGCACGACCACGGCGTCGGGGCTCGACTCCTCCTCTTCCTGACGCACCATCAGCTGACCGCGGTGCGCGGTGGCCCGCCAGTGGATGCGGCGCATCGAATCGCCCGGGATGTACCCGCGCGGCGAGAGGTTGTCGCTGCCCTGCCCGAGGCGGGTCGAGGACGTGTGGGCGGTGCCGCCGGCCGCTCCCACCCGCACGGCCAGGGGTGCGAGGGACAGGACCTCCGGCACGACCGTGATGCTCCTGGTCTCGCCGAAGGACTGCTCCCGCTGGGCGAGTCCGAACGGGTCGACCGTGCGCAGCATCAGCGGACCGAGGGGCCACACGCCACGGCGCACACCGGTGATCGCGTAGTTGAGCTGGCCGGACTCCGGCGGGTACTCGCCGCCGGAGTCGCCGCTGACCGCATCGGGCAGCACGTCGTGCCAGAGGCCGCGCGGGATGCGCAGCGAGCGCAGCGTGAACCGGACGGTCACCCGAGAGGTCTCCGACACCGTCAGCAGATCGGTCGAGATCTGCCGTGTGACGGTCCCCGAGCGGCGCGGGAGCCGGACCGCGAGGAGCGACAGGAGCGTGAGCACGGCCAGCAGCACGCCGATGTAGAGCAGGATCCGGGCTCCCGCCACGTTGGCCGCGATCAGGCAGCCCAGTGCCGCGATGAGCGCGCCGGCTCCGCGAGCGGTGAGGGATCGGCGGGTGCGCATGGCGGGCTCGGTCAGGATCGCGTCGCGACGGGCACGCGCACCCGTTCCACGATCTGGGTCAGTGCGGCCTCCACCGGCTGCGCCCCCGCACGGTGCGCGCCCCGCGCCGGGAGCAGGCGGTGGGCGAAGACCGGGATGAGCAGCGCGGTGAGGTCATCCGGGATGACGTAGTCGCGGCCGTCGAGCGCCGCCCACACCTTCGCGGCCCTGACCAGCTGCAGCGTGGCGCGCGGGCTCGCGCCGAGGTGCAGGTTCGGGTCGGAGCGGGTGGCCTGGGCGAGGGCGACGGCGTACTCCTCGAGCGCCGGAGCGACATGGACGGCGCGCGCCCAAGCGATCAGCTGCGCGATCGAGGTCGCGTCCGCGACCGGAGCGACCGCGGCGAGCGGATTCACCACGTCCCGCTGGCGGAGCATCAGAGCCTCGGCGGCGGCATCCGGGTAGCCCATCGAGATCCGCATCATGAACCGGTCCCGCTGCGCCTCCGGGAGGGCGTACGTGCCCTCCATCTCCAGAGGGTTCTGGGTGGCGACGACGAGGAACGGGTCGGGCAGCGGGTGCGTCGCTCCGTCGACCGTGACCTGGCCCTCCTCCATGGCCTCGAGCAGGGCCGACTGCGTCTTCGGCGACGAGCGGTTGATCTCGTCGGCGATCACGATGTGCGCGAACACCGCACCGCGCTTGAACTCGAACTCGCGGTCGACCGGGTTGTAGACGGAGACGCCGGTCACGTCGCCCGGAAGCAGGTCGGGCGTGAACTGGATCCGGCGCACGGTCGCGTCGACGCTGGCGGCGAGAGCGCGGGCGAGCATCGTCTTGCCCACCCCGGGGACGTCCTCGATCAGCAGGTGACCCTCGGCCAGCAGACAGACGAGAGCGCTGCGCACGGCATCGGGCTTGCCGTCGATGACCTGGCCGATCGAGGAGAGGATCGCGGAGGTCTGCGCGGCGAAGCGCTCGGCGTCGATCGTCACCGGGGTCAGGGGGGAGTTCTCTGGCATGCGTTCCCTCTCGCGTCGGCGCTGCGATGCGCGTCCCTCGATCGTAACCCTGTCGCAGGACGCGCTGGGCTGGCAGATCTCCCTGAGATCGGACGCTCCCGGCGGTGACCGGATTCGAACCGGCGCGCGCATCGGGTTAGGATGGTCACGGCTCTCCGCGTGGCGGCATCCAGGCCAATTCCCCCAGGGCGGAAACGCAGCAAGGGTAACCGGGCTCTGCTGGGTGCGCGGAGGGTCATTTTCTTCTCCGGCGGGTCGGTGCGGTGAGAGCACCCGCACACAGTCCCCTCCTGGTCGGACCTGCGACAATCGTCCGGTGACCGTCGCCCCGCCCCCGAAGCCGCAGCACCCGCTGGGCCGATTCGCCTCTCCGGTGCTGCTGGTCGTCGCGATGTGGGTCGTGCAGCTCGCGGACGCCGTCCTGCCCGGCTCGTTCACCGGCTTCGGACTGCGGTCATGGGATGTCGCCGGGTTGGGCGGCATCGTGCTGGGTCCGCTGCTGCACGCGAGCTGGGCCCACCTCATCGCGAACTCGGTGCCCCTCCTCGTGCTCGGATGTCTGGTCGCAGTCGAGGGGACGCGGCGGTTCTGGGCCGTCACGGCCGTCGTCGCGGTCGTCGGCGGCCTCGGCACCTGGGTGGTCAACGCACCGGGCACGCTGACGGTCGGGGCCTCCGGGCTCGTGTTCGGCTACTTCGGCTACGTCGTGATGCGCGTGTTCGCCCCGGGACGTGTGGCGCACCGCATCCTGTACGCGGTGATCGCGCTCATCGTCATCGCGGTGTACGGCGGCTCCATGCTGGCCGGGGTGGTCGGCGTCGCCGACGGCGTCTCCTGGCAGGCGCATCTGTTCGGCGCCATCGGGGGTGCTGCGGCCGCGCTCGCCGGCCGGCGTCCTCGCGCGGACCGCGGAGCGCTGCGGGTATGAGCGCCGCGCGCACGCCGGCCAGGGCGAAGCGCAAGCCAGCGGGCACGCGGCCGACGTCGCGACGGAAGCCCGCGGCGCGCCGGAGGAAGCCGACCAGGCGGCAGGCGGCCATCCGTGCGCGGCGGCAGCGGATCCTGCAGCGCCTCCTGCTGTCGGCGGGAGCCCTCGTGGCGGTCGTCGGTCTCTTCGTGCTCATCCCGCTGAGCCTGGCGCGCGACCCCGCGCCGATCTGCATCGACGACCCGCGCACCTTCCCCGCCGCGGGTGTCGAGGGATGGAGCGGCGAGCAGCTCGAGAACGCGGCGACCATCGTGCGCACCGCCGCCGCGATGGGCTTCCCTCGTGACGGGCAGATCCTCGGGGTCATGACGGCGATGGGGGAGAGCAGCCTCCGGAACATCGACTACGGCGACTGGGAGACCCGCGGGTTCACCAACCCCGACGGCTCCCGCACCAGCAGCATCGGTCTGTTCCAGCAGCAGGACTGGTGGGGCACCGTCGAGCAGCGGATGGATCCGGCGACCTCGGCGACGCTGTTCTTCGACCGCCTGGGCCGGCTGCCCGACTGGCAGGCGATGGACCCGTCGCATGCGATCCACCGGGTGCAGGTGAACACCGACCGCGACTACTACGCGCGCTTCCAGGCGGATGCGACGGCCGTGGTCGACGCGCTGTCCGGTCCCTGCACCTGACGCCGCAATTGTCACGGGGACGAGCCTCCCTCCCGGCCGGGGACCCCACCTAAGCTGGGGTCGTGGCGCGAAGCATCTACATCACCTCGGCCGAAGGCCATACCGGCAAGTCGACGATCGCCCTCGGGGCGCTCGACGCCCTGATGCGCGTCTCGCCGCGGGTCGGCGTGTTCCGCCCGATCGCCCGCTCGGTCGAGGAGCGCGATGAGATCCTCGAACTCCTCCTCGCCCATGACGGCGTGCAGCTGGCGTACGACGACTGCATCGGCGTGACCTACGACGACGTCAGGGCCGACCCCGACGCTGCGCTCGCCACGATCGTCGCGCGCTTCAAGGCCGTCGAGGCGCAGTGCGACGCCGTCGTGATCGTCGGCAGCGACTACACCGACGTGGGCAGCCCCGCCGAGCTCGGGTTCAACGCCCGGATCGCCGCGAACCTCGCCGCCCCTGTGCTCCTCGTGCTGAGCGGTCGCGACCAGCAGCGCCAGGCGGAGCAGCTCGGCACCACGACGGCGAGAGCCGCCGCGGCCGTCGGCCAGATCGGCGCCCTCGCCCTGTCCGAGCTCGCCGCCGAGCGCGCCGAGCTCTTCGCGGTCGCGGTGAACAGGGCCGACCCCGAGGCGCTGGACGAGGTGGTCGATGCGGTCAGGGCGATCCTCCCGGAGCCCCGCACACCGGTGTGGGCCATCCCGGAGGACCGCGCGCTCGTGGCTCCCTCCATCCGCGGCATCCTCACCGCCGTCGACGGCACGCTGCTGAAGGGAGACGACGATCGGCTCACCAGGGAGGCGCTGAACATCGTCGTCGCCGGCATGTCGATGGTCAACGTCCTTCCCCGCCTCACCGAGGAGGCGGTCGTGGTGATCCCCGCCGACCGCACCGAGGTGCTGCTCGCGGCCCTGCTCGCCGACTCCTCCGGCACGTTCCCGCGCATCGCCGGCATCATTCTGAACGGCCCCTTCCCGCTGCCCGAGCCGATCGTGCGGCTGCTCGACGGCTTCGCCTCGTCGGTGCCCATCATCACGACCGACCTGGGCACCTACGACACCGCGGTGCGCGTGATGAGCACCCGAGGCCGTATCTCCGCCGACTCGCGCACCCGCTACGACCGGGCCCTGGGACTGTTCCAGGAGCACGTCGACGTCGCCGAGCTCACCACGCAGCTCGGACTCGCGCAGTCCCACGTGGTGACGCCGCTCATGTTCCAGTACGGGCTGATCGAGAGGGCGCGCGCCGACCGCAGACGCATCGTGCTGCCGGAGGGCGACGACGACCGCATCCTGCGCGCCGCAGCGACCCTGCTCGCCCGTGACGTCGCCGACCTGACGATCCTGGGCGACGAGACGGCCATCCGCGCCCGTGCCGCCGAGCTCGGCGTCGACCTCACCGCCGCGCAGGTGCTCAGCCCGAACGATCCCGAGCTCGTGGAGCGCTTCGCCGCCGAGTACGCGCGGCTGCGCGCCCACAAGGGCATCACCGTGGCGCAGGCGGCCGACACCGTGACCGACGTGTCGTACTTCGGCACGATGATGGTGCACCTGGGCCTCGCCGACGGCATGGTGTCCGGCGCTGCGCACACCACGGCGCACACCATCCGTCCCTCGTTCGAGATCATCAAGACCAAGCCCGGCGTGAACGTGGTCTCCAGCGTGTTCCTGATGGCGCTCGCCGACCGCGTGCTCGTGTACGGGGACTGCGCGGTGATCCCCGACCCGACCAGCGAGCAGCTCGCCGACATCGCGATCTCCTCCGCCGAGACCGCGCGCCAGTTCGGCATCGATCCGCGCGTCGCCATGCTCTCGTACTCGACCGGGGAGTCCGGATCCGGCGCCGACGTCGACAAGGTGCGCGCCGCGACCGCCCTGGTGCGCGAGCGCGCTCCTGAGCTGCCGGTCGAGGGCCCGATCCAGTACGACGCGGCCGCGGACGCCGCTGTCGCGAAGGCCAAGCTCCCCGACTCGACCGTGGCGGGACGCGCGACGGTGTTCGTCTTCCCCGACCTCAACACGGGCAACAACACCTACAAGGCGGTGCAGCGCTCCGCCGGCGCGGTCGCGATCGGACCCGTGCTGCAGGGGTTGAACAAGCCCATCAACGACCTGTCCCGTGGGGCGCTGGTCGACGACATCGTGAACACGGTCGCGATCACCGCGATCCAGGCCCAGGCGGATCAGAGATGAGCGCGATCCTCGTCATCAACAGCGGGTCCTCGTCGCTGAAGTACAGCCTGATCGACATCGAGCAGGAGAACCTGCTCGCGAGCGGACTCATCGAGCGCATCGGGCAGGAGGCCAGCCCGGTCTCGCACACCGTCCGTCCGGAACCCGGTGGCGGTGCGGTGCCCACCGTGCTCGACGCCACCCATCGCAGCGAGCGCCCGATCGCCGATCACGCCGCCGCGTTCGAGATCATGCGCGAGCAGTTCGCGACGCACGGCCCGTCGCTCGAGCGGCACCGCCCCGTCGCGGTCGGGCATCGCGTGGTCCACGGGGGCGCCCGCTTCTACGCGCCGACGCTCATCGACGCCGACGTGGAGCGGCAGATCGACGAGCTGGCGGTGCTCGCGCCGCTGCACAACCCTGCGAACCTCGCCGGGATCCGCGCGGCACGAGAGGTGTTCGACCAGGTGCCGCATGTCGCCGTGTTCGACACAGCGTTCCACCAGACGCTCCCGCCGGCGGCGTACACGTATGCGATCGACGCGGCGCTCGCCGCGGAGCACCGCGTGCGTCGTTACGGCTTCCACGGCACGAGCCACCAGTACGTGAGCGAGGCGGCGGCGGCGTTCCTCGGCCGCGACGTCGCCGATCTCCGGCAGATCGTGTTCCACCTCGGCAACGGGGCCTCCGTCACCGCGATCGACGGCGGGCGATCCGTGGAGACCTCGATGGGCCTGACCCCGCTCGAAGGCCTCGTGATGGGCACCCGCTCCGGCGACCTGGACCCCGCCGCGCTGGTGCACCTCTCCCGCAGGGCCGGCTACTCGATCGACGACCTCGACGCGCTGCTCAACACGCGCAGCGGGCTGGCCGGACTCGCCGGGCGCAGCGACATGCGCGACATCCTCGCCGGCATGGCCGCAGGGGAGGACGACGCCACCCTCGCGTTCGACGTCTACGTGCACCGGCTCCGCGCCTATGCCGGCGCGTACATGGCACAGCTCGGCGGCGTCGACGTCATCTCGTTCACGGCAGGAGTCGGCGAGAACGCGGCGGCGGTGCGCGCGGCGGCGCTGGCCACGCTCGGCTTCGCCGGCGTCGTCGTCGACCCCGCACGCAATGAGGCCAGGGAACGCGGCATCCGCCGTATCTCGGCCGACGCATCGACCGTGACGGTGCTCGTGGTGCCGACGGACGAAGAGCTGCAGATCGCCAGGCAGACCGCCCAGCTGCTCTGATCCGCTCGCGGGGGTTACCGCGTGGCGCGCGACCCCATTACGCTGGCACAGTGGCACGGAGAGGTGCCGACCCGACAATCGCCCTTCTCCTGGAGGCTCTGTGCCAGAAGCACTGCCCGACCTGTTCCGCGCCGACGGTGTGCTGTTCGATCTCGACGGCGTTCTGACCCCGACAGCCGAGGTGCACATGCGCGCCTGGAAGGCCGTCTTCGACGACGTCTTCGAGCGCTGGGGGATCACTCCGCCCTACAGCGACGCCGACTACTTCGACTACGTCGACGGCAAGAAGCGCTACGACGGCGTCGCCAGCCTCCTGCACAGCCGCAACGTCGAGGTGCCCTGGGGCGAGGTCGACGACGACCCGTCGGCCGAGACGATCTGCGGCATCGGGAACCGCAAGAACGCGGCCTTCGCGGCATCGCTGCGCGGACAGGGGATCGCGCCGTACCCCGGTTCCCTCGCGCTCGTCGAGAGCCTGCACGAGGCGGGCATCCCCCTCGGCGTGGTCTCCAGCTCCAAGAACGCCGAGGAGGTGCTGGCGGCCGCCGGCATCCGCTCGTTCTTCCGCGTCGTCGTGGACGGCGTGGTCGCCGAGCGCGAAGGACTCGCCTCGAAGCCCGCCGCCGACATGTTCGCGGCCGGCGCCGCCGCCCTCGGCGTCGATCCGACGCGGTCCGTCGCCGTCGAAGACGCGACCTCGGGTGCGGCGTCCGCGGCGGCCGCCGGATTCGCGACCGTGGTCGGCGTCGACCGCGGTGCCGGGGCTGACGCCCTGCACGCTGCCGGCGCGACCGTCGTCGTCGAGGATCTCCTCGTCTTCGTCCCCTCCGCACAGACCGATACCCCGGAGACCGCATGATCGACCGCGACCGCTTCCCCGTCGACCCCTGGCGCCTGATCGAGACGCGCTACTCGGAGGAGGGCGTCGGCGAGACGCTGTTCTCGGTGGGCAACGGCTATCTCGGTCTGCGCGGCAATCACATCGAGGGCCGCGGTGCGCACGAGCACGGCACCTTCATCAACGGACTGCACGAGACGTGGCCGATCCGCCACGCCGAGCAGGCCTACGGCTTCGCCGAGGTCGGACAGACGATCGTCAACGCCCCCGACGCGAAGGTCATGCGCGTGTACGTCGACGACGAGCCGATCTCGCTCGACGACGCCGACGTGCGGGAGTTCGCCCGCTCGCTCGACATGCGCACCGGCGTGCTCGAGCGCCGGGTCGTCTGGGAGACGCCGTCCGGCAAGCGGGTCCGGATGCGCGACCAGCGGCTGGTGAGCTTCGAGGAGCGCCACCTGGCCGTGCTGCGCCTCGAGGTCGTCGTGGAGAATGCCGACGCCCCCGTCACGATCAGCTGCCAGCTGCTGAACCGCCAGGACGGCGCCGGCGTCTACGCCGGAACGCCCCTCGGGACGAAGGGAGCGGGCTTCGACCCGCGGAAGGCCGAGAAGATCGCCGACCGCGTGCTGGAGCCGGCCGAGCACTGGCAGGACGGCATGCGCTCGGCGCTGTCGTATCGCGTCGCGGATTCCGGCATGACGGTCGCGGTGGTCGCCGACCACATCGTGGAGACGGAGAACTCCTACAACCACCGCACGCTGGTCGAGCCGGACATCGCGAAGGACGTCTTCCGCGTGCAGGCCAAGGCGGGCGTGCCGATCACCCTGACCAAGCTCGTCAGCTACCACACGTCGCGCGGCGTGCCCCCGCGCGAACTCGTCGACCGCTGCCGTCGGACCTTGGACCGCGCGGCGGATCAGGGCGTCGAAGCGATCTTCCGGCAGCAGCGGGAATGGCTCGACGCGTTCTGGGAGCGCAGCGACGTCCGCATCGACGGGCGCGACGACCTGCAGCAGGCCACCCGCTGGTGCCTGTTCCAGCTGGCGCAGGCCTCCGCCCGTGCCGACGGCGCCGGAGTGCCGGCGAAGGGCGTCTCGGGCTCCGGCTACAGCGGCCACTACTTCTGGGACACCGAGATCTACGTGCTCCCCTTCCTCACCTACACGTCGCCGCGCTGGGCGTACAACGCGCTCCGCGCCCGCGTGAAGATGCTGCCGGCCGCACGTCGTCGCGCCGCGCAGCTCAACGAGGCCGGCGCGCTCTTCCCCTGGCGGACCATCAACGGCGAGGAGGCTTCGGCCTACTACGCCGCGGGCACCGCGCAGTACCACATCAACGCCGACATCAGCTTCGCTCTGGGCAAGTACGTCCGCGCGACGGGCGACGAGGCGTTCCTTCGTCGGGAGGGCGCCGACATCGCGATCGAGACGGCCCGGCTCTGGGCGACGCTCGGCTTCTGGCGCGGATCGCGCCTGGTCGGCGAGTCGGGAGCGGGCGACGGCATCGAGACGTTCCACATCCACGGCGTGACCGGTCCGGACGAGTACACGACCGTCGTGAACGACAACCTCTACACGAACGTCATGGCCCGCTACAACCTGCGCTACGCCGCGAAGGTCGTGCGCGAGATCCGCGAGAGCTTCCCGGAGGACTACGTCAAGCTCGTCGAGCGCACCGGTCTCGGCTCGGGTGAGGCGGAGTCGTGGGAGCGCGCAGCGGAGGCGATGTACATCCCGTACAGCGAGGCGCTCGGCATCCACCCGCAGGATTCGCTGTTCCTCGAGCGCGAGGTCTGGGATCTGGCGAACACCCCGGCGGATCAGCGTCCGCTGCTGCTGCACTTCCACCCGCTGGTGATCTACCGCTTCCAGGTGCTCAAGCAGGCCGATGTCGTGCTGGCGCTGTTCCTGCAGGGCAACCACTTCACCCCCGAGGAGAAGAAGGCCGACTTCGACTACTACGACCCGCTGACCACGGGCGACTCCACGCTATCGGCTGTCGTGCAGTCGATCCTCGCCGCCGAGGTGGGCTATCAGGACCTCGCGCAGAAGTACTTCGAGCAGTCGCTGTTCGTCGATCTGCACGACCTGCACCACAACGCGGCGGACGGCGTGCATGTGGCATCCGCCGGCGGCGTGTGGACGGCGCTGGTGTGCGGCTTCGGCGGCATGCGCGACTACGCGGGGGATCTCAGCTTCGACCCGCGGCTTCCCGCTGCGTGGCCGTCCCTGTCGTTCCCGCTGCAGTGGCAGGGCTCCACCCTGCAGGTGACGGTGACGAAGGACGAGCTGCGGGTGCAGGTGCGCACCGGCCCTCCCGTGCCCTTCAGCGTGCGGGACACCGCGTACATCGCCACCGTCGAGGACGAGGTCGTCGTGCGGCTCGCCGATCAGGGTCCGCTGCTGCCGGGGCGTCCGACGCTGCGCCAGCTGACCGAGGCCTGGCGCGAGGACGGCACACGCATGTCGGCGTCCGTTCCCGTGATCACCACCTCGATCCCGGTGATCGAGCCGATCGACTGAGGCCGGGCCCGCCGAAGGTCGGTGGCACGCCGTAGGCTGGTCTGGTGACCACAGCCCTCTACCGCCGCTACCGACCCGAGGCCTTCGGCGAGATGATCGGGCAGTCCCAGGTGACCGATCCGCTGATGACGGCGCTGCGCGGCGACCGCGTCGGTCACGCGTACCTCTTCTCGGGTCCGCGTGGCTGCGGCAAGACCACTTCGGCGCGCATCCTGGCACGCTGCCTGAACTGCGCCGAGGGGCCCACAGACACCCCGTGCGGCACCTGCCCCAGCTGCGTGGAGCTCTCCCGCGCCGGCGGAGGTTCGCTCGACGTGGTCGAGATCGACGCCGCGAGCCACAACGGCGTCGACGACGCGCGCGACCTGCGCGAGCGCGCCACCTTCGCCCCGAGCCGCGACCGCTACAAGATCTTCATCCTCGACGAGGCGCACATGGTGACGCCGCAGGGCTTCAACGCGCTGCTCAAGCTCGTCGAGGAGCCGCCGGAGCACGTGAAGTTCATCTTCGCGACGACCGAGCCCGAGAAGGTCCTCGGCACGATCCGGTCCCGCACGCACCACTACCCGTTCCGACTGGTCCCGCCGGCAGCGATGCTGGAGTACGTCGAGAAGCTCTGCGCCGAAGAGGGCGTGGTCGTCGAGCAGGGCGTGCTCCCGCTCGTGGTGCGGGCCGGCGGCGGCTCTCCTCGTGACACCCTGTCGCTGCTCGACCAGCTGATCGCCGGCTCCGACTCCCCGGCGGGGTCCGAGACCGTCACGGTCGGCTATGCGCGCGCGGTCGCCCTGCTGGGCTACACGCACGCCGCGCTCCTCGACGAGATCGTCGACGCACTGGCGGCCGGAGACGCCGCTGCCGCCTTCCCCGCGATCGATCGCGTGGTGCAGACCGGCCAGGACCCGCGTCGCTTCGTCGATGACCTGCTCGAGCGGCTGCGCGACCTGATCGTGATCGCCGCCGTGGGTGCCGGCGCCTCCGCCGTGCTGCGCGGCGTCGCGGAAGACGACCTGGAGCGCATGCGTCGCCAGGCCGAGGAGTTCGGGGCCGCTCGTCTGTCGCGCACCGCCGACGTGGTGAGCGCGGCGCTCGACGACATGTCCGGTGCGACATCGCCCCGGCTGCATCTCGAGCTGATGGTGGCGCGTGTGCTCTCCGCTGCGACCCAGACCCCCGCGGCGGTCCCTGCACCCGAGCGCGTCTCCGCCCCGGTGTCGGCGGCTGCAGCGCCTGCACCGACCCCGGCGCCGCCCGTCGTGACGGCGGCCCCTCCGACGCCCGCACCCGCCCCCGCGCCTGCTCCGGCGGCTGCTCCGGCGGCTGCTCCGGCGGCGGCGGAGACCCCCGCTGCGCCGGCGTCCGCCCCGACCGCATCCGCGACGGAGCCGACCGCGTCCGCACCGGAGGCCGCTCCGGCGCCTGTGGTTCCGCAGGGCCCGGTCACCGTGGAGCGCATCCGGAAGGTCTGGCCTGCGGTGCTCACCCGCCTCGAGGGCATCAGCCGCACATCCTGGCTGCTGGCCACGGCTGTGCAGCCGCTGGCGTACGACACCGACACCGAGGTCCTGACCCTGGGCTTCACGAGCCAGCACGATGTCGCGAAGTTCAAGGGCACGACTCCGGGGTCTGGGCCGTCCGACCACCTGCGCTCGGCGATCGAGCAGGAGCTCGGTGTGCGGGTGAAGTACCTTCCCGCGCCCATGCCGGCGGGGGGAGCGCCACGGCAGCCCGCGTCGAACGGTTCCGCTGCCCCGGCCGATCCGGCTCCTGCATCGGAGCCTGCGTCAGCGGGTTCTCCGCGCTCGCAGGTCCGCGGGGCGTCCGCTCCCGCCGTGACGGAGTGGGCGGTCGCGCCCATTCCCACGACGCCGGAACCCGCTTCGCCCCGCCCCGCCGCGCCCTCATCGCCGCTCCCGGTCGACGAGGAGCCGGAAGAGGTGGAGGCGGCCGCCTCCGCTCCGTCCCCGCCCTCCGACGGCGCGGTCGACCGCGACGAGCCTCCGCTCCCTGGTGACGACGAGGCGCCGGCGTTCGACGACGAGCCGCCGTACGATCCGTCGTACGAGCCGCCGATGCCTCCGCACACGCCCGCCGCGCCGCGCTCGGCACCCGCGCAGCGCGTCGCGACAGTTCCTCCGGTCGTCATCGAGCGTTCGCCCTCCGTCGGAGGAGTGCAGCGCTACGGTGAAGCTGTGATCCGCCAGGTCCTCGGCGCGACGTTCCTGCGCGAAGAGCCCTACGAGCCCCCGACGAGGTTCTCCTGATGTATGACGGCATCGTTCAGGAGCTGATCGACGAGTTCGGTCGGCTCCCCGGCATCGGACCGAAGTCCGCCCAGCGGATCGCATTCCACATCCTGCAGACGCCGACGTTCGACGTGGCGCGTCTCGCCGAGCTGCTCAGCGAGATCCGCACGCGCGTGCGGTTCTGCGAGATCTGCGGCAACGTCGCCGAGCAGGAGCGGTGCGCGATCTGCCGAGACCCGCGGCGCAGCCAGGCGCTGATCTGCGTGGTGGAAGATGCCAAGGACGTGGCCGCGATCGAGCGGACGCGCGAGTTCCGCGGTCTCTACCACGTGCTCGGCGGGGCGATCAGTCCCATCGCCGGCATCGGACCGGACGATCTCCGCATCGCGCAGCTGATGACCCGTCTCGCCGACGGCACAGTGCAGGAGGTCATCCTCGCCACCAACCCGAACCTCGAGGGCGAGGCCACGGCCAGTTATCTGAGCCGCCTCCTGACGACGATGCAGATCACCGTGTCGCGCCTCGCCTCCGGGCTGCCGGTGGGCGGCGACCTCGAGTACGCCGACGAGGTCACCCTCGGCCGGGCGTTCGAGGGCCGGCGCGTCCTGTGACCCCGAACGCGGGCTTCTCGCGTCGAGGGTGGCTGCTCTTCGGGGCCATGGCCCTGCTGTGGGGTGTGCCCTACCTGTTCATCAGCGTCGCGGTGGAGTCGTTCTCGCCGCCCGCCATCGTCGCGGGGCGCACCCTCATCGCGGCTCTGCTGCTGCTGCCGTTCGCGCTCCGCAGCGGCGCCCTGCGTGCGGCGCTGCGGCACTGGCCCTGGGTGCTCGCGTTCGGCGCGGTCGAGATGGCGGGGCCGTTCCTGCTGCTCGGGCATGCTGAGATGACGCTCCCGTCCGGGATGACCGGCCTGCTCGTGGCCACGGTCCCGCTGTTCGCCGCCCTGATCGCGCTCGGCGGTGGCGACCGCGGGGTGCTCCGTCCCGCCCGCGGGATCGGTCTCCTCGTGGGGTTCGCCGGTGTCGCGATCGTGGTCGCCGGCCCCGGTCTCTTCGGTGGCGAGGTCAGTCTCCTCGCTGCTGGTGAGGTGCTGCTGGTCGCCGTGCTCTACGCGATCGCGCCCTTCATCGTGGCGCGCAAGCTCACCGACGTGCCGTCGCTCGGCACCATCACGCTGTCGCTGCTGATGATCGGGATCCTGTACCTGCCGATCGGCCTCCTGACTCAGCACGAGGTGCCGACGCTGCCGTCGATCGCGGCGCTGCTCGCTCTCGCCGTGATCTGCACGGCCGTCGCGTTCCTGGCCTTCTTCGCGCTCATCCGCGAGGTGGGTCCGGTGCGTGCGCCGCTGTTCACCTACGTGAATCCGGTGGTCGCGATCCTCCTCGGCGCGATCGTCCTCTCCGAGCCGCTGACCCCTGGCCTGCTCCTGGGGTTCCCGCTCATCATCGTGGGCTGCTGGTTCGCCGCCACGGGAGGCCGCCTCCGCCCCGTGGCCCCCACCGCCCTCCCGCCCGCCCTCTGACCCCGCCCCGCCCCCGACCCCTTCGCCGAGTGCACGGCTTGCCGCCGAGTGCACGGCTTGCGCGCGCCGCGTTCCCGTGCACTGGGCGCGAACCCGTGCATTCGGTGACAGCCGAGAGGGGAGGAGGGGTCACATGCGCGGCGGGGCATACGCGCCGATCGTAGAATGAGCGTGGGCGGATCCGCCCGACATCCCAGGGAGTGATCGTGGCCCTCATCGTGCAGAAGTACGGCGGCTCATCCGTCGCCGACGCAGAGAGCATCAAGCGCGTCGCCAAGCGCATCGTCGACACGCGTCGTGCCGGACACGACGTCGTGGTCGCCGTGAGCGCGATGGGCGACACCACCGACGAGCTGCTCGACCTCGCGAACGAGGTCGCACCCATCCCGGCTCCGCGCGAGCTCGACATGCTCCTCTCCAGCGGTGAGCGCATCTCGATGGCGCTGCTGGCGATGGCCATCCACTCCATGGGCTTCGAGGCGCGTTCGTTCACGGGCAGCCAGGCGGGCATGATCACCGACTCGCAGCACGGCGCTGCGCGCATCGTGGATGTCACACCCGTCCGTCTTCGTGAAGCCCTCGATGAGGGCGCGATCGTGATCGTCGCCGGTTTCCAAGGCTTCAACCGCGACACCCGTGACATCACCACGCTCGGGCGCGGCGGTTCGGACACCACGGCGGTCGCTCTGGCAGCCGCCCTCGGCGCCGACGTGTGCGAGATCTACAGCGACGTCGACGGCATCTTCACCGCGGACCCGCGCGTGATCCCGAAGGCGCAGAAGCTCGATCACGTCTCCAGCGAGGAGATGCTCGAACTCGCCGCCAACGGCGCCAAGGTGCTGTACATCCGCGCCGTCGAGTACGCCCGCCGTCATGGCGTCCTCATTCACGCTCGGTCGACGTTCTCGTCGGCCGAGGGCACATACGTTCTGGGCGAGGGTATGAAGAACCCTCGCGAAGCCGAGGGAGCAGTCATGGAAGAACCGATCGTCGCCGGCGTCGCCACCGACTTCAGCCAGGCCAAGATCACGGTCGCGGGTGTGCCCGACGTTCCGGGCAAGGCCGCCGAGATCTTCAAGATCGTCGCGAAGTCCGGCGCCAACGTCGACATGATCGTGCAGAACGTGTCGGCCACCGGGCGCACCGACATCTCCTTCACAGTCCCCAAGGCGGATGCCGCGGCGGCACTCAAGGCCCTCGCCGGTGAGCAGACCGAGGTCGGCTTCCAGAATCTGATCCACGACGACCAAATCGGCAAGCTGTCCGTGGTCGGCGCGGGGATGCGCACGCACTCCGGCGTCTCGGCGACGCTGTTCGAGGCGCTGTCCGCCGGCGGCATCAACATCGAGATGATCTCCACCTCGGAGATCCGCATCTCGGTGGTGCTGCGCGACACCGACCTGACCGAGGCCGCCCGCACGGTGCACACCGCCTACGGCCTCGACGGCGACGCGGAGGCCACCGTCCACGCCGGCACCGGCCGCTGACCGCCCGCCGCATCAGGCGCTCCGCCCACATCAGGCACCTGGGCTGCGTTCCTGCCTGTTCTCGCGGATCTGCCTGATTCCGCGCGTCGAGTGCGCCCGCGTCGGGCAGTCCACCCGCATCTGGCAGTCCACCCGCATCAGGCAGTCCACCCACATCAGGCAGTCCACCCGATTCAGGCAGCCCACCCACATCAGGCGGTCCGCCCGCATCAGGCACCTGGGCTGCGTTCCTGCCTGTTCTCGGGCTATGCCTGATTCCCCGCGACAGGGGCTCAGCCCGCGTCTGACGGCAAGCCCGCATCAAGGCGCTCCGTATCAGGCAGCCTGCCCGCATCAGGCAGCCTGCCCGTATCAGGCAGCCTGCCCGCATCAGGCAGGTGGGCCGCGTTCCTGCCTGTTCTCGTGGGATTGCCTGAACCGGCGGCGGTGCGAGCGGCGGCGCGTCACGAATGACCCGGCGGTACTCGGGGGCGCGATAGACTCGCCGAAACCCTGACACCGGCGCCAGGCGCAGCATCAGCATCCCGACGCCGCGCCCGAAGCCTCGTACGCAGTACCGCACGACGCCAAGGAACATCATGACCCGCATCTCCGAATCAGGACTCTCCGTCGCCATCGTCGGCGCCACCGGCCAGGTGGGCACCGTGATGCGCGAGATTCTCGCGGAGCGTTCGTTCCCGATCCGCGAGCTGCGGCTGTTCTCCTCGTCCCGTTCTGCGGGCACCGCGATCGAGTTCGGGGGAGCCACCGTCATCGTCGAGGATGTCGAGACCGCGGATGCGGCCGGCATCGACATCGCGCTGTTCTCGGCCGGGGCCACGGCCAGCCGGGCCTACGCCCCGCGGTTCGCCGAGGCCGGTGCGGTCGTTGTCGACAACTCCAGCGCCTGGCGCATGGACCCCGAGGTCCCGCTCGTGGTGAGCGAGGTCAACCCGCACGCGATCGACGACCGCCCGAAGGGCATCATCGCCAACCCGAACTGCACCACGATGGCTGCCATGCCGGTCCTCAAGGTGCTCGATGCCGAGGCCGGACTCGAGCGTCTGATCGTCTCCACCTACCAGGCCGTGTCCGGGTCGGGGCTCGCCGGCGCGCAGGAGCTGCTCGGTCAGGTCGAGGGAGTCCTCGCGCAGGGGGACACGCTTCGGCTGGTGCACGACGGCTCCGCGATCGACTTCCCCGAGCCCGAGAAGTACGTCGCGCCGATCGCGTTCGATGTGATCCCGTTCGCGGGCAACCTCGTCGATGACGGGGACAACGAGACCGACGAGGAGAAGAAGCTCCGCAACGAGAGCCGGAAGATCCTCGAACTGCCCGATCTCCGTGTCGCAGGCACGTGCGTGCGCGTCCCGGTGTTCACGGGCCACTCCCTGACGATCCACGCCGAGTTCGCCCGCGACCTGACGCCGGAGCGCGCCCGCGAGATCCTGAGCGCGGCGCCCGGCGTCGTGCTGGATGAGGTGCCGACGCCGCTGCAGGCCGCCGGCAAGGACCCGAGCTTCGTGGGTCGCATCCGCGCTGACCAGTCCGCACCGGAGGGGAAGGGACTCGTGCTGTTCGTCAGCAACGACAACCTCCGCAAGGGTGCGGCGCTGAACGCCGTGCAGATCGCCGAGGTGCTGGCTCAGCGTCTGGCCGCCGTCGCCTGACCGCTGGGCTCGTGCGGTTCCGCAGCGCCCAGGCCGTCGCCTGACCGCGATGGTCTGCGGTGCCGTGGCCGCGAACTAGACTGTTCGGGTGACTGAAAACGTCGATGTCGTCCTGATCGGCGGTGGCATCATGAGCGCCACCCTGGGTACTCTGCTGCACGAGCTGCAGCCGGAGTGGAAGATCGTCGCCTTCGAGCGACTCTCCGATGTGGCTCAGGAGAGCTCGAACCCGTGGAACAACGCCGGCACGGGCCACGCCGCCCTGTGCGAGTTGAACTACATGCCCCAGCAGGGGGATGCGCCGCTGGACCCGGCCAAGGCCGTGTCGATCAACGAGCAGTTCCAGCAGAGTCGCCAGTTCTGGTCCTCTCTCGTGGAGAAGGGTGTGCTCGACGCGCCGTCCACGTTCATCAACGCGACGCCGCACATGACGTTCGTGCGGGGCGAGAAGGACGTCGCCTACCTCAAGAACCGCTACGAGGTGCTCAAGGAGCAGCCTCTGTTCGCGGGGATCGAGTACAGCGAGGACTCTCGCGTCATCAACAAGTGGGCGCCGTTGCTGATGCAGCAGCGACGCAAGGGCGAGCCGTTCGCCGCGACGCGCGTCCCCGCCGGGACGGACGTCGACTTCGGGGCCCTGACCCACCAGCTGTTCGATCACCTCCGGAAGTCGGGCGTCTCGGTGCGGACGAATCACGAGGTCAAGTCGCTCAAGCGTCAGAAGGACGGATCCTGGCTGGTCAAGTACCGCACGACGATCGGTCGCACGCCGAACGACATCCGCGCGAAGTTCGTGTTCGTCGGAGCGGGTGGCTGGGCGCTGAAGCTCCTGCAGAATGCCGGCATCCCTGAGATCAAGGGCTACGGCGTCTTCCCGATCGGCGGCCAGTTCCTGAAGACCACCGATCCCCAGATCGTGGCGCAGCACAAGGCCAAGGTGTACTCGCAGGCGTCGGTCGGCGCCCCGCCCATGTCGGTGCCGCACCTCGACACCCGCGTGGTCGACGGCGAGGCGTCCCTCATGTTCGGACCGTTCGCGACGTTCAGTCCGAAGTTCCTCAAGAACGGCTCGATGTTCGACATCGTGTCCCAGGTGCGGGCGCACAACCTGCTGCCGATGCTGCAGGTGGCCGTGAAGAACCCCGATCTCATCACGTATCTGATCAGCGAACTGCTGAAGAATCACGCCAAGAAGGTCGACAGTCTGCGCACGTTCATGCCGACGGCGAAGGACGAGGACTGGACGCTGATCAACGCCGGTCAGCGCGCCCAGGTCATGAAGAAGGACCCCAAGAAGGGCGGAGTCCTGCAGTTCGGCACCGAGGTCGTCGCCGCGGCGGACGGCTCGATCGCGGGTCTGCTCGGCGCCTCGCCTGGCGCATCCACCGCGGTTCCGATCATGCTCGACCTGCTGAAGCGCTGCTTCCCGGACGAGTACCCCGGCTGGGAGCCCGAGCTCCGTGCGCTGATCCCGACCTTCGGCAAGAAGCTCAACGCGGACCCGGCGCTCGCGGAGCAGTCGACCGAAGCCACCGCGGCCGCGCTCGGCATCAACGTCTGAGGCGCGCCGTGGCGAAGCTCTACTTCCGCTACGGCGCGATGAACTCGGGCAAGTCGACCGCCCTGCTGCAGGCCGCCTACAACTACGAGGAGCGCGGCCAGCACGTGCTGCTCGCGAAGCCCGCCATCGACACGAAGGGCGCGGGGGAGATCGAGAGCCGGTTGGGCGTCACCCGCCCCGTCGACTTCCTGATCGCACCGGAGGAGGACGCGCGAGCCGTGTTCGCTGAGCACCGCGCGCGCATGCAGCAGGCGTCGGACGACGAGCTGCTGCCGGAGGGGCCCAGCGATGTGGCGTGCCTGCTGATCGACGAGGCGCAGTTCCTCACGCCGACGCAGGTCGACGATCTCTTCCGCATCGCCGTGGAGGACGGCATCCCCGTGATCGCATACGGCATCCGCAACGACTTCCTCACCCACGCGTTCCCCGGCTCGGCGCGACTGCTCGCGATCGCGCACTCGCTCGAGGAGCTCAAGACGATCTGCCGCTGCGGTCGCAAGGCGGTGTTCAACGGACGTGTCGTCGGGGGACGCTTCGTCTTCGACGGCGACCAGGTCGCGATCGACGAGGGTGCGACCGGATCGGCATCGCCCGAGGTGACGACGTACGAATCGCTCTGCGGCACGTGCTACCTCGAGGAATCCGGCGGGCGCCTGGGCTGACGCCGTCGCGAACACTCCCGACCCTCGTACCGCCGCTCGGGGGCGTCCTGATGAGCGCGCCCCGTTTGCGTGGTCTGACCACAGGGGAGTACGCTGTGGTCTGACCACAGGAGGCCGCATGTCGGAGCAGCCAGCGCGCGCATGGCGACTCGTGCTCGAGCACATCGAGCGCGACCTCCTCGAGGGGCGCCTCGGGCCCGGCGACCGGTTGCCTTCCGAGCGTGACCTGGCGACGGAGCTCGGCGTCGGCCGATCGAGCGTGCGGGAAGCCTTCCGCGTGCTCGAGGTGATGGGACTCATCCGCACCGCGACCGGCTCCGGCCCCCAGTCCGGCGCCATCGTCATCGCGACCCCGACCGGCGGCATGTCGGCGCTGCTGCGGCTGCAGGTCGCCGCTCAGGGCTTCCCGCTGGACGACGTCGTACGCACGCGCCTCGTGCTCGAGGACGCGGTCGTCGCAGCGATGGCCGGTTCCCCAGATCGGGACACGACGCGAGCGCACCGGCTGCTCGAGGCGATGGATGCCCCCGGCCTGACTCCTGCCGAGTTCCTCGCGCTCGACGCGCAGCTGCACCTGTCCCTGGCCGAGGCGAGCGGCAACACCGTCATCGCGGCGATGATGGCGGGCCTCCGCTCCTCGATCGAGTCGTACGTGCAGTCCGGTGTGGCCGCGATCGAGGACTGGGAGGCGATGGCCGCCCGGCTCCGCGCCGAGCACCGCGCCCTGGTCGCCGCGATCGACGATGCCGACGTGCCGGCCGCTCGACGCCTCGTGCACACCCACATCACCGGCTACTACACGTCAGCGGGTCTCACCCGCGCCGCCCATCCCCACGACTGAGAGGTCCCCATGGTCCAGCGTCAGGTCCCCAACCCCCGAGAGCTCCTCGAGCTGATGAAGTTCAAGAAGCCCGAGCTGAACGGCAGGAAGCGTCGTCTCGATGCGGCGCTGACGATCGATGATCTCCGCATCATCGCCAAGCGCCGCACCCCGAAGGCTGCCTTCGACTACACCGACGGTGCAGCGGAGGGCGAGCTGTCGCTGAGCCGCGCGCGCCAGGCGTTCCAGGACGTGGAGTTCCACCCGGGCATCCTCAAGCCCGCTCCCGACGTCGACACGAGCATCGAGATCCTCGGTGGGCCCTCCGCGCTGCCGTTCGGCATCGCGCCCACCGGATTCACGAGGCTCATGCAGACCGAGGGAGAGGTGGCCGGTGCCGGGGCCGCGGCGGCCGCCGGCATCCCGTTCACGCTCTCCACGCTCGGCACGACCTCCATCGAGGGTGTGCGAGACGCGACCCTCAGCGAGCCTCGCGGACCGGTACTGGGACGGAACTGGTTCCAGCTTTACGTCATGCGCGATCGCGAGATCTCGTACGAGCTCGCACGCCGCGCTGCGGCCGCCGGATTCGACACGCTGCAGTTCACGGTCGACACCCCCGTCGCCGGCGCCCGCCTGCGCGACAAGCGCAACGGCTTCAGCATCCCGCCGCAGCTGACTCTGGGCACGATCATCAACGCGATCCCGCGTCCGTGGTGGTGGTATGACTTCCTCACCACACCGAAGCTGGAGTTCGCTTCTCTCAGCACGACCGGCGGCACCGTGGGAGAGCTGCTGGATGCGGCGATGGACCCGACCATCAGCTACGACGATCTCGCCGTCATCCGCGACATCTGGCCCGGCAAGATCGTCATCAAGGGTGTGCAGAACGTCGAGGACTCCGTACGCCTGCGCGACGCGGGGGTCGACGGCATCGTGCTCTCCAACCACGGCGGCCGTCAGCTCGACCGTGCGCCGATCCCGTTCCACCTGCTGCCCGAGGTGCGGCAGGCCGTGGGCGACGATTTCACGGTCATGATCGACACCGGCATCATGAACGGCGCCGACATCGTCGCGGCCGTGGCTCTCGGCGCCGACTTCACGCTGATCGGACGCGCCTACCTGTACGGACTGATGGCCGGCGGACGCCAGGGCGTGGATCGGACGATCGCCATCCTGCGCGGCGAGATCGAACGCACCATGCGACTGCTCGGCGTCTCGTCGCTCGCCGAACTGGAACCGGGACACGTGACGCAGCTCACCCGCCTCGTGCCGGTCACCCGCGCCGCCACCGAGGCCCGCGTCCGCTGACGGCCTCCCGGCGCCGTGGCCCGCGTCAGGACTGCGGAGCCACGGCCCGGGAGCGCGGCGGCCACGGGATGAGCATCGACGTGGTGCGCCGGTACTCCGCGTACGCGGGATACTTCGAGGCGGTGATCGATTCGGTGAAGATCGTCGAGCCGATGAACAGGACGGTGAGCAGGACCGCGCCGACGATCGTCGGATTGAACACGCCGCCGATGACACCCGCTCCCGAGGCGACGGCAGCTGTGGCGCCGATCGCGTAGAACGCCCACCACTGCGCCTGCTCGAAGAAGAAGTTCGGGTGGCGGCTGTAGCGGAAGAGCCCGTCCGTCGCGAAGCCGGGAGCCAGGGTGCCGCCGGCCTGCTTCTTGCGCTGGTGGAAGTTCCACTGCTGCTGGTCCGCGACGGTCTCGCCGACGAGGAAGGCGAGGAACGCGGCGATGAACACCGCATCCCCGACCGTGAGCGCGGACGGATGCTCTGCCGCGACGAGAGCGGGCAGAGTGATGAGCACGAGCAGCGTCATCTGGTAGCAGACGATGAACAGCACGTTGAACACCTGGAACTGCCAGGGGCGCATCCGCTGGCGCAGGATCGCCCACCGGTAGTCCTCCATGCCGGTGTAGCCGCCCTTGCGGGCGAAGTTGAACGTCAGCCGCGCTCCCCAGGCCGTTGCGAGCACACCCATCAGCACCACCCGTGCCGAACCCCGGTCGTCGGCGAAGGCGCCGGCGACGAAGATCCACACGTAGACGACCGGCACGATCGACCACGCCCGGTCCACCCATGAGGTGTCCCGCGTGATCAGCGACAGCACCCAGCACAGAGCGCTGGCGACAGCTGCGACGACGATGACGACGAGGAGCGCATCCATGACGCCATGCTAGGGGCACGCGGGCGAATCGGGGTGCTGCGACGCCCTCGGGGTCACAGCGTGCGCAGCAGCTCCTCGAGCTTGGCGGCGGTGTCCTCCCAGCCCTCGACCGCCACGGACGGAACGCCGATCGCGAGGACCGGATAGTCGTTGCCGCCTTCATCGAGACGGTCGCCGTAGAACAGCATGTCGGTGAGGGGGATCCCCGTGTGGGTCGAGAGCTGCCGCATGCCGAAGGCCTTATCGATGCCCGCCTGCGTGATGTCGATGGACGTGGAGCCGCCGGAGCGCACCTCGAGCCCGGGGAGGCGGGCGGCGACCGCGTCGCGCAGGGCGGCACGCTTGGCGCCCGTCGGGTCCCAGTCGTGCTTCGCCTCGCGGGGGGCACGCTGGCCGAGCGCGGAGAACGTGATCTGCGAGCCGCGGTCCTCGAGGATGTCGCCCCAGGGCTCGGCTTCCCAGAGTCCGAGCCGCTCGGCTTCTTCCCGGAGCGCCGTGAGCGCGGCCCGCTTCTCCGCGGCGCTGAGATCGTGCGCGTACACGGAGGTGAAGTCCGCGCCGTCGTGGCGCAAATACCGGGTCCCGCAGGTCGGCAGGAGGTGCAGGCGGGCGAGATCGGCGGCATCCGCATCGCCGAGACGAGCCACCACCTGGGTGCGGAACTGCGTCTCATTGCCACCCGAGATGATGGCGACGTCGACCGAGCGCAGCAGCGCCACGAGCAGGTCGGCGATCCGAGGGTCGATCAGGCCCTTGGACGGAGCGAGCGTGTCATCGAGGTCGAAGGCGACGAGTGCGGGCGCGGTCATGGTGTCTCCAGCCTAGAAGGTGCACGCCGAGAGGAGCGCGAGGGGAGCGACACGGTCGCGATCCCGATACAGAGAAGGCCGCCCCTGCGGGCGGCCTTCTCGTGTCACTGGTCGGGGTGACAGGATTTGAACCTGCGACCTCTTCGTCCCGAACGAAGCGCGCTACCAAGCTGCGCCACACCCCGTTTTGCAACCCTCCGAGTCTACAGGGAAATGCTCCCTGCGCCGAATCGAGAGTCCGATCAGCTCCGTGCCGTGAGCGTGAGCAGCGTCGCCTCCGGTCGACACGCGAAGCGCACCGGGGCGTAGATGGAGTGTCCGCAGCCGGCGCTCACGTTCAGCGGCACGGTCCGGCCGTCGTGCGACCAGGTGCTGAGCCCCTTCGCCTGGGAGAGCGGGATGTCGCAGTTCGCGACGAGGGCTCCGTATCCAGGGAGGCACACCTGACCGCCGTGCGTGTGTCCGCCGAGGATCGCGTCCGCACCCAGGTCGATGAACCCGTTGAGCACACGCTGGTAGGGCGCGTGAGTGACACCGAGCATCGCCGTTGCGTCGTCGCGCGGGCCCAGGGCGGCGATCGCGTCGGGGAGGTCCTCGAGGCGATCCCAATCGCGGTGGGCGTCGTTGACCCCGAAGAGAGCGATCTCGCGCCCGCCGACGGCGAGCCGGGCTGCGGCGTTGTTCAGATCGGTCCAGCCCAGCTCGTCCGTGAAGTACGCGTCCATCGCCTCGGTGTCGAGGAGCGGCGGATCCTGCTTCTTCTTCGACGGGCCGAGGAAGTAGCGCAGCGGGTTGCGGGGGGAGGGGGCGGTGACGTCGTTCGAGCCGTGCACGAACACCCCGGGGATGCCTGCGAGCGGAGCGAACGCCCGGCGGATGCCGTCGAGGCCGTCGCGGTGGCCCAGGTTGTCACCCGTGTTCACGATGAGGTCGGGCTTGAACTCGGCGAGCGAGGCCAACCAGTCCTGCTTGCGGTGCTGCCACGGTGCCATGTGGGCGTCCGAGACGTGCAGGATGCGCAGCGGAGCGGAGCCCGCCGGCAACGCCTCCGCGGACACCTCGCGCACCGTGAAGAGGTAGCGTTCGATGCCGATTCCCCAGACCGCTGCGGCCACACCCGCGGCCCCCACCGCGCCGAGCGCGATGAGGGCCGGGTGTGCCGTGCGGCCTGCGTCTAGTCGCATGAGACCTTGACCGGCGTCGACTTGGTCGCCGCGGTGTTCGCCGCGGGATCCGTCGCCGTCACGGTCGCGCCCTTCGCGTTGCAGGAGCCTTCGAAGTCGATCGACGTGAAGCCGGCGGCGATGAGCGCAGCTCCCGCAGCGGCCTGCGATTGACCGGTGACGTCGGGCACCGAGGCTCCGAGGCCGTTGCTGGGCGAGATCGTGATGGTCGCGCCTGCGGCCGCCTGCCCCGAAGGATCCTGCGCGACGATGATGTTGGTCGGCTGGTCGCTGTCGGTCGGCTGACCCACCGACACCGAGAACCCGGCACGGTCCAGCGTCGCGGTCGCCTCTTCCACCGTTTGCCCGATGACGTTCGGAACGTCGACGCGCACCTGACGGATGAGGTTGTTGTCCGGCTGCGGGAACGGGTCGCCGCCGTACGCCATGTTCGCCGCGTGCTGGGCTGCCTCCGCGAGCGGGTACCGCACCTCGTTGAGCCTGTGGCTGCCGGTCCACACGTTGAAGACGTTGTCGTGGTTTCCGTTCGAGCGCCCGGCCCACACGGCGGTGGCGACCTTCGTGCTCGACTCGATCATCATCGTCGACCAGAGGTCGTGCGTTCCGGTCTTGCCGATCAGTGGGGTGCCGTCGAACGGGTTCGCCCGAGCTCCGGTTCCGCCGCTGGCCATGACGCCCTGCAGGGCGTACGCCGCGGTGGCCGCGACCTCCTTGCTCAGCACGCCCTCGGTGCAGCTCGACTTCGGGAGCGGTCGCTCCTTGCCGTCGGCGTCGATCACCTTGTCGATCGCGCGCGGTGTGCAGTACGTGCCGCCGCTGGCGACCGTCGCATACGCGTTCGCCATCGCGATGGGCGAGATGTTCTTCGGTCCCAGGATGTCGTACGGCACGTTCTCATCGGTGACCTTGCCGCCGTTCGCAAGGGTGACACCCATCTTGTCGGCGACCTTGTTGATGTCGCAGACGTCGAGCTTCGAGGCCATCGCGAAGAACCCGCTGTTGAGCGACTGGGCGGTGAAGTTCATGACGGAGCCCGTGTAGCCGCGGGTGCGACCGAAGTTGCCGATCTTCGACGTGTCGGTGGTCTGTGGGACCTCGCAGACCGGGATCTTCAGGTTCGTCTGCACGGCGCCGTTGAGCACCTCGCGCACCGAGTGCCCCTTCTCGAGCCAGTCGATGAGGGTGAACAGCTTGTACGTCGATCCGACCTGGAAGCCGCCCGAGTTGCCGTATTTCTGATCGCCGGCGAACACCAGGGAGGAGTACGCCTGATCGTCGGTCGGGGTCTCGAGGAACTGGGTGTTCTGCGTGATCGACAGGATGCGGCCGGTGCCGACCTCGATCGACACGCCTGCGGCGCCGAAGTACTTGTTGTCGAAGTTCGCGGGGACGACGTCGGCCATGGTCTGGGCGGCCGGGTCCTGGACGCGGAAGTCGAGAGAGGTGTAGATCTTCAGGCCACCGCGGCGCAGCAGATCGCTGCGGTCCTTCTTGGTGGCGCCGAAGGCCTCGTCGTTCTCGACGATCGACTTCACGTACTGGCAGAAGTAGGCGTTTCGGCCGGCGCCGGCGCAGCCCTGCGTCGGCGTCGTGATCGTCGGGGTGATCTCCGATGCATCCGCCTCGTCGTACTGCGCCTGCGTGATCTTTCCGTCAGCCAGCATGCGGCCGAGCACGTAGTGGCGACGGTCCTTGGTGTCCTTGTATCCGTCCGCCTCGCCGTTGTGCGCGACACCTTCCTTGTCGGTGTAGGTGCCCTCGCGCTTGTCGATCCGGTAGGTGTTCGGGTTCTGCACGATGCCGGCGAGCGTGGCGGCCTGCGCCACGGTGAGGTTCGCGGCCGACGTGGAGAAGTAGTAGCGCGCGGCGGCCTCGATGCCGTACACCGTGCCGCCGAAGTTGGCGATGTTCAGGTAGCCGAGGAGGATGTCGTTCTTCGAGACGTCCTTCTCGATCTGGATCGCGTAGCGCATCTCCTGCAGCTTGCGCTCGATGCCCTCAGCGCCCTTCGCCTGTGTGGCCTTGGTCCAGCACGCCTGCAGGTCCTCGGAGTACGTGTCGGAGGAGGTGTCCACGTCCTTCTCGCACTCCTGGATCAGCACGTTCTTCACGAACTGCTGGCTGATGGTCGAGGCGCCGCGACTCGAGGTCTGGCGCACGTTGTCGACCAGTGCCTTCACGGTGGCGCCGATGTTGATGCCGCCGTGGCTGTAGAAGTTCTTGTCCTCACTCGAGAGGATCGCGTCGTACAGCACGGGAGCGACCTGCTCGTAGGTCACCGGGACGCGGTTCTGCTCGTAGAAGGATGCCAGTTCGACCGTCGAGCCGTCCGGTGCCGTCGCGTAGATCGTCGACTGCTCCATCGGCGTGCCCGGGTTGAGGTTCTCCGGGAGCTGATTGAAGAGGGTGAGGGCCTGGGTGCCTGCGAGACCGGTCATCGCGAGGACCGGGGTGACGCTGGCCGTGACGAGGAGTCCGGCGACGGCGCTCAGGCCGACGAGCCCGACGAGACCGCCGAGCACGCCTCTCACCGTGCGATTCTTTTGGGGCATACGCTGATCGTAGGGGAGTTCCCTGAATACCGCCTTTGACGAGGCGCCCCGGAATTCCGGTGTCGCGCCCCGACCGACAGGAGTGCCATGACCACGTGGGAGTACCTCACCACGCCGCTGCTGATCCACAACACGGCAGCCATCCTCAACAACTGGGGCAAGCAGGGCTGGGAGCTCGTGCAGGTCGTGCAGGGGCCGGAGGGCGGTCTCGTCGCCTACCTGAAGCGCCCGGTCAGCACGGATGCCTCGGCGAACGCCGGTCTCGCCGCCGCCGAGCAGGCAGCGCGTCAGTTCGAGGGAGGCCAGGCATGAGCGTCGCCGCCCGCCTCACCGAGCTCGGCATCGAGCTCCCCGCCGTCGCCGCTCCGGTCGCCGCGTATGTGCCCGCGGCCGTCCACGCCGGACTCGTCTACACGTCGGGACAGCTGCCCTTCGTCGACGGCGCGCTCCCGGCCGTCGGCAAGGTCGGCGCCGAGGTCTCCGCGGAGGATGCGAAGTCCTACGCCCGCACCTGCGCCCTCAACGCGCTCGCAGCCGCAGCCGACGCCGCCGGTGGCGTCGACCGCATCGCCGGCGTGCTCCGGGTCGGCGGATTCGTGGCGTCGGCAGAGGGATTCACGGGTCAGCCGGGTGTCGTCAACGGCGCCAGCGACGTCCTGGGCGAGATCTTCGGCGACGCGGGACGCCACGTGCGTGCGGCCGTCGGCGTCGCGGAGCTTCCGCTCGGCAGCCCGGTCGAGGTCGAGGTGACCTTCCTCCTCGCCTGATGCTTCGACAGGCTCAGCAACCCACGGTTCGCTGAGACCCCGGGCAAATGTCGAGACCCCCTGTTGCAGACGTCTGCAGCAGGGGGTCTCGGCGTTGACCCGGGGTCTCGCGTTACTTCACCTGCGCCGAGATGATGCTCATCACCGCGGTGTCGGCGAGAGTCGTGGTGTCTCCGACCTCCCGGCCTTCCGCGACGTCGCGCAGCAGGCGGCGCATGATCTTGCCGGAGCGGGTCTTCGGCAGCTCGCCGACGATGTACACGTCGCGCGGACGGGCGATGGCGCCGATCTGCTCTCCGACCCACAGTCGCAGCTGCTGGGCGAGCCCGGCCGGCTCGTGCTCGGCGAGGTAGCTCTCCTTGATGATGACGAAGGCGACGACCGCCTGGCCCGTCGTCTCGTCGGAGGCGCCGACGACGGCGGCCTCCGCTGTGGCCTCGTGCGCCACGAGCGAGGATTCGATCTCCGCCGTCGACAGCCGGTGTCCCGACACGTTCATGACGTCGTCGACGCGGCCGAGCAACCACAGGTCGCCGTCCTCATCCAGTCGTGCCCCGTCGCCGGCGAAGTAGTAGCCCTGGTCCTCGAACTTCTCCCAGTACGTCTCGCGGAAGCGCTCGGGGTCGCCCCAGATGCCGCGCAGCATGCTCGGCCAGGGTTCGGTGACCACGAGCAGTCCACCGCTGCCGTTGCCCACCTCGACGCCCTGCTCGTCGACCACGTCGATCGAGATGCCGGGAAGGGGCACCTGCGCGGAGCCGGGCTTCGTGGCGGTCACGCCGGGCAGGGCGGACACCATGATGGCGCCGGTCTCGGTCTGCCACCAGGTGTCGACGATGGGGGTCTTTCCGGCGCCGATCACCTCTCGGTACCACATCCACGCCTCGGGGTTGATGGGCTCTCCGACCGATCCGAGCAGGCGCAGCGACGACAGGTCGAACTTCTTCGGGACGCTGCGGCCGATCTTCATGAAGGAGCGGATCGCGGTCGGCGCGGTGTAGAAGATCGAGACCCCGTACTTCTCGATGATCTCCCACCAGCGGCCGGGGTGCGGGGTGTCGGGGGTGCCCTCGTAGAGCACCTGGGTCGCGCCGTTCGCCAGCGGGCCGTAGGTGACGTACGTGTGACCAGTGATCCACCCGATGTCCGCCGTGCACCAGTACACGTCCGTGTCGGGCTTGAGGTCGAAGACGTACTTGTGCGAGTACGCGGCCTGGGTGAGGTAGCCGCCCGAGGTGTGCAGGATGCCCTTCGGCTTCCCGGTGGTGCCCGAGGTGTAGAGGATGAACAGGGGGTTCTCGGCGGGGAAGGCCTGGGCGGTGTGGTCGGGGGAGGCCGCGGGGACCACATCGTGCCACCAGACGTCGCGTCCCTCGGTCCACTCGACCTCGTTCTCGCCGCGCTTGACCACGAGCACGTGCTCCACGGTCTGCTGCTCGCCGTCGCCGCGGTCGGCGAGGGCCTGGTCGACGGCCGGCTTGAGCGCCGAGACCCGTCCCTTGCGGTAGCCGCCATCGGCCGTGATGACGAGCTTGGCGCCCGCGTCGTCGATGCGCGAGCGCAGGCTGTCTGCGCTGAACCCGCCGAACACGACGGAGTGGATCGCGCCGAGGCGCGCGACCGCGAGCATGGAGGCGATGGCCTCCGGGATCATCGGCAGGTAGATCGCGACCCGGTCGCCCTGGCCAATGCCGAGGCCTTCGAGCACGTTCGCGACGCGCTTGACCTCGTCGGTGAGCTCGGCGTAGGTGATGCGTCGGGAGTCGCCAGGCTCACCCTCCCAGTACAGGGCGACGCGGTCGCCGTTGCCCTCCTCGACATGACGATCGAGGCAGTTGTAGGCGACGTTCAGCTCCCCGTCGTCGAACCACTTCGCGAAGGGCGGGGTCGACCAGTCCAGGACCTGCGTGAAGGGCTTGTGCCAGTGCAGCAGTTCGCGGGACTGCTCCGCCCAGAAGGCCTCGCGGTCTGCGGCGGCCCGTTCGTAGAGCTCGGGGGACGAGACGGACTGGGCGACGAATTCCTCCGACGGCGGGAACTTGCGGGTCTCGTCGAGAAGGTGGTCGATCTGGCTGCTCATCGGCAGGCGCTCCTTTGCGGCATACGGGTCTTGCGAGCGTGGTCGAGGGGGGTGGGTCGACCAGGTCAGGGCGAATCTATCCTCGGCTCCCTGCGCCGCATACTGCCGAAAGTGGGTACTCCTCCCGGTTTTGTCAGGACGGTCGCCTTGCGTACACTCGACGACAGCCGAAATCTCATTCCGGCCTTGGCGCGCCCGATTCCCCCGATCGCGGCCCGCCGTGGGCGGCATCTCATTCCCCCCGTGAGATGCCGCCCATTCCATTGGGAGCGCTCTCGGTCTCTGGTCGTCTGTGCGCACCGGGTCCCTGCACCGCGCGACGGGGAAGCGGCTTCTGCACAGTCCTCGGCTCGAGCTCACGGACCGCGGCTCTTCGTGCACGCAGCCTGCGTAGCGTCGCGGCATGGCACACTCGTTCGTCATCCAGCCCCGGGGAGCGGAGCACGCCGTCACGGCGCCGACGGCCCCCAGCGCGCGTCCGCACCTGGACCCGGCCTTCGGTCCGCTCCTGGCGCACATCGACGAGTCGGTGACGGACGTCTTCGTGAACGGGGCGGGCGGATTGTTCCTCGATCGGGGCGCCGGCGCGGAGTCGGTGCCCGGCTGGCGCGCGTCAGAGCGCGAGGTCCGCGACCTCGCGGTGTCCCTCGTCGGTCTCGGCGGACGGCACCTCGACGACCAGGCGCCGTGCGTGGACGTGCGTCTCGCGTCGGGCATCCGCGTGCACGCGGTTCTCGCGCCCGTCTCGACCACGGGCACCGCGCTGTCGATCCGCATCCCTCGTGTGCGCGCGGCCGACCTCGGGGCGCTCGCGGCGCTGGGAACCTTCGAGGCCCCGCAGCAGCGCTGGCTCCTGCGGCTCGTTGCGGAGCGCGCGAACATCCTCATCACCGGAGGAACCGGGACGGGCAAGACCACGCTGCTCTCGGCGCTGCTGTCGGAGGTCCCTCCGGGCGAGCGCATCGTCACGATCGAGGACGTCGCCGAGTTGCGTCCGCGGCATCCCCATCACGTCGCCCTCGAGGCGAGACAGCCCAATCTGGAAGGGGCGGGTGGCATCGCCCTCGCCCGCCTGGTCCGCGAGTCGCTCCGGATGCGACCCGACCGGCTCGTGGTGGGGGAATGCCGTGGCGAAGAGGTGCGCGAGCTGCTCACCGCGCTCAACACCGGCCACGACGGCGGCGCGGGAACGCTGCACGCCAGCGGGCTGCACGATGTCCCCGCCCGGCTCGAGGCGCTGGGCGCCCTCGCCGGGATGGACGCCGTTGCGCTGGCGCGGCAGGCGGTCAGCGCGTTCACGGTGGTCCTCCACCTGGACCGCGCGCCCGGGGGCGGCCGGCGCATCCGGCAGGCGGGACGCCTGGTCATCGTCGACGACCGCCTCGACATCGAAGAGGTGCGACCGTGGTGAGCCGTCGCGCCGTCTCGACGTCGGAGCGTGCGGCGACGACCGACGCGGCCGCCTCCGTGCAGACGCTGGCGGTGCTGCTGCAGGCCGGTGCTGTGCCGCTCGTGGCGTGGCGTCACCTCGCCGACACCGGGGATCCGCACGCGATCGCCGTGATCGAGCGTGTGGACGAGGGGACTCCCATCGTCGCTGCGATCGAGGCGGAGAAAGGGGTGTGGGCAGAACTCGCCGCCGCGTGGGAGATCGCCACGATCGTGGGTGCGCCGCTCGCCGAGGTCCTCCGGATGATCGCGGAGACGCTTCGGGACGCGGCGTCCGCGGCCGACGACGTGCGCATCGCCCTCGCCGAACCGGCCGGCACGGCGCGCCTGCTGCTCTGGATGCCGCTCGCCGGTCTCCTGCTCGGGTTCGCCCTCGGCTTCGACAGTGTGGGAGTCATCACCCGGAACCCGCTGGGACTCGCGTGCGCGGTCTGCGGCCTGCTCCTCGTGCTGGCTGCCCGGGCCTGGACCGGGCGACTGCTGCGCAAGGCCGCCCCCGCTCCGGGGACGCCGGGGATGCGCGCCGAACTGGTCGCGGTCGCGCTCGCGGGTGGCGCATCCATCGACCGCGCTCTGCAGCTCGTCTCGCAGACCGCCGCGCCGGGAGAGGGCGAGGGGCGGGTCCGCGCCGTGCTCGATCTGTCGCGGGCGGCGGGTGTACCCGCCGTGGAGCTCCTCCGCGCCTCCGCCGCCGAAGACCGTCACTCCGCCAGAGTGCAGGGTCGGCTGCGCGCGGCCAGGCTCTCGACGCAGCTGCTGCTCCCGCTCGGCGTGTGCACGCTGCCCGCCTTCCTCCTGCTCGGGGTGGCGCCGCTGCTGCTCAGCGTCCTCGCCGCGACCCCTCTGCCGTCCTGACCCCATCCCGATGCGCGAGCATCCGACAGAAAGAAGGAACACCATGAACGCGATTCCCCGGTTGGATCGCCGCCGCGCCGCCGCCCTGTTCGACGACGAGACCGGAGCCGCCACCGCCGAGTACGCCATCACGACCATGGCCGCCGTGGCCTTCGCCGGTCTGCTCGTCGCCATCATGAGATCCGACGAGGTGCGCGGCATCCTCACGGATCTCGTGCGACGGGCGCTGACGGTGTCGTGATGCACCGCAGGACGGCGACGAGAGGACATCGCGGACGACGCGGCCCCGCGGCCGGGCGCGCAGACGAGCGAGGGGCCGTCGCTGCCGAGCTCGCGCTCGCTCTTCCGGCGGTCGTCCTGGCTCTCCTGCTCGGGGCGGGGGCGCTCGGCGCAGCATCCCGACAGGTCCTGCTCCAGGACGCATCCGCGGACGCGGCGCGACTGCTGGGTCGCGGTGAGGGCGCCGGCTCCGCCCAGCGCGTCGTGCAGGCGGCCGTTCCCGGCGCGGCGGTGTCGTCCTCGATCTCCGGCGATGTGGTGTGCGTGACGGCCTCGGTCGAGGTGGCGGTCGGAGCTCTCGTCCGGGTTCCCCTCTCGGCGCACAGCTGTGCGCTCGAGGGGGGACTCTGATGGCGGGCTCCGCCGTGGCCGCCGGGGTGCTGGCCGTCGCGGCGACTCTGTCGCTCGGGCTCGCCGCTGTCGGCGGCGCCGCCGTGACGGCGCAGCGCGCGGCCGGTGCCGCGGACGCCGCAGCGCTCGCCGCGGCCGACGTCGCCAGCGGTGCGGTGCCCAGCGCGGAGGCCCCGTGCGCCGTCGCCGAACGGGTGGCGCGAGCAGGAGGCGCCGCGCTCACGACCTGCGTCTTCCAGGGCTTCGTGGCGACCGTGCAGGTGCAGTCGGCGTACGCTGGACTCGCAGCCGTCTCCCGAGCCCGTGCCGGGCCACCCGAGGGACAGTGACGGCCGCGCGACCTCCCTCACTGTGAACGACCCCACACAGTGGTGTGTATGGTGTGCTTCGAAGAAAGGACGCCCCTTGGCTGAAGGCAAGAAGCTCGTCATCGTCGAGTCCCCGACGAAGATGCGGTCTATTCAGGGATACCTCGGCGACGGCTACGAGGTGCTCAGCTCCGTCGGCCACATCCGCGACCTGGCTGACAAGAAGGACATCCCGGCCGACGACAAGAAGGCCTATGGGAAGTACTCGATCGACATCGAGAACGGCTTCGACCCCTACTACGTCGTCTCGGATCGCAAGACCAAGACCGTCGCGGAGCTCAAGCGTGCGCTCAAGACCGCCGACGAACTCCTGCTCGCCACTGATGAGGACCGTGAGGGCGAGGCGATCGCCTGGCACCTGCTCGAGACCCTGAAGCCCAAGGTTCCCGTCAAGCGCATGGTCTTCCACGAGATCACCAAGGACGCGATCCAGGCCGCTGTGGGGAACACCCGCGAGCTGGATCACGCGCTCGTCGACGCGCAGGAGACCCGCCGCATCCTCGACCGGCTGTACGGCTGGGACGTCTCGCCCGTGCTCTGGTACAAGGTCAAGACCGGCATCTCCGCCGGACGCGTGCAGTCCGCCGCCACCCGCCTGATCGTCGACCGCGAGCGCGAGCGCATGGCCTTCGTCTCCGCCGACTACTGGGACGTCGACGCGGCCGCCGCGGCCGCCGGCACCTCCTTCCGCGTCCGCCTCGTCCGCGTCGACGGGGGACAGCTCGCCCGCGGCACGGACTTCGACGACACCGGAAAGCTCAAGAAGGCGGTGGTCGTCCTCGACGAGGCCACGGCGACCGCACTCGCCGACGCCGTCGACGCCACCGGCGCCGGCACCGTCACCAAGGTCGAGGCCAAGCCGGGAACGCGCAGCCCCTACGCCCCGTTCACGACTTCCACGATGCAGCAGGAGGCCGGTCGCAAGCTCTCCATGGGCGCGAAGCAGGCGATGAGCGTCGCGCAGCGTCTGTACGAGAAGGGGTACATCACCTATATGCGTACCGACTCCACGGCGCTGAGCACCCAGGCGGTGCAGGCGGCGCGGAGCCAGGCGGTCGCGCTCTACGGCGACAGCGCCGTGCCGCTCAAGCCCCGTGTCTACAAGTCGAAGAGCAAGAACGCCCAGGAGGCGCACGAGGCCATCCGCCCCTCCGGCGAGACCTTCCGCACCCCGGCTTCGGTGTCGTCGGAGATGGACCGTGACGAGCAGCGCCTCTACGACCTCATCTGGAAGCGCACCGTCGCCAGCCAGATGGCCGACGCGAAGTACGAGACCACCACGGTCACGATCGCCGTCGACACGGAGAAGCACGGCGCCGGCGCAGCGAAGCTCGCCGAGTTCACGGCGTCCGGAACCGTCTACACCTTCAAGGGCTTCCTGGAGGCCTACGAGGAGGGGCGCGACGAGAAGCGCGGCGATGCCGATGCGGCGGAGAACCAGTCTCTCCCGGCCGTGGCCGTCGGCGACGAGCTCGCACTGTCGGAGGCTGAGGCCAAGGGGCACCGCACGACGCCCAAGCCGCGCTACACCGAAGCCTCGCTGGTGAAGGTGCTCGAGGAGAAGGGCATCGGGCGTCCCTCGACGTTCGCGACCATCCCCGAGACCATCCTCGATCGCGGCTACGCGGTCAAGCGCGGGCAGGCGCTCGTGCCGACCTGGCTCGCCTTCAGCGTGGTCCGGCTGCTCGAGGAGCACTTCGCCGAGCTCGTCGACTACGACTTCACCGCCGCGCTGGAGGACGACCTCGACACGATCGCTCGCGGCGAGCAGAACCGCGTCGAATGGCTCAAGTCGTTCTACTTCGGCTCGGACTCCCACGTGGGTCTGCGTCAGGTCGTCGACAACCTCGGTGAGATCGACGCCCGCGCGCTGAACTCCACGCGCATCACGGACACGGCCACGCTGCGCTTCGGCAAGTACGGCCCGTACCTCGAGGTCGCCGACCCCGAGAACCCGGACGCCAAGCCGCGCATCGTCAACGTGCCGGAGGACCTCGCGCCCGATGAGCTGACCGCGGAGAAGGCGCAGGAGCTCATCGATGCTCCCGTCGCCGGTGACCGGGTGCTCGGCGAGAACCCCGAGAACGGCAAGATCATCGTCGTCAAGGACGGCCGCTTCGGGCCGTACGTGCAGGAGAACGACCCCGTGCCCGATGATGCGGCCGTGGACGAGGCGACCGGCGAAGTCGTGGAAGCCAGCGCGAAGCGCAAGCGCGGCGCGAAGAAGGAAGCGGCGCCGAAGCCCCGCACGGCCTCGCTCTTCCGGTCGATGTCGGTCGACACGATCGAGCTCGACACCGCGCTCCAGCTGCTGAGCCTGCCGCGAGTCGTGGGCGTCGACCCCGAGACGGGCGATGAGATCACAGCCCAGAACGGGCGGTTCGGACCGTACCTCAAGAAGGGCACCGACTCGCGCTCGCTCGAGAGCGAGTCGCAGATCTTCGATGTGACGCTCGAGCAGGCGCTCGAGATCTACGCGCAGCCGAAGTACGGCGCCGGTCGCCGGGCGTCGAGCGCGCTCGCCGAGTTCGAGGCCGACCCGGTCAGCGGCAAGCCGATCCGCATCCGGGACGGTCGCTTCGGGGCATACGTCACCGACGGTGAGACGAATGTGACCATCCCGCGGGGCCAGAAGGTAGAGGACATCACGTTCGAGATCGCGGTGCAGATGCTGGCCGACAAGCGCGCCAAGGGACCTGCTCCGAAGCGCGGCGCGAAGAAGGCGCCGGCGAAGAAGGCTCCAGCCAAGACCGCCGCGGCCAAGAGCGGTGCCGCGAAGACCACGGCCAAGAAGGCGCCGGCGAAGAAGACCACGGCGGCGACGTCGGCGGCCCGCTCCGCGGCGGCGAAGAAGGCCGCGGCCACCCGCGCGGCGAACGCAGCGGCGAAGGCCGCGGAGAAGGCGGACTCGTGACCTCAGGTCGCGGCGTGTGGATCACTCTCGAAGGCGGAGACGGCTCGGGCAAGACCACGCAGTCGAATCTGCTCGCAGAGTGGCTCGAGGGCGAGGGGCGCACGGTCGTGCGCACCCGTGAGCCCGGCGGCTCGGAGGTGGGTCAGCTGATCCGAGACATCGTCCTGCACCACCGCGGCGACATCGCCCCGAGGGCGGAGGCGCTGCTGTACGCCGCCGATCGCGCGCACCACGTCGCGACCGTCGTCCGTCCGGCGATCGAGCGCGGCGACATCGTGCTGCAGGATCGCTACCTCGACTCGTCCGTCGCGTACCAGGGCGCCGGCCGGGTGCTCGACGCGACCGAGGTCCGCGACCTGTCGCTGTGGGCGGCCGAGGGAGCGCTTCCCGACCTGACGCTGCTGCTCGACCTCGACCCGGCCACGGCCCGCACCCGGCTCGACGCCGACGACAAACCGTTCGACCGGCTCGAAGCCGAGCGCGAGGAGTTCCATGGCCGCGTCCGCGACGCCTACCTGGCGCTCGCGGAGGCGGAGCCGGCGAGGTTCCTGGTGCTCGATGCTGCGGAGCGCCCCGAGGCGATCGCCGACCGCATCCGCGCCCGCGTGGGTGCGCTGCTCGGCTGACTCGGACGCGATCGGGAGAGCGGGGCGCTGTGCGCGTCGGCGGTCCCGATTAGGCTGAGTGCATGCCCCAGACCGTTCCCGCTCCTTTCCCGTGGGCGGATGTGTGGGGGCAGGACGCCGCCGTCGACACGCTGCGCGCCGCGGCCTCCGACCCGGCGGCCCTGTCGCACGCGTGGCTGATCACCGGTCCGCCCGGCTCGGGCCGCTCGACCCTGGCGTACGCCTTCGCGGCGGCGCTCATCGCCGACAGCCCCGACGACGAGACGGTGATGCGGCAGGTGCTCGCCGGCACGCACCCCGATGTGACCGCGCTGCGCACCGACAAGGTCATCATCACGATCGCCGAGGCCCGCGCGCTCGTCGAACGCTCCTACTTCGCCCCCTCGGCCGGCCGGTACCGGGTCATCGTGGTCGAAGACGCCGACCGCATGGTCGAGCGCACCTCGAACGTGCTGCTGAAGGCGCTCGAGGAGCCGCCGGAGCAGACGGTGTGGATCCTGTGCGCCCCGAGCGAGGCCGACCTGCTGCCGACCATCCGCTCCCGTGTGCGGTCGCTGCGGCTGCGCGAACCCGACGTCGCCGACGTCGCGCGTCTGATCAGCCTGCGCACCGGTGTCGACGAGGGCATCGCGGAGCAGGCGGCGCGGCACGCGCAGCGTCACATCGGCATGGCGCAGCGTCTCGCGACCGATGACGCGGCGCGGCGCCGACGGGACGAGACGCTGCGCTCGGTGCTCGGGGTCCGCGGTGTCGGAGACGCCGTCGAGGTGGCCGGGCGCATCATCCAGGCGGCGACCGAGGACGCGAAGGCGCTGACGGCCGAACGCGACGCCGCAGAGCGCGCCTCGCTGCTGCGGACGATCGGCGTCGCGGAAGGGCAGGCCGTGCCGCCGGCCCTGCGCACGCAGCTCTCCGCCCTCGAAGACGATCAGAAGAAGCGTGCCACTCGAAGCCTGCGGGACGGCATCGACCGGGTGCTCACCGATCTGCAGTCGCTGTTCCGCGACGTCGTGATGCTGCAGTTCGGACGCGGCGACGACCTCATCAACAGCGAGCTCCGGGCCGAACTGACGGCGCTCGCCTCCGCCTGGCCCGACACCCGTACCCTTGTCGTCCTTGACCACCTTGCCGAGACGCGGCAGTCGCTGGAGCGCAACGTCGCCCCTCTGCTCGCGCTGGAGAGCTTGCTCGTGACCATCGCGAGCGGGAGGAAACCGTGAAGAATCGAATGACGTCCCGCCTGCGTCGCGCCGCCGCCGTCGTCGCGGGGCTCGCCGCCGCATCGGTCGCCCTGTCCGGGTGTCTGTACGCGATGATCCCCGAGCAGTCGACACGTCCGTCGACGACGAAGACTCCCGACACGGCGGGTGTCTCCGAGGAGCTGATGCCGTTCTACACGCAGGACCTGGTCTGGAGCGACTGCGGTCCGGGCTTCGACTGCACGGAGGTCACGGCGCCCCTCGACTGGGAGAACCCTGGCACGGGGGAGATCACGCTGTCCGTCGTCCGGCACCGCGCCGAAGGGACGGCGGTGGGGTCGCTGCTGACCAATCCCGGCGGCCCCGGATCGAGCGGCGTCGACCTCGTCCTGAACAGCCTCGACTTCGCGGTCGGCCCCGACCTCATCGAGAACTTCGACGTGATCGGCTTCGATCCCCGCGGCGTCGGCGCCTCGACGGCGGTGACCTGCTACGACGCCCCCGAGATGGATGAGTATCTCTACGGCATCCCCGCCGCCGCTCGCGGCACCGCGGAATGGGAGGCCGAGCTGCTCGACGCGCACAAGGGCTTCGCCGAGGCATGCGAGGCCAACAGCGATGGCATCCTGCCGTACATCACGACGATCAACGCCGCTCGCGACATGGACCTGATCCGCGCACTGCTGGGCGATGAGCAGCTGAACTATCTCGGCTACTCGTACGGCACGTTCCTCGGCGCGACGTACGCCAAGCTGTACCCCGAGAAGGCCGGACGCCTCGTGCTGGACGGCGCGATCGACCCCTCGGTTCCCGGGCTCGAAGTGGGGGCCACGCAGGCCCTCGGATTCGAATCGGCACTCCGGGCGTACATGCAGAGCTGCCTGGATTCCGGCGAGTGCCCGTTCAACGGCACGGTCGACGAGGCGATGGCCGACCTGGGAGCACTGCTCGCGAGCGTCGACCGCACGCCGCTGAAGAACGGCGACGGTCGCCTCCTGGGCGCGGACTCGCTGATGACCGGCATCATCGCGGCGCTCTACTCGCAGGACAGCTGGGACTACCTGACGCAGGCGTTCGACGAGGCGCTGCAGGGCGATCCGACCACGGTGTTCCTGCTCGCCGACTTCTACAACGGGCGCGAGAACGGCGTCTACACCGACAACTCCGCCGAGGCCTTCCGGGCCTACAACTGCATGGACTATCCGGTGGAAGACGATCCGGCCGCCGAAGCGGCGACGGATGCGAAGATCGCGGCGGGAGCTCCGACGATCGCGCCGTACTGGAGCGGCCCGGACTCCTGTGAGGTATGGCCCTATCCGCCCACGGGTACGCGCGAGGAGATCCATGCCGAGGGAGCGGGTCCGATCCTGGTCGTCGGCACGACCAACGATCCCGCGACTCCGTACGAGTGGTCGGAGTCGCTCGCCGACCAGCTGGAAGAGGGCGTCCTCGTCACCCGCGTGGGCGAGGGCCACACCGGATACAACAAGGGCAACGTCTGCGTCGACGACGCGGTCGAGTCCTTCCTCCTCGACGATGTGGTGCCGGAGGACGGCCTGCGCTGCGAGTGACTGCGCCTCGATTCGCGAGCGAGCGCGAGACAGGGTAATATCGGTGATCGCGCCGCTCACGCGTCGCACGCCGCTTTAGCTCAGTCGGCAGAGCATTTCACTCGTAATGAAAAGGTCGTCAGTTCGATTCTGACAAGCGGCTCCGAAGGCCCCGTGATGCGAAGAACATCACGGGGCCTTTCCCGTTCCCGACGGCGTACGCTCGAATCATGAGCAGAGCCCTTCTCATCGTCGATGTGCAGAACGACTTCACCGAGGATGGTGCCCTCGCCGTCGCGGGCGGTGATGCCGTGGCTGAAAGGATCACCGCGTTCCTGGCCGCGCACGCGGCGGCATACGAGGTGATCATCGCCTCCCGCGACTGGCACGATGCCGACGGCGACAACGGCGGGCACTTCGCCGAGGCCCCGGACTTCGTCGACTCTTGGCCGGTCCACTGCGTCGCCGGCACCGAGGGCGCAGAGTACGATCCGCTGCTGGCGACGGACACCGTGACGCACCACGTTCGAAAGGGGCAGGGCAAGCCGGCCTACTCGATGTTCGAGGGCGTGACGGATGACGGGAGCAGCGTCGCCGCGGTGCTCACCGCTGCGGGTGTCCTGAGCGCCGATGTCGTCGGCATCGCAACCGACCACTGCGTCCGCGCGTCGGCGCTCGACGCGATCGCGCACGGCGTCCGGGTGCGGGTGCTGACGGATCTGATCGCCGGCGTCGCCCCGGAGCCGAGCGAGGCGGCTCTGGCCGAGCTGGCGCACGCAGGGGCCGAGCTGGTCGAGAGCTCCGCCGCGTGAGCCGCAGCGTCCTGCTGCTGCGCGCCGTGAACGTGAACGGCCGGAACAGCGTCCCGATGGCGCGCCTGCGGGAGGTGCTGGCCTCCGACACCGACCTCGTCGACGTGTCCACCTACATCGCCAGCGGCAACATCGTGTGTCGGACGCCGCGGGATCCGGTCGCGACGGCCGGAGTCGTACGCGCGGTCATCCATGCCGAGTTCGGGGTGGACACTCCGGTCATCCACCGGTCGCATGCGCAGCTGATCGCGTCGGAGTCCGCTCAGCCCTTCCCCGAGGGGGACGTCAAGTTCGTGCACGCGATGTTCCTCGAGGGCACTCCGTCGCCCGGCGCCCTGGAGATCCTGGAGCCGCGGCTCCAGCCCGACGAGCGTCTCGCGCTGGTCGGGGACGACCTGTGGATCGACTACGGGGCGGGCGGCGTGCACTCCACGAAGCTCACGAAGGCGATCCTGGATCGTGCGCTCGGGGTGTCGGGAACGGCGCGCAACCTGCGGACGACCCGCACGCTGATCGAGCTGACGGCCTGACGCTCACGCGGCTCCGTCGTGCGGGCGATCTGTTCCGCGGCTGACGGCCGTCGGCGGGAGGGACGCGTGCGCCTGGATGTCGACGCGGCGCACGTGGCACTCCGCGCAGCGCACGTACAGCACGACGCCTTCGCTGGTCGGATGCCGGGACTCCACGAGCCAGGCATGCTCGTGCGATGCGTCGTCGAGCCGGATGCGGGGGAGCGGGAGGGTGTTCAGCGAGGTCATGATCCCAGCGTGATGTAATGGTCTTATGCATCTCAACCCTTACGGCGAGTACGCGGTGCTCCTCGCCGCCTCTCTCGCCAACGACTGGCCGGAGAATCGCGCGGGGATCGAGGAGCGCACCCTCGCCCTGGGGATGACGCAGACCTTCCCGCCCGCTCCCGACGACCACGAGAAGGTCCGCGCCGTGATCGACGACTGGCTCCGGATCGTGGACGAGGCCGACCCCGACGAGAGGGCGCTGCTGCTCAATGCCCAGCTCGCCACGGCGGCCGCGTACCCGCGCCTGACCAACCACGACGGCGAGGGCTGGCACCTGCACTACCGCGACGACGTGCCGTCCCTGCCGTATGTGCTCCGGGCGATCATCAGCCTCGGCACCTCCCTGCACCTCGTCACGCGCGGGATGAATCGGCTCGGGCGGTGTCAGGCGGCCCCGTGCACGAACGTCGTCGCGGATGTGACACGCAACGGCCGGCAGCGCTTCTGCTCGGTCCGCTGCGCCAACCGCGCCGCCGTCCGTCGGCACAGGGCTCGCGCCTGACAGCCTCGGTCAGGCGGTCTGGCCCGCGTGCTTTCCCTCGCCGATCTCCTCGACGAGCTTCGCGTTGAAGGCAGGAAGGTCGTCGGGAGTCCGGCTGGAGACCAGGCCCTCGTCCACCACGACCTCTTCGTCGACCCAGGTCGCCCCGGCGTTGCGGAGATCGGTGGTGAGGCTCGGGTAGCTCGTGAGGGTGCGTCCGTCGACCACGCCGGCCTCGATGAGGATCCAGGCGCCGTGGCAGATCACGCCGACCGGCTTGTGCTGTTCGAAGAAGGCCCGGGCCAGTTCGATGGAGGGCTTGTCGAGCCGCAGGTGGTCGGCGTTCACGACGCCGCCCGGGAGCACGAGGGCGTCGAACTGGTCTGCCTTCGCCTCGGCCGCCGTCAGATCCACGGCCTGCTCGTGGCCGTTCTTGCCCGTGATCGCGGCGCCGTCGGGAGCGATGAGCGTGGCGCTCGCCCCCTCGGCCGTCACCGCTTCCCAGGGGCTGGTGAGCTCGCTGTCCTCGAATCCGTCCGTCGCCAGGAATGCCACTCGGTTGCCGGTGAGAGTCATCGTTCTTCCTTTCGTGGGGGAGTCGTCCGCCGTTCGGGGACATCTCGAGCCTCTCTCGGGACCGCAGGGGAGGGAAGGGGGTGGCCGGGATCGGAACGCGGTGATACAGGAGAAGTGGCGCTGCGCCGCGAGGTGTGCGGCGAAGGCGCGAGCTCGTCGCTAGCATCCAGATATGCGCCTCCGCCCCGCTCTCGTGCTGCTGCCCGTGCTCGTCCTGCTCGCGGGATGCGCGCCGACGCCGGCGTCCACTCCGACGCCCAGCACCACCGCGCCGCCCTCGCCGAGTCCGACCCCCACGCGATCGGCCACGCCCGCGCCGACGCCGACCGAGACGTCGGAGCCGCCGCAGTCCGGCGCCGAGTTCACGAGTGCGCAGCTGGTCGAGCTCTGCACCGCGAACACGAAGGCGCTCGCTCCGGATGCGACGTACTTCCCCGACATGGCGACCGCCGAGTGGCTCGATCAGCCGTCGCTGTGGTTCGTGGTGATCCCCAAGACCCTGAACGGTCAGGACAGCGTCGCCGTGTGCGGCATCGGCGGGAGTCCGGATGCTCCGGACGTCTCGATGCACGGCGAGTCGCTGCCGGACGGCGTGGCCGAGATCCGTCAGGAACTGCTGACCGGCACGTCGGAGGGCGATTCCTGAGGCGACCGGATGCGGTCTGTGCGGTGGGCCCCGTGGGGCTCGAACCCACGACCCGCGGATTAAAAGTCCGATGCTCTGCCAACTGAGCTAGAGGCCCCTCCGGCAAGTCTAGTGCGCACGACGAGGGGCCGTCGGCGACAGCGTCGCGGACGGCCCCTCTTCCTTCCCGAGTCCCTCCTCCTGGCCCCGGGAAGGGCGCCGGCCGGGTGTCCTCCCACCCGACCGTGCCGGCTCAGGAGGCCGGCGGCATCAGCACCGAGTCGATGAGGTACACGGTGGCGTTCGCGGTCTGGACTCCGCCGCAGATCACCTTGGCGTCGTTGACCATCCAGTCGTCGCCGCTGCCGGTGACCTCGAGGTCGGCGCCCTGAACCGTGGTGTGCATACCGGCGATGTCAGCGGGCTCGATCTGGCCGGGGACCACGTGGTAGGTGAGGATCGAGCTGAGCGTCGCGCTGTCGGTCTTGAGCGCCTCGATGGTGGCGGGGTCGATCTTCGCGAAGGCGTCGTCCACGGGGGCGAACACGGTGAACTCGTCGCCGTTGAGCGTGTCGACGAGGTTCACGTCGGGGTTGAGCTGTCCGCTCACGGCCGAGACCAGGGTGGTGAGCATCGGGTTGTTCGATGCGGCGACGGCCACGGGGTCCTGGGACATGCCCTGGATCGATCCGGCGCCGTCCGGGACCTCTTCGGCGTAGGCCGCGCAGCCGGGGCCGACGAGGTTGGCCGCCGGGTCCATCTCCATGGGCGTCGACTCCGACGTCTCGGGGGCCTTCGGCTCTGACGACTCCTCCGTGGTGCTGCCGCTGCCCATGGAACAGGCGGAGAGCAGGAACGCGCTCGCAAGGCCCAGGGTGACTGCTGCGGTGACCTTCTTCTTGGTGCTGAACATGTCGAGCTCCTTCAGACTGCGCCACGGCCTCTCCGTGGCGTCGAGGGCTGTTCGGAACGCCTCCGGGATCGGATGGGACGAATTCGAGAAAAAGTTCTCGAGGCCGCCGATCCAATCCGAAACGCCCGGCGGAGCGAACAGGTCCCGACAGAAGTGGGGATCTCATGGACCTGATCATCATCGGCCTGCTCGGCGGGCTCATCACCGGCATCTCGCCGTGCATCCTGCCCGTGCTGCCCGTGATCTTCCTCACGGGAGGAGCACAGTCGGCGAGGTACGAGGACGAGATGGTGCCGGCGAAGCGGAGCAGGCCGTATCTCGTGATCGCGGGACTGGTGCTGAGCTTCACGCTCGTCACGCTCGGCGGCTCGCTGCTGCTGGGCCTGCTGAACCTGCCGCAGGACATCATCCGCTGGGTGGGCATCGCGGTGCTCGTCATCATCGGCGTCGGCCTCATCGTGCCCCGGTTCCAGCACATCCTCGAGCGTCCGTTCCAACGGTTCGGTCAGCGCGAGGTCAAGAACCGGGGGAGCGGCTTCGGCGTCGGCCTCGCCCTGGGTGCGGTGTTCGTCCCGTGCGCCGGTCCTGTCCTCGCGGCGATAATCGTCGCCGGATCCACGGGGCAGATCGGCATCGGCACGGTGCTGCTGACCGTCTCCTTCGCGATCGGCGTCGCGGTGCCGCTTCTGGTCTTCGCGCTCGCGGGGCGCAGCGTCGTCGAGCGGATCCGCTCCTTCCGGTCCAAGGAGCGGGGGCTGCGCATCGCGGCCGGCGTCGCGATGATCGCGCTCGCGGTCGGCCTCGTCTTCAACGTGCCGCAGATGCTGCAGCGGCTGCTCCCGGACTACACGGCGCCCCTGCAGGAGCAGATCGCCGATTCCGAGCAGGTGCAGGACGCCCTCGACCTCGGTGGACTGGTCAACGAGGAGAACAAGGATCTCGACAAGTGCACCAACGGTGCGGAGGAGCTCGAATCGTGCGGCACCGCCCCCTCGATCAAGGGCATCCAGGATTGGCTGAACACCCCCGACGGCCAGGCCCTTGACCTGAAGGATCTGCGCGGTCAGGTCGTGCTGATCGACTTCTGGGCCTATTCGTGCATCAACTGCCAGCGGTCGATCCCGCACGTCGTCGCCTGGGATGAGGCGTACCGCGACGCGGGCCTGCAGGTGATCGGCATCCACTCGCCGGAGTACGCGTTCGAGAAGAATCCCGGCAACGTGGCGGCGGGGACCCGCGACTTCGGGATCGAGTATCCGGTCGCGCTCGACAACAACCTGTCGACCTGGACCAACTACCGCAATCGGTACTGGCCCGCCCATTACCTGATCGACGCCGAGGGGACCGTGCGTCACATCTCCTTCGGCGAGGGCAACTATGCCGCGACCGAGGCCATGATCCGGGAACTGCTGCAGGACGCGGACCCGTCGGTCACGCTTCCCGCGGCGACGGATGTGCAGGATGACACCCTCGATGCGGGCTCGACGACGAGGGAGACCTTCCTCGGCTCGTCCAAGGACGTGAACTACGGCGGAGGCGGGGAGTACCGCCAGGGCACGAACGCGTACAGCTTCCCGAAGGATCAGCCGGCGGACAGCTTCGCGCTGGACGGGGACTGGCGGATCGAGACGCAGTTCGCGACCCCCGAGGGCGGCGACGGGCAGATCAGGCTCGACTATCACGCCGCCGAGGTGCGCATCGTGGTCGCGGGCTCCGGCGACATCGTGGTCAGACGGGACGACGGGACCGAGGACACCATCGCGATCGACGGGACGCCACGCTCGTACGAGCTGGTCAAGAAGGACGCCGTCGCCGAGGGCACGCTCACGCTCGATGTGCCCGCCGGCATCGAGGTCTATTCCTTCACGTTCGGGTGATGTCTGCACGTGATCGGGGAGGAGATGCGGCATGCTGGTGGAGATGGTCATCGATGGGTTCGACGTTCCGGAGGACGGAGCGACACAGGATGCTGTCGCCGACCTCCTCGTCCGCGTCGCCTCCGGTGATCAGGCTGCCTTCGCGGCCCTCTACGACACCCTCTCCTCCCGTGTGTTCGGCCTCATCCTCCGGGTGCTGGTCAATCGCTCCCAGAGCGAGGAGGTGCTCCAGGAGGTCTTCCTGGAGATCTGGCAATCCGCTTCGCGCTTCGCTCCGAACAGAGGACAGGGACGGGCGTGGATCATGACGATCGCTCACCGCCGGGCCGTCGATCGGGTGCGAGCATCGCAGTCGAGCGCCGACCGGGACGTGCGAGCGGGCTTCAAGGACCTCGGCGTCGCGCATGACAGCGTCGCGGAGCAGGTCGAGCTGGAGATCGAGGGAGGCAAGGTCGTGGAAGCACTTTCCGGGCTTCCCGAGCCCCAGCGCGAAGCTCTCGTCCTCGCCTACTACGGCGGTTACAGTCAGAACGAGATCGCGGCCCTCGTGGGGGCGCCGCTGGGGACGATCAAGACACGGATGCGAGACGGGCTGACCCGGCTGCGCACGGCGATGGGGGTGACGGCATGAACGAGAAGGACTTCGCGGAGCTCGCGGCAGGTGCCGCGCTGCACTCGCTCTCCGCAGACGACGAGCAGCGGTATCGCGAAGCGCTCGCCGCGCACCCCGAGTGGCGCGCCCGGGTCGAGGACGATGCCGCCACCGCCGCGCTGCTCGCCGACCCGGTCGAGCCGGTCGCGCCGCCCGCTGGCATCCGCGCCGCGCTGCTCGCGCAGATCGCCGCCACGCCTCAATCCGGGGCCGTGGATGCCGGTGCGACGCCGGCCGCCATCGGGGCCTCCCCGGCGGAGGCCACCGTGGCGGGCGGTTCCGAAGGGGACGCCTCCCCGCAGCGCACACCGCGCCGCTGGAGCCGGACCGTCTTCGCGCTGGCGGCGTGCCTCGCCGTCCTCGTCGGTGTCGGGATCGGTGCCGTCGCCCTGAACCAGCAGCTGAATCCTCCGGCGAGCGTGGTCGCCCTGCAGGAGATCGAGTCGGCTCCGGACGCGGAACAGGCGACCGTCGCTCTCGACGACGGCGGCACGGCGACCGCCCACTGGTCGGCATCCACGGGGAAGGCCGTGCTGGTCGCGGACGGGCTGCCGTCGCCGCAGGAGGGCAAGACCTACGAGCTGTGGTTCGTGCGCGGCGACGCCCCCGTCTCGGCGGGCGTGTTCGACGTGGACGGCGGAGACGCCACAGCGCTCCTCGCGGGGGAGATGCAGGCCGGAGACGCGATCGCGGTGACGGTCGAGCAGGACGGCGGGTCGCCGACCGGTCAGCCCACCTCCGACCCGGTCGTCGTCATCCCCACGGCCTGACACCGCTGATCGCGCGTACCCTGGAGGGATGCCCGAGCAGCACCACCGGCCCGTCCGTCGCCCGACGAGTTCCTTCGACAACATCGTCGGCGCCCACGATCCCGCCGAGGAGACGCGCATCGCGCACGCCACGGCATCGGCCCTGCTGACCCGCGTCCGCGCGGACGAGAGCGGGGCGAGCGCAGAGCGGCTGGTCGCCTTCACCGCCGAGCACGGGATCGACGAGATCGCGGAGCTGTGGTCGAAGGCTCCCTCGCGCACGCTGCCGGGATCCCTGTGGCGCCTGTACGTGCTGCAGCTCGCCATCCACGCCGATCCGCACACCGCGGCGCTGCTCTACGACCGCGGACGCCTCGAGCTGTCCTCCGCGGACGCCGTCATCGCGGGAGCCCCGGTGCCTGCCAGCCCCGACGAGCTCGTCGCGCTCATCGACACGATCCTGCGGGGGGCGTTCCGCGGCGACTTCGCGGTCGCCCTGGACCGCGCCGCCGCGTTCTGCCGGGTGCAGGCCTCGGGAGCGACCCACACCGCGGACGACTACGAGCCGACCGAGCCGTCGCGGGCCAGCGAGCTGACGACCAGGGCGCTCCGACTGAGCAGCTACGGTCAGGATCTCGCCGCGGCCGCTGTGCTGTCGCGCATGGAGGCGCTGTCCTGAGCGGCGAGAAGGTGACGGGCGACGTACCTTGAGCCTCGTTGGCGTGCCGTCCCTGGCCCCGTACGTCGTACCTCGTATCGAGCCCGCGTGGACCGCTCACGTGATTGGCTCGTCGTCGTCGTCGTCGCGGCGCCGAGGATGCCCGGGGGTATGAGAAGACCGGGCCGCAAGAACGCCTCTCGGCGGAAGGCCGCTCGCAGCGGCGAAAAATGGAGCCCGGGGTTATGCGGCCCGGCCACTCCATTGTAACGCGATGATGCCGAGGGTATTCCCGGCCCTCTAGGCTCGGATCATGACCCGGCGCTTTGCCCTGATGCTCGATCCCGTCGCCGCCGATGAGCAGCGATCCGACTACGCGGACACCTTCACGCAGGTCGATGCCGCCGCCCCCGCGCTCAGCGTCGGCGAGCTGAGCACACAGCGCGGAGACGGCGTGTTCGAGTCGATCGGCGTGGTGGACGGACACGCGCAGGAGGTGGTCCCGCACCTGGAGCGGCTCGCGCACTCCGCCCGGCTGTGCGACCTCCCGGTGCCGAACCTCGCCCAATGGCGTCAGGCGATCGACCAGGCGGCCGCTCAGCTCGACGCGGGCGAGTCGGTCATCAAGCTCATCCTCAGCCGCGGAGTCGAGCACGGACCCGCTCCGACGGCCTGGGTGACCGCTGCACCGGCATCCGACTTCTCGCGGGTGCGCAGCGAGGGTGTGCGCGTCGTCACGCTCGACCGCGGATACGACCTCGGCGCGGCGGAACGGGCGCCGTGGCTGCTGCTCGGCGCGAAGACCCTGTCGTACGCGGTGAACATGGCCGCCCTGCGCGAGGCGCACCGGCGCGGAGCCGATGACGCGATCTTCCTGTCCAGCGACGGCTTCGTGCTGGAGGCGCCGACGGCGTCGCTCATCCTTCGGTTCGGCGACCGCTTCGTCACGCCGGCCCCGAACGGCGGCATCCTGCACGGCACGACGCAGCTCAGCGTCTACGAGCACCTCTCCGACCAGGGGTTCGAGGTCGGCTACGACCGCATCCCGGCCACGGATCTCCCGCAGGCGGATGCCGCGTGGCTGGTCTCGAGCGTCCGCCTCGCCGCCCCCATCACGGCGGTCGACGGCGTCTCCCTTCCGGTCGACACGGCCCTCACCGCCGCCCTGAACCGCTACCTCCTCTCTCCCCGCGACTGACCCCCGCCCTCGCCCCCGCTCCCGCCCCTACCCTCGCCCCGGCACAACTTCGGAGATCCACGACGACACGCCGTGGACCAAGGCGCAACCTCGGCGGGTCGGCTCGGCGCTCCGAAGTTGTGCGGGTGAGCGGGGCTTCGTCCGAGGGCACAGGAGAGGCGGTCAGCGACGGCTTCGAAGGGAGCCGACGATCGCTCGCTCCACGAGGTCCCAGTCGTAGACGACCATGGCGTAGTCGAAGCGCAAGGTGCTGTAGCCCCAGGCGGCAGCATTCGCGTCACGCACCAGATCCTTGTGCCGATGCGAGGGCGAGTCGTGACCTTCTCTTCCGTCTGTTTCGACGATGAGCCAGCCGTCGATGAGGAGGTCGACGCGTCCGGTGCCGGTGATCCACATCTGTGTGCGTACGTCCCAGCCAAACGGGCGGAGCCGCAGTCGCAGGAGAGACTCGAGTCCGCTGTCCGACGTGTCGCGCGAGAACTCGACCAGGTCCCTGCCTCTGCTGTTCAGAACCATTCGCAGCCATCGGAGGCCGCGTGCATCGATCAGCTTCAGCCGGCGCGCGGACTCGAGGGCGACGAAGAACCGCTCGGTGCCGCGGCAACGGAAGATCTGCAGGAGGATCCGTGGCACGGACGGTAAGCCGAATGCGGATTCCGACGGCGCATCGTCCCAGTGCACGACGCACGTGCAGGGTTCGTCGCCATGACGGTACTGATGACGGTCTCCGTGCATCCACACATGCAGCTGCGGCACGTCGAGAACCCAGATTCCGAGGTGCTCGGCCGCCGACTCGCATCCGAGCACGCCGCCGTGTGCCGCGGCGGCGACGACATCCGCGCACGCAGACGTGCTGGCGTAGACCCCGCGGCGGACGCGTGCGAGACCACCCTCGCGGACCAAGCGCTCGATCTCTCCTCGGCGCAGGCGTCTGCGCAGTGCGCCGTATCGCCACACCTGTTCACCGTCTGCAGAGCACATCGTTCGAGCATGCCCCGCCGGCACTCCCGGTGAGCTCCGCGGCTTCACGGCTGGTGGACGGTGCCTCCGGATACTAGGTCGGTGCAGAAAAGGTCACACCGAGCACAGCTTCGGAGATCGGAAGCGACACACCGGTCGACTTCGGCTACACCCCGGCGTTTCGGCGCGGATCTCCGAAGCTGTGCGCGGGCAGGCGCGGGTCTCCGAAGTTGTGCGCGGGCAGGCGCGGGTCTCCGAAGTTGTGCGGGGGCAGGCGCAGGTCTCCGAAGTTGTGCGCGGGCAGGCGCCGGTTCAGCCGAAGCGGCCGGAGACGTAGTCCTCGGTGGCCTGCACGGAGGGGGTGGTGAAGATGCTCGTGGTGTCGTCGTACTCGATGAGCTTGCCGGGCTTGCCGGTGCCGGCGATGTTGAAGAACGCCGTCTTGTCGGAGACTCGGGACGCCTGCTGCATGTTGTGCGTCACGATCACGATCGTGAACTCGTTCTTGAGCTCGCCGATCAGCTCCTCGATCGCGTAGGTCGAGATCGGGTCGAGCGCGGAGCAGGGCTCGTCCATCAACAGCACCTGCGGCGACACGGCGATCGCGCGCGCGATGCACAGACGCTGCTGCTGGCCACCGGAGAGGCCCGAGCCGGGCTTGTCGAGGCGGTCCTTGACCTCGTTCCACAGGTTCGCGCCGGTGAGCGACTTCTCGACGAGGGCGTCCTGATCGCTCTTCGACATCCGGCTGTTGTTGAGCTTCACACCCGCGAGGACGTTCTCCTTGATCGACATCGTGGGGAACGGGTTCGGCCGCTGGAACACCATGCCGACCTGACGGCGCACGAGCACCGGGTCGACGCCGGCGCCGTAGAGGTCTTTGCCGTCGAGCAGCACTTCGCCCTCGACGCGGGCGCCGGGGATGACCTCGTGCATGCGGTTGAGCGTGCGCAGGAACGTGGACTTGCCGCAACCGGAGGGGCCGATGAAGGCGGTAACGCTCCGCGGCTGGATGTCGAGGGAGACGCCCTCCACGGCGAGGAAGTCGCTGTAGTAGACGTTCAGGTCGTTGACTTCGATGCTCTTGGACACTGCAGATTCCTTGCTTGTCGGGTCGAGGGCTCAGCGGCCGGTCTTGGGGGCGAAGATCTTCGCGACGAGCCGCGCGATCAGGTTGAGCAGCATGACGATGATGATGAGCGTCAGCGCGGCCGCCCAGGCGCGTTCCACGTAGGCCTCGGCCGGGATCCCCTGGTACGCGTACTGCGAGTAGGTGAACACCGGGAGGGTCTGCATGCGCCCGCTGAAGAGGTTGTAGTTCATGGCGTCGGTGAATCCGGCGGTGAGCAGCAGGGGTGCTGTCTCGCCGATCACGCGGGAGATGGCGAGCATGACGCCCGTGGTGATGCCGGCGATAGAGGTGGGCAGGACCACCTTGACGATCGTGAGCCACTTGGGCACGCCGAGCGCGTAGGACGCCTCGCGCAGCTCATTCGGCACGAGCCGCAGCATCTCCTCGGTCGAGCGAACGACCACCGGGATCATGAGGACGGCCAGGGCCACCGAGCCGGCGATGCCCATGCGGACGCCCGGCCCGAAGATCAGGGCGAACACGGCGTAGGCGAACAGGCCGGCGACGATCGAGGGGATGCCGGTCATCACGTCGACGAGGAACGTGATGGTGCGGGCCATGCGTCCGCCCTGCCCGTATTCGACGAGGTAGACGGCGGTCATGAGTCCGATCGGGATCGAGATGACCGCAGCGGCGAGCGTGACCAGCAGCGTGCCGATGATGGCGTGGAGCGCACCGCCGCCCTCACCGAGCACACCGCGCATGGACGAGGAGAAGAACAGCCCGTCGAAGCGGGCGAGGCCGTTGGCGACCACCGTCACGGCGACCGACACCAGCGGCACCATCGCGATCGCGAACGCCGAGGTGACGATGCCCGTGATGAGACGGTCGAGCGCCTTGCGGGCGCCCTCGATGATGCGCGACATCACGTAGATGAGCACCAGGTAGATGACGGCGCCCAGCACGACGGACCCGGCGATGTTGAGGTCCGACCCGCTGGCGAGCGCCTCGAGCGCGAACGGCGTGAACCCGATGAGGAGGGAGAGGGCGAGCAGACCCCAGGGAGCCCAGCGGGGGAGGTGCCCGGAGTTGAGGGAGACGGGCGGGGCGGCGGCGCTCACCGTGCGCGTGGATTCCGGCGCAGTAACGGTCATGTCAGTTCGCTCCCGAGAATTCCTTGCGGCGGTTCACGAACCAGCGGGCGAGAGCGTTCACCGCGAACGTCACGACGAACAGGATCAGACCGGTCGCGATGAGGATGTTGATGTTGACCTGGTAGGCCTCGGGGAACGTCAGTGCGATGTTCGCCGCGATCGTGGAGGGGTTGGTGGAGGTGAGCAGCTCGAAGGTGACGGCCTTGCTCACCGAGAGGACCATGGCGACGGCCATGGTCTCGCCGAGCGCACGGCCGAGGCCCAGCATGGAAGCGGAGACGATGCCCGAGCGGCCGAAGGGGAGGACGGCCATCCGCACCATCTCCCAGCGGGTCGCCCCGAGGGCGAGAGCCGCCTCTTCGTGGAGGCGCGGCGTCTGCAGGAAGATCTCCCGGCAGATGGCCGTGATGATCGGGACGACCATCACGGCGAGCACCATGGCGGCGGTGAGGATCGTGCGTCCGGTGGGCGAGACCACGCCGTCAAAGAACGGGATCCACGAGGCGTTCTGGTTCAGCCAGGCGTAGATCGGCTGGACCGCCGGAGCGAGCACGAGGATGCCCCAGAGGCCGAACACGACCGAGGGGACGGCGGCCAGGAGGTCGACGATGTACCCGAGGCCCTGAGCCAGGCGACGCGGCGCGTAGTGCGTGATGAACAGGGCGACGCCGAGCGACAGCGGGACTGCGAGCAGCAGGGCGAGGAAGGCCGCCCAGACCGTGCCGAACAGGAGCGGGCCGACGTAGTCCCAGAAGTTCGTCTTGAGCAGGGAGGCGTCCTCGGCGGTCGCGGTGAACGCCGGGATCGACTGCACGATGAGGAAGATCGCGACCGCGGCCAGCGTGATCATGATCATCGAGCCTGCGGCGACCGCGGTGCCGGAGAACCAGAGATCGCCGGCACGCTTCTTCGCGACGATGCGCGTGGGCGCCGGCGAGGTCGTGGCTGTCATGGGAGCTGCTTCCTGCTCAGTGGAGATCGGGTGTCTGACGGGAGCAGACGGTCTCCGGGATGCCGTGGGGCATCCCGGAGACCGTCATCGACTCACTTGATGAGGTCGATCGCAGCCTGAGCCTGCTCGCGCAGGTCGTCCGAGATCGGGGCGCTGCCGGCGTTGGTCGCGGCGGCGTCCTGGCCCTCGGCGCTGATCGCGGTGGTGAAGAACGCCTTCGTCAGCGCGGCGATGTTCTCGTCCTCGTACTCGGCGCAGCCGATGAGGTAGCTGACGAGGAGCACCGGGTAGGCGCCGTCGGCCGTCGTGGTGCGGTCGATCGCGAAGGCGAGGTCGCCGTCGGTGCGGCCCTCTTCGATCGTGGACGCGTCGAGAGCGGCGGCGGCGCCTTCAGCGGAGTGCGGCACGAAGTTGTCGCCGACCTTGACGTTCACGGCCGAGAAGTCGGCAGCCTGCGAGGAGTCGATGTAGCCGATGAGGCCCTGTCCGCCCTTGACGGCGTTCGCGACACCCGAGGTCTTCTCCGCGGACTCGCCGCCGAGGTCTGCCGGCCACTCCTCGACGCTGCCCGCCGTCCAGACGTCACCCGCGGTCTGCGACAGGTAGTCGGTGAAGTTGCCGGTGGTGCCGGACTTGTCCGAGCGGTGCACCGGCGTGATGGCGAGGTCCGGCAGCGTGGCGTCGGGGTTGTCCTTGGCGATGGCCGGGTCGTTCCACTTGGCGATCTTGCCGGCGAAGATCGACGCGATGGTCTCGGCGTCGAGGTTCAGCTCGTCCACGCCGTCGAGCGAGAAGACGATGGCGATCGGGGAGACGTACGCGGGGACCTCGATCAGGTCCGAGCCGTCGACGCAGGCGCCGAAGCCGCCGGCCGAGATCTCGTCGGTCTTGAATGCACGGTCGGAACCGGCGAAGTTGACAGCGCCCTGCTGGAAGGACTCGCGGCCACCGCCGGAACCCTGCGGGTCGTACTCGACCTGGGCGTCGGGGTTGGTCTTCTGGAACTCCGCGGTCCACGCCTGGATGGCGACCTGCTGCGAGGAGGCGCCGGCGCCGACGAGCGAGCCGCTCACCGCGGCGGTGTCGGAGGTAGGAGCATCCGTGGAGCCGCTGCCGGCTTCGTTCGCGGCACAGCCGGCGAGGGCGAGAGCGGCGACGGCGCCGATGGCGCCGATTCGTGCGATTCGGGAGATCTTCACTGTGGATCCTTCGATCTTGGAGGGGTGGGGCCCGGTGCAGGGCACACAGTGACGCTAGGGGCGACGGTTAACGAGACTCTCCCGCGCAGGTGAACGGCAGGTGAACGACGGGCGACTCTCTGGGGAGCACCCGCGAGATTCCGCGCCCATCGCTGAGCCGCTCTGGGGCGCTGAGCCGCTCTGGGGCGCTGCGCCGCTCTGGGTCGCTGAGCCCCTCTGGGTCGCTGAGCCTGTCGAAGCGTCAGACCTTCGGGACGTGCGTCTCGATCGCGATGATCCCCGAGCCGGGGTTCGTGGCGGACAGGTGCACGACCGAGAACGCGGCCGGCTCCAGGTCGGCGGCGCTGCCCAGGTAGGAGCCGTGGATCGTGCCCGTCGCCAGCGCGATCTCGGAGAGCAGGCCGGGGAGCACGGGGCCGTGGCTGCACAGCACGGCGGGTTTTCCGGAGCGGATGCGCCGTCCGACGACGGAGCGGAGATCGGACTCGCCGTCCTCCCATGCGTCCTGGCTGATCTTGCCGGTCTCCACGGGCTTGCGCCGGAGAGCCTTGGCCAGCGGAGCGACCGTCTCGACGCAGCGCACGGCGTCGCTGGTCACGATGCGGCGCACGCCGAACGCGCGCAGCGGCCCGACGATCGACTTCGCCTGCTTCCTTCCGCGATCGGTGAGCGGGCGGGACGCGTCCGAGCGGTCCCATTCCGAGCGGGGGGTGGCCTTGGCGTGACGCAGTGCGATCACCGGGAAGGTCCGCAGCACGCCGTCGTCGACGAGGTTCGCGAAGAAGTCGAGGATCTCCAGGTCGACGGGATAGCTCAGCCGCGCCCGCGCCTTCTTCAGACTCACCCATTCGAGGGCGGCGATCTCTCGGTTCGGCACGAAGGTCGACTCGCGGATCGCGGCCTCCGTCGCCTCGGCCGCCCAGTAGTGCACGACCTTCTGCTTCTGCGAGGCGAGGTGATAGCGGCTCACCCCGACCGAGACGCCGAGCGACACTCGGATGCCGGTCTCCTCGTGCACCTCGCGCACGGCCGTCTCGGCGAGCATCTCGCCGGGGTCGACCTTGCCCTTGGGGAGAGTGATGTCGCGGTACTTCGTGCGGTGGATCAGCAGGATCCGCAGTTTGCCGTCGACCAGCCGCCAGACGACGGCCCCGGCGGCGTACACGGCCTTGTCCGTCCACTTCGCTTTCGTCACGGAGTCGGCGGGGAGCTGCAGCTGCCGCGTGTTCATCGAACCGCCCGCGCGCGGCGACGCCGCTGGATCAACCCCATGGTCTTGTCCTGCAGGTCGATCAGCGGCTTGCCGTCGGCATCGACGGCGTGGCGCGTCCAGACGCCTGCGGGGCCGAGGTGCCACGACGAGGTGCCGTCGTCCATCGCCAGGTCGAAGAACGTGCTGAGCTCCTTCAGATGCGCGGGGTCGGTGACGCGGACCAGGGCTTCGACGCGACGGTCGAGGTTGCGGTGCATCATGTCGGCGCTGCCGATGTACACCTGGGGATCTCCGCCGTTCTCGAAGGCGAAGATGCGCGAGTGCTCGAGGTAGCGCCCGAGGATGCTGCGCACCGTGATGTTCTCGCTGATGCCGTCGAGGTCGGTGCGGAGGCTGCAGATGCCGCGCACCCAGACGTCGACCTTCACTCCGGCGGCGCTGGCGCGGTACAGGGCGTCGATGATCTCCTCGTCCACCATCGAGTTCACCTTGATGCGGATGTGCGCGGGGATCCCGGCCTCCGCGTTCTTCCGCTCCGCGTCGATCTGACGGATGAGTCCCTTGCGGAGGTGCAGCGGGGCGACGAGGAGGCGCTTGAACTTCTTCTCGATCGCGTAGCCGCTGAGTTCGTTGAAGAGGCGCGTCAGATCCTTGCCGACCTGCGCGTCCGCGGTGAACAGGCCGAAGTCCTCGTAGATGCGGCTGGTCTTCGGGTTGTAGTTTCCGGTGCCGACGTGGGAGTAGTGACGGAGCATGCCGTCCTCCTCGCGGATCACGAGCGCGAGCTTGCAGTGGGTCTTCAGCCCGACCAGGCCGTAGACCACGTGCACGCCGGCCTTCTCCAGCTTGCGGGCCCAGACGATGTTGTTCGCCTCGTCGAACCGGGCCTTCACCTCGACCAGCGCCAGGACCTGCTTGCCGGCCTCTGCCGCGTCGATCAGCGCCTGCACGACCGGGCTGTCGCCCGAGGTGCGGTACAGGGTCTGCTTGATCGCGAGCACGTGCGGGTCGCGGGCGGCCTGCTCGAGGAACGCCTGCACGCTCGTGGTGAACGACTCGTACGGGTGATGCACGAGCACGTCGGACTTGCGGATCGCCTTGAAGATGTCGGCGCGGTTGCTCGATCCCGCCGGCTGGAACGCGACAGCGGTCGTCGGCAGATGGGGCGGGTACCGCAGGTCCGGCCGGTCGATGCGCGACAGATCGAAAAGGCCGCGGAGGTCGAGCGGCCCGGGGAGGCGGTAGACCTCCAGGTCGGTGATGTCGAGCTCGCGGACCAGGAGGTCCATGGTGACATCGTCCATGTCGTCGGTGATCTCGAGGCGGATCGGCGGACCGAACCGCCGACGCAGCAGCTCGGCCTCGAGCGCCTGGATGAGGTTCTCGCTCTCGTCCTCCTCGATCTCCACGTCTTCGTTGCGGGTGAGGCGGAACGCGTGGTGGTCGAGCACCTCCATGCCGGGGAACAGGTCGCCGAGGTGGTTGGCGATCAGCTCCTCCAGGCGCAGGAAGCGCTTGATCTCGCCGGTGGACGGCACCTCGACGAAGCGCGGCAGCATGGGCGGCACCTTGAGGCGTGCGAACTCCTGGCGACCGGTGCGGGCGTTGCGGATGCGGATCGCGAGGTTCAGCGACAGTCCGGAGATGTAGGGGAAGGGGTGTGCCGGGTCGACGGCCAGCGGCATCAGCACGGGGAAGACCTGGGCGCCGAAGTACTCGGACAGCGCGGCGCGCTCGTCGTCGGTGAGCTCCGACCAGTCGGTGATCTCGATGCCGGACTCGGCCAGCGCGGGACGCACGAGCGTGGTCCAGGCGTCCGCGTGGCGCAGCTGCAGGGCGTGGGCCTCGCGCGAGATGTCGGCGAGCGCGTCGACGGGGGAGCGGCCGATGTTGGTCGGCACGGCGAGCCCCGTCATGATGCGGCGCTTGAGTCCGGCGACGCGCACCATGAAGAACTCGTCGAGGTTGCTCGCGAAGATCGCCAAGAAGTTCGCCCGTTCGAGTTCCGGCAGCGACGGGTCCTCGGCGAGCTCCAGCACGCGCTGGTTGAACGCCAGCCAGCTCAGCTCCCGATCCAGGTAGCGATGGTCCGGGAGCAGGGAGTCGTGCGACTCGATGGCGTCGAAGTCGTCGTCTTCGGCGTCACCGAGACCGGCGTCGGCGAGTGCGGGATCGATCATGGGGTACATCTAAGCACCGTGAGGTGACGCCCGTGTGAACGGAGACGCTCGTCAGCCGGCTTCGACGAGGTTCTCGTCCTCGTTGACGTTGAACCGGTAGCCGACGTTGCGGACCGTGCCGATGATCTGCTCCTGGTCGCCGAGCTTCGCCCTGAGCCGCCGCACATGCACGTCGACGGTGCGGGTACCGCCGAAGTAGTCGTAGCCCCACACCTCGCTGAGCAGCTGTTCCCGCGTGAACACGCGCGCCGGGTGGGTGGCGAGGAAGTGCAGCAGCTGGAACTCCTTGTAGGTGAGGTCCAGAGGCCGCCCGCGCAGCTTTGCCGAGTACGACTGCTCGTCGATCGTGACGCCCGATGCCTGCACCCTCGCGGGCTCGGCCGCGTCGTCGCGACGGGCCAGGGCGAGCCGGAGCCTGGCGTCGATCTCCGCGGGGCCGGCGGTCACGAGCAGCACGTCGTCGATGCCCCAGTCTCCGGAGAGCGCGCTCATGCCGCCCTCGGTGACCACGAGCAGCAGCGGTGCGTCCTGACCGGTCGTGCGGAGCAGCCGGCACAGCGACTTCGCCGCGACCAGGTCGTGGCGGCCGTCGACGATCACGACGTCGTAGTCGGGGGCGTGGATGAGCTGCGCCGGCTCCGCCGGAATCTGACGCGACCGATGGCTCAGCAACTCGAGCGACGGCAGCACCTGCTCCGAGAGCGGAGCGTTGGTCAGAACCAGGACCTGGGCCACGCGCACTCCTCACCGACGTGGATCGACGTCGTGCCGCCATGTTACCGGGAGCGGATGCGCAACAATGGTGACATGACGGATCCAGCACTCGCACCGCGCAACGCGTTCGTCGGTGTGCTCGTCGTGTGGGCGACGGCCTTCGTCGCGACGGTCGCGATCGGCATCTTCGTTCCCGAGGAGTGGCGCGTGCCCTGGCTGCTTGTCGGCTTCGGCGGGGTGGTCCTGCTGTCGTTCGCGGTGCAGCTCTGGTACGGCCGGACACAGGGGTTCATCTTCCGGGTCGCGGGGAGCGTGACCGGCGCCCTGCTGCTGATGGGGATCATCTCGATCGGTTTCGGTCTGGCGGCGCTGATCCCGTCCTGACGGCGAGGCGGCGCGGTAAGGTGGAGCACATGGACCTCATGGCGCTCGAAATCTTCTTCATCGGCCTGCTGGGCCTCGCGAGCCTGGCTATCGTCTTCGTCTCGGCCGTGGTGCTGCGCAACCTCTTCCGCGGCCAGCGCTGATCCGATCGTGATCGAGCTGCCCACCGACCTCCCCGCCGATCTCGCCCCCTTCGCGTGGCTGATCGGCGTGTGGGAGGGCACCGGCGTCATCGACTACCCCGTGGGCGATGAGCGTCTCCAGGGAGAGTTCACGCACCGGGTCAGCTTCAGCCACGACGGCGGCCCCTTCCTGAACTACTCGGGGACGGCGACGTTCCTCGACGAGAACGGGGCTCCGGCTGTCGCGCTGCTCGCCGAGACCGGCTTCTGGCGTCTCGCGCGCCCGGCGACCGCGGCCGATGCCGGCCCGGCGCTGCTGCCTCCGACGGCTCCGCCGGTCACGCGCACGGTCGACGACGTCGAGGCGCTGCGAGCACCGAGCGGCGGATTCCCGATCGAGGTGTCGCTGGCTCACGCCGACGGCGCGCTCGAGCTGTACATCGGCGAGATCAACGGGCCGCGCATCGACATCGGCTCGGATGCCGTCGTGCGCAGCGCCGGCGCCAAAGTGCACACCGCCTCCTCGCGCATGTACGGGCTCGTCGAAGGGCACCTGCTGTGGGCGTGGGACATCGCCGCCCTCGGCACTCCGCTGCGCTCGCACGCGTCGGCGCGCCTGGCGAAGGTCTGACGTGTCCGGTTTCGCGGCGATCGCGGGCGCCGTCGCCGACGGCGAGCTGGTCGCGCACTTCGGGGATGCGTTCCGCGAGCAGCGCCGCCTCGCCGAAGGCTCGGCGCTGGCGCCGCTCGGTGACCGGACCGTGATCGAGGTCGCAGGGCCGGAGCGGCTGACGTGGCTCGATTCGATCACTTCCCAGGCCGTGGGGCATCTCGCTCCCGGCGCGAGCACCGAGCTCCTCGTGCTCGACCCCCAGGGCCGCGTCGAGCATGCGGCGGGGGTCCTCGACGACGGCTCCTCCACCTGGCTCATCGCCGATGCGGGGGATGCCGAAGCGCTCGCGAGCTGGCTCACGCGCATGAAGTTCCGCACGCAGGCCACGGTCGAGGTCCGTGCCGATCTCGTGCCGGTCGGCTTCGTCGACGGCGGAGGGGCGGCGGCTTCGGCATCGGCCGCCGCGTTCGCTCCGCACGGGATGCCGCTGGTCTGGGCCGATCCCTGGCAGCAGGTCAGCGCGGGCGGGCATCAGTACGCGGAGATCGCCGCTCATCCCGCAGCGGACTTCGCGTGGCGGGTCGCGATCCTCACGGAGGAGGCCGCCTCCGGTCTCGCCGCCTCGCTCGATCGCGAGGCGCTCGCCGGGCTCCTGGCTGCGGAGGCGCTGCGCGTCGCCGCCTGGCGTCCGCGCTGGGCGACGGAGGTCGACGAGCGCTCGCTGCCGCACGAGTCCGACTGGATCCGCAGCGCCGTCCACCTGAACAAGGGGTGCTACCGCGGACAGGAGACGGTCGCCAAGGTGCACAACCTCGGGCATCCGCCTCGCCGTCTCGCCGCGCTGCACCTCGACGGCAGCGACGCCGTCCTCCCCGATCCCGGAGCCGCCGTCTTCGCCGGCGACGACGAGGTCGGTCACCTGACCTCGGTCGCACGTCACCACGAGGACGGGCCGATCGCGCTGGCGATCCTGTCGCGACGTGCTCCGGTCGGCGACCTGGTGGTGCGGGCGGACGGCATCGACATCGCCGCCTCCCAGCAGGTGATCGTGCCCGCCGATGCGGGCGCGACGGCGGACGTCCCTCGGCTCACGCGCCTCTCGCGGCGCCCGTCCGCCCCCGATCCCCGCGATTCCGGCGTCGGCGCCTGACCTCAGGAGGGGAGCGGAGCCACCGCCGCCCAGGGCAGCGTGAGCTCGCCCAGGCGCCAGCGCGCCCGACCGCCCGTCACCGGCCACCCCTGATCGCGCAGGGCGCCCACCGCGGCGAGGAAGCGCTGCGTGGCGCCGAAGGTCGACAGCGGCGAGGCGCGGTCCCACTCGCGGTCGAGATCGACGAGCAGGGCGTGGATCCGCTCGCCCGGGACATTGCGGTGGATGAGCGCCTTCGGGAGACGCTCCGCGACGATGCTGGGCCGCTCCAGCTCGGCCAGGCGGAGGGAGATCGTGAACCGCTGCGGCTGCGCCCGGGCGTCGATGTCGATCCAGCTCGCGACGCGCCCGATCTCGTCGCACGTCCCCTCGAACAGGAGCCCGTCCGCCGCGAGGCGCGCCGTCATCCGGGCCCAGGCGTCAGGCACGTCCTGCTCGTCGTACTGCCGCAGCACGTTCATCGCGCGGATCACGGCAGCCCTCCGACCGTCCGGAAGCGGCACCTCGAACCCGCCGCGGGCGAACGACACAGGCAGGTCCGCCGCGAAGGGGGTGCGTCCCGCACGCACCTCCGCGAGCTGCGCCTCGGCCGTGGCGACCCGCGTCGGATCGATCTCGAGTCCGAGCACCTCGACGTCGTGACGCACCCGCACCAGACGGGCCGCCAGTTCGAAGGCGGTCACTCCGCTCGCGCCGTAGCCCAGGTCGACGACCAGGGGATCGGAGGCCCGGCGCAGGGCATCGCTCGCGGCGATGCACCGGTCGTTGCGGCGCAGCCGGTTCGTCCCCGTGGTGCCGCGGGTCGGCCGACCGAGGGGAGATGACGCCATGTCTCCATCCTCCCAGCATCCGCCGCGGTCTCCGCGGCCGGGTGGATAAACTGGCGGCATGACTGCGACGCGCACCCTCATCCTGCTCCGCCATGGCCGGAGCGAATGGAACGAACTGAACCTGTTCACCGGCTGGGTGGACGTCCGCCTCAACGCACAGGGCGAGAAGGAGGCCCGCCGCGGCGGCGAACTGCTCGCGGAGTCCGGCATCCTCCCCGATGTGCTGCACACCTCGCTGCTGAGCCGCGCCATCCAGACGGCGAACATCGCGCTCGACGCGGCCGACCGTCTGTGGATCCCCGTGACCCGGTCATGGCGCCTGAACGAGCGGCACTACGGAGCGCTGCAGGGCAAGGACAAGGCGCAGACGCTCGAGGAGTTCGGCCCCGAGCAGTTCCAGCTGTGGCGCCGCTCCTTCGACGTGCCGCCGCCCGTGCTGGACGACGACAGCGAGTTCAGCCAGGTGCACGACGTCCGCTACGCGCACATCGACGGCGAGGTTCCCCGCACCGAGTCGCTCAAGCTCGTCATCGACCGCCTGCTGCCGTACTGGGAGAGCGCGATCGTCCCCGACCTGGAGGCCGGCAAGACGGTTCTGGTCACGGCGCACGGCAACTCGCTGCGCGGTCTCGTGAAGCACCTCGAGGGCATCAGCGACGCCGACATCGCCGAACTCAACATCCCCACGGGCATCCCGCTGGTCTACGAGCTGGACGAGAACAACGTCCCCACCGGCCCCGGTCGCTACCTCGACCCCGAGGCCGCCGCTGCCGGTGCCGCGGCCGTCGCGGCGCAGGGCAAGAAGTAGCGCCCACACCCCGCTTTCACGCCGAAACCCCCTGCTGCAGACATCTGCAGCAGGGGGTTTCGACGTGAAAGCGGGGTCTCGCGACGAAGGTGTCAGGCGTGACCGAAGTGCGGGTGCTCCAGCCCCTGCTGCTCGACGGCGAGGGGGATGTCCTCCTCCTCGACCGCCCAGTCGCCCGTCGCCAGGTAGACGACCTTCTTCGCGACGGCGACGGCGTGGTCCGCGAAGCGCTCGTGGTAACGGCTGGCGAGCGTGGCGTCGACGGTCGCCGTGGCCTCGCCCTTCCAGTTGTCGCTGAGCACCTTCTCGAAGACGGTGGCGTGCAGCTCGTCGACGTCGTCGTCCGCATTGCGGATCGCATCGGCGAAGCGCAGGTCCTGCGTGCGCAGCAGCTCGGACAGTGTGCGGGCCACCTCGACGTCGAGCTCGCCCATCTTCACGAACGTGCCCTTGAGGCCCTTCGGGATGGCGCGCTCGGGGAAGCGGAGGCGGGCGAGCTGGGCGATGTGCTCCGACATGTCGCCCATGCGCTCGAGGGAGGCGCTCACGCGCAGCGCCGTGACGACGATGCGAAGGTCGCGGGCGACCGGCTGCTGGCGCGCGAGGATCTCGATGGCCTGCTCGTCGAGGGCGACGGCGAGTTCGTCGATCTTCGCGTCGTCGGCGATGACCTCTTCGGCGAGGGCCACGTCGCTGGTCGCGAAGGCGCGCGTGGCCTTGTCGATCGACACCGCGACGAGGTCGGCGATCTCGACGAGGCGGGACTGCAGGTCCTCGAGGGACTGGTGGAAGACTTCGCGCATGTTGGGGCGCAACCTTTCATTCGGATCTCGGCTGTGACGTCAGCGCGAGACGGCGGGTCGTCCGCACGAGAGCAGGTCTGTGCTCCCGCACAAGCCCGAAGCGATTGTCTGCTCCGAAGGTTAACGAACGGTGCCCAGCACGTGAATAGTACTTCTCGCGATGCCGCCGGGGCGCGGAAACCCGCCGGACGGACGGTGAACGCACTCTACGCTTAGGACATGACCTTGCCGCAGCTCGCGCTGTCTTCGCTCGCCATCGGGCTGGTGATCGGCGTCGGCGTCTCCCTGCTCGTGGTGTGGGCGTACCGGGCCAGGGCGCGCGTGCAGGAGGAGACGTCGCTGGCGATTCCGGCCGGCATCACCGATGTCCTGCGCAGCATGGACGACGCCGCGGCCGTCGTCGACACCTCAGGGCTGGTCCTGGCCACATCGCAGGCGGCGACCCGCTTCGGCATCGAGGTCGGCTCCACGATGGACAACCCCGAGCTGCGCCAGCTCGTCCGCGGCGTCCGGGAAGCCGGAGGCTCCGTGACGGAGTCGATGAGGATCACCCGCGGCGGTCTCAGCCTGGACCCGCGCCTGGTGTCGGCCAGGGCGAGCGTGATCGGCAGCCGCCTCGTCCTGCTGATCATCCGCGATGTCACCGAGCAGGAGCGGCTGGACCAGATGCGGCGGGACTTCGTCGCGAACACGAGCCACGAGCTGAAGACGCCGGTGGGTGCGGTGAGCCTGCTCGCCGAGGCGATCGAGTCCGCGGCGGACGATCCGGCGCAGGTGCGCATCTTCGCGGCGCGCATCTCCGCGGAGGCCGGCCGGCTCGGGCAGCTCACCGGCCGGATCATGAGCCTCTCCCGGCTCCAGGCCGAGGACGGCCTGACCACGGTCGGCCCGGTCGCGATCGACGAGGTGATCGCCTCCTCGATCGAGGCGCACGTCGTGCAGGCCGACTCCGCGGGCGTCGAGCTCGCCAGAGGCGGAGACCGCGGCGTCTGGGTGCGCGGTGACGCGCAGATCCTCATCGAGGCGGTGGGGAACCTGATCGCCAATGCGATCGTCTACTCGCCCCGTGGCTCGCGCGTCGGCGTCGGCGTCCGCGCCGAGGACGGCGTGGTCGAGATCGCGGTGTCGGATCAGGGCATCGGGATCGCCGAGGCGGATCGCGAGCGCATCTTCGAGCGCTTCTACCGCGCTGATGAGGCCCGCTCCCGGCGTACCGGCGGCACGGGACTCGGACTCTCGATCGTGAAGCACGCCACGCAGCGCCACGGGGGAGAGGTGCGGCTGTGGTCGCGTCCGGGGCGCGGCTCGACCTTCACGATCCGCCTCCCGCGGATAGACGCCCCGGACAGCCGTGACACCGGCAAGAAGAGCAAGAAGAAGCGCGCGCGCAAGGCCGAGAAGGCCGTCCCGTCCGCCCGCGCTCGAAACGGAGAGAGAGCATGACCCGTATCCTTCTCGTCGAAGACGAGCCCGACCTCGCCGACCCGCTGGCGTACCTGCTGCGTCGCGAGGGCTACGAGGTGGAGATCGCCGAGGACGGCCCTGGCGCGCTCGCGGCCTTCCGCGAGCGCGGCGCGGACATCGTGCTCCTCGACCTGATGCTCCCGGGGATGCCCGGCACCGAGGTGTGCCGTCAGATCCGCTCGACCTCCGCCGTGCCGATCATCATGCTCACGGCCAAGGACTCCGAGGTGGACATCGTCGTCGGTCTCGAGCTCGGCGCGGACGACTACATCACCAAGCCGTACTCCTCGCGCGAGCTGCTCGCCCGGATGCGGGCGGTGCTGCGCCGTGTCGTGCAGGCCGACAGCGAGCTCGACGAGCGGGTCCTGGAAGGCGGGCGCGTCTCGCTGGACATCGACCGGCACACCGTCTCGGTCGCGGGCACGCAGATCAACATGCCGCTCAAGGAGTTCGAGCTGCTGGAGGTGCTGATGCGCAACTCCGGCCGGGTCCTCACCCGCGGCCAGCTGATCGATCGCGTGTGGGGCAGCGACTACTTCGGCGACACCAAGACGCTCGACGTGCACATCAAGCGGATCCGCTCCCGGATCGAGGAGAACCCGAGCGAGCCGGTGATGCTGGTCACCGTCCGCGGCCTGGGGTATCGCTTCGAGGGCTGACGCCCGGACGTGGAAGAGGCCGGCACCCCGCGCGGGGTGCCGGCCTCTTCTCGTGGCTGCGGAAGCTCAGTTGGACGGCGCCGGTGCGGCGGTGTCCGTCGGCGTCGGCGTCGGCGACGGCTCCGGTGTGGACGCGGCCTCGGCCGGCACGAGGTCGGCGTAGTACGGGAGGGAGCCGTCGAGCACGGGCACCGCGGCCTTCACGCCCGTGGAGTCGCCGGACTGGAAGTGCATCTCGACGGTCGCGCCGGGCTTGGTGTCGAGGTCGATGATGCGCAGCGGCTCCTCATCGGCGCCGAGGCTGATCGTGTCGCCGGCGGGCACCGTGATCGTGAAGGGCTCGCTGCCCTTCAGGGCGATCGTCAGCGTCGCGCTGTCCTGCGTGGGGTTGACGATCGCGGCGATGAAGTTGCCGACCGCGCCGTCCTCCGTCGCGATGACGAGCGCGTTGCGGACGTCGATCGGACCGTCGGCGTCGGAGATGTTCACTCCGTCGGACGCGGCGTACTCGGTCTTCGTCGCCTGCGGCGTGATGAAGGTGCACCCGGTCGCGCCGAGCAGAACGATGGCGCTGAGGGCTGCAGACGCAACAAGGCGCGATTTCACGGGTCCTCCTGAGGTCCGGCGGGATATCCGCATCCATTCTATGGGTAAGTCGGAAGGGCCCCGGGGTCCAGGGAGCGCGAACCTTAGCGCATGTCGCCTGTGGTATCCTTGAGGTTGCCGAAAGGACACGTTTTTATGCTTTTTGAGGTTGGCGAGACCGTCGTCTATCCCCACCATGGCGCTGCGACCATCATCGAGGTCAAGGAGCGCATCATCAAGGGTGAGGCGAAGAAATATCTGAAGCTCAACGTCACCCAGGGTGATCTCATCATCGAGGTCCCCGCGGAGAACGTCGACCTGGTCGGCGTTCGCGACGTCATCGGCAAAGAGGGCCTCGACCATGTGTTCGAGGTGCTGCGGGCGCCCTTCACCGAGGAGCCCACGAACTGGTCGCGCCGGTACAAGGCGAACCTCGAGAAGCTCGCCTCCGGCGATGTGATCAAGGTGAGCGAGGTCGTCCGCGACCTGTGGCGCCGGGACCAGGACCGCGGACTCTCCGCCGGTGAGAAGCGGATGCTGGCGAAGGCTCGTCAGATCCTGATCTCCGAGCTCGCGCTCGCGGAGAAGACCGACGAGGACAAGGCGGGCGCACTGCTCGACGAGGTCCTCGCTTCCTGAGCTGATTCGACGAAAGGCGGGTGCTTCGGCATCCGCCTTTCGTCGTGTGCGCCGGTAACGTGATGCTGTGACCATCCTCCCCGTCCCGCAGACCGCGATCATCGTCGTCGCCGCCGGCTCCGGCACGCGTCTCGGCGCCGGTGCCCCGAAGGCGTTCGTCGGGCTCGACGCCCATTCCGTGCTGCGGCACGCGCTCGACGGCGTCTTCGCGGCGGCACCGGCGCAGGTCGTCGTGGTCGCCCCGCCCGGTTTCGAGGGCGATGCGGAGACCGAGCTGCGCGAGGCGGCCGGAGACCGGCGCGAACTCGGCCGTGTCGTCACGGGAGGAGCGACACGGCAGCAGTCGGTGGCGGCGGGGCTCGCGGCGCTCTGGGGCGACGTCGAGACCGTCCTGGTGCACGATGCCGCTCGCGCCCTCACCCCGCCGACGCAGATCGACGCCGTCGCCGCCGCGGTGACCCCGGAAGTGGGCGTCATCCCCGCGCTCCCGGTCGTCGACACCCTCAAGAAGGTGGCGGAGCAGACCGTGGTGGCGGCCGTCGACCGCTCGGAGCTCGCCGCGGCGCAGACGCCGCAGGGATTCCCGCGACCGCTGCTCGAAGCCGCGTACGCCGAGGCCCTCGCGTCCGGGAGCGAGTACACCGACGACGCCGCCCTGTTCGCGGCCTCCGGCCACCCGGTGCGTCGGATCCCCGGCTCGGAGCGCGCCTTCAAGATCACGACGCCGGACGACCTCGAGCGCGCCAGGCACCTGCTCGCGCCGGAGCGGCCGCGCCTCGGGGTACCGCGCGTCGGCATCGGCACCGATGTCCACGCGTTCGGGGGCGAGGGCGACCTCTGGCTCGCGGGCCTGGAGTGGCCGGGGGAGCAGCCGCTGTCCGGGCACTCCGACGGAGACGCCGTCGCACACGCCATCGTGGATGCACTCCTCGGGGCCGCGGGGCTCGGCGACATCGGGGAGCACTTCGGCACGGCCCACCCCGAGTACGCGGGCGCGCATGCCGAGGTCTTCCTGGCGCGCACGCGTGAACTCCTCGCCGCAGCGGGGTTCGCGATCGGCAACGTCTCGGTCCAGTTCCAGGGCAACCGGCCGAAGTTCAGCCCCCGGCGGGCGGAGGCGCAGTCCCGCCTCGCAGAGATCCTCGGGGCGCCGGTCTCCATCACTGCCACGACCACCGACGGCCTCGGCTTCCCCGGTCGGTCGGAGGGCATCGCCGTCACCGCGGTCGCGATCGTCTTCCCGGCCTGACGCGATAGCGTGAAGACGACCCGAGCGGGGCGCGTGCAGGCGCGGTCCGCAGGACGGAAGGAGCCGGAGTGAAGATCCTCATCATCGGTGCGAGCGGGCACGTCGGCCGCGCGGCCGCGTCGGCGCTCGACGGGCACGAGATCGTCGCCGCCTCGCGGAGCGGGCAGCCGTCGGTGGACGTGACCGACCCCCGCTCCATCGAGCGCCTGTTCGACCAGGTCGGCGAGGTCGATGCCGTGATCGCCGCCGTCGGGAGCGTGCCGTTCGCCCCGCTCTCCGAGCTCGGCCGCGACGACTACGAGGCCGCGCTGCGGGGCAAGGTGCTCTCGCAGCTCGACATCGTCCGCATCGGAACGCCCTTCGTCCGTGACGGGGGCTCCTTCACGCTCACCTCCGGCGTCCTCGCGCGCGAGCCGATCGCCACCGGGGCGGCGGCGTCCCTCGCCAACGGCGCTCTCGAAGCATTCGTGCTCGGCGCGGCACCGGAGCTGCCCCGCGGCATCCGCATCAACGCCGTCAGCCCCTCGGTGCTCGAGGACGCACCCTCGTATCACTCGTCCTTCCTCGGCTTCGTGCCGGTCTCGTCGTACCGGGTCGGGATGGCGTACGCCAAGAGCGTCCTCGGGGTGCAGACCGGCGAGGTCCTGCCCGTCGACTGACGCGGATCGCGCCGACATGACGCCGCGCGGCGCGCCCAGACTCGCGGAGACCGCGCCCGGTAGTCTTGAGCGGTGACCCTCCGCCTCTACGACACCCGCGCACAGCAGCTGCGCGACTTCGTGCCTCTCGACCCCGAGAACATCACGATGTACGTGTGCGGACCCACGGTGCAGTCCGGACCCCACATCGGGCACGTCCGGGCGGCCCTGAGCTTCGATCTGCTGCGGCGCTGGCTGGAACTGCGCCACGGTCGGGTCACCTTCGTGCGCAACGTGACCGACATCGACGACAAGGTGCTCGCCAACGCGACGGACACCGAGCCCTGGTGGGCGCTCGCCTACCGGATGGAGCAGGAGTTCACCGCGGCGTACAGTGCTGTCGGCATCCTCGCCCCGACGTACGAGCCGCGCGCCACCGCATCCGTCCCGCAGATGCAGGAGCTCATCGCGCAGTTGATCGAGCGCGGTCACGCGTACCCTGCGCCGGACGGCTCCGGCGACGTGTACTTCGACGTGCGCTCCTGGCCCGACTACGGATCGCTCACACACCAGTCCATCGACGCGATGGAGGCGGCGGCGGACGCCGACCCGCGCGGCAAGCGCAACCCGCAGGACTTCGCCCTCTGGAAGGGCGCCAAGCCCGAGGAGCCGGCGGATGCCACATGGGCCTCGCCGTGGGGGCCCGGTCGCCCCGGATGGCACATCGAGTGCTCCGCGATGTCGAAGCGCTATCTCGGCGCGGAGTTCGACATCCACGGCGGCGGCCTCGACCTGCGTTTCCCGCACCACGAGAACGAGCTCGCGCAGTCGACGGCGGCGGGCGACGGCTTCGCCCGGTACTGGGTGCACAACGGGCTCGTGACCGTCGACGGGCAGAAGATGTCCAAGTCGCTCGGCAACTTCACCCTCGCCGCCGACGTGCTCGAGGCCCACGACCCGCTGGTGGTGAGGTACGCGCTCGCCGCCGCCCACTACCGTTCCAGTCTCGACCTGAGCGAGTCGTCCTTCACGGAGGCCGAAGCCGCACTCGGACGCATCGACACGTTCCGACAGCGTGCCCACCGCACGATCAGCGGAGGCATCGGCTGGTTCGCCGGCCAGAGTCTTCCCGCGGCGTTCACCGCGGCGATGGACGACGACCTGGGGGTGCCGCAGGCACTCGCCGTGCTGCATGAGACGGTGCGGGCGGGGAACTCCGCCCTGGATGCCGGCGAGACGGATGCGGCGCACGACGCGTTCCGCGCGGTCACGGCGATGACCGCCGTGCTCGGACTCACCGGCTCCTCCGCCGGGAACGACGCATCCGCGTCCGGCGCGGCGATCGCGCTGGACGCCCTGGTGCAGACGATGATCACCCAGCGCGCGCAGGCGCGCGCCGACAAGGACTGGGCGGCGGCCGATCGCATCCGAGACGCGATCGCCGCCGCAGGAATCACGCTGGAGGACACTCCGGCCGGAACTCATTGGAGTATCGATGGCTAAGCCACAGCGCCCCGGCGCGAGCAACGGCAAGAAGAAGGGCCCCACCAAGGGCACGGGCGGACTCGGGCGCAAGGCGCTCGAGGGACGGGGGCCGACCCCGAAGGCGGAGGACCGCGCCTGGCACCCCGCCGGCAAGCGGAAGGCCGCTGCGGAGCGGTACGCCGCGTCCGGAGGCAAGGGCAAGCCGGGCCAGCGGCAGACGTCGGGCGGCAACCCCAACCGCTCCGCCAGGGCGAAGGACAACACCACGGACACCGAGACGGTGACGGGGCGCAACTCGGTGCTCGAGGCCCTGCGTGCCAAGATCCCCGCGACCGCGTTCTACATCGCGCAGCGCGTGGAGATGGACGACCGCGTCAAGGAGATGCTCTCGATCGCCACGCACCGCGGTATCCCGGTGCTCGAGGTGACTCGTCAGGAGCTCGACCGCATGGCCGGCTTCGACGGCGTGCACCAGGGCGTCGCCATCAAGGTGCCGCCCTACGAGTACGCGCACCCGCAGGATCTGCTGGAACAGGTCATCGACAAGGGTGAGGTCCCGCTGTTCGTGGCGCTCGACGGCGTCACCGACCCGCGCAACCTCGGCGCCATCATCCGCTCGACGGCCGCGTTCGGCGGGCACGGGATCATCCTGCCGCAGCGCCGTTCCGCCGGCGTGAACTCCGCAGCGTGGAAGACGAGCGCGGGAGCCGCCGCGCGGGTCCCGGTCGCGCTCGCCACCAACCTCACCACACAGCTCAAGGAGTTCAAGAAGCAGGGGGTGTTCGTCCTCGGCCTCGACGGCGACGGCGACGTCTCGCTGCCCGAGCTCGAGCTCGCGGACCGCCCTGTCGTGATCGTGGTCGGCTCGGAGGGCAAGGGCCTTTCGCGTCTGGTCACCGAGACCTGCGATCAGATCGTCTCGATCCCGATCTCCGCATCCACGGAGTCCCTCAATGCCGGGATCGCCACGTCCGTCGCGCTGTACCAGGTGTCGACGGTCCGCTCCGCGAAGAAGTAGACCCCACGGAAGGAAGAGGCAGCATGGCTCAGATCATCGTTCTGGGAGGAACCGGGTACGCCGGTCGTCACATCGTCGCGGAGGCGGTGAGTCGCGGGCACGGCGTGGTCGCGATCTCGCGCTCCGCCCCTTCCGATCCGGTGGCGGGAGCCGCGTACGTGCAGGGCTCTGCGCTCGAGCCGGAGACCCTCGCGAGCGCGTTCGCCGGTGCTGACGCCGTGGTCTCCGCGCTGTCTCCCCGCGGCGACATGACCGACCGCGCGCTGGAGGCCCTGGCGAACGTGATCGGTCTCCTCGACGGCACGCAGACCCGGCTGGGAGTGGTCGGTGGCGCCGGGGGAAGCCTCGTCGCCCCCGGCGGACCGCGCCTGTTCGATCAGGACTTCCCCGAGGAGTACAAACACGAGGCTCAGGTCGGCATCGACTCCCTCGCCCTCCTGGAGCAGACGGACGGCGGCCTCGACTGGTTCTTCATCCACCCGGCCGAGGTCTTCGGACCCTGGGCCGAGGGTGAGCGCACCGGGAACTACCGCGACGGCGGCGACGTGCTGGTCCGCGACGCCGATGGCAAGTCCTTCATCTCGGGCGCCGATTTCGCGGTCGCCGTGGTCGATGAGATCGAGCAGGGCAATCACCACCGCGGCCGCTTCACCGTCGGCTACTGACCCGCCCCGCCCCGCGCCCCGCGCCCCCCGCCCCCGCCCCCGGCCCCCGCGCCGGCGCGCCGGCGCCGAGTGCACGGCTTCGCGTCGAGTGCACGGCTTGTCGGCGCGCGGAACCCATGCACTCGGCGGCAGCCCGTGCATTCGGCGCCGCGGAGTCAGACGAGATCGCGCCAGTCGATCTCCTCGTCGTCGTCGGCGACGGGTGTGGTGCCGGTGATGACGGGCAGGCTCATGGTCTCGGTCGGAGGGCCCATGATCGTCGCCTCGTCGCGACGGTGGCGGAGCACCTCGTTGATGTAGCTGGTCAGCACCTCGGCCAGCGGTACGGACCGGCCCTGCGCCTGTGACAGGTACCACCGGTGCTCGAGCACCTGGTGGAAGACCTCGGCCGGTTCGAGCTTGGCGCGCAGCTCGTAGGGGATCGCGCGCACGACGGGCTCGAACACGCGCGTCAGCCACTCGTGCGCGTACATCTCCTCGTCCGCCCACTGCTTGGTCGACCGGGCGCGGAACTCGTCCAGGTCGTTGAGGAGCCGCCTGGCCTGGTTCTCCTCGACGTCGAGGCCCGTGAGGCGGATGAGGCGCCGCTGGTGGTGTCCGGCATCCACGACCTTCGGCTGGATCTCGACCAGGGTGCCGTCCGCGGTGGTCGACATGGACATCTCGTCGATGTCGAATCCCAGGGCGTTGAGGCGCTCGACGCGCTCCGTGATCCGCCAGGTCTCGGCGGAGGAGAAGGACTCCTGGGCCGTGAGCTCCGCCCACAGCGAGCGGTACGACGAGACGATGCCGTCCGCGATGGCGACGGCGTCCACTCCGTGCTCGAGTCGTCCGCCGGCGGCGAGGTCCATGATCTCCCCGGCGATGTTCGTCCGGGCGAGGTCCAGGTCGTAGGCGCGCTGTCCGTCGGTCAGGCCCTCCTCGTGCAGCTCGCCGGTCTCTGCGTCGACGAGATACGCGGCGAAGGCGCCCGCGTCGCGGCGGAAGAGCGTGTTGGACAGGGACACGTCGCCCCAATAGAACCCGACGTTGTGCAGGCGCACGAGCAGCAGAGCGAGCGCGTCCACGAGCCGGGTCGCGGTGTCGGGGCGCAGCACGCGGGTGAACAGGGCGCGATAGGGCATCGAGAAGCGCAGGTGCGAGGTCACCAGGGCTGCGGGTAGGGGAGTTCCGGCGGCGTCGGTGCGACCGGCGATCACGGCGACGCGATCGACGCAGGGCACGGCCAGGCGTGCGAGATTGCCGAGCATGTCGTACTCGCGCTGCGCCATCTCCGCCGTCGTCTCCTTGACCGCGACCACGCGACCGGAGAGATCCGCGAAGCGCACGAGGTGACGGGAGAGCCCCTTGGGCAGCGAGACGATGTGCTCGGAGGGCCATTTGCCCAGCGGCGTCGACCAGGGCAGGCCCAGCAGCCCAGGGTCGACCGTGCTCGCGGTGATCCGCAGCGAGTTCTGCATGACGCTCCTGGAAGGCGGGAGGGAAAGCAGACGCGGCGCGGGCGACCGAAGTCAGCCCGCGCCGCGTCTGGTGTTCCGATCAGACGGAGACGACCGGCTTGTCGTTCAGGCGGTCGCCGGACTCGATGTCGAACGCGTGCACGTGACCCGCGTTGGCGGCGAGCGTGACGGTCTCACCCGCGTTGGGGTGGCTGCGGCCGTCGACGCGAGCGACCAGGTCGGTGCGCTTGCCGTTGATCTCGGTGTGTCCGTAGAGGTAGCCGTCGGCGCCGAGCTCCTCGACGAGGTCCACGACGACCGAGAGGCCCTGACCGTCGGCCGGGCCGACCGTGATGTCCTCGGGGCGCACGCCGACCGTGACCTGCGAGCCGTTGGCGCGGCCGACGGTGTCGCGGTCGAGCGGGACGATCTCGCTGCCGAACTTCACGCCGCCGTCGGCGAGGTCCGCCGCGAACAGGTTCATGGCGGGCGAGCCGATGAAGCCGGCGACGAACACGTTGTTCGGCTTCTCGTACAGGTCGCGCGGCGAGCCGACCTGCTGGAGCAGGCCATCCTTGAGCACGGCGATGCGGTCGCCCATGGTGAGCGCCTCAGTCTGGTCGTGCGTGACGTAGACCGTGGTGACGCCGAGACGACGCTGCAGCGACGCGATCTGCGTACGGGTCTGCACGCGGAGCTTGGCGTCGAGGTTCGACAGCGGCTCGTCCATGAGGAACACCTGCGGCTGGCGGACGATGGCGCGACCCATGGCGACGCGCTGACGCTGACCACCCGAGAGGGCCTTCGGCTTGCGCGTCAGGTACTGCTCGAGGTCGAGGAGCTTCGCGGCCTCGAGGACACGGGCGGCGCGCTCCTCCTTGCCGACACCGGCGATCTTGAGCGCGAAGCCCATGTTCTCGGCGACGGTCATGTGCGGGTACAGCGCGTAGTTCTGGAAGACCATCGCGATGTCGCGGTCCTTCGGCGGCACGTCGGTGACGTCGCGGTCGCCGATCAGGATGCGGCCGGCGTTGACCTCTTCGAGGCCGGCGAGCATGCGGAGCGACGTGGACTTACCGCAACCGGAAGGACCGACGAGGACGAGGAACTCGCCGTCTCCGACCTCGAGGTTGAGCTTGTCGACGGCCGGACGGGTTCCGCCCGGGTAGAGGCGCGTGGCCTCGTCGAAAGTCACAGATGCCATTGCGGTTTCTCCTTCACCGGCAGGTACGTGCCGGACGATCCGTAGTGATAGAGCAGCGGGGTGACCCACTGTGACCCATCATTGGGTCGGGATCAGTATGACATGAACAGCGGTACCTGGGTATTTCTCAGCCTCACTGGCTAGCATCGAACTCGGCCGCGCGCCTGCGGCGATCGTCGCGGGGCGGCGGTCGGGGCCAACCCGGACCCCCCTGAGACTCACAAGAGGAACGATGTCGAGCGACGAAACGCCGAACGTCCCCACGCCTCGCAATTCTCGCGAGGCCGTGCGGGAGAAGGCTCAGAAGGTGCATGCCCAGCAGTCGAGGGCGCGCATCATGAGACGCATCATCATCGGTGCGGTGGCGATCGTCGCCGTGGGCGCGATCGGCACCGCGGTGACGCTGGCGGTGTCGGCCCAGGTGTCGAAGCCGCGTCTCACGCCGACGGGCATGGAGGCCGATGGCGTCGTCGTCACCGACATCTCCGCCGTCGCCGGATCCGACCAGATGCCCTCCACGCCCACCCCGGACGCGAGCGGCACAGGGGAGACGGCAGAGCCGACGCCGGAGCCCACCTCGTCGGAGACGGTCGACATCCACGTGTACGTCGACTACCTCTCACCGGACGCCGGGAAGTTCGAGCGCGCCAACGCCCGCCAGTTCGCCGGGTGGATCAGCGAGGGCGCCGTCACCGTGAGCTACCACCCGGTCGCGCTGCTGACCGCCAGCTCGAACGGCACGAAGTACTCGCTGCGCTCGGCTGCGGCCGCCGCATGCGTCGCGACCCACTCGCCGGACCAGTTCTACGCGTTCAACCACGATCTGCTCGACGACCAGCCCGAGGTGGGCAGCGACGGCTTCTCCGATGAGGAGCTCGCGAACCTCGCCGGCGCCGTCGGAGTGGACAACGGCAAGGCTGTGCGCTCGTGCATCGAGGACGGCGACTTCGTCTCCTGGGCGAAGGACGCCACGACTCGCGCTCTCGACGGGCCGCTCGCCGGTTCCGACGATCTGAAGCTGAGCTCGGCCCCCATGATCGTCGCCAACGGCGAAGCCTACGTCGGGGCGCTCGACGACCCGGCCGAGTTCTCGCAGTTCGTGCTCAGCGTGGCCAGCGACGCGTCGCGCGCCACCGCCTCGCCGACGCCCACCGCGTCGAGCACGCCCGCCTCCTAGGTCGGAGGAGGGTCGACGCCATCGCTAAGCTGGTGGCGTCCGCCGACTTGGCGCAATTGGTAGCGCACCGTACTTGTAATACGGGGGTTACGGGTTCGAGTCCCGTAGTCGGCTCAAAAAAGACCAGGTCAAACCAAAGAAAATCGCCCCGAATCCGGACCGGATTCGGGGCGAATCGTTGTTTAGTCGTGGTTTTCAGGTGAACAGGTTCGCCAGAACAAGTCCGGCTGCGGGCCCGCGGTGCACCTCGTCGGCGTAGTGCATCCGGGTGGTGCGCTCGTCCTCGTGGCCGAGCTGCTCCTTCGCTGCTTCGATGCCGAGCTCGTCGCGGACCACGGTTGCCACAGTCTTTCGGAAGCTCTTCGGCGTGGTGCCCTTCCAAGGCGTGTCTCGCAGTGCTTCGCGCCACGTCGTCCGGTAGTTGTTCGGATGCTGGAAGGTGCCCACGCTCGATGCGAAGACAAACGCGGAGTACGACGCGACGCGGCGACGCATCAGCATGTCGACGACGTGGTCGGGAAGCTCGAGCTCGCGATACCCGGCGTCCGACTTCGTGAACTCCTGGACGAAGAACTTCCCGTCGCGGTCCTGCGCGATCGTGCGGCGGATCGTGGCGAGCTTGGCGTCCAGGTCCAGTTGGTCCCACTGCAGAGCCAGCAGCTCGCCGGTGCGGATGCCGGTGCCGATGATCATGTCGGTCGTGTCCAGCAGCTCGCTCGCGCGCGGTCGGCGACGGCGGCGGTCGTCCGCCGGCCGCGGCTCCGTGCCGGCGTCCCACTCCTCGAAGCGTGCCCGCATCGCGCGCACGACCTCGACGTTGGGCGCTGCGCGCTTCACGGTCCGCTTCGCCTTCTCGGGCGCCGGGACGTCCGTCATCGGATTGGGCCGCACCGCTCCGTGACGGGCGGCGAGCGTGAACATACCTCGCAGCACGACGTGCGCAGTCGTCGCCGTGCCCGCGCCCGAGGATCGGGTGAGTGACGTGACGAAGCGGTCGAGTCGTGGCACGGTGACCTCGGCGAGGCGGACCGAGCCGAGGCCCGGAGTGATGTGCTTCTCGATCGCGTTCTTGTAGATCCGGATCGACCCCTCGGCCAGCCGAGTCTTCGTGTCGAGCCATGCGGCAGCAAGATCGCTGACGAGCGAGTCCGGGGTGAGGAGGTCGCTCGCCGGCGCTAGGCGCTTCTTCAACGCCTTCACGAGATTGCGCTCGGCATCCGCGCCCGTGCGGCCGTTGCGCTGCATGAGGCGGGTGACGCCATCGGAGTCGCGATAGTAGGCGATCGCCGTCGGCTTGCCCTTCACTGTCGTGCGGCGAATGCGCCCCCATGTCTCGAGTTCGAGCGGAGGCCTAGGCATAGCGGCTGATCCGTCCCTGCCGGATCATCCGCATGTAGACGCGCATGATCTTCTCGGTGACGTTGAGCTCGAGCGCGACGACGGCGGGGTCATCGGTGATGCCCGACAGCTCCTCGATGCGCCGAGGACGGATCAAGCGGCGTGCCGCGATCCGGTCCGCGCGCTCCTCTTGCAGGTCGTCAGTGCCGACGTCGTGATGCTCGAAGTGCACGATCTCGTGGGCGATGGCACAGCGCTCAGTCGCCGCGTGACGCCCCGGAACCGTCTGATGTCGCACAGGACGCGCCCGAAGCGATCCCCGGCGAGACCGGTCCCGCAGGGGTCGCCGGCCTTCCTGGCCCGGCGGGTCCGCGAGGCCCTGGCCCCACCGCTCAGCAGGTACTCGACGGCATCGCCTCGTGTTTCACGGCCGGCACCTGCACCGCACCGCGCGGAGAACCCGGACCGGAAGGCAAGCCAGGAGCCGACTCGGTCACCCCAGGTCCCATCGGTCCAGCCGGTTCCGCCGGGGTCTCCGGTCCTGCGGGGCCAGCTGGACCGCCGGGGCCCGAGGGCGCCCCTGGACCCGCCGGTCACGTTGGCCCGATCGGCCCCGCCGGGCCCACCTGCCCCGAGGGATATGCCCTCGACGAGGTGACGCTCACGGTGACGGACCCCGACACCCTCCTCCCGTACCAGCAGCAGGCGCTTGTCTGCACCCCGACCGCCCCAGGAGGCACGCCATGAGCACGCCAACCGAAACGCCGAACGTCGTCGTCCAGAACCCCAACGTCCGCAAGGTCGCCGGAATCTTCCTCGGCGCCGTCGGCATCGCCCTCGGCACCGTCGTGGTCGTCGACGGTGCCGCGCCCGCGTTCGACCTGACCGAGTACACCGGCCCGATCACGGCCGGCTACCTCTACCTGTCCAGCCTGTTCGGCCTGGCCGTCACGGTGCCGAACGTGCCGAGCACGACTCGACCCGCGCTGCGCCGCGACCTCCGCTGAGCCACGACTAGAAGACCCCCACCCAGCCTGCGGGCTGAGTGGGGGTCTTCGTCATTCGAGCGTGTGGCACTCCGCCTTCGGCTAACATGCGAGCATGGCGCGAAAGCACTACGAAAACGAAGTCGTCCGGTTGGCCGATCTTGCCGTGACCTCGGACACTATCGAAGGTGTCACGTTCAGAGACTGCCTCGTTCTCGGTCCGGCGATTGTGATTCCCATGAGCGAGACTTCGATCACGAATGGCGTCTTTACGGGTGATCCGGAGGCGCTGTTCTGGGAGTTGAACCCGGCGAGGGAGCTTGTCATCGGAGCGATCGGTCTGGTGTCTTGCGAGTTCGACGGTTGCCGATTCGAGCGCGTTGGATTCGCTGGAGGCGTTGACGTGCTTCACGCGCTCGGAGGGGCTGAACGTGCTGACCCTTGAGTCCCGCCCGACGAGTGGAGGCATTCGGGGAAAGAACGCCCGTCTTGCATCGGCGAGCGATATCGGTTTCACCCGTACCCGCGTAGGAGTGAAGACAGAGCCGAATCGTGGACGCAAGGCGTACAATGCACTTGTGAGCGACGTGCGGCGAGGAGGGGAATCTCGCGGTAACACAGAGGCGCGAATCGACTTCCTCGTCGAGAGCGCTCCTGAGTGGAGCCTTGAACTCGGCCTGCCCGCATTGTCTCAAGCCGCTGCCGACCATGCGCTCAAGATCCTGTCTTTTATCAGTCAGGCGCGCAGAGATGCTGAGCTTCGCATCTTCCCCTCGGAGCAGGCGGGGCTAACCATCCAAAAGCGCGGAGCTACTGAGACAAGGATCCTCGAGGTGAACCCCGGCGAGATCACCGGGGCTATCCACGACAAGAAGCTACACGTCCACCATCATTACCTGCTTGAGAGCGATCGAGCGGCCGCAGCTTTCCTTATGGCCGCATGACATCCGGCCTTGAGGAAGGCGAAGAGCTCGTCGACGACCCGAAAGAGATTTGGTACCGTCACGCGTTCCCTGACGCCGTCGAGGACCGTGACGAGCTCGGGGCTGTGGCTTTCAGGCTCCACCCTACAAACGATCACGGAAAGCTCTCTGGCGTGCGGTCCTCAAAACAAACCGCACAAGGGGCGTTTGACGAGCGGTTGATTACGAAACCGAGAACCAAGGGCACTTGGGGGGTGTCGATCGCGGAGCTCACCAGCGTTTTCCTGCGGTGTATCGACGACTCTGCGGTTCCCTCATCGACGCCTCGCCCTGTGGGTCACGCTTACGTGGATATGCGCACAGTGGCTTCGGACCGGATGAAGGACCTTCGCCAGGAGCTCGCGGACTTCGCGAATGATCGCGGACGGCTCGCGCCTCTCGACTAGGTCTCGTCGACGAGCTGCACGCCGTTGCCCCATACCCAACAGCGGAAGGTCTGGTCGCCGGCGCGGAACTCGATTCCGGCGGCGAGGGGCGTGGAGCGCATCACTTTCGCGTCGACGCGCACCGCTTCGGGCCGAACCGAACCCACGCGCGCACGGCGGCGGGCCGCGGGTAGATAGTGACGGGCTGCTCGCGCACGTCGAGCTCGCGGTCGGTGAGCGACTGCAGCGGGCCGTGCTTCGCGGCCTCGAGGATTGATCGGGCCTGCGACTGCTTGTCGCGGTACGCGGAGAGCGTCGCCCCAGGGTTCCCCATAGCCGGTGTGTTCCTTCCTCCGGCCGAGAGGTTCGAGTGTACGTGGTTCCGGCGACACCATCGAATGTGTAACTTGATGTTGCACTTAAGTGTCACGCGGTGTTACACTTAGATGGTCGGGCAAGGCGCCCGGCAGGAGGGAGGAACCGGTGGAAATCATCGGCATCCTCACCGTTCTGATCAACATGATCACCGCGGTAATCCTCTGGCAGACCGCGAAACGGAACCGACGCCGCGAATGGCAGAGGAAGGCCCCGAGATAGAACAAGTATCTCGGGGCCGACTCCCTCCACCATACCGAAGGGTATCGAGATGGAACCTGTGACCTGGATCATCAGCATCGCCGCCTTCGCGCTGAGCGTCGCGGCCCTCGTCATCGCGATCCGAGGAGCTCGCCGTGACCGTGACCGCTGACCCCGCCGAGCGCATCCGCGAGGCCGTCGCACAGCTCGAGAAGTGGCGCACCGAACGCGACGCCGCGATCCGCGCTGCAGCGGCCGGAGAGCCGGCGCTGAGCCCAACCGAGATCGCACGCGCGTCCGGCCTCTCGCGAATGCAGGTGTACCGCATCCTCGGGCAGTGAGCGCGAGCGAACGTCAGTGGTGGGGAGAGGATCGGAACCGTGACGCCTGAACGACTCCTCGCCTTCGAAGCTGCCCATCTGATGCCGTTCGGCCCGATGAAGAATGATGCCATCCGTCGCGAGCTGGGCATCACTCCCACCAGATATTTCGTGCTGCTGGCTCGCGCTGCAACTTCGCTTGAGGGGGTCAAAGCGGATGCGGTCACGGCTCGACGCGTCCGCGATCGGGCTGCTCTGCGAGCCAGCGTGCGGACTCGCAGAACGGCGGCTTGACCCGTGTCGAGCTTCGGCGGGTCCATGGTTTAGTCGTGGTTTTGCGCGCGTACTTGCCTGTACATGGTTGTACCGAGTCCGTGGATTCCCGCGGGAAGTTCACCGAAGTACACCTATAGACACGGCATCTTTCAAACGGGGGTTACGGGTTCGAGTCCCGTAGTCGGCTCCGCACAGCAACGCCCGCCATCCCTGTTCTTCGGGATGGCGGGCGTTCTTCATGAGGGGCGCACGACGGCTGCGCCCCGCTCGACACAACGCATGCCGGAGTATCGCACTAGAGAGTGATATGTTACTCCGGGCGCAGGTGACCGACTCCCCGCCACGGTCACCTGCGCTTGCCCCTCTTCGGCGGGCGCCTCGAGAATCTCCCGAAAGGCGACGCATGAGCAGCCTCCCCGGCAGGATCACGCGGACGGCGTACGAGCGTGAGAAGCGCTCGCTGCAGGTCGAGCTGCTCAAACTCCAGGCTGACATCCGGCGCTCTGCCGATCGCCTGCTGGTGCTCGTCGAAGGCCGCGCCGGCGCGGGCAGGGGAGGGGCGATCAGGGCGTTCACGGAGCACCTCAACCCTCGCGGCGCTCGCACGGTCGCGCTGGACAAGCCGACGGACCAGGAGCGGACCCAGTGGTACTTCCAGCGCCACGTCGCGCACCTGCCCTCCGGCGGCGAGATCGTCTTCATGAACCGTTCCTGGTACAACCGCGCCGGCGTGGAGCCGGTCATGGGGTACTGCTCGGCCTCGGAGCACGAGGAGTTCCTGCAGACGGCTCCGGAGTTCGAGCACATGCTCGTGGGGTGCGGCATCCGGATGGTCAAGCTGTGGTTCGCAATCGACGAGGCCGAGCAGACCAGGAGGTTCGACCGTCGTGCGGGAGACGCCCTGGGGCAGTGGAAGCTGAGTGGGACCCGGATCGCGGGCGCCGACCGATGGCAGGACTTCGTGAGAGCGGAGGAGACCATGTTCGCGCGCACCCACACCTCCTTCGCACCGTGGACCGTGATCGCGGCGGAGGACAAGTGGCGGGCCAGGCTCGAGGCGATCAGAGTCGTTCTCGCCCGCTTCGACTATCCGGGAAAGGATCCCCTGGTCGCGCACGCGCCGGACCCGCAGCTCGTGAGCCCGCCGCCCCGCACCCCCGACCGGGAGGACGCGCCGGTCTGACCCCCGCGGCGCTGCAACATCACGTCATGCGGGAATGCGGTCGGCATCGGCGGCGGTTGTCCTCGACATGACCCGCATCGGCAACAGTGATCTCGACGTCCTCCCTCTGGCCCTCGGGGGCAACGTGTTCGGCTGGACGGCCGACCGCGATGCGTCCTTCGCGGTCCTCGACGCGTTCGTGGACGGAGGCGGCGACTTCATCGACACCGCCGACTCCTACAGCTCCTGGGTCCCGGGCAACGAGGGCGGTGAGAGCGAGACGATCATCGGCGGATGGCTGGCCTCCCGCAAGCCCTCCGGCGTCGTCGTCGCCACCAAGGTGAGCCAGCATCCGCTGTTCTCCGGACTCTCCGCAGACAACGTGCGCAAAGCCGCAGAGGCTTCGCTCCGCCGTCTGGGCGTCGACGAGATCGACCTCTACTACGCCCACTTCGACGACGCGAGCGTGCCCCTGGAGGAGACGGTCGCCGCCTTCGGCCGACTCGTCGACGACGGCCTGGTGCGGCACATCGGCGTCTCGAACTACTCGGCGTCGCGCATTCGCGAGTGGATCGACATCGCCCAGCGCATCGGCGCACCGCTGCCGGTCGCCATCCAGCCCCACTACAACCTCGTGCACCGCAACGACGTCGAGGAGACCATCATCCCCATCGCCGAGGAGTTCGACCTGGGTCTCGTTCCGTACTTCGCGTTGGCGAGCGGGTTCCTCACCGGGAAGTACCGCTCGACGGATGCCGAGGGGCAGAGCTCGCCCCGCGCGCAGGGCGCCGCGAAGTACGCGACGGCCGCCGGGCTGCGCATCATCGACACGCTCGAGGAGATCGGCGCGAAGCATGACGCCTCGATCGCGGCGACGGCCCTCGCCTGGCTGCGGGCCCAGCCGACGGTGGTGGCGCCGATCGCCAGCGCGCGGACCGCCGACCAGGTGCCCGACCTGCTCGCCGGCGCCCGCCTCGAACTCTCCACGCAAGAGGTCCGGCTGCTCGACCGCGTCTCGGAATGGACGCCCGCGCAGGCATGAGCGCTCGGGGCTAGTCGCCGACGAGTCCGAGCCGATGCGCCACGATCACCGCGTGGATGCGGTCACGCGCGCCGAGCTTCGCCAGCACCCGTCCCACGTGTGTCTTCACCGTGGACTCTCCCACGAACAGCCGCTGCGCGATCTCGGCATTGGTCAGTCCGTGGCCGATCGCCAGGAAGACATCCCGTTCGCGGTCGGTGAGCGAGTCGACGGCCGCCCGTTCCGCAGCGACCGTCGGATCGGGGGCCGCCGATGGCGCATCGAGCCGCGAGCCGACGTGCTCCATCAGCATCCGGGTCACTCGCGGTGACAGGGCGGCATCGCCGCGGTGCACGGCCCGGACGGCGGAGATCATCTCGTGGCGCTGCGCATCCTTCAACAGGAATCCGCTCGCCCCGGCACGGATCGCGCCGAACGCGTATTCATCCAGGTCGAACGTCGTCAGGACCAGCACTCGGGTCTGCGGATGGGCGCGCACGATCTCCTGCGTGGCCGCGATGCCGTCGAGCTCCGGCATCCGCACGTCCATGAGCACCAGGTCGGGTGCCAGGGCCGCACTCTGCGCGATCGCCGCCCTGCCGTCCCCGGCCTCGCCGACGACGACGATGTCCTCCTCAGCCTCCAGCACCATCCGGAAGCCGAGCCGGATCAGCTCCTGGTCGTCCACCAGGAGCACTCTGATCTCGGGTGTCATCCTGTCTCCTCCGTCGTCTCGATCCGCGGGTCCGCGGGGCGCCCGTCGACGGGCAGCACGGCGTGCAGCATCCATCGTCCTCCGTCGACGGCCTCGGAGCGGACGGTGCCGTGCACGTGCATCGCGCGCTCCGCGAGACCCCGCACCCCGAATCCGCCCGATCCGGCCCCGCCCGAGACGCCGTCGTTCACGATCTCGATCGTCACCGTGTCCGGCGCATAGTCCAGGCGCACCGTGACGGCACTCGCGGTCGGCGCGTGCCGCATGGCGTTGGTGACGCCCTCCTGCACGATCCGACCGATCGCGTGAGCGACCGCCGGCGCGACCTCGGCCTGCCCGGCCACGGTGAGGGTCACCGGGAAGCCGGCGCGCTGGGCGGCTTCGACCGTGTCCGCGGGCAGCACGGGGTGCACCGGTGCCAGCGGCAGCGGCGAGTCGTCGTCGCGCAGCACGCCGAGCATCGAGCGCATCTCGGTGAGCGCGGCGCGTGCGGTCTCGGCGGCGGCCGTCGCGGCTCTCCGAGCCTGGACGCTGTCGGGCGTCGCGGCCGCACCCTCTGAGAGCGCGACGACCACGGTGAGCGAGTGCGAGACGATGTCGTGCATCTCGCGCGCGATGCGGGCGCGTTCGGCGGCGGCGGCGAGCTGCGCCTGCTGGTCGCGCTCGACCAGCAGCTGCCGCGAGCGATCGATGACCGCCGCGATGTAGCGCTTGCGCCCACCGACGTTGACGCCGATGAGCGTGCCGATCAAGCCGAGGACGATGTCCGGAAGCACGGTGTTGAGCGCGTCCTGCAGGTCGATCATCCCCCGCAGGGTCAGCATGAGCGCGATGCCCACCAGCCAGGTCGCGCCGATGCCGAAGCACCTCCAGGCCGCGCGGGAGGAGCTGTACACGGCGAGTCCGTAGGAGGCGAACAGCAGCAGGGGGCTTCCGCCCTGCAACCCGACGAGCAGCGCGAGCGTGCCCAGGACCATCGCCGCGAGGAAGGGCAGGAGGGGCACGCGACGTCGCCACAGCAGCGTCGCGCAGGAGGCGACGATGATGACGGTCGCCAGGACGTTGAGGCCGATCGACACCGGCTCGGGGATGGCCGGGTCGTTCACGCGGGCAGCCGGCGCGAGAGACAGCAGCAGGCAGATCAGGGCCAGGAGGACGTCGGCGAAGACAGGGTGCCGCGCCCAGAACCGCCGGAGGACCCCCGGCGCACGCGGAAGCCGCAGCTCCTCGTCCTCGCGGATCGAGTCGCTGCGGCTGCGCGTTCTGCTCACGTCGCCGACTCTACGCGTCGCGCGAGCGCAGCACGCCCCAGGCGACGAGGGCGCCGCCGACCACCCAGCATCCGAGGGTCAGGAAGGCGACAGGCGCGTCGAGCGCCGCGGTCTCGCTCGGCATGATCGCGCTCTGGGCCGCTGCGACAGGCAGGTACGCGGACGCATCCACGACCCATGCCCACGCCTCGCCGGCCATCGAGAAGAAGCTCGCGACGATGGGCAGCACGAACAGGACGCCGACCGTGGCCGCGATGGCTCCGGCGCCGGAGCGCAGGATGAACCCGAAGGAGACGCCGATCAGCGCGAACACCGCCATCGACAGGGACGACACCAGGATCGGCAGCAGCGACGCGGACGGGTCCGACCAGTCGATGCTCTGATCCCGCGACGCGACCACGAGGGAGACCGCGACGGCCGCGACCGTGAAGATGACGACCGACGACAGGAACAGGAACAGGGCCAGCACGACCGACTTCGCCGCCAGCACCGAGCCGCGCACCGGGTTGGCGGTGAGCGTCGACCGGATCATGCCGGTCGAGTACTCGCCGGTGACCGAGATCGCGCCGATGATGCCGGCGAGGAGCATCGTGAACTGGATCGGCATCACGACGGCCTGGATCGGATCGAAGCCGGGAGCTTCGATCGCCTGCGCGATGAGCACGGCGATCCCGATCGTGAGGGCCGCGGCGATCCCGATCGACCACCAGGTCGAACGAAGGGTGGCGAGCTTGATCCACTCGCTGCGCAAGGCGCGGAAGAAGGTCAGTCGCCGACCGGTGTCGACGCTCGTCCGCGTGGGAGCGGGAGCCTGGGCCGTGGTCATGAGAGCTCCTTCGTGCGGTACTCGACGGAGTCGCCGGTGAGAGCGAGATACGCGTCCTCCAGCGAGCCGGTGGTCGGGGTGAGTTCGTGCAGCGGGATGCCGCGCTCGGCGGCGAGGTCTCCGATGCGGGCGGCCGGCAGCCCCACCACATCGAGGAGATCGGGCGCGGAGCTCACGATCTCGACGTCCGGTCCGCCGACGGCGGCAGCCAGGTCGGCGGGTCGGGGCGTGCGCACCCGGACGGTGTTCCGCGTCCAGGAGCGGACGAGGTCCGCCAGCGGAGCGTCGGCGAGCACGCGCCCGCGGCCCATCACGATGACGTGGTCGGCGGTCTGCGCCATCTCGCTCATCAGATGGCTGGAGAGCAGCACCGTGCGCCCCTCGGAGGCGGCATGCCGCACGAACTGCCGCACCCAGCGCACGCCCTCGGGGTCGAGCCCGTTGACCGGCTCGTCGAGGATCAGGGTGTGCGGGTCGCCCAGCAGCGCGGAGGCGATGCCGAGTCGCTGCCCCATCCCGAGGGAGAACTTGCCCGCGCGCTTGCGGGCGACGGATCCGATCCCGGCAAGATCGATCACCTCGTCGACGCGGGACGCCGGGATGCCGTGGGTCGCCGCCATCGCGCGGAGGTGGTTGCGGGCGGAGCGTCCGGTGTGCACCGCCTTCGCGTCCAGCAGCACGCCGACCTCGGTCAGCGGCGCGCGCAGCTTGCGGTACTCGCGGCCGGCCACGGCGGCACGACCGGAGGTGGGGCGGTCGAGCCCGACGATCAGGCGCATCGTGGTGGACTTGCCGGCCCCGTTCGGGCCGAGGAAGCCGGTGACGGTGCCCGGCTTGACGGTGAACGACACGTCATCGACGGCCGTCTTGTCTCCGAACCTCTTCGTGAGGCCTTCTGCTGTGATCATGCCCTCAACGCTACGGACCGCTCCGCACGGGCGCGTCCTCCCCAGGTACACATCTCACGATCCGGTGTCCTCCCCGCGACGGACCCTGCCGGTGTCAGTCCCGCGGCCTGGCGCTCACTCGATCCGCCATCTCGTCGGAGGCGATGATGGCCTCGTCGATGATCTCCCGCGAGCCGGGTGCGGTGAGCCAGTCGTGGCTGAGCGAGGCGGGCACGAGCAGCGGCATCCGGTCGTGCAGCTCGGCGAGGTGGGCCGGGGCGGGGCGCATCACGATCGAGTAGCAGGTGTACCACTCGCCGTCGGCGGTGCGACCGCGCTGCGTGACGGCCGCCATGCCGAACAGGGTGCCGTCGTCGACGATGAACTCGTTCCACTGCCGAGAGGGCTTCTGCATCTCGTACCAGCTCGTCGCCGGCACGATGCCGCGGGTGCGGGCTCCACCGGGACGGTCCTGCAGGCGCTCGGAGCGGGTGTTGATCGACGGGAACTTCGCCGGCTCGCCGTTCACGAGGAAACCCCACCACGCCGGCTCCAGGGTCGGCTGGGTGTCGGGCTGCACGATCAGAGGATTCAGGTTGCGCAGGTTCTTGCCGGTGGGGCGCACGGTCTCACCCGCGTTCTCCTGCGCCCAGGTGCGCAGACCCTCCAGCACCGCATCATCGGCGGCGGCGAGGAGATCTGCATCGGTGAACCGGGGATCGAGGCCGTAACTCGCGCACATGCCGCCAGCGTAGCCCCCGGCCCGGACATCGCGGTGCGGGACGGAACGAGCACCTCGGATAGGGTCGACAGGTGACAGTCACCCGACGCCTTCCCGCCCCCGTGGCTCTGGGCGGGGCCGTCGCGATCGGCGTCATGACGGCGATCCAGGCACGCATCAACGGTGTCCTGGGCGTCCGCGTCGACGACGGTGTGTTCGCCGGCCTGCTCTCCTTCTCCGTCGGCCTGGTCGCCCTGTCCGTCGTGATCGCCTGCCTTCCCTCCGCCCGCCGCGGAGTGGCTCGGCTGTGGACGGGCATCCGCGGACACACGATCCCGTTCTGGATGCTGCTGGGCGGCGCGTGCGGCGCGCTCACGGTGTCGACGCAAGGGGTCACGGCTGGTGTGCTGGGTGTCTCGCTGTTCTCGGTGGGCGTCGTGGCGGGGCAGACCGTGCACGGACTCGTCCTCGACCGGATCGGGTTCGGCCCGGCCGGCGTGGTGGCGGTCACGCCCGGGCGCGTGCTCGGCGGAGTGCTCGCGCTCGCCGCGGTCGGGATCTCGCTGTCCGGCGACGTCCTCGCCTCCGCCCCGCTGTGGATGCTGCTGCTGCCGTTCGCGGCCGGCGTCGGCATCGCGTGGCAGGCGGCGACCAACGGGCGACTCGCGCAGCGAGTGCAGTCGCCGCTCGCCGCGACGTTGATGAGCTTCGTGGCCGGCACCCTGGTGCTCGCGCTCGCGACCGGGGTGAGCATCGCCCTCCGCGGGGCGCCGTCCGCGCTCCCCGTCGAGCCGTGGCTCTATGTCGGCGGTTTCCTGGGCGCGGCCTACATCCTCCTCGGCGCGCTGATCGTCGCTCAGACCGGGGTCCTGCTGATGGGGCTGGGATCGGTCCTCGGCCAGCTCGTGACCTCGGTCGTCATCGACCTGCTCTGGCCTGCTGCCGCCGGTCCCGCTCTCTGGCAGGTGATCGCGATGGTGCTCGTCGCCGTGGCGTCGGTGCTCGTCGCGCTGCCGTGGCGACGCCGGCGCTGACGCTACCGGCCTTCGGGCGCCTCGTCCTGCTTCGCCTTCTTCTTGCCCTTCTTCGCGCCCGGCTTCGGCATCCGGGTGAGGAGCTTGCGCGCATCGACGGGCTTGCGCCGTCCCGGCTTCCGCCCGGCGGGCTTGGCGCCCACGTAGAGCCAGCCCAGCAGCTCCTCGTTCTTGTCGAGCCCGTGCGCCTTGGCGACGGCCTTGGCGCGCGTGTAGTGGCCGGTGCGCCAGATGACGCCCCACCCGGCCTCGTCCAGGAGCAGGCTGAGCGTGTGCGCGACGCCCGAGGCGACGGCCTCCTGCTCCCACCGCGGCACCTTGTCGCTCTTGCGATAGCTGGCCACGACCGCGATCAGCAGCGGCGCGCGCAGCGGCTTGGACGACGGCGACGCGTCCCCCTGCGCCTTGGCGATGGCGGCCCCGAGCGCCTCGCGGTCCGTCCCGCGCAGCTCGATCAGGCGCCAGGGGCGGAGAGAGGAGTGGTCGGCGACGCGCGCCGCCGCCGACACCAGTGGAAGCAGCTCCTCGCGCGTGGGAGCGGTGTCTTCGACCTTCGACCAGGACTGCCTCGCCCGGACCGCGTCGAGGGCGCTCACGACGCGTCGGGGGTGAAGTTCAGTGCGATCGAGTTCATGCAGTAGCGGTCGCCGGTGGGCGTGCCGAAGCCGTCGGGGAAGACGTGCCCCAGGTGCGAGCCGCAGTTGGCGCAGCGCACCTCGGTGCGCACCATGCCGAGGCTCGTGTCCTCGATCAGCTCGACCGCGTCAGGGCGGATGGACTCGTAGAAGCTCGGCCATCCGCAGCCGGAGTCGAACTTGGTCCCGCTCTTGAACAGCTCGGCGTTGCAGGCGCCGCACGTGTAGAGGCCGGCGCGCTCCTCGTCGAGCAGCTCGCCCGTCCACGCCCGCTCGGTCGCGGCCTGACGCAGCACGGCGTACTGCTCCTCACCGAGCTCCTTGCGCCATTCGTCTTCGGTCTTGTCCACGCTGTACGACATTCATCCTCCTGAGTCGCCTCCATTCTCCCCCCTGCGGCGGCTGTCGGGGTGCGTCGGGTCAGAATGGACGGATGACCGATGCCGTGCAGGAGCGTTACGCCCGCTTCGCCCGCGAGGAGTCGCCGGGGCGGAGTGCGCTGTACACGGAGTGGGCGGCGGGAGTCGCGGCGGACGAGCCGATCCGCCGGGTGCTGCTGCGGATCCCCGAGACGAGACGACAGCCGCCGCTCGTGTTCGCCGTGACGAGGATGCTCGGCGCCGGCCTGGGCGACTACCCGCAGTGGCGTCGCTTCGTGCTCCAGCACGCCGAAGAGGTGGTCGCCGAGTGCGGGCGCCGGTCGCTGCAGACCAATGAACCGCTCCGTCTCGCTCCACTGCTTCCCGTCCTGTCCGAGATCGACGGGCCGATCGCGCTGCTCGAGATCGGGGCGGCGGCGGGGCTCTGCCTGTACCCCGACCGGTACTCGTACCTGTTCCGCGGTGAGGACGACACGGTCCTCGGCACCCTGGATCCCGTGTACGGCAGGTCCGAGGTGGTGCTCGACAGCCGGGTGAGCGGGCGGCTCCCTGCGCTGCGCCTCCCGGACGTGGTGTGGCGGGCCGGAATCGATCTCGCACCCCTCGACGCGGGCTCCGAGCACGACCGGCGATGGCTGCGTGCGCTGGTGTGGCCGGGGGAGACCGGGCGCGCCGAGCGCATCGACGCCGCGCTCCGGATCGCGGCCGCCGATCCGCCGCTGCTGGTCGAGGGAGACGCCGGCGATCGGCTCGAGGCGGTCGCCGCGCTCGCCCCCGCCGACGCCACGCTCGTCGTGACGACGCCGGGAGTGCTCGTGCACATCCCTCGCGCGGCGCGGAAGGTGCTCGTGGAGCGGATCTCCGCGCTCGACGCCCGGTGGATCACGATCGATCCGCCAGGGCTGCTCGACGTGTGGGAGCCCGCCGTCGACGACTCGTGGCCCGGTTTCGTCGTGGCGCTCGACGGACGCGTGCGCGCCGCAGCGGATCCGCTCGGGCGATGGTGGGAGTGGCGCGCGGTTCCCGCGGCGGATGCGTCCTAGCCTGGATCCATGCTCGGAGACCTGACGGAGCGCGATCGTGCGATCCTCGCCCTGGAGACGGCGTGGCCACGACACGGCGGCGCCAAGGAAGAGGTCATCCGTGCGCAGCTCGGGATGAGCGCCGCGCGCTACTACCAGCTCCTGGCGCGGCTCATCGACTCGGACGCCGCCCTCGAATACGACCCCATGCTCGTGCGTCGCCTCCGCCGGATCCGCGATTCGCGGGCGCTGCGCCGCTCGGCACGCACTCCCGGATTCGTCGGCTGACGGCGGTCGGCCGGGGCTCGCGGCGGCACGCTCACCCCGGCGGAACGGATTGCCAGGAACATGCCGCTAGCATCGAGGGGTGTCCAAGCCCTCCCGCGATCGCTTCGATGACGTTCCCCGTTCCTCCGGACGGGTGGGGGCGCACCGCGCAGAAGCACCGGGGATGAACGGCTGGGTCGTGCTGCTGTGGTCGTTCGTCGCCGCGCTGGTGCTCATCATCGCCGGCATCTTCGGCTCCCTCGTCGTCATGGGGCGCATCTCGCTGTTCCCCGATGCGGGACAGAGTGCGGCCCCGACCCCGGTCGAGACCGGCGTCGTCGACACGAGCATCACGGTGATGATCCTCAACGGGACGCCGGACGAGGGGCTCGCCACCCAGATGCGCGACACCCTCGTGACCGAGGGCTGGTCGGCGGATGACGTGTTCGCTGGCGACAGCTCGAGCCAGGATTTCGCCACCACGACCGTCTTCTACGTCGACGCCGGTGACGAGCTCGCCGCGAGGGGACTGGCCGACGTGCTCGGAGGAGCGGCCGTGCAGCAGAGCGACTACTACCCGGGCGAGACCGAGGACGGGCGCAAGCAGTTCACGGTCGTGATCGGTCTGGATCGATCCTCCTCCGCGCCCGAGACGCCCGAGGACGCGCCCGCCTCCTGAGGCCCGGATCGACCCCGCGTCGGCGGCTTGCACTCGAAGGTGTCGAGTGCCAGAATGGCGTTAGCACTCTCTTACTCTGAGTGCTAAACCCAACGTCTACGTCCAGGAGGGACGAAAAAACTCATGGCAAAGATCATTGCTTTCGATGAGGAGGCCCGCCGCGGCCTCGAGCGCGGCCTCAACATCCTCGCCGACGCGGTCAAGGTGACCCTCGGCCCGCGCGGCCGCAACGTCGTCCTCGAGAAGAAGTGGGGCGCCCCCACGATCACGAACGACGGTGTCTCCATCGCCAAGGAGATCGAGCTGGACGACCCGTACGAGAAGATCGGCGCGGAGCTCGTCAAGGAGGTCGCCAAGAAGACCGACGACGTCGCCGGTGACGGCACCACGACCGCCACGGTCCTCGCTCAGGCCCTGGTCCGCGAGGGTCTGCGCAACGTCGCAGCCGGCGCCGACCCGATCTCGCTGAAGCGCGGCATCGAGAAGGCCGTCGCGGCGATCACCGAGGAGCTGCTCGCCAGCGCCAAGGAGATCGACTCGAAGGAGCAGATCGCGGCCACCGCGTCCATCTCCGCCGCAGACCCGGCCATCGGCGAGCTCATCGCCGAGGCGATCGACAAAGTCGGCAAGGAGGGCGTCGTCACCGTTGAGGAGTCGCAGACGTTCGGCACCGAGCTCGAGCTCACCGAGGGCATGCGCTTCGACAAGGGCTACCTGAACCCGTACTTCGTGACGGACCCGGAGCGCCAGGAAGCGGTCTTCGAGGACCCGTACATCCTCATCGCGAACCAGAAGGTCTCCAACATCAAGGACCTCCTGCCCATCGTCGACAAGGTGATCCAGGACGGCAAGGAGCTCGTCATCATCGCCGAGGACGTCGAGGGCGAGGCTCTCGCGACGCTCGTGCTGAACAAGCTCAAGGGCATCTTCAAGTCGGTCGCCGTCAAGGCTCCCGGCTTCGGCGACCGTCGCAAGGCGCAGCTGCAGGACATCGCGATCCTCACGGGTGGCCAGGTCATCACCGAAGAGGTGGGCCTCAAGCTGGAGAACGCCACGCTCGACCTGCTGGGCCGTGCGCGCAAGGTCATCGTCACCAAGGACGAGACCACGATCGTCGAGGGTGCCGGTGAGGCCGACCAGATCGAGGGGCGCGTCACGCAGATCCGTCGCGAGATCGAGAACACCGACAGCGACTACGACCGCGAGAAGCTCCAGGAGCGCCTCGCGAAGCTCGCCGGTGGCGTCGCGGTCATCAAGGCCGGGGCTGCGACCGAGGTCGAGCTCAAGGAGCGCAAGCACCGCATCGAGGACGCCGTCCGCAACGCGAAGGCAGCCGTCGAGGAGGGCATCGTCCCCGGTGGTGGCGTCGCGCTGATCCAGTCCGGCACCAAGGCGCTCGACGGCCTCACGCTGTCGGGTGACGAGGCGACGGGTGCGAACATCGTCCGCGTCGCCATCGAGGCGCCGCTGAAGCAGATCGCCCTGAACGCCGGCCTCGAGCCGGGTGTCGTCGCGAACAAGGTCGCCGAGCTCCCCGCGGGCCAGGGCCTCAACGCCGCGTCGGGCGAGTACGTCGACATGTTCGGCGCCGGCATCATCGACCCGGCCAAGGTGACGCGCTCCGCGCTGCAGAACGCCGCGTCGATCGCCGCGCTGTTCCTCACCACCGAGGCTGTCGTCGCCGACAAGCCCGAGAAGAGCGCCGCTCCGGTCGGCGACCCCTCGGGCGGCATGGACTTCTGACCCTTCCACAGGATCGGAGACCCACGTCTCACACACAGAACGCCCCCGGCTTCGGCCGGGGGCGTTCTGCGTCGGTCAGCGGAATAGGCTGGCGGAGTACTGATCGGCCTCCGCGTACTGCGACGCCGCGGCCCCGAGGGAGGAGCCGATCGCATCGAGCACCTGCTCGACATGCAGCTGGGCGCCCTGCCACTGCTCGGCGCAGCCCTGGAACGCGTGGGACGCGGTGCCCATCCACGACGACTGCAGCTCGCGCAGCTGGGCCATGAGCGTGGCCGACTCGCTCTGCAGGCGCGCGATCGTGGCGCGTGTCGCGCTGTGCGCGGCGTGGACGGCTTCGGTGTCGACGGTGAAGACGGTCATGGGAACTCCTTCTGTTCGGGTTCCGACGTTAGGCGGGCCGCGGGGGCGGGAGCGCTCATCCCCGGCCGGACCGCGGCCGCTGTGAGCAACCGCGGCGGACGGGAAGCCGTGCAGGAGCGTCAGCTCAGGTCGAGGCGGTCCAGCGGCTGCGTGTCCTCGAGCAGATGCGCCGGGGTGGCGCGGGCGGGTGCCAGCGGCAGGATGACCGTGAAGGTCGCGCCGCCGCCCGGTGTCTCCGAGACGTCGACCCCGCCGTGCAGGGCCTTCATGATCGACGCCACGATCGCCAGGCCCAGCCCGGAACCGCCGGTCTCCCGGGCGCGCGAGGTGTCGGCGCGCCAGAACCGCTCGAAGATCTGCTCGCGGATCTGCGGGGGGATGCCCTCACCGTGGTCGACGATCGAGATGCTCCCGGTGCCGCGGACACGATCGGAGTCCACGACGATCTCGATCGGGCCGTCCTCGGGAGAGAAGCGGCGGGCGTTGCCCAGCAGGTTGGTGACGACCTGGCGCACCTTGTTCTCCTCGCCGAGCACGATCGGCGGCGTGCGCACCGGGATGTCCGGCACCTCGCTGAAGTCGATGGCGGGGGGCTGCTCCGGCTGCCGCGGCCGCCGCCGGAGTCGCGACAGCGCGGTGCGCGACAGGCCGCGCGGGGGCGGTGGCTGCTGCGGGTGCGCTTGCGGCTCTTCGCGCAGCGGGATCGGGGCCATGGCCTCGACGGTGCGATCGATCACGGTCACGGTCCGGCCGGGCGCCGCGGCGCGCAGGTCGAGGGCGGCATCGCGCGCGATGGGACGCAGGTCGAGCGGCTCGATCTCCGGTTCGCGCTCCTCGTCCAGGCGAGCGAGGGCGAGCAGGTCCTCGACGAGGACGCCCATGCGGATGGCCTCCTTCTCGATGCGCTCCATCGCCCTGGCGGTGTCCTCCTCGCCCTTGATGGCTCCCATCCGGTACAGCTCGGCGTATCCGCGTACGCTCACCAGGGGGGTGCGCAGCTCGTGGCTCGCATCGCCGATGAAGCGGCGCATGTGCTGCACGGTGCGATCGCGCTGAGCCAGCGAGCGGTCGACGCGGTCGAGCATCGTGTTGATGGCGGTGTTGAGGCGCCCGACCTCGGTCGTGGGCTCGAGGTCGGTCATGCGCTGCCGGAAGTCGCCGGCCGCGATCGACATGGCCGTCGCCTCCACCTGGCCGAGGCGCCGGAATGTGAGGGTGACGAGCCCGCGGGTGAGCAGCGCCGCGACGAGGATGGTGATGAGCGCGATCGTGATGTAGATGCCGAAGTACTGGCTGATGATGCGGTCAACGCCGGTCAGGGGCAGCGCGACCATCTGGATGCGCAGTCCTCCGCCGGGGGAGGCGAGGGTCGCGACGGCCGCGCGGTACGCGGAGCCGTCCGGACCGGTCAGGTCGAACGGGGTCTCCGCCGCGGACTGGGCCTTCTGCAGCGAGTAGGTGGGCGGGAACTCCGGACCCGACTCGGGAGAGACGCCGGTCGAGGCCTGCAGCTCCCCTTCCGCGTCGTAGATCGCGAAGGCGAAGTCGCGCGGCTGCTCATCGCGCGCCATGTAGATGGTGTCGCCCTCGACGTCCATGGTCTCGAAGTACCGGTCGACGAGGTCGGTGGAGACCAGGGCCGGCAGCTGCGAGTCGATGTTCCCCACCAGGGCGGAGCGCAGGATCGGCACCGTCCCGATCCCCGCGACCAGGAGGCCGAGGGCGAGCACGGCGACCGTGACGCCGGTGACCTTCGCGCGCAGGCTGATCCGTCGCCACCAGGTGGTGACCGCATCGGGCTTGTGCGCCATGCGTGTCCTCCCTGCCGCGGCGGTCGCGCCGCGGGGCGGCGCCGACGATGATCAGCCGGTCGTCAGACCGACTTGCCGACCTTGAGCATGTAGCCGAAGCCGCGCTTGGTCTGGATCAGCGATTCGTCCGTGTGCGGATCGATCTTGCGTCGGAGGTACGAGATGTAGCTCTCCACGATGCCCGCGTCGCCGTTGAAGTCGTATTCCCAGACGTGGTCGAGGATCTGCGCCTTCGACAGCACGCGGTTCGGGTTGAGCATCAGGTAGCGCAGCAACTTGAACTCGGTCGGGCTGAGCTCGATCGGCTCCTTGCCGACGTACACGTCGTGCGTGTCCTGATCCATCGACAGCTCGCCGGCACGGATGATCGACTCCTCGTCGGCCTGCATCGTCCGACGCAGGATCGCCTGGGCGCGCGCGACGATCTCGTCGAGGCTGAAGGGCTTCGTGACGTAGTCGTCGCCGCCGGCGTTCAGGCCCTCGATCTTGTCCTCGGTGCCGTCCTTGGCGGTCAGGAACAGGATGGGGGCGGTGAACCCGGCGCCGCGGAGGCGCTTGGTCACGCTGAACCCGTTCATGTCGGGCAGCATGACGTCGAGGATGATCAGGTCGGGCTCCTCCTCGAGGACGGCCGAGATCGTCGCGGCGCCGTTGGCGACAGTCTTCACCTGGAATCCGGCGAAGCTGAGACCCGTGGAGAGCAGGTCGCGGATGTTGGGTTCGTCGTCGACGACCAGGATGCGCGGAGCAGTCATGTCCCCATTATGGTGACTCCGGCCATGGGGATGCTGACTATTGTGCGGAACGGCGTCGACTCGAGGATCCGCCCGCGGTCGGATGCGACACACAGGCGGACCCGGAAGGATCGAGGTATGAGCTTGCACGAGGACGCCGCCGCCGCCCCCGGGATCGCCGCCACTCGGGACGACGTGCCCGAGGTCGAGCGGATCGCCTACCACCGGCTGGCGCACCTGCGGCCGCGATATCGCTGGTGGCGCATGCTGCTGACCGGGCTCGTCGGCATCGCTCTCTATGTCGCGATCCTGCTGATCGTGATCGTGCCGCTGGTGATCGTTTCGATGGTCGTCCCCGGCTGGGCCGTCGAGTCGCAGGTCCTCCTCACGACCACGCAGTTCTTCGATCTCGACCGGCCCTGGCTGCTGGTCGCGCTGGTGCTGCCGCTGATCCTGATGATCCCGGCCCTGCTGCTGGCCTCGCGCATCGTCGAGGGGCGCGGGGTCGGGCTGCTGTCGTCGGTGACCGGACGCCTGCGCAGGGGATGGCTCGGGAAGAGCCTGATGCTGGCGGTCGCGGTGTTCGTCGTGTACTTCGCCGTGGTGCTGGGCTGGTCGGCGCTGAGCGGCGATGCCGTGGTGGCGGACTTCTCCCATCCAGGGCTGTGGAGCATGGTGCTTCTCGTGCTGCTGCTGATCCCGTTCCAGGCCGCAGCGGAAGAGTACGTGTTCCGCGGGTACCTGATGCAGCTGGTCGGCAGCTGGCTGCGTCATCCCGCCTTCGCCATCCTCCTGCCCGTCCCGATCTTCGTGCTCGGTCACGGCTACGACGTCTGGGGTGCGGCGAGCGTCGGCATGTTCGCGATCGTCGCCGCCTGGCTGACCTGGCGCACGGGCGGCCTCGAGGCGGCGATCTCGCTGCACATCGTCAACAACGTGCTGATCTTCCTGCTCGGCTCCGTCGCCCTGGTCGACGCGAATGCGAGCTCCGGAACGGCGGTCGATCTGGTGGCATCGGCACTGGCCATGGTCGTCTACGCGCTCCTCGCCGACCGCTGGGCGGCGAGACTCGGGATCGCACGGACGGCGCAGGTCACGGCACCCACGGCCGCAGCGGACGGGACCCATCACCTGGGGCCCGTCCTGCACGGCAGCGCCGCGCGAGCGTGATCCTGCGGTTCAGGCGGCGATCGCGTCCGAGTCCATGATCGTGTAGCTGTATCCCTGCTCGGCGAGGAAGCGCTGGCGGTTCTGGGCGTAATCCTGATCGATCGTGTCGCGGGCGACGAGGGTGTAGAAGCTCGCGGTGTGCCCGGACTGCTTGGGGCGCAGCAGGCGACCGAGGCGCTGGGCCTCCTCCTGGCGCGAGCCGAACGATCCCGACACCTGGATCGCGACCGACGCCTCCGGCAGGTCGATCGAGAAGTTCGCGACCTTGGACACCACGAGCAGCGAGATGTCGCCCTCCCGGAACGCGCGGTACAGCTCCTCGCGCTCGTCGACCGGGGTCGCACCGGTGATCTGCGGGGCGTTCAGCGCCTCGGACAGCGATTCGAGCTGGTCGAGGTACTGTCCGATCACCAGGATGCGCTCACCCTCGTGCTTCGCGATCAGCTCCCGCACGGCGTCGACCTTCGCCGGTGCGGAGGCGGCGAGCCGATAGCGCTCGTCGTCGGTCGCGGCGGCGTACTCCAGGCGGTCGCTCGGCGGCAGGTCGACCCGTACCTCGTAGCAGGCGGCGGGGGAGATGAAGCCCTGCGCCTCGATCTGCTTCCAGGGGGCGTCGAAGCGCTTGGGGCCGATCAGGCTGAACACGTCGCCCTCCCGACCGTCTTCACGCACGAGGGTGGCGGTGAGGCCGATCCGTCGCCGCGCCTGCAGGTCGGCGGTGAGCTTGAACACGGGGGCGGGGAGCAGGTGGACCTCGTCGTACACGATGAGGCCCCAGTCGAGGGCGTCCAGCAGCGCGAGGTGCGCGTACTCGCCCTTCCGCTTGGCGGTCAGGATCTGGTAGGTGGCGATGGTGACCGGCTTGACCTCCTTGGCCTGCCCGGAGTACTCGCCGATCTCCTCGGGGGTCAGGCTGGTGCGCTTGAGCAGCTCGTCGCGCCACTGCCGTGCGGACACCGTGTTCGTCACGAGGATCAGGGTCGTGGTCTTGGTCGCGGCCATCGCACCGGCGCCGACGATCGTCTTGCCGGCGCCGCACGGGAGCACCACGACGCCGGAGCCGTCCTTCGCGAAGGCGTCGACGGCGTCCTGCTGGTACGGGCGGATGTGCCAGCCGTCCTCGGCGAGCTCGATCTCGTGCGGCGTGCCCGGCGTGTAGCCGGCGAGGTCCTCGGCGGGCCAGCCGATCTTCAGCAGCTCCTGCTTGATCTGCCCCCGCGCCCAGGCGTCGACGACGAACGCGTCAGGGCTGGGGTGACCGATCAGCAGGGGCTGGATGCGCTTGTTGTTCGCCACCTGTGCCAGCACGGCGGGATCGGAGGAGCGCAGGATCAGGGTGCCCTCGTCGTCGCGCTCGATCACCAGGCGCCCGTAGCGGTTGACGGTCTCACGAAGATCCACGGCCACCGACGGCGGGACCGGGAACCGCGACCACCGGTCGAGGGTCTCGAGCATGTCCTCGGCCGTGTGCCCGGCAGCGCGGGCGTTCCACAGTCCGAGGCGGGTGATCCGGTACGTGTGGATGTGCTCGGGCGCGCGCTCCAGCTCGGCGAAGATCGCGAGCTCGTGACGGGCGCTCTCCGCGTCGGCGTGGGCGACTTCGAGCAGCACGGTGCGATCGCTCTGGACGATCAAGGGGCCATCAGACATAGCTGACCAGTTTACCGGTCGTGCGGGCACGCGGCCCTACGGCGCGACGATCGTGGCTGTGAGGATGCTCGACACCGGCAGCGTGCGCTCCACGTCCGCGGCGCGATCCCGCCCGCGGAGCCGTCCGCCGCCCATTCCTGTCGCCTCGAGGAGCAGCTCCCGCGTCGAGCCGTCCGGCATGCCGACGGTGACGCGGAGCACGGACTTCGCGCGGACGGCGGCCTCGAGTTCGCGGTCGAGCCAGGCGGCGTCGGCGTCCGGCCCCTGGTGCGAGCGGAGTCGCGCGATCAGGGGAGCGAGGTCGTCGGCGTGCGCATCCGGCGCTGTGGTCGGCGCGGCGTGGCGCTCGCGGACCAGGAGCTCTCCGTCCGGGCCGACGAGGGTCGCCGGGTAGCGGGCATCCGTCAGCGCCCAGTACACAGTGTCCCGTCCGACCCGCGTGGTGAGCGAGCCGACGTGCGCGGTGAGCGCGAGCGGACGCAGCGACTGGTCGACGGCCATCGCCTCGATCAGGTGCGGATCGGCGCTCTCGATGCGGGTGCGTCCCGTCTCGTCGTCGGTCGAGACGCGGACCAGCCCGTGCCGCTGCCCGGTCTGGCCGATCAGGTAGCTCAGGGGCTGGGGGATGCCGGTGAGGGAGATCCCGCCCAGGAACTCGAGGATGGACTGCTCGGTCTCGCCGCTGCCGAAGGCGCGGGCGACGGACTCGGTCGTGAAGCGGTAGGAGGACGCCTGCGCCGCGGATTCGCGGGCCGCGATCGTGCGCAGGCGGACGTCGAGGGCCGGGGCCAGCGGCCCGGGAGCGATCGCCGTCAGGTCGTTCTGCAGGAAGATGCGGTCGACCTCGGCGGGCAGCAGCTCGGCGAGGGCTGCGGCGTCCGCGGCCCCTCCCCGGCGCAGACCGACGGCCCAGGCGGGCTCCGAACCGTCTTCGGCCATCAGACCCAGCAGTCGTGCCGACTCCTCGAGCGCGACGGCGCGCGATGCCCATGACGGATCCCACGGATGGGCGCAGGCCCAGGATCGCGGGGGGATCCAGCCGCCGTCGTCCGAGCGGACACCGCGCGGCAGGCCGTCCCGGAAGGCCGTGACCAGGACCGTCCAGCGCTCGATCGCGGACGTCCGGAGCCATTCCTCCGCGACCTGCGTGGTGCGCAGCCGCCGGTCCGTCGCCGCGGCGAGACCCGCCTGCAGCGCGATCGCGGCGAGGGGATCGACGACCTCCGCAGGGATGCCCGCCTCTGCGAGCTGCCGCTTCTCGCCGGCGCTGACCCCGCCGCCGGTGAGGAGTGCGAACGGGCTCTCGCGTGCGATGAGCAGCAGGTCGGCCAGGAGCGCGACGGTGGTGAAGGCGCGCTCCGCCGCGTGCGCCGCGGCGGTCTCGCCCGAGGTCGGCTGCGGCGCGACCGCTCCGGGTTCCGGTACCTCGCGCCCCGCGACCGCCGCGGCGACCGGCGGGTAGACGGTTCCGTCGGGGCGGAGCAGGGCGAGGGCGGTCAGGGCGGCACGCTCGTCGTCGGCGGTGCCGCCGGTCGCGGCGGCGAGCAGGGCCCTCGCCTCCGCCAACGTGAGGGTGGGAAGGACGCGGCCCAGCGACACCGGATCGAGCAGCGCTTCGGCGGCGTCGAAGAAGTCCTGCCACGGCACGTCCGGTCGCACACCGCGCGCGGCGAGCAGACGACGGAGGTCGTCATCGTTCGCCTCCGCCAGCCAGTCCGCCAACGGTCGCGCGTGAGTGCTCATGGCCGGTGCCTCAGGACCGCGAAGACGCGCGACCCTTCCGGATGAAGCTCATGGTCAGCAGCACGATGATCATCACGAACGCCAGGGGGAGCCCCCAGTACGGCACGGCGGCGATGAGAGGCCAGACCCCTTCGCCGAACGCGGCCTGATCCATCCCCAGTGCCGTCCCGATGATGATGGCGAAGAAGCACAGCACGGCGGCGGCGGCGATTCCGAGCGCGGTGAACGCGAGGATACGATCCAGCCGGCGGATGGGAACCTCCGGTTCCGAATTCTGCGTGCTCATCCACGTCAGCCTACTCGTACTGCGGGCTTCGGTTCGGTGCGGCCCACGACCGGTAGGCTGGAGGCACGCGCACATGCGCGTCCATCGTTCTGCATATCGATCCAGCGAGGTTCTCCCATGCCCACCGGCAAGGTCAGGTTCTACGACGAAGACAAGGGTTTCGGCTTCATCGCCAGCGATGACGGCCAGGACGTCTTCCTGCACGCCTCCGCGATGCCCGCAGGCACCGCGGTCAAGGCGGGTGCGCGCGTGGAGTTCGGCGTGGCTGACGGCAAGCGCGGCCTCCAGGCGCTGTCGGTGCGCGTGCTCGAGGCGCCGCCCAGCCTCTCCAAGGCCAAGCGCAAGTCGGCCGACGACATGGCGATCATCGTCGAGGACCTCGTGAAGCTCCTCGACGGCATCGGCGGCGACCTCCGTCGCGGGCGCTACCCCTCCTCCGGACACGGTCGCAAGATCGCGGCCGTCCTGCGCAAGGTCGCTGATGACCTCGAAGCCTGACGCCGACCCGCGCCTCCTCGAGGCGCACGACCTCGCGCTGGAAGCCCTGCGCGAGATCACTCCCGCGTCCACGATCGGACCGGCGGCGGGCTACCTCCCGGAAGAGGACGGCTCGGTGTCGCTGCGGTTCGAGAATCGGCTCGCCGGCTACCCGGGGTGGTACTGGACCGTGACCGTGGCGCGCGTCGACGACGCGGAACCCACCGTGCTCGAGGTGGAGCTGCTCCCCGGCGACGGCGCGCTGCTCGCACCGGAGTGGGTGCCGTGGGCCGAGCGCCTCGCCGAGTACCGCGCCCACCAGGCCGAGCTGGCCGAAGCGGCAGCGGCGGCCGAGGGCGATGAGGCGAACGCGGACGACGACGACCTGGACGACGACGACGACCTCGACGACGACGACCTCGACGATGACGAAGAGGACGGCGACGCGGACATCCTGCACGCCGGGGACCTCGACGGCGTCGACATCGATGAGCTCGACGAGGCCGACGCCGACGAACTCGACGACGCGGACGAGAGCGAAGACGACGAGGCGGAAGACGACGACGCCGACGCCCGCGCGGCGGACGTCGGCGACGAGGAGGAGTGACCTCGGGGGCTCAGCCCGCCAGGTTCTCCAGGACGTGGTCGATCGAGCGCGTCAGCTGACGCACGTCCTCCGGCTCGATGGAGACGAAGGTCGCGACGCGGAGCTGGTTGCGGCCGAGCTTGCGGTACGGCTCGGTGTCGACGATGCCGTTCGCGCGCAGGATCTTCGCGATCGCGGTCGCATCGATGCTGTCGTCGAAGTCGATCGTCACGACGACGGGGGAGCGGTCGGCGGCGTCCGCGACGAACGGCGTCGCGACGGCGGAGGCCTCAGCCCAGTCGTACAGGACGGATGAGGACTCGGCGGTCCTCGCCGCCGCCCAGGACAGACCGCCGTTGTCGAGGATCCATCGGAGCTGACTGTCGAGCAGGTGCAGGGTCGTCAGCGCCGGGGTGTTGAGGGTCTGGTTGAGCCGCGAGTTGTCGACCGCGTTCTTCAGGCTCAGGAACTCGGGGATGTAGCGTCCGGACGCGGCGATGCGCTCGATGCGCTCGATCGCGGCAGGGGACACCGCCGCGAACCACAGCCCGCCGTCGGACCCGAGGTTCTTCTGCGGCGCGAAGTAGTAGACGTCGGCCTGCGTCGCGTCGAAGTCGATGCCGCCGGCGGCGCTCGTGGCGTCGATGACCGTGAGGGCGCCGTCCGCGTCGACCCGTCGGACGGGCGCCGCGACACCGGTCGAGGTCTCGTTGTGCGGCCAGGCGTAGACGTCGACGCCCGGCACGACCTCTACGGCGGTCGCCGATCCCGGCTCCGCCTTGCGCACATCGGGAGCCTCCAGCCAGGGGGCTCCGGCCGCGGCCGCGAACTTGCCGCCGAACTCCCCGAAGACGAGGTTCTGGCTGCGACGCTCGATCAGGCCGAAGGCAGCGGCATCCCAGAACGCGGTGGAGCCGCCGTTGCCGAGGACGATCTCATACCCCTCCGGGATCCGGAACAGGGCGGCGAGCTGCTCGCGCACGCTGCCGACCAGGTTCTTCACCGGGGCCTGGCGGTGCGAGGTGCCGAGGATCGACGCCCCCGAGGAGACCAGCGCCTCGAGCTGCGCCGGGCGCACCTTCGAGGGGCCGCAGCCGAAGCGGCCGTCAGCGGGCAGGAGGTCACGGGGAATCTCGATCGCCATGGGTCGATTCTAGAGGGCCGCCGCGAGGTCGCCGGACGGGGTGACGATCCGATGTCCGCCCGGGAATGTAGGCTTGCCTAAGAACCTCGGAGGGCCTGCACATGACCGATCTGATCGACACCACGGAGATGTATCTCCGCACCATCCTCGAACTCGAGGAGGAGAACATCGTCCCGCTGCGCGCGCGCATCTCGGAGCGGCTCGGTCACTCGGGTCCGACCGTCTCGCAGACCGTCGGACGCATGGAGCGCGACGGTCTCGTCATCGTCTCGGAGGACCGCACGCTCGAGCTCACCGACGCCGGACGCCGCAAGGCCGTCGACGTCATGCGCAAGCACCGGCTCGCCGAGCGCCTGCTCTCCGACGTGATCGGGCTGGACTGGGCGTTCGTGCACGAGGAGGCCTGCCGCTGGGAGCACGTCATGAGCGAGCAGGTGGAGCGCCGCCTGGTCGAGCTTCTCGGACACCCCACCGAATCCCCGTACGGCAACCCGATCCCCGGTCTCGATCAGCTCGGCGACATGCCGGCGCGCACCTTCGACGAGGGTGTGATCGGTCTCGTCCAGCGGCTGAATGCGGCGGGCGAACCGGTCGAGGGAACCGTGCGCCGACTGGCGGAGCCGGCCCAGGTCGACCCCGAGCTCCTGGAGCAGCTGCGCGACGCCGGCGTCGTCCCCGGCGCCCGCGGCGACTTCCGCTTCAGCGAGGGATACGTCCTCATCCAGATGGAGGGCAAGGACGACGGACTGGAGCTCCCGGTCGAGCTCGCCTCGCACATCTTCCTGGTGGGCGAGCCGGCCTGACGAACGCCGGCATCGGCCTCCCCGAGGATTGTCAGGTTCCCAGGGTGACATGATCGTTATCTTCCGGTAACCTCGGACAGGTCGTCAGCGAAGAAGCCCGTTGACGGTGAACCGCGAAGATCGCCTTTCAGGCTCGTCGTCTTCGGCAGGAACGCACGAACTACCCGAGATACACCCGTGCCCCGAGAGCAGAGTGTCGACGAGCCGGCGCTACCCGAAAGCGCAGGGGCCGAGGAGGACCACGTTTTGGCCGCAGACATCGAATCGCCCGCGAAGAAGACATCTGAAGATCGAGTGCCCGCCCGGACCAAGGGTGCGCGCGCGGGTGTTCGCAAGGCCGTCAAGCCGCTCCGCTCCATCGCCATCTTCGGTGCCGTCGGCGCCCTCGTCGCCGGCATCGCCCTTCCCGCCTTCGCCTCGTCCAAGCCGACGGAAGCCGCCACCACGACGTTGCAGCAGCTCGCGGCCGTCGATGCGCAGTCCCTCGTCGTCGCCTCCCAGGCCACGGCCGCTCCGCTGAGCCGAGGCACCTTCAGCGCCACGACGCCCGAGGAGATCGAGAAGAAGAAGGCCGAGGAGGCTGCGGCCGCCCGCGCCGCAGCGGCCGCCGCGACCGCTTCCGCATCCTCGTCCACGCAGTTCAACTCCGCCGGCTACGCCCTGACCTCTCCCGGTTCGGGCGAGGTGCGCTATCCGCTGCCGATGGGCTCCTGGAACGTCAGCCGCACGGTGGGCGGTGGCCACAACGGAGCCGACATGCTCGCTCCGGCCGGCACCCCGATCTACGCGGCCGCCGGTGGCGTGGTCCGCGCCTCGGCCGAGAGCATCGGCGGATACGGCGTCTGCGTCATGCTCGACAGCGTGGTCGGCGGTCAGCGCGTGCAGACCACCTACGGTCACATGCTGTACGGATCGCGCCAGGTGCAGGTCGGTCAGACCGTCGCCGCCGGGCAGCTGATCGGCTACGTCGGCAGCACCGGACGCTCCACCGCGAACCACCTCCACTTCGAGGTCTGGATCAACGGCGGACTCGTCGAGCCCATGTCGTGGCTCTCGGTCAACGCCGGCTGATCCGCGGACACGCCTTCCTCCATTCACCCTCCGTTCGCCCCGCATGCAGCGGAATGGGTTAGCCTGAACCCGTTGTCGTACAGGCGGGAGAGGCTGATGGAGCGAATACCGAGCATCCGAACCATGGATGCCCTCGGTCGTCACGTCCTTCTGCATAGCCTGCGGGGAAGCCACGGCGCTGCCGTGCGCGAAAGGCGCTGTCTCTAGACGGCGCCTTTTTTCGTCCTCGCGATCGCTCTGCCTCCTGCACGACCTCGTGTGAGTCGAGAGTGCCGGGAAGCCGTCCCGGCGGATCGAGAGGATGACGAATGCGCACACTGGTCCTGAATGCCGGATACGAGCCGCTCGCGATCGTGTCGTTCAAACGAGCCCTGGTGCTCGTCATGAACGACAAGGCGACCGTGATCGAACGCGTGGAGGACGATCCCGTCTGGGGCTCCCACGGCGTCTACGATCGTCCGGCCGTCATCATCCTCGCCCGGTACGTCCGGGTGCCGACGAGCAGACGCGTCCCGGTCACCCGGCGTGGCGTGCTCCGGCGGGACAACCACCGCTGCGGTTACTGCGGCAAGGCGGCCTCCACGATCGACCACATCCTGCCGCGTTCGCGCGGGGGAGCCGACTCCTGGGAGAACCTCGTGGCCTGCTGCCTGCGCTGCAACAACGTCAAGAGCGACCGCACCCCGCAGGAGATGCGCTGGCAGCTTCGCATCACCCCGCGTCCGCCGCACGGCACCGCCTGGACGGTGCGCGGCACGGAGCGCAGCGATCCCCGGTGGGAGCCGTACCTCGCACTGGCCGCATGAGGCCTGTGCGCTACGGGCTGCGTGCCCCCGGTCCCGTAGACTGGGGGCACGCCCTCGTAGCTCAGCAGGATAGAGCAGCCCTCTCCTAAAGGGCAGGTCGCAGGTTCGAATCCTGTCGAGGGCACCTCGATCCGGTGCGGTGCTCAGTCCTCACCCTTGCGCCACAGCTTCGACGGCCACCAGATGGCCTTGCCGATGTCGTAGGTCAGCGCGGGGACGAGCAGCGAACGCACCACGAAGGTGTCGAGCAGCACGCCGAACGCGACGATGAACGCGAGCTGTACGAGGAACAGGATCGGGATCACCGAGAGCGCGGCGAAGGTCGCCGCGAGGACGAGCCCGGCCGAGGTGATCACGCCGCCCGTGATCGACAGCCCGCGGAGGATGCCCTCGCGCGTGCCGTGCGCCTTCGACTCCTCCCGCACCCTGGTCATCAGGAAGATGTTGTAGTCGATGCCGAGCGCGACGAGGAACACGAACCCGAAGAGCGGGACGGCGGGATCGGCGCCCGGGAAGTCGAAGATCCCGTTGAACACCAGGGCCGAGACGCCCAGCGCGGTACCGAACGAGAGCACCGTCGTGAGGATCAGCAGCACCGGTGCGAGGATCGAGCGCAGCAGCAGCATCAGGATCAGCATGATGACGACGAGGATGACCGGGATGATGAGGGTGCGGTCGTGGATCGACGCATCGTTCGTGTCCACGGATGTCGCGGTCACCCCGCCCACCAGCGCGTCGATGTCGTCGAGGTCGCTGCGGAGCTCGCGGACGGTCGAGGCGGCTTCCTCGGAGTCTGCCGCGTCCGTGAGTGTTCCCTGCAGCAGCACCTCGCCGTCGACCGTGGTCGGCTCGGGAGCCGGAGTGCCCGGAGCGCCGATCGGGGCGATGCCGTCCTCCGTCACCGGGGCCGTACCGCTCGGGGAGTCGGCAGCAGTGACGGAGACGCCGTCGACGCCGTCGTTCGCGAGCAGGACGTCAGCGGCGTCCTGCAGCCGATCCTCGTCGACGACCACGTACACGGGGCTGCCGGATCCGCCGGGGAAGTGCTCGCCGAGCGCCACCTGGCCGTCGCGGGCCTCGGACGCGCCGAGCACCAGGTCGGACTGCGGCACCCCGTCGGCCCGGAGCTGGGTGATGCCGGCGGCCCCCACGAGGAGGACGATCGTGGTCACGATCCAGATCACCCGCGGGCGTCGCTTGATGAGTCCGGCCAGTCGCGCCCAGAGGCCCGTGGTGCGCATGCCGTGCTCGGCGGCGACGACCTCGGGCTCGAACCGGGGGCGCCGCGGCCAGAACACCGCGCGCCCGAACAGCAGCAGCAGCGAGGGCAGCAGCGTCAGTGCCGACAGCATCGCGAACACGATCCCGATGGCCGCTACCGGTCCCAGCGTGCTGTTGGACTTGAGGTCGCTGAGCAGCAGGCACAGCAGACCGGCGATCACGGTTCCGCCGGAGGCGACGATGGGCTCGACGGAGCCCTTCCACGCGGCGAGGAGAGCGGTGCCCTTGTCCTGCGCGACCCGCAGCTCCTCGCGGAAGCGAGCGACGAGGAGCAGCGCGTAGTCCGTCGCCGCTCCGATCACGAGGATGAAGAGGATGCCCTGCGTCTGGCCGCTGAGCAGCAGCACCTCGAACTTCGCCAGCCACCACACCACGAGGAGCGCGACGCAGAGCGCGAACAGGCTCGTCGACAGCACCACCAGCGGCAGTAGGAGCGAGCGGTAGACCAGCACGAGGATCACGAGGACCGCCAGCAGGGCGACTCCGAGGAGGAGACCGTCGATGCCCGCGAACCCGGCCACGAGGTCGGCGCTGAGCCCGGCCGGTCCGGTGATGTAGACGGTCACGCCGTCGGGCATGCCGGAGCGCAGCTCCTCTCCGAGAGCGGAGACCGTGTCCGCGAGCTCGGCGTCGCTGTCGATCGGGATGAAGGCCTGCACGGCACGTCCGTCCTCGGAGGGGAGCGCGGGCGAGACATCGTCGGTCACCCCCTCGACGTCGGGGGCGCCGGCGACAGCGTCGGAGATCGCATCCAGCTCGGTCGCGCTGAGCTCGTCGTCGGAGGTGAACACGGCGATCGCCGGAATCGCGTCGCTGTCGTTGAACTCGCCCAGCAGCGCCTGCACCTTCGTCGCATCCGCGGACTCGGGCAGGTACGTCGTCTGATCGTTGGAGGAGACCTCGTCCACCTTGCCGAACAGCGGTCCGCCGAACGAGGCCCCGGCCAGCCACACGAGGATCAGCGCCACCGGGATGAGGACGCGCACCCACGAGTGGCGTCGCGAACGCTCCCTGGTCGGCAGGGTCGGCGGCAGATCGGGGCGGGACATCGGGGTTCCTTCCGGAGGGCGGGTGCGCGTGGTCAGGAGACCCACGCCAGGATGAGGATCATGGTCGCGAGGAACCCCGCGACGTAGTTGAGGGCGATGAAGCGGCGCCACGCGCGGTTCGTCGTCGCCGAGGTCGCGTCCGTCACGTTCCACCACGGGGCGGCGTTGACGAGATACGGAAGCGCGAGGACCGCGGCCAGCGGTCCCGGCCACGGCGTCAGCAGCATCGCGGCTCCCGCGACCACCCAGAGGACGAGCGCCAGGCGCACGGTCGCCCGCGCGCCGATGACCGTCGCGATCGAGGAGATCCCCGCCTCGCGGTCGGGCCCGATGTCCTGCACGGCTCCGAAGGCGTGCGCGGCCATGCCCCAGAGGAAGAACGCGCTCAGGGTGAGCACGACCGCGGGTGTGACGGGAGCGCCGGCCAGCGCGAGTCCGACGATCGCGGGGCTCACGAAGTGGGTGCTCGAGGTGAGCGAGTCGAGGAACGGCCGTTCTTTGAACCGCAGGACCGGCGCGGAGTAGGCGATGACGGCGAAGACGCTCACGGCGAGCCAGATCCATGACGCCTGGTTCCCCACGGCCACGAGGTAGACGAGGAACGGGATGTTGGTCAGCGCAGCAGCCCACAGCGTCGCACGGTGGAGGCGCGGAGACAGGAGCGCGCCTTCAATGCCGCCCTTGCGCGGGTTCGCGAGGTCGGAGGCGTAGTCGAACACGTCGTTGATCCCGTACATCGCCAGGTTGTAAGGGATGAGGAAGTACACCGCTCCGATCACGAGCGTGAGGTCGACCTCGCGCGTCGTGAGGAGGTAGGCGGCGGCGAAGGGGAAGGCGGTGTTGATCCAGCTGATCGGCCGAGAGGAGAGCACGATCTGGGCGATCGCGCCGCCCACGCCTGCGCGGCCGGAGGGGTGGGCGCTCATGCCCCGCCCTCCTCGCGGTCGATCGACGGCTCGCGGCGCGAGCGACGCGAGCGCAGTGCGGTCCACAGCGCGGGCAGCAGCAGCACTCCGGCGAGCGGATAGGCGAAGTCCTCGATCGGCGCGAGCCCGATGTGCACGCCGGCGAGCTGTCCTGGCGCGTAGTGGAAGAGCCCTGCGGCGATCATGACGGTGTCGAACACCGCGGTGAGCAGCAGCAGCGTGAGCGCGGTGAGGCCCAGAGCCGCCGCATGCGGACGCCGACGCGTGATGAGCACCGCGCCGAGACCGCCGAGAGCGGCGACGGCGAGGAACGCGGTCGACAGGGAGAGGTAGCTCATCGTCCGGCTCCCGTCCCGGCCGATCGCCCGCGTCGGTGTTCGAGGATCCGGGCGGCGCCGGAGTAGATCACCATCGTGCACACGACGAGGAAGACCAGGAACACCGGCTCCTCGATCGGCAGCTCGGGCGCGAGCAGCAGACCGGTGGCGATCACGCCCTCTCCTCGGAAGAAGATCCCGTTGACGATGCCGGCGGCATCCCAGAGCAGGAAGAAGATGAACCCGACAGCCGTCACGATCGCCGCGGATACGGCGTCGCGCCAGAAGAACAGCCGGAACCGCCAGTCGAGCAGGAGCATGCACCCGAGCGAGACGAGCAGAGCGGCGAGGTAGATCGCGCCCATCATCGCGCCGCCTCGCCGGCGACCGGCTCGTCGAGCGGACCGGGGGAGTGGTCGCCGCGTACGCGCTTCAGCACGAGCTCGGCGCTGATCAGGCACATCGGGACCCCGACGCCCGGCGCGGTCGTGGCTCCGGCGTAGAACAGGCCCTGCACTCGGCGGGAGGCGTTCTGGGCGCGGAACATCGCGCTCTGCGACAGGATGTGCGCAGGGCCGAGCATGCCACCGCGCCAGGAGCGGTAGTCCGCGTGGAAGTCCGCTGGGCCCTTCGTCTCCCGTACGACGATCCGCTCGCGCAGGTCCGGAATCCCGGCCCATGCGGCGATCTGGTCGATCGCGGCATCGGCGGCCTCCTCCACGCGCGGAGAGCCCGAGCCGTCAGGCCCGCCGCCGCCGAGGTCGACGTCCGCGGGCACGGGGATCAGCACGAAGAGGTTCTCGTGGTCGGCCGGGGCGACGTCCGGATCGGTGGCGCTCGGTCGGCAGACGTAGATCGACGCCGGCGCGGGCACCGAGGGCGACGGACCGAAGATCGCGTCGAAGTTCGCGTCCCAGTCGTCCGTGAAGAACAGCGAGTGGTGCGGAAGCTGGGGGAGGGCGCCGCGAACGCCCAGCATCACCAGGACGCCGCCGGGGCCACTGGTCCGCCGAGCCCACCACGACTCGGGGTAGGACTGCAGCGAGCGGGGCAGCAGGGCGGTCTCGGTGTGGTGCAGGTCGGCGGCGGACACCACGATGTCCGCGCTCTCGACGTGGGTGTGCCCCGCCTCGTCCCGCCAGCCGACCCCGGTCGCGTGAGGGGCGCCGCCGATGTCCTGGGTGCGGATGCCGGTGACATCGGCGCCTGTCACGATCCGGACTCCCGCCTCGCGGGCGAGTCCTTCGATCCGCGCCACCACGCGCCAGAAGCCGCCCTGCGGGTAGCTGACGCCCTGGTCGAGGTCGAGTGCGCTCATCAGGTGGTACATCGCCGGGGCGCTGCGCGGGTCCGTGCCGAGGAAGACCGCGGGGTATCCGAGGATCTGACGGATGGCCGGATGCCGGAAGCGCCGGGCGGCGAAGGCCTGCAGACGCGTGCCCAGCAGGGCCGCCAACCGCGGCAGCGCGCGCAGCACGTCCGGAGCGGCGAGAGAGCGCAGCCGGGTGAAGGGGTTGTAGAGGAAGTACCTCTGCGCCATCGTCCCGGCGTGCTGCGCGGAGTCGAGGTACGCGTCGAGAGCCCCCGTCGAGCCGGGCTCCAGGGTCTCGAAGAGGCGGGTGACCGCGTCCCGACCCGCCGGCACCGTCACCGGTCCGTCCGCGGCATCCGAGGAGTCGGGGGAGCGGAAGACCCGGTACCCGGGATCGAGGCGCACGAGGTCGAGCTGCTCGGCGGTCGAGGTTCCCATCATCGCGAAGAAGTGGTCGAAGACCTCGGGCATCAGGTACCACGACGGACCCGAGTCGAACCGGAATCCGTCGCGCTCGATCGTGCCGGCGCGTCCGCCGACGCGGTCGTTCTTCTCCAGCACGACCACGTCGTGGCCCTCTTTCGCGAGCAGCCCCGCCGTCGCGAGACCGGCGACACCGGCGCCGATCACCACCACGCGGCTCATCGGTCCCGCTCCAGCGCGGTGACAAGGAGCGCGCGGGAGGCGAGCGCCGCCTTGACCGGATCCGGCACGCGGACGCGGCGTCGATAGAGCTCTTCGACCGGTGTTCTCGCGACGCGTCGGGTCAGGGCGGCGAACAGGGCGAGCGCACTGCGCACCGCCGCGCGGGCGTCCCTGGGCAGCAGCGGGATCGCCGCGCGGGCATCCTCGAGCTGCTGCGTGATCGTCTCGACCCACGCGTCGCGCTCGGCGTCCGTCAGCCGCTCGGTCCCGCCGAGGTATCCGCGGTGCAGGCGATCCGTGTCGTCGGCGAGGTCGCGCAGGAAGTTCACGTTCTGGAAGGCGGCGCCGAGCCGGCTGGCACCGTGCCGGAGCGTCTCGAGCTGCTCGGGCGTGCGCTCGACCCCGCGCAGGAACACCTGCAGGCACATCAGGCCGACGACCTCAGCGGAGCCGTGCACATAGGTCGCGTGCGCGTCCGCGTCGTAGGCGGCGAACCCGGAGTCCGTGGCGATGTCGGCCCGCATCGAGGCGAAGAAGGGGCCGGTGAGGTCCTCGCCGATCCCGCACTCGCGGGCCGTGCGCGCGAATGCATGCAGGATCAGGTCGCTGCTGTAGCCGGTGCGCATGGATCGATGGGTCTCGGCGATGTACGACTCGAGAGCGGCGGACTGTGCTCCGGCATCGAGCCCGGCCTCCGCGGCGACCCCGTCGACGATCTCGTCGGCGATGCGCACCATCGCGTAGATGTTGCGGACATGCTGGCGATGCCGCGCGCCGAGCAGGCGTGTGGCGAGTCCGAAGGAGGTCGAGTAGGTGCGGATCACGTCGGTCGTGGCGATCTCCGCCGTCCGGTTGAAGCGCTGGAGGGCGGCCCGGTCCGGGCCGTCGGCAGGGGCGTTCATTCGCTGCGGCCCTCGATGCGCGAGGCGAGCTGGAGGATGGTGTGCGCGACGGCCGGAGGCAGGGTGCCGTCCGCCTCCGCTTCGGCGAGGACGGTCGAGGCCGCGGCGAGCTGCTCCTGCACCAGGCCGCGGACGAAGTCCTCGGCGCCGCACTCGCGCAGCCGATCCCGCATGTCAGTGGCCTCCGAGGGCGTCAGGTCGGCGGTGCCGAAGCGGAGCTCGATGCTCGGCCAGTGCCCGGTCATCCTGGCGTACGCGACGATGGCCGTCTCCTTCCCCTCGCGGAGGTCGGAGAACGGGTCCTTGCCGTGCCTGTCGGCGTCGCCGAACACCGAGAGCAGGTCGTCCTGCAACTGGTAGGCGAGGCCGAGGTGGCCGCCGATCGCCGCGAGGTGCTCCTCCGCCGCGGGTGCGGCTCCGGCCAGCACGGCGGCGGCGCGCAGGGGGAGCACGAAGGAGTAGGTCGCGGTCTTGTGGGCGCTGGTCGCGAGGATGGTCCGCAGATCGGGCGTGATCACTCCATCGCTCAAGGCGACGTCGGCGTGCTCGCCGGCGACGGTCTCCAGGATGGTGTGCTCCAGCAGGGCGAGCAGTCGGTCGCGGGTGTCGGTGCTCGCGTCGACACGGGCGAAGCCGATGGTCGCCGAGGTCAGCAACAGGTCGCCGAGCAGGATCGCGCTGGATCGCGCCCAGTGCAGGACGGGCTCGGAGGGGTCGACCCCGTGCCGCTGCGCGAGCGTTCCGATCAGGTTCGGCCGGCGGCGGCGGAGGAGGTCGCCGTCGATCACGTCGTCGTGCAGGAGGAAGGCGAAGTGCAGCATCTCGACGTCGACGGCGATGCCGATCGCGCGCTGCGTCTCGTCCTTCGAGAGGCCGTGCGGAGACAGCGCGCGCAGCAGGTCGAGCAGCAGCCGCGGCCGCAGGAGCTTGCCGCCGGTGGCGTGTTCGGCCGCGGTCTGCCACAGGGCGACGAAGTCGGTCCCGTAGCGCTCGGCCGCGGCGGCGCGCTCGGCGAACCGCAGACGCAGAGCCTCCTCGATCCGCGTGCCGAGATCCTCGACCGTCGCCGTTGCGGACACCGGTCAGACCTCGCCGAGCCGATGCAGCTGGGGCAGCTGCTCCACGAGCCAGGGGCTGAACGCGAACGGCGCCGAGGCGACGGCCTCGATGAAGGCCTCGATCTCGACCCACGCCCATTCGGCCACCTCGTCGGGGTCGGCGGACGGCTCGTCATCGACCACGGCGATGTGCACGGGGCAGATCTCGTTCTCCACGATGCCGCTCGCATCGACGGCGCGGTACCGGTAGTCGGGGAGCACGAGTCGGACGGCGCTCAGGCGAAGGCCCAGCTCGTCCGCGGCGCGGCGGCGCACGGCGTCGAGCATCTCCTCGTCGGGTCGGGGGTGGCCGCAGAAGCTGTTGGTCCACACCCCCGGCCACGTGCGCTTGGAGAGGGCGCGGCGCGTGACGAGCAGTCGTCCGTTCCGGTCGAGCACGTAGCACGAGAAGGCGAGGTGCAGGGGGGTGTCGGTGGTGTGGACCTCGCTCTTCGGCAGGACGCCGACAGCGGTCCCGTCTTCGGCGAGGAGCGTCACGTCGTCCATGGCGTCCTCTCGACCTCTTTAGCTAACCAAGTGAATAATCAACTTAGCATGAAACTGTTCGTGTGTAACATGATCGCATGGACAGCGCGCGCGGCACCACCCCGGTCCCCGGTGCGCCTGCACACGACGGCCTCAGCCACGCCGCGATCTACGACGTCGAGGCCAGCGATCCGCGTAGTACCCTCGTCGATCGCACCGGCGTCCCTCCGGAGGACCTGCGTCAGATCGCCCTGCTGATGGAGGCGCTCGGCAATCTGCGCGATGCCGAGCAGCGCCTCTCCCAGGCCTCGCGCCGCTACATGCAGCTGAACGAGACAGACATGCGGGCGCTGCACTACCTGATCGTCTGCGCGAACCGCGAGCTGGTCGCGACGCCGAGCGGCATCGCCGGACACCTCGGGGTGTCGACGGCGGCGACCACGAAGCTCCTCGACCGGCTGGAGCGCGGCGGGCACATCCAGCGCTCGCCGCACCCCACGGACCGGAGGGCGCTGGCGATCACGATCACGCCCGAGACCAGGCACGCGGCGATGGAGACGGTGGGGCGGCAGCAGGCCAAGCGCTTCTACGCGGCGGCGCGACTGACGCCGGCCGAACGCGACGTCGTGATCCGATTCCTCGAGGACATGACCGAGGAGATCACGCTGCGCGACGAGCCGTGGCTGCCGAAAGCGGAGGAATAGGACTCCTCCGTCCGGCCCGCCGGGCGGTCAGTGTGCGGCGCGGTACGCCTCGAGAACCGACGCGGGAATACGACCGCGCTCCGAGAGGCTGTAGCCGTTCTCATTCGCCCAGGTGCGGATCGCGGCGACCTCGGGATTGCGCGCCGGACGCTTGCGCGAGGAAGAAGTGCGGGAAGCGCTCGACCCCCGCGACGCGGCGGAGGACCCGGCGCGCCGACCTGCGGAGATATACGGCTCGAGCGCCTTTCGCAATTCCTCGGCGTGGTCCGCATTCAGGTCGATCTCATAAGACGCGCCGTTGAGCGAGAAATGCACCGTCTCGCCTTCGCCGACCTCCAGGACGCTGCCATCGATGTCGTCGACCAGCTGGTGCACAATTCGTCTCGCCATGAAAGGGACTTTACCCGCCGAGTGGAAAGCGGACAACCGCGCATTTCGGCGCGTGTCATCATTCGATGTCCGGTGGGCGATCAGGGCAGGAGCCCGGCCCTGCGGGCGCGGGTCACGGCGGCGTGGCGCGTCGAGGCGTCGAGCTTGGACATCGCCGTCCCCAGATAGGCCTTCACGGTCCCTTCGCGGAGTCCGAGCTGAGACGCGATCTCGGCGTTGGTCGACCCCAGAGCGGCGCAGGCCAGCACGTCGGTCTCCCGCGGAGAGAGGTGCACGGTGGGGATCGCGCCCGTCGTCGCCGGCACCGCGTCTCCCGCGAGCGTGAGCAGACGGCGCTCGACCTGCGCGATACGGGCACGGATGTCGGCGTCGTCCACGGAGGCGGCGATGCTGCGGAGCTCCGCGAAACTCTCGCGCAGCTCCTCGCGCTGCGGTGGCGCGACCGCATCGCTCGCCGGTGCGGCCTGCAGCCGACGCTGCACCTCGTCGCGGATGCGGAGCTCGTCCGCGACCGACTGGGCCACCTGCATCGCGGGCGCCGTCGTGATCCCGCCGATCTGCTCCTCGTTCCACGCCCCCGCGTAGAGCACACCGCGCGATCGGCCCTGTACGACGATCGGCAGCGCGAGCAGGGTGCGCAACCCCTCGCCGAGCACGAACACGTCGTAGTCGTGCGTGATCTGCTGCGACGACCCGTAGTCGCTGGTCATCCGCGGGCGGAGCTCGATCATCGCGCGACCGCCGAGTCCGCGCTCGGGGCGGACCCGCAGACCGTCCAGAGAGCGGGTGCGCGCGCCCACGATGCTGGTCACGCTCACGACGCCCTCTTCGATGAGACCGCCGAAGGCGACGGGGAAACGCGTACGCCTGGCCAGCTCGCGCACCGCGTTGGCGACGAGCTCGGCCTCGGATTCGAGGGTGACCGTTGCGCTCAAGACGATTACCTACTTCCGGGGGTGACGACGCCGTTCCCCGTTTCGTAGCGTCGACCCTACCACTCGCGCGATCGGCTCGTGCGAGGACCCTGACATGTGGCAAGGAGGCCCCATGAGCGACCAGACGCACGCAGCACCGGACGGCGGGATCGATTACATCGCCGTCGAGCAGTCTCCGCGATTCCTCGCATTGAAACGCAAGCAGAGATCCTTCATCTTCCCTCTCGCGGCTTTCTTCCTCATCTGGTATTTCGTCTATGTGCTGCTCGCGGCCTTCGCGACCGACTTCATGGGACAGCGGGTCTGGGGCGATATCACTGTCGGTCTGCTCTTCGGGCTCGGGCAGTTCGTCACGACATTCGCGATCACCATGGCGTACGTGTCTTTCGCGAATAGGAAACTCGACCCGCTCTCCGCCGAGATCCGCGAAGACCTCGAGAAGGCGCAGGCGCAGGCATGAGCGTCATTCGCACCGCGACGGAGGCCGTCGAACTCGAGATCAATCCGGTCCTCAACATCTCCATATTCCTGGCATTCGTGGCCGTGACGCTGTTCATCGTCATCCGCGCGAGCCGCAACAACAAGACCGCCGCCGACTACTACGCGGCCGGACGCTCCTTCACCGGTCCGCAGAACGGCTTCGCCATCGCGGGCGACTACCTCTCCGCGGCCTCGTTCCTGGGCATCTGCGGCGCCATCGCGATCAACGGCTATGACGGATTCCTCTACTCGATCGGGTTCCTCGTCGCCTGGCTCGTCGCCTTGCTGCTGGTGGCCGAGCTGATGCGCAACACCGGGAAGTTCACGATGGCCGACGTGCTGTCGTTCCGGCTCAAGCAGCGTCCCGTGCGGATGGCGGCGGCCATCACCACCCTCGCGGTGTGCTTCTTCTACCTGCTGGCGCAGATGGCGGGAGCGGGAGGGCTGGTGTCTCTGCTCCTGGGCATCGACGGTCGTCTCGGCCAGTCGATCGTGATCGCCGTGGTGGGCGTGCTGATGATCGTGTACGTGCTGATCGGCGGCATGAAGGGCACCACCTGGGTGCAGATCGTCAAGGCGTTCCTCCTGATCGGCGGCGCGCTGGCGATGACGATCTGGGTCCTCGCGATCAACGGCTTCAGCCTGAACACGCTTCTGGAGGCGGCGGTCGCGAACTCCGACAAGGGCGATGCGGTGCTCAAGCCCGGTCTGCAGTACGGCGCGAACCCCTGGGACTTCCTCTCGCTCGGGATGGCGCTCGTGCTGGGCACGGCGGGACTGCCGCACGTCCTGATGCGCTTCTACACGGTGCCGACCGCCAAGGAGGCCCGTCGCTCCGTCGTGTGGGCCATCTGGCTCATCGGCGGCTTCTACCTGCTGACCCTCGTGCTCGGCTACGGGGCCGGGGCGCTCGTGGGCGCCGACGTCATCGCGGCGGCGCCCGGCGGCGTCAACTCCGCCGCGCCGCTCCTGGCGCTCGAGCTGGGCGGCCCGGTGCTCCTCGGCTTCATCTCCGCTGTCGCGTTCGCGACGATCCTGGCGGTCGTCGCCGGGCTGACCATCACGGCGGCTGCTTCGTTCGCGCATGACATCTACGCCAACGTGATCCAGAAGGGCAGGAAGGACGCGGCGGGCAAGCCGGTCGAGGCCGATCCGAACGGTGAGGTCCGCGTGGCGCGACGCACGGTCATCGTGATCGGCATCCTCGCGATCATCGGCGGGATCGGCGCTCAGGGGCAGAACATCGCGTTCCTCGTCGCGCTCGCCTTCGCGGTCGCCGCGTCGGCGAACCTCCCCACGATCCTGTACTCGCTGTTCTGGCGGCGGTTCACCACCCGCGGCGCGGTCTGGAGCATGTACGGAGGCCTGGGATCCGCCATCCTGCTGATCATCCTGTCCCCGGTGTTCTCCGGTACGCCGACCTCGATGATCCCGGGGATCGACATCGCCGTCTGGCCGTTGAACAATCCGGGCATCGTCTCGATCCCGCTCGGCTTCCTGCTCGGCTGGCTCGGCACGATCACGAGCACGCGCAAGGAGTCGCCGCAGCTGGCCGCCGAGATGGAGGTGCGCTCGCTGACCGGTTTCGGTGCCGAGAAGGCCGTGGATCACTGACGGCGATCCACCGGTCCTGACGCGGACCGACGGGGACCCGGCGGCCTACACGCCGGGTCCCCGTCGCCTGTCGTCCGGTCAGCCGGCTTCGAGGTCGAGGAGGAATCGCTTGCGCTCCGGGTGCGCGCCGTACTGGCCGATGCTGCCGTCGGAGCGGACCACGCGATGCACGGGCACGATGATCGAGAACGGGGTCAGGCGACAGGCCGTGCCGACGGCGCGCGCGGCACCGGGATGCCCCGCGAGCACAGCGACCTCGCCGTAGCTCATGGTCTCGCCCCAGTCGATCGTGCAGATCGTCTGCAGCGCGGTGAGCGCGAACCCGTCCGCCAGGCGCCAGTCGAGGCGGACGTGCTCGTCGAAGCGGACCGGCTCGCCGTCGAAATAGCGGTCGAGGAGCTCGGTGAGCTCGTCGGCGGCTCCGGGGTCGTGCTCCGGGATCGCGCGCAGCTGGCGCGACACCCCTTCGAGGAGCCAGGGCACGCTCGGGTCGTGGGACTCGGAGAGATCGAAGCGGACGATGCCCTCGTGGGAGAAGACCGCGAGAGCATCGCCGAAAGGCGTCGGGGCGAAGTCGTATCGGAAGGTCATGCCCCCATCCTGACCGGCCCCCGCGTGTGCGCCGCACCGCGGGTCCGTCGACGGTGGAGAACGTCGGCTCAGCCGGATCGATGCAGAACGAGTGCCGATCGCCCGCGGACAGGCGGGAATTCGGCGGAAACCCGCCCGGGTTACGCGTGCGGACGCGGTCGCGCGCCTAGGGTGTCAGTGTGTGGCGACGTGAAGAGAAGTCTGCGGGTGACACAGCGGCGGACGCTGCTGTGTCGCTCGGCGATCTGCACGATTCCACGACCGGTGTGGAGATCGCACACGCGGCGGAGGCCGAGCGCACCCGGCTGCGCGCGGAGGCGGCGGACCTGGGCGGCCCCTCGCCGCTGACCAGCTTCCGCGACCGCCCGGAATCCGGCATCGACATCTCCAAGGCGCACCCCGGCAGCCTGCCGCAGTTCATCACGGGCAAGTCGACGCTGCTGTCGAACCTGTTCCGCGACGAGGTCGGGCTGCGCACGGCGCGGCTCGCAGCCGAGCGCATCACGGCCAAGAACACCGAGCTGCGCACGGTCCGAGGGATCGAAGCCGTCCACCTCGCCGTCGGCGTCGCCCGATGGCGGATCGGGGGAGCGGACTTCGCGGCTCCGGTGCTGCTGCGCCCGCTGGCGATCCGTCGTCATCACTCGGATTTCGAGCTCAAGCTCCAGGGGGCCTTCGAGGTCAACCCCGAACTCGTCCGCATCGCCCGCGATCACTTCGGGCTCTCGATCGACGCCGCGGCGCTCGCCGCCCTCGCGTACGACGGCGGGATCTTCAAGCCGCAGCCGGTGATCGACAGCCTGCGCGCCATGACGCGTGCGATCGACACGTTCTCCGTCGAGCCGCGACTGGTGGTGTCGACGTTCGCCGATGTGTCCGGCGGGATGTCCCGCGACGGCGGCAGCCTCGACCATCAGCTCTTGAACGCGCTCGGGGGACACGCCGGTGACCGCGAGCAGGTCACCGCGCCCCGGGCGACCCCGCACCACGTCGGTCCGGATGACCGCGCACCGGCGTCGGACAACCTGCTCCTCGATGCGGACGCCGAGCAGGAGGCCGTGCTCGCCCGGATCGCCGCAGGACACTCCCTCACCGTGGCGACGCTGCCGGGCACCGGGGGAACCCAGACCGTGATCAACGCCCTCGGGGAGCTGGTCCGCGGGGGCAAGCGCGTGCTCGTCGTCTCCGCTCGTCGCTCCACGCTGGACGGGGTGCGGCACCGCCTCGCCGGGATCGGCCTCGACAGCCTCGCGGTCTCGCCGGCGAGCGTCCGCCGCGACCTGGTCAGGGCGATCGGAAGGAACGAGAAGGCGACCGCGCCCAAGGTCAGCGAGGTCGACGATGCGCTCGTGCGACTGCGCACGGTGCTCCGCGACTACCGGCGGGCGCTGACGGCCCCGGTGGCGGGGCTCAACGCCTCCGTCCTGGATGCGACCCGTCAGCTCACGCGCCTCGCCTCGCTTCCCGTGCCGCCGTCGACCACCGCCCGCCTCGGCACGGATGCGCTGCGCCGGCTCGCAGCGGACCGCACCGAGGCCGCGGAGGCGCTCGCCCAGGCCGCGCGCCTCGGCGAGTTCCGCTTCGGCCCGAACGACTCGCCCTGGTACGGCGTGACCTTCGCCAGCACCGAGGCTGCCCGCGCCGCCCACGAGCTGGCCGGCCGTCTGCACTCCTCGAGCGTGCCGACGCTCCTCGAGCGCGGCTACGAGCTGATCGCCCAGACCCACATGCGTCCGTTCGCGACCATCGACGAGCTCGGCGAGTACCTGCGACTGCTGCAGGGGATCCGCGACTCCCTCGACCGGTTCAGCCCGACCGTGTTCGAGCGTCCGCTCGGCGAGCTCATCCAGGCGCACGGCTCGCGTCGCGATGCGCCTGGTCTGTCCGGAGCGAACCGTCGCCGGCTGCGGCGTCTCGCTAAGGAGTACGTGCGCCCCGGCGTCCACGTCACCGAGATGCACGAGGCGCTGCTGCGCATCCAGGCCCAGCGCACGCAGTGGCAGCGCTTCGTCGAGGCCGGTGTCGCCCCGGAGATCCCGCTCGGCCTCGCCGACGTGTCGTCCGCGTGGCAGAGGGTCGAGGCGGAGCTCGCCGAGCTCGACGCCGCACTGGGACGCCGCGAGCCCCTGGCCTCGCTGCCGGTGGCCCGACTGGTGCGCACGCTCGCCGGCCTCGCCGCCAAGTCCGACGTCTTCGAGAACCTGGTCGAGCGCGCGCAGCTGCGGGACCGACTCGCTCTGCTGGGTCTGGGCCCTCTGCTGGCCGATCTGTCGGTGCGCCACGTCTCCGAGTCCCAGGTGGGGGAGGAGCTGGAGTTCGCGTGGTGGCAGTCGCTGCTGGAGCGCGCGCTGCAGGACGATCGGGCCCTCCTCGGGGCGAACACCGCCGTCGTCGACCGTCTGGAGCGGGACTTCCGGCTCGTGGACGAGGCCCACGCGGCGATGGCCGGTCCGTTGCTGGCGTGGCAGCTCGCCAACCAGTGGCGCATCGCGATCGTCGATGAGCCGGAGCAGTCGCAGAACCTGCGACGGGCGCTGACGCAGCAGGCCACGAGCACCGCGCAGATCGTGAGCGCCGCGCCGACCCTGGTCGACGCGCTCGCGCCCGTGTGGATCTCTTCGCCGTACCTGGTGCCGGAGATCCCGGACTCCGTGGAGTTCGACGCCGTGCTTCTCGTCGATGCCGCGGCGATCAACCTCGCCGAGGCGGCCCCCTCGATTCGGCGCGCGCGTCAGATCGTCGCGTTCGGCGACCCGGTCACGCAGCGCCCGACGCCCTTCCACCTCGCCGTGGATCCCGACGAGTCCTGGGAGCCGGAGGTTCCCTTCGACGACGTCTCGGCATTCGAGCGGCTGTCCGAACTGCTGCCGGTGATGACCCTGACGCGCAGCTACCGCGCGGGAGGGGAAGACCTCGCCGAGCTGATCAACGACGCCTTCTACGGTGGAGAGATCGTCTCGCTGCCGTGGGCCGGTTCCTACCTCGGGCGCGGCAGCCTCACGGTCGACTACGTCGAGGGCGGGACGGGAACCCCCGACCCGATCTCGGGCGCGGTCGAGAGCCCGGATGCCGAGGTCGCCAGGGTCGTGACCCTCGTCGTCGAGCATGCCGTGCACCGGCCTGCCGAGTCCCTCATGGTCGTCACCGCGAGCGCGCGGCACGCGGAGCGCGTCCGCGCAGCGGTCACCGCGGCCTTCGCGGGACGCTCCGACGTGGCGGACTTCGTCGGCCGGGATACGGCCGAGCCGTTCGCCGTCCTGACGCTCGAGGAGTCCGTGGCGGAGAGCCGCGACCGGGTGATCTTCTCGCTCGGATTCGGCCTCACGAAGCACGGGCGCGTGCTGAGCGACTTCGGCGACCTGTCCACCCCCGACGGGGAGCGGCTGCTCACGGTCGGGATGACGCGCGCGCGTCGGTCGATGGTCATCGTCTCCTCGATCCGCCCCTCCTCGTTCGACGACGGACGCCTCGAGCACGGAGCGGCGACGCTCATGTCGATCCTCGGCGGTCTCGCCGCGCGCGGCAGGGACGCCAGGCTCGAGGACCTCGCCGATCCGCTCACCCTCGCCCTGGCCCGCGAGCTGCGACGCCTCGGTGCCTCCGTCGACGTCGACTACCGTGGGCTGCTTCCCCTGGTGGCGCAGCACGGCGGCAAAGCCGTGGTCATCGAATCCGATCCGGAGACGCGGGGCGAGTCGCTGCGCGAGACGCTGCGGCTGCGCCCGCACGTGCTCCGGCGCCTGGGCTGGCACTATGTGCGCGTGCACGCCTTCGATCTGTACAGCGACCCGGTCACGGTCGCGAGCCGCATCGCCGCTGTCCTCGGCATCTCCGACTCCGCGCCGCGCGCGGAGAACGACACGCAGCCGATCGATCTCGGCGACGCGGGATGACCGACGAGCCGGACGGCTCCGCACCGCGTCAGCGCGTCGTGCGCATCGCGGGTTCGCGGCGAGCCCGGCTGACCCCGGTTCCCGGGAGCGATCCCGCGCCCGAGGCGAAGACCGACGACGCACCGCCGCCGGCTCGTCCGAAGGGCGCGAAGGGACCGAACGACGATCAGCTCCGGCAGGACGTGCCGCCGCACTACTGAGGAAGCCGTGGGCCGAGGTGCGCCCGGAAAGCGAGACGCACGGCCCTCCGGGGAGGACCGTGCGTTTGGATGTGCGAGAGGCGTCAGGCGCCGCGCTGCACCTTGAGCAGGTCGCGGATCTCGACGAGCAGCTCGGCCTCGGTCGCCGCTGCCGGCTCCTCCTCCGGCTCCTCGGCGGGCGTGCCCTTGCGTGCCTCGACGTGCGCCTTGAACGTGTTCATCGGCAGGACGAACACGAAGTAGACGACCGCGGCGACCGCGAGGAAGCTGATGATCGCGGAGATCAGGTCGCCGATCGGGAACGTGACGGTCTCGCCGTAGATGTTCGGGACCTGGATGCCGAACTGCCCGGCGGCGTCCGCCTTCAGGAAGAGGGCGATGAGCGGGTTGATGATGCTGTTGACGACGGCCGTGACGATGGCGGTGAACGCGGTGCCGATGACGACCGCGACGGCCAGATCGATGACGTTCCCGCGGAGCAGGAAGTCCTTGAAACCTTTGAGCATGGAAACCCCCAGTCGGATGGGCCTCAGTTCGAGGCGGGAGTCGACGCAGCGGCCGGTTTGGCGCTCGTCGTCGATTCCGACTTCGATGATGCCGAAGCATCCTTCGAACCCCCGGATTTGGCGCGCGAGTCCGTGCGATAGAAGCCCGAGCCGTTGAACGTCACGCCGATCGAGCCGTACTGCTTGCGCAGCGCGCCGCCGCACTCGGGGCACACCGTGAGCGCGTCATCCGAGAAGCTCTGCACGGCGTCGAACTGGTGCCCGCACGAGGTGCAGGCATAGGCGTAGGTGGGCATGGAGGTCCTTGCGGGTCAGCGTCGCCGAGGCGACAGGGTGAGCGTCTGCGACGGGGTGACGATGCCGTTCACCGGCTGGTCGTGCACCTCTCGCGGAAGTTCGTCGAGTACCTCGGAATCATAGATGACGGCGTAGACGGGAGGGCACTTCTCCATCGATCCGATGGTCTTGTCGAAGTAGCCGCGCCCCCAGCCCATGCGCATTCCGGTGCGGTCGACGGCGGCCGCCGGCACGATCATCAGGTCGACGTCGTTGACCGCGATCGGGCCGAGCACCTCGCCCGTCGGCTCCGGCAGGCCGAACAGGCCCTCCGCCACCTCGTCGTCGTCCGTGGCCACGGCCCAGTCCAGCAGGCCGTCCGCGCGCGTGACGGGAAGGAGCACGCGGATGCCCCGGCGCACCGCCCTGGTCACGAACTCCCGCGTCCCGGGTTCGGTGGTCGTGGACAGGAAGCAGGAGATGGACCGCGCTCCGAGTTCGTCGATCAGCGCGTCGAGGCGTTCGCCGATCGCGGCGGCCGCGGCTTCGCGCTGCGGATCGGAGAGGAGCTGGCGTCGCTCGCGCAGCTCGGCGCGCAGCGCACGCTTGGCGTGTTCGACGTCGTTCGACATGGCTCCGAGTCTAGGGCGACGGTCACCGCTAGGCTGGGAGGATGGCTGACCACAAGATCAAAGCCGTCATTCCCGCGGCAGGACTGGGGACGCGATTCCTCCCCGCGACGAAGGCGATGCCGAAAGAGATGCTCCCCGTCGTCGACAAGCCGGCGATCCAGTACGTCGTCGAAGAGGCGGCCGACGCCGGCATCGAGGACATCCTGGTCATCATCGGCCGGAACAAGAACGCAATCTCCAACCACTTCGACTCGGTTCCCGAGCTCGAGGTGAAGCTGATGGAGAAGGGCGACACCGGTCGCCTGGAGCGGGTCATGAAGTCCAGCGACCTCGCGGACATCCACTTCGTGCGTCAGGGCGAGCCGAAGGGACTCGGTCACGCGGTGCTGCGCGCACGGACCCACGTCGGCGACAGCTCCTTCGCCGTCCTCCTCGGCGATGACCTCATCGACGAGCGCGACCCGCTGCTGACCGACATGATCGCCGAGCACGAGCGCACCGGCGCCGCCGTCGTCGCACTGATGGAGGTCGACCCCGACAGCATCCACATGTACGGCGCCGCTGCCGTCGAGCCGCTCGAGGGCTCCGACGCGGTCCGGGTCACGGGCCTCGTGGAGAAGCCCGCCAAGGAGGACGCGCCCTCCAACCTCGCGATCATCGGTCGCTACGTCCTTCCGGCATCCGTGTTCGACATCCTCGAGCGCACCGAGCCGGGCAAGGGCGGCGAGATCCAGCTGACCGATGCGCTGCAGGAGCTCGCGACCGACCCCGACGGCCCCGGCGTCGTCGGCGTCGTCTTCGGAGGCCGCCGCTACGACACGGGAGACCGGGTCGACTACATCAAGGCGATCGTGCAGCTGGCCTCGGACCGGGATGACCTCGGCCCGGAGCTGCGGCCCTGGCTCAAGGAGTTCGCGGAACGCCTCTAGGCGACTCCGCGGGCGTCGGTGCGGCATGGATTCGACGGCAGGAATGCGACACGGACCCATCGAACTGCGGCTGGTCCGTGCGAAGGACGCCCGAGCACTGCAGCACGAGCTGCTGTCGAATCGCTCCTGGCTGCAGCCGTGGGAGGCGACGGTCCCGTACGGGTCGGTCTCGTTCGACATGCGGCTGAGCATCCGACGTCTCCTGCAGCAGTATCGCGACGGCTCCGGTTACCCGTTCGTCATGGAGTACGACGGCGAGATCGCCGGGCAGCTCAACGTGTGGGGTGTCTCGCGCGGTTCGCTGTGCTCGGCGACGATCGGGTACTGGGTGAGCGAGCGGTTCGCCGGCAAGGGCATCACGCCGACGGCCGTGGCGCTCGCGACCGACGCCTGCTTCACGGAGTACGGACTGCATCGGATGGAGATCTGCATCCGCCCGGAGAACGCTGCGAGCCTCCGCATCGTCCAGAAGCTCGGCTTCCGGTATGAGGGGCTGCGTCGTCGGTACATCCATATCGACGGCGACTGGCGCGACCACTACGCGTTCGCTTTGACGCGAGAGGATGTGCCGCAGGGCGTGCTCGCGCGCTGGCTGAACGGCCAGGTGCCGCCCGAGGCCGCGACCGTCCCGCCGTCGGACCGCATCTCGCACTGAACGGCGGGGTCGCCGGTCGGATCCGGAAGGACTCGCGGCGACACGCGTCGCTCTGCACGGCCGCGCACCCCTGCACCCCTTAGCGTTGTCGATATGGACGGGCCGGTGCTGAGCGGGGGAGTGATCGTCCTCGTCGCTGTGCTCCTCTGGATGCTGTACCTGCTGCCTTCCTGGCGCGGACGATTCCAGTACAACGCGGCCGAGCGCAACGCCGTGCGGCTGAATCAGGCGCTGCGCGTCCTCGCCGAGACGAGCGAGACTCCGGCCGAGGTGCGCATCGAACTCAATGCCCGCACCGCTCTGGCGCAGCAGAAGCTCGCGAAGCGCGTGCAGTCCGAACGGGAGGCCGCCGAGCTCGAAGCGCTGCGTGAAGAGCTCGCCGCGACCAGGGCCGATCCGGTGATCCGTCGTGCCCGCGCCCGTCGACGTGTCCGCGCCGCGGCCACCACGACACTCGTCCTCGGGCTCGCGCTCGCCGGACTCGGCGTCTGGCAGCTGCTCGCCGCGTCGTCTTCCGTGCTGCTGTGGATCGGCGGCGCGCTGGTGGTGCTCGCCGGGGTCACCCTGCAGCGGATGGCCGCGGTCGCCCGACGTGTCGCGCGCGCCACCCACACCGTCGCCGTCCCGGCGGCGCCGCGCGTCGCTCCGGAGCTGCACGATCAGGGGCCCGCGACGTGGACCCCGAGGCCGCTTCCTGAGCCGCTCGTGTCGGTGGCCGGGTCGCGCGCTCAGGCGGCGCAGGCGCAGATCGATGCGCAGGAGCAGCGCCGCAAGGCGGCACGGGTCGCCGCACTTCGGGAGCGCGCGGAGCAGATGGCACCGCCCGCACCGGCGCAGCTGCCCGCCGCATCATCCCCCTACGCCCGGATGGGCTTCGTCGACGACGCCGAGATCGAGGCGCACGTGCGCGAACTCCTCTCCCGTCGCGCCGCGGGATGACCCTCCGCGGCGCGAGCGGCGTTTCGATCGTGATAACGTAGAACTCGTTCACGGGCCTATGGCGCAGTTGGTAGCGCGCCTCGTTCGCATCGAGGAGGTCAGGGGTTCGAATCCCCTTAGGTCCACCGTGAAGAGGGCCGGTCGGACATGAGAGATCATGTCCGACCGGCCCTCTCTCTTTCCCCTCCGGCCAGGCGAACCGGTGCAACCCGGGCCGCCCCTCCGCCACTCAGAGCGTGGGAAGCGCCCGCAGCAGTTCCTGCGTGTAGGGGTGCGCGGGCGCACGGAAGATCTGCTCGGCATCTCCGTGCTCGACGACGACGCCGTCCTTCATGACGAGCACGCGGTCGCTGAGGTGATGGATCACCCCGAGGTCGTGCGAGATGAACAGGTAGCTGAGCCCGTACTCGTCCTGCAGGTCCACGAGCAGATCGAGCACCTGCGCCTGCACGGAGACGTCGAGCGCCGACACCGCCTCGTCGAGCACGATGATCTCGGGGGAGGTCGCCAGCGCCCTGGCGATCGCGATGCGCTGACGCTGGCCGCCGGAGAGGCGCAGCGGGAAGCGCTCGCGGACGGACGCGGGCAGGGCCACCTGGGCGAGCAGATCGATGACGCGCTGCTCGCGCTGCCGTCGCGTCAGCCCGGCATCGGCGGGGATGGCATCGAGGAGGATGCGCTCGGTGTTCCACCGCGGATCGAAGGAGCTCAGCGGATCCTGATACACGACGCCGATCCGTCGGCGTCGCGGTCGCCGGCGGGACTCGGAGACGGCGGACCACGGGGATCCGAGCAGCAGCACCTCGCCCTCGTCGGCGTGCTCGAGCGCGAGAGCGATGCGTGCGGTCGTGCTCTTTCCCGAGCCGGACTCGCCGACGAGCCCGAGCGTCTCTCCGCGGTGCAGTGTGAACGACACGTCGTCGACCGCGGTGCTCAGCCTGCCGTCGGGGGAGACGAATCGCTTCACGAGGCCTCGGGCCTCCAGCACCGGCTCCCCGTCCACTCCCGATGAGGGCCGGGCGATGTGCAGGTTCGGGACGGTCCGCTCCTGCGGGGCGAGGCGCTCGCCGCGGGTGTGTCCGCTGGGGACGGCATCGACCAGGCTCTGCGTGTACGCGTGTCGCGGGGCTCCGAGCACCTGCGCGGCTGCGCCCTGTTCGACCACTTCGCCCTCGCGCATCACGAGGATGTCGTCCGCGAGCTGCGCGACGACGGACAGGTCGTGGCTGATGAGGATGATGGATGCGCCGCGCGCCTTCGCGTCTTCCAGCAGCGAGAGCACCTGCGCCTGCACGGTCACGTCGAGGGCGGTCGTGGGCTCATCCGCGATGATGACCTCGGGGTCGAGGGCGATCGCGGAGGCGATCAGAGCGCGCTGCCGCAGCCCACCGGACAGCTCACCCGGTCGCTGCCGCGCGCGGAGTTCGGGCTGCGGCACGTCGACGCTCGCGAGCAGCTCGATCGCCTTCCGTCGGCGAACGGACCGATCACGCCAGCCGTGCAGGCGCAGCGCCTCCTCGATCTCCCGACCCACGGGGCGCAGCGGGTCGAGCGAGACGAGCGCGTCCTGCTGGATGAAGCCGATGCGCTTGCCGCGGATCCCTCGCCACGACCTCGCCGTCTGGGCGGTGAGGTCGGCATCGCCGAGGGAGAGCTCCTCCGCCTCGACGATCGCGCCCGCGCCGGTCAGTCCCGCCAGTGTCCGGGCGGTGACGCTCTTGCCCGAACCGGATTCGCCGACGATCGCGACGCATCGCCCGGCGGACAGCGTGAACGACACGTCGCGCACGATGCTCCTGGTCTCGCCGTCTCGCGTGAAGCCCACGTGCAGATTCCGTACGGTGAGACGCTCCCGCGGGCTCCCGCTCGCCGGAGACGATGCCGTGGTGAGTTCGGCGACGCTCATGTCACCTGCCCTTCTCGAGACTGTTCTGGATATGGGTGCCGATCGTGGTCGCGGTGAGCGCGAGCACGAGGATGACCAGGCCGGGGATGAAGGTCAGCCACGGCGCCTGCAGGATGCTGGCGCGTCCGGCATCGAGTAGCGCTCCCCACTCGGACGAGGGCGGAGCGACGCCGAGACCGAGGAACGACAGTCCGGAGGCCCACACGATCGACTGTCCGATCGCCATCGTGAACACGGCCACGAGCGGCCGGATCGCGTTCGGGAGCACATGCCGCCCGAGGATGCGCCACCAGCCGTGACCGAGCGCGCGGGCGGCCTCGACGTAGCCGGCGTTCTTCGCCGAGAGGATCTGGCCGCGGACCATGCGGGCGTATCCGGGTGCGGTGCTGACGCCGACCGCGACGACCTGCGTCCAGGGCGACGGACCGAGGATCGACACGAGCAGGAGGGCGAGCAGCAGGCTCGGGAAGGCGAACGCGACTTCGATGATCCGGTTGACGATCGACGCTGTGACGCGATCCGCGAGCGCCGCGACGGAGCCGAGGACCAGGGCAGCCATGAGCGCGATCCCGGCGGCTCCGATGCCGATCAGCAGCGACTCCCGCGTTCCGTGGACGATGCGGCTGTAGAGATCGCGCCCGGCCTCGTCGGTGCCGAACCAGTGCGTGAGCGAGGGCGACTGGAGCGCATCGGCGAAGTTCTGCGCGGTCGGGTCATCCGTGGCGAGCACTCCGGGTGCGATGGCGGCGAGGGCGAACAGCGCGGCGAAGACGATCGCCGTGATCAGCGACCAGCTCACGCGACGGCGACGCCGCGTCGGGCTCGTGCGCTCGTGATGCGCGGGCTTCCGGGGGAGTGCGGTGGTCATGACGTCTTCAGCCTCGGGTCGATGAGCGTGTACACGAGGTCGACCAGCAGGTTGGTGACGACGTAGAGGACGGCGACGAGCACCACGATGCCGGTCACGACGGGAAGATCCTGCGCCCCGACCGCGGAGACCAGGGTCTTGCCGATTCCCGGCCGGGAGTAGATCTGCTCGACGATCACGGCGCCGGAGACGGTGGCGCCGAGGGCCCACCCGGTGAGGGTGACCGCGGGGATCGATCCATGTCTCAGCACATGACGGAGCCGGATGCCGAGGTCGCCCATGCCGCGCATGCGGGCGCTGAGCACGAACGGCTGATCGAGCGCTCGCTCGTACTCCGCCCGCACGGACTGACCCATGAACCCCGCTAGCGGGATCGCCAGTGTCAGCGCCGGAAGCACGATGCCGTTGACTCCGCTGCCGCCCATGACGGGGAACCAGCGCAGGGTCAGCCCGAAGAACAGGAGGAGCAGGATGCCCAGCCAGTACGGCGGGAGCGCAGCGGTCACGGTGTCGACGGCCGAACCCAGTGCACGCACCCGCGGTCCTCGCCCCGCCGTGAGCGTGACCCAGACGATCATCAGCACCCAGGCGAGGAGGATGCCGGTGAGGGTCAGCACCAGCGTCGAACCGAGCTGCTCGCCGATCAGGTCCCACACGGGGCGGAACTGCTGGTACGAGGTGCCGAGATCACCGCGGAGGAGTCCTCCGATGTAGTCCAGGTACTGGACGAGCACGGGATGATCGAGACCGTAGGCGTCGACGATCGGGGCGAGCTCGTCCGGTGTGCGCTCCTGAGCCTGTCCCGTGCGGATGTTCAGGATCGCGGTGGCGCGGTCGCCCGGCAGCGCCATCTGCGCGAGGAAGGCGGCGGTGGCCGCACCCCAGAGCACGACGACCGCGCCCACGACGTTCGACGCCAGGCGACGGAACCGTCGCGGGGAGCGGCGGGGAGCGACCGGCCGAACGGAGGTGATCCGGTCGGCCGGCCGCGCCTCACTCGACGAAGTAGGCGTCATAGAACGTGGGTCCTCCCTGTGCGTGCTCCTGCCAGACTCCCCGGAGGCGCGGGTTGACGCCGAGCGTGCTCAGACGGTCGTACAGTCCGAACGAGAGCGCGTGCTCGGCGATGTACTCCTGGGCCTGGCCGTACAGGGCGTTCTGCGCGTCGACATCCGACTCGGAGTTGGCGGCCAGGATCAGGGACTCGAGCTCGGGGCTGTCGTAGAAGGCGCTGTTCGAGTAGTTCGGGTTGTCCTCGGTGCTCGGACGCCAGTTGATGTAGAGGATCCCCGCATTCACCGAGGTCCAGTAGCCCGCCGAGATGTCGTAGGAGTCGGGGCCGCTGTAGGTTCCCGCCCAGGTCTCGGACGGCGGCACGGGGATCAGGTCGACCTTGAACCCGGTCGCCTTCGCCTGCTCCTGCACGGCCTGGAAGATCGAGGCTCCGTCGGCGTTGATGATGGTGCCGGCGTTGTAGGGGAACACGACCTCGAGGGTCTTGCCCTCCTTCGTCCGGTAGCCGTCGCCGTCGCGGTCGGTCCAGCCGGCCTCGTCCAGGAGACGGTTCGCCTCGTCGATGTCCTCGGCGTACCAGTCGGCGGCCTTCTGGCTGTATCCGGGCGTCGCCTGACTGACCCCGCCGTTGCCTTCGAAGGGGATCACGCCGTGGCCGATCGTGTCCACGATGCTCTCGCGATCGAGGCTGAAGATGAAGGCCTTGCGCACACTCTCGTCGTCGAACGGCGCACGGGTCGTGTTGAACGAGATCTGCTGGGGCCGGCCCGGCGTCACGTACTTGTGCAGCTCGTACTGCTCGCCGTCCAGCCCGTCCCACTCGATCGCGGGGATGTCGTAGATCGCATCCGCCTCGCCGGAGCGCAGGGCCGACACCCGTGTGACGCCGTCGGCGACGAACCGCCAGTCGACCTTCTCGACGTACGCCGGCCCGGTGTGCTCGGCGTTCTCCGGCCACGACGTGTACTCGTCGTTGCGGACGAGCACCACATTCTCGCCGCGGTTCCACTCCTGCACGACGAAGGCCCCCGATCCGATCGGCTGCTCGCAGTTCTCCTCGTCGGTGCGGGTCTCCAGCGCCTGCTGCGACTGGATGCCGAAGTAGCCCTGCGTCAGGTTCTCGATGAAACGCGGGTACGGGCGGGACAGATGGATGGCGACGGTGAGGTCGTCGACGGCCTCGGCGGACTCGTAGTAGCCGCCGAGCCAGACGGCCGCTGTGCTGTTGCCTCCGGCCACCCAGTAGTCGAAGTTGTACGCCACGGCCTCGGCGTCCACGGGGGTGCCGTCGGTGAACTCGACGCCGTCCTTGAGCGTGAGCGTGTACGTGAGGCCGTCTTCGCTGACCGTCCAGTCCTCCGCCAGCCACGGGACGGCCTCGCCGTCTTCCGTCAGTGAGAACAGGTTGTCCAGGAACTGGTAGGAGATGTACGCCTGCTCGATCCATCCGCCGAAGAGGCACTGCGGCTCCTGCTGGTGCGCGTACACGATCGTGCCCCCGTCGACGCGCTCGGCGTCGGCGGACGGCACGGTGACCGATCCGCTGTTGCAGGCGGACAGCGCGAGGGCGAGAGCGGCCGCGGCGGCGGTCGTCGCCAGCGTGCGGCGGGTCCTGGGTGCGTTCATGAGGCGTCGGGTGCCTTTCATCGGAGAGACGGTGCTGGAGCGATCCTCCCGAGCACGACATCCGCGCACACCCCGCCCGTCACGCGGGGCAGTCGGACGTCACATCGCGTCATCCGGCCTCACGCAGCGACATGCGATGCCCCGGTCGGCGTCGTCCGCGCCAGGATCGTCTGCGGCACGCACGTGCCGACGAAAGGAGCGCCGCCGCATGACGGATCCCAAGAGACTCATCCTGAATCTGTTCGAGATGAACTGCGTCAGCCACATCACCCACGGCCTGTGGCGGCTCCCCGGCAATCGGCGCACGGAGTTCAACGACATCGAGTACTGGACCGATCTGGCACGGCAGCTCGAGGCCGGCGGCTTCGACGCGGTCTTCCTCGCGGACGTGGTCGGCGCGTACGACGTGTTCCGCGGAGGACCGGAGACCGCGATCCGCGAAGGCCTGCAGATCCCCAGCAACGACCCCCTCTTGGTGGTGCCGGCGATGGCCGCGGTCACGGAGCATCTCGGATTCGGCATCACGTTCTCGACGACGTACGAGCCGCCGTTCTCCTTCGCTCGGCGGATGTCGACGCTCGACCATCTCACGAAGGGGCGCGTGGGATGGAACATCGTCACGTCGTACCTGCCGAACGCGGCGCGCAACTTCGGCCTCGACGGCGAGATCGACCACGACACCCGCTACGAGATCGCCGAGGAGTACCTCGACGTGCTCTACAAGCTCTGGGAGGGATCGTGGGACGATGACGCGATCGTCGAGGACCGTGAGCAGGGCGTCTACGCGGATCCGGAGAAGATCCGCTACATCAACCACCGTGGCCCGCGATACTCGGTGGCCGGCCCGCACCTCTCCTCCCCGTCGCGACAGCGCACGCCGTTCCTGATCCAGGCGACGCAGTCGTCGCGCGGCATCGAATTCGCCGGCCGCCACGCGGAGCTGATCTTCACCGGAGGGCGCTCGTTCGAGCAGGTCAGCGGCACGATCGCGAGAATCCGCGACGAGCTCGAGCGGCAGGGGCGCGCTCGGGACGACATCAAGTTCGTGGTCGGGGCCACGGTCATCGTCGCGGCGACGAGGAAGGAAGCCGAGGCGAAGCTCGCCGAGTACGACCGCTACGCGAGCATCGACGGAGTGCTCGCGCACGCGAGTCTGCCGTTCGATCCGACAGCCCACCCGGGCGACATCACCCTGGGGGAGGCTCTGCGTCGCGAGGGGCGCGGCGACGATCTCGCGGCCGCCTTCCTCCCACAGGAGAAGACCATCGCGGAGTTCCTGTCCACGATGAGCGGCTTCCACCGGCAGCCGTTCATGGCCGTCGGCTCGCCTGCGGACGTCGCCGACGAGATCGAGAGCTGGCTGGACGAGCACGACATCGACGGCATCAACCTCGTGCAGTACCACTCACCCGACACGGCGAGCGACTTCATCGAGTTCGCCGTGCCCGAACTGCGGCGCCGCGGTCGGCTCCGCGAGGCCTACACGCCGGGGGAGACCCTGCGCGAGCGTGTGCACGGTGCGGGCTCCCGCGTGGCGGAGACCCACCCCGCCGCGCGCTTCCGCGGCGGACGCGCGCTCGACGTGGCGGTGGAGTCGGAGCGCCTGCAGCCGGTGTGACGGCGCGGTGGCATCGGTCGACACGGAGCCGGGCCGACGCGGGGCCTCATCCGCGGGAGGCCAGTCCGGCGAGCAGTTCGAGCACACAGAGCGCTGCGAGGCGCACCGTGCGGGCGTCAGCGGTGTCGGCGGTGGCATCGACCTCGGCCAGGTCGGCGCTCACGACGCGTCGGTCCGCAGCCACGGCGCGGGTGAGCGCGCGCAGCTCCCACGCCTGCAGGCCGCCGGGAACGCTCGCCGGGCAGCCGGGCGCGACCGACCGGTCGCAGACGTCGACGTCGATATCGAGATGGATGCGCGCGTCGGCTCCCGCGCCGGCGACCTCCAGGGACTCGGCGACCACGTCGTCGACACCGCGGCGGCGGAGCTCGTCGAGGGTGACCACGCGGATGCCCCACTCGTTCGCGCGTCGCGCGTAGGCGGCCGAGTTCGCGAAGTCGGCGATCCCGATCTGCACGATCCTCGTCGGATCGATCCTCGCGGTCGGCACGGACGACGCGGCAGGGGTGTCCTGCACGAGGCGACGGACGGGCGTGCCGTTGGAGATCCCGTCCCGGAGGTCGAAGTGCGCGTCGAAGGTGATCAGGCCGGTCGCCTCGGCGCCCAGAGCGACCGGGTAGGTGAGCGAGTTGTCGCCGCCGAGCGCGATCACGAGCTGTGCGGCCGCCGCGATCTCGCGGACGCGGGAGATCACCCTCGCCTCGCCCGCTGAGCCGTCCGGATCCGCCACGTCGCCCGCGTCCGCGATGCGCAGCACGTCGTCGAGCTCGACCGCGGGCGGACCCATCACCGTGGTGCCGTAGCGGGGGAGAGCCCCGCGGATCGCCGCGGGAGTCGCGTGCGCGCCGGTCGGCGAGAGCGAGGTGCGCCAGGTCGGGACGCCGAGCAGCACGGCATCGGCCGTTCCTGCGAACGCGGGCCACGAGCCGGCGCGGGGCCAGAGCGGGTCGTGACTGAGGTGAGCGGCCGAGACCATGTCAGACTCCCGGGATCAGGGCGTGGGCGATCGTGAAGATGACGAGGCCGGCGAGCGCGCCGACGAAGGTGCCGTTCAGGCGGATGTACTGCAGATCGCGGCCGACCATCAGCTCGATCTTCTCCGTCGTCTCGGCCGGGTCCCAGCGCTCGACGGTGTCGGTGATGATCGAGGCGATGTCGTGACGGTAGCGGTCGACGAGGAAGACCGCTGCATCCGACACCCAGGTGTCCACGCGCTGCTGCAGCGCGGTATCCGTGGTCAGGCGCTCCCCGACCTCCTGCAGCGCCTGGACGGCGCGGCGGCGCAGCCCGCTCTCCGGGTCGGCGAGAGCGGTCAGCAGTCCGTTCTTCGCCGTGTTCCACGCCTCGGCGGCGAGGGCGCCGACGCGCGGGCTGTCGAACAGCGACGCCTTGGCGCTCTCGAGCTTCGCCCTGGTCGCCGGGTCGTTCTGCAGATTGTCGGCCAGCCGTTCGAGGTAGCCGTCGATCGCCAGCCGGGCGGGATGGCGGGGGTCCGCCTGGACGGCGTGGATGAACTTGATCGCCTCGTTGTAGACGGTGTCGTCGACCAGGCGGTGCGCGAGCTTCGGCACCCAGCCGGGCAGACGCCGCGAGACGAGCCCGGTAAACGAGGCGGCGTTGGCTTCGAGCCAGCGGCCGATGCTGTCCACGGCGAGGTCGACGGCGCCGTGGTGCGCGTCGGCCTCGACGATCTTCTCGAGCCACGCTCCCGCGGGAGGGCCCCATTCCGGGGCGACCAGGTGCTCTCGCGCGAGGTCGGTGATGAGGTCGCGGACGTCGTCATCGCTCAGCGCGTTGAGCACCGCGGTCGCGATCGTCGCGCCCTCCGCCCCGACCCGTTCGGCGTGCGGGGCCTCGCGCAGCCATTCGCCTGCGCGGAGGGAGATCCGCGTGCTGGCGAGCTTGGTGCGGACGACGTCGGCGGCGAGGAAGTTCGTCTCGACGAACTCGCCGAGTGTGCGGCCGATCTCGTCCTTGCGGTTGGGGATGATCGCGGTGTGCGGGATGGGCAGCCCGAGCGGACGGCGGAACAGGGCGGTGACCGCGAACCAGTCGGCGAGGGCACCCACCATGCCGCCCTCGGCGGCGGCTCTGACGTATCCGAGCCATCCGATCCGCTGCTGGAACGCGAAGGCGATCACGAACACGACGGCCATGAACACCAGCGCTCCGAGCGCGACGGCCTTCATGCGCCGGAGCGCGCGCAGGCGCTCCTGGTCGGCGGGTGAGAGCTGCGTCATCGGCGTTCGCGGCATGAGGTCATCCTTTCACGAGGCGAGTAGCCTCAAGGGGTGATCGAAGACATCAAGAAGCGTGCCCTGCACCGCACCAGCATCCTCGAGGGGCAGATGCGCGGCGTCGCGCGGATGATCGAGAACGAGGAATACTGCATGGACATCATCACGCAGTCCCGGGCGATCCAGCGGTCCCTCGAGTCGCTGAACCGGCTGCTGCTGGAGAACCACCTGCGCACGCACGTCACCCACATGTTCGACGAGGGCGGCGAGGAGCGCGACAAGGCCGTCCTGGAACTCCTCAAGGCGTTCGACTTCGACCGCAAGTAGAACACGACGCAGCGCCCCGACGCGGACGTCGAGGCGCTGCCGGCGGCGGTGCGGATCACCTGCCGCCGTCGAACACCTCGTCCTCCATCGCGTCGTAGCCCTCGGCCTGCGGGTCACCGTGCGAGCCACCCGAGATCGCATACTCCTCCTCGGGCGAGAGCACCAGCCGGTGCCGGAAGAAGAGCCCGAAGCCGAGCAGGATCACCACGTAGACGATCGCGATGGCGATGATCGCCGGACCGAAGGTCGGGTTCAGCAGGAAGCCGACGAAGATGAGCGCCGCGATCACCAGCGCGACGGCCGCACCAGGGATGCCCCAGGGGCTGCGGTAGGGGCGGTCGACGTCCGGGTACTTCTTCCGCAGGATCATGAACGAGATCAGCTGGAGCCCGTAGGCGAGCACCGCACCCCAGACGGCGATGTTCAGCACGATCGCGCCGGCCACTGACCCGGCGCCCTCGGCGTCGACGGCCGCCAGCACATCGAGGACGATGAGGGCGACGAAGCCGATGGCCGCGCCGATGACGAGCGCCACCCACGGCGTCTGTCGCTTGCCGGTGAGGGAGAGGAACCGCGGGTAGTAGCCGGCGCGGGAGAGCGAGTACATGTTGCGGCCGTAGGCGAACATGATGCCCTGCAGCGAGGCGAGCAGACCGATCAGGGCGAACAGCGCCAGCACCGCGGCGAGCTGGTCGCCGACGATCGCGCGGAACCCGTCGAGCAGCGGCTCGCCGGCGGTTCCGGTCGCCTCGGCACCGATCACGCCGGTGTTCAGGAAGAGGACGAGCAGGCCCGTGACGATGAGCGTGCCTCGCGCCCAGAAGCCCGCCTTCGGGATGTCGCGCGTCGGGTTGTGCGACTCCTCGGCGGCCAGCGGAAGCTCCTCGATCCCCAGGAAGAACCACATCGCGAACGGCAGGGCGAACAGGATGGGCAGCACGCCGTGCGGCAGGAACTCCGTCTGACCGGGGTCGGGGGCGATGTCCCACAGCGCATCCCAGCTGAACGCACCGGAGAAGATCGCCATGACGGAGAAGACGAGGATGATCCCGATCGAGATGATCGACACGATGATCGCGAACCGGAAGGAGATCGCCGCGCCCGCGGAGTTCAGGGCGATGAACACGATGTAGAGGATGAGGTACCAGAGCCATCCCGGCAGCTCGAGTCCGAGCAGCTCACTGGTGATGCCGTTCGCATACGACGCCGAGAAGTAGACGATCACCGCCGTGGTCGCGACGTATTCGATCGTCTCGGCGGCTCCGGTGACCAGGCCGCCCCAGGGTCCCATGGCGGATCGGGCGAACGAGTACGCGCCGCCGGTGTGCGGCATCATGGCCGCCATCTCCCCGATCGCGAAGATCATGCCGTAGTACATGAGCACGAGGATCACGAAGGCGATGAGCATGCCGCCGAAGCCCGCGAAGTCGATGCCGAAGTTCCAGCCGGAGAAGTCGCCGGAGATGACGGCGGCGACCGCGAGACCCCACAGCCCCCAGACACCGGCCGACCGCTTCAGCGTCCGTTTCTCGAAATACTCGCTCCCGGCACGTGTATAGGTCGCTCCAGCGACCTTGCGGGATTCACTGCTCTGCTCAGACATCCGCTCTCCGTTCCCACGCTCGCAGGCGCCGGGTGCACCTTGGGCATGATTGTGACAGCCAATGGTGGTTTCGTCTACCTTTAAACGTCCTGGTGATCTACTCTGATGGCGAAGCCGGTCGGCCGATCGCTTCACCACGACGACGGGAGCGAGACGATGGCGGGAAACCTGAGCATCGAGCAACTGGATGCCGGCATCGCCGCCGGCGAGATCGACACGGTGATCGTGGCCTTCGCCGATGCGCAGGGACGACTGGTCGGCAAGCGCGTCTCCGCGCGGCTGTTCCAGGAGGACATCCTGCATCACGGCGCCGAGGCGTGCGACTACCTGCTGTCGGTCGATGTCGACATGAACACGGTCGACGGCTACGCGATGTCCGGGTGGGACCGCGGGTACGGCGACATGGTGCTGCGTCCCGACGTGGCCACGCTGCGCCGGATCCCCTGGCTGGCGGGAACGGCTCTGGTGATCGCCGACCTCGTGTGGGGCAACGGCGAACCGGTCGGTCCCTCGCCCCGGGCGATCCTGGACCGCCAGCGCGACCGACTCGCCGAGCGCGGCTGGACGGCGTTCTCCGGAACCGAGCTCGAGTTCATCGTCTTCGACAACACCTACCGCGACGCCTGGGCCCGCAAGTACGAGGGGCTCACTCCGGCGACCGACTACAACGTCGACTACAACCTGCTTGCCTCCACCCGCCTCGAGCCCCTGCTGCGCGACATCCGCAACAGCATGGACGGCGCGGGGCTGTACTGCGAGGGCGTGAAGGGCGAGTGCAACCTCGGGCAGCAGGAGATCGCGTTCCGCTACGCCGAGGTCCGCGAGACCGCCGACCAGCACGCGCTGTACAAGAACGGCGCGAAGGAGATCGCGGAGCAGCACGGTCAGGCGCTCACCTTCATGGCCAAGTTCAACGAGCGCGAGGGCAACAGCTGCCACATCCACCTCTCCCTGCGCGACGCGGACGGCACCCCGGTGATGGCCGGAGACGGCGAGCACGGATTCAGTCCCGTCATGGAGCACTGGATCGCCGGCATCCTCGCCACGCTGCGCGAGTTCACCCTCCTGTACGCGCCCAACATCAACTCGTACAAGCGGTTCGCCAAGGGCAGCTTCGCCCCGACGGGGGTGGCCTGGGGCATCGACAACCGCACCTGCGCGCTGCGGGTGATCGGATCGGGCTCGGGGCTGCGAGTCGAGAACCGGGTGCCGGGGGGAGACGTGAATCCGTACCTCGGGATCTCGGCCATCATCGCCGGCGGCCTGTACGGCATCGAGAACGAGCTCCCCCTGCCCGAGCGCTTCACCGGCAACGCGTACGAGTCCGGAGTCGAGCACCTGCCGACGACCCTGCGCGAGGCCGCGCAGCTGTTCAGCGCCTCGACCATCGCGCGGGAGGCGTTCGGCGATGACGTGGTGGACCACTACCTGAACCAGGCGCGCATCGAGGTCGAGGCCTACGACGCCGCCGTCACCGACTGGGAGCGCATCCGTGGTTTCGAACGGCTCTGACCCCGCGCCGCTGATCGGCGTCACGACCTACCTCGAGCGGGCGCAGCAGGGGGTGTGGGACGTGCGCGCCGCGTTCCTGCCCGAGCAGTACCTGACCGGTGTCACGGCAACCGGCGGCATCGCCCTGCTGCTGCCCCCACAGGACCCGGACGCGGCGGATGCCGCCATCGCCGGGCTGGACGGACTGATCCTCTCCGGGGGCGCCGACGTCGCGCCGGAGCTCTACGGCGCGCAGCGGCATCCGCTGACGGACCCCGCCCGTGCCGATCGCGATGCGTGGGAGCTGGCGCTGTTCCGGGCGGCGGAGCGGCGCCGGATGCCGGTGCTCGCGATCTGCCGTGGTCTGCAGCTGGTGAACGTGGCCCGCGGCGGGACGCTGCAGCAGCACCTGCCCGAATCGCTCGGCACCGAGCGCTACCGCCTCGGCGGCGGTGTCTTCGCCGAGAACGACATCGAGGTCGCCGAGGACACCGCGCTCGCCGAGGTGCTCGGCGCGGGGGAGGTGCGCGTGCACAGCTACCACCATCAGGGCATCGATCGGCTCGGGGAGGGGCTGGTCCCCGCCGCGCGTTCCGAGGACGGACTGGTGCAGGCGTTCGTCGACACCGCTGCCGGGCACGTGGTCGGCATCCAATGGCATCCGGAGGAGAACGCCGAGGATCGGCGCCTCTTCGCGGATCTCGTCTCACAGGCTCGTGCGTACGCCGCACAGCGGAAGGAAGGCGCCCGATGAGTGCGTTCACCGTCATCAACCCGTCCACGGGACGCGCGATCCGCGAGGTCGCCAGGGCCGGCGTCGCCGAGACCGACGCCGCGATCGCGCGTGCCGTCGCCGCCCAGCGCCGGTGGGCGGCGCTCGCCCCGGTCGCGCGGGCCGATGCGCTCCGCGCGTTCGCGCGTGCCGTCCGCGACGCCGCCGAGGAACTGGCGCAGCTGGAGGTGCTCAACTCCGGGCATCCGATCGGTTCCGCCCGCTGGGAGGCCGGGCACGTCGCCCAGGTGCTGAACTACTACTCCGCCGACCCGGAACGCCTGTCCGGCCGGCAGATCCCGGTGGCCGGCGGACTCGACGTCACCTTCCACGACCCGTACGGCGTGGTCGGCGTCATCGTGCCCTGGAACTTCCCGATGACGATCGCCTCGTGGGCCTTCGCACCGGCGCTCGCCGCGGGCAACGCCGTCGTGCTGAAGCCCGCCGAGCTGACCCCGCTCACCGCCCTCCGTCTCGGGGAGCTCGCCCGCGAAGCAGGACTCCCGGAGGGGCTGTTCGAAGTCGTCACGGGCTCCGGATCCGTCGTGGGCCAGCGTCTGGTCGAGCACCCGGACGTGCGCAAGGTGGTCTTCACCGGATCGACGGAGGTCGGTGTCGAGGTCGCGGCGGGATGCGCGCGCGCCCTCAAGCCCGTCACGCTCGAACTCGGTGGCAAGAGCGCGAACATCGTCTTCGAGGACGCGGATCTCGAGCGCGCGGCGGCCGGAGTTCCCGGATCGGTGTTCGACAACGCCGGGCAGGACTGCTGCGCCCGCAGCCGTCTGCTCGTGCAGCGCTCGGTGTACGACCGGTTCCTCGAACTGCTCGAACCGGCCGTCGCCGCCTGGCGCGTCGGAGACCCCGCGGCGGACGACACCGACATGGGGCCGCTCATCTCGGCGGGCCACCGCGACACCGTCGCCTCGTTCCTCGACGGCGCCGACGTCGCCTTCCGCGGCACGGCGCCCGAGGGGGACGGATTCTGGTTCGCCCCGGCCGTGGTGCTCGCCGACCCGGCGGATCGGATCGCGCAGCAGGAGGTGTTCGGGCCCGTCGTCGCGGTGATGCCCTTCGATGACGAAGCCGATGCGATCCGTCTGGCCAACGACACGATCTACGGCCTCGCCGGCTCCGTGTGGACGGAGAACCTGGGACGCGCCGTCCGCGTCGCGCGGGGCGTGCGCAGCGGGGTGCTCTCGGTGAACTCCCACTCCTCGGTGCGCTACGCCACGCCCTTCGGCGGCATGAAGGCGTCCGGCCTCGGGCGCGAGCTCGGCCCGGACGCCGCCGAGCACTTCACCGAGACCAAGAACGTCTTCTTCGCGACAGACGACCTCTGATCGCGTCGACCCACCCATCCGGAACGGAGAACTCCATGACCATCGACCTGACCCAGCGGCTTCACGACCGCGTCGCCATCATCACCGGCGGCGCGAGCGGTATCGGCTTCGCGACCGCGAAGCGGTTCGCCGCGGAGGGCGCCTTCGTCGTGATCGCCGACGTCGATCCCGTGACCGGCGAGGCGGCTGCCGCCGAGGTGGGCGGCGCTTTCCGACCGGTCGACGTCGCCGACGAGGCCAGGGTGAACGCCCTGTTCGACGGCGTCGCCGCGGAGTTCGGGCGGATCGATATCGCCTTCAACAATGCGGGCATCTCGCCGGCCGACGACGACTCGATCGAGACCACGGAGCTCCCGGCCTGGGACCGGGTGCAGGACGTGAACCTCAAGAGCGTGTACCTGTGCAGCCGCGCGGCGCTGCGGCACATGGTCCCCGCCGGACGCGGCTCGATCATCAACACCGCGTCCTTCGTCGCCCTGCTGGGCTCGGCCACCTCGCAGATCAGCTACACCGCGTCCAAGGGCGGCGTGCTGGCGATGTCGCGCGAGCTCGGGGTGCAGTTCGCCCGACAGGGGGTGCGCGTGAACGCCCTGTGTCCTGGACCGGTGAACACCCCGCTGCTGCAGGAGCTGTTCGCGAAGGACCCGGAGCGGGCGCAGCGACGCCTCGTGCACGTGCCGATGGGGCGATTCGCCGAGCCGGAGGAGCTCGCGGCCGCGGTCGCCTTCCTGGCCTCCGACGACTCCTCGTTCATCACCGCCAGCGCGTTCGTCGTCGACGGCGGCATCACCAACGCCTACGTCACGCCGCTGTGAGCGCCCCCCACCTCGCTGTGACAGGGTGAAGGCATGAGCGAGCACTCCTCCGACGGCGACCTCGTCGAGGTGCGGAAGGCGGTCTATCGGCCGCTGCGGCGCGGCAACGCCCTCGAGGACGCGGTGGCCCGCCTCGTGCAGACGATCCGGCTCGGCGTGGTCGCCCCGGGGGAGTCGCTGCCTCCGGAGCGCGAGCTGGCGGCGTCGTTCGGTGTCAGCAGGGACACGGTGCGCGAGGCGATCCGCGAACTCGCCGACACCGGCTACCTGCTGCCGCGACGGGGGCGGTACGGCGGGACGTTCGTGGCCGACCCGCTGCCGCATCCGTCGGTGTCCGGTACCGTCACCGCAGAAGAGCTGGACGACGTGCTCGGCCTGCGCCGGGTGCTCGAGAGCGGCTCGGCGAGGGCAGCAGCGAGCCGGACGCTCGACGCCGCCACCCGCGCCGATCTGTGGGCACGGCACGAAGCCGCGCTGCCGGCGGGGCCCGAGGAGTACCGGCGTCTCGACACGCTGCTGCATCTGGCGATCGCGGAGGCCGCCGGCATCCCCTCGCTCGTCGCGCTGGTCGCCGAGAACAGGGCCGACGTCAACGCCTGGCTCGACACGTTCCCGCTGATGCCCCGCAACATCCAGCACTCGGGGAGCAGCACGAGAGCATCGTGTCGGCGATCCTGGCTGGGCGCCCGGATGCGGCGGAGGCGGCCATGCGCGACCACCTCGCCGGATCGGAGGCGCTGCTGCGCGGGTTCCTGATCTGACGCGGTCGGGTGGGCAGGCCCAGGGTCAGCGCGCGGCCACCTCGTCCGCCACGCTCAGCGCATCGTCGAGCACGCCGAGTCCGCGCACCAGCTCGTCCTCGCTGATCACCAGCGGCGGTGCGATGTGCGTGCGGTTGAAGTGCGTGAACGGCCAGACCCCGGCCTTCTTGGCAGCCGCCGCGAACGCACCCATCGGTGCGGCATCCGCTCCGGCGGCGTTGAACGGCACCAGGGGCTCGCGTGTCTCCTGGTCGCGCACGAGTTCGACGGCCCAGAACAGCCCGAGACCGCGCACGTCGCCGACGCTCGGGTGCTTCTCGGCCCAGCCGCGCACGGTCGGCTCGACGATGCGGGTGCCGAGGTCGCGGACGCGCTCCAGGATGCCGTCACGACGGAACACCTCGAACGTGGCGACGCCGGCCGCGCAGGCGAGCGGGTGGCCGGAGTAGGTGAGTCCTCCCGCGAACGGCATGGTGTCGAAGGCGCTCGCGATGCGGTCGGAGATCACCACGCCCCCGAGCGGCACGTAGCCGGAGTTCACGCCCTTCGCGAAGGTGATGAGGTCGGGACGCGCATCGAACGCGTCGATGCCGAACCACTCGCCGAGCCGGCCGAAGCCGACCATGACCTCGTCGGCGATGTACACGATGCCGTAGCGGTCGCACAGCTCGCGAACGCCCTGCAGGTAGCCGGGCGGCGGAACGAGCACGCCGTTGGTGCCCACGACCGTCTCGATGATGATCGCCGCGATCGTCTGCGGGCCCTCGAGCTGGATCGTCTGCTCCAGATGCGCCAGTGCCCGCTCCGCCTCCTGCTCCGGGGTCTCGGCATGGAACGGCGAGCGGTACAGGTACGGTCCGAAGAAGCGCACCGCACCGGAGTCGACCGTGTCGTTCGCCCAGCGGCGCGGGTCGCCGGTCAGCGAGATCGCCGTCGAGGTGGAGCCGTGGTAGCTGCGGTACATCGACAGCACTTTGCGTCGACCGGTGAACTGGCGGGCCATGCGCACGGCGTACTCGTTGGCCTCGGCGCCGCCGTTAGTGAAGAAGACCTTCTCGAGTCCCTCCGGCGCGACCTCCGCGATCAGCCGGGCGAGCTCGCCGCGCACATCGTTCGCGATGGACGGCTGGATCGTCGGGAGGCGCCCCGCCTGCTGCTGGATCGCCGCGACCAGAGCCGGATGCTGATGCCCGAGGTTCAGGTTCACCAACTGGCTGGAGAAGTCGAGGTAGGCGTTGCCCTGGTAGTCCCAGAAGGTCGATCCCTCGCCCGCGGCGACGGGCAGCGGGTCGATCAGGGCCTGCGCGCTCCAGGAGTGGAACACGTGTTCGCGGTCGTCCGCACGCACCTGCGCTTCGGCCTCCGGGGCGGGGAGCGGGTGGGAGACGCCGTGGCGGTCGGTGTAGTTCGTCATGTCGTGTCCGCTCAGTGGTTGCTCGGGAACCCGAGGTCGATCTGGGAGGGGGTGTGGTCCGGCCACCGGGTGGTGACGACCTTGGAGCGCGTGTAGAAGTGCACGGACTCGGGGCCGTAGATGTGGGAGTCGCCGAACAGCGAGTCCTTCCAGCCGCCGAAGGAGTAGGCGCCGATCGGCACGGGGATCGGCACGTTGACGCCGACCATGCCGACCTCGATGTCGAACTCGTACTGCCGGGCCGTGCCCCCGTCGCGCGTGAAGATCGCGGTGCCGTTGCCGTAGGCGTTGGCGTTCACGAGGGCGACCGCGTCGGCGTAGGTGTCGACGCGGACGACCGACAGCACCGGGCCGAAGATCTCGTCGTCGTAGACCCTCATACCCGGGGCGACCCGGTCGATCAGGCTGACGCCCAGGAAGAAGCCCTCCGAGTCGAACTGCTTCTGCGTGCCGTCGACGACGACCTTCGCGCCCTCGGCCTCGGCGCCCGTCACGTAGGAGGCGACTTTGTCGCGGTGCTCGCGGGTGATGAGCGGACCCATCTCGCTCGCGGCATCCGTGCCCGCGCCGATCGTGAGGCCGTCGATGCGGTCGGCGATCGCGGCGACGAGGTCGTCGGCGACGTCGCCCACCGCGACCAGCACCGAGACGGCCATGCAGCGCTCGCCGGCGGAGCCGTAGGCGGCGGAGACCGCGGCGTCGGCTGCCGCGTCGATGTCGGCGTCGGGCATCACGACCATGTGGTTCTTCGCGCCGCCGAGGGCCTGCACGCGCTTGCCGGCAGCCGAGGCGCGCTGGTAGATCGAACGGGCGATCGGCGTCGAGCCGACGAAGCTGACGGCGTCGACCCTGGAGGAGTCGAGGATCGTGTCGACGGCCTCCTTGTCGCCGTTGACGACATTGAGGACGCCATCGGGCAGACCGGCCTCCTGGAACAGCTTCGCGAGCCAGATCGCCGCCGAAGGGTCCTTCTCGCTCGGCTTGAGCACGACCGTGTTGCCGCACGCGATCGCCGAGGCCACCATCCACAAAGGCACCATCACGGGGAAGTTGAACGGGGTGATCGCCGCGACCACGCCTACCGGCTGCTTGACGGAGTGCACGTCGACGCCGCGGGAGACCTGCTCGCTGCGCTCGCCCTTGAGCAGGTGCACGAGTCCGGCGGCGAACTCGACGTTCTCGATCCCGCGCGACACCTCGCCGGCGGCATCCGAGAGCACCTTGCCGTGCTCGGAGGTCACGATCGCGGCGAGCTCGGGCGTGCGCTCCTTGAGCAGCTGACGCAGTCGGAAGAACACGTCGGCGCGCTTGATCAGGCTCGTCTCCCGCCAGCCGGGAAGCGCGGCTGCTGCGGCGGCGATCGCGGACTCCACCTCGGCGGCCGAGGCGAAGGCGACGTGCTTGGAGACCTGACCGGTGGCGGGGTCGAAGACCTGGCCGGTGCGGGACGCTTCGGCGGTCTCCACGCCGTTGATGATGTGCGGGACGGTGTCCACGATGCTCCTCCGACTGCTTATGTCTGATCATCCGAACACTCTGACCGAGTGCGGATAGGCTGATTCTCCTCAATGCTCACAGAGATCGGGAGGGCGCGAGAGTGTCAGAACGTCGGGAGTTCGCTCCGTATCGGACAGATCGTCCGGAATCGCGGGACGGCTCGCTGCTGACGGTCGACGACGTGCTGGCGCTCGCCGCGCTGCAGGACGGAGCGCCGGAGGTCGTCGTCGGCGGAGAGGCCCTGGCGGCCCGCGTGAGGTGGGTGCACGTCTCCGACAGCGCCGGCGTCGCTCGGCTGCTCGACGGTGGCGAGCTCCTGCTCACCACAGGAGCGGCCTGGCCCACCGACGAGACCGCGCTGCGCGCCTTCGTCGCCGACCTCGAGAGGGTGGGCGCGGCCGGCATCGTGATCGAGCTCGGCGCGCGTCATCCGCAGGTGCCCCCCGCCATCGTCGAAGGATGCGCGGATGCGGGGCTCGCGCTGATCGCCCTGGCGCGGGAGGTGAAGTTCGTCGCCGTGACCGAAGCGGTGCATCGGGCTCTCATCCGTGCGCAGACCGAGGCGCTGCACGAACGGCAGCAGCTGCACGAGCTGTTCACGGCGCTGAGCCTGCGCGGCGCGCCCGCGGACGTGATCGTCGCGGAGACCGCGCGCGCTCTCGGGTCTCCGGTCGTGCTGGAGAACCTCGCGCACGAGGTCATCGCCGTCGAGGGGCTGCGGATGCCGGTCGCCGAGGTCCTGCGCAGCGTCCGCGCGTCGGAAGCCGACGGGGAGCGGGTTCCGGTGCAGGCGCGGGGCGTGCGCTGGGGAACGTTGGTGGCGCTGGCCGGACCGGTCCATCCGGCCGGTCGGCAGACCGTGCTGGAGCAGGGTGCCACCGCACTCGCCTTCGGACGGCTGGCCGACGGGGATGAGGCATGGTCCCTGCTGGCACAGCGCACCCTGATCGACGATCTCCTGGGAGCCCGATTCGCCCGTGCCGACGACATGGCCGCCCGCTTGCAGGGACTCGGGTTCGAGCTCGTGGGACGCCGCTGTCACGGCGTCGTGCTCCGCGCCCCCGCGACGGTCGAGGAGCTCAGGGGGCGAGCCGCCGGCGAGGGCCTCGCCGTCGTCGCGGGGCGCCGCGGCGACGAGGTGGTGCTGCTGCTCTCCCCGGCCCCTGACACTCCGCTGTCGGACGAGACGGTGCACCGGATCCTCGGCGACGGGGGATCCGCGTTCATCGGACCGGGCGCCGACGGCGTGGTCGAGCTCCTGACGTCGGTCCGTGCTGCCCTTGACCTCGCGGACAGCGCGCGCGGCGCCGGGGGTCCCCGGGTGCGCAGGGTGGACGACAGGCCGCTCGAGCGCCTGGTCACCGCCTTGCGCGACGACCACCGGCTGCACGCCCACAGCGAGCGGATGCTGGCGCCGCTGGTCCGGCACGACCGCGAGCGTCGGGGCGACCTGCTGGATGTGCTCAGCGCGCTCGTGAGTCATCCGGGCAACAGGTCGGCCGCTGCGGCCTCGAGCCACCTGTCACGCTCCGTGTTCTACCAGCGGCTGACGCTGATCAGCGACCTGCTCGACGCGGATCTCGACGACGGGGAGACCCTCGCCGCGCTGCATCTCGCCCTACTCGCCCGCAGTCGGACCGCCGCCTCCGATCGCTGAGCGCGGAGCACGGCGGGCGCTCGGCCTCACGTCGCGATCGGTCCGAGCCAGGCGCTCGCCGCCGTGGAGTGCGCGGATTCGGGGTCGGACGGGTGGAACGCCCCCGCCAGGACGTCGCGGTACAGCCGGGACAGCTCGTTCGCCGAGAAGTACGAGCCGCCGCCCGCGACCAGCATCGCCTCGTCGACGACGTGCTTGGCCGTCGTGATCGCCCGGTGCTTCAGCCCGGACAGCTGCGGGAACCAGCGGGGCCCGTGGTCGACGAGGTCGTCCACGTCGCGGGCGAGCGCGGCGATCTGCGGCGGCAGGGCGTCGTAGGCGATGGCCATGTCGGCGATGCGCCAGCGGATGTCCGGGTCCTGGCTGTAGGCGAGTCCCGTCTTCTTCGAGTGCCGCTTCTGCGCGGTCGTCACGGAGAGCTCCAGAGCACGGCGCGCGATGCCGGTGTAGACGGCGGCGAGCAGGATCTCGAACACCGAGAAGATCCCGAAGACGATCGGATCGGGGCTGGGGCCGGGATCGATGCGTCGCACCACGTGGGCCGCATCGGCCACGGCGCCGTTCAGGCGCGTGGTCCGGCTCTGGGTGCCCCGCATGCCGAGGGTGTCCCAGTCGTCGGAGGTGGTGACGGCGTCGGTCCGCTCGACGAACGCGAAGACGAGCTTCGGGGCGTCGGGGCTCGTGGTGTCCAGCCCGTGCAGCCCGAGTCCGGTCCAGACCGGGGCGAGCGAGGTGAAGATCTTGGTGCCGGTGAACGCGTACCCGCCGTCGCCGTCGGGAACCGCCGCGGTATCGCTGCCGAAGAGCACGAGGTCGTTTCCGCCCTCGCTGATCCCGAAGGCGTACACCTCCCCGGCGACCGCGCCGTCCTGCACGAACTCCAGTCCGGGCACGCCGCGGTCGGAGAAGACCTTCGCCACCCCGGTCCAGACCAGGTGCATGTTGACCGCCAGGGCCGTGGCGGGAGCGGCTCCGGCGAGACGCTGCTGCAGGATCGCAGCCTCCGCGAGTCCGAGTCCCGCCCCTCCGCGCTCCTTCGGCACGAGGATCGACAGGTAGCCGGCGGCGCGCAGCTCGTCGAGGTCCTGCTGAGGGAAGGTGTTCTCCCTGTCGTGGATCGGCGCGCGCTCGCGGATCCGCTCGAGGAGGTCGTCAGGAAGGAATGCTGCGGGATCGAATGTCATGCCAGTGCCTCCAGAAGCTGACGGATGGATTCCTCCGGGCAGTCGCGGTGCAGGGAGTGGCCCGCACCCTCGACGACCGACATGGTGATCCGCGGGTTCGCGGCGAGGACGTCATCGGCGAGGTCGCCGGTGAAGATGCTGTAGACATCGGGGTCCGCCCCGATCACGTGCGTCGGGACGGCGAGCCGTGCAGCGTCGGCGCGCACATCCCACGGGTGGTTCTGCGCGCTGGTCTGCTCGATGGCCCAGGCGCTCGCGCGCCGGACGGCATCGACCTTGAGCTCCTGGTCCTGGGGATGCCAGTGCGGATGCTCCTGCTGCACGGTCTCGAGACGGGGATCGGCGAAGGCGCGCTCCTGGCTGCGGCGGACGATCGCGGCATCCCTGCCGTCGACGTGGATCGCCGGGTCGAGCAGCACGAGCCGGCGCGTCCAGTCGGGAGAGGACGCGGCCGCGACCGTGCCGGCCGCGCCGCCGAGGGAGTGGCCGATCACGGCGTCCCAGACTCCGCCGCCCTCGGGGGCCGTCGCGGCGAGGTCGGATCCGTAGGCGGCGACGGTGTAGTCGAGGGACCGCGGGGCGTCGCCGTGACCGCGGAGGTCGACGGCCGTCGCGTGCCATCCCGCCGCGGCGAGGGCGTCGCCGATCCGCCACATCAGCGCGGCCGAGGAACCCAGCCCGTGCACGAGGAGTGCGCGCCGAGGCGCGGAGGCCGAACCCCAGGAGAGACGGGGGAGGGTGAGCGGTGCCGGCATGGCACCAGCCTACGACCGGGGTCCGCCGAGGGGGACGAGCGGCGGCAGGTCGGCGGCGATCGTCAGGACCCGCTCCGCGGCCGCATGTCCGGCGGAGAGACGGTCGCTCAGGTCGGCGCCGTCGAGGGTCGCTGCGAGGAAGCCGGAGGCGAAGGCGTCTCCCGCTCCGACCGGCTCGACGACCTCGACCACCGGAGCCGGGACGAACACCGGGTCTGCGTCGCCGTCGAAGGCGGTCGCTCCGATGTCGCCGTCCTTGACGACCAGCAGAGCGCAGTGCGGAAGGAAGGCGCGGATCTCGGCGGGGGTCGCCGTCCCCCAGATGCGCTCGGCCTCGTCGCGTCCGACGAAGGCGATGTCGGCGGCATCCGCCAGGCGGGCGAGCGTGGCAGCGGCCTCCTCAGCACCCCAGAGCGCGCGGCGGTCGTTCACGTCGAAGGACACGGTGGCACCGGCGGCGCGGGCGTCGTCGTACAGGCGGTCGACCATCGCCAGGCACGAGGGGGAGAGCGCGGGGGTGATCCCGGTGGTGTGCACGATGCGCACCCCATCGAGCTGCTCCGGGCGGAGGAAGCCCGGCTCCATGCGGGAGGCGGCCGAGCCGCGGCGGTAGTAGAAGACGGACGAGGACTCGATGCCGGGGTCCTTGAACATGACTCCGGTGGGGGATTCGGCATCCCGCTCCACCCACAGCTCGACTCCTCGACGCTCGAGCTCGGCGGAGAGCCGCGCGCCGAGCGGATCGGCTCCGAGACGGGATGCCCAGACGGCGCGGTGCCCAGCGGCGGCGAGGCCGACGGCGACGTTCGCCTCGGCGCCCGCGTGCGTGATGGTCGCGGTGTCGGCCTCGGCGAGGCCGGCGCCGGTCGGGGTGATCAGTGCCATCGACTCGCCGACGCACACGATCGCGGGTGCGGACGAGGAGGCGGGGACGGGGGTGCTCATGAAGGGGTGACCGCCAGGGGCTCGGTGTCGGGATGGGGACTGGCGTCGCGGTGACGCAGATCGGGGAACGAACGGACGAAGACGACAGCCACGACGAGCCCGATGCCAGCGAAGACGGTCGCCGCGAGGTACGCGCCGCGCCAGTCGCCGACGTCCACCAGGAACCCGGCCACGGCGGAGCCGGCGGCGGCGCCGATGAGCTGGCCCGTGCCCGCCCAGCCGAACGCCTCGGCGGTCTCGCTGAACTTGACGCTGGCGGTCGTGATGGCGAACAGGACGGCGAGGGCGGGGGCGACGCCGATGCCCGCGAGGATCAGCGTGCCGCCGAGCCAGTACACGTCGAGCATCACCATCGTCAGGGCCAGGCCGACCGTGACGATGAGCAGACGGCGCGCCATCGCCCAGGGGCCGATCGGGATGTGACCGAACGCGAGGCCGCCCGCCAGGCTTCCGGCGGAGAACACGGCGAGGACGAGTCCGGCGGCGAGGCTGCCGTGCTCGAACGTCGCGACGACGCCGACCTCCACGGCGGAGCACGCGCCGATGAGGAGGAATCCGATCACGGTGGCCAGGAGCACGGGCGGCTTCAGGACGACTTTGCCCAGCGCGTTGCGACTGCGGGGGATGCGGACGCGGCCCACCTCAGGGGAGAGGATGAACCAGGCGCCGCCGCCGACGAGCACGATCGCCACGAGCAGCAGACCCTCCGTCGTGCCGATCTGCGTGGAGACGAGGGTGATGACGACGGGAGCCAGGACCCAGATGATCTCCTGCAGCGAGGCGTCGAGGGAGAACAGCGGCGTGAGCTGCCCGGAGTTCACGAGCTTGGGGTAGATCGTGCGGACGGCGGCCTGGACGGGCGGCGTGGAGAGTCCGGCGATCATCCCCAGCGCCATGTACCCGGGGACGGACAGCGGGAGCACGGCGAGGCCGAGCACCGCGACGGCGCACACCGAGAGTGTGAGGGTGAGGACCCGGCGCATGCCCCAGGCCCCCATCCAGCGACTCGTGATGGGGCCGGCGATCGCCTGCCCCACGCTGGTCGCGGCGAGGACGAGTCCGGCGGAGCCGTAGGAGCCGGTCTGCTGCTCGACGTGCAGCAGGATCGCCAGCGACATCATGCCGTTGGGGAAGCGCGCGGTCAGCTGAGCTGCGATCATGCGCGCCACGCCGGGCGTGCGAAGAAGATCCCGATATCCCGCCACCAGACCACGGTACCGGGCGGCGACCCGGCGGTCGAAGCCGGGCCGGACGCGACACGCCCACGACACGCCGAAGGACGAATTCCACAGGAATCCGAATGTCCGACCTGCGACGTAGCCTCCGACCTGTGGATGGATCTCTCCCAGGGGGTTCCCAGCCGCGATTTCCCGCGGTTCGCGAGGCCCCGTATCGGGGTCGGACCTGTGGAAGAAACGGTGGAGAACCTGTGTTGTATCAGTGGAGAACCGGTGGATAACTACACGGATGTAACTACTACCCCTTGTGGTCACTCCCAATGTCGGTCCCCATATGTAGTATTGAAGTCCCGGCGGGGGGCCTGCCGGAAAACAGCCTGATGAGAAGCGGGCCAGAGATTTGAGGGGCAACGAGAAGATGTCGATCACCGTCTACACCAAGCCGTCCTGCGTCCAGTGCAACGCGACCTACCGCGCCCTGGATGCCAAGGGCATCGAGTACGAGATCCACGACCTTTCGGAGGACCCGACGGCCCTCGAGCAGGTCAAGGCGCTCGGCTACATGCAGGCGCCCGTCGTCGTCACCGACGAGGACCACTGGTCGGGCTTCCGTCCCGACAAGATCGACGAGCTCGCGTCCCGCCTGGCGTAGATCCTTCGGCGTCGCTCAGGCCCTTCGACAGGCTCAGGAACCCAAGCCCTTCGACAAGCTCAGGAACCCAAGCCCTTCGACAAGCTCAGGAACCCAAGCCCTTCGACAAGCTCAGGAACCCAAGGAGAGAGCTATGACCGCCGTCGCGACCGCAGCGCCGCTCCTGGTCTACTTCTCGAGCGTCTCGGGGAACACCGCGCGCTTCATCGAGAAGCTCGGGCTCCCCGCCCGACGGATTCCCCTGCACCGGGGCGAAGAGGACCTCGTCGTCGATGAGCCCTTCGTCCTGGTCACTCCCACCTACGGCGGGGGTGCGGGGCGTGGTGTCGAGAAGGGCGCCGTTCCCAAACAGGTGATCCGGTTCCTCAACGACGAGCGCAACCGGCGCCACATCCGCGGAGTGATCTCCGCGGGCAACACCAACTTCGGCGATGCGTTCTGCCTCGCCGGTGACATCATCAGCCGCAAGTGCCACGTGCCTCACTTGTATCGGCTCGAGATCTTCGGCACACAGGACGATGTGGCTCGCGTGAGCGACGGATTGGAACGACGGTGGGTACCACAGTTGCAGGACAAGACGCAGTGACCGAGACGGCGGCATTCAAGGCGAACCCCGCCTACGAGGGCCTCGACTATCACGCGCTCAACGCGATGCTGAACCTGTACGACGCGAACGGGAAGATCCAGTTCGACGCCGACAAGCGCGCCGCGCGGGAGTACTTCCTGCAGCACGTGAACCAGAACACGGTGTTCTTCCACTCGCTCCAGGAGCGCCTGGACTACCTCGTGGAGAAGGAGTACTACGAGGGCGCTGTCATCGAGAAGTACTCGATGGACTTCATCCAGAAGCTCAACGACCTCGCCTACTCGAAGAAGTTCCGCTTCGAGACGTTCCTCGGCGCGTTCAAGTACTACACGAGCTACACGCTGAAGACCTTCGACGGCAAGCGCTACCTCGAGCGCTTCGAGGACCGCGTCGTGATGACGGCCCTCGGTCTCGCGGACGGCGACGAGAAGCTCGCCGTCGCCCTCGTCGAGGAGATCATCTCCGGCCGCTTCCAGCCGGCCACCCCGACGTTCCTCAACGCCGGCAAGGCGCAGCGCGGCGAGCTCGTCAGCTGCTTCCTGCTCCGCATCGAGGACAACATGGAGTCGATCGCCCGCGGCATCAACTCCGCCCTCCAGCTCTCCAAGCGCGGCGGCGGCGTCGCTCTGCTGCTGTCGAACATCCGCGAGTCGGGTGCGCCGATCAAGCAGATCGAGAACCAGTCCTCGGGCATCATCCCCGTGATGAAGCTCCTGGAAGACAGCTTCAGCTACGCCAACCAGCTCGGTGCCCGTCAGGGCGCTGGTGCGGTGTACCTCAACGCGCACCACCCCGACATCATGCGCTTCCTCGACACCAAGCGTGAGAACGCCGACGAGAAGATCCGCATCAAGACACTGTCGCTCGGCGTCGTCGTCCCGGACATCACTTTCGAGCTCGCCAAGAACGACGAGGACATGTACCTGTTCTCGCCGTACGACGTCGAGAAGGTCTACAGCGTGCCGTTCGGCGACATCTCGGTCACCGAGAAGTACCGCGAGATGGTCGACGACCCGCGCATCAAGAAGACGAAGATCAACGCGCGCGAGTTCTTCCAGACCGTCGCCGAGATCCAGTTCGAGTCCGGCTACCCGTACGTCATGTTCGAGGACACGGTGAACAAGGCCAACCCGATCAAGGGTCGGATCAACATGTCCAACCTCTGCAGCGAGATCCTGCAGGTGAACACGCCGACCACCTACAACGACGACCTGTCGTACAAGGAGATCGGCAAGGACATCTCCTGCAACCTCGGCTCGATGAACATCGCCCTGTCGATGGACGCCGACGACCTCGGCCAGACCGTCGAGACCGCGATCCGCGCGCTCACCGCGGTCAGCGACCAGAGCCACATCGGCTCCGTCCGCTCGATCGAGGACGGCAACGACCGCTCGCACGCGATCGGCCTCGGCCAGATGAACCTGCACGGGTACCTGGCGCGTGAGCACGTGTTCTACGGCTCCGAAGAGGGCATCGACTTCACGAACATCTACTTCTACACGGTGCTGTTCCACGCGCTGCGCGCATCGAACAACCTCGCGATCGAGCGCGGCACGGCGTTCGACGGCTTCGAGGACTCCACCTACGCGTCCGGCGAGTTCTTCGACAAGTACATCGACCGCGCCTGGGTGCCCGAGACCGAGAAGGTCAAGGAGCTGTTCGCGGGCAAGCACATCCCGACGCAGGAGGACTGGGTCCAGCTGAAGGCGTCGATCCAGAAGCACGGCATCTACAACCAGAACCTGCAGGCGGTTCCGCCGACCGGCTCGATCTCTTACATCAACAACTCGACGTCGTCGATCCACCCGATCGCGTCGAAGATCGAGATCCGCAAGGAAGGCAAGCTCGGCCGCGTCTACTACCCGGCGGCGTTCATGACGAACGACAACCTGGAGTACTACCAGGACGCGTACGAGATCGGCTACGAGAAGGTCATCGACACCTACGCCGCGGCCACGCAGCACGTCGACCAGGGCCTGTCGCTGACGCTGTTCTTCAAGGACACCGCCACCACGCGTGACATCAACAAGGCGCAGATCTACGCATGGCGCAAGGGCATCAAGACGATCTACTACATCCGTCTGCGTCAGCTGGCGCTCGAGGGCACCGACATGACCGAGTGCGTCTCGTGCATGCTCTGACCCTTCGACCCAGGAACTAGGACAAGAATGACTCCTCACTCCCCGCTCAAGCTGGTCGACAGCGTGCAGGCGATCAACTGGAACCGCATCCAGGACGACAAGGACCTCGAGGTCTGGAACCGTCTGGTGAACAACTTCTGGCTGCCCGAGAAGGTGCCGCTGTCGAACGACATCCAGTCGTGGAACACGCTCACCCCCGAAGAGCAGACCCTCACGATGCGCGTGTTCACGGGGCTCACGCTCCTCGACACGATCCAGGGCACCGTCGGCGCCGTCTCGCTCATCCCCGATGCGATCACCCCGCACGAGGAGGCCGTCTACACGAACATCGCGTTCATGGAGTCGGTGCACGCCAAGAGCTACTCCTCGATCTTCTCGACGCTGTGCTCGACGAAGGAGATCGACGAGGCGTTCCGCTGGTCGGTCGAGAACCCGAACCTGCAGAAGAAGGCGCAGATCGTCACGGACTACTACCGCGGCGACGACCCCCTCAAGCGCAAGGTCGCCTCGACCCTGCTCGAGAGCTTCCTGTTCTACTCGGGCTTCTACCTGCCGATGCACTGGTCGAGCCGGGCGAAGCTCACCAACACGGCCGACCTCATCCGCCTCATCATCCGTGACGAGGCCGTGCACGGCTACTACATCGGCTACAAGTTCCAGCGCGGACTCGAGACCCTCGACCAGGCGCGCAAGGACGAGCTGAAGGACTACACCTTCTCGCTGCTGTACGAGCTCTACGACAACGAGGTGCAGTACACGCAGGATCTCTACGACGGCGTCGGCCTGACCGAGGACGTCAAGAAGTTCCTGCACTACAACGCCAACAAGGCCCTGATGAACCTGGGCTACGAGGCGATGTTCCCCTCCAGTGTCACCAACGTGAACCCGGCGATCCTGTCGGCGCTCTCGCCGAACGCGGACGAGAACCACGACTTCTTCTCGGGGTCGGGATCCTCGTACGTCATCGGCAAGGCCGAGGCCACGGAAGACGACGACTGGGACTTCTAGAGTCCACGTTCTAGACAGACTCTGACAAGAGTCGACCGGGAGGCCCGGATCTGCAGGTTTCTGCAGATCCGGGCCTCTTTTCGTGCCTCCTTCCGAAGAACACAGGAGGACGGATATGAACGTCAGCAGTCGTTGGGTATGGCACGCGGGCGGCACGCCCGCACCTTCCAGGAGAGAGCGGGGTGGTCCGCCGACCGAAATTCGGTCCCGGCGTGCCACCGATCTCGTGCCACAGCGTGCCATAGGGCGCCTCGCAACCCGCGAGAAAACCCTGATAGGAAGCCACTTTTGGGAGGTCATGACCTCTAGTGGCACGCAGTGGCACGACGGTTCGCGTGAGTCCGCTCGAGACCAGCGGAGGACACGATGAGCGCCACCAAAACCCGGGAACCAGCAGCAGTCAGGCGCGAGAGCTGGGGGAGCCTTCGCAAGCTCCCCTCCGGCCGATGGCAGGCTCGCTACCCCGCGCCCGACGGCGAGATGTACACCGCCCGGACAGAGGACGACAAGCCGCTGACGTTCATGACGAAGACCGACGCCCGCGCGTGGCTCGCCGGCGTTCACACGACGATTGCCCGCCAGCAGTGGGAGCCGCCCTCGGTGATCGCCGCTCGACGCCGTGCCACAGCGGAGGCAGAGAAAGCCCGGTCCATCGGCTTCTCCGAGTACGCGGAACGCTGGGTGGCGTTCATCCGCGCGGAGCCGAACCGCAGTGGCAGGAAGCGTGCCATCGCGACCGTCCGCTCTTACAAGAGCAAGGTCGACGGGTATCTCGTCCCGGAGTTCGAAGACACCCCGATACGTCAGATCGACGAGGCACGCATCCGGCAGATGACCGATCGTCTCGACGCGATTCCCTCGCCGCTGAATCCGAAGTCGAAGTTCAACGGCATCACGCGACCGGTGCTGATCGTCCTCATGATGATCCTCCGCCAGGCAGCCCGAGAAGGAGTTATCCCCGCTGCGCCGAACATCTCGATCCCGAAGCAGGAGCCGGTGCGGCACGACGCCGACCACGACGAGGACGACGACGTCGCGAGCCCCGAACAGGTCGAGGCCTTGTACGAGGCAACACCGGGGCACTGGGCGATCATGGTGCTCTTCGCGGCGTGGTGCCAGCTGCGCCGTGGGGAATGCCTGGGCTTGCAGCGCAGGGACATCGAGTGGCACGACGACGGCACCGCGACCTTGCATGTGCGTCGGCAACTGAACGCGAACACCGGCGACTACTCGGAGAGGCTCAAGAGCGACGCCGGCAGACGGACTCTCAGCATCCCGAAGCTCATGATCGACCGCCTCAAGGATCACCTGCGGGACAACGTCGCGGCCGAGGCCAAGGCGCCGCTGATCCCCACGAACATCCGTGGCAGCGTCCCGCTGTCGAACACCCGATGGGGATACGTGTGGGCAGATGCTCGAGACGGTGTCGCTGACCTCCGGCCGCGATTCCGGTTCCATGACCTGCGTCACACCGGGCTGACGATCTTCGCCCAGGAGGGCGCGACTCTCGCAGAGCTGATGCGCCGTGGCGGCCACGCCGACATCCGTGTCGTCCTCCGCTACCAGCACGCCACGATGGCCCGCGATCGTGAGCTCGCGGACCGTATGAGCGATCGCGTCCAGGAGCGGATCAACGCGGCCAGGAACGTATGAGAGTCGCCGTGGGACAGCCATGGACACCTATCAGGAGAAAGAGCTCATCAACAAGGGAGGCACCACCATGGCCGTTCACGATCGTTCACAGTCCCCAGCGCTCAAGCTGATCTCACTGGCCGTCGCCGCCGACACCTACGGAGTGTCGATCAAGACGCTGCGCCGCCGGATCTCGGATGGCACCGTGCACGGCTACCGGGTCGGCCGGCTGATCCGCGTCGACCCGGACGAACTGCGAGAGAAGCTACTCATCGAGATCCCTTCAGCGAAATAAACGCAAGACCAAGAGTGGGGCGGGCCCGAAGAGGCCCGCCCCACTTGTTGCGGTTCACCGTCAGCTCAGACCGGCAACGGCTCGTCGCGCAGGAATGCAGCTTCCGCTTCCGCGCGGCGGGTGACGTCTTCGACGACGAAGTCCACGAAGTCCTCGTCGCGGTCTGTGATGGGAGTCTCCTCGCCTGCCGGGATGGGGTCTTCGCCGGGCCAGACGGTTTGCCGGGAGGGGCGGTCACGGTCGAGGCGTGTGCCGGCGATCTGCACCCATTCGCGTAGCCGGGTCCGGGCAGCGGCGAAGTCGGTCATGAATGAGATGGGGCCGGCGGCATCTTGTTCGGGGTCGTAGCAGCCCAGCCATCGGGTGTAGAGCGCGGACAACTCCCACACGAGTTCACGGTGGCGGTGCCACATCGGTGGCACGACCTGTGCGGGAAGCGCGAACTCGTGCCGCAGCCAGTTGACCCAGTCGTTGAGATCGAGCCATTCGTGCTCAGCGTCGTCCGAGGACAGGGTGCGCCAGTTGATCGGGCGAGGCACGGGCGGGAGATCATTGCTCCCGCCCGTGCCCGCCCGGCTGCCCTCCCGTCTCTCGCCCTCGTCGAGCTCGTCACCCTCGTCTTCGTCGAGCTCCTCGATGTCTGGTTCGTCAGACTCGGGCTCGAAGTCCACGTCCGGGTCGCCCGGTTCGGGGTTCTGGGTCGGGTCATTATCGGCCACGTCACTGTCCTCCGGCGGGGGTTATCGAGCAACGGCTTCCATCGCGGGCGCTTCAGCCTCCCGCGTCGTCGTGGGGGTGGGCGAGCCGAGCTGGGCTGCTCGGTCAGGCTCCTCACGCTCGGCCTCGCGTGTGACGTCACGGTCGGCTTCGCGCTCGGCCTGGCGTTCGGCAGCAAGCCGGCGGTCGATCGTGAAGTCGGTGATGTTCGGGTCGGGGGCGATGCGCTTGGCGACGAACTGCTCGTCGGTTCGCTCTTCGCCGTTGACGTCGCGCGTGTACTCGCGGGTGTAGCCCTGCGCGACGATGTCATCGCCCTTGACGTAACGGTCCGCGGACATCTCGGCGGACTTCCCGAACTGGATCAGGTCGTGGTAGGTCGGGTCGAGCTTGCGGAAGGACCCGTCCTGCTGGGGCTCGTAGTGGTTGATGCCGACGCGGGCGTAGAAGCGCGCCTGCCCGGATTCGGAGAAGGTGAGACGGGGATCGGCGGAGATGAAGCCGTTGATCGCCTGCGAGGTCTTGATAGTCATGAGAACTGAGGTCCTTCCTGATAACAATGAGCTGTCTGGTGCCCCCGCGGTTGAGCGGACGGCACCAGACAGGTGCGCGGGTCAGACCCCAGACGACGGGCAGAACCGGTTTCAGGACGTGCGCAGGAGCGCCTCGATCTCCTCCCGGTCCGTCTTCAGCTGCGCGGCGTCCTTGCGGGCAGGCCAGGCGCGCAGGTCCGTGATGATGGGGCGGGCGGTGCGGAGCATCACGACCCCGATCCCGAACGGCAGCGTGCGGATCACGTCCGGAGGCATGATCGCCACCCGGCGGATCGAGCGTTGCGCGGAGCGGTGTCCTTGCTCCCCGATGGTGACGGAATCGGTGATCTCGTCCCTTTCCCCGATCAGCGCCGACAGGTCCTGCAAGTCCCGCGAGTTCGATGCACCGCCGAGGATGACTTTCACGATCGATGCGTCCCACAGCGCGTTGGCATTGTTCTCGCCCCACTTCTCCCGCGCCTGCGCGAGGGACTGCAGCACCGGCAGGGTGGTGATCCCCGTGCCACCGCCTTCGGCCATCAGCGTCGGCAGCGACGGCAGCGGGGCGAGGTTGCCGATCTCGTCGAGGGCGAGGAGCATCGGCGGGTCCAGCCGGGTGCCTGGTGAGGTGGCGGCGATCTTCCGGGCAGTCTCCACGAGGTCTTCGATGAACGCGGCCACCAGCGCCGAGGACGCCCCCGCCCCCGCGCCGGTGGCGAGCAGGTAGAGGGTCCCGCGGTCCCGGATGAACGTCTCCGGATCGAACCGGTCCCGCGGCCCCGGCGTCACCGCAGCCAGCACCCGCGGGTCGGCGAACGCACTGAACGCGAGCGAGACACCCTGCCAGATCGAATCGCGCGTCTTGGGGTCCGATTGCAGCATCGCATCTAGAGAGTCCGCCCAGCCGGGCGCCGCGTGCGGGTTGGACTGCAGGACGCGCACCGCATCCGCGGCGGCGGCCGGGTTCAGCGCCCACTGGTACAAGGTGGCGGCGTCCCTCCCGTCCAGCGCTGCGGCGTGGAGGAGCCCTTGGATCGCGGCAGCGGTCTTCCCCTGCCAGAAGTCACCGCCGGACACGGACCCGAAGTTCGTGGCCGTGGCGAGCCCGGTGGCGCGGATCATCGCTGTCAGCGGGTCCTCGCAACCGCGGACCGGTGACCACTTCATGCCCGCGGGGAGTCCTTCAGCGAGATGCTGCGGATCGAACACCGCGACCGGCCCGACACGCTGTCGGGCCTTCAGCGTCGCGGTGAGGTTGTCGGGCCGAGTGGAGGTCGTGATGACGGCACCGGGGGCGTCGAGAATCGCGTTGATCACGACGTGCAACCCTTTGCCCGACCGGGGCGGCCCGATCAGCAACATGGAGTCCTCCACGGTCGCCCACACCTCCTGCCCTTTCGACCGACCGAGGAGATAGCCGACATCCGCGGGGGCCGGGTCCTCCAGCGAGGGCCGGAACGTGCCTGCCCGTTTCGTAAGCGCCTTCGTCCCTGCGGCCTTGGCGACATCGCGCGCAGTGGCGATGCCTTGGAGCAAGCGCGGGTCCTGCGCACGCGTCTCCTTCCCGCGCGCGATAACCCGCCACACCCACCACGCGATAACCCCGAGGATCACGACTGCGATGGCGAGCACCAGCCAGTACACGACCGAGCTCAGGCCCGGCGCGCCGATCGCCTCTCCCGGGGCCGCCGGGGCGAGCAACACACCGAGCCCCGTGGAGGGCCCGCCAGTGGGTTGCGGGAGGCCGGTCAGGAACGCGGCGGCACTTCCGGCGGCGCGGAGTAGCCCGGCCAGGACGGCGAAACCCGCCAGGGCCGCAAGGCCCAGGTTCGCGAGCACCTGGGAGGGCTGATGCGGGTTCATCCCAGGTCCCCGACGACGTGAGCGGTGCCGGAGATACGGCCGAACAGCAGCACCTCGCCGCCCGTTACGAGCTCGCGTTCTTCGATGAGGTGCCGCACATGCCCGTGCCCGTCGGCAGAGGAATGCCGGATGACGACAGCGAGGGCGACGTCCTCCCCGGGCACGTATCCGTCTCCGGTCGCCTCATACAGCACCGGCATCTCGCCCCTACGCGCTGATGCTTCGGTCTCCGGTGCGGCGGCGGGTGCGGCTATCGGTGCGGGCGGGGTGAGGACGTCGGTGTAGGTGGTGCCGTCGTGTTCGATGATCTCCACCCGAAGCGGTACTTTCCTGCGGCGCAGGACCTCTTCGATCAGCCCACCGAGGGCGTGCCTGCCGATCGGTTCCCCGGTGACGCGTGCGCCGTCGAGAGTGACGCTGATCTGATCGTTCGCGTCTACCCGGACGACGAGGTGTGGGAGTACGATCGGCACCACGAGATCCCCACCGGTTTCGCCCGTCGTTGCACGGTTGCGGCGGGCGCGGCGTGAGGGTGCAAGTTCGCTCATTTTTGCCGCCCGATCATCCGCGTGGTCGTATCGAACGTGGACAGCTCGTCCGGGTGCAGCTGGTGCTGCACGACGAAGGATCGTTCCTTGATCCGCCAGAGTCCCTGCCCGGTGCCCAGGCCCGGGAGAAGGGACTGTTCGGTGCCAGTGAGGCCGAGCGTGGTCGCGGTGGTGCCGAGCTGGTCGGCTTCCTGCCGGTAGATGATCCGCGTCTCTGCGTTTGCCAGCAGCGACGAGGCGAGGGCGCGCATTGCGGACCCGCTGTCGCCGACGTTGTCGAGGTCGGTCAGCTTGTGGAAGATCAACATGTTCGCGATTCCGTAATGCCTCGCCAACCTCCACTGCGCGTCCATCCGCTTGAGCAGAGCGGGATGCGACATGAGACGCCACGCTTCGTCGTAAACCACCCACCGCTGCCCGCCTTCGGGGTCCAGAAGTGCCGATTCCATCCACGCCGACGAGCACGTCATCAGTACCGAGATGAGGGTGGAGTTCTCCGCCACCCGGGACAGATCCAGCGAAATCATCGGCAGGGACGGGTCGAACACGACCGTAGAGGGACCGTCGAACAGCCCCTGCAGATCTCCGGCGACCAGGCGCCTCAGTGCGTGACCGACGAGCCGTCCGTCTTCGGCGAGCCGCTGGTCGACGTCACCAGCACGGTCCGGGGCCAGGATGCGGTCGACGACCATCGGGAGGATCGGGACGTCGTTGCTGGCGACGACCGCGGAGAGGGCGACATCGATCGACGTGTGCTCAAGCGGTGACAACGACCGCTCGAGGACGGTCTCGGCCAGCGCCCCGATGAGTTCCCGGCGGCGGGAGGCGACCTGCGTAGTCCATTCGATATCCGTCACACCTGACGGGCGGTGACCTTCGTCGAGCGGGTTCAGCCGGTTTCTCAGACCATGACCGAGGACGATCGCCTTGCCTCCGACGGCTTGGGCGACTGGCGTATGCTCACCTTTCGGGTCTCCGGGGACGTAGACGCGACGCCCAAACGGAATCGACCGCGTGTACAGCGACTTCGCCAGCGACGACTTCCCCGAGCCGACGATGCCGGCCAGAACGATGTTCGGCGCGGTGATGACACCGCGCTTGTACAGCTCCCACGGGTCGTACACGAACGACCCGCCGGAGTACATGTCCTGTCCGACGAAGACACCTTCGGGCCCGAGGCCACCTTCAGCGAGGAACGGGTACGCCCCAGCAAGAGCGGCGCTGGTGTCCTGATGGGACGGCAAGCGCAGCCCCCGATGGGTGCGCAACGCCGCGTGCCCGGGCTCACCCGAGGCAGGCAGATAGGTCGTGGCGCGGCGCTCGGCCTGTTCGGCATCGCGTCGCGCACGGGCTTCGACTTTGCGGGCAGCGATGTCCTTCGCGTGCACTGCGGCGGCGGCCTTGCGCCGGGCTCGGCGCTGCTTGCGGTGCTCGGACTCCGGCCCGATCAGCACCGTCGAGTACACGCGACGTTTCGGGGTGCTCACAGCACGACTCCTTCCTGCGCCCACCCGGGCGGGCGGACGCAGGAAGGAGGTGCGGGACCGGCGCCCCAGGAGTCAGACGGTGCGCGCCAGGGGCAGCGCAGCCGCGGTGAACGCTTGGGCTTGCTGGCCGACGAGCCGCCGCGTTTCGCAGGACGCTTGGATGGCGGCCTGCTCGATCTTCGACACCGCCGCTTCCAGCTCGTCCGGGGTCGGGGCGCTGACGGAGATCAGCCCGGTGTATCGGAGGATGCCGTGCCCGCTGGTGAGGTCGGCTTCCTGCTGCAGCACGTCCTGGTACTCGGCGGTCTGCTGGGCGTCCTCGACCTGCCCGATCTTCTGGCGTTGTGCGGCGTCGGAGATGTACTCGACCTTCTTCTTCCGGATGTCGCGGGCGGCCTGGTCAGACCGGATCGGCGTGCACAGCAGTGAAAACGATCGCCGCACCCCGGAGGCGAGGAGCACCGGGGACAGGAACCCCGGATACACCAACGATCGCGGCCACTCGCTCACCCACAGCACCGCATGGTGCGCGCTGTCCGAGCGCAGCCCCTCCCACGTCTCCTCCACGGCCACGGGACCTGCGGTGGCGAGGTCCTGTCCGAGGTTCCCCGAGCGCTCCAGCGTCGCCGCGATCGCAGGATCGTAGGCGGAGCGCAGGATCACCGCGAGCTGCCCTGGGGTGAGCCAATCCGTAGCCTTCAGGTCCGCGGAATGCAACGCCGCGGTGAGAGTGTTCATCTCCTGCCGCAGCACCGCCGCGGCGCCCTTCATCCCGCCGCCAGCGGTACGGATCGGGCGGGCGGCGGTCTTCATATCCAGAGCGACGGAGATCGTCGTCGCGTGCCGTTCACCGGCCGGGCCTGCGCGATTGATCAGCTCCGCGTAGGTGCGCGACGTCCATGACTCGTCCCCGGGGTTGCCGTGCTCAGCCCACCACTGCGCAAGACCCGTCCCGGAATCCGGGAGGGTGCGTTCGAGGATCTGGAGTCGGGCGATGCGTCCGGAGCGGCAGCAGGTCGCCAGCACGCGACCCCACCCGGAGACCCGGCGTTCCTGCTCGCCCGGGTCCAGCAGCACGAACGCAGGGTGGGTGACCTCGAGCAGCGCGGTCAGTGTCGCCGCGTGGGGATTGTGCACCATGACGGCCCCCGTGACGGGGTCTTCGTATTGACGCAGCGATGCCATGTCGCCTGGGAGGGCGAGGGTGCCGGCTGGACGGGGCTTGACGACCCGCATCCGGTAGATCGTCTGCGTCACGCTGACCCGCCACAGCCAATGCGCCCCGACCGGCAGCCACTCGACCGCCTTCCGGCCCGCGATCGGGACCCAGGTGATCGCCAGGCAGGTCACCCAGATCGGAGCCGTGTAGGCGAGGATCATCCCGCCGCCGGCGTACAGCGACCCGATGAACGCCAGCCCGGCAATCGCGAGCGCGATCACCTGGGACAGCGACAGGCCCAGGATCAGTCCCCGCCTGGTGAGACGGGAGAACTTCACCGGTGTGAGCGGGTAGTCGTCTTTCGTGCTCTGGTGTTTCGTCACGGGTCAGTCCTTCCCCTCGGGCGCCGTATTCGGCGGCGGCGGGTCCTTCGGTGGCGGCGCCGACGACGGACCAGACGATGCGGGCGGCGGGCTCGATGGCGGTGCCTGCGGCGCCGATGGATCCGAGGGCGGTGCCGCGTTCCCGGAAGGCGGCGGGGCGCTGTCCTGGCCAGCGGCAGCTGCCTGGGTCTCTGCGGCACCGCCGATCGCGCCGCCGAGTTTCGGGCCCGCCGTGGCGGCTTCCTTGACGGCCGCCGCCGCGATGACTGCGACCGCCGCGGGTCCGGCCGCTACCGCACCTCCTGCAGCAGCCCCGCCACCTGCAGCAGCACCGCCACCACCGGCGGCACCACCAGCTGCGCCGCCACTAGCCGCAGCACCGCCTCCGGCTCCGCCGGTACCAGCAGCAGTCGCCCCGCTCCCGCCGTCCGTGGGCGGGGGTGGCGTACCACCGCCCCCACCACTGTTGCCGGGCGGTGGCCCGTCGCCTTGACCTTTCCCGTCGAGGACTTTCTGCGGGCCGTCGCCGGCGGGCTTGGACGGAGTGGGCACGGGCCGGTTCATGGACTGCTTGGCCTCTTGCTCAGCGCTCATCGCGTGGTACATGTCGAATCCGATGAAGGAGATGAACTTGTAGACCATGTAGGGCGCGAAGGCGGCGACGAACATGAGCACGATCCCCGCGATGGGGTCGGCGATGGATGCCAGGTCGAAGTCGATCGGCTGGGACACCTGGGTGATCGCGACGAGGAACACGACGACGAGGACGAGCTTGGACAGGATCAGGGCGATCACGAACGACACCCATTTGCCGAACCAGCCGCGGGTGACGTCCCAGCTCGCGCCGCTGATCGCGATCGGCCCGAGCACGATCGCGACGAGCAGCAGTGCCTTGCGGATCAGGAGCGAGAACCACACGATCGCCGCGGCGGTGATCGCGAGCCCGGCGAAGAAGATGGTGATGATCGCGCCGACGCCGGGCGCGGTGAAGTTGATCGCGGTGAGTCCCGCGGCGAGCAGGGCGATCTTGTCGCCCATCGCTTCCATCGAGTTCCCGGTGGCTTGGATGATGCCGATGGTCAGCTGGTCGGTGATCTCCAGCAGCGTCGCGGTGAGCGTGATGATGAGGAATGACCCGAGCACGCTCTTGCCGAGTCCGAGCGCCGCCCGGGAAAGGGCGGTGGGGTCTCGGCGGATGAGGCCGGTGATCAGTTGCAGGCAGAAGAAGACGAGCATGATCAGTACGGCGACGCCGAAGAGGATGTTGTAGACGCCGACGTATTCCGGGGACTGGACGTCGACGAGGGTGGTGGTGTCGAAGACGTACCAGACGCCTTCGAACAGCCAGGCGGCGGCTTGTCCCATTGCTTGGGCGAGCCAGTCGAACGGGGCCGCGACGAGTGTTGCGGCCCCTTCTCCGACGGCGTCGCAGACGTTCGAGATGACCGGGACGTCGCACAGTGCCATGACGGGCCTCCTTCCGGGTCGGGGCGGGGCGGTGGTGGAGGGGGCCGTTCAGACCGCCTGGCCGACATTCCAGAAGAAGTTGATGAGGGTGACGCTCGCGCCGCAAATGATCGCGGCTCCGCAGGAGACGAGGACGCCGATCTTTCCCCGCCCGGCCAGATGCGGGTTGCTGCTGTTCGCGCCGAAGCCCCAGATGATCGCCGAGATGATCAATGCCAGGACGCTGAGGATCAGGCCGATCGTCATCACGGCGCCGACGATGGTGCGCAGCTGGGCGATGCCGGGCAGCCCGGAACTGTTGGGGTCGATGTCGACCTCCATCGGGGCCAGGGCGGCTACGTGGGGCAAGACGGTGGTGGTGAGATCGAGAACGGCGGACACGGGTGCTCCTTCATGAACCAGGCGGATGCCCGACCGGCATCGGCCGGGTATCGCACAGGTGCGCACACCGGACCCCGCACGGCAGAAAGCGGGGCGGTGGAGCCTCGTCTCCTCCACCGCCCCGCCCCTGAGTTATCGCCTCTCGACCCGGGTTAGAGCTGCTCGCCGATCGTGATGAGCCAGTTCATCCACGCCACCCCGGCTCCGGCAAGGGCGGCAGCACCGAGCGCCGTCCACACGCCGATGCGGGCTTTCGTGGCGACCTGGTGGTGGCCGTTCGCGGAGCCAGTCGCCCACATGATCGCGCACACGATCAGCATGAGGACGGCGAGGATCAACACGACGGTCAGCAGCGCACCGATGATGCTCTCGAGCTCGTTCGATCCGCCCACGGCTCCGAAATCGGGGAATACACTCCCGGACAGCAGGAGCTTGGTCGCGACGTGGGGATGCGGCATGAGTGCTCACCCGTCTTTCACGGAGATGTGGATGTGGTCGAAGTGGCCGCCGGTGACGTCGCCGGGGTCGTGCATGCCGCCGCCGGGATAGGGCCGCCACCCCTCATCTGCCTGCGCGGGCGACCAGATCGTGCCTTGCCAGATGAGGTAGGAGATCCCGAGGGACTCGGCGTTGGCTTGAAGCCATTCGGTGACCTGCCACCCGTAGACGACCTGCTCGCTGGCTGGGTAGTGGCCGATCTGATTGCCGACGGTGACATCGCACGCGCGCCCGAGAGGATGATCCGACTGTGCCCCTCGTCGTGGCGAGTAGCACGCCCACCCGGTGTCGGCGAACGCGTTGCGGGTCTGGACGACCATATGCGCGGTGCGGGCGGTGATCTGCCCGCTGGTACCGGTCGGGTCATCGACCATCTGGGCGCCGTCGCCGGTGAACTCTGCCGCCGGCGTAGCAGTGCCGGCGGCTGCGCAGCCGGGGCCGGGGGTGCTGGTGCCGTCCGGTTCGGCGGCGCCGTGGTCCATAAGCCACTGGTCGGCGTCGATCGATTCGGTGCCGGTGGAGCCGGGGCGGATCTCGAAGTGCAGGTGCGCGCCGGTGGAGCGGCCCGAGGAGCCGACGTCGCCGATGTGAGTGCCGGCGGTGACGGTCTGTCCTTCTTGGACGTGGATGCCGTGTTCCCACATATGCGCGTACACGGAGCGGACGGCTTCGCCTTGCACGGTGTGTTCGATGATGATGAGGCCGCCGTAGCCGCCGTTGAACTCGGCCCACACGACCCGCCCGTCGGCGGCCGCGTAGATCGGGGTGCCGTCGGCGGCGGCGTAGTCGGTGCCGGCGTGGTAGGTGGTCTCCCCGGTGAATGGGTCGGACCGATATCCCCAGTCGCTGGTCTTCGTCCACGTCCCCTCGGGCAGCGGGAACATTATGCGGGTGGTCTCCGGCACCGACTCCGTGCCGCCGCCGGTGCCGGAAGGGGCCGGCACGGTGAGGGCATCGAGGATCGCTTCGGCGACGGGCTGGTAGTTCTGATACCGCTCCGGGAACGCGCTGACCTCGACCGCCTGGGCGACCTCGCCCATGTCCATGCTCTGCCAGCCGGGAATGTCGAGCAGCCCCCGTGGCGAGGAGAAGTTCGGCCCGGACGGACCGCCGTAGAACGCTCTGGCCTGGTAGGTGGTGTCCATCAGCTCGGCGACGGTTCCCCACCCGGTCTGCGGGCGCATCTGGAACAAGCCGAGCGAGTCGTGGTCGGACCCGTTGCCGTCGTTGGGGTAGTTCCCCGACTCCGGGTAGGTGCCGGTGTTCGCCAGTTGCCGCAGCGTCGATTCGGTCAGCGCCGCCATGAGGGCGATCGTGGCCCCGCGGGCATCGACGCCGTCGGTCTGCCCGCCGACGGTGATGATCGTGGCGGCGTGAGTGAGTTGCTTCTTGTTCAGCGTGAATGTCTCCCCGTCCCGCGTGGTCACTTCCAGCGCGTCCGGGATCGGCCCCACAGTCATAGACGACCCGGGACCGCAGGTCGCGTTCGCGGCGGGATTCATCAGCACCCCGACCCCGACGAGCGCGGTCGCCGGTCCCACGCACAGGACGAGGACCGCCAGCGCGGCGAGGATCTTCTTCAGCACGACGGCGTCCCGATCAGCGCAGCGGGTTGTCGAGCTCGGACAGGCGCAGCGTGTGGCACGACTCGAACGCGGGCTCGCACGCGAGGAACACGGTGAACGACACCGGGTGTTCACTGGACACTTCCTGCCCGGAGACCGTGCCGGTGCGATACCGGGTGGCGTCGACGGTGACCGCGATCATTCCGTCCACGATCGTGCCCGACCGGTCCTGCGCGACTGCGTCAGCCCAGGCGTCGGGCACGACCGCAGTCTCGACGGTGAGGTGCTGGGTAGTGGCGTGCCCGGTGAGCTGCCGCCAGGCGTCGGACGCCGGGAAGTAGCCGGCGATGTCGGAGGCAAGACCGGGAGTCTCGGTTCCGGTGGGATCGGCGTCGGAGAGCACGACCTGCCCGTAGTCGGCAGGCCCGAGCCCGGATGCCGTGTCCCAGGTGAACAGCGCTACGGCGACGGCGCGTGCGTACCGGATCGGGTCGTTCGTCCGCGGCAGCGGCGTCAGGTCAGATGGTCCGGAGGGCGACGAGGCCGGTGGCCGCTGCTCTGAGGTCGTCGGGGCCAGGGCAGGCGTGTTCTCGTGCGGGCGGGCGATCAGTCCGTATACGCCCAGACCCACCAGGACGAGGAGGATGACCGTTCCGGAGATACCGGCGATCAACAGGGCGCGGCCCCGCTTGCGCGGGGCCGCATCGGCGACATCGGTCGACATAGCAGGGGACGTCCTTTCACAGCAGAACCATCAACGGTGTGTGCCATGCAGGTGCGGGCGTCTGACCCCACCCGGCTGGTCACCTCACGGCGCCAGGCCCGTCCCGGTGGTGGTGCGGCGTGCATCGGCGGCGGTGTCGAGGAACGCGGTCGCCTGGTCACGGTGGCTGGTGATCGCCTCCCACTGCTCGTCGGTGGCGTACTGGCCGATGAGGGCGGCGTCGTTGATCTCCCACCACCCCTCGGCTTTCTCGAAGATGTCGACCAGCCGGCGGGCGTGGTAGCGTCCCCGGACCCCGTCCGCGGACATCCCCTCATCCTCCGTACCCGACTCGCCGTCCTCCACGGTTGCCGCAGTGGAAGTTGGCGTGAGGGCGAGCTTGCGGACACGGGCGATGGCGGCCACGACCGCCCGGGATCGTTCCACCGGCCGGTCGATCTGCCGCACCGCGCGGAGCTCGTCGTCGGCGGCTTCCCGCACGGCGGCGGTCGCGGACTCGTTCACCGCGGTCTTCTCCAGCCAGCACACCCCGCGCAAGGCGAGGACCTCGTGGTAGCGGCTATGGACCTTCGCGTCGCCGTTGATCTCCACGACCGCTTCGGCGGCTGCTCGCCGGACTCGTTCGTCTTCGTCCTCGTTGGTTGCCAGCCGTTCCAGCGCGAGGACCTGCTCGAGCTGTTGGGAGGAGTCCCGGCCGGTCACCGCGGTCGCGGCCTGCACCCGGGACTTCCGTTTCGACGGTGGTTGTGAATCCCAACTGCCGCTGCTGCTGCCCTGATAGGTCGCGACGATCATCGCTTCCCTCTCATCCGGGTCGGTGTCGTCGCTCTCACCGTCATCCGAGCCCGGGAGGGCGGCGCCGAAGCGGGTCGCGGCCTGACGGCGGGCGTTCTCCTCGGTGAGGAGCGTCTTGTACTCCGCGTACAGGGCTGCCTTCTCCGTGGTGGTGAAGTGTTTGTGGAGAAGGTTGTCGTCCTGAATCGCCAACAGCGTACGCAGCTTGTCGGACACCTCAGACGCGATCCACACCGGGACGGTCGTGTGCCCGAGCTGCCGCATCACTTCCAGGCGGCGCCTGCCGGAGATGAGGACCCCGTCGGAGGTAATCACGATCGGGCACAGCAATCCGAGGGTTCGGATCGACGCGGTCAGGTCGGCCAGGTCACCCAGCTCACGCCGGAAGGAACGGCCCAGGACGATGTCGTCGATCGGGAACTGCGCCACCGGCTGCCCATCCGCGGGCACCCTGGCGTTCATGCGGCCCTCCCTCTCGTGAACTTGCGGGAGATGGCGGCGAGCTGGTCATCCGCGAGGAGGTCCTCGGTGCGGTCCCCGAGCAGCAGCCGCGCGAAGATCCCCAGCCGCGCCGGGTCGGCCCCCGTGGCTTCCTTCTTCGACCGCGGCCCGAGCAGCAAACGCAGCAACCCATTCCAGTCGCGGGCGGAGAACCCGAGCCGTTGCCGCATCGCGTCGTCTTTGCGCAACACGTCGATCCCGGACTGGGTGCTCGCGAGAGTCGTAAGACGATGGCAGATGTATTCCACCGCGGTCTCAATGGTGCGAGGATGCCAGCCCGTGGTCACCAGGAACACCGACGCGGACCGCACTACCCGTTCCACGGCGACGGTCGGTGAGGCCGGCGGGGTCCCAGCGGCGAGCACATGGTAGAAGAACGTCTCGTAGTGGCCGGCCCGCATCGGGTACTCGTCGGGGCGCTGATCAGGCCTGCGTGCCTTGTCTGTTGAGGTGAGGAGGCGTTCGGCATGCACCTCGGCTGCGATGCCAAGCTCCACAGCGCGGGTGATCGCCGCCCACGGGTCCGCGGCACGGCGGATCGCTGGCGTCCGCATCGCCATGAACGCCTCATACGCGGCATCGGCGGGGTCACGGTGCCAGGACCGTGCCAGCGGAAGGTACTTCTCCTGCGCATACAGCATCAACGCGCGGGCGGCGGGGTGCGTGCGCCAGAGATGCTCGGCGGTGAGCTGCTCCAGCAGGATGCGGAGTCCTTCGCCGGTGGTGAAGTCGGGAAGTGGTTCAGATGAAGGCTCTCTCATGAGGTCAACTCCTTAGGACGAGGTGACCAATAGGTGTGTGAACGCGACCCCAAACCTTCTTCGCGGCACGGAACCGATCCTTTGCACTCGGGCGATGGGTCTGCCATGAGTGTTGCTCTCCGCTCACGTTCGACCGTCACCGCCTCCGCCAGTGGACATGCCGCAGCGAACTCGCGGCCCCCAGCTTCGGCCGACCGCCGCTGGCGTAAGTTGGTCATGACCTTCGCGAACCCGTGGCAGGTCTTGCGAGCGTCGTCCCGTATCGCCTCTACAGCCATGCGCTACTCCTTCCCAGGGCTCCCGCAAGATGCGGACGGCCTTGCGACCATGAGGTGCGCCGGGGAGATCAGCGGAGCGAGGACGGATGGCGGACGGTGTGCCGACCGTCAGGCTCCACAACGAACCCGACGTGTCTGGTCCGGTCTACTGGCCTGCGGCGCATCCGTCGAGATGCACATGACGAACGTGGGCCAATCGTGGAGAGTCACGGTTCATGCGGCGAGTAGCGGTAGGAGAGGCCGAGGTGCCCCGTCGACAGCATTCTCCGCGAACCTGGTGGGAAAGTTCGTTGGGACAATGACGTCGAGTCACCGAGCTGAGTCGTTGACAGAGATAGCGTGGCTTTGTCGATCTTCAGGAACCGTGTGTGGTGTTCGTCGGTACTGTGTCGGCGTGATGCCGTAGCGGCGGCGGAACCAGTGGGATGCTACGCGCGGGTCACTCCACCCGACTTCGCTCGCGGCACGCATCACGGAAATGTCTGTTTCTTCTATGAGCCGCGCGAATTCGGTCAACCGGAGTTCAGTGAGTAGGCGCATTGGGGCGGCGCCGGCGTGCTGTATGAACATGCGGGTCAGGTGGGTCCGTGAAAGTGAGAGTTCTCGTGAGAGTGCTCCAACGGTCCACGGCTCTGCGATGCGCCCGCGAAGCAACTGGATCGCTCGACCGATATAGCCGATAGATCCGGTGTCGGTCAGTCGTCCATTGATGGGCGTCCACAGTGTTGTGGGGGTGTCCGATCCTTCATCAAGAAAAGTTGGCAGTAGCAGCCGCGTCCATCGTGCGAGAAGCTCGAGAGTGTGAGTCGCGACGACTTCGGGCGAATGGGTCCCGCTACGCAGGACGCTCATCTGTCGCCATAGCGGCTCGACCTGCCGCAGCGCAGCAATACCTGGTGCAAGGACGATCGCGCGGCCGTCCCACTCGAGGGGGTGCACTCCTGCGACCACTCGCTCTGCATCGGGGAGGAACCATGCCATCTGGGTGCGCCAGAACCGTTCGTCGGAGTATACGGCCCAGAAGCGTACTGTGGGCGATGGCCGAACTCGGCACCACTTGCCGGTGCCGAGTGCCAGCGACATGCCTGGGTGCAGGACGTGCCTGCTCTCAGCGGTTTCGAAGACGCAAGAGCCCTCAACGACGTTGATCACCTTCGCATGCCGGAAAACGGTACGGCTTGAGGGGATCGTGCGCACCATTTCGATGGCCGCGATGTCACCTGGTATCTGAATCGCTGGGTAGGAGAGCGTGACCCCGAGGGGCGGAGGGAGCGGCAGGTCGTGCTTGGCCTCGAATAGGTCCTCTCGCGTAGCCGCGAAGCTGCGCACGGCGCCATCAGCGGTCGGCGAGCACGAGCACTGCCAGGGCAGTGACGAGCTTGGTAGTCGGGAAGGCGTCCACGATAGTCTCACGAGTCCAGGGGGTGGCCCGCTCGGGATTGCGGTAGCCGCCCCAGAAACCGATAGCCCGCTGGCCGTCGATATCGAGCGCGATCGACGCGCCCAGCTCTTGGCTGCTGTTGAGCTTGCTCTCGAACAGTTTTCTGATGCCGACGACTGAGTCAGTCGCGGTACCTTCTCTAGTCATGGCGTGCTCACTTTCTATTGGGCGATGAAGAGTTGCCCGTTGGTATGTCCGCTCAGGTGGGGTGTGTTGGGTCAGTTCAGATAGGGGCGCAGCACGGTGAGGCAGTGGTCCCAGACCGTCTTCTCGTTCGCGGGGTCATCCCAGCCGAGAAAACATGAAGGCCACCACCTGAATTGCGGCACCATGGGGTTCCACATTCCCGATAGTGTCTCGCATCCTGCTGGACACTGCTCTGGTTCTGCGAGATGTTGGCTTCGAGCTTGCCGACATAGGCCACGCCGCGAGTGTACGAGATGGGGAGCGGCCCGGTAATGGGCTGCGGCCGCTGACGAGGGACGCCTCGGGCGGATCATCCTTCCTCCCTACGGGCGTCGGCGCGCTGTGCGGCCTCAGTAGGTCGATTGCTCAGTCCGCCTCCGGAGGGCCGAACTGATCTCACTCCAGGTTCTCCCTGAGCCACGGCATGGGATCGATGGGTCGGCCGTTGATGTGCACCTCGAAGTGCAGGCAGGATCCGAAGACGTAGCCGGTGGAGCCGACGTCGCCGAGATACTGGCCGGGAGCGACGCAGTCCCCGACTTCCACCGCGCGGGTCCCATTGTTCAGATGTGAGTAGAGGGTGCTGACCGTCTCTCCGTTGAGCAGGCTCTCGACCTGAATGCTCACGCCGTAGCCGCTGTTGCTCTCGGTTGAGAGCGAAACACAGCCTTCGACAGCCGCATAGATGGGCGTCCCGACCGACGCCGCGAGATCTTGACCCATGTGCGAGCGACCCGGACGCGAGGCGCCGAACCCGTCGCTGATCGAGTAGGTGCCGGATGCCAACGGCATGAGAACCTGTTGAGCTGTTGGCAGGTTCACAGCTGTCGAGAGGGGCCTGCCAGATGCGACGGCGGCTGTGATCGCCTGGGCACGAGACGCGGCGATCTCCTCCTCCGTCGTTGCGGAGAAGTTCCCGCGAGGGAGGACCTCGACACGGATGTCCTCTCCTGCGGTGTAGGACTGTGCGTCAACGGTGACCGCGGCCTCGACCTGCTCCGGTTCCGCGTCGGATGTTCCCGGAAGGGCAGCGCCGGTGATCATCACGCTAACGGCGAGGGCGGCTCCGAGCGCCTTCGCTCGTGCCCACGGGCTCCGGGCGTGTGGGCGGCGGGGAGGTATCGCAGACGCTACTGGTACATGGGCTTCAGGTCCGTGCCGCGGGATGACGGGGGCTTGGCGGGTCGCGGTGGCTTCTTGCGACCTCGGGCGGCCTTGGCGACGGAGATCGCGACGAAGGAGGGGGCGATCGAGGGAGCCAGGGTCCGTCGACGACGTCGACGCCTTTGCGGATGCGTGCTCGGGTAGCCCTGAAATGATGGTAATCCTTCCGGTAGAACAGAATGCTCATCTCGATCGCAGGCCCCGATCGTTACTGATTTGTAACGGTAGATAGTCCGATTCGCTCAGGTCAAATCGGGATGCGTCTTCACAGCATCTGCTTAGAGAGTAGGTTCCGCCGCCGTAGAGGAGACTCAAAAGGTCGGCGCGGTATCCTTGAAGAGATGATGTCCTCGGCTCAAGTGCAACCCTCAAAGGTGCTCAGCGAGCAACTTCTGATAACGAGGATCATTACGGCAGTCGGTTTGGCTCTCCTCCTGCTTCTGGGGGCAGCGGGTGCATCACATTCCGAGAGCGAGGGGGCTTCGTCTTCGCTGCTCATGGCGAGCACACTCCTCGATCCGCACGTTGCTCCGGGAGACTCCGGGACTTCCGTCGACGAGTATCTGACAGGCGCCGCCGATGCCGGCACAGCGGGGGTCCTTGTCGGGGCAGCTCTGTGCGCTCTCGGCGTGCTGTGCGGACTCGTCCTCGTGATCTTCGCCCGGATGCTCTCGCGCCGGCGGGGAGTCGTGTATCTCGCTCCTCGATGGGCGGCCCTCTCGCTCGTCCCGGTACGCATCATCGTTGCCCGGACCGGGGCACTGTCGTTGACACAGCTGGGTCTTTCCCGAACCTGACATTCGGCATGCCGTCTTGTGCGGACGGCACCTCGCACCCGGGTACCCGCCCGGGGCCTGTTCCATGCCGTTTGATCCTGTTTGGAGTACTTGATGAACCCTTCTGGAAAGTCGCGCGCCACTGGTCGCAGCGCGCGTCCGATCCTGATTACTGCAGTGCTCGTTGTCGTCCTCGTGCTGGGAGCGATCATCTATGTGATGATCAACAACCAAGGCTCGACGACTCCGTCACCTGAGGCGCCGGAGGGCAAGACGGCCGAGCTCTCGGCTGTCGTCGACGCGAGTTCGCACGTCCTCGACGACGGTGGGAAAGGTGCGGTCGAGGTCGTGGAGTTCCTCGATTTCGAGTGCGAGGCCTGCGGGATGTTCTACCCGATCGTGGAGGATCTTCGTGAGAAATACGCCGGGAAGATCACCTACGTGGTGCGTTACTTCCCTCTCCCGGGCCACTTCAACTCGACGAACGCGGCTCTCGCCGCGGAGGCCGCCGCCCAGCAGGATCGGCTGGAGGAGATGTACAACCGGCTGTTCGAGACGCAGGTGGAGTGGGGCGAGGCTCAGGAATCCCGCGCTGATCTCTTCCGTGGTTTCGCTGAGGAGATCGGCCTAGACATGGCCGCGTACGACGACGCAATCGCAGATTCGGCCACGCTCGAACGAGTCGAGTTCGACTTCAACGCGGGACAGGAACTCGGCATCAACAGCACGCCGACGTTCTTCCTCGAGGGCGAGCAGCTCCAGCTGCAGCAGCTGGACGATCTCGAGAACGCCATCGAAGCAGCGGTGAACGGTGAAGAGTGATGCGGGCAGGATTGTCGCATAGGCGAGCGATCGTCGTCGGCAGCGGGCAGGCGGGACTCGCGGTTGCTGCTGCTCTGATCGCGAGAGGGCTAAGGCCACAGCAAGACTTCGTTGTCATCGACGGGGCGTCTCCAGGTCTGCGCAGCTGGACTTCTCGGTGGCATTCGATGGTGCTTCTCAGCGACGCCCGTCACAGCGCTCTGCCGAACCTGCCCTTCCTGGGCGACCAACGACGTCGGCCGCGTGTCGACGAGATGATCGAATACCTCAGCTACGTCGAAGGCGATCTCGGCGTGAAGACCATCTGGGGTGTGCGCGCGACAGGCGTGGAGCGGCGCGGGTCCGGCTCGGTCCTGCACCTGTCGACAACGGAAGGCGAGGTGCAGACCCGGAACGTGGTGTGTGCGACCGGCGCATCCGCACATCCGCGCATCCCGACATGGGCAGCGGAACTTCAGGTGCCCGGAGTCGTGTTGCATAGCAGCGAGTACCTGTATCCGCGGCAGGTATCCACGAGCGATGTGCTGATCGTCGGCGGCGGAAACAGCGGTGTTCAGCTGGCCCGCGAACTCGCGCCCTCGCACGCGGTGACCCTGGCTGTCCGCACGCCTCGCCGGCACCAGCCAGCAGCGCGCTACCTGCGCAGGCAGTTCCTTGCTCGAGGTCCGCGACCGGAGCCGGTGTTCGAGGATAGCTACGAGCAGCTGCGGGACGCTGGCGTCACGATCTGCCCTGCAGTGGCAAAGGCCGGGAAGAGCACTGTCACCTTCGTCGACGGAACAGTGACGACGCCGAGCTCCGTGATCCTCGCCACCGGATTCCTTCCCGGAGACGACTGGCTACCGGACAACGCCCGGATCGATCCTCCCCAGCAGACCATGACAGGGCTACCGGGCTTGTTCGTCGCCGGGATCCCCCACTACGGCGGCAGGGGCTCCGACACCATCGCAGGGGTATGGCGGGATGCCACGACCATCGCCCGCCACATCATCGAACGCCCGTGAAGAAAGCAGGACCCATGAAATCCGTCCATCGTAGAAGGCTTTCGACCTCTCGAACGTCGAATCGGCGTGGCCGTGGCCTCGCCGCATCTGCTGGCATGTCTGCTCTGCTGATCATAGGCGGGACCGTTTTCGGCACAGCGACTCCCGCCGCTGCTCACGACGAACTGCTCTCCACCTACCCCGAAGCCTCCGCAACCACACCTGGTGTCCCAGCGGAGATCTCCCTCACTTTCACGGGTGAGTTGCAGGGGCTCGAGGGCGCCACGGTGATCGAGGTCCTCACGGAGGACGGCAGCAACCTCGCCGACGGCGCTCCCGAGGTCCTCGAGGCGACGGTCACACAGGACCTGTCCGACCGGTCGGTCGTCGGTGAGATCACCGTGAGGTGGCGGGTGGTGTCCAGCGACGGGCATCCGATCAGCGACGAGTACACGTTCGTGGTGGAGACGATGGGGACGCCGACGAACAGCCCCACCCCCACGATCAGTACCACGCCGACGAGTAGCCCTTCACCATCAGAGCAGAGCACGAATACCCCGACGCCGAGTGCCGCATCCGGGAACGGCGACATCCACAGCCAACCGAGCGCGGACCTCGCGGCTCTCCCCATCCTGGTCGTCACCGCGGGAGCGGCCCTCCTGGGTAGCGCAGCACTGCTGATGGTCATGGCTGGTCGCAACCGGCGCCGTCGGGATCGGGCGGCACAACAGAAGGAGGAGAACGCCGATGAGTCCTAACCGGGCACGATATCTCGCGGTAACTGCCATTGTGGCGGCGGGTATCGTGGTGATCGATCAGGCCACGAAGGCGGCCGCTCTCGCAACGCTGAGCGAGGAGGCGCGTATCCCGCTCCTGGGCGACCTCTTCGGACTCCAGCTCGCGTTCAACCCGGGTGCGATCTTCTCTCTGGGATCCGGGTTCACCGGCGTGATCACCCTGGTCGGAGCTGGAGCGGTGGTCTGGGTCTTTCTGGTCGCGAGCCGTGCACGCACGGCAGAGCTCGCGGTGGCGTTCGGGTTCATCCTGGGCGGTGCGCTGGGGAACCTGATCGACCGGCTGTTCTCACCACCCGGATTCGGCGTCGGGCACGTCACCGACTTCCTCGCCTACGGAACCCTGTTCATCGGGAACCTCGCCGACATCGCCCTCGGTATTGGTATCGTCCTCCTTCTCGGCGTCACATGGACCCGACGGCGCACCGTCGAGCCAGCTCTCTCGGCACGAGTGGAAAGAGGCGCCGCATGAGCGCGAAACAACGCACGCCGTCCACGTTTCAGCGCAATGCGCTCGCACCTGGGCTGTTGGCTGCGGCCGTGTTGTTCACGGCTCCGCTGTGGACGAACGGTGGCCTGTTCCTGGTGGTGTTGTTCGTCACCGCAATCCTCGCGGCGATCGTGGCCTGGTTCGCAGGGCAGGCCCGGCAATGGTGGTGGATCCCGGTGTTCATTGCGGTGCTCGTGCTGTGGAATCCGGTCATACCCTTCCCGTTCACGGGGCCGGTCTGGGCGGCGGCGCAGCCGGCCGCAGCCATCGTCTTCCTAGTCGCGGGGGCACTGATCAAGGTGCGTCGCACATGATCCGCCGCATGATCGCCACTGTTGCCGCGGTGCTCCTGGGCGTCATCGCCCTGACGGGGTGCTCCGCGAACGACTCCCTGGCGCAGCAGTATCAGGAGGGGAACGAGAAGGGGTACATCTCCGGAGATTTCCGCGTGGTGGAGATCGAGGCGGGGGACCGGGGCGACCCGGTGGTCTTCGAGGGCGTCACCGAGACCGGGGAGACGGTCTCCAGCGACGACTATGGGGGCGAGGTGCTGGTGGTGAACTTCTGGTACGCCGCCTGCGGACCGTGCATCGTCGAGGCGCCGTTGCTCGAGGAGGTGTGGCAGGAATACCAGGATGAGGCCGTGTCGTTCCTCGGGGTGAACACCTATGATCAGCCCGCCACGGCGCTCTCCTTCGCTCGGGACAACAACGTCACCTACCCCAGCGTGATCGACGTCAACGACGGCAAGGTCAAGCTGGCATTCGCGCAGGTCACCCCGATCCAGGCGACTCCAACGACGCTCGTGGTCGACCGAGAGGGGCGGGTCGCCGCGCGCATCATCGGGCAGTTGCAGAGCGCATCCATCCTGTCGACCCTCGTCCGCGACGCTCTCGGAGAATCGTCATGAACCCCGGCGATCTCGTCGCCGGCGGGGCTCTGTGGGTCGCGATCCCGATTGCGATCCTTGCAGGTCTGATCTCCTTCGTCTCTCCGTGCGTGCTGCCGCTGGTGCCCGGATACCTCGGATACCTGGGCGGCGCCTCGGCCGCCACCGCGGTCGAGGGAACCTCGACCCGCACGGCGACGGCGGAGCGCACACGGCTGCTGCTGGGGGTGACGCTGTTCATCGCCGGGTTCACGGTCGTGTTCGTCACCGTGACGATCCTGGGCGGGACATTCGGGCTTCTACTTCTGCAGTATGTGAATGTCCTGACCCGTGTGTTCGGCGTCGTGGTGATCATCCTCGGCCTGGTCTTCATCGGGTTCTTCGGCGTCGCACAGCGCACCTTCCGCCCACGCGTGCAGTCCCGTGCGGGGCTGCTGGGTGCGCCGCTGCTCGGGTTCGCGCTCGGCGTGGGGTGGACACCGTGCATCGGCCCGACGCTCGCGGCGATCCTGTCGGTGTCCTGGAACCTCGGCGACCCGGCCCGTGCGGGCCTGCTGGGCCTGGCCTACTCGCTCGGGCTCGGCCTTCCTTTCCTCGTGCTCGCCCTCGGTTGGGGGTGGGCGTCCCGGTCGGTCGCGTTCCTGCGCCACCACATCCGCAGCCTGAATATCGTCGGCGGGGGAGTGCTCGTGCTCCTCGGCATCCTGATGGTGACCGGTCTGTGGACCGCGCTGATGTCCGCCCTCCAGCAGGTGGTGATCAATGTCCCCCTCCCGCTCTGACATCACCACGGATGCGCCCGTCGACCCCCTGCGGCCCGACGACCACGCCGACGGCGACGGTTCCGCCATCGCCCAGCCGGCGCTGGGGATCGTGGGATGGGCGAGATGGGCGTGGCGTCAGCTGACCAGCATGCGCACCGCTCTGGTGCTCCTGCTCCTGCTGGCAGTCGCCGCCGTACCCGGATCGCTGTTCCCGCAGCGCACCGCCGACCCCAACGGGGTCATCCAGTGGGAGCGGGAGAATCCCGAGGCCTATCCGATCGTGGATGCCGTCGGGCTGTTCGACGTGTACCTGTCGCCGTGGTTCTCGGCGATCTACCTGCTGCTGTTCGCCTCGCTGATCGGATGCGTCACCCCGCGCACGAAACACCACTACAAGGCCCTGCGATCCCAGCCGCCCCGCACGCCGGTGCGACTCTCTCGTCTCGCGGACTACGAGGAGCGCACAGTCCCGGCTGCCGACCCCGCGAGCCGGGCGCGAGAGGCCGTCGACGTCGCCGAGCGGCAGCTGCGCCGCGCCGGCTACCGGGTGCACCGCTACGACGGCCGTGGATGGCTCTCCGTGTCCGCCGAACGCGGATACCTGCGCGAGACCGGGAACCTCGTCTTCCACACGGCGTTGATCGGCGTGCTCGTCTCGGTGGGCCTGGGAGGAGGATTCTCCTACACGGGCCAACGCGTCGTCGTCGAGGGCACTACCTTCGTCAACGCACTCAGCGACTACTCCTCGTTCGACGCCGGACGGTTCATTGACGGGACCGGTCTCGCCCCCTATTCGCTCACCCTCGACGAATTCCAGGTCACCTATCAGCGGCCCGGCACGCCGGGAGCCGGGCAGGCAGGGGACTTCTCTGCCGACGTCACCGTCCGCATCCCCGGTGAGGAGGACCGGACCGAGAGCGTGATCGTGAACTACCCCATTTCCGTCGCCGGCGACCGCATCCACTTGCTCGGCAACGGCTATGCTCCCACGATCACCGTGCGCGATGCGGCCGGTGATCTCGTGTACACCGAGTCGCAGCCGTTCCTCCCGCAGGACTCGAACATGACCTCCCTCGGGATCATCAAGATCCCCGACGGCCTGCCCGAGCAGGTCGGTCTGACGGGATTCTTCTATCCCACCGCGGGCGTGCTGGACTCCGGCGCGTACACCTCCATCTACGGCGATGTCATCAACCCGCTGCTCACGTTCAACGTGTACAGCGGCGACCTCGGTATTGACGACGGCACCCCGCGATCGGTATACACCCTCGAGACCGGCGGCCTCACCCAGCTCACCGGAGGGAAGACCGGAGTGGACTCCATCGAGCTGACGCCGGGGGAGACCGCGGAGCTGCCGAACGGGTGGGGCACGGTCACCTGGGAGATCGCGTCGCCCGAAGATCCGGTCAAGCGATTCGCGTCGCTGCAGATCCAGCGCGACCCGACCGCCGGATGGGTGCTGGCCTTCTCGATCCTCGCGATGCTCGGCCTCTTCGCCGGGCTCTTCGTGCCCCGTCGCCGCGTCTGGGTCAAAGCCCACCCGACCGACGACGGCGTCCGCCTCGAGTACGCGGGATTGGCTCGCGGCGAAGACCCCACCCTCCGAAAAGCCGTCGTCGACATCGCCGACGCCCACACGGAGGCGCTCACCGGCGTCTCCGATCCATCTCCAGAGAAGGAGAGAACCGATGAACTGCCCCGTTGACGGCACGACGCTCCTGGCCGCCGACCGTTCCGGCGTCGAGATCGACTACTGCCCGCAATGCCGCGGCGTGTGGCTGGACCGCGGTGAGCTCGACAAGATCATCGACCGCTCATCCGGTTGCCAGGCCCCGGACTACCGCGAAGACGCGCACCGCCGCACCCGGCACGACCGCGGCGGCAAGAGACGACGCGAGGGCCTCCTCGGCGATCTCTTCGACTTCTGACCCCCGCCGACCGATGACACGTCATGAACGACTGGATTCCCGACACGCCGCCGACGCTGGAGGCGTTCCTTACGCCGATCCTGCCGCCGGTTCCGGTGCTGCCGGTGATCGGTCTGCTCATGGCCGTGCTGTACCTGGCCGGCGCCATCCGACTCTGGCATCAGAGACGGGGGTGGCCGGTCGCCCGCACGGTGTGCTTCCTCCTCGGATGCATCGCCCTGGTCGCCGTGACCGGCCTGGCAGTCGAGGAATACGGGTACCTGCTGTTCTCCGTGTTCATGTTCCAACAGCTCACCCTGATGATGGCCATCCCGCCGCTGCTCGTGCTCGGCTCCCCAGGCACACTGCTGCTGCGCGTCATCCCGCATCGCGGCCTCGGGCGAGTGATCCTCCGCCTCGCTCTAGTCGGGCTGCGCAGCCGCATCGCACGATGGGCACTGAGCCCCTGGATCGCGATGCCGCTGTTCCTGATGTCGTTCTACGGCCTCTACCTCGGAGGTCTCGCCAACCCGATCCTGCAGGCCCCTGGCGGGCATCCGCTGCTCGAGATCGCTTTCCTGGCGGCCGGCGTTCTGTTCACCATCCCGATCCTGTCCAACGACCCGCTCCCGGTGCGGATGACGTACCCGGGCCGGGCGATGGACCTGTTCGCCGAGGCAGCCCTGCACGCGTTCTTCGGCGTGTTCCTGATGATGAGCCCGACGCTGATGATCGATTCCTTCGCCGGCCCCACGATAGCGCTGGGCATCGATCCGCTCGACGATCAATGGCTCGCCGGCGGTCTGGCCTGGTCCTACGGGGAAGGGCCCACCGTGGTGATGCTCGTCTACGTCATGCACCGGTGGTTCCGTGAAGACACCGCCCGTGCCGCCAAAGCCGACAAGTACGCCGACGCCCATGGCGATCCCGAACTCGACGCCTACAACACCTACCTCGATGCCCTCCGCAAGAAGGACACCTGACCGATGCACCCGACCTTGACACCAGCCGCGGCCGTCGCCCTGCCCGCCGGCGGGGCGTCCTCCCCGCCGAGCGGGCTTCCGCTGTGGGCAGCGGTCCCCGCCGCGATCATCGGAGGACTCGCCCTGAGCCTCGCCTCGCCACCGGCCGGATGGTGGCCGCTGGCGCTGCTCAGCGTGACCCTGGCGCTGATCACCCTCGTCGGCCGGAGCATCGGCGGGGCACTGCTGGTCGGCGCCGCCTTCGGGGGAGTGTTCTTCTTCACGCATCTGATCTGGGTGGGGGAGTTCCTCGGCCCCCTCCCGTGGATCGCCCTCGCCGGCCTCGAGACGATCCTGTTCAGCATCGGCGCCGTCCTGATCACGCTCGCCTACCGGTGGACGGCACGCCTCCCGCACCAGGGCGCGGCGCAGCTGGTCGCGGTTCCCCTCCTGGTGGCCGGCCTCTGGGCGAGCCGGGAGCTCATTCTCGCCTCGTGGCCGTACTCGGGGTTCCCCTGGGCGCGAATTGGGATGACGCTCGTCGAGAGCCCGCTGTCCGAGGTCGCATCCTGGACGGGCGTGACGGGACTTTCCTTCCTCTTCGTGGCGATGTGCGCCGGCGTCGTGCAATGGGCGCGCGCCGGCGGGCCGCGGTTCCTGCGTGGAGGGTTCCCCGCCATGGCCGTGCTGGTCCTCCTGCTCCTCGTCCCGCAGTTCCCCACATCGCCCGCGGGCACGCTCGAGGTCGGGTGGGTGCAGGGCAACGGGCCGGCGGCATACTTCGACACCCGAGAACGCGGTGACGTGCTCGCCTCGCAGGCGGAGGCCACTGCTCCGCTGCTCGGTCAGCCGATGGATCTGTTGGCCTGGCCGGAAGGGGGAGTGGACTCCGATCCGCTCGCCGACCCCGCCACGGCCGCCGCGCTCGACGGCATCGTCCGCCAAGCCGACGCCCCGCTTCTGATGAACGCCGCGACAGCGCGGGCAGGAGACGTCTTCAACTCGTCCCTGCTCTGGACCGCGGAGTCCGGCGAGCGCCAGCGGCACGACAAGATCAATCCCGTCCCGTTTGGGGAGTACGTGCCGGATCGCTGGCTGTACGAGATGATCGTCCCCGACCTGGTCGGTCTGATCCAGCGCGAGTACACGCCCGGCACCCTCCCGCCCCTGGTCACTGTTGATGATGTCGGGGTTGGCCTGGCGATCTGCTTCGACGTGATCTACGACCAGGTCATCTGGGACGGCGCCCGCGAGGGCGCGCAGCTGTACGTCTTCCAGACCAACAACGCCGATTTCCGCGGTACCGCCGAGAACCTGCAGCAGCTCGCCTTCGCCCGCATGCGTGCGATCGAGACCGGCCGCGCCGTCGTCAACGTCTCCACGACCGGAACCAGCCAGGTGATCGCCCCCGACGGCTCGACCATCGCCAGCATCCCCGTCGACACCGCCGCTGCGGCTATCACCACCGTCCCGCTGCGCACCGGTCTCACGCCCGCCACGATCCTCGGCCCCTGGATCAGCGCGCTGGTCCCGCTCGGGGCCTTCGGAGCCTTGACGGTGCTCGGGATCCTCCACCGTGTCCGCAACCGCTCGTCCGTATGAAGGAATTCACCATGCCCGGAACAGAAACGCTCTCCCTCGATGGCCTCTCACTGCTGCTGGTGTGGACGGCCATCGCCACCTACGCGCTGGCGTTCGTCGCGTACACCATCGATCTCGCACAGCGTTCCGTGCGCCCCGGCCCGACTCGGGAGCAGCAGCGCGCATCGGTCCTCGTCGGCGCCGTCGACCAGGCGTCTCCGATCGCTCCCGCCTCACGCGACCAGGCGCAGCCGGACGACATCCATGCTCCGCCCTCGCAGCGTCCTCGGCTGCTGTGGGCGAGGATCGGCACCGCGCTCACGCTACTCGCCTTCCTCTTCCAGCTCGGCGGAACCGTCGCCCGCGGCATCGCCGCAGAACGCGTCCCCTGGGCGAACATGTATGAGTTCGCTCTCACGGGGACGGTCCTGATCGTCGGGGTCTATCTTGTCGCCCTCCGCTGGTACGACCTTCGCTTCCTCGGTGCGTTCTTGGTGGGCATGATCGTTCTGCTGCTGGGGGGCGCCACGCTCAGCTTCTATGTCGAGGTCGTCCCGCTGATGGACCCGCTCAAGAGCGTCTGGCTCGTCATCCACGTCTTCGTCGCCTCCCTCGCCACCGCCCTGTTCGCCCTCGCCTGTGGCCTTTCCGTCACTCAGCTGCTGCAATCCCGCCGTGAACGCCGCACCAGCATCTCACCGGATTCCGCAGTGTGCCGCGGCGGGTTCCTGCGTACGCTGCCCTCCGGCGAAGTCCTCGAGACGCTCGCTTACCGGTTCGTGATCGTCGGCTTCATGTTCTGGACGTTCACCCTGATCGCCGGCGCGATCTGGGCCAACGACTCCTGGGGACGCTACTGGGGCTTCGACACCAAGGAGGTCTGGACCTTCGTGATCTGGGTGCTGTACGCCGGCTACATCCACGCCCGCGCCACCCGCGGTTGGCGCGGCAACCGCTCGGCCTGGCTGTGCATCATCGGATTCGCTGCCGTGCTGTTCAACTTCACGGTCGTCAACGTGTACTTCCCTGGCCTGCACTCCTATTCCGGCCTCACCTGACCCCGCGTTCCGGCCGCGTCACCTCCGCGGCCGGAGCCGCCGACGCATGATCGCCTCGATGAAGGGAATTCCGCCATGCCGCCGATCGACCAGTGGGTCGTGTTCGAGCCTCTCACGGGCTCGCCCGTCGCCATCGCCGCACTGCTACTCGCGGCGCTGTACCTGCGAGGAGCGATCTGGATGTGGCGGCACGGCCGCCGCTGGGCAATTGCCCGCACGGCATCGTTTCTGATCGGGTGCGCCCTGATCTTCGCCGTCGCGACCTTCGGAGTGAACCGCCTCGCGATGGAGTCCATCACAGCTCTCGTGTTCCAGCAGATCACCCTGCTCACCGTCGTCCCGCCCCTCCTGATCGCCGGGTCACCAGGGCGGCTGCTCCTGCGCAGCACACCGCACGCCGGCCTCGGACGCCTCGTGCTCCGCGCCGCACACGCCGGACTCCGCTCGCCGTTCTGGAGCGCCGCGCTTCACCCCTTGGTCGCCATCGTAACCGCGATACTGCTGTACCCAGCCCTTTATCTCACCGATGCCATCAGTGTCGTGATGCGCATCCCCTTCGGCCACGACGCCCTGCTCTTCGTCATCCTCGTTCTCGGTGTCGTCTCGGCGACGCCGCTCTGGTCATCCGACCCGCTACCGCGGGTGCCCTCCTTCGCCGCACGATTCGTCGACATCGCCGTCGAGATCCAGATCCACGCCGTGTTCGGCCTGATCCTGCTCCGCACCAGTACTCCGTTGTTCGGCGCATACGCAGCCCCTACCGGTACCCATGACCCCGTCATCGACCAGGCGATCGCCGGGACGCTCGTATGGACCTACGCGGAGCTGCCGATGTTCGTGGTGCTCATCGTCTGCCTCTCCCGCTGGCGTGCCCGGGACGTGCGTACTTCGCGACAACGGCAGAGTGCAGAGGACGCCGAGCTCGACTCCTACAACGAATACCTCGCCAGCCTCTCCCGAAGACGGAATGAGAGCTAGAACGTGTCTCGTTTCCGGGCACCGCTTGTCCGAGCGAGGTGAATATGTAGGGGGCCTGGTCGCAGCGGGACAGAATTCAGGCGCGCGGAACGGGTTGTGGCGGAGAGGCTGGTCTGGGCGTTCCCTGCGGGTGCCCCGACCGGCGGGATGCGGTCCTTGATGTTAGTAGTTCTCGTCGACTTGGTCCGGGGAGCCGCATGCCCGCGGCTCGTGCGGAGCCGGGTCTTCAGGTGTGGGCGGTGATCCATCCGGCGGTGAGCGTGTCGGCGAGGGCGACGTCCGTGAGGGGGCTGATGTTCCAGGTGTGTTCGTTGACGTTGAGGTCCGTTCCGGTGAGGAGGAGGACGCGGCCGGACCTGGCGATGAGGCGGCGGAGGGCGAAGGTGTCTGGGTCGTGGGGGTCTGTAGCGCGGTGGACGTGGATAGTCCGTGTGGCGTCGGCGACGGTCGCGTGGAGCACGGCCCCGTAATCGGTGGTGAGGTCGATCCGCGCGACCATCGCCGGGATCGCGGGGGCGGTGCGTGCAATGTCGGCGATGTTCGTGGTGGTGACGGGGGCGAAGCCGGCTTCGAGCATGGCCGTGTTCCACGGGTTGTGCTGTTCACTAGTCTTGGCGGGGAGGAGGGCGAGTATCGCCGCATGCACAGAGCGGGCGTGCTCGTCGGTGTAGGCGAGGACTCTCCAGGAGTGCAGGTTGCTCATCTGAGCGGGGGCCATGTGTCCGATGCTCCGTTCTGATGCCCGTTCGTCAGGTTCGCGTCTGACGTCGTCGCCCTGTGGATGTGGCTGCGGGCGTGGGCGATCGCGGGGTCCAAGTCGGTGTAGAGGTGGTTGTGGTGGCGGAGGGACGCGATCACGCCGACTCGGGTGGCGAGTTGCAGGTGTTCGGGGGGGATACCTTTGATGAGGACGGTGATGCCGCGGCGTTCGAGGGTATGGACGAGTTCGGTGAGGACTTGCGCGCCGGTGGCGTCGAGGATCTGCAGGCCGGATAGACGCAGGATTACGACGGTCACGTTCTGGATGGTGCCAATGCGGTCGACGATGCGTTCGGCCGCACCGAAGAACAGGGCCCCGTCGAGGCGGAACAGGGCAATACTTTCATCTCCGGGCTCGGCTGGCGGGGGGAGCTCTTCGCGGTGCACACCTGCGGAGTTCGCAAGGCGACGCAGGGCGAAGAATGCGGCGACGAGGATACCGATCCCAACGGCGTAGATGAGGTCCACGCTCACGGTGATCACTGCGGTGACCACGAATACGATCGCGTCGGAGCGAGTGGAGCGGAGGATTGTGCGGACCGTGGTGAGGGAGATCATCCGGGTCGCGGTGACCATCAGCACCCCGGACAACGCAGCCAGCGGGATAGTAGAGACGATAGTGCTCGCGGCGTAGACGACGAGCAGCAGGATCAGAGAGTGGACGATGGCCGCGACGCGGGTGCGGCCACCGGAGCGGATGTTCACCGCCGTGCGCGCGATCGCCCCGGTTGCAGGCATACCCCCGAACAGCCCGGACCCGATAGACGCGAGGCCCTGCCCGACGAGTTCCCGGTCCGCATCGTAGGGACCGGTGTCGGCGATCGATGCGGCGACCCGAGCGGACAGGAGCGATTCGATCGCCGCGAGAGCCGCGATCGTACACGCCGGCCCCACCAGCGCCAGCAATGTCGTAGGGTCCCCGGCCGGGAGGACCGGGGCAGGCAGCGATGCCGGGAGCTTCCCGATCGATGGCACCGGAACCTGGAACACCACGACCAGCGCGGTGACCACGATGATCGCAATGATGGAGCCGGGAAGTGCCCGGTGCAGTTTCGGAGCCAGCAACATGATGGCCGCGACCATACCGGCGACGACGAGCGACCACCACATTGTGGTCAGATCCACCGTGCCCGCGGCTTCGACAGCGGCGACGGCGGCGTTGCTGCTGGGACCTGCGGGGACGCCGAGAGCGGCGGGGACCTGCTGCAAAAAGATGATGACCGCGATCCCCAACGTGAATCCCTCGATGACAGGCCACGGGATGAACGTCACCGCGTTTCCCAGGCGCAATATGCCCGCGAGGAGCACGATAGCCCCGGCCATCACACACACCACAGGCAGGACGGTGAGCCCGTGGGCAGCGATCACTGGGCCGAGGACGACGACCATCGCACCTGTGGGACCGGAGACCTGCACGTTCGATCCACCGAAGACAGCCGCGATCACTCCGGCGATGATCGCTGTCACCAACCCGGAAGCGGCACCGGCGCCCGAGGATACTCCGAACGCCAACGCTAGGGGCAATGCCACGACCCCGACGGTCACCCCGGCGAGTAGGTCCCGCCGCCACGAGCGCGGGACCTCCCGGTAGTCTGCCCGCCGCGGCCACAACCCGGTCAGCCCTCGCGCCATCAGCAGGCCCGGACGTCTCACGCCACACCAGGGCGTGAGATATCGGGAAGGGACGCAGCGGACACGAGCTGCTGTTGCGCCGTGTGCAGCACCTCGGTCAGCAAGGCCCGAGCTGCGCTGAGAAGATCCACGACCTGCGGGTGCGCCACCCGGTAGAACACCAGGCTTCCCCGGCGTTCGGCAGCAACGAGATGGTGTTTGCGGAGCACAGACAGGTGCTGCGACAGGTGCGACGCTTCTAACCCCGTGTCCGCCAGCAACTCCGACACCGATGTCTCCGGCTGTGAGCACAGAACCTCCAGCACGCGCACTCGCACCGGATGTGATAGCCCCTTGAACAGGTTCGCCTTTACCTCATACAACGGACGCTGCGCATCCCACGTGTCTGCCACAACCACACCTCCCGATTGATGAATCCATCATATTATGAATATTCATATCCCTACTTAATCCGCTGCACCGATTGGACCTGCGATGAAGACCGCCTTCACCTTCGCCCTCACCACGGGGTTGCTGCTGTTCGGAATCTGGCTCCTCGGTGCCGCATTCTCCGCACCCACCGGACAAGCGCTCGTCTTCATCGGCGGGCTACTGTGCATCACCCTGGCCTGGATGATCCCCCTGCTCTTCCTACCGTCCCGAGAACGACGCTAACCCCCGCAGCCCTGCACCGAGAGCTCCCGCCCGTGCGCCGCGCCACTCTGACCCGCATATGCCAGACGCCGACAGGAAACCTAACTCCGCCGCGGAGACCACGTCCATGTCGGCTCCGCCCCGGGGTTCGAGTTCGTCACGTCGTAGACCCAGAGTCGGCGTGGAACGTCAGCGATGAACCTGCGGTCGGTGAGGTCCGCAAGCAGTTCCGCGGTCTTGTCGGAGCGTGTCGTGAACCCGCTTGGACCTGCCGACCCCGCGCGCCCCGGCAAGACACATGAGTCGTTCGGTCTTCTGCCGCCCGTAGACGCCGTATTTCTCCGCATGCAGCCTGGACGGTCTCCGGCACTAGCAGCTCGACACGCAGCCGACCTCGCGGTGGCGACGCCATACCCGCAGCAGCTCCGGGCTCATACCGAGCAGGCCAGCGACGTAATGGGTCGCGGTCATGTGGTTCGGATGCTGCGGCTTGGCCTCATCGAGCATTCTCAGCGTCTGCGCACGAACCTCGACAGAGTACTTCCGATCCGTCGTTTTCCGTTCTTACTTGAACAACGGAACGGAAGTCAGGCCGATACACGTTTGGCCCACATCGGTCAGGCCGATCCAGAAACAACGAAATCAGACAGTCCCGACAGACCCAGTCTTTGTGCTGCGGACGCGTTGGATGCGGAGGCTGTTGTAGACGACGAGTACGGAGGACAGTGACATCGCGGCTGCGGCGATGAGGGGGTTGAGAAGGCCGGCTGCGGCGATGGGGATCGCGGCGATGTTGTACCCGAAGGCCCATCCGAGATTCGTGCGGATGGTGCGGAGAGTCTTCCGAGAGATCGTGATCGCGTCGGGGATGACGTGGAGGTCGTCGCGGACGAGGATGATGTCGGCGGCCTTGAGAGCGATGTCGGTGCCCGAGACGAGCGCGAGCCCGAGGTCAGCGGTCGCGAGGGCGACAGCGTCATTGATGCCATCCCCGACCATCGCGACCCTCTCCTCTGCCGCCTGGAGCTCGCGGACGACGTCGGCCTTCTGCGCGGGGGCAACGCCGGCGTGAACGCGCTCGATGCCGAGCGCGGCGGCGATGCGGGCGCCTGCGGCGGGGCTGTCCCCGGTGAGGAGAACGGTGGTGAGGTGCTGCGCGTGGAGAGCACTGATGGCGTCGGCCGCGCCGGGTTTGATGGTGTCGGCCAGGGCGAGCAGCCCGATCAGGTTCCCATCGCGGGCGACGAGAGCGACGGTGTGCCCCTTCTCGTAGGCGTCCGCGAGCGCGGCAGCCGCGGGGGTGAGGTCGATACCGTGCTCGCGCAGGAGGTCGGCGTTGCCGACGAGGAGGGTGCTGCCGGCGATGCGAGCGGTGGCACCGAGACCGGGGAGCGCGGTGAAGTCTTCCAAGGAGTGCAGGTCAGTGATGTGGGCGCGGGCGGCGTCCTGAATGGCGCGCGCGATCGCATGCTCGGAGCCCTGTTCGACGGAGGCGGCGAGGCGCCAGAGCTCGTGCTCGGGGATTCCGAAGGCGGTCGCGGTCTCGACGGTCATGCGGCCGGTGGTGAGGGTGCCGGTCTTGTCGAGGACGACGGTGGTGATGGCGCCGGAGGCTTCGAGGGCGTCGTGGCCTTTGATGAGGATGCCGAGGGTCGCAGCCCTCCCGATGCCGACCATGAGCGCGGTGGGGGTCGCGAGCCCGAGTGCGCAGGGACAGGCGATGATGAGGACGCTGATCCCGATGCCGAATGCCTGCGCGAACGGGGTTCCGGTGAGCGTCCAGACGATGGTGACGATCACGGCGAGGGTGATGACGGCGGGCACGAACCAGGTGACGATGCGGTCGACGAGGTTCTGCACGCGGGCCTTGCGGGCTTGCGCCTGTTCGGTGAGGGCCGCCATCTGCGCCAGTTGCGTGTTCGCGCCGACCGAGGTCGTGGTCACTTCCAGGCGCCCGTCGGTGCTGATCGTGCCCCCGGTCACTGAGACTCCCGGGCTGACGGGGGCGGGGACCGGTTCTCCGGTCATCATGCTCGCGTCGACAGCGGCCGTGCCCGTTCGGACGGTTCCGTCGGCGGGGATGGTCTCCCCGGGGAGAACGACGAAAGTGTCGCCGATCCGCAGTGCCGTGGCGGGCTCGATCGTCTCGACGCCATCGCGCAGGATCCGGACGTGGGTGGCGGCGAGGGCGTTGAGGGCCCCGAGCACGTCGCCGGCTTTACGGCGGGAACGGGTTTCGAAGTAGCGGCCGGCGAGCTGGAAGGTCGTCATACCGGCGGCGACGTCGAGATAGATGGAGTCGGCGCCTGCGGGTGTCACGCCGAAGCCGAGCCAGTAGCCGGCGGCTTCGGTGGTGCCGAACCCGAGCAGTAGGGTCAGGATCGCCCACCCGAACGAGGCGGCGATTCCGAGGGAGACGAGGGTGTCCATGCTGACCGCGCCGTGGCGGAGGTTGCGGAGCGTGGCCCGGTGGAACGGCCACGCCGCCCAGGTCACGATCGGGAGCGCCATCAGCACGCACACCCACTCCCAGCCGGGGAAACGCCACCCGGGGACGAGGGCGAGAACGATGGTGATGTCCATGAGAGGGACCGTGAGAAGTGCGGAGACCGCCAGGCGGCGGCGCAGGGAGGAGATCCGCACCTCGGTGGCGCGCGCAGACCAGGCGTCGTCGCTGCCGTCGCGCAGGTGCGCACCGTATCCTGCGTTCTCGACCTGACGGATCGCCGTGTCCACCTCAGCATCGGAGAGGCCGCTGACGATGGCGCGTTCGGTGGCGTAGTTGACGCTCGCTGTCACCCCGTCGAGCTTGTTCAACGCTCGTTCGACGCGTCCTGCACAGGCGGCGCAGGTCATCCCAGAGATGTCGAGCTCCACCGGGGTGAGAGTTGCCGGTGTGGTGGTGTCCGTGGTCGTCATGAGTGGGTGTCCTCTTGGACGGTAGGTCGGGGGCCGGGGCGGGTCGCGTCGCGGTCGGCGAGGCGTTGGAGCATCTGGTTGTAGGCGTCGTATTCGTCGTCGCGGCCGGTGTCGATGTGCCGGTCCTTGCGCCGCGCATCCCGGGCATCTTGTCTGCTCCATTGGATGCCCAGTGCGACGATGACGATCATCAGCGGGATCTCCCCGCCCGCCCATGCGACGCCGCCGCCGAGGTACTGCTGGGCCTGTAGGTCCGCCCAGGGTAGGGCGAGGCGCAAGTAGAAGTCCTCGGCGATGATGCTGGGGCTGGTCATTAGGATCACCCCGAAGAACGCGTGGAACGGCATCGCCGCCAGCACGTAGCCAAGCTTGCCGATGTGCGGCAGGGGCCGCGGCGGACGATCGACGCCGATGATCAGGCTGTAGTACAGGTAGCCGACGATGAGGAAGTGCACGTTCATCAGCTGATGCGCCCAGTGGAACCGCATATAGTCACCGAAGATGCCGGTCAGGTACAGGCCGTAGTAGGAGCCGATGAAGACAATGAAGACGATCAGCGGGTTGTAGAGGAACTGCAGCACCCGCCAGTGCAGCACCCACGTGATCCAGTCGTGCAGGCCCGCGGGCTTGTTCCGGTCCGAACGGGTCGCGCGCAACAGCAGCGTGACGACGCCGCCGAGGACGAGGAGACCGGGGGCGAGCATGTTCAGCGACATGTGCACGATCATGTGCACCCCGAAATCCGGGGCCGAGTACTTCCCGAACCCGGAACTGGTGGCGACGACCACCACCGTCCACCCGCCGATCCACGCGGCCGTCCGACCGAGAGGCCACCGGTCTCCCCGGCGGTGCAGCGCGCGTACGGCGACCAGGTAGACGGTGATCGCTGCTGCGGCGATGCCGAGGAACAGGAGGTTCGGACGCCACTGCCCGAACAGCACCGTGAGTGTCGGCGCGTCAGGGACCTCGAAGCCCATGAAGACCTGCTCGATGCTCGTCGGTACGAAGTATTGCGGCGGTGGCTGCCGTGTCATCGCCACTCCGACCCCGGTCCATCCCGCTACCGTCACAGCGCCCAGGGAAAGCAGTATGGACAGGTGTCTCGCGCGCAGCCGTCCTCGCTGGGCAAGAACCGCGGCGGCAACGAATGTCACTGCGAGGACGATCAGGCAGGCGAAGCCGGCGAGGATCAGCCACCCGGTCAGCGAGGCGGTGATGGGGCCGCCGGCGAGCTTGAACACCGCGATGATGATGTCTGTGCCCACGATGACGGGGAGTGCGATGGCCCCGATCTGGAACAGTCGCCGTAGGGTTGCGGGTGGGACAAGCCGGCCGGAAAGGACACGCAAGACGGCGACCACGATCGCTCCGAAGAAGGTGTTCACGGCGATGGTTTGGAAGATGGCGGCGTCGCTGCCGAAGTCATGATCGGGCCCGACGAGCACTTGCCCGGTGACGACGGGAGCGAGCACAGCGATCGCAGTTGCCCACAACGGGATGAGGAGCCCGGTCCACCGGTCTGCGAAGAAGGAGGCGAAGAAGACGATCAAAGCCGCCAGGAAACTGATCGTCCAGGCCTTCGGCGCATCGCTCGCTTCCCACAAGAACGGCAATGCCCGAGCGACGGTCAGCCGCACGAGCGGGGTGCCGTTGGCGTCGAGAGCCTCGAAGACGATCAGCGCGCCGGCGCACACAGACCATGCACCGGAGGCGACACGCAACACCGAGATCTCGAATCCTTCTGGGAGATATCGCGCCCTGCGGGCCGGGGCATCGCGCAAGAACAACAGATGCACGAGCGCGCCGCTGGTGATCAGCGTGGCGAGCTGGGCGACGGAGAGCAGGATCGTGGTGATCACAGCCACATCGACGCCGGGATACCCGACGAAGATCCGCTCATACGGTTCCTGCCCGAGAGCGACCGCCACGAGGACCGGGAAGAAGATCAGTACGACGACGGCCGCGCTGATCAGGAGCGCGGCCACCGCGATCAAAGGTCTGCGGGCGCGGGGGTCCGCAGCGGTCGCGGGTGCTGCGGCGGGAGCGGCGGTGTCGGTGTCAGGCATTCGTCGCTTGGGGCCAGGACCGCACCGTGTAGCCGGCGTCCTCGACGGCCGACTCCACCGCATCCAGATCAAGGGTTGTCTCGTGGCCCAGACGGACACGGCCCGAGGCGGCGTCGACCTGGACATCGACGATGCCGGGGAGCGCGGAGAGCTCAGCGGTGACCGCGCGCTCGCAGTGCTCGCAGGTCATCCCGTTCACCCAGAACTCGAACTCGGACATGACCACTCCTCTTGACGCCGGACCACTCCCTTAACTCTACATCGTGTCGTAGATGAGAGCGGCTGGGAGGACGGGTCAGGCGCGCGCGACAGCTGTGCCGCGTCTGCGGCGTGGCGTCTTCCAGCGCCGGAGGGTGAGCCGGTCCGCGCGAAGCTCGAGCCCGGGATCGCCTGTGGTGCGCCCCATCGTCGCCAGGGCGTTCGCGAGATGGACGGCACCGGCGCGACGGGCGGCGGCATCGTCTGCGATGAGCTCGATCAGCAGCAGCGTGGCCCGCTTCAAGGCGCGCCCGGCCGGGAACCGGCGAGGGAGGCAGAGCGCGTTGATCTCAGCGATCCGCACCGCCCACCCGTGATGCTGACGCAGATGGGCGCGCTCGTGTTCGATCACCGCCCGAAGCTGCGGGCCGCTGAGCAGATCCTTGAGGGCAGTGGAGAGGAAGATCTCCGGTTCCCCGGACGGAACGGCACATGCGACCGGCTCCTCGGACTCGAACCACACGAGGGTGACCCCATTCGAGTTCTCGCGGGATACGGCGACCGGCGCGAAGCGTCCGACGGCTTCCCGCCATGAGTCGGCGAGGGGTTCCGCGGTCGCGGAGACGAAGGCGATGACGGCGGCGAGCACTCCCAGGCTCAACCAGCCCGCGATCGTCAAGAGCAGGCCCTCCGCAGGCGCATGTGTCTCTCCGACCTCGACGCAGCACATCAGCGCTGTCGTGGCGGAGGCTACCGCGCACCCGATTCCGGCGAAGAGGGCACTGAACCACAGGGACAGTGCGGTGCGCGGGTAGCGCACCTGCCAGTGTCCGGCGGTCAGCACGAGGGGCGCGAGCAGGAGGATCAGCGCTGCTGCGGTGAGGAAGGAGCCGGTGGCGATCAATGGATCACCTGCGCTTGCGGGAGGGCTTGCCGGTGATCGCGCTGCGAAGCAGGTCGAGGTCGTCCTCGGCGAGGTTGCCGGCGAACTGCAACAGCGCAGCCTGCCGGTCGCCGGCGCCGTCCAGGGCGGTCATCATCGACCGGCCGACATGCTCGTCGCCGCTGCGCGCCGCGTGGAAGCGGACTTTCCGTGGGGAGTCTCCGGAGCGGACGACATCGCCCTTCTTCTGCAGTCGTTCGAGAGCGGTCATCAACGTCGTGTAGGCCGGGACGTGACCGGTGAACACTGTCTGGATATCGCGGGCACTCAACGGCTCGGATGCCTCCCAGAGGATGCGCATGACCTCGCCCTCGAGTTCCCCGCGCTCCCGCGTCCGCTCACCCGCCATCTCGCACCTCCGACGCCCAGTCTACCTGCGAGTAAATCTACATGATGTCGTAGAATCGCGGTGTTCTGTTCCGCATCGACAGTGAGGACCTTTGTGCGTGGCCCTATCTCTCTTCCGGTCTCGTCGCTCCGAGGCAAAGTAGCCCGCCACGTCTTCGCCATCGGTATCCGCGTCGTTGCCGCGGCGCCGTGTCCGAGTGGTAGGGAGGGAGCCCGTCTCCGACCGTGCTGTGCTGCTGGAGTTGCGGGATGCCGAGGGTGCCGTTCTGGAGCTGTTCGAGGCGGGTGCCCATATCGATCTGCACATCGCTCCCGGGCTCATCCGGCAGTATTCGCTCGTCGACGTCGGTCGAAACGATGGTGCCTATATGATCTGCGTGCAGCGGGAGGATGGCGGGCGTGGCGGTTCCATCGCGGTCCATGATCGCGTCCGCGAGGGCGACACCCTGACGATCTCCTCCCCGCGCAACACGTTTCCGCTCAGGCAGCCGGATGGTGGCGTCCTTCTCTTGTCGGCGGGTGTGGGCGTGACTCCGCTGGTGTCGATGGCCGCTCGCCTTCACCGGACTGGCGCCGCTTTCGAGTTCCACGCTTACACGCGCTCCCCGAATGCCCTTCCCCTGCGCGAGCACCTCGAATCCGGGGCCTACCGGGACCGCGTGTTCGTGCACGACAGCAGCCGGGGTGACTCGTTCCGCACCTCTGCTCCCAGGCTCCTCCACCAGCCCGTTGAAGGCGGGGCGGTGTATGCCTGCGGGCCGGAGGCTTTCGTGGCGCTCGCGCGCGAGCGTGCGAGCGATGCGGGCTGGGGGCCGGAGCAGTTTCACAGCGAGCGCTTCGCGCCCATGGCACCACCCGAGCCGGAGGGCTCCGCACCATTCACGGTCATCGCTGCATCTACGGGCCAGGAGATGAGCGTCGCGCCCGATGAGTCGATTGCGGACGTCCTGGAGCGGCACGGGTACGAGACCTATCGCTCGTGCGGACAGGGCTACTGTGGCTCCTGCGTGACCCGTGTCATCTCCGGCATCCCGGACCATCGCGACGATACGCAGAGCCCCGAGGAGCACGCCCGCAACTCCCACATCAACGTGTGCTGCTCCCGGTCACTCAGCGCCGTGCTCGAACTGGACGTGTGACGACGAGGATCATGCGGCGAGGGGTCAGAGGTTCATCAGCCAGAGCATCGCCGCCATGCCGGCCGCCATCAGGGCATGGCACAGGGCGTGCATCCGATGACCCCGCGCCACGGCCGCACGGTACAGCCACCACGCAGCCCCCAGGGCACAGGCGACGATGAATGCCGCGTTGACGACGTCAGCCCAGACGGGCGTCGCCATCAGCCCCATCTCGTCACCGCCGCCGTGGTGCCCCGCGTGCGCGGACCCTCCGTCGCCGCCCGAGGCCGTACCGGCCATCAGAAGCGGCATCGCGGCGAGCATCCAGATCATCGCCGCGTTCAGCACGACATGCCCGACCAGCTCCACCCGATGCGGGAACCCATGGGCGCGGGCGAGCGCGGGCGGGAGCGCGAGGGCGAAGATCGAGAACAAGGCGATCTGCGCCCACGTCACCGCGTCGAGCACCGTCACCCAGGTCATCAGGATCATCGCCGCGCTCATCACCGCATGGTTGATATCGATCAGCTCTTCATCCGCCAAGCCCTCAGCATCCGCGGGACGCCCGATACGCCGCGCGATGAGGTCACCGAGGCAGATGAGGCCGGTGGCGAGGAAGACGACGGTGAGGATGAGGTCCCAGGGCGATGCAATCACACCACCATGTTACTACTACAATATGTAGAGCTAATTCGCTTGCTGTCCCGAGAGGCCTCCCGATGACCGCTGTCCAGACCGACACCGCCGGCACGTCGCCCCATGCTGCGCCGGCACCGCGACGACGCAAGACGAACTGGTACGGCGCGTTCTGGCGCTGGCACTTCTACGGCTCCCTGATCGTCATCCCGGTTCTGTTCGTCCTCGCAGTGACCGGCATGACCTACATGTTCCGCGCCGAAGTCGACGCCTTCACCCACCCAGGCGTCCTCACAGTGACGGCTCCCGAGGGAGCAGAGAGACAGGAGCTGTCCGCGCAGGAAAACGCCGTCCGCGACGCGTTCCCCGACAGGCCCATCCTCTCCGTTATCGACCAGACCGGCGACCGGGCGACGGTGTTCGTTACCCAACGCGCGGACGGGGTCAACGCGAACGTCTACGTCGACCCGTACACGGCGACGGTGACCGGGGAACTCACCGCGGATCAGTTGATCTCCGACTGGGCGGAGCGTATCCACGGCGACCTGTTGATCGGTGAGGAGGGCATCGGCGATCGCATCGTCGAGCTCGGCGGCAGCTGGGCGATCGTGCTCACCATCACGGGCTTCATCATCTTCTTCCTGGGCCGCCGACCTCGCAAAGCCGCGCAGGCGAAAGGTGCCAAGGGTGCGCGGCTGCGCGGATGGCACGCGATCGTCGGACTGCCCGTAGGCCTGGGTATTCTGATGCTCGTCGTCTCCGGCCTGCCCTGGACCGGCGTGTGGGGCTCGGTCGCGCAGCAGGTCGCGTCCGGCAACGGCGTCTCACTCTGGGGAGAAGACCCCGGGGCGGAGTCCACGATCGACGAGCTCATCGAGGACACCAGCGGCACCAACGCCGAAGCGGGCTGGGCCATCGGCAACGGCCCGACCGGCACCAGCACGAGCACCGGCACGACACCGATCTCCATCGACGACGCCGTCGCCGCGGCACAGGCCGAGGGAGCCCCCGAGCCTTACTCGATCATCTACCCCGACGGCGACACCGGCGTGTTCAGCGTCATGTCCAGCCAGTGGAACGACAACGGCAACCCCGCCGAATCCGAGGTCAGCCTCGAACGCACCATCCACATCGACCAGTACAGCGGAGAGATCGTCGGCACCTACGGGTACGACGACTACAGCATCACCGCCCAGGTCGTCTCACAGGGCATCGCCGTCCACGAGGGACGCCGCCTCGGCCTGGTCAACACGATCCTGTCCACCCTGTTCTGCCTCGCCGTGATGTTCATGTGCATCTCCGCACCCATCATGTGGTGGACCCGGCGCGGCACCGCATCCGGCATGGCCGCACCCCGCGCGAAACTGCCCGTCTGGGGAAACTGGCTCCTCGTGATCGTCATGATCGGCCTCGGCATCTTCCTGCCCCTGTTCGGCCTGTCCCTCATCGTCATCCTCGCACTCGACCAGCTGCTCATCCGCCGCGTGCCACGGATGAAGAAGTTCTTCGGCAGCGTCTGAGCCGCGGAGACCCGTCCGCGGATACTTGCGAGACGTCCCCACAGCGCTGAGGTCCCCACAGCGCTGAGATAGATGCGTCGCGCCGGAGTGAGGGCCTCACCGGTGCCCACGATGAGCAGCCCGGGGCAGTTCTCTGCTGCCGCGCAGCGGCGGGGGAGCGAGATTGCGTGATGTCAATACGGACAGTGCGTTTTCCGTTGAGTAGACCTGCTGCGGCGGTGAGAGGGCGAGCGCGTAGCTCTTGACCGGTTGCGAGTAACGCAAGTGGTCTACTTAGAGTTTCCTCGCCAGCGGCTACGCACCCACGCGCCGATCTTTCGAAATCGGTATGTCGCGTCCTCCCATTCCTCGGCGAGAGAAGGTGATTGTTCCTCCTCCGGCCGTTGGGGAGCTCCTATTGCGATGAGAAAGATGATTACCAGGAGAGCAGTGGGCAACGCCAGTGCGCCCATCCACCATCCGATCTCCATGAGCATTCTGTCAGCTACTCGACCCGGCATCGATCACGTCATGACTCGTTCCATGAGGATCAACGCGAGGGGCGGTCTTCGTGATCGATGCCGGCGTGCTCCTTACCACGCTCGAAGCCGAGGAGTCGAAGCGCGTTGGCCACGACGATGAGTGTCGAGCCCTCATGGATGAGCACGACCGCGCCGATGTTCAGCCCGATGAAGGTGGCGATCACCAGGAGAACGACGATCGCGAGACTCGCGATGAGGTTCTGACGGATGATCCGGCTGGTCGCACGGCTCAGACGCACGGCGAACGGGACGCGTCCCAGGTCGTCGCTCATGAGAGCGATGTCACAGGTCTCCAGTGCGACGGTGGACCCGGCAGCTCCCATCGCGATGCCGATGTCTGCGCGGGCCATCGCGGGCGCGTCGTTCACGCCGTCGCCGACCATCGCGATGGGGCGATGTGTTTCGGCGAGGCGCGTGATGTGCGCCACCTTGTCCTCCGGCAGCAGCTCACCGATGGCGGTGTCGACGCCGACCTCGCGGCCGACGGCATCCGCGACGCGCTGGTTGTCGCCGGAGATCATCACGAGCTGGCCGACGTTCGCGCTTCGCAACACGCGGAGTACCTGCGCGGACTCGGCGCGAGAGGTGTCCATCACGCCGACGACCCCCAGGAACCGATCACCGCGCCGGACGATCATCAACGTCTGGCCGGAGTCGCGCGCCTCCGTGTAAGCGCTCTCGACTGACGAGGGAAGGGCGAGGCCCCGCTCGTCGAACATCCGCAGGTTGCCGACCTCGACGATCTCTCCGTCGACCGTGGCGCGTACACCGCGGCCGACGACGGCGTTGAGGTCCGACGCCTCAACACGCTCCGCCTCGGACACCTGATCCGCGAGGTCACGGACGATCGCTGCTGCGAGCGGGTGATCGCTGAGAGACTCCACGGCGACCAGGGTGGGGACGAGGAGGCTCCCGTCCACGCCGTCCACGGGAGTGACCGACGTCACCTGCGGGTTGCCCCAGGTGAGGGTGCCGGTCTTGTCGAAGGCCATCGCCCTGACGCGCCCCAGGGTCTCCAGCGGAGCGCCGCCCTTGACCAGCACGCCGGCGCGCGCCGCTCGGGCGACTCCCGCGAGAACGGCCGCCGGCGTCGCGATGGCCAGGGCGCACGGGCTCGCGGCCACGAGGACGGTCATCGCGAGGTAGAAGGCATCCGTGAACGGCTGCGAGAACACGGACATCGCGACCATCAGGGTGGCGGCCACGCCCAGGATCACCGCGGGCACGTACCACCGCTGGAAGCGGTTGATGAACTGCTGCGTCGGTGACGCAGCCTGGTCGGCCGTGCGGACCAGCTCGACGACCTTGCTCAGCGTCGAGTCCGCGGCCGTCGCCGACACCACGACCTCGAGCACCCCGGAGCCGTTCACCGTGCCGGCGAACACGCGATTCGAGGCCGGAAGGGTATCGACGGTGCGCATCGCCCGCTCGCAATCCGCGACCGGCTCCTTCTCGATGGGCATCGACTCACCGGTGACCGCAGACTGATCGACCGCCGAGATCCCGGCGATCACGAACCCGTCCGACGGGATCCTCGAGTTCGGGCGCACCACCACGACATCACCCACCACGATCTGCTCCACGGGAACCTCGACGGGATCGTCGTCTCCGCGGCGTATCAAGGCAGTCCGTGGCGCGAGCGCAGCCAGCGCTTCGATCGACTTGCTGGCGCGGCTCATCGCGTATTCCTCGAGAGCGTGGCCGAGGCTGAAGAGGAACAGCAGCACCGCGCCCTCCGCCCACTTCCCGATCAGCGCGGCGCCGATTGCGGCGACGATCATGAGGAAGTCGACCTCGAACTTGCCCCGCAGCGTCGACGAGACCGCCGTACGCACGGTGAAGAAACCTCCGAAGAAGTAGGTGGCGATGAACAGGACCAAGGGCAGACCCATGAGCGGCAAGCCGACCGCATACTCTGCGATCATCCCCGCGGCGTAGGTGATGCCCGCCACGATGGCGAACCACAGCTCCCATCGAGCGGAGCCGTGCGCGTGCTCCTCTATGACGGCGGTAGATTTCGGGGCAGACGAGGTAGCCATACCTCGACAATACATCACAAGAACATGATATTGTGATGTATGTGAATGATAATCGTGCTCATGAGAGAGGAACCCACCTATGAGCAGTTCGGTGGAACCAGCGTCCGCTCCGCTGTCAGCGGGCGATGCCGAGCGGCTAGCTGAGATCATGCGGGCGCTGGCATCACCAGTCCGGCTCCGCATCCTGACCGTGCTGCGCATCCACCCCAGCACGGTGACCGACCTCGGCATGCAGCTCGGCATCGGACAGACGACGCTCTCCAACCACCTACGGCTTCTCCGGAATCTCAGCGTGGTCCGCGGCGATCGTGACGGACGGCGCATTCACTATGCGCTGTTCGACGACCATGTCGCAGACCTCCTCGACGAAGCCATCGGACACCTCCGCCACCTTCCCGGCGACCGTTGACCGCTTGACATTAGCCGAACACGGCGCCCGGGCCATTGGGTGGGTGTGACTAATCCTCATTAGTCGGTCGCCATTGCTCGTCTTTTGAGGAATGGATCTCAGCCGAGTCCGCCTGTGATCACCACGCGGGTGACCGCGGGGTCGTGCAGCGCGTCGCAACCGGCGTCGATTTCATCCACAGCGACTTCCTTCGAGATCAGCTCGTCGAGTCGGAAGCGGCCCTGCAGGTACAGGTTTGCGTGAAGCGGGATGTCATGCTTGGGCGTTGTAGAGCCCATGTCGACGTCCCGGAAGCACTTTCCTGCGCCGATGAGGATCGGCACTGTAGCGGTGGGGTCCAGGATGCCGGTACAGCATAGGCCTTCACCCGGGCGAGCTATGTCCACGACCTCCTGGGTGACGGCGGGGATTCCGACGAGATCGAACGCGCCAACCGCACCGCGTCCAGTGATCCGCTGCACCTCGGCGACCGGATCGGTGATGGTCGAATTGATGGTGTGCGTGGCCCAGAATAGCTTGGCCTTCTCGAGCTTGTTGTCGGCCACATCGACGGCGATGAGCGTGGCTGCGCCGGCGACCACGGCTCCATCCATCGCGTTTAAGCGCACACTACCGACCGGCTCTTCGCTACCCAGCGCACAAGACATAGGTCTCCGACGCGGTGCCGCTCAGATGCCCTGACGAGTCACCACAGCTTCGCTCTGCTGCGGTCGCCCGATGACGGGGCGGGGCGCGCCCAGCCCTCGTACCCGCTCGCCGACGGCCTGCGCCACCTTCCTTGTACCGGCCACCGTGGCGTCCCGCACAACCCGGTGCAGTCTCTCCTGCCCGCGACTGAGCGCGTCCGCGACACGTTGGCTGCTGTGTCGCATCAGTTCCGATGCGGGCATCCACGTCAGCCGCGAACGATCCTTCACCTGAGCGGCGATGCGCTCCCGACGCGCCGCCAACGCCGGGTCCGACAAGCGAGCCAGCGCGTCCGAATCCATTTGCGCCGTCTCCACATGCTCCGGCCCCGCCGTTCGTTCCGACGCCACAGTCACTACCGAATCCCTGCCATCCTGCTTCAGCGGGATGTACCGCTCGTCGTCACCCGTGTTCATGATTCCTTCTCTTTCTCCACTGTGGTTTCGGGCCGCTTCGCGACTGATTTCAGCCACCGTCCGACGGTCGTCGGATGGACACCGAGCTCGAGCGCGATCTGTCGGTTCGACAGACCCCGCTTGCTCAATCGGATCGCCTCTTCAAGCCCGCCCGTATCCGCGGGCGCCCGGCTCGGCGTAGATGATGCCGTGTGCGTGTCTTCAGCTGTGACTGCTGTGCTCACTGTTCCGGACGCCAACGCACGAACCGGCGTACGCTCCAACCTCCCTTCCGGCACCAGGGTCGTGGCCGGGACGACATCGGCATCCTCACCGACGGTCGGCACGGCGCGGCGGTAGCGGCCCAGCTCCACGGTCAAGTGCGTTGCCGCAAGCAGTACGATCGGTGGCACCGATGCCACGAGTGCCGCCACTATGCCGGGCACGGTGTCGTCGGCGGCGACCAGCGCGTGCGTGATGTTCGCCGTGATCGACACCAGCGCCGCCCCGGCCAACAGCAGCCATGGATACCGGGTCGCCGCCCGCCCATACGGTGACAAGGCGACCACCGACATCGTCGCGATGACGATTACCCCGTCCACGATCAACGGCCATACCCACGCGAGCCCCACCGCGGTGCCCGCGCGGGACGCGAGGTCCGCGAGCGCGGTGAACGATAGCCAGAACGCGCCGACTCCCAGCAGCACCGTGCCGACGATCGACGCACCGACGACCCAGGCACCCATCCGACGCTGCGGCATACCCGTCACAGCGCCGGCACGGAGACGTCGACCGTCGCCGTCGTGCGCACCGGAGTCGCCGTACCCAACTCCACCGCCCGGGCCCGCGACGTCTCCCGTTCAGCGTCGGGGCCGGTGCGGTCAAGCCCAGGCGGGTACCCATCGCCGATGCCCGCATCCGGCAGCTTGTCGAGGATGTCCAGTGCCACGCGACGCACCCGCTCGCCGGTCTCGCGCACCACGTCTACCGGTTCCTTGTCCGCCACCGACTGCGCCCACGTCGCGACGTAGGGGATCGTGTAGTCGCTGGTGTCCATGCCGTGCGCCGCGCCGATCATCATCGCCACCGACTCCGCTTCCACCTCTCGGATGCCTCGATGATGGGTGACGGCCTCAGCCGGGTCGTGCATGCGGACGTGCCCGAGCTCGTGCGCCAGCGTCTTCACCCGCGCTGCATCGTCCATGTCCGCGCGAACTGCGACAACCTTCGTGTCGTAAATCGTCACGCCATTCGCTCCCCAGATGGAAATCGCATCCACCGCGTCCTGCAACTCGAATCCCTCCGTCGCGACCTGGGCGGCGAGCCCCGCCCACAGCCCGGCCGGCGCCTCTCTCTCCAGCAGCCGCGGCATCGGCCGCTCCGGGATCTCCGACCCGCTGGTCTGCGTCACATCCCACACGTACGCAGGCTTCACGTTGACGATCTTCGAACGCACCACCTCGCCCGAGGCCGGCTTCTCCCGAGCTTGCAGTCTGCGCCACGACATCGGATCGGAGGGATCTTTTGACGCGAATCGCCCCATCACCGGGGCGTAGACCATGTACCCGGACTGGCCCTTGTCCACCGACCGGTCAAGTTGTTTCCACTGGTTGAACCCCGCCACGTACGTCGGCACCGGCGTCGACACTCGCCCCTGCTCGTATGCGTCAGCATGCTGAGCGTAGATCAGCAGCGTGTTCCGAAAACTCCGAGATCTGAACCGAGCAGCGAACTCGATCGCCCTCTTCCAATCCTCACCCGTCGTCAGCCCCGCAACCGCCGTCTCGAGCTTCTCCGCCATCTCGTCGAGCTTGGCTTCACGCGCCGCCTGCACCTCGGCCGGCGAACGTCTCATTCGGGCCACCCAGACCACCGCCTTCACGTCCACACCGACCACGCTTGGATCGGCTATTCGTGAGGACAGGTGCGCGCGTCACACCCCACAAGTCCGTACTGGTGGTGACCTCGGGAACCTGCTACTGTCCCGCGAGCAACCATCCCGGGTGCCCGCCACTCCCGAGCCGCCAGCCCCCTCCTGCTACTCTGCGTCGCTCATCCTGTTCGCCGTCGCGTGTCCAGATTCCTCCCGAGTTGCGGGCTGACGCTGCCGCCGCTTCTGCGCGGAAAGTCAGGCGGTCACCGCTGACGCGGTGGCAGCACTGGTTGGGCAATCCTGCGGATTGCCTTTCGGCTGCTTGATTGTGCGGGACCATTCCCTTCTGCGCAAGGCACGCAAAAATTCTCCCCGATAGTCGATCTCCTTCCCCTGGTGTGGGGGGAGGAGATTTTTTGACTCTTCGGCCTTGCGCATTCATTCCTGGCCCCTTTTCTCGGCATGTGCCGAAAGGCAATGGCAGGGAGGGAACAGCCACACCACCCGGTGTGACGGCCCTCCGGGATTCAGGAAAGGAACCGAAAGCCATGACCATCATCGACACCACCCCGACCCACGCCGCAGACCTCACCCCCGCCGAGGAGGCCATGCAGGGGCCGGAGGTTCGCCGGATCAGCCCGCACACCCTCGTCGTGGAGGACAACATCCGTTCACAGGTCGACCTCGACCGGGCGTTCGTCAACTCGATCAAGCTCCACGGCGTGATCGTGCCCATCCTCGCCCACCCCGACCAGAACGGGAACATCATCGTCCGCGACGGCCAGCGCCGCACCCTCGCCGCCCGCGAAGCCGACGCCGAGGACGTGCCCGTCTACGTCGTGGACGCCTCCGACGAGAAGCGCATCCGCATCATCCAGCAGTACATCACCAATGAACACCGCGCAGGACTCACCGACACCGACCGGGCCGAGGCCTGGCGGCAGTTGGCGCTGGACGGGATGAGCGTCACCGCGATCGCCAAGCAGACCGGCACCAAGCGCACCATCGTCAAGACCGGCCTCGCCGTCGCCGAAAGCGACATCGCCAAGACCGCCGTCACCCAGCACGCCCTCACCCTCGACCAGGCACTCATCCTCACCGAGTTCGAGGACGACCCCGAGACGCTGGCCGAACTCACCAGCATCGCCGCACACGACCCGGAATCGTTCGACCACTACGCCCAGCGACACCTGGACGACAAGGCCACCAAGGAGGAAATCGCGGCCCTGCGCGCCCAGTACGAAGCAGACGGATACACCGTCGTGGACTACCCGGCATGGGGCGACCAGGACGTGGCGTTCTTCCACGACCTCCTCACCGCCGACGGCGAGCGCGTCACCGAGGAAAACTACGCGGGCAAGGACGGGCACGCCGTCGCTATCGGGGAGCGGTGGGGGAGCATCGACATCGCGCACGTCGTCGTCAACTGGCGTGAGCACGGCCTCACCTCCATCCGGCACAACCAGCCCCCCACCCGATCCGGGGCGATGACCGAGGAGGAGAAGGCCGAACGCCGCCGCGTCGTCGCGAACAACAAGGCATGGGTCAGCGCGGAGAAGGTGCGCCGCGCATGGGTGACCAAGCTGCTCGGACGCAAGCGCCTGCCCTCCCAGGCACTCGCATTCGCGGCAACCGTGATCGCAGACAACCGTTACGAGGTGGCCCGCGCCGCAAACGACGGGCACGACATGGCCGCGACCCTCCTCAACCTCGACGGCCAGCGCCGCTACGGACAGCCGCACCCCATCGCCGCGATGACCCAGGCCACCCCGACCAAGGCCGGACACGCACTGCTCGCCGTCGCACTCGGCGCTCTGGAAGCGGCAACCGACAAGAACAGCTGGCGCAACCCCAACGAGTCCACCCGCCAGTACATCGACCAGCTCGCCGCATGGGGATACACCCTCTCCGACGTCGAAACCCTCATCACCGACCCCGACAGCGCCACCCGCGCCGAGGACACCCCCGACGACGAGACCCCCGTCGAGGAAACGGATGCCGAGGAGACGAGCGACGAGGAGCCGGAGGCCGACACCGGCGAGGAGAACGGCACGGACGACGTCGACGCCCCCGAGGCAAGCGACACGGACGAGGACGCCTCGACCGACGCCGGGGCCGAGGTCGCGGACGCGGCCTGACCTGCCGTCAACAACCACAGGGGCCGGTCATCGCATCGCCGGTGACCGGCCCCACCCCCTCTTTCCGTTTCACGACCTCACACGAGCAGACATCATGAGCACCAAGATTCTCGACCGCATCACCGCCGACCCCGACCAGCAGGAACGCTACGCACGCATCGCGCTGGCCTGCCTGACTACCCCCGGCGAACCGAACACGCCCGCCGTTCACCTCACCGGCACCAACGGCCCCGCCGTGGTCCAGCACACCCTCGACACCCTCCCGCCCGCCATCGCTGAGCGGACCGTCATCGACGCCCTCGACAGCGCCGCAGACGGCACACACCGGGTACTCATCCCCACCGACCCGGAATGGCCGGCAGGGCTCGACGACCTCGGCCCGGAACGACCCGTCGCCCTCTGGACATCCGGAGACCTCGACCTCCTCACCGACACCCCCGCTCGTGCCGTGACGATCACCGGAGCCAGAGCCGCCACGAGCTACGGCGACCACATCGCCGCCGAACTCGCCCACGACCTCACCCGAACCGGGCACAGCATCGTCACCGGAGGCGCGTACGGGATCGACGCCGCCGCCACGCGCGCAACCCTCGCCGCATCCGGGCACCCCATCGTCGTCCTCGCATCCGGCATCGACCGCCCCTACCCGGCAGGCAACACCGGCCTGCTACATCAGGTCACCGAGCACGGCCTCGTGCTCACCGAGACCCCGCCGAGTCTTGCACCGACCCGCTCCCGGTTCGTTGCACGCACCCGCATCCTCGCAGCGCTCGCCGCTGCAACCGTGATCGTAGAGGCCGGAGCACGCTCGGGCGCACCCCAGGTCGCGCACACCGCGCACCGCCTCGCGCGCACGGTGGGAGCAGTGCCCGGCCCGATCACGAGCACCACCAGCACAGGATGCCACCTCCTCATCCAAGCGGGCATCGCCCGCCTCATCACCAGCGCCGACGACCTCGCCCCCACCGTGGACGAATAACCGCCAGCACCCCGGACGGTGCCGACCCCCCACCATGAGCTACGGTCGGCACCGCCCGAACCCTTCTCACGCCGCGCTCCCGCCCCCGATCCTCGCCTCCAGCATCATGTCCAGTCCACACGCCCAGCCACCGGCACCTGTTCCGCCGCTTCTCTACCCGAAACCGGCTCCGCGGACCTCCTCCACCACGCCGCGCACCTGTCCTTCTCACAGTCGGATACACGTCTTGCATTTCCACGGCGGATACCCCTCCGGGGTATCCGCACCGGATGCGAGCCGAGGTGGCGGTCGCAGTCGATGGTGTGTCAGACCAGGCCAGCGACCCAGGCCGCCAGATCCTCACCGACGACATCGAAACGACCGGGGTCCAGGTCGCCCAAGTCGCTCGCATACACCGGGGAGTCGGGCGTCGCGGCATGGAGCAGGAACCCGCGCCCACCGGAATCATCACCGAACACCACGAACCCCGGCGCATACTCGGCCACCTCGAACGTCACGTTCCGCTCCACGATGTCCGCCGCCTCGTAGACGGTGATCCCGGCGTCGGTGAGGAAACCGTCGCACGCCTCGTACAACCAGGCGAGCTGCGCGTTCAGCCCGCCCGGCAACGCCGCGTGCGCCTGCAACACCACCTCCGGCCGCGAGGCAGCACGCAACCCCGGCAGCGTGCGCGGGATCGGAAAGCCAGGCATCCCCTGACGCTACCCCCGGTCGCGATGCAACACCTGGACGCAACATCGCCCTCGGACGCGCGGTCGCCGGTAGCGCGGTGCGTGCAACTCCGCACTGGCCGATGTCCCCAGACCCCGGTAGAATGGGAACTACCCGGCGGGCGAACACGCATCAACTTTCAGGAACGCTCCACCCTGGTGGAGCAATCGGGGCCCAGCCACCAACGATCGCCGAGCACATCGCGCTCTCGTCCTGGTGGAGGCCCGACATGTTCCTCATCCTTCTCTTCATGCGCCCCGCAGCCGCGGTGTACGGCTGGTGTCAGCAGTGGCTGCCCAGCAACCGCATCGTCTGGCACCTCCACACCCGCCGCGGGCTCCGCTGGGGCATCCCCACCATCCTCCTCGGCGGCACCTACGCCGTCGCCGGCATCGGCTGCTACGGAGCCGTCCTCCTCGGCCACACCGGATGGTGGTATCTCGGCATGGTCGTCTGCTGGTGGACCGCGCTCAAGCTCATCGGCCACGGCCTCTACGCCACCATCGCCCTGCCCATCGCCCGCGCACACGAGAACCTCGCCGTCCGCCGCGCCATCCGCGACGAGCGCCGCGCCCACGCAACCCAGGACGACACGCCTGCACGGCGCTGGACCGCGCAAGAGCGTAGGCAGATCACCCGAGAGGTGCGTCGCGAGATGCTCGCCGGGTAAGCCGTGGCGACAGACGTGGGTCTGTCCGATGAACGGTGTGTGGGGCCCGGCGGTTTTCAGTGCAAAGGTGATCGCGAACGCGTTTAGCGCGGGCTTCCCCCTCATCACCCAGCGTGCCCTTCCGCCGCCAGTCGGGTCAAGCGACCGCGTGACGAGATACAGGCACTTGATCGCGGCGGCCTCGTTCGGGAAGTGCCCGCGCGCCCGGACGGCCCGCCTGTACCGGGCGTTGATTGACTCGATCGCGTTGGTGGTGCAGATCACGCGGCGGATCTCGACGTCGTATTCGAGGAACGGCACGAACTCCGCCCAGGAGCTGCGCCAGAGATGCACGATCGCCGGGTACCTCTCGCCCCACTCGGCGGCGAACTCCTCGATCCTGTCCTTCGCTGCCTGCTCCGACGGGGCCGTGTAGACGGGCTTGAGGGAACGGACGATCGCGTCGCGGTGTTGCCGCCCGGCGTAGGAAGCTGTTGCGGATCAGGTGGACGATGCACTGCTGGACGACCGTTTGCTCCCAGGTGGTGTTGATCGCCTCCGGGAGACCCTTCAGCCCGTCGCAGACCGCGATGAGCACGTCCTCGACGCCCCGGTTCTTCAGCTCGGTGAACACCTGCAGCCAGAACCTCGCGCCTTCCTGACCGTCACCGGCCCAGATGCCGAGGATATCGCGTTCCCCGTTCACGGTGACGCCCATCACGACATAGAACGGGGTGTTCCTCACCTGCCCGTCACGGACCTTCACGACGATCGCGTCGACGAAGATCACCGGGTAGAGCGGATCCAGCGGCCTGCTCGACCATTCGGTGAGTTCCCCGGTGACCTTCTCGGTGATCCGGCTGATCGTGTCCTTGGAGACCTTCGCCCCATAGACCTCGTCGAAGTGCGCGGCGATCTCACCCGTGGTCAGCCCCCGCGCGGTAAACGAGAGCACGATCTGATCGACCCCGTCCAGCCGGCGCTTCCTCTTCGGGACGATCACCGGTTCGAACGAGCCGTCACGGTCTCTGGTCACCTCGATCTCGACGGGCCCGATCTCGGTGAGCACCGTCTTGACCCGCGTCCCGTTACGCATGTTCTCGCCGATTGGGGTCCCGCCGTGTTCGTGGCCGAGGTGCTCGGTCAACTCGGCATTCAGCGCGGTCTCGAGGACGTTCTTCGTGAGCTGGCTGAGCAGACCGCCGGGCCCCGTCAAGCTCACGCCCTGCTCCTTCGCCTGCGCGAGCAAGCGTTCTGCGAGTTCTTTCTGATCGATGATCTCCCCGGTCACGGGATCAATCATCTCGTCGTCAACAACGACAGTGGTCGTGTCAGCCACGGCCATCTCCTTACGGATCAGGCCGGACCCCTCACACACCATTATTCAGACAGTCCCGGCTGACCTGCTTCATTGTTACTCAGACAGCCCCCCGCGAAGAGCCGGATTGCCTTCTACTTTCCTCCGGTGAAGGCGATGCCGTTGATGAACTGCTTCTGTAGTAGTAGGAAAAGCAGCACCATCGGCACTTGCGCCATCAGGGCTCCTGCCATCAGTACGGGGTAGTTGGTGCTGTACTGCCCGACGAGGAAGGACAGCCCCGCGGAGAGGTTGAGAGTGCTCGGGTCGTTATTGACGATGAGGGGCCACAGGAGCTCGTTCCACGAATAGAGCGCTGTGAAGATCGTCAGCGTGATGAGCCCGGGTTTCGCCAGTGGGAGCATGATCACCCAGAAGGTGCGGAAGTGGCCGGCCCCGTCGATCTTTGCTGCTTCCTCGAGCTCTCGTGGCAGGCTCATGAAGAACTGGCGCATGAGGAAGGTGCCGAAGGCGCTGAAGATTCCGGGGATGATGAGCGCGGGCAGGGAGTTGAGGATGCCCCATGCCGACATGATCTCGTATTGGGGCAGGAGGTAGAGCTGTGATGGCACCATCAGGATCGCCAGGATCGCGAGGAAGAGGATGTTCTTTCCTGGGAACATGAGGCGCGCGAAGGCGTAGCCGGCAAGGGCGCAGAAGAGTGCTTGCCCCACGGAGCGCACTCCCACTGATGCGATGGAGGTCATCAGTTGCGCACCGAATGGGATCGAGGACAGCGCTGTCGTGAAGTTGGTGAGGCTCCACTGGTCGGGTAGGAGGGTCGGGGGCACGCGCAGTGCCTCGGCGGGGGTCTTGAATGCCGTGAGAATCTGCCACGCGAAGGGCGCGATCATGATGGCGGCGCCGGCGCTCAGCAGTAGATAGGTCGCGGCGTCTGCGAGGCGGCGTGGGCTGCCGGGGAGCGTGTGGTTAGGCATAGTGAACCCACTTGCGTTGGAGCCGGAATTGGATGGCGGTCAGCGCCAGGACGACGATCATGAGGGCGCAGGCGATTGTCGCCGCGTAGGCGCGATCATGGACGAGGAAGCCCGCCTTGAAGAAGTAGTAGACGACTGTCTGCGAGGCCGAGATGGCCGGGTTGTCGGCACCGACCATGATGTAGATCAGGTCGAATGCCTGCATCGAGTTGATGAGCGTGATGACGGTCACGAAGAACAGCGTCGGGGTGACGAGGGGAACCGTGATGCTGCGGAACTCCCGGATAGGTCCCGCGCCGTCGAGCCATGCCGCCTCCCGGTACTCGCGAGGGATTCCCTGCAGGCCCGCGAGCAGGATCACGATGTTCTGGCCGAGCGTCGCCCACACTCCCACCAGGGCGACCGCGACGAGCGCCGTGCGACGGTCGGCGAGCCACGGCATCCCCTCGATCCCGATCGTCCTGAGCAACTGGTTGAGCAGTCCGAAGTCGCCGTTGAGCAGAAGCGACCACATCATGCCGACGGCGACGGGCAGAGTCACCACCGGTAGGAAGTAGAGCACCCGGAAAGCACCCTTGAATCTCAGCCCGTTTCGATTGAGCAGCACCGCGATAACGAGGGCCAGGGGGATCCCGATGATGCTGATGGCGGCGTATATGCCGCTGTTGCCCAGTGAGCGCCAGAACTCCTCGTCCGCCCAGAGCCGCTGATACTGGGTGAGACCGGACCAGCTCTCCCCGCGGAACGCCCCGGTCTCCATGAACGACAGGAGCAGGGTGCGCAGGATCGGGTAGAAGTAGAAGATCGTCGTCCCGACCAGGAGGGGAAGAAGCATCAGATAGGCCGCGGTGCTCTCCCGGCGTGCGGCGCGCCGGGAGACCACCGCGCGCTGCCGGGTTCGCTCGCCCGGCCGAGCGGTGTTCGTGCTCATTCGTCGTCGAGGGCCGCTTGCACTGCCTCGTGGAGTGCAAGCGCTCCGTCGTGAACGGTCTCGGACAGTTCCCACACGGGGGTGAGCTCGTTGATTTGTGCGTCCATCCACACCTGGGAGTGCACGGAGCGTGGGAAGGCGATCCCGGTCGCGGCGGCTTCGCTGAACGGTGTGAGATCGAACGCGTCGGCATACGTCGCGATGAGGGCTTCGTTCGCCGTGTCGTCCACGGTGAAGCCGACCCCGTTCTCCGCGTAGACCTCCGCGGCCTCTTGGGATGCGAGGAAGGCGACCAGCTTGTTGGCCGCATCGGCGTGCTCGGTCGTGGCGGAGATGACGTTGCCCAGACCGTGGATGACGGCGGCGTTGCTCTCTGGCCCGTAGGGCAGGGAGGCGACGCCGATCGAGCCGGTTGCCCCGAGCTCCGACTCCGAGAAGCTCAACGAGTTCCACGACCCGCCCCACAGCATGGCGAGCTTGCCCGACGTGAACAGGTCGACGACGTCCGTGTCCGCCATCTGGGCGAGTGTGGGCGAGGAGCCATCCTCCAGCAGGTCGACCCAGAACTGCAGTCCGTTTTCGGTCTCGGGAAGGTCGTAGCCGCTCGTTGTGCCGTCTGCGCCGACGGCGAAGCCGCCTGCTTGGTAGATCGTGTTGTAGAAGGCCGTGTGCTCGCTCAGCTGGGCCGCCGTGCCCCAGATCCCCGCCGCGGTGTTGGTGAGCTCCGCGGCGATCCTGCGGTAGTCCTCCCACGTCCACTCCGGGGTCGGGTAGTCGATGTCGGCGGCGTCGAAGATGGCTTTGTTGTACCACACGGCGATCGTGTCGAAGTTGCTGGGCAGGGTGTAGAGCTCGCTGTCCCATGTGTAGAGCTCGATGAGTCCTTCGGGAGCCGAGGAGTCCGCCGCAGTCTGGTCGGTGAGCGGCTGGATGACCTGCTCGGAGGCATAGAGGGGGAAGTTCGCCCCGTTCATCCAGAAGACGTCCGCGACCTCGCCTCCTGATGCGGCTGTCTGCAGCTTCGTCCAGTAGTTGTCCCACGGCGTGAGCTCGATCTTCACTTCGATGTCCGGGTTCTCCTGCGTGAACAGGTCGAACATCTTCTCGTAGGTTGGTCGTTGGGATTCGTCCCACATCGCAAAGGTGAGCGTCGTGCCGTCACCATCCGCTGGGGATGCCGAGCAGCCTGGGGCGAGAGCGGCAACCACGGCCATGGCCGCGATGCCGAGTACAGACTTCCTGTTCATTGCGCTTTCCTAACTGTGTTTGCTCTGGGTATGGAAACGCCGGAGCGAGTGCTTGCTCGGGTGGGTCAGGCGAGCCTTCCGGCGAGGCTCGCGAACGACCGTCCGGCGTCGGCGTAGGACGGCGGTTGCTCGTCGAGGGCGTGGAGGAGACGATCCTTGATCATGAACGCGTATGTCGTGTTGCCCAACGGCGAGTAGTGGCCGTTGTAGAGACGCCCTACATACTCCCGGGGCGACAGCGCGTAGGCCGCGTAGTCATTCGCATGGAGTTCCAGGGCGTCGATGACGGGGAGCCCCAGTTCCGCGAGGTCTTGCAGAACGGGGGTGTCCGGCCGCCGCCCAGTCCGCAGGAACGCCGCGACCTCCTCTGACGGATAGGTCAGCAAGACCACGAGAGTCTTGTTACTCGCTCGCATCTGCTGGGCGAGGTCGGCGAGGATGGACTTGGTCGCCCGGTACGCCGACCGCGTCCACAGCTGTTCTGCTCGATGGCGCGCGGGCAGGTCGTGATCGATACCCAACGTTTCGGTGAGATCGGCGTAGTCGTCGGCGAATGAGTAGTCGCCGGTGATATCGGCGGCGATCTTGCGTACGATCAGGTCCTCACCGAAGGTCTCCACGAGGAAGTCGAGGTCGGTGAGCTGGTAGAGCGACTCCGGAGTCGGGCAGGCGTTGGGGCGGGTGACCAACTCCGAGGAGGAGGCGTCGATACGCACGTGCTCCCAGGGATTGGCGTGGAACATGCTCGTCTTCAGCCCGCGATCGTACTCGCTGAGCCAGCTACCGACGCGGATGCGGCGGTAAGAGTCAAGGCTGCGGAAGTGGTCGTCGAGGTAGATGTTCAGCAGGACGACGGATGCGCCGTCGTCGGAGAACTCGAGACGCTTGAGGCGTTGGACTGCGTGATACACGCCGAACCCGCCCACGCCGAAGTTCAATATCGGCTCCCCGAAGTGTGCCGCCAGCGCCTCCTGCCAGGTCTCGCCATCACTGACCTGGTGGCACTGTGTGAAACTGTCCCCGTATGTGTGGATGCGCGACGTCGCCTCGGGGTAATTAACGACGCGTCGCTCTCCTCGCCGTCCATACCGGTAATAGCTCAGCGCCCCGTCGATGTTGTCCGGTACGTCGGAGGGATGCGGCAAGTAGCCGAGCTGTGCGTCGAAGCGTGCCCATTTCGGCGCATTCGGATCGAGGAACCGATCGACTTCGACGCGGGTCACCAGCGTCCTCTCCAGCAGGTCTCGTACACCAGCGTCCAACATCGGGCTCCTTCTTGAGTCTGTGTTCCGGCGACGCTATCGACTCTCTCGGATTTACGCAAGCAATTTGCGCATAATCCCGAAAGATCCGCAATGTGACTTGCGGTGTGCCGCGTACAGTTGATGGATGCGTGTGACCTTGGCCGATATCGCCGAAGCAACGGGTGTGAGCGAGTCCACCGTGAGCCGGGTGCTCAACGGCAAGCCGGGGGTATCTGAGGCGACTCGTCGGCGGGTGCGGGAGGCTCTCCGGCGGACGGAGTATCTGGACGAGCGGGAGCTGCCGTCCTCCCAGGTCGTCGGGGTGCTGTTGCCCGAACTGCACAACCCGATCTTCGGTTTGTTCGGCCGGCAGCTCGATATGCAGCTGTCGTTGCAGGGGGTGCGCGCGATCGTGGCTCAGGGGCGGACAGTGGAGGATGAGGACGACTTCGCCGAGTTTCTCTTGCGCAACTCTGCGTTAGGGCTCGTCATCGTGGCGGGCTCTACGAGCAATGGGACCCGCAGGCCGGAGAGTTTGCGATCTCTCGTCGAGCGAGGGCTCCAGGTTGTTTCCATCAACGGTCCCTCCGGTGTGAGCGAGGCGCCGACGCTGTCGACCGACTTCTCCGCCGGTGTGGAGCGGGCGATCCGCCATCTGCGGAATCTGGGGCATGAGCGCATCGGGCTCGCCACCGGCCCGCCTGCGGTGTACTCGGCGCAGTTGCAGATCGCCGGCTTCGCGCGAGAGGCCGGCGCGGCCGAGCGTGGGCTCGTGGTCTCCGGGCTTTACAGCATCGAAGGAGGGGACATGTCCACGACGGAGTTGCTGCAGAAGGGTGCGACGGCAATCGTCTACGGCAGCGACATCATGGCGCTCGGCGGGCTGCGGGCGGCGGCGCGCAACGGACTTTCCGTCCCCGGCGACCTCTCCATCGTGGGTCTGGACGATTCGGCCTTCATGCTCTTCACCGATCCATCGCTGACAACGATCAGGCAACCTATCGAGAGCATCGCGGAGGAGGCCGCGCTTTTCCTCGTCCGCCGGCTTGTGGAGACATCCGGGGCTCCCTCTATGGTTCTCTTCCAGCCGGAGCTCGTGGTGCGTTCGTCCACGGGCGCGGCGACCGCCGTCGAGTCGGGCGTGGACGGGTAGTGCCACGTCCTCGGCTACGAGCCGTGGCTGACGACGTGAGCGGTGTGTCGAACGATGAGCGAGCAGGGTTGGAAGGTGAAGTCGTGTGGGGATGCGGGGCCGGACAGCGTCTCGAGCAGTAGCCGGGTTGCGTGTTCGGCTTGTGTGGCGGGGTCTTGACGGATTGTCGTGAGCTCGAGGAGCTCTGCGATGGGGCTGTCGTCGAAGCCGATGACGGAGAGGTCGTCGGGGACGGAGAGTCCCATTCTCCGCGCGGCTTGGATGGCCCCGGCGGCGAGGAGGTCGGACTCCGCGATCACGGCGGTGGGCGAGTCTGGTCGCGCTAATAGGGCGGCCAGCGCGGATGCGCCGGACTCCGCATCGTCGCCGGCGGCGCGGATGACCAGTGCGGGATCGAAGTGTTCGCCCATGGCTCGGTGGAATCCGTTGCCGCGTTCCTGCGCGACGTAGTTGACGCCGTTCGCGGGCGTGGAGCCCTGGATCAGCCCGATGCGGGTGTGTTGCAGTTCGAGCAGATACCGGACGCCGGTCGCGATCTCCGCCTCGTTGTCGACGGTGACGAACGAGAACCGGTCCAGCACCGTGCCTACTCCGATCGCGGGGATGTCTGACTCGCTGAGGGCCTTCTCCTCGTGGGGGAGGAGGGAGGTGGACACGACCAGGGCGCCGTCCGCCCTGCCTGCGAGCCCCGGGCCGCTGAGCAGACGGGAACGGACATCCTCTGCGCTGATGTTGAAGAGTGCGATGTCGTGGCCCGATGCGTGCAGGATCGCGCTGGCCCGTGCGATCGCCGCGGACTGATACCACTGTTCGGGCGCGGTGACGATGAGCGCCACGGTGTTGGTGCGCCCCTTTGCCAGGCGGGAAGCTGAGGGGGACACCGTGTAGCCGACCTCTCGCGCCAGCTGTGTGACTCGGCGGCGCGTGCGATCGGATACACCCGGCTTTCCGCTCAATGCCCGGGAGACCGTGGATACCGACACGCCGAGCATCTCCGCAAGCTGTGCCATGTCAGGCCGGAGCGACGCCATGAGGAGACTCTAAACAACGCAAGCGCTTGCGTCAATTTCCTCTCCCTGTCGTACCGGAAGCGAATATACTCTGAACGGACCGCTGAGCAATGAGGTGAGGTGGGCAGCGCATCAGCGCAAGCGTTTGCGAAGGAGAGCATCCTGAACACTCCGTGGGAGCGAGTTCGAGACGACGTGATCGTTGTGTACGACACGTGCCGCTGTTATGTCGTGCGCACGGGCCCCCGCACCGCGATCGCGATCGATTTCGGGTCGGGGGCGGTGCTGGACCACCTCGCCGAGGCGGGCCTCGGCGAGCTCACAGATGTCTTCATCACCCATGTCCATCGCGACCAGGTGCAGGGACTTGACCGTCTCTCTGCCGACGTGCGCGTGTGGGTCCCCGCCGGAGAGCACGATGTCATCGCGCATGCCGAGGAACACTGGGCCCGCCAGTCCCCGCTGAACGACTACGTTCTGCGGGAGCAGCGGTTCACCCCACTGCGCTCCACCCCTCACGCCGTGCCCCTCGACGATCACGAGGAGAGGACGATCGGTGATATCCGTCTCGTAGCGCTGCCGACCCCCGGGCACACTGTCGGGTCGGTGTCGTATCTCGTCACGACGCGCACCGGTACGTTGCTCTTCACGGGCGATGCGATCGCGGCGCCGGGCAAGGTCCACTCGCTCGCGGCGCTGCAGTGGAACTATGTTGGGGTCGAGGGGGCCGAGTCAGCGATCCTCAGCGCGCTGGAGCTCGGCCGCCACCATGCCGACGTGCTTCTGCCGTCGCACGGAGAGCCGATCACGGACCCGGGCGAAGCCCTCCGCCTGCTGGCGGACAACCTGCAGGACTACGTGGATCTCCACGAGTACCACCCGAAGCCGCCGGTGAATCGTCGCCCGATCCGGACGTGGGCGGCCGCGCCTTACGTCGAGGTGGCACCACATCTGCTGATGAACGTCGCATCGCACGGCCGCAGTTATGTGCTGCTGTCCGAGGGCGGGCAGGCGTTGCTGTTCGACTTCGGCTACGACCTGACACCCGGGATGCCCGCAGGCACAGAGCGGGCCGCCCGCCGCCCGTCGCTCGGGTCGATTCCGGCGCTGAAGTCGCAGTTCGGCGTGAGCACGATCGAAGTCGTCGCCCCGACCCATTACCACGACGATCATGTCGCGGGGATCAACCTCCTCCGTGCTGTCGAAGGCACCCAGGTCTGGTGTCCCCGGCGATTCTCCGAGATCCTCGCGCATCCGGGGCTGATGGACTTGCCGTGCCAATGGTTCGACCCGATCGTCGCCGACCGCGAGCTCGCCTCGGGGGAGAGCTTCCGCTGGCGCGAGTACGAGATCGTCGTCCACGACCTTCCCGGGCACACGCAGTATGCCGTTGCCTACGAGGTGAGGGTGGATGGACGCACCTATCTCGTCACGGGCGATCAGCAGGATGGTCTAGGCGCCCCCGGTTCTCCCGACGACTTGAACTATCAGTACCGGAACATCTTCCAGCCGGGCGATTACCTCCGAAGCGCCGAGCTGTTCGCGCGCGTACGGCCGGACGTGATGCTGTCGGGGCATTGGAACCCGCGCGAGGTGGACGACGAGTACATCGCGATGATCCGGGCGCAGGGGGAGCAGCTCGTGGAGATCCACGATCGGCTGCTCGTCGACTTCGACGAGCAGAACCCGACGACGGGCTTCCTCGCGCGCATCTCCCCGTACCTGCCGACCTTCGATCCTGACGGTGGCGCGACGGTGCAGGTGCATGTCACGAACACCGCTCCCGGGCCGGTCTCGGCCGAGGTCCGGCTCGTGCTCCCCGAGGCGGCCGTCGCACACCCACAGCACGTGACGGTGACCATCGAGGGTCGCGCGGAGGGCGTCGCGACCTTCCGCGTCCAGTTACTTCGTCCCGTCGCCGTCCAGACGCCGCTCGCCGCGGACATCGTGCTGGACGGCCGGCACATCGGCCAGCACGCCGAGGCGCTCATCATCCCTTCCCGCACAGCACCACCGACGCAATCCCCGCACGACTGACATCACACCGAAAGGAGCACCACCCATGCCTATCGCAACGTCCTATCCCAGGCGCGGTCTCGCCGTCGCGGCCGCTGTCGCCGTCACTGTCGCCGGTCTCACCGCGTGCGCGCCCGGCGCGGCACAGCAGGCCAGCACGTCCACTCCCATCAGTACCGAGGCGCCGACCGAGGACACGACGCTGGATGTCGCGGTTCCCCCGAACGCGACGTTCACGGCACTGTTCGAGGAGTTCGAGCGTCAGTACCCTTCGGTCACGATCAACGCGCAGGAGACCGACTTCAGCACGCTGCAGCAGAATCTGCCCCGTCTCATGGCGAGCGACGACGCGCCCGACCTCGTACGCCTGGCCAGTGTCGGCAACAACGCCAAGAACGGTCTGCTGACCAATCTGGATGCGTACCGTGACGCCTACGGCTGGGACGAGTACCCGGCCGAGATCATGAACATGATGTCCGTCGCTGACGACGGGCTCACCCGAGGCACCGGAAGCCTGTATCTCATGATGGGCGTCGGCTGGAACATTGTCGGCGTCTACTACAACAAGACCGTCGCGGAGAGCCTGGGCATCACGGAGGCGCCGTCGACACTGGACGAGTTCGTCTCCATGCTGGAGACGGCGAAGGCCGCGGGGGTGACACCGATCGGCCAGCCCAGCTCGGCCCTGAACTACGTCTACGACACCCTCACCTTCAACTACGCCGCCGATGCGGGGACGCTCGACGCCGTGAAGGACTGGGAGTACCGCGTCGAAGGGGCGACGTTCGACCAGCCTGCGATGAACCAGGCCGCCCAGACCGTGCAGGACTGGCAGAAGGCCGGGTACTTCCCTGAGGACTACCTCAGCCTCACGGAGGAGGACGCGGCGGTGCGCCTCAAGGACGGCGACTCGCTGTTCTACGTCACGGGCGACTGGAACTCGGGCGCCTTCGACACATCGATGAGCGACAACGCCGGGTTCTTCCTGCTTCCGCCCGTCACGGCGGGCGGCGACTACGGCACCGACGCATCGGCGCAGACATGGGGCGTGCCCAGCAAGGGCGACAACCCCAACCTCGCGGCCTTCTTCCTGAACTGGGTCAACACCGACCCCACCGCTCGTGAGATCACCGTCACCCTCGCGGGGAACGCGCCCGGCGGCGCGGCGGACGGGGAGATCCCGGAGGCGGGACCGGTGACATCGCAGACTCTCGCTGCCGGTGTCGCCGCGACGGAGGATGACGCGCTGGTCGACTTCTTCGCCAACACCACGGCCGGCATCCAGGCCTCCACGTTCGCGCCGCAGCTGGAGCTGCTCGCGTCGGGGCAGATCACCCCCGCCGAGTTCGTCGCGAAGGTCCAGGCGGACTACGAATCCGAACTGGGCCGCTAATCGATGACGGGCCTTGCCTCCACGCCGCGCCGAGGGCCGCGTCGCAACACACCGCGACGCGGCCCCCGGACCGGCCGTGTAACGCCGTGGCTGTTCCTCGTGCCGGCGGTGCTCATCTACGCCATTTTCATGCTGTTCCCGCTGGGCACCGCCGCCCAGTACTCGCTGTATGACTGGGACGGTATCGGTCAGGCCGAGTTCATCGGCCTGTCGAACTATGCCGCCGTCTTCACCGATCCGGAACTGTACGGGAGCATCCTGCACTCGCTGGCGTTGATCGTGTTCTTCACGGTGCTGCCCATCCTGATCGCGGTCGCTGCGGCGAGCGTCGCCCGGCGCGTCTCCGGGCGGTTCGGCGCCGTGGGCCGCGTCGTCCTGTTCATCCCGCAGGTGCTCCCGCTGGCTGCGTCTGCGCTTGCGTGGAACTGGGTGTACTCCTCGAACGGGGTCATCAATCAGATCCTTGAGGCGGTGGGCCTGGGTGCATTGGCGCGTCCGTGGCTCGGCGACTTCGACACGGCCCTGCCCGCGCTCGGGCTCGTCGGCACCTGGGTGGGTGTGGGCTTCTGTCTCGTCCTGCTGCTGACGGGGATGGCCAAGATCGATCCGAGTCTCTTCGAGGCCGCCGCGCTGGACGGTGCCGGTTTCTTCCGTGAGCTGCGTTCCGTGACGATCCCCGGGATCCGACGGGAGATCGGCGTATGCGTCACGGTGACCGTCATCTCCGCGCTGCAGACCTTCGACCTGGTCTACATGACCACGCGCGGCGGCCCCGGCGTGTCGACGATGGTCCCGGGGCTGCAGATCTACCAGCTCGCTTTCACGAAGTTCCAGGTCGGGCAGAGCTCGGCGCTGGGCATCGTGCTGATGGTGATCGTCGTCGCGATCGCCGCGACGCTCCAGGCGATCTTGAGGGAGCGCGACGAATGAGAATCTCCCGATCGGAAGCGTGGATCGGTCGCGGTGTCCTGCTGATCGCCATGATCGTCACGCTCGTGCCGCTGCTGAGCATGTTCACCTCCGCGATCACACCCTCGGGAACCGTCGGGCAGGGCCTGGGCTGGCCCGAGGAGCCCCGCTTCGACAACTTCGTGACCGCGTTCGCCTCGTCCGACATGCTCATGCTGCTCAGCTCCACGGCACAGATCGTGGTCGTGGTGGTGCCTGTCACGCTTCTGGCCGCGTCGCTCGCCGGTTACGGCCTGGCGGTGCTCGCACCCCGGGGGAGCGGGATCGTCCTGATCGTGTTCGTCTTGGGGCTGGCGATACCCGTCGAGTCCCTCATCGTGCCGCTGTACTACCAGTTCAAGGCGATGGGACTTCTCAACACCCGATGGGCGGTGTGCATCGCCATGATCGCGACGCTTCTTCCCTTCGCTGTGTTCTGGATGCGCACGCACTTCGTCAGCGTGCCGCGGGAACTCACCGAGGCGGCGCTCGTGGACGGTGCATCGAGCACACGCTTGTTCTCATCGATCCACCTGCCGCTCGCGGCGAACTCGCTCGCCTCGCTCGCCCTGCTGCTGTCGCTGTGGACGATGAACGGGTTCCTCATCCCGGTCGCTCTCGTGGACGACCCCACACAGCGCACCCTCGCGGGCGCTCTCGGCGCGTTCCAAGGGCAATATCTCACGGACGTGCCGCTTCTGAACGCTGCGGCGTTGCTGATCTCCGTGCCCGCCCTCGTCCTCTTCCTCGTCTTTCAGCGCAAGATCATCGCCGGTCTCATTCAGGGAGCAGTCAAATGACATCGACATCCGGGAACAACCAGAACCCGTCAGCAGAACCTCACCTCCTCCCCGCCGCGGACTGGTGGCGCCGGGCGGTGATCTACCAGATCTATCCGCGTTCCTTCGGAGACGCCAGCGGGGACGGTATCGGAGACCTGCCGGGGATCACCGAACGGCTCGACCACCTGGAACGACTCGGCGTGGACGCCGTCTGGCTGTCGCCCTTCTACCCCTCGCCGCAGAACGATGCCGGCTACGACGTCAGCGACTTCTGCGGGGTCGACCCGCTCTTCGGGACGATCGAGGACTTCCGTGAGCTGCTGGAGCGGGCGCATGCACAGGGGATCAGGGTCATCATCGATCTGGTTCCCAACCACTCCTCCAACGAGCACCCGTGGTTCCGCGCCGCACTGGCCGCCGCCCCGCACAGCCCCGAGCGCAACCGCTACATCTTCCGCACCGGGCGCGGAGCGTCGGGAGATGTGGCACCCAACAACTGGGAGAGTGTCTTCGCCGGCCCGGCATGGACCCGTGTCGGCGACAGTGACCAGTGGTACCTGCACCTCTTCGACTCCAGCCAGCCTGACTTCAACTGGAGCAACGCTGACGTGCGGGACCTGTTCGACGGGGTTCTGCGGTTCTGGCTCGACCTGGGGGTGGACGGTTTCCGCGTCGACGTCGCCCGCGGTCTGGTGAAGGCGGCGGATTTCCCTGACTATCCCGTCGAGTATCAGCACGCGCACGGGTTCGCCCCGGACGGCACGCGGTCGCCGATGTGGGACAACGACGGGGTACACGAGATCTTCCGCCGATGGCGGAGCATCGTCGACGAGTACGACGGCGAACGCATCCTCGTCGCGGAGGCGTACGTCGAGCCGGTCAGCCGTCTGGCGCGCTACGTGCGACCCGACGAGATGCATCAGGCGTTCAACTTCGCCTTTCTCGCGGCAGTAGGTGCGGCGGAGATCCGCGACGTCATCGACGAGTCCCTGCGCGAGTACGGTCACGTCGGAGCACCGAGCACATGGGTGCTCAACAACCACGACAACGTCCGTCACGTTTCCCGACTCGGTTCCGCGAACCCGCGGATCCCGAACGGGGTGGGCATCGGTCCCCGCGACCTGCAGCCTGATCATGAGGTGGGCCTGCGGCGGGCACGCGCCGTGAGCGCTCTCATGCTCGCACTGCCGGGAAGCGTCTACATCTATCAGGGGGAGGAGCTCGGACTTCCCGAGCACACGACGCTCGAGGACCGTCACCGGCAGGACCCCACCTGGTACCGCTCGGCCGGTACGATCGCGGGCCGCGACGGTTCGCGTGTGCCGCTCCCGTGGATCGCCGACGCACCCGCCTTCGGGTTCTCCCCGACGGGAGCATCGTGGCTGCCGCAACCGAGCACATGGCGGGAGATCGCCGCCGACGTGCAGCGGCACGATCCGGACAGCACCCTCAGCCTGTACCAGTCGGCCATCGAGATCCGCCACCGGCAGGAGCTCGGTGACGCCTCGTTGCGCTGGCTCGACTCCGAGGGCGATGTGCTGCGCTTCGCGGTCGGTCCCATCGAGGTCCTCGCCAATCTGGGCGAGGAACCCTGCCCCCTGCCTGCCGGGCATATCGTGCTCGCCAGCGCCGACATCGCAGATGCGCAGATCCCCGCGCAGACCACAGTCTGGCTGCTGCGCGACGCCTCCGCTGTCGAGCGAGAAGAGGAGAAGAAATGAGAAACCCCAGCGCCGTCCTCTACGCGGCTGAGGATCTGCGAATCGAAGATCGGTCTGTCCCCGCCCCCGGTCCGGGCGACGTGCTCGTGCGCGTGCGGGCCGTGGGCGTGTGCGGCTCGGACATCCACTACTACGAGCAGGGCAGGATCGGTGACTACGTCGTGGCATCGCCGATGGTGCTCGGGCACGAGGCGGCGGGGGAGATCGTCGAAGTCGGTGCCGATGTCGACCCGTCGCGGGTCGGCCAAACGGTGGCGTTGGAGCCGGGGGTCCCGTGCCGCACGTGTCAGCAGTGCCGGTCGGGACGTTACAACCTGTGTCCGGACATCGTGTTCTTCGCCACCCCGCCGGTCGACGGGGCGCTGGCGCGATACGTCACGATCGACGCCGCGTTCGCTCACCCCGCCCCGGAAGGCATGACGTTCGAGCACGCGGCGATGGCCGAGCCCGTCTCGGTCGGGGTATGGGCGGCACGCAAAGCCGGCGTGGGGATCGGTGACCGCGTGCTGGTCACCGGTGCCGGGCCCGTGGGCCTCTACGCGGCGCAGGTCGCCCGCGCCGCCGGTGCGGAGCACGTCGCGCTCACCGACCTGAACGAGCGCCGTATCGCAGCCGCCGCCCGGTTGGGCTTCGAGGCACGCCGCCCTGACGAGGAACTCCCCGGCAGATTCGATGTGCTGCTGGAGTGCTCGGGAGCACCGGCCGCCCTGGCCGGCGGGATGGCGCGGCTAGCCCCCGCGGCCCGCGTCGTCCTGGTCGGCATGGGCGCCGACACGGTCTCACTGGAGCTTCCTTCCTTCCAAGGGAGGGAGGTGACGCTGGCCGGTGTCTTCCGATACGCCAACACCTACCCCGCAGCGCTCGCGCTGATCGCGACGGGCCAGGTGGACGTCGACTCCACCATTACGCATCGGTTCCCGCTGGAGCAGACGGTGGACGCGATGACGGTCCTTCGCCGGGATCCGGGTTCGTTGAAGTCCGTCATCCTTCCCTGACACGCGCGACCGCCGTGCTTGCCCGCACGACAAGCTCGCCCTCGTAGCGCAGCTCCGACGCCGACGGGGAACCGGCGGCGAGGGCGAGCAGGGCGGTCACGGCGCCTTGGGCGATCTCGGCGACGGGCTGGCGGATGGTCGTGAGCGCAGGCGCGACGAACGACATCGTGGGGGAGTCGTCGAAACCGATGACCGAGACGTCCCCGGGCACGTCGTACCCGGCATGCCCGAGGCTGCGGATGGCGCCGAGCGCCATCAGGTCGCTCGCGCAGATGATCGCCGTCACGGAACGCTCGACGAAATGCCGCGCGGCGACCGCTCCCCCTCGACGGAGTAAGGGGTGACGAACAGTTCGCCGTGCACTCCTGTGGTGTCGGCGAGGCGGGTGAACGCGCCGATCTGCAGCGCCGACGACGAGGATTCCGCGGGACCTGCGGCAAAGCCGATAGCGGTGTGTCCGAGCGTGCGCAGGTGGCTGAACGCCAGTCCGAGGGCGTGCTCGAAGTCGGTCGTGAGGCTGGGGGCGGGCACGCCGTTGGCGGGGCCGTTGACGAGCACGATACGCAGACCGCGTTGCTGGAGATCGAGAAGATCCGACCGTTCGTGGAGCGCGAAGTTGTTCGTCCCCGCGATGATGATCACTCCCTCCGCGTTCTCCCGCAGCAGCATCTCCGCGAACTCCGTCTCGTCTCCGCTGGTACGGATGCAGCTGAGCACCGCGTTGTAGCCATGCACCGCCAGCTGGGCCTCGATCGCGTCCGCGAACAAGCCGAAGATGGGGTTCGTGAGATCGGGCACGACCACTCCAACCAGCGGCGCCGCGTTCGAGTCGCTGCCGCGGACGTAGCCGTTCTCGGTGAGGATGCTCTGCACGCGGCGTCGCAACGCGGCCGCGACGCCGGGTTTCCCGTTGAGCACACGGCTGACCGTGGCCACGCTCACTCCTGCTTCAGAGGAGATCTCGGCGAGGGTGGGACGTTGCGGGGACCGGGCCACGAGTCCCTCCTTTCGTGCGTGCTCGACAGCCTACCCACCCTCATTGAAAGCCGTTACAGAAAATTTACGTCTTGGACTTGCAGGTCTGATCGCGAAGTCCATAGCATCGGGGAATCACGCAACAACACGAGGAAACGAGGCAACTATGAGAATGCGCAGATCACTGAGGCCGCTGGTTGCCCTGAGCAGCGCGGCAGTGTTGGCGGGAGCGTTGGCGGGGTGCTCATCAGGTGACGACGATTCGACGACGATCACGTTCCTGAACACCAAGTCCGAGGCGACCGACTTCTTCGCGCAGGCCGTCGCCGACTTCGAGGCCGACCACCCCGACATCGATGTCGTGCTCGATCAAGCCGCCGACGCCGACGACGGCTTCACGCGGCTGCGGTCTCTGATCTCCAAAGGCGACGCCCCCGAGCTCGTCGCCGGGCTGGGCAGCACTGATATGGCCGAGTTGAGCCAGCAGGGCGTCTTCGCCGATCTGTCGGGCTTCGACGTCATCGACGACATCGACCCTGCCGCTTTGGAGCTCGTCAACGAACTGGGCCGAAAGGACACCGAGCAGAACACGATTCCGTTCTCGATCTCCACGACGGGCATCCTCTACAACGCCGAGGTGTTCGACAAGTTGGGTGTGGAAGTGCCTCAGACGTGGGATGAGCTCATCGCGGCCGCTGACGTCTTCCAGGCCGCCGGCATCACGCCGGTCGTGGGCACCTTCGCCGACGGGTGGACGCTGCAGTTCGCCTTCAACGCCTTGTCCGGTCAGCTCCAGCCCGAGGACTTCTTCGCAAGCATCGCCGACGGTGTCGCGGCGGATGGCGGGCAGCCCTCCTTCACGGCGGACTACGAGGAGGTCGCCGATAAGTTCGTCCAGCTGTTCTCGTACGCGCAGGGCTCGGCCGTCAACACCGACTACAACTCCGGGAACGCCATGATCGCGAACGGAGAGGCGGCGATGCTGGTGCAGGGGCCGTGGGCTGTCGCACCGATCCGCGAGGTGAACCCGGATGTCGATCTCGGCTCCTTCCCTTTCCCGGGCACGGACGACCCGGATCGGAACGGGCTGGTCGCCAGCTCCGATCTGTCACTCGCGCTCTCCGCGGACGCCGCTGAGAACGCCGCCGCGACAGAGTTCCTGGATTACCTGATGTCGCCCGAGGTCGTCAACGGCTACAACGAGGACGCCGGCTACTACTCCCCGCGCATCGACGCCCCCGTGAGTGAGGACCCCGCCCTGTCGGGACTTCACGAGGCGTATGCGGCGGGCAACTATTTCACACAGACGATCAGCCTGATCCCCTCCGCGATCGAGATCTCGAACTATCTGCAGTCGCTGGCCGTGGACAAGGACACCTCCGCGTTCCTCACCACTCTCGACGAGCAGTGGAACCTGGTGGCGGACCGTTCGTGACCGCCTCGGTGCGGCCACCCGGTGACATCATCGGTGGCCGCACCGACCGGCATCCCGCCCGCAGCCGCTCGATCACGAACTGAGAACGCATATGAGACATACCAAGAGACCGCGCACTTCCCGGCTCCGTGCACGCGTCGAGCCCATCTATTACGTCATGGTCCTGCCGGCGCTCGTGCTCTTCGTCGCCTTCCTCGTCGTCCCGCTCGTCGCGGGAGTCAGCGCGAGCTTCACCGACTACGCCGGTTATGGTGACGCGGACTTCGTCGGCCTGGACAACTACATCGCGTTGTTCAAGGACCCGCAGGTGGCACAGGCCTACCTGTTCACGATCGGGATGGCGCTCGTGTGCACCGTGCTCGTCAACGTCGTCTCGTTGTTCCTGGCGATCCTGCTCAACGTGCACACCCCCGCGCGCGGCTTCTTCCGTGCGTTGTTCTTCGTTCCCAAGGTGCTGCCGATGATCGTCATCGCCTTCGTGTTCAACTTCATCTTCAGCAAGGCTGCGACGGGTCTCCTCGAGCAGGTCACGGGCGAATCCGCTTCTTCGATTCTCAGCGACCCCAATCTCGCATGGATCGCGATCGTCGTCGTCACCATCTGGCAGGCATCCGCATTCACGACCGTCATCTATCTCGCGGGCCTCCAGACAATCCCCGAGGAGATCTACGAGGCCGCTCAGATCGACGGCGCCGGCGCGTGGCGGCGCTTCCGGTCGATGACGTTACCTCTGATCGGGCCGTTCCTCACGATCAACATCGTGCTGAGCATCAAAGACTTCCTTCAGATCTTCGACCAGATCGTCGGCCTCACCGACGGTGGGCCGGGGACCTCGACGCAGTCCGTCGCCATGCTCATCTACCGCGGCGGCATCGGCGGCAGCGAGTACGGGTACCAGATGGCGAACGCCGTCATCTACCTGCTGGTCATTCTCCTCTTCTCCGGCGCGTATTTGCGCTTCTCGTCCAGAAAGGCGGCCACCCTGTGACTTCGCTTGCTGTCAGGGGGCGTCGGCGTCGGTCATCATCGACGCGGAACATCGTCGTGCTCGCCGTGTGCGCACTGACCATCCTGATCCCGCTCTATATCGCCGTCGTCACGGCGCTGAAGTCGCCCGGGGAGATCATCGCGGGCACGGGGATCGAACTGCCCGGGAGCCTCTACTGGCAGAACTTCGCCGACGCCTGGACGTCGACGAACTTCCCCCGAGCCCTGCTGAACACGGCGACCGTTGCCGCGGGCACGGTGCTGCTGGTCCTGGTGGCGACCTCAGCGTTCGCGTACGCGATGGCCAGAAACCTTCACCGCTGGGAGTTCCGTGTCGCCCACGTGTTCGTGCTGGCGGCGCTGTTCGTCCCGTTCCCTATCGTCATGCTGCCGCTGGTGCAGCAGACCGCGGCGTGGGGGATCGACAACCTCTTCGGGCTGATCCTGCTGTACTTCGTCTTCAACCTGCCGCTGAACACTCTCCTGTACACGAGCTTCATCCGCACGCTGCCGATCGAGATCGAGCAAGCCGCGCAACTCGATGGCGCCAGCACCGGACGCGTTTTCTGGCGCATCGTCTTCCCGTTGCTCGCGCCGATGAACGCGACGGTCGGCATCCTGATGTTCCTGCATTCCTGGAACGACTTCCTCCTGCCGCTCGTGTTGCTCACAGACCCCGACCTGCGGACCCTGCCGCTGGCGCAGAGCGTCTTCTCCTCCACGACCAACGTCTCGTACGGGCCCGCGTTCGCCTCGTATCTCATGTCGGTGCTGCCGGTGCTCGTGGTGTACCTCATCAGCCAGCGGTGGGTGCTCTCCGGGGTCATGCGCGGCGCAATCCAATGATGCTTCGCAACGGCGCAGATACTCCCCACGTACTTCACAGGAAAGGTACACAGATGGAAACGATCCGAGTCGCGATGGCGCAGATGCGCGTCGACCCGGGCCAGCCGGAAGCGAACATCACCCGGGCGGTCGAGATGATCGGGCGGGCGGGAGAAGAGGGCGCCGATGCCGTCGTGCTGCCCGAATGCCTGGACCTCGGCTGGACCTCCGCGTCGGCCCGCGAGCTGGCCTTGCCGCTGCCCGGCCGTGCCGGAAGCCTCGCCGACGCCGCGCGAGAGGCCGGCGTGATCGTCGCCGCGGGACTCGTCGAGCGGGCAGGAGAAGCCCTCTACAACGCCGCGGTGCTCATCTCCGAGAACGGCGAGATACTGCAGCGCTACCGCAAGATCAACGAGGTCCCCTTCGCCCGCGAGGTCTACGAGACAGGCGACGAGATCCGTTCCGTTCCGACACGCCTCGGCCGGGTCGGAATGAACATCTGCGCCGACAACAACTACCAGTCGTTGTACCTCGGCCGCTCGATCGCGGCGCTGGGCGCACGCGTGCTCTTCTCGCCCTCCGCATGGGCGGTCTCACCAGAATTCCTCGCAGACGACCGACGCTACGGCGACGAATGGATACTGGCATACAGCGCGATCGCCCGGGAGACCGGCATGCCAGTGATCGGAGTCAGCAACGTCGGCCCCGTGATCGGCGGTGAATGGGACGGCTGGTCCTGCATCGGCGCCTCCCTCGCCGTGGGTCCGGACGGCACGGTGCTCGCGCAACTGCCGTTCGGACCCGACGCCGAACACCTCACGGTCGTGGACGTCCCACTGCGCGAACCGACCGCTACGCGCGGGTAGGCCGCGACGCCCCATCGCGCTGCACCGCACGGGCTCACACGACTCGAGAACGCCGCTGCCGGTCGGAGGCGGCCGGCACGCTCGCGAAACTCCCTTAGCCACGGGTCCATGGACCAGATGCCCTGCCGCAGCGCGATGATCGCCGGAGAGCCCCGTGGTGCGCTCCGCGACGAGGCTTACACTCCCCGAGATGGACAGCGAGATTCCGCACCCAGCGTCGCCGTCCGCTGCATGCTCGCGGCCTCGACAGCCTCCGTGTCGAGGCCGCGAGGTGTCTCCGCGGGTGCCCGCGCATCAGCGGGCAACCAGCATCGCATCGAAACCGATGGTCGTCGACACACAAGCCCCCGCGGCAGAGGGTGTAAGGGTGCGCACCTGTGCTGTGTGACGGTGTCGATGCGAGTGCTCAGCGCGGGAGAGGGCTACAAGTACCTGCTCAAGAGCATCGCGGCCTCGGACGGAGACCGGGACCTCGCTGTGTCTCTGACCCGGTACTACGCGGAGGCGGGCACGCCTCCCGGATTCTGGCTCGGGAGCGGATTGCCGGGACTGGGGGACGGGAGCCTTGAGGCGCAGGCGGTGGTGGCGGAGGAGCAGTTGCGGCGTCTGCTCGGGGCCGGGCAGGACCCGGTCACGGGTGAGCCGTTGGGGCGGTCCTACTTCGCCTTCCGTCCGCTGGCGGAGCGGATCCGGACACGGTTGATGGCGCTCCCGGAGGGGCTTCCGGTCGATGAGCGTAAGGCGCGGGTCGAGGCGATCCGGTTGGAGGAGCGGGCACGGAAGACACCAAGAGTGGTCGCGGGGTTCGATTACACGTTCTCGGTGCCGAAGTCGGTGTCAGTGCTGTGGGCGGTCGCCGACGGCGGCACGCAGGCGCTCATCGCGCAGGCCCATCACGCGGCGATCGGTGAGGTGCTGGAGCTGATCGAGCGTGACGTCGCCGCGACACGGACCGGCACGAATGGTGTCGCGCAGGTCGAGGTGCGCGGGGTGGTGGCGACGGCGTTCGACCACTTCGACTCCCGTGCGGGGGACCCGCAGTTGCATACGCATGTGGTGATCGCGAACCGGGTGCAGGCCGCGGACGGGAAGTGGCGCACCCTGGACGGCCGCCCGATGCACGCTGCGGTCGTCGCCTTGTCGGAGCATTACAACGCGATCCTCGCCGACCGCCTCACCCGCGCCCTGGGCGTCGGCTGGGACGAACGAGACCGGGGGAAGAACCGGAACCCGGCGTGGGAGATCACCGGCGTCACCGAACGCCTGGTGGAGGAGTTCTCGTCCCGGGCGGCGGCGATCGAGGCCGAGAAGGACCGGCTGATTGCTGAGTATGTGGCGAAGTATGGCCGTCAGCCGTCGGATACGATGGTGATCCGGTTGCGGCAGCAGGCCACCTTGAGCACCCGCCCGGGCAAGGAGGTGCGGTCGCTGGCGGACCTGACGGCGCAGTGGCGAGAGCGCGCGTCGCGGACGTTGGGTGAGGACGCGACGACCTGGGCGACCCATCTGATCCGCGCCGGGCACGGTCAGGTGGTGCTGCGCGCCGACGATCTGCCGTTTCAGCAGATCGCGGTGATCGGGCAGGCGGTGGTGGAGCAGGTCGGGGTGAGACGGTCGACGTGGCGGCGGTGGAACCTGCATGCCGAGGCGTCCCGGCAGACGATGGGGCTGCGGTTCGCGTCCACCACCGACCGTGAGGCGGTGATCGGGATGATCGTCGATGCCGCCCAGCACGCCTCCCTCACCCTGACCCCACCCGAGCTCGTCACATCCCCGGCCGAGTTCACCAGGGCCGACGGGTCGAGCGTGTTCCGGCCCAGGCACCACGAGGTGTTCTCCTCGACCCGCATCCTCGACGCAGAAGAGAGGTTGCTCGCCCTGTGCCGGGCGGGCACTGCTCCGGCGGTGCCGTTGCGGGTCGTCGGCGGTGTCGTCGCCCGGCCGGGTCGGCGTGGGGTGCGGTTGTCGGTCGAGCAGCAGACCGCGGTGGAGAAGATCGCCGTCTCCGGCCGCACCGTCGATGTGCTGGTCGGGCCGGCCGGGACCGGGAAGACCACCACACTCGGGGCCCTGCGGCGGGCGTGGGAGAAGACCCACGGACCGGGCAGCGTGATCGGGTTGGCGCCCTCGGCCGCTGCCGCCGAGGTGCTTTCGGAGGATCTCGGGATCGACACGGACAACACCGCGAAGTGGCTGCACGAGCACGACCGCGGCCGGTGGAACCTCACCGCCGGGCAACTGGTCCTCGTCGACGAAGCCTCCCTCGCCGGCACACTCGGCCTCGAACGCCTCGCCACGCACGCTGCCGACGCGGGCGCGAAAGTCGTGCTGGTCGGCGACTGGGCCCAGCTCACCGCCGTGGACGCGGGCGGCGCGTTCGGGCTCCTGGTCCGCGACCGCGGCGACGCCCCCGAGCTGGTGGATGTGCGCCGCTTCCACGCCGACTGGGAGAAAACCGCATCCCTCCGGCTGCGCCTCGGGAACACGGAGGTGATCGACACCTACGACGACCACGACCGCATCATCGGCGGCGACCACGACGACATCCTCGACTCCGCCTACCAAGCCTGGGTCGCGGATGTCGCGGCGGGCAAGAACAGTTTGCTGATCGCCGAGACCACCGAGACCGTCGCCGAGCTGAACACCCGCGCCCGCACCGACCGCGTCCTGGACGGACATGTCACCGCCGACGGGGTGCGGCTGGCCGACGGCACCCTCGCCGGCACCGGAGACGTGATCATCACCCGCAAGAACGACCGCCGGTTGAGCACCCGGGGCGGGTCGTGGGTCAAGAACGGCGACCGCTGGCACATCACCACCCATCACGACGACGGAGCCCTCACCGTGCGCCGCGCGGACTCCCGCAGCCGCGCCACCATCCTCCTGCCCGCCGCATATGTGGCCGAGCATGTCGATCTCGGCTACGCGGTCACCGCCCACCGAGCCCAGGGCGCAACCGTGGACACCGCGCACGCGATCGTGCACTCCTCATCAATGACGCGGGAGAACCTCTATGTCGCGATGACCCGCGGCAGGGCCTCGAACACCGCCTACGTCGCCACTGACCAAGCCCACCTGGAAGAACACCAGCTCCCCGACACCGAGCCCACCGCCCGCTCGATCCTCTACGGAGTGCTGCAGCATGAGGGCGCGGAGAAATCCGCGCACGAGACCATCGAAGCCGAGCAGCAAGCGTGGGCATCGATCGCGCACCTCGCCGATCAGTACGAGACCATCGCGCAAGAAGCGCAGACCGAGCACATCACGGAACTCCTTGTTCGTGCGGGCCTTGACCAGAACCTCGTCGATGAGCTGACGGAGTCGGAGACGTTCGGGTCCATCGTCGCCACCCTGCGTCGCGCGGAGGCTATCGGGCACCAGCCAGACCGGCTGATAGACCGGGCACTCAAAGCCGGACCACTCACCGATGCCGACGATCCTGCGAGCCTGCTGCGCCACCGCGTGCAACAGCTCGTCATGCGCACCAGCCCTGGACGCGGACGAGGAACACGGCGCCGATTCATCGCCGGTTTCATCCCCGAAGCAGTCGGCGCCATGCCCGAGGACATGACCCGCGCGCTGACCGAACTACGAGCACTCATTGAGCAGCGCGCCCAAGCCCTCGCGGACGACGCCCTCACCGAGAAGCCTCCCTGGATCAAGACCCTCGGCCCCCAGCCTCGTCCCGGTTCAGCAGCGAGAGAGCCGTGGGACATGGTGGTGCGCATGGTCGTCGCCTACCGGGACCGCTACGGCATCACCGACCGGATCCCGCTCGGGGCGAAACCAGATGCAACCCAGCAGCGCCTCGATCACGAACGCATCGATGGCTTCCTCACCAGCCTCCGCCAGCCTGGTGCGCCTTCGGCCACTCCCGAGGTCACGCGAGAGGGGATCGGACGGTGAGCGTTCCCGGTCAGGGCGCGGCGTCGTACGTGGCGAGGATCGCCGCCGAGACACGTCCCCGGTCGCTCACCGTGTACCCGTGAGCCTGCGCCCGCTCCCGGATCGTGCTGAGATTGCGGCCCTGGCCGGCAGAAGACACCGGCCGCCCGGCTGGCTGAACCGCCGTTCTGCGTGCCATGCGTTGATCGTGACGCACCAGAGGGGCGCCGCATTTCTGCGACGCCCCCTGGCACCTCAGCCTCAGTATGTCCCTATCCGTACGCGGTCATCTGCTCAGTGGCTCCGCGCGGGCGGCGATGTTGCGACCGGTGACCCCGGTCGCAACAGTCGGCGACGCCGGCCCGAGCTGCCGGACACGCTCCGACGGCGCCGCCGCCTCGGCCGCGTGAGCGATACTGCGGGTCAGGCCCACGTGTCCCAGCGAATGATTCCACGCCAGGTGATACGGGCCGCTGCGGAATTCTCTATCCCATGTCCCGGCCGGCGGCGTGGCGTAGACGTGACCGTTTGCGGCGGCCGCCTGCTCGGTCTCGTCTCCGAAGTCCCACTGCGCCAGATGCGCGATCGCTGCCTCCGGGCCCCGCTCCTCCAGAATCGAGAGCGCGGCGTCCGCGTCTTCGCCCTGCAGGAACACCACCGACGCCCACGGCCCTTCCTCCTCACCGGACCGCCCGGTGAACACCTCCGGTTCTTCGAGCTCGAACGACGCCATCGCCAGCTCGTCCTCGTTCAGATACGCCTGCTCATACACCCACTCCGGGTAGGCGTCATCGGGCGGGCACATTCCCGACCGGTATCTCTCGCCGGCATCAGAGAGGAACCCCGCCAGTACCCCGACCATCCGCGACGCCGGCACATCCATCCCGCCCGCATACAGATCGGCGCCCCGGTAGACCCGGTCGCCGGCTCGCACCTCATATGAGAACTGCATCCGGGCCCCGCTTGCCTCATCGGGTGTCGCGCCTGCCTTCTCGACCCGCAGCGACATGCCGCCGGCCACCGTCGATGCCTTGCGATCCAACTCCGAAGCCATGACCACTCCTCGCATCTATCGATCCAGAGGTACGAGACGACCACCCCAGGCGGCGCCGAGGACTCCTCCCATCCTCATGACCGGGTAGACCTCGCTGATCTGGACGGCGCCACGGTAGAATCGGGGCATGACGGTGACTGAGGTGATCCAGGCTGCGATGGCGCTCACGCCCGAGGAGCGCTCGCGGGTCGCCGACGTGCTCTACGACGTCGATGCCCCCGACCAGGCGGTCATCGATGAAGCTTGGGCAACCGTCGCCACACGAAGGGCCGATGAGCTGGAGAACGGGACGGTCGCGGTGCTATCCCGTGAGGAGGCCAACGCCTACCTCGACGCCCGTGCGGCCGAGAGAAGCGCTTGACGCTTCGTGTCGGGTTCCACCCTGATGCCGTTCGTGAACTGGACGATGCGATCCAGTGGTACGACCAGGGTGGCCTGCACCGCGGCGCGAGGTTCCGCACCGACGTCGACCGGGTCATCGACCGTCTCCTTGAATGGCCGGAGTCGGCCGAGATCATCCCGGCCGCACCGGCCGGCCGTGTCTTCCGTCACGCCAAGGTGCCTCGCTCGCACTACCGCATCGTCTACTACGTCACCGACGAAGCCTTGAAGATTGTCGCGATCGCCCACGAACGGCGCATGCCGCTGTACTGGAGCGGAAGATACTGACACCGCCACGGCGACCGCAACTACCCTGAAGGCATGGCGACGATCTTCCTCAGCGTGCGGGTCGCGCTCGATGACGTGGATGAGATGCTCGATGTTGCGAGCGGCCTCGGATACGAGGCACGTCCGATCGGCGGCAGGCGCGGCAGCACTCTCGTGCTGTTCGAGACGATGACCGTCGACGAAGCAACGGGCGAAGGCGCCGCCGAACAGCAGGTGCGTGAACGTGTCGCTGCGGCGTTGGCAGAACACGACATCGAACACGAGGTGATCGGCAGTGGGGCGGATGCATCGAGCATCACGAAGTCGCTCTTCACGATCAGGCCCATCGGGGCCACCGACGAGACCAACACGCTCGAGATCCGCGCTGACAACCGAGCCGAGTTCGAACAGCGCCTGGCCGCCGTGCGTTCGCTGTTCAGCCGGGAACCGTGGCCGAGCCAGGACCTCGTCGGATACGAGGTCACCGTCGAAGGCCTCGCCGCCGGAGATCCCGACGTGCAGCGCCCGCCCTTCCTCCCGAAGCGGCGATAGATCCACGACAGACTCGTGCAGATGCCAGCTGGGACGAGTACAATTTGTCCTGTGTCACGGCTCGTTTCGGCGGGTGCAACAGCCTTTTCGGTATGAGTGGCACGCAGGTGGCACGGACGGTCTGCGGAGACGCAGAGACCGCAAGATTACGTCCTTCCCGACGAGAACTGGGACTTCTGACAACACGGCCGCGGCCCTAGGCTGCGGCGGCGTCGAACGATTCAAGCCCCCGTCTGCACTCGACATCGAGAGCGCAGGCGGGGGCTTGGTCACATTCTGCCCTCGATCACTCCTCGGACCTCTCCATCGTGATCCACCTCACACCGTCCGTGCCGGGCGAGATCCGGCCCACGGCGTCCGTCTCCAGTTCTTCCATGAGGGGCACGAGGAACGTCCACAGCGCCCAGTGTGCCGGCGTGGTCTCGCCATCCTGCCCTCTCCCGTCGCGCGTGGCGGGTGGAGGAAGCGTCACGCGCGCACCGAACCGCGTTCCGGCGGCGTCGATGATCTCCGCCGTCAGGACGCCCCGATCGGCATCGAGGCGCGACAGCTCGAACCCGGCCGGAACGACGAGCGTCCCGCGCCCTTCGTCCCACGCCTCACGGACCGCCGCTCGGTAGCGCTGCCCATCCGACTTCTGCGTTGTCATGTGCAAACCCCAATCATCCGGCCACATTGACGACCCACTGCGGGCAGACCGTCACGCCCATGCAGTAGGCGGTGATGAGGCCCTTCTGCTTGTTGTCGCTCATCCGGGTGTTCTCGACGACCACTTTTACCGCCATCTTCTGGATCATGTTGAGATTGACGTGGTGCTTGTTCTGAACCTTTGTCAGACCCCACGTCGTCCCGTTGCCCGCCCGAGCGACCGTCGATTTCGCGATGTTGTCCGTCCAGGTTGAAACGATGCGGTATGCCGCGTTCGATGCGGCCCTGATTGAACTGTCCTGGGGCGTGGCATCCGACATCTCGCCGGAGTTGCGGCGTGTGGCCGCAGGCTCGCCTGCGGCCTCATAGGATTCCACCTCCGTTCGTTGCGCCTCGACGTCAGCCAGTTTGGCTGCGCCGGCACTATCGGTAGGGACAAAGCCGAACGTCGTGATCGTGGATGCCTCCGCGGCCTCTGCGGCCTGCGCGGCCGCAGGGGTGAGCGCAACACCCACCAATAAGACCACCGCGCTCAGTGCGAGACGAGTTCGCGTTCTACGGATCATCGAAACTTCTTTGCGTCGATTTCTGGAGCTGTCCGTGCGGATAGGCTCCCTTCGAACATGCGACTGCAAGGTGTATCAAGTGATTACGGCATCCCCTCGGATGTCTGTCTCGTCCTGAGAGCGTCAGTGCACGCACAGCTGTGTTCTTTGGATCCTTCGAGCTCGGCGGAGGGAGACCTTCCCTCGTCGGTTCTGCGCTAGACGGTCGGGATCCACACCCGCATGGTCGAGGGTCCGCGTCGTGCCCAGTCGTGGTACGCCACGAGCGGCGCCTCGACGACCTCACCGGTCGACCGACTGCGGACCGGCAGAACGACCGCGCCGTCCCGGTCGATCGGGTCGCCGGCGGCGACGGCCTCACCGACATCCGCCCCCAGATCGATGGATTCCAGCGCCAGCACCTCGGGTCCGCGCTCGATCGCGACGCTGCCGCGGACGGCATCCACCATCGGATGAGGTGAAGTGACGCGGGGGACGATCGGCAGCGCGAGTTCCACGACGTCCCCGGCTCGGTACCACCGCCGCACGGACACCGCCCCAGGGCGCGCGGGCTCGGAGGATTCCCCGTCGCCCGACAGGACCCGCACCAGCGCACCTTCGGCCCAGCCGGGTACGCGGAGGGTCAGCGTGAACCGCGCATCCTCCTGCACCGTGATCCGCACCCGCCCGTCCGCGGGGTAGCCGGTCGAGACGTCGAGCGCGACGACGGTGCCGTCTGCCAGCCGGGTCCGCACGGACGACGGCGCATATTGGTGCAGCTGCACGCCTTCGTCGTCTGCCGTCGCGACATAGGCGGCGAGGCTCGCGAAGGTTCGTGCCACGTTCGGCGGGCAGCACGACACCTCGAACCACGGCGCGCGCAGCGACGACGACGCGCGCGGCGATGTCGCGTCCGGATCCGCAGGAGTGCCGGGCGTGCGCTGGTGCAGCGTGTTGGCGTAGAAGAACGAGCGGCCGTCGTCGCCCGGCGAGGTGGCCACGACGTTGAACAGGGTCCGCTCGATCAGGTCGGCGTATCGCCCCTCGCCGGTCGCGAGCAGAAGACGCCAGGAGAACATGATCGACCCGATCCCGGCGCAGGTCTCGGAGTAGGCGCGGTCGGGCGGAAGCTCCCAGTCCTCACCGAACGCCTCGTCCTGATGGTGCGAGCCCTGCCCTCCGGTCACGTACGTGCGTCGTTCGACGGTCCGGTCCCACTGTCGACGCAGGGCCTCGAGCAGCGCGGAGTCGTCGAGGTCCGTGGCCACGTCCGCCGCCGCCGCCGACAGATAGTTCGCCCGCACGGCGTGACCGCGCAGCGCCTCGGCGTCGCGGACGGGGACGTCGTCCTGGAAGTACGCGCGGCCCCACTCGATCTCGCCGAGGGATCCGCGGCCGTGCCGCTCGACGAACAGCGCCGCCTGATCGACGTATCGCTGCTCACCCAGCGCACGACCGAGCTCCAGGAGACCCGCCTCGACCTCGGCGTGACCGCAGATCGCGTCGCGCCCGTCCGCGCCGAACTCGTCGCACACGAGGTCGGCGGCGCGGCGCGCGATGTCGATGAGGCCGTCGTCTGCGTCGGGCCGCGTGCGCACGCGGGCGACGGCGGCCTGGAACAAGTGTCCGAGGCAGTAGAGCTCGTGTCCCCACTGCAGCTGCGTCCACCGCGCCTCCTGCCCGGGGCGTCCGAACATCGTGTTCAGGTAGCCATCGGGCTCCTGTGCGGCGGCGACGCGGGCGACCACCGCACGGAACCGTCGCTCGAGTTCGTGGTCCGCCGCCGCGTCCGTGCGTCCGATCTCCCACGCCAGGGCCTCGAGGAACTTGTAGACCTCGGAGTCGGAGAACTCGCGGCCGCGGCGTCCGTCTGGGAGGGCGCCGACGACCGCGAGATCGAAGTTGGGCAGCCAGCCCTCGGATTCGAGGCGCGACTCGATGTGGGCGAGCGTCGCCGAGCCGTTGACGGCTTGACGGTCCGCCCAGAAACCTCCCGTGATGCGCACCTCGTCGAGGCCGAGGGGGCGCAGACGCCCGCGGAGAGGGACCACCGGAGAAGCCGGCGCAGTGGTGTCGTACATGGTCATCCCTTGAAGGCGCCGGACATGAAGCCGCGCACGTAGTGTCGTTGCAGGATCAGGAAGAGCAGGATGCAGGGGAGCGCAAGGACGACGACCCCCGCCTCGGTCGCGCCGTAGTCGACGACGCCCTGCACTTGGCCGCGGAGGTTCGCGACCGCGAGGGGCAGCGTCATGCGGTTGGTGTCGTTGATGAGGATCAGCGGGGCCATGAAGTCGTTCCATGCGGTGAGGAACGCGAACAGCCCGACCGTGACGAGCCCCGGCTTCACGGCGGGCAGCAGCACCCGCCACAGCGCGCCCCAGCTGGAGCATCCGTCCACCATCGCGGCCTCATCCATCTCCTTCGGAATCGACTCGAACGAGATCCGCATCATGAACATCGAGAACGGGAGTTGGAACATCGTGATCACGAGGGCGACGCCGACGAGTGAGTTCTGCAGCCCGACCGCGTTCAGGATCACGTAGAGCGGGATCAGCAGCGTCGCGTAGGGCACCATGAGGATCGCGAGGGTCAGCAGGAACAGGGCGTTCTTGCCGGGGAATGAGAAGCGTGCGAAGGCGTAGCCGCCGAGCAGCGAGATGAACAGGGTGAGCACGACCGTGAGCACCGAGACGAACAGCGAATTCCCGAGGTACACCCAGATGCCCGCCTGATATTCGCCGAGAGCGGCGTAATTGCCGAATCCCCAGCCGTCGGTCTGGCTGGTGCCCGCCATCGGGCTGACGGAGGAGACGCCCGTCCAGATGAGCGGATAGAGGAAGATGACCGCGAGCGCGGTCGTGAACACCCAGTAGGGGACGCCGAGGACGACACGTCTCGCCTTCGAGCGATAGCGCGGAGCGGTGGGCTGATGATTCGGCGCCACGATCGTGCGCGTGAGGGTCTGAGTCATGGTTCAGCTCTCGTCGGTGCGGCGGAACGCGCGCAGTTGGAAGACGTTGATGACGATGAGCGCGAGCAGCACGATCACCGAGAGGGCGCCGGCGATGCCGAGACTGTTCTGACCCTGGAAGGCGACGTTGTAGATGAGCTGCACGACGGTCATGGTGCTGTTGTCCGGCCCGCCCTTGGTGAGGATGTAGAACTGCTCGAAGGCCAGCAGGGAACCCGTCACGCACATCACCGTCGTCAGGGCGAAGGTCGGCTTGAGCAGCGGAACCGTGATCGAGCGGAACGTCTGCCAGCGGCTCGCCCCGTCGATGCGGGCGGCTTCGTAGACATCATCCGGGATGCCCTGCAGGCCGACGAGCATGAGCAGCATGTAGAACCCCGCGAAGCGCCAGACGATCAGGAAGATCGTCGACCACAGGGCGCCCTCGGGGGTGCCGAGGAAGGTGATGCCCCAGGACTTCATGAGTTCGGCGAAGGGGCCGGCGATCGGCGAATACAGCACGTAGAAGAGCAGCGACGCGGAGGCCAGGCCCAGCGCACTCGGGATGAGGAACGCCGTGCGCAGGAAGCCCTTCCAGCGCGTGGACTCCTGAACGAGGAGCGCGAGTCCCAGCCCGAGGCCGATCAGGATCACGGTCGTGATGACGGTGTAGAGCAGAGTGAACCGGATGGAGTCCCAGAAGAGCCGGTGGTTCACGGCATCCGCGTAGTTCTCGGGGAAGTTGATGCCGCGGTTGCCGCTCAGCAACGGCCAGTCGGATGCCGACATCTGGAAGACCAGGACCAGCGGGACGAGGAACAGCAGAGTGACGAAGATCGCCGTCGGGGCGGCGTAGAGCCATCCCTGGAGGGGACCGCCGAAGCCGGTGCGCGGACGCCGGCGGCGCACCGGGGGAGCGGTGGAAGTCATCTCGTCCTCTTTCGATCGTTTCGTGCGGGAGCGCGCGGGCCCGGGCGCGGGAGTCGTCCCGCGCCCGGGTCTCACGAGAGGCGTGGTCACTGCGACAGGACCGCCGTGATCTCATCGTTGTCGGCAGGCACGGAGTCCTCACCGTTCAGCACCGCGTTGCGCACGAGCGTCAGCCACGGGCTTCCGGGCGCGTTGAACGCCTGCTGGAAGTTGAGCGCGACCGGAGTGTCGCCCTGAGCGGCGACCTCGTTGATGGTGACCAGGCGCGGGTCCGCGGCGGCATACTCGTTGTCGGCGAGATCGCCGCGGGAGACCGCGTTTCCGTCTTTCGCGAGCACCTCGACCTGCGCGTCTTCGGACATCATCCAGTTCAGGAAGTTCCATGCCTGGGCGGACTTCTTCGAGTCCTTCGAGATCCCGATGCCGTCGCCGCCGACGAAGGTCGAGGCGCCGCCGTCGACACCGGGGATACCGGCGACACCCGCGTCGAACTCGAGCGACGGCAGCAGCGTCGCGGGGAACGGCATGACCCCGACCTTGCCCTCGCTGAAGGCCGCGGTCCAGGTCGGGCCGGCCTCGTCCGTCGAGCTCGGGAGCACGGCACCCGCCTCTTCCAGGCCGGCCCAGGTGTCGTAGACCGCCTGCGCCGAGTCGCTGTCGAGCAGCGACTCCGTGCCGTCCTCGTTCATGACCTCGTCGCCGGACGCCCAGATCGACGGGAACCATGTGAACACCAGGCATCCGCCGCAGTTGAGGCCGGTCGCCGTGCCGTAGGTGTCCGGCTTGTCCAGGGCCTGCACAGCCATCGCCGCTTCGGCGAACTCCTCGAGCGTCGCGGGGGCCTTCTCGGGATCGAGCCCTGCCTCGGCGAACAGCTCCTTGTTCCAGAACAGCATCGACAGGTCGAGGGCGAAGGGGAGCACATACTCGGCGCCGTCGACCGTCCCGGCGGCGAGGTGGCCGGGGTTGATCTCGTCCTTGAAGTCGAGACCGTCGATCTGTTCGGACATGTCCTGGAAGAGCCCCTGCTCGGCCCAGTTCGGGACGTAGACGATGTCCGCCGCGAACAGGTCGGGAAGACCTCCCGAGCCCGCCGCCGCGCCTACCTTCGCGACGTAGTCGTCGTTGGGGACGACGGTCAGCTCGACCTGGTTCTCGTGGCTGGCGTTGTACGCATCGACGAGCAGCTTGGCCTGGCGCTCGATGGGTGCCCGTGTCCACAGCGTCAGCGTCGTGCCGTCGTCCGTCCCTTCGGCGGGGATCGGCGCGTCGGATTCGCTGTCGCCGGCCGAGGGGGCGCAGGCGGCCAGGCCGCCGACGAGCAGGCCGGCCGCGATCATCGCGGCCCCGGCTCGCCGTGCGCGGCGGATTCGGGTGGTGTTCATGGTGATGGCTCCTCTGGGCTCGACGTCGAGCTTGTGCGATGGCTCTGCAACGGTGCAGGGTGGAGAACGATCCGGCGTTCCGAAATTGTCGAAAAGCCTTTCGGAAAGGTATAGCGTGGCTTCGACGAGGTCGTCAACCCCGGTTCCGATAACCTTTCAGCAACGAGGAGTGCGATGAGCGACACGAGCGGATCACGAGCGGCGACGCTGGGCGATGTCGCCGCGCGCGCAGGCGTGTCGATCTCGACGGCGTCGAAAGCGCTCAACGACCGCGGAGACGTGTCGGCGAAGACCCGGGCGAGGGTGCAGGCGGTCGCCCAGGAGCTCTCGTTCACCCCCAACGCGATGGCCCGCGGCCTGCTCGCCGGTCGGACCGGCACGGTGGGCCTTCTCACGAGCGACCTCGAGGGTCGCTTCATGATCCCGATCCTCATGGGCGCTGAAGATGCGTTCGGCGCCGGCCGCATCAACGTGTTCCTGTGTGACGCGCGCGGCGATGCGATCCGGGAGCAGCATCACCTGCGGGAGCTGCTGAGTCGTCGCGTCGACGGCATCATCGTCGTGGGTCGCCAGACGGACCCGCGTCCCTCGCTGGGACAGGACATCCCGGTGCCCGTCGTCTATGCGTACGCCCCGTCGGACGATGACCGCGATCTCTCTCTCACGCCCGACAACTACGCGGGCGGGCGTCTCGCCATCGAGCATCTGCTCGCGTGCGGCAGGCGTCGGATCGCACACATCTCGGGTGATCCCACGTACGCGGCCGCGCAGGACCGGCTCGCCGGTGCGAGGGCGGCGCTCGGCGAGGCAGGGCTCGAGCTGGTCGGCGAGCCGATGTTCGCGGAGTGGTCGGAGCACTGGGGGAGGGACGCGGCGGCGATGCTGCTGCAGCGGCATCCCGACATCGACGCGATCTTCTGCGGGTCTGATCAGATCGCGCGGGGAGTCCTCGATTCGGCCCGAGACCTGGGGCGCGGCGTGCCCGATGATCTGGCCGTGATCGGCTACGACAACTGGGAGGTCCTGGCCACCAACGCGCGGCCGGAGCTCACCAGCATCGACGCCAATCTGCAACAGCTCGGACGTCAGGCGGCGCTGCGCGTGTTCGATGCGATCGACGGCATCGACGTCGGCGAGGGCGCGCATCACCTTCCGGTGCGGCTCGTCATCCGCGGATCGACGATCCCGCGGCGCTGAGCGCCCTCACGTCTTCGTCCACCAGGATTCGCTCGACGACGACGCCGTCTCGAGGGGCATCCATCGCGTCAGCACGTCGGGTTAATCGCGCGATATTCCAGTGATATCGGCTATTGTCAGCGCAAACATCGCCGTGCTAGCGTGCAGACCTCGGATGTATGACCTCACTGACGGAGGTAGGAAATCGATGTCCCTTCCCGCTGCTCGCACCGAATCCTCACGATCCCGATCCGCCCTTGCGGCCGGCGTGCTCCTCGCCCTGGTGGCCGCGTCGTTCACCGTCGCCGGTCCCGCCGATGCGGCGACCGAAGCACCGTCGGGGACACCCATCGCGAACTCCCACTACGTCCTGCTCGACGTCGACTCGGAATCGCCGCCCTACCCCGCGCCCCCGTCCCTCGACGGCACGGCCGCCGGAGCGTTCGACGGGGACTACGCCACGCAATGGGCGTCGAAGTACAACGGCGGAAGCCCCGATCCGATGCCGCACTTCCTCACGTTCGACGTCGGAGCGACCCACGCTCTGACCGGAGTCGGGTACTCGGTGAAGGTGCAGGGCAACGGTCCTGCGGCGAACGTGAAGGTGTTCACCACGAATGACGCGGACGTGGCGAAGGACGGCACGTCCTCCGCCTGGGCGCCGGCGGGAGCGGCGACCTTCCACCAGCCGACGAGCAACACGGAGGTCCAGTTCGTCACCTTCGACGAGCCGGTCTCCGCCCGCTACGTGCAGTTCCGCGTCGTCGATGCCGTGAACGGTTCGAACAACGCCTCCGCGTCGGAGATCGTCGTCTACACGACCGACGAGGACACGACCCCGCCGGAGCCGGCATCGCCGTTCTCGGTGAAGGTCGATTCGGTCAACACGACGGACTGGAAGTACCCGGACGACACCTCGGCGAGCACGTTCATCGACAGAGACGGCACCTTCCGCTTCCAGCAGGCGCACGCCCTGTACGGCAAGACGTCCTCGCGGGCATGGAGCTTCTTCACCGGCACCCACCTGGACGACGCCGTCCGCGACGCGACGATCAGCGATACCGGCACCAACCCCGACACCACCGCGTTCTGCGACGGAAGCCCGACCGGGGTCGAGGCGACGGTGGCGCAGGGATCGACCTCCTACAGCCAGGCGAACTACTGCGATCTCACCCAGATGTGGGTCGATCCCGACACCGGGGACTGGTACGGCCTCGTGCACAACGAGTTCACCCCCCAGCCGTTCGGCGACGGCCTGCACTACGACTCGATCGACTTCGCCGTCTCGACCGATCAGGGGAAGACCTGGTCCATCCCCGGGCACGCGATCACGTCGCCCTACAGCACGGCGCGCGGTGACACCGCGGCATTCCCGCAGCAGACGTACTACTACGGGGACGGCGATCCCCGACTGTACGTCGACTACGCCTCGGGATACTTCTACGCGTTCTACGGGTCCCGAGTCGTGAACAAGGGCGGCAGCTGGGTCGCGTTCCACCAGCACGTCGCCCGTGCTCCGATCGCGGAGAAGATGGCCACGGGCTCGTGGCAGAAATGGTACGACGGCGCCTGGACGCAGCCGGGCATCGGCGGCAAGGAGAGCAACATGACTCCGGTCACGGACTCCAGTCCGACCGGATACACCGCCCCCGACGACGAGTACGACCCGAACACCCCGGGTACGGCGCAGCAGCAGGTGAGCACCGGGCAGATGCCGCCCACCTCGCCGCTGTTCGTGATGGACGTCACGTACAACGCGCACCTCGGGCTGTACATCGGCGAGCCCCAGCACCCCGATCAGTCCGGCAAGGCGCCGCAGGAGTTCTACGCGACCGACAACCTCGCCACCCAGAAGTGGTTCAAGCTCGGCGACACCGGAGCGGACTACACCTCGGCGTCGTGGTACCGCTGGTTCGTCGACCCGGCGAACAAGTGGAGCTCGGCCATCGTCGGCAAGTCCTTCCGCTCCTACTGTTCGTTCGGGTGCATGGACGGCTCCTCGGCTCAGTACGTCAACGTGACGATCGACGCCGACGAGCCGGCCGCCGTCCTCGACACCTCCAAGACCTACTCCATCGGCAGCGGCGACCAGAGGCTCACCGTCGCGGACGGGGGAGGGATGGCGAGCAGCGCGACCGAGGCGGACGCGGCGTCCGGCGCCTGGACGTTCGCCGCGACCGGGGACGGCGCTTACACGATCGCCAGTCAGGCCGGAACGCTCCTCGGCGTGGACGGTACCCGCACCGCCGACCGCGCCTGGCGCACGCCCCTCACCCTCACCGACCCCGCTGAGGCGGGCGTCGGCCAGCAGTGGTTCGTCATTCCGAGCAGGTCGGCGTCGACCGGAGAGAAGACCGACACGGTGCGTCTCGTGAACAGGTTCAGCGGCCTCGTGCTCGGCCTGGGCGCAGGAAAGGCCGAGACGGTCCCCGCTCGGAGCTGGGATCAGCAAGGCGACACGACGGGCGGTCTCGCCTCGACCAGAGCGCAGACACTGACCCTGGCCGAGTTCACCGACAGCACCGGATCGACTCTGGCTCTCACGCCGCCGATGGGCTGGAACAGATGGAACGTCTTCGGCTGCTCGATCGACGAGAGCATCGTCCGCAGCATCGTCGACGCGATCGCATCGAACGGCATGAAGGCGGCCGGGTACGAGTACATCACCGTGGACGACTGCTGGATGGCCCCCACCCGCGCCGCAGACGGCAGCCTCCAGGCGGACCCCACCCGCTTCCCCAGCGGTATGAAGGCGCTCGGGGACTACGTGCACTCGAAGGGCCTCAAGTTCGGCGTCTACGAATCGCCGACGGAGGGCACATGCCAGAAGCGACCGGGAAGCTACGGGCATGAAGCGCAGGACGCGCAGACTTTCGCGTCGTGGGGCGTCGACTATCTCAAATACGACTGGTGCCAGACGAGCACGACGGAATCTCCGAAGATGTGGGCGGAGAACCCGGGGCTGACGGAGAAGCAGCTCGCGCAGAAGCTCTTCACCCGGATGTCGGAGGCGCTCGAAGCGACCGGCAGGCCGATCGTGTACAGCCTGTCGGCCTGCTGCTCCGCTCTGGACTTCCCCCAGTGGGCCGGTTCCGTCGGCCACCTCTGGCGGACGTCCACCGACATCTCCAACTCCTGGAACAGCGTGCTGTTCAACTACGGGAAGACGGTCGGACACGCGGCGGCCGCAGGCCCAGGGCACTGGAACGATCCCGACATGCTCGAGGTCGGGAACACGTCGGGCACCGGCCTGTCTCCCGACGAGACGAAAGCGCATCTGGGGCTCTGGGCGCTGATGGCCGCACCCCTCGTCGCCGGGAACGACGTGCGCAGCGCGTCGGCCGAGGTGACCGCTCTGCTGACGAACCCGCGCGTGCTCGCCATCGACCAGGACCCGCTCGGATCCGCCGCTGTGCGGGTGCGGGACTCCGCCGGGATCCAGGTGCTGACGAGGCCGCTCGTGGACGGTTCGCGAGCGGTGGGCATCCTGAACACCGGCAGCGCGCCCGCGTCGGTCACGGTTCCCCTGAGCGAGGCGGGCTTCGATGCGGGGACGGTGGATCTGACCGAGGTGTTCAGCGGGGAGGAGTCCCGAGCGGAGTCGGCGATCACGGTGGAGGTGCCGGCGCACGGGCTGGCGCTGTACCGAGGGATGGTCGACAGCCCCGCGGCGCTGGGCATCACCGGGCCCGCGACGGTGGCGGCCGGTGCCACAGCCGAGATGGTCATCACGGCGCACAGGGCCACCGAAGCCACCGACATCGCCGTCACAGCGCCGGACGGCTGGACGGTCACCCCGGCCACCACCAGCATCCCGCGGGGGCAGTCGAAGACGCGGGTGACCGTGCAGGCACCGGCGGGGGCGTTCGGGCCCGCCGAGATCGCCGTGACGGGGAGTGTCGTTGACGCCCTCGGCGGAGACACCCACACGGTGTCGGCGAAGACGACCGTCACTGCGACCTGCGGAGCGCAGCCGCAGGCTCCCACCGCTGTCGTCTCGGTCGACAGCGCCGAGAGCAGGCTGGAGAACACACCGGGGGCGAACGCGATCGACGGGAACCCGTCCACCTTCTGGGGGACGGACTGGTCGCAGACCAACGCTCCGCTCCCGCACGAGATCGTGGTCGATCTGGGTGCCTCCCAGATGGTCTGCTCGCTCTCCTACACCCCGCGTCAGGACAACCAGAACGGTCGGATCAAGGACTACGAGGTGTTCGTGAGCGATTCCCCTGCCGCTCCCGGCGCCGGCGCGACGCCGGTGCTGAAGGGCCAGGCGGCCGCGGGAACCGCGACCCAGACCCTCGCCTTCGCGCACCCGGTGAAGGGTCGGTATCTCACGCTGCGGGCGCTGAGCGAGCAGGCGGGCAACCGGTGGACGGCGGTCGCGGAGCTCGCGGTCGACGTCCGGCCGGCGCCCGCGCTCGACGCCACCGTCAGCGCGGTCGGCAGGTGCGTGGCCGGCAAGGCGTACCTCGCGGTGACGGTCCGGAACGGGGAGGACGTGCCGGTGAAGGTCGAGATGACGACGGACTACGGAGCGAAGTCGTTCGCGGCGGTCCGACCGGGCGCGAGCGCCTTCCACAGCTTCGCCGTCCGCGCGAAGACGCTGCCTGCCGGTACCGCCGGTGCTCGCGTCACAGCCGTGGTCGACGGGCACGAGGTGACCGCCGATCTCCGCACCCCGTTCGAGGAGATGCGCTGTGGCTGAGCCGATCGGCAGCGGACACGGCCACCGGGCCATCACCCGACGCACGGTGCTGCAGCTCGGAGGGATGGCGGCCGTCGTCCCCTTCCTTCCCGGGATGATCGCGCCGTCGCCGGCAGCAGCCGCCGTCATGGGCGCCGGAAGCGAGGCACTCACCGCCGCAGGACCGGGGGATGCGCTTCCCGCCGGATCGCTCCGCTACACGGCGCCGGCCACCGCCTGGGAATCGCAGGCGCTGCCCATCGGCAACGGCCGCCTGGGGGCGATGATGTTCGCCGGAACCACGGAAGAGCTCATCCAGTTCAACGAGAACAGCCTCTGGGGCGGCCTCAACGACTACGACAACGCGCTCGCCGGTCAGCCGGACAGCGCGTACGACACGAGCATCACCGGGTTCGGCTCGTATCGCGATTTCGGTGCGGTGCGGGTCGCCCTCGGAGCGGTCACCAGGGTCACCGCTCCGGGAGGGCCTTATCAGGACTCGAGTTCCGGCGAGACCGTCGCACAGACGTACGACGGCAGGACCACGACCAAGTGGTGCATCATCGGACCGCCATCGCACGTCATCTGGCAGGCGGAACTGGCGACGCCCCAGGCGACCGCGTCGTACAGTCTCACCAGCGCGAACGATGTGCCAGAGCGCGACCCGCAGCAGTGGACGCTGTCGGGATCGAACGACGGCGCGGCGTGGACTCCTCTCGACGCGCGCACGAGTGCGCCGTTCGAGCAGCGGGGCATGACCAAGACGTACACCTTCGCGAACACCACCGCCTACCTCTTCTACCGTCTCGATTTCGTCCCCAAGGCCGGGGTGAGTCACTTCCAGATCGCCGAGATCGCCCTCGCCGGGATCTCGCTCGCCGCGGCCGCGCCGGTCGCGGACTACCGTCGGTCGCTCGATCCCCGGACCGGCGTTCACGAGAGCCGTCACTCCACGACCGGCGGAACCATGACACGCGAGGCGCTGGCCGTCCGTGACCCCGATGTGCTGGCTTTCCGTTACGAGACGGACGATCCGGACGGGTTCACCGCGGTCGTCTCGCTGACCTCGGCGCAGGGGGCGGTGACGACAGCGGATGCCGCGGCCGCTCGCCTCGGATTCGCGGGGGAGATGGCGAACCGGCTCGGCTACGCGGCCACCCTGCGGATCGCCGACACCGACGGCACCGTCACCGCGAGCGGAGCGGCGCTGCGCGTCGCCCGTGCCAGCCGGATGACGCTGCTGCTCGACGCGCGCACGGACTACCGGCTCAGCGCGGCGGACGGCTGGCGCGGCGAGGATCCCCAGCGCGGCATCGACGCGAGCCTGACCGCCGCGGCCGCCGTGCCCTACGCCGACATTCGCGCCGCCCATATCGAGCGATTCGCGGAGGTCATGGACCGCGCCTCGATCACCTGGGGAGAGTCCGAGCCCGCCGTGCTCGAGCTGCCGGTCGACCAGCGTCTCACGCGATACGCCGGCGGGGGCGACGACCCGAGCCTGGAGCAGGCGCTCGTCGGATACGGCCGATACCTGCTGGCCAGCTCCTCGAGGCCCGGAGGCCTCCCGGCCAATCTGCAGGGGCTCTGGAACGACAGCAACACGCCGGCCTGGGCGTCCGACTACCACACGAACATCAACGTCCAGATGAACTACTGGGGCGCCGAGACCATGAACCTCTCCGAGACGCATGAAGCCCTCGCCGAGTTCATCCGGCAGGTCGCCGTCCCCAGCCGCGTGGCGACGCGCAACGCGTTCGGGCAGAACGTCCGAGGATGGACGGCGCGCACGTCGCAGAGCATCTTCGGCGGCAACGCCTGGGAGTGGAACACCGTCTCGAGCGCGTGGTACGCCCAGCACCTCTACGAGCACTGGGCCTTCACGCAGGACCTGTCCTATCTTCGCGATCTCGCGTATCCCCTCATCAAGGAGATCTGCGAGTTCTGGCAGGACCGGCTGAAGGCACTGCCCGATGGGACCCTTGTCTCGCCGCTGGGCTGGTCACCGGAACACGGGCCGCGTGAGGACGGCGTGATGCACGATCAGCAGATCGTGTGGGACCTGTTCCAGAACTACCTCGACTGCGCCGAGGCCCTCGGTGTCGATGCCGACGAGCGTGCCACGGTCGCGGATCTGCAAGCGCGGCTGGCACCGAACAGGATCGGCAGCTGGGGGCAGCTGCAGGAATGGCAGACCGACCGGGATGATCCCGCGGACACCCATCGGCACACCTCGCATCTCTTCGGCGTGTACCCGGGTCGGCAGATCACGTCGGCGACCCCGGAGCTCCAGGCCGCCGCGCTCGTGTCGCTGAAGGCACGCTGCAACGAGCAACCGGGCGTGCCGTTCACCGAGTCGAGCGTCATCGGCGACAGCCGCCGTTCCTGGACCTGGCCGTGGCGGGCTGCGCTGTTCGCGCGGCTCGGCGACGGTGATCGCGCGCGCTCGATGCTCCGCGGCCTGTTGCGGTACAACACCCTGTCCAACCTGTACGCCACGCATCCGCCGTTCCAGATCGACGGCAACCTCGGCATCGTGGGCGCCGTGGCGGAGTTCGTGCTGCAGAGCCACGAGGGATTCATCCACCTGCTGCCGGCGCTGCCGACCGCGTGGCCGGCCGGGGCGTTCGCCGGCCTGCGAGCCCGCGGCGGGTACGAGGTCAGCGCGGAGTGGGCGGACGGGAAGGTCACCTCCTTCCAGGTCGTGGCCGATCGCGCTCCGGATTCCCGGCCGATCCGCGTGCGGGTGAACGGGCAGGACCGCATCGTGCGGCCTGCGCTCGCCGCGTCAGGCACGACGCAGGACCTCGGCGACTGGCAGGCGCCGGCGGTGACGACGTCCGTCGACGTGCGGTGCACCGGTCCGCGTGCGGTGCTCGCCGTCACCGCCACCAACCTGGAGGCCGTGCCGACCGACATCACGATCACCACGGCGTACGGTGCCAGGACCTTCACCGCGGTGAAACCGGGAGGCAACGTCTTCCACGCTTTCACGACGCGCGCGCGGACGATCCCCGCCGGTTCCGTCGCCGTCACGCGCACGGCGACCATCGACGGCGTCGCCACGACGAATCGCAGCGAGGTCGCCTACTCGCAGAGCACCTGCTGACCCGCCCCTGGAAGAAGGAGAACGAAGATGCACACATACTCGTCCCCGCGCCGATCGGCGCCGCTCCGGATCGCGGCGGCGGTGCTGGGCGCCGCCGTGCTCGCCGTCGGTGGCGGAGCGCTCACCGCGACCGCCGCGGAGGAACAGGGAGAAGGCGACGTCTACGTCACCGTCGACATCGCGCCGGTCGAGCAGCCGGGCGTCCTGGCGATGAGCATCGCCGGCACCACGGCGGCGCTCACGGAGTCGGGCTCCACAGCCCTGACCAGACAGTTCGTGGGGAGTCTTCCCCGCGTCACGGTCACGGACACGCGGACGTCGGCCGAGATCCCGGATGGCGCGTACTGGTACGTGCTCGGCACGGCCAGCGACTTCGTCGGCAGCGCCGGGCAGCCCGGCATCACCGCCGGACACCTCGGGTGGCGTCCGTCGCTGGTCGACGGCGGTGCCTCTGGACTGGTCGCGGTCGGAGACGAGGTGATGACCGAGCTCGACGAAGAGACCCTGCCCGGCAATGACGTCGGACTCATCGACGAGGAGCTGCTGGCCATGACAGCCGACTCCGCGGAGGTCGCCACGGAAGGCCGGTGGACGGCCGAAGCGGAACTGTTCCTCAAGACGGATGCCGCGGTGTCTCCGGGAGAGTACACCTCCGTCCTCACTCTCTCGCTGTTCGAGTGATCCTCCGCCGCGCGGCCCTCGCCCTGATCGCCGTCGCGTTCAGCCTGACCACCGTCGACGCCGCCCTCTCCACGCTGCCGGCCCACGCGGAGGGATCGGAGCCGACCGTCTCCTGGGCGGCCGTCCCCGCCGACGAGGAGGGGCCGGACGGCCGGCGGTGGGTCGAGAACGTGCTCGACCCCGGAGCCTCGAAGACGGAGCATCTCGCCGTGACCAACCTCGGCAGCGACCCGGTGACGTTCGCGCTCAAGGCGGCCGACGGCTATTTCACCGACACCGGCCGCTTCACCATGCTGCCGTCCTCATCGACGTCCGTCGACGCCGGCACCTGGATCGCCGTGCAGGACACCGTGGACGTGCAGCCAGGGGAGACCGAGGTCGTGGCCTTCACGATCAGCGTGCCGGAGGGCGCGGCGCCCGGAGACCACCCCGCGGGCATCGCCGCCACCGTCCTGGCGAGGCCCGCCGCGGGAGACCCGCAGGGGGTCGGCGTCGAGGGGAGAGTCGGCTTCCGCGTGCTGACCCGGGTGACGGGCGATCTGACACCGGCGCTGGCCGTCGACGACGTCATCGTGAGGTACGAGTACTCGTGGAACCCGTTCGCGCCGGGGCAGGTGTCGGTGGAGTACACGCTCCGGAACGAGGGCAACGTGGCGCTCGGTGTCAAGGATCGGGTGGTCTCGGTGTCGCCGGGCGGCGACGATCCCGGAGAGACCGGTTCCCCGGAACTCACCGAGATGTTCGCGGGCGACGAGCGCACCATCCGCAGCGAGGTGCAGGACGTCTGGCCGCTCGGCCCGCTCACCGCGCGGGTCGCGGTGCATCCGACGGCGCTGCAGGGCGGGGAGCCGGTGCTCGAGCCGGCCACTGCGGAGGTCACCGCGTGGGTGTTCCCGTGGCCGCAGTCGGCCGTCGTCCTGATCGTCGCGGTCACCGTCGTCCTGGTGCGGCTGGACATGCGCCGCCGCCGCCGGGTGTGGGCGGAGCGCATCGCCGAGGCGAGGGCTCTCGGGCGCGCCGAGTCGGACGCCGGGACAGCGGGGTGAGCAGGGGCGACGGTGTCGGCGGCCCGTGTCATCATGCGAGCATGGACACCCTCCGCCTTCGGCTCTGGTCCGAGAACGACCTCGAGCTGCTTCACGCCGCGAACACTCCGGCGATGACGGCGCATCTCAACGGTCCGGAGAGCGCGGAGGAGATCGTAGAGCGCCATGCGCGCTACCTGCGCCTCCGGGATTCCGGCGAAGCCCGCCCTTTCGTCATCGAGGACGAGGCCGGCGAGTCCGTCGGATCGATCGCCTTCTGGCACATGGACTGGCGAGGAGAGCCGGCCCTGGAGACGGGGTGGTTCGTCCGTCCGGAGGCGCAGGGTCGAGGGGTCGCGTCCTCCGCGCTCGCCCTCCTCGTCCAGGACGCCCGCATGCATCGAGACGGCAGGCGATATCTGACGGCGTTCCCCGCCGTGGACAACGCCGCCTCGAACGGGGTGTGCCGGCACAACGGCTTCGCGCTCGTCGGCAGTCTGACCGAGCGGTTCCGCGGGGCGGAGCTGACCGTCAACGAGTGGGCGCTCGACCTCACGACGGCGTCGGATACACCTGCCCCTTGAGCAGCCGCGCGAGGTGCGCGGCGTTGGCCGTGGAGGTGCGGATGGCTGAGGCCACCTTCTCGGGCGTCTCGTCGAGGTCCTTGTAGTCGGTCGTGTGCATCGCTTCGCCGTTCCAGTACACCGAACCCTGGGCGGGGACCGTGAAGCCGACGTCGTTCAGGGCCTGGAACAGGATCGCCGCGATGTGATGGGCGCCGTCCTCGTTGCCGACGATGCCGGCCACGGCCACCTTGTCGAACAGGGTCGGCCGGCCGCGGGCGTCGGTCTCGCTGAGTTCGGCGTCGAGGCGCTCGAGGACCCGCTGCGCGACGCTCGAGTGCTGCCCCATCCACGTGGGCGTCGCGAACACGAGGATGTCGGCGTCCAGCACGCGGCGCCGGATGCTCGGCCACTGGTCGTCGCCGCCCATGTCCTTCTGCACGCCGGGGCTGAGCTGGAGGTCGACGGCGCGCACGAGGCTGCCGGTGACCCCGTGCCCGGCGAGCGCGTCGAGCATCTGGGTCGCGAGGAGATCGGAGCTGGAGGCCGCGGGCGAGGGCTTGAGGGTGCAGGAGATCGCGACGGCCGTGAGGGGAGCGTTCATGCTCTCAGGACACCAGGCGATCGTCCGGACGCACAGGGGCTTTCCGCAACCGGGCTATCCTGGTAGACGGCACCGACGACAGGAGATCCCGTGATCCTCAGCTTCCTCTTCTTCATGATCCTCTTCCTCGGGGGCTTCTGGCTGTTGGGCATCGCGCACGAGCTGCCGGACTTCCAGGCGCTCACCTTCTGCGGCGGCCTCCTGCTCGTCACGCTCGCCCTCGCTTTCGTGCTGCGCGAGCGCGGCTCGGCCACGCGCCGTTCCAAGAACTGGTCCGGCAACCCCACCGAGTGATCTCGGCCGGCGTCACCGACGACGTGCGAGCCGCGCTTCGAGGTTCGCCCTGACCGCCGGCCACTCCGGCTCGATGATCGAGTATTCGACGCTGTCGCGCAGTGCGCCGTTGCGGTAGCGGCTCATCGCGCGCATCACGCCGTCCTGCTTGGCGCCGAGTCGTTCGATCGCCGCGCGCGACTGGAAGTTCACCCACTGGGTGGTCAGGCCGACCCGGAACACCCCGAGCGTCTCGAAGGCGTGCCGCAGCAGGAGCAGCTTGGACTCCGCGTTGGTGCCGCTGCCGTGCGCGGACGGTCGGTTCCACGTATAGCCGATGTGCAGCCGCGGCACGTCGGCGACCAGGTCGTAGTACGAGGTGAGTCCGAGCACGCGACCGGTGGCATCGAAGGCGGTGAACGGGACCATCTCGCCCTTGTCGACGAGCGAGATTCGGCGGTCGACCTCCGCGGCGACGCCGTCGGGCGCCGGCACCGACGTGTACCACGCCGTCTGCCACAGGTCGCCCTCCTGGACCGCCTCGATCAGCCCGTCGACGTGCGAGCGATCGAGGGGGCGGAGCTCCACGAGCTCTCCGGTGAGGGTGACGGGGGACGGGGCGACGAGGAAGGCCATGACGACATTCTCGTGGACTCACGCGGCAGCGACGGGCACCGCGCCCTGGCGCAGAAGCCGCTGGTAGGCGAGCACCAGTTCGATCGTGACGTCGAGCTCGAACGCCAGGCTCGCCAGGTGCGGGCCCCGGAGCAGCTCGGCCTCGGCGTATGCCCGCGGACTGATGAGCCGTGACGCCGCCCACTCGTCGGCCTGCCTCTCCTGCTGCGCGCGGATCGCCGAGGTCGTCGCGGGACCGTGCCCGAGGTGTGCGTGGCCGAGCTCATGAGCGAGCACGCTGCGCGCGGTCCGCACGCGCATGCCGGGACTGAGGCGGATGGTGCTCGTCGCCGGGTCGAATCCGCCGAGAGTGGGGCCGCTGCGCTCGACCACGCGCAGGCGCTGATCCTCGGCGAGACGGAGCAGGTGCTGCATGGTTCGCCCCCTCGTGCGGTTGCTCTCCGGGGTGCGGCACGCCCCGGTCTATTGGTAGAGGTCGTCCGTGTCGGCGTCGTGTCGGACGCGGGATTCGAAAGCGGCCTCGGGGGTATCTTGTCGCGGGCCTGCGACATCGAGGGGGCGGCGGATCGGCGTGACCCGTCCCGCCGCATCGCCGTCGGCCCGGAGCCGCTCCTCCGCACGGGCGAGCAGCATGTGCGGCTCGAGATGCAGGGTCGCACAGACCGCGTACACGACGGGGACCGGGATCGCGCGCTTGCCCGTCACGTAGTTGTCGAGCGCGCTGCGGGCGATCCCGATGCTGCGCGCCATCGCCGCGATGCTGCTGCGCTCCGCCGCGATCTCCGCACGCATCTGACGACCGACCGCTTCGTTGTATTCCTCGGCAGATGTCTTCACCCGGCTCACCATAGCAGCGCCCCGACGCCAGAATGCCGACATACTGGCTCATTCGAGAGTCATGCGTGTCCGATCGGGGTGTTACTGTCGGCGCATGGGGACACAACTGCGTCGTTTGTTGGCAACCGAGGTCGAGAGGGCGCGGCTGCACGCCGGGGTCTCCTTCTCGCAGCTGTCGGACCGTTCGGGCATCGCTCCCGGTGCCCTCGCCGACCTCCTCGGAGGGCGAGAGGACTTCACGGTCGTGGATCTGGTCCGCATCGCCGGCGTACTCCGGGTGCCGGTCACCGCGCTGCTGCCCGGCGCGGCGGGCGACGGCTCCTGACGCGGTCCGCTCCGGGCTGTAGCGTGGGCGCATGAAGACCGTTCCCTTCGGATCCACCACCGCCCCCGCCGTCGTCGCCGGGATGATGCGCATCGACGACAAGGATGACGCTCATATCCGGTCGCTGTACGAAGCCGCGCGCGCGTCCGGAATCGACTTCTTCGATCACGCCGACATCTACGGCGGGAGCATGCACCACTGCGAGGAGCGCTTTGCGGATGCGCTGCAGCTCAGCGCGTCCGAGCGCGACGAGATCGTGCTGCAGACCAAGTGCGGCATCGTGCCGGCACAGGGCATGTTCGACTTCTCCTACGACCACATCGTCGGTCAGGTCGAAGGCTCGCTGCGCGCCCTCCGCACCGATCGCCTCGATGTGCTGCTGCTGCATCGCCCCGACATCCTCGTCGAGCCGCAGGAGGTGGCCCGCGCCTTCGACGATCTCGAGGCCGCGGGAAAGGTCAGGGCGTTCGGCGTCTCGAACCACACGCCGCGTCAGATCGACCTGCTGCGCACGACCGTGCGGCAGCCGCTCGTCGCCAACCAGCTGCAGCTCTCCCTGACCCACGCGCCGATCCTCGCGCAGCCGGTTGCGGCCAACATGGCCGCCCACGAGCAGAGCGTGGTGCGGGACGGCGGCGGCATCGTGGAGTACTGCCGCATCAACGGGATCACGATCCAGGCCTGGTCTCCCTTCCAGGACGGCTTCTCGCACGGGGTCTTCCTCGGCAACCCGGCCTACGCCGAGCTCAACGAGGTGATCGATCGGCTCGCTGCAGCCCACGACGTCACGCCGCTCGCGATCGCGACCGCCTGGATCACCCGGCACCCCGCCGGAATGCAGGTGGTTCTCGGCACGACGACCCCGCAGCGGGTGCGGGATGCCGCCGCCGGAGCCGACCTCGAGCTCAGCCGTCCCGAATGGTACGAGCTGTTCCGGGTGGCCGGTCACCTGCTGCCGTAGGCGGTCACCGCCGCGTCGTCTACCCTGAACTCATGCCGTTCCTGTTCTCGCTCCTCGTCATCGCGTTGATGATCGGCGCGCTGATCGACATCATCACCCGGGACAACGTGCTGGTGAAGCACCTGCCGAAGATGGTGTGGATCATCATCGTGATCCTGCTGCCGTTGGTCGGCAGCCTGCTGTGGTTCGCGATCGGTCGGGAGTACGGTGAGGCGGGCATCCCGATCCCGCGAATGCGGAGGTCCGAGCGGCCGCCCGCGCGGACCGACGTGCGACCGGCGCCGCCCACGGACACGCGGACGACGGAGCAGCAGATCGCGGACCTCGACCGCGAGATCGAGGAGTGGCGACTGCGCCAGGAGATCGAGAAGCGCCGGCACGACGGCGAGGCGCCGACCGGGTCCGCCGAAGCGGGCGCCTAGCGCCTAGGCGGCCGGGGCGAGATCGAAGGATTCGCGGATCGCGTCCTCGAGCTCCGGGTAGCGGAACGTGAACCCCGCCGCGGTCAGCTTCTCCGGCAGCACCCAGCGGCTCTTGAGGATCAGCTCGGTCTCGGTGCGGATGCCGATCGCGCCGAGCTCCAGCATCCAGCGCGGCAGGGGAGGACCGACCCGCACGCCGAGCACGCGACGGACGGTCGCCATGAACTCCCGGTTGTCGACGGGGTGCGGTGACGCCACGTTCACCGGACCGGTCAACGACGGGGTCTGCTCCAGGAAGTCGATGATGCGGGCGACGTCCTCGATGTGCACCCAGCTGAACTTCTGACGGCCCCGACGGGCTCCGGGGAGATGGCCGGTTCCTGCGGCGCGGCGCGCACGGCTCACCGGCCAGCGGCCGTCGTACTGGGGGCCGCCGAGGCCCAGCCGCGCGAGATTCCGCAGCGGCTCGAGCACACCGCCGTGCCCCAGCACGATGGCGCTGCGCAGGGCGACGCGTCGTGTGCCGGGCAGGTCGCCGGCGAACAGCGCCCGCTCCCACGCCTTCGCGACCTCGACGGAGAACCCGGAGCCGATCTCGCCGGTCGCCTCCGTCATGGGCCGGTCCTCCGCGTGGCGGTAGATGGTGGCCGTCGAGGAGTTCACCCAGAGCTCGGGCGGGGCGGAAGCCCGGGAGATCGCGGTGCTCAGCGAGCTCGTGGTGTCCAGTCGCGATCGGAAGATCTCGGCGCGGTTCTCCGCGGTGTAGCGGCAGTTGACGCTCTTGCCCGCGAGCCCGATCACCAGGGTCGCCCCGTCGACCGCGCGGTCGATCGCGGCCTGGTCGCCCCACCGGATGTCCGCGCCGGAGCGCGAGATCGTCACGACCTCGCGTCCATCCGTCCGGAGTCGGGAGGCGAGGAAGCGCCCCATGAATCCGGTGGCTCCGCCGATGACGACCCGACCTGTGCTCATGGGTGCTGCTCCCTGTCCTCGAGATGCTGGATGCGATAGGTGAAGTCGCCCCGATACTCGTAGACCCGCCCGAGCACGGGTGCGTCGATCGTCAGGTCAACGCGTTGACGGTCGAGAGCGTCGTCGAAGCGCTCGGTGAGCCGGACGACGGGGGCGAACGCCCGGGGGAGGCGCAGACGGAGCCTGCCGAGCCGGAGCCCCACAGCCCTGCTGGTCAGGTGGAGGGCGCCGTCGGCGACGTCGACGTCGAAGCAGGCGGCGACGAGGCCCGGTTCGCCGAGCTCGTCCACGACGCGTCCGTGTCGCGTGAGCGCGACCGCGTCCCGCATGACCCACGGGCCGCGCGCGAAGTGGAAGGTGCGCTCGCCGATGCTCCGGGAGGCGATCGTCCGGTTCTCGATGCCGAACGGCACATCGTGCTCCCACGCGGCGGCGACGACGCCCCGACGCTCCAGGATGCGCAGCACCGGCCAGATCCACCGCCGGGGCGTGCCGACGGACTGGAACACGCCGTCGCCGATGCCGACCGCGCCATCCGGGACGGCCTCGAAATACGCCCGCAGCCGCGGATGCAGGTCGTCGATGCGCTCGCCCAGCGCCCTCGCGTACGGGGACTGCGGCACGGGCGTCACGGTTCGAGCCTAGCCGGGGCGAGAGCCTCGGGACGGCTCAGCTGCCCGGTCGCAGCAGTCGGTCGAGCAGTGCGAGCGCCTCGTGCTGCGGCGCGGTGTCATCCAGCAGCCATTGGGTCTGGAGGCCGTCTGAGGCGGCGACGACCAGGGCGGCGACCGCATCCGGGTCGACATCGCCGCGCATGCGGCCCTGCTCCTGCTGCTGCCGCACGGTGTCGGCGAGGCTGTCCCGCAGGCGCGAGAACCGGTCGGTGGCGAAGGCGCGCGCCGCCGGATGCCCCTCTTCGAGGGCGGACGCGACCAGCGTCGAGTAGAGCTGCACGAGCCCGGGGACCGCGCGGTTGGTGCGAGCGGACTCGATCATCATCTCCACCGGCGTCGCGTCCGGCGCCGGGGGCGCGGACTGTCGTCCCGGAGCGTAGCTCTCCTGGTACACCGCGACGAGGAGCTCCTCGAGCGAGCCGAAGTAGTGCGTGAGAGCGGCGTGGGTGACGCCGACCTCGCGCGCGATGGCCCGCAGGCTGGTGCGATCGGAGCCGCGCTCGGCGAAGACCTCGATGGCGCGGTCGAGGATCTCCTGTCGTCGGGCGATTCCCTTGGCGTAGGCGCCACGCCGCCGCGCGGGATCGGCGTGCTCTGCGGACTCGACGGGCATGGGGGGAGTCTAGCGAATCAAAACTTCCGGTTGGAGGTATTTGGTGATAGCGTCCTTTCCGCAGGGCGCACGCCCTGCCCGTCACCGATGACCGAAGGAGCACGACCGATGACGATCCGGACTTCCCTGCAGCTGTTCACGATCAAGGACGAGCTGGAGGCCGACCTCGAAGGGTCCCTCGCCGCCGTCGCCGCCTGCGGCTTCACGGCCGTCGAGCCCTACGACTTCGTCCGTCGCGCGGAACCGCTCGCCGCCGCGCTCTCCGCCGCCGGTCTCGTCGCGCCGTCCGGGCACGCCTTCCTCGCATCCGAGTCCTTCGTCAACCCGGACGGCAGCGGCACGACGCTTCCGGTGCCGTCGCCGACCGAGGTCTTCGCCGCGGCCAAGGTGCTCGGCATGGACACCGTGATCGACCCGTACACGGAGCCGGCCCGCTGGGAGTCCGTCGCGCAGATCGAGGAGACCGCGCGTCTGCTCAACGAGGCGGCCGCGATCGGCGCGACCGTGGGGGTGCGGGTCGGCTACCACAACCACGCGCACGAGCTGGAGGCGGAGTTCGACGGCGTCACCGGGCTCGAGGTGCTCGCCGGCCTCCTCGACGAGCGCGTCGTCCTGGAGGTCGACCTGTACTGGGTCGCCCGCGGCGGCGTCGACCCGGTCGCCCTGCTGGAGCGTCTCGGCGACCGTGTGATCGCCGTGCATGCCAAGGACGGCACGCTCGACGCGGCGCTCGCCGGCGCCTACCCGCCCGCCGACCAGGTGCCCGCGGGTGAAGGCTCCGTGCCCCTCGTCGAAGCCGTCGCCGCCGCTCCCGCTCTCGAGCTGGCGATCGTCGAGTTCGACCACTACGAGGGAGACCTGTTCGACGCCATCGAGCGCAGTCGGGTCTACCTCGACGAGAAGGTCGCCGGCTGATGGCGATCGGCAGCGGCCCCGTCGGCGTCGGCATCATCGGCGCCGGCAACATCAGCGACCAGTACCTGTCGAACCTCACGACCTTCCCCGACGTCCGCGTCCTCGCGATCGGCGACCTGCTGGAGGAGCGCGCGAAGGCGCAGGCCGAGAAGTACGGCGTCCCGCGGGCAGGTGGAGTCGCCACCGTGCTCGAGGACCCCGAGATCGACGTCGTCGTGAACCTCACGATCCCGGCGGTGCACGTCGAGGTCTCGGAGGCGATCCTCGCGGCGGGCAAGCACGTCTGGACCGAGAAGCCTATCGGCGTGAGTCGCGAGGAATCCCGCCGACTCCTGGGGAAGGCAGAGGAAGCCGGGCTCCGCATCGGGGTGGCACCCGACACCGTCCTCGGACCGGGCGTGCAGACCGCGAAGCGGGCGATCGCGCGGGGCGACATCGGTCGTCCGCTGTTCGCCCAGACCACCTTCCAGTGGTCGGGGCCGGAGATCTTCCACCCGAACCCCGCGTTCCTGTACGCCAAGGGCGGGGGGCCGCTGCTCGACATGGGGCCCTACTACGTGTCGGCGCTCGTGCACGTCTTCGGCCCGGTCGCCTCGGTCGCCGCTCTCGGGCTGCAGGGCACACCCACCCGCCGCGTGCAGGTCGGCGAGCTCGCCGGACAGGAGTTCCCGGTCGAGATCCCCTCCACACTCAGTGTCCTGATGGACTTCGAAGGCGGCGGTCAGGCGCAGAGCCTTTACAGCACGGACTCGCCCATCATCCGCCAGGGGATCGTGGAGATCACCGGCACCGAGGGCACGATCGCGATCCCCGACCCCAACACCTTCGGCGGCGCGATCACCATCACCCGACCCCTCACCCGTCTGTTCGTCCCGCCGGAGCCGATCGAGCAGGAGGTCGTCGACGTCGTGCAGGAGGGCGTGCTCTCCGGCCGCGGCGTGGGCCTGCTGGACATGGTGCGCTCGATCGCCGCCGACCGCCCCCACGTCGCGACGGGGGAGTTCGGCTACCACGTGCTCGACACGCTGCTCTCGATCGAGGAGGCCGCGGAGGCGCGCCGCTTCATCGAGGTGGACAGCACCCTGGATCAGGTGGGTTCGATCGCCGCGGACTTCGATCCGTTCGAGGCCACGCTCTGAGCCCCGCGCGTGACGGCGGGGGCGCGGTTCAGCGCGCCTTCGCCGCCACGTAGCCGTCGACGCTCGCGGGAGAGAGCACCTCGCGGGCGACCATGATGGCCGCACCCAGCACCGCCGCGCGATCGCCCGCCTGGGACTGGACGATCGCGAGGTGCTGGGTGGCGAGCGGGATCGACCGGCGGTACACGACCTCGCGGACCCCGGCGAGGAGATGCTCGCCGGCGCGGGCGATGCTACCTCCCAGCACGATGATCGACGGGTTGAGCAGGTTCACGACGGTGGCGAGCACCTCGCCCACGTCGCGTCCGGCCTGACGCGTCGCCTCGATGGCTGTCGGGTTCCCGGCGCGTACCAGGTCGACGACGTCCGAGGCGCCTCGCACGTCGAGGCCCTCCGCGCGCAGGGCGATGGCGAGGGCGGATCCGCTGGCGAGGGCCTCCAGGTCGCGTTCGTCGCCGGGCGGCCTGGTGGATCCGGCACCGGCGGGGACCTGCACGTGGCCCATGTCGCCCGCCGACCCCTGGGCGCCGCGCTGCAGCTGCCCGCCGGCGATGATCCCGGCGCCGATGCCTGTCGACACCTTCACGAAGATCAGGTCGTCCACCTGCGGCCAGCTCGTCGCCTGCTCGCCGAGCGCCAGGATGTTGACGTCGTTGTCGACGAGCACCGGCACGTCGAAGGTCCGCTGCACGTACGCCGGGATGTCGAACCGATCCCAGCCCGGCATGATCGGCGGGTTGGTCGGACGGCCCGTCGAGTGCTCGACGGGCCCGGGAACCCCGATGCCGACGCCCACCAGTGGCAGCCCGTCGGCGGCCGTCGCGAGCAGCTCCGCGGCATCGGCGAGGATCGTGTCGAGCAGCAGCTCAGGGCCGTCCGCGATGTCGATCGCGCGGGTCCGCGCATCGAGGATCATCCCGGCGAGGTCGGCGACGGCGACGGTCGCATGCGTCGCCCCGAGGTCGACGGCGAGCACCAGCCCGGCGCGGGGGTTGAAGGCGACGCGGGCGGGCGGTCGTCCCCCTGTGGACGCGGCCTCACCGGCGGGGCGGAGGAGGTCGGCGGCGAGCAGCGCGTCCACGCGCAGGGCGACGGTCGAGCGGGCGAGACCGGTGAGGGCGGCGAGTTCGGCCTTGGTTCTGGCGGTGCCGTCGCGGAGGATCTGGAAGATCTCTCCGGCGCCGGGGGAGGGCGCCGGCGTCGGCCTGAGCACATCAACCATTTCGTCAGTAAACCACAGCACTTCGGCGCACCGGCGCTCGACTTCGAATTTGTGTCAGCAGACTTTTGACGAATTGCTAGCAAAAGTCGGAAGGTCTGTGTCAGAATCAGCCGCATGACAACGGATGTCACTGACACCGGTCTCGGAACGATCCGAGCCGGCATCCTCGGCGGAGGATTCATGGCGCGCGTGCACCGCGCAGCGGCGCGGGATGCCGGAGCCGAGCTGCGGGCCGTGGCCACCCGCTCGGCGGCGGGGAGCCGGGACGCCGCACAGGCGCTGGGGGCCGAGCGGGCGGAGGTCGACGCCGCGGCGCTCCTCGACGCCGCGGACATCGACGTCGTGCACATCTGCACCCCGAACACCACGCATGCGGATCTCGCGCTCCGGGCTCTGAACGCCGGCAAGCACGTCATCTGCGAGAAGCCGCTCGCCACGACCGCCGAAGACGCTCGGATGCTCGCCGAGACCGCGGAGGCTCGCGGAAGCGTGGCCGCCGTCCCATTCATCTACCGCTACCACCCGATGGTGCGCGAGGCGAGGGCTCGGATCGCCCAGGGCGAAGCCGGCGAGCTCCTCACCCTCGACTGCTCCTACCTGCAGGACTGGATGCTGCTGCCCAGCGACGACGACTGGCGGGTGCGGTCCGAGTCCGCCGGGGCCTCCCGGGCGTTCGCCGACATCGGCTCGCACCTGTGCGACCTCATCGAGTTCGTGATCGGCGAGCGGATCCGCACGCTGAGCGCGCGCACACGTCGGGTCTTCCCCGAGCGCTCGGGTCGCGTGGTCGATACGGAGGACATCGTCGCAGTGCTCGTCGAGACCGAGTCGGGGGCACTGGGGACACTGCTCATCTCGCAGATGGCCGCCGGTCGCAAGAACGCCCTGACGCTCGAGCTGCACGGTGCGCGGCAGAGCCTCCGGTTCGAGCAGGAGCGCCCGGAGGAGCTCTGGATCGGCATGCGCGAGGAGTCGCGGCTGCTGCTGCGCGACCCCGCGGTCTCCGCCCCGGATGCGGCACGACTGCAGCGGGTGCCTGCGGGGCATGCGATGGGCTACCAGGACGCGTTCAACGGATTCGTATCCGACGTGTACGCCGCGATCGCGGGCGCGCAGCCGGAGGGCCTGCCGACGTTCGCCGACGGATACCGCTCGGCCGTCCTCACCGAAGCCGTGCTCGACTCGGCGGCCGACGGCGGGCGCTGGGTGGAGGTGGCGGCATGAGCGCGACGACGACGCAGCCGGTGCTGCAGGTGTCCGGCATCCGGAAGTCCTTCTTCGGCGTCGAGGTGCTGAAGGGGATCAATTTCGACGTCCGGCCCGGCGAGGTGCACGGTCTCGTCGGCGAGAACGGCGCGGGCAAGTCGACCCTCATGAAGATCATCGCGGGTGTGCAGCCCGCGGACGAGGGGGTGATCGCGTATCGCGGCGACGAGGTGCGGCACACGCAGCCGAGGCAGGCGATGGACGCCGGCATCGTGACGGTCTTCCAGGAGTTCACCCTGCTGCCGGAGCGGACGGTCGCGCAGAACGTGTACCTCGGGCGCGAGCCCCGGCGGGGCGGGTTCGTCGACCAGCGGGCGATGAACAGCAGGACGGCGGAGCTCCTCACCGACCTCGGGGTGTCGTTCATCGAGCCTCAGGCGCGTGTCGGATCGCTCACGGTCGCCGAACAGCAGATCGTCGAGATCGTCAAGGCCCTCTCGTTCGACGCGCAGGTCATCTCGATGGATGAGCCGACGGCCGCGCTGAGCGACCGGGAGGTCGAGCTGCTGTACGCGATCGTCCGGCGTCTCACCTCGCGCGGGGTCGCCATCATCTACGTCTCGCACCGGCTGAAGGAGATCTTCGACCTGTGCGACCGCATCACGATCCTCAAGGACGGCGCGCTGGTGTCCACCGACGACGCCGCCGCTCTCACCACCGATGAGCTCGTGCGGCGGATGGTCGGCCGCTCCATCCAGTCGTACTTCCCCGACGCGCTCGAGGGGACCACGGTGGGCGGACCGCGGCTCGAGCTCGATGGGTGCGGCAACGCCTACGTCGACGGGGTCTCCCTCACACTGCGTGCGGGGGAGATCGTCGGCGTCGCGGGGCTGCAGGGGTCCGGACGCACAGAGCTCGTGGAGGGGGTGTTCGGCATCCAGGCGTTCAACCGCGGCACGATGCGCATCGACGGGACTCCGGTGCGCATCACGAGCGCACGGTCCGCCGTGCGCGCGGGCCTCGCTCTCGTCTCCGAGGATCGCAAGGCGCAGGGTCTCGCGCTCGGGCAGTCGGTCCTCGACAACGCTCTTCTGGTGGTGCGCGGCGTCTTCGCCGGGCGCACCGCCGCCTCGCGACGCGAGGTCCCCGGCGTCCTCTCCGCGCTCGAGGTCAGCTCGCGCGGTGTCGATCAGGAGGTCCGCTTCCTCTCCGGCGGCAACCAGCAGAAAGTGGTGCTCGCCAAGTGGCTGCTCACCCGGCCGCAGATCGTGCTGTTCGACGAGCCCACCCGCGGCATCGACGTCGGCGCCAAGTACGCGGTCTACCAGCTGATGCGCGAGCTCGCCGCACAGGGGAAGGCCGTGCTGATGGTGTCGAGCGAGCTGCCGGAGGTGATCGGCATGAGCGATCGCATCCTCGTCATGCACGATGGTGAGCTGGTCGCCGAGCTCCCGGCCGGCTCGGCAGAGCACGAGATCCTGGGAGCTGCGACCGGCGCGCACACACCGGGGACCACGGCGGCAGGGGGCGCGCGATGAAGCGCCTCCGGATCGATTCCACCCTGATCGTGCTCGCGATCCTCCTGCTCGTGATCGTGGTCGGCGCGATCCTGGTCGGCACGGTCGGACGCAACTTCCTGAGCGCGGGCAACATCCGCGACATCCTCACCGGGATGAGCGTGCTCGGCCTCGTGGCGATCGGCCAGACGCTCGTGGTGCTGGGAGCCTCGCTCGACCTCTCCGTCACCTATGTGATCAGCCTTTCGAGCCTGCTGGCCGCCACGATCATGAACGGCAACGCCGGCAACATCCCGCTCGCGGTGGTCGTCACGCTGCTCGTGTGCGCAGGGATCGGCCTGCTGAACGGGCTCATCGTGACCGTGCTCAAGGTGAACGGCTTCATCGCGACGCTCGGCGTCGGCCTCATCCTGCAGGGCATCCTCAACACGAACTTCGAGGGCGCGGCGGGCAGCGTGCCGTGGGCGTTCCAGCTCATCGGTGCGACCGGCGTCGGGCCGATCCCGGTCTCCACGCTCATCATGATCGTGCTCGCGGTCGTCGTCTGGCTGCTGCTGAACCGCACGCGGACGGGCGCTCACCTGTACGCGGTGGGAGGCGACCCCGAGATCGCCCGGCTGTCCGGCGTCCGCATCCGGATGCCGCTGATCTGGGCGCACGTGCTGTGCTCGGTGTTCGCGGGGCTCGCGGGCCTGCTGCTCGCCAGCCGTCTCGGCGTCGGCAGTCCGACCGTCGGGCAGCAGGGCGGATATGCGCTGCTGTCGATCGCGGCGGTCGTGCTGGGCGGGACGCTGCTGCTGGGCGGCCGCGGATCGATCTGGGGCACGATCGGCGGTGTCGCGATCCTCGCGGTGGTCGACAACGTGATGAGCGTCATGCAGATCAACCCCTTCCTCAAGGACGTCGTCCGCGGGGTGGTGATCGTCGCCGCGGTGGCCGTGTACAGCCGCCGGTCGATCGTCCGCCGCCGGCCGCGCTTCGGCCCCGGGGGAACGCGCACCGGTGGCGACGACGCGGCGAAGGCCGCCGAGCCGGAGATGGCGGCGGCCGCGGCCGAACTGGCCGACGCGACGCCCGATACCACCCCCGCCGCGGAAGGAGGGCGCGCATGAACGCGCTGCGCACGCTCGTGAGCCCGCGGGGAGCGGTGTTCCTGCTCCTCGTGCTCCTGCTGGTCGCCGTGACCGTCCTCAACCCGAGCTTCGCCGAACCAGGGCAGTTCATGCGCTTCCTCCAGCGCGTGGCCCCCATCGCGATCGTCGCGATCGGGCAGTACTTCGTGATCATCGCCGGGGAGTTCGATCTGTCGCAGGGATCGCTCATCACCGCACAGGTCATCATCGCCGGGAACCTGGTCGGGCAGGACGACGCACGCACGGTCCCCGTGCTGCTGCTCATGGTCGTGTTCGCCGTCGCGGTCGGCCTGGTCAACGGTCTGCTCACCACGCTGCTGAAGGTGCCGTCGTTCATCGTCACGCTGGGGATGATGCTCGCGCTGCTCGGCGGGGTGATGTGGTGGACCGGGGGAGCGGCGACCGGGAACCCCGCGGACAGCTTCCGGGAGATCGGCCGCGGCGGCATCCGCGAGGTGCCCCTTCTCGACTTCCTGCCGTGGGCGGTGCTGCTCCTGATCGTCTGGCTCGCCCTCGGCATCTGGATCACCAAGCGCCCCCTGGGCAAGACGCTCATCGCGGTCGGCGACAACCCCCGGGCCGTGGACTACGCCGGGGCGCGTCGTGCGTGGGTCACGACCCGAGCGTTCGTCATCTCCGCCCTGTCGGCGACCCTCTCCGCCGTCCTGCTGGTCGGCTACGCCGGCGTGCACCCCTCGGTGGGTCGCGGCTACGAGTTCACCGCCATCACCGCGGTCGTCCTCGGCGGCGTCGTGCTGGGCGGCGGCCGGGGCTGGATCGTCGGTGCCGTCGCCGGCGCCTTCGCCCTCGAGGCCCTGTTCATGCTCCTGAACATCGCGGGCGTCCCGTCGACCCTGCGCGATGCCGTCCAGGGCGTCATCATCATCGCCGCCGTCGCCTATTCCGCCGTGGCCTTCCGTGCCCGACGTCGACGGGGCCCGCAGTCCTCGGAGACGGTCACGGACGACCCCGTGACCGCTCCCGCACCGACCCGCACCATCCACACAGAAATCAGAGGAGATTAGCAATGCGACGATCGATGAAGATCGCCACCGCAGGGGTGGCTCTCTTCGGCCTCATCGCGCTCGCCGGGTGCACCACCGACCCGTCCGTGGCGCCGGCGGAGTCGGAGAACCCCGAAGAGGCGGCGGAGACGACCGAGTGGTTCGACCAGGAGCTGTTCGACAAGCAGGACGAGGAGCGCGGCGTGGAGCCGCAGGGACCGGCGGACGAGCCGTATCTGCAGCACATCAACGCCGAGATGGTCGACACGGCGGAGTTCGCGAGCGACGGCGCCAAGAAGGCCTGCTTCGCGAACGCCTCGATCTCCAACCCGTGGCGTCAGACGGGCTGGATCACGATGAACGAGCAGTTGAAGGTGCTCCAGGACGCCGGCGCGATCAGCGAGATGGAGACCCGTGACGCGAAGGACTCCGACGACACGCAGATCGCCGACATCGACTACTTCATCGCGGAGGGCGGGTGCGACGTCTTCCTGATCTCGCCCAACAGCACCGCGGCGATGACACCGGCCGTCGAACGCGCCTGCGAGACGGGCAAGCCGGTCGTCGTGTTCGACCGCGGCGTCAACACGGACTGCCCTGTCACGTTCATCCACCCCATCGGCGGCTTCGCGTGGGGCATCGACACGGCCGAGTTCCTGATCGACAACCTCGAGGAAGGCGACAAGGTCGTGGCGCTGCGCATCCTCCCCGGCGTCGACGTGCTGGAGCACCGCTGGGCCGGTGCCGAGAAGCTGTTCGAGGAGGCGGGGATCGAGGCGGTGGACCACTTCACCGGCGCCGATCCCACGGAGATCAAGAGCATCATCAGCGACGAGCTCGCCAAGGGCGACGTCGACGGCATCTGGATGGACGCCGGAGACGGCGCCGTCGCCGCGATCGAGGCGTTCGAGGATGCCGGCGTCGACTACCCCGTCATGACCGGGGAGGACGAGATGAGCTTCCTCCGCAAGTGGAAGGACACCGGCCTCACGGGTCTCGCTCCCGTGTACTCCAACTTCCAGTGGCGGACCCCGCTGCTCGCGGCACAGATGATCTTTGCGGGTGAAGAGGTGCCGAAGGAGTGGGTGCTCCCGCAGAAGCCGATCACCGAGGCGGAGCTCGACGACTACCTCGCCGCCAACGAGGGCATGCCCGACGGCCACTACGCGAAGTTCGGCGGGGAGAACCTCCCCGGCTATCCGACGGTGTGGCAGGAGCGGCAGATCCCGTAACCGATGCGTGCTCCCGCCCTTCCGCTCCGCACCGCGGAGTGGGAGGGTGGGACCGCCGTCACGATCACAAGGACAACGATGCCCCGCACGATCGCCGTCAACACCTGGGTGTGGACGTCTCCGCTCACCGATGAGACCCTCGAGCCGCTCGCCCGCACGGCTGCCCGCCTCGGCTACGACGCCCTGGAGCTGCCCCTGGAGAGCATCGGCGACTGGGACCCGGTCCGGACGCGTTCCGTGCTGGACGGTCTCGGTCTGGGCGCGGTCGTGGTCGGCGCGATGGGTCCCGGCCGCTCGCTGCTGGCGCGCGCCGGTGACGTCGCGGCCACGCAGGACTACCTGCGCGCGTGCCTCGACGCCGCCGAGATCGTGCGCTCGCCCGTCGTCGCCGGCCCCTTCTACGCCCCGACGGGGGTCACCTGGCGCATGGACGACGGGGAGCGGGCTGGCGCGATCGGCGAACTCAGGGAGAACCTCGCTCCGCTCGCGCGGGAGGCCGCCGACCGGGGGCTGATCCTGGCGATCGAGCCCCTGAACCGCTACGAGACGAGCCTGCTCAACACCGTGGAGCAGAGCCTCGACGCGCTGGAGCCGCTGCTGGGCGCCGGGGTCGGGCTCGCCCTCGACACGTATCACCTCAACATCGAGGAGAAGAGGCCCGATGACGCGATCCGCGCGGCGGGCTCGGCGATCGCCCATGTGCAGGTGTGCGGCAGCGACCGCGGCGCGGTGGGCGACGACCACACCGACTGGCCGGGAATCCTCCGCGCTCTCGACGACGCCGGCTACCGAGGAGTGCTGGGGCTGGAGAGCTTCACCGGGGAGAACGCCACGATCGCCGTCGCGGCGTCCGTCTGGCGGCCGCTCGCTCCGAGCCAGGACGACCTCGCCGCCCGCAGCATCGCCCACCTCCGCGCCCTCGGCGCCTGACCCCTCCCGCGATACGAAGGAGTGTCCATGAGCAGTCACCCGGTCACGCTGTTCACCGGCCAGTGGGCCGATCTGCCGTTCGAGGAGGTGGCTCGTCTCGCGGCGGAGTGGGGGTACGACGGACTCGAGATCGCCGCGTCCGGCGATCACCTCGACCTGCGCCGAGCCGACGAGGATGACGCGTATGCCGCCTCCCGCCGCGAGATCCTCGACCGGCACGGCCTGCAGGTGTTCGCGATCTCCAACCACCTCGCCGGGCAGGCGGTGTGCGACGACCCGATCGACTTCCGGCACCAGGGCATCCTGCGCCCGTACGTCTGGGGCGACGGCGAGGCCGAGGGCGTGCGGCAGCGGGCGGCGGAGGACATGAAGCGGGCCGCCCGCGTGGCCGGGAAGCTCGGCGTCGACACCGTCGTGGGCTTCACCGGCTCGTCCATCTGGCCGTACGTGGCGATGTTCCCACCCGTGCCGGAGTCGGTGATCGAGCAGGGCTTCCAGGACTTCGCCGACCGCTGGAACCCGATCCTCGACGTCTTCGACGCCGAGGGAGTCCGCTTCGCCCACGAGGTGCATCCGGGGGAGATCGCCTACGACTACTGGTCGAGTGCGCGCGCCCTCGACGCGATCGACCACCGGGACGCGTTCGGCTTCAACTGGGACCCCTCGCACATGATGTGGCAGAACATCGATCCGGTCGGCTTCATCGTCGACTTCGCGGACCGGATCTATCACGTGGACTGCAAGGACACCCGGATGCGGCCGCGCAACGGAAGGGCCGGCGTTCTCGGCTCGCACCTGCCGTGGGGCGATCCTCGGCGCGGCTGGGACTTCGTCTCCACCGGCCACGGCGACGTGCCGTGGGAGGACGCCTTCCGCGCGCTGGACGCCATCGGCTACGACGGTCCGATCTCGATCGAGTGGGAGGACGCCGGGATGGATCGGCTGCACGGAGCCCCCGAGGCGCTCACCGTCGTGCGCTCGCTGCTGTGGCCGAAGCCGGAGGCCTCCTTCGACGCGGCGTTCCGCAACCAGTGATCACCGGAGACCAGCGCAGGCGCCGGGTCAGGGCTCGCGCAGGCGCACCAGCCGCTCGTGCCCGGTCTCCTCGAGCTCGGCGATGTCGTCTCGGGACTTCAGGAAGTCGGAGAACGAGCGGTACCCGAGTGCCTTCTCGCTGAACGACGGGTCCATGCGGCGCATGTGGGTCTTCACCGCGGAGCTGTGCAGCCACTCGTCGGCGTCGGCCTTGTCGTGGCCCAGGCGCAGGGCGCGCTCGAGCAGCTGCGTCGCGACCTCCTGGTCGTCGACCTTGTCCTCGACCCTGGGCTCCTCGGCCTTGATGACGGGCTTGGCCTTCGCGCGCTTGGGAGCGGTCTTCGGCTTCGTCGCGGTCTCGGCGACGGGGGCAGCCGGCTCGACCGACGGCGCTTCCGCCGGGGCGGCGACGGCAGCGGGTGCCGTCTTCACCGGGCGCACCACGCCGGGCAGCGAGTCGTAGGACTCGAACTCGTCGCACGCCGCGGCGAGCGACTTGGCCGTCGAGCCGGACACCCCGACCCCGATCACGTAGCGGCCGAGACGCTTGCAGCGCTGAGCCAGCGGCACGTAGTCGCTGTCGCCGGCGACGATCACGACGTGGGTGAGGTCGGGCAGGCGGAACATGTCCTCGACGGCGTCGACGGCGAGCCGGATGTCCGCGCCGTTCTTCGCGTAGGCGGCGGCGGGGAACAGCTGCACGAGGTCGACCGCGCGGGCGACGAGCTGCGAGCGGTACTCGGCGTTCACGGGGGAGGACCAGTCGGCGTAGGCCCTGGTGAGCACGAGCGTGCCGAAGGAGGCGGCGTAGTCGATGATGGCGCCGACCTCGATCATCGCGGCCCGCAGCCGATCGGTGACCTCCGGGTCGTTCGGGTTCTCGGAGATGCGCTGCCGGTCCTTGCCGTAGGCGTTGCGGCCATGGACGCGGTCGTACCAGGAGATGACGATGTTGTCGAAGTCCAGGTAGACGGCCACGCGGGCGTCGGGGGTCTCGGCCACGGTCAGACCTCCTCGCGCGGGTAGCGGACGCCGATCTGGGCCCTGATCTCGTCGAGGGTGCCCATGATCGCCACGCTCTCGGCGATCGGGAGGATGTCGCCCTCGAGGATGCCGTCGTGCACCAGGCGCTCGGCGGCCAGGGCCTGGTATTGCATGCCGCGCCCCTCGACCTCGGAGACGTACTCCTCCTGCACCGTGCCGTCCGGGAGGACGAGGCGGAACGTGGTCGGGCTGTACCAGACGGTGTCGATGTCGATGTGCGCCGCGGTGCCGACGATGCTCGCGACGTTGGGGCCCGCCGCGCGGGACGAAGACAGGCTGGTCGAGACCGCGCCCCCCTCGTGCGTCATGACGGTGGCGACCTCCGCGTCGGCGCCCGTCTCGATGAGCCGGCCGACCGCGCGGACGCTGGTCGGGGCGCCGAGGATGTCCCAGATGAAGGAGATCGGGTAGATCCCCAGGTCGAGCAGCGCGCCGCCGCCGAGTTCGAGGGCGTTCAGCCGATGGGCGGGGTCGGAGGGCAGCAGCTGGGTGTGATCGGCGCTCACGGCCCGGATCTCACCGAGAGCGCCGTCGGCGATGAGCTCGCGGATGCGGACCATGTGCGGCAGATACCGCGTCCACATGGCCTCCATGACCAGCAGCCCGCGTTCGGCGGCGAGGGACTGCAGGTCCTCCGCCTCGGCGCGGTTCAGGGTGAAGGCCTTCTCGACCAGCACGTGCTTGCCGTGTTCGAGGGCGAGCCGGGCGTTCTCGTGATGCATCGGGTGCGGGGTCGACACGTAGATGATGTCGACCTCGGGGTCGGACACCAGAGCCTCGTACGACGGGTGCGCTCTGCCGATGTCGAAGCGGGCGGCGAACGCATCGGCCGACTCCTGCGAGCGCGAACCGACGGCGACGAGATCGAGCCCTGCGGTGCGCAGATCGGACGCGAATGCGCCGGCGATGCCGCCGGTCGCGAGGATTCCCCAACGAAGACCTGTCATGGTCTCAGCGTAGGGGGTGCGGCGGGTGTGACCGACTGTTACATCCCGTGACGCCCGGCATCGACGCCGTGGCAGCGCGCCGGACGCGCTCCTAGCGTGACGGCATGACCGAACCCCTCATCATCGGCGCCATGGTGCGCACCCTGGGCGCGTATCCCTCGGGCTGGCGGCACCCCGGTGCGCATCGCGACCCCGCGACGGATGCCGGGATCCTGCGGCGCATCGCGCGGGAGGGGGAGGACGCCGGCCTGGACTATCTGTTCTTCGGCGACTGGCTGGCTACGGGGCCCGATCTGGAGTTCCGCGACCCGTATCTGCTGGCGCGCATCGACCCCGTGAGCGCCGTGCTGTTCCTCGCCGGAGTCACCTCGCGGATCGGTCTGATCGCGACGGTCAACACGACCTACGCCGACCCCTATGCGACGGCACGTTCGCTGGCCTCGCTCGACGTGCTGACGGGAGGTCGGGCCGGGGTCAATCTCGTCACCGGGGCCGAACCGCGCGCCGCGGGCAATCACGGGAGGGACGCGCACGCCGACAACGAGTCGCGCTACGACCGGGCCGAGGAGTTCGTCGAGGCGCTGCGGCGGCTGTGGGAATCGTGGAGCGAGGACGCCTGGATCGCGGATGCCGAGCGCGGCGTGCTGATCGATCCGGAGGGGCTCCGTCCGGCCGCCGTCGAGGGCGCGCACCTCCGGGTGGCCGGACCGCTGAACGTCGCCCGCCCACCGCAGGGGCGGATCCCGATCGTGCACGCGGGCACGTCGCCGCGGTCGCGGGCGCTCGCGGCCACCGAGGCCGACCTCGCGCTGATCGCCGCGCCGACGCTGGTCGAAGCGATCGCGACCCGACGGCTGCTGCGCGACATCGCGGCGGAGGCCGGACGCTCTCCGGACGAGCTCCGGGTCATCGCGCCCGTGCTCCCCGTCGTCGGCGACACCGACGCCGCCGCGAAGCGCATCGTGCAGACCCTCCTCGCCCTGGTGCCGCTCGCCGAGGGGCACCAGGCCGCCAGGGCCGCCTTCCCGCCGAACCGCACGATCGGTGCGCTCGCGGACGCCCTGGACGTCTCGCGGGAGGATCCGCTGCGGGAGGCGACGTTCGACGCCCGCGTCACGACGGCCGAAGCGGAGCGCCTGGGGGAGCGCGGTGCGGCGCTGATCGAACGGCTCGACCGCATCGCCGGTCTCGGTGTCCGCACCGGCGACCCGCTCACCTGGCGGCACCTGGTCGCCGCGCACGCCGTCCCCGCCGCCTTCGTCGTGGGGGACGCAGGCACGATCGCGGATCACTTCGAACTCTGGCGCGACGAGGGGGCCGCCGACGGATTCAACGTGCTGTCGGCCTTCCAGCCCGCGCAGTTCGAGGCTTTCACACGCATCGCGGCGCCGGAGCTGCGCCGTCGCGGACTGCTGCGGAGCGTCGCGGAGAGCCAGGGGTCGACCCTGCGCGACCGTCTGCGCATTTCCTCGTATGTCGACGCGTGACGTGTGGTGTCGACCGAGTCGCACCGTCGCACCCCCGATTCCTACCGTGAAGAAACCTCGTCCCACCCGAAGCCAGGAGACCTCCGCATGAACCGTCGTCTGATCCGCGCCGCCGCCGTGGCGCTCCCGCTCGTGCTCGCGGGGAGCCTCGCGGCCTGCGCGTCCACACCCGCCCCGGCGAACTCTCCCGCGGACGGAGGCGACCCCGTCACCGGAGGAACGCTCACGTACCTGGAGCACCAGGCGTACACGAACCTGTACCCGCCGCAGGCCGGCTTCTACCCCAACGGCGGCATCGTGAACAACATCGCCGCCCGGCTCACCTGGCAGAACCCGGAGACGCTCGAGATCGAGCCGTGGATCGCCTCCGACTGGACCGTGAACGACGACGCGACCGAGTACACGTTCGACCTGAACCCCGATGTCACGTTCTCGGACGGCACGCCGGTGGATGCGGCCGCCGTGGCGAAGAACTTCGACACCTACGGGCTGGGCGACGCGGAGCGGGGCCTCACGGTCTCGGAGGCGATCAACAACTACGCCAGCAGCGAGGTGGTCGACGAGGACACGGTGACGTTCCGCTTCTCGGCTCCGTCTCCCGGGTTCCTGCAGGCGACGTCGACCATCAACTCGGGACTGCTGTCGCCGGAGACGCTCGACGGCACGATCGAGGACTTCGGCGCAGGCAACGCCGAGGAGATCATCGGTTCCGGTCCGTTCACGGTCACGGGCGAGAAGCTCGGCACGGAGTACACGCTCACCGCCCGCGACGACTACGCCTGGGGACCCGACAGCGTCGACAACGACGGCCGCCCGTACCTCGACGCGGTGCACGTGCTGATCACGCCCGAGGACTCGGTGCGCATCGGCTCGCTGCTCGCGGGACAGGCCGACTACGTCCGCTATGTGCAGGCGTTCGACGAGGACCGCGTGGAGGGCGCCGGCTTCACGCTCTATGCCCCGCAGACGCGCGGCGTGAACAACTCGATCGCCCTGCGACCCGAGAACCCGCTGCTCGCCGACATCCGCGTACGTCAGGCACTCATCGCCGCGGTGAACGCGCAGGAGGTCGTGGACACCCTCTTCACCGAGAACTACCCGGTGGCGACGTCGGTGCTCTCCTCCCAAGCCCTCGGCTATAAGGACGAGTCGGAGCACTACGCCTACGACCCGAAGAAGGCCGAGAAGCTGCTCGACGAGGCCGGATGGGAGCCCGGTGCCGACGGCATCCGCGAGAAGGACGGGGAGCGCCTCTCGATCACGGTGTACGAGGCGAAGCCGCAGCCGCTGTCGAAGCAGACCCTCGAGCTCGTGGCGCAGCAGCTGGCGAAGGTCGGGGTCGAGCTCTCGGTCAAGCCCGGCGACGCCGGCAGCTACGCCGAGGACACGCGCGACCCGCTCAAGACCGGCTTCTACCACTCGATGGTCGGACGCGCGGATCTGGACGTCATCAAGAGCCAGTACTTCACGAAGAACCGCGACGTGCTGATATCCAAGGACGCGAAGCTCGACGAGCTGCTGCTCGCCGTGGCGTCCGAGCCGGACGCCGACAAGCGTGTCGCCGCATCGCAGGCCGTGCAGGACTACATCGCCGAACAGGCCTACGTGATCCCGCTGTTCGAGGAGCCGCAGGTGTACGGCACCGCGACCTACGTGCACGGCGTCGCGTTCGAGTCGGTGGGGCGTCCGACGTTCTCCGGCGTCTGGCTGGCCGAGCACTGATCGGGATGGTCCTCCGATGAGTTTCGTCCTCCGACGAGCCGGGCAGGCCGCGATCGTTCTGGTCGCGGCCTTCACGGCGACCTTCTTCCTGCTGCAGCTGCTGCCGGGCGACGCGATCCTGATCAAGTTCTCCGACCCCAGCCTCGGGCTGTCGCCGGATCAGCTCGACAGCATCCGCGCCACCTACGGCACGGACCTGCCCTGGTGGGAGCAGTACGTGCACGCGGGGCTCGGCTTCCTCGCCGGGGACTTCGGCTACTCCACGCAGTTCGGCACACCCGTGCTGACGATGCTCGCCGAGGCGCTCCCCGCGACGCTGCTGCTCGCATCCCTCGGGCTGGTCGTCGCTCTGGTCCTGGCCGTGCTCATCGCCGGACTCTCCTCGCTCGCCCCGTTCGCCTGGCTGCGCGACGGGCTTCGCCAGGTGCCCGGCCTCTTCGTGGCGGTGCCGGTCTTCTGGCTGGGCATCCTGCTCATCCAGGTGTTCTCGTTCGGGCTCGGCTGGGTGCCGATCGTCGGGGCCGACCCCGTCAGCGGACTCATCCTGCCCGTGCTGACGCTCGCCGTGCCGATCTCGGCGCCGCTGGCGCAGGTGCTGGTCCGCGCGATCGATCAGGTGCAGGCGCAGCCGTTCGTCACGGTGGTCCGGGCGAAGGGTGCCCCGCCGCTGTGGGTGCTCACGCGCTCCGTCGCCCGCAACGCCGCCGTGCCGACCCTGACGATCGCCGGCGTGCTGTTCGGGGAACTCGTCGGGGGAGCGGTCGTCACCGAGACGGTGTTCGGCCGCACCGGCATCGGCCGCCTCACCGAGCAGGCCGTCGCGAACCAGGACATCCCGGTGCTGCAGGGTGTCGTGCTGCTGTCGGCGCTCGGCTTCGTCGTCATCAGCTTCGCCGTCGACCTCGTCACACCGCTCATCGACCCCCGTCAGCGCACCGTCGCCCGGGCATCCACACGGCGCACACTCCAGGAGGTCACCGCATGACCGCTCCCGTGATCGCCGCGACGAGTGTCGAGCCGGGTCCCGGTCCGAGCCCGACGGCCACCGAGCCCCCGCAGGAGCGGAACCGCCGCGGTCGCCGGCACGGCCGCGCCTGGGGTCTGTACCTCGCGTTCGCCGTGGTCGCCGTCGCCGTGCTGTGGGCCGTGATCCCCGGCGTGTTCGCGCCCGGCGACCCGCTCACCGGCGTGCCTGCCGACAAGCTGCTGCCGCCGAGTGCTGCGCATTGGTTCGGCACCGACACCCTCGGCCGTGATCTGTTCGGCCGTGTCGTCCATGGAGCCGTGCACTCGCTCTCGGGCGCGCTGATCGCCGTCACGGTGGGACTCGCCCTCGGCACGGTGCTCGGCGCGATCGCCGGAGCCGTGGGCGGGGTGGTGGACGACGTGCTGATGCGCATCGTCGACGTGCTGCTCGCGATCCCCGGGTTGCTGCTGTCGCTGTCGGTGATCATCCTGCTCGGCTTCGGCACGGTCAACGCCGCCATAGCGGTGGGCCTCGGCAGCGTCGCCGCCTTCGCGCGTCTGATGCGCGCCGAGGTCGCCCGCGTGCGCCGCACCGAGTATGTCGAGGCTGCTTTCGGCAGCGGTGCCACGTTCTTCGCGGTGCTGCGTCGGCACGTGCTGCCCAACTCGCTCACCCCGATCGTCGCGCTCGCCGCCCTGCAGTTCGGCACGGCGATCCTCGCGATCTCGACGCTCGGGTTCCTCGGCTACGGCGCTCCGCCGCCCACTCCCGAGTGGGGACTGCTGATCGCCGAGGGCCGCAACTACGTCGGCACCGCCTGGTGGCTCACGGCACTGCCGGGTCTCATCGTCGTCGCGGTGGTGCTCAGCGCCAACCGCATCAGCCACCGCATCGGAAGGGGGACGCGATGAGCGTTCTGGCAGCGACCGATCTGCGCATCTCCTACGGCGACCGGGAAGTCGTGCACGGGGTCTCGTTCGAGATCGACGAGGGGGAGACCCTCGCGCTCGTCGGCGAATCGGGCTCGGGCAAGTCGACCACCGCGCACGCGCTCCTGGGTCTGCTCCCCGCTGGGGGCAGGGTCGACGGCGGGACGGTCGTCCTGGGCGACCTCGACATCTCCGGGTGGTCCGATCGCGCGCTGCGCGGCATCCGCGGTGCGGAGATCGGCCTCGTGCCGCAGGACCCCACGACCTCGCTCGACCCGGTGCGTCCGGTCGGCGCGCAGGTCGAGGAGATCCTGCGCCTGCACGGTCATCGGGATCGGCGCTCCCGTCGTGCACGGGCCATCGAGCTGCTCGATCGTGTCGGCATCGACGACCCCGACCTGCGGGCGCGCCAGTATCCGCACGAGCTCTCCGGCGGCATGCGGCAGCGCGTGCTGATCGCCACCGCGATCGCCCTGCGACCGCGCCTGCTGATCGCCGACGAGCCGACCAGCGCCCTCGATGCCACGGTGCAGCGCAAGGTGCTCGATCTGCTCGACGAGCTGCAGCGCGAGGAGGGCACCAGCATCCTGCTCGTGACGCACGACCTGGGCGTCGCCGCCGATCGCGCCGCACGTCTCGTCGTGCTCAAGGACGGCCGGATCGTGGAGCAGGGGCGGAGCGAGGAGGTGCTCGCTGCGCCGACGGACCCGTACACGCGGCAGCTGCTCGCCGATGCTCCCGCGTTCACGACCGGCTTCCGGCGCCCGGATGTCCCGCCGTTCCTGCGGGATGCCGCAGCCGTCTCGGCGGAGAATCCGTACGCGATCGTCGCCGACGGGCTCGTGAAGGAGTTCCGGGTCGCCGGGCGCGAGCGCTTCCGCGCGGTCGACGATGTCTCGTTCCGCGTGCGTCGCGGCACCACCCATGCGCTCGTGGGGGAGTCGGGGTCCGGCAAGACGACCACGGCACGGCTCGTCACCCGCTTCCACCAGCCCGACGCCGGGACCATCGACGTCGCCGGAGAGGATGTGACCCACGCGAAGCGCGAGCAGTTGCGGGAACTGCGTCGCCGGGTGCAGCTCGTCTACCAGAACCCGTTCGCCTCGCTGGATCCCCGCCAGCAGATCGCAGACATCGTGGCGGAACCGCTGCAGAACTTCCGCGTCGGCTCGCGTGCCGAGCGCCGGGAGCGCGCGATCGCTCTCCTCGACCGGGTCTCGCTCCCCGCCGACGTCGCGCGGCGCACCCCGCGCGAGCTCTCGGGCGGACAGCGGCAGCGCGTCGCGATCGCCAGAGCTCTCGCGATCGACCCCGAGGTGGTGGTGCTCGACGAGGCGGTGTCGGCGCTGGACGTGACCGTGCAGGCGCGCATCCTCGAGCTGCTCACCTCGCTGCAGGCCGAGCTCGGACTCACGTACCTGTTCATCTCGCACGACCTCGCCGTCGTGCGCAGGATCAGCCACACGGTCTCGGTGATGCGCCGCGGCCGGATCGTGGAGGAGGGGCAGACGGAAGACCTGTTCCGCGACCCGCAGCACGAGTACACCGGGGAGCTGCTCGCCGCGGTCCCCGGACGAACGGAGATCGTCGTATGACCACCGCACCCGCCACCTCGACCGGGCCCACCGTCGCCTTCTTCACACGTCTGCTCGACGACGCCTCGCCCGCCGAGAGGTATGCGCTCGCCACGGCGCAGATCCAGCAGGCGGAGCGCCACGGGATCGGGAGGACCTGGGTCGCACAGCATCACTTCCACGCGGCCGAAGGTGGGCTGCCGTCTCCGCTGGTGTTCCTCGCGCACGCGGCGGCCGTGACGCGGGACATCCGACTGGGGACCGGCGTGATCACCCTGCCGCTGGAGGACCCGGTCCGGGTGGCCGAGGATGCCGTGGTCGCCGATCTGCTCTCCGGGGGGCGAGTGGATCTGGGCCTCGGCAGCGGCGGCACCCCGTCGTCGTTCGTGCCGTTCGGGGAGGACGTGCGTGACAAGGCGGTGACCTACGACCGCAAGCTGCGCACGCTCCTCGACGGCCTGGCCGGTCGCGACGTCGGTGCGGGCAATACGCTCTACCCGGACGCGGGAGACCTCGCCGACCGTGTGTGGCAGGCCACGTTCTCCGCGCCCGGCGGTCACCGCGCCGGCATCCACGGGCACGGGCTCCTGCTCTCGCGCACCCAGCCGCGCCGCATCGATCGCCTGCACGCGCCGCTGTCGGAGTTGCAGGACCCGATCATCGACGCGTACCTCGAGGCGCTGCCGGCCGGGGTGGCTCCGCGGATCACCGCCTCGCGCACCGTGTTCGTGGCGGACGACCGCGCCGACGCGCTGCGGTTCGCCGAGGTCGGGCTGCGCCGGGCGGCCGAGGGCTTCCGTCGGCAGGGCCAGACCATCCCCGGAGACAGCATCGAGGAGCTGATCGCCGCTCTCGACACCCATCTGGGCACACCGGAGGAGGTGGCGGAGTCACTCGCGGCCGACACCACCCTCGCCCGCGCGACCGAGGTGGCCTTCCAGGTGCACTCGGTCGACGCCCCGCACGAGCACGTGCTGCGCTCGATCGCCCTCTTCGCCGACGAGGTCGCGCCCGCTCTCGGGTACGCCCTCACCCAGACCCCCGACCGGAACCCCACCCTCAAGGAGAACGCATGACCGACGACATCGTGGACCGTATCGCGGAGGTGACGCCGACGCTGGATGCGCTTCGTCGTCGCCGTCCGGTCACCAGGGATCAGCTGCAGGCGAGCTTCGACGCCCTCTTCCAGCCGGTGAGCCTCGAGCACGTCTCCCAGGCGGAGCGCGAGCTCGTCGCAGCCTTCGCGACCGGACTGGCGGGTGCGGACGACCCGACAGCGGTCTTCTACGCCGCACGCGCACGCGAGGCGGACCCGGAGCGGGCGGGCGTGGTGCTCGCCGAGGCGGAGACGGCATCGACCAGCGGTCCGTTCGGTGCCTACACCGAGCTCGGCCTGCAGCCCGAGAACACCGACGGCGTGCGGTACGTGCCGGCGGATGCCGTCACCGCCGTCCTCGGCGAGCGTCTCGCCGCAGCCCTCGTGCACACGCACCTGCTGGTGTTCCGCCCTCGCGAAGCCACGGGCGACGACCTCGGACGCCTGCTCGATGCCGGGTGGTCGACGGATGGGATCGTGACGCTGTCGCAGCTGGTGTCGTTCCTCGCCTTCCAGCAGCGGGTCGTCACCGGACTCCGGGTGCTCGCGGCATGACCGCCGTGCAGACCGTGCTCCGCCACGACGACGCCCCGCACCCGCACGCCTTCACCCGCGGGGAGGTGGGCTGGGTGCCGCATCTGGAGCCCCTCGCGGAGGACGAGCTGACCGAGCGCCACTACGACGGACTCGTCGACGCCGCGCGCGCGAAGAACGACTACTTCCGGCTGCTGGCCCGTGACCCCGAAGTGCTCAAGGCACGGACGCTCGTGGACAAGGACATCTTCTACAACGTCGCGGAGGGGCTGCCGCGCGCGGACCGGGAGCTCGCGGCGACCGCGGCGTCGCGGCGCAACGGCTGCGTGTTCTGCGCGTCGGTGCACTCCCGCTTCGCCGCGCACCACAGCAAGCGGGTCGACGATGTCGACCTGCTGCTCGATGAGGGGGTCGACGCCGATCTCGGCGAGCGCTGGAACGCGATCGTGGCCGCATCGGTCGCCCTCACCGACACTCCGAACGCGTTCGGCGAGCGCGAGATCGCAGGACTGCGCGCGGCGGGGCTCGACGACCTGGAGATCGCGGACGTCATCCACGGCGCCGCGTTCTTCAACTGGGCGAACAGACTGATGCTGTCGATCGGTCGGCCGGTCGCCCCGGCCTGAGCCGCACTGCCCGGTGCTACGGCACCAGGATGATCTTGCCCGAAGCGGCGCCGGATTCCATGAGCTCATGGGCCTGCGCCGCTTCGGTGAGCGGCAGCTGCGGTCCGAGCTCGATCGTGAAGTCGCCCGTGTCGAGGAGCTCGATCGTCTTCGGCAGCGCCTCGGCACGCCACGCGAGCTCCTGCTCCGTCAGCGGGACGGGGGAGCCGCCGGAGAAGGCGCGGATCCCGAAGGACGCGGCGTCCGGCCCGCGCACGATCGTCGCGATCCGGTTCCGGTCGGCGACGAGCGTGAGGGAGGTCTCGATGGCCTCGTCCGTGCCGGCGCCGTCGAGCACCACGGTGACGGGGGAGGGGGCGGCCTCCCGCACGCGCTCCAGCAGGCCGTCGCCATACGCCACGGGGATCGCGCCGAGCTCACGGAGCTGGTCGTGGCGCGCCGGGCTCGCGGTGGCGATGACGGTCGCCCCCCACGCGACAGCGAACTGCACCGCCGCCTGGCCGACGGATCCGGATCCGGCGTGCACCAGCAGCACGTCGCCGGCGGTCACGCCCAGCGAACGCAGCGCCTGGTACGCGGTGCCGGCGGGGATGCCGATCGCCGCTCCCTCGGCCATCGTGACGGAATCGGGGAGCTTGGCGAGCTTCTCGGCAGAGATCGCGATGGCGGATGCGTAGGTTCCGACTCCGTCGCGGATGGCCACCCGGTCGCCGACGGCGAGGTCGTCGACCCCTTCGCCGAGCAACTCGACGACACCGGCGCCGTCGAACCCGACAGGACGCGGCTCGGTGATGGGCGGAGAGGGGCGCTTGCCGCTGCGCAGCTTCGCATCGATCGGGTTGGCGCCTGCCGCCTCGATGCGCACGACGACCTCACCGCGTGCTGCGACGGGGTCGGGGATCTCCATCAGGTGCAGCACAGCGGGGGAGCCGATTTCGGTGTAGACGATCGCACGAGCCATGCGTTCAGGCTACCCGTGCCGAGGGCGGAGGCGACGGCTCAGCGCCCGGTGAGCGCCTTCATGATCCGCTGCGGCGACACCGGCTGCGCCGTGCCGAGCCGTTGGGCGAACACGCTGACGCGGTACTCCTCCAGCAGCCAGCGCACCTCGACGAGGGTGCGCGGCGCGTCGGGTGCGAGGGGGATGGTTCCCCCGGCATCCTCGAACGCCTTCGCCATCCGCTCGTACTCCGTCATGCGGGCGCGGTCCTTGCCCGGCTCGCTGGCGAGCGTCTTCAGCCGGTCCAGCATTCCCTCGAGATAGCGAGGGAAATGCGCGAGCCGATCCACGCCGGCCGCGGAGACGAAGCCCGGATGCAGCAGACCGCTCAGCTGGGTGCGGATGTCGTTGAGCGGGCCGAGCAGGGCGAGCGAGTTCTGCGATTTGATGCCGCGTTCCACGTCGCGGGACTTCGTCAGGATGCGGGCGACCAGCGAGACGCAGGCGAAGAGCCGGTCGACGAGCACGGTCGACACCGCGTCGCGCACACGCGTGAACTCCGCCTCGCTGCGGACGATCCCGGTCGGCGCTATGTCCTCGATCACGGCGCGCGCGACGGCCCTGCGACAGTCCTCGATCAGCGCGGCGGCGGACGCGTAGGGGGAGGCCGCGAGAGCGAGCTTCTCCTGGCTCGTGAGATGCTCCTGCACGTACGACGAGGGCGAGGGCACGCCCAGCAGCACGAGCCGCAGCACGCCGTCGCGGGTGGCGGCTGCGGCGGCATCGGGGGTGGATTCGACCCGTACCGAGACGCTCTTGCCCTGGTCGACGATGGCCGGATAGCCGCGCACGACGCCCCCGGCGACGCGGGTGTCGAGGACTTCGGGCAACTCCCCGAACGTCCAGCTCGTCAGACCGGTCTGCTCGACCGGCGCGGCGGCGACACGTTCCGCGCCCTGCTTCGTCCCCGGGGTGGCGGCGCGCGGAGGGGCGGCGATCGAGCGGGCGACACTGCTGCGGGCGCGGTCGGAGAGCTGCGTCTGGAGCGCGCGCAGGTCGCGTCCGGAGCCGACGATCCTGCCGCGCTCGTCCACGGCACGGAAGTTCGTGCGCAGGTGCGCCGGCACCCGCTCGTCGTCGAAGTCGGCGGCCGAGACCAGCTGATTGGCGAGCGGCTGGATACGACGGGCGAGGGCTTCCTTGAGCGTGCGCGGCGGCAGCCCACCGTGCGATTCCGGTCCCTCCTCGGCGAGCTCGGCCCCGAACTTCTCGGCCCAGTCGGCGGCGGGCACCACATGACGACGGATCGCCTTGGGGAGCGCACGCAGCAGTCCGGTGACCAGCTCGGCGCGGAGACCGGGAACCTGCCAGTCGAAGCCGCGGTCCTCGAGCTGGGCGAGCAGCGGCAGCGGCACGACCACGCTGACGCCGTCGTCCGCGGCTCCGGGCTCGAACCGGTAGGCGAGGCCGAGCACCTGGTCGCCCTGCGTCCACCGTGTCGGGAACTCGCGCTGATCCGCGCGCTCCTCGTCGTCGATCAGGTCGCTCTCGCGCATCACGAGCAGCTTCGGCGTCGCGGCCATGGCCTCGCGCCACCAGGCCTCGAACGAGCGCACGTCGAAGACCTCGGCGGGGATGCGCTCGTCGTAGAAGCGGAACACGGCTTCGTCGCCCGCGAGGATGTCGCGACGGCGTTCGCGCTCCTCCAGCTTCTCCAGGCGTCTGCGCAGCTCGGCGTTGCTGCGCCAGAACGAGCTCACCCGCTTGTCGATCCGCGTCGGATCCCACTCGCCCTCGACGAGCGCGTGCCGCACGAAGAGCTCACGCGAGGCCGCCCTGTCGATACGGGCGAACTGCACGCGCCGACGCGGGATGATCTCCAGACCGAACAGCGTCACCTTCTCGAACGCGACAGCGGCCCCGGCGTCCTTCGACCAGTGCGGCTCGGTCACCTGGCGCTTGGCCAGGTCTCCGGCGAGGGGTTCGGCCCAGGCCGGATCGATCGCAGCCACCGTGCGGGCGAACGTGCGGGAGGTCTCGACGATCTCGGCGGCGATCACCGCACGGGGGCTCTTCTTGCGCAGCCCGGAGCCCGGGAAGATCGAGAAGCGGATGCCGCGCGCTCCGCGGTACTCGGCGATGTGCCGCGTCTTGCCGGCGGCGGCGGTGCGCTCGTCGAGGATGCCGATCTGCGAGAGCAGGCCGGAGAGCAGGGCGCGGTGGATCGCATCGGGGTCGCTGGCGCCCCCGCCATCCCCGCCACGGTCGCTCGTCTTCACGAGCGTGCGCAGCTGACGGTGCACGTCGAACCACTCGCGCACCCGCACGTAGTTCAGATGCTCGGAGCGGCACAGTCGACGGAACGCGCTCGAACCGAGCTCGCGCTGCTGCTCGCGCAGGTGGTTCCACAGGTTCAGCAGGGTCAGGAAGTCGCTGGTCGGGTCGACGAACCGCGCGTGCAGGCGATCCGCCTCCTCCCGGCGCTCCTCCGGTCGCTCCCGCACATCCTGGATGGTCATCCCTGACACGATCGCGAGCACGTCGCGTGTCACCGACGAGTGGGTCCCTGAGCCTGTCGAAGGGCGTCCCGCCTCGATCAGCATGCGCGCGAACCGCGGATCGATCGGCATGCGCGAGATCTCGCGGCCGATGCGGGTCAGGTGTGGGGAACCCTGACCTGGTCCCTGAGCCGGCCGAAGGGTGACGGCACCCAGCTCGGTGAGCAGATCGAACGCGGCCTTCACTCCCCGGGAGTCGGGCGGGGTGAGGAACGGGAACGCGGTGATGTCGCCGAAGCCGAGCGACAGCATCTGCAGGATGACCGAGGCCAGCGACGTGCGCAGGATCTCCGGCTCGGTGAACTCGGGCCGCGCCGCGTAGTCCTCCTCCGAGTAGAGGCGGATCGCGATGCCGTCGCTCGTGCGGCCCGCGCGACCGGAACGCTGGTTCGCGGACGCCTGCGAGATCGGCTCGATGGGGAGCCGCTGCACCTTGGAGCGGTTGCTGTACCGCGAGATGCGGGCGGTGCCGGTGTCGATCACGTACTTGATGCCGGGGACCGTGAGGCTCGTCTCGGCGACGTTGGTGGCGAGGATCACCCGACGGCGCACGCCGGCGACGCGGCTACGTTCGAACACGCGGTGCTGGTCCGCGGCGGAGAGGCGGCCGAACAGCGGCAGCACCTCCGTGGGGGAGCGGTCCTTCGCATAGGCGCCGCGCACGGCATCGGCCGCATCCCGGATCTCGGCCTCGCCGGGCAGGAAGACGAGCACGTCGCCGGGCGGCTCGCGGTCGAGCTCGCGCAGGGCGGAGACGATGGCGGAGACCTCGTCCTCCGGCTCGCCGCCGGACGCCGCGTCGTCGTCGGCGTCGTCGACCGGCCCGCGGTAGCGGATCTCCACCGGATAGGTGCGCCCGGAGACCTCGATGATCGGCGCCGGGGTGCCGTCCTGCGCGGCGAAGTGCTTCGCGAAGCTCTCCGGATCGATCGTCGCCGAGGTGATGATCACCTTCAGGTCGGGGCGCTCCGGGAGGATGCGGGCGAGGTAGCCGAGCAGGAAGTCGACGTTGAGGGAGCGCTCGTGCGCCTCGTCGATGATGATCGTGTCGTAGCGGGTGAGCAGCCGGTCGCGGTGGATCTCGTTCAGGAGGATGCCGTCGGTCATCAGGGCGATGCGGGTGGCGTCTGACACCTTGTCGGTGAAGCGCACCTTGTAGCCGACGAGCGTGCCGAGCTCGACCTGGAGCTCCTCGGCGACGCGCTCCGCGATCGTGCGGGCGGCGAGACGTCGGGGCTGCGTGTGCGCGATGCGCTCGCGTCCGAGTTCGAGCGCGATCTTGGGCAGCTGCGTGGTCTTGCCCGATCCGGTGGCGCCGGCGACGATCACGACCTGGTGGTCGCGGATGGCGTCGGCGATCTCGGCCCTGGCGGCACTGACCGGCAGCTCCGGGGGATAGGAGATCACGGGGGAAGACATAGCCCTCCATCGTATGCCGGGATCGAGCACATACGATCGTCGGATGACGAGAGCGCTGCGCTGGTTCCACGAGTTCGGGCGGCCGCCGCGCATCCTCGGCCTCGACGTCGCCAGAGGGCTCGCGATCCTCGGCATGGCGGGGGCGCACATCGGCGAGACCGAGCCGTTCGAGTGGCTCGACCCGTCGACGTGGACGGATCTGGTGCATGGGCGCTCCTCGATCCTGTTCGCGGTGCTCGCCGGGGTCTCGATCGCGCTCATGACCGGTCGCAGTGCGCTCCCGGAGCGGGAACGCATCCCCGGGATCCGGCTGAACCTGATCGGCCGCGGAGCCGTGATCTTCGTGATCGGTCTGGGGCTGGAGATGCTGAACACCCCGATCGCCGTGATCCTCACGCTGTACGGGCTGCTGTACGTGGCGGTGATCCCGGTGCTGCGCTGGCGACCGTGGCAGCTGCTGACCGGCGCCGCCGTGCTCGCGGTGGTCGGTCCCGCCCTGCTCGCCCTCCTGAGCGCCGTCGCGCTGAACCCCTACGGTTCGGGGATCGGATTCGTCCTGTACGGCTCCTATCCGCTGACCGTGTGGATGGCGTTCGTGCTGGGCGGCATGGCGCTCGGTCGACTCCGGGTCGATCAGGTGCGGACGGCGGTCGTCGCGCTCGCCGTGGGCGTCGTGCTCGCCGTCGTCGGGTACGGTCTGGGCGGCATCGGACAGGCGGCCGGGGTCGGCGGAGGGAGCGGGAGCAGCTCGATCATCGACGGCGACATCGAGGGCGACCTGATCTCGCCCTCGGGCTGGGAGGACTACCCGCAGGCGCTCGCCGCCGTCGATCCCCTCGGCGCGGTGCTGCGCGCCGTGTTCGCGGTGGAACCGCACAGCGGGGGCACGGCCGAGATCTTGGGCTCGGGAGGTTTCGCGCTGGCCGTGGTCGCGCTGTGTCTCCTGCTGAGCAGGCCGCTGCGGTGGCCGCTGCTGCCGCTCGGCGCCCTCGGGTCCATGCCGCTCACGGCATACAGCGCGCATGTCCTCTCGGTGGCGCTGGTGGGCGGTCCGGGCGGCTTCTTCTCGAACAACGGCTTCTGGGCGGCGACCGCGGTGGGGCTGCTGATCGCGACGACGCTGTGGTCGATGTTCTTCGGCCGCGGACCGCTGGAGCGCCTGGTCGGTCGGGGAGCGGCGGCGATGGCGGCGGTGCCGCGACGCTGACCGCCCCTCCCCGGCCCTTTCAGAAGTGGGTGCCGCCGTCGATGCGCACCTCGGTGCCGGTGATGAAGGCGCCGTCTTCGCTCGCGAGCATCGCCACCACGCCGGCGACCGATTCCGGTCCGGCGAAGCCCTGGCCGATGGCGGGGGAGAGCTTCATAAACAGGCTCATGTCGGCATCGGACGGCAGGCCGGGACCGTTGCTCTGACCGCTCCGGCCCGTGCCGTCGGTCATCCCGGAGGAGATCGAACCGGGCTGCACCGCGGTGAAGCGGATCCCGCTCTTGGCGTACTCGGCGGCGAGGGTATGGGTCATCGACTGCACGCCGCCCTTGCTGGCCGCGTAGGCCGCCATGTAGGGATGGGCGAATCCGGCGGAGGTCGAGCTGAAGTTGACCACGGCGGAGGACGTGCCCTCGAGCAGGGCGGGGATCGCCTCGCGGATCACGAGGAACGTGCCGATCAGGTTGATCCGGATGACCTGCTCGAACTGCTCGAGAGTCGTCTCCCGGGTGTGCGAAGAGCGCAGGATCCCTGCGGCGTTCACCAGCACGTCCAGCCCGCCGAGGATCGCGACGGCTTCGGCGACGCCCGCGGTGACGGAGGCCTCGTCCGCGATGTTCATCGTGACGGTCGTGAGGCGCTCGGCCAGCGGCCCCGCCTTGGCGACCGTGTCCTCGAGGCCTGTGGTGCTGACATCGGCGGCGACGACGGTGCCGCCCTCGCGCAGCATCCGCAGCACCGTGGCCTGGCCGATGCCCGATCCTCCTCCGGTCACGAGCGCCCTGCGTCCTTCGTAGCGGTTCATGGACTTCCCTTTCTCTGGTGATGTCGCGATATCGGCGACCCTGATGGGCAGACTATGCCTATATGGCAGATCGTGCCACCTGGGCTCAACCTGTCATCAACGTCGGGTATTCCCTTACGCTGAGTCCGTGGAGACCTCGAATCTGACCGAGCGCCGGAAGGCGGTGACCGAGCGCGAGATCGCCGCCGCGGCTGCGGGACTGTTCGCCGAGGTGGGTGTCGCCGGTGTCACCGCAGAGCAGATCGCCGCGCGCGCAGGAGTCTCGGTGCGCACGTTCTATCGCTACTTCGCACGCAAGGAGGATGCGATCGCCCCGATCCTCCGCGTCGGAGCCCGGAGATGGCAGGAGGCGTTCGCGGAGGTCGGCGAGCAGTCGCTGCGCGCGCAGATCCCCGCGGTGATCCGGTCGCAGCTCTCGGGAGGCGAGGGACAGGAGCTGGAGACGATGCGCGGAGTGCTCCGCGGACTCGACGACGACACGGCCATGCGCGACGTCTGGCTCCGCGTCAACGACGACTCCGAACGCCAGCTCCGGGAGATCCTCCAACAGCGTGGGCTCGGCGCGTGGCACGCACGCCTCCTCGCCGCCGTCGCGACGGACGCCATCCGCGTCGGCTTCGAGCAGTGGGCGGCCGACACGGCAGGACCTCGCCCGGCGGAGCGGGCGGTCGATGCCTTCCAGGCGATGTCGCGGGGGCTCGACGGTCTCGATTGACGTCTTTCGTCAAGGGGCTTGGCTGGCCTGTCATCACAGGTCATAGGCTGGGGCCATGACCATTCCTGCACTCGAATTGAACGACGGCCACTCCATCCCCCAGCTCGGCTACGGCGTCTTCAAGGTGCCGCCGGCAGAGACCGAGCGCGCCGTGAGCGAGGCCCTCGAGATCGGCTACCGCCACATCGACACCGCCGCGATCTACGGCAACGAGGAGGGCGTGGGCGCGGCCATCGCATCCTCGGGCATCCCGCGGGACGAGCTGTTCGTCACGACGAAGCTCTGGAACGACCGCCACCACGGCGAGGAGCCCCGCGCCGCGATCGGCGAGAGCCTCGACAAGCTCGGCCTCGAGCACGTCGACCTGTACCTCGTGCACTGGCCCACCCCGGCCAAGGACGACTACGTCCACGCGTTCGCGAAGCTGGTCGAGCTGCGCGAGGCCGGTCTGACGCGCAGCATCGGCGTCTCCAACTTCCTCGTCCCGCACCTGGAGCGCACCGTGAAGGAGACCGGCGTCGTGCCCGCCGTCAACCAGATCGAGCTGCACCCCGCGTACCAGCGCCGTGAGGAGGTCGCCTGGGCGGACGCGAACGACGTGCGCATCGAGGCGTGGGGCCCGCTCGGACAGGGCAAGTACGACCTGTTCGGCATCCCGGCCGTCGCGGATGCCGCTGCAGCTCACGGTGTCACCCCGGCGCAGGCGGTGCTCCGCTGGCACCTGCAGAAGGGCATCATCGTCTTCCCGAAGTCGGTGCGCCCCGAGCGTCTGCGCGAGAACCTCGACGTGTTCGGGTTCGAGCTGACCGATGCTGAAGTGGCCGCGATCGATGCACTCGACCCGCTCGACGGCTCCGGTCGCGTGGGGTCGCACCCGGACGAGGTCAACTGACCTCCGCTCTCCGCTCACATGACGCCCCGTGTCGCCGCGCGCGACACGGGGCGTCGTCGTGAGTACCGTCGAGGCCATGACAGCTCCGTTCCGCGTCGTCGCCGTGTCGGGATCCCTGCACGAGCCGAGCAAGACCACCGCCCTCGTCCGTGCGATCACGGCCGCGATCGGCGAGCGTGCCGAGGTCGACGCGCAGCTCATCGAACTGACGCAGATCGGTCCCGGCCTGGCCGGTGCGCTGCAGCGCGACCAGCTGGCCCCCGAGGTCGAGGCGCAGCTGCAGGCGATCGAGTCGGCCGATCTGCTCATCGTCGGCAGCCCGGTCTATCGTGCCTCGTTCACGGGGCTGTTCAAGCACCTGTTCGACTTCGTCGGCCAGTACGACCTGGTGGGCAAGCCGGTGCTGCTCGCGGCGACGGGCGGCGGCGAGAAGCACGCCCTGATCATCGAGCACCAGCTCCGCCCGCTGTTCGCCTTCTTCCAGGCGCTCACCCTCCCGGTCGGGGTGTACGCGAGCAACACCGACTTCGACGGCTACGAGATCGCGTCCGAGGTGCTGCGGGCCCGCATCGCCCTCGCCGCCGAGCGTGCCCTGCCGCTGGTCGGCTATGCGGCGTCGCGTCCGGTCGAGCTCCTGGTGGGCTGACTCCCCACCCCACGCGGCGTAGCGTTGGCCACATGACCAACCGGCTCGCCGAGACCCTCAGCCCGTACCTGCGCGCGCACGCCGACAATCCCGTCGACTGGTACCCGTGGGGAGAGGAGGCGTTCGCCGAGGCGCAGCGGCGCGACGTGCCCCTGCTGATCTCGATCGGCTACTCCACCTGCCACTGGTGCCACGTGATGGCGCGGGAGTCGTTCGCCGACCCGGCGACGGCGGCCCTGATCAACGACGGTTTCGTGGCCGTGAAGGTCGACCGCGAGGAGCACCCTCAGGTCGACGGCGCCTACATGGCTGCGGCCTCGGCGTTCACGCAGAACCTCGGTTGGCCGCTCACCGTGTTCACCACTCCCCGGGGGCGCACCTTCTACGCCGGCACCTACTGGCCGCCCGAGGCGCGTGCGCCGATGCCTGCGTTCCGCGACGTGCTCGCTGCGGTGCGCGAGGCGTGGACGCAGCGCCGCGCGCAGGCGGAGGAGTCCGCGGATGCCGTGACCGAGGCCCTCGCCCGCGCCGCGGAGACCTCGCCTTCCGACCTCCCCGACCCCGCGGCGATCGCGGCGGCGGCGACGGCGATCGCCCAGCGGGAGGATCGGCAGTTCGGGGGTTTCGGGGCCGCACCGAAGTTCCCGGTCGCGACGACGCTGCGGTTCCTGCAGCACCCGCTGGTGCGCGAGGGCGCGCCGGATGCGGCGGCAGCGGCCGGGCGTGCGCTCGCCGCGATGGCGGACTCGGATCTGCGCGATGCCGACGGCGGGTTCTTCCGGTACGCCACCCAGCGTGACTGGACGGTGCCGCACTACGAGCGGATGCTGACCGACAATGCACAGCTTCTCGATGTCGCCCGCGATGCCGGCGACGAGCAGGTCGTGCGGGGCATCGCCGCGTTCCTGGTCGGGGTGCTCCGACGCGAGGACGGCGGATTCGGAGCCGCCCAGGATTCCGAGTCGGTCATCGACGGGGCGCGCAGTGAGGGCGGCTACTACCTCCGTCCTGTGCCCGAGCGGGCGGAGCTGGAGCCGCCGGCCGTGGACGGCAAGGTCATCACCGGCTGGAACGGCCTCGCGATCGGAGCACTCGCCCGCGCCGGTGCGGCCTTCGACGAGAGCGCCTGGATCGACGCGGCCGTCGCCGCGGCGGATGCCGTGCTGCGGGCGAACCGCGACTCCGACGGTGTGCTGGTGCGGGCGTCCCTCGACGGGCGGGCCTCCGCTGCCGTCGCGACGGTCGCCGACCTGGCCCTGCTCGCGGATGGGCTGTTCGCGCTGGCGCTCGCCACCGGAGAGCTGCAGTGGGCGACGACCGCACGGGGCATCCTCGACCATGCGATCGCAGGCGGCGGCGGACGCGACCCGCTGCTGTCGGCGCAGGGCATCGCGTCGTCCCCCGACCACACCGACGGCGACCTCCCCTCCGACGCGGCCGCCGTCGCCGGGGCCGCGCTGACCGCGTGGTGGCTCGGCGCAGGGGAGGGGTACCGGGAGGAGGCGACCGGGATCGTGCGCACTCTGGCTGCGCGGTCGCTCGAGCAGCCGTTCGCGCACGGTACCCTCCTGCGGGTCGCGGCTGGGTTGGCCCTGCCGCCCCGACAGCTCGTCGTGGTCACCGCCGCTCGCGACGGCGCCCTCGCCGATGCCGCCAGGGGCGCGGAGGCCGAGGTCGTCGCCGTGGTCGCCCCTGATCAGGCGCGACGGTTCGCGGATGCCGGCTTCGCCCTGTTCGAGGGGAAGGACACGACGGCGGAGCGGGCCTACGACTGCCGAGCGTTCGTGTGCCGGCTGCCGGTGAGCGACCCGGCCGAGGTGAGTGCGACCCGCTGAGCACGGACGGCGGCCCCGTCCGCTCGACCTGGACAATCTGCCCAGGCTTCCCCCCACCCGGCGGTGCCGGTTGCGCGGGATGCGCAGCGTGCGGTGCGCCGTTTGCCCAGTCGACGTCATCCGTTCTACTGTTGCGCGACACCTCACCCGATCACAGCAAGGACGCTCTGACGATGCCCCTTCCCACCCGTCCAGGACTCGACGCCGTCCCCGCCTACCGGCAGGGGCGCTCGGCGCCCGCCGGTGCCTCGAAGCTCTCCTCCAACGAGTCCCCGCACCCGCCGCTGCCGTCCGTCGTCGACGCGGTCACCGCGCGCCTGGCCACGCTGCACCGCTACCCGGACATGAGCGCCGCCGCGCTCCGCGAGCGCCTCGCCGCCCGCTACGACGTCGACCTGTCCGAGGTGACCGTGGGCGCCGGGTCGGTCGAGATCGCCGCCCAGCTCATCCACGCGGTCGCCGGTGACGGCGACGAGGTCGTCTTCGCCTGGCGGTCGTTCGAGGCGTATCCCTCGCTCGTGCGCATCGCCGGGGCCACGCCCGTCCCCGTGCCGCTCGACGCGCACCACGCGCACGACCTGGACGCGATGCTCGCGGCGATCACCCCGCGCACGCGGCTGATCTTCGTGTGCAACCCGAACAACCCGACCGGCACGGTCGTCGACGCCGATGAGCTGGAGCGCTTCGTCGCTGCGGTGCCGCACGACGTGCTGGTCGTGATCGACGAGGCCTATGTGCATTTCGACCGCACCGAGAGCAGAGGAGCCGGCATCGAGCTGTTCCGCCGGCACCCCCACGTCGCCGTGCTGCACACCTTCTCGAAGGCCTACGGGCTCGCCGGGCTCCGGATCGGCTACGCGATCGCGCCCGCCGCCGTCGCCGAGAACCAGCGCAAGGTGGCGGTGCCGTTCGGCGTGACCGACCTCGCCCAGACCGCTGCCCTCGCGTCCCTCGACGCCGAGGACGAGCTCGCGACGCGTATCGACGAGGTGGTCGCCCAGCGCGACCGCCTGTACGACGTGCTCACCGCCGCCGGATGGCCCGCCGTCCGCTCGCAGGCCAACTTCGTCTGGGTGCCCGCCGGGGACCGCACAGCGGAGCTCGAACGACTGCTCCAGGAGGGCGGTGTGGTCGCGCGCGCCTTCCCCGGCGAGGGCGTCCGCATCTCCTCGGGCTCCGCGGAGGACATCGACCGGGTGGAAGCCGCCCTCGAGACCGAGCTCGCCGAGGTGAACGCATGACCGATGGGCGCATGACCAACGATCCCGTGACCGAGGTGCCCACCACCACGACGACCACCAAGGGTCTGCACCCGGGACTGACCCGTCGTCAGATCTCGATGATGGGACTCGGCGGCGCGATCGGCGCCGGCCTGTTCGTCGGCTCGGGCCAGGCGATCAGCATCGCGGGGCCCGCCGTCCTCGTCTCGTATCTCGTGGCGGGCGTCATCGTGGTGCTCGTGATGGCGATGCTGGCCGAGATGGTCGCGGCGCGCCCCAGCTCCGGCGCCTTCAGCTCCTACGCCCAGAAGGCCATGGGGCGCAGCGCCGGCAGCGCGGTGGGCTGGCTGTACTGGATCCAGCTGGTCGTGGTGATCGCGGCCGAGGCCACCGGCGCCGGTGCGATCGTGGCGAACTGGACCCCCGGCATCCCGGCCTGGGTGTGGGTGCTCATCTTCGTCGTCGCGCTGACCGCGGTGAACCTGTTCGGCGTGCGCAACTACGGCCGCTTCGAGTTCTGGTTCGCGGCGATCAAGGTCGCGGCCATCATCGCCTTCCTCGTGGTCGGCGTGTGCGCGATCGTGGGACTCATCCCCGATGTGCCGGCGACCGGCATCTCGAACCTCGTCGACAACGGCGGCTTCGCCCCGAACGGCATCGCGGGCATCGCGGGCGCCCTGCTGATCGTGGTGTTCGCGTTCGGCGGCACCGAGGTCGTCGCGATCGCCGCCGCGGAGTCGAACGATCCCGCGCACAACATCCGTCGGATCGTGCGCGAGGTGCTCGTGCGCATCCTGGTGTTCTACGTCGGATCGATCTTCGTGATCGTGGCCGTGCTCCCGTGGAACGACCCGGCGGTGAAGGCCGGCCCGTTCTCGGCCGTGCTCGAGACGCTGAACGTGCCGGGCGTCGGTCTCGTGATGGACCTCATCGTGATCATCGCGCTGCTGTCGGCCATGAACGCCAACATCTACGGCGCCTCCCGCATGGCGTACTCGCTGGGGGAGCGGGGCCTCGCTCCTCTGGCTGCGACCCGGACGAGCCTCAAGGGCGTGCCGTTCGTCGCGGTGCTGGCCTCGGTCGCCTTCGGGTTCGTCACGGTGGGGCTGAACTGGGCGTTCCCCGACGTGGTGCTGCCGGCCCTGCTCAACGTGGTCGGCTCGACGCTGCTCGTCATCTGGACCGCGACCGCGGTGGCGCAGATCATCCTCCGCCGTCGTGCGGATCGCGCAGGCGACGAGATGCCGATGCGGATGTGGGGCTTCCCCTGGCTGTCGTGGCTGTGTCTGCTGCTGCTCACCGCGGTGATCGCGCTGGCGATGATCGATGAGGCCGCGCGCATCCAGCTGCTGCTGACCCTCGGACTCACGGCCGTGCTCCTCCTCGTCGCCCGCGCGACCAGGGGCGTGGCGAGGCCCGGCGTCCCGCGGGAGTGACGATGCGCATCGATCGCCTCGACGCGCAGCTGATCCGGCTGCTCACGGAGTCGCCGCAGCTGCCGATCCTGGAGTGCGCACGGCGGCTGGGCATCGCGCGCGGCACCGCGACCAGCCGCCTCGCCCGCCTGCACGAAAGCGGTGTGATCGAGGCGATCGTGCCGCGCATCGACCCGGCCGGGTTCGGCTACGGCGTGGTCGCGTTCTGCCTCGTCGAGATCGACCAGAAGATCGGGCACGACGAGGTGGCGACGGCGCTCGCGGACGCCGTCCCCGAGATCGTCGACATGCACACGGTGACGGGCGCGAGCGACATGCAGCTGCGGCTCGTGGCGCGCGACGCCACGCGGCTGCAGGAGGTGCTCGACCGGGTCGCTCTGGTCCCGGGCGTCGCACGCACCGCCTCGTCCATCGCGATGCGCACGCACCTCTCCGGTCGCGTGCTCCCGCTCGTGGATCACGTGGCGGCGGACGGGTCCTAGCGGGGTCAGATCCAGCCGGGCAGCCAGTTGTGCAGCAGCCAGAACGGATACGGCACGCTCATCCCCGTCCACAGCGGCAGGAAGAACGCCGACACCAGCACCACGAACCCGAGAAAGATCAGGACGGTGCGCTCGCCCGACTGCCGTCGGTGCAGCGGGTCCTCGCGCGCGCCGGCGATGACCCGCAGCGTCATCGCGAGCGCCAGCACGAGGAACGGCATCATCACGACCGTGTAGAACTGGAAGATCGTCCGCTCGGGGAACATGAGCCACGGCAGGTATGTGACGGCGAGCCCGACCAGCGGGACGCTGAACTCGGGACCCACCGGCTGCCGGCGGATCCAGCCGCGCACCAGGCGGTACAGCAGGTAGACGGCGGCCGCGACGCCGCCGTACCAGATGAGCGGGTTCGGGATCGCGGAGATCACCGCGATGCAGTGGTCCGTGCCGCAGGCGCCCGGATCGTCGCCGACCCAGACCGCCGTCGGGCGCAGCAGGAACGGCCATTCCCAGGCGGGGCTGGCGTACGGATGCCCCCGGGTCAGACCGACGTGGAAGCCGAGCATCGACTGGTGGTAGTTCCACAGGGCGATCAGCGGGTTCGGGTCGCTCTGGCGGTCGTAGCCGCCCGAGGTCACGAGCCACCCCGTCCAACTCGCGAGGTACACCGCGAGGGCGGGGAAGACGAGCAGGACGAACGACACGGGGCCCTGCCGGAACGCCGCAGCCGTCGGCCAGAGCACCACGCCGGCGCGTCGGCGGGCGAGGGCGTCCGTGACGACGACGTAGAGTCCGAAGCCCGCCAGCACGTACAGCCCCGACCATTTCACCGCGGACGCGGCGCCGAGGGCGAGGCCGGCGGCGACCAGCCACGGCCGACGCCACAGCACGGGACCCCAGAACGGGTCCGGCGCGTCCGGGTCCCGTTTCTCGAGCTGCGGGATCGTGCGCCGTCGATCGAGCAGCAGGAACAGGACCCCGAGCAGGACGAAGAACGTCAGGATGCCGTCGAGAAGGGCGATCCGGCTCATCACGATGCTGACGCCGTCGATCGCGAGCAGGGTGCCGGCGACGGTGGCGACGACCACGGATCCGCTGAGGTGCCGGGCGATCAGGTACACCAGCAGGACGGAACCGGTGCCGAGGAGTGCCGTGGCCAGCCGCCATCCCGCGCTGTTGTCCGGACCGCCGATGGCCATGCCGAGGGCGATCAGCCATTTGCCGAGCGGGGGATGCACGATGAACGCCCCCTGCTCGGACAGCGGCAGATCCTGTCGCGCGAGGAACGCGTCGTCCGCCCCTTCGCCCCAGGTGCCCTCGTAGCCGAGCGTCCACAGCGACCATGCGTCCTTGACGTAGTAGGTCTCGTCGAACGCGAGCTGGGCCGGGTGCGCGAGATTCGCCAGGCGCAGCACCGCGGCGAGGGCCGTCACCACGAGAGGTGCCAGCCACCGGATCGCGCGCGCCCAGTCCGGGTTCCGCAGCAGGCGGTCGCGCAGTCGCCCGTACCGCGTCAGCCGCTCCTCGGGAGCGGGAAGAAGAGGCACGGGCGCGGTCACCGGTCCAGCCTAGACAACGAGCCTTCTCCGGCGGCTGCGCCCCGCGCGCATAAGCTGGGCGGGTGATCATCCTCGCCGCCACTCCGATCGGAAACCTCGGCGACGCGTCGCGACGCCTGGTGGAGGTGCTGGAGAACGCCGAGGTGCTCGTCGCCGAGGACACCCGCACCACGCAGCGCCTTCTGCAGGCCCTGCAGATCGCCAACCGTCCGCGTCTGATCGCCCTGCACGACCACAACGAGAAGCAGAAGGCCGCCGAGCTGGCCGCCCTGGCCGCCGAGACCGACATCGTCGTGATGAGCGACGCCGGCATGCCGACCGTGAGCGATCCCGGCTACGGGCTGGTCGCCGAGGCGGTGGCGCAGGGCGTCACGGTGACCGCCATCCCGGGCCCCAGTGCGGTGCTGATGGCCCTCGCGATCTCCGGCCTGCCCACCGACCGCTTCACATTCGAGGGCTTCCTGCCCCGCAAGCCGGGGGATCGTCGCGCGACGCTGCGCGCGCTCGCCGCCGAACCGCGCACGATGGTGTTCTTCGAGTCGCCGTCCCGTCTCGCGAGCGCTCTGGCGGACATCGGCGCGGCGTTTGGGGAGGACCGCCGGATCGCGGTGTGCCGTGAGCTGACCAAGCTCTACGAGGAGGTGCGCCGAGGGACAGCGGCCGAGCTCGTCGCCTGGGCCGAGAACGGCGTCAAGGGCGAGATCGTCGTGGTCGTCGAAGGAGCAGCGCGTCGCGAGACCTCGGCGGAGGACGCCCTGGCCCAGGTGCAGCGGCTCGTCGCCGACGGCACGCGCCTGAAGGACGCCGCCGGAGAGGTCGCCGCCCTCACGGGCCTGTCCTCCCGCGACCTCTACCAGGCCGCTCTCGCCGCCCGCTCCGGAGGAGCGTGACCGTGAGCAGGGCCGCGACCGTGTACGACGTCGCCGACCGGGCGGGGGTCTCGATCGCGACCGTCTCCCGCGTGCTGCGCTCGCCGGAGGCGGTGCGTCCGGTCACACGGGAGCGCGTGCTCGACGCCGTCGCCGCTCTCGGGTACGTGCCCAGCGGCAGCGCGCGGGGTCTGGCCGAGCGCCGCACGGGGGTGCTGGGGCTGTACTTCCCCGGGTTCGATGCGGCCGACGATGCTCCCGCGCTCGACGTGCTCTCCGCCGGGGGACGGGCGGCGCCGCCGTTCACGGTGGTCGCGGACGGCACGGATGCGGATGCGCACACCTCGATGCTCTTCCTCGACGAGGTGCTCCGGGGCGCCGAGCTGGAGGCGTGGAAGCAGGGCTTCGTGCTGATGGTGGGCGTCGGCCGGGATGATCCGGATCGCTCGACCGTGCGCGACATGGCCGGCCGGGTGGACGGACTGATGGTGCTCGCACGGAGCGTCCCGGACGACGTGCTGGCGAACCTCGCGCGCCGCATCCCGGTGGTGGTCCTGTCCGGACCCCCACGCGGCGACCACTACGACCACGTCACGGTCAGCAACGCCGAGGCGATGGGGGAGCTGACGCGGCACGTGCTGTCGCAGGTCGGAGACGGCGATGTGGTCTTCCTCGCCGGCCCCGCGGATTCCCCGGACGGCGAGCAGCGGCGGGAGGGCGTGACGGCGGCGGTCGCCGCGGCCGGACGCGCTCCCGTCGACGTCATCCGCGGTGACTTCACGCGCGCCTCGGGGCGACGCGCGGCCGAGGAGCTGCTGCGGACGGGGGTGCCCTCCGCGCTGATCGCGGCGAACGACCAGATGGCGCTGGGCGCGCTGGACGTGTTCCGCGCGGCCGGTGTCCTGGTGCCGCAGGATGTGCTCGTCACCGGGTTCGACGGCATCGAGGCGACGGCGCTCTCCGTGCCGCCCCTGACCACGATCCGCCAGCCCATGATCGAGCTGGGACGCGCGGCGGTGCAGGTGCTCGCCCGCCGGCTGGAGCAGCGCGACGCCCCTCCGCTGACCGCGAGACTGCCGCTGCGGATCCTCCTGCGGGAGAGCTCGCGCCGGGCGGACTGAGCTCCCGCCGTCCTCGTCGGCGCTCTGTCAAGGGGTTGCGATCCCAAAATGTATGCGCTTACAATCGCTGAGGCGGCTTCGGCCGTGCGGGCGCTCCGACGGGGAACGCCCTTCATGACAGAGACGACATGAGGATTCCAGTGGCAGAGACGCACACGTTCCGACGGTGGCGCAGAGCGGCCGTCGCGGGTCTGGCGGCAGCGGCGATCGCGCTCACCGGCTGCAGCATCCAGATCACCTCGCAACCCGATCCCTCCATCGGCGACGACACGATGCTGATCAACGCCGACAAGGGCAACCCGTTCTTCACGAGGAACTTCAACCCGTACCTCACCAACACCCGCACGGCCTCGCGGTGGATCTACGAACCGCTGATCCTCATCAACCCGCTCGACGGCGAGCAGAAGCCCTGGCTGGCCTCCGAGTGGGAGCAGCCGGATGCGCGCACGATCGAGATGACGATCCGCGACGGCGTGCAGTGGAGCGACGGCGAAGACCTGACGCCGGAGGATGTGGCCTTCACCTTCCAGCTGCTCAAGGACAACCCCTCTCTCGACATCAAGGGCGCATGGCAGCACCTCGACAGCGTCGAGACCGTGGGCGACGACGTGATCCTCCACCTCAAGACCGAGGACGCCCCCTCGCTGTCGATCCTCGGGCAGACCATGATCGTGCCGGAGCACCTCTGGGCCGACGTGAAGGACCCCGGCACGTACCGCAACGAGAAGCCGGTCGGCACCGGGCCCTTCGTGCTCGGCAACTACAACGACCAGCAGTACTCGATGGACAAGAACCCCGACTACTGGCAGGCCGACTCGATCGAGATCGAGCACATCATCCTCCCGGCCACCAACTCGCAGCTGGACACCGTCACGCGCGGCTACGACTGGGCCTACTCGTTCATCTCCGACGTCGAGGGCACCTGGGGAGCGGCCAGTCCGCACAACACCTGGTGGTTCCCGCCGGGAGGCGTGATCGCGCTGATGCCGAACCTCGAGGTCGCTCCCTTCGACGACGTGAACGTGCGCCGCGGCATCGCCCTCGCGCTCGACCGCGACGAGATCGCGGAGACCGCGTCCGAGGGGTACATGAAGCCGGCCGGCCAGACCGGACTCATCCTGCCCAACCAGGAACAGTACCTCGACCCCAGCATCCCCGATCAGGGCCTGATCACGCAGGACGAGGATGCGGCGCTCGCCGCCTTCGCCGAAGCCGGGTACACGCTCGACGGCGACCGACTCGTCGACGCGAACGGCGAGCAGCTCGAGTTCGCCCTCACCACCGCCAACGGCTACTCCGACTGGACCAGGGCGGCGCAGACCGTCCGCAGCCAGCTCGCCGAGGTCGGCGTGAAGGTCACGCTCAAGCTGCCCCAGCCGGCCGGATACCAGAGCGCGATCAGCAACGGCGACTTCGAGATGGCGATCGGCGGCATGGGCAACGGCGACGTCTACCAGGCGTACAACAACCTGCTCTCCAGCGAGTTCTACGTGCCGTCGGGGGAGGCGACAGCCAACAACTTCGAGCGCTACCGCTCGGACGAGGCCGATGCGCTGCTGGCGGAGTACCGCGAGACCGTCGACACCGACCGCCAGGGCGAGATCGTGAAGGAGCTGCAGCGCCTCGTCTACGACGAGATGCCCGTGATCGGCCTGTACTACGGCGGCATCTGGGGCCTGTTCAGCGACGCCAAGTTCACCGGCTGGCCCAGTGAGGAAGACCCGTACATGATCCCGCAGAACTACGACTCCGCGCCGCTGGGCATCTTCACGCGGCTCGAGCGCGTGAAGGAGGACGACAAGTGAAGTACGTGCTCCAGAAGCTCGGCCTGTTCGTGCTCACCCTGTGGGCGGCGGTCACCCTGAACTTCTTCCTCCCGCGGATGATGCCGGGTTCCCCGGCGGATGCCGCGATCGCGAAGCTGTCCCAGAACGGGCCGGTGTCGGACGCCACGCGTGCCGCCATCGAAGCCCAGCTCGGTGTGCCGACCGGCTCGCTGTGGGATCAGTACATCGCCTATCTCGGACAGGTGGTCCGGCTCGACTTCGGCGTCTCGTACACCTTCTATCCGCAGTCGGTGTCGAGCATGGTGTCGACCGCGCTCCCGTACACGATCGGGCTCGTCGGCATCGTCACGATCCTCGCGTTCGTGATCGGCACCCTGATCGGCGTCGCGGCCGCCTGGCGCCGCGGCACGTGGCTCGACACGCTGCCGACGCTGACCGGGTCGTTCCTCAGCACGTTCCCCTACTTCTGGACGGCGCTGCTGCTGCTGTTCTTCTTCGGCTACGTGCTGCACTGGTTCCCGACCACCGGCGCCTACTCCGCCACGACGACCCCCGGGTTCACCTGGGACTTCCTCGGCGATCTGCTGAGCCACGCGTTCCTGCCGGCGCTGACGATCCTGCTCACCTCCCTCGGCGGCTGGATCATCGGCATGCGCAACGCCATGATCAACACGCTCGGCGAGGACTACATCACCTTCGGCGAGGCGAACGGTCTGCACGGCCGCACGATCGCCCTCCGCTACGCCGCGCGCAACGCGATCCTGCCGAACCTCACCGGATTCGGACTCACCCTCGGCGGCGTGGTCGGCGGATCGATCCTCGTGGAGCAGGTGTTCGGCTATCCGGGCATCGGCTATCTGCTCTTCAACGCCGTGATCGGGCAGGACTACCCGCTCATGCAGGCGCTCTTCCTGATGATCACCGTCAGCGTGCTCATCGCCAACTTCCTCGTGGACATCCTGTATGGGGTGCTGGACCCAAGGACACGCCGATGACCTCCACCATGAACGTCAAGATCCCCGCCGACCGCATCGCGGCGCCCAGTCCCTGGCGCGCCTTCGGGCGGATGGTCGGCACCCTGTGGTCGAACGGCAAGGCCAGACTCGGCCTCTGCATCCTCGGCTTCTTCGTGCTGGTGGCCGTGTTCGCGCCGCTGCTGGCGCCGTACGACCCCAAGGAGAACACCTTCGAGCGCAACGCCGACGCCTCCTGGGCACACTGGCTCGGGACGACGGCCGCAGGGGAGGACGTGCTCAGCCAGCTCATCTTCGGCGCGCAGGTCAGCCTCCTGGTCGGCTTCGCCGCCGGCATCCTCTCCACGATCGTGGCTGTCCTGATCGGCCTCAGCTGGGGGTACATGCGCGGCTTCGCTGGCGAGGTCATCGGGTTCATCGTGAACCTCTTCCTCGTGATCCCCGGCCTGCCGCTCATGATCGTGATCGCCGCCTACCTGCAGAACGGCGGAATCCTGATGATCATCGCGGTGATCGTCGTGACGGGCTGGGCGTGGGGCGCGCGCGTGCTCCGCAGCCAGACGCAGTCGCTGCGCGGCAACGACTTCGTCACCTCGGCGCAGTTCTCCGGCGACAGTCGAGCACGGATCGTGTTCCGCGAGATCCTGCCGAACATGACGTCGATCATCGCCGGCACGCTGTTCGGCGCGGCGACCGCCGCGATCCTCGCCGAGGCGGGGCTCGAGTTCCTGGGCCTCGGCGACTCCAGCATCGTCAGCTGGGGCACGATGCTCTACTGGGCGCAGAACTCCAACTCCCTGCTCACCGGGCAGTGGCTGCTGCTGTTCGCACCCGGTCTCTGCATCGCCCTGCTGGCGCTGAGTCTGACACTGATCAACTTCGGCGTGGACGGCATCTCCAATCCGCGCCTGCGCGAGGGGAAGGGCCGATGAGCGCCATGGAGCACAACGACATCCTGCTCGACGTCCAGGGCCTGTCCATCGAGTACGCCTCGCCAGGGCAGCAGCCGGTCCAGGCCGTGCACGACGTGTCCTTCACACTGCGCCGTGGCGAGTTCGTCGGGCTGGTCGGCGAGTCCGGTTCCGGCAAGTCCACGCTCGGCTTCGCGCTGACCCGGCTGCAGAAGCCGCCGGCGCGCATCAGCGGGGGTCGCATCCTGTTCGACGGCCGCGACATCCGCGAGCTCGACGCCGAGGAGCTGCGCCGTCAGCGTCAGGGCGGGTTCGCCATGGTGCTGCAGTCCGGCATGAACGCCCTCAACCCCGTCCGCACGGTCGGCAACCACTTCCGCGACATCTTCGCCGCACACGGTCACGTCCCGAAGGAGGACCGCGAAGCCAGGGCGCGCGAGCTCGTCGGCAAGGTGGGCCTGAAGCCCGAGGTGCTGGACCGCTTCCCGGGGGAGCTCTCCGGCGGGATGCGTCAGCGCGCCTCGATCGCGCTCGCCCTGTCGCTCGAACCGCAGCTCATGGTGTTCGACGAGCCGACCACCGCGCTCGACGTGCTCGTGCAGCACGCGGTCATGGACACGATCCAGGAGCTGCAGCGCTCCGAGCACTTCACCGCGATCCTCATCAGCCATGATCTCGGCATCGTCCTCGAGGCGACCGACCGGGTGATGGTCATGCACGAGGGACGCATCGTCGAGGATGCCCCGAGCCGGGACATCCTGCATCGTCCGCAGGACGAGTACACGCGGATGCTGTTGAGCCACTACGCCGATCCGCGGGCCGAGAAGATCGAGATCCCGGGGTTCATCGACCTCGGCACCCGGCGCCGGGAGGGACGCAGCAGGACGGATGTGACCGAGACGCTGCCGACGGTGTCGCAGCGGGACGCCCGCCGTGCCGACGCCGCGATCGTGGTGGAGGGCGTCTCGAAGCGCTATCCGGCGCCGCGCCGCGGGCAGGAACCGGTCGTGGCGGTCGACGACGTGTCGTTCCGCCTGGAGCCGGGGGAGGCGCTCGCCCTCGTGGGCGCATCGGGCTCGGGCAAGTCGACCATCGCCAAGATGCTCACCGGCGTCGAGAAGCCCACCTCGGGCACCATCCGCTTCGGGGACACCGACGTGGCGACGCTCAAGCGCCGCGGCCTGCGCGACCTGCGCAAGGACGTCCAGATGGTGTTCCAGGATCCGTACGCGGCCCTGAACCCGCTGCACACCGTGGAGTACGCCCTCACCCGTCCCGTGGTGAACTACACGCGGCTGCGCGGGGCGGAGGCGCGGGCGCGCGTGCTCGAACTGCTGGAGACGGTGGGCCTCACCCCGGTCGAGCAGTTCGCGGCCAAGCTGCCGCACCAGCTCTCCGGCGGGCAGCGGCAGCGCGTCGTGATCGCCCGTGCGCTCGCGAGCGACCCGCAGGTGCTCATCGCGGACGAGCCGGTGTCGATGCTCGACGTCTCGCTCCGCGCCGGCGTGCTCGCGCTGCTGGAGGACCTGCGCGAGCGCTGGGGCATCAGCATGCTCTACATCACGCACGACCTGCTGAGCGCGCGCCTCGTCACGGAGAACATCCTCGTGCTCAACCGCGGCCGCGTCGTCGAGCGCGGCGAGACCTCGCAGGTCCTGCAGCACCCCGAGGACCCGTACACGGTCGAGCTGCTCGACGCCGTCCCCAACCCATCACGTATCCGATAGACAACGAGAGGAGCGCATCCGTGCTCGCATTCCCCGACGGTTTCCTCTGGGGCGCCGCGACCGCCGCCCACCAGGTGGAGGGCAACAACACCACCAGCAACTGGTGGGCGATGGAACACGCGCCGGACTCGACCATGGTCGAGCCCTCCGGAGACGCCGCCGATCACCTCCACCGCTACCCGGAGGACATGCGGCTGCTCGCCGAGGCCGGGCTGAACTCCTACCGGTTCTCGGTCGAGTGGGCGCGGATCGAGCCGGAGCGCGGGTTCGTCTCGCGGGCGATGCTCGACCACTACCGCCGGATGATCGACACTGCCAGGGAGAACGGGCTCGACCCGACGGTCACGCTCATGCACTTCACGGTGCCGCAGTGGTTCCAGAAGGACGGCTTCTGGCGTGCCGACGACGCGGTGGACCTGTTCTCCCGCTACGTGGAGACCGTGCTGCCGATCCTCGACGGCGTGCGCTACGTGTGCACGATCAACGAGCCGAACATCGCGGCGATGCTGGCCGGGGGAGAGGACGCGGCGAACCTCGTCGCCTTCGGCCTGCCCAACCCGGATCTGGGAGTGGCAGACACGCTGCTGAAGGCGCACCGCAGGGCGTCGGAGATCCTGCACACGGTGCCGGGCGTGCAGGCCGGCTGGACCATCGCGACCCAGGCCTTCCACTCCACGGGCGAGCCGGGCGCCGACGAGATGCTCGCGCAGTACGGTGACCCGCGCGACCACTGGTACCTGGAGCAGTCCGCCGGCGACGACTTCGTGGGCGTGCAGGCCTACACCCGCACGTTCATCGGTCCGGAGGGGCCGCTGCCGGTGTCGCCCGACGTGGAGACGACTCTCACGGGCTGGGAGTTCTTCCCCGAGGCCCTCGAGCTGGGCGTGCGCAGCGCGTGGGAGCGCAGCGGCGGCGTCCCCGTGCTCGTCACGGAGAACGGCATCGCGACGGCCGACGACACCCGCCGCATCGCCTACACGCAGGGCGCACTGGAGGGCCTGCACCGCGCCATCAGCGACGGCATCGAGGTGCGCGCGTACCAGCACTGGAGCGCGCTGGACAACTACGAGTGGGCGAGCGGGTTCCGGCCGACCTTCGGTCTCATCGGCTTCGACCACGAGACCTTCGAGCGGTTCCCGAAGCCGTCTCTCGCCTGGCTCGGCGAGGTCGCCCGCCGCAATGGGCTCTGAGGAACACGACGGCGTAACCACGGGCATGGGGGCACCTAGAATTGTCCCCATGCCCGCTGGCGACTCCTTCTACATCACCACGCCCATCTACTACCCCTCCGATGTGCCGCACATCGGCCACGGGTACACGACGGTGGCGGTCGACACGCTCGCCCGCTGGCACCGCCAGGGCGGGGACGACACGTGGATGCTCACGGGCACCGACGAGCACGGGCAGAAGATGCTGCGCGCCGCGGCGGCGAACGGCGTGACGCCGCAGGAGTGGGTCGACAAGCTCGTCAGCGAGAGCTGGTTCCCGCTGCTGAAGACGCTCGACGTCGCGAACGACGACTTCATCCGCACGACACAGGAGCGCCACGAGACGAACGTGCAGACGTTCTTCCAGCGGCTCTACGACCGCGGCTACATCTACGCCGGCGAGTACGAGGCGCTCTACTGCGTGGGCTGCGAGGAGTTCAAGCCCGAGTCCGAGATCGTCGACGGCACGGGACCCTTCGAGGGGCTGAAGGTCTGCGCGATCCACTCGAAGCCGCTGGAACTGCTGCAGGAGAAGAACTACTTCTTCAAGCTCAGCGAGTTCCAGGAGCCGCTGCTCGAGCTGTACAGGACCCAGCCCGACTTCGTGCGCCCCGACTCGGCGCGCAACGAGGTCGTGTCGTTCGTGAGCCAGGGCCTCAAGGACCTGTCGATCTCGCGGTCGACGTTCGACTGGGGCATCCCGCTGCCCTGGGACGAGTCGCACGTCATCTACGTGTGGGTCGACGCCCTGCTCAACTACGCCACGGCTGTCGGCTACGGGTCCGACGAGGAGACCTTCGCGCGGCGCTGGCCCGCCTACCACGTGGTCGGCAAGGACATCCTGCGCTTCCACGCCGTGATCTGGCCCGCCCTGCTGATGGCGGCGGGGCTCGACGTGCCGAAGGGCGTCTTCGCGCACGGCTGGCTGCTCGTCGGCGGCGAGAAGATGTCGAAGTCGAAGCTCACCGGCATCGCTCCGACCGAGATCACCGACGTCTTCGGCTCGGATGCCTACCGCTTCTACTTCCTGTCGGCGATCGCGTTCGGCCAGGACGGCTCGTTCTCCTGGGAGGACCTGTCCGCCCGCTATCAGGCGGAGCTCGCGAACGGCTTCGGCAACCTCGCCTCGCGCACGACCGCGATGATCGAGAAGTACTTCGAGGGCATCGTCCCTCCCGCGGCGGACTACACCGAGAAGGACCTCGGGATCCAGAAGATCGTGGCGGACGCGGCGAAGAACGCGGATGCCGCGATCGAGCAGTTCCGCATCGACGAAGCCATCTCGGCGATCTGGACCATCGTGGACGCGCTCAACGGGTACATCACGGAGAACGAGCCGTGGGCCCTGGCCCGCGACGAGGACCAGCGCGAGCGTCTGGGCACGGTGCTGTACACCTGTGCCGAGGGTCTGCGCGCGCTCGCCGTGCTGCTGTCGCCGGTCATGCCGGAGTCGACCGAGAAGCTGTGGATCGCGCTCGGCGCCGCGGAGACGCTCGGCCGTCTGCAGGACCAGCCCATCCGCGAGGCCGGTTCCTGGGGCGTGCTGAAGCCCGGGACCAGCGTCAACGGCCTCGCGCCGCTGTTCCCCCGGGTGGAGTCCGCGGCCTGAGCGATGTCGGGTACGTATGTGCAGCGCCGCGACGGTGACGGCCGCAAGGACCTGAGGTATCCCGCCGCCCCCGAGCCGCTGACCGTCCCGGTGTACGACAACCACGCGCATCTGGAGATCATCGACGGCGAAGAGCCGCTGAGCCTCACCGAGCAGCTCGACCGCGCGGAGGCCGTCGGGATCGCCGGCGTGGTACAGGCGTCCGGCGACATCGAGTCGTCCCGCTGGGCGGTCGAGGCCGCCGCATCCGATCCGCGCGTGCTCGCCGCCGTCGCCATCCACCCGAACGACGCTCCGACCTACGCGGAGGAGGGCCGGCTCGACGAGGCCATCGCGGTCATCGACGAGCTCGCCGCGCACCCGCGCACGCGGGCGATCGGCGAGACGGGACTCGACTTCTTCCGCACCGAGCCGGAGCGCCGGGCACCGCAGTTCGCCTCGTTTGAGGCTCACATCGCGCTCGCCAAGAAGCACGGCATCGCGATGCAGATCCACGACCGCGATGCGCACGAGGCGGTGCTGGAGACGCTCGCCCGCGTCGGCGCCCCGGAGCGCACGGTGTTCCACTGCTTCTCGGGCGACGACGCGATGGCCCGCATCTGCGCCGATGCCGGTTACCACCTCTCCTTCGCGGGGAACGTGACGTTCAAGAACGCGCAGAACCTGCGCGATGCGCTCAAGGTCACCCCGCTGGACCGCATCCTCGTCGAGACGGACGCGCCGTTCCTCACCCCTGTCCCGCTGCGGGGCCGCCCGAACGCGCCGTACCTCGTCCCGATCGCGGTGCGCTTCATGGCGGCCGAGCTCGGCATCGAGGTCGACGAGCTGTCCGCCCAGCTCGCCGCGAACACCCTCCGGGTCTACGGCTCGTTCCGCTGAACCTCCGCGTCGGGCTCCGCCACGGGCCTCGCGCTGACGATCTGCGAGATCGGCTTCCACACCAGCAGCAGCGTGATCGCGGCGCCGCCGAACGCGAACCACCACGGCGCGGTGAGGCCCCACAGCTGCGCGATCACGCCGCCGAGCGCCTGCCCGATCACCATTCCGCCGAACACGCCCACCATGTTGACGGAGGCGACGCGACCCTGCAGCTCCGCGGGGACGAGACGCTGTCGGACGGTCGTGGAGATCGTGCCCCACACGAACGCGTAGGCGCCGAAGAAGAACATGATGATCAGCGCGACCCAGCCCGCCGTGGTGAGGGCGAAGGCGAGGTGCATGAGCACCTCCAGCGAGAGCACGATGCGCATGAGCGTCGCGAAGGAGACGTGCCGCTCCAACCAGCCGAAGCTGAGCGTCGCGAGGATGCCGCCCGCCGCCGAGGCCGTCGTGAGCGCTCCGTAGCCGACGGCTCCCATGTGCAGGTGCTCGGTGGCGTACAGCACGAGCACGCCCCAGGGGGCCGCCCACGTGACGTTGAACACGAGGATGATGATCACGAGCATCCGCACCGGCGGGTTGCGCCACAGCCACCGCAGCCCCTCGGCGATGTCCGTGTGCACCGGCGGGTGCGTCGCGGTGTCGCGCGGCGGGACCGGCGTGCGCGCCATGCGGGAGATCAGCACGACCGCGAGCGTCACGCACAGCACCTCGACGAGGAACGGCCACGCGCTCCCGGCGGCGAAGAGGAACGCACCCAGCGGCGGACCTGCGAACTGGTTCGCCACGAGATAGCCGGCCTGCAGACGCGCGTTCCCGATGCCGAGATCGGCCGGCTTCACGAGCATGGGCAGCAGCGTGCTCCCCGCGGTGTCGACGAACACCTCCGCGGTTCCGTACAGGAAAGCGACGGCCAGCACGATCCAGATGTTGGCCGTGCCGGTCACGAGGAAGACGCAGAGCGCGGCGAGCACGACGGCGCGCGCGGCGTTCGCGACCATGACGAGGCGGCGCCGGTCGAAGCGATCCGCGATCGCCCCCGCGTGCAGGCCGAACAGCAGCCAGGGCAGGAACTGGAGGATGGCGCCGGAGGCGACGAGGATCGGCGACGACGTCATCGACGCGATGAGCAGGGGAGCGGCGGCGAGCGCCACACCGTCGCCGACGTTGCTCGTCCACGATGACGCGAGCAGCCAGCGGAAGTCGCGGCCCATGCGGCGGGGCGCGACGAGTTCACCGAGGGAGGGCACCAGAGAAGACTACTGAGAACGGCCGACGCGGGGGACCGGTCCGGAGTAGGCGAGAATGGACGGATGACCGTCACCCTGCTCGGCGCCACCGAGATCCGCCGCCTCGCCGCCGAGCTCGACGTCACCCCGACGAAGAAGCTCGGCCAGAACTTCGTCACCGACGCGAACACCGTCCGCAAGATCGTGCAGGCCGCGCGCGTGCAGCCCGGTGAGCGCGTCGTCGAGGTCGGTCCGGGACTCGGCTCGCTCACCTTGGCGATCCTGGAGACCGGTGCCGCGGTCACGGCGGTCGAGATCGACCACCGGCTGGCCGCACGTCTGCCGCAGACCGCCGCGGAGCACGGGGTCGAGGCCGACCGCCTGACGGTCGTCGACGCGGACGCGCTGCGCATCACGGAGCTGCCGGGGGAACCGACGGTCCTCGTCGCCAACCTGCCGTACAACGTCTCGGTGCCGGTGCTGCTGCACTTCCTCGAGAACTTCGCCTACCTGAAGCGCGGCGTGGTCATGGTCCAGGCCGAGGTCGCGGAGCGGCTCGCCGCGAAGCCGGGGTCGAAGATCTACGGCTCGCCGAGCGTGAAGGCCGCCTGGTACGGGGAGTGGAAGCTCTCCGGCACGGTGTCCCGCCAGGTGTTCTGGCCGGTCCCCAACGTCGACAGCCTGCTCGTCGGCTTCGACCGCTCCGAGGGCGAGCGGGGGTCGGAGCAGGAGAGGCGTCGCACGTTCCAGATCGTCGATGCCGCCTTCAACCAGCGCCGCAAGATGCTTCGTCAGGCGCTGTCCGGGATCTTCGGCAGCTCCGCCGCGGCGACCGAGGTGCTGACCGCCGCAGGGGTGGCACCCACTGCGCGCGGGGAGGACCTCACGGTCGACGACTACCAGCGGATCGCCCGGCACGCAACGGCGATCGAGGGTTCCGGCGTCAGCGGCTAATCTGGCACCGTGACCGACTCCCCGCGCTTCCGCCCCGATGTCCCCGAGCTGCACCGTCCGTACGCCGCCGACGAAGGCCGCTACAGCGAGTTCGCCTACCGCCAGGTCGGCACCTCCGGCCTGTACCTGCCCCCGATCTCGCTCGGGCTGTGGTGGAACTTCGGCGACAACATCCCGCTCGACAACCAGCGCGCACTGCTGCGCCACGCGTTCGATCGCGGCATCACGCACTTCGACCTCGCGAACAACTACGGCCCGCCCTACGGCTCGGCCGAGAAGAACTTCGGACGCATCTTCGCGGAGGACCTGCGGCCCTATCGTGACGAGCTGATCATCTCGTCGAAGGCCGGCTGGGACATGTGGCCCGGCCCGTACGGCGACTTCGCGAGCCGCAAGTACATCCTCGCCAGCGCCGAGCAGTCGCTGACGCGCATGGGCCTCGACTACGTCGACATCTTCTACTCCCACCGCGTCGATCCGGTGACCCCGATCGCGGAGACCGTCGGCGCTCTCGACACGCTTGTGCGTCAGGGCAAGGCCCTCTACGTCGGCATCTCCTCGTACAGCGCGGAGCGCACCGCGGAGGCCGTGGCCGTCGCGAAGGACCTCGGCACGCCGCTCGTGATCCACCAGCCGGCGTACTCGATCCTGAATCGCTGGATCGAGGACGGTCTGACCGACACCCTCGAGCAGTCGGGCCTCGGCGCCATCGCCTTCACCCCGCTCGCCCAGGGCCTCCTCACGGACAAGTATCTCGGCGACGGCACGGCGGAGCGGGCGCAGAAGCGCGGCTCCCTCCCGGACGGCAAGCTCACCGACGAGGCCGTGCAGACCCTGCGCGGGCTCAACGAGGTCGCGCAGGGGCGCGGTCAGTCTCTGGCGCAGCTCGCCCTGCAGTGGACGCTGCGCAGCCCGGTCGTCGCCTCGGCGCTGATCGGCGCGTCGCGTCCGGAACAGCTCGACGAGAACATCGCGGCCGTGAACGGACCCGCCTTCACGGCGGAGGAGCTCGCCAGGATCGACGAGCTGTCCGGCGGCATCGACGTGAACCTGTGGGCGAAGTCCTCGGAGCTGTGACCCGCTCATGAGCCTCGCCGCCTCGACCGGATCCGTGCATGTGCGCGCACCAGGGAAGATCAACGTCTACCTGGGCGTGGGCGGTCGGCACGAGGACGGCTATCACTCGCTGGCGACCGTCTTCCAGGCGGTGTCGCTGTACGAGGACGTGATCGCGCGCCCCGCCGACGACTTCTCGGTGACCGTCTCCGGGGTGGAGGACAACGGCGAGGTCCCGCTCGACGACCGCAACCTCGCGATGCGCGCCGCCAAGCTGCTGGCGACCGCCGTGGAGCATCGGGGCGGTGTGGCGCTCGAGATCCGCAAGAGCGTCCCGGTCGCCGGCGGCATGGGCGGGGGATCGGCGGATGCCGCGGCCGCGCTGGTCGCGTGCGATGCGCTGTGGGGCACGGGTCTGTCGCCCGCCCGGCTGCACGATCTCGCCGCCCGGCTCGGAGCGGACGTGCCGTTCGCCCTGCACGGCGGTACGGCGGTCGGCACGGGGCGCGGGGATCAGCTCAACCCGGCGCTCGCGCGCGGTCGCTTCGACTGGATCCTGGTGCCCAACGAGCGGGGACTGTCCACGCCCGTGGTGTACGAGCGCCTCGATCTGCTCCGCGAGGAGCAGGGGGCGCTCGCCGACGACCCGCCGCTGTCGCTCGACGTGCCGATCCCGGTGCTGCAGGCGCTGCGGTCGGGGGACCCGATGCAGCTCGCCGACGCGTTGGAGAACGATCTGCAGGTCGCGGCCCTCCATGAGCGGCCCGACCTCGCCGAGACGATCCGGCAGGGAGTCGCGGCGGGAGCGCTGCAGGGCATCGTGTCGGGCTCCGGCCCCACGGTCGCGCTGCTCTGCGCGGACCCGGAGACGGCGCAGGACGTCCAGTCCGCACTGCGCGAGACCGGCCTGGACCCGCTGCATGTGCACGGCCCCGTGCCCGGCGCCCGCATCATCGCCTGAGGCCCTTTCCCGTCATCCGGAGTGCAGCGCGCACTCCCGGAGGTGCATGCGCGCGCGGCGGCCGACATAATGAAGTGAGGATGTGACCGTGCACACGCGAGGAGGATGACGATGTCCACCGCCTCCGAACGCGCCCGTCTGCCGAGCATCCGCGACGTCGCCCGCCTGGCCGGGGTGTCGCACCAGACCGTCTCGCGTGTGCTGAACGACCACCCGAGCATCCGGCCGGAGACCAAGGCGAAGGTGCTCGACGCGATCGCGGTGCTCGACTACCGCCCCAACCTCGCGGCCCGCGCGCTGGTCACCAGCAAGTCGAACATGCTGGGCATCCTGTCCGCCACGATCGGCGAGTTCGGTCCCACGTCGTCCATCGCCGGCATCGAGGACGCCGCCCGCGAGGAGGGCTATTCCGTCTCGACGCTGAACCTGGCCGCCACGACCCCCGAGGCGATCGGCAACGCCGTGCGGCAGCTCTCCCGTGAGCAGGTGGACGGCATCGTCGTGCTCGCGCCGCAGGTCCGGGTCTTCCATGTCCTGCGCGGCATGTCGGTGGACATGCCCTTCGTGACGCTGCAGACCGCGTCCGGATCCGACGGCGTCAGCCTCTCCGCCGACCAGGTCGCCGGAGCCAAGGCGGCAACGGAGCACCTCATCTCCCTCGGCCACAGCGACATCCTGCACCTGGCGGGACCGCAGGACTGGATCGAGGCGGAGTCGCGCATGCGCGGCTACCTCGACGGTCTGCGCGAGGCCGACCTGCCGACCTTCCCGCCCATCCGTGGGGACTGGACGGCCGACTTCGGCTACTTCGCCGGCAAGGAGCTCGCCCTCCGCCGCGACTTCACCGCCGTGTTCGCCGCGAACGATCTGATGGCCATCGGACTCATGCACGGCTTCCGGGACTCCGGGCTGCGGGTGCCGCATGACGTGAGCGTGATCGGCTTCGACGACATCCCCGTCGCCGCGCATGTGGCGCCGACCCTCAGCACGGTCCATCAGGACTTCCCCGAGCTGGGGCGTCGCGCCGTGCGCATCCTGCTCGCGCAGATCCGCGGGGAGCGGGTGCCGGAGTTCGGTCCGCTGCAGACGATCCTGCGTGCGCGCGAGTCGGCCGCCGCGCGCTAGCGGCGCCGTCTCATCACGGTCGCGACACGAAAAGATCCCGCGGACTTGACAGAGTCCGTCGGGAAGACGACGATATATCGATGTGAACGGTCACATCGAAGGTGACCGCACGTCGCGAGGAAGATCCGTGAGCACCACAGCAACGTTGCCTACCGTGTCTGGCCCGATCCTGGAGATGCGTCGCATCACCAAGGAGTTCCCGGGTGTCAAGGCGCTCGCCGACGTCTCCATCACCGTCCGCGCCGGCGAGATCCATGCGATCTGCGGCGAGAACGGTGCGGGGAAATCGACGCTGATGAAGGTCCTGTCCGGGGTGTACCCCTACGGGACGTATGACGGAGAGATCCTGCTGTACGGCGAGGAGCAGCGCTTCAAGGACATCGTCGCCAGCGAGCAGGCGGGGATCGCGATCATCCACCAGGAGCTCGCGCTGATCCCGGAGCTCTCGATCACCGAGAACATCTTCCTCGGCAACGAGATCCAGCACCTGGGGCGCATCGACTGGCAGGCGCAGAAGGAGCGGACGATCGAGCTGCTCGCCCGTGTGGGCCTCAGCGAGGACCCGGACGTGCAGATCAAGACCCTCGGCGTCGGAAAGCAGCAGCTGATCGAGATCGCGAAGGCGCTCAACAAAGACGTCCGGCTCCTCATCCTCGATGAGCCGACCGCGGCCCTCAACGAGAACGACTCGCAGCACCTGCTCGACCTGATCCTCGGACTCAAGGCCAAGGGCATCGCGTCGATCATGATCAGCCACAAGCTCAACGAGATCGAGCAGATCGCCGACGAGATCACGATCATCCGCGACGGCCGCACGGTCGAGACGCTCGACATCTCGCGCGGTGAGATCAACGAGGACCGCATCATCCGCGGCATGGTCGGTCGCTCGCTCGAGAGCCGCTACCCGGATCGCACGCCCGAGATCGGCGAGGTGTTCTTCGAGGTCAAGGACTGGTGGGTGCAGCATCCGACCGTGCCCGAGCGCATGGTCGTCAAGGGATCGAGCATCAACGTCCGCCGCGGCGAGGTCGTCGGCATCGCCGGTCTCATGGGGGCCGGGCGCACCGAGTTCGCGATGAGCATCTTCGGTCGGTCGTACGGCACGTTCCTCTCCGGCACCATGATCAAGGACGGCCAGGAGGTCGCCCTGCACGATGTCTCCGCGGCGATCAAGCACGGTCTCGCCTACGTGAGCGAGGACCGCAAGGTGCTGGGGCTCAACCTGCTCGACACGATCAAGCGCTCGATCGTGGCGGCGAAGCTGTCGAAGATCGCCAAGCGCGGCGTGGTCGACTCCCGCGAGGAGTTCGCGGTCGCCGAGGCCTACCGCAAGACGCTGCGCATCAAGACCCCGTCGGTCGAGGAGGGCGTCGGCAAGCTGTCCGGCGGCAACCAGCAGAAGGTCGTGCTGGCGAAGTGGATGTTCACCGACCCCGACCTGCTGATCCTCGACGAGCCGACCCGCGGCATCGACGTGGGCGCCAAGTACGAGATCTACGCGATCATCAACGAGCTCGCCGCGCAGGGCAAGGGCGTCATCGTCATCTCCAGCGAACTGCCCGAGCTGCTCGGCATCTCCGACCGCATCTACACCGTCTTCGAAGGTCGGGTCACCGACTGCATCCCGGCCGACCAGGCGACACCCGAGGACCTCATGCGCAGCATGACCTCCGCGACCCAGAAAGCATCCGCATGACCACCGACACCACGACCGCGAAGCGCGGCTTCCACTTCAAGGACATCACGAAGATGTTCGGGGGAGGGCAGTCGACCCTCCGTCAGTTCGGCATCCTCGGCAGCCTCGTCGTGATCCTGGTCGTGTTCCAGGTGCTGACCTGGATCGTCAAGGGCACCGGCCTGACGCTCTCCTCGGGCAACCTGATCAACGTCGTCAACCAGTACTCCTACATCCTGATCCTCGCGATCGGCATGGTGATGGTCATCATCATGGGACACATCGACCTCTCGGTCGGCTCGGTCGCCGCGTTCACCGGCATCGTGGTCGCGAAGGCCATGGCCGACTGGAACCTCCCCTGGCCGCTCGGAGTGCTGCTCGGCCTGGGCGTCGGCGTGCTCGTGGGCGCCTGGCAGGGGTTCTGGGTCGCCTACGTCGGGGTGCCCGCGTTCATCGTGACCCTCGCGGGCATGCTGTTCTTCCGCGGGGCGAACCAGTGGGTCGGCGACTCGCAGTCCGTCCCCGTGCCCGAGGGCTTCAAGGTGATCGGCGCCGGTTACCTGCCGGAGATCGCCCTGCCGCTGCCGTTCAACATCCCGACCATGCTGCTGGCGCTCGCCGGTGCCGCGTGGATCGTGTTCTGGGAGATCCGCACCCGCCGCATCCAGCGCCGCATGGGCGCCGACATGGCGCCGCTGTGGGTGAGCGTGACGAAGGTCGTGCTGATCTCGGCCGTCATCCTCGTCGCCGGATGGCTCTTCGCCACGGGACGCGAGGGGACGAGCTTCCCGATCTCGGGCGTCATCCTCCTCGCCCTCGTCATCCTGTACTCGTTCATCACGAACAACACCGTCTTCGGCCGCCACATCTACGCGGTCGGCGGCAACCGCCAGGCGGCGCGCCTGTCGGGTGTGAAGGACCGCTGGGTCGACTTCTTCGTGATGATGAACATGTCCGTGCTCGCCTCGCTCGCCGGCATGATCTACGTCGCCCGAGCCACGGCATCCGGACCGCAGGACGGCAACGGCTGGGAGCTCGACGCGATCGCCTCCGTATTCATCGGTGGCGCCGCCGTCTCCGGCGGCATCGGCACGGTGATCGGATCGATCATCGGTGGTCTCGTGATGGCGTTCCTGAACAACGGTCTCGCGCTGCTCGGCGCCGGAGCCGACGTGGTGTCGATGATCAAGGGTCTCGTGCTGCTGTTCGCTGTCGGTGTCGACGTCTGGAACAAGCAGCAGGGCCGCCCCTCGATCATCGGATTCCTCACCCGCCGCCTCGGTCGCAAGCAGGATCCGGCGACCGACACGTTCGACCCGACCAAGGCGAACTATCCCACCAGTCAGAAGTACGAAGCCCCCGCCGTCGAAGAGACGCGCGGAAAGTAGGGGTCGAGTCGCGCACCGCACACGCGTCGAGACTTCACACACCAGAGAAAGAGATCACATGAAGAAGATCCTTCTGTCGGCGACAGCGCTTGTCGTCGCGGGCGCCTTCGCCCTCACCGGCTGCTCCTCGGAGCGCGGCGGTGACACCGGCTCGGGATCGGGGGACGAGGCCAAGGGCTTCGCCGCCGACGCGACGATCGGTGTCGCCCTCCCGGACAAGACCTCGGAGAACTGGGTCCTGGCCGGTCAGCTGTTCACCGACGGTCTCGAGGAGGCCGGCTTCAAGGCGGACGTGCAGTACGCCCCGGCCAGCAACACCGTCGCCGAGCAGCAGAACCAGATCCAGGCCATGGTCACCGGTGGCGCCAAGGTCATCATCATCGGTGCCAAGGACGGCAAGCAGCTGACCACACAGGTCGAGGCCGCCCGTGACGCCGGCGTCGCGGTCATCGCGTACGACCGCCTGATCGAGAACACCGACGCCGTGGACTACTACGTCGCCTTCGACAACTTCGAGGTCGGCAAGCTCCAGGGCCAGGCGCTGCTCGACGGTCTCGCCGAGCGCGCAGGCCACGAGGCGCCGTACAACGTCGAGCTGTTCTCGGGCTCGCCCGACGACGCCAACTCGGCCGTGTTCTTCAACGGGGCGATGGAGGTGCTGCAGCCGAAGATCGACGACGGCACGCTGAAGGTCGTCTCCGGCCAGACCGAGATCTCCCAGACGGCGACCGAGGGCTGGAAGCCGGAGAACGCCCAGCGTCGCATGGACTCGATCCTCACGTCCAGCTACGGCTCGGAGACGCTCGACGGCGTCCTGTCCCCGAACGACACGCTCGCTCGCGCCATCATCACGTCGGCGCAGCAGGCCGGAAAGCCCGTGCCGGTCGTCACCGGTCAGGACTCCGAGGTCGAGTCCGTGAAGTCGATCATGGAGGGCGTCCAGTACTCCACGATCAACAAGGACACCGCGCTGCTCGTGGAGCAGGCCATCAAGATGGTCGGCCAGCTCCAGAAGGGCGAGGAGGTCGACGTCAACGACGAGGACCAGTACGACAACGGCAAGAAGGTCGTCCCGGCCTACCTGCTGCCCCCGGTCATCGTGACCAAGGAGAACGCGGCCGAGGCCTACGCCAACGTCCCGAGCCTTCTCGAGATCGTGAAGTCGTACCAGTAACAGTCGCAGCATCGCGCGGCACAGCGCCGCTCTGACGGACGAGCCGTCCGGACCCTCGGGTCCGGACGGCTCGTCTCATGCTGTCGGCGCGAGCGTGCGTCGGAACACCAGCAGCAGGAGCGCGCTCGCCGTGAGCGCGGCGGCGACGCTGAACGGCGCGAGGGGCCCCGCCCCGTCGGCGAGCGCGAGAGCTCCGAGCACCGGACCGAGGGCGGCGCCGGTGTTCAGTGCCGCCGTCGCGTAGGAGCCGCCCATCGTCGGGGCACCGGAGGCGGCGTACAGCACGCGTGCGATGACGGTGCTGCCGACGCCGAAGGACAGGACGCCCTGCACGAAGACCGACGCCAGCAGCGCGACGGGGTGCGCCGCGACGGTGCTCGCTACGATCCAGCTCGCGAGCAGCAGCGGGCCGCCGACCGCGAGCACCGCCCCCGGCCGACGGTCGGAGAGGCGGCCGGCGACCGTGACGCCGAGGAAGGATCCGGCGCCGAACAGGACCAGCGCCCCTGAGATCCACGCCTCGCCGAGCCCGGCGACCCCGGTCACGACCGGGGCGAGGAAGGTGAAGGCGGCGAACGTTCCTCCGTTGATGAGCGCCCCGACCACCATCGTGAGGAGGAGGCGCGGCGTCGCCAGGATCCGCAACTCCGCCCCGAGCGGCGGGGACGCGGTGCCCGTGTGGCCGGCGTCGCTGCGGTCGTGCGAGATGCCCCGCGCGAGGCCGAGAAGCGCGAGGACGCCCAGAGCGGCGATCGCCCAGAACGTCGCCCGCCAGCCCATCGCCGTGCCGAGCAGCGCTCCGGCCGGAACCCCGGCGACGGTCGCGACGGTCGTTCCGGAGAGCAGGATCGACAGGGCGCGTCCCTTCCGGTCGGACGGCACCAGCGCCGTGGCTGTGGTCAGGGCGACCGCGAGGAAGCCGGCGTTCGCCACGGCGCTGACCACCCGTGTGAGGAGGAGCACATCGAAGGACGGCGTGATCGCGCCGATCACGTGCGCCACCGCGAACACGAGCAGGCAGAGGATCAGGGCCAGCCGCGGCGGCCAACGGCGTGCGAACGCCGCCATGGCGGGTGCGCCGACGATCATGCCGACGGCGAAGGCAGAGGTGAGCAGCCCGGCGGCGCCGAGCGTGACGTCGAGCTCGGTCGAGATGGCGGGGAGGAGTCCCGCGAGCATGAATTCCGAGGTGCCCATGACGAAGACCGCGAGGGCGAGCAGATAGAGGGTGTGAGGCATCGAGTACTCCGAGGTGAAGGATCAAGAAGGGGTCTTCTCGTCACCACGGCCAGTGCCCGGATTCGCCGAGCAGGCTCCCGCGCGGACGGCGGGAGGCGCGACTAGTGGTTCAGGGGGCTGGCGGTGGGACCGGCAACCCCTGCTCTGTCTGACTCGGGACTCGACATGACGCCACTCTATCGGGGACCGCGCGGGGCGTCGGTAGCTGGCGCGGGGCGTCGGCGGGGCTCAGAACGGAGAGGGCTCGGAATCAGTGAAGACGACCGTGTTCGGGGGCGGCGGGTGGTCGATGTACACGCGTCCGGTCGGACTCGTCCACTCCAGCACTCCGCCCTTCCACTGCGTGACGTGCCAGGGGGAGTGGTGCTTGAGCATGTGGTGCCTGCGACAGAACGTGGACAGATTCGTGTGGACGGTCGGGCCGCCGGTCGCCGCGTCGTGGTTGTGATCGAGGTCGCACTTCCGCGCCGCGATCCCGCACCCGGGGAAGCGGCAGTGTTGATCTCGGGCTCGGAGGTGCCGACGCAGTTCTTCGCTGGGGCGGTAGCGATCGACCGCGAGCACCGCTCCGCTGATCGGATGCGTGAGCAGCCGGTTCCATCCGGACGCGGCGCCGGCGAAGCGGCGTGCCGTCTCGGCGTCCATCGGTGCCACTCCGTCGAGTTCAGCGGGCGTTTCCGTACCGGCCGCACCGTCGTCGGTCATGAGGGCGAACGCGGGAACCGTGATCTCGATCCGCGCCTGGATCGCTCCGAGCAGGCCGTCTGCCGTGTCGTGCCCGCTGGGCGATCCGGTGAGCACCAGGTCGGCCAGCAGGTCAGCCCGCAGCTGATCGATCGTCCGCTCATCGCGCGGCGCGGCATCGGCGCCGCCGTCGCGTGCGGCAGCCTTCGCGCGCTGCGTGTTCTCCTTCTGCACTGCGTGGGCCATCTGCGACAGGCGATCGTACATGCCGTGCACCAGAGCCGCCGGACCGCGCATACGGAGATCGGCCATCCCGTCGTCGAGTTCCGTGATCCAGACGCGGCGCTGTCGGCGGGCGGTTCGATGGCGTTCGGTGATCGTCCGCTCCTGGAACCGTTCCGCGAGGCGACGGACGAGCCGCCGGAGTCGATGGGGTGACTCGCTCTCGGCCAGGGCGATCGCTTCGGCGGCGAAACGCTCGCGGTCGGCCTTGTCGTCCAGGTGCGCGCCGGCGTCGACGATCAGGCGCGAGTGGGCGGCGCTGATGCGCCCCTGACCCTGCGCCGCCCACACGGCGGGGAAGCGATCGACCAGCCAGGAAGCATCGGACATCCGCCGCTCGATCGTCCGGTCGCTGACCCGTTGCGCGGCCCCGATCTCGGCGGCCACCGAGCGGATCGCCATGTCGCCCCCATCGGGGTCACGCGCGTCGCGGGCGATCTCGACGGCCAGCCGCCCGGCCATCGCGAGGAGGCCGTCGCGCGCCGCCTGCATGCTGCTCAGAGTCTTCTCGGCAGCTTCGAGCCCGGCGACCAGATCGGCGAGCATCGCCATCTGGGAGTCGGTCGCGTCGAGCAGTGCTGTCATGACCACAGTCCATCACCGACCACCGACATTCGAACAAAGATTCGAGAGAGTCTGGCCGAAAGTCCGATCACGAAACGATAACGGCCATGGTTGACTGGCCCGGTGCTCCTGAACGTCATCGAAGCCGGGGAGGGCGACCGCGTCGCCGTGCTGCTGCACGGGATGATGGGATCCGCCGAGAGCTGGCACCGTGTGGTCCCGTTGCTCGTCGAACGCGGATTCCGCGTCCTCGCGCTCGATCTGCCGGGGCATGGGCTGTCGGCCCGCGATCCGGGGCTCACGATCGAGACGGCGGCGGACGCTGTCGTCGAGACGCTGGCACAGGCGCTGCCGTCGGCACTCCCTCCCGCGAGCACGACCTCCCTCGACGGCTGCAACCGCCTGGCCGTCGCCCTCGGCCACTCCTTCGGCGCGACCGTGCTCGCCGCCGCGGCGCCGCGCCTCGATCCCGGTCTCGCGGTCTACGTCGATGCGGCGCTCACCCTGCAGGGCGGCCACGACCGTGCGGACCTCATCGCCCAGTACGAGCACGATCGCCGCGCCCGGATGTCGCCGACCGAGCTCCGACGGCTGCGGCCCTTCTACTCGGTCCAGGACGCCGCCGTGGAGGCCAGGGCCGCCGAGCGCTTCGACCCTGCGACCGCCGCCTCCGTGTCGTGCGGTGCGGACGGCCACTGGACGGCCGCGCCGGGCTCGATCGTGGTGCGCGCCGAGCCCAGCGCCTGGGTCGCCGACGAGGACGCCCGCCGGTTCGAGCACGACGGAGTGACGGTGCGCAGCATCCCCGGCGCGGCCCACACCGTCTGGTACAGCCACTTCGAGGTCTTCACCGCGGCGCTGCCCGAGCTGTTCGCCCCGTCGCTCGTCTGAGCTCGCGCCGCCGGCCTGACCCGGCGCGACTACCCTGGGAGGGATATGGCACATCTTCTCGGGGCCGAGGCCCTCCATCTCGAGTATCCGACCAGGGTCGTCTTCGATTCCGTGACCCTCGGCATCGAAGAGGGGGACCGCATCGGCATCGTCGGCCGCAACGGCGACGGCAAGTCGAGCCTCCTCGGCATGCTGGCCGGGACGAAGCAGCCGGACTCCGGACGGGTCACCGTCCGCGGCGGCACCCGCATCGGCGTGCTCGACCAGGCCGACAACCTCCCCGACGACCTCACCATCGGCGCCGCCGTGGTCGGGGACACGCCCGAATACGAGTGGGCCGGCGACGCGCGCGTCCGCGACGTCATCGACGGTCTGCTCGCCGATCTGCCCTGGGATGCGGAGATCGGCTCGCTCAGCGGCGGTCAGCGTCGCCGGGTCTCGCTCGCGAAGCTCCTCACCGGCGATTGGGACGTCATCGCCCTCGACGAGCCCACCAACCACCTGGACGTCGAGGCCGTCACCTGGCTGGCCGGACACCTCAAGAAGCGCTGGTCGCCGAACGCGGGAGCTCTCCTGGTCGTGACACACGACCGCTGGTTCCTCGACGAGATCTGCACCGAGACCTGGGAGGTGCACGACCGCATCGTCGAGCCTTTCGAGGGCGGCTACGCGGCATACATCCTGCAGCGCGTCGAGCGCGACCGGATGGCCGCGGCGACCGAGGCGAAGCGGCAGAACCTCGCCAAGAAGGAACTCGCCTGGCTCCGCCGCGGCGCCCCGGCCCGCACCGCCAAGCCCAAGTTCCGCATCGACGCCGCCAACGAGCTCATCGCCGACGTGCCCGAGATCCGTGACAAGGTCTCGCTGCAGTCGCTCGCGGTCTCGCGCCTCGGCAAGGACGTCGTCGATCTGCTGGACGTCAGCGTGACGTACCCTTCGACAAGCTCAGGGACCCAGGGAGGCTCAGGGACCGGGGGAGGCGGGCGCGGCGAGAAGACCGTGCTGAAGGACGTCGAATGGCGCATCGCCCCCGGGGAGCGCACGGGCATCCTCGGCGTCAACGGCGCCGGCAAGTCCACCCTCCTCGGCCTCATCGCGGGCACCGTCGAACCCACCGCCGGGCGCGTCAAGCGGGGGAAGACCGTGCAGGTGCGGACCCTCACCCAGCGCCTCGACGAGCTCGAGCAGCACTGGAACGACCCGGTGCGCGTGGTCATCTCGGGACTGCGCACCTCGTACACGCTCGGCGCGGGTTCCAAGGCGCAGGATCTGACCCCCGGCCAGCTGCTGGAACGACTCGGCTTCTCGTCCGCACAGCTCTCCACGCCCGTCAAAGATCTCTCCGGTGGTCAGCAGCGACGCCTGCAGCTGCTGCTCGTGCTGCTCGACCAGCCGAACGTGCTCATCCTCGACGAGCCGACCAACGACATGGACACCGACATGCTCGCAGCGATCGAGGATCTCCTCGACGACTGGTCGGGCACCCTGCTGGTCGTGAGTCACGACCGCTACTTCCTGGAGCGCGTCACCGACCAGCAGTTCGCCATCCTCGACGGTCACCTGCGGCATCTGCCCGGCGGCATCGACGAGTACCTGCGACTCCGTCATCTCCAGGAGACCTCGACCACCAAGCAGAGCGCGACGGCCGCCGCCACCGCGAACAACGCCGCCGCGGCGACCGCGAAGGGGCTCGACGGTGCGGCGCTGCGCACGGCGCAGAAAGAGGCGGCGGCGCTCGAGCGGCGTATCCAGAAACTGAGCCAGCAGGTGGATCAGGCCAAGCGGGCCCTCGCCGATCACGACCAGGCCGACTACGCCGGTCTCGGCGAGAAGATGAAGGCGATCGCCGCGCAGGAGTCGGAGATCGAGGAGCTGGAGCTGCGCTGGTTCGAACTCACCGAGGAGATCGGCTGACGGAGGAATATCCTTCTCCTACCGCTGTTGGGAGGTAGAGATGGAAGGCCTCGAAGTAACAGTCCTGCTCGGACTCACGATCCTCGTCGGAACCCTGATCGCCCCGCGCGTGCGTCTCGCGCTGCCCCTCGTCCTCGTCATCTTCGGGCTGCTCCTCGGCTTCGTGCCGCAGCTGCGCGAGGTCCAGCTGCCCCCGGAGACGGTCCTGCTGCTGTTCCTCCCCGTGATGCTCTTCTGGGAGAGCCTGACCACATCGCTGCGGTCGATCCGCCGTGACTTCCGATACATCCTCCCGATGAGCACGGTGCTGGTGGTCGCCTCCGCGTTCGCGGTCGCCGGCATCGGAGTGCTCTTCGGCATGCCATGGGAGATCGCGCTCATCCTCGGCGCGGCGGTCGCCCCGCCGGACGCCACGGCCGTCGCCGCACTGGGTCGTCTGCTGCCGCGGCGCATGTTCATGAAGCTCAAGGCCGAGAGCCTGACCAACGACGGCACGGCGCTCGTCCTGTACGCCATCGCGGTGTCGCTCGCGCTCGGCGGCCAGATCACCCCGCTGTCGGTGACGGTCGACGTGCTGATCTCGTATGTCGGCGGGGTCGCCGCCGGCGTCGTCGTCGCGGCGCTCGGATACCTCCTCCTGCGTCGGGTCTCGTCGACGATCGTGATCAACGTGACCCTGCTGCTGATCCCGTTCACGGCCTTCCTGCTCGCCGAGATCGTGCACGCGTCCGGCGTGCTGGCCGTGGTCGTGGCCGGTCTCATCGTCGCGTGGTTCGCCCCGCGCGTGACCACGGCCTCCTCCCGCAGGCAGGCCGATGCCGCCTGGCCGTTCGGGGTGTTCCTGCTCAACGGGGCCCTGTTCGTGCTCATCGGCCTCGAGGTGCAGTACGTCGTCCACGAGATCTCGGCCGCGGCGATCGGTCGTCTCGTGCTGATCACGCTCGCCGTGTGGGCGACGCTGCTCGTCGTCCGGTATGTGTTCCAGCTCATGAACACGCCGTTCCAGCGTCGACCCGAGGTGCGGCCGGCGCCCGGTGCGCGAGCCAGGGCGCGGGCGGTCTCCACGATCGCCGGGATGAGGGGAGCCGTCTCCCTCGCGATCGCCCTGTCCGTGCCCGCCTCCCTGTCGGAGGGCGGCGGAGTCGGCGGACGCGACGAGATCGTCTTCGTGACGGCGGGCGTCATCCTGCTCAGCCTGCTCGTTCAGGCCCCCTTCCTCCCTGCGCTCGTACGGTGGGCACGCTTCCCCGCCGACCACGCCGAAGCCGAGGAGTACGAGCTCGCCGAGCGGGCGATCTCCGGTGCGGCGCTGGCCGCCCTCGACGACCTCGCAGCCGAGCACGGCATCGGACAGGAGGTCCGCGACCGGGTGCGCGCCGAGGGCTATCAGAACCTGGAATTCGCGAACGCCCGCACTCTCGCTCGCGAGCAGGCTCTCGTGGACGCCGAGGCCGACGCGCTCGACGAGATGCTCGGCCAGCCGGACCCCATCGGGATCGGCGGCGGAGACGGCGGCGATGCGGACGGCGGTGTCTCCGTGTCGACGGACGATTCCGCAGACGGCACCGTGCTGCAGATGATCGCGACCTCGGAGGACGTGGACCTCGCACAGCGTTCGCCTCTCATCCGGCACGAGGAGCACACGCGGCTCAAGCTCGCGCTCATCGACCGCAAGCGCGAAGTGCTGCTCGGCTTGCGAGGCTCGGGGACCGTCGACGACATCGTGGTCCGGAGGATCTCCGCCCGGCTCGATCTCGAGCAGGTGCGCCTGCAGGGCATCGAGGACTACGACTAGCAGGAATCGGACGGCTGTGACGCCGTGTGACGACGCGATTCCGCGCGGACGGTCGAGCCTGCCTAACGTATTCGAGTCCCCCAAGAGAGGAACTCCTACACATGTCACGCCGCACCACCTCCGTTCTCGCCGCGCTCGCCGCGGTCCCGCTTTTCGTCGCCCTCGCCGGGTGCGCCACCTCGACCGACGCCGGCTCCGGCGACGGCGGTTCCGGGAACGAGACCGTCAAGATCGGTGTCGTCGGGAAGGGCGACGCGCAGTGGGCGCCCTTCGTCGAGGCGGCCGCGGAGGAGGGCATCACGGTCGAGCTCGTCGACTTCGGCTCCTATGAGCAGCCGAACCCGGCGCTGACCGAGGGCGAGATCGACCTCAACCAGTTCCAGCACATCGTCTACCTCGCGGAGTACAACAACGCCTCGGGTTCCGACCTCACGCCCATCGGATCGACCGCCATCTACCCGCTCGGCCTGTACTCGACGAAGTACGACGACGTCGACGACATCAAGAAGGGCGACACGGTCGCCGTGCCGGACGACGCCTCGAACCAGGCGCGCGCGCTCAACGTCCTGCAGCAGGCGGGCCTCCTCGAGCTCAAGAGCGGCGGCACGCCGTACTCCGATCTCGCCGACATCGATGCGGACAAGTCGAAGGTGAAGGTGACCGCACTCGAGGGCGCTCTCATCCCGACCTCGCTCCCGGATGTCGCGGCCGCGATCATCAACAACGATTTCGTCGAGGATGCAGGGCTGACCTTCGACGACGCGATCGCGCAGGACGACCCGGAAGACCCGAACGCCCTCCCGTACGTGAACATCTTCGCTGCGCGCGCCGAGGATGCCGACAACGAGACGTACCTCAAGCTGGTCGAGATCTTCCAGACGAACGAAGACGTGCAGGCCGGTCTGCTGGAGTCGTCGGGCGACACGGCCGTGCCGCTGCAGACCCCGGTGGAGGACCTCGTCGCCTCGCTGGAGAAGGTCCAGAAGGACGCCGACGCCGAGAAGTAGACGACAGAGGGGTGAAACCCACCCCCTGTCCGATGAGGGAGAATCGGGTGGCGCATCCCGCGCCGCCCGATTCTCCGTTTCCCGAGAGCCAGACCGGAGCAGCACATGCCGATCGTCACCCTGACGAACGTCTCCAAGACCTATCCCGCCCGCGCCCACGGCGATCGTGAGATCGTCGCCGTCGATGACGTCACCCTCTCGATCGACAAGGGCGACGTCTTCGGCATCATCGGCTATTCCGGCGCCGGGAAGTCGACCCTCGTGCGTCTCATCAACGCGCTCGAGCCCGCGACGCACGGCACCATCACTGTCGACGGCGTCGACATCACGGCGCTGAAGGAGAGCGAACTGCGTCCGGTTCGCGGCGGGATCGGGATGATCTTCCAGCAGTTCAACCTGTTCTCCTCGCGCAGCGTCAAGGCCAACATCGCCTATCCGCTCAAGCTCGCAGGGTGGTCGAAGCCGGACATCGAGGCCCGCGTGACGGAGCTGCTCTCCTTCGTCGGGCTCTCGGACAAGGCGAAGGCGTATCCGGAGCAGCTGTCCGGCGGGCAGAAGCAGCGTGTGGGCATCGCCCGTGCGCTCGCGACCAAGCCGGCGATCCTCCTCGCCGACGAAGCCACCAGCGCGCTCGACCCGCAGACCACGCATGAGGTGCTCGACCTGCTCAAGCGCGTGAACGAGGAGCAGGGCGTCACGATCGTGGTGATCACGCATGAGATGGACGTGATTCAGACCATCGCGACGCGGGTCGCCGTGATGGAGAACGGCCGCGTCATCGAGCAGGGCGACGTGTTCGACGTCTTCTCCGCTCCGCAGAACCCGGCGTCGCAGCGGTTCGTCGGAACGGTGGTGAAGGGGGTCCCGTCCCCGTCGGAGCTCGCCGTGCTGCGCGACCGGCACACGGGCCGTCTGGTCACGCTGTCGTTCCGCGACGGGGACTCGTCCCAGGCTCAGGTCTTCCTCGATCTCGCGTCGGCCGGCCTCGACTTCGAGCTCGTCTACGGCGGGATCAACGGCATCCGTGGCCGGGCCTTCGGGCACCTGACGCTCGCCATCCGGGGTGACCGCGCGGCGATCGACCAGGCACTCGCGCGCATCGCTGAGCGGGTCGAAGTCACCGTCATCGCCGGAGAGGAGGTCCGCTGATGGATCGGCTGAACGAACTGTGGCCCGAGTTCTGGCAGGCCGCGCTCGAGACCCTGTACATGACGTCGTTCGCGCTCGTCCTCGGCGGTATCCTCGGGCTGGCAGTGGGCGTGCTGCTGTATGTGACCCGTCCCGGCGGTCTGATGCCGAACCGCTTCGTCTCGGGCCTCATCAATTTCGCGGTGAACTTCTTCCGTCCGATCCCCTTCGTCATCTTCATGGCTGTGGCCCAGCCGTTCGCGCGGCTCGTCGTGGGCAGCGGCATCGGGACCACCGCCGGGGCGTTCATCATCGGCCTGGCTGCGGCGTTCGCGATCGGGCGCATCGTGGAGCAGCACCTGGTGTCCGTTTCCCCCGGAGTCATCGAGGCGGCCAGAGCCATGGGGGCGGGGCCCTGGCGGATCCTGTTCACGGTCGCGATCCCCGAGTCCCTGGGACCGCTCATCCTGGGCTACACGTTCATCGTGGTGGCCCTGATCGACATGACGGCGATGGCGGGACTCATCGGCGGCGGCGGGCTCGGCGCCTTCGCGCAGATCTACGGGTTCCGGCAGTTCGAGCCGCTCGTCATGTGGGCGGCCATCATCCTCATCGTGGTCTTCGTCCATCTCGTGCAGCTCCTCGGCACGCGGCTGGCCCGCAAGGTCATGCGCCGCTGACGGGCGTCCCTCCGGCCGGGGCCTCCTGGAGGCTCCGCCGCGTGCGGAACACGCGCTCCTCGCCGCTGAGCGGGTCGGTGAAGCGCAGCTCGCGGGCGAGCAGCTGGAGCGGATGGTCGAAGTCGTCCGGCTGCTCCGGGTGCAGCACGGGGTAGAAGGGGTCGTTCAGGATCCCCAGTCCGAGAGCGGCGAGGTGCACGCGCAGCTGGTGCATCTTGCCGCTGTGCGGGCGGAGCAGCGTGTGCACGACCCGGTCGTCGGCGGAGATGAGCTCCACCCTGGTCTCCGCGTTCGGCTCGCGCTCGGTGTCGACCTGGACGCGCACCTGAGCGCGCAGCTTCTCGATGTGATTCCGGTACACCAGCGGCAGTGCCGACGGGTCCCAGTTCTGGGGCCGGGCGGAGACGGCCTCGTAGACCTTCCGCACCTGGCGATTCTCGAACAGGAGCTGGTAGGCGCCTCTGGTCGCCGGCCGCGTGGAGAACATGAGCAGGCCGGCTGTGGCCCGATCCAGGCGGTGCATCGGGGCCAGCTCCGGGTTGTCGAGCAGGTTGCGCAGCCGCACCAGCGCCGAGTTCTGCAAGTACCGGCCGCCCGGGGTGGTGGGGAGGAAGTGCGGTTTGTCGACGACGAGGAGGTGGTCGTCCTGATGCAGGACGTCGATCTCGAACGGGATGCGCTGCTCGGCGGGAGGCTCGCGGTAGTACCAGATGAACTCGACGCTCCCGATCGGGGCGTCGAGCGCCACCGCGGAGCCGTCCGCTGCCACGATCTCGCCCCGGTCGAAGCGGGCCCGCAGGCGATCGGGATCGAGGTGGAAGAACCGGTCGATCATGTAGTCGGCCACGGTGGGCCACTCGCCCGTGAGCGGCACGTGCAGGCGCGTGGCGCCGACGCCGTCGCGCACCGGGAGCGGGGAGGGCATACCCATCGATCGGCCTCCGGGGGACAGGGTCGCTGGTCGCGACAGGAACCCTCCCACCCTAGGCGACGTGTGCCGGCCGACCCGCCGCTCCGTGGCCTTCGGTCAGCGCGCTCCGGCGGCGAGCCACTCGTCGAACGAGGTGGGCGCGAGGCGCGTGCCCGGCGCGGGGATCAGGACCTCGCCGGCGAATTCGACGCCGAGGGCGGCACCCTGCCAGGAGGCACGCAGCGGAAGGTCCGTGCCTCGCGCGGTGAAGGTGCGCCGCGCCATGTCGACCGCGTCCTCGGTCCGCGGGCCGGCGATGTCGAACGATGCGGAGAGCGGCGCGTCGAGGGCGGTTTCCACGAGTGCGGCGGCGACGTCCGCCGGGGCGATGGGCTGCACCAGCAACGGCGGGACGATCGCCTCGCCGTCGACGACGGTCCATTCGGCGATCATCGCGGGGAAGTCGTGGAACTGCGTCGCCCGCACGATCGTGAAGGGAACGGACCCCGCGGCGACCTCGCGCTCCTGCGCTCGTTTGCCGTAGTAGTGGGGGTTGCCGGCGACGGCGTCGAGCGCGGCGATCGACAGGGCGACATGGTGGCGCACGCCCGTCTCCGTTTCCGCAGTGAGGAGGTTGCGGGTGATCGTCGCGAAGGCGTGCTCGGCCTCGGCGATGTCGGCGACGGGGGGATTGGTCGCGTCGATCACCGCGTCCACTCCTTCGAGGCGCTGGCGGAGCCCGACCCCGGTGAGGAGGTCGATGCCGGCGCCGCGGCTCAGCGACACCGCCTCGTGTCCGCGGCGCGCCAGCTCCGTCACGACCAGCCCGCCGATCCGTCCTGTTCCGCCAGCCACTGCGATGCGCATGTCCACTCCTTAATCATGGATATTAGATGTCCACAATAAGGCTCCGAGGATAGGCTGGGCAAATGAAACTTCCGGAGACCTCCGAGTGGGTGCTGCACACCGTCACGGTGATCGCGCAGCTCCCCGCCGGTACCACCGTCTCCGGCGCGCAGCTGGCCGAGCACTTCGGCGTCCCGGGTCCCTACCTGTCGAAGCAGCTGGCCAAGCTCGTGCGCGCGGGAGTGCTCACCGGCAGCACCGGACCGCGCGGCGGATTCCGGCTGGCGAGAGAGCCGGAGCGGATCAGCATCCTCGACCTCGTCGTGGCCGTCGACGGCGCCGCCGATCCCTACGTCTGCCGGGAGATCCGCCAGCAGGGGCGAGGAGCCGCCCGGCCGGAGGACTGCACGCGACCATGCGCGCTCGCCGCGGTCATGCGGCGGGCTCACGAAGCCTGGCGCGCGTCTCTGGCCGGAGTCACCGTCGCGGAGATCGTCGCCGGTCTTCCGGCCGGGGTGCCGGAGAAGAACCGGCGGCTGCTGTTGGCGCCGGCCGGCTGAGCACCGTCGGGCTCAGGCGTCGAAGCTCAGACTGAGCTTGCGCAGCAGCCCGGCGAGGCGATCGCGGTCGGCACGCGAGAGAGCCTGGAGCAGATCGGCCTCGACGTCGACCAGGCGGGTGATGGCGGCGTCCACGCGCATCCGGCCGTCGTCGGTGAGGGTCACCAGCACGCTGCGCCCGTCTCCGGGATCGGCTTCCCGGCGCACGAAGCGGCGTCCGACGAGACGATCGATCCGGTTGGTCATGGTGCCGCTCGAGACCAGGGTCTGCTGCAGCAGCTGCTTGGGCGAGAGCTGGAAGGGCGCGCCCGCTCGGCGCAGCGCGGACAGCACGTCCCACTCCCAATGCTCGAGATCGCTGCGGCGGAACACCTCGCGACGGGCCCGGTCGAGGTGGCGGGAGAGCCGGTCCATCCGCGACAGCACCTCCAAGGGGGAGAAGTCGAGGTCAGGGCGCTGCGTGTTCCACGCACCGACGATCCGGTCGACCTCATCCACCTCGCTCATCCGATCATTATCCCGCGTGCGGCGTCTCCGGCACCGACGCGGGCAGCGTCAGCGTCATGAACGTGCTGTGCGGATCGGCGCGATAGCGGCCGAAGGGGCCGGACTCCCGGAAACCCGCCGAGGCGTACAGGGATCGCGCGGGGACGAAGAACTCCGCGCTGCCCGTCTCCAGCGACAGTCGGCGGATGCCCCGCGTCTGCGCATCAGCGAGCAGATGGGCCAGCATCGATCGGCCCAGCCCCCGTCCGCGCAGCGCGGGGTCGATCCGCATCGACTTCAGCTCCTCGTGCCCGTCCTCCACCGCGGCGAGAGCGCCGGTGGCGACGGGGGCGCCCTCGACGGACCCGACGAACAGGCGCACCCCCGGCGCGAGCAGGCGCTCGATGTCCAGGGCATGACGACTCTCCGCGGGGGCCGTGGGCTCCAGTTCCGCATGATGGGCGACCAGGAACGCCGCGAGTGCGGGCGTGGCGGCGTCGACGCGTTCGATCACGATGCTCATGGCATCAGCATTCCAGAGGGGGTGTTTCCGACGCATGACGCGTCGCGGCGTCAGCAGAACCCCGGCCGTGACATGGCAGACTTGTCCCCGCGACGTCCTCGCGGGGGTCGCGGTCCGCCGTGGTGTAATGGCAGCACGACAGCCTTTGGAGCTGTGAGGTCTAGGTTCGAGTCCTGGCGGCGGAGCATGACTGGGAACAATCTCGCCATCGTCGTCCTCGCCGCCGGCCAGGGAACGCGCATGAAGTCGCGCCTGCCCAAGGTGCTGCACCCGATCGGCGGGCGTCCGCTCGTCGGACACGTGCTCACCACCGCGGCACGGCTGCAGGCGGCGCACATCGAGGTGGTCGTGCGACACGAGCGCGACCAGGTGGTCGCCGCCCTCGCGAAGGACTATCCGGATGCGGTGTTCGTCGATCAGGACGACATCCCCGGCACGGGTCGAGCGGTCCAGGTGGCCGTGGAGGCTCTCCCCGCCGACTTCGACGGTGATGTGCTCGTCCTCTCCGGCGACTGCCCGCTGGCCGACGCCGACACGCTCTCGGCCTTCCTCGCCGAGCACCGGGAATCCGGCGCCCCCGCGACGCTGATGACGGCCCTGGTCGACGACCCCACCGGCTACGGGAGGGTCATCCGCGATGCCGACGGCGGCGTGGACCGCGTCGTGGAGCAGAAGGATGCCAGCGCCGAGGAGGCAGCGGTCCGCGAGATCAACGCCGGCATGTACGCCTTCCGCGCCGAGACGCTGCGCACCTACCTGCCGCAGGTGGGCGTCGACAACGCGCAGGGGGAGATGTACCTGACCGATGTGCCGGGGATGCTCCGGCGCGACGGCGACCGCGTGGCCGCCTCCGTCGTCTCCGATGTCACCGTCACCTACGGCGTCAACGACCGCGCGCAGCTGGCCGAGGTCGGCCGTCTGCTCAACCAGCGCATCGTGCGCCGGTGGCAGCTCGAAGGCGTCACCGTGATCGACCCGGCCACCACCTGGATCGATGACGACGCGAAGCTCTCGCCCGACGTGACGATCCTCCCGAACACGCAGATCCTGCGGGCCACCGTCGTCGCTCCCGGAGCGATCATCGGCCCCGACACGACGCTCGTGGACTGCGAGGTCGGGGAGGACGCGGTCGTGCGCCGCACCGACGCGACGCTCGCGGTGATCGGCGCGGAGGCCACGGTGGGCCCGTTCTCGTTCCTCCGGCCGGGCACGGTCCTGGGGGCGAAGGGCAAGATCGGCGCCTACGTCGAGACGAAGAACGCCGAGATCGGCGAGGGCAGCAAGGTGCCGCACCTGTCGTACGTCGGCGACGCGACGATCGGACGCGGCGTCAACCTCGGCGCGAGCACCATCACCGCCAACTACGACGACGTGCACAAGCACCGCACCGAGATCGGCGACGAGGTGCACACCGGGTCGCACACGGTGCTCGTGGCGCCCGTTAGGCTTGGTGCAGGCGCGAAGACCGGCGCCGGCGCGGTGGTCCGCAAGGACGTCCCGGCCGGAGCCCTGGCCATGACCGTCGCACCCCAGCGCAATGTCGAGGGCTGGGTCGAGAAGAACAGAGCAGGAACGGGCGCGGCGGACGCTGCAGCCCGGGAGAATTCGGCGGAATAGGCGGAGCATGGCCCGGAAGAAGAAGACGGTCGATCTGGATCGTGACAACGGGGTCGCCCCCGGAATCATCGCGAAGACCAAGAAGCGACTCGTCGTCGCCGGCGGGCGCTCGCACCCCGAGCTGACCGCGGCCGTGGCCGAGGCCCTCGGCACCGAGATCGCCCCTGTCGAGCACCGCACCTTCGCATCCGGCGAGATCTACGCCCGGTTCGAGGTGTCGATCCGCGGCGTCGACCTCTTCCTCGTGCAGACCTTCGGCGAGCCGGTCAACGAGTGGCTCATGGAGACGCTCATCATGATCGATGCGGCCAAGCGGGCCTCCGCCAAGCGCATCACCGTGGTCGCGCCCTACTATCCGTATTCGCGCCAGGACAAGAAGGGCCGCGGCCGCGAGCCGATCAGTGCCCGCCTCGTCGCGGATCTGCTCAAGACCGCCGGAGCCGACCGCGTGATGAGCGTCGACCTGCACGCCGCGCAGATCCAGGGCTTCTTCGACGGACCCGTCGACCACCTCTTCGCCAAGCCGGTGCTGCTCGACTACTTCGAGCGCACGCTCTCGCCGGCCGACCGGGAGATCCTCACCGTCGTCTCGCCCGACATGGGTCGTGTGCGCGTGGCGGACACCTGGTCGGACAGCCTCGGCGCACCGCTCGCGATCATCCACAAGCGTCGCGACCCGAAGGTGGCCAACCAGGTCTCCGTGCACGAGATCGTCGGCGCCGTCGAGGGACGCACCTGCCTCCTGGTCGACGACATGATCGACACCGGTGGGACCATCGTCAAGGCCGCGCAGGCCCTCAAGGCCAACGGCGCGCACCGTGTCATCGTGGCGGCGACGCACGCGATCTTCAGCGACCCGGCCTCTGAGCGGCTGCAGGACGCGTCGATCGACGAGGTCGTCATCACCGACACGATCCCGCTCACCGAGTCGCGTCGCTGGGACAAGCTGACGATCCTGCCGATCGCTCCGCTGCTCGCGCGCGCCATCCACGAGGTGTTCGAGGACGGCTCCGTGACGAGCATGTTCGGCGGAGACGCCTGATCCATCGTCACGGCACAGCCCGCGCATAGCAGCGGTGCTTACGGTCGAGGAGTCGACGAGCCCGTCGAACGACACCGAGCCGGGAGGACCAGCATGATCCGCACGACCGTACCGACCTCTATCCGCAAGGGATCCGCGCTGCTGGGCATCGCGGGTCTGTTCGTCCTCGCCGGATGCTCCGGCACCGCCGACGCGGGTGACGCCGACACCGTCGGCGGCAGCACGCCCGACGCCGGCACCTCTTCCGAGTCGTCCGGCGGCGACGCGACCGCGACGTACGCCGACGGCACCTACACGGCCGACGGCTCGTACCAGACGCCGGAGACGGTGGAGCAGATCTCCGTGACGCTCACCCTGGCGGACGGCGTCGTGACCGATGTCGAGGTGACCGGCGACCCGCAGGCCCCGGAGACCGAGCGCTATCAGGGCGAGTTCATCGACGGGATCGCCGATGAGGTGGTGGGCAAGCCGATCGATGAGCTGAACGTGAGTCGTGTGGCCGGCTCGTCGCTCACCAGCGGCGGGTTCAACGACGCCGTCGACGCGATCAAGGAGCAGGCGGCCTCCTAGGCGCCTGAGGCCGCATGGCGAGCTGGCGCTTCGAGGCGATCGGAACGCACTGGGAGATCGAGACCGTCGACCCGCTGGGCGAGGAGGCGCGGGGACGCGTCGCCGCCGAGATCGACCGCTTCGATCGCGAGTGGTCGCGGTTCCGCGCCGACTCCCTGGTGCGCGCACTGGGCCGTGACGGTGGACGCATCGTCTCCCGCGACGCCGGGCCGATGCTCGACGCGTACCGGGAGCTCTCCGGGGCGACCGCTGGCGCGGTCAATCCCCTCGTCGCCGACAGCCTGGCGGCGCTCGGGTACGACGCCGCGTACTCGCTCGTCCCGGGGGCGCCCGTGGCAGCCCCGGATGCCTGGGAGGAGCGGGTCTCCTGGACGAGCGGCGAGGTCACGGCATCCGTGCCGGCGCTCCTCGACGTCGGAGCACTCGGGAAAGGACGCCTCGTCGACCTCGTCGCAGGGGTGCTGACCGACGTCCCCGGCGACCTCGTGGTGGACGCCGGCGGTGACATCCGCGTGCGCGGAGCCGGGGTGCGCATCGCCCTCGAGCATCCCTACGACCCGCAGAAGGCGATCGGCGTCGTCGAGGTGCAGGATCGGGCGCTGTGTGCATCTGCGACCAATCGTCGCGCGTGGGGGAACGGCCTGCATCACGTGCTGGATGCGCGCACGGGTGAGCCGGTCCGCACCTGGGCGGCCACCTGGGCGCTGGCACCCGAGGCGATGACGGCCGATGCCGCCGCGACGGCGCTCTTCTTCGACGGCGGGCCGGCACTGGCCGCGGCGTGGGGCGTCGAATGGGTCAGGATGAGCACGGACGGCCGTGTGCAGCGCTCACCGGGGTGCTCCGCCGAGCTCTTCCTCGCGGAACGCGCTCCGACATCCACGGGCAACTAAGGAAGAGTGGACACCGTGAAAAGCTCCTTCGCCGCCGCACGTCAGCGGGTCCTCGCCGTCCTCGGATCGCTGTCGATGTACCGCCTCGTGCTCTTCGCCCTGATCGCCCTGGCCGTCATCGCGCTGGTGCTCTCGCTCCTCGGCGTGATCGTCTCGCCGACGCCGCTCGAACTCCTCGCGTCCTTCGTCGTGCTCGCGGCGGTGATCTCGGCGGTCGACGCGGCCGCGCAGCGCATCCTCCGGCTTCCGTGGCGCATCGAGTCCTCGCTCGTGACGGCGTTGATCCTGTTGTTCGTGCTGCGCCCCGGGGTCGAGCCGGCGGCACTGCTCGGACTCGCGATCGCCGGTGCTGTCGCGAGCGTCTCGAAGTACCTGATCGCCTGGCGCGGTCGCCACATCTTCAACCCGGCCGCGTTCGGCGCCGCCGTGGTGTCGATCCTGGGCGCGTTCGGGGCCTTCGACTGGCTGGGAACGTCATCGTCGTGGTGGGTGGGCACCCCGGTGCTGACGATCCCGGTCGTGATCCTCGGCCTGGCCGTGCTGTGGCGCACCGAGAAGGTGCGGGTGGTGGCCGTGTTCCTGCTGGTCGCGGTCGCGACGTCGGTCGTCCGGCAGGCGGTGCAGGCCGCGCAGTTCGACATCGCGTTCGACGTGTGGACGGCGCTCCCGTTCGCCGTGCTCCAGTCTCCGTTCCTGTTCCTCGGGGCGTTCATGCTCTCCGAGCCGCTCACGCTTCCCCCGCGCCGTCGACAGCAGATCGTGGTCGCCGTCGTGGTCGGGCTGCTCGCCGGATGGCCGATCTCCATCGCCGGTCTGTTCACGCTGGGGCAGGAGCGCGCCCTGCTGATCGGAAACCTCGTCGCGTTCGCCTTCGCGCTGCGCGGATCCGTGCGGCTCGTGCTGGAGCGGCGGCGGTTCGTCACTCCGACGGCGCAGGAGCTCACCTTCCGGGCGAAGGGGCGCGTGCGCTTCCTCCCCGGGCAGTACCTCGAGCTGGACGTCCCGCATCGTCGGCCCGACGCCCGCGGCACGCGCCGCGAGTTCAGCATCGTGTCGGCTCCGGCTGACCTGCCGACGCTGCGCATCGCCTACAAGAACGGTGACCAGAAGCACCCGTCGAGCTACAAGCGCGCCCTCGCCGCCGCGGAGCCGGGAGCGACGTTCGCGGTCACCGGGACCTGGGGCGACTTCATCCTCCCGCGCGGTGAGCAGCCGGTGCTGATGGTCGCGGCGGGCATCGGCGTGACGCCCTTCGTGTCGCAGCTGCGGCAGCTGCAGGCGACGGGACAGCAGCGCGACGTGGTGCTCGTGTACGTCGCCTCCGACGCGTCGGAGCTCGCCTTCCGCGACGAGCTCGCTGCGACAGGAGTGCGCACGGTGGTGTTCACGCGCGACGATCCGGCCGAGCTCCCGGCGCACTGGACCTGGGGACAGGGGGCGCGCCTCGACGCCGAGACCCTCGAGCGGTCCGTGCCCGACCTCGCCGACCGCCACGCGTTCATCTCGGGCCCGCCGCGCCTGATCGCCGACCTCGCCCCGGCCCTGCAGAAGGCCCGCACCCTCACGACCGACGCCTTCGCCGGCTACTGACTCCGTCCCCGTCCCCGTCCCCGTCCCTGTCTCGCTCCCCGTCCCGGTCCGGCGGGACGGATGTCGGGCGAGCGGACGGATGTCGGACCGAACAGCCCTTCCGGGGCCGACATCCGCGCATCCGTCCGACAGGTGTCCCGTCCACCGCTCCTGCACCGCGGACCGTACTCGCGCTCTCCATCCACAACCGGCCTCTTCCGCTGAGCGGAAGGGGCGGACCGGGCAGCATCGAGGGATGCTCAGCGCCGCCAGTGTGACCGCCCACCACGGTGGGGTCGTGCGGGGAACCCTGCTCGGGAGGTATGGCATCACGCGGCGGATGAGAGCGGATGAGGTCGACCGGGGTGCGCTCGTGCGCATCAGGCCAGGCGTCTTCGCCGTGCCGACGGCCGACCCGCAGGTCGTCGAGGCCGCGGCGCACGGCGGTGCCCTCACGTGTGCGCACGCGCTGCGCCTCTACGGGATCTGGACCCTCATCCCTGCCGATGCCGTACACGTGTGGCTCGGGGCGCGAGGCCGCGCTCACCATCACGGTTGCGGTTGTGTCGTCCACCGGGATGCCGGTGTCGCCGGCGTCGGCCTGGCGCCCCTGGAGGAGGTCCTGGTCCACGTCCATCGGTGCGGCGGAGAGGAGGCGTTCTTCGCCGCCCTCGAGTCGGCGCTCGCGCAGCGCAAGATCACCTCCGCAGCGCGGCGACGCATCCGGGCCCGCCTCCCGGCGCGTGCGCGCTGGCTCGTCGACTTCGCGCGTTCCGATGCCGACAGCGGACTGGAGTCTCTGCTGCGACTGCGTCTTCACCTGCGAGGCATCCGCCTGGACTGCCAGGTGCGGATCCGGGGCGTCGGTCGCGTCGATTTCGTGCTCGAAGGCCGGCTCATCCTCGAGGCCGACGGCAAAGGCAACCATGACTCACCGGAGAAACGGCACCGCGATCTGATGCGCGATGCTCTGGCTTCAGCGCTCGGCTACGAGACGCTGCGGTTCGACTACGCGCAGATCGTCCATTCGTGGCCTGTGGTGGAGGCTGCGGTCCTCGCGGCGATCGCGCGGCTCCGCGAACGCGACTGATAGCGGCCACTCCGGCAGCTGCCGCCGTACGGATGTCGGGCCGAACGGCTGCCGACCTGTACGGATGTCGGGCCGAACGGCTGCCGCCCCGTACGGACGTCGGGCGTTGGCGCGGATGTCGGGCACACCGAGACGGAATGGCCCGACATCCGGGCATCCGTCCGACAGGTGTCCGGGCCGACGGGTGTCCGGGCCGACGGGTGTCCCGCCCGACAGGTGTCCCGCCCGACGGGTGTCCGGGCCGACGGGTGTCCGGGCCGACGGGTGTCCGGGCCGACGGGTGTCCGGGCCGACGGGTGTCCGGGCCGACGGGTGTCCGGGCCGACAGGTGTCCGGGGCGGCGAGTGTGCCGTGTGGCGGCGTGCCGGGACGGGGTCAGGCGCGAGCGGGGGCGGGTGGGGGTTCGACGGGGATGCGCACGGTGAAGGTGGTGTCGCCGGGCACGCTCTCGACCGTGATGGAGCCGTGGTGCCCTTCGACGATGGCCTTCACGATCGCGAGGCCGAGTCCGGTGCCGCCGGTCTGCCGCGCCCGAGAGCTGTCTCCGCGCGCGAACCGGGCGAACAGCTCGTCGCGGATCGCGGGGTCGATCCCTGGACCGTCGTCGTGCACCCGCAGCACGGCATCATCGCCCTCCCGAGCGACGCTCAGGGTGACGGTCGTGCCGGCCGGGGTGTGGGTGCGGGCGTTCGCCAGGAGATTCGCGACCACCTGGTGCATCCTCCCCGCGTCGCCGACGATCGTGACGGGCTCGTCGGGGACATCGATCTTCCAGTGGTGGTCGGCAGCGGTCGGCCGCGCATCCGAGAGCCCTTCGAGAGCGAGCTGTGTCAGGTCGATCGTGCCGTACACGAGCTCCCGCCCCTCATCGAGCCGGGCGAGGAGCAGCAGGTCCTCGACGAGCCGGGTCATCCGCAGCGACTGCGCCTGGATGCGCTCCAGCGACGATGTGGTGCTCTCGATCACCTCGCCGCTCTGCGCGGAGTCCGGGGCCTGCCGCAGTGCGCGCAGCGACAACTCGGAGTAGCCGCGGATGGAGGCGAGCGGTGTGCGCAGCTCGTGGCTCGCGTCCGCCACGAACCGCCGCATCTGCTCCTCGTTCTTCTGACGCGCCGCGAGCGAGCTGTCCACGTGATCGAGCAGCTTGTTGAGTGACGCCCCCACGAGACCGGTCTCGGTGCGGGGATCGGCTTCGGACGCCGGCACCCGCTCCGTGATGCTGACCTCGCCGCGGGCGAGCTGCTGGTTCGCGACCCTCGTCGCCGTCGCCGCCACCGCGCGGAGGGGACGCAGACCGACTCGGATCGTGATGGCGGTCGTGAGCGCGAGCAGGATCAGGCCGCCGACCGTGGCCAATGCGATCACCGTGAGCAGTTGCGTGAGCTGATTCTGGATCTCATCCCGAGGGAGCCCGGTCACGACGACGACGCCGTTCGCTGCAGGCAGGGCCATGATCCGGTAGGAACCGAGCCCGGTGAGCGAGACGGTGGCGACGGAGGTGCCGTCGAGCGCCGTGAGGATCTGCTGGGACTGAGTCCGGTCGAGTGATTCGAGGCTTCCGGTGAGCTCGTCGCCCGAGGGGTTGGTGACGGTGACGCCGCTGAACCCCGTGATCGGCCCGACGACGGCGAAGAGCAGCCCGGAAGTGGGAACGGAGCGTCCGTTCAGGATGTTCTGCGCAGTGGCGTCGGACGGCGAGAAGGTCTCGGCTCGCTGTGTCCACTGGTGCGCGTAGGTGTTGAGCTTCTGGTCCAGCTGGCGCTCCATCGTGCTGCCCAGGGTGGCGCTGGTGATGACGGCGACGATGATGAGGATCAGCGACACGAACCCGATCACGGCGGTCATCAGCCGCGTCTGCAGGCTCATCGGCCGTCTCGTCATCGTCGCTGGGGTCACTGGGGAGCCTTGATCATGTAACCCACCCCGCGGACGGTGTGCAGCAGGGGAGTGCGACCGGCGTCGATCTTCTTGCGCAGGTAGGAGATGTAGAGCTCGACGACCGAGGATTTGCCGCCGAAGTCGTAACTCCACACGCGGTCGAGGATCTGGGCTTTGGACAGCACCCGGCGCTCGTTGCGCATGAGGTAGCGGAGCAGCTCGAACTCGGTGGCCGTCAGCTCGATCTCGGTGCCGTCGCGGACGACCTCGTGGCTGTCCTCGTTGAGGGTGAGGTCCGCGACCCGCAGGATCGACTGGCCGTCGTCGGCGGTGGCGTGGCCGGTGCGGCGGATGATCGCGCGGAGTCGGGCGATCACCTCCTCCAGGCTGAACGGCTTGGTGACGTAGTCGTCGCCACCGGCGGTGAGCCCGGCCACCCGGTCTCCGACGGCGTCTTTCGCGGTGAGGAAGAGCACGGAGACGAGGTTGCCGCCTTCGCGGAGGCGCTTGAGCACCGACATCCCGTCGAGGTCGGGCATCATGATGTCGAGCACGAGCGCGTCGGGCTCGAACTCGCGCGCCACCTGGAGTGCTTCCATCCCGGACGATGCCGTGCGCACCTCCCAGCCCTCCATCCGCAGGGCCATGGCGAGCAGGTCGGTCAGCATCTGCTCGTCGTCGACGGCGAGGATGCGCAGGGGAGAGCCATCGGGGCGGCGAAGTTCGGGCAGGTCGCTGGTCATGTCCCTATTCTGCGGAATCTCCTATGCAATTTCTATGGAGAGCGCTATGCATTCTCTGAGAGCGTCGTTCCATAGGGTGTTCATCATCCTCCCCTCGAATCCGCATAACGGGCGTTCCTAGCGTCGATCCCACGCCGTGACGACCGCGGCAGGAGGAGAGACATGTACGGAAGATATCTGCGGCGCGAACTCGCCGGCCGCAAGAAGCAGACGATGATCGTGGCGATCGGGCTCGCCATCGCGATCGGGCTGGTGATCGTGGTCAACGCCCTGACGGCCGGTGTGCGGGACGCCCAGGCGCAGGCTCTGGAGTCCGTGTACGGCGTCGGGACCGACCTCACCGTCACCGGGGCGGCGGCGGAACCCGGAGAAGGCGGTGGTCCGCGGTTCGAGTTCGACGCCGACGCGGGCGAGACCGACGGCGACACGACGACGCTCGCACAGTCGATGCTGCGGACGGACTTCCTGCGCGGCACGCTCGACGCATCGGTCCTGGACACGGTGGCGGAGACCGACGGCGTCTCGGCCGCGACCGGGGCTCTGAGCCTGACCAACTCCACCTTCTCCGGGGAGGTGCCGAGCGGCGGCTTCGGCGGTCAGGACGGCGACAGCGGGAGTGCGCCGGACGCGGGGCAGGCTCCGCCCGAGGGCGGGGGAGCGGGCGGCGGAGCGTTCGGGATCGACTCCTTCACCGTGCTCGGCATCGACCCCGGCGCTGCCGCGATCGGCCCGCTCGCCTCCGCCGAGATCGAGGGCGGCCGCGGCTTCGAGGCCGACGACAGTGGCCAGCCGGTCGCGCTCGTGGACAGCACCTACGCGACCTCCGAGGAGATCGCCGTCGGCGACACGATCGACGTCGCGGGGTCGGACGTGGAGGTCGTCGGCATCCTCGCCTCCACCTCCGGCACGGCGGACACCGCCGCCGATGTGTACCTCCCGCTCGACACCGCGCAGGAGCTCGCCGGCGTCGAGGACGTCGTCTCCACCGTCTACGTCCAGGCGGACTCGGCTTCGTCCATCGACGACGTGCAGGCCGCCCTGGCGGAGGCGCTGCCCGACGCGACCGTCTCCTCGCAGTCCGACCTCGCCGCCACGGTCTCCGGGTCGCTGTCGAACGCAACGTCTCTGATCACGAATCTCGGCTCCTGGCTGTCGATCATCGTGCTCGCCGTGGCTGTGCTGCTGTCGGTGCTCCTGACGCTCTCGGGTGTCGGCAGGCGCACTCGGGAGTTCGGGACTCTCAAGGCGATCGGCTGGTCGAACGGACGCGTCGTGCGCCAGGTCGCCGGCGAGTCGATGGTGCAGGGTCTCATCGGCGGGGCCGCTGGGCTCGTCCTCGGTCTCGCCGGCATCCTGCTCATCAACGTGCTGCGGCCGACTGTGGCCGCCGGTGCATCCGCAGCAGGCCAGGGCGCACCGGGTGGAATGGGTGCGGGCCCCACGGGCGGCGGAGGCCCGATGCTCCAGGCCACGCAGGCCGCGGACATCGTGCTGCAGGCCCCGCTCACCCCCTGGGTGCTGGTGGCCGCTGCCGGGTTGGCCGTCCTCGGCGGACTCGTCGCCGGCGCGTTCGGCGGATGGCGCGCCGCGCGCCTGAGTCCGGCCGAAGCGCTCCGTTCCGTCGCATGAGCGGCACCGCGGCCCATCCCTACACATCGCAGAAGGAGAACGACATGACCATGGCAGACCTCGCCCCCGCAGGGCCCGATTCCGCCCAGCCCGACCCGCTGTACCGCGCGAGCGGCGTCACACGCACCTACACGCAGAAGGGACGCATCGTGAAGGCCCTCACGGGCGTCGATCTGGAGATCCTCCCCGGCGAGTTCGTCACCATCCAGGGACCGACCGGAGGAGGCAAGTCGACGCTCCTGCAGCTGCTCGGTGCTCTCGACACCCCCACCGACGGCAGCCTGATGCTGGACGGCAGGGACCTGTCGTCGGCGTCGCCGGCGGAGCTGGGCCGGATCAGGGCGCAGGAGATCGGGTTCGTCTTCCAGGGGTTCAACCTGATCCCGACTCTGACGGCGTCGGAGAACGTCGACATGGCGTTGGAACCGCTCGGACTCGGTGTGGCGGAGCGGCGGAGCCGTGTCGCCGCCGCCCTCGTGCACGTCGGGCTCGAGGACCGCGGCGATCACCGTCCTGCCGAGCTGTCGGGCGGGCAGCAGCAGCGGGTGGCGATCGCGCGGGCGATCGTGAAGCGGCCGCGGGTGCTGCTCGCCGACGAGCCGACGGGCAATCTCGACGAGGGCATGCGCGACGGGATCCTCGATCTGCTCGAGGAGCTGTGCGCGGAGGGGATCACGATGATCGTCGTCACGCACGACTCGGCGGTCGCCCGGCGCGCGACCAGACGGTTGCGTCTGACCAAGGGCGTCGTGCAGGACATCACGCGGTGAGCGCGAGCGACAGAGGGGCGGCGCACCGCCCCTCTGTCGCGATGTCCGATGCCGGGTCTACGGTGTCGTCATGGTCGACAACGTCGAATCCCCTCAGCCCGCCATCCACCGTCCCTCCACCATCTCCGAGGTCGCCGCGCTCGTGCGCCGCGCCTCGCAGGAAGCCGTGCCCCTCACCGTCGTCTCGGGCGGGCACGGCCCCTGGTCGCACGGCGCAGAGCCGGGTATCCGCCTCGAGCTCGGAGAGCTCGCGTCGATCGAGGTCGACGGCACAGCGGTCCGCGTCGGCGGCGGCGCCGTCTGGGGCGCTGTCGCCGCGACGCTCGCCGCGCACGGGCTCGCCCTCAGCTCGGGCGACACCGCGAGCGTCGGGGTCGGGGGTCTCACCCTCGGCGGCGGCGTCGGGTGGATGGTGCGGGCCTGGGGTCTCGCCGCGGATCAGCTCGTCGGTGCGCAGGTCGTCACAGCGAGCGGGGAGGTCGTCGAGACCTCGACCGCCGAGCATCCCGACCTCTTCTGGGCGCTGCGGGGCGGCGGAGGCAACTTCGGCGTCGTCACCCGGTTCGACTTCCAGGCCCATCGGCTCCCCGGCATCGCCCTCTCGGAGAGCGTCGTCGAGGCGGATGCGGCAGCCGTGCTCCGCGCCGCCCGCGACGTGCTGCGCGACGCCCCGCGCGAGCTCACCGTCACCTACATGGACGTGCCCCCCATGGACCCGAGCGCTCCGGCCGGTGCGCGCTTGACCGCGGTCTGGGCCGCGCCGGACGCGGAGGCGCTGCGGGCGATCCTCGAGCCCATCTCCTCGCTCGACGGCGTCCGCACCGAGGTGACCGAGCCGGCGTACCGCGACATCCTGATGGAGATGCCCCAGCCCGAGGGCGACGATGCTCCGGCTCCTCCGGGGTTCATCGGCGGCAACGGTCTCTTCGCCGATCTCGACGACGACCTCATCGAACGGCTCGTCGTCTTCCGCCGCGACTACCCTGCATCCGTGGTGTTCCTCCGCTCGCTGGGCGGAGCGTTCGGCGATGTGCCCCAGGAGCAGACGGCCTTCCCCGCACGCTCCGCGACGTGGTTCGTGATGGCCGGCGCGTTCGACATCCCCGGGATGCTGGACGACGCCGCTCGCGCGACGGTGACGGCTGACACGGAGCGGATCGTCGCGGGGCGCCTCGCGGAGTACGGCAACTTCGCCGACACCGAGCGGCCCGACGCCGTGCCCGGCATGTTCGCGCCGGAGGCGTTCCAGCGGCTGCGCGAGGTCAAGGCGCTCTGGGATCCGCAGAACGTGTTCCGCCGCAACCACAACATCGTCGTCTGAGGAACATCGTGCCCGGAGACGGGAAAGGGCCGGACACCTCGCGGTGCCCGGCCCTTTCGACGAAGCGACGTCAGTGCGTGTCTTCGGCTTCGATCTCGGTGCGGTCGCCCGACCACAGCGTGTGGAAGGTGCCCTCCTTGTCGATGCGCTTGTAGGTGTGCGCACCGAAGAAGTCGCGCTGGCCCTGCACGAGCGCGGCGGGAAGCCGGTCGGCGCGGATGCCGTCGTAGTACGACAGCGACGAGGAGAAGGCCGGGGCCGGGATCCCGGCCTGGGCGGCGGTCACCACGACGCGGCGCCAGGCGGACTGCCCGCGGGTGAGCGCCTCGGCGAAGTACGGCGCCGTCATCAGCACCGGCAGGTCGGGGGTCTCGGCGTACGCGTCCGCGATGCGGTTGAGGAACTGCGCGCGGATGATGCAGCCGCCGCGCCAGATCTTGCTGATCGCACCGAGGTCGATGTTCCAGCCGTACTCGGCGGCACCGGCGCGGATCTCGTCGAAGCCCTGCGAGTAGGCGACGATCTTCGAAGCGTACAGGGCGAGGCGCACGTCCTCGATGAAGGCGTCGACCTCGTCGGCGGGAACCGTGAACTCCTCGTCCGGCCCGGGAAGCGACGCCGCCACGGCGCGCTGCTCGGGGTGGGACGAGAGCGAACGGGCGAAGGTGGCCTCGGCGATGCCGGAGACCGGGACGCCCAGCGAGAGCGCGGTCTGCACGGTCCATGCGCCGGTGCCCTTGGCTCCGGCCTGGTCGAGGATCACGTCGACCAGCGGCTTGCCGGTCTCCACGTCGACCTGGCGCAGCACCTCGGCGGTGATCTCGATCAGGTACGACTCGAGCTCGCCCTTGTTCCACTCGGCGAAGATGTCGGCGATCTCGGCGGGCGCCTTGCCCGTGCCGCGCCGGATGAGGTCGTAGGCCTCGGCGATGAGCTGCATGTCGGCGTATTCGATGCCGTTGTGCACCATCTTCACGAAATGGCCGGCGCCGTCGTGACCCACGTGCGTGACGCAGGGCTCGCCCTCGGCGATCGCGGCGATGGACTTCAGGATCGGGCCGAGCGTGACCCACGACTCGTCCGAACCGCCGGGCATGATGGAGGGACCGGTGAGCGCGCCCTCCTCGCCGCCGGAGATGCCGGCGCCGACGAAGTTGATGCCGGTCTCGCGGACGGCCTTCTCGCGGCGGATCGTGTCGGGGAAGTAGGCGTTGCCGCCGTCGACGATGATGTCACCCGGCTCGAAGACGTCGACGAGCGCGTCGATCACGGCGTCGGTCGGACCGCCGGCCTTGACCATGATGATGGCGGTGCGCGGCTTCTGCAGCGAGTCGGCGAACTCCTGGTACGTGTGCGCCGGGACGAATCCGGCCTCGGGGTGCTCGTCGAGGAGCGTCTGGGTCTTCTCGTAGCTGCGGTTGAAGATCGCCACCGTGTTCCCCTCGCGGCTGGCGAGGTTGCGGGCGAGGTTCGACCCCATGACGGCGAGTCCGACGACTCCGATGTTCGCTGATGCTTCGGGCACAGAAGGCTCCTCGATCGTGAAGAAGGGTGGTTTCAGCGTATCGCTGTACGGGAGGTCAGTGCTCACCTGTGTCACGCGACGCGATGAAGCGTCGTGTGACGGCGATGTCCCGCTCGCCCAAACCCGCGTCCACGAGCTCGTCGAAGGCCGCGCGCAGGGCGGGCAGCAGAACGGGGGAGGTTCCGGTCGCCGCGGCGATGTCGGCGGCGAATCGGAGATCCTTCACCATGTACTGCGCGGCGCCGCTCGGCGAGTCGTCTCCGCTCACGAGCCTGTCGCGGCGGCTGTCGAGCAGGTTCGATCCGGCGTATCCGCGGGAGAGCAGCGACCACAGTGCGTCGAGGTCGAGGCCGGAGCGCTCGGCCAGCACTGTCGCCTCGCCCAGCGCCAAGATCGTGGCGGAGACGACGAGCTGATTGCACGCCTTGGCGACCTCGCCCGCGCCCAGCGGACCCAGCAGAACGGGCGTGCCGCACGGCGCGAGGACCTCGGCGGCGATGGCGGCGTCGTCCGGGGCGCCCCCGAGCATGATCGAGAGAGTGCCGGAGACCGCGCCGTCCTCGCCGCCGGACACGGGGCAGTCCACGAGCCGCACGCGCCCCTCGGTCCGCGCACTCAGGCGCTCGGCCAGCGCGCGGACGGCGGGCGCTGAGGACGTGGAGCCGACGAGGATCAGGAGGTCCCCGGCATCGGCGAGCAGGCCGTCCGGCCCGTCGAGGAGCTCTTCGAGCTGCGGAAGGTCGGGCAGCATGGACAGCAGCACGTCCACCCTGGAGGCGAGCTCGCGTGGTGTCTCCGCCCAGGAGGCCCCGGCGGCGATCAGCTCGGGTTGCGGGCGGCGGGCGTGGATGATGAGACTGTCGTGCGCGGCGAGGAGGCGCTGCGCCATGGGGCGGCCCATGGCGCCCAGGCCCACGGCCCCGACGGCGACGGACGAAGTGGTCATGCGGCCACGGTAGCAACAATCCAGCAGGCAGAACAGTGTCCAGCAGGATGTATCTGAGCTAGGGTGAGGGTTCGACACCCGAGGAAGGGATCAGCATGACCGGGACCGACAACAGGCTGCGCGTCGTCGCGGCGGTGCCGCTGCGGGAAGACCTGTGCCGGATGATCGAGGAGCTCGAGCCTCGGGTCGAGATGATCCGCGACCCTGCACTCCTGCCCCCGATGCGTGGGCCGGCGGACTGGGCGGGTGACCCCGACTACGCGCGCACGCCGAGCGCGCAGCAGGCCTTCGACGAGCTGGTCGACTCCGCCGACGCGCTGTTCGGCATCCCCGACGTCGATCCGGAGGCGCTCGCGCGCACGGTCGCGGCGAATCCGCGTCTGCGCTGGGTCATGACGACCGCGGCCGGCGGAGGCGCCACGGTCAAGGCGGCCGGCCTCGACCGGGCGGACCTCGATCGGATCGTGTTCACCACGAGCGCGGGAGTGCACGGTGGTCCGCTCGCCGAGTTCGCCGTGTTCGGAGTGATCGCCGGCGCGAAGAACCTTCCTCGCCTGCTCGCCGACCAGCGCGATCGCACCTGGCCTGACCGGTGGGAGATGCGCCAGCTCGACGAGATGACGGTGCTCGTCGTCGGTCTCGGGGGCATCGGCGCGGAGTGCGCCCGCCGCTTCCACGCGCTGGGCGCGCGCGTGTGGGGTACGACGCGGTCCGGTGAGCCCGTCGCCGGCGTGGATCGTCTGGTTCCGCTCGACGAGCTCGTCGACGCCGTCGCGCAGGTCGACGCGATCGTGGTCACGCTTCCCGGCACCGCGCAGACCCACCATCTCATCGGTCGAGACGTGCTCGCGGCGGTGCGGCGGGGCGCGATCCTCGCGAGCGTCGGTCGCGGCAGTGTGATCGACGAGGCGGAGCTGATCGGCGCGCTCGACGACGGTCGCATCGGCTTCGCCGCTCTGGACGTCTTCGAGCAGGAGCCCCTCAGCGACGATTCGCCGCTGTGGGGGCATCCGAGCGTGCTCGTGAGCCCGCACACGGCTGCGCTCAGCTCCAAGGAGGAGGAGCGGATCGCGCGCCGGTTCGCGGAGAACGCGGCGCGCCTGCTCGATGGCGAGCCGCTCACGGCGGTCGTCGATACGGTCGAGTTCTACTGATCCGCCGCGGCTGCCCGGCCGCGGCGACACCCGACGGGCGGAAGGCACGGCCATGGACGACGACACGCGCGAGGGGCGCGATCCCGCGCCGGCGGTCAGCCGCAGCATCCGCCTGCTCGGCCTGCTCGCCGATGCCGGTGGTCCGCGCACGCTGACCGAGCTCGCCGGTGACCTGGGGCTCGCGAAGTCGTCCACGGCGAACCTGTGCCTGGCGCTCGAGGCCGGCGGCATGATCGAGCGCACGGTGCAGGGGTACCGACTCGGCCTGCGCACAGCGGAGCTGGGGGGTGCGTTCGCCGCGCAGTTCAATCAGGTCCGCGAGTTCTACAGCGTGTGCGAGGCGTCGCCGCAGCTGTCGTCGGAGCTCGTGCAGGTGGCGATGCTGGACGGCACCGACGCGCTGTATCTGGCCAGACACGAGGGGTCGCGGTCGCTTCGGCTCGGCACCCCGCTCGGCTCCCGGCTCCCCGCCCCGCTCTCGGCGACCGGTCGCGCGCTCCTCGCTGCGATGAGCGACGAAGAGGTGGTCGCTCTCCTCGGCGAGGGCGCCGTGTTCCCGCAGCTCACGGAGCGCAGCACCACCACCCTGGCCGGACTGCTGGATGCGCTGGCGGCCGCGCGCCGTCGCGGCTGGGCGCTCGACGCCGAGGAGTCGTTCCGCGGCATCGTCGGGGTCGCGGTGCCGCTCGACGGCTGGGCGCCCTCCGACCCGCCGCTCGCGCTCGGGGTGGCGATCCGTGCTGCCGAGGCCGACTACGAGCGGATCGAGCGTGTGGGCGAGGCCCTGCGCGCGGCGGCTGCCGCGCTGACGAACCCGTTCAGCGCCGCCGCCCGGCGCTGAACGCCGGCGCGCCGTCGCCCTCCGCTCCCGACGCATGGTCTCTTCCTTCGCGCATGCTGGGCGTTCAAAGGGTTGAACAGCATTCAACGGGCTGGTACAGTCGGCACCACGCCACAGGCGAAGAAGCCGATCGAAGGAGATGGCCGTGACCGAATCCCGCCCCTCAGCCCGTGCTGCGACCGATGACCCGGAATACGCCGCCAACCTGCGACGGGCCACGCTCGCGTCGAGCATCGGCAGCGCGCTGGAGTACTTCGACTTCGCGCTCTACGGCCTGTCCACGGCGCTGATCTTCAACGTGCTGTTCTTCCCGCAGGACGACCCGGCCATGGCGACGGTCGCCGCCTTCGCGACCTTCGGCGTCGGGTTCCTCGCCCGGCCCTTCGGCGGGCTGTTCTTCGGAGTCCTGGGCGACAAGCTCGGCCGCAAGTGGGTGCTCGTGGCGACCATCGTGCTCATGGGCGGCGCGTCCACCGCGATCGGGCTGCTCCCCACGTACGCCGCGATCGGCGTATGGGCGCCGATCCTCCTCGTGCTGATGCGTCTCCTGCAGGGCTTCGGAGCCGGAGCGGAGCAGGCCGGCGCGACGGTGCTGATGGCGGAGTACGCTCCGGTCAGACGGCGCGGATTCTTCTCCGCCCTGCCGTTCGTCGGCATCCAGGCTGGCACCCTGCTCGCCGCCGTGGTGTTCGGGCTGATCACCCTGCTCCCGGAGGAGCAGCTGCTGAGCTGGGGCTGGCGCGTGCCGTTCCTGGCCTCGTTCGCGCTCATCCTGCTCGCGCTCTTCATCCGGATGCGACTGCGCGAGACGCCGACCTTCGTGGAGCTGGAGAAGCACGAGCAGATCGCCGACCGTCCGATCCGCGAGATCTTCACGCACGGGCTCCCCGGCGTCATCGTCGGCGTCGGACTGCGGATGGCCGAGAACGGCGGCTCCTACATGTTCCAGACGCTGGGGCTGGCGTTCTTCGTCACGGTCGCGGGCGACAGCGCGGACAAGAGCCTGCTCACCTGGGGCGTCACCCTCGGCTCGCTGATCGGCGTGTTCTCGGTGCCGTTCACCGGACACCTCTCCGACCGGTTCGGGCGGCGGACGATCTACCGCTTCGGCGCGGTGTTCATGCTCGTCTACACATTCCCGGCCTGGTGGATGCTGTCGCTGGGCAACCACGCGCTGGCGATCGGGGTGATCGCGATCGGCATCGGCGTGGCCGTCAACAGCATGCTGGGGCCGCAGTGCGCGATGCTCCCCGAGCTGTTCGGCAACCGCCACCGTTACCTCGGCGTGGCGATGGCCCGGGAGATCTCCGCCGTCCTGGCCGGTGGTCTGGCCGGGGTCCTCGGTGCTTATCTCATCGCCGTGAGCGGCGGAAACTGGGTGCTGCTCGCGATCTACATGGCCGTCCTCGCCCTCATCACGACGGCCTCGACCTTCCTCGCCCCCGAGACCCTGCGTCGGGACCTCACTCGGGTGGACGACGCCATCAAGGTCTCGCGCGCGGAGGGCGGCGACGACGTGTTCGCGACCACCGTGTCGATCACGGCGGTCGGTCGATGACGGGCGGTCCGCGACTGCTCGGCCGCATCGCCACGGCGGAGGGCCCTCGCTGGGTCCGCCCGCACGGCGACCGCCTCATCCCCGTCGCCGACCCGTTCGCCGCCTTCGCAGCGGGGCACCGTCCGGCCGACGTGGGGGAGGCCGTCGACGCTCCGCTGATCGCTCCCGTCGACCCGACCGTGCTCGTCGGGATCGCGCAGAACGGACCGGAGCACGTCTCGCCCGTCCAGGCCTGGCTGAAGAGCCCGCGGACCGTGGTGGTGGGCGGGGCGGAGGTCACGCTGCGCCGCGATGCCGGAGCCGCCGTGGCCGAGGGCGAGATCGCCGTGGTGATCGGCCGCGCCACCGCGGGGCTCACGGCGGGCAACGCCCAGGAGTTCGTGCTCGGCGTCACCGCCGTGAACGACCTCTCCAGCCCGGAGCGGGTCGAGTTCGATCCCCGCAACTTCGAGTCGAAGTCGGGGGAGGGGTACACGCCGCTCGGGCCGTGGATCGACACGGAGGTCGGGATCGACGACGTGGAGCTCTCCGTGGCGGTGGACGGCCGCCTCGTCGCCGAGACGGGGAGCCGGAGTCTGCCCGTCCCGATCCGGGAGTGCCTCGCCTACGTGGCGCGGTGGACGCCGCTGGGGCCGGGAGACGTCGTGATGACGGGCGCGCCGCGTTCGCAAGCGCTCGTCCGCCCGGGGCAGACCGTCACGATCACGGTCGCGGGGATCGACCTGGTCACCCCGTTCGCATGACCGCGCGGACCGCCAGGGACGGCGGCCGCGTCGACGTCCGCGATATCATCGGGCCGGAGGTATGAGTGTGCGCATCGTCGTGATGGGACCGAGCGGGTCCGGCAAGTCCACGGTGGGCGCCGCTCTCGCCGAGCGGCTCGGAGCGCGCTTCGTCGACGGCGACGACCTGCACCCGCTCACCAACGTCGAGAAGATGGCCGCCGGCATCCCGCTGGACGACGACGACAGGATGCCGTGGCTGCGCGTGGTCGGCGCGACCCTTCGTGGCGAGGATCGCATCGTCGTCGCCTGCTCCGCGCTGCGCCGACGCTACCGAGACGCGATCCGCGAGGAGGCGGACGACGCGTTCTTCGCGGAGCTGGTCGTCGATCGGGACACACTCGCGAGCCGTCTCGACGCGCGTGCCGACCACTTCATGCCGGCGTCGCTGATGGACTCGCAGCTCGAGGCGCTGGAGTCCTTGGCGGACGATGAGATCGGAGTCCGGATCGAGGCGTCGCTGCCCCTGACGCAGGAGATCGACGCGATCCGCGACGCCCTCGCCGCGACCGCGCGCTGACGCGGCTCGGTCAGTCCTTGCGGTAGCCCGAGCGGCCCATCGAGAACAGGGCGCCCAGGCTGCCGACGATGGCGCACACGGTCATGGCGCCGATCAGCCAGAGGAGTACGTGCGAGAGGAAGGCGCCATCGAGCATGGGGGTCTCCGTGTTCTGCAGAAAAGGACGGGTGTCCTCAGCCTATCGGGTCATCCGGTACCATTGAGGCTGTACCTCGGCGAGGGATGCTTCTGCGCGTGCGCGAACATCCGTTATCGACGCGGCGAAGCAAGCCCGGTGGCTTTCCTCACGCGTGAGCTCGAGTCCGAAAAATCCAAGACCACCGCGCGGCGCCTTCGCTGCGTGCCCCGAAGGAGAACCCCATGTCTGAAGACACCAAGGTCCACGCCGAGCTCCGCGAGAGCTTCGGCAAGGGCTTCGCCCGCCGTCTGCGCGCTGCCGGCAAGATCCCGGCCGTGATCTACGGCCACGGCACCGAGCCCGTGCACGTCGCCCTGCCCGGCCACCAGGTCTCGCTCATCATCCGTCGCGCCAACGCGCTGCTGGAGCTCGACATCGAGGGCACCTCGCAGCTGACCCTGGTCAAGGACGTCCAGAAGGACCCGGTGCACCAGATCATCGAGCACATCGACCTGCTCGTCGTGAAGAAGGGCGAGAAGGTCGCGATCGACGTCCCGATCGTCGTCACCGGCGAGTCGGCTCCCGGCACGATCGCGAACCTCGACGCGACCACGCTGTCGATCGAGGCCGAGGCCACGCACATCCCGCAGAACCTCGAGATCTCGGTCGAGGGCCTCGAGGAGGGCGCGCACATCACCGCCGCCGACGTGACCCTGCCCAAGGGCTCGACGCTGCTCGCCGACCCCGAGACGCTGATCGTCGCGATCTCCGTTCCCGCGGCCCCCGTCGAGGACGAGGCCGAGGGCGAGGGCGAAGCCGAGGGCGAGGCTGCGGCCGAGACCGCCGAAGAGGCAGCCGCGGAGTGATCTCCGTCTGAATCCTCACAGAGGGGGCGCGATCCGATCGCGTCCCCTCTGTCGTATCCTGACCCGGGGTCCGCCCCGCACTGAGAGGACGAGACATGCCGTCGACCTGGCTCGTGGTGGGACTGGGCAACCCCGGCCCTCGATACGAGGCGACCCGGCACAACGTCGGCCAGATGGTGCTCGACGAACTGGCCGCCCGTCGCCGCGAGTCGTTCCGCGAGCACAAGGCGGGAGCCCGCGTCGTCGAGACCTGGCTGCTGCCCTGCGCCGACAAGCTGGTGCTGGTCAAGCCGAACTCGTTCATGAACGTCTCCGGCACTCCCGTGGCCGCGCTGGCACGTTTCTACTCGGTACCCGCCGAGCAGGTCGTCGTCGTGCACGACGAGCTCGACATCCCGTTCGACACGCTGAAGCTGAAGACCGGGGGAGGCCACGGCGGACACAACGGCGTGCGCGATGTGGCGCGGGCGCTGGGGACGGCCGACTTCCCGCGGGTGCGCGTGGGCATCGGACGCCCTCCGGGTCGCCAGGATCCCGCGGACTGGGTGCTGGCTCCCTTCGGCAAGGACGAACGGCCGAACCTGCCGATCCTCGTCGCCGAAGCCGCCGACGCGGTCGAGCTCCTCGTCGGCGAGGGGCTCCTCGCGGCGCAGCAGAAGCACCACGCGCCGCGCTGACGCGTCAGGCGGTGAAGGCGGCGAAGCCGGCCGCGCTCCCGGTCGCGAACGCGATCACCAGCACGACGACGAACAGCAGAGCGGCGACAGCCGCGACCACGATGGCGGCGATGCCGGCCCCACGACCCTGTCGGCGGCGGATCGCGAGGATGCCGATCACGATCGCGGCGATGCCGAGCACCGTGCCCGTCCAGAACGACAGCTCCGTCCACAGCACCTGGTCCCGTGCGGGGGAGAGGGCGCTCAGGTCACCGCTTCCCGCGGAGAGGCCCTGCGGCACGAGTCGCCCGATCTCGAAGGCGTTGATCCCCGCGATGATCGGCGTGATGAGGGCTGCCACGAGAGCGAGGCTCAGCGCGAGCATCCCGAGGAAGCCCGACGGCCGTGCCGAGGTCTCCGGGACGCCGTAGGAGCCCGCCGGAGCCGTGTACCCGCCGACGGGCACCTGATAGGCGCCGGGAGGCGGTGCCGGCACGTTCGGCGCAGGAGCAGCCGGATACGCCGTCGGGGCCGGGAACACCGGGGGAGGTGGGGCGACGCCGGACGGGGGAGGCAGCTGCGGATCGGTCACGACCCCCATCCTAGGGCGGCGCTCAGACGCGACGGAGCAGACCCACCCGGTCGTACACGTCGGACAGGGTGGCGTCGGCGACGGCATCCGCGCGCGCCGCGTTGGCCGCGAGGATGCGGTCCAGCTCGGCCGGATCGTCGAGCAGTTCCAGGGCGCGCGAACGCACCGGACCGAACTCCTCCACGACGACCTCGGCGAGACCCTTCTTGAAGTCGCCGTAACCGCGGCCGGCGTACTCGTCCTCGATCGCCGCGACCTGCCGCCCGGTGAGGGCCGCGTAGATCGTGAGGAGGTTGGAGACGCCCGGCTTGTTCTCCCGGTCGAAGCGCACCGATCCCTCGTTGTCGGTCACCGCCCGCATGATCTTCTTCGCGGACTTCGTCGGCTCATCGAGCATCCACAGCACACCGGCATCGCTCTCCGCGGACTTCGACATCTTCGACGTCGGGTTCTGCAGGTCGTAGATCCGTGCGGTCTCCTTCTGGATGACCGGCATCGGGACCGTGAAGGTCTCCCCGAAGCGCGAGTTGAAGCGCTCGGCGAGATCGCGGGTGAGTTCCACGTGCTGCTTCTGGTCGTCGCCGACCGGGACGACATCCGTCTGGTAGAGCAGGATGTCCGCCGCCATCAGCACCGGGTAGGTGAACAGTCCGACGCTCGTGGCGTCGGCGCCGTAGCGAGCCGACTTGTCCTTGAACTGCGTCATCCGGCCGGCCTCGCCGAACCCGGTGATGGTGCTGAGGATCCAGGCCAGCTCGGCGTGCGCGCGGACGTGCGACTGCACGTAGAGTGTCGACAGCGAGGGCTCGATGCCCGCGGCGATGTACTGGGCAGCGGTGCGGCGGGTCTTCTCGCGCAGCTCCGCCGGATCCTGCGCGACCGTGAGGGCGTGCAGGTCGACCACCGAGAAGTACGCGTCGTACGAGGTCTGCAGGTCCCGCCACTGGAGCAGCGCACCGATGTAGTTGCCGATCTGGAGGGAGTCGGCTGAGGGCTGCATTCCGGAGTAAAGGCGAGGTTTCGTCACGGGATCAATCCTATGCGCCCGCGCCGGGAGGGCTCGCGCGCTCCGGTCCCCTACGCTGACGGCATGACGGACAGCACGGCCCCGATGCGGGGACAGGTCTTCCTCGACGCTCTGGGCGCCGAGGCCGAGCGTCTGCACCCGGAGATCCTCGCGCAGTATCGCGCTCCCGTCGCGGCCGGGCATGCCGAGGGGGTCTTCGCCGTCGCCGGGAGTCGCTTCGGCTCCTGGACGGCTCTCGCGCGTCCGATCGTGGGGCCGGGCCTGCTGGTGCCGACGCGGGGCTCAGACGTTCCGTTCGTGCTCCGCACCACCTCGGGACGGTCGACGACGGGACGCGCGACGCTCGACTCCACGCGCGAGTTCCTCTTCCCCGGTCACACGGTGAGGATCGTGGACCGACTCACGGTCAGCGTGCGACCGGGACTCGTCCGGAACCTCCTCGGAGCGCGCGGGCGCGTCGAACTGATCGAGGAGTGCAGCGTCACGGACGAGGGGTTCCTGCGGATGCGCACGGTCCGCGTCGCCCTGCGGCTGTTCGGACGCCGGTTCGCGCTGCGGGGTCTGCTCGGCGTGCGCGTGGACCTCGTGGACGGGTGGGATGCGGAGCACCGCCGACGCACGATCGACATGCGCGCGGTGAACCCGGTGCTCGGCACCGTGCTCGAGTACCGCGGGTGGTACCGGGAATCGGAGCCCGCGACCGCAGAGGGGCGTGAGCCGGGTCAGTAGCGGTAGTCGACCACGACCGGTGCGTGATCGCTCCACCGCTGGTCGTAGGCCGCGGCACGGGCGACGTGATACGTCTCAACCCGCTCGGCGAGAGCGGGCGTCGCGAGGTGGTAGTCGATGCGCCAGCCGGAGTCGTTGTCGAACGCCTTCCCGCGCATGGACCACCACGTGTACGGCCCGTCGACCTCGCCGTGGAAGCGGCGTCCCACGTCCACCCAGCCCAGACCGGGGCCGACCGATCCGTCGACGCCGGTGACCGTGGCCCCCGCCTCGCCGAGGAAGCGATCGAAATAAGCGCGCTCGCGCGGGAGGAACCCGGCCTTCGTGCGGTTGCCCCGCCAGTTCTTGATGTCGAGCTCGCGGTGTCCCACGTTGAGGTCGCCGGTGACGAGGGCGAGCGCCCCCTCGGTGTTCAGGCTCGCCAGCCGTGCTTCGAACGCGTCGAGGAACTTCCACTTCTCGTCCTGCTTCGGCGTGTCGGCCTCGCCGGAGTGCACGTAGGCGCTCACGACGGTGAGCGGACGGTCGCCGATGAGGAAGTCGGCCTCGATCCACCGCCCCTTGGAGTCGAAGTCCTCCGGGCCGAAGTCGGCACGGGCGGCGAGTGCGGGCGTGCGGCTCGCGATCGCGACACCCGCTCGGCCCTTCGCCGTGGCCTCGTCGTGGACGAAGGTCCAGCCGGGGAGCGCGGCCTCGATGTGCTCGTCCTGCCCGCGGACCTCCTGCAGGGTGAGGATGTCGATGTCGGCGGCATCCAGCCAGGAGCTCATCCCGTTGCGGGCCGCCGCCCTGATCCCGTTGACATTGACCGTGGCGATACGCAGGTGAGGCATGCTCACAAGCCTAACGAGCGCCACCGACATCCCGAGCCGAGCGGTGGTTGAGCTCCGCGAGGAGACGCTCGGCCAGGGGTGCGGGTTCGATCGGCGGGGGAGCGGAGGCCTCAAGATCGGCCAGCTCGTCCTCCGCCGCGCGCACGGCCCTGGCCGCCGCCCATGCGCGGTACCACGGGGCGCGTTCACGGGCGGCGTGCGCGTCCCGCACCCGGATGCGCGCGGCCGTCACCAGGGCGCGGTGCTCGGCCACCCGTCGCTCCGCCTCCGTCTGCGCGAGCAGCGGCAGATCCCGGTCCTGTGCGGCGACGGCGATCCACGACGCGGCGACGAGCATCACCACGCCGTTGACCCGGAACCACAGCAGCAGTCCGATGAAGATCGCGAACGTCGCCAGCAGCGGGTTGGAGGGCGTGTAGCTGAGCAGGAAGCCGGCACCGTACTGCAGGACCGTCATGGCGCCGCCGCCGAGCAGCGCGCCCGGCCAGATCGTGCCCCAGTGCAGCGACGTGCCGGTGAGGAAGCGGACCATCGACGCCAGCGCCGAGGACATCAGGGCGAACGAGACGAGCACGGTGCCGATCCGGATGCTGACGTTCACGCTGTCGGAACCGGAGTCCCAGCCGAGCTGGGTGAGGATCCAGCTCAGCACCGTGGCGCTCGCCGACGTGAGGACGGAGCCGACCACGAGGGCGATCCCGAAGATCAGGGCGGCGAGCAGATCACGCGCCTTCAGGAGCACGTAGCTGCGCCGGTCGGGGGGAAGGCCGAAGATGTCCCGCACCGCGCGGCGGGAGAAAGTCACCCACCCGATGGCGGTCCAGATCACGGTGCCGAGGGCGATCAGACCCGTGATGCTGAGCACGCCGGTGGTGTTGGAGGCGATCTCCTGCACCTGTTCCGGGGTGACCACGCCGCCCTCCGGCAGGATCAGGTTGGGGATGTAGCTGTTGATGATCGCGATCAGCCCGTTGACGGCATCCTCGCTGCCTCCAAGCCAGAGTCCGGCGATGGCGAACGCGAGGTAGATGGCCGCGAAGATGGCGAAGAGCGCCTGGTAGCTCACGCCGGCGGCGAGGAGGAAGCCGTTGTGCTGCAGGAAGTGCCGCCAGACCCGGACGGGGAACAGGCCGAGGGTGCGCCGGGTGAGGGCGGTGGCGCGCTCGACCGCGGCATCGAGGCGGCGGGCCTCGCTCGCAGCGCCATCGGGATCGGACACCACCCCACCCTATCCAAGGGTCCGCGGCGCGCGAGAGCAGGCGTTAACGCGAGAACAGGCGGTTCCGCAGGGGAACCGCCTGTTCTTGCGTGATTGCCTGATACGGCGCGTCAGGGACGGCCGCGGAGGACCGCCTGCTTGACCTCGGCGATGGCCTTGGTGACCTCGATGCCGCGGGGGCACGCCTCGGAGCAGTTGAAGGTCGTGCGGCAGCGCCACACGCCCTCCTTGTCGTTGAGGATGTCCAGACGCACGGCGGCGTTGTCGTCGCGCGAGTCGAAGATGAAGCGGTGCGCGTTGACGATCGCGGCCGGGCCGAAGTACTGCCCGTCGGTCCAGAACACCGGGCACGACGAGGTGCACGCGGCGCAGAGGATGCACTTGGTGGTGTCGTCGAAGATCTCGCGGTCGGCGATGGACTGCGTGCGCTCCTTGCCCTTCTCCGGCACGGAGTTCGCGACGAGGAACGGCTGCACCTCGCGGTAGGACGCGAAGAACGGCTCCATGTCGACGACGAGGTCCTTCTCCAGCGGCAGGCCCTTGATGGCCTCGACGTAGATCGGCTTCGAGATGTCGAGGTCCTTGATCAGCGTCTTGCACGCCAGGCGGTTGCGGCCGTTGATGCGCATGGCGTCGGAGCCGCAGATGCCGTGGGCGCAGGAGCGCCGGAAGGTGAGCGAGCCGTCGACCTCCCACTTGATCTTGTGCAGGGCGTCGAGCACGCGGTCGGTGGAGTAGAGCTCCACGTCGTAGTCGACCCAGTGCGGCTCGGCGTCGACCTCGGGGTCGAACCGACGGATGTTGAAGGTGACGATGAAGGACTGGATCCCGGTCTCTTCCGTGGTGTCAGCCGGGGCCTCGGCGAGGGCGTTGGACATGCTCAGTACTTCCTCTCCATCGGCGGGTAGTTGAACTCGCCCTTGTCGTTCTTGGTGAAGACGACGGGCTTCCAGTCGAGCTTGATGTGGTCGCTCGGGTCGGAGGAGTGCGGGTCGCCCGTGAGGTACGCCATGGTGTGCTTCATGTAGTTCTCGTCGTCGCGCTTCGGGAAGTCATCGCGCATGTGGCCGCCCCGGCTCTCCTCGCGGTTCTGCGCGGCGTAGACGACGACCTCGGCGATGTCGAGCAGGAAGCCCAGCTCGACGGCCTCGAGCAGGTCGGTGTTGAACCGGTGGCCCTTGTCGTCGACGTGCACGTTCTTGTAGCGCTCGCGGAGCTCGGCGATCACGCCGAGGACGTGCTGGAGGGACTCGTGCGTGCGGAACACCTGCGCGCCTTTGTCCATCTCGTCCTGCAGCGTCTTGCGCAGCACGGCGATGCGCTCGGTGCCCTGGTTGTTGCGCAGGCCCTCGAGCATGTCGGAGACGAACGCGGCCGGGTTCTCCGGCAGCGGGACGAACTCGGCCGTCTTGACGTACTCCACCGCGTTGCGACCCGACCGCTTGCCGAACACGTTGATGTCGAGCAGCGAGTTCGTGCCGAGGCGGTTGGCGCCGTGCACCGAGACGCAGGCGCACTCGCCGGCGGCGTAGAGACCGGGGACGACGGTGTCGTTGTCCGCGAGCACCTCGCCGTTGTTGTTCGTGGGGATGCCGCCCATGGCGTAGTGCGCGGTCGGCATCACGGGGACGGGCTCGACGACCGGGTCGACGCCCAGGTACGTGCGGGCGAACTCGGTGATGTCGGGGAGCTTGGTCTCGAGGACCTCGGCGCCCAGGTGCGTGCAGTCCAGCAGCACGTAGTCCTTATGGGGACCGGCGCCGCGGCCCTCAGCGACCTCCTGGACCATGCAGCGCGCGACGATGTCACGCGGGGCGAGGTCCTTGATCGTGGGGGCGTAGCGCTCCATGAACCGCTCACCGGAGGCGTTGCGGAGGATCGCGCCCTCACCGCGCGCACCCTCGGTGAGGAGGATGCCGAGGCCGGCGAGACCGGTCGGATGGAACTGGAAGAACTCCAGGTCCTCGAGGGGGAGGCCCTTGCGCCACACGATGCCGACGCCGTCGCCCGTGAGGGTGTGCGCGTTCGAGGTGGTCTTGAAGATCTTGCCGAAGCCGCCGGTCGCGAAGATCACGGCCTTGGACTGGAAGACGTGCAGCTCACCCGTGGCGAGGTCGTAGGCCACGACGCCGGCGACCTGGGTCTTGCCCGCCTCGTCCTTCACGGTGAGCAGGTCGAGCACGTAGAACTCGTTGAAGAAGTTGATGCCGAGCTTGACGCAGTTCTGGAACAGCGTCTGCAGGATCATGTGGCCGGTGCGGTCGGCCGCGTAGCACGCGCGGCGCACCGGGGTCTTGCCGTGCTCGGCCGTGTGCCCGCCGAAACGGCGCTGGTCGATCTTGCCCTCGGGGGTGCGGTTGAAGGGGAGACCCATGTTCTCGAGGTCGATGACCGCGTCGATGGCCTCCTTCGCGAGGATCTCGGCCGCGTCCTGGTCGACGAGGTAGTCGCCGCCCTTGACGGTGTCGAAGGTGTGCCACTCCCAGGAGTCCTCCTCGACGTTCGCGAGGGCCGCCGCCATGCCGCCCTGCGCCGCACCGGTGTGCGAGCGCGTGGGGTACAGCTTGGAGATCACGGCCGTCTTCGCGCCGGGACCTGCTTCGATGGCGGCACGCATGCCCGCTCCACCCGCCCCCACGATCACGATGTCGAACTGGTGGTAGTGCACGCCGTCACGGACGACGGAATCCTGCGTCTCGGTAGTCACTTCTTCTTAGCCTTCTTCTCAGTTCCCGACCAGCGCGGCGCATTCGGACCACAGGACGCTGTCCTCGGTCACACCCAGGCACGGGTCGAACGTGAAGACCACGAGCGTGCCGAGGATGATGAGCAGGCCGGCGGCCAGCCCGAGCGCCCAGACGAGCGCCTTGCGCGCCGTGCGGTGGGTCACGTAGTCGTTCACGATCGTGCGCATGCCGTTGGCGCCGTGGATCAGCGCGAGCCACAGCATCAGCACGTCCCACCACTGCCAGAACGGCGTGGCGAACTTGCCGGCGATGAACGCGAAGTCCAGGGCGTGGATGCCCTCGCCGACCATGAGGTTGACGAAGAGGTGGCCGAAGATCAGCACGACGAGCACGACGCCCGAGACGCGCATGAAGATCCAGCCCCACTTCTCGAGGTTCACTCCGCGGCGGCGGCGGACCGGGGCGACGGCGACGGTCTGAGCAGACATCAGTGTCCTCCTCCGAATCCGGCGAACGCGAGCATCAGGTGGCGGGGCACGAAGCCGGCCATGATGATGCCCCACACCAGCAGGACGCCCCAGAACAGCTGACGCTGGTACTTGGCGCCCTTCGACCAGAAGTCGACGGCGATGATGCGCAGACCGTTCATGGCGTGGAAGACGATGCCGGCCACGAGCACGACCTCGCCGAGCGCCATGACCGGGTTCTTGTATGTGCCGATCACGGCGTTGTACGCCTCCGGCGACACCCTGATCAGCGCCGTGTCGAGCACGTGCACCAACAGGAAGAAGAAGATGGCGACTCCGGTGATGCGGTGAAGCACCCACGACCACATGCCTTCGCGACCCCGATAGAGGGTGCCGCGGGGGGTCTTGGACGTGGTTTCCGAAATCGACGGTGTCAAGCGGGCGCTTGTGGACACGGTCGTCCTCCCTGGATCGATGTGAATCGGTCGCATGCGCTCAGGCACGCCCGATCGGTGACCATCCTATTCCTGTCAGATAGCCGGGAGCGACGAAGGGGAGCCTAAGTGTCTCGATATCGAGATGTCTCCTCCGGCTACCCTGGGCAGCATGAGCCAACCCATCCCGGACTTCTACGCCGTGATCCCCGCCGGCGGCATCGGCAGCCGGCTGTGGCCGCTCTCACGGGCGGATGCGCCGAAGTTCCTGCACGACCTGACCGGCTCGGGGCACTCGCTGCTGCGCGACACCTGGGACCGCCTCGTGCCGCTGGCCGGCGCCGATCGGATCGCGGTCGTCACCGGACGCGCCCACCGCGCGGCCGTGGAGGCGGAGCTGCCGGGGATCGCCGACCTCAACGTCTTCCTCGAGTCCGAGCCGCGCGAGTCCGCCGCCGCGATCGGGCTCGCGGCAGCGATCCTGCACCGCCGCGATCCGGACGTGATCATCGGCTCGTTCAGCGCGGATCACGTGATCCGCAGCACCCGGGTGTTCGAATTCGCGGTGCGCGACGCGGTGGAGGTGGCCCGCGAGGGGTACATCTGCACGATCGGCATCACGCCGACCGAGCCCGCCGTCGGCTTCGGCTACATCAAGATGGGCCCCGAGCTCGTGGTGGACGGCGCCCGCGAGGCCGCGCTCGTCGCGAGCTTCGTCGAGAAGCCCGACCTCGAGACCGCCAAGGAGTACCTCGCCGACCGCGGCTACCTCTGGAACGCGGGCATGTTCATCGCCAAGGCCGGCGTGCTCCTGGAGGAGATCGCCGCGAACGAGCCGGAACTGCACGCCGGGCTGCTCGAGCTGGCCGAGGCGTGGGACGACCGCGACCGGCGCGGACCGGCGGTGGATCGGATCTGGCCGCGGCTGAAGAAGATCGCCATCGACTACGCGGTCGCCGAGCCCGCCGCCCGGCGGGGGAAGCTCGCGGTCGTGCCCGGCCACTTCGACTGGGACGACGTGGGCGACTTCGCCTCGCTGACCAAGCTCATCAACAACGGCAGGAAGAACGATCTGGCCGTCCTCGGGCCGCACGCCAGGGTGCTCACCGACGGCGCCAGCGGGATCCTCGTGAGTCAGACCACGCGCGTCATCAGCCTCGTCGGCGTGCAGGACATCGTCGTCGTCGACACCCCCGACGCGCTCCTGGTCACCACGGTCCAGCATGCGCAGCGGGTCAAGGGCGTGGTCGAGTCGCTCAAGCTCACCGGACGCGGCGACGTGCTCTGACGCGCAGGTGAGCGCGCGACGCTGCTCACGTGTGGGCTTGATTTCAGCTTTGTAACCATTCGTCGGCAGTCCAGGGCGCGACGTGCACAAACGTCGAAACACTAGGTAACTTTGATCGATCCGCGATGGCCGCGGTTTCGTTGAGGGAGGCATCAGTTGACCATCTCCACCACCAAGAAGCTGCTCGGCGCGACGGTCGCCGCCGGTGTCGTCTTCGCTCTCGCCGGCTGCGGCCAGGCACCGACGGACAAGCCTGCCGGCTCGGGCGAGCCGGTCGACTCCGACTTCCTCCCGTGCCTCGTCTCCGACGCCGGCGGATGGAACGACAAGTCGTTCAACCAGTCCGCCAAGGAGGGCATGGACAGTGCCGCCGATGAGCTGGGCATCAAGCCCCTCGAGTTCGAGTCGGCCAACGACAACGACTACGCGCCCAACCTGGAGACCGCCGTCTCCGAGGGCTGCTCGCTGATCGTCTCGGTCGGCTTCAAGCTGTCGGCCGCCACAGTCGAGTCCGCGCTCGCGAACCCCGAGATCGACTACGCGATCATCGACGACTGGGCCGACAACGACTTCGACGGCAACGTCGACGCTCCGAACATCAAGCCGCTGGTCTTCGACACGGCTCAGGCCGCGTACCTCGGCGGCTACGCCGCCGCCGCGTGGTCCGCGCAGAGCGGTGTCAACAAGGTCGGTACCTTCGGCGGCATGCAGATCCCGTCCGTCGCCGTGTTCATGGACGGCTACCAGCTCGGCGTCGAGAAGTACAACGAGGACAAGTCGGCCTCGGTGCAGGTCTTCGGCTGGGACGAGGCGACCCAGAAGGGCTCCTTCACCGGTGGCTTCGACGCGAACGACACCGCGAAGCAGACCGCGCAGGGCGTGCTCGACCAGGGCGTCGACGTCATCCTCCCGGTCGGCGGTCCCGTCTACCAGAGCGCGGCTGCGGCGATCGCCGACAGCGGCAAGGACACGCTGATGCTCGGCGTCGACAGCGACCTCGCCGTCGCCGACCCCAGCGTCGCCGACATCACGCTGGTCTCGATCATGAAGGCGATCGACGTCGCCGTGAAGGATGCGACCGTCGCCGCCGCCAAGGGCGAGTTCGACCCGGAGCCCTACGTGGGCACGCTCGAGAACGAGGGCGTCAAGCTCTCCGGCTTCGGCGACTTCGAGTCGCAGCTGCCCGAGGGTCTCATGGACGAGCTCAAGACGCTGCAGGAGCAGATCGTCTCGGGTGACATCAAGGTGGAGTCCCCGAACTCCCCGTAAGTCGTTTCCAGTCCAGCACGGGGCGAGTGGTGAGCAGGCTGCCACTCGCCCCGTGCCGTGGACGGACGACGATTCTCCTCGATGACTCTTCTGGATAAGGTGCAGATATGAAGCTCGAACTTCGCGGCATCACCAAACGATTCGGCACCCTCGTTGCCAACGACCACATCGATCTGGTGGTCGAACCCGGTGAGATCCACGCGCTGCTCGGCGAGAACGGCGCGGGCAAATCCACCCTCATGAACGTCCTCTACGGCCTCTACCAGGCCGATGAGGGAGAGATCCTCCTCGACGACGAGGTGCAGCGCTTCCGCGGTCCCGGTGACGCGATGGCTGCGGGGATCGGCATGGTCCACCAGCACTTCATGCTCGTCCCGGTGTTCACCGTGGCGGAGAACGTGATGCTCGGACATGAGCAGACCAAGGCCCTCGGCCGGCTCGACATCGCGAAGGCGCGAGAGCACGTGCGGGCGGTCGCCGCCCGGTTCGGCTTCGACATCGACCCTGACGCCCTGGTCGGCGACCTGCCGGTGGGCGTGCAGCAGCGCGTCGAGATCATCAAGGCGCTCTCGCGCGATGCCAAGGTGCTCGTGTTCGACGAGCCGACGGCGGTGCTGACACCGCAGGAGACCGACGAGCTGATGGCCATCATGCGCCAGCTGCGCGACGAGGGCACGGCCATCGTGTTCATCACGCACAAGCTGCGCGAGGTCCGCGAGGTGGCGGACAAGATCACCATCGTGCGTCTCGGCCGCGTGGTCGGCGAGGCGTCGCCCACCGCGAGCAACGGCGAACTGGCGTCGCTCATGGTCGGCCGCGCCGTCGAGCTGACGGTGCACAAGGACCCGCCGCGCCTGGGCGACGGCGGTTTCGAGGTCACGGGGCTGCGCGTCCTCACGCCCACCGGCGCGATCGTCGTCGACGGGGTCGACTTCGCCGTGCGGCCGGGGGAGGTGCTCGCGATCGCGGGTGTCCAGGGGAACGGGCAGACCGAACTGGTCGAGGCCATCGTCGGCCTCGCCGCCCGTGTCGAGGGCAGCATCCGACTCGACGGCACCGAGCTGGTCGGCAAGAGCGTGCGTGCCATCCTCGACGCCGGAGTCGGCTTCGTCCCGGAGGACCGCACGGAGGACGGCCTGGTCGCCGGCTTCTCGGTCGCCGAGAACCTGATCCTCGACCGCTCGGACGACCCCGCGTTCAGCCGCGCCGGCACGCTGCGGCGTGCGGCGCTGGACGAGTTCGCCCGCGCCCGCATCGCGGAGTACGACATCCGCACCCAGGGCCCTGAGACTCCGGCCGGCACGCTGTCCGGCGGAAATCAGCAGAAGGTCGTGATCGCTCGCGAGATGAGCCGCGATCTGCGCCTGCTCGTCGCCGCGCAGCCCACCAGAGGCGTGGACGTGGGCTCGATCGAGTTCATCCACAAGCGGATCATCGAGACGCGCGACGCGGGGGTTCCCGTGATCGTCGTCTCCACGGAGCTCGACGAGGTCGCGGCTCTCGCCGACCGGATCGCGGTCATGTATCGCGGAACGATCGTCGGCATCGTCCCCGGCGACACGCCCCGGGAGACGCTCGGACTCATGATGGCCGGAGCGGCCGAAGGTGAGGTGGCCGCGTGAGCGGAGCGACGCCCGGCGCGGGTGATGTGACCAAGGGGATTCCGCCGCAGGAGCTCGCCACGAGCACCGGCACGGTACCCCGCGACCCCGCCGATGTGCCTCCGCCCCCGCGCGGCAACGTCATCCTCAAGGAGATCCTCCGCGGCAGCGCCGTGACCACGATCCTCGCGATCGTCCTCGCGCTCGTCGTCGGCGGCATCCTGATCGCGTTGACGAATGAAGACGTGCAGGCGGCATCGGTCTACTTCTTCGCCCAGCCCGGTGACACGTTCGTCGCCGCCTGGAACGCCGTCTACAACGGCTACGAGGCGCTGTTCCGCGGCGCGATCTTCAACGCCCGCGGTGCCGACTTCGCCGCGCAGATCCGTCCGCTCACGAACACGCTCGGCTTCGCGGCCCCGCTCATCGCGGCCGGCCTCGGCGTCGCGCTGGCGTTCCGCGTCGGCCTGTTCAACATCGGTGCGCGCGGCCAGATGCTCATCGGTGTGGCCGTCGCCGCTCTGCTGACGTTCTCGCTCGACCTGCCGATCTGGCTGCACATCCCCGTCACGCTCATCGCCGGCATCGCCGGTGGCGCGCTCTGGGGCGCGATCGCGGGACTCATCAAGGCGCGCACCGGTGCGCACGAGGTGATCCTGACGATCATGCTCAACTACATCGCCTACTACCTGCTGCTCTGGATGATCCGCACCCCGGGCCTGCTGCAGAAGCCGGGCACGAACCAGGCCCTGGGCTCCGCGACGCCGGAGAGCGCCCAGTTCCCGACGCTGCTCGGACCGCAGTTCCCGCTGCTCGACCTCGGCTTCGTGATCGTGATCGTGGCGACGCTGTTCGTCTGGTGGCTCATCGAGCGCTCGGCGCTCGGCATGCGCATGCGGGCCGTCGGGGAGAACCCGCACGCCGCCAGAGCAGCCGGCATCAGCGTGCAGCGCGTCTACGTCTACGCGATGCTGTTCGCCGGAGGCCTCGCCGGTCTGGCCGGGATGAACCAGATCCAGGGTGCGGTCACCACGGGTGTCACCGAGACCATCGACGCCGGCATCGGCTTCGACGCGATCACCGTCGCCCTGCTCGGACGCAGCCGCGCCTGGGGCACTTTCGCCGCGGGCATCCTGTTCGGCGCCCTCAAGGCGGGCTCCTTCTCGATGCAGGCGCAGGACATCCCGGTCGACATCGTGCTGGTCGTGCAGTCGCTCGTGGTGCTGTTCATCGCCGCGCCGCCGCTGCTGCGGTCGGTGTTCTTCCTCCCGAAGACCGATGCGGAGAAGGCCGCCAAGGCGAGAGCCAAGGCCGCGAAGAAGGCGGTGACGGCATGATGTCGCTCGTGCAGACCCAGGCTGCGGACGGCACGGTGCAGCTCGCGACCGTGAAGGAGCGCCACCTCAAGGCGCCGATCGTCCTCGCCGGAGCCACCGTGCTCCTGGCGCTGCTGTTCCTGCTCGTGCCGCGCGACGGCATCAGCAGCTTCCGCCTGTCCGACCAGTCGTCCGCGCTCTCGCTGCCGGACGTCGCCCTCCCCACGGTCGCGACCTTCTGGGTCGTGCTCGCGATCCTCGTCGTCCTGACGGTCGGTGCGTTCCTGCGGGCCTGGACTTACCGCACGCCGTCGCTGTGGCTGGTCATCGCCTACGGCGTGCTCGCCGTGTTCGCGTTCCTCGTGTGGGCGTCCGCCGGTGGCCTCGTCCCCGTCACGAGCCTGCTGTTCGGCGCGGTCTCGCTGTCCGTCCCGCTCGTGTTCGGAGCGCTCGGCGGCGTCATCGGCGAGCGCGCCGGTGTCGTGAACGTCGCGATCGAGGGACAGCTGCTGCTCGGGGCGTTCTCGGCCGCCCTGCTCTCCAGCATCACCGGGAACCCCTTCGTCGGACTCTTCGGCGCGATGATCGGCGGCGTGCTGGTGGCCAGCGTGCTGGCGGCGTTCGCGATCAAGTACCTCGTCGAGCAGGTCATCGTCGGCGTCGTGCTCAACGTCCTCGTCACGGGCCTGACCGGCTTCCTCTACGGTGCGCTGCTGGCGCCCAACGAGGAGACCCTGAACAACCCGGTGCGCTTCCCGCGCGTCGAGATCCCCGTCCTGAGCGACATCCCGATCATCGGCCCCGTGCTGTTCAACCAGACCTTCATCGGGTATCTGATGTTCATCACGGTCGCCGTGGTCGCGTGGGGTCTGTACCGCACCCGCTGGGGTCTGCGCCTGCGCGCGGTCGGAGAGCACCCGCAGGCGGCGGACACGGTCGGCATCAAGGTCAACCCGACCCGGTTCTGGAACGTGCTCCTCGCCGGTGCGATCGCGGGCCTCGGCGGCGCGTACTTCACCCTCGTCTCGGTCCCGCAGTTCGGCAAGGACATGACGGCCGGACTCGGCTTCATCGCCCTCGCAGCCGTCATCTTCGGACGCTGGGACCCGATCAGGGCGACCCTCGCGGCCCTGCTGTTCGGCTTCGCCACGAACCTGCAGAACCTGCTGTCGATCCTGAAGACGCCGATCCCCGGCGAGTTCATGCTGATGCTCCCGTACGTGGTGACGCTGCTCGCGGTCGCCGGCTTCGCGGGTCAGATCAAAGCACCGGCCGCCGACGGCAAGCCCTACATCAAGTCCTAGGACAGGCAGGAAGAGAGAAGCACCGCAATGACGGACATCGACTGGGACGAGCTGCGCCAGGTCGCCACGGATGCCATGACCAAGGCGTACGCGCCGTACTCGCGCTACCGCGTGGGCGCGGCGGCGCTCGTCACCGACGGCAGGATCGTCGCGGGGTGCAATGTCGAGAACGCCTCCTACGGCGTGACGCTCTGCGCCGAGTGCGCCCTGGTCGGCGATCTGCACATGTCGGGAGGCGGCAAGCTCGTGGCGTTCGTCTGCGTCAACAACGACGGCGAGACGATCATGCCGTGCGGCCGCTGTCGGCAGCTGCTCTCCGAGCACGCGATGCCGGAGATGCTGCTGGAGACGGTGTCCGGCATCCGCACGATCGACGAGGTGCTGCCCGACGCGTTCGGGCCGCGCGCCCTTCGACAGGCCCAGGGGCCGGAGGGAGAAGGACGATGACCGTGGAGCAGTTCGACGCGATCGACGTGATCCGCGCCAAGCGGGACGGCGGGGCGGTGCCGGAGCCGGCGCTGCGGTGGATGGTCGACGCCTACACGCGCGGCTACGTCTCCGACGCGCAGATGGCCTCGTTCGCCATGGCGATCTTCCAGCGGGGCATGGAGCGCGACGAGATCCGAGTGCTGACCGACGCGATGATCGCCTCGGGGGAGCGCATGAGCTTCGCGAGCCTCGGCAAGAAGACCGTCGACAAGCACTCCACCGGTGGTGTCGGCGACAAGATCACGCTGCCGCTCGCGCCGCTGGTCGCCTCCTTTGGCGTGGCCGTCCCGCAGCTGAGCGGGCGCGGCCTCGGCCACACGGGCGGCACGCTCGACAAGCTCGAGTCGATCCCCGGCTGGCGCGCGGCGCTCAGCAACGAGGAGATGTTCTCGCAGATGCAGAGCGACGTCGGCGCGGTCATCTGCGCCGCCGGTTCCGGGCTGGCCCCCGCAGACAAGAAGCTCTACGCGCTGCGTGACGTCACGGGAACCGTGGAGGCGATCCCGCTGATCGCCTCCAGCATCATGTCGAAGAAGATCGCCGAGGGCACCGACGCGCTCGTGCTCGACGTCAAGTTCGGCTCCGGCGCCTTCATGCAGGACATCGACCGCGCACGCGAGCTGGCCCGCACGATGGTCGCCCTCGGCACCGACTCCGGCGTCGCGACCACCGCGCTGCTGACCGACATGAACGTGCCGCTCGGCCTCGCGATCGGCAACGCCAACGAGGTGCGCGAGTCCGTGGAGATCCTCGCCGGCGGAGGTCCCGCGGATGTGCGGGAGCTGACGCTCGCCCTCGCCCGCGAGATGCTCGCGCTGGCCGGTCAGCCCGACGCCGACGTCGAGGCCGCCCTCGACGACGGTCGGGCGATGGACACCTGGAAGGCCATGATCCGCGCGCAGGACGGCGACCCCGACGCCCCGCTGCCGACCGCGCGGGAAACGCACCAGGTGCTCGCCCCGGCGGACGGCGTCGTGACGAGGACGGATGCGCTGCCGTTCGGTATCGCCGCCTGGCGCCTCGGCGCCGGTCGGGCGCGCGCCGAGGACCCGGTGGTCTTCGAGGCGGGCATCGATCTGCACGCCAAGCCGGGCGACCGCGTGGTCGCCGGTCAGCCGCTGTTCACGCTGTCGGCCGCGGACGAGGCGCGTTTCCCGCGTGCGCTCGACGCGCTCGAGGGCTCGTGGGAGATCGGCGATGCGGCGCAGATCCAGCGGCAGCCGATCGTGCGCGAGCGCATCACGGCGTGAGCCGCGACCGCTAGCCTGAACTGAGCACATCCGCGACCGAGAGGATCACCATGTCGATCGATGCGAACGGCGACGTCACGCTGCAGGGGGTCTCTCTCCGGAGCCTGCCCAAGGTGTCGCTGCACGACCACCTCGACGGCGCGCTGCGGCCCGCCACGATCATCGAGCTCGCGGATGTGATCGGCCTCGACATCCCGGAATCCGACCCGCGCGCGCTCGGGCGGTGGTTCGCGAAGCAGAGCGACTCCGGTTCGCTGGTCGAGTACCTGAAGACCTTCGATCTGACCACCGCCGTGATGCAGACGAAGGAGGGGCTCACGCGGGTCGCGCGCGAGTTCGTGCAGGATCTGGCCGCCGACGGCGTGATCTACGGTGAGGTGCGCTGGGCGCCGGAGCAGCACCTGGCCCGCGGCCTCACGCTGGAGCAGACGGTGGAGGCCGTGCAGCAGGGCATCGAGGAGGGCGAGGACGCCGCCGACCGCGACGGTCGCAGCATCCGCGTCGGCCAGCTGATCACGGCGATGCGGCACACCGACCGCGCGCTGGAGATCGCCGAGCTCGCCGTCGACTTCCGCGGACGCGGTGCCGTCGGCTTCGACATCGCCGGTCCCGAGGACGGCTTCCCGCCCTCGAACCACCGCGCCGCCTTCGACTACCTCGCCGAGAACTTCTTCCCCGTCACCGTGCACGCGGGAGAGGCGGCGGGGCCCGCCTCGATCCGCTCCGCACTCCTCGACGGTCGTGCTCTGCGTCTCGGCCACGGCGTGCGCATCGCCGAGGACCTCCAGGTCATCACGCAGGAGGGCGATGAGGTGCAGGTGCAGTTCGGCGATCTCGCGCGCTGGGTGCGCGACCGGGAGATCCCGCTGGAGCTCTCGCCGTCGTCGAACCTGCAGACCGGCGCCATCGCCGCGTGGGGCAACACCATGGTCGACCACCCCTTCGACCTGCTGTACCAGCTGGGCTTCGCGGTCACCGTGAACGTCGACAACCGCACCATGAGCGCGACGTCGCTGACGCGCGAGCTGGCGCTGCTGGTCGAGGCCTTCGAGTACGACCTGGACGATCTCGAGACCTTCCAGTTCAATGCCGCGGCCGCCGCCTTCCTCCCCGTCGAAGAGCGCGAGGAGCTGGTCGAGATGATCGCTGAGGGATTCGACGCCTGATCGTGGCTTCCGGGGGGAAGAGGCGGCGCACACGCACCGCAGCCGTCATCGGCACCGTCGTCGGCCTCGTGGTCGTCGGGGGAGGCGTCGCCGCCTTCGCATGGGCGAACCGCACGCCGGAGGACACGGTCGCGAAGGCGCAGACCACGCCGCTCCCACATCCGCTGACGCCGGCGCAGCAGCTCGTGGCCGACGCGGATGATCCTCGCGCCTGCGCGGTGACCTTCCACGGCGAGGGCGCTCCTGCCGAGCCGGTGCTCCAGTTCCAGGAAGGCCTGTACCAGGGGCTGCCGATCCCGCAGCTCGACGGTCGGGTGTTCGCCGGCTGGTACGCCAGCGCCGACGACGCCGCCGCCTTCGCGGTCGAGGCTCGGGTGAACGGCGCCGATCCGGTCGTGTGTGCGCAGCAGCAGGTCGACCTGTTCGCAGCATGGAAGACACCACAGGAGAACGCGGCCGAGGACGTACGCGTCCCCATCCTGATGTACCACCAGTTCACCGCGGATCCCGACGGCGAGAAGGGGTGGCTGCGCGGCAACTACGCCTACATCGGCGACTTCGATGCGCACATGGACCACATCGCGACGACCGGCTTCTATCTGCCGACCTGGGACGAGCTCAGCGCCTTCATCGACGGGCGGCTCTCGCTCCCCGCCCGCAGCGTGATCATCACCGATGACGACGCCGATCAGTCCTGGTTCGACCTCGCGGTCCCGGTCGTCGACAAGTACCGGCTGCTCAGCACCTCCTTCATGATCACCGCCTATCGGCAGGATCCGGCGCCGTCGGTCTACGTCCAGCGCCGCTCGCACACCCACGACATGCACCAGGCCGGGGAGAACGGCAGAGGACGGATGGTCAACTGGACCGCCGACCAGATCGCCGCCGATCTCGTCAGGTCCGGGGATGTCCTCGGCGTCCGGGAGGTGGTGGCCTATCCGTTCGGGCACTACGACGACACCACGAAGCAGGGCGTCGCGCAGGCCGGCTACGAGCTCGGGCGGACGATCGAGCCCGGCTTCGTGCAGATCGGGACGGACCGGTACGCGCTGCCCGTCGTCCGCATCGACTACGGGATGGGCTTGGACGCCCTGGTGTCGCGCATCGGCTGACCCCCGGCGGCACGGCAGGATGGGGAGCATGTCCTCGTCCGTCTTCATCGCCGGCCCCGCCGCATGGAACACGATCGTCGTGCTCGACCGCCTTCCCGAGCCGGTGCCGCACATGCAGTTCGCCGAGGCGACGTGGGAGACCGTGGGCGGGACCAGCGCGGGCAAGGCGCTGAGCCTGACGGGTTTGGGACGCCCGACGCAGCTGTACGCGCTCGCGGGGGACGACGCCGCGGGGACGCGCGTGCGGGAGGCGCTCGACGGCGCCGGTGTGGCCGTGCGCTGGGGCGCGGGCGTCACCGAACGGCATCTGAACCTCATGACCCGCGACGGGGAGCGCGTGTCGCTCTACCTGGCCGCGCCGGAGGAGACGTCGGGGGAGGAGGACGCCTGGGTGCGCGAGCAGCTCTCCGCGGCGGACGCGGTCGTGCTCGACCTCGCCGCCGAACCCCGGCGGCTGCTGCCCCTGGCTCGCGAGAGCGGCACGCCGATCTGGGTCGATGTGCACGACTACGACGGGGTGGCGGAGTTCCACCGTCCGTTCCTGGCGGCTGCCCACGCGGTGTTCTGCAACGCGGACCGGCTCGAGGACCCGGTCGCCTTCCTCCATGCCCGGATCGCCGCCGGGGCGCACCTGGCCGTGTGCACACGGGGTGCGGACGGCGCTGTGGCCGTCGACGAGCACGGCATCGAGCATCGGGTCCGCGCACTGCCGGTGGAGGTCGCCGACACCAACGGGGCCGGTGATGCGTTCCTCGCGGGTGTGCTCGACGCCCGTCTCGACGGTGCACCGGTCGCGGCGGCGCTCGAGGCCGGGGCCCGCGCGGCCGCGACCGTGCTGCGTTCGCGGCACCTGCATCCGCTTCTGGACCCGATCCTCCATCTCCCGGAGGAGTGACCGACGGGGACGAGCCGTTCTCAGGGGAGGATCGACGCGAAGAACGAGTCGCCCAGACGGGTGACCTCCGCGTGCATCTCCGTCGTCGAGATCGTGGGGGTGCCGTCGCCGGACTGCGGGCCGTAGTCGCCGAAGGAGGCGTGCGAGGCCCCGGCGATCTCCACCAGCTCGGCGTCGGAGGGCAGGAGGTCTCTGGCGTCGGCGATCTTCTCGGGGGTCGAGAGGCCGTCCTCGCTCCCGGCGAGGCTGAGGACAGGGAGTCGGCTGTCCGACAGGTCGTTCGCGCAGTAGCTGGCGAACAGGACGAGCGCGTCCGCCTCCGGCGCGAGCTGGCAGGCGCGCACGCCTCCCAGCGAATGCCCGCCGACGGCCCAGACGTCGACCTCGGGGGCCGCGGAGGTGAACGCATCCAGCCCGCGCGGATCGAAGAAGGCGAGGTTCAGCCAGGGGCGCGTGATGACGACCGTCACGCCGTCTTCCGCGAACCCCTGCAGGATGGCCGCGTAGGCCCACGGATCGACCTTCGCGCCGGGGATGAAGACGAGGCCGACCTCCGATCCGCCGTCGGCGGGCGCGAGCACGATGCCCTCCTCGGCATCGGTGACGGTGAGGGCGGTGTTCTCGCGCACGGTCTCCAGCGGCTCGGGCTCAGCGGACATGACTCCGATCTGGGTCCAGGCGAGAGTGCCGACGACGACGAGGACCAGCACGACGGCGAGGCTCCACAGGACGCGTCTCAGGACCCGCCGGCCACGCTTCTTCTGCACGGGAGAACGCTACCGCAGCTCCTTCTGCTCCCGCCGCACCGCGCTCCGGTAGGCGTCCTTGTTCACGTAATACGCCATCCGATCCAGACCGAGGTAGTGGTACCCGCCCGTGACGTCCGGCCAAGGGCTGCCGGTCACCCGGTCCCGGAAGCGTGCGGCGCGCGGCGGGTCCTGCTCGACGGCGTCGAGGTATCCCGCGAGGAGCTCCGCCTGCTCGTAGCGGCCCTGCCAGCCGATGCCGGAGGCCTCGATCATGCCCATCACGAACAGCCCGTTGAACGACGCAGGGAAGATGTTCAGGAACAGCCGCGGGGCTGCGCCGCGCCAGTGCAGATGCTCCCGGGCGACGAACGGGTAGTCGAGCGTGTAGCCGGTGGCGAGGAGCACGAGGTCGTAGTCGTCGGCACTGCCGTCGCGGAACCGCACGGCGGCGCCGTCGAAGCGCTCGACGTCGGGGCGGATGCGCAGATCGCCCTGTCCGAGGTGGTGCAGGACGAGGGTGTTCACGATCGGGTGCGACTCGTAGATGCGGTGGTCGGGCTTCGGGAACCCGAAGCGCACCGGGTCGCCCGTGAACGCGCGCAGCACGCGGCTGTCGACGGCCTGCTTGAGCCGCGGCGGCAGCGGACGACCCTGGTTGAGCGTGTCGCTCGGCCTGCCGAAGAGGTAGCGCGGCACGAAGTGGTAACCCCGGCGCACGCTCATGTCGACGGACGCGGCGTGGTGCACGGCATCCACGGCGATATCGCACCCCGAGTTCCCCGCGCCGATCAGCAGGACGCGTCGTCCGCGGAGCTGCTCGGGAGACGTGTAGCCGCTCGTGTGCAGCAGCTCGCCGGAGAACTCGCCGTGGAACACGGGCGTGTTCGGCTTCGCGAGCGTCCCGTTCGCCAGGACGACACCGGCGTACCAGCGGACCTCCTCGCCCCCGGGACCGACGCTGGTGAGATCCCAGCCGTCGTCGCGCGGTTCGAGCCGCACCACCGCGGTGTCGAACCGGAACAGCGCTGTCAGGCCGAAGTGCTCGGCGTAGTCCTGGAAGTAGTGCTTCAGCGCGCGATGGCCGGGGTAGTCGACCCGCGTGCGCATCGGGAACTCGGCGAACTCGGTGGTCGTGCGCGAGGAGATCAGGTGCGCGGACTCGTACATCGTGCTGCGCGGGTTGGTGATGTCCCAGAGGCCGCCGACGCCGTGCGACGCCTCATAGCCGTCGACGGCGATCCCGCGCTTCTGCAGGGCGCGTGCGGCGGCGAGCCCCGATGGCCCCGCGCCGATCACGGCATATCTGCTCATCCTGCTCCCCGCACGTCGCTGTGCTCGAAAACGCCCCCGCCTCCCGATCGTATCGGGTGGCGGGGGCGTCGAAGGGCGGCGGTGTCAGTCAGCCGTGAGCTGGTCCTGGCGCGCGGCGACCGCGTCGCGGATCACGGGGAACAGCGGATGCTCGGGGTCGAGCTCCGTCACCTGCGCCGTGAAAGCTGCGGCGTCCTCTGTGCGCAGCAGCCGCTGCAGTTCGACCGACTGCTCGTCGGCCGGGTCGTCGAACTCGAGGGCCGCCGACACGGCGGCGACCAGTGCCTCGGCGGACAGACCGCGTTCCGCTGCCATCGCTGCGGGCCCGACGAACCGCTCGTGCCGCGAGATCTTGCGCAGCGGCTGACGCCCGACACGCTGCACCGTGTCGATGAGCGCGGGATTGCGGAACCGATCGAGGATCGTGGCGCGGTAGGCCGCGAGCTCCGCCGGATCCAGACCATGCTCCGCGACCAGCACGGCGGAGGTCTCCTCGAGCGCGGCGGCGACGTTCGCCGCGATGGCGGGATCGGCCAGCGCGTCGGCGATGCGCTCGATCCCGGCGCGCGCTCCGAAGTAGGCGGTGGCGGCATGACCGGTGTTCACGGTGAAGAGCTTGCGCTCGATGTACGGGGCGAGGTCGTCCACGAAGTGCGCCCCGGGGATGCTCGGAAGGGCGCCGCCGAACGGTCCGGCCTCGATCGCCCATTCGAAGTACGGCTCGACGGTCACGTCGACGCCGCCACCGGCCGGCTGCGCCGGGACGATCCGGTCGACGGCGGTGTTCGCGAACACCGCGCGGGTGAGCAGGATCTCGGCATCGTCCCCGGCGGCTGCGGCGATCTCCCGACGCAGCAGGTCCGTCGCCCCGATCGCGTTCTCGCACGCCATGACCTGCAGGGGAGCGGCCTCCGGGGAGCGCAGGGCGAGTCCGGCGACGATGGTCGGCGCCACGAACCGCAGCACGGTCGGGCCGACGGCCGTGGTCACGACGTCAGCGCTCGCGACCTCCTCCGCCGCGGTCGCCGGGTCCGTGCGGCTGTTGACCGCACGGAACCCGGTGACGACATGATCGGTCCCTCCGGGGCCGGCCTCGTGCACGGTGTACTCGTCGGCGGCGTTGATCGCGTCGACGAGGGCATCCGCGACGTCGGAGAAGACGACGTCGTACCCGCCCTCGTGCAGCAGCAGACCGACGAAGCCCCGCCCGATGTTGCCCGCCCCGAAGTGGACCGCCTTCATCCCTCGTTCACCTCCGACAGCAGCGCGTACAGCTCCTCGGGGGTCTGCGCGGCCGCGAGCCGGGCGACGTCGTCCTCCTCGGAGAACAGCAGGGCGATGCGCGACAGGATCTCCAGGTGCTCGTCGCCGACGCCGGCGATCCCGATCACGAAGTTCGCCGGCTCGCCTGCCCAGTCGACGCCTCCGTCGTAGCGGACCACGGAGAGCGCGGAGGCGAGGATCGCGTCCTTCGCGTCGTTGGTGCCGTGGGGGATGGCGAGACCGTTGCCCATGTAGGTGGACACCGTCTCCTCGCGCTGCCGCATGGCATCGACGTACGCCGGGGTCACGGCGCCCGCGGCGACGAGGATGTCCGTCGCCTCCTGCAGCGCCTCGTCGCGCGTGGCCGTGCCCGCGTGGATCCTGACCCGGTCCGGGGTGAGAACGCTCATTCTGTGTCCTTTCGCTGTGCGCGCACCATCTCCACGACCTCCTCGTACTTCGGGGAGTTCATGAAGTTGTCGACCGACACGTGCACCGAGTTCGGCGACTTGGCGGTGGCGCGCTCGGTGAGCTGCTGCTGGGTGATGACGACGTCCGCGCTCCCGTCGAGGTTCGCGATCGCCTGGTTGGTGACGGTGATGTCCTCGATGCCCGCCTTCTTGAGCTTGTTGCGCAGCACGCTGGCGCCCATGGCGGAGGATCCCATCCCGGCGTCGCACGCGAACACGATGGTCTCGATCGGCGCTGCCGCGATCGTCGTCGTGGTCGGAGCGGCGGCGGCCTCGGAGGCCGAGGCGCCGGTCGAGGTGCGGAGGGCGTCCATCGCGGCGGACGACTTGCCCTTGTTCGCCTCGGTCTGCGCGATCGCGGCGCCGAACGCGTCGCCCTCGGCAGCCAGGTCGCGCTTGCGGGAGGCGCGCAGGATCACGCCGGTGATGAGGAACGTGACGGTCGCGGCGATGATCACGGAGAGGTACACGACCAGCAGGTTGGCGACGCCGGGCCCGACGGCCGCTGCGGTCACCGCGATGATGCTGCCGGGGGCGGCCGGGAAGGCCAGACCGCCGCCGAGGACCATGTTCGTGGTGACGCCGGCCGCTCCACCCGCGATGAGCGCGAGGATCGTGGTCGGCTTGCTCAGCGCGTACGGGAAGTAGATCTCGTGGATGCCGCCGAAGAACTGGATGATGGCCGCACCGGGGGCCGAGGCCTTCGCCGCGCCCACGCCGAAGAACGTGAAGGCGAGCAGCAGTCCGAGGCCCGGCCCGGGGTTCGCCTCGATGAGGAACAGGATCGACTTGCCGGTCTCAGCGGCCTGCTCGATGCCGAGCGGGGTGAACACGCCGTGGTTGATGGCGTTGTTCAGGAACAGGACCTTCGCCGGTTCGACGATGATCGACACGAGCGGCAGCAGGTTGAGCGAGACGAGCCAGTCGACGGCCGCTCCGAGCGCCGCGCTGATGCCGAGCATGACCGGACCGAAGGCGAAGAAGCCCACGATGGCGAGGATCATGCCGAGGATGCCGGCGGAGAAGTTGTTGACCAGCATCTCGAAGCCGGGCCGGATCTTCCCGTCCCACAGGCGGTCCATCTGCTTGGTGATCCATGCGGCGATCGGGCCCATGATCATCGCGCCCAGGAACATCGGGATGTTGGTGCCGACGATGACGCCGACGGTGGCGATCGTGGCGACCACGCCACCGCGCTCCCCGTAGACCATGCGGCCGGCGGTGTTGGCGATGAGCAGCGGCAGCAGGTACGTCACCATCGGGCCGACGAGGCCGACGTAGGCGAGGATGTTCCCGTCTGCGCCCTCGGCCACGGCGGTCATGGCGCCCTGCCAGCCGATCACGGCGGAGTCGCCGCCACCGCCGATGATCTCGGCGACGCCGGCCCAGTGCCAGCCGAACGGGCTGTCCGCGCCGAAGAACCCGGCCGGGATGAAGAGCATCGTGATGAAGCCCCAGGCGATGAAGGCCGCGATGTTGGGCATGATCATGCCCGAGAGGAAGGTGCCGAAGCGCTGCACGCCTACGCGGAGGCCGCCGGGCCTGGTGGCGGCAGGTGACGTCGTCGTCATGATGTCGTCTCTTTCTGGTGGTGGGGGAGTTCCGCGGCGAGAGACGCCGCGGCGGTTCGGGCGGATGCCGCGCCGTCTGCGGCGAGGGCGACCTCGGCGAGACGTCGGGCATCGTCCAGGGTGTGTGCGGACAGGGTCTGTCTGACATCGGCCAGTGCCGACGGGGCCATGGAGAGGCTCGTGGCGCCGAGCCCGACCAGGACCACGGCGAGCAGTGGATCGGCCGCGGCCTCGCCGCAGATGCCGACCGGCTTGCCCAGACGCGCACCCGCGTCTCCGACCTCGCGCACGAGGCGGAGGACGGCGGGATGCCAGGGGTCCTGGAACCCGGCAACGGAGCCGAGCATGCGGTCGGCCGCCAGCGTGTACTGCGTGAGGTCGTTGGTGCCGATCGAGGCGAAGTCGGCGTGTGCGAGCACGCGGTCGGCGAGCAGCGCGCTCGCCGGGATCTCCACCATGACTCCGGCGGTGCGCAGTCCGTATTCGCGGGCGAGCCCGGTGAAGTACACGGTCTCCTCGACGGTCGCGACCATGGGAGCCATCACCCACAGGTCGGCCTCGGTCTGCGCGTCCGCCTCGGCGAGCGCCGTGAGCTGCTCGCGCAGGATGTCCTCGCTCGCCCGCAGCGCCCGCAGCCCGCGCAGTCCGAGCGCGGGGTTCTCCTCGTGGGCGTCGTTGAGGAACGCCAGCGGCTTGTCGGCCCCGGCATCCAGCATCCGGACGACGACCTTCTTGCCGGGGAACGCCGACAGCAGCTCGCGGTAGGACTCGCGCTGCTGGGCGATGGTGGGAGCCTGCGCGGAGGAGAGGAACAGGAACTCGGTGCGGAACAGCCCGACGCCCTCGGCGCCCCTGGCGACCGCGTCGGCGGCGTCCGCCGGCTTGCCGAGGTTGGCGAGCAGCGCGATCGGTGTTCCATCGGCGAGTGCACCGGGTGTGAGCGGGGCCGCGTCCGCCGAGAGTCGGGCCGCCGCGCGTTCCGCGGCTCGGGCGAGCTCGTCGGCGGACGGCTCGCTCGTGACCACGCCGCCGGCCGCATCCACGATCACGGTGTCGCCGGTGGCGAGTGCTGTCGCGTCGCCGACGCCGACGATCGCGACGATGCCCTTCTCCCTGGCCAGGATCGCGGTGTGCGAGGTCGGTCCGCCGTCCGTCGTGATGAGGGCGAGGACCTGGTCGAGGTCGAGGAGTGCGGTGTCCGCCGGCGCGAGGTCGCGGGCGACCAGCACGAAGGGATGACCGGGGTCGGGGACGCCGGGTGCCTCGACGCCGCGAAGGTGCGCGAGCACCCGCTGGGCGATGTCGTCGAGATCGGCGGCCCGCTCGCCCAGATAGCCGCCCACCGCCTCGAGGGTGGCGCGGAACCCCGCGAAGGCGTCGTGGACGGCCCATTCCGCCGTGGCGCCCGCGTCGATCCTGGCGTCCACCTCGTCCTGGAGCGTCGGATCCTCGGCGATCATCGCCTGTGCCTCGAGCACCTCCTGCGCCGCACCGCCCGCTGCCTCGCCGCGTTCGTTCAGCTCGCGGGCGACGGTCGAGACGGCCTCGCGCACCCGAGCGCGCTCGGCATCGGCTCCCGCGGTGCTCGGGGTGTTCTCCGGAGCGGGCATCGCCTCGGCCATGCGGACGACCGGCCCCTGGGCCACGCCCAGACCGATGCCCACCCCGCGCAGCTCGCTCATCAGGCGGAGTCCTGATCGTGGTCGGTGGTGAGCAGCTCGGTCAGCGTGTCGAGCACGCCCTCCGCGCCCTCGCCCTCCGCGGTCAGGGTGACGTAGTCACCGTGCTCGATGGCGAGGGCGATGACGCCGAGGATGCTGGCCGCGTTGACGGGCTTGCCGGAGTCCTTGGCGATCGTGACGGCGACGCCCGAATCCTTCGCCGCCTGTGCGAAGAGCTTGGCGGGGCGGGCGTGCAGGCCGTGGGAGGAGCCGATCCGGACGGTGCGGGTGGCGGTCATGGTGTTCCTTTCGGGGTGTCGGCGGCGTCGGCGAGGATCGAACGGGCCAGGGCGAGCGTGCGCGAGCCGTCCCTGTCGGCGAAGACGTCGTCCGGCAGCACGGCGACGGCGGCGCGGGTGCTGTCGCTGATGGCATCGCGGCGGTCGCTCAGATGGGGGCCGATCAGGATCAGGTCGTGATCCGACCCGACGGCGCTGCTCTCCATGCCGGCCGCGGCATCCCAGTCGAGACCGGCGGCCGCCGCGGCGGACCGGAGTCGTTGCGCGACGAACGTGCTCGACGCCCCTGCGCCGCACACCACGAGGATCCTCATCGATGCCGCCTTTCCTGAGAACAGTCTGGGAACGATGACGGGTCGTCCGCCAACACGTTCCTTTCCGCCCCTCCGGAACGGCGCTTCCGGCCCGCACGATCGGACGACCTGACATCATGGAGAGCACGTCGAGACAGTGCGGTCAGCACGCGGGAAGTCGGAGGGATCATGTCGCGCCAGCGCCAGGACCAGCTCCTCGCCGCGCTGCTGCGCCAGGAGGGATGGGCGACGGCCGGAAGCCTCGCCGATCTGCTCGGAGTCACTCCGCGCAGCATCCGCTCGTACGTCGCCGCGCTGAACGCCCGCGCGCCCGGAGCGGCGGTGGTCGAATCCGGGCCGGCCGGCTACCGCGCGGGGTCGGCAGCCCGCGGCGTGCTGCGGATGCGCCCCTCCGGGGATTCGGCGCCTCGGGATCGGCTGCACGCCCTCGTGCGGCTCCTCCTGGATGAGAGCGCGGGCATCGACGTGTTCGACACGGCCGAGGAGCTGCACGTCAGCGAGGCGACGCTCGAGGCGGACCTCGTGCGCGTGCGCGGGCTTCTGGACGGCACCGATCTGGTGCTCGAGCGCGACAGGGAGAACGTGCGCCTGCGCGGCAACGAGGCGGCGCAGCGGCGCCTGCTCAGCCGGCTCGCCCACGACGAGATGGACGACGCGTCCTTCCACCCCGAGACCTTCCGCAGGGCGCTGACGGGTGCTGCCGTGCCCGCCGCCGCCGTCGGCCCCTTCAAATCGGAGCTCGTCCGCGAACTCGGGGAGCTCGGCTACTACGTGAACGAGCTCGCCATCGCCGACGTGCTCCTGCACATCGCGATCGCCGCCGAGCGCGTCGCCGCCGGCCACACGCTCGAGTCCTCGCCGGCCGGTACGAGGGAGGAGATCCCGAGAGTCGGAGCGGTGATCGCCCGACTCGCCGCGCAGCACTTCTCCGTCGTGCTCGGCGAGGGCGACAGCGGCCACCTCGCCTCGCTCGTGCTCACCCGGATCGTCGCGCCGGGGGAGGCGACCACCAGGGAGGTCGCCCGCAGCGGGGTGGACCCGCAGGTCGAGGCGGCGGTCCGCGCCGAGATCGCCCGGGCCGCCGAGGACTTCCAGGTGGACCTCGTCGACGAGACGTTCGTGCTCCGTCTCGCCCTGCACGTGCAGAATCTGCTGCGCCGGGCGGAGGAGAGCGCCCTGACGCGCAATCCGCTGACGCGCTCCCTCAAGACGAGCTATCCGATGATCTTCGAGGTCGCGGTGTCGATCGCGAGCGGACTGCACGACCGGGTGGGGACGCCGATCCACGACGACGAGATCGCCTACATCGCGATGCACGTAGGCGGACGCCTGGAACGCAGCCGGAAGGCGGAGTCGATCCTCACCGCGACGATCGTCTGCCCGGGATACTACGAACTGCACGAGCTCCTGCGATCCAGCGTCGACCGCTCCCTCGGATCCGCGATCGAGGTGACGAGCGTGGTCACGAACGTCGACCCGGACTGGACGTCTTTCGACACCGACCTCGTGCTCAGCACGATCGAGCCCGGCTCATCGGGAGACCGTTTCGTGCGCATCCAGCCGTTCCTGACCGATGCCGACGTCGACCGCATCCAGCAGGCCGCTGCCCGCGTGCGTCGAGGACGACGGCTCACCCGGCTGCGCGGAGAGCTCGCCCGCTACTTCCACGCCGACGCCTACGTCTTCCCGCTGCCCGACGAGGGGGAGGAGGCCATCATCCGCCGCCTCGGCGGGCTTCTCGTGCAGGCGGGCCTGATCGGCGAGGACTACATCGAGAACACGATCGTCCGGGAGCGGATGTCGTCCACGGCGTTCACGGATGCGCTCGCGGTGCCGCATGCGCTGCAGATGACGGCCGCACGCACGGCGATCGCGATCGGCGTCGCCGACGGCTCGGCCGCGTGGGGCGGAGGGCGCGTGCAGGTCGTCGCGCTCGCCGCCTTCAGCGAGGGGGATCGCGCGGCCTTCCAGACCGTGTTAGAGCAGCTCGTCGAGGTGTTCAGCGAGCGCGAGAGCGTGCAGCGCATCGTCCGCCGTGGTACGAGCTTCGAGGCGTTCCTCGACGAGCTCGTGGCCGTGATCGACGGCTGAGCCGCGGCGTCACTCCTTCGGCGCGAGCACCTCGACGAGCTCATCGAGGAGGGCCTCCGAGGTGTCCGATGCGGCGGTCTCGAGGACCACCGCATCGCCGGACTCGATCCCGAGATCCATCACCGCCAGCACGCTGCGGAGGTCGACGGTCGTGTCGTCGGAGGTGCGCAGCGTCACCGGCGCGCCATGGGACTGGGCGAGGCGCACGAGCTCGGCCACCGGGCGGGCATGCACACCGTTGTGCGCGCTGACGATGACGCGGCGGGTCGGCATGGTCAGGAGCGCTCGTCGAGCAGGGTCCGGACGCCGGCCTCGAGCTCGGCCACGGCATCGCGCGCTCCCTGCGCGGACTCCGCTCGGGCGTCGATGTAGACCTTCAGCTTCGGCTCGGTGCCGCTCGGACGCACGATCACGCGGGAGCCGTCCGTGAGCCGGTAGCGCAGGACGTCTCCGGACGGCTGCCCCTGCGGTGCCTGCAGCAGGTCCTCCGCCGACGCGATGGACCGCCCAGCGATCTGCGTCGGGGGCAGCGAGCGCAGCGCGAGCATGACGTCGCCGATGATCGAGAGGTCGTCCACACGCACCGACACCTGACCGCTGGCGAAGTGCCCGTACGTCTCGCCGAGCTCGTCCAGCAGGTCCGTGAGCGTCGCCCCGCGGTCACGGGCCTCCGCCGCGAGTCCCAGGATCGCGACGGCTGCGGACACGCCGTCCTTGTCGCGGACCGTCTCGGGGTTGACCAGGTAGCCGAGCGCCTCCTCGAATCCGAAGACGATGCCGGGGGCGCGCGAGATCCACTTGAATCCGGTGAGCGTCTCGTGGAAGTCGAGACCGTGGTGCGCCGCGACGGCGCCGAGCCCGGGGGAGGAGACGAGCGAGCAGGCGAGCGACGCACCGGGAGTGCCGGCCGCCGCCTTCGCTGCTCTGGCGCCGAGGAGCAGGCCGACCTCGTTGCCGGTCAGGCGGCGCCAGCCCTGCGGCGACTCCTCGTCGGGGACGGCGACGGCGAGGCGGTCCGCGTCCGGGTCGTTCGCCAGGATGAAGTCGGCCTTGACGCGACGGGCCCTGGCGAACGCGAGGTCCATCGCCCCCGGCTCCTCCGGGTTGGGGAACGAGACGGTGCGGAAGGTGGCGTCCGGGGTGAGCTGCTCGTCGACCACGAACGGCTGCGGGTACCCGGCGTCCTTGACGATGCGGGAGAGCGTCTCCCACCCGACACCGTGCATCGCGGTGTACACCCAGCGCATGCCCGTGGTGCCGGCGGGGGCCGGGGCGACGGCGGCGGTCGCGGCGATGTAGGCCTCGACCACGTCCTCGCCCGCGGTCTCGTAGTCCGTCGCGCGCGGCAGTGCCGTGACGGGACCGGCGTCGGCGACCCGCTGGATGTGCGCGGCGATCTCGGCGTCCGCCGGGGCCACGATCTGCGAGCCCTGGTCGGCGCCGCCGAGGTACACCTTGTAGCCGTTGTCGTTCGGCGGGTTGTGCGAGGCGGTGACCATGACGCCCGCATCCGCGCCGAGGTGGCGCACGGCGAACGCGAGGACCGGCGTGGGCAGCAGCCGGGGCAGCAGGATCGCGCGCAGGCCGGCGCCGGCGAACAGCTCGGCGGAGTCGGTCGCGAACACTCGGGAGTTGCGGCGACCGTCGTAGCCGATCACGACCGTCGGCGTGCCGCCGTTCGCCTTCTCGCGCAGGTAGGCCGCGAATCCGGCCGCGGCCTGGGCGACGAGGACCCGGTTCATCCGGTTGCTCCCGGCGCCGAGCTCTCCGCGGAGTCCTGCGGTGCCGAACGCCAGGCGGGTGCGGAACCGGTCGTCGAGCTCGGCGACGGCCGCCTCGTCCGCTGCGGCCGCACGGGTGATCAGACCCGCCAGCTCATCGCGCGTCGCGGGGTCGGGGTCCTGTCGCAGCCAGGCGCGCGCCTGGGCGAGCCGCTCCTCGCTCACAGGGCCTCGACCACCCTGGCCAGCAGGGCGGAGATCACCGGCTCGGCCTCGCGTCCGGCCTCGATGACCTCGGCGTGGCTGAGCGGGGTCTGCTGGATGCCGGCCGCCAGGTTCGTGATGAGCGAGAACCCGAGGATCTCCATGCCGGCCTCGCGCGCGGCGATGGCCTCGAGCGCGGTGGACATGCCGACGATGTGGCCGCCGATGTGCTTGGCCATCTGCACCTCGGCCGGCGTCTCGTAGTGCGGTCCGCGGAACTGCGTGTAGACGCCCTCGTCGAGGCTTGGGTCGATGCTGCGTGCGATGTCGCGCAGGCGCTTCGCGTACAGGTCGGTCAGGTCGATGAAGGTCGCGCCCTCGAGCGGGGAGTCCGCGGTGAGGTTGATGTGGTCGCTGATCAGCACGGGCTGGCCCGGCTTCCAGGTCTCGCGGATGCCGCCGGCGCCGTTCGTGAGCACCATGATCTTCGCGCCCGTGGCTGCGGCGGTGCGGACGCTGTGCACGACCCGGCGGACGCCGTGGTCTTCGTAGTAGTGCGTGCGGGCCCCGATGACGAGGACGTTCTTCCCACCGGGCGTCCGGATGCTGCGCAGCGTGCCGACGTGGCCCTCGAGCGCCGGCTTGGAGAACCCGGTGACCTCGGTCGCGGGGACCGTCGCGACGGTCTCGCCGATGATGTCGGCGGCCTTGCCCCAGCCGCTGCCGAGGGTGAGGGCGATGTCGTGCTTCTCGACGCCGGTCAGACGCGCGATGTCGGCCGCGGCTTCGGCGGCGACCTCGAACGGGTTCGCAGAGGGGTCGTCGAGGGGGTTGCTGTGGGTTTCAGGCATGGATCCACTCTAGGAAGTGGCAGGCTCCGGTGCCAGGATTGCGGAAGAATGGAGAGCATGTCTTCCACCACTTTCGAGCGCACTCAGCGCGTCGCCGTCCTCGGCGGCGGTCCCGGCGGTTACGAGGCGGCCCTCGCGGCAGCCCAGCTCGGGGCCGAGGTCACCCTGGTCGAGCGGGTGGGCGTCGGCGGATCCGCCGTGCTCACCGACGTCGTGCCCTCGAAGAGCCTGATCGCCACCGCCGATGCGGCCGTCGCCATCTCCGAGGCCAGCGACCTCGGGGTGAACTTCTACGCGAAGGGCGAGAACGGCAAGCCGCTCAAGCCCGAGATCGCCATCAACCTCGCGGCGGTGAACAAGCGCCTCATCGCCCTCGCCGGACAGCAGTCCGAGGACATGCGCGCCACGCTCCTCGACGCCGGAGTGCGCATCCTCTCCGGTCACGGCCGGCTCGAGGGCCCGAACGCCATCGTCGTCTCCACGGGCGAGCGCGGCACCGACTTCGACCGCGTCGAGGCCGACACGATCGTGGTGGCCGTCGGCGCGTCTCCCCGCGAGCTCGACTCGGCCAAGCCCGACGGCAAGCGCATCCTCACCTGGACGCAGCTGTACGACATGAAGTCGCTTCCGGAGCACCTGATCGTGGTCGGATCCGGAGTCACGGGCGCGGAGTTCGCCTCCGCCTACATGAACCTCGGAGCGAAGGTCACGCTCGTCTCCAGCCGGGATCAGGTCCTCCCCGGCGAGGACAAGGACGCGGCGAGCGTGCTGGAGAAGGTGTTCAAGCGCGGGGGCATGCAGGTGCTCTCCAAGTCGCGCGCCGACAAGGTCGAGGTCACGAAGGACGGCGTGACCGTGACCCTCTCCGACGGCCGCACGGTCGACGGCAGCCACTGCCTCATGGCGGTCGGGTCCATCCCGAACACCGCGGGCATCGGCCTCGAGGAGGCCGGGGTCGAGCTCGACGACTCGGGTCACGTGCGGGTGAACAAGGTCGCGCGCACCTCCGTACCCAACGTGTACGCCGTCGGCGACTGCACGAACTTCTTCCCCTTGGCGTCCGTCGCGTCGATGCAGGGGCGCACCGCGGTGTTCCACGCGCTCGGCGACATCGTGATCCCGCTCGAGCTGATCAAGATCACCTCGAACATCTTCACCGCACCGGAGATCGCGACGGTCGGCTACGGCGTGAAGGACGTCGAGGACGGCGTCGCGGACGGCATGGTCTACAAGCTCCCGCTCGCGGCGAATCCGCGCGCGAAGATGATGGGCATCAAGGACGGCTTCGTCAAGCTCATCGCACGGAAGGGCTCCGGCACGGTGATCGGCGGTGTGATCGTCGCTCCGAAGGCCTCGGAGCTGATCTACCCGATCGCGGTCGCCGTCGAGCGACGGCTCACGGTCGATCAGGTCTCTCGGGTCTTCGCCGCGTACCCCTCGCTCTCGAGCAGCATCACCGACGCGAGCCGCGCGATGCACCTCGTGAACATCTCCTGATCCGAGACCCCGCGCAATCGCCGAGACCCCGGGCTGCAGACGTCTGCAGCCCGGGGTCTCGGCGTGAAAGCGGGGTCTCGCGTGTCAGCTGATCGTGAGCAGCTGGTGCCCGGCGGAGACCGTGGCGCCCGCGTCGGCGTTGATGTTGCTCACGACGCCGTCCTTGTGCGCCTGCAGCGGCTGCTCCATCTTCATGGCCTCGAGCACCACGACGAGGTCGCCCTTGACGACCTGCTGCCCGTCCTCGACGGCGATCTTGACGACGGTCGCCTGCATCGGCGAGGTGACCGCGTCGCCGGATGCTCCCGCGTTCGCGGTGGTGGCGTGGCTGCGGCGCGACGGCGGAACCGCGACCGGGCGGCCGGCCGTGCCTGGAGCCACGGCGACGCGATCGGGAAGGCTGACCTCGAGCCGCTTGCCGGAGACCTCGACGACGACGGTGTGCCGCGCTTCGGCCGGGGCCTGCGTCTCCAGCTCGCCGTCCCACGCCGGGATGTCGTTGACGAACTCCGTCTCGATCCAGCGGGTGAAGACGCCGAACTCGCCGTCCTCGGCGGTGAAGGCGGGGTCGCGGACGACCTTGCGGTGGAACGGGATGACGGTGGGGAGTCCCGCGACCTCGAACTCGTCCAGCGCGCGACGGGAGCGCTCGAGGGCCTCCGCCCTGTCCTTGCCGGTGACGATGATCTTCGCCAGCAGCGAGTCGAAGGCGCCGGAGACCGCGTCTCCTGCCGTGACGCCGGAGTCGAGGCGGATGCCTGGGCCTCCGAAGGTCTTGAACACGTGGATGGGCCCGGGCTGGGGGAGGAAGCCGCGTCCGGGGTCCTCACCGTTGATGCGGAACTCGAACGAGTGCCCCTGCGGCTTCGGGTCGTCGTAGTCGATCGTGCCGCCGGCGGCGATGCGGAACTGCTCGCGGACCAGGTCGATGCCGGTGACCTCCTCGGAGACCGGGTGCTCGACCTGCAGGCGGGTGTTCACCTCAAGGAACGACACCGTGCCGTCCGCGCCGATCAGGAACTCGCATGTGCCGGCACCGACGTAGCCGACCTCCTTGAGGATGGCCTTCGACGCGGAGTACAGCTGGGCGGTCTGGTCTTCCGTGAGGAACGGAGCAGGGGCCTCTTCGACGAGCTTCTGGTGGCGGCGCTGCAGCGAGCAGTCGCGCGTCGAGATGACGACGACGTTGCCCTCCGCATCGGCCAGGCACTGGGTCTCGACGTGGCGCGGCTTGTCGAGGTACTTCTCGACGAAGCACTCGCCGCGCCCGAACGCGGCGACGGCCTCGCGGGTGGCGGACTCGAACAGCTCCGCGACCTCGTCGAGCTCACGGGCGACCTTGAGGCCGCGCCCGCCGCCGCCGTACGCCGCCTTGATCGCGATCGGCAGACCGTATTCCTTCGCGAAGGCGACCACCTCGTCGGCGCCGGAGACGGGACCGGGCGTGCCGGGGGCGAGGGGAGCGCCGACCTTCTCGGCGACGTGGCGCGCGGTGACCTTGTCGCCGAGAGCCTCGATGGCCTCCGGCGATGGGCCGATCCAGGTCATCCCCGCATCGATGATGGCGCGGGCGAACTCGGCGTTCTCAGCGAGGAACCCGTAGCCGGGGTGCACGGCGTCGGCGCCGGCGCGGCGGGCGATCGAGAGGATCTTCTCGATCTGGAGGTATGTCTCGGCGCTGGTCGAACCGCCGAGCGCGTACGCCTCGTCGGCGAGACGCGTGTGCAGGGCATCCCGGTCCTGGTCGGCGTAGACCGCGACCGAGGCGATCCCGGAGTCTCGGGCGGCGCGGATGATGCGGACGGCGATCTCGCCGCGGTTGGCGATGAGCACCTTGGCGATAGCAGGCATGATTGCCAGCCTAGCGAGAAGCCTCGCGATCCTTTTGACGACTCCCCACAAGAAAGACGCAGAAACGTGGAGGGGAGTCTACGACCACAGGTCCGTCCACCGGACGCCGAGCTCTCCGGCGAGGCGGCGCACGGTCGACAGCGACATGCCCACGACCGTGGACGGGTCACCGTCGACCCGGGTGATGAAGGCCCCGCCCAGGCTGTCGACCGTGAAGGCGCCCGCGACGTGGAGCGGCTCGCCGGATGCGACGTACGCGGCGATCTCGGCATCCTCGATGTCGGCGGCGAACGTCACGGCGGCCTCGGCGACGGCGGTGGCCTCCACGGGTGACGCGCCGGGGGAGACCCGGAACACGGAGTGCCCGGAGTGCAGGATCCCGGTCGCGCCGCGCATCTCGCGCCAGCGTCTGGTCGCCTCCTCCGCGGTGTAGGGCTTGCCGTAGACGCGCCCGCCGAGCTCGAACATCGAGTCGCCGCCGATCACGAGACCGTCGAACACACCCTCTTCGGCCAGCGCCCCCGCCACGGCGGCCGCTTTCGCCCGCGCGAGCAGCAGCACCAGCTCGGCCGGCGCCAGCGCGGCTCCGCGCTCCTGCTCGGCGGCCGCGGCGACGGCGTCCTCGTCGACGTCCGGTGACACCGTGAGGGGCTCGATCCCCGCCTGGCGAAGCAGCATGAGACGGGCGGGCGAAGTGGAGGCGAGGCAGACGCGCATGTGCACCACCGTATCCTCGAAGGATGACTTCCTCCCCAGCCGACGTGCTCGAGCTCGACATCACCGGCATCGCCCACGGGGGCACCTTCGTCGCCCGTCACGAAGGACGCGTGGTGTTCGTCTCCGACACGATCCCCGGGGAACGCGTCCGCGCCCGCGTGATCCCTCCGCAGGAGGGGACGGATGCCGCCACGCGCAGCTTCTGGCGGGCCGAGACCGTCGAGGTGCTGGAGGCCTCGGAGCATCGCCGTCCGCACATCTGGGCGGAGGCGGACGTCACCCGGGACCCGGCCGATCGCCCCGGCGGCGCCGACCTCGGCCACATCGACCTCGATCACCAGCGCGTCCTCAAGCGCCGCGTGCTCTCGGAGGCTCTCGACCGCTTCGCCGGGACCGGGCTGGTCGCCCCCGAGATCGAACCGGTCGAGTCCGGCGACGGCCTCGGCTGGCGCACGCGCGTCACACTGCACGTGGACGACGAGGGCACGGTCGGTCCGTTCGCCGCCCGCAGCCACCGCGTCGTCCCGGTGAGCTCGTATCCGCTGGCCCGCCCCGCCATCGCCGAAGCGGCGCTCGCACTCCAGGGCGAGGCGCCAGGACGCATCGAACTCGTCGAGCCCGCCGACGGCCGGGTGCGGGTGATCCGCCGCGAGGAGACCGAGCGTCCGGCGAAGGTGGCGCGCGGGTTCCGGCGCAAGCCGACGCCCGAGGTGATCCACGAGACCGTCAACGACCGTCGTTTCGAGGTCGATGCCACCGGGTTCTGGCAGGTCCACCCGCGCGCGGCGTCCGTGCTCGACGCCGCGGTGTACGGGATCCTCGACGGCCACGTCGACGACGCCAAGACCCACTACGACCTGTACGGCGGGGTCGGCCTCTTCGCCGCCACGCTCGCCGACCTCGGCGGGACCGACATCGTGACGGTCGAGTCCAGTGCGCGGGCCACCCAGCACGCGGCGGCCAATCTCGCCCCGCTGGAGGTGACCGCGGTGACGGCGCGCGTCGACCGCTTCCTCGCCACCCGGACAGGGGGAGCGCGGACGGGGGCCGTCGTGCTCGACCCGCCCCGCGCCGGAGCCGGGCGGCAGGTCGTCGAGGGGGTGCACGCGCTCACCCCCGACGCCATCGCCTACGTCGCCTGCGACCCGGTCGCGCTCGCCCGCGATCTCGGCACCTTCCGCACGCTCGGATGGAACGTCGACCGCCTCCGCGGCTTCGATCTGTTCCCGCACTCGCACCACTTCGAGGTCGTCGCGCTGCTCACCCGGTGAGGCCGCGCTGCAGCCGCCGACCGACTCAGTAGGCTGGGCGGATGAGCACGGTCGCACTCATCGACGATCACGAGTCCGTTCGCCTCGGGCTCGAGGCCGCCTGCGCGCGTGATGCGCAGACCGTGGTGTTCTCCGGGAGCACGGTCGTGTCCTATCTCGAGTGGCGCGCGACGTCGGGGTCCGCCCCGGCCGATGTCGTCGTGCTCGACCTCACCCTCGGGGACGGGACCACCGTCACCGAGAACGTGACCTCGCTCGTCGCCGACGGCGCGAGCGTGGTGATCCACAGCGTCGCCGATCGTCCGGCCGCGGTGCGCGAGGCGCTCGCGGCGGGAGCCGCCGGGGTGGTCAGCAAGTCCTCCGCGCTCGACGACGTGCTCGACGCGATCCGCACCGTCGCCCACGGCGAAGCCCTCAACAACGTGGAATGGGCCAGCGCCGTCGACGGCGACCGCGCCTTCGCCGACGCGCAGCTCTCCACCCGCGAGCGCGAGGTGCTCCGGCTCTACGCGGCAGGACTGCCGCTCAAGGCCGTGGCGGAGCGGCTGGGCGTCGCGTACTCGACCGCCAAGGAGAACATCACCCGGATCCGCGTGAAGTACGTCGAGGTCGGACGACCCGCACCGACCAAGGTCGACCTGCTGCGCCGGGCGATGGAGGACGGCATCGTCGGGGCGGACGGGGCGCCGAGTGCCCGCTGAACCGCTGAGCATCCGCGACGCCTGGAGCAAGATCCCCTCTCCGGGCAGCACGGAGACGGCGTTCGAGCGCTTCACCGGCACCCGCATGGAGCGGATCCTCGCGATCGTCGTGGCGATCGGCTCGACCGCGCTCGCCGCTCAGGCCTTGATCGCCGCCGTGCACGGGCTGTCGCACGCCGACGCGGCGCACATCGTCATGCTGGTCGTGGTCTTCGCGCCGCTCGCGGCGATGCTCGTGGCCTGTCTGGTCGGTCGCGGCGTGCGCGCGTTCTCCGGCCTGTTCGCGGTGGCGTACGTGCTCGCGCTCGCCGCCTGGCCGACGGTCGTCGATCAGGCGGACAAGAGCGCAGGCGACCAGCCGTGGATCTTCTTCCTCGTCAACGTGGGGGTCGTCGCAGCGATGCTCGCGTTCCCGCTGCGCCTGCAGTTCGTGTGGGCCGTCGGCGTGCCGTTCGTCTACGGCTACGTGCGTCTCGTGCAGGGCGGGTTCTCGCGCGAGTTCTGGGTCACCACCGCGTTCGACGTGTCGTTCACCCTCATCCTGGGCGTGGTCATCATCTCCCTCGGCTGGATGTTCCGATCGGTCGCCGCAGGGGTGGACGAGGCGAGAGGGCAGGCCGTCGCGTCGTACTCCACGGCGGCGGCGACGGCGGCAGCGGAGGAGGAGCGGGTGGCGATGTCGGCGCTGATGCACGACAGCGTGCTGGCGGCCTTGATCGCTGCCGAGCGCGCGGACAACGAGCGCGCGAAGGAGCTCGCCGTGGCGATGGCGCGGGAGGCGCTCACCCGCCTCGCGAACACGGAGGCCGCGGTCGCGCAGGAGGGCAGCGACGAACCGGTCGGCGCGGCGCAGATCGTCGTCGAGCTGCGGCGGGCCCTGTCGGAGCTCGGCGCCGACGCGATCGTCGAGGAGCGCGGCGGCGTCGGCCTCATCCCGGGACGCGCCGCGCGCGCGTTGGTCCTCGCGGCACGCCAGGCGATCGGCAACGCCGTCACGCACGCCAACGGGCGCGGTCTGCACATCATCGTCGAGGGGCACGGCGACGAGGGGATCGGCGTGACGATCTCGGACACCGGCCCCGGATTCGACGTGGGAGCGATCGGTGCGGATCGCCTCGGCATCCGCGCGTCGATCTTCGCGCGCATGGCCGGGGTGGCCGGCACCGCCGACATCCGCTCCGATGAGCACGGCACCACCGTCACCCTGGTCTGGGAGCGCTCGTGAACCGCACCGTCCGCAGCGTGGCCACCTCCCTGGCCGTCGGGTTCGCGCTCTACTTCGTCGCACGAGCGGTCTGGTGGATCGAGCAGCCCACGGTGCCCCTGCTCATGGTCCTCGCGATCGCCGTGTACCTCGTGGTGGTGAACGTCGCGATCCTCGGCGACAGCTCCTCGGTGCGCATGCCGCTGTGGACGGCCGTCCTGGCGGTGGTCTCCACCGCCCTCATCCCCGCCCTCGTGACGCTGTCCCTGGATCCCGCCGACCGCACGGCGCCGTTCGCCACCTGGTACATCGGTGCGCTGGGCCTGCTCGCGGTGGTGTGCGTCGTGCGGCGTCGATCGGTGGTCGGCTGGCTGACCCTCGGCATCCTCATCGTCTCGGCATCCGCCTACCTGGGCGTCGGCGTCGCCCTCAGCCTCGGCCTGGTCGGTTCGATCATGTGGGTGGCCGTGGCGCGTCTGCTGGTGATGTTCTGGGATCGAGCGGTCCGCGACACGGAGCGGCTCGCGGAGATCCAGCAGGCGGTGTCGGCCTGGCACGCCACGCAGCGGGTGCGGCAGCGGGAGCGTCGGCTGCGCACGCAGTTCGCTCTCGCCGTGGCCGGGCCCGTCCTGAGCCGCGTCGTCGCGGCGCGCGGCGACCTCACGGACCAGGAGCGGTTCGACGCGAGACTCGCGGAGGGCCGGCTGCGCGATGAGCTGCGCGGGGCTGACCTGCTCAACGACGCCGTGCGCAACGCGATCGAGGCCGCCCGCCGACGCGGTTCCGTCGTCACCGTCTTCGACGAGGGCGGCTTCGACGAGATCGATGAGGAGCGGCGCCGGGAGATCCGCGACGAGCTCGCCGTGGTGCTCGAGCGCGCCCACACGGGGCGGCTGATCATCCGCTCGGCGCGGGATCCGCGTGTCGCGGTGACGGTCGTCGGTCGTGCGGGTTCGCGTTCCTCGGGAGATGACGACGCCGTCGACCTCTGGCACGAGATCCCGCGGAGGGGATCCGGAAGCTGAGAGTGGGCGAGGGGCGGCGAATCCGCCTGCCCCTCGCCGTGCGGACAGTTACCCGAAAACCGTCCGCTGGTGGCCGATCAGCGTCTGTCTACCCTGGGACAGAGAGACCAGCCGAACGCGAAGCGTCCCCCTCAGTCTGATGGTTCTTCAAGTCGTTGTCTGTAGGTATTTTGGGGGACAAGATTCTCAGCCCGATAAGGGATCATAGGACGATGGGAACTCGCCGGGGCACGAACCTTCCGCGGATGGGCGACTTCAATCAGTCGGTCATCCTCGAAGCCATCCGGCAGGCGGACGACGGTCTGAGCAGGACCGAGCTGGTCGCGGCGACCGGACTGTCGGCGCAGACGGTGACGAACATCACCCGGCGGCTGCTCGGCGACGGCTTCATCCGTGAGGCGGAGCGCCGCATCAACGGCCCCGGCAAGCCGCGGGTGACGCTCCGTCTGATCGCGGACAGCCGCTTCTCGGTGGGCGTGCACCTCGACCCGGCGGTGATGACGTTCGTGCTGCTGGATCTCTCCGGGGCGGTGGTGCGACGGATGAGCGTGCGCACGCCTGCGAAGGAGCCGCGCCTGATCATCGAGAGCATGGCGGCCACGATCGAGGCTCTCATCGCGGGCTCCGGTGTGGATCGCACGCTGATCGCCGGGGTGGGCGTCGCGGCACCCGGCCCGCTCGACACCCAGAAGGGGACCGTGATCGATCCGCCGAAGCTGCTCGGCTGGCACCGGGTCCCGCTGCGTGCGGTGCTCGCGGAGGCGACGGGCCTCCGGGTCGTCCTCGAGAAGGACACCACCTCGGCCGCGGTCGGCGAGCTCTGGAAGCGACGCGGCTCCGCCGACGACTCGTTCGTCTTCGTGTATCTGGGCACGGGCATCGGTGCGGCTCTGGCCAGGGACGGGGAGGCGGTGCGCGGGAGCACGCACAACATCGGCGAGATCGGACACATCATCGTGGATCCGCAGGGACCGTCGTGCACCTGCGGGCTGCGCGGCTGCGTCGAGGTCGTGTGCACGCCCGAGGCGATCGTGGAGCGGGCCGAGCGCGCCGGAGTGTTCCAGGACGATCGCGAGGGAAGCGACGCCGCTGCCGTGGACGTGCGGTTCAGCGAGCTGTGCGACAGAGCGGCGGCGGGGGAGGAGCAGGCTCGAGAGGTGCTGCGGCAGGCCGCGGAGCATCTCGCGGTCCTGACGGCGGCGCTGACGAACATGCTCGACGTCGACCGTGTCGTGTTCGGCGGCCCGTTCTGGGCGCGCTTCTCCGAGATCGCCCTCGACGTGATCCCCGGGTCGCTGGAGCGGGCCAGCGCGACCAGGGCGCTGCGTTCGCTGCCGGTCGCCGGCACCGTGGTGGGCGACGACGTCGGAGCCGTGGGGGCCGGGTGCGTCGTGCTCGACTCGCTCCTCAGCCCACGCGCGTCCGATCTGCTGCTGGACGACTGAAGAAGCCCTCGGCTCAGCCCGAGAAGCGGCCCCAGGGGATGTCGCGGCGCAACGGCGTGCGCAGCGGGCGCTGTGTGCGCGTCCAGGCCGACACCGCAGGCTCGTCCGCCACCGCGTCCGCCGCTTCCGAGGCGTAGGCCTCGCTGATCACGGCGATCAGGGCGGCGAGCTCCTCCTCGGTGGCCTCGCCGCGCGTGATGTCGAGCATCGTCGCGACCTCGTCCGGCGCGGCGTCAGGCTCCTGCTGCGCGGTCACAGCGGGATGTTCCCGTGCTTCTTGGGCGGCAGCTCCGCGCGCTTGCCGCGCAGCGCCCGCAGCGCCTTCGCGATCGACACGCGGGTGTTGGCCGGCTCGATGATGCCGTCGAGCTCTCCGCGCTCCGCCGCCAGGAACGGCGACGCGACGTTGTAGGTGTACTCGTTCGCGAGGCGGGTGCGCACGGCCGCGACGTCTTCGCCGGCCTCCTCGGCCTTCTTGATCTCGCCGCGGTACAGGATGTTGACCGCGCCCTGACCGCCCATGACCGCGATCTCGGCCGTCGGCCACGCGAGGTTGACGTCCGCGCCCAGCTGCTTCGAGCCCATCACGATGTACGCACCCCCGTAGGCCTTGCGCAGGATCACCGTCACCAGTGGCACGGTGGCCTCGGCGTAGGCGTAGAGCAGCTTCGCGCCGCGGCGGATGACCCCTGTCCACTCCTGGTCGGTGCCGGGGAGGTAGCCGGGCACGTCGACGAGCGTGACGATCGGGATGGAGAACGCGTCGCAGAAGCGCACGAAGCGGCTGGCCTTCTCGCCCGCCTCGATGTTCAGCGTGCCGGCCATCTGGGACGGCTGATTGGCGATGATGCCGACCGAGCGTCCCTCGACGCGGCCGAAGCCGATCACGATGTTGGGTGCGAACAGCGGCTGCACCTCGAGGAAGTCGCCCTCGTCGACGACGTGCTCGATGACGGTGTGGATGTCGTACGGCTGGTTCGTGGAGTCGGGGACGATCGTGTTCAGCACGCGGTCCGCGTCGGTGGTCTCGAACTCGAACGTGCTCTCGTACGACGGCAACTCGGCCATGTTGTTGTCCGGCAGGAAGCTGAGGAGCGTGCGCGCGTAGTCGATCGCGTCGTCCTCGTCCTCGGCGAGGTAGTGCGCGACACCCGACCGGGTGTTGTGCGTGTAGGCGCCGCCGAGCTCCTCCATGCCCACGTCCTCGCCGGTGACCGTCTTGATGACGTCCGGTCCGGTGACGAACATCTGGCTGGTCTTGTCGACCATGATGACGAAGTCCGTCAGCGCGGGGGAGTACACCGCACCCCCGGCGGCCGGGCCCATGATGATGGAGATCTGCGGGATGACGCCGGAGGCGCGGGTGTTCAGGCGGAAGATCTCGCCGTACTTGCCGAGCGCGACCACCCCTTCCTGGATGCGCGCTCCGCCGGAGTCGAGGATGCCGATGCAGGGCATCCCACCGGCGAGGGCGAACTCCATGATCTTCACGATCTTCTCGCCGGCGACCTCGCCGAGCGAACCGCCGAAGGTGGAGAAGTCCTGCGAGTACACCGCGACCGTGCGTCCGTTGATCGTGCCGACGCCGGTGACGACGGAATCGCCGTAGGGGCGCGAGCGATCCATGCCGAAGGCCGTGGTGCGGTGGCGCACGTACTCGTCGAACTCGACGAAGCTCCCGGGGTCGACCAGCAGCTCGATGCGCTCCCGGGCGGTCATCTTGCCCTTCGCGTGCTGCTTCTCCTTCGCTTTCGCCTCGGCGTCGACGACGGCCTCGGTGTAGCGAGCGCGCAGATCCGCGATCTTGCCGGCGGTGGTAAAGAGGTCGGGCTTGTCCGTCACGGATTCCACCCTATCGTCGGCTCGGCCCGTGCCGTTGGATGCTCGCCACAACGGGTCGGCTGATCCTTTGGCGACCTGCTCTCTCTGCGATCAGCGCTCGGCGGCGTCCGCGCCGGGGTGCGACGGGAGGTCGTGATCGCCGTGGTCGGTGTCACTCGCCCCCGCCTCGAGCTCCTCGACGGCACGCCCGCGGCGGGTGGCGAGGTCGCCGACGCGGTGCCCGACCCACCCGGCACCGCGGACGACGGTCCCGGCGGCGCCGGCCACCGCGCCGCCCGCGTAACGCGCACCCCGCAGCATCCTGAGTTCGAGCTTCTGTGCACCCGGCACGGGCTCCAACTCGAGAGGCAGATCGAGGGGCGCCGCCCCGAACGCTCGATGCGAGGTCGTGAGCACGCGGCGTCCGAGGATGTGGTTGCCCGCGCCGCCGACGGCGGCGCCGATGCCGAACGGGAGCGCCTTGCCGATGACCGAGGCGCCGCCCTTCGCGGCGAACTGCTTCACGAACATGCCCTTGAGCTGATCGACGAGCGGGCCGACGGCAGCGCGGGGGAGCGACTTGGTGACCAGCTCGCCCCAGTAGGACGATCTGCTCGCGCCCCGACCGGCGACCTGCCCGGCGAGCTGCGCGACCAGGTCGACGCCCTCCTTGCCGAGCATCAGCGTCATCACGAGGGCCCTGGCGCGGTCGGGGTTCGCGACCGCGATGCCGTGCACCTCGGCGACCGACTGGGCGAACAGCGCGGTCGACTCCACGAAGCCCACGGTCTCCACGCCGGAGAGGGCGAGCGTGATCCCGGTGCCTATGCCGGGCACGACGGCGGTCGCGCCGACGGCTGCTCCACCGGTGGTCACCGCTGCGAGGTAGCGACGTTCCAGGATGCGGATGATCTCCGCAGGGGAGGCGTGCGGGTTGCGGAGGCGGATGCTGCGGATGTGCGCCAGGACGAGCGGGCGCTGGATCGACAGCACGCGATCCAGTCCGCGCACCATCAGGGGGTGCTCTGTCGAGCCGACCGGCGGTACGCCCTTGTCCCAGGGGGCGTCGTCCGGGAGCGAATGGATCTTGTGCACCTTGGGGGCCATGCAGCGATCCTAGGGAGCCAGTCCGCGAAAACGCCGAAAGCCCGGCACCGCGCGGGGTGCCGGGCTTTCCGAGCAGGGATCAGACGAAGAGGTTCGCCCGCTCCAGGTCTTCTGCGAAGTCGACCTCGACCGCGTACAGGTCGGAGACGTCCATCGGCTCGAGGAGCAGGCCGTCCTCGGCGATGGCGAGCTCGAGGCCGCGCTCGAAGTAGTCCTGGTCCTCGACGCGCTGCAACTGGCGCATGAACGCCTTCTTGTGCGTCGAGGAGATGTAGTTGATGCCGACGGCTTCGCCGAGGCCGCCCTTGACGGTCTTGGAGAGCTCGTTGATGTAGCCCTCGGCCGTGACGGTGTACTTGACCTCTTCGTCGCTGACCTTCGAGGTGTTCACGGTGACGAAGGACTGGTCGCGCTCGATGTACTCGAGGGCGCGGCCCAGGATCATCGGGTCGAACACGACATCGCCGTTCATCCACAGCACGCCGCCGCGACCGGTGGCGCCGAGCGCGCGGAGCAGGCTCTTCGACGTGTTGGTCTCGTCGTAGCGCTCGTTGTGGACGTAGTTGACGTGCGGGAAGGCGTCGATGATCGTCTCGGCGCGGTAGCCCACCACCGTGGTGATGCGGGCGCTCGAGCCGAAGGCGGCGCGGATGTTGTCGTGCTGCTGGCCCATGATCGTGCGGCCGTCGCTGAGCTCGGTCAGCGGCTTCGGCAGCGCACGGCCGAGGCGCGAGCCCATGCCGGCGGCGAGGATGACGGTCTGAAGAGTCACGAGTGCTCCTAAAGGAAGTTGTGTTCACGGTCGGTTCACCGACCAGACACTTCGTCGTGCCGCGTTCATGCTAGCGATACAGCCTGGGAACCCCGGGGCCAGGGAGGCCCCGTTGTCATTTCGTGACCGAGTACACACCGGACGCACAGGCTGGACAACCCCCTTGCGCATCGGAGGATCTTCGCTCTCGGATCGCCGATTGTCGCGTGGGGCCTTGGCTCGACGCGACCCGTTGATACCGTAGTACGGTGACTGCCTCCCCTGACGACCGCACCGCCCAGGTGGACGAGACCGAGACCGCGAAGAACAAGACATCGGCGAAGCGCGCGCCCGCGAGGAAGCAGAGTTCCGGGGCGGCGACGCCCGAGGAGACGACGACGGGCGGGTCCGCCGCGAAGAAGACGGCGCCGCGCACCGCGGCGAAGCCCGCGACGGCGAAGAAGACCGCCGCGGCACGGAAGCCCACCGCGAAGCAGGCCTCCGGTGCGAGCCGAGCGGCTTCCGGTACGGCCACCGCGGCGAAAGCGGCCGCAGAGAAGGCGGCACCCGCCACAGACGTGGTCGTGGAGCCCCTGAACCGCGCCCTGGCGGAGAACTCCGGCGCGAAGACGAGCGCGTCATCGGCCGCACTGCGGTCCGCGGCTGCTGCGCGTACCGCCGCAGCAAAGAACTCCGCCGCGCGGTCGACCGCGCCGAAGTCGGCATCCACCGCGAGGTCGACGGCCAAGCCTGCCGCGAAGAGCACGGCGGCGAAGACCACGGCAGCCAAGACCACCGCGGCCAGGACCACTCCGCCCAGGACCACGGCCAGCAGCGCCGCGGCGAAGACGGCCGCAGCGAAGTCCGCGGCCGCCAAGGCCGCTGCGACCAAGGCCGCGGCGGCGAAGTCGGCGGCACGATCGACCACCGCGAAGACGACGGCCGCGAAGGCGGCAGCAGCGAAGGCGGCGGCGACGAAGGCGGCCAAGGCCGCGGCAGCCAAGGAAGCCAAGGAAGCCAAGGAAGCCAAGGCGAAGGCCGCCGCGGCCGAGCCGGTCGAGCCGGAAGCGGTCGCGGTGGAGGCCGGACCCGCCTCCGTCGAGACGGCTCCGGAGACGCCCGTCATCGAGTCCACGTCGCAGATCGAGACGCAGTCGGCGACCGAGATCGAGCCCGCTGTCGAGTCTGCGACCGTGGTCGAGCCTGCGGCCGCGGCGGAGAGCGAGCCGGCAGCCGAAGCGGAGCCCGACTCCGCGGCGCCTGTCCTCGTCGAGCCGCCGTCGGAAGTCGAGACGGCGCCCGAGGTCGAGCTCGAGGTCGTGGAGGTCGTCGAGGCCGTCGTGGACTCGGACGATGCGGCCTCCGGCACGATCCGCCCGGACGACGGGGCGTCCGCCGGCGAGGCGATCCGCATCCGCGGGCTGGTGAAGCACTTCGGCGACAACCGCGCGGTCGACGGCATCGACCTCACGGTTCCCGCCGGCTCGTTCTACGGTGTGGTCGGCCCCAACGGCGCGGGCAAGACGACCACCCTCTCCATCGTCGCCGGACTCCTGCGCGCGGACGCCGGAAGCGTCGTGATCTGCGGGATCGACCAGGCCAGCGACCCGCAGGCGGCGAAGCGGGTGATGGGCGTGCTGCCGGATCGGCTCCGCACCTTCGATCGGCTCACCGGCCGTCAGCTCCTCTATTACTACGGACTCCTCCGAGGCCTCACCGCCGACGTGATCGAGAAGCGCGCCGCCGACCTGGCGCGCGCGTTCGACCTCGGCGACGCGCTGAGCCGCGTCGTCTCCGACTACTCGGCCGGCATGACGAAGAAGATCATGCTGGCCGGCGCGATGATCCATTCGCCGCGGGTGCTGGTGCTCGACGAGCCCTTCGAATCCGTCGATCCGGTGTCGTCCGCGGTGATCCTCGACATCCTCCGCGCCTACGTCTCGCACGGCGGGACCGTGATCCTCTCCAGCCACGGCATGGACCTGGTGGAGCGGGTGTGCTCCCGCGTGGCGATCATCGTCGGCGGTGAGGTCCTCGCCGAGGGCACGATCGACGAGGTGCGCGCGGGGCAGACCCTCGAAGCGCGCTTCGTCGAGCTGGCCGGTTCGAGCGGAGAGGTGGAGGGGCTCGAGTGGCTGCACACGTTCTCCGACTGAGGTTCGCCCTCCTCCTGGGCGCGGTGCGGGGCGAACGTCAGATCCGGACGCTCGTGGCGTTCGCGGCCATCGTCGCGATCACGGTCGCCGTGTGTCTGGCCGTGCTCAGCCTGGACAGCGCCCCCGTGCCGGTCGCCCGCGCGGTCACGGTGCTCGGCGGCGCCGCCCTGCTGGTCGGCTTCCTCGTCGGCCCGGTCCTGGTGGGCGCTGTCGACCAGCTCGACCCGCGACGGTTCGCGGTGTTCGGCGTCGACGAGCGGCAGATGCCCTGGGTCCTCGCTCTCGCCTCGCTCGTGAGCGTCCCCAGCCTCGCCCTGCTCGCCGTCTACATCAGCGTGTGCGTCGTCGCGATCAGCGCCGGGGCACCCTGGGCGCTCGCGGTGCTGCTCACGATCGTCAGCGTGCTCACCACCGCTCTCACGTCGCGGATCGGGATGGCGATCAACGCGCTGCTGCTCCCGGAGCGCCGATCTCGCGAGCTCACCGCCCTGTTCGCCCTCGCGCTGATCGTGATCGCCTTCCCCGTCGCGGTGTTCTTCGGATCGCTGCGCTGGGACGGGCTCGTTCCCGACTCCCTGGCCGTCCTGACGACCGCGATCGGCTACAGCCCGTTCGGCGCCGCCCCGGCGTTCCTGTTCTCGGTCGCGGCCGGCGAGGCGGGGGCCGCGTGGGTCAGCGGCATCGTCGCCTTCCTCACCCTCGCCCTGCTCTGGCTCGCGTGGACCTGGGTGGTCCGCCGACTGCTGACGACCACGGAGCGTCCGGTCGCCGCACGGGAGCGCACCGGGCTGGGCTGGTTCGGACTGCTGCCGTCGAACGCCTTCGGCGCGATCGCCGCGCGCAGCCTGGTCTACTGGCTGCGCGACCGCCGCTACATCATGAACATCATCGTGGTGCCGGTCGCCGGCGTGCTCACGGTGCTGCCGCTCATCGTCGCGGGAGTGCCCATCGAGATCGCGGCGCTCGTCCCCGTGCCGGTGATGGCGCTGTTCTTCGGTTGGCTGCCGCACAACGACGTCGCGTACGACTCCACGGCGCTGTGGACGCACGTGGCGAGCGGCGTGCGTGGGCTGCCTGACCGTCTCGGGCGCCTCGTCCCGGTGCTGCTGGTCGCGGTGCCGGTGCTCGCCATCGCGGTGCCCCTGTCCCTCCTGCTGATCGGTGACTGGAGTCTGCTGCTGCCGCTCGGCGGTCTGGCGGCGAGCCTGCTGTTCTCCGCGCTGGGCGTCTCGAGCGTCCTGTCCGTGGTCGCCCCGTATGCGGTCTCGCGACCGGGCGACAGTCCGTTCCAGCAGCCGCAGCGGCCCACCTCGCGGGGCACCTATGGCCCGGCCGCGGCGTTCCTCGGGGCGATCGTGTTCAGCGCACCGACCATCTGGCTGTTCGCCGCCACCATCATCGAGGGCTCGGCGTACGCCCCTGCGACGTTCTGGGTGGGGATCCTCGTGGGGCTGCTGGTGCTGGTGGTCGGCGCCGTCGTCGGCGGACGCATCTTTGAGCGCAGCGGCGAACGCCTCATGGAGTTCGTCGAGACCGCGTGATGCCTGCCCGCAGTGCGCGCGACGCCGGTAGACTCACGGGATGAGTACTCCGCTGGACAGCCCCGATCAGGGCGGCGTGGCAACGCTTGATCGCGAACTGGAAGAGCTTCTCCGCGAAGAGAACCTCGAGCCGGGCGACCATGAGCGCTTCTCGCATTACGTGAAGAAGGACAAGATCCTCGAGTCCGCGATCACCGGCAAGCCGGTGCGCGCACTGTGCGGCAAGAAGTGGACCCCGGGCCGCGACCCGGAGAAGTTCCCGATCTGCCCCACGTGCAAGGAGATCTACGAGTCGATGATCGGCTGACCTCAGTCGGCTTCGACGAAGAGCGTCGGGATCGCCGGGTCGGACTTGCTGAGCGCCAGAGCGCGCACCGGAAGCTCCTCCCGCACCCGCAGGTGGTGCGCCCGCGCCGATGCGGTGCCCGCAGCGCCTTCATGGGCCGTGTCGATCTCGCCCGCTTCGACGAACGTCACCTGCAGCGCGCGGCCGTCCGGGTGCTCCGCCGGGGTGTCCAGCGCCTCGAAGCCGTCGGAGACCACCACCGTCTCGGCGGTCGCGACGCCGTCCTCCAGGGTGCGGAACGCCGCCTTGCGCCCGCCGTGCGATGCCTTGTCGGCCGACGCCTTCGCGACGCCGATCCAGGAGCCGGCGCCGTCCTGTCTCGCCACGAGCTTGTAGACCATGCTCGCGGTCGGGTAGCCGGATCCGGTGACCACCGAGGTGCCGACCCCGTAGGCGTCCACAGGCGAGGCGGCGAGGGCGGCGATGGCGTACTCGTCGAGGTCGCTCGTCACGGTGATCCGGGTGCCCGTCGCGCCGAGTTCGTCCAGCTGCGCACGGACCTCGGCGGCCACGATGGGAAGGTCTCCGGAGTCCAGGCGCACGCCGCCCAGGCCGGTGCCGGCGACGCGGATCGCGGTCTCCACCCCGGTGCGGATGTCGTAGGTGTCAACGAGCAGCGTCGTGTCGAGGCCCATGCTCTCGACCTGTGCGCGGAACGCCTCCTCCTCGGTGTCGTGCAGCAGCGTCCAGGAGTGCGCGGCCGTGCCCATCGTGGGGATGCCCCAGGTGCGACCGGCTTCGAGGTTGCTCGTGGCCCCGAATCCGGCGATGTAGGCGGCGCGGGCTGCGGTGACGGCTGAGCGCTCGGCGGCTCGTCGGGAGCCCATCTCCGCCAGCGGACGCTCCCCGGCGGCGATGCTCATGCGGGACGCGGCGGTGGCGACGGCGGAGTCGTGGTTGAGGACGCTCAGGGCGAGCGTCTCCAGGACGACGGCGTCGGCGAACGTTCCCTCGACCGTCAGGATCGGCGAGCCGGGGAAATAGAGCTCGCCCTCGCGATACCCGCGGATCGAGCCCGTGAACCGGTAGTTCTCCAGATAGGTGAGGGAATCCGCGTCGACGACATTCTCATCCCGGAGGAAGCGCAGCTCGTCGTCCCCGAAGCGGAAGTCCCGCAGCAGCCCGAGCAGGCGCCCGGTGCCGGCGACGACGCCGAAACGGCGGCCCCCGGACAATCGACGGGAGAACAGCTCGAAGACGCTCGGACGGGATGCGGTCCCGTCGCGGAGAGAGGCGGCGAGCATCGTCAGCTCGTAGCGGTCGGTGAGCAGCGCCGTCGACGAGGTCATGCGCTCAGCTTAGTGAGCATGCCGATGCGCGAGGCGGCGCGCACGCGGGTAGGCTGGGGAGTCATGAACGACGCGCCCATCGGGATCTTCGACTCCGGTGTCGGCGGGCTCACGGTGGCGCGGGCCATCCGCGCCCAGCTGCCCCGGGAGTCGTTCGTCTACATCGGCGACACGGCGCACTCGCCGTACGGCCCCAAACCAATTGCCGACGTCCGCCGGTACTCGCTCGAGGTGCTCGACACGCTCGTCGACCAGGGCGTGAAGATGCTCGTGATCGCGTGCAACACCGCCTCTGCGGCGATGCTCCGCGATGCGCGGGAGCGCTACGACATCCCGGTCGTGGAGGTTATCGGCCCCGCGGTGCGGCGTGCCGTCTCCACGACCCGCAACGGCCGCGTCGGCGTGATCGGCACCGTCGGCACGATCGGCTCGCGGGCGTACCAGGACATGCTCGAGGTCAACGAGCGCCTGCAGGTCTTCACGGCGGCGTGCCCGCGATTCGTCGAGTTCGTCGAGGCCGGGGTCACCGGCACGCCCGAGGTGCTCGCGGTCGCGGAGGAGTACCTCGCGCCGCTGCGGGAGGCGGACGTCGACACGCTCGTCCTCGGCTGCACCCACTATCCGTTCCTCCGCGGCGCCATCAGCTATGTCATGGGGGAGGGCGTCACGCTCGTCTCCAGCGACGACGAGACCGCCGGCGACGTGTACCGTCAGCTGGTCCGCGGTGATCTGCTCGCGTCGCCGGACGCCGTGGCCACCTACGTCTACGAGGCCACCGGCGCCTCGACCGATGATTTCACCGCCCTGGCGAACCGGCTGATGGGTCGCGAGGTCCGCGACGTCCAGCTGGTCCAGACGGGCGTGATCGCTCTTCCCGAATCCGCCTTCGAGTAATCGGCGACGCGTCGACCCGACCGACCCGCCCCCTCCGACCCGAGAGAAGCCCATGACCGAAATCGTCCGCGTCGACGGCCGTTCCACCGACCAGCTCCGCGAGATCACCATCGAGCGCGGCTGGAGCAGCCAGGCCGAAGGGTCCGCCCTGATCAGCTTCGGCGGCACCAAGGTGCTCTGCACCGCCTCGTTCACGAACGGCGTGCCGCGCTGGCTCACCGGGAAGGGCAAGGGGTGGGTGACCGCGGAGTACGCGATGCTCCCGCGCGCCACCAACAGCCGCAACGACCGCGAGAGCGTGAAGGGTCGCATCGGCGGCCGGACGCACGAGATCTCGCGTCTGATCGGTCGCGCGCTGCGTGCCGTCGTCGACACCAAGGCGCTCGGCGAGAACACCATCGTGATCGACTGCGACGTGCTGCAGGCCGACGGGGGAACCCGGACCGCGGCCATCACCGGCGCCTACGTCGCGCTGGCCGACGCGATCGAGTGGGGCCGCGACAAGAAGTTCATCGGTCGGAACTCCACCCCGCTGCTCGACTCGGTCGCCGCCGTGTCCGTCGGCATCGTCGACGGCGAGCCCATGCTCGATCTGGCATACACCGAGGATGTGCGCGCGGAGACCGACATGAACGTCGTCGTGACGGGTCGCGGCCTGTTCGTCGAGGTGCAGGGCACGGCCGAGGGCGCCCCCTTCGACAAGCGCGAGCTGGATGCGCTGCTCGAGCTCGGCGTCGCCGGATGCGCCGATCTGAAGGGCCTGCAGCTCGCCGCGCTGGCGGGGGAGTGACGATGCAGGTCGTCCTCGCCACGCACAACCCGCACAAGGTCGCGGAGTTCCAGCAGATCATCGCCCGGACGCGTCCGGATCTCGAGGTCATCGGCTACGACGGCCCCGAGCCGGTCGAGGACGGCGTGACCTTCGCCGAGAACGCGCTGCTCAAGGCGAGGGCGGCCGCGGCGCACACAGGGCTCGCGGCACTCGCCGACGACTCGGGCATCTGCGTCGACGTCCTCGGCGGCTCTCCCGGGGTCTTCTCGGCGTACTGGGCGGGGCAGAAGAAGGACGCCACGGCGAACCTGGAGCTGCTGCTGGACCAGCTGCGCGACATCGCAGACCCGCACCGGACGGCGCACTTCACCTCGACCATCGCCCTCGTCTTCCCGGACGGGCGCGAGGAGGTCGTGGAGGGGCTGTGGCCGGGGCGCCTGGCGCACGCGGCCTCCGGATCCGGGGGGTTCGGCTACGACCCGATCTTCCTCCCCGACGGGCAGCCGGAGGGCGAAGAGCGCTCGGTCGGAGAGTTCACCGCGGAGGAGAAGCAGGCCCAGTCGCACCGCGCCCGGGCGTTCGCCGCGCTGATCCCGCTGCTCGCGGAGCTCTGACCGAGCGGGCCGTCACCGGGGCTCGTGATGATGGTTCTCGTTACCCTTCCCGACTAGCGGAAACAGGCCTCTGACCGGGTCTTCCCGAGCTAGCCTTGAGGCATGCACGATCACGCACCCGCGCCAGGCGGCATCCGCTCGGCAAGCAGCCGGCGCCTCCTGGCGATCTCCCTGTCGCTGACCGCGACCGTCATGATCGTGCAGGTCGTGGGGGCGCTCCTCACCGGGTCGCTTGCGCTCCTCGCCGACGCCGCGCACATGTTCACGGACGCCTCGGCGCTCGTGATCGCCCTCATCGCGGCGACCGTCGCGGCGCGCCCCGCGGATGACCGACGGACGTTCGGCTACCAGCGCGCGGAGGTCTTCGGTGCGCTCATCAACGCGGTCATCCTGATCGCGCTCGCCACCTGGGTCGCGGTCGAGGGCATCGGCCGTCTCGTGAACCCGGGCGAGATCGAGGTGGCCGGCGGACTCATGCTGGTCGTCGCGGTGGTCGGCCTGCTCGCCAACGCGGTGTCGATGTGGCTGCTGAGCCGGGCGCAGCGCACGAGCATCAACGTGCGCGGGGCCTATCTCGAGGTCATGGGCGACCTGATCGGGTCGGCGGCGGTCATCGTCGCTGCGGTCGTGATCCTGGTCACCGGATGGATGCCCGCCGATGCCATCGCCTCGCTGTTCATCGCGGCGATGATCGTCCCGCGCGCGATCGCCCTGCTGCGCGAGGTGTTCTCCGTGCTCGCGGAGTCCGCACCCAAGGGCACAGCGGTGAGTGAGATCAGGACGCATCTGCTCGGCTACGAGGGGGTCGTCGGGGTCCACGACGTGCACGTCTGGCAGCTGACCCGCGGGGCCCCGGTGTTCACGGCACATGTGAGCGTCGAGCCGCAGCTGTTCGCGGACGGCCGCTCGACCCAGCTGCTCACCGACATGCAGGCCTGCCTGGCGGACCACTTCGACGTCGAGCACTCGACGTTCCAGATCGAGCCGGCGGAGCAGTCGGACTGCGAACCGCATCACGCCTGACGGTCGCTCGGCCGGGGCGGGTCAGGAATCGACGACGATCTCCTCCGGCGTCTTGTCGGGACGCAGCCCGCGCCAGCGGGCATGACGCAGCACCCCGTCGGGCGTCCAGTTCGCGAACTCGACCTCACCGACGAGCTCGGGACGCACCCAGAGCGCGTCCGACGCATCGGGAGCGGGAACCCCGTCGAGCGGGGCCTTCGGAACCCGGAGCGGTTCCAGCCGGTCGAGCAGGTCACGCAGGATGCGGTCGGTGAACCCGGTGCCGACGCGCCCCACATAGCGCAGCGCCCTCCGTCCGGCGCTCTCTTCCGGCACTGCGAGCAGCAGCGAACCGAGGGTGCTCTCGCGCCCGCCCTTGCCGGGACGGATGCCGACGATCACGGCCTCCTGCATCCGGGTGTGCTTGAGCTTGAGCCAGGACGGGGAACGCTGCCCCGGACGGTAGCGCGACGAAGGATCCTTGGCCACGACACCTTCCAGACCGAACTCCCGGCTGGCCGCGAGGGCGGCGTCGACATCGTCGAACACCGGCGGCACCTGTACGGGCGCGTCCAGACCGGCGACCACGTCTTCCAGGAGCGTGCGGCGCTCGCGCAGCGGCAGGCCGGTGAGGTCGTGCCCGTCGAGGCGCAGCAGGTCGAACAGCATGTACACGATCGGGGTGCGCACGACCTCGCGTTCGATCTCCCGCGGGCGGGTGAGGTGCATGCGGTTCTGCAGCAGAGAGAAGCTCGGGCGGCTCTGCGCGTCGAACGCGACGATCTCGCCGTCGACCACCGCGTCGGAGACGGGGAGGAACGGCGCTCCGTCGGCCGTGAGCTCGGGGTAGCGGGCCGTGATGTCGGTCCCGCGGCGGGCGTGCAGCAGCATCCGTCCATCCGCCCACGTGCCGATCGCGCGGATGCCGTCCCACTTCACCTCGACCCACGACGGATCGCTCAACGTGCGCGCGATCGCGGGCGTGCCGTTCTCCGCGAGCATGGGGGCGAGCGTCGCCGCGGTCGTCGGTCCCGCCGAGGCCACGGGGGTGCTCAGGGGGCGCCGCGCGGACCGCCGGGAAGGAGTCGCGGTCGCCGCCGCTGGGGGCGCGAGAGGAGCGGCGTCTGCCATCGGGCGCAGCGCGGCGAGCGGGTCCTGTCCCGCCGCGGCCCGTGCGAGCACCTGGTCGAGGTCGAGCTGGGCGAGCTGCGGGTCGTCGAGCTCCTCCCAGGTGCGGGGGGCCGCGACCCAGGGCTGTGCCCGGCCGCGCAGGGAGTACGGCGAGATGGTGGTCTTCTTGCCGTTGTTCTGGCTCCAGTCGAGGAACACCTTGCCGCCGCGCTCCGCCTTCGCCATGACGCTCGTGGCGAGGTCGGGGTGGTCGTTCTCGATCAGTCGCGCGAGCTCCTTCACGACGGCGGAGATCTCGGCGCTGGTCTGCTCCCCGGGAAGAGCCGCGTACAGGTGGATGCCCTTGCTGCCGCTCGTGACCGGGAACGGGTCGAGGCCCATGCCGGTGAGGATCCTGCGCGCGATGCGGGCGACCTCGGCGCACTGCGCGAGTCCGACACCCGGTCCCGGGTCGAGGTCGAGCACGAGCCGGTCGGGACGGCCGGGCAGCCCGTCCGGAGCGAAGCGCCACTGCGGCACGTGCAGCTCGATCGCAGCCACCTGCGCAAGCCAGACGAGGGTCGGGACGTCCTCGACGAGGGGGTACTCCTTCGGTCCGTCCGAGTGCTCGATCGCCTGCCGCGGGATCCACTCCGGTGCGCCCGGCTCCAGCTGCTTCGTGAAGAAGGCGTCGCCCGGCGCATCCGTCGTTCCGACGCCCTCCACCCAGCGCTTGCGGGTGACGGGACGCCCGTCGAGCAGGGGGAGCAGCAGCGGTGCGATGGCCGTGTAGTAGGCGATGATCTCGCCCTTGGTGGTGCCGGTGGACGGATACACGATCTTGTCGAGGTTGGTCACCCGCAGCCGGCGTCCGTCGATCTGCACGACCTGCCCTTGTCCGACCATGGAGCCAGCGTAGTCAAGGGTCTGGCCGCGGCACGTCCGACTGGTGTTCACTGGGCTCATGAGAACGATCTGGAAGGGCGCACTGACGTTCGGGCTCGTGAACGTGCCGGTGAAGGTGTACTCCGCGACCGAGGACCACGACGTGCCGCTGCATCAGGTGCACGACAAGGACGGCGGTCGCATCCGCTACCAGCGCACGTGCGAGGTGTGCGGCGAGACCGTCGCCTACGCCGACATCGATCGCGCCTACGTCGACGAGGGCCAGACCGTCGTGCTGACGAAGGACGATCTCGCCTCGCTCCCCGCGGAGAAGAGCCGCGAGATCGACGTCGTGGAGTTCGTGCCCTCCGATCAGGTCGACCTGCTCACGCTCGACAAGCCGTACTACCTGGAGCCGGACTCGAAGTCGCCGAAGGCGTACGTGCTGCTGCGCAAGACGCTGGAGCAGACGGATCGGACCGCGATCGTGCGGTTCACCCTGCGCCAGAAGACCCGTCTCGCCGCGCTCAGGGTGCGGGGCAAGGTGCTCGTGCTGCAGACGCTCCTGTGGGCGGACGAGGTCCGCGACGCGGCTTTCCCCGCCCTCGACGAGGACGTGCGGATATCGAAGAAGGAACTCGAGCTCTCGGCCTCGCTCGTCGACAGCTACTCCGCCGACTTCGATCCCGAGGAGTTCGTGGACGAGTATCAGAAGGAGCTGCGCACGCTCATCGACGCGAAGATCGAGGCGGGCGACACGTTCGACGTGGCCGAGACGTTCGGCGAAGCCGAGAAGGCGGCCGAGGGCGGCGAGGTCATCGACCTCATGGAGGCGCTGCGCGCGAGCGTCGCCCGTTCCAAGGAGGAGCGGGCGAAGAACGCGGGCTGACGGATACCGGGCGGCCGCGGCCGCCCGAGAGTCAGTGCTTGCCGTCGCCGTCCAGGTCGGGAGCGCGGTCGAACACCTCGGTGTCGAGGACGAGCTCCTCCGCCTCTTCGTGGTCGGTCACGACGTCCTCGCCCGCCGCGGCGGCCTTCTTCGCCTTGTGCCGCTCGGAGAGGTAGTGCCACAGCGTGACGAGCGCCGTGCCGCCGACGGCGGCAAGCAGGATCAGGTCGATGTAGTCCTCGACGAACTTCGCGACCGGAGGGATGAACCCGATCACATAGCCGAACATCGTGAGGCCGAAGCCCCACAGGACGGCGCCGATCAGGTTGTAGAGCGTGTATCGACGCCAGGGCATGTGCCCGACGCCCGCGGCCACGGGGGCGAAGGTGCGCACGATCGGCACGAAACGGGCAAGGATCACGGTGATGCCGCCGAAGCGCTCGAAGAACGCGTTGGTGCGCTCGACGTTCTTCTTGCTGAAGAGGCCGGATTCCTTGCGCTCGAAGACCGCTGGGCCGCCCTTGTGGCCGATCACGTAGCCGACCTCACCGCCGACGAAGGCGGCGAGACCGATGAGGAGTGCGACGAACCACACGTTGATGCCGAACACGCCATGATCCGATCCGGCGATGGGGTGCGAGAGAAGGCCCGCGATGACGAGCAGGGTGTCGCCCGGGAGGAGGAACCCGACGAGCAGACCGGTCTCGGCGAAGATGATGAAGCACACCACCAGGAGGGCCCACGGTCCGGCGGTCCCGATGATCGTCGCGGGGTCGAGCCAGGGGATGAGGGCGGTCGGTGCGTGCAGCATGGATTCGAGCACTGGCGGGATTCCCGTCGGTCGTGATGGTCGGCGGCAGAGCGGAGCGACATCCGGGCGGCCTCACGACGGCACCATCGTCTCTCGTGCGGAAGGTGGGACTTGAACCCACACGCCCTGGGGCACAGGAACCTAAATCCTGCGTGTCTGCCAATTCCACCACTCCCGCGCGGTGGGATCAGTCTACTGACCTGGGAAACCGCATATCTGGGGATCAGCCCGCAGTTCGCGGACCGCGGTGGTCCGCCTCTCAGCCGAGAGCGCTCATGCCGGGCAGGCCGGGTTCCTCGGGGTTCGGGGCGAGCGGTTCCGCCGGGTTCGGGGCGAGGGGCTCCTCGGGGTTCGGCGCGAGAGGCTCCTCCGGGTTCGGGGCGAGCGGCTCGTCGGGGATGTGCGGAGAGGGCTCGTCGGGGGTGGAGGGAGGCGGGAAGGTGTCGGTCATGACCGTTCCTTTCGTGTGGGGGTGGCTGGTACGAGCCACTTCAGCAGCGTCGACGCGTGACGTCTGCACCCTTGCGTTTCGACGGAGGATGTGGGCGATTCGCGGGCGCGGCTGTGGATAACGTCGGCAGCGATATCGCGATCCTTGCGAGGATGCCGGGGTGAATCACCTCTCCGCCCAGGTCGCCGAACGCGTGCGCTCCCGGTTGCGCGCCGAGGGGGTCGATCCGTCCGTCGACCCGGATGCGGCCTGGCGGATCACGCGGTCGGAGGTGCGTCGCCACGACGACCTCGCGCTGGCACGGGGGGACGCCTTGATCGAGGACGAGGCCGCATGCATGCGGGAGGTGCTGGCTTCGCTGAGCGGTTTCGGTGCCCTGCAGCCGCTGCTCGACGATCCGGAGATCGAGGAGATCTGGCTCAACGGCGACGGACGGGTGCATGTCGCCATTGGTGGTGCGGCGCGACAGACGGGTCTCCAGCTCGAGGAGGCGGCGGTCCGGGATCTGGTCGAGCGGATGCTCCAGTCCACGGGGCGTCGCGTCGATATCAGCCAGCCTTTCGTCGACGCCTCGCTCCCGGACGGCTCGCGCCTGCACGTGGCCATCGCCGACGTCGTGCGGGGCTCCTGGGTCGTCAACATCCGCAAGTTCCTGCCGAACTACCGCTCTCTCGACGCTCTCGCGCAACAGGGCATGCTGGGCTCCGGTGCGGCGCGGCGGCTGAGCGACGCGATGAACGCGGGGCGCACGGTGATCGTGTCGGGTGCGACGCACGCGGGCAAGACCACGATGCTCGGAGCCTTGCTCGCCTCGTGTGCGCAGTCGCAGCGGATCATCACGGTGGAGGAGACGTTCGAGCTCGCCGTCGAGGGGCCGGACCTGGTGGCTCTGCAGGGGCGGCAGGCGGGTCTCGAGGGCACGGGCGAGATCACGCTGCGCCGACTGGTGAAGGAGGCGCTGCGCATGCGACCGGATCGCCTGGTCGTCGGCGAGGTGCGCGATGCGGAGGCGCTCGACCTCGTGCTCGCGCTCAACACCGGCGTGCCGGGCGCGTGCACGGTGCACGCGAACTCCGCGACGGAAGCGCTCGAGAAGCTCAGCATCCTTCCCCTGCTCGCCGGCCGGAACATCGATCGCGCGTTCGTCGCGCCCGCGCTCGCCGCGTCGATCGACCTGGTGGTTCACTGCGTGCGCGACCGCACGGGGCATCGCCGCGTGCAGGAGATCATCGCCCCGACGGGCGAGGTCGAGGGCGGGCGCATCCTCGTCCGGAGCATCGAACCGGCTGTGTCGCCACCGGACGAGGTCGGAGAGAACGGCGGGACGCGCTTTCCTGTCGGGGTGTCAGCGTGACGGTCTTCGTCGGTGCGCTGCTCGCAGCGGGGATTCTGCTCTGCCTGTCGCCGTGGATGTGGCCGCCCCAGGAGGACACGACGGTCGCAGCTTCCCACGGTCGGCTGGTCCGGCTCGCGGAGGAGGCGGGTCTGGAGGCCCTGTCGCAGCGGACGCTGACCGCGGTGATGATCACCGTCGGCGGGGTGGCCGCGTCCGTCGTCTGGCTGCTGACCGGACTCGCTGTGCTCGGGGTGCTCGCCGGGGTCGCCGCAGCGGCGGCGCCGATCGTCTTCCTCCGGGGGCGTCGTTCGCGTCTCCGCCGGATGCGGCGACAGCTCTGGCCCGACGTCTGCGACCTGCTCATCGCGTCGATCCGGGTCGGACTCTCGCTTCCGGACGCGGTGGCGAGCCTCGCGGAGTCCGCGCCGGCGATGCTCCGGCCCGCGTTCGTCGTGTTCGCGCGAGACCTGCGAGCGAGCGGTCGATTCGAGACGAGCCTCGATCGGCTGAAGTCCACCCTGGCTGATCCGCTGGGCGATCGGATCGTGGAGACGTTGCGCATGGCACGTCAGGTCGGCGGCACTGAGCTGGTCAGTGTGCTCCGAGCCCTGTCCACCTCGGTCCGAGCGGATGCGGCCCTGCGCGGAGAGGTCGAGGCGCGGCAATCCTGGATCCGCGGTGCGGCGGTCCTCGGTTCGATCGCTCCGTGGGTGATCCTCGGGCTGCTCGTCCTCCGACCGGAGGGCGCCGAAGCGTATGGCACACCGGAGGGCGTGCTCGTCATCTGCGCCGGGGCGGTGACGTCGTTCCTCGCGTTCCGGATCATGGTCCGCATCGGTCGCCTTCCGGAACCGCGGCGGTGGTTCGGATGAGCGGGCTCTCGGTCCTCGCCACTGCCGCGCTCATCGGCGGCGGATTCGCGGCGGGAGTCCTGAGCATGCTCGCGGCGCTACCGCGATGGCGGGCGCCCTCCCTCGCGCTTCGCATCGGACCGTATGTGCGCGATGTCGTGCCGGACGAACGACTGCCTCGAGCGGTTCTGCCCGCGGTCGGCGTTCTGCCCGCCGGCGGGCGAGCCCTGTGGGAGGCTCTCCGGCGCCGGTTCGAGCGTCTACTCGGCGGCGGCGAGACCCTGCGGCTGCGACTCACACAGGCCGGTCTGCAGAGGGACCCGGCGTCTTTCCGAGGCCGCCAACTGGGATGGGCGCTCGGCGGGATCGCTGCGGGTGCCGTCGTCGTGACGGCGCTCGCCGTGACCGGGCGGTTGTCCGTGCCGACGACCGTCTTGCCGCTGCTCTGCGGTGCGGGAGCTGCCGCCGCATACGATGCGCAGCTCTCCGCACGAGCCAAGGCCCGACGAGCGCGGCTCTCCGACGAGCTTCCGACCACGCTGGAATTCCTGGCGCTGTGCCTCTCTGCGGGGGAGGGCTTCCTGGACGCGCTGCGTCGGGTGACCGCGGTCGGCTCAGGGGAGCTTACCGGGGAGCTCCGCCGGGTGGTGCTCGCGGTGGGTACGGGATCGCCGCTCGCCGACGCCCTCGGAGAGATGCAGCGACGCCTCGATCTGCCGGCGCTGTCCCGCGCGATCGACCAGGTGATCGCCGCGCTCGAGCGCGGCGCACCGCTCGCGGCGGTGCTGCAGGCGCAGGCCGGGGACGCCAGGGAGGAAGCGAAACGCACGCTCATCGAGCAGGCCGGGCGCAAGGAGATCCTGATGCTCCTGCCCGGCACAAATGGGAAAAGGTACCTTGCCGGTAGGTGAGATAGCTGATTCCCAGCCGGAGGCGTCGTCAGCCGTTGTTGCTCTCGTCCGCCGGAGCGGTCTCATCGAACAACCCGCCGACCACTTCGTCGGTCACTGGCGTGCGGTAGTTCAGCACTTGGAGCGACACACGAGCCAGATCAGCGATTGATGCTCCGGATGCCGCTATCACGAGCGCGTTATCGAACTTCACCTCTATCTCGGTGGTGCCGTCTTCCTGAGGCGCTTTCGTCCGCAGCACAACCTCGTTGACCGTGTATGAATCATCCAAACTGTCTGTGACCTTCTGGATGTCGCTCCGGATATCTGGACTTCGCTCGGCGTTCAGAATCACTGAGCGGGTAATCCCGCGCAGATCGATACGTGCCAGACGGTCTGACGCAACCGCGTCCTTGATTCGCTCCCACGTCGCACTCGAGGTGCCGTCTCTGCCCTTGCTCGCTAGTTGCCCGTTATGGGCGAGGGAGAGTCGTTGTTCTTCGACATCGATCCCCAGTGCTCCGCCATTCCGGAATGACCAGTAGTCGGAGCGGAGGGAGTAGGTCTCATCTCCTTCAACCGGGGTTGCAACACCCACGTAGGCCCACTTCGCACTCCAGCGACCTGCGTTCGCCTTAACGAGTGGGGTCAGATCCATGTCGGCCAGATCCGCGCGAATGTTCTCTAGCTCGGCGAACGTGACGTAGTCGCCAAGGTGACGCCAGAACTGAGTATTCTCTATCGCCGCGTCTTGTCTAAGAAGCCAAGGGACCAGGTGGCGGAGCTCTGCGATCGAGAGCTTCCCGCCGACGAGAGGGCTTTCCTCTCCATCGAGAAGTGAGAAATCTGGGTCGAGGGCGAGCGCTATTAGCTGAGAGGTCCGTGTGATTCGTGCGGCAGCATCCTCGCTGAAACTCTCCGAGATGAGCAGTTCGCGTGCAGTCGGCTCAGCCGCTTGGGTTGATTCCACTAGTGATGTGGCGCGGCCTTCATCGATGAGGCCACGTCCGCCCCTGATGAAGTTCGCCCGCACAAGATCGGCGAGGGGGCTCCCGGATGACTCTTCGCCGCGGATTACGTCCACCGCGGTGGGATCAGTTACCAAGGTTCGAACACTGCTTGCCGTCTCCCGAAGGACAGTCTCGGCCCGACTGTCTTCCCGCTCGCGGGTATCCAGCGACATGAACACCGGGTGTCTCTCGGCCAAGTAATCGACGTCATCGGCGTCAACAACTGACTGGTAGCTGTGGCGAAGGAAGATTGCTCGGGTGGCCCTCTCGCGCGGCCAGGTGAGGACTAAATCAGGAATAGCCGAGTGGTTGAAATAGGAGGTGTCCTCGATCACTGCAGACGAATCGAGGGACTCCAGCTCCGCGGACACCGCTGACTTAACCCGAGAGATGTAGTCATCAGCAACGCGGGTGTCCTTCGCGGCTTTGAGCGTCTCGACAAACGTCACAGCGTCGGTACCTTTCGTTTCAGTGGCCCCATAACAAGCTGGACCTCCTCGTGGGTGAGGCTGATGTCAAGCTGACGGTGATTCATCACCAGCACCCAGATCCGGGAGGCTACGGTCCGGAGCAGCTCGTCGTCTACCGTTGTGGCTCCGAGCACTCCGGGATACTTGCCAAGTGCGGTTTTTACTTCATCAGGCGTTGCGAGCTTTCCCCATCCGGCCTGATTAAACGGGTGAGTGCTCACCCACATGAACTCGGCCTTCTGGTCCTTCGCGACCTGGATCCGCCGCGCGGTCGCACTATAAGCGTTGGCGAGGAACTCTTGATACGCCGAGTACAGTCTGGACACATTCGTGTCGTCCTTGTTTTCAACGTAGACGGGTCGGCGGTTCGGGCCGAGCATGGAGCCGTACATGTCGAACACCTTTGTTCCCGAAAGTAGTTCTAGCTCGCACATGCCTTCATCTTCGTAGGCATTGAACTGGAGCTCGACAAAAGTTGTCGCCTCCAACCACCGCTTGGTGTGCGCGACTCCCCGTCGCCCCTTTTCCTGAGTCGCCTCTGCTGACATGGCCCAACCATAGCGGCTCCAAAGTTGCGTTCTACGGAACCGCGTACTGGAGAGTCGGATATCAGCCCCGCTGACCATCCCCTCGTGGTTGAGGCTTGCGGTCGTTCTCGGTCACCCGCTTGAACACCTTCTCGACGTCGGGCCGTGCGGGCGGCGGGGGCGGCGGGGGAGGGGTGTCATCGCTCACGGTTGGCTCTTCGGCTTGCCGTGCTCGGTGGCCATGACTTCCTTGAAGACGACCTCCACGTCTGGTCGTGTTGAGGCGGGGGCGGAGGACGGCTTCTGGTCGTCGCTCATCGCGTCTCCATGGGCGTGTCGTCGCTGTGGGTCAGCGTCTGCATCACCATCGACACGTCAGGGCGTGGCCGGGGCTTGGGTGCTGACTGGGGCTTGGGCGGGTTCGGCTTCGTCATGTTCACTCCAGATTGGGCTAACTGCATTGAGGGTTACTACAACAAGAGTCGTCACGAGACCGGCGAGCACGAGGCCGAAACCCCAGTTCGTCAGCTTCGCTCGTTCCTCGTTCTGCGCGTCGCGGTTGGTGACCTCACGTGCCTTGACCTCAAGCACATTGTCTTCCAGCTCGTCAGCGGGCATGTCGGCATCCACCCACGCATCGACAACATCGCGAGCGGACGGTAAGTCAATCTTTCGTGGCCACAGGGCGGCCGTCGCCACAGCTACGGCGGCAACGGTGAGTCCGAACGGTACGAGCCCAACGAGCCAGGTATCAGTGGTTACTAGCGAGAGTCCGGTAACCGACGCCAGCACACCCGCGACCACCACGATGAATGACGCTTTCGTGTCGATGGTCCGCGACCGGTCGGCGGATGCGCCCCGGAGAACGTCGAGTTCGGCGTTAAGTACGCGGATCCGTTTCGCGCGCTCCTGGGAAGAGCGACGGGTCTTCCGCCAGCTCTTCATCCATGGTGGTGGAGCAGCCATGTGCTCAGCATAGATGCGATGTCCGACATCGAGAGATGTTCGCCGGTGTGGCTACGCCGACCGCGTCGCGCCGCACTCCGGGCACTGCCAGATAGGCTCGCCGTCCACCTCGGCGGGTTCCATGCGTTGCACGCACCGGAGGCAGTTTGGAGTGCTCAGCACCTCATCGCGGAGCCGTCGCAACTCTCGCTGACGGTCGAGATCGTCCATGTCACTAGGCTACGCAAGCGTCCTGGCTAGAGTTCCAGCATGGACTTCTGGAATACCTTCTGGGCGACGATGTGGGGCGCGCTCGGCGGCGCGATCGTGGGTGCTCTGGCGGCATGGCTCTTCTCGCTTGATTTACGCCGTCGCGCGCGGGAGGACCGAGCGCAGGAGCGCGAACAGGATCGACTCGATCGAGAGGCCGAACGCGCTCTAGACCGCGAAGCTCGCAGCGCAGAGCGAGAGGAACAAAGGGACTGGGAGTACGACGAGCGCATTCGCCGTGAGTGGCCCCGTGTCATAGAGGCCACGCGCCACTTCGCTAACGCTAGTCGAGCCGTATACGACGCGATGCGTACGAACCAGTCGGTCGGGAACGGGTTCGAGCAGTACCGTATCGCGATGGTGTCGCTCACACAGCGGCTGTTCGAGGCTGCGACCATCGCGAAGGACGCGGAGCATCGCGTAGTCAACGCGATTGGGGGTCTCACGGCAACCACCCCCGCTTACTCGAACGTGCAAATTCGATCGATGGATCAAGTGGTTGATGCGCTAGCCGCCTACACGACTGCTTCGCCCGCCCGCAGGGCCTCAGCGATTCTCACGTTGGAGTCGACGCTCAGGGAACTGGTGGCTACTGCGCAACGAGAGACCGCGGAGTTCTTGGCAGGAGAAGGCCTCGGGGCGTTAGATCGCTGATGTTGGCGGCAAGAAGTGCTCCGTGGGTAGCCGCCCATCCGGGCAGATTCATACGGTGCCGCGCTAGCCAGCAGGGGTCTTCCCGCACTCCATACCTAGGGGTCTCACCTCTACGCAGTCGTGCACAGCCGGGTCGTAGAAGACGACGCCTTCGGGTAGGACCGGGCCGGGCTCGCCGAAGTGCCAGCGGTAGTCGTTGGGGCACCCCTCGGTGCCGTAGCACTCGAAACCGTCCGGGTAGATGATCCACGGTGTGGTGTTTGCCGCCCACTGGGGTAGCTCGGTCAGGTAGTCCGGGGTCGGTGTGGGGCTGACGGTCGGCGTAGAGTCAGCCGACTGCGGCGTGGTCGAGGCGGCGCATCCGGCAAGAGCGGTCACGGCTAGCGCGAGTGCGGCGACGGTCGTTGCAAACTTGGCTCTGCGAGGCATGTTGCTCCTTGGTTGATGTGACTTATAGTCGACAGGTTGGCCGTTATCTTAGCTAGCCTCACTCAGTTGGCGACAGCTGCAGGCGCCTGTGCCGCTCGACGCAGATCCGGCCCGTAGTGCTTGTTCCACCAGGTGTTATGAGAGCAGTACTGGCACTTCTTGAAGAACGGCAGGTAGAGAAGGCCGACTCCGGCCGTGCAGACCCCAATCGTCCACAGGGTTGCCATTCGCCCAACGTGCGCTCCGCCCTTCTCGCATGACTTGCAATCAACGCAGCCCTTCTGGCTGAAGACGTTCAGATGGTTCGACACTCTCTGCACCTTTCGTAAATGTGACTCATAGTCCGTGGACTCATTGTCAGCTTAGCGCGAGCGTTGGAAGATGCCCGTTCCACCTCACAGAGCCGCGTTCGGTGCGCGCGTGCGCGAACTCAGGACCGGGCGCGGTTGGTCACAGGAAGACTTCGCGCACCGTGCGAACCTCGACCGCACATACGTCTCCGGCATCGAGCGCGGTACTCGTAACCCAACCCTGGACATCATCCAAAAGCTGGCCCAGGCTCTCGACGTGCCAGCGGCTGACCTCCTCGCCTAGAACTGCGAGAGTCCCATGGCCAGTCGACTCGGGGTCTCTTGTGAGGGTCGTATGCGGTCACGGCTTTGACAGCTGGAGGAGGCGGTCGGCAGGTGCGGCACACGTCGTAGTCGTACGTTTCCGCCTGACCTGACCTGAACTGCGGCTGCCCGCCAGTGCTATGAACCCTCGACCTCGGACACCGTACGAACGCCGTCACGGTCGAGTGCTTCGACAAGGTCAGGCAGGGTGGTGTAGATGTTCGGCTTCACTTTGCGTCGAGTCAACAGTTGCGCCATCTGGCGACCAGTTGACCGCTCGGCTGCGACGTAGTCGCAGTAAGCGGCAGCGCAAGTCAGGAACATGATGTCGTTGAGATCGTTGGGTAGCCATCGACGGTTCGGATCGCGATGCCGCTCGCCCATGATCGCGGTGTACAGGCCTCCGAAGCGAGTATCGGTCACCGCGTCAGCCAGGTCCGTCGGATTGAGGCGACCCACCAGCGTGGAGGGGTCACCAATGAGAGAAAGAGCGGACGACATCAAGCCTTCGTTGTCCTGGATAGCCGCCCACGTGGCCGCCGATGCCCGTTGTTCACGCGACATCGAAGCCATCCACTTAGCAATGTCGCCGTTGCTTTCGGCCCACCGCGTGGGAGGTGCACCGGCGATTGGGGCAGGGTCGATCAGCATGGAGACAAGCACCGAAGGCCAGGTGAGAGCGTCCATAAACTGGCGCATGCTGTCGCTCAGATCGGCCCCTGCTGCGGACCCGACGCGGTCACCAAATATGCTTCTGGGTGCGAGCGTGACCGCGTCAGCCGCCGGAACGGGCGCATCCAGAGAGAGCCGCTCGGCAAACCACGCGGCGAACTCCCGGCGTCGGAGCTCGAGGGGGTCGCGGAGTTGCCAACCGCCGCTGAGAGATGCAATAGCGATGCCGACCTCGTAGCGCCTGTCCCCGAACAACGCGGCTGTCTCTTGCATCGTCGCTGAGGAGAGGGGGAGCCGGATGCCACCATCATGGCCAAGCTTCATGATCCGCTGAGCGGCGGTGAGGTCCGCTTCGGACAGAGCCTCGGGCTTGACCAGTGCCTTTGCGATCGTGCTCCAGTGGAGCTGGTCAAGGTATACCGATGGCCGACCCTTCACGGGGTCACCGACCGGACTCCATACCTCGCAGAAGACGAGGTGACCTTTCTCGGTCTCGGTGGTCAGCCACCAACGGTCCCAATCAAAGAATGATCGCGCGATCTGGTTGCTAGGGCGTCGCTCGTCCGCGTCCATAGGAGCAACGTGCTCTTCGCCCGATTGCATGACGATGCGGATCTGCTTCGCCCGCCAGTCAAGGACCCACATGCTGTAGTCGTCTGCTGACAGCGTGAACTTGTGCCCTTCGCGCTCGGTCATCTCAACATGATCTCAGTGCGCGCCGACATTCGAAGCCGGCGACGGGCTGCCCTTGCATGTCTCTGCGCGCGTCTCTCAGCGTCCCGCTGGGTCGCCAGCAGCGCTTGGCCTAGGTGCCAGGTAGCCTCAGGCCCGCAAGAGACCCCCAGGAGCGTTTCCCAGAGGACTCGGTGCGGGGTGATCAGTCGGAGAGAGGCGCGCCGTCGATGCGTGCGTATGCCGACTGCATCTCGGCGGTAACGTCGGTGCCCAGCGCGCGTACCTGAGTCAGGCTCGGTTGGCGTCCAGCTACATGAGGGACGAACCGCACGTGCTCCTCGATCAGATCAGCCTCGACCTCGTATGCCTCCGCGATCTCGAACTCCAGGTTGAACAGCAGGAACACCGCCGTGTGGTAGCCCGCGCTCCGGAACGGGCTGAACTTCGCCCCGGCTCCAGCCGCGCGGTTTGCCATCGCCTTGACCTGGATGCGGTGCCCGGACTCGGTCGTGATGTCGTGTGACTTGGTCGAGTTGGGTTCGAGCACTCCGCCGCGTGCCAGCCACACGACGTACTCCGCGATGTCTCCCAGTGGCTTGTTGTTGGTCCGCACCAGATCGCGACGCCGAAGCTCCTTCACGACGCTGGCCTCCAGCAGCAGCAGATGCTTCACCGACAGTCGAGTGACGTCGGGCAGGCCGACCCGTTCGGTGCCGCTGTCGTTCAGATTGCTCATGTTGGTGCTCCTCTGTCGATCAGTCTGCCGGAAGGGTCAGACGGTGACGGTCGCCGTGGCTGAGGCGTATGCGCGGCGCACTGTGGACTCATGCCAGCGCGGTAGGCCGGTAGGCGACAGCACACCCTCAGCCGTGAGGGCATCTGCGATACGGCAGAAGCTAAGGCGGTGCTCCTCCCGGCTGGTGACGATGCGCCGGAGCACGCCAGCCGGGATAGCGGTGCGTCGTCCGTTGTGCTCGCCCCGTGCCTTGCGTGCGGCCAGCGCCTCACGGGTGCGAGTAGCGATCAGGTCACGCTCCAGCTCGGCGAAGGTGGCGAGCATGTTGGCCATGGCCCGTCCGCCCGGCGTGGTTAGGTCGAGCGCGTTGTCCAGCACTACAAGCGCCCAGCCCTGCGTGACTGCCGAGTCGATGATGGCGGATGCATGCCGCACGCTACGGGCGAGGCGGTCGAGCTTGGCAACCATCAACCCGTCGAACTGCCCCGCGGACAGCATGTCGAGGCCACGGCGCAACTCAGGGTTGACATGCTTACCTGAGCATCCCAGGTCGCGGAAGAACTCGAAGGTCCAGCCCCGGCGCTCGCACGCCTCCTTGATAGAGGCCTCTTGTGCTTCGACTCCCAGCCCGGACCGCTCCTGCTCCTCGGTGCTGACGCGGACGTATCCGATCATGTGCTTGCTCATCGCGTGGTCTCCTTCGGGTCCGGCAGAAATGTCCGACATCGCCTTGTGCCTGAAACTTTTGCTGACGCCTGATGAGCACCGCAAATTACTGAATCCATGCGGCCATGGACGTGCATGCTGACGACATGCAAGAGACCCCCGGATCGTGACCAGGGGTCTCTTGGTGCTGGGATACCCCGTCCCAGCGGGGTGAGGAGGGAAAAGGAGGAAACCCTCTCACCCAGTCATAGGCAGATCAGTGGAGCGGCGCCGAGTAGGTGATCTGGTTGGACAGGTTGTAGGCGGCTCCGCTGGTGTTCGCCTCGACGTAGGCGAGAGCAGCCGCCGAGTCAGCCGTGGCAGGGTACGCGGCCTGGTATGCCTCGGCCACGTCGAGCCAAGCGGCGTTCCGTGCACGGGTGCCGATCGCGTGGGCCATCGACTCGTCAGAGTTGGCCAGAGCGTCCTGCAGGATGTCCATCGCCTCCTGCTTGTCGGTGATCTTGCGGACACGGTCGGCGGCGTCGCGACGGAGCAGCACGCTGTTCGCGTCGGCGGGCTGGTTCCCGCGCAACTCACGCTCGATGGTGTCGCGCAGACCCTTCTCGTAGGTGACCTGCTCGTCCTTGATCGCGTCGAGCTTGGCCCTGGTGTCCTTGTCGAGGGCTTCGAGCTTGTCCTTCTTCGCGAGGTCGGACGTCATCGGGTCGGCCTTAATCGCCTGCTTGGTGGAGTCGTGTGCGGCCTTGACGGCGCTCGCCCGCTCCTTGTAGCCGCTCTGCGCCTTGGGGAGGCTCGTCTCGACGGATGCTGCGGTGTGCTTAGCCATGATGTGTTCCTTCTGCTTCTACTGGGTTCCGGGAATCCGTCCCGGTGCGGTGTCTGTGGGGTGGTGCGGGTGTCTCGGTGGGTATCGCTGAGCGTCCCGCTGGGTCGTTGGGGTGGTGTGGCCTAGGTGCTGGCCTGCCGGGGTGGCCCCGGGAGCGTCCTGGGACCGGCAGGCTGTTTGCCCTTCTGCGTGTGTCGATGCCCTCCCCAGAACCCCATCCGGACGTCTGCCGTGGTGGCGTAGGTGTCGCACAGGTCGAGCACCTTGCACCCGGCGCAGAGCGACTCGCAGAAGGCATGATCTTCGGGGCTGAGCCGGTCAGTCGTGGTGAACATGGGGTCATCCCGACAAGGGGGCTCGTATTCCTGCAAGGCCTCATCGAGTGCATCCCACGCGTCCTCGGGAGTCACTGGCTCGGCGCCCTGTACGCACGAACAGTGCGGACCATGAACAGGTCGGGAGAGACCTCGACCTGACGCCGGACCTCGACCATGCGAACCTTCCGGCGCTTCCGTCCGTAGTAGAGCAGCGCTCTCACGGTCGCCCGAGTAAAGCCGGTGGTGTCCACGAGGTCATCGACCGTGTGCGTGCCGTCGTTGAGCAGCGCGCGAATCTCCGCCCACACGGCGCTCAGTTCAGGCGCGCGCTCGTCGCCGCCGTTCAGGACTACCTCGACGTAGGGGTTATCGATCTCGGCTGTCTCGGTGCGGATGGTGTCAGTCATGATTTAGATGTCCTTCTTCGGTAGATGAGGCGGAACGCGGCTGAAGTCGTAGTCGGCCGATTCCGCCTGAGCGTGATGCTCGGTTGCCCCTTGGCCAAGAGACCGGCAGATTGCGCGTACAGAGAGGCGTCGCGTGCGTTTCGTGCGTGGGGGGTGTGTCTTCCGGTGCGGTGGAGTACTCGGCCACACAGCCGGTGAGGTGTAAACCACCCCCCAGACCCACCCCCAGAGATTGGGGTTGAGCCGCCCCCCGCTTAGCCACCTACCCCACCCCCTCCTCTCTTTTAAGAGAGGGGGGCGGTGGTGGTGGTTGTGCTGGGTAGTGGTGGTCAGGAGGTAGGCAGTGAGTACCATTTCGACTTCCCGTTTCCTTCGTCACGCAGAACCACGCGCTCGGCCTTGGTCGCTTTCTTGAGCTCCTCGGCTGCCGTGTGTTTGGTGATGCCCTTGATGCCCGCGTTGATGATCTGAGACGACCTGCGTTCGCCGGGTTCGTTGCCGTCGATTTCCTCGCCCTTGGCGACTGCCTCCATGTCCAGTTCCTTCTGCTTTTTGAGCCACTCGACCAGCCGGTCGTAGAGGACCGTCTTGCTCTCCTCGGGTACGTCCGTCTTGAACTCCAGGCGCTTGAAGTCGTCCATCAGGACCACACCTCGGGGGATGTTCACGTCACGGCCGTACGCCTGGAAGTAGTGGATCGATGTGGGGTCGTTGACCTCCTGCAGGGTTCCGTTCCAGATGGCATCGGGCCACCCCAACAGGCGGCTATCACCGGAGGCGCGCTGAGCACCATGGCCGTAGTGGTGCACGATCAGCCCCTCGCTGATGCCCGCCTCGACCTTGAGCGCTGCGAACGCCTGGAGGAACTCACCCAGCTCGTTCGATTCCTTGAGTCCGATCGCGTCGATGATTGGTCGCAGCGGGTCCAAGATGAGTACCTCGGCACCGGCGTCCTCGATGATGCGCGCCCACAGCGCCCGTGTGGCGTCGTCGGTGATCCGGAAAGCACCAGCCCTGCCCCGCATGGGTACGAGCGCCATGTTGCGCCTGTTGCGGATGCTCTGCTCCCGCATCCAGTCCTGGAGCATGTGCTCCGACATCTCGAAGTCGAGCAGCGCTACCGTCCGTGTCTCGACCACTTCGAAGTGATCCATGAACGGGTCGCCGTCAACGAGCGAGCGGGCAAGGTTGCCGACGATGGTCGTCTTGCCACCCTTGCTCTGTGCTGCGAGTAGGACGTTGCCGTCCGCCTGCCACAGGCCGTCGATCAGGTACTTCTGCGGAGGCATCTTGCGGCGCAGGAACCGATCCAGCGTCTCCAGCTTCGGAATCTCCAGCGCGCCCGCCTTCTCCTCGGCCAGGCGACGCTTAGCCTCCTCCCCGATCTGGATCGAGCGCACCCGTTCCTCGACGGCCTCCTCGTAGTCCTTCTGCGCGATCAGCGCCTTCTCTTCTGGCGTGAGGGTGCCATCTCCCGAGGCAGGTTTCGGCTTCCGGACAGGACGCTTCCTGGGAGCGCCACTGCGGCTAGACGGTGCGGAGGTCATGCTGATGCCTTTCTCACGGACTCGACGATGCGGCGAGCCTCCTGCGGCGTGAAGCCGAGATCCTCTGCGGCCTCGATGAGCCGGTTCATCTGACGCTCGGGTGCCCCCTGCTCCACAGCCCTGCGAACTGCCCAGTGATAGGCGTCGTGCCGCTGGCCCTTCTCCTGCCGACGCACGTAGGCGATCAGCGCACTGACGTCCCGACCGTTCCCGGCTCCGCGAGTGATGTGCACCTTCGGTCGGATGAGGCGGACAACCTCAAGGGGGAGTCGTGCCACGGGTACGTCGTCACCCCAGCGGTAGCGCTTGCCGGTGTCGGGGTGCACGCTCGGCGGCATGACCACCTGTGCGCGCGTGAGCACGTCGATGCCAGCGGGCATGCGCACCTTGGTCGTCTTCGGGAACGGGCGGAGGTAGTGAAGATGCACCGAGCCGTCTCCCCGGCCGGACAGGATCGAAAGCGTAGGTGGCATCTTGACCCCGGCCAGGTCTTCCAGAGCTTCGAGAGAGCCACCGTTGTGCGGGTCGATGTCGATCACGACGTGGTTGAGCGGGATGACCGCGCCGACGTTGAAGTCCTGCTCGGCCCACCAGCCCTTGATCGTGTCGCGGTCGGTGGTGGCCTCTTCCATCCAGCCGGGGAGGAAGGGCTTCTTGCCGTTGAGTGGGACCACGCGCCAGCCCGCACGGGCCAGTCGCAGAGCAGCGCCTACCGGGACCGTCATCGTTCGGCCCTGCCATCAAACACGTAGTCGATGACGACGTTGAGCCAGTACTGACCCAGCAGCGCATCGAGCGCTACGGACTCCTCCCACACGATGCCGGGGCGTGCCACCAGCTCGTCGTGGATGGCGCTGAGGACGCGGGTGACCGCCATGCGCACGCGGGCATCGGTGACCGGCGACCAGCTATCGCGAGTGCCGACGCCTGCCACCTTGACCTTCAGCCGGCGAGCGGCCTCAGCTTCGATGGTCCCGTCTCCCAGAATCGCCTTGATGCTCTGGTCTGCGGCGATCACTGGTCGGCCCCGCCGTCATCGCTGGGGTCATCCTCATCGTCGTCCTGCTCGATCACGAGGTACAGCCGGAGTGGCTCATCCGGGGCGAAGTAGACGACGCCCTGGCAGTCCTGGCACTTCGGGAAGGTGCGGTCGGTGGTGGTGAAGCCGCGTCCTGTGTGGTCTCGCCAGAGGTCTTCCAGACCCAGCGCGAGACCCTCCTTCGTCGGCCACGAGGCGAAGTCGTAGTTGAACGAGCCGTGGCTGCTGTAGACGTGGGTATACCCGTATGCATGCGTGGTGACGTCGGAGATGTTGATGGCACGCTCGGCCCACGGCTCGAACCATGCCAGGTCAGGCCCGAACTGAAGCGCGTTGTTCGCTTCGGTCTCAGTGAGGGAGTGCTTGCTCGGGTAGTCGGCGGGGAACTTCTTCATCGCTGACCCCCTGCCTTGAGGAGAGTCGTCAGCGTCCTGATCTGGCCGGGGTTCAGGGGTGGCGCGGTTGTGAGTGCGCGGTCGATGGCATCGGCGATCTGCGCCTCTGCCAGGTTGCGGCGTGCAACGGTCTCCCGCTCGGGGTCCTTGAGTCGGACAGCGACAGCGACGTGCGCCGACGCAGTGAGCGTGCGAGTGATAGTAGCCATGGGAGCTTTCCTTCAGCGAAGTACTGACTCCCGCTGAGGAGCTCGACCAGGGGCTCTGATCTAGGCACCGGGGCTATGTCCGTCCCGCGTACGGCTCCCACCGGCTTGTAAGCCATGAAATGTGACCGTGCCTTGTATCCCGCCGATCACCAGCGGTATTCAGTTGTAAAGTCTGCCGGTGCTAGACCGTCAGGTGCTTGCCTTCGTCTGCGGCGAGCTGGAGCTTCTGCTGAAGCTCGTCGTGAGTGTACACCGGACGGTTGCCGCACTGGCACTCAAACACGGGGCGTGGTCGTATCTCGATCTTGCCTTCGTCGTTCATTCCTCCGGCCCAGTCCTTGCCAGAGTCGGCGTGGTCGATCCGATCCCAGAAAGTACCCGACTCGGACCACTCGTAGCGGGCGATCTCACGACGAGAGTGTGCATGCCGGGACGTGCCCCTGCAGAGCACCTTGATCGTGTATCGCTGGTTTGCCATGCCATAAGCCTTGCCGACCGGGGCCATCTCCGCTCGTCAGGAAATGCCGCAAAATGACGCCGTGCATAGCGGCCGTAGGGAAAGACTCGCTGCAAACTTGTGGCGTGCCTCGGCGTGTCGCAGGCCAGCAACGGCTCTCTGCGACCGCCTGCGTCGTTCGGTGGTCGCGGGTACGGCGTAACGCGCAGACGCCCGTTTGTGCCCGGAGGGCTCAGCTACGCCAGACCACCTGCACGGTGTCGGGGTCGAACGCCTTCCCGCTCCCACTCGGCAGGATCGTCACCGTCACGAGGGTGTCCATCACCGCGCGCTTGACATCCATGCTGAGGCCATGCCACACCTCGCCCGCGTTGGCTCCGATCAGATCGGCAGGTATAGCCGGGGGGAGTGCGGCGTCCAGTGCGGTGGCGGCTTGTGCGCGGTCAGCTCTCAGGCGTTCGGTGATGCGCGTGAGCTGTGCCGCGTCGATCGTGCCTGCCGCAAACATGTCGGCCGCGTTGGTCAGGCGCGCGTCGATAGCCTCGATAGAGTCGCGAGCCTCTTGCAGAGCTACCGGGTCGCCCGTCGCGAAAAGCTGTGCGGCGTCGGGCATTTCCAGTCGCCCAACCACGATGCCCTCGACCATCTTGTCCACCAGATCCTGAATGCGGCGCACGCGGTAGCACGCACTGCACACGTAGCTCGGAGGCTGACGCTTGGTCCCGCCGGACTTGGTGGTCGTCTTACGGCCTACGGCGCGCACCATCACACCGCCGCACAACACTGGCTCGCCCTTGTCGTCCAAAGTGCCGGTCGGGCGTCCGCAACGGGCGATGCCTCCCAGCAGGTACTTGGGTGCTCTGCCCACGGGGGCGGTCCGTCTAACAGGGTCTGTCAACGCGGCCTTCAATCGTTCGTGCGTGTCCTCGTCAATCACACGAGGGGAATCGTCTGGCGTGCGGCCCACGACCTGGCCTCGGTGGACCGTCAACCCTGCCAACGAGGGGCGAAGTAGTAGTTGCTTGAGGGTGGTGCTGTTCCACTTTGCACCACGGCCAGGGGTCGGGATGCCCTGTGCATCGAGGTCCTTGCAGATCGCTCGTAGCGATTCGCCATGGAGTACGCGCCTCACTGCCGACCGGATCGTCGCAGCCTCAGCGTCGTCCAGGACCACGGTGGTACCCGCACGCCGGTATCCGTATCCGACGCGTCCAGTGCGGACCCCATTAGCGGCGCGTTGCACGTTTGCGGCGACCTGGCGCGTGGCCTTCTGCTCGCCCTCGTACTGGCTCCATGCGGCAACGGTTCGCGCTACTGCACGGCCAGCCGGTGTCGTCAGGTCCAGGGTGCCTGCCGTGACGGTGTAGACCGGCACGTTCAGTGTGATCACCCGCTCGAGGTCCCGGGTCAGACGCAACAAGCGGTCTTGATGCCAAGCGATGATGGCCGTGGGCTTGGTCTTCAGCATGGCCTCGAAGCCGGGACGAGCCTTGCCGCTGGTGGCGCTGATGTCGTTGTCCGAGTGCACCGCCATCACCTTGAGTCCGAGACGGTCGGCCAGCGCGCGGCACTCCTGCTCCTGGCGAGTCACGGCCAGCGCCTCACCAGTGCGGTCGATGCTGACGCGGGTGTATATGACGCAATCCATAAAGGTACTTTAATACCATGCTCTAGCCCCTGGTCTTCCTCATCCTCCCGCTCTCGGTGCTCTTCGCCGTCTACCCCGGCCTGTTCATCCTCCGGCTCGGCATCGGCTGATCCGCTCACGAAAGGAACACCATGACGACACGATCAGAGACCTCCCCGCGGCCAAGACGAGAACGCGGGAGATGGCTCCGCGAATTCGCGCGCGACGAGTCCGGCGACGTCCCCGGGTGGGTCCTTGTGACGCTGATGACGGCGGGTCTCGTGGTGCTCATCTGGGCCGTCGCTGGTCCGGCGTTGACCTCGCTCTTCGAGCAGGCGATCCAACGCGTGTCGGGGCTGTGAGATGCGCGTCGGGGTTCCGTTGGCGGACGACCGGGGCTCCAGCGCGGTGGAGTTCCTCCTGGTCGGGACGCTGCTCACCGCGCTGACCCTCGCCGTGCTTCAGCTCGCGCTCGCGGTGTATGTCCGCAACGTCGTGCACGACGCCGCGGTGGAGGGGGCGTATCACGCCGCTCTCGCCGACACCGGGCCGGTAGACGGGGTTGCACGGGCGCGGGCAGTGATCACGCGTGCGGTGGGCGCGGAGTACGCCGAAGACATCACGGTCGTGACGTCCGGCGTGCCGCCGCACGAGACGATCGACGTGCAGGTGCGCACGACCTTCCCGCTGATCGGGCTGATCGGCGTGCCGTTCGGGATGGAGGTGGCGGCGCATGCGCCCGCTGAGACGTTCGGCGCTCCATGACGACGCCGGTTCCGCGGCCCTCGAATTCGTCACGGTCGGTGTGATCCTCCTGGTGCCGCTGGTGTACCTGGTGATCGCACTCGGCGCGATCCAGGAGCAGACTCTCGGTGCGGAGGCGGCGGCACGTCACATCGCGCGCACGATCGCCCAGGCCCCCGACGCCGAGAGCGCTGCCGCGCGCAGCGATGCCGTGCTCGCGGGCGTCGTCGATGAATACGGTCTCGACGAGGGCGCCGTCCGGGTGTCGATCGCGTGCACGAACCCTGCCGTGGCATGTCCGTCACCCGGAGCGACGCTGGTGGTCACCGTCGCGACACGCACGCGCCTGCCCCTCGTGCCCGACCTGCTCGGGCTGGACCGGTCCACGGCGGTGCCGGTGCAGGCGGACGCGGTGCAGAAGATCTCGCGGATGTGGGGGACCGGATGAGGTTCCGGACCGGCGGCCGGAGGAGCCCGGAGGAGGGGAGTGTGATGTTGCTCACTCTCGGGTACGTTCTGCTTGCGCTGGCGCTGCTGTTCGTGTGCGTCTGCGCCACGGACCTCTACATCGCGCAGAAGCGCCTCGATGCCCTCGCGGACTCCGCGGCGCTCGCCGGAGCCGATGGTTTCACGCTGGAGGTGCGCGACGGCGCCTTCCGTGCGGAGCTGACCGACGCGGGCGTGCGCGATCAGGCGACCGCAGTGGCGACGGCGCTTCCCGGGGAGGCGTCGATCGTCGCGGCGGGGACGCCCGATGGAGTGTCCGCCCGCGTCACGGTGACGACGGACTGGCACCCGCCGTTGCTGTCGCCCTTCGTCCCGGACGGCGTGCGGCTCGAATCGACCGCGACCAGCCGCACCGCACTGCGGTAGTTGAGCGGACTCACCGACGTCAGCGGAACGACAGCCCGTCACAGCTGACCGCGTCGGCGAAGTCGTCGTCCGCGATCTCGCTCCTGACCTCTGCCGTGTAAGCGCGCTTCGGAATCACTGCGACTTCCGCCATGGTGGCACTGTCCACGACCGCGTCGTCTGCGCAGCTCGCCACGACGATCCATGCGGTGTCGTCGCCGCCTTGCTGGTACGTCGCCTCGAGGCCTACGCGGGGCGAGACATCCTGGGTGAGCAGCGTCGTCGTATCTCCCACGTGTTCTGAAACCTCCTCAAGAGACTTCCCGACCGTCTCGTCGATCGGCAAAGAGGACGTGGCGCAGCCCGTGAACGCCGCCGCCAATGCGACCCCGGACGCACATGTGGCAACACGCATCAGAGCCCGCACGAGATTCCGTTCGCGGAGGGGTCGTAGGCCTGAAGCTGGGAACTCGTCCCTACGGTCTTCCACCGTGTCGGCCCGACGCGCGGCTTGTAAGCCTGCTGCTTCTGGACTTTATAGGTAAACCGTGTTCCCAGAGCGCGCGCATGCCAGATTTGACCCGCCCTGAGTTTGGGAGAGTCGCAGCCCACCGTGGTCGTTTCCGAGTCCGCCGAGCTGATGCTGAGACCGACCGCTACGTCCGCGCGAGTTGCGCCGAGGCTCGTTCCGAGCGTGCGAGTAACGCTCTTGCCTTTGGAGATGCCGCAGCTGCCACCGGCTGAGGTGATCTTGCAACTGGCAAATATCGTTCCTGTGACGTGGAGCGTGGCGCTCTTGCTGATGACGTTGTAGCGATAGACGGTGGCGCTGGCGGGTTGAGCCACCCCGAGGGTAAAGGCAGCGACGCAGACGAACGCGATGACGGTCGCCGTGGTGCTGCGGCGTGCCAGGCGGCGGCCCTGAACAGTTGATGTTGAGATCATGGCTCGAAGTGTACTCATGTGAGTACGGAAAGTCGACGCGCGACGATGAAATGCGTCATTTTGAGAGCGCCGCCGTGTGCTGATCCAAGACGTCCCAGCCCTATGTACGCGATCCCGCCAACCGCACGAAGGCGACGAGGACTCCGGCGGCGAGGGCGCCGAGGCCGCCGAGGGCCATGTCGCCGATGGTGTCCTCGTAGGTGACGAAGATCTCGTCGGTGACGAACGTGCGACCGGCCCACTCGATCATCTCCCAGACGGCGCTGACGGCGAGCCCGAGGATCGTGCAGAGGACGACGGGGATGCGGCGGCGGAACTCCGGCGAGTCCTGGGCGGGGACGATGCGGAGCCGCGCGAGCACCAGGTAGCCCGTCGCGGCGATCGCTCCTGTGCACACGAAGTGCACCACGAGGTCCCACCCGGGCACCGACCGGTAGAGGTCGAACACGTTGCTCGCCGCCGCGACGAGCACGGTCACGCCGATGGCGAGGTCCACCCCGCCACGCATCCCGAGCGCGCGCGGGAGCATGAGCGCGGGCGTGGCGAGAGCGAGGATGCCGGCATCGGTCGGGGTGGACCAGATGGCGGCCACCAGCACGCTGAGCACGCCGATCGCACGGATGGCGTCGGCGCCGTACTCCGCGACGGTGCGCGGACGACGGAGGAACTCCTCTTTCACGGTGCCTCCTCTGGGCGGTCGGGGGTGGCGGTGTCAAGGTCGAACAGGACCTGCACGGGGAGATGGTCCGACGGCCAGCCGCCCTCATACCGCCGCGCGTTGATGCCCGCACGACGCACCCGGAGCTCGGGCGAGGCGAGGATCCCGTCGATGCGCCGTCCAGGCCGCGGGGGACGGTAGCGCGCGAACGTCCCCCAGGCGGGGGTCCGCCGGGATTCGGCCCCGGTCCACGCGTCGGCGAGCAAGCCGCCGGACTGGAGGGCGCGCCATGGTGCGGAGCCGGCTCGTGCGTTGAAGTCGCCGAGGACGATGACCGGTGCGGCCGCCGCTTCGGCCCGGCGGTGGATCGCCTGCGCCTGTCGGAGCCGTGCCCAGGGCGAGAACGCATCGAGATGCGTGTTGAAGACGGTGACCTCGCGCCCCGTCAGCCGATCACGGAAGAGCGCGGCCACCACGACGCGCGGGAGGCTGAGCCACGACGAGGAACCCGGCCGTTCCGGATGGCGCGACAGGGCGTACTGACTCCCCGCGCGCAGCTCCAGCCGCTCGGCGTCGTAGAACAGCGGGCAGCCTTCGCCCCGGGGTCCGGGAAGCCGGCCGTGGCCGAGCATCCGGTACGACGGGCCGAGCGCATCGCGGACGACGGCCGCCTGTGCGGGCAGCGCCTCCTGCACGCCGAGCACGTGCGGTCGCTCCGCGCGCAGCAGCGCCGCGACGCGCGGTCGCCTCCTGGGCCACCGGTCTTCGGGTGGCCAGGCCAGGGCGCCGAGCTCGCGCCGCACGTTGAGGGTCATCACATGGAGGTCGGTGTCGGCGGCGGCTCCGAGGAGAGGCTCGGTCATCGCCGCGCTCCCGGAGCCGGGACGCCGAGGCGGTGGAACAGACGTCGCAGGCCGAGGCGCACCCAGCGCACCGGAGGGAAGTCCTCCGGCCAGTGCACGAGCACGGTCCGGAAACCGGCGGCGATACGACGGAGGAAGGCGCGTCCGCTGCCGAAGGGTCGCATCGAGATGCCCATCCCCGTTCCACCGATCCAGCGGATGCGGTGACGTTCGCCCACGTGGAAGGCGAGGTCCAGGTCGTCGTGCAGGCCAGGGTCTCGATGCACGCGGTCGCGGACGTCGAGCCAGGTCGACCGGCGCAGGGCGAGGTTCGACCCGAACAGCGGGGCGTGACCCAGCGCCGTGCCGCACACCAGCCCGTACGCGAGGAGATACACCGCGGCCAGAGGGCGGCGCAACGCCGGCGGCCCGTCCACGAAGTGCGCGCCGCCCGTCCACGCTCCGACGCGAGGGTCTCGTCTGCACGCCCCCACCATCCGCTCGACCCATCGCGGATCGGGGACGCCGTCGGCGTCCAGGCGCAGCATCACCTCGCCGGTCGCCGCGTCGTAGCCGGCCGCGCTCGCCGCGGGGATGCCGGGAGCGTCGCACCGGACGACGCGCGCCCCCTGTCGCGTGGCGACCTCGGGGGAGGAGTCGGTGGAGCCGTTGTCGACGACGACGATCTCGTCCGCCGGCAGCGTCTGCACGGCGAGAGCCCTGAGGCAGCGCTGCAGAGCTGCCGCGTCGTCCTTGACCGGGATGACCACGCTGACCGTGGGTTCGGGGGCGGCTGGTGTGGCGCGGTGCACGTCGTCTCCTCGCGGGTATCGCCTCAGCCTAGGGAGCGTCAGCGACCCTCACGAGCTGGTTGACACGCGGGAGGCTGCTGAGTACGGCGCTGCCGGGGTGCGCGCGAGTTCTTCCGGTCCCGACCCCTCAGGCGGGGTCCTCGGGCGGGGAGGCGTCCGGGGGAGTGCGCGGGACGAAGCGCGGGATCCAGCGCAGGAAGCCGAGTGCGCCGACGAGCCCGATCACGCCCATCGCTCCCGCGGCGAACGGCAGGGCTGCGACCGCGGTGATGCCGGACACGAGCAGCGGGGCGATCGCTCCTCCCGCGTCGGTGAGCGTCCGCCACGAGCCGAGGAACGCCGCCGGCTCGCGTTTCGGGGCGACGTCGGCGCCGAGGGTCAGCAGGATCCCGCTGGAGAGTCCGTTGCCGACGCCGAGCACGGCGGCGAACATGCCGAACCAGAGCACCGCGGCATCCAGGTCATGCGTGAACGACAGCGCGAGGAACCCCGCGCCCATCAGCACCATCGCGGGCATCGCTGCCCACAGCCGTCCGAAGCGATCCATGACCTGACCGCTCGCGTAGAACAGGGCGAAGTCGATGGCGCCGGAGACGCCGACCACGAGCGCGATCGTCGAGGCGTCCAGTCCGAGGGAAAGGCCCCACAGCGGCAGGACGACCTGACGCGCGGAACGGACCGCTGACAGGGACGCCGCCGCGAGCCCGAGGCGACCGAGCACCGCGCGCTGCCGCCACATGGTCTGGAAGATGCCGGCGCGCTCCACGGTCGGGATCGATCCGCTGACGGCCTCGCCTGAGTCCTCCAGGTAGCGCTCGCGGGTCGTCGAGGGCACCGGCGGGACGGTCTTCTCAGGGTCGGGGCCGAACAGCACGAGCAGCACCATGACGACGAGGCAGCCGAGGAAGAACCAGATGGCGGCGCTCTCGGTGCCGAACAGCTGCAGGAGTCCGGCGGCGACGAACGGGCCGATGAAGATGCCGAGCCGGAAGCTCCCGCCGAGCAGCGACAGCGACCGTGCCCGGAAGGGGACGGGCACGCGCGTGGTCATGAAGGCGTGCCGGGCGAGGCCGAACGCCGCCGCGCACAGACCGAGCACGAACACGGAGGCGGCGAACACCGCGAGGCTCGGCGCGAACAGCATGCCGAGAGCGGACAGGATGGCGATCACGCCGGCGATCACCATCGTGAACCGCTCGCCGATCTTCCCGACCGCCCACCCGGCAGGCAGGTTCCCGCACAGCTGGCCGACCACCAGAGCCGAGGCGACGAGGGCCGCGAAGGCGACATCCGCGCCCATCGAGACCGCCAGCACCGGGATCAGCGGGATCACCGCACCCTCGCCGAGCGAGAACAGGATCGTCGGCAGATACACCATGGGCCCGAACTGGCGGAGGACCGTCGATGCACTGCTCACGCCCTCACGCTACTCCTCGTCTGGCGTACCCCTCGTCGACACGTCCCCGCGCGAGCGGGCGGCACGTTAGGCTGAGGTGTCATGCTCGAACTAGATCTCTCCGCCGAAATCCAGGCGCTCAGGCACACCTTCGGCGACATCAGCGAGGTCGTCGATGTCTCCCGTCTCCGCGACGACATCGCGCGTCTCAGCGAGGAGGCCGGCGCTCCCGACCTCTGGGACGACACCGAGAACGCGCAGAAGGTGACCAGTGCGCTCAGCCACCGGCAGTCCGAGCTCGCGCGCATCACGGGCATCGCCCAGCGCCTCGACGACCTCGAGGTGCTCGTCGGACTGGCGAACGAGATGGGGGACGAGGACTCCGCCCAGGAGGCGCGCACCGAGCTCGCGGCCCTGACCGACCTGATCAACCAGCTCGAGGTGCAGACCCTCCTCGACGGCGAATACGACGAACGAGCCGCGATCGTCACGATCCGCTCCGGCGCGGGCGGCGACGACGCTACCGACTTCGCCGAGATGCTCATGCGCATGTACCTGCGCTGGGCGGAGCGGCACAAGTACCCCGTCAAGGTCATGGACACGTCTTACGCGGAAGGCGCCGGCATCAAGTCGGCGACCTTCGAGATCGACGCTCCCTACGCCTTCGGCACCATCTCGGTCGAGGCGGGAACGCACCGCCTCGCCCGCATCAGCCCCTTCGGCTCCGCGGACAAGCGGCAGACGTCGTTCGCCGCGGTCGAGGTCATCCCGCTCATGGAGGAGGCGACCGAGGTCGACATCCCCGAGAGCGACATCCGCGTCGACGTGTTCCGCTCCTCCGGCCCCGGCGGCCAGTCCGTCAACACGACCGACTCCGCCGTGCGCCTGACGCACCTTCCGACCGGCATCGTCGTGTCGATGCAGAACGAGAAGTCGCAGATCCAGAACCGCGCCGCCGCGATGCGCGTGCTGCAGACCCGACTCCTGCTGCTGCAGAAGGAGCAGGAAGCGGCGAAGAAGAAGGAGCTCGCGGGCAACATCACCGCGAGCTGGGGCGACCAGATGCGCTCGTACTTCCTCTACGGACAGCAGCTCGTGAAGGATCTCCGCACCGGCCAGGAGTCCGGCAACCCTGCAGCGGTCTTCGACGGCGACCTCGACGACTTCATCTCGGCGGGCATCCGCTGGCGCAAGCGCAAGGACGACGACGACTGAGTCCTGACTGACTCCATGACGAAGGGCCCCGGAGGATTCCGGGGCCCTTCGTCATGCAGCGGACGTCAGTACCCGGCGCCGCGGAGCGTGCCTGTGACGTCTTCGTAGCTGAAGACGATGCAGTGGACCGTGCGGTCGTCCGCGCGGGCCCAGGAGCTGCGGGTCGGCTGATACGAGTAGACGTCGAGCACCGACGACTCGTAGGGGACGCCGACGAACGCCTCGAACTGCGCGATGCACCCGTCCCAGGCGATCTCGTAGAGCGGGTCGTCACCGGGGAACTCGCCCTCGCCCTCGACCTGGAAGATGTAGTAGATCTCATCCGTGTGGGGCTGCTCGCACGGCACCACCGGGAGGTCGTAGATCTGGTCCTCGGCGTCGTACTCGACCAGCGGCAGGCAGTCGCCGACCTGGAGCTCCGCGAACGGCACCATCTCCGCGCCCTCGATCGCGGAGGGGCCGTCGCCCGGCGCCGGTGTCGCCCCTTCGGCCGGCGGGCGGGCGCTCGGCGTGGCGAACGGCTCCGGGGCGCGGTCGGCGATCGACGTCGCGGTGAACGTGATGAGCGAGACGGCGACGGCCAGCACGGCGCCCACGACGGCGACGACGAGGCCGGTGATCCCCGGCCACTTCCGACCGCGGACGAAGAGCGAGACCAGCGACAGCACGGCTCCCACGGCGAGCAGCCCCCATCCCGCCAGCGCGATGGGCGGGAGGCACGCGACGATGACGCCGACGACAACGACGATGAGTCCGATGACCCCCAGGACGGGGAACCGCGACGGTGCCGACGGGCCGGGCTGCCCGACGCCGGGAGCTCCGGGGACCGTGCCGTACGGCGGGTACGCCGCGGCGGGCGCGGGCTCGGTGCGTGCGAACCCGGTGTCGGGGGAGGACGGTGCGGTGTACGGCGGCGCGAACGGCGCAGGCTCAGCGGTCGCGGACGCATCCTCCGAGGGAGTCGCCTCCGCTGCGGCTGCGACTGTCTCCCGCGCCGACGCATCGGCATCGGCTGCAGCGTCGGAGGGATCCGGCGCCGCGGGGGCGGGCTGGGGTGCTGTGACGACGTGCTGCGTCCACTGCGTCCCATCCCACCACCGCCGGTTGCCCGAGCCGTCGTCGTACCACCCGGCAGGTGTCGTCATCGCCGTTCCCCGTGTGTTCTTCTCGATCGTTGCGTGGAGCCTTCGCCCGGGCTCGCTGTCAGGCCGCGAAGCAGGCCGCGAGGGCCTCGGTGTCGCCGAGCACTTCGGCGAAGCCGTACGCCGCATCCACGTCGGTGAGCGTTCCGTCGCTCTCCGCGATGGTGCGCAGCGTGGCGTTGTCGAGGTCGGAGGCCACGAACATGTCGGCGATGCAGGCGATCTGCGCCTCGGTGTAGCCCTCGGCGCCGGTCGTCGCGAAGATCGCCGTCAGACCCTGCGCGACCTCGGCCGCCGTCGGACGCACGCCCTGGTCGACGTCATCCGGTCCCGTGGTCTCGGCCGGTGCGCTCGCCTCGATCGACGGCGAGGAGCTCGGGAGCCGGTCGATCTCCTCGCTCACTCCCTGCGCGAACGCGAACAGGTAGATGAACGACATCACCACGCCGATGATGGTGCCGACGACGGACAGGACGAGGCCTGCGATGCCCGGCCACTTCCGGCCCTTGAGGAAGAGCGAGATGATCGAGACCACGAAGGCCGCCGCGAGCAGGATGAAGCCCACGAAGCCGACGACGGGGATGAAGACCAGGATCGTGCCGAGCACGGCGAGCCCGAGACCCACGAGGCCGAGCACCGAGAGCTTCTTCGGGTCCTCCGGCGCCGGCTGTCCGTAAGGGGCGCCGGCCAGGTCGGACGGGGCGGCGGAGTACGCACCGGGGTAGCCGGGCGTCGAGCCCGGGTACGCGGGAGCGGAGTACGCGGGAGCCGAGGCGGAGTCGCCAGGGGCCGGGTAGCTCGTGGTCACGGCCGTGTCGTCCGCCGGTGTCGCCTCGGCGGAGGGAGCCTCGGCCTCGGGAGCGTACTGCTCGGTCCACTGCTGGCCGTCCCACCAGCGCTGTCGGCCCGATCCGTCGTCGTACCAGCCTGCAGGCGTTGACATGCGTCCCCCTCGAAGATTCATTCCGCCGCGGTGTGCCCGCGACGCATATCTCTGTATATCAGTGGGAGGTGACTCAGCGGGGCGGCGATGCGGAGAGGGATGTCGCCCGTGCCCCGGTCGCCCTGCGGCGTGCGGGGTGTCGCTCGCGGCCAGGAGAGAGGGCGCGCTTAGGCTCGAAGCGCCATGATTCGGTTCGAGAACGTCACGAAACGCTACCGCGGGACGTCGAAGCCCGCCCTCTCCGGTGTCGACTTCGAGGTGCAGCGCGGGGAGTTCGTCTTCCTCGTCGGGGCCTCGGGCTCCGGCAAATCCTCCTGTCTGCGGCTCATCCTGCGCGAGGACGTCCCCACGTCGGGCCGCATCGCCGTGCTGGGCCGTGACCTGCGTTCGCTCGCGAACCGCAAGGTGCCCTACTTCCGTCGCCACATCGGCTCGGTGTTCCAGGACTTCCGGCTGCTGCCGTCGAAGACCGTCTACCAGAACGTAGCCTTCACGCTTCAGGTGACGGGATCCTCGCGCGGCTTCATCCAGCAGGCCGTGCCGGAGGCGCTCGCGCTCGTGGGCCTCGACGGCAAGCAGAAGCGCATGCCGCATGAGCTCTCCGGCGGTGAGCAGCAGCGCGTCGCTATCGCGCGTGCGCTCGTCAACCGTCCGCAGGTGCTGCTCGCCGACGAGCCGACCGGAAACCTCGACCCCGCGACGTCGGTCGACATCATGCAGCTGCTCGCCCGCATCAACGCCGGCGGGACCACGGTGCTGATGGCGACGCACGAAGCGGGATTCGTCGACCAGATGCAGCGCCGCGTGATCGAGCTCCGCGACGGCGAGATGGTGCGCGACGAGGTCCACGGCGGATACGGAGACACCTCCAACATCCCCCGCCTCGTGCCGGAGGAGGTGCGCGGTGCCGCCGCGGCCGCAGCGCTCACAGCCGTGCAGGAGGTGCAGCGCCAGACCGCCGACCTCTCCGTGGTCCGAGCCGCCCTCGCCGAGGAGCTCCACGCGCAGCGGGTCGCAGCCGCCTCCGCCGACGATGCTCCGGTCGAGACGACGGCCTCCGCGACGACGGTCGAGCCGCCGGAGACCACCCGTCCGCAGGAGCCCGGCACCGCGAGCATCGTCGAGCCGCCCGCCGTCGTCGAGCCGCCCGCCGTGGTGGAGCCGCCTGCCGCGGAGCCGCCCGCCGTGGTCGAGCCCCCCGGAGTGGTCCGCCCCCGCACGCACCCGATCACGCTTCCGACGGTCGACGTCGCCGAGCTCGGGGTCGCCGACCGGCTCGGCCTCTCCGACGAGGACGACGAGGAAGTGGGCCCGACCTCATGAGAATCGGACTCATCCTGACCGAGGCCCTGGGGGGCCTCCGGCGCAACATCTCGATGGTCATCTCCGTCGTGCTCGTCACGTTCGTGTCGCTGACGTTCGTCGGTGCCGCCATCCTCATGCAGAACCAGGTCGGCGTGATGCGCGGATACTGGGCCGAACGCGCCCAGGTCGCGGTGTACATGTGCTCGGCGGTCTCCGAGTCGGACACCTGCATCGATGGGGCCGCGAGCGAGGAGCAGGTCGACGCCGTGCGTGCACAGCTGGAGGGGGAGGCGCTCAAGCCCCTCATCAGCTCGATGACGTTCGACACCAAGGAGGAGACCTACGCCAAGCTCGTCGCCCAGCTCGGCGAGGACCAGGCGAGCGTGCTCACCCCCGACCAGGCCTTCGAGGTGTTCTTCGTCACCATGAAGGACCCGGGGCAGTCGCAGGTGCTCGCCGAGGCCTTCAGCGGGCAGGCGGGCGTGGAGCAGGTCAAGGACCAGCTGCAGTACCTCGAACCGCTGTTCTCCGCGCTGACGGTCGCGACGTACATCGCCGTCGGCATCGCGGTCCTCATGCTCATCGCGGCGACGCTGCTCATCGGCACCACCATCCGCCTCTCCGCCTATGCCAGACGCAAGGAGATCGGGATCATGCGCCTGGTGGGCGCGTCGAACCGATTCATCCAGACCCCGTTCGTGCTGGAGGGCGTGTTCGCGGCCTTCCTCGGGTCGGCGCTCGCGAGTGCGGCGGTCGTGGCGGGCGTGCACTTCGGCGTGAACGGCTACCTGCGCGGCCGCGTGCCCTTCATCACCACCTGGGTGACGATGCAGGACGCGGCGCTGGTCGTGCCCATCCTGATCGCGATCGGCGTCGTGCTCGCCGCCTTGTCCGCCGGATTCGCGATCCGACGCTGGCTTCGCACCTGATAGCCTGAAAGGCTGCTCGGACGGAACGATCGATCGAGCTCATCACGGCACACAGGAGAGCACCATGCCCAGGGAACGCGGAGAGAAGGTCGTCGCGACCAATCGTCGCGCACGTCACGACTACAACATCGAGAAGTCGTACGAGGCGGGGATGGTGCTCACCGGCACCGAAGTGAAGTCGCTCCGTCAGGGGCGCGCCAACCTCAGCGACGGCTACGCGTTCGTGAAGGGCAACGAGGTCTTCCTCGATTCGGTGCACATCCCGGAGTACTCCCAGGGCCACTGGACCAACCACTCCGCGAAGCGCATCCGCAAGCTGCTGCTGCACCGGGAGGAGATCGCGAAGATCGCGCACGCGGTCTCCGCGGGCGGGTACACCCTCATCCCGCTGAAGCTCTACTTCTCGGACGGGCGAGCCAAGGTCGAGATCGCGCTCGCGAAGGGCAAGCGCGAGTACGACAAGCGCCAGACCCTGCGCGAGCGCCAGGACACTCGGGAAGCCGAGCGCGCGATGCGCCTGCGCAACCGCGTGGGGGAGTGACCTTCAGCGTCACATCCGCGGCGTGAAGCCGAAGACGCGCCCGAGGAATCGCAGCTCGCGTTCGAGGGCGTCGACGATCGTGTCCGCGCTGCGGAAGCCGTGGCCCTCGCTCGGGTACAGCACGTACTCGTGGTCGACGCCGCGCGCGGCGAGGGCGTCGCGGATGGCCTCGGACTGCGAGGGCGGGACGACGCGGTCCTCGCCGCCCTGCAGGAGCAGCACCGGCACGTCGATGCGGTCGGTGTGCGTGAGCGGCGACCGCTCGATGTACACGTCTTCGCTCTCCGGGAGCGGCCCGACCAGGCCGTCGAGGTAGGACGCCTCGAAGTCGTGGGTCTCGGCGGCCAGCATCCGCAGGTCGGCGACGCCGTAGCGGCTGATGCCCGCCGCGAACGCACCCCCGCGCACGAGCGCCGAGAGCACCGTCCACCCGCCGGCGGAGCCTCCGCGGATCGCGATCCGCTCGGGGTCGGCGAGGCCGGCGTCGGCGAGACCCCTGGCCGCGGCGATCACATCGTCGACGTCGACCACGCCCCACTGTCCGTCCAGGCGCTCCCGGTAGGCGCGGCCGTAGCCGGTGGAGCCGCCGTAGTTGACGTCGAGCACGCCGATGCCCCGGCTGGTGAAGAACGCGACCGCTGCCGAGGACGCCCCGGTCACGTGGGCCGTCGGACCGCCGTGGACCAGGACGACGTACGGCGGCAGCTCGTCGTCGGGAGCGGAGGCCTCGGGATGCGTCGGAGGGTACGCGAAGGCATGCACGGCGCCGTGGGGCCCGTCGACCTCGATCGATCGCGCCGGCGGCATCCAGCGCGCATCGACGGGCTCGCCGCCCCGCACGGCGACGATCTCGCCGGAGTCGACATCGACGCACCACAGGCCCGGGTCGACACGCGAGCCGTTCCCGGACAGCAGCACGCTCGTGCCCCTGGCGTCATCGATGCTGACGTGGCCGTCGGCGGGCGTGTCGATCGGCCGCACCTCGCCCTGCGCATCGATCAGCACGATCTGGTCGCGGCCGTTGGTGCGGACGGCGACGATCCTGCCGTCGTCGAGCGGCCGGTACCAGCGGTTGCCGAGCACCCACAGTCCGTAGCCGGTGTCGGCATCGGCCGGAGCCACCGGCAGCGGGGCTCCGGCCGGCACGACGCCGTCGAGCGCGACGCGGTGGAGCCCCCACCGGCCGTCCGGGTCATCCGCGAAGACCAGTTCGGCGTCGCCGATCCACTCCGGCTGCAGCGCAGCGCGGGAGCGGATGCTCTGCGGGCGGCCTCCGTCGAGCTCCGCGACCTGTACGCCGGCGCCCTCCCACGGCATGCGGCCGCGGTCCCAGGCGACCCAGGCGAGCCGGGTGCCGTCGGGCGAGAGCGCCGGGTGGGCGAAGAACCCGTCTCCCTGCACGATCACCCGGACGGCCGAGGCGTCCTCTGCCGCGGAGCCGTCGGTCGGGATCTCCACGATCCCGCGAGTGTGCGGGGTGGTCGACAGATCCTCACGCACGGCGAACAGGCGGCCCTGCCGGAGGTGCAGCCCGCCGTGTGAGGGGCCGGCCGGGGTGAGCGGCAGCGGATCGGCCGCCGGACCCTGCCGGTACACGCGCTGATCGCCCGCGTCGACGAAGTACAGCGTTCCGTCGTCGTCCGCGGTCCACGCGCCGCCTCCGTACTCGTGCACGCGCGAGCGTGCGCTCCACGGGGCGCGAAGCACCTCGGCTCCGGAGGAGCGTCGTACCGTGACGCGCCCCTTCTCCGCCGGGACGGACTCACCCCACCAGACCTCAGCGCCCACGAACCGGGCGCCGTCGATGCGCGGCGACGATGCCGCCACGGACGCGGCGGAGAAGGGCGAGGGCCAGCTACCGAAGGGAGACGACATGCCTCGAGCCTATGGGCCGGCGGCAGACGACGTCACACGCGTGCTCTCGCGTCAGACCGCGCGGAGGACCGCCACGACCTTGCCGAGCACCACGGCCTCGTCGCCGAGGATCGGCTCGAAGGAGGAGTTGCGCGGCAGCAGCCACGTGTGACCGTCCCGGCGCCGCAGCACCTTGACCGTCGCCTCGCCGTCGAGCATCGCCGCCACGATCTCGCCATTCTCGGCGTTGTTCTGGGAGCGGACGACGACCCAGTCGCCGTCGCAGATCGCGGCGTCGATCATCGACTCGCCCGAGACCTTGAGCATGAAGAGATCGCCCTTGCCGACCAGCTGCCGGGGGAGCGGGAAGATCTCCTCGACCTGCTGCTCGGCGGTGATCGGCACTCCGGCGGCGATGCGTCCGACCAGGGGGACGAGGGCGGCGTCGCCCACCGGTGTCGCGACATCGGCCGGGTTCTCGCCGCTGGCGCCGGGGAGGTCGATCAGCACCTCCATGGCGCGGGTCTTGCCCGGATCGCGCCGCAGGTACCCGCTCAGCTCGAGCTGACCGAGCTGGTGCGTGACGCTGGAGAGCGACTTGAGTCCGACGGCGTCGCCGATCTCGCGCATGCTCGGCGGGTAGCCGTGATGCGCGATCGAGTTCTGGATGACCTCGAGGATCGCCATCTGCTTGGGGCTGAGGCTCTTGCGACGACGCGTGCGCGGAGCCTCCGATTCGGGGGCGGAGTTCTCGCTCATGGTGCTCCTTCAGTGCGTGATCCCGACGTCCCTCTTCGAATGTCGGAGGCCCGTGGTGGGGTGTTCTCATCGAAACCGTATCCGAGAATCGCGCCGATCTGGAAGATCTGTTCGAGCGTGTCGGCCGATTCTCGGATCTGTTTTCGAAGAATACTTGACAGATGTTCGAACTCGAAGATAACTTCGGAACGTAGCTTCGCATTCACGGCTCCCGGCCGAGTCGCGAATGCGAACGCTACGCCAACTTCCCCGGCAGCCCACGGCTCCGGGTCAGGCTAAGGAGCACCACATGAGCAGCATCAGCTTCAGCACCGCAGCGGTCATCCCGACGTCGGCTCGTCCGACGACGCGACTCCGCCTGACGGCACGCGGTCGCGCCGTGATGCTCGGGCTGGCCTCCGTCCCGCTGGCGATCGGCATCGCGTTCGCGGCGCTCAGCGGCGGCTCCGCCGTGGCCTCCGGCGCGGATGCTCCTGCTGTCAGCGTCGAGACCGTCACGGTCATGCCGGGGGACACGCTCTGGTCGATCGCGAGCACGGTCGCCCCCGAGGTCGACCCGCGCGACGTGATCGGCGAGATCAGCCGCATGAACCTCCTCCACGGCGGAGAGCTGCAGATCGGCCAGGAGCTGGCGATCCCGGCGCAGTATACGAACTGAGAGCTGACGTCGTACGCCGCAACGTTGCCTCTCCTGTGCTGAGCGCCGCCTAGCATGGGAAGGGTGACCCTCTCCCTCAACGATCTTCCGCTGCGCGACGATCTGCGCGGACTCACTCCGTACGGTGCGCCGCAGGCTCCGCTCCCCATCGCGTTGAACGTGAACGAGAACACGCATCAGATCCCGGACGCGGTGGCGAGCGACATCCTCGACGACATCGCCGTGGCGATCCGCGACGTGAACCGCTACCCGGACCGGGAGTTCACCGCTCTGCGCGAGGCATTCGCCGAGTACCTCGGGCACGGCCTCGCACCGGAGCAGATCTGGGCGGGCAACGGCTCCAACGAGGTGCTCCAGCACATCCTCCAGGCCTTCGGCGGCCCCGGCCGCACCGCGTTCGGGTTCGCGCCCACGTATTCGATGTACCCGCTGATCGCGCAGGGGACCGGGGCGCGCTGGATCGCCGGCACCCGTCAGCCCGACTACACGATCACCCCGGAGGAGGCTGCGGAGCAGGTGCGCGCCGTCGACCCCGACGTCGTCATCCTCTGCTCGCCGAACAATCCGACGGGCACGCCGCTCGGACTGGATGTCGTCGAAGCCGTCTACGAGGCGGCGCGGGGAATCGTGATCGTCGACGAGGCGTATCAGGAGTTCGCTCCCCGCGACGCCGTGTCGGCACTGACGCTGCTCGATGGTCGCCCGCGGCTCGCGATCTCGCGGACCATGAGCAAGGCGTTCGCGTTCGCCGGCGCCCGCGTCGGCTATCTGGCCGCCGACCCCGCGTTCATCGATGCGCTGCGAATAGTGCGGCTGCCGTACCACCTGAGCGCCCTGACCCAGGCGGCAGCGGTCGCCGCCCTGCGCAACGCCGATGTGATGCTCGGCATGGTCGAGGACATCGTCGAGCAGCGCGACCGCATCACCGCGACGCTCGAAGCGCTCGGCTACACGCCGCACGAGTCCTGGTCGAACTTCGTCCTGTTCGGCGGCGTCGCCGATCCGCGCGCGACGTGGCAGCAGCTGTACGACCGCGGGGTGCTGGTCCGCGACGTCGGGATCCCCGGCCACCTCCGGGTGAGCGCGGGCACCGAGGCCGAGACCACCGCGTTCCTGGACGCTCTCGCCTCGATAGGATCGGCATCATGAGCACCTCCGCACCGACCCCGCGCACCGCGAGCCGCGTCCGCAGCACGTCGGAGTCCACCGTCGAGCTCGAACTCAATCTCGACGGCACCGGCGCGAGCCGCATCGACACCTCGGTGCCCTTCTTCGACCACATGCTCACGGCCTTCGCGAAGCACTCGCTCACCGACCTCACCGTGCGCGCCTCCGGTGACACGCACATCGACGCGCACCACACCGTGGAAGACGTCTCGATCGTCCTCGGTCAGGCCATCCTCGAGGCGCTGGGCGACAAGTCGGGCATCGCACGGTACGGCGACGCCCTGGTGCCTCTCGACGAGGCGTTGGCGCAGGCGGTCGTCGACATCTCCGGACGGCCGTACCTCGTCCACACGGGCGAGCCCGCCGGGTTCGAGCACCACCTCATCGGCGGGCACTTCACCGGCTCCCTCGTGCGCCACGCCTTCGAGGCGATCGCGTTCAACGCCGCGCTGACCGTGCACGTACGCGTCCTCGGCGGGCGCGACCCGCACCACATCGCCGAGGCCGAGTTCAAGGCGTTCGCGCGCGCGTTCCGTCAGGCGAAGGCCCTCGACCCGCTCGTCGACGGCATCCCCTCCACCAAGGGAGCGCTGTGAGCACGGCACCCCGCGTCGCCGTCTTCGACTACGAGTCGGGCAATGTCCACTCCGCCGTCAAGGCGCTGGCGGCCGCGGGAGCAGACGCTGTGCTGACGCGGGACCGCACCGCCGCGCTCGAAGCCGACGGCCTCGTCGTCCCCGGCGTCGGCGCATTCCAGGCCGTCCGCGACGCGCTCTCCGCGCACGGCGGCGACGAGATCATCGGCCGCCGGCTTGCGGGCGGTCGTCCCGTCCTCGGCATCTGTGTCGGCATGCAGGTGCTGTTCGAGCACGGCGTCGAGCGCGGTCACGACACGGCGGGCCTCGGCGAGTGGCCGGGCGCCGTCACCGAGCTCAACGCGCCTGTCCTGCCGCACATGGGATGGAACACCGTGGAGCCCGGCGCCGACAGCGTGCTCTTCCGCGGGATCGAGCAGGAGCGGTTCTACTTCGTGCACTCCTACGCGGCCCAGTCCTGGGAGCTCGATGTCATCCCGCCGTTCCCGCAGCCCGTGCTGACGTGGGCGACCTACGGCGACCCGTTCCTCGCCGCGGTGGAGAACGGTCCGCTCTCGGCGACGCAGTTCCACCCGGAGAAGTCGGGCGAAGCGGGGATCCAGCTGCTGCGGAACTGGGTCGGAAGCCTCTGACCCGGGCGGTGACGTCCTCGTTTTGTGCCCCGCCGCCCGGCGGACTACCCTCGGTTCTCGTGCCCGCCCCGGGCCGGAGACCCCCCCGATCCAAGGACCCCATGAACGACTTCGCACAGTCCCCTTCGCTCACGCTCCTTCCCGCGGTCGACGTCGCAGGGGGCAAGGCCGTCCGCCTGACCCAGGGCGAGGCCGGGACCGAGACGAACTACGGCGACCCGCTCGACGCCGCGGGGGAGTGGGTCTCGCAGGGGGCGTCCTGGATCCACCTGGTCGACCTGGATGCGGCTTTCGGCCGCGGCAGCAACGCCTCGATCCTGCGCAAGGTCATCAAGCAGTTCAAGAACGTCAACGTCGAGCTCTCCGGGGGCATCCGCGACGACGCGAGCCTCGAGGCGGCTCTGGAGAGCGGCGCCGCGCGCATCAACCTCGGCACCGCGGCGCTGGAGAACCCGGAGTGGGCGGCCGACGTGATCAGCCGGTACGGCGAGGCGATCGCCGTGGGCCTCGACGTCCGTGGCACCACCCTCGCGGCGCGCGGCTGGACGAAGGAGGGCGGCGACCTCTGGGAGGTGCTGGAGCGCCTGGAGGACGCCGGCTGCAGCCGCTATGTCGTGACCGACGTGACGAAGGACGGCACGCTCCGCGGCCCGAACCTCGAGCTGCTGCGCGAGGTGACCTCGCGCACGCCGAAGCCCGTCGTGGCGTCCGGCGGCATCTCCAACCTCGACGACATCGCTGCGCTCCGCGAGCTCGTGCCGCTGGGCGTCGAGGGTGCGATCGTCGGCAAGGCCCTCTACGCGGGAGCGTTCACACTCGCTGAGGCACTGGATGTCGCAGGAGACTGACCCGCACTCCTGCGGCCCCGAGCCGCACAACCGCGGCGACTCCGCCGGGGTTCCGTGGGAGGGCCGCAGCTTCGAGTCGAATCCGCATGCGGCGGACGACGGATCCGCCGACCCGGCGCTGCTGGCCGCTCTGCTGCGCTTCCGCGCAGGGGAGGGCAGCCAGTCCGAGGTCGTCGACGCCTTCCGTGCCGCCCGTGTGCTGGTGCCTCTCATCGCGGAGAAGGGGGAGGACGGGATCGCCCCCAACGGTCTCGCCGTCGACAAGACGCAGGAGCTCTCCATCGTCACGGTCGCGGCTCCGGATGGTCGGCGCGTCCAGCCGGTGTTCTCGTCGGTCCAGGCGATGCAGGCGTGGGACCCGTCGGCGCGACCCATCCCCGTCGAGGCGGTCCGCGCGGCGTTGGCCGCCTCGTCGGAGGACACCGACCTGATCGTGCTCGACCCGACGTCCGAGACGGAGTTCGTCATCCGGCGTCCCGCCGTCTGGGCGATCGCTCAGGAACAGCGCTGGGAGCCGAGCTTCCTGTCGACCGAGGTGTTCACAGCGCTGCAGGAGAGCGTGGCCCACGAACTGGCCGTGATCGATGTGGCGGTGGCTTCCGGAGACCCCGACGCGCGTCTGCGCGGTCCCGAGCTCATCGTGGTCCTGGAGCTGGTCGACGGACTCGAACGTGAGGTGCTCGACGCCGTGCTCTCGCGTCTCGCGTCTCGCTGGGCATCGGATGACCGCATCGCCGTGCTCGTCGACTCCCTCACCGTGAAGCTCCGCCGCAGCGCCTGAACCGCTTCGCTACGCTCGGGGACATGCCCCGGACTCTGGTGCGAGCCCTCGCGGCCGTCGTGCTGCTCGGAGGCGCCGTCGCCGGCACTTCCGGCTGCGTGATCAACGCGTGCCCGGCGATCGCCTACACCAGCAGCTAGTTGACGGGACCGGTCCACTTCTCGCCCGGGCCCTTGCCGATCGGGTCGGGGATCGTGGACGCCTCGCGGAACGCGAGCTGCAGCGAACGGAGGCCGTCGCGCAGGGAGCGGGCGTGCATGTCGCTGATCTCGGGGGCGCCGGCGGTGATCAGCCCTGCGAGAGCGTTGATGAGCTTGCGCGCCTCGTCCAGGTCGAGCTGGGCGGCGGCGTCCGGATCGTCGGCCAGGCCGAGCTTCACGGCCGCGGCGCTCATGAGGTGCACGGCCGCGGTGGTGATCACCTCGACGGCGGGGACGTCGGCGATGTCCCGAGTGGCCGATGAGGCGGCCTCCTCCTGACGTGCCCAGCGCTCTTCGCGCTCCTGTGCCGCCTCGTCCGATGCCTGGTTCGTCACTTCGCCTTGCTTTCTGTTAGACTTTGGCGGGCTCCGGAGCGTCATGCTCCGGATCGAAAGAGGATTCACTTCCCACCCGCGCTTGCCGTTCCAGGCTACCGGGTCTTGCACTCCACCGGCTCCGTTCGCAGAACGGCTCCGGCAGACTGGGTGCGGAGCCGGCGTCTGAATGCCGGTGGGTGGGACGATTCCGATTTCGCCCGTGAGGCAGACAGCGTCACGGTGGCCGAATCCCCATCGTCTAAGGAGCTCCGCATCAGCGATCCCCGTACCAATGAGCGCATCCGCGTCCCCGAGGTCCGCCTCGTCGGCCCCGCGGGTGAGCAGATCGGCGTCGTCCGTATCGAGGCCGCACTGCGCCTCGCGCAGGAAGCCGATCTCGACCTCGTCGAGGTCGCCCCGAACTCGAAGCCGCCTGTGGTCAAGATCATGGACTACGGCAAGTTCAAGTACGAGGCCGCACAGAAGGAAAAGGAAGCTCGCCGCAACCAGGCGAACACGATCCTCAAGGAAGTCCGCTTCCGACTGAAGATCGAGGCGCACGACTACACGACCAAGCTCAAGCGCGCCGAGGGGTTCCTCAAGGCCGGCGACAAGGTCAAGGCCATGATCCTCTTCCGCGGTCGCGAGCAGTCGCGCCCGGAGCAGGGTGTCCGCCTGCTGCGCAAGTTCGCAGAGGACGTCGCCGAGTTCGGAACGGTCGAGTCCAACCCGACCATCGACGGCCGCAACATGGTCATGGTCGTGGCTCCGCTCAAGAGCAAGTCCGAGGCCAAGCAGGAGCAGAACGCCGTCCGCGACGCGCAGCGCGCCGACAAGAAGCAGGCCGCGCGCGAGGCGAAGAGCGAGTCCGCAGCCACTCCCGCGGAGTAACTCCCGCCCCCAGAACTCCCGCACCGCGGGTTGACACCGTCGCCTGAGAAGGCGCCATACGAAGGAAGAGAAGATGCCGAAGCAGAAGACCCACTCGGGTGCTAAGAAGCGCTTCAAGATCACCGGCAGCGGAAAGCTGAAGAAGCAGCAGGCGAACATGCGCCACAACCTCGAGCACAAGTCGAGCCGTCGCACCCGCCGCCTCAACCAGGACCAGGTGCTCTCGAAGGCTGACACCAAGGTCGCGAAGAAGCTTCTCGGTCGCTGACGCGCCCGAACGCACGAATAGGAACACAGGAAAATGGCAAGAGTCAAGCGGGCGGTAAACGCCCACAAGAAGCGTCGCGTCATCCTCGAGCGCGCCTCCGGTTACCGCGGCCAGCGTTCGCGCCTCTACCGGAAGGCCAAGGAGCAGGTCATCCACTCCCTGGTCTACTCGTACCGGGACCGTCGCAAGCGCAAGGGCGACTTCCGTCGTCTCTGGATCCAGCGCATCAACGCCGCTGCTCGCCAGAACGGCATGACCTACAACCGCTTCATCCAGGGCCTCGGCCTCGCGGGTGTCACGGTCGACCGTCGCATGCTCGCCGACCTCGCGGTCAACGACGCTGCCACGTTCACGACCCTGGTCGAGACGGCGAAGAAGGCTCTGCCCTCCGACGTCAACGCACCGAAGTCGGCTGCGTAAGCACCTCTTCACGAACGGGCGTCTTCCTCCGGGAAGGCGCCCGTTTCGCGTTCTCCAGGACGGCGGTGACCCTAGACTGTGATCGTGCTGGAGAACCCCCGCTCGCCCCGAGTCCGTGCCGTCGCGAAGCTGACCAAGCGCAGTGCGCGCACCGAGACCGGACTGTTCCTCCTGGAGGGACCGCAATCGGTCCGCGAGGCGCTGACCTATCGTCCCGATGCGATCGTCGAGCTGTTCGCGACGCCCACCGGCTGGGAGAAGCACCCGGACATCCGGGCCAAGGCCGCCGAGGCAGACATCGACGTCGAATACGTCACCGAGTACGTGCTGAACGCGATGGCCGACACCGTCACCCCGCAGGGGCTGGTCGCGGTCGTGCAGCAGACGCCGACGTCGGTGCGCGACATCTTCGACGCCTCGCCCCGTCTCGTCGCGATCTGCGAGGAGGTGCGCGACCCGGGCAACCTCGGCACGATCATCCGCGCGGCCGATGCCGCCGGCGCTGATGCCGTCGTCCTGACCGGGCGCACGGTCGACCCGTACAACCCGAAGGTGGTGCGCGCCACGACCGGCTCGCTGTTCCACCTGCCGGTCTCGGTCGGCGGAGACCTCGACGAGGTCGTCCGACGCGCCCACGATGCCGGTCTGCGCATCCTCGCGGCCGACGTGAAGGGCGAGGACCTGCTGCAGGCACGCGCCGAGGGCGTGCTGGCGGAGCCGACCGGATGGCTCTTCGGCAACGAGGCGCGAGGGCTCGAGGATGAGGCGCTCGCGTTGGCCGACCAGGTGCTGCGGCTGCCGATCTTCGGGCGCGCGGAGTCCTTGAACCTCGCGACCGCCGCGAGCGTGTGCCTCTACGAGAGCGCGTTCGCGCAGCGTGCGACGCCCCGCGACTGAACGCGGTTTCGGACGCTGATGGGGAAGCGGGGCTGATGGGGAAGCGGGGCCGATGAGGATTCTGATCGTCGAGGACGACGAACGGGTCGCGGCCGCCCTCGAGGCGTTCCTCGCTCGGTCCGGCTATGCGACCGTGCGTGCGGCGGACGGCGCGGCCGCCCTGGATCTGCTGGGTGCGGACACCGAGGTGGTGCTGCTGGATCTCGGGCTGCCCGACGTCGACGGCATCGACCTCTGCCGACGCATCCGCGGGCGCTCCGACGTCCCGATCGTGATCGTGACCGCGCGCAACCAGGTGGCGGAGCGGATCAAGGGCCTGCGAGCGGGCGCGGACGACTTCGTCGTGAAGCCCTACGACGTGCACGAGCTGCTCGCCCGGATCGAGGCGGTGACGCGGCGCTCGCGTCCGATCATCCCGGAGTCGGACGCCGAGGTGCTGCTGCGCGACGGGGGCCTGCGCATCGACCTGGTGTCGCGTCAGGTGCTCGTGGACGGTGCGCCGGTGGAGCTCACGCGCAAGGAGTTCGACATCGTCGCGGTGCTCGCGCGCTACCCCGGCGTCGCGGTGCCGAAGGAGCGCCTGATCCGCGAGGTCTGGAACACGGATTGGCGCGGCTTCTCGCACTCGCTCGAGGTCCACGTCGGCGCGATCCGCAGGAAGACCGGGGACCGACGGCTGATCGAGACCGTCCGCGGGGTCGGCTATCGGCTTGCGGGAGCGTGAGTCGTGCGCAGGCGCTTGATCGTGGTGTTCCTCGTGCCGCTGGTGGCGATCCTGGTGGCGCTCGGCGGTGCGGCGGGGTGGAGTGCCGCGAGGAGCGTGCAGCAGGCGTTCTACACGCAGCAGCTCGGTGACCTGGGCTACTTCGCGACGAGCGCGCGTCAGGCCCTGCGCTCGGGAAGCCCGGCCGTCATCGATGCCGAGGTCAGACGGTTCCAGGAGGTGTACGGGATCGAGGTGACGGTGTTCGACCTCGGCGGCTCCGTCTGGGCGGCCGGGGACCACGACGGCGCCGTGCTCGGGGATGAGGACGCCGAACGGGTGAAGCTCGCCCTCTCCGGGCGTCGCGCCGAGCAGCCGACCACGGACGTGCCGTGGGGTGTCGCGGATGCGGCCCTGGCGGAACCGGTCTTCGATGACGGGGACGTGATCGGCGCGGTGCTCGTCTCCGCCGACGCGGAAGCGCCGCGCACCGCGATCCTGCAGCAGCTCCTGCTCTTCGCGGCGATCGTGCTCGTCCTGACCGCTCTCGGTGTTCTCCTGGTGTTCCGGCTGGCGCGGTGGGTGCTGTCACCGGTCGGACGTCTGGATGAGGCGATGGTGGCCATCGAACGCGGCGAGATGGATGCGCGCGTCGCGGAGGACGCGGGGCCGCCCGAGCTGCGGCGCATGGCTCAGGTGTTCAACGGGATGGCCGATCAGATCGAGCGGGTCATGACGCGGCAGCAGGAGTTCGCGCTGAACGCCTCGCACGAGCTGCGCAACCCGCTCAACGCCCTGCTGCTGCGCGTCGAGCACCTCGCCACCGGGCTGGGACCCGAGTGGCGGGATGACATCGACGAGACGCGGGAGGAGGGCCGACGGATGACGCGCATCCTGGAGACGCTGCTGGGTCTGGCGCGGGGCGGACGCGGCGATTCGACGATCTCGGCCGTCGATCTCGCTGCCCTCGCCGCGCGTCGTCTGGACGCCTGGCGAGACGTCGCCGCCGGGCGGGGCATCGAGCTGCGATCGACCGGCGACGCCTCGGTGATGAGCAGTACGGATCGCACGATCGTGGAGAGTGCGCTGGACGCGGTGATCGACAACGCGGTCAAGTACTCCCCGGACGGCGGCTGGATCGAGATCGGTGCGCGGCGCGACGGCGGGACGTGCCGGCTCACGGTCCGGGATCGCGGACCGGGGCTGACCGACGAGCAGGCCGCCGCCGCCACCGACCGGTTCTGGCGCAGCGCCGACACCGGAGACATCCCCGGATCGGGTCTCGGGCTCGCGATCGCCACGGATCTGCTGGCCACGGTCGGCGGCGAGCTCGCGGTCGCCGCCGCTGATGGGGGCGGCCTCGTCGTCGAGCTCGTCCTCCGGGACAGGACCCCGCGATGAGGGCGGTCGCACGGCGCCTGGCCGCCGGGGTCATGGCGCTCGCCGTGCTCGCCGCGCTCTCGGCCTGCAGCGCGCGGGCGACGGAATGGGGCGACGGGGAGTACGAGGTCGCCGGCGGTGGATCGACGGGCGTCTATTACGACTACGGCCGTCACCTGGCCGATGAGCTGTCCGACTCCCTGGGAGTCGCCCTCTCGGTCCGGGAGACCGCGGGCTCCGTCGACAACCTGCTCCGGGTGGCGTCGGGGGAGGCGCTCCTCGGCTTCGCCCAGGGGGACGCCGCGGCGGACGCGGTAGCGGGGAAGGGCGCGTTCGACCAGCCTCTTCCGGTGCGGGCGCTCGCGCGGCTGTATGACGAGTACGTGCAGGTGGTGGTGCGAGACGACTCCGCCATCGACGACATCGGCGACCTCGCAGGACGCACGATCTCCCTCGGCGCCGAGAACTCCGGGGTCAACGTGATCGCGGCGCGGATCCTGGCCGCGGCGGATGTGGACACCGCGTCCGTCCACGACGCGAGACTCGATCTGGCCGCGTCGATCGCCGCGATGGAGAGCGGTGAGATCGACGGCTTCTTCTGGGTGGGCGGACTGCCCACTCCGGGCATCTCCGCTCTGGCCGGGACGACACCGGTGCGACTGCTGCCGGTCGATCAGGAGTGGGTCAACCACGTCAACGAGCAGTACTCGCACGCCTACCGACCGGCGGACGTGCCGGCGGGCACCTACGGGATCTCGACCTCGGCGCCGACGATGGCGGTGCCGAACTACCTGATCACCTCGTCGAGCACCCCGGACGATGTGGCACGCGACGTGCTGACCGGCCTGTTCGACGCGCGGCTGCGGATCGCGGGCGAGGTGCCCACGGCGGCCCTGCTGGACCGTCGATCGGCGATCTTCACCGGGCCGGTCCCGCTGCATCCGGGCGCGATCGCCTTCTACCGGGCGCTGCGCGGCTGAGGTCTGCTCAAGAAATCCTCAAGAATTCTGATATCCCCGCATCGCTCTGCCAGTGTGAGGTCGATCGCACACGATCGGAGGCCTGCTGCTCTGCTGTCGCTGGGAGCGCAGCAGCAGGACGATCCCGCGGCCCGAGGGGGCGGGTCGTGGGGTGTCGATGCAGGGCTGCATCGGCGCCGCGATCAGGTGATTACGAACGTGTAAATCTCACCGATGTGCCTGGAGCACCGGGTACGACGTGGCTAGTTTGGAGAAATGATGACCTCTGATACACCCCTCGTCGTGGTCGAGAACGTCCAGAAGCACTATGGCGACTTCCAGGCGCTCACCGACATCGATCTGAGCGTCAACTCGGGCGAGGTCGTCGTCGTGATCGGCCCCTCCGGTTCGGGCAAGTCGACGCTGTGCCGCACGATCAACCGGCTCGAGACGATCACCAGTGGGAGCATCCGCATCGACGGCAAAGAGCTCCCGGCCGAGGGCAAGGGCCTCGCGAACCTGCGGGCCGACGTCGGCATGGTGTTCCAGTCGTTCAACCTGTTCGCGCACCTGACGATCCTCGAGAACGTCACCCTCGGTCCCATCAAGGTCCGCGGGCTCAAGAAGGCGGACGCCGAGGCCGAGGCCATGACGCTGCTCAACCGCGTCGGCGTGGCGCAGCAGGCGAACAAGCTCCCAGCGCAGCTCTCCGGCGGACAGCAGCAGCGCGTCGCGATCGCGCGCGCCCTCGCCATGCAGCCCAAGGTGATGCTGTTCGACGAGCCGACCAGCGCGCTGGACCCCGAGATGATCAACGAGGTGCTCGACGTCATGGTCGAGCTCGCCCAGGACGGCATGACCATGATCGTGGTCACGCACGAGATGGGCTTCGCGCGGAAGGCCGCCGACCGTGTCGTCTTCATGGCGGACGGGCGGATCGTGGAGGAGGCGACTCCCGAGGAGTTCTTCACGAACCCGAAGAGCGACCGTGCCAAGGACTTCCTGTCGAAGCTCCTCACGCACTGACGCGCACCATCGCACCACACAGACCCTGCACACACAGCACACGAAGGAGACGCACATGCGACGCACACGGACACTCGCTGGCATCGGAATCGCAGCGACGGCGCTGCTGGCGCTGACGGCCTGCAACAGCGGAACCCCGTCCAGCACGGGAGCGCCCGAGGGCGGCGACGAGGAGACCTCGAACAGCGCCCCCTGGACCGTGGAGACCGACGTCACCATCGACGGCAGCCCCACGTTCGACCGGATCTCGTCGTCCGGCACCGTCAAGGTCGGTGTCAAGGAGGACCAGCCGGGCCTCGGATACCTCGACCCCGTGACCGGGGACCGCACCGGCTTCGACGTCGACATCGCCCGCTGGATGGCCGCCTCCCTCGGCGTCGACCCGGAGAAGATCGAGTTCCAGGCGATTGCCTCCGCCAACCGCGAGCAGGCCATCGTGAACGGCGACATCGACTACTACGTCGGGACGTACTCGATCACCGACAAGCGCAAGGAGCAGATCTCCTTCGCCGGCCCGTACTTCGTCACCGGTCAGGGCCTCCTCGTCGCCGCGGACAGCGACATCGCGAGCGTGGACGACCTCGACTCGTCGACCGTGGTCTGCTCGGCGACTGGATCCACGCCGATCCAGAACATCAAGGAGAACTACCCCGAGGTGAAGACGAAGGAGTACGACACGTACTCCAAGTGCGTCGAGGACCTCAAGAACGGGCAGGTCGACGCCGTCACGACCGACGAGGCCATCCTCATCGGCTACGCGGCGCAGGACCCCGACAACCTCAAGGTCGTCGGCGAGCCGTTCAGCGAGGAGCGCTACGGCATCGGCGTCGCCAAGGGCGATGACGCGCTGGTGGAGTACTTCAACACGCAGCTGACCGATGGCGGCGACATCTGGCAGCAGATCTTCGACAACAACCTCGGCGCCTCGGGCGTCAAGGCGACCCAGCCCGAGGTCGACCCCGTCGGTTGACCTGAGCGGGGCGGCCGGCTGAGCCGGCCGCCCCTTCACCGACGAGAACGCCGAGACCGGAACCGACAGGAGCAGCAGTGGGAGTCATCACCGACCACCTCGACCTCTGGGGAGATGCGCTGTGGGGAACCATCGTGCTGTTCCTCGGAGGCGGCATCATCGCGCTGGTCCTCGGCCTGATCGTCGGCGCGGCCCGCGTCTCGCCGGTTCCGATCGCCCGCGCCGTCGGCGGCGTGTACGTCAACTGGATCCGCAACACCCCGCTGACGCTGGTGATGTTCTTCTTCGCGTTCTGCCTCCCGATCCTGCTCGGCGAGCGGGTGAACTCCGTTCTGCTCGCTGTCATCGCGCTCGGCATCTACACCGCGACCTACGTCGCCGAGGCCCTGCGCGCCGGCATCAACACCGTGCCGGTCGGGCAGGCGGAAGCGGCACGCGCGATCGGACTGAACTTCGGTCAGGTCATGCGCTACGTGGTGCTGCCGCAGGCGACGCGCTCGGTCGTGCCGCCGATGATGAGCGTCCTGATCGCGCTCATGAAGAACACGACGGTCGCCGCGGGCTTCTCCGTCGTGAACCTCGGCACGATCCGCGCGGCGCTCAGCGAGCGGGGCGAGAACGCCCTGGTCGTGCTGCTGTGGGTCATGGTCATCTTCGTGGTGCTGGTGCTGCTGCTCAGCTGGGTGCAGCGCGTTCTCGAGAACAAGTGGAGGATCGCGCGATGAGTTCCGTCCTTTTCGACGTCCCCGGCCCCCGTGCCGTCGTCCGCAACCGGCTCATCGGCGCCCTCACGGTCCTGGTCGTGCTGGCCGTCCTCGGCTGGGTCGTCTGGCGTCTCTACGCCACCGGCCAGTTCACGGCCGAGAAGTGGAACATCTTCACCTTCTCCGCGGTCTGGGTGCGGTTCGGCGAGGGACTGCTGAGCACCCTGTCCGCGTTCGCGGCCGCAGGAGTCGGGTCGATCGTCCTCGGCTTCGTCCTCGGGATCGGCCGTCTCTCCGAGCACGCCTGGGTGCGGGAACCGGTCCGGTGGATCATCGAGATCATGCGGGCTGTCCCCGTCCTCGTCCTCATGATGCTGCTGTACTACGGCCTCCCGGTGCTCGGCATCAAGATGCCGCCGTACTTCGCGGTCGTCATCGCGCTGATCGTCTACAACGGCTCGGTGCTCGCCGAGGTGCTGCGCGCCGGGATCGAGTCCCTGCCGCGCGGGCAGAAGGAGGCCGGGTACGCGATCGGCCTGCGCAAGACGGGGGTCATGTACTTCATCCTCATCCCGCAGGCGGTCCGCGCCATGATGCCGGTGATCATCGCCCAGCTCGTCGTCGCGCTCAAGGACACCGCGCTCGGCTTCATCATCACGTACCAGGAGCTGCTGTACGTGATCAACCAGATCGGCAACCAGGCGCCCTACGGCTCCCCGCTGATCCCGGCGGCGATCGTCGGCGGCTCGATGTACGTCGCCGTCTGCCTCCTGCTGTCGTACATCGCGTACCGGCTGCAACGCCGTGCGAAGCGCTCGGCGAAGGCGGGACCGGCGGAGCCGGACCCGCGTCAGCACGCAGGCGAGACGAACACGTCTCTCATCGTGCTGCAGGGCGACGGCTCCGACCTGCCGCGCTGATGCCGACCGGGACGCCGCGGCGGGGAGCGTCGCCCCGCGCCGGTAGACTCGATTCTCGTGTCAGAGTCTCCTGAAATCACCCCGGAAGCGGTCGAGGCCGCTGTCGCCGACGCCCTCGCGGCGATCGCTGCCGCAGCCGACACCGCGGAGCTGAAGTCCGCCCGCGCCGCGCACGTCGCGGAGGGGTCGCCGCTCGCAGTCCTGAACGCCTCGATGCGCCAGGTCGCCCCCGAGAACAAGGCCGCGTTCGGCAAGCTCGTGGGTCAGGGCCGAGGACAGGTCACACAGGCACTCGCCGCCAAGGAGGCCGAACTGGCCGCTGCGGAGGTCGCCGCCCGTCTGGAGGCGGAGCGCGTCGACATCACCGCCCTTCCCTCGCGCACGCACGTCGGGGCGCGGCACCCCCTCACGCTCCTCCAGGACCAGGTCTGCGACATCTTCGTCGGCATGGGATGGGAGATCGCGGAGGGGCCGGAACTCGAGCACGAGTGGTTCAACTTCGACGCCCTGAACTTCGACGTCGACCACCCGGCCCGCCAGGAGCAGGACACCTTCTATGTCGACCCGACCTCGCGCCACCTCGTGATGCGCACGCACACGAGCCCGGTGCAGGTGCGCTCGATGCTCGACCGCGAGGTCCCGATCTACGTGCTGTGCCCCGGCCGTGTCTACCGCACCGACGAGTTCGACGCCACGCACCTCCCGGTCTTCACGCAGTTCGAGGGCCTCGTGATCGACAAGGGCATCACGATGGCGCACCTCAAGGGCACTCTCGACCACTTCGCGCGGCAGCTGTTCGGCCCTGAGGCCAAGATGCGCTTCCGCACCAACTACTTCCCCTTCACCGAGCCGTCCGCCGAGCTCGACCTGTGGCACCCGACCTTCAAGGGCGGCGCGCGCTGGATCGAGTGGGGCGGCTGCGGAATGGTCAACCCCAACGTGCTGCGCGCGGCCGGGATCGACCCGGAGGAATACAGCGGCTTCGCGTTCGGCATGGGCATCGAACGCGGTCTGATGTTCCGCAGCGATGTGCAGGACATGCGGGACATGGCCGAGGGCGACGTCCGATTCAGCGAGCAGTACGGGATGGTGGTGTGATGCGCGTCCCGCTTTCGTGGTTGCGTGAGTACGTCGAACTGGCAGCGGACGCCACGCCCGAGGATGTCCTCGCCGCGCTGGTGACCGTCGGCTTCGAAGAAGAGGACGTGCACCGTTTCGAGATCTCCGGCCCCGTGGTCGTCGGCCAGGTCCTCTCGATCGAGCCGGAGCCGCAGTCGAACGGCAAGACCATCAACTGGTGCCAGGTGGACGTCGGCTCCGAGCACGGTGGCGTCCGCGGCATCGTCTGCGGTGCGCACAACTTCATCGTCGGCGACAAGGTGATCGTGACGCTCCCGGGCGCCGTGCTGCCCGGTCCGTTCCCGATCGCCGCCCGCAAGACCTACGGTCACGTCTCCGACGGCATGATCGCCTCGGCGCGGGAGCTGGGCCTGGGCGACGAGCACAACGGCATCCTCGTGCTGTCCGACCTCGGCATCGACGCGCCCGTCGGCGCCGATGCGATCGCGCTGCTCGGCCTCGACGACGTGGCGGTGGAGATCAACGTCACGCCCGACCGCGGCTACGCGTTCTCCCTCCGCGGAGTCGCCCGCGAGTACGCACACGCCACCGGCGCGGCGTTCCGCGACCCGGCGGAGCGCGACTTCGCCGAGCTGCAGCCCGGCTCCGGGCACACGGCCGCCGTCGACGACCAGGCGCCCGTCCGCGGCAACGTCGGTGCGAGCGAGTTCGTCACCCGGGTCGTGCGCGATGTCGATCCGTCGCGGCCCACACCGCCCTGGATGATCGCGCGGCTGAGTCTCGCGGGCATGCGCTCGCTGGGTGTGCTCATCGACATCACGAACTACGTGATGCTCGAACTCGGCCAGCCGCTGCACGGCTACGACCTCGACAAGCTCACGGGCGGCATCACCGTCCGCCGTGCGACGCCGGGGGAGAAGATGACCACGCTCGACGGCGTGGAGCGTGACCTGCACGTCGAAGACCTGCTCATCACCGATGAATCGGGTCCGATCGGTCTCGCCGGCGTCATGGGCGGCGGCACCACTGAGATGGGCGACACGACGAAGAACGTCCTCATCGAGGCGGCGATCTTCGACCCGACGACCATCGCCCGCACCGCGCGTCGGCACAAGCTGCCCAGCGAGGCGTCCAAGCGCTTCGAGCGCGGCGTGGATCCGCTGATCCCGTTCGTCGCCGCTCGCCGCGCGGCCGACCTCATGGTCGAGCTCGCCGGCGGCACGCTCACGGAGGAGGGCGGGGCTCTCTTCGCCGAGATCTTCGTCGCGGAGATCGAGCTCCCGCGCGGTTTCGTGCAGGGGCTCATCGGCGTCGACTACACCGACGACGAGATCACCGGGGCGTTGACGACCATCGGCGCGGAGGTCAGCCCTTCGACAGGCTCAGGGACCCAGGGGGAGAGCTCAGGGACCCAGGGGGAGAGCTCAGGGAGCCAGGGGGAGAGCTCAGGGACCCAGGGGGAGAGCGGGTGGACGGTCATCCCGCCCACCTGGCGCCCTGACCTTACCGACAAGTGGACGCTCGCCGAGGAGGTCGCCCGCATCCACGGGCTCGACCGCATCCCGTCGGTGCTGCCGACCCCGCCCTCCGGGCGCGGTCTCACCGCGCACCAGCAGGGGCGCCGCCGAGTGGCGAACGCTCTCGCGGCCGCAGGCTTCGTCGAGACCCCCGCCTTCCCATTCACGGCCGAGGCGCAGAACGACCTGCACGGCTCGGCGTCCGGCGAGCACCTGCCGAGCATCCGCCTGGCCAACCCGCTCGACGGACAGATGCCGTTCCTGCGGCGCTCGCTCATCCCCGGGCTGCTGCAGACCGCGCACCGCAACATCTCGCGCGGCCTCACCGACCTCGCGATCTTCGAGACCGGTGTCGTGTTCCTCCCTGAGCCCGGTGTCGAGTACGGCACCGACGAGGTCCCGCCGCTGGGCGCGCGCCCGTCGGATGAGACGCTCGCCGAGCTCGACGCGTCCATCCCGCCGCAGCACCGCCACGTCGCGGGGCTGCTGACCGGGAACATCACCCCGCGCCAGCCGGGTCGTCCCGCGGAGCCGGCGGGGCTCGTCGAGGCGTTGGACGCGGTGCGCGTGATCGCCGCGGCGGCTGGTGTGGACATCGATGTGGTCCAGACGGAGCGCGCTGCACTGCATCCCGGGCGCACAGGTTCGCTCCTGGTGGCGGGCGAGGCGGTCGGCTACGTCGGCGAGCTGCACCCCGCCGTGACGGAGGACGCGGACCTGCCAGGACGGGCGATCGTGTTCGAACTCGACCTCGACCGGATCCTGACGCTCGCGGGCGGACGGGTCGTCGCGGCCTCGCTGTCGACGTTCCCCGCAGCGACGCAGGATGTCTCGCTCACGCTGTCGGCCGATGTCCCCGCGGCGGATGTCCGTGCGGCGCTGGCAGAGGGCGCCGGGGCGCTGCTCGAATCGGTGCGTCTGGTCGACGACTATCGCGGCGAGGGGGTGGCGGAGGGTTCAAAGAGCCTGACGTTCGCCCTGCGTTTCCGCGCTGACGACCGTACGCTCACCGCGGCGGAAGCCTCCGAGGCCAAGCTCGCGGGTGTCGCGGTGGCCGCCGAGCGCTTCGGCGCGGCCATCCGGGAGTGACCGATCATCGCCTGACGAGCTCTCCGCTCTGAGCGGATGCTCTTCCCCGCGGCCGTCCTTCCTGATGGCATGGGCACATGACGGATGTGCTGATCCTCGGAGGGACCGGATGGCTGTCGGGGCGCATCGCGGCGCACACGCTGGGTGCGGGGGCGACCGTGACGTGCCTGGCCCGCGGCGGTCGCCCGGCGCCGCCCGGGGCGAGCCTCGTCCTCGCCGACCGCGACGAGGACGACGCCTACGACGTCGTCTCCGGGACGGACTGGGATCACGTCATCGACATCTCCTCCCGCGCGGATCACGTCTCCGCGGCGGTCCGTGCGCTCGGTGATCGCGCCGCCCGATGGACGTTCGTGTCCTCGATGTCCGTGTATCGCGATGACGAGACCGTCGGAACGGACGAATCGGCCCCGCGGCACCCTGCGGCGCAGGAGGGCGAGGAGTACGACTACGGTCCGCAGAAGGTCGCGGCGGAGGACGCGGTGCAGGATGCTCTCGGCGACAGGGCGCTCCTCCTGCGTCCCGGCCTCATCGTGGGAGACGGCGACCCGAGCGATCGCTTCGGGTATTGGGCAGCGGCGTTCCTCCGTGCCCTCGACGAGCCGGTGCTCGTCCCTCCGCTCCACGGCCGGAAGGCGCAGATCATCGACGTGGACGACGTCGCCGCGTTCGTCGTGGCCGCGACCGTCACCGGCGCCGTGAACGCGATCGGGGACGTGCGCGATCTGGAGGATGTGCTCCGGACCGTGCGCGCGGCGACGGGACACATCGGACAGGTGATCGTCGGCGATGAGGAGCGTCTCGTCGCGGAGGGGGTCGAGTACTGGGCCGGACCGCGCTCCCTGCCGCTGTGGCTGCCGCCGGAGATGGCCGGGTTCATGACCCGCTCGAACGCACGGTACAGGGAGAGCGGCGGCACTCTCTCGCCCCTCTCCGACACGGTGGAGCGCGTCGTGGCCGATGAACGCGAGCGCGGTGTCGACAGGGAGCGCCGGGCCGGACTCACGCGGGACGAGGAGCGCGAACTGCTCGACGTCTTCGCTCGCTAGACTGCGAGGCAGTGACACGGGGTGCCGCATCCGCGGCTGAGATCACACCCGTCGAACCTGATCTAGTTCGTACTAGCGAAGGGATGTCGCGATGAGCGATCTTCTGCGTCCTGATTCCGCCCTCGACCTCGCAGGCAGTGCTGCGGACCTCCTGGAGGTGCTCCGCGAGACGCCTCCGTTGACCCACTGCATCACCAACGCCGTCGTCACGGGCTTCACCGCCAACGTGCTGCTGGCCCTCGGCGCCGCACCGGCGATGGTCGACATCGTCGACGAGGCCGGTCTGTTCGCCCGCGTCGCCTCCGGTGTGCTGATCAACCTGGGAACCCCCACCCCGGAGCAGCGTGCCGCCGGTGCTGAGGCGGTCGCGGGTGCCGCGGCGTCCGGCACCCCGTGGGTGCTCGACCCCGTCGCGATCGGTGTGCTGCCGGTGCGCACCGCTCTGGCGCACGAGCTCCTCGCGCACAGGCCGACCGCGATCCGCGGCAACGCCTCCGAGATCCTCGCCCTCGCCGGCCTCAGCGCCGGCGGACGGGGTGTGGATGCCACCGACAGCACGGATGCCGCCTTCGAGGCAGCGGTCCTCCTCGCCCGGCGCACGAGCGGCGTCGTCGCGGTCTCCGGCCCGATCGACCTCGTCACGGACGGAGACCGCGTGCTGCGCCTGGCGAACGGCCACGAGCTCCTGACGCGCGTCACGGGCGGAGGATGCGCCCTCGGAGCCGTGATGGCCGCGTTCCTCGGCACGGCGACGGCGACCGATCATGATGAGCTCACCGCCGTGGCCGCCGCGATTCTCGTCTACACGATCGCCGCCGAGCGTGCCGCCGCGGAAGCCGGTGGGCCCGGGAGCTTCGCCGTCGCCCTGCTGGATGCGCTCGCCGCCGTCGGCGCCGACGACGTCAGGGCGGCCGCGCGCATCGAGGCAGGCGTCCTGTGATCGCCGACCTCTCGCTCTACCTCGTCACCGACCCCGAGCTGTGCGGCGACCGCGGAGTCGTCGAGACGGTTCGCCGGGCCGTCGACGGCGGCGTGCGTCTCGTTCAGCTCCGGGACAAGAACGCGACGGATGCGGAGACCGTGCAGCAGCTGCTCGCCCTGTCGGAGGTCATCGACGGACGCGCGCTCCTGGTGGTGAACGACCGGCTCGATGCCGCGGTCGCCGCCCGCGCGCACGGTGCGAGGGTCGACGGGGTGCACCTCGGGCAGGGCGATGCATCGGTGCTGCGGGCGCGTCGGGTCCTGGGACCGGACGCGCTGATCGGCCTCACCGCGAACACTCCGGCGCACCTCGACGCGGTGCACGCCCTCCCGGTCGGGACCGTCGACTACCTCGGCGTCGGCGTCATCCGCCCTACCCCCACCAAGGCGGATCACCCGGCCCCGCTCGGGGTCGAGGGTTTCCGCGACCTCGCCGCCAGAACCCCGCTGCCATGCGTGGCGATCGGGGGCGTCGGCATCGACGACACCGAGGATCTGCGCGACGCCGGCGCCGCGGGTCTCGCCGTCGTCTCGGCGTTGTGCGCCGTCGCCGACCCGGCAGCGACCGCCGCCGCGTTCCGGCGCCGGTGGTCGGCCGGTTCCGTGCCCCGGATCCTCAGCATCGCGGGCAGCGACCCCTCGGGCGGCGCCGGCATCCAGGCGGACCTCAAGTCGATCGCGGCGAACGGCGGATACGGGATGGCGGTCCTGACAGCGCTCACCGCGCAGAACACCCGCGGTGTGCGCGGAGTGCACGTGCCGCCGGCGGAGTTCCTGCGTGCGCAGCTCGACGCGGTGTCGGACGACATCGTGATCGACGCGGTGAAGATCGGGATGCTGGCCGACGCCTCGGTCATCCGGACCGTCTCCGCCTGGCTCGATGACGTGCGCCCGCCGATCGTCGTGCTCGACCCCGTCATGGTGGCGACCTCGGGCGATCGGCTCCTGGATCCGGCCGCCGAACGGGAGCTGCGCGACCTGCTGGGTCGGGCCACGCTCATCACCCCGAACCTCGCCGAGCTCGCGGTGCTGTCGGGGCGAGCGCTCGCCGACTGGGAAGACGCGCAGTCCGCGGCGGAGGAGCTGTCGCGCGACGTCGGGGCCGCCGTCCTCGTCAAGGGCGGACACCTCGACGCGGATGACGCTCCGGATGCGCTGCGGGACGCTCGCCGCGGGCTGCGGCAGGAGTTCCCGGGGGAGCGCATCCCGAGTCGGAACACCCACGGCACCGGATGCTCGCTGTCCTCCGCCCTCGCGACCCGGCTGGCCAGGGGAGACGATCCGGTGGCAGCCGTCCGCGCGGCCCGCGCCTGGCTCCGCGAGTCCCTCCGCGCGGGGGAGTCGCTGCGGGTGGGCGGCGGCGCGGGGCCGATCCATCACTTCGCCGGACTGTGGCGACGGGGCGGGACGGAGAGCGCGACGGAGGCCACGGACATCGCCGCCGACTGGTGGGAGAGGATCGCGCAGACCAGGGCCGCGATCGACGAGCTGCCCTTCATCCGCGCGCTCGCCGACGGAACGTTGGAGCGCGAACCGTTCGTCTGGTACCTCGCGCAGGACGCGCTCTACCTCCGCGAGTACGCCCGCGTGCTCGCCGAGGCCGCCCGACTCGCCCCCACCTCTCAGGAGCAGGCGTTCTGGGCGGAGTCCTCCCGCGGATCCATCGCCGGCGAGCTCGACCTCCATGCCTCCTGGCTGACGCCGGCGCAGGGCGTGAGTGCGGCGACCTTCGCCGCCGAACCGGCGCCGGCAACCGTCGCGTACCTCGACCACCTGCGCTCCGTGGCGTTCGGCGGCGACTACGCGGAGATCGTCGCCGCCGTCCTCCCGTGCTTCTGGCTCTACACCGACCTCGGGCGGCTGCATGCCGGGGAGTTCGGCGAGCATGCGCAGAACCCGGAGCACCCGTACGCCTCGTGGCTGGCGACCTATGCCGACCCCGCCTTCGAGGAGGCGACCCGCGCGGCGGTCGTCCATGCCACCGTGGCGGCCTCCGCGGCCCCGCCCGAGCGGAGAGCGCGCCTCCGGCGCGCCTTCGAGGCGTCGAGCGCGCACGAGCTCGCGTTCTTCGCCGCGCCGCTGGAGTCGTATCCCGTCGGATGACGGACCGGATTTGCGGTGGCGGCCGGGGCCGCGCTACTGTCGCGACATGCCTTCGGCCGCCACCGCTCCTTCGACGCTCGCTCCGAGCGTCATCGCTGTGCGCCGACGCCGCGGCCGCCGACTCTAGGCGACCCCGCCCTTCTGCCTGCGCACACGCAGCGGTCGAGTGCCGGTGTCGCCGCCTCCGGCCCCGCCCTCGGTCCTCCCTTCGCGGAAGGACCCGACCGTTAAGGTAGAAGCATGACGTATTCCGTCGCCGTCTCCGGCGCATCCGGCTATGCAGGAGGCGAGATCCTCCGTCTCCTGGCCGATCACCCCGACATCGAGATCCGCACGGTGACGGCGCACTCGAACGCCGGGCAGCCGCTCATCGACCACCAGCCGCACCTGCGCTCGCTCGCCCACCTCACGCTGCAGGACACCACGCCCGAGATCCTGGCCGGTCACGACATCGTGTTCCTGGCGCTTCCGCACGGCCAGTCCGGGCAGTACACCGATGCGCTGGGCGACACCCCGCTCGTGATCGACGCGGGCGCCGACCACCGGCTCACCTCCGCGGACGCCTGGGATGCGTTCTACGGCGGGACGTTCCATGAGCCGTGGACCTATGGGGTCCCGGAGCTTCCGGTTGCCGGCGCGAAGCAGCGGGAGCACCTGCGCGGAGCCACCCGCATCGCCGCCCCCGGGTGCAACGCCTCGACCGTGAGCCTGAGCCTCGCTCCCGGCGTCGCCGCCGGCGTGATCGACCCCGGCGACATCGTCTCGGTGCTGGCGGTCGGTCCCTCCGGCGCGGGCAAGAGCCTCAAGCCCAACCTGCTCGCGAGCGAGATCCTCGGCTCGGCGAACCCCTATGCGGTCGGCGGAACGCATCGGCACATCCCCGAGATCCGCCAGGCGCTCGCCGCAGCTTCCCCTTCGACAGGCTCAGGGACCCAGACGGGTACAGGCTCAGGGACCCAGACGAGTTCAGGCTCAGGGACCCAGCGGATCGGCATCTCGTTCACGCCGGTGCTCGTCCCCATGTCGCGGGGGATCCTCGCGACCTCGAGCGCTCCGATCGTGGAGGGCGCGACCGATGCCCAGATCCGCGCCGCCTGGCAGGACGCCTACGCCGACGAGACCTTCGTGCACGTGCTGCCGGAAGGGCGCTTCCCCCGCACGGCCGACGTGATCGGTGCGAACACCGCGCTGATCGGCCTCGCGGTCGACAGGGCCGCGAACCGCGTGACGGTGGTCGCCGCCGTCGACAACCTCGTCAAGGGCACCGCCGGCGCTGCCATCCAATCCATGAACATCGCGCTGGGTCTTCCCGAGACCCGTGCTCTCTCAGTGAACGGAGTCGCGCCGTGAGCGTCACCGCCCCCGCAGGGTTCGAGGCGGCCGGAGTCGCCGCAGGACTCAAGTCCACCGGCAAGCCCGACGTCGCCGTGGTCGTCAACCGCGGCCCGCGCAAGGTCGGCGCCGCCGTGTTCACCAGCAACCGCGCCAAGGCGAACCCGATCATCTGGTCGCAGCAGGCCGTCGCCGACCGTGTCGTCGAGGCCGTGGTGCTCAACTCCGGTGGCGCGAACTGCTTCACCGGCAGCTTCGGCTTCCAGACCACGCATCAGACCGCCGAGAAGGCCGGGGAGCTCCTCGGGATCAGCGCCGGCGATGTGCTGGTGTGCTCCACCGGGCTCATCGGCACCGGAGACGAGACCTTCCGCGCCCGCGTGCTCGCCGGCACGGAGCAGGCGATCGCTGAGCTCAGCGCCGACGGCGGAGAGGCCGCCGCGCACGCCATCATGACCACGGACACGGTCGCGAAGACAGCCGTCGTGAGCCGAGGCGGCTGGACGATCGGCGGCATGGCGAAGGGCGCGGGCATGCTCGCTCCCGGTCTCGCCACGATGCTCGTCGTCATCACGACGGATGCCGTGCTGGAGCCGCTCCAGGCCGACGCGGCGCTGCGCCGCGCGACGGGCAGGACCTTCGATCGCCTCGACTCCGACGGCTGCATGTCGACCAACGATCAGGTCACACTGCTCGCCAACGGCGCATCCGAGGTCGTGCCCGATCTGGACGACTTCGCCGCCGCGCTCACCGAGCTGTGCCAGGATCTGGCCGTGCAGCTGCAGGGCGACGCCGAAGGCGCCAGCCACGACATCACGATCGAGGTGCAGCAGGCGGTGTCGGAGCAGGAGGCCGTGGAGGTGGGGCGGTCCGTCGCGCGGAACAACCTGTTCAAAGCCGCGATCTTCGGCAACGACCCGAACTGGGGGCGCGTGCTCGCCGCGATCGGCACCACCAGCGCGCAGTTCGACCCCTACGACGTGGACGTCTGGATGAACGGCGTGCGCGTCTGCACCGCGGGGGGCCCCGACCGTCCCCGTGAGGAGGTCGACCTGACCCCGCGCGCCACGCACCTCGTGATCGATCTGAAGGCGGGCGACGCCACAGCGACGGTGCTCACCAACGACCTCACCCACGACTACGTGCACGAGAACAGCGCCTACGCCTCATGACCGACATCCAGGACACCACCCCGGACATCGCCGCGCAGAAGGCGACGACGCTCATCGAGTCGCTGCCGTGGCTGAAGAAGTTCCGTGACCAGATCGTGGTCGTCAAGTACGGCGGCAACGCCATGGTCTCGGACGAGCTGCAGGAGGCGTTCGCGCAGGACATCGCCTACCTCCGCTACGTCGGCGTGCAGCCGGTCGTGGTGCACGGTGGCGGTCCGCAGATCTCGAAGATGCTCGAGCGCCTCGAGATCCCCAGCGAGTTCAAGGGCGGTTACCGCGTCACCAACACCGAGGCGATCAGCGTCGTGCGCATGGTGCTCACCGGTCAGGTGAACCCGCAGCTCGTGTCGAAGATCAACTCGCACGGCCCGATCGCCACCGGACTCAGCGGTGAGGATGCCGGACTCTTCGGCGGGCGCCGCCGCGGAGTCGTGATCGACGGCGAAGAGGTCGACCTCGGCCGGGTCGGCGACGTCGTCGAGGTAGACCCCACGCCCGTGCTCGACCACCTCGCGGCGGGGCGCATCCCCGTGGTGTCGAGCATCGCGCCGGACCTCGACCACCCCGGTCAGTCACTGAACGTCAACGCGGATGCCGCCGCCGCAGCGCTCGCGGTCGCACTGGACGCCCGCAAGCTCGTGATCCTCACGGACGTGCCGGGGCTCTACGCCGATTGGCCCAACCGCGACTCGCTCGTGTCGCACCTCACCTCGGAAGCGCTCATCGAGATGCTGCCGACACTCGAGTCGGGGATGATCCCGAAGATGCGGGCATGCCTCGACGCGGTCGAGGGCGGCGTCGACGCGGCCGCCATCATCGACGGACGAGTGCCGCATTCGGTGCTCGTCGAACTTTTCACCAGCAAGGGAATCGGGACCGAAGTGGTCCTGGGAGCGAAGGGAGCGACGGCATGACCGTCTGGCAGGACGACGCGGCACGCGATCTCGTGCTCAATGCGGGAGAGCGGCTCGCGCTGCTGACCCGTGGTGAAGGCTCGTACCTGTGGGACGCCGACGGCCGACGCTACCTCGACTTCCTGGCGGGCATCGCGGTCACCTCGCTCGGCCACGCCCACCCCGCGTTCGTCGAGGCGGTCTCGACCCAGGCGGCCACTCTCGCGCACGTGTCGAACTACTTCGCCACGCCCCCGCAGCTCGCGCTCGCCGCGCGGCTCAAGCGCCTCGCGGGGGCCGGGATCGACGGACGGGTGTTCTTCTCCAACTCGGGCGCCGAGGCGAACGAGGCCGCGTTCAAGCTCGCCCGTCTCCACGGCGGTGCCGAGCGCCCGCGCATCATCGCCCTCGAGAACGGCTTCCACGGGCGCACGATGGGCTCGCTCGCGCTCACCGCGAAGGAGTCGATGCGTGCCCCGTTCGCGCCGATGCCGGGCGGAGTCGAGCACATCCCCGCGACCGTCGAAGCGCTCGAGACCGCGATCGATGACCGTGTCGCCGCGGTCATCGTAGAGCCCATCCAGGGTGAGGCCGGTGTCGTCGAGCTGCCGGACGGCTACCTCGCCGCCGCGCGGTCGCTGACCCTCGCGCACGGCGCCCTGCTGATCGTGGACGAGATCCAGACCGGCGCCGGCCGCACCGGCCAGTGGTTCGGCTTCAGCCACGAGGGCATCACGCCCGATGCGATCACCCTCGCCAAGGGCATCGGCGGAGGCTTCCCGATCGGCGCCCTCGTCACGTACGGTGCGGCGAGCGAGCTGTTCACCCCGGGATCGCACGGTTCCACGTTCGGCGGCAACCCGCTGGCGACCGCCGTCGCGGACGCCGTGCTCGCCGAGATCGAGAGCGCCGGACTCGTCGAGAACGCCGCCCGCCGTGGTGCCGAGCTGCGCGAGATCCTCGACGGCATCGACTCTCCGCTGATCGACGGTGTGCGCGGGCGCGGCCTGCTCGTGGGCGTCGCCCTCAGCCAGCCGGTCGCGAGTGCGGTCGTCGCCGCCGCGCAGGAGCGCGGCCTCATCGTCAACGCCGCCAACCCGGAGACCGTGCGCATCGCGCCGGCTCTCACCATCGGCGACGCGGAGCTCGCCGAGTTCCGCGAGCTGTTCACCGCCGCCCTCGCCGATGTCCAGGCCTCTGTCGCCGGAAAGGTATCCGCATGACCCGCCACCTCCTTCGGGACGACGACCTGACCCCCGCCGAGCAGGCGGAGATCCTCGACCTCGCCCTCGAGCTGAAGAAGGACCGGTGGGCCGACAAGAGCCTCGCCGGTCCGCAGACGGTAGCGGTCATCTTCGACAAGTCCTCCACGCGCACCCGCGTCTCGTTCGCGGTGGGCATCGCGGACCTCGGCGGTTCGCCGCTGATCATCTCGACAGCGAGCAGCCAGCTCGGCGGCAAGGAGACCCCGTCGGACACGGCCAGGGTGCTGGAGCGCCAGGTCGCGGCCATCGTGTGGCGCACGTACGCGCAGTCGGGGCTCGAGGAGATGGCCGCGGGCACCCGTGTTCCCGTCATCAACGCACTGTCCGATGACTTCCACCCGTGCCAGCTGCTCGCCGATCTGCTGACGATCCGCGAGCACAAGGGCGACCTGAAGGGGCTCACCCTGACCTTCTTCGGAGACGGGCAGAGCAACATGGCGCATTCCTACGCGCTTGCCGGCGTGACCTCGGGTATGCACGTGCGCATCGCCTCCCCGGAGGACTACGCGCCCCGCGCCGACGTCATCGAGGCGGCCGACCGCCGCGCCGCCGAGACCGGCGGATCGATCGCGCTGTACACCGATCCGGTCGAGGCCGCAGCCGGCGCCGACGTCGTCGTCACCGACACCTGGGTGTCGATGGGCAAGGAGGAGGAGAAGATCGCGCGCATCCGCGACCTCGGCGGCTACAAGGTCACTCCGGAGACGATGACCCTGGCCGATCCTGAAGCCATCTTCATCCACTGCCTCCCGGCCGACCGCGGCTACGAGGTCGATTCCAGCGTGATCGACGGCCCGCAGAGCGTGGTCTGGGACGAGGCCGAGAACCGGCTGCATGCCCAGAAGGCGCTGCTGGTCTGGCTCCTCGGCAAGAAGGAGGCGTGATGACCGACGCCACGCACGAAGGCACCAACGAGGGCGCGCTCTGGGGCGCGCGCTTCGCCACGGGACCGTCGCCGGAGCTGGTCGAGCTGAGCCGCTCCACGCACTTCGACTGGATCCTGGCGCCGTACGACATCGCCGGCTCGCACGCGCACGCGACTGCTCTCGAGGCCGCCGGGTATCTCGAACCCGACGAGGCGCGGCGGATGCACGAGGGCCTGGACGCGGTGGCTCGCAAGGTCGCCGACGGGACGCTGCGCCCCGTGCCGACGGATGAGGACGTGCACGGCGCCCTGGAGCAGGCGCTGATCGCGGAACTGGGGCCGGAACTGGGTGGGCGTCTCCGCGCCGGACGCAGCAGGAACGACCAGATCGCCACCCTCGTGCGGATGTACCTGATCGATCACGCCCGGGTGATCGCGCGCGACCTGCTGCGGGTGATCGACGCCCTCGTCGCTCAGGCGGAGGCGCACCCCGAGGCCATCCTGCCGGGGCGGACGCATCTGCAGCACGCGCAGCCCGTGCTGCTGGCCCATCATCTGCAGGCGCACGCCTGGCCTCTCGTCCGGGAACTCGAACGTCTCGTCGACTGGCGCCGTCGCGCAGGCGTCTCGCCGTACGGCGGGGGAGCGCTGGCCGGCTCGACGCTCGGACTCGACCCGGCACTCGTGGCGAGGGAGCTCGGACTCGACCGTCCGGCGGAGAACTCGCTCGACGGCACCGCCGCCCGTGACGTGGTCGCCGAATTCGCGTTCATCACGGCCATGACCGGTGTCGACCTGTCGCGCCTGTCGGAGGAGATCATCCTCTGGAACACCCGCGAGTTCGGCTTCGTGACCCTCGACGACGGGTACTCCACGGGGTCGAGCATCATGCCGCAGAAGAAGAACCCGGACATCGCCGAGCTCACGCGTGGCAAGTCCGGTCGACTCATCGGCAACCTGTCCGGCCTGCTCGCGACGCTCAAGGGCCTCCCGCTCGCGTACAACCGCGACCTGCAGGAGGACAAGGAGCCCGTCTTCGACTCGGTGCAGACCCTCGAGGTCGTGCTCCCCGCGTTCGCCGGGATGATCGCGACGCTGCGCTTCCACACGGAGCGCATGGCCGAGTTCGCGCCCCAGGGGTTCTCGCTCGCGACCGACGTCGCCGAGTGGCTGGTCAAGCGGCGGGTGCCGTTCCGCGACGCGCACGAGATCTCCGGTGCGCTGGTGCGCGCGTGCGAGGAGCAGGGGATCGGGCTGGAGGACGCCTCCGACGAGCTGCTGCTGTCCGTGTCCCCGCACCTCGTGCCGGAGGTGCGCGAAGTCCTCACGATCGAGGGTTCGGTCGCCTCCCGGACGGGTGTCGGCGGCACCGCGCCGGTCCGCGTCGCCGAGCAGCGCGCGGAGCTCGTCGCCCGTGCCCAGGCGGCCGCACACGCCCTGGGTCTCTGACCCGGTTTCGACGATCCGCCGACGTCCGGACGATCCCCCGAGGAATCCCCACCGATTCCTCGGGGGATCGTCGTCGGGTCGGGGGAGTGTCATGCCACCGGCCGCGAGAGTCTGTGCAGGGCACCCAGCACAGCAGTCTGCACTGTCGGCCAGTCGTGCACGATCTGCGCGTAGTCGAACCGCAGGGTCTCGTATCCGAGGCGTGAGGCCGCCGCGTCACGGATGCGGTCGATGTGCCTGCGCGTCGACGATCCGTGGTTCTCGTCGCCGTCCGCCTCGAGGATCAGGCGGTCGCCGAGGACGAAGTCGACCCTCCCGACGCCGTCGATCCTCACTTGGCACCGGAGGTGGATGCCCAGGACATGGAGCCGCAGGCGGAGAAGCGATTCGAGGCCGCTGTCTGCGTCCGCTCTGGCCAGCTCCACCAACCACCGCGCGCTGCGTGGCAGTGCCTTCCTGATGCGCGCCCGCGCTGCGGCGGAGAGCTTCTGCAGTCGCCAGGCCGATTCGTACGCGGCGAAGAAGGCTTCATCGCCGCAGCACCGGCGGAGGTGGAGGAGGGCCGTCTCGATCGTCGCGGAGCCGAGCGGCGGACGGCCGCGGTAATAGTGCGAACGGCAGGTGCACCCGGGGTGCGGGAGGGCGTGGTTGTCGGGTCCGACCCAGACATGCGGACCGTCGTCTGCCGGAAGCACCCAGATCCCTGCGGATCGCAGCACGCTCGCGCAGGTGAGCGCGCCGCCGTGCGCCGTCGCTGCGCGCACCTGCTCGTCGAGAGGGCCGGCCGCGAAGACCCCGTGCCGGACGCGTTCGATCTCTCCCCGTCGTACCATTCCAGCCAGAGCCTGCCGGGTGAATCCGAGAGATCGCAGGTGCGTGCCTCGGGCGAGTCCGCCGAGGCTCCTGATGGTGTCCGTTGCCGAGAGCATCCGTCCACCGTGCCAGCCAGCCGATGCCGCCCTCGACCTCTCACCCGGTGCATGTGCACAGGCTCACGGTCGCCCAACCCTGTGCACGAACAGTCGTCGGCGACGATTCCCCGACCACGCGACGATTCCCCGACGAATCTCCACGGATTCCTCGGGGAACCGTCGTCCTGTCGGGGAACCGTCGTCCGGTCGGGGGATCGTCGCCGGATCAGTGGAGGTCGGTGTCTGCGGCGGACCGTTCCCACCGTGTGAAGCGAACCGTCAGGCCGGCGCGGGTGGGGGCGGCCAGGAACGGTCCGGCGAACGCGGAGGAGTCGCCGTCGAACGGGGCGACCCGGACCAGCCGCCAGTCGCCGTCGTCCGCGCGGGCCCGGACGATCAGCGCGTCCGCCCAGCGGCTCACCCGCACGGTGATCTCGCTGTCGCGCCAGTCGTCGACATGGCCCACCGACCAGTCGGAGCTGCCGGCGGTGACGACGGCGCCGAGCCCGAGGTGGTCGTCGGCGTACTCCACGCCCGTCTTCACCCAGTGCTCGTCGTCGATGCGGACGAAGACGCCCGCCTGGTCGAACTGTCCGTCCCAGGGCGCGCGGAACGACACCTGCATCGCCTCGCCCACCGCGAGCGGGGCGAGGAGCGCATGCTCGGAGTCGTGGATGAACCCGTAGGCGGTGCGACGCCAGGCGTCACTTCCCTCGACAGCCGTGGCATCGAGATGCTCGGCGACGACGACGGACTCGGGAGCGTGGGTCCAGGTCCCGTCATTCCAGGCGATCATGCGTGATTCAGGCATATTTCCGTTCCATAACCAGATAATGCATAACTTAGGGATATTCGTGATAAGGTTATCGCATGGTCATCGCCGTCATCGCCGACATCGTCGGGTCCCGCGAACTGAGCGATCGCGGAGCGGCCCAGCGGACTCTCGACGAGACCATCGCGCAGGTGGAGCGCGACCTGCCCCTCGCGGTGCAACCCCTCACCCCCACGGTAGGAGACGAGCAGCAAGCCGTCTACCGCGGCCTCGTCGATGCGCTGACCTCGCTCCTGATGATCCAACTGCGGCTGCCCGACGGCATCGCCTTCCGGTTCGGTCTCGGCATCGGTCGGGTCACCGCCGTGGAGTCCGTCCACGGCGAGCTCGCAGACGGCCCGGGCTGGTACGCCGCGCGCGCCGCGATCGAGACCGTCCATGCCAGGGAGCAGCGCGCCGTGCCGCGGACCCGGACCTGGATTGTCGGTGCTCCGGGGCAGGATGAGGTCATGGAGACCACGATCGCCGCGTCCAACGCCTATCTGCTCGTCCGCGACGAGCTGGTCGGGGCGATGAGCGCGCGCGAGCGCCGTCTCACCTACGGTCGTGCCGTCGGACGATCCCAGCAGGACCTCGCCGCGCAGGAGGGCATCTCCCAGCCGAGCGTCTCGAAGTCGCTCCGCAGTGCCGGAGCCGCCGCGCTCCTCGAAGGGCTGGGCGCGCTGAGGGGAGAACCCGCATGATCCTGGCCGGTTTCATCCTGCTCGCTGTCGGAGCCGCCGACCTCGTACGACAGTTCGCTCCCCGTCGGTGGATCGGCTACGTGGCCGCGGCAGCGTTCATCGTCCTCCTCGGCATCGGCGGTGACGCGCTGCTGCCGGCCATCCTCGGTCTCGCGGTCGGTGTGCTCTGGATCTGGAGCATGCCCGACGAAGGGCCGTCGCGCGCCGGATTCTGGCCCGCCGTCGCGCTCGCCGCGGTCAGCGTCGGAGCCGTGCTGTGGCTCGGGGCCCGACCGGCAGCCGGTCTCGTCGGCGAGTTGTGGCACCTGCGGTCGCCGTTCGGCGTGGTCGAGTTCGATCTCGCCGTGCTCGCACTCGGTGCCGGTGTGTTCCTTCTCGAATCATCGAACCTCGTGGTGCGTGCCGCCCTCGACGGCGAGCACACCTGGCGCCCCGCCGACCCCGCACCCGCGGTCCCCGAAGCGGCGGCCCCCGCGTCCGCCGATCCCGCGCCCCTCCTCGCAGATACGACTCCCGCCGAGACCGCCACCGCCGCACCGCGCGTCGACCCGCGCAACGGCTTCAAGGGAGGACGGCTCATCGGACCGCTGGAGCGTGTGCTGGTCATGCTCCTCACGCTCGCCGCGGCCTATCCGGTGCTGGCCGCGATGCTCGCGGCGAAGGGCATCGTGCGCTTCCCGGAGATCTCCCGCGATGGCGAGACCGGGGCCAGGGCCGAGTACTTCCTGGTGGGCAGCCTCGTCAGCTGGGTGATCGGGCTCGGGGCCGCGTTCCTCGTGTGGTGGGCGGCGCACAGCTGACTCAGTCGAGCTGCTCCCGGTACCAGGTCAGCTTCTCCGCGAGGCGCCGTTGCTGCGCGAGCACCTCCGCCAGCTGACGTTCGACGGTCTCCGCGTGCTCCTCCAGCAGGGCGATCCGCTCCGGGATGGTGTCGTCGCTCCGGCAGAGCTGACCGTAGCGGCGCAGTCGTTCCACCGGCATCCCCGTCTCCCGGAGGCACTTGAGGAACTCCAGCAGTCCGAGCTCGGCGTCGCTGTAGGCGCGGTGCCCACCGGCGGTGCGCGGGACCGTCGGGAGGATGCCCTCTCGCTCGTAGTAGCGCAGCGTGTCGATGCTGAATCCGGAGAGTGCAGCGGTCTCCGCCGGTGTGTACGTGCTCATGGCCCTGATCATAGATCTTGACCTGGAGTGCGCTCCAGGTTGCACGCTGATCACATGACCCTTCAGAACACCCCTGCTTCCCCCCTCGTCCTCGGAGCGATGTCCTTCGGGACGCTGGTCGACGACGACGTCTCGTTCGCGCTGCTGGATCGCTTCGTCGAACGAGGCGGCGTCTGGATCGACACCGCGGACTGCTACAGCTTCTGGGCGAGCGACACCGGGCACGGCGGCGCCTCCGAGAGCGTGATCGGTCGGTGGCTCGGCGAGCGTCCCGGCGTCCGCACGCGGGTCCGCCTGTCCACCAAGGTGGGTGCCGAGCCGCTCTGGCCCGGATCGTGGCCGGAGCATCGGACGGGGCTCTCGCCGCGCGCGATCCACCAGGCGGTCGAGGGAAGCCTGGAGCGGCTCGGCGTCGACATGGTCGATCTCCTGTGGCTGCACCAGGAGGACCGGGCCGTCCCGATCGAGCAGACCGTCGACGGACTCGCTTCGCTGACCTCTCGGGGAACCGTCGCACGCGTCGGCGCCTCCAACCACCCCGCGTGGCGCATCGAGCGGGCACGGGCGCACGCCGCCTCGATCGGCAGCGTCCCGATCGACGCCTTCCAGCTCAACAGCACGTATCTGCGGACCCGCCCCGGCACACTGCCGCCGGGTGTCATCCATCCCTTCGGCGTCCTGAGTGACGAGCAACGCGACTTCGCCGTCGCGAACGGGCTGGAGACCTGGGCGTACACGCCGTTGCTCTCCGGCGCCTACGACAACCCGGCCAAGTCGATTCCCGAGGTGTACGAGCACCCCGGGACGGAGCGCCGCCTCGCCGTCCTCGGCCGGATAGCCGATGCACACGGCGTCGAGCGTGGTCAGGTCGTGCTGGCGTGGCTGCTCGCGCACGGCATCCGTCCGATCCTCGGCGGCAGCAAGCTCGACCAGCTGGATCTCGCGATGGATGCGGCGGGCATCGCGCTCGCGGCGGAGGAGATCGCCGACCTCGATGCTCCCGTGTGAGGCGGGCGGGGTGCCCGCGCGCTGATAGCCTGGAGCGCGTGTCAACTCCCGCTCTGACGACCGCACCCCAGGCGATCGACCCCACGTTCGAGAACGTGTGGGACGAGCTCGTCTGGCGTGGCCTCGTCCACGTGTCCACCGACCAGGAGGCGCTGCGCGCCCTGCTCGCGGGAGACCCCATCACGTATTACTGCGGGTTCGACCCGACGGCGGCGAGCCTGCACCTGGGCAACCTCGTGCAGCTGCTGACGCTGCGCCGCATCCAGCTCGCCGGTCACAAGCCGCTCGGACTCGTCGGCGGCTCCACCGGACTCATCGGCGACCCCCGGCCCACGGCGGAGAGGACGCTGAACACCCGCGAGACGGTCGCCGAGTGGGTGGACAGGCTGCGCGGTCAGGTCGAGCGCTACCTCAGCTTCGAGGGCGACAACGCGGCCCGCATCGTGAACAACCTCGACTGGACCGCCCCGCTCAGCGCGATCGACTTCCTGCGCGACATCGGCAAGTACTTCCGCGTCGGCACGATGCTCAAGAAGGATGCGGTCGCGGCGCGGCTGAACTCCGATGAGGGCATCAGCTACACCGAGTTCAGCTACCAGATCCTGCAGGGGATGGACTACCTCGAGCTGTACCGCCAGTACGACTGCGTGCTGCAGACCGGCGGCTCGGACCAGTGGGGCAACCTCACCAGCGGCACGGATCTGATCCGCCGCGCGGAGGGCGTCTCGGTGCATGCGATCGGCACGCCGCTGATCACGAACAGCGACGGCACGAAGTTCGGCAAGAGCGAGGGCAACGCGATCTGGCTCGACGCCGAGATGTGCAGCCCCTACCGGATGTACCAGTTCTGGCTCAGTACGGCCGACAGCGATGTGATCGAGCGCCTCAAGGTGTTCACGTTCCTGAGCCGCGCCGAGATCGAGGAGTACGCACAGCTCGTCGACACCGAGCCGTTCCGGCGTGCGGCCCAGAAGCGCCTCGCGCTGGAGGTGGTCGCGACCGTGCACGGCATCGAGGCGACCGCGGCCGTTATTGCGGCGTCCGAGGCGCTGTTCGGTCAGGGCGACCTCACGACCCTGGATGCGGGAACGCTCCGCACCGCGCTGGAGGAGCTGCCGAACGCGACCGTCGGTGCCGACACACCCGTCGTGGAGGCGCTGGTCGCGACCGGTCTCGTGGCGAGTCTGTCCGAGGCCAGGCGAGCGATCTCGCAGGGCGGCGTGACGCTCGACGGTGCACGCGTCGAAGACGATTCCGCCACGGTGCGGGGAACGCTGCCGGGCGGGGTCTCGGTGCTGCGACGCGGCAAGAAGACGCTCGCGGGCGTCTTCCTCGCCTGATTCCGAACGCATGCCGTTCACTCCGAGCCATGCGGTCGTGGCACTGCCGTTCGTCCGCACGCCGCTGGTGCCTGCGGCGATCGCGATCGGAGCGATGACGCCGGACCTGCCGTTGTTCGTGCGGGGCGTGGGTCTGAACTACTCGTTCACCCACGGCTTCGGCAACGTCGTGTGGACCGGCCTGCTCGCGTTCGGGCTGTTCCTCCTCTGGCGTGTGGTCCTGCGTCCTGCCGTGCCCGAGCTGTCGCCGGCATGGCTCGCGCGTCGGCTTCCCCCGGAGTGGGAGGACCGGGGGACCGTCGCTGCCCGGAAGGCCGTCGGCGCCGGGGAGAAGCGTTCGTACCCCGTGCTCCTCGCGCTGTCGCTGCTGCTCGGGGTGCTCTCGCACATCCTCTGGGATCTCTTCACCCACGAAGGACGCTGGGGTGTGCAGCTGGTGCCGGGCCTCGATGAGATGTGGGGTCCGCTGGCCGGATTCAAGTGGCTCCAGCACGGGTCGAGTGTGATCGGGCTGGCGGTGATCGGCGTCTGGGCTCTGCTCTGGCTGCGCCGTCGGCGTGTGCGTCCCGATGTCGAGCAGTGGCTTCCCGCAGGCGTGCGCATCGCCTGGTGGGTGTCGCTGCCGATCGTCCTCCTCGGAGCGTGGGGCTGGGGACTCATCGCCCTGGGCCCGATCGATGCGGACTTCACGGTCCAGCATCTCGCCTATCGCGTGCTACCCCCGGCGTGCGCGCTCTGGGGAGCGGTCACTCTGGTGCTGTGCGTCGTGGTGTCCGTGCGCGGCCGTCGTCACCAGACGGGCTGATCCCGACCCCACCGGCGCGGCGGCGCGAAGTCCGTCCCGGCCAACGCCGGTCTCGCCGTGACGACGTCTCGCCCTCCGACCGTGAAGTGCGTGAGGTGCGGACTCGGGTCGAAGGCCTCCTCGGGCGCGGGGTCATCCGCCCGCGGCATCCCCAGCAGTTCCGCAGCGACCCGCCGGAGCGAGGTGCGGACCCGCCAGGTGCCGCCTTCGCGGGTGCGGCGCTGCAGCAGCGTCGTCACGGCGGCGGCGAGGAGATACCCGGCGCTGTGGTCCAGAGCCTGCGCGGGAAGGACGCCGGGGGTGTGCCCGTCGGGCGACTCGACGAGAGCGATGCCCGATTCCGCCTGGACGAGACTGTCGAACCCGGCGCGCTCGGGCTGATCCGTACCCCACGCGCTGAGCTGGGCGACCACCAGGCCCGGGTATCGGTGCGCGAGTTCGTCGGGGCCCAATCCGAGCCGGTCGAGTGCGGCCGGCCGGTACCCCAGCACCACGGCGTCGGCGGTCTCGAGCAGGTCACGGAACTGCGAGGACCGGGCGTCCAGCACGGCTGATCGCTTTCCATGGCCGGTATCGAAGTGCTGCCATTCGGGCTCAGGGAGGTCGGGCGGATCGATGCGCAGCACGTCTGCTCCGAACAGCGCGAGCGTTCGGGTGCACACGGGGCCGGCGATCACCCTGGTGAGGTCGAGCACCCGGAAGCCGCGTAGCGGTTGCTCGGCGGTGGCGGACGTCCGGCGTTCCACGGAATGCGCGGGGGAGAGCCGGGCGATGTCGAGGAGCGGCGTCGCGCGCAGGGCGCGATCGTCCTCGGGCCGTTCCCGGAGCACGGGAACCGCCAGTCCACCGGAGGCGGTGATCGCGGCGACCCCCTCGCCCGAGGCCAGGCTCGCGAGCGCCGTCCGAACGTGATCGGCGTCGGCATCCGGTTGCAGTCCGAGACCTGACAGCAGGGCGCGGGCGTGATGCGGGTAGTTGCCGTGGGTGCGAATCCAGCCGTCGCGGGTGCGCCAGAATCCCGAGAACGGCGACCACACCGGGGGAGCGGCGCCGTCGATCGTCAGGAACCGGTCGCCGCGATATGAGACGGCCACCCGGTGCGCGTCGACCAGGTCGGGCGAGCGTCCGGCGGCGACGTGCGCGGCGGCGACGCTCGCCCACGCGAGGTCACCGGCGGCCAGACGAGATGGCAGGGGCACCGTGGGGGCGACCGCGCCCATCCCGTCAGGGGAAAGAAGGTCGATCTCGCTCAGGACCCGAGCGAGCAGGGCAGCTCCCGATCGCTGATCGCGAGGGGGCTTAGCCGCGGAGGAGGACATGGCCGCGATCGTACTCCCGCGGCTGCTGCCGGTCGAAACGCGCGCTGATCAGGGGACTCCGGCGAAGCGAGCGCGGCGACACGCCCGGGAGGTGGGGCTCGATTTGCCAGAACCCCGGAACCCACGTAACTTATTACTTGTTCGCCCCACAGGGAAGCGGAGGAGCCGAGAGGTTCACCCCCCTCAAGCGGAGAACCACTCCCACACATCCTTCTCTCTTGAGAGATCAGACGCTTGCGTCTAGGATGGGAGATCCACCCCTTCTGTGGCTGTCATCAGCTGCGCAGCGGATCGCTGATTCGCCGGGCGCGTCGATTTGACAAGCACGACAGGGTGGGTAAGATAGAGAAGTTGCCCTGCGGGCCTGGTTGTGATGACTGGGTCGTGGGAGCATCCGATCCTTGAGAACTCAACAGCGTGCACTTGTCAAATGCCAAATTATCCTCGTCTAGCTTCGGCTAGTTGAGAATTCCTTTGGATCAAAGACCAGCCCTTCCGGGGGCTGGCAATGGATGAAGTCAGCAATGAATTTATCTCTTTGGTCAGCATCAAACTCGCTGCCCCATCGTTTTCCCGGTGTGGGTATGCATTTCTTTTTTACGGAGAGTTTGATCCTGGCTCAGGATGAACGCTGGCGGCGTGCTTAACACATGCAAGTCGAACGGTGAACACGGAGCTTGCTCTGTGGGATCAGTGGCGAACGGGTGAGTAACACGTGAGCAACCTGCCCCTGACTCTGGGATAAGCGCTGGAAACGGCGTCTAATACTGGATATGTGACGTGATCGCATGGTCTGCGTCTGGAAAGAATTTCGGTTGGGGATGGGCTCGCGGCCTATCAGCTTGTTGGTGAGGTAATGGCTCACCAAGGCGTCGACGGGTAGCCGGCCTGAGAGGGTGACCGGCCACACTGGGACTGAGACACGGCCCAGACTCCTACGGGAGGCAGCAGTGGGGAATATTGCACAATGGGCGCAAGCCTGATGCAGCAACGCCGCGTGAGGGATGACGGCCTTCGGGTTGTAAACCTCTTTTAGCAGGGAAGAAGCGAAAGTGACGGTACCTGCAGAAAAAGCGCCGGCTAACTACGTGCCAGCAGCCGCGGTAATACGTAGGGCGCAAGCGTTATCCGGAATTATTGGGCGTAAAGAGCTCGTAGGCGGTTTGTCGCGTCTGCTGTGAAATCCGGAGGCTCAACCTCCGGCCTGCAGTGGGTACGGGCAGACTAGAGTGCGGTAGGGGAGATTGGAATTCCTGGTGTAGCGGTGGAATGCGCAGATATCAGGAGGAACACCGATGGCGAAGGCAGATCTCTGGGCCGTAACTGACGCTGAGGAGCGAAAGGGTGGGGAGCAAACAGGCTTAGATACCCTGGTAGTCCACCCCGTAAACGTTGGGAACTAGTTGTGGGGTCCATTCCACGGATTCCGTGACGCAGCTAACGCATTAAGTTCCCCGCCTGGGGAGTACGGCCGCAAGGCTAAAACTCAAAGGAATTGACGGGGACCCGCACAAGCGGCGGAGCATGCGGATTAATTCGATGCAACGCGAAGAACCTTACCAAGGCTTGACATATACGAGAACGGGCCAGAAATGGTCAACTCTTTGGACACTCGTAAACAGGTGGTGCATGGTTGTCGTCAGCTCGTGTCGTGAGATGTTGGGTTAAGTCCCGCAACGAGCGCAACCCTCGTTCTATGTTGCCAGCACGTAATGGTGGGAACTCATGGGATACTGCCGGGGTCAACTCGGAGGAAGGTGGGGATGACGTCAAATCATCATGCCCCTTATGTCTTGGGCTTCACGCATGCTACAATGGCCGGTACAAAGGGCTGCAATACCGCGAGGTGGAGCGAATCCCAAAAAGCCGGTCCCAGTTCGGATTGAGGTCTGCAACTCGACCTCATGAAGTCGGAGTCGCTAGTAATCGCAGATCAGCAACGCTGCGGTGAATACGTTCCCGGGTCTTGTACACACCGCCCGTCAAGTCATGAAAGTCGGTAACACCTGAAGCCGGTGGCCTAACCCTTGTGGAGGGAGCCGTCGAAGGTGGGATCGGTAATTAGGACTAAGTCGTAACAAGGTAGCCGTACCGGAAGGTGCGGCTGGATCACCTCCTTTCTAAGGAGCATCTGACACCTCCGGGTGTCCAGAACCCAGATCGAAGGCATACGTTCTTCGCTGGGAGCTCATGGGTGGAACATTTGACATGGCATCGAGATCTGATCTCGGAACTAGTACGCCGCTTCGGTGGTTGGAAGGTTCTGGGTGAGGGGACCGGTGCCTGCACGCTGTTGGGTCCTGAGGGACCGGATGCGCACTGGCCTTCGGGTCGAGTGCACAGTCGGTTACTCTGGGCCTCTTTCTGTTTCCCCGGTTGGGGTTGCGGATGGAGGGACCGCCCGTACTTTGAGAACTACACAGTGGACGCGAGCATCTTGCAGCAGCCTTCGGGTTGTTGCACAAGATGATCTTAAAGATCATTAGTCAATTTCTGATTCCATCTTCGGATGGGGTCGAGTTTTTGATTCAAACTCATGTGATTTCAAGTCTTTAAGAGCAAACGGTGGATGCCTTGGCATCTGGAGCCGAAGAAGGACGTAGCAATCTGCGATAAGCCTCGGGGAACTGATAAGCAAGTTTTGATCCGAGGGTGTCCGAATGGGGAAACCCCGCTGGGCGGCGTGCCGACCTAGTGACTCCCGCCTGAATATATAGGGCGGGTAGAGGGAACGTGGGGAAGTGAAACATCTCAGTACCCACAGGAAGAGAAAGCAACCGCGATTCCGTTAGTAGTGGCGAGCGAAACCGGAACAGGCTAAACCGAGCGTGTGTGATAGCCGGCAGGCGTTGCACGTTGGGGGTTGTGGGACTTTTCAGTCATCTCTGCCGAGGTGGCGGCGTTACAAGAAGGTATAGACGAACGGTCTTGAAAGGCCGGTCATAGAGGGTGCCAACCCCGTAGTCGAAATGCCTCTCTTGGCGCGAAGAGTATCCCAAGTAGCACGGGGCCCGTGAAATCCCGTGTGAATCTGTCAGGACCACCTGATAAGCCTAAATACTCCCAGATGACCGATAGCGGACAAGTACCGTGAGGGAAAGGTGAAAAGTACCCCGGGAGGGGAGTGAAATAGTACCTGAAACCGTTTGCTTACAAACCGTTGGAGCCTCCTTAGTAGGGGTGACAGCGTGCCTTTTGAAGAATGAGCCTGCGAGTTAGCGATATGTGGCGAGGTTAACCCGTGTGGGGTAGCCGTAGCGAAAGCGAGTCTGAATAGGGCGATTCAGTCGCATGTCCTAGACCCGAAGCGAAGTGATCTATCCATGGCCAGGTTGAAGCGACGGTAAGACGTCGTGGAGGACCGAACCCACTTAGGTTGAAAACTGAGGGGATGAGCTGTGGATAGGGGTGAAAGGCCAATCAAACTTCGTGATAGCTGGTTCTCTCCGAAATGCATTTAGGTGCAGCGTTGCGTGTTTCTTGCCGGAGGTAGAGCTACTGGATGGCCGATGGGCCCTACAAGGTTACTGACGTCAGCCAAACTCCGAATGCCGGTAAGTGAGAGCGCAGCAGTGAGACTGTGGGGGATAAGCTTCATAGTCGAGAGGGAAACAACCCAGACCACCAACTAAGGTCCCAAAGCGCGTGCTAAGTGGGAAAGGATGTGGAGTTGCTCTGACAACCAGGAGGTTGGCTTAGAAGCAGCCACCCTTGAAAGAGTGCGTAATAGCTCACTGGTCAAGTGATTCCGCGCCGACAATGTAACGGGGCTCAAGCACGCCACCGAAGTTGTGGCATTGACATTATTGGTAGGCCTTCGTGGTCCAGCCGTGTTGATGGGTAGGAGAGCGTCGTGTGGCCAGCGAAGCGGCGGTGGAAACCAGCCGTGGAGGCTACACGAGTGAGAATGCAGGCATGAGTAGCGAATGACGTGTGAGAAACACGTCCTCCGAAAGACCAAGGGTTCCAGGGTCAAGCTAATCTTCCCTGGGTAAGTCGGGACCTAAGGCGAGGCCGACAGGCGTAGTCGATGGACAACGGGTTGATATTCCCGTACCGGCGAAGAACCGCCCAAGCTAATCCAGTAGTGCTAAGTGTCTGAATCCCAGTGACTGATCCCTTCGGGGTGACGCTCTGGGCCTAGCGCACGACCCCATGCTGGTGCGGTTAGCGTATTAACAGGTGTGACGCAGGAAGGTAGCCCAAGCCAGGCGATGGTTGTCCTGGTGCAAGTGCGTAGGCCGAGTCGTAGGCAAATCCGCGACTCATACAGGCTGAGACACGATGCGGATAAAAAGTGGGTGATCCTATGCTGCCGAGAAAAGCATCGACGCGAGGTTCTAGCCGCCCGTACCCCAAACCGACTCAGGTGGTCAGGTAGAGAATACCAAGGAGATCGAGAGAATCGTGGTTAAGGAACTCGGCAAAATGCCCCCGTAACTTCGGGAGAAGGGGGGCCATCCGCTTATACCCACTTGCTGGGAAAAGGGCGTGGTGGCCGCAGAGACTAGTGGGTAGCGACTGTTTACTAAAAACACAGGTCCGTGCCAAGTCGCAAGACGATGTATACGGACTGACGCCTGCCCGGTGCTGGAAGGTTAAGAGGACCGGTTAGCCGCAAGGCGAAGCTGAGAATTTAAGCCCCAGTAAACGGCGGTGGTAACTATAACCATCCTAAGGTAGCGAAATTCCTTGTCGGGTAAGTTCCGACCTGCACGAATGGCGTAACGACTTCCCAACTGTCTCAACCGCGAACTCGGCGAAATTGCATTACGAGTAAAGATGCTCGTTACGCGCAGCAGGACGGAAAGACCCCGTGACCTTTACTACAGCTTGGTATTGGTGTTCGGTGTGGCTTGTGTAGGATAGGTGGGAGACTTTGAAGCATGGACGCCAGTTCGTGTGGAGTCATTGTTGAAATACCACTCTGGTCACTCTGGATATCTAACTTCGAACCGTAATCCGGTTCAGGGACAGTGCCTGGTGGGTAGTTTAACTGGGGCGGTTGCCTCCCAAAAAGTAACGGAGGCGCCCAAAGGTTCCCTCAACCTGGTTGGCAATCAGGTGTCGAGTGTAAGTGCACAAGGGAGCTTGACTGTGAGACTGACAGGTCGAGCAGGGACGAAAGTCGGGACTAGTGATCCGGCAGTGGCTTGTGGAAGCGCTGTCGCTCAACGGATAAAAGGTACCTCGGGGATAACAGGCTGATCTTGCCCAAGAGTCCATATCGACGGCATGGTTTGGCACCTCGATGTCGGCTCGTCGCATCCTGGGGCTGGAGTAGGTCCCAAGGGTTGGGCTGTTCGCCCATTAAAGCGGTACGCGAGCTGGGTTTAGAACGTCGTGAGACAGTTCGGTCCCTATCCGCTGCGCGCGTAGGAAGTTTGAGAGGATCTGACCCTAGTACGAGAGGACCGGGTTGGACGAACCTCTGGTGTGTCAGTTGTTCCGCCAGGAGCACCGCTGATTAGCTACGTTCGGGATGGATAACCGCTGAAAGCATCTAAGCGGGAAGCCGGCCTCAAGATGAGACTTCCATACCTTCGGGTGAGAGGCTCCCAGCCAGACTACTGGGTTGATAGGCCAGATGTGGAAGTGCAGCAATGCATGCAGCTGACTGGTACTAATAAGCCGATGACTTGATAACACACCGTTTGTTGGTGCTACGCGTCCACTGAGTGGTTCTCGATGTACGGTCGAGAACCGCATAACAACAATGACTTTGTTATGTGTTTGATTGAAACATCAATAGTGTTTCGGCGGCCATAGCGTGAGGGAAACGCCCGGTTACATTCCGAACCCGGAAGCTAAGCCTCACAGCGCCGATGGTACTGCAGGGGGGACCCTGTGGGAGAGTAGGACACCGCCGGACTCCTTTTAAACAAAATGGCCACCCATCGTTGGGTGGCCATTTTGCGTTTGAGACGAAGAGAACAGGGAGCATCATGCCGGAAGAGGAACAGCGCCGTCCGCGTCGCAACGACGACAAGGGATCGCGCGGAGAACGCTCTTCCGGAGCACGCTCCGATCGCAGCCGCGACAACGACCGCCCGCGCCGTGACGGCGCCAGCGGCTACAGCCGTGATGGTGGCGCGCCGCGTCGCGAGGGTGGGTACAGCCGTGACGGTGGCGCCCCGCGTCGCGAAGGTGGGTACAACCGCGACGGTGGTGCTCCGCGCCGCGAGGGCGGTTACAACCGCGACGGTGGCGCTCCTCGCCGTGATGGCGGCGGCCCGCGTCGCGAAGGCGGCGGGTACAACCGTGAGGGTGGTGCTCCGCGTCGCGAAGGCGGCGGGTACAGCCGTGATGGTGGCGGCCCGCGTCGTGAGGGTGGGTACAACCGTGACGGTGGCGGCCCGCGTCGTGAGGGTGGGTACAGCCGTGATGGTGGCGGCCCGCGTCGTGAGGGTGGGTACAACCGTGACGGTGGCGGCCCGCGTCGTGAGGGTGGGTACAGCCGTGACGGTGGCGGCCCGCGTCGTGAGGGTGGGTACAGCCGTGACGGTGGCGGCCCGCGTCGTGAGGGTGGGTACAACCGTGACGGTGGCGGCCCGCGTCGTGAGGGTGGGTACAGCCGTGACGGTGGCGGCCCGCGTCGTGAGGGTGGGTACAACCGTGATGGCGGCGCTCCTCGCCGTGATGGCGGCGCTCCTCGCCGTGATGGCGGCGCTCCTCGCCGTGATGGTGGCGCCCCTCGCCGTGATGGTGGCGCTCCTCGTCGCGAGGGTGGATACAGCCGTGACGGTGGCGCTCCTCGTCGCGAGGGTGGGTACAGCCGTGACGGTGGTGCTCCTCGCCGTGAGGGCGGGTACAACCGTGATGGTAATGCCCCGCGTCGCGAAGCCGGCGATCGCGGCCGTTCGTTCCCGCAGCGCGGGGGAGCGGGTCGTGAGCGTCCGGCGCAGGCGGCCAACGAGCGTCCCCGGTTCGATGAGCCGCACATCCCCGATGACGTCACGGCGCGCGACCTCAACGGCGCCGCCCGCAACGAGCTCAAGACGCTGAGCAAGGAGAACGCGGAGCACGTGGCCCGTCACCTGGCCATGGCGTCGCGGCTCATCGATGAGGATCCCGCACTCGCGCACGAGCATGCGCTGGCGGCTTCTCGACGGGCCGGCCGCATCGCCATCGTCCGCGAGACTCTCGGGATCACTGCCTACGCGACGGGCGACTTCGCTCTCGCGCTCCGAGAGCTCCGCACCTACCGTCGCATCTCGGGCAAGGACGACCAGATCGCGCTGATGGTCGACAGCGAGCGCGGGATCGGTCGTCCCGATCGTGCGCTCGAGACGGGCCGTGCCGTGGATCGCTCCGCGCTCGAGACGCCGGTCCGCGTCGCCCTCGCGATCGCCATGTCCGGCGCGCGACTGGACCAGGGTGATCTCGAGCTCGCGCTCGGTGAACTCGAGATCCCGGAGCTCGATCCCGATCGCGCGTTCGAGTGGAGCCCCGCCCTGTTCGCAGCGCGTGCGGCCGTGCTCGAGGATCTCGGACGCGACGACGAGGCGGAGTTCTGGTCGCACCGTGCCGAGGTCGCGGCCCAGGCTCTGGGCGTCGATGAGGCCGGCGACGAGGAGATCTTCATCGAGGACAGCCTCATCGAGGGCGAGGACGACTTCGCGGACGAGACCGAACCCGCGGACGAGACCGATCCCGCGGACGAGTCCGCGCCAGCGGTCGAGACCACCGAGGCTGAACCCGAATCCACCGTGACGGAGCCGACTGTCGAGGATGAGGTGCGCGAGCTCCTCGGTGAGGACGAGTCCGACGAGGCGGAGCCGGAGGCGTAGTGGCACTCTTCTCGCGGAAGCGTCCGCTGCGCACGCCCCTGGACGGGGTGGACACCGTCCTCGCCGACCTCGACGGCGTGGTCTATGCCGGTCCGGGCGCACTGCCGTTCGCCGTGGACAGCCTCAATCAGGCGGCGGAGTCCGTGCGCCTCGGCTACATCACGAACAACGCCTCGCGCACCGATGCCTCGGTCGCCGAGCACCTGAGCAGCCTGGGCCTGCGCGTCGGGCCCTCGGATGTGGTCACCAGCCCGCAGGCGGCCATGCGGCTGATGGCGGAGATCATCCCGGCGCCCGCGACGATCCTCGTGATCGGCGGCGACGGGCTCGTCGACGAGGTGCAGAAGGCCGGGTACACCGTGACCCGCAGTGCTGACGACGCACCGAGCGCAGTCGTGCAGGGTTTCGCTCCCGAGGTGGCCTGGACGGACCTGGCAGAAGCGGCCTTCGCGCTCAAGCTGCCCGAGGAAGAGGGTGGCATCCCCTGGATCGCCACGAACACCGATTGGACGATTCCTCGGGAACGCGGCGTCGCCCCGGGCAACGGCACTCTCGTGTCGGCCGTGCACACCGCGGTCGGCCGGCTGGCGACCGTCGCAGGAAAACCGGAAAAGCCGATCTTCGAAGAGGCGCTGGCCCGCTTCGGCGCACGGAAGGCCCTCTTCATCGGCGACCGTCTCGACACCGACATCATGGGTGCGAATCGGGTCGGTATCGACTCCGTGCTCGTGCTCACCGGCATCGATCGCCCCAAGCATGTCCTCGCGGCGCCCGAGGGGTCGCGTCCGACGTTCATCCTCGGGGATCTCCGCGAGCTGCACGCGCCCTACCCCGAGGTCGTGGAGCAGGACGGCGTCTTCCACGTCAACGGCGCCGCGGTGCGGGTCTCGGGTGCGGACGTGGAGATCGTGTCCGACTCGGGTGCGCAGATCGACCTCCTGCGCGCGGGCGCCGCGGCCATCTGGGCCTCCGGCACTCCGGTGTTCGTGCTGCGCGTCCCCGAGCGCCTCTACGACGATCCCTTCCACCGTCCCTGAGGCGCGTGGCTCCGCCTCCCGTCGGAGGGTCCGCGTACAGTAGAGACGTGAGCGAAGAGACGACCAGTGCGCCGACCGACGGCTTGTGGAGTCGTCTGCGTCTGATCGAGGGGCAGCCTCTGACGGCACGCGCCGAGGCGTATTCCGCCTTGCACGACGAGCTCTCCCGCCGCCTCGAGAGCGGCGCGAAGCTCGACCAGCGGGAGACTCCGGGATCCCGATGACGCGACTCGACGCTGCCCTCGCCGCCCGAGGACTCGCCCGTTCGCGCACGCATGCGGCCACCCTGATCTCTGAAGGGCTCGTGAGCGTCGACGGCCGCCCCGTGGTCAAGGCATCGACGTCCGTGGACGATGCTGCCGACATCACCATCGCCGGCGCCGACCACTACGTCGGTCGCGCTGCGCACAAGCTCATCGCGGGTCTCGACGGGTTCGGCGTCGCGGTCGAGGGCAGGCTCGCCCTGGACATGGGCGCGTCGACGGGCGGTTTCACGCAGGTTCTGCGCGAGCGCGGCGCGCGGAAGGTCCTCGCCGTCGACGTCGGCCACGGCCAGCTCGCTCCCGTGATCGCCGCGGATCCCGGAGTCATCGCAGTCGAGGGCTACAACGTCCGCCACATGACCCCCGAGAACCTCGCCGCGGCCACGGGCGAGGCCGCAGCGCCCGATGTCGTCGTCGGCGATCTCTCCTTCATCTCCCTCGAGCTCGTGCTGCCGGCCGTCGCGGGTGTGTGCGCGCCGGAATCCGATGTGATCCTGCTCGTGAAGCCGCAGTTCGAGGTCGGCCGAACGGCCGTGCGCGGCGGTCTCGTCACCGACCCCGCCACACGCGCCGACGCGGTCGCCCGCAGCGTGTGGAGCGCGTGGGACGCCGGGCTCGGGATGCTGGGGATCCTTCCCTCCCCGATCCTCGGCACGCACGGCAACGCGGAGTATCTGGTGCACCTCGCGCCTGGGCGCGGGAGCAATCCGACAGAATGGCTGGACAGCATCAATCGACTGGCAGGAGGACGATGAACGAGCGCAGTATCCTGGTCGTCGCCCACGCCGGGCGCGTGGACACGGTGGAGGCCGCCCGACGGGTGATCGACGCCCTGCGCGGTGCCGGTGCACGGCCCGTCCTGGCCGCGGAGGACCATCAGGCACTCGTGGCCGTCGACCCGTTCTTCGCCGACGCCGACGTGCTCGACGTCTCCGCCGATCCCGCCGATCTCGAACTGGCGATCGTGCTGGGCGGGGACGGCACCATCCTGCGCGCAGCCGAGCTGGTCCGCGACGGCGGGGCACCCGTGCTCGGCATCAACATGGGGCATGTCGGATTCCTCGCGGAGATCGATCGCGACGACATGGATGACGCCGTCCGCCGCGTGATCGCCCGGGACTACGAGGTCGAGGAGCGACTCGCGCTCTCCGTGCGCGTGAAGGACGCCGCCGGCGCGGTCGTCTTCGAGACCTGGGCGCTGAACGAGGCGACGGTCGAGAAGGCGAGCCGCGAACGCATGATCGAGGTCGTCCTCGAGATCGACGGCCGCCCGCTGTCCAGCTTCGGCTGCGACGGGATGGTCATCTCGACGCCGACCGGCTCCACGGCCTACAACTTCTCCGCCGGGGGACCGGTGATCTGGCCGAGCGTGGAAGCGATCGCGGTGGTGCCGCTGTCGGCGCACGCCCTGTTCGCCAAGCCGCTCGTCGTCAGCCCCGACGCCGCGGTCGCGATCGAGATGCTCGAGCGCACCGACGGCTCCGGCATCCTCTGGTGCGACGGTCGCCGCTCGCACGACCTGCCGCCCGGTGCGCGGGTCGTGGTGCGCCGCTCCTCGCGACCGGTGCGCCTCGCGCGGCTGCACCCGACCGCCTTCACGAACCGCCTCGTGCGCAAGTTCCAGCTCCCGGTCGAGGGCTGGCGCGGGCAGGAACCGGGGAAGTCGTCATGATCGAGGAGATGCGGATGCAGGGCCTCGGCGTCATCGCCGACGCCGTCCTGCCCCTCGGCCCCGGGTTCACCGCGATCACCGGTGAGACGGGCGCGGGCAAGACCATGGTCGTCACCGGGCTCGGGCTGCTGCTCGGTCAGCGTGCGGACTCCGGCGCCGTGCGCGCGGGCGCCGCTCAGGCCTCGGTCGCCGGGGTGTGGATCGTCCCCGATAGCGGCGATGTCGCGGAGATCGTCGCGGACGCGGGTGGCGAGCTGGAGCCCGCCGGTGCCGGCAGCGCCGAACTCTACGTGTCGCGCACGCTGAGCGCGGAAGGGCGCAGTCGTGCGAGCGTCGGCGGACGTGCGGCGCCTGCGGGTGTGCTGTCCGCCCTCGCGGAAGAACTCGTCGTGGTCCACGGCCAGTCCGAGCAGCTGCGGCTGCGCTCGGCCGCCGCGCAACGCGACGCGCTCGACCGGTTCGGCGGCGAGCCGATCGCCGCGGCCCTGCAGAAGTACGCCGGATCCTTCGCGCGGTGGCGCGCTCTCGACGCGGAGATCGCCGAGATCACCGAGAACCGCGACCGTCGCGCCGAGGAGGCCGCCCGGCTGCGGGAGGACCTGGCACTGATCGAGGCGACGGCGCCGGAACCGGGTGAAGACGAGGAGCTGACGGCGCGAGCCGAGCGCCTCGCGAACGCGGAGGAGCTGCGCCTCGCGGCCTCCCTCGCCCACGGTGCGCTCTCGAACGAGGAAGGCGATCCCGACGCCTCCGCCCTCATCGCGGAGGCGCGGCGCGTGCTGGAGCGGGCGTCCGACGCGAAGCTCACCGAGATCGGCGAGAGCCTCGCCGACATCGGCTATCGGATCGCAGACATCGCCGGTCAGCTCTCGGCCTACCTCGCCGACCTGGACGAGTCGGGTCCGCATGAGCTGGCCGCCGTCGAGGAGCGCCGCGCCGCGCTGAGTATCCTCATCCGTGCGCACGGCTCGCTGGAGGAGGCGCTCACGCTGTGGCAGACGGGTTCGACGCGCCTCGCCGAGCTCGACGACGACGGCGACCGCATCGAGCGGCTGATCGCCGAGCGCGATGCCGCGCGGGCCGAGGTGGACGCGGACGCCGCCGCCCTGACGGCCGCGCGCACGGACGCCGCTGCACGCCTGGGCGCGGCGGTCACCGAGGAGCTGCATGCCCTCGCGATGCCCGATGCGCGACTCGAGGTCTCGGTCTCCGAGGGCGTCGAGAGCGCGCACGGCCGCGACGACGTGGCCATCCTGCTCGCTCCGCATCCGGGTGCGGAACCCCGCTCCGTCGCGAAGGGCGCCTCCGGCGGCGAACTGTCCCGGGTGATGCTGGCGATCGAGGTCGTGATCGCCGCGACCGACCCGGTTCCCACGTTCGTCTTCGACGAGGTCGACGCCGGCATCGGCGGTGCGGCGGCCATCGAGGTGGGGCGGCGACTCGCCCGACTCGCCGAGAAGTCTCAAGTCATCGCGGTGACCCATCTCGCCCAGGTCGCCGCGTTCGCCGGAAACCACCTCTCCGTCGTGAAGTCCAATGACGGCGCGGTCACCGCGTCCAGTGTGCGCCGTCTGGAGGGGGAGGAGCGGGAGGCCGAGATGGCGCGCCTGCTGTCCGGACTCGCCGATTCGGATGCCGCGCTGACCCATGCGCGTGAACTTCTCAGCCTCCGTGTCCCCTCCGCCTGATAGGATCGAAGCCCGTGATGAACTCTTCTTCTGCGGGACCCAAGAACGACACGACCAAGCACATCTTCGTGACTGGTGGTGTCGTTTCGTCTTTGGGTAAGGGCCTCACGGCTGCCAGCCTCGGCAACCTCCTCACCGCCCGCGGCCTGCGGGTCGTGATGCAGAAGCTCGACCCTTATCTGAACGTCGACCCCGGCACGATGAACCCGTTCCAGCACGGTGAGGTCTTCGTCACGGATGACGGTGCCGAGACCGACCTGGACATCGGACACTACGAGCGCTTCCTCGACATCAACCTGTCCGAGGCGGCCAACGTCACCACCGGTCAGATCTACTCGCAGGTGATCGCGCGCGAGCGCCGCGGGGAGTACCTCGGCGACACCGTGCAGGTCATCCCGCACATCACCGACGAGATCAAGCGCCGTATGCGCCTCCAGGCGACCGAGGACCCGCGTCCCGACGTCATCATCACCGAGGTCGGCGGCACCGTCGGCGACATCGAGTCGCAGCCGTTCCTCGAGTCCGCCCGTCAGCTGCGGCACGAGCTCGGCCGCGACAGCGTGTTCTTCGTGCACGTCTCGCTCGTGCCGTTCATGGGGGCTTCGGGGGAGCAGAAGACCAAGCCCACGCAGCACTCCGTGGCCGCGCTGCGCCAGGTCGGCATCCAGCCGGACGCCCTGGTGCTGCGCAGCGACCGCCCGGTGAGCGCGAGCAACCGCAACAAGATCGCGCTGATGTGCGACGTCGACGTCGAGGGCGTCATCAACACGGTCGACCTGCCGAGCATCTACGACATCCCGTCGACGCTCAACGAGCAGGGCCTGGACTCCTACATCGTGCGTCGCCTCGGACTCGACCAGAAGGCCGCCGACGTCGACTGGACCCGCTGGAACAAGGTGCTGCACGCCGTGCACAACCCCAAGCACGAGGTGACCATCGGCCTGGTCGGCAAGTACATCGACCTGCCGGACGCCTACCTGTCGGTCACCGAGGCCCTGAAGGCCGGCGGCTTCGCGCAGGAGACCAAGGTCAACATCCGCTGGATCCCGTCCGACCTGTGCGAGACCCCGGAGGGGGCACGGGAGAACCTGGCGGAGCTCGACGGGATCTGCGTCCCCGGCGGGTTCGGCATCCGCGGCATCGAGGGCAAGCTGGGCGCGCTGAAGTTCGCCCGCGAGCAGGGCATCCCCACGCTCGGCCTGTGCCTGGGACTGCAGTGCATGGTCATCGAGTACGCGCGCGATGTCGCGGGTATCGAGGGCGCCTCGTCCAGCGAGTTCGACCCGGCCACCCCGGAGCCCGTGATCGCGACGATGGCCGAGCAGGTCGACATCCTCGACGGCGGCGACCTCGGCGGCACGATGCGCCTCGGCCTGTACCAGGCGGCCCTCGCGGAAGGATCGCTGGCACGCGAGCTCTACGGCACCCCCGAGGCCTTCGAGCGTCACCGCCACCGCTACGAGGTCAACAACGCCTACCGCGACCGTCTGTCGGAGGCCGGCCTGGTGTTCTCCGGCCTCAACCCCGAGCTGGACCTCGTCGAGTACGTGGAGCTGCCGCGCGACGTGCACCCGTACTACATCGCCACGCAGGCGCACCCCGAGCTGCGCTCGCGTCCGACCGACCCGCACCCGCTGTTCCGCGGGCTCGTCGGCGCGGCGATCGAGCGGCACCGGGCGAGCGAGCTGTTCGACGTCAGCGCCGATGACTGAGTCGGTCGAGGATCTCCGGGACGAGCCGTTCGAGCCGGAGGTCCTGCAGAGCGACCTCGTCTACAAGGGGTACGTCTGGGACGTGCGCTCCGACCGGGTGCGCTACGGCGACGGCGAGATCGTCCGCGAATACGTCGCGCACACCGGCGCGGTCGCGATCGTCGCCCTCGACGACCAGGAGCGGGTGCTGCTCATCCAGCAGTACCGGCACCCCATCCGCCACCGCGATTGGGAGCTGCCCGCCGGCCTGCTCGACATCGAGGGCGAAGAGCCCCTGGTCGCCGCACAGCGGGAGCTCGCGGAGGAGGCCGACCTGGTCGCCGCGCACTGGGAGCCGCTGGTCGCTTCCTGGACCACCCCGGGCGGGAACGACGAGCTGATCCGGATCTTCCTCGCCACGGGCGTGGAACCGGCCACCGCCGCGCATCACCGCGAGGACGAGGAAGCCGACATCCGCGTGGAGTGGGTGCCGTTGGCGGATGCGGTCGCGGCGGTGCTCGACGGTCGGATGCAGAACGGCGTGCTCTCCATCGGCGTCCTGGCGACGGCGCAGAGGCTCCGCGACCGGAGCTGACGATGCAGCTCGAGCGTGCCCTCGACGCGTACCTGCGTCACGTCACGGTCGAGCGCGGTCTGAGCGCGCACACCATCGCGGCGTACCGGCGCGATCTCGAGGGCTACCGGGCGTGGCTCGACGCCGAGGGGATCACGGACACCGCCGAGGTGACCCCCGCGGTGATCGACCGCTTCGTCGCCGAGCGAGCCTCCGCCGAGCCCCCTCCCGCTTCGACGAGCCTGGCGCGACTGCAGTCGTCCGTGCGCGGCTGGCACCGCTTCCTCGCACGGGAGGGGATCGAGGCCGACGACCCGAGCGGACGGCTCCGTCCCCCCAAGGCGCCACGACGGCTGCCGAAGGCGCTCACCATCGACCAGGTCGAGCGGCTGCTCGCGGCCCCGTCCGCGGAGGAGCCGCTCGGCATCCGGGACCGCGCGCTGCTGGAGCTGCTCTACGCGACCGGTGCCCGCGTCTCGGAGGCCATCGGCCTCGACGTCGACGACCTCTCGCACGGGGACGTGCTGCGACTGCGGGGGAAGGGCTCGAAGGAGCGGATCGTGCCCGTCGGCTCGTATGCGCGTGCGGCGGTCGACGCGTACCTCACCCGGGTCCGTCCGGAACTCGCGGCGAAGGGACGGGCATCGGCACGGCTGTTCCTCGGTGCCCGCGGGGCCCCGCTCTCCCGGCAGAGCGCCTGGCTCGTGATCCGCGAGGCTGCGGAGCGCGCGCAGATCACGGCGGCCGTGTCGCCGCACACCCTCCGTCATTCGTTCGCGACCCACCTGCTGCAGGGTGGCGCGGACGTCCGTGTGGTGCAGGAGCTGCTGGGCCACTCCTCAGTCGCGACGACCCAGATCTACACGCACGTCTCGGTCGACGCTCTGCGCGACATCTACGCGACATCGCACCCCCGCGCACGGTAGTTCACCGGAACATCATCCGCTCGGAGGATGGCGGAAGTGGCATGTGACATTTTACTCTGGATGCGCGCGGGTCATCGTCAGCCATCAAGGAGTCCTCCATGCGTTCCCCCGTCCCTTTCGCGGCCCTCGCCGCCTCCGCCACGATCCTCGCCCTCGCCGGGTGCGCCGGGGCATCATCCGGTGGCGAGCTCACCCCAGAGGACTCGCCACTGAGCGAGTACCTGTCCGCAGCATGGGGCGGTGATCTTTCGCCGGAGGAGCAGCAGAAGAAGTTCGCCGAACAGCAGGCGAAGTCCGAAGCCCTCATGGCGGAGTGCATGGCAGAGGAGGGGTTCGAATACGCGCCGGCGCAAGATGTCAGTCTCGACATCTCTACCGGTGACGAGTGGGAACCGGACAAGCGGGAGTGGGTCGAGAAGTACGGCTACGGCTATGTCACCAGCCCGGGTGCGGAAGCGCCCGTGGAGGAACCGGCCGAGGAGACCGTCGATCCGAATGCGGCATACGTCTCGAGCCTCTCCGCATCCGAGCAGACCGCGTACTACGAGACGCTCTACGGCGTCTCTCCCACGGACGAGGAACTCGAGGACGGCGCGTACGAGTACCGCTGGGAGGATGCGGGATGTCAGGGCTGGGCTCAGCACGAGGTCTCGGGCGACGACCCTGCGCAGAGCGAGGAGTTCACCGCGCTCTGGGAGAAGCTGCAGAAGCTGTCGACCGAGGCGCAGGAAGGACCCGAGCTCGCCGACCTGAACGCCGAGTGGGCGACGTGCATGGCCGACCACGGCGAACCGGGGTTCGCAGCCCAAGGGGACGCGGGGCAGTCGATCATCGCTGCGCAGGAGAAGATCTACGAGGCGGCGTCCGGTGGCGACGGCGAGTCGGGCGACGGCGAGTCGGGTGACGGCGAGTCGGGTGACGGCCCGGCCGCGGACATCCAGGACCCCAACGACAGCCCGGAGATGAAGGCTCTGGGGGAGCGGGAGATCGAACTGGCGCTGGTGGATCTCGAGTGCCGGGAGAAGACGTCCTTCGCCACGAGGTCGCTGCGGATCCAGTTCGCTCTCGAGGAGAAGTTCATCGCCGAGAACAAGGCCGAGCTCGACGCATTCAAGGCCGCCGCCGAGCAGAGCAAGTGATGGGCGGGGTAGATGCGTCCGGTGTCGGGGGATGGCGACGAGTCCTCCGTCGGAATCGCACGCTCTGGATCGTGGCGCTCGTCGCCGTGGCGAGCCTCGTCGCTGGTCTGCTCGTCGGCCGGCTGCTGCTGACGCCGGACGCCTCGAGCGCCGATGCCCCGGAACCGGGACTCGTTACCGCCCCGGTCGAGTTCGGTCCGCTCAGCAACGACGTGACGTTGCGCGCGGACGTCGGATACGCGGATGCCGTCGAAGTGAAGCTCGACACCTCGGCGATCTCCGGCGCCGCGGTGGTGACCGGTCAGGTCCCCGAGGTCGGAGCGACGCTCACCCCGCTCTCGATCGCGCTGGAAGTCGTCGGACGTCCGGTCATCGTGCTGCCCGGCGGCCCTCCGTCCTACCGCACGCTCCGCTACGGGGTCTCGGGACCCGACGTGCTCCAGCTCAAGCAGGCCCTCACGAGCGTGGGGATCGGCGTGGGCGACGTGAAGTCGAATGTGTTCGACGGGGCGACGGCGGCCGCGGTCGGCGAGCTGTACGCGCAGGCGGGGTACCCGGTTCCCCCTCCCGAGGACGGTGCGGTCGAGGGCGTGCGCTCAGCGGAGGAGGGCGTCCGCGCGGCGCAGGCCGGTGTTGCGGAGGCACAGCAGGCGTTGAACGAGGCGGGAGCCGGTCCCAGTGCCGTGGAGACGTGGCAGGCGGACGTCAAGGTGGCGGCAGCACAGCAGGCGGTGGCGAACGCGCAGGCTGCCGGCGAGGATGTGCAGCAGGCGCAGTGGGACCTGCAGACCGCGCAGTTGGAACGCGAGCAGCTTCATGCCGCGAAGGACACGGGCGCGCAGCGGGCGGCGCTCGAGTCCGCACGGGCGCAGGTGGCCTCGGCCGATCAGGCACTCGAGGAGGCGCGTCAGAAGGCGCTTCCGTATCTGCCCGCGAGCGAGGTGCTCTACCTGACGGAGCTCCCGCGTCGCGTGGATGCGGTCGACGTCGAGCGCGGATCGGTGCTGTCCGGAGCGGCCATGACGGTGTCCGGGGCGACCGTGCGTCTGACCGGGGCCGCAGCCGAGGCGGACGCCGCTCTGCTGAAGGTCGGAGCGGAGGGGACGTTCGCGCTGCCGGACGGAGAACCGCATCGCGCGGTGATCTCGAAGCTCGAGGCCGGAAAGGACAGCGCGTCCCGGTGGGAGGTGCTTCTCGATCCGGATCCGCTGACACCCGAGCAGATCTCGCAGCTGCAGGGCGAGAACGTCCGCGTCACGCTCGCGGTCGGCGCTACGGACGGCGAGGTCCTCTCCGTCCCGCTCGCTGCGCTCACCGCGGGGCCGGGCGGGGAGTCGCGGGTGGAGGTGGTCGAGTCCGATCCGCGCGAGGGCGACGAGGCGAAGACGCGCCTCGTGGTCGTCGAGCCGGGACTCGCCGCGAAGGGCGCTGTCGAGGTGACACCCGTCGAGGGGAAGCTCGCAGAGGATGATCTGGTGGTGGTGGGGCGGTGACGCTCTCGGCACCCCTCGTCGAACTCCGCGATGTCACGCGGTCGTTCCCCGGACCGCCGGAGGTGCAGGCGCTCAAGTCGGCGACGCTGAGCGTGCGGGCGGGGGACTACCTCTCGATCGTCGGGCCCAGCGGCTCCGGGAAGTCGACCATGCTCAACCTCCTGGGGCTGCTCGACCGCCCGAGCGTGGGGGAGTACCGGCTCGCCGGAGTGCTCACCGGTGACCTCTCCGAGGACGAGCGGGCGGCGGTCAGGGCGCGGTTCATCGGATTCGTCTTCCAGTCCTTCCACCTGCTGCCCCGGCGCAGCGTGCTCGACAACGTCCTGCTGCCCATGCTGTACAGCGGTGTCCCGCGGCAGGAGCGCGAGCGGCGAGCCAGGGATGCGCTGATGCGCGTCGGTCTCGGCCACCGCATCGACTTCTCCCCGAACGCGCTCTCGGGCGGTGAGCGGCAGCGGGTCGCCGTCGCGCGCGCGGTCGTCAGCGGTCCGCAGCTGCTGCTCGCGGACGAGCCGACCGGCAACCTCGATCAGCGCACCTCCGGAGAGGTCATGGACCTGTTCGAAGCCCTCAACGCCGACGGCCTCACGCTCGTCGTCATCACGCACGACGACGGTGTGGCGCGGCGAGCCGGGCGGTCCATCCGCATCGCCGACGGCCGGTTGACGGAGCTGTGATGCGTCAGCGCACCGCGGAGACCGAGAACTCGGTGTCGACGCTGACGCCCGCAGTGAAGCACGCCGACCGATTCACGGCCCAGGACCTCGTCGCCGAGGCGACGGCGGACATCGGCGCCCGCCCCGCCCGACTCGTCATGACGATCCTCGGGACGGTCCTCGGCATCGCGTCGCTCGTCGCGACGCTCGGCTTCGCGCAGACCGCCGCCGGCCAGATCGCGCGGCAGTTCGACGGCGTCGCGGCGACGCAGGTCCAGGTCACCCCGGCCGAGGCGAAGTCCGGCAAGGCGAGCACCACGGTCGCGACCGGGCGCCTGCCATGGGATTCCCCTGATCGCGTGCGGCTGCTGGCCGGCGTGGAGAGTGCCGCTCTCCTCGGCGAGGTCGAACTGGCGGACGGGGAGACGATCACGGCGGTGCCGGTGAACGATCCTTCGGCGCCGCTCGTGGCACCGCCGAAGCTGTTCGCGACCACCCCGGAGCTTCCGGAGGCCGTCGAAGGCGAGGTCGTGACCGGCCGCTTCTTCGACCAGGGGCACGACGAGCGCGGCGACAGGGTGGCGGTGCTCGGGCGGCGAGCCGCCGAGCGGATGGGGATCAATCGCGTCGACTCGCAGCCGTCGATCTTCATCGCGGGAGTGCCGTACTCGGTGATCGGCATCGTCGAGGGCATGGGGCGTCGCTCGGAGCTCGTGGACGGGGTCATCATCCCCCTCGGTGCCGCCCGATCCGACTTCCGCCTCGCTGCGCCGAGCGAGCTGGCGATCCGCATCGCCCTCGGCGCGGGACCGCAGGTCGCCGAGCAGGCGGTGATCGCCCTCCAACCCGACGACCCGGACTCCCTGGAGGCCCGGTCGCCCGCGTCCTCCTCCGACCTCAGCCGAGACGTGCAGGCGGACGTGAACGTGGTGGTCCTCATCCTGGGAGTGATCGCCCTGCTCGCCGGGGGTCTCGGCATCGCGAACGTGACACTGCTGTCGGTGATGGAGCGCATCGGGGAGATCGGCCTTCGACGCGCGCTCGGGGCCACGCGACGCCAGATCGCAGCGCAGTTCATGGTGGAGTCCGTCGTCATCGGCTTCATCGGGGGGATCATCGGATCGGCACTCGGCGTCGCGGCCGTCATCGTCGTGGCGGCGCTCCAGGGCTGGTCGCCCGTGACGGACCCGCTGGTGGCGATCGCCGGCGTCCTCCTGGGGGCACTGGTCGGGTGGGCATCCGGCTGGTATCCCGCACGCCGGGCGGCTCGCATCGAGCCCGTCGCCGCGTTGCGCGGCAGCTGAGCCGGGACCCGGCCGCTACAATCGAGCAAGCACGACGGAGCGGGAGAACGGGTGGCTGAGAAAGTGGCGAAGTCCAGGGCGAAGGCGCAGAAGGCCGACGAGACCCCCATGGGACCCACCGGCCGTCCGTACCACGGGTTCCCGATTCCGGAACCGCTGAAGTCCCACGGGCCTGCCCGCATCATCGCGCTGTGCAACCAGAAGGGCGGCGTCGGCAAGACCACCACGTCCATCAACCTGGCCGCTGCACTGGCGGAGTACGGCCGGAAGGTGCTCGCCGTCGACTTCGACCCGCAGGGGGCGCTGTCGGCCGGCCTGGGCATCCCCACGCACGACGTTCCGACGATCTACGACCTGCTGCTGGACACCAAGCGCGACGCCCACGACGCCATCGTGCACTCCAGCGTCGACGGCCTCGATGTCATCCCCGCGAACATCGACCTGTCGGCTGCGGAGGTGCACCTGGTCAACGAGGTCGCCCGCGAGACGATCCTGGCCCGCGTGCTGCGCCAGGTGGCGGGGGAGTACGACGTCATCCTCGTCGACTGCCAGCCGTCGCTGGGCATCCTCACCGTCAACGCGCTCACCGCCGCGCACGGCGTCATCATCCCGCTCGAGTGCGAGTTCTTCGCCCTGCGCGGTGTCGCCCTGCTCATCGAGACCATCGACAAGGTCCGCGACCGTCTCAACCCCTCGATCACGATGGACGGGCTGCTGGCGACCATGTACGACCCGCGCACGCTGCACTCGCGCGAGGTGCTGGAACGCGTCGTCGAGGCCTTCGGGGATGACGTGCTGGAGACCGTGATCGGGCGCACCGTGAAGTTCCCGGACGCCTCCGTGTCGGGCGTGCCGATCACCGAGTTCGCCCCCGAGCACGCCGCCGCTCAGGCGTACCTGCGGCTGGCGCGGGAGCTGGTCGCCCGTGGCGCCGTCGCCTGACGAAAGCCCTGTCGACGCAGCGCTCGAGGAGAGCGCGGACGATGCGGCCACCCCGGACGACGCCGGGTTCCGGGTCTCGCTGTCGAACTTCGACGGCCCGTTCGACCTGCTGCTGAATCTGATCTCGAAGCACGAGATGGACATCACCGAGGTGTCGCTGAGCGCGGTGACCAACGAGTTCATCGCGTACCTCGGGGAGCTCGACGACGATGAGGACCTCGACCAGGCGTCGGAGTTCCTCGTCGTCGCGGCGACGCTGCTCGACATGAAGGTCGCCGGGCTCCTGCCGCAGGGCGAGCTGGTCGACGCGGAGGCGGTGGCCCTGCTCGAGGCGCGCGATCTGCTGTTCGCACGACTGCTGCAGTACCGCGCGTTCAAGGAGGTCTCCGCCTGGTTCGCCCGCTGCCTGCAGCGCGAGGACCGGCGGCACGTGCGCGCCGTCCGCCTGGAGGAGAAGCACCGCCGCCAGACGCCGGAGCTGGTGTGGTCGCTGACCGCCGACGACTTCGCGGCGATCGCGATGCTGGCCTTCGCCCCGAAGGAGATCCCGCACGTCGGGCTGGACCACCTGCATGCCCCGCTCGTGAGCATCAGGGAGCAGGCGGCGATCGTGGTGACCCTCTTGCGTGCGACGGAGTCGGTGAGCTTCCGCGAGCTCGTGGCGGGCGTGAGCGAGCCGGGGATCGTGGTGGCGCGGTTCATCTCGGTGCTGGAGCTGTACCGGCATGCGGCCCTGTCTTTCGAACAACTGGAACCGCTCGGCGAGCTGACGCTCCGCTGGGCAGCCGACTCCTGGTCGGACGAGACGCTGGCGACCCTGGGGGCCGACTATGACCGATGACGTGACCGACGAGACCACCGCCGACCTGGCCGGCGCCGAGGAGATCCCTCTCGCCGAACGCATCGAAGCGATCCTGTTCATCGTGGACGAGCCGATCGGCCTGGTCGCTCTGGCGGCCGCCGTCGGCTCCCCGGTCCCCGCCGTGCGCCAGACCCTGGAAATGCTCGTCGAGGACTACGACGGCGAAGGCAAGGGTCCGCGCCGCGGATTCGAGCTGCGCGAGGTCGGCGGCGGCTGGCGGCTGTACGTGCGCGAAGACCTCGACGACGTCGTCGCCGCGTTCATCGGCGGTCAGGCCCCTGCGCGTCTGTCGCAGGCCGCGCTCGAGACCCTGGCCGTGATCGCCTACAAGCAGCCGGTCACGCGCAGCCAGGTCGCCTCCATCCGTGCGGTCAACGTGGACTCCGTCGTGCGCACGCTCCTCGCGCGCGGGCTCATCACCGAGCTGTTCGCCGACTCCGAGACCGGCGCCATCAACTACGGCACGACCGATGCGCTGCTGCAGCACCTCGGGATCAACTCGCTGGACGAGCTGCCGCCGATCTCCCCGCTGCTCGATGACGGGGCAGACGGATTCGACGAAGGGACCATCCGATGACCGGCTTCGACGCCTCGACAGACTCCGGAGCCGCACCCGAGGGTGTGCGCCTGCAGAAGGTGCTCGCCGCCGCAGGCGTGGCCTCTCGCCGCGTCGTCGAGCAGTACATCGTCGAGGGTCGCATCCGTGTCAACGGCATCGTCGTCTCCGAGCTCGGCAGGCGGATCGATCCGGAGAACGACCTCGTCGACGTCGACGGCACCGCGATCCAGCTGGATGTCTCCAAGCGCTACGTCATGCTCAACAAGCCCACCGGCGTGGTCAGCAGCATGAAGGACGAGAACGGGCGCCCCGACCTGCGGCGCTTCACCGCCGACTACGAGGAGCGGCTGTACAACGTCGGACGCCTGGACGCCGAGACCAGCGGCCTGCTGATCCTGACCAACGACGGCGCGCTCGCGCATGTGCTGGCCCACCCCTCGTTCGGGGTCACCAAGGTGTACATCGCGAAGGTCGAGGGCACCGTGCTGCCCCAGACGATCACGAAGCTCACGAAGGGCATCGAGCTGGAAGACGGCCCCATCGCGGCGGACAAGGCACGGCTGCTGGACACGTCGCGCGGGTCGAGCCTCGTCGAGCTGACGCTGCACTCGGGACGCAACCGCATCGTGCGGCGGATGATGGCTGCGGTCGGCCACCCGGTCACCGAACTCGTCCGCCGCCAGTTCGGCCCGCTCCACCTGGGAACCCTCCCGGCCGGGAAGGCGCGGGAACTGAGTAAAATCGAACTCGGCGCGCTTCTGACCCTGTCGCGCCGTGATTCCGGTGTCGCCGAGGCGCCAGGCGAGCAGGAGAACGAATGACCGATACGACGAGTGCGCCCGCGGGGCCTCGGCGAGCGGGCTTCGTCGCGCCCCGGCTCTCCGGCACCGTCCGCATCGTGGGCGCCGGCCTCCTGGGAGCCAGCGTCGGTCACGCGCTGCGGGCGAAGGGGATCGACGTCGTCCTGACCGACGCGTCGCCTGCGCAGCTGCGCCTCGCGGTCGACTACGGCGCCGGCCGTGTCCCCGCGGATGACGACCACCCGTCCTTGATCGTCGTGGCGGTGCCGCCGGATGTCACGGCGGACGTGATCCAGGCCGAACTCGAGCGCTTCCCCGAGGCCGTCGTGACCGACGTCGCCAGCGTCAAGCTCGAGCCGTTCCGCACGCTGCGGGCCCGCGGTGTGGATCTCACCCGCTACATCGGGTCGCATCCTCTCGCCGGGAGGGAGCGTGGTGGAGCCATCTCGGCGCGCGCCGACCTGTTCATCGGCCGACCCTGGGTCGTGTGCCGCGACGAGGAGACCAAGGCGTCCGACCTCGCCCTGGTCGAGGCGCTCGCTCTGGACGTGGGCGCCATGCCGCTCGAGATGACCCCCGAGGAGCACGACCGTTCGGTCGCGCTGACCTCGCACGTGCCGCAGGTCGTGGCCAGTCTGCTGGCGGCCCGTCTCGCCGGCGCCGAGGAGGGCGCGCTGCGCCTGGCCGGTCAGGGCGTTCGCGACACGACCCGCATCGCCGCGTCCGCCCCGGAACTCTGGGTGCAGATCCTCGGGGCCAACGCCGGGCCCGTCGTCGAGATCCTCGACGCCCTCGCCGCCGACCTCGGCGAGATCTCCGACGCCCTGCGGCAGCCAGCGGCCCCCGGTGCGCGACGCATCGTCGCCGAGGCGATCCGTCAGGGCAACGACGGCGTGGAACGACTGCCCGGCAAGCATGGGCAGAACCGCCGCTTCGAGACACTCGTGGTCATGGTCGACGACACCGCCGGCCAGCTCGGACGCCTGTTCGGCGAGCTCGGCGAGCTCGGCGTGAACGTCGAGGACCTGCGGCTCGAGCACTCGCCCGGTGCGCAGTTCGGCCTCGCCGAGATCAGCGTCGACCCCGCCGCGCTGCACGGCGCGATCACGGGACTCCAGGAGCGCGGCTGGCGGATCGCGGGGAACACCAATGACTGACCTCTCCTCTTCACCGACCAGCGAGGCATCCGTGACCGACGCCGCCAAGTTCATCGCGATCGACGGGCCGGCGGGTTCCGGCAAGTCCAGCGTGTCCAAGGCCGTCGCCCGCACCCTCGGATACGGCTATCTCGACACGGGTTCCGCCTACCGCGCGCTCGCGTGGCACGTCCTCGACCGCGGCGCCGACACCGACGACGCGGAGGCCGTACGCGCCGCGGCCTCGGACTTCCCGGTCCGGCTCGGACTCGACCCCGACGACCGCACCGTGCGGGTGGGGGAGGCGGAGGTCACCGACGCCATCCGCGACCCGCGTGTCTCCGGTGCCGTCAGCGGTGTCGCCCGCGTGCCCGAGGTGCGGGCGCAGGTGAACGAGCTGTTCCGCCGACTGGTGTCGGAAGCCCCGTACCCGGCCGTGGTGGTCGAAGGTCGCGACATCACCACCGTGGTCGCCCCCGACGCTCCCGTCCGCATCCTGCTCACCGCGGCCCCCGAAGTCCGGGCCGCACGACGTGCCGGCGAACTCGCCGGCGAGAACGCGGCTGCTGTCGCCGCGGCGCTGCACAAGCGCGACGCCTCAGACAGTGCCGTCGTCGACTTCCTGAACGCCGCAGAAGGCGTCGAGGTCGTCGATTCGACGGAACTCGATTTCCCCCAGACCATCGACGCCGTGCTCACGGTGATCGAACGACTCCGAGGAGCACACCGTGGCTGACGACGAATACGAAGGCGGCCCCGACCAGCTCGCCGAGAAGATGGACCAGCTCGACGAGCAGCTGGCCGAGCAGCGCGCGGAGACTCTGCGCGCCGGCCTCGCCGATTACGAGCTGGACGATGAGGACGCGGAGCTCCTCGCGGGCATCACGCTCGGCGAGGACGGCATCCAGTACAGCCCCGCGCTGCCCGTGGTGGCGATCGTCGGGCGCCCGAACGTGGGCAAGTCCGCGCTCGTGAACCGCATCCTCGGCCGCCGCGAGGCCGTCGTGGAGGACACCCCGGGTGTGACGCGCGACCGCGTGACCTACAAGGCCGAGTGGGCGGACCGCCGGTTCTCGCTCGTCGACACCGGCGGGTGGGAGCCCGACGCCCGCGGCATCGACCGCTCGGTGGCCGCGCAGGCCGAGGTCGCGATCGACCTCGCCGACATGGTGCTGTTCGTCGTCGACGCGATGGTGGGCGCCACCTCGACCGACGAGCACGTCGTCAAGCTGCTGCGCAAGAGCGGCAAGCCCGTGTTCCTCGTCGCGAACAAGATCGACGACGCCCGTCAGGAGCCCGAAGCGGCAGCACTGTGGAACCTCGGTCTCGGGGAGCCGCACCCGGTGTCGGCGATCCACGGTCGCGGTGTCGCTGACCTGCTCGATGAGGTGCTGAAGAAGCTTCCCGAGGTCTCGGCCGTCGCGAAGCAGGAGATCGGCGGCCCGCGTCGCGTCGCGATCCTCGGCCGTCCGAACGTGGGCAAGTCGTCGCTGCTGAACAAGGCGGCCGGCGAGGAGCGCGTGGTCGTGAACGATCTGGCCGGCACCACCCGCGACCCGGTCGACGAGGTGGTCGAGCTCGGCGGGAAGATGTGGCGCCTGGTCGACACGGCCGGCATCCGTCGCCGCGTGCACATGGCGCAGGGCGCGGACTTCTACGCCTCGCTGCGCACCTCCGCCGCCCTGGAGAAGGCAGAGGTCGCGGTCGTCGTGCTCGATGTCTCCGAGTCGATCAGCGAGCAGGACGTGCGCATCATCGACCTCGTGCTGGAGTCGGGCCGTGCGCTGGTGCTGGCGTTCAACAAGTGGGACCGTCTGAACGACGACGACCTCGAGAACGCGGACCGTCGTCGCTACCTGGAGCGCGAGATCGAGCAGGACCTGGCGCACGTCGCCTGGGCTCCGCGCGTGAACATCTCGGCGAAGACGGGTCGTCACCTCGACAAGCTGGTGCCCGCGCTGGAGACCGCGCTGGAGAACTGGGACCGTCGCATCCCGACGGGCAAGTTCAACGCCTTCCTCGCCGAACTGGTGGCCGAGCACCCGCACCCGCTGCGCGGCGGCAAGCAGCCGCGCATCCTGTTCGGCACGCAGGCGTCGACGCGTCCGCCGACGTTCGTGCTGTTCACGACCGGATTCCTCGACCCGGGGTACCGTCGCTTCATCCAGCGACGCCTGCGGGAGCTGTACTCGTTCGAGGGCACGCCGATCGTGATCAACATGCGCGTGCGCGAGAAGCGTCAGCGCTGACCTGTTCCCGTGCGTGACACGCGGTGGTGCCCGGGGCCGGATGCTGTGAAAGGCTGGGGGCGTGACTGTCGTTCCTCCCGCCGCCGGTGAACCGCGTCGCCCCGAGGGGCCGCGCGATCCGGGCGATGCCTGGGTCGTGGCGGACACGGGGGAGCGGTACTGGGGGCGCTTCGGCGCCGCCGGGCTTCTCGCCTATGACGCCGCCCGCGGCATCCTGCTGCAGCATCGCGTGTCGTGGAGCCACTTCGGTGGCACCTGGGGCCTGCCTGGCGGGGCGCTGCACGAGGACGAGACCGCGATCGGCGGTGCCATCCGTGAGGCGCAGGAAGAGGCGGGGGTGCCGGACGGTGCCGTGCGTCCGCTGTTCACGAGCGTCCTTGACCTGGGTATCTGGTCGTACACGACCGTCGTCGCCGACGTGGTCGATCCCTTCGATCCGGTGATCAGCGACCCGGAGAGCGTCGCCCTGGAGTGGGTTCCGCTGGACGCGGTCGACGGTCGTCCGTTGCACCCCGGTTTCGCGGCGGCGTGGCCGGTGCTGCGGCAGCAGCTCGCTGAGCGGCCGGTTCTCGTGGTGGACGCGGCGAACGTCGTGGGCTCTGTGCCCGATGGATGGTGGAAGGACCGCGCCGGCGCGGCCTCGCGTCTGCGGTCCCGGCTCGAGGGTCTGGCTGTGCCCGCCGGTGCGCTCGACCTCGGCGGTGACGTGTGGTTCCCCGCGGTGTCGCTCGTGGTGGAGGGTCAGGCCCGCGGCATCGAAGCCGGGTCTGGTGGCGTGTCTGTCGTCGAAGCCGAGGGCGCGGGCGATGACGCCATCGTCGCGGAGGTCGAGCGCCGCATCGCCGACGGCCGGACCGTCGTCGCGGTGACCAGCGATCGGGAGCTGCAGGAGCGTGTCGCGCGTGCGGGTGCGGCCAGGGTGCGTTCGGCCGGGTGGCTTCGAGGCCTGCTCGAGAACCGCGACTGAATCCAGGGGTTGGGTCCCGGTCAGACGAACATCACGCGCCGAGGCGGCGGGTCGGAGTAGTCGCGCCCGAGCGGACTGTGCCAGGTGATGCTGCCGTCTCGCTCCTGATGGGCGGTCCAGCGGTGCGCGTCCGGGATATCGGGGTGCTTGAGCGTGTGATGCGCTCGACAGAAGTGCCCGAGGTTGTCCAACCGGGTTCGTCCGCCGAGGGCGCGGTCGTGGTTGTGATCGATGTCGCACCGGTGCACCGGCATGCGGCACCCGGGGAAGCGGCAGTGCTGATCCCGCGCGCGGAGGAAGCGGCGCATGCTCTCGGTGGGCGTGTAGGTGTCGGTCTCGACGACCATCCCCTGCGCGTCCAGGAACAGGCGGCTCCACCCTGTGTTGCGTCCGGCGAGCTCTCGCGCGACGTCGGGGTGGAGCGGACCGTGCCCGTCGAGCTGTGCGGGGCGGTCGTCTGCGCCGGTGAGTGTGGAAGCGGCGACGGTCACTTGGACCCGGGCGTGGATGCCATCGAGTGCTGTTCCGTGCGCCGCGCTGGGGTCCGCGGTCAGGAGGAGGTCGCTGAACAGGTCGGCCTGGATCTGCGCCCACGTCCTGTCGTCGGTGGGGAAGTGCTCGACCTCGGGGTCGGTCGCGAACGTGTCGCCACTGGCGATCACGGCCTCCTCGAAGCCGTCGAATGCCGGGTCGTCGAGGTCGATGTCGCGCGGGCTGATGGTGTCGGACTCCTCTGACCAGGACGGGGAGGGGCGGAACTCCCGCGTATTCCTGGCGCGGACGACCTCGCGCGTCAGGCGGCTCAGCCTGTCAGCGATCGCGTTCGCGACCCACTCCGGGAGCACGGCGGTGAGCAGAGCGAGGCCGTCGTCGAGGGGCTTCACCGTCACTGACCGCTCGGAGGCCGCTCGCCGATGCCGGTCAAGCAGAGTCTCACCGGTGAGGGCGGCGGCGACCTGGCGCGCGTGCGCGCGAGTCCGCGCAGCAGTGTCGCGCTCCGCGACGACGAGGACCGCGGCTTCGAACAGAGCCATCACCGCGGGGTCGGCTTTCCTATTGCGGATCGCTTCGTCGACGAGCGCGCTCGCCCTGGCGATCTCGCGGACATGGGCGGCGCTGAGCGATCCTGCGGCGAAGGCGGAGCGGACTTCAGGGAGGTGGGTGAGCAGGGCCCGGGCATCAGCGAAGGCGAACTCGATCGACCCCTTCGAGACGTGCCCGGCGGCGGAGAACTCGGCGACCATCGAGCGGTAGATCGCGTCGCGGTGGAACGGAGTCGCGGACACCTCCGAGTCGTGGAGTGCGATCTGCTCGATGAGCAGTTCAGCGGCCTCGGCCTCGAGTCGAGCGATCTCACGTTTCTTGCTGACCCAGGCGTCCAGCACGCGACGTCGTTCCTCGAGGTCGAGGTCGATATCGGTGGGGCGGCTCATGCTCCCATCTTAGAACAAAGCTTCGAATCAAGCGAGGTCCGCGCAGCGGTGTATGCGGGCATATCAGTACGGTGGTAGCTCGTCCCTGCCGCGCAGCTTGTCGATGTCACGCCGCTCCCGTTTGGTCGGACGCCCGGCGCCGCGATCGCGCACGCCGAGGGCGGCCTGCGGTTCGCGCTCGGGAGTCCGGTCCTCGTAGGCAAGGGCAGCGAGCGGTGCACCCACACGCTTGACGAGCAGTTGGCGGACGATGAGGATCCGATCGAAACCGGCGATGCGGATGCGCAATTCGTCGCCGATACGAACCTGCTGCGCTGCCTTGACCTTGTCGCCGTTCACCCGAACATGCCCGGCGCGGCATGCGGTCGTCGCGGCCGAGCGGGTCTTGTAGACGCGGATCGCCCACAGCCAGCTGTCGACGCGTACGGCGTCCATCAGGCGGCCGCCTTCCGCAGGCTCAACAGCGCGCCCGCGACGATCAGGCCCTGGCCGGTCGTGTAGGTCAGCATCACGGCCGGGCTGGACCACGACGGCAGCGCGTCGGGCAGGAAGAGCCGGAAAGCGAGGATCGTGTCGCTCGTCAGAAAGAACGCTCCACCGAGCGCGACGAGAGGATGGCACCGAGCCGAAAAGGCGGCCGTGCCTCCCAAGACGAGTCCGTACACGGCCACCGCGATCAGCAGAACGCCGGTGTGCGGGCCCAGGATCGCGATCATCGCGACCCACCAGGCGACGTAGATCAGGGCCCACCAGGGCATCCGGCGCATCGCCAAGTGGCGGGCGAACAGCAGGATGTATGCCACATGCGCGATGCCGAAGAACAGCAGCATGAGCGGCAGCTCCGGCGCCGTGGGGAAGAACGCCCCGGCCCCGTCGCCGAGCCACGAGAACAACAGGGCCGCCAGCAGCATGAGCAGGGCGCTGCGCGGGACGAGCTTTCGCGCGGACAGCACGACGGGAACCGCGAGCAGCGGCATCAGCAGAAGCTTGGTCGGTCCTGCGAGGGGACTCTCGACTGCGAGCAACACGACGTGAAGGATCGATACGGCTATGAACGGGGCGAACGCCCACAAGAGGCCGGTCGATGCGGCGCCGCGCGGGGAGCCGTCGTCGGCTGCTCTTCCGGCGAGAGGTGAGGAAGGACTCGACGCGGTCATTCAGGACTCCACGGTGACCTTTTCGACAGCGCCGTCGGCGCCGAAGTGGACCGCCGGCCAGTACTCCTCGGGGAAGTGCTCGCCGCAACTGTCGGTGAGATGAAGGACGATGCCCCCGTCTGATGACGCCTCGATGGTCTCGAGCACCAGGTCGGTGGCGGCATCGTCGAGTTCGCTCGGCTCCGGTTCCCCCGTGCTGAAGTTCGTGACCACGGCGTCGGTCGCGACGCGACGAAGCTCATCGAGTCGTGCGACGGTATCCCGCAGACGGGGGAGCAGCGGCAGCACCTCGTCGGGGGTGGTGCCCTCCACCATGAGCTCGAGCTCGGCGCCGTCGACCGTGACCGTGCCGACGAACCAGTCGTGTGTGAGGACGGTGCCATCCGTGAGCTCGGACCTCGCGCGGACGAGGGTGCCGAGTGCCGGGTCGTCGATGGTCGGGTTCTCGTCGCTCATGCCCTCACGCTAGCGGGTCGTCGCGAGGTCGAGAGCGACCAGGGTGCGCCCTGGCTTGAGTTCTGCCTGTTCTCGGAAGCCCGCGGCGAGGAAGGTTCCGAGGGTTCCGTGGAACAGATCGTTGCTCGGCTGCCGTTCGCCGCGTGTGTCGACCGGATACCCCTCGATCACGCGCGCGCCCGACTCGCGAGCATAGGAGACGGCCGCGCGGAGCAGGTCGAGGTTGAGCCCCGAGCCGCGGTGCTCCCTGCGCACGACGAAACACGTCACCGCCCACACGCTGTCGTCGTCGAAGGGCTCCTCCGTCGCGGCGGCGATGATGCGGGTGTGCTGCACGCGCGCTTGAGTGGTCCGCGGTCCGATCCGGATCCACCCCGCCGCCTCGCCGTCGACATATGCGACGAGCCCGGGCGGCGGACCCGCGTCGATCTCCGCCCGGAACATCTCAGCGCGCTGCGGGGTCGTCGTCGCGTTCCAGTCCTTGTTCCGGAGCATCGGCCAGATGCACTGGCAGCTGGCCCCGTCGCCGCCTCCCGTGAGAGCGTGCTGCACATCATCCCAGCGCGGCGGCGTCGCCAGCTCGGTCGTGATCGTCACCATGCCGCGACGCTACGCCGAGCATCCGACACCCGCAACGCGCCGGTTCGCGGAGGCGCCCGACATGCGGCTAAGATAGGGGAGTTGCCTGCGCGAGAGTGCAGAACAACGGGCTGTGGCGCAGCTTGGTAGCGCACTTGACTGGGGGTCAAGGGGTTCACCCCCTCCGGTCGGCCCGAAATAACTGAAAATCGATGCCACGGGATGTGGCGCAGCTTGGTAGCGCACCTGACTGGGGGTCAGGGGGTCGCAGGTTCAAATCCTGTCATCCCGACAGAAAAGCCCTGATGAGAAGCCATTTTCATCAGGGCTTTGTCATGTCTTCCGACGGGTTTTTGTTGGTCCCCCTCTGGTCCCCTCGCCGAGGCATGGATGCCTGCTCACAGACGTCGGAGGGCATATCTGGCTCTCGGGAGGTCGTTGCCTGTGGATAAGGGGACCAAAAGGGGACCAGAGCCTCCGATCGTGGCTCCCGGCTCCCCGTCACAGTGACCTCGAGGCCTCACGCCGGCTCGGTCGGCTGGCTTTGGCGGATCGGGCAAGGAAGGCGTTGGCCTGCTCCGCAGCGGAGGCGAGGTGGCGGTCGTCCGGGTGCAGGTATCCGCGGGTGGTCTCGACGGAGGCGTGGCCGAGGATGTCCTGTAGGACGTGCAGCGGGATGCCGGCGTCCGCCATCCAGGTCGCGCCGGTGTGCCGGAGGCCGTGTCGGGTGAGGTCGGGCAGGCCGAGATCGCTTACGATCTGGTCCCAGTTCGTCGCGTCCCGCACGGTCGCGGTCGTGAGAGCGCCGCCCTTCGGGCCGACCAGGAGCCGGTCCTCGGGCTCTTTCCCCTCCGTGAGCCGCTCAAGGACCGGTCGGAGCGGGTTGAGGATCGGGACGCGGCGTTCTCTGCGGCCTTTGGTCTGTTTCGTGATGAGCCCACCTTTGCCGGGGTAGGTCTGCCGCGCGATGACCACGATGTTCTTGTCGAACCGGACGTCACCGGCCTGAAGGCCTGAGACCTCGGATGAGCGCGCGGCGAGGAGGGCGGCGAGCATGACGAAGTCGGAGTACGACTGGTGAATGTTCCCGCAGTCTTCAGCGAGCTTCGTCAGCGTTGCCATGTCGGGGATCGCATGGGCACGTGGGGAAGTATCCTCCGCAGGCTGGAGACGGAAGGCATTGCGGTTCAGGCTGCGCTTGGCACGGTTTTTCGCGGGGTTGATCGGGATGAGCCCGTCGCGCACTGCTTCGTCGAGGACCCGCGCGAGCGGGGCGATGGAGTTCTTGATCGTCGAGGCCCCGTGCCGTTTCTCCCAGGCGTCGATGGTGCGGTCGATGATCCCGGCGGTGATCTGCGTGACGGGCAGGTGCCCGAGGGCAGGTAGCACCCGGAGCTTGAGCCCGTACCCGTAGGTCTCCCCGGTGGAGGTGGGGTCGAGGCCGCGCGCCCATCGGTCGCCGATCGTGGTGACGAACTCGGTGAGTGTCATGGACACGTCCATGCCCTTGGCCGATGACTGCCGCAGCGAGTCGAAGAACTCGTGCGCTGCCGCTTCGTCGGCGACGATCTCGGAACGGATGATGCGGCGTTTGCTGATCGGGTCCGTCCAGCGGGCCCGGGCGCGGATGCCGTAGGAGCGACGTTCCAGGTCGGTGGAGATCCTCACGCCGACCGGAGGCACCGGCTTCGGCTGCGCGTGCGGGAGCGGCTCAGCCTTCCTGGGCATGGCTGTGCTCCAGGCCTGCCAGCCAGGCGTCGACCGCGTCGATGCGGTACCGGGCGATCCCGCCCAGCCGCAGGAACGGCGGTCCCTGGCCGGCGGAACGCCACCTCGACAAGGTCGACTCGGACACCTTGAGATAGGCGGCGATCTCGCGACTGTCCATGAGAGGCGAGACCATGATCGTGCCGCCGGTATCGCTCATGCGACTTCTCCAGTGTTCGGGTCGAGCCCGGCATAGAAGTCGTCCTCGGCCTGGCGGCGCGCGGCGACATCGTCGAGGACGAACTGCACGAAGTCCTGATCCCGGTAAGCGATGATCGTGTCCTCGACTGGGCATGCCGGGTCCTCGCCGGGCCAGGTGGTCTGCCGGGTCGGGCGGTCTCGGTCGAGACGGGTTCCGGAAGCAGCGACCCAGTCATGGAGCCGCTGGCGGGCGTCGGCGAAGTCGCGATGCCAGCCCAGCGGGGCGGACCCGTTCTGTTCCGGGTCGTAGGCGGACAGCCAATGCAGGTGCAGAGCGCTCAGCTCCCACAGCAACTCCGGGTGGCGGTGCCAGAACGGCGGGACTACCGAAGCAGGCAGCCCGTAGGTCGCGCGGAGCCAGTCGACCCAGCGGTTCAGTTCCAGCCACTCGGCCTCCGCTTCCTCGCTGGTGAGGAGGTTCCAGTTGATCGGGTGCGGAGGCTCCGGGATCAGCGGCCCGTCGAACTCATCAGCCTCGTCCAGGTCGGGCTCGTCGGTCTCGGGGGCGGTGTCGTTCTCGTTCATCGCGGTCACCGCCGTTCAGAGCCCGAGCGCCGGGACGGCGCCCGAGCTCTCGCGACGAGCTGCGCCGGCCGCCTGTCCCACAGGCTCCTGCGTCGTGGCGGGCTGGCGGCGGGTGCGGTCGACCTCGTAGCTCGTGCGGGCGAGGTCGTGGCCGAGCTTCTTCGCGACGAACTCCTCGGCCTTGACCACCTCGCCTTCCGGCGTGGCGCGGTCGTACTCGCGGGTGTAGCCCTCGGCGACGAACTTGTCTCCCTTGGCGAGCCGGTCGTGAGCGCGCTCGGCGGTTTTCTTGAACGCCACGAGGTCGTGGAAGGTCGTCTCGGTCTGCGTGAACGACCCGTCCGGCTCCTTGCGATAGTGCTCCTGCCCGATCTTGGCGTAGAACCGAGCATCGCCACGTTCCGTGTAGGTGAGCTGCGGGTCGGAGGCGATGAACCCCGAGACGGATTCCTGCGTGTGGAGAGCCATCGGACTGCCCCTCTTTCTGACATGGGTGGCGACCCCACGATGGGGCCGCTCTGTCAGGCAGGTGCGCCCGGCGGCTCCGCCGCGCGGTGCTGCAACGTCGCCTCGATGTCGGCCCGGCCCGCGCGCAGCTCTTTCGCGTCGGGCCGGTCGGTCCAGGTCCGCATCCTCGTGACGATGGGCGGCGCGGAGCGCAACAGCACCAGTGCAGTCCCGAACGGGAGGGTGCGGATCGTGTCGGGAGGCATGATCGGCACGCGCCGGATGGAGCGTTGTGCGGAGCGGGAGCCGTGGTCTCCGATCGTGGTGGAGTCGGTCACTTCGTCGCGTTCCCCGATGAGGGTGGTGAGGTCGTGCAGGTCCTTGGAGTTGGACGCTCCGCCGAGGACGATCTTGACGATGCTCGCGTCCCAGATCGCGCCGGCCGCGTTTTCCGACCACTTCTCCCGCGCCTGCGCGAGGCTCTGGAGGACGGGCATCGTCGTGATCCCGGTGCCGCCTCCTTCGGCCATGAGCGTCGGCAGAGACGGCAGCGGGGCGAGGTTGCCGACCTCGTCGAGCGCGAGCAGCAGTGGCGGGTCGAGCCTTGCGCCGGGGCTGGTCGCGGCGATGCGTCGAGCGGCTTCCACGACGTCTTCCACGAACGCCGCCACCAACGCAGCGGAGTTGTTGGCGCCGGCTCCGGTGGCCAGCAGGTAGAGGGTTCCTCGGTCGCGGAGGAACGCTTCGGGGTCGAAGTCCTCGTCCTCGCGCGGTGATACGGCGTCGAGCACGCGCGGGTCTGCCAGCGCGGCGAGGGAGAGGGAGACGCCTTGCCAGATGGAGTCGCGGGTGCGGGGGTCGGAGTCGGTCATCGCCTGCAACGAGTCCGCCCACCCGGTCGCCGCTCGCGGGTTCGCGGTGAGGATCGCCACCGCGTCCGCGGCGGCGGAGGGGTCGAGGGTCCACCGGAATAGCTCCGAGGGCGGCCGGTGATCGAGGGCGGCGGCATGGAGCAGCGCTTGGAGCGCGGTCCTCGTCTTGCCCTCCCAGAACCCGCCGCCCTCGACCCCGCCGGCCGAGAGACCGGTGCCGGCGGCAAGGCCGGTCGCGCGAATCATCGCCGTCAAAGGGTCCTCACACCCGCGGATGGGTGACCACCTGAGCCCGGCGGGCAGGCCTTCGGCGAGGTGCTGGGGGTCGAAGACCGCGACAGGGCCGTTTTTCTGCCGGGCGTGGAGGGTCGCGGTCAGGTTGTCCGGCCGCGTCGATGTGGTGACGACCGCGCCAGGCGCGTCCAAGATGGCGTTGATGACGATGTGGGCGCCCTTGCCGGAGCGGGGCGGGCCGATCAGCAGGATGGAGTCCTCCACGCTCGCCCACACGGTCTTCCCGCGTGAAGCGCCGATCCGGTAGCCGATGTCCTGCGGGCGGGGCTTGTCGAGCGAGGGCCGCAGGTGCCCGGCCCGGCGCAGCAGTGCCGTCTCGGACGCGGCTTTGGCGACTTCGGATCGGGTGGCGATCCCGGCGATGCGGTACGGGTCGGTCTTCACGTGGCGGCCGTGCTCGCGGAAGAACCGCCACGCCCACCAGCCGACCACCCCGGCCCCGAGGATGAGCACGATCGCGGTGATCCAGTACGCCACGGCGCTCAGTCCCGGTGCGCCGAGCGCGGTCGCTGGGTCACCGGGGTTCAGCAGCACGCCCAGTCCGGCTTCGACCCCGCCAGTGGGCTGGTCGACGCCGGTGATCCAGGCGGTGACGGACCCGGCGCCGCGGAGGATGGCGGCGAGGACCGCGGTGCCGATGAGGATGCCGATGCCGAGGTTGCTCAGCTCGTCTCCGAGCGACGCTGCGGGCCGGGGCGTGCTCATTCGGGGTGTCCGATCGTGAGGGTGCCGGAGACGCGGCCGAGCAGGATGACCTCGCGGGTCGGGCTCCCGGCGAGCTGGCGGGATTCGACGAGGCCGCGCATGGTGCCGTCCGGGGCGGCATCCCCGTGGGCGATGACGACGGCGACGGCGACGTCCTCACCCGGCACGAACCCCTCCCCGTGCAGCACGACGAGATCCGTCGCTGGCCGGCGGCCTGGGGCCTCTGATGCCGGTTCTGGATCGGGTTCGGTGCGGCGCCGTCGGCTCGGGGTGATGATGTCGGTGAACATGGTTCCGTCCGCTTCGCGCACCTCGACCCGCATCGGCGAGCGGCGCAGGTCGGTGAGCTGGTCGAGGACCCGGGCGAAGTCCTCCCGCCGCCACGGCGGCGCGAACGGCTCCGGCTCGAACGGCGCCCCGTCGACAGTGACGGTCATGCGGCCGTCGTCGGCGATGGTGATGGCGGCGAGTGGGAGCACGACCGGCACGGGCTCGGCACTCCCGTTTCGGGATGCGGGTTCGCCCCAGGATCGCTTGTAGCGGAGCCGGGGCATCAGGAATCCTGCCGATCGTTCGGGATTCCTGAAGGCACGTCGAGATTCCTGAACTCGTGCACATCTGTCCCAACTGCCGTGAGTTCGTTCGCGGTGTAAGTCGGTCGCAGTCTCATATCCAGCAGGTACGCGGGCGAGAACGGCCAGTGCTCCGCGGCTGACGAACGTTCAGGATTAGTGCGAGGAGTTCACGATTCGTGAAGGAATCGCAGGATTGGTGAACCCCCGGCTCGGGCTGGACTATCCGACGTTGAGGGCGGCGAGTTGCTGCGCGGAGCCGGTCACCACGAGCCGCAGGTCCGAGTGCTGCTCCTCGATGCGCCAGTCGACGAAGGAGCAGCAGGTGCTCTCGGCGGCGACGAGCTCGCGAAGGCGGGTGATGGAGTCCTCGACCTTGGCGTAGCGGATGGTCAGCCGCGTGTCGGTGCGTTCGGTTTCGAGTGCGTAGTCCTCGTCGAATGCCCGCCACTTCCCGATCTGCGCCTTGCCGGCGGTGCGGGTCAGGGTGCAGGCGATGGGCAGGCCGTTGAGCGGGCCGATGTTGGTCACGGCGTGATCTCCTCGTGGTCGTCGTGGTCGAGGTCTTCGAGCACCTCGAAGGGGGATTCGATGTCGCCGCGCCAGGCTTCGATGCCTTCCCGGATCGCCAGGCCCGCCACCACGAGCGCGGCGATGGAGTCGGCCCACGCCCAGCCGAGCAGGCTGTTGAGGACAAGGCCGATGAGGACGGTGCCGGAGAGGTAGATGCACAGCAGGAGCTGCTTCGCATCGGCTTGGACGCTCTTGGAGCGCAGCTCCCGGCCGGTGCGGAACTCGAACCAGGCCAGGGCGGGCATGACGATCAGGCTGGCGATCGCGATCCCGATACCGACCGGACTGTGATCCGGGTCGCGGATGCCGGTGAGGGCGAGGATCGCGTCGACGGCGACGTAGGCGGCCAGGGCGAAGAACGCGACCCCGATCACCCGGACGGTCGCCTTCTCCCACCGTTCGGGGTCTTTGCGGGTGAACTGCCAGGCAATCGCGGCGGCGGAGGCGACCTCGATCACCGAATCGAGCCCGAACCCGATCAGCGCCGCAGACGACGCGACCGTGCCGGCCGAGAGGGCGATGGCAGCCTCGATGACATTCCAGGTGATCGTGAAGAAGACGATGAACCGCACCCGCCGGTGCAGATGGGCGCGGCGTTCGTCGGTCAGGGTCGGCGCGCTCATCAGGCGGTCGCCTCGGTGTCGCAGCAGCCGGGCACGCTGCAGGCCGGGTCGAGGCACGGCGCGCTCTCGTCTACGGCGAGCGTCACATCCACCAGCGCGACGAGCGCCGCCGTCAGGTGTGGGTCGGCGATCTCGTACCGAGTCTGCCGACCCTCGGGCTCGGCGACCACGATCCCGCAACCACGCAGACACGACAGGTGGTTCGACACGTTCGTGCGGGTCAGGTCCAGGTCGCGGGCGAGCTTCGCCGGATACCCCGGCTGCTCCAGCAGCGTGAGCAGGATGCGGGACCGGGTCGGGTCGGCCATCGCCCGGCCGAGCCGGTTCATCACGTCTACCCGAGAAGCAAGAGTCAGCACACGCTGACTATACAGCGATTAGTGACCTATTGGAAGGCTGAGAGGATAAGACCCATGCGCACGGCAGTGGAATGGATGGAGCGGTGGCAAGTGCCGCTCTACCTCGCCGCCCTCGTCGTTGGCGCGGGCATCGGGCTGCTGATCCCCGCGATCGCGCACTCAGCGGAGCTTGCGATCAACCCCGTGCTCGGGCTGTTGCTCTACGTCACGTTCCTCGGGGTGCCGTTCGTCAAGATCGGGCAGTCGTTCCGCGACTGGCGCTTCCTCGTCACGGTCCTGGTGGTGAACTTCGTCGCCGTGCCGATTGTTGTGTTCCTGCTGTCCCGGATCGTCGCCCACGATCAGGTGCTCCTGGTCGGGGTGCTGTTCGTCCTCCTGACGCCATGCGTGGACTATGTGATCGTGTTCACCGGCATCGCCGGCGGTGCGAAGGACCGGCTGATCGCGGCCGCGCCACTGCTGATGCTCGCGCAGATGCTCCTGCTGCCGCTCTACCTCGGGCTGTTCGTCGGAGCCGAGTTCGTCGCCACGGTCGACCTCGCCCCGTTCATCGAGGCGTTCCTGCTGCTCATCGCGCTACCCCTCGTCGCCGCGGGGCTCACCCAGCTCGCCGCCGCCCGCACCCGCTGGGGCGTAGCGATCCAGGGCACCGTGCTGGGGGCGATGGTGCCGCTGATGATGCTCACCCTCTCCGTCGTGGTGGCCTCCCAGATCGCCGGCGTCGGACGACAGCTCGGCGTGCTCGTGCTCGCCATCCCCGTCTACGTCCTGTTCGCCGCGGTCATGGTCCCGATCGGCGCCGTCGCCGGGAAGGTTGCCCGGATCGACGTCCCCGGTCGCCGCGCGATCGTGTTCAGCGGCGTGACCCGCAACTCCCTCGTCGTCCTCCCGCTCGTCCTCGCCCTACCCGCCGCGTTCGACCTTGCTCCGCTCGTCGTTGTCACACAGACCCTCGTCGAGCTCATCGTCATGGTCGTGTTCGTGCGGCTCATCCCGCGACTGCTCCCCGACGACATCGACACCGCGAACTCACGACTTCAGATGCCCTGAAATGGCCCCCGGCCCGTGGGTTCCCGCCTCAACTGCCTTCAGGATTGGTGAACTTACGGGGTTCGCTGGTCATGCGGCCGGTGGTGTCGAACGCGGCGAGCTCGGCGGGGTGGAGCTGGTGCTGGACGACGAAGGATCGGTCCTTGATCCGCCAGAGTCCTTGCCCGGTTCCGAGCCCTGGGAGTAGCTTCTGCTCGGTGCCGGTGAGCCCGAGCGCGAGGGCGGTGGAGCCGAGCTGGTCGGGCTCCTGCCGGTACACGATCCGGGTCTCGGCGTTCGCCAGCAGCGACGAGGCGAGGGCGCGCATCGCGGTTCCGGCATCGCCGACGTTGTCGAGGTCGGAGAGCTTGTGGAAGATGAGCATGTTCGCGATTCCGAAGTGGCGCGCAAGCCTCCACTGGGCGTCCATGCGGCGAAGCAGCGCCGGGTACTGCATGAGCCGCCACGCTTCGTCGTAGATCACCCATCGCTGTCCGCCTGCCGGGTCGGACAGGGCGGACTCCATCCATGCGGATGAGCAGGTCATCAGCACCGAGATCAGCGTGCTGTTCTCCGCGACCCGCGACAGGTCGAGCGACACCATCGGCAGCGACGGGTCGAACCGCACGGTGCTTGGCCCGTCGAACAGGCCTTGGAGGTCTCCGGCGACGAGCCGACGGAGCGCGTGGCCGACGAGACGGCCGTCTTCCGCGACCCGCCCGTCCTCGTCGTCGGCGCGGCTGGGGGTGAGGATGCGGTCGACGACCATCGGCAGAATAGGCACCTCGGCGCTGCGGACGGCGTCTCGGAGGGCGAGGTCGATGGCGGTGTGCTCCAACGGCGACAAAGGACGGTCCAGCACGGTCTCTGCGAGGGCGCCGATGAGGTCGCGGCGGCGGGAGGCGACCTGCATCGCCCACTCCGCATCCGACACGGCAGACGGCCGGTGGCCCTCATCCAGCGGGTTCAGACGATTGCGCAGGCCGTGGCCGAGGATGATTGCCCGCCCGCCGACCGCCTCCGCGACACGCGTATGCTCCCCTTTCGGGTCGCCGGGGACGTAGACCCTGCGTCCGAACGGCAGGCTACGCGTGTAGAGCGACTTCGACAGGGACGACTTGCCGGAGCCGACGATCCCGGCGAGCACGACGTTCGGTGCGGTGATGAGGCCTCGCTGATAGAGCACCCAGGGGTCGTAGACGAACGATCCGCCGCTGTAGAGGTCTTGGCCGACGAAGACGCCCTGGCTGCCGAGGCCGGCCTCGGCCAGGAAGGGGTACTGGCCGGCGAGCGTCGCGGAGGTGTCTTGGTGCTTGGGGAGCCGGAGCCGGCCCGGCGTCCGCAACGCCGCAGGCCCCGCCTCGCCGGAGGCGGGCAGGTAGCTGGTGTTGCGGCGTTCAGCCTGCTCCGCCTCCCACTTCGCCCGAGCTTGTGCCTTGCGATGCTGGCGGGCATCGGTCTCGACCTTCGCCGCCACCTGCCTGCGGGCCTTGCGTGCCCGGCGTCGTTCGCCTTCGGGCCCGACGAGCACGGCGGTGTGCAGGCGGCTGTCGTCCTGCCCGGTCACAGCGCCAGCCCCCGGCCCTGCGCGGAGGCGGCGCCGGGGCGACGGGTGAACCAGTCGGCCCCGTCTCGTCTCCGGTTGCCAGCGGGGCCGACTGCATGCGTGGACTTGTGTGCGGCGCGTTCCGCTTCCCGCCCCGACTCCGATGCGGGTGCGGAGGCCGGGGTGTCGATGCCGAGGAGTGCCGGGTCGGGCACGGTGTCGTGCTCGCGCAGGAGCGAGACGTGCCCTAGGAAGGGGTTGTAGGTGAGCGTGTAGACGTCGTGGGTCGCCACCTTGTCGAGCACACCTGTCGGGGGTTCGTCGTAGACGTATCCGTTCTCGAGCGCGGCCTGGGTGATCTCCGCTCCGTAGTCGTGCCCGGCCAGGTGCTCGATCGCGGCGTCCGTCCCGTCGCGGTCGATCAGCTCCAGCACCTCGTCGGCCTCGGAGCCTTCCAGGAACACGACGCTGACCCACCGCCTCGCCGGGCCGTCCTCGACGGCAGGTGCGCGGTGCCAGGCGATGCGGCCGGAGTGCTGGGAGGCGGCGTCCAGCCGCCACTCCACGGTGTCCAGCAGGGTGCCTGCCTGGTGCAGTTCGTCGGCAGCCGCGAGAGCCGAGGTTGCGCCGGCGGCCTGGTTCCCGGCGTCGTCGTGCGCCCTGACGCGGGCGTTGATGTGGGCGGCGGCGAGCTGGTCGAGCACTTGCCGCAGCGACCTGACGCCGGCGAGCAGCTCTCCGATCACCGGGTAGGTGTCGGCGGGGCTCTCGAACGTGCGGGTCGCGTGGGCCAGGCCCCGCAGCGTCGCGGACGCCTCAGCGGCGTCCGCGAGCGGGGCATCGAAGGTCGGCATGATCGGGGCTCCTCACAGGAAGGCGTGACGGTTGGTGATCAGGTGCGCCGGGTCAGACCGGCCGGCACAACGGCAGCGCGGCAGCGGTGAATGCCTGCGCCTGCTGACCGACGAGCCGCCTGGTCTCGCAGGACGCTTGGATCGCCGCCTGCTCGACCGCGGCCACCGCCGCGTCGAGCTCGTCCACAGTCGGCGCAGAGACGGAGACGAGGCCGGAGACGCGCAGGACGCCGTGCCCGGCAGTCAGGTCCGCCTCCTGCTGGAGCACATCGTCCAGCTCGGCGCTGCTCGCCGCGTCTTCGATCTGCCCGATCTTGCGCCGCTGGGCGGCATCGGAGATAAGCTCGGTCTTCTTCTTCCGCAGGTCCCGCGCGGCCTGGTCGGCACGGACCGGGATGTAGTGCAGGGCGAGGGTGCGCAGGATGCCGTTGGACAGCACGAGCGGCGCGAGGAAGCCGGGATACACCTGCGAGCGAGGCCACTCGGTGATCCACAGCACCGCATGGTGCGCGGAGTCCGACCGCAGTCGATCCCAGCTCTCGGTGACCGCGACCGGGCCTGCGGTCGCCAGGTCGCGGCCGAGGTCGCCGTGGCGCTCCAGCGCCGGGGCGGCGGCGGGGTCGTAGGCCGAGCGCAGGATGACGGCGACCTCGCCGGGCGTGAGCCACCCGGTCGAGGTGAGCTCGGCGGCGCGCAGCGCCGTGGTGAGCGTGCTCATCTCCTGCCGCAGCACCGCGGCCGCACCGCGTATCCCGCCACCGCTCGTTCTGATCTGGCGGGCGGCGGCCTTCATGTCGAGCGCGAGCGAGATGGTCGTCGCGTGGCGTTCTCCGGCCGGGCCGGCGCGGTCGATGAGCTCGGCGTAGGTGGTCGCGGCCCAGGAGTCGTCATCGGTGCCGTGCGTGCGCCACCACTCCGCCAGGCCCGTGCCCGAGTCCGGCAGGGTCCGCTCGGACACCTGGATGCGGGCGATCCGCCCGGACCTGCACGCGGCGGCCAGCACGCGGCCCCAGCCGGAGACGCGACGCTGCTGCTCGCCCGGGTCGAGGAGCACGAAGGCGGGGTGGGAGACGCTGAGGATCGCGGTGAGCGTCTGCGCGTGCGGGTCGTGGACCATCGCCGCGCCGGTCTCGGGGTCCTCCCACTCCCGCAGGCTCGCCGCATCCCCGGGGAGCGCGAGCGTTCCGGCGGGGCGGGGCTTGATGACGCGGCGCCGGTAGACGAGCTGCCCGAGGTAGGTCCGGGCGGCCCAGCGGGCGAGGATCGGCACCCACTCGATGACCTTCCGCCCGCCCGCGGGGATCACCGCGAGCAGGGCGCAGGTGCCCCAGATGGGTGTAGTCCAGGCGAAGCCCATCCCGCCGGCGGTGTAGAGGGCGAAGACGACCGTGAGCACCGCGATGCCGAGGACGATGAGCTGCGGCAGGGACAGGCCGAGTATGATGCCGCGCTTGGCGAGCCGGGAGAACTGCACCGGCGCCAGCGGGTAGTCGCTGTTCGAGTTCGTGACCATCAGGGGTTACTCCTTCCCAGCCGGGGTGGACGATGGCGGAGGCGGCGGGTCCTGCCGGCGCCGAGGCGCGGGCGAGGACTCTGCAGGGCCGGGAGAGGACGGCGTGGCCGGAGGCGGAGTTGACGATGCGGGACGCGGTGGGGTGCCCTGCGACGGCGGCGGGGATGTCTGTTCGGCCGCCGCGCTGGCCTGACTGTCCGCCGCGCCGCCTACCGCTTTGCCTGCCTTCGGGCCAGCGGTCGCTGCGCCCTTGACCACGGCGGCTCCGACGACCACCGCGGCACCGACCGGCCCCGCGGCCGCACCGGCACCAGCCGCACCAGCGCCGGCAGCTCCGGCGCCCGCTCCAGCCCCTGCCCCTGCTCCGGCTCCGGCTGATGCGGCGGCGCCGGTGCCCGCCGTGCCCGCTCCCGCGCTGGCAGGAGCCACGGCCGACGCACCCGGAGGGGGTGGGGGCGGTGCTGAGCCTCCGCCCGCACCCCCTCCACCGCTCGGGGGCTCGCTGCCGGGGTCGGTGCCGCTGTCGAGGACCTTCTTGGCCGTGTCGGCCTGCGGGGCGGACGGCACCGGCACGGGCCGGTTCAGCGCGGACTTCGCCTCCTGCTCGGACGACATCGCGTGGTACATGTCGAACCCGACGAAGCTCAGGAATTTGTACGTGATGTACGGGGCGAACGCGGCGATGAACATCAGCACCACCCCGGCTATCGGGTCGGAGATGGATGCCAGGTCCGCCTCGATCGGTGCGGACACCTGCCCGATCGCGACGAGAAAGATCACGACGAGGACGAGCTTGGAGAAGATCAGCGCGATGACGAAGGCCGCCCACTTGGCGAACCAGCCCTTGGTCGCATCCCACGTCGCCCCCGCCATTGCGACCGGCCCGAACACGATGGCGACCAGCAGCAGCGCCTTGCGGATCAGCAGCGAGAACCACACGATCGCCGCCGCACTGATCGCCAGTCCCGCGAGGAAGATCGTCAGGATCGCGCCGACCCCGGGAGCGGCGATGTTGACGGTCGCGAGCCCGGCGGCGAGGAGCCCGATCTGGGTCCCCATCCCTTCCATCGTGTTGCCGGTGGCCTGCACGATCCCCACCGCGAGCTGGTCGGTCACCTCCAGCAACAGAGCCGTCAGCGTGATGATCAAGAAGCTGCCGAGCACGGATTTGGCAAGGCCGAGCGCCGCACGGGATAGAGCGGTCGGGTCGCGGTGGATGAGGCCGGTGATGAGCTGCAAGCAGAAGAACACGAGCATGATGAACACGGCGACGCCAAACAGGACGTTGTAGACGCCGACGTACTCGGCGCTAGTGACGTCCACGAGGGTCGTGGTGTCGAATACCCACCAGACTGCTTCGAACAGCCACGCGGCAGCTCCGGCCATCGCCTGAGCGAGCCAGTCGAACGGGGCAGCGATCAGGGAGGCGGTGCCTTCACCAACGGCGTCGCAGACGGAGGAGATGACTGGAACGTCACAGATGCTCACCGCAGCCACCCCCGAGGCCGGGAGTCATGTCGGGTGGCCATCAGACGGCCTGCCCGACGCCCCAGAAGAAGTTGATGAGCGTCACCGCGGCACCGCAGATGATCGCCGCCCCGCAGGAGACGAGCACGCCGACCTTCCCGCGGCTGGCGAGGTGCGGGTTGGAACTGTTGGCACCGAAGCCCCACACGATCGCGGAGATGATGAGGGCGAGGACGGAGAGAATGAGGCCGACGGTCATGACTGCGCCGACGATGATGCGCAGTTGCTCGATGCCGGGAAGGCCCGAGCTGTTGGGGTCGATGTCGATCACGGTGGGTGCTCCTGACTGGTCGAGAGGGGTTCTCGGCTGTCAGGTGCGCTCCGCGACACATGGTGTGCGGATCGGAAATCTTTCTCTGAAGGTGGGAATAAAACGGTGCGCATGTGTGTCACCGAAAGTGAACTTGAGTCGAGGTGACTCAATGAGTGAGAGGAGAGTGATGATGCTGTTCGATACGTTCAAGGAGCTGGACCGGATCAGCTCGGCGTTCTTCTCCGGGTTCCCGGAGCCCGCGCTGAGCTCTGCACCGGTGAACCTCTACCGGGAGGATGGTCGCTATGTGGTGGAGGCTGATCTTCCGGGGTTCGATCCGTCGTCGATCGATGTGTCGGCCGAGGCGGGCCTGCTGACCATCCGGGCTGATCGTGACACCTCGCGTGAGGACCGTGGTGAGCGCTGGCTGGTCCGTGAGCGCAGTTCGGCGCGTGTGGTGCGGCAGCTTGCGCTGGGCGACGAGGTGGATCTGGACGCGATCGCGGCGGACTACCGGGACGGCGTGCTGAAGGTCACGCTGCCGGTGAGGGCCGATGCGCTCCCGCGCAAGGTCGCGGTCGCTGTGGGCGCGTCCGCGCCGGCACAACAGGCGATCGAGTCGGCTGGCACGGCGGAGGAGGTCGCGGACCCAAAAGCCGTACCCGCGCATTCGGTCGCTTCCTGACCCGGTGGCTGCCCGGGACCCGGCGGGGCCCCGGGCGCCGGATGCGCGGGAACGTCCCGGTCCACGTGGTCCGCTCGCGACGGGTGGGGGTGGCGTGATGGATGCCTTCGACCTGCTGGACTCGGCGGGAACCATTGAGACCGCGCTCGTGCCGGAGGCCGCGGATGATCTGGCCGCTGTTCGAGATCTCTACCGCAGCGCACCGCCGATGGACGGGCCTCGGGTGACGACGGGCCTGGAGCCGGGGACGCCGGCACCGGATTTCGCCCTCCCGGCCGCGGACGGCACGATCGTGCGGCTCTCGGAACTGCGCGGCTCGCCCGTGGCGCTGGTGTTCTACCCGCTGGACTGGAGTCCGGGATGTAGCGTGCAGCTGGAGTTGTATGAGCAGGAGCATGACGAGTTCGCCTCACGCGGCATCCAGCTGCTGGGCATCTCGGTCGACTCGATCTACAGTCACGGCGCATGGGCGGCGGTACGTGGCATCCGCTACCCGCTGCTGAGCGACTTCCAGCCTCGGGGTGAGACGGCCCGCGCGTACAACGTGTGGCGTAATGCCGACGGGCACAGTGAACGCGCCCTCTACCTGATCGATGCCGAGGGCGTCATCCGCTGGGCTCATGTGTCCGAGCGGCTGAAGGAACTGCCCGACTTCGACGAGCTCGTGTCCGCTCTCGATCTCGTCGCGGACGGACGGCACGACGATAAGGAGGTGCAGTGATGACCATCTGGGATGTCACTCCCACCCGTCCGCGCACCGTGCCCCGTCTACGCACGGTGCCGGTGGCGATTTATGGCAATAGGTGGTGCGGGATAACTCAGCTCATCCGGCGGGCACTGGACCGGGCGGGTATTGGCTATGACTACGTCGACCTCGACGAGCACCCCTCCGTGCATTCCCGTCTGGAGGCGCTGACCCGGGGACGGCTGCGTACCCCGATCGTGCACATCGACGGGGAGTGGCTCATGGAGCCCAGCCTCCGCCAGGTGCAGGCCGTCCTCGCCCGGCACGGGGTCCGGCTGTGAGCGTGGTGACGTGCCCGGGGTGCGCGGCGAAGAACCGCGTACCCCCGGCACGTCCGGGCAAAGTGCGCTGCGCCAAGTGCCACACCGACCTGCCCTGGCTCGTGGACGCCGATGATGACTCGTTCGACGCCGTCGTGGCCAAGGCGACCCTGCCCGTGCTCGTGGACGTGTGGGCGCCCTGGTGTGGGCCATGCCGGCAGATCGCGCCCGTCGTGGACCAGCTCTCCCGCGACCTCGTCGGGCGCCTCAAAGTCGCCAAGGTCAACGCCGACACCGCGCCGCGGATCTCCCAACGCCACGGAGTGTCCTCGATTCCCACCCTCCTGCTCTACCGCGACGGGAAGGAGGCGGACCGCATGATCGGCGCTGTCCCCGCCCCGCAACTGCGCGCCTGGGTCGAACGCGCACTCACCACCTGAGGCTGATGCAGCGCCGATCGAGCGCCGCGGGACGGAGCGCATGGCTCAGAGCTGGGTGCCGACGCCCAGGAGGAAATTGAGCCACGCGACGCCGGCCCCGGCGAGAGCGGCGGCTCCGACCGCGACGAACAGGCCGATCCTGGCCTTGGTCGCAGCCTGGTAATTGCCGCTGGAGGATGCGATCGCCCAGATGATGGCGCAGACGACGAGCATGAGCACGCCGGTGACAAGGACGAACATGAGCAGCGCGCCGACAACCTCGCGGAGATCTGCCGCGCCGCTGACGCCCCCGAAGTCGGGGAACACGTCCATCACGCACCCCCGGCAGTACAAAGGGCAGGTGTCGCCTCGCCGCCGGTGATGCCCTCGGCGCCGTGATCGGTGAGCCAGGCATCGGCGTCGACCGCGTCGGCGCTAGCGCCGCCGGGGTGGATCTGGAGGTGGAGGTGCGGGCCTGTGGAGTGCCCAGAGGAGCCGACGTCTCCGATGTGCTGGCCCGCTGTCACGATGTCGCCCTCGGCGATGTGGATGCCGTGCGCCCACATGTGGATGTACATCGAGGCGACCCGCTGCCCGCCGACGGTGTGCTCGATGACGATGACCCCGCCGCCAGCGTCGGTGTAATTCGCGCGCACTACGACGCCGTCCGCGACGGCGTAGATCGGGGTGTCGTCGGCGGCGGCGAAGTCCGAGCCTGCGTGGAAGCGGCGTTCGCCGGTGATCGGGTCGTTACGCCACCCGAAGGGACTCGTCCGTACCCAAGTTCCCTCGGGAAGCGGGAACACGATCCTGGTCGTCTCGGGCACGACCGGTGCCTCATCCCCGCCACCGGTACCAGAGGGCACGGGGCGGGTGAGCGCGGCGAGGATCGCCTCAGCGACCGGCTGATAGTTCTGATACCTGTCCGGATAAGCGCTGACCTCGACGGCCTGGGCGGCCTCGCCGGGGTCGAGCTCCTGCCAGCCGGGGATGTCGAGCAGCCCCCTCGGGGACGGGTAGTTCGGGCCGGCCTCGCCGCCGTAGAAGGCTCGAGCCTGGTAGTCCGGGTCCATGAGTTCCGCGACCGTGCCCCAGCCGCTGGCGGGGCGCATCTGGAACAGGCCGAGCGAGTCATGATCAGACCCGTCGCCGTCGTTCGGATAGTCCGCCGACTCCGGGTAGGCGCTGGTGTTGGCGAGCATCCGCAGAGTGGATTCGGTGAGCGCGGCCATGAGCGCGATGAGCACACCGTCGCGTCCGACGCCGGCGGTCTGCCCGCCGACCGTGATAATCGTGGCCGCGTGCGTGAGTTGTTGCCGGTTCAGCGTGACCGTCTCGCCGTTGCGGGTCGTCGCGGTCAGCGAGTCCGGGATCGGGCCGACCGCGAGTGAGCCGGGCGCGCAGACGGCGGCGGTCGCGGAGGTGCCGCTGAGCGTGGCGACACCCAGCAGGGCGGTGGAGGGCCCGATGAGCAGCAGGGTGAGGGCGAGGACGGCGAGCTTCTTCATCGCAACGCTCCCGGTTCAGCGCAGCGGGTTATCGAGCTCGGACAGCCGCAGCACCTCGCACGAACCCGATGCCGCGCCGCGGCCGGGCGTGGGCGGGGTGCAGACGAGGAACACGGTGAACGCGACCGGTCGGGACGCCTCCACCGGCGTCGTGCCCCAGGTGCCGTCGCGGTGCCGGGTGCCCTCGATCGTGTAGGCGATCGCCCCGGCCGGGATCTGGCCGGGGGCGGCCTGGTCGACGGCGGTCTCCCACCCCTCCGGGACAAACATCTCGTCGATGGTGAGAAACTGGCGCGTCGCATACTGGCGCAACTGCGCCCACGTCTCCGTCGTCGGGAGATAGGCGCGCACATCGCCCACGAACGCATCCGCCTCGGAACCGTGAGCGGCATCCGCGAGCACCTGCGCATAGTCCGAAGGCGTGTGCCCGGCCGTGGTGTCCCAGGTGAACAGCGCGGTCGCGACCGCGCGGGCGAACGCTTCCGGGCCGAGGTTCTGCCGCAGCGGCTCCAGCTCATTGCCCGGCGTCGAGTCGGGCGTCACAGGCGGCGCTGTGGTGGAGGGTCGCTCGCTCGGCGGCCGCGGGTCGGTCGGGGCAGCGGGGCCGCGGACGAGTCCGTAGATACCGACGCCGACGAGGATCAGCAGGGCGAGGCCTGCGGCGGTGGCGGCGATCAGCACGCGACGACGGCGACGGTCGTCGGGAGCGGCGGGGTCCATGAACAGGTGTCCTTCCCGGACGGCAACAGGGATGAGTGGTTGCCAGGAAGGTGCGCCACCGCACCCGGCCCCGGGTTCAGGCAGTCTGCTCAGCCCGGCCCTCCCGGGCGGCACGGGCGGCATCGGCGAACGCGACGGTGCCGGCGATCGTCTCCTCGAACCGTGCCCATTGCTCGGTGGTGAGCGCCGGGCCGACCTCGGTGGGGTCGTAGTGCTCCCACCACGAGGCCATGTCGTCCCACGTCGCGGTGAACACGCTCAGGGGGAACGGCACCGGGAGGCCCGGCTCCACCGCCGTCAGTGCGGGTCGTTTCGCGGCCCTGCTGGTCTTGGCTGCCTTGACGCGGGCGAGCGCGGCCTGCGCCAACTGCTCCAGCTCTGCGGCCTTCGCCTCCCGTTCCGCGGCTCGCACCAAATCCGCTTCGGTGCGGGCCTGGTCGCGCAGCTCGGCGGGCTGGTCCGGGTCGGCGGCGAGTTGGTCGAGCTCCGCCAGCGACAGCTCCGCGTTCACGCGCAGATGCGAGGGGTAGACGCTGCCGCCGGTCTTGATCCGCTCGACCTCTTGCGCGGCGCGCGCCCGCACCGCCTCGGGCTGGGATTCGTCCGCGGCGAGGTCTTCCAGCCGGCCGATGCGCTCCAACGTCGTGTATGAGGCGCGGCCAGTGACCATCCGAGCGGCCTGCGCGCGGGTCTTGCCCTGCTCGATCTGCGGTGGTGCCAAATTGGCACCACCGCCTTCTGCGTCGTCGGCGGACGCTTGGAACCGGGTGGCCTCCTGGCGGCGGACGGCGTCCTCGGCCAGCAGGGTCTTCAGTTCGCGGTAGAGGGCGGCGGCTTCGAGCTGGGTGAGGGGCTTGTGAAGCTGGTTGTCGTCCTGCTCCGCGAGGAGCTGTCCGAGCCGGTTGGAGACGCCGGAGCGCACCCAGACGTTGACGGTCTTGATGCCGAGCATCTTGATCGCTGCGAGCCGTCGGGCGCCGCAGATCAGGTGCCCGTCGAGGGTGACCGTGATCGGCTGGAGCAGTCCGTGGCGGCGGATCGATTCGACCAGCGGGGTCAGGTCGCCGTGGTCGCGCCGATGCCGCGCGCCGACGATGATCGAATCGACAGCACGCTCCAGTTCGATTCGGCCTTCCAGCGGCGCGCTCATGACCCGTCGTTCCCAATGCGCGGGGCAGCGAGCCCGGCCGTAATCACGAGGTCGTCGTCCGTCAGCAAAGCCCGCAGCGGCTGGCCGATCAGAAGCCGTACGAGCATGCCGCGGCCCGCGTTCGTGTGCGCGAGGGCTGGGTCGGGAACCCCGAGCACGACCCGCAGCAGCGCCGTCCAGGAGGTGCCGGGGAGGTCGAGGAGGGCGCGGGCCTGCCGGTCGCGGCGCAACACCTCGAACGCCGACGCCCGCGAGGACGCCTCCGTGAGCCGGGCAGTGACGTACTCGACCGCGGCCCTCGCGGTCTCTGGCTCCCACCCGACCCGGGTGAGGAACGCGATCGTATCCTCGATGGCGGTGGCGACGTTCATCGCCCGCTCCGGCACCGCATTCTCAGGGTCGGGCTCGTCGTCGGTGAAAGGGTCGAACCGGAACGTGGGGTGGTAGTCGGGCAGCGGGTTCTCCCGGTCGCTGAACCGCTCCGCATCGTGGAACACCGAGTAGCGGGGCCGGCGGGCCTGGTGGACAGAGCACAGCAGCCCGTTGCCGCGCTCCTCCGCGGTGCACGTCACCTGCACCGCCCGCGTGATCACCGCCCACGGGTCCTCCGCCCGACGGGTCGCGGCACCGCGCATCGCCTCGAATGCCGCTGACGCGGCCTCCCACGGGTCCAGCCCGTGCTTGCGGGCCAGCGCCGCGTACTTGCTCGCCGCATGCTCCATGAGCGCAGCGGCCTCCGGGTCATGGCGCCACGCTCCGCGCCCGGCCTCGTGGAGGCGAGTGAGCAGGGCACGCAGCGCCTCCGAATCCTCGAATCGTTCCCGCCGTTTGCGGGCCGTGGCAGTCTCCATAACGGCACCTCCTGATAGGCAGGTGCGCACACGGCCCCCAGCGGCCTGGCTTCGCGCCGTCGCGCCGGGGGCGAACATGGTTACCCGAGCCCGATCCCGGAGCGCGACACCCAGGCGTAGTGTTCCCCGGACCCGCGGCCGAACGCCGTCACGGGCGGCAGCTTCCGGGCACGCTCGCTCACGAACCGGACACCAGTGCGCGCCCCGGTACGCGTCGCCCGGTACGCCTGGCCGGGAACCCGGCGGGAGCGGCGGGCGAGCTCAGCGTGGAAGTCGATACCCCGCCCCGCGATCCGGGCAGAGCGGGAGACCATCAGGTCGGTCGGGCGCACCCACTCCACACCCGGCCGTTGCTTCTTCGCTACCTCCATGGCGTCTTGAGTCAGCGACGGGTCGCGGTGCCGGGCGAGCACCGAGGCATCCCCTTCCCACGGCGTCTCGTCGCGCTTCCGCCGGTCCGGCTCGCGCTCGACCAGCTCGTGGAGAGCGGTCGTGTGCTGGTCTTCGTTCATGGCGTCTCCTTCTCCTCAGCCGTCGTCAGTGCGGGCGGGACGAACCAGCGGCCCACCGTGGATGGGTGCACGCCCAGATGGCGGGCGATGGCCTTGTTCGACCAGCCCTGCTCCCGCAGGCGCGCCGCGAGCTCCCGGCCCGCTCGGCGCATCGGCACGACTGCCAGCGGCGCCGGTGGAGCATCAGGCATGTCCTCATCAGGCGCAGACTCCTCGGCGGGCTCGATGCTCACGGGAAGGGGGCGAGTGAGAATCACCGTGAGGTGCGTGATCGCCAGCAGCACCAGCGGCGGCACCGCCGCCACACACGCGGCGAGCACGCCCGGCACGTCGGCGTCGGCCGCGACGACGGCGTGGATCGCGTTCGCCGTCACCGACACCAGCGCACCGGCCGCGAGCAGCCCCCACGGGTACCAAGCCGACCGCTGGCCAGCGAGCGCAACGACAGCGACCGTCGCGACGACGATGATCCCGTCGACGATGAGCGGCCACGCCCACGCCTGCCCGGCATCCACGCCCGAGCGGCGAGCGAGGTCCGCGAGGGCGGTGAACGAGAGCCAGAACGCGTCGGCCGCGATGAACACCGTCCCGGCCACGGCCGTCACGACCGCGACCCGCCCGCCCCGCGTCCGCACGGTCGTTGGCGGATTCATGAGAGCACCTGCCCCGTGAGCCGCACCGGCCGTTGCGGCGCATCGCCCCGCACGGCGACAGATGCGGGCTGGGCGTGCGCGGCGCGGTACGCAGAGCGGATCGTGGTCTCGATCTCTCGCGGTGCAAGGCCCACTCGTTCACCCGCCGGGGCGAGCGCATCGACCAACTCCGACAGCGACAGACCTGCCTCCGCGAGACGGCACGACGCCCAGAACAGGCCACGGTTGCGCTCACCCTCGGCGCGCAACCCGACCCACGCGGCCAGCCGCGCCGCATCCTCCGAGCAGATCGGGCCGCGCATCCGATGCGGGGCAGGGTCCGGGCGCGGGTCGAGGAAGTACCGCAGCCGAGCCGCATCGACTGGGGCGGGCGCACGGTCGGCACCGGCGACGAACTCGTAGGCACCGGAGCCGGTCACGGCCGAGGGCGGGACGATGATGTAGCCGCGGTCGCCACGGAAGTCCACATGCGCCTTCGCCGCCTGCCACGACCGCTGCGGCCGGTCCGGATCGGCCGGGAAATAGAAGTGCGCCCCACCCGACGCCGACCTGACCACGGCCAGCCACCCCGGCACCAGCCCGGCACGGCGGGCACGCTCGAATGCGGCGAACCCGTCACCGCCGGGCTTGCGGTCCACATCGACGACCACGACCCCGGAGACAGCGCCGGTCGGGACGCCGATGTTCGCCGACGGCCACCGCCGCCACCACGCCGCCACCTGACGGGCATCGGTGGTTGCCGCGTGGAACCCGCCGAGCTGCGTTTCCGGGTTCTCCTCGTCCGGCTTCAACAGCGGGTTCTTCGCGCCCGGCACGCACGGGAACACCGGCACCCCAGCGGAAGCGAGCAGCACAGCGGCCTGCGGCAGCGGAAGATCCGACACCGAGGAGATAACGCTGGCGACGCTCATCACAGGCTCCTCACCGCGACGTCCGCAGGACGCGACGAACGCGCTGACTCGACGAGCATCTGGGGTGCGATCCGCTCCGAGCCAGCCCTATGCGAGGTTTCCGCGGGATCACGGGTCAGACCGGGCGGGTCCCCGGTGCCGACCTGCGCGGTATCGAGGGCGCCGAGAATCGTGACGGCGGTCTTACGGACTCGCTCGCCGGTGGCCTGCACGACCTCGGCCGGGTCCTTGTCCTTGATCGTGCCCGCCCAGCCCGAGACATACGGGATCGTGTAGGCGGTGGTGTCCATGCCATGCGCGGCGCCGATCATCAGCGCCACGGACTCGGCCTCGACCTCGCCGATGCCTCGATGTCCGGTCGCATCCGGGTTGCCGGGGCCGTGCAGCATCACATGCGCGAGCTCGTGCGCAAGAGTCTTCACCTGCGCGGCCCCGTCCATGTTCGTGCGCACCGCGACCGTGCGCGCCTGGAAGTCCGTCAGGCCGTTCGCGCCGTGGATCATCCCCCCGTGCTCGACCCGCAGCACCGAGAAGCCCTCTGCCACCACCAGCGCCGAAAGCTCTTCCCACAAGCCGTCCGGCGCCTCGCCTTCAAGCAGCGTCGGTGCCGGGCGTTCAGGGATCGGCGGACCGTCGGTCATCGAGACATCCCAGACTCGCACCGGGATCGCGCGTACCATCTTCGACCGGACCGTTTCGCCGGGCTTCGGCTTCTCGTGCTTGTCCAGCCGACGCCATGACTCGGGGGCCTGCGGCGTTGACGACGCGAACCGCGCCATCAGCGGCGCGAAGATCTGCATCGATCCGCCCGCCAGCGGAGAGCGACGCAGCGCCTTCCACTGCTTGTAGCCGGCTACGAACGTCGGCTCCGGCGCGCTCGTGCGCCCTGCCTCGTAAAGGTCGAGATGCTGCGCCCAGATCAGCAGCGTGTTGTTGAACGACTTCGCCCGGAACCGCGCAGCGAACTCCAGAGCACGCTTCCAGTCCTCACCCGAGACGAGCTGATCGACCGCAGCCGTCAATCGCTCATGGAGCTGTTCGAGCTTCGCGTCCCGCGCAGCCCGCGCCTCCTCGCCCGTCGCCATCATCGACCTCCTCCCGGCGAGGCCAACGACACAAGCCGCTGACCCTTGCGACCATGAGGTGCGCCGGGATGATCAGAAAGACGAGACGGACAACGGGCAGATGGCGTGACCGTCAGGCTCCGTGATAGCCCCGACGTGTCCGATCCGATCTACCTGCCTGAATCACCCGCGGGGTCACATTCCCGTCGAACGTGTCCGTTTGGGCTGCAATCACGTCCCTATCTCGGCCAGCGAAGTGCGGTGGTGCGGGCCTGACATCGGTACTGGTGAGGCGTCATTCCGGTGTAATTTCGGAATGCCTCCGCCGCACGGCTACGGCTGGACCAGCCGACCGCCTTGCCAGCTGCAGCCACGCTAATCGCTTCGTTACGCAGCAGGTACGCCATGCGCTCAACTCTTAGCATCGTCAGGTAGGTGATTGGTGTCTTGCCAAAAGCGTCGACGAAGACTCGTGAAAGCTGCTTCGGCGAGAGATGTACCTGCTCCGCAAGCGCCACGAGTGTCCAGGATTCAGATAGCGCCCCCTGTAGCAGGTCGCGTGCCTGCCTCGCTTCCGCGCGAAGTGGGATGAAACGTCGGACTTGAGGCACAGAGGGGATGCTCCGTGCATGCGGGCTGGCCAATGGCCGTGTGGGGGTCGTCTTGACGAAGGGTGCCAGCACATCGAGCACCGAGGACAGCAGCGCTTGCCTTCGGAAGAAGTGCGTGGCGTCCGGACTGACATTGCTCAATGTAACGAGTTCATCCAACCAAGGCGTCAATAGTGCGATGCGTGTTTCGCCCAGACTGATAATCTGAGCCGGGTCGGCATAGATTGTCTTGACAAACTGCCGGGCATGGAGGCGATCGGCCAGTAGGGGCGTGTGCTGCCAGAAGATTTGGTCGACAAGGTAGTCCGTGTCGAGGCAAATCGTCGTGATCGTAATCGACCTTTCTGGCACGCAGCCGTACAGCGAGCTCGCGCCCAAAACCACAGCATCTCCGAGTCGGATGGGCTGCTGCTCGAACTCGCTCGAGAGGAACGCTGAACCTTCACGGACGACGAGCAGCATCACGCAGTCGTGAGCAGACGGAGGGATAGGACGGCGCAGCACCGTCGTCCTTGCGAGGAAAGGCTGGTACAGGTGCTTCATGCGGCGCTGTCGTAGTTGCTGATGTCGCGGCACGTTACGCGGCTTGCTGCAGCCGGTTTGGGCCGGGCCGGGAGCATTGCGCTCTAGCCGCCGAACCGTCGGGAAAATGCATTGCCATAGCTCCCGGCCCTTGCCCTTCGCTACCGCCGGGGGAGGGCGAGGGCGCAGAGCGCGAAGGTGATCGCGAATGCGGCTTGGACGAGCATGCAGATGGCGAGCGCGCTGGTGTAGGTGTCGGCGATGGGGATTGTGGCGCCGTTGACTGCGGTGGAGAGGAGTCCGCCTGCGATTGCGACTCCCATGCCCATGGATGCTTGCTGCACGGTCTGCAGGACGCCGGATGCGGCTCCGGCGATGGTCGGGGGGACGTCGGCGACCATGGCTCCGACGAGGGGGCCGAACATGAGCGCTTGTCCGATTCCGACACCGATCAGTAGTGCCGCGAAGGTCCACGAGTTCAGTTCGGGGCGCTGGAGAAGGATGGATGCGGCGGTGACTGCCAGCAGAACGGCCTGGATGATGCCGCCGATGATGAGGAGTCGACGGAAGCCGAATTTGGTTGCCAGTTTGCCGGACCAGACCGAGACGCTGAAGAAGCAGAGCGCGAAGGGCAGCAGCACGAGCGCGGTGTGCATTGGCGTCCAGCCGAGGCCGGTCTGTGCAGTGAGAGCGTAGACGAAGGTGAATGCGCCGTAGGTGGATTGGAGCATCAGCGCCATGAGGATACCGACGCGGTAGGACCGCAGGCGGAACAGCGGGGGCGGGACCAGCGGGGCTCTTTCACTTCGGTGAACGCGGTGCTGCCATACCCAGAAGACGGCGAAGAGTACGGGAGCCATGATCAGTAGTGCCCAGCACCAGGCTGGCCAGCCGAGACCGGCGCCTTGTGAGAGCGGAACGAGTAGGAAGAGGAGCGCTGCGCCCAGCATCACGGTGCCGATCAGGTCCAGCGAGCGGTGGCCGGGCGCACTGGTGGAGGGTACCCAGCGCAGCGCGGCGAGGAAGGACAGGGCCCCCAATACGACGCTCGCAGCGAACACGGTGCGCCACCCGGCGCCGAACAGGGGGAGCGAGAGGAGGATGCCGCCGAGCACCTGCCCGACCGCTGTCGCGCCGCCCGCTGTCGCCCCGAACCAGGCGACCGCTCGGGCACGCTCACGTCCCTGTGTGGAGGCGGTGATCGTCGCGAGCACCTGCGGGACCATCGCGGCCGCCGAGATTCCCATCAGCGCGCGCGCGGTGATCAGGACGAACATGGTTGGCGCGAATGTGGCCAGGAGCGAGAACAAGGTGAATCCGGCCATGCCGATCAGGAACAGGCGTCGGCGGCCGTAGAGGTCTCCGAGTCGCCCGCCGAGCACGAGAGGGACGGCGAAGCCTAGCGCGTAGATCGCGACGACGAGGGACTGCTCGGCCGCGGTTGCCTGGAGTGAGGCTCCGATGTCGGGCACAGCGATACCCGCTGCGGCGAAACTCACAACCGAGAGGAACAGGGCAGACAGTGTCGCGAACAGGCCAGCCCGCCCCAACCCGCTTGGCGGTGAGGAAGCCGAGGGGGCAGGGACGGAACCGGTGCGTGGCGATGAAGATGCAGTACTCACCCGTTGATCGTCCTCAACTTCTGATCCGGGTACCAGAAGCCTGGTTATGAGGGTACTGACTGAACCTGGATAAGTCCGACACTATGCCTCAGCATGGAACAGTGACCGATACCAGTTCCGTGATCGCGCGCCGAGAGCTCGGAGATTTCCTGCGCAGTCGGCGAGAGCGACTGTCTCCCGCGCAGGTGGGGTTGCCGTCTACCGGTCGTCGCCGCACTCCCGGGCTTCGTCGCGAGGAAGCCGCCGTCCTCGCGGGTGTCGGGGTGACGTGGTACACCTGGCTCGAGCAAGGCCGCACGATCAACGTCAGCATGCAGGTGCTTACGGCCATCAGCCGTGCTCTCCGCCTGAACGATGAGGAGTCACAGCATCTCCTGCGACTCGCAGGAATGCAACCATCAGAGCCTCAGCCTGTCGCCTGCGATCCCGCCCTGCTCGCTGCCTTCCAGCCGGTGCTCGACAAGCTCGATCCCTATCCCGCGTGCCTACAAACGCCGTTGTTCAGCGTCGTCGCCTACAACCAGACGTATCGGCACCTGTTCACGGACATGGATGACATCCCGGCCGCAGATCGAAATTGCGCCGTGAAGTTCTTCACCGACCCATCCTGGCGCGACCGCTATGTCGACGCCGACCTGGTGGCATCCAGGATGGTGGCAAGGATGCGCGCCGCTGCAAGCACAGCAGCGAACGGCCCGGAGACCGCCTTCGTGATCGACCGGCTCCTCGACCAATCCGAAGAGTTCGCACGGCTCTGGAAGCGACACGATGTGCTCCTCCAACACTATGACGTGAAGCGCATCGACAGTCCTTTGGTCGGCGAGCTCAGCTTGAGCTTCGTCTCAACTCAAATCGCGGAAACGGGACACCGACTGACGATAATGACCCCTGAGAGCGACCAGACGCGTCGTCAGCTGGAACAGCTCTCGGCCTTCGCGAACGGTTCGCATCTCCAAGTCCATGAGATTGACGAGGTGACCCGCGACGGGGCTGCCGCAGCCGGCCAGTAGATCCGTTGCTACAGGACATCCGCTCGGTCCAGCGCGTTGAGCATGGCTACGCGGCAACGTCGGTGACGCATGCTGTGAGCGCGGTCACTGCGTTCGCTGCATGTGCGCTCGAGCTTTCAGATGGTCAGCTTTCGTGGTTCTCGGCACCCTTCCCGGAGACAGGAACCCGATAGCGATGTCGCGCGCCTGGCGAAGGCCAGTATCACGCCGGGATGCGTTGTGATCACCTTCGACGTCGTAGATGAGGTGGCCCTGGACATCGTCAATGCCGCAGTAGGCGAACACTCCGACGTCGATCTGGGTGATTTTGTCGATGAGTTCCGACAGCGATTATCGGTGAATTTCGACAGCACTCGACCACGAGGGTCTTTGGATGTTGATGAGTCTCGACAGCACCCGGCGTGGGGAGGATGATGGGGGGGTCCCGCGACGATGCGGGGAGCTTCTGGTGAAGGATTCTCGGGTTGGCCTGTTCGCGGCTATCCGGCGTGACGCGCGGGACGGTCTCGGCGACTCCGGCACCGGGAAGTCGCACTTGCTGATCGCGCTCGGCACCGAGGCCGTGATGGCCGGGTACCGGGTCAAGTACACCCTCGCTACGAAGCTCGCGAACGAACTCGTCGAAGCAGCCGATGAACTCGTGCTGTCCAAGACGATCGCCCGCTACGGGCGCGTCGACCTGCTCTGCATCGATGAACTCGGCTACATGCAACTCGACCGCCGCGGTGCAGAGCTCCTCTTCCAGGTCCTCACCGAACGCGAAGACAAGAACAGCGTCGCCATCGCCTCCAACGAATCCTTCGCCGGCCGGACCAAAACCTTCACCGACCCCAGGCTCTGCGCCGCGATCGTCGACCGGCTCACCTTCGGAGCCGCGATCATCGAAACCGGCACCGACTCCTACTGCCTCGCCCATGCCCGTCAAGCCCTGGGGTGTTAGCGCCAAGGCGACGACAGACGGGTCAGGCTCTTTTCACGAGGCTTGATTTCAGCAGCATGGCGCCGAATCCGTCGACTTTGCAGTCGATGTCGTGTCCATTCACCGGATCGATGAGGCGGATATTACGGACCTTCGTTCCGGCTTTGATGCCGCGTGGGGAGCCTTTGACCTTGATGGAGGTCGTGACCACGACGGTGTCGCCGTCAGTGAGCACGTTGCCGACCGCGTCTTTCACAACGGGGCCGGCCGGGTCGGTCGCGTCGTTCGATGGTGCGGACGCTGCCCATTCGAATCCGCACAGCGGGCACACGTAGAGCGTGCTCATTTCGTAGGCGTGCTCCCCCGCGCAGGCGGGGCAGTGAGGGAGGACAGCGACCATGCTCCCACGATACAACGGTGTGATGAACCCATCACACCAGGGGCACACCAGAATACGGTGGCGGGATCAGTCGAGGATGTCGCGGGGGAGCCAGCCTTCGCGTCCGTCTGGTGTGCGGCACCAGGATTGGCCGACGTGCGGATCGTCGACGATGACAGTGACGCGGTCCCCGATGGTGGCGTCGAGTTCGGTGGTGTCGTAGGCGAAGCGGGTGACGGCAGTGGGACGGTCGGTCGTGAGGTGACGGGTGGGGACCCAGCCGTGCCCGTCCGCGGTGAGGACGAATTCGAACCCGGGGCGTGGGTGATCGGCGGAGCCGACGTGGACGTGGTCCCCGCGGCGGAGCTGGATGGGGCATCCTGTCGGCGACTGGTAGGTGCGGGTCAGGGTGGCGCGGCGCACGGGCGGGTTCTCTCGGTGCAGGGTTAGCGTCGTTCGCGGGAGGGGAGGATGAGCAGCGGGATCATCCAGGCGAGGGCGATGCACAGCAGGCCGCCGATGAAGACGAACGCTTGCCCAGTCACTGCGGAGAATGCGGCACCGAGGAGCCAGATCCCGAACAGCAGCAACCCCATGGTGAGGGTGAAGGTGAAGGCGGTCTTCATCGCAGGTCCAATCGGTGCAGCGGGGCGAGTAGCGGATGTGAGTATCCATCATATGATGGATTCATCAATTGGGAGGTGTTGGTGGTGGCAGACACGTGGGATGCGCAGCGTCCGTTGTATGAGGTGAAGGCGAACCTGTTCAAGGGGCTCTCGCACCCGGTCCGGGTGCGGGTACTGGAGGTGTTGTGCTCGCAGCCGGAGACGTCGGTGTCGGAGCTGCTGGCGGACACGGGCCTCGAGGCGTCGCATCTGTCGCAGCATCTGTCCGTCCTCCGCAAGCACCATCTTGTTGCGGCCGAACGCCGGGGAAGCCTGGTGTTCTACCGGGTGGCGCACCCGCAGGTCGTGGATCTTCTCAGCGCGGCCCGCGCGCTTCTGACCGAGGTGCTGCACACAACGCAGCAGCAGTTGGTGTCCGCGGTGTCCCTCCCCGACATTTCACGTCCCGGCGCGGCATGAGAAGTCCGGGGGCCCGCTGATGGCACGAGGGTTGGCCGGGTTGTGGCCGCGGCGGGCGGACTACCGGGAGGTCCCGCGGTCGTGGCGGCGTGATGTGCTCGCCGGGGTGACGGTGGGGGTCGTGGCGTTGCCCCTGGCATTGGCGTTCGGGGTGTCCTCGGGTGCCGGTGCCGCGTCCGGGTTGGTGACGGCGATCATCGCCGGGGTCATCGCGGCTGTCTTCGGTGGATCGAACGTGCAGGTCTCCGGCCCGACGGGTGCGATGGTCGTCGTCCTCGGACCGGTGATCGCCGCTCACGGGCCCACTGTCCTGCCCGTGGTGTGCGTGATGGCTGGGGGTATTGTGCTCCTCGCGGGCCTGCTGCGCCTGGGGAACGCGGTGACGTTCATCCCATGGCCGGTCATCGAGGGCTTCACGTTCGGGATCGCGGTCATCATCTTCCTGCAGCAGATCCCCGCCGCTCTCGGCGTGCCCGCAGGTCCCAGCAGCAACGCCGCCGTCGCCGCCATAGAAGCCGCCGGCACGGTGGATCTGACCACGATGTGGTGGTCACTCGCCATCGCCGGTACGGCCGCGGTGATCATGGTGCTGGCCCCGAAACTGCACCGGGCGCTTCCCGGCTCGATTATCGCGATCATCGTGGTCACCGTGCTGGTTGTGGTGTTCCAGGTTCCGGTGCCGTCGATCGGGGAGCTCCCGGCATCGCTGCCCGCCCCACTCCTTCCGGTCGCAGACCCCGCAACGGTACTCGCGCTGGTGGGGCCGGCGTGCACGATCGCCGCTCTCGCGGCGATCGAATCGCTGCTGTCCGCCCGGGTCGCCGCCTCGATCTCCGACACCGGCCCCTACGATGCGGACCGGGAACTCGTCGGGCAAGGCCTCGCCTCCCTCGGTTCCGGACTGTTCGGAGGCATGCCCGCAACTGGGGCGATCGCCCGCACCGCGGTGAACATTCGCTCGGGGGCACGCACGCGGGTCGCCGCTGTCGTCCACTCCCTGATCCTGCTGCTCGTCGTCTACGCGGCAAGCACGGTCGTCTCCACGATCCCGCTGGCTGCGCTGTCGGGGGTGTTGATGGTGACCGCGACCCGGATGATCTCCCTCACCACGGTCCGCACGATCCTCCGCTCCACCCGCTCCGACGCGATCGTATTCGTGACCACCGCAGCCATCACCGTGAGCGTGGATCTCATCTACGCCGTCGGGATCGGTGTCCTCGCCGCCGCGTTCTTCACCCTGCGCCGCCTCGCAAACACTGCCGGCGTCCACCGAGAAGAACTTCCCCCGCCCGCGGAGCCCGGGGACGAACGCATCGCCCTGTTCCGCCTCGACGGGGCCCTGTTCTTCGGTGCGGCCGAACGCATCGTCGCCCGCATCGGCACTATCCAGAATGTGACGGTCGTGATCCTGCGGCTGTCCGGGCTGCAGGTCCTCGACGCCACCGGCGCGCAGGTTCTCACCGAACTCGTCCACACCCTCGAACGCCGGGGCATCACCGTCCTCATCAAAGGCATCCCCCCCGAACACCTGCAACTCGCCACCCGGGTCGGAGTGATCGCGTCCCTCCGCCACCACAACCACCTCTACACCGACCTGGACCCCGCGATCGCCCACGCCCGCAGCCACATCCGCAGGGCGCCGACGCCGGACGCGACCCTGCGGGGCGGGCATCAGAACGGAGCGTCGAACGAATGATCCCCGCCCACATGAGCAACCTCTACAGTTGGAGAGCTCTCGCCTACACCGACGAGCACGCACGCCCGGTCCATGCGGCGATGCTCGCCCTCGAGTACGAAGAATGGCCGGCCCTCGTCACCAAGACCGGTGAACAGCAGAACCTGTGGATCGCGGCCATGCTCGACGCCGGCTTCGCCCTTGTCGCCACCACGAACATCGCCGACATCGCGCGCACAGCCCCCACGGTCCCGGCGGTGGCAGTGCGAATTGATCTCACTACCGATCACGGGGCCGTCCTCCACGGGACCTTCCCCGACACCATCTGGACCGTCCGTGTCCACCGCGCCACGAACCCCCACGACCCCGACACCTTCGCCCTCCGCCGCCTCATCGCCAACACCGGACGCGTCCTCCTCCTCGCCGGAACAGGCCTCGGCATCAACGAACACACCTGGGACATCAGCACCCTCACGGAAGCATCCCTCGCCGGCACACTCACCGCAGGATGGATCACCGCCCACACCCGATGACCCGGACCCGCACCGACTTCGGGCACGCTGTCCCGGATTACTTAGACGGGAAGCCATTACAAGATCTTCCGCATCTTCACCGATACAGCCGAATACCCCAAAGACTCGTACAGAACCCGGGAACTGGTGTGATCCCCGAACACCTGCGCTCCGATGCTCGTCGCGCCCCGCTCGCGGGCATACTCCTCCGCAAGGTGCATCGCCGCGCGTCCGAAGCCACGACCATACTTATCGTCATCGATGACGACGGACCACACCCGCCACGCTCCGGAATCATCAGTCGCATCAGGCCCGATCCACACATAACCGACCGTGCGCCCATCGGTATCGACCACATCGAACACCGCATGCCCTCCGGTCGGAACGCCCGCAGGGAACGCCCACGCCAGCCTCTCCGATACAACCCTTTCCGCATCAACTGAGCTATGCCCTGCTGCAGCCAAGCCCGCCACGTACTCACCTCCCGCTCGGACCAGCCACGCCGGGAAACGAGACACATCCACAACACGAAGAACGACAGGCATAAAACTAGAACCCCAGGCGCCGTGACCGCTGCTGAAACTCACCAACAATTCCGACGACCGCGCCACCGCGGCGCTGTCGAAACACACCGACAAACGCTGTCAGAACTCACCGACAACGCCAATCTGGGTGCGCATCGCGGCGTCGTATCCATATTTCTCATATGTGCGCTCCTTCGACCCCCCCCGATGCCGATGAGAGCGGTGGGGATGCTGGGTAGCAGTGCGTTCGTGGGCTGCTTTCCGCGGTCGTCGACTCCCGTACCGTATTGGTAGGCCCACCCGCCGGTGAAGACGAGTTCGATCCAGCCTTTCATCATTGCCGGCATGCCCCACCAGTAGACCGGATAGATGAATGCCAGACGGTCTGCAGCCTCGACTCGGTGGTGCATCTCGGCGACGTCCTCGGGAACGGGACCTCCCCAGAAGTGGGCGTGATCGGCGCCGGTGAAACGTGGATCAAAGCCCTCCTGGTGAAGGTCGAGGGTCTCGACGGCGTGTCCTTCCTCTCGGAACGGCTCATGGAACGCGTTCATGACCGCGGCGGGATAGCGGTCGGGAAGAGGGTGGGAGAAAACAGTCAGCAGCAGCAGCATGCAGCTCAGCTTCGTTCGGTCGCAGGTTGGCGGTGTGCGGAGATCATGTCCACAGCAACGGGGCACCGATTGACGATAAATACCCCTGGGTACGATCAGACGCGGCGTCGCCTGGAACAGCTCTCGGTTTTCGAGATAGGTTCGCGTGTCGAGGTCGAGATGATTGACGAGTTCACCAACGACTGGGTTGCTGTTACGGGGCGCATTTGCCGTCACCGCAGCAGGCATTCGGGTCCGCGCATCGGCATCACAGCTCGGCGACAACGCCGACGTCTCCCGTCTCGTGGGGTGGCGTGGGGTGGAATTGCCATCGCTCGCACGAGCTCGTGAAGCTCCGCGTCATGGTCGCCCGCCACAGGATCAGCGGATGCAATATCGGATTGAAGCCATGCCCCACTTTACCGATGCGGCTTTCAGTCCGATTCCTGGATAGAAGGAGTCTTCTCGCGAGGGCGACCGCAGCGAAGTTGCATCCGATGGACCGATTTCCCGTGGCCAGCCGTCCGCGCCCTGTCCATCCATGTGGGCTGTTGGGTGGGCGTACGATCAGCGGTCCATGTGTTCCCGGAGCGATGAGGCGGCACCCGGTTCGTCGGAGGGATTGGGGGGCAGGACGACCGTGGTGGGCGCTGCGGCAGCGGGGTTACGTCGGCTTCTTCTTGTGTTGATCAAGAAGATGACTACCCCGACGAGGATCCAGCAGGCTCCGCTGATCTTCGCGATGAGATCCATGTTGATGAGTACGTAGCCGATGATGAGGAATCCGATGCTCGGAAACAGGATGTGCTGGATCCAGCGCCGGGATCGATCGCGGACCGCGAATGCCCAGACGACGCTGAGGTGGAGTAGGAGGAAGCCGGTCAGCGCGCCGAAGTTGACCATCGACACGATCAGGTCGATTTGTCCGACGAAGAACAGCACGAGCACGGCGCTGACGCCCGTCACCAGCAGGATCGCGTTGCGTGGCACCTGTCGGCTGTTCATCGTCCGTAGGAAGGGCGGGAGTGTCCCTTCTCGACTCATGGAGAACAGCAGTCTCGAGGTCGCCGCCTGCGCCGCCATTGCGTTCGCGAGGCCGGCGCCCACGACGACGCAGGCGAGGAATGCGATCGACCAGCCCGGATTGGATGCCGCCGCGACGATGTCGTAGAACGCCGTGCCGACCTGGTCATCGGGGAAGACGATCGTGCCGTTTACGAGCATGCTCGCAAGCCAGGTCTGGCCGATGAACAGGGTCGCGACGACGAAGAGTGCGGTAATCATCGCGCGGCCCGCTGATCGTCGCCCGCCGGTGGACTCTTCTGCCATCGTCGCGATGCCGTCGAAGCCGAGGAAGCTCAGCACCGCGATGCTCAGCGCCGATGCGATAAGCGGCCCGGTGACCCGCTCTGGATTCCAGACGGGTGTCCACGACCACTCCGCGCCCGGCATGGTGCCGCCGGTGAGAGTGGTGACCGCGATCACCACGAAGACTCCGACGAAGAAGAGCTCGATCACTAGGAAGACCCGGTTCATGCGTTTGAGGGAGTCGACCCCGGCGATGTTGATGATCGAGTTCACCGCGACGAACGCGAGAGCCCAGGCCCAGCGTGGCGTGCTAGGGAAGATTCCGCTCATCGCCTCTGCCGCGAACACATACAGCATCGTGGGCGCCAACAGATAGTCGAGCAACATGACCCAGCCTGCGAAGAACCCGAGATTCGGGTGGATCCCCACGCCCACGTAGGAGAACACTGAGCCTGCTAGTGGTACCCGGCGGGACATCTGCGCGTAGGAGAGGGCGGTGAAGATCATCGCGACGAGTCCGATGATGTAGACCAGCGGGACCATGCCCTGCGACTCGTTGTATACGCTTCCGAAGATCGCCCAGGGCGCGATCGGCACCATGAAGACGAGCCCGTAGACGATCAGATCGCCGGTCGAGACGGAGCGCTTGAGCTCCTGCTGGTGCCCGAATGACTCCAGTGAGTCGGATGACATGCTCATGCGACGTTCACCTCGTGCCCGGAGATGAACTCCTCGACGATCCGGAACACGGTCTCAGGTTGCTCGAGGTGAGAACTGTGACTGGCATCGGCGACGATTACGCCTCTTACATCGGGGATTTCTTCGAGGAACGGTTGCCAGGTCTCTGGTGTAGCTTCGTCGTGTTCGCCGGCCAGAACTAGTGTGGGACGATCGATTTGGCTGAGTCGACCGATGATCGACCAGTCTCTAAGCGTGCCGATCACATGGAACTCGTTGGGCCCGTTCATCGTGTGGTAGACCGTGGGGTCGGTGTTCAGCTGCGCGAAGGAGTCGGCCAGGTCCTTCGGAAGGGGAGCCAAGCGACACACGTGACGCCGGTAAAAGAGGTCGACGAGCCGTAGGTACTCGGGATCATCCGTGTTGCTCTCCCGCTCGTACCGCCGCATGCGCTCGTCCGCATCGCCAGGCAGGGCAGCGCGAAGACGCGCCGCAGCCTTCATCCAGAGGTCCATGGAAGCTGGTGAGTTGAGGATGGTCACCGACTGAAGGCCTGCAGGATGCCGCACCGCTATCTCGGCGGCGAGCGTTCCGCCCCACGATTGACCTGCGATGTGAAATGTGTCGAGTTCGAGCGCCGTCGTGAGGTTGTCGAACTCAGCGATAAAGAGTTGGGGCGTCCAGAACGATGGACTAGCGCCGGGCAGGTGTGTGCTGTTGCCGCAGCCGAGCTGATCATAGAAGATCACCTCGCGGCCGGAGCGCGTCAGCTCCCGGAAGGGTAGTAGATAGTTGTGTGCGGCCCCAGGGCCTCCGTGCAGCATGATCACGGGCGATTTAGTCGGGTCCGGCGCCATAGGGACACACCGCCGCACCCAGGTCTCGTGCTCTCCGAACGGAATCCACAGGTCTTCTTCTACGTACATAGGGGCTTCGTTCCTCGAGATAGGGTCGGACCGTCTCTGTCTGGAGGCATTTGCTCTCCTTTGAGCGGTTCTGGCGAGAGGGATTGAAATGGATAGGTTGGCAGCAGGGGTGAATCAGGTGTCTATTCGGCACCACGGCGGGCGCTCGATCAGACGTTCTCTTTAGCAGCCGCCAGGCCGTCGATTGACGGTGGCCATACCGGCTGAAAACGGAGCGTTCTCGGCGGCACTACCTCTCGGCGTTGCCCGCCCCGTTCTCACTAGACACTGTGCCGTCACGGCATACTCAAGGGGAAAGATCGCAATCAACCGGGTGGCGCACCATCAAGTCCCTCTCTCACGCTCGAGATACTCCGCTCCCTGGCACCCGCTTCGAAGCGTCGAAGGGTTTCCGTGGGGCGGTCCAGAGCTATCGATCTGGGTTGCCCCTTGCGAGAAGGGACGGCAATGGGCTAGAAAGTAGACCATTAGTCCAATCGGCAAAAGGATGCTTCGACATGGATGCTTCGACAACGACGTCGCGCAGCACGGCAGCACCCCAGGAGCGCAATCTCCGCGGGAACCTCGGGGCGGTGTCAGTCACCTTCATGGTGATCGCGGCCGCAGCCCCCCTCACAGTCGTCGGCGGACTCGTGCCCATCGGCTTCCTCGTGGGCAACGGCATCGGCTTCCCGGTCATGTTCCTCGTTGCCACCGTGATCCTGCTGCTCTTCTCGGTGGGCCTCACGGCGATGAGCCGCTTCCTGCCCAAGGCAGGATCGTTCTTCGTGTTCGCGACCCACGGGCTCGGTCGCACGCCCGGGCTCGCCACCGCCTACCTCGCGCTCGTCTGCTACACGACCGTGCAGATCGCGGTGTTCTCCTACCTGGGCGCGACGATCAGCTCGAGCATCGTCCTCCTCGGCGGACCCGAGATCCCGTGGTGGCTGCTCACCCTCGCCTCCGTGGCCCTCGTCGGCGCGCTCGGCTACCGGCAGATCGAACTCAGCTCGCGCGTCCTCGTGGTCGTGCTGCTCGCCGAGATCGGCATCGTGGTGCTGCTGGGGGTCGTCATCCTCGTCACCGGCGGCGCGGAGGGAGTGACCTTCGGGTCGTTCCTGCTGCAGAACGTCCTCTCCGGTGCCCCCGCCCTCGGCCTCATGTTCGCGATCGCGAGCTTCATCGGCTTCGAGTCGACCGTCGTCTACCGCGACGAGGTGCGCACGCCCGAGCGCACGATCCCGCGCGCCACCTACGCGTCCGCGATCGTGATCGGCGTCTTCTACGCCTTCGCCGCCTGGGCCATCGTGGTCGGCGTCGGCGAGGGCGCGATCATCGAGGAGGCCGCCGCCGACCCCACCACGCTGATCACCCGCGTCACGGAGCAGTACCTCGGCCCGGTCGGCTCGATCGCGGTCGCGGTGCTGTTCCTCGGGAGCATGTTCGCCGCCGTGCTGTCGCTGCACAACGTGCTGACCCGTTACCACCACGCCATGGCCAACGCGCGGGTGCTGCCCGACCGCGTCGGCACCGTCCACGCGCAGCACGGCTCGCCGCACGTCGCATCGATCGTGCAGGTGGCGACCTCGGGCATCGCGATCATCGTGCTCGCGCTGATCGGCTTCGCGCCGGAGAACATCTTCTCCTGGTTCGCCGGCATCGGGACGCTCGCGATCGTGATCCTGATGGCGGTCACGTGCCTCTCCGTCGTGGTCTACTTCGCCCGCACCCGGGTGCTGCGCAGCCCCTGGCACACCGTCATCGCACCGATCCTCGGCTTCCTCGGCCTCGCCGTGTCCGCCGTGCTCATCGCAGCGAACTTCCCGCTGCTCGTGAGCGACGTCGATGCCGAGGGGAATCCCGCCTGGGGCCCGATCAGCATCACCCTGGTCGGGGTCGTGGTCATCGCCCCCGTGATCGGCCTCGTGCAGGCCGCGGTCATGCGGGCGAAGGCACCGGAGGCGTACGCCCAGATCGTGCGCCGATTCGACGAGAACGCCTGACCCTCGCCACCCGCCCCGCACAAGAAGGATGGACATCATCAGCACCCCCGCCCTGCCCCGACCCCTGATCGGCATCTCCGGACGACGCCTGCGCGGCGCCGCGATCGGCGCACCGCACGGCTTCGCCGACGCGCCGCTCGAGGCCTACCTCAGCGAGTACTCGACCTCCGTGCTCCGTGCCGGCGGACTGCCGGTGCACCTGCCGATGGATGCCGTTCCGGCCGAGCTGGCCGAGCGCCTCGACGGTGTCGTGATCGTGGGCGGCGACGACGTCGACCCGCGCCTCTACGGGCAGACACCGGGACCGTTCACCCCTCTGATCGACCCGCAGCGCGACGCGTTCGAGGCCGGCCTGATCGAGGCCGCGATCACCGGCGGCATCCCGCTGCTCGGAGTCTGCCGCGGCGCACAGCTCCTCAACGTCGTCCGCGGCGGCACGCTCCACTCGCACCTGCCGCCCGGCGAGGGGGAGTCGCACGGCTCCTACGCCTATCCGCGCGCTCACCGCGTGCATGAGGTGCGCACGGCGCCGGGCAGCGTCGCCCAGACGCTCTATGGCGAGACGACCCGTGTCAACTCTTTCCATCACCAGGCGGTCGACGTGCCCGGCCGCGGGATCGTCGTGACCGGGTGGGCGCCGGACGGCGTCGTCGAGGCCATCGAGCTCGAGGGCCTTCCGGCGATCGGGGTGCAGTGGCATCCCGAGACCTTCGGAGCCGACCCGGTCTTCGGCTGGCTGGTCGCACAGGCCGCCGCCCGTGCGACGCTCGCCGCGTCCGCCACACAGAACATCGCCTAGGCGTCACCGAACAAGGAGAAGAAATGCGACACGCAGACAAGAACGCCCTCATCACGGGCGCAGGCTCCGGCATCGGGCGGGAGACGGCCCTCCGGCTCGCCGGTGAGGGAGCGCGCGTCCTCGTGACCGACGTGTCCGCCGATGGTGCGGCCGAGACGGTCCGCCTCATCGAGGAGGCAGGCGGCACCGCCCTTGCGTCCGTGGTGGACGTGCGCTCGCGGGAGCAGATCCGCGCGGCGGTAGACCTCGCGCGTGCGGCCTGGGGGTCGCTGCACCTCCTGGTGAACAACGCCGGAGTCGTCACCGAGCACTCGTTCGAGACCCTCACCGAGGAGGCATGGGACTTCGTCTTCGACATCAACCTCAAGGGACAGTTCCTCGTCGCGCAGGAGGTCGCCCCGCTCATCGCCGAGTCCGGCGGCGGGGCGATCGTGAACCTGTCGACCGTCGAGGCCCTCGTCGTCGTGACGAGCACCGGCACCGCGCAACCGCACTACAACGCGAGCAAGGGCGGCGTGCCGATGCTCACGAAGGCGCTCGCGGTCGAGCTCGCAGCGAAGAACATCCGCGTCAACTGCGTCGCCCCCGGCCCGATCGCGACGGACTTCTTCGACTACGAGAGCGTCACGAGCCCTGAGGCTCTGGAGTTCATGAAGCAACGCCTCCTGGTGCCGCGGGTGGGCGTGCCCGCCGACATCGCCTCCGCGGTCTCCTGGCTGCTCAGCGACGAGGCGTCCTGGATCGACGGCATCCAGCTCCCCGTCGACGGAGGGTGGCTGACGCGATGATCGACGACGTGCGCCTGGCTCCGGACGAGCTGGAGGCTGCCGGCATCCGCACCGTGATCGTCGCGACGCCCGACCTGCAGGGTCGACTCGTCGGCCGCCGCATCCCGGTCGAGGGCTTCGGCCGCGTCGTGGAGAACGGTGTCGACATCTGCACCTGTGCCTGGGCGTGGGACATCGACCAGGGCCTCGAACTGATCGATGCGAACAAGTTCGCGCTGTGCGGGATGCACAACGGCGTCCCAGACGTGACGCTGATCCCCGACCTCGAGACCCTCCGCCCCGCGGCCTGGCTCGAGGGGGTGGCCATCTGCCTCGCCGACCCGGTCGACGTGCACACGCACGAGCCGATGCCGCTCTCACCCCGCGTGCTGCTGAAGCAGGAGCTCGCCCGCATCCGGGAGCTCGGGCTCACCCCGCTCGCGGGGACGGAACTGGAGTTCTACCTGTTCCGCAACGACCCCAGGGAGCTGCGCCGCTCCGGATTCCGTGACCTCGACCCGACCACCCTCACGCCGTCGGACTTCATGATCCACGAGGGCAATCTCTACGAGCCCTTCTTCCAGAAGCTGCGCGCCGACCTCCGTGCCAGCGGCATCCTCGTCGAAGCCGCGCAGAGCGAATGGGGACTCGGGCAGTGGGAGATGACCTTCGAGTACGGCGACCCGCTGGAGATGGCCGATCGGCATGCGCTGTACAAGCTGGCGGTGCGCGACACCGCCGCTCGCGCGGGCATGTCGGCGACGTTCATGGCGCGGCCGCTCAACGACCAGCCCGGATCCTCCTGCCACGTGCACGTCTCGTTCGTCGACGACGAGAGCACGGCGGTGTTCTGGGACGAGTCGGCTCCGGATCGCCTCAGCGGGCGGATGCGGTCGGCGATCGCCGGCGCGCTCGAACACGCACCCGCGCTGATGGCCTGGTACGCGCCGACCGTCAACTCCTACCGCCGCAGCAACTCGTCCGACGTGGCGGGGAGCGGTCAGACCTGGGGCTTCGACAACCGCACCACGACGGTGCGGGTGGTGGGGCACTCGCCGCAGGCGCTGCGCTTCGAGTTCCGCCTGCCCGGCGCCGACACGAACCCGTACTTCACCCTCACCGGGGTCCTGGCGTCGGCGCGCGACGGCATGGAGAAGGCGACCGTGCTGGGTGACGCCGTGGTCGGAAGCGCCTACGACCTTCCCGCCGACGGGGCCATGCCCGCGGATCCTCGTCAGGCGAGCATCCTGTTCGGCGAGAGCCCGCTCGTGCAGGAGCTGCTCACTCCCGAGCTGATCTCGCATCAGCAGGTGCTGCTCGACCACGAGTGGACGACGTTCATGGCCCGCGTCACCGACTGGGACCTGCACCGCTACTTCGATCGGATCTGACATGACGTACCCCGCCCTGCGCACCTGGATCGCCGGCGTCGCCGAGGACAGCCCCGAGAGCGACGGCACCTGGCTGCATGACCCGAACACGGGGGAGGCCCTGGTCGCCTCCGCGTCGAGCTCACTCGACCAGGTCGGCCGTGCCGTGACCGCGGCGCAGCAGGCGCACGACGACGGGCGCTGGCGCGGCCTTGCCCCCGAGCGCCGCGCGGAGAAGCTGGACGCGCTCGCCGACTGGCTGGACGAGCGGGCCGAGGAGGTCGCGCATCTCGACGCACTCAACAGCGGCGTGCCGATCTCCGTCACGCGGCTGTTCGGCGGGGCGAACGGCGCGACCCTGCGGGATGCCGCCCGGCGCGCGGTCGCGGTCGGCGACTCGCGGGCGCTCGCCGCCGAGCACGGGCCCGTGCGTCTGCACCGTGTGCCCTGGGGGCCGACCGCGCTGATCCTGCCGTGGAACGCCCCGTCGGCCATGGCGGTGAAGAAGACGGCGTTCGCGCTCGCGGCCGGTGCGACGGTCGTGCTCAAGCCGTCCTCGTTCTCGCCGTGGAGCGCCCAGCTGCTGCTGGAGGGTGTGCACGCGGTCGGCATCCCCGACGCGGTGGTGGGTCTCGTGCAGGGCAGCGGCGGCGTCGGACGCAGCCTCGTCGCCGACGAGCGCATCGCCGCGATCTCGATGACCGGCTCGACGCCGACCGGGCGCGCGATCGCCGCGACGGCCGCTCCGCGCTTCGCGAGACTGCAGCTGGAGCTGGGCTCGAACAACGCCGCGATCGTCCGCACCGACGCCGACCTGGAGCAGACGGCGAAGGCGCTGGCCGATGGTGTGCTGAAGCTGTCGGGCCAGTGGTGCGAGGCACCCCGCCGGGTGCTCGTCGACCGTGCGCGCCGGGACGAGCTGGCAGGTCTCCTGATCGCCGAGTTCGGCCGCCGGGCGATCGGGTCGAGCCTGGACGATGCGACCGAGGTGGGCCCGGTCGCGTTCGCCGGGCGCCGCGACGAGCTCGTCGAGCAGCGGGAGCGGCTGGCGCAGGCCGGTGCCGAGCTGCTGCGCGTCACGCAGGTGCCCGCACAGGGATGGTTCTTCGAGCCGACGGTGGCGGTGCTCGACGGTCCGGGCCTCGCGGACGAGGTCTTCGGACCCCTGCTGCTCGTGGGCGGCTATGCCGACGAGGACGAGGCGGTGGCGCTCGCGAACACCGGGCAGGTCGGACTCGCCGGCTACGTGTTCGGCGCCGACGAGCACGCCGCGGCCGCACTCGGCACACGGCTCGTCGCCGGTGAGGTCAAGGTCAACGGCGCGAGCGTGCTCGACATGTCGCCGGAGTCGTCGCAGAGCTTCTTCGGCGCGAGCGGACTGGGAGGGCACGGAGACGCCGATGTGCTTGACTTCTTCGTGGGGAAGCAGATCGTGGGCTCCGACCGCCCGGGTCTGCCCCTCTGATCGGAGGAGCACGGATGAGCGAGCGTGACGACGCGCCGCACGACTTCTCCCGTGCCGTCCTGCAGCCGGTCTCCGGTTATCAGGCGGTCGCCGGGTTCCTGCGGCGCGAGATGGCGCTCGGCCGCATCCGCCCCGGCGATCGGCTTCCGCCGGAGCGCCGGCTCGCCGAACAGCTCGGCGTCTCGCGCGAGACCCTGCGGCAGGCGCTGCGCATCCTCGAGGGGAGCGGGCAGATCGTGATCTCGCGCGGTGCGTCCGGTGGGGCGATCGTGCAGGATGCCGCCCTCGACCCGCGGCTCATCCGCGAGGAGGTGCGCACGCGCTCGGCCGAGATCGGCGAGCTCACCGAGTTCCGCTCGATCGTCGAGTCCGGTGGGGCGGCGCTGGCCGCGACCCGTCGCAGCGACGTCGACCTGGAGGCGATGACGCTGGCGCAGCGCGACCTCGCCGCCGCCGTCACGAAGGCCGAGTCGCGCATCGCCGACACCGATTTCCACATCGCGCTCGCCGAGGCCTCCGGCAACTCGTTCGTCCGCGACGCCGTCGAAGAGGCGAGGGTGCGCATGTTCGAGCCCGTCGACCTGATGAGCTTCGACTTCGTGAAGGAGTCGAGCTGGCACGCGCACGAGCAGATCCTCGATGCGGTGCGTCGGGGCGACGCCGAGGCCGCAGATGCCGCGATGCGCGCGCACCTGCGCACCACGCGCGAGGAATTCACGCGCGTCATCGAACCCTGAGTTGTGAACCGGAGCACCGTCTGCGCAGACGACCACTCGAGACTGAGGTGATGTAAGACCCATTCCAGAAGTGACACGTAATCCAGAGGCCACCGGACCGTCAGAAAGGCCTCATCAGAGAGGAACCCCTCTGGGGTTTTGACGGCGGGTGAAGCGAGATGAGGCGGTCGGTTGCCGCAGGTCGTCGCTGCCGAATTCCAAGCGCGTCAGGAATCGCGAACCGTCTCCTGACTTCAATGCGGTTCTAGCCGCGGGGAGGTGCCGGACTGCGCGCGCTTCCCGGACGCGATCGTCCTCGTTTATGGCGAGGCGAGTGCGGAGTCGGTGCGGGTCTCAGAGTAGGTCTCGCGCTCCCATCCCCCCGCATTCTTAGGACCAGCGGGAGGAGACCGGGATTTGTACGGCGGGGGCGGAGGTCTCTAGTCCAATCATCGCCGCGCTAAGCGGGTCTAGGGTCGCTTAGCTGATCTCGTTGTTCCCGACCTGGGTGTCTGCTGCTCAGACGAATCGCCGGCTAGGATTTCTGCTTCTCTCGGATGAGGTCGAGGGCGAGGACGGAGCCGATGAAGGTCTGGCGCTGAGACGCGCTTAGAGCGGGGCTGAACTCGACTGAGTAGGTCGACTTGCCGAGCAGCGCCTTGCCGGCGCCTGACCATGCCCGGGAGACTGTCGCCAGCACACCGAGCGGGCCGATGAACTGGAAATCGAAGCCGATGATATTGCCTTGCAGGTCGATCTGCTCGCCCTGCATGTCAATCGTGATGCGCGTCTTGAACAGCGTGACCCGTTTTACCAGGCTTGCGAGCGGGGTGCCAGTGCCGTCCAGGATCTCCATCCGGTCGCGTCCGAAAGTGACGGTGTCCTTCACCTGGACGATCGGGTTCCCCGGGCCATCGAGCACCGTCAGCTCACGTGCGCCCATGAACGCGCGCCCAAGCGCGCTCCCTGCCGTCTCCACCTGGGCGATCTGCTGCCCATTGGGATCCATGATCGCGAAGTCGTTCTTCGAGAAGTTCTTCGTCTGCTGGAAGATGAGTTGATTGTGCGTGAGGACAGACATGTGGTGATCATGTCACTGCCGCTACGTCATGGTTCCTGTCCGTCTGTAGAACGCGGTCGGTGCGGCTCGGGACGACGCGCCTGGTATGAAATCCGGGACCATGGCGCGTCATGGCCCGTCCAGAACCGGCTTCTTCACTGCTACATCCCGGCTGGCGGGGGCATCCGGGCTGGGGAGGTAGAGCCCGAGGGATCGCATCATGTGGGTCAGTAGCACCCGCAGGTCCTCCTGCTGCATATGGTTCAGGCCCGCCTCATACCGGCCGTTCTCCCGGGTGGCCCGTTGTACCTGGGCGAGCAGTTCGGTGCCGGCCGGTGTGATTCGGCATTCGAGGACCCGGCCGTGTTGCGGGTGCGGCGTGCGCGTGACGAGGCCGCGGCGAAGGAGTCCGGCGATCGCGGTGGACATGGATTGCGGCGTCACCCCCGAGCGTGTGCTGAGGGTCGCGCCAGATAGCGCGGCGGGATGCTCCGTGTCCAGTTGTGCGAGGGCGGAGAGCTGGGACTGGGTCAGGCTGAACTCGTGTAGGTCCTCGTCCAGGCGTTGGGACAGGGCCTGGTTAACTCTGCGGAGCAGGTAAGGCAGTCTCTGCCCGAAGTCTTCGGCCATCTCGCTCCTTCCGCGTTGACCACTGATAGTATCAGTTGCCTTACATTTTTCGCTGACCGCTCCCGGCGGCAGTCGATCCGACGACAGGAGCCTCCATGAAATTTGCATCTGTACGCCTCATCACCAGCCGACTCGACGAAATGGTGGACTTCTACGAGCTCGTCACTGGGGGGACGTTCGAGCGACCCAATCCGGTGTTCGCCGAATTGTTGACGTCGGGCGGGACGCTCGCCGTCGGGAGCGACGCCACCCTTCCGTTGTTCCCGGGAACCGGTCTTGCCGCCGCGTCAAACACGAGCGCCATCATCGAGTTCCAGGTTGATGACGTCGATGAGGAGCGGAGGCGGCTCGGTGACCGGGTCCAGGTGCTGCAGGAGCCGGTCACCCTCCCGTGGGGAAATCGCGCGATGATGCTGGCCGATCCTGACGGCAATCGCGTCAATGTCTATGCCCCGCACACCGCAGAGGCGAAAGCGCGGTTCGCCGACCGCTGACGTACTGCGGTCCCGGTACGGCGTCTCCTTCGCTGGGCGCGCCCGCTCACTCTTGTGTGCAGTGACCTAAGCGCAGGAGGCTCGCCTTGTTGATCGCGATCCCCATATCGCGATCGACTTGGATACTGCGAGCGCACCGACGGCCTGGCGGCGCATCGCTCGCAGCGTCGGATCCGCAGCACGCCACACTCTCGTTAGTCCCCGTTGATGGGTTCTCGGTTGTGTCATACGATGCCGATCGCGCGCCAGATGCGTGCGATGACGTCGAGTTGGGCGGGGTTATAGAGGTCCATCATGGCCTCGATGACGGCGCGAGCGAATGTTGACTGTTCTCGGATGCTGCGGGGGCGGGCGTCGGCGGGGAGCGGATGCTTCGCGAGCAGATCGGCGGTGTGAGGTGCCATCTGTTCCGCGAGGCGGCTCCGGGTTTCCTCATCCGCGTCTGCAGGGAGGGCGTCGAACTCCTCCGCGGCGGGTGTGCGAGGAACTCCTTTGAGAAGGGCGCTCCAGTGGTCGTGGCCCTGGTCGCCGGCGACTTGCGTGATGACCGCATACAGCGATCGGTCCGCGTCGGAGAGCTCGGCGTTCTTCGCCGCGACGGAGATATCGAACGGCAAGTCCGTGTCGGTCGGGGTTCGACGGAGTTGTGCGATCTCTTCCTGCGCGAGCTGGAGCTGCGCGATGGTTTCGGCGAGATCGGCCTGCACCCCATCCAGTGTCTCCTCTAGGTCGGCGGAGTCCTGCAGCACCGCAGCGATGGCCGACAGCGATAGTCCGAGGCGGGTAAGGCGCCGGATCTCCAGGAGCCGCACGAGGTGCGCTGTTCGGTAGGACTTGTACCCGTTCGGCAGTCGTTCAGGCTCCTCGAGCAGCCCGATGTCGTGATAGTGCCGCACCGTGCGCAGCGTGGTGCCGGCAAGCTTTGCGACTTCGCGCGTGGACCATCCCATTCCAGCCCCTTTCTGTCCGTCCCCTTGAGTATGCCGTAGGGGCACGGTGTCCACTGTGATGAGTCGCCGACGGTTGGACGGCGCGACGAGCTATGGAGACACGCACATATGGAAAACGAGAAACGAGCAGACCGCCCACGGCGGTGGATCATCTGGCCGATCGTTGCGGCAGCGACCATGATCGGGTCGGTCATCTGGGTGTCGAGCCAGATCGGCATCGGCTGGGTCGGAGCGGGACTGTCTCTGTCGGCGGTCGTCGTGACGCCGGTGATCCTCGCGTTCCTGTGGTTGAACCGGTGGCACCGCGGACGCCCGGGCCTGCTCGTGTCCGCGTTCGTCTGGGGCGCAAGCGTGGCGGCCTTCTGCTCGATCTGGACACAGGCCTGGCTTCACGACCTGGTCAACGCCATCTGGGGAGCAGACGTCGGGGAGTGGGTGCGCCCGCTGATGATCACACCCGTGACGGAGGAGGTTCTCAAGGGGCTCTTCCTGCTCTGGCTGCTGATCTACCGGCGCCGCGAGATCACGGGCGTGCTCGACGCGATCGTCTACGCCGGGCTCGCAGGTATCGGGTTCTCCTTCATCGAGAACAGTCTGTACTTCGGACGCCCGATGATGGAGGTTATCCAGTCCGGTGGGGCGGACGCTGGGGCGGTCGCAGCGCTGGGCGTGACCCTGTTCATGCGCATCGCAATGGTGCCGTTCTTCCACTCCCTCATGGTCGCCATAACAGCAATCGGCGTCGGCATCGCGGCGAACCGTCGCGGAACCGCAGCCAGGGTCCTGCCTGTGATCCTCGGGCTGCTCGCCGCAATCGTGCTCCACGGGATCTGGGACTGGGCGGGCCTTGCCAGCAGCGACCAGTACCTGATCTTCAAGGTATACGGCGCCGTCATGGTCCCGGTCTTCCTCGCGATGTTCGTCGTCGCGCTTGTCCTCCGCCGCAGGCAAGGAAGGATGATTGCCGAAGGAGCAGCGATCCTCGTTCGAAGCGGGGACATTACATCCGAGGAAGCGACGCCCCTGGGCAGCCTGCGAGCACGCCGACGCTGGCGCGCCGATATCCGACGCCGCTCGGGACGACCCGCGGCGCGAGCCGTGGCGAGATACCAGTCCGAGGCGAGTGCCCTCGCCATCCGCCTGACACGCGGGACCTCCGCCGATCGGGACTGGCTCCCCGAACAGCGTCGCGTCGTCGCATCGGCCCGCTCGGACACGCCGGTAGAGCGATTGGTCGGCTGACCTCGGCGATTCGGGTTACGACGGTGATTCGGTGCAGTCCCGATGACGCGGCGCGACAGGGGATCCTTCTCACGCGGGCTCCCCTGTCTGTCCCTATGACGGCTCCGACGCACGTCGCTGGTTCTAGGTGTCGAGGGCATGTGGCGGCTGTATCGCGTCGGAGCGCCCGAGTCTCCCGCCGCGTGTAGCGTCGTACTGCGGTCTAGGACCACCGCGAAAGACGTTTCCGTCTTTGAAACGCGGCGCCCGCGCGTTATCCCTTTCGCTTTCCCTGCTCCTGTGGGCGGCGGCGCTGAGGCACGGAAGCGCGGATCCCTCAGGCCGCGAGTTGACGAGTTTCGTGCGCGCGAGATCACCTGGTCGCCCGGACTGCGCTGGCATGATTCGTGAAGATCGAGAACGTTCACCGCAGAGGCTACTCACGAGGCGGCAAGCGTCGGGGCATCACGGGGATGACTGGGCGAACCGTGATTCCCGACGGATCGATCCTCGCATACATGGCGCCGGCGGCGTATAAGAGCGTATTGCCGGGTGGATGGGTGAGGCTGATGGCGCGGCTACCGTCGGCGTGATAGTTCTGGAGAGTGACGCGGTCGGCGTTTCGGCGCCGGCAGCGATGGCAGTATTCATTGCGGCTTCCCAGACTACGCGTTTCAGGGTGCCAATCGAGGACGCCCTCCTGCTGTGTGAACTCCCGCGCTGGTGGAGCGTACCCGCTGCGGCGATCCTCATCTTCTAGTCATAGCTCCTTGACTGCGGGCTATTGCTGACCTTCATGCAGGGACATCATGTCGCTCGCGATCTGCTCGGCTGCCGCCCGCATCATGGGGACTCCCTTCGCGGTGGCCGTGTCATCCTCGAGGGCGGAGTGCAGCGACATCGACATCGCGAACTCGACGGTGCCGCTCGCTCCGAGGACGCCGATGGCGACAGCCTTCAGGCTGTAGTCCAGTTCGCGGTCGACGAGGGCATAGCCGTCGTCGCGCGCCTTCTGCAACGCCGCCTCGAGTTCCACTCGCGACGAGATGGTCCGGCTGGTGAACGGGGTGGGCTCCCACCGGTCGAGGTAGTCCGCGAGCCACGCCTCTGGGGAGTGCGCGAGCAATACCCTTCCCATGCTCGTAGCGTAGGCGGGAAAGCGCGTGCCCACGTGGATCCGGATCGCCATGGGGCGCGGCGCCGTGACTTGAGAGATGTAGATAATCTCGTCGCCGTCGAGAGTGGACAGGGAGAAAGACTCCCCGGTCTGCTCGGAGAGTTCGCGCAGTCGCGGGGTCACGATGTCGCTGATAGTCATGCTGGACAGATACGCCTGCCCGAGGGTAAGCACGCGGGGGCGTAGGGAGAACTGGTTGCCCTCCGCGCGCATGTATCCCAGGTCTACGAGGGTGAGCAGAAACCGCCGAGCCGCGGCGCGCGTTAGCCCGGTGCGCTGGGCCACCTCGGCAAGAGTCATGCGTGGGTTCTGCTCATCGAAGGCCTCGATAACGGCGAGGCCGCGTTCAAGCGATTGCACAAAGTCCCGCGACGCGAGCGTCGATCCATCACGATCTTTCATTGGCATTCTCCTGACGGTCGTTGATTCCATCGTACGCAGATCGCACACATGTTCGGAATTGACAACATATGTCGAGTTGCTTAGTGTTGTGCGAAGAGCGCATTGAAGTGCGATGTGCGCACAACTCGACGAGGAGATTGCTGTGACGGAGTTGCCCAAAGTTCACCCGAGAGCGCACGGCGCGGGGGCTGCGTTTGCAAGGATCACGGACCGATGCTGAGGCTCATCGCCCGCCGTCTTGCCGGAGGGCTGTCGGCCCTCTTCGCCGTCGCTACCCTGACGTTCGTCCTTCTGAACTTCTCGGCGAGCAATGTCGCGCGCGGTGTGCTCGGGGAGTCGGCCACCCCCGCCCAGGTCGCCGCCAAGGAGGCAGAGCTCGGACTGGACCGGCCTCTCGCGGAGCGGTACCTCGCCTGGCTCGGCGGTGCCATCCGCGGAGACTTCGGCGTGTCGTGGTTCACAGGACAGCCGGTGACGACCAGCATCGTCGGGCGCCTTCCCACGACCCTGTCGGTCGTCGTGTGCACCATCCTGGTCGCCGCCGTGCTCGCCGTCGCCGTCGGCGTCACCGCCGCCGCCCGTCGGGGCTGGGTGGACCGCCTCCTCCAGATCGTCGCCGTCGGCGGAGCCGCAGTCCCGCAGTTCCTCGTGGCGGTGCTTCTCGTGTCGCTCCTGGCGGTGCAGGCGAGGATCTTTCCCGCCACCGGGTATCACCCGATCACGGATGGCGTGGGCGCCTGGGCGTTGTCGATCACCTTGCCTGTTGCCGCTCTCGCCTTCGGGGCCATGGCCTCCACCGCACAGCAGGTCCGAGGGGCGACGATCGACGAGCTCTCCCGCGACTATGTGCGCACCCTCCGCAGCCGAGGGCTCGGCTCGACCGAGATCCTGTTGCGGCACGCACTGCGCAGCGCGGCGCCGAGCGCGCTCACGGTCCTCTCCCTGCAGTTCATCGCCATGCTCGGCGGAGCCGTGATCATCGAGCAGATCTTCGCCCTTCCCGGTATCGGATTCCTCGCCCTAAGCTCCACCACTCAGGGAGACATGCCGGTCCTGATGGGCGTCGTCGTCTACGTCGTCATCATGGTCGTCATCGTCAACCTGCTCGTCGACGTCGCCGTCGGCTGGCTCAACCCGAAAGCGCGGGCCTCATGACCGTTCCGCTGACACCGGTCCCCGGTGCACCCCCTCAGAACCTCCTCCGGCGAGTGCTCGCCAACCCCCTCGGCCTGGGCGCGCTCATCGTGCTCGGCGTGCTCGTGATCGTCGCGGTCGTGGGTCCGTGGGTCGCGCCGTGGGATCCGAACTACTCGCAGCTGAGCAACGCGCTGCAGCCCCCCGGCGCCCCCGGGCACCTGCTCGGCACCGACAGCGCCGGCCGCGATGTGTTCAGCCGTCTGCTCATCGGCACCCGCACGACCCTGATCGCGGCGGCCATCGCGGCGTCCGTCGCCGCCCTGCTGGGCGTGCCCAGCGGACTCGTCGCGGGATACGCCGGCGGCAAGTTCGACGCCGTGGCCTCGTGGCTTGCGAACGTGATCCTCGCGCTGCCGTCGATCATCGCGCTGCTCGCCGCGACCGCCGCCCTCGGCTCCAGTGTCCTCGTGTCCATGACCGTGTTCGGCATCATGATGTCGCCGACGTTCTTCCGCCTGACGCGCACGGCGGTGCGGTCCGTGCGCGGCGAGCTGTACGTCGATGCCGCGCGCGTGTCCGGCCTGGGGCCGGCGCGAATCGTGGGCAGGCACATCTTCTTCGTCGTGCGCGCACCGCTGGTCGTGCAGCTGGCGGTGGTCGCAGGCATCTCCATCTCCATCCAGTCGGGTCTGGAGTTCCTCGGCCTCGGTGATCCGCTCACGCCGTCGTGGGGCGTGATGCTGAACGAGGCCTTCGTGAACATCTACGCCGACCCCGTGCTGCTCGTGTGGCCCTCCGTCATGATCGTGCTGGCCATCGGATCGTTCATCGTCCTCTCCAACGCGGTCCGCGACGCGCTCGAATACGCCTCGCCGGTCGCACCGAGACGACGCCCGCAGCCGCTCAGGGCGGTGTCGGAGCTGCCGACCGCATCGGCGGCTCGCCACGACGGCCATCTGCTCGAGGTGACGGGCCTCGCTGTCGGATACCCGCAGCCGGGCGGTGACACCCGCACCGTCGTGCAAGACGTGTCGTTCCACGTCGACCGCGGCGAGGTCGTCGGCCTGGTGGGGGAGTCCGGGTCCGGCAAGTCCCAGACCGCCTTCGCCGTGCTGGGCCTTCTCCCCTCCGAGGCTCACGTGCTCGCCGGGGCCATCGTCTTCGACGGGGAGGACCTGCGCGCCGATCGCGGCCGACGCGGCGGGGCCCGCCATCTGCTGGGCAGGCGCATCGCCTACGTGCCGCAGGAGCCGATGAGCAACCTCGACCCGAACTACACCATCGGCCGTCAGCTCACCCGTCCACTTCGGGTCGCGATGGGCCTCTCTCGCGGCGACGCGCGCGCACGTGCGCTCGAGCTGCTCGCCGCGGTGGGCATGCGGGACCCGGAGCGCACCTTCCGTTCCTACCCCCACGAGATCTCGGGCGGCATGGCGCAGCGCGTCCTGATCGCCGGCGCCATCAGCTGCCGGCCCGACCTCCTCATCGCCGACGAGCCGACGACAGCTCTCGACGTCACGGTCCAGGCCGAGATCCTCGACCTGCTCCGTCGCCTGCAGCACGACCTCGGGATGGGGATGCTGATGGTGACCCACAACTTCGGCGTGGTCGCCGACATCTGCGATCGAGTGCTGGTGATGGACAGGGGAACCCTGGCGGAGTCCGGGCCCGTCCGCAGTGTCCTGCGCTCTCCGCAGAGCTCGGCGAGCCGCGCGCTCCTCCTGTCGTCGCTCGCCGGCCGCGAACCACTCACCCCCCTGTCCGAACGGGGCGCTGCTCTGCAGAAGGAAAGGGCATCATGACCGGCTCGACCGAAACGCTGCTGGACGTCGTCGATCTCGACGTCGTCTATCCGGGAAAGGGCCGCCGCCAGCCGCCGCACCGCGTCCTGCGCCAGGTCTCGCTGGAGCTGGGAACGGGGCGTACGCTGGGCCTCGTCGGCGAGTCCGGCTCCGGCAAGACGACACTGGGCCGGGCCGTGCTCGGCCTCGCCCCGGTGTCCGGCGGGGACATCGTGTTCCAGGGCCGCTCGATCGCTCGGCTCGACCGTCGTCAGCGGCGGGTGCTGAGCCGCGAGCTGCAGGTCGTGTTCCAGGATCCATTCACCTCGCTCAACCCATCGATGCAGATCGGTGCGATCCTCGCCGAGCCGCTGCGCGCGCAGGGATGGACGACCGAGGCCGCACGGGCACGAGTGCGCGAGCTGCTCGACCTCGTGGCCCTGCCCTCGGATGCGATCCAGCGCCGTCCGCGGGAGTTCAGCGGCGGTCAGCGTCAGCGCGTCGCCATCGCGCGGGCGTTGGCACTCGCCCCCGCGCTGATCGTGTGCGACGAGCCAGTGAGCGCTCTGGACCTGTCCACGCAGGCTCGCGTGCTCGACCTCTTCCTCTCGATCCAGCGAGAGACGAACGTGTCGTACCTCTTCGTCTCCCACGATCTCGACGTCGTCCGCCACGTCAGTCACGACGTGGCCGTGATGTACGGCGGGGAGATCGTCGAGCGGGGATCCGGCCGACAGGTGACTGAAAGACCGCAGCATCCGTACACCCAGAGACTCCTGTTGTCGTCGCCGGTGCTCGACCCCGATGCGCAGGCCGAGCGCCGCCGCGCACGACAGGAGCTGTCCCCAGACGCACGACAGGAACGCGACGAGAAGGAGATCCCCGCGTGACGATCGCCCACCCCACAGCCCGCCGACCGTTCGGCCGATCAGACGTCCGATTGTCCGCCTTCGGCGTCGGAGCCGGAACCCTCTCCAACCGCGACGGCTCGGCGGCGTTCTCCGAGATGCTCCTGGCCGCGTGGGAGGCCGGGCTCCGCAGCTTCGACAGCGCGCCCCTCTATCTCGACGGCGGCAGCGAACGCCGTCTCGGCGAGTTCCTCTCCCCCCGATCCCGCGAGGAGTTCGTGGTCTCCACGAAGGTGGGCAGGCTCGCCAACGCCTCCCCGACGGAGGCCATCGACGACGGCCGCCGGTTCGACTACTCCGCATCCGCGGTGGCGAGGTCGGTGGAGGCCAGCCGCTCCCGGCTCGGTGTGGAGGTCATCGACGTCGTCTACGTCCACGACGTGGACCGGCGCATGCACGGCGACGACTTCGAGCGCGTGGTGGCGACCGTCATCGACGAGACCTTGCCGGCTCTGCGGGATCTCGTCGACCAGGGCGTCGTCCGCGCCGTCGGGGTGTCGTCGAGACAGCCGGACGTGTGCCGCGACATCGCCGAGCGCGCGCCCGTCGACGGCTTCATGATGGCGGGCGCCTACACCCTGCTCAACCACGATCCCCTCGACGACCTGTTCCCGTTCTGTCTCGACCACGGGCTGTCCGTCGTCGTGGCGTCGCCGTTCAACACCGGCATCCTGGCCACAGGCTCCGCCGACTCGAGCTACGACTACGGCCCTCCGCCCGCGGAGGTGTCGCAGCGCGTGCGTTCCCTCGTCGCGGCGTGCGCGGATCACGGGGTGCCCCTGCCCGGTGCGGCGCTCGCCTTCCCGCTGCGGCATCCCGCCGTGGCTGGAATCGTGGTGGGCAACCGCTCCGCCGCGGAGCTGCGCTCCAACCTCGACGCGCTCTCCGCCGAGATCCCGGACGAGTTCTGGCGGCGCCTTGTCGACGAGGGACTGATCCCGGCCGGATCGGTGTCGCAGGACGGCGCGCCGCATGAGGTATAGCTATGCGACGGTGTCCCTGCCCACGCTGACGCCCGCGGAGGCGGTCGTGGAGCTGCGCGAGTCAGGTTTCGAGGGGGTGGAGTGGAAGGTCGGCGATGCTCCGCACGCGGCCGGCTCCAACGCCGCAGACTTCCTCCTCGGCAACCGCTGCACGCTCGCGCCCACTCTGGAGGCCGCAGAGGAGGCGGCCAGGCTCTGCGCGCAGCAGGGCCTGGCGGTCGTCGGTCTCACCCCGTACGTGTCGGTGGGAGACGTCGAGGGCATGAGGCTGGTGCTCGACATGGCCGACCGCGCCGGCGCCCCGCAGGTGAGGCTGCAGGCGCAGCGCGTGCGCGACGGCGAGTCGTACCGCGTCATGCGCGACGACCTCGTGCGCTTCCTCGACGCGTGCCTTCCGGACGCCCACGATCGCGGGGTGCGGATCCTCATCGAGATCCACCACCGCACCATCGTGCCCAGTGTCGGACTGGCCATGCCGATCCTCGACCACTTCGACGACGCCGACCTCGGCGTCATCTACGACGTCGGCAACATGGTCTACGAGGGTTACGAGGACTACCGCATCGGGTTGGAGCTGCTCGGCTCCCGCCTTCGGCATGTGCACCTGAAGAACGTGGGGGCCGTCCGCACCGGGGACGGATCATGGCGTTACGAGTGGACGCGTCTCGACGACGGGCTCGTGGACGCGTCGCACGTGCTCGCGCTCCTCGACGAGGCCGGGTACTCCGGATGGGTGTCGATAGAGGATCTCGCGACCTATGCGGACTCCCGCGACGGCATCCGCTACAACGCCGAGGTGCTCGGTCGCGTCGCCGCTCCCGGATGGCGAGGCGGTCGCGCTGCGCCGGAGCCGTCCCGTCCTTAGCCCCCGCAGAACAGGAGACACCATGATCGATTCCGCGCAGACCCCCCGGTCCACCGAGCTGACCTTCTCCCTTCCTCCCGGAGGGGTGGATGCGATCGTCGCGACTCTCGCCGCCGAGGACCCCGCCGCCCCGGCGTTCGTATACGAGCGCATCGATCCGTTCAGCCGCGAACCGCTGACCACGTGGATCGGCCTGACCGTGCGGCGGCGGCGCCCTCGCTCCGCGGAGAGCGCATACGATGCGCTCCGCGACGAGCTGCGGGAGGCCAGGGCTGACGGCGCCGCCGGCGGTGTCTTCGCCTTCGTCGCCTATCCGGACGCTCCGGACCGCAGACCGACGCCGGCGGGCGGGCTTCTCACGCCCGACGAGGTGCTCCTGGGCCTGATCGACTACATCCGCATCGACCACCGCGAGGGCACGGCTCGGGTGATCCACGTCGGCGAGGGAGGAGAGCAGCAGGTGCGCGCATGGGCGGAGCTCTGCGCCCGAGCCGTCTCCTCCCCTCTGGACACGAGTGATCGCGGCTCGGACTTCGGGTGGACCCCCGCCGTCTCGGAGCAGGTCTTCGCGGATGCCGTGACCTCGTTCCAGAGCAGGTCGGAGTCCTCCGGGGTGGGCGGTGTGGTCCTCTCCGTGCCGGTCACGAGCACGCTTCCCTCCGAACCCGTCTCCAGCTATCGCACGCTGCGCTCCATCAACCCCTCGACCTGCATGTTCCTGGTGCAGACGCCGGGATTCGGGCTGTGGGGTGCGACGTCGCTGTCGCTGGCCGAGGTGCGCGATCGCTACGTCGTCGCCGAGACGGACGGAGCCACGCACCCGATTCCCGAACTGCCCGATGGTGAGGAGTACGAGTGGGTCCCGTCCGCCAAGGAGATCTCCGAGTACGACGTGGTGGCTGACGCGCTGTGGGAGGACCTGGCCCCGATCTCGGCGCCGGGCACGGAGAGGTTCACCCGGGAGCGGGAGAAGCGGGTGTTCTTCCGGCTGGGTCACCTCTTCGCCGAGGTGCAGGCCGACATCGCCGACGGCTTCGACGAGGTCTCTGTCGTGCAGGCGCTCTCGCCGCACGGAGCCGCCGTGGGTCACCCCCGCCCCGCGGCGATGGCGATGATCGCGGAGCTGGAGACGGTGCCGCGCGGGCCGTTCGCGGGCATGATCGGCGTCTTCGAGACGGACGGCGCCACGGATGCCGCGGCCGTGACCCGGTCAATGTGGAGCACCCCGGAGGGGAGCGTCGTCCACGCCGGGGCGAAGGTGGTGCCTGCGTCGGTCCCCCGGGAGGAGTATGAGGAGTCCGTGCTGAAGACCCTCGCACTGCGCCAGTCCGCACGTCCGCTCGTCCAGGGCGACTGAACGGTCGAGGGCGGTCTACTCCGCGCCCCCGGAGTAGACCGCCCTCTCGAACGAGAGATACTCGGTCAGCGAGGTCGGGTCGCCGAACGGCAGCACCTGGGTCGCCCAGACAGCCGCGAGGGCGGATTCCGGGTCGATCCAGAAGTACACGTTCGCAAGGCCCGCCCAGGACACGGCTCCTCGACGCCTCCCGGTGGGAGCGTCGTCGAGCACGACCATGCCCAGGGGCGACCATGACGTGCGCAGGCCGGGAAACAGCGTGACGTCGAGCGACGCCGAGCGCCGCGTGCTCCTCAGCGACCCCGCGGGCATGCCTCCGATCCGGGTGGTCAGCGCGAGCCTCACGGTGTTCGCGGACAGCACGCGTCCGGCCGGCCCCTTTCCGCCGTTCAGCCACATCCGAAGGAACCGGGCGTAGTCGTCGACCGTGGAGTAGAGGCCGTGTCCGCCCATGTCGATCTCGGCCGCCTCTGGGATGGCGAACTCGGTCGGGCGCAGTTCTCCTGTCGTCTCGTCGCGGCGATGGACCGTCGCTCGACGCCGCATCCGTGCGTCGTCGAGCGTGAACGCCGTGTCGGGCATCTCGAGGGGATCGAGGATGCGCTCCCGTATCACCTCTGACAGCCGGGCGCCCCGCACGGCCTCGACGAGCTGACCGATCCAGTCGGAGCTGAGGCCGTACTCCCAGCGCTCGCCGGGGTCGAAGAGGAGGGGGGCGCTCAAGGAGGCGCGGGTCGCCGTGCTCTGGGTGACGATGTGCCCTTCCCGCAGGAGCTCGGCATAGACCGGATTGAAGTTGTCGTAGGCGAATCCCGAGGTGTGCAGGAGCAGCGTGCGGGGTGTAATCGGGCGCCGCGGAGGGCGCAGGAGGGGCGTGCCGTCGGATGCTCTGCCGGTGAGCACTCCGATGCGTCCGAGCTCGGGGAGGTAGGTCGTCGCCGGTTCGTCCCACTCCACCGCACCCTCGTCGATGAGCTGGAGGAGGGCGGTCGCGGTGACGGCCTTCGTCGCCGAGGCGAGCATGATCACGCTGTCGGGAGCGAACGGACGATCCTCGCCCAGGCGGAGCCGACCGCCGGAGCCGCGGTACAGCACGCCCTGCGGGCCGGTCACGACCGCGGCGACGCCGGGCAAGGCGGTGGTGTCGATTAGTTGGTCGAGGGCGCGGACGGCGGACGCGGACAAGTCGGGCATGGCGGTGTTCCTTCGGTGACGCGGCGGCGGCCTTCGTCGTGTCGCCGCCGGTGATTGACACGATCGTAGCCGCAAAGTATCGTTATGTGCGAACAGCGCATAAGCGTGCGCAGTACGCACAACTCAAAGGAGAGCACTGTGAACTCACGGTGGAGCGAGCGTTTCGGGCGCTCGGGCACGACACGATGGTCACGCCGCATGGTGGGCGTGCTCGCCGCCCTCTCGGTCACAGCGGGGCTTCTGGCCGCCTGTGCCCCGCAGGCACAGGGCGGTGACGAGCACACGAGCCGGACCCTCACGGTCGCGACGAAGATCGACCTCGCCACCTTCGACCCCGGGCTGGCGAACTCCGCACATCAGCCGGTCTACCTCCAGCCCGTCTACGACTCGCTCGTGCGCCGGCTTCCCGACAACACCCTCGAGCCCATGCTGGCCACCGCGTGGGAGTGGGACGAGTCGAAGACCATCCTGACCTTCACTCTGCGGCACGGTGTGACCTTCTCCGACGGCACCCCGATGAACGCGGACGCGGTGAAGATCAACCTCCTGCGCTTCCGGGACAGCAACGGGCCGACCGCCGCGCGCTTCGCGGGCGTGACAGCGGTGGAGGCCCCCTCCGACGACACCGTGGTGGTGACTCTGAACGCCCCCGACCCGGCTATCCTCGACTACTTGGGCAACCAGGCGAGCTTCATCGGCAGCCCGGCCGCCATCGACGCCGGCACTATCGGAACCGAGCCGGTCGGCAGCGGGCCCTACGTTCTCGACGCGGACAAGACGGTCCCGGGCTCGCAGTACACGTACGTCAAGCGCGAGGGGTACTGGGACCCGGAGCTGCAGGTGTACGACACCATCGTCCTCAAGCCGATCCCCGACATGACCGCGCGGCTCAGCGCCATCATCTCGGGCCAGGTCGATGCGGGCACCATCGAACCGATCCAGCTCGATCAGGCCAAGGGCGCGGGGCTGTCCGTCTACGAGAACGACGTCAACTGGGCGGGCCTGATCATCTTCGACCGGGACGGGACGATGGTCCCTGCTCTCGCCGACGTGCGGGTCCGGCAGGCGATCAACTACGCCCTCGACCGGGATGCCCTCATCGAACAGATCCACAAGGGACTCGCGAAGCCCACGAGCCAGATCTTCGCCGAGGAGTCGTCGGCGTTCGACCCCTCGCTCGACGACGCGTACGGGCTGGACGTGGAGAAGGCCAAGAAGCTCATGGCGGACGCCGGATACGCCGACGGGTTCAGCGTGACGATGCCCGATCCGTCTGCGACCTTCAACCCCGCCCTGACCGCGGTCATCGGCCAGCAGCTCGCCGACATCGGCATCGCGGTCAACTGGGACTCGGGCACGACCGCCGATTACATCCCCAACGTGATCTCCGGCAAGTACCCGATGGCGTACTTCACCCTGAACCAGTCCGGCATCCCCTGGCAGGACATCACGGTCGCACTCGCTCCCGACGCGACGTTCAACCCGCTGGGGACCACGACGCCCGAGGTCGCCGAGCTCTCGAAGACCATCCAGACCGAGCCCGACGAGGCGGACGAGGCCGCGCGCACGCTGAACCGGTACGTCACCGAACAGGCCTGGTTCGCTCCGTACGCCCGCATCTCGACGCTGTTCGTCAGCAGGCCGGACACCACCCTGGAGGTACAGAGATTCCAGGTCGTGCCGTCGATCTACTACTACAGGCCTGCATCCTGACGTGATCGATCCCCCCATCGGCGACCCGTCCCGCGCCCCCTTGGCGCGGGACGGGTCGCCGAGCTCGGTCCCGTCGAGCGCGGAGGGGCGCTGGCGGCTGCTCGACGCCCACGCGGTGTCGCAGCTGCTCGCCGATGCGGGCGCAGGCTGGTGGCTCTCCGGCGGCGTCGCCCTCGATCACTGGATCGGGGCGCCGATCCGTACCCGCCTCCATGCCGATGCGAGCACGACGGCGAGCGCACTGCCGTTGCTGATCGGGGCCCTGCCCGCAGGTCTCAGCGCGTGGATGGAGGATGCGGAGGGCGGACCGCTGGTTCGGTGGCGAGACCGCGACGGGCGAGCCGGGGCCGGCCAGGTGCGGATCCGCGACGACGCCACGGGGGAGTGGGTGCTCCGGATCCACGTCGAGGACGGCACCGATGGGACGTGGATGTACCGGAGAGACCCGAGGCTTCAGCTGCCGTGGGACCGCGCGGTGCAGTCGATCGCAGGGGTGCCGACAGGGGCGCCCGAGGTGCAGCTCGTCTGGAAGGCCCTGCGTCCGAGGCCCGAGGACGACCTCGACAGGGACGCCGTGCTGCACCGTCTGTCCGCGGACGCACGGAGCTGGTTCGAGCGCGCCATCCTCTCCGTGCACCCGCATTCGAGCTGGTCGATCCATGTGCGCACCCCGTTCACGGCCGCCAAGGCGAGCTGGAACCGTCCGCGACGCTAGGCCGGTCGGAACTCGCTGTCGGCGACGGCGTCGAGCACGACGGAACGGAACCAGCGCTGGGCCGGCGAGAGGCTCGACTCGCGCCGCGTGTACAGGGCGACGGGTGTGCTGCGTGCCGGCCACGGCAGCTCGGCGATGCGCAGATCCGGGAACCACCCGCAGAACACCTGGGCGACGTGCCGGGGGAGGAGCGCCACAAGGTCCGTCGCCTCCAGCACGGGCGGCACCGTGGCGTACTCTTCGACGGTCAGGGCGACCTGGGGCATGAGTCCCTGTTCGATCATGGTCTGTACCGGGTAGACGTGGCCGCCCCGCGACGAGACCCGTACGAAACGGCGGCCATGGAACATCTCGGCCCCGGGTGCGGGGAGCGGGTGCGCGGACGAGCTCAACGCCACGTACTCGACAGCGCGCACGGGCGTCCGCCACAGCCGGGGCGGACCCAGCAGGGACACCGTCAGGGCGAGATCGATGGTTCCGCGCACCAGTCCGTCCTCGACCTGGTCGGCGTCCAGCCGCGCGACCGTCAGTCGCAGCCCCGGCGCCTCCCGGGCCAGCGCAGGCATGAGCGGCGGGAGGAAGGTCTGCTCGCCGATCGAGGTCAGGGCGAGGGCGAGCTCCCCGTCGAATTCCGATGGCTCGAACGCGTCCGTCGCGTCGAGGGTCGCATCGATCTGCGCGAGCGCCTCGTGGAGCGGGCCGAACAGCTGCGTCGCGCGGGCGGTGGGCCGCATGACGTGCCCGTCGCGGCGGAACAGGTCGTCGCCGAAGCGCTGCCGAAGGCGTCGGAGCGTGTAGCTCACGGTGGGCTGGGTCACGTGCAGCCGCTCGGCCGTGGCGGTGAGGCTGCGCAGTTCGTACAGCACCACGAACGTGCGCAGCTGGTTGAGATCCGCGAGAGACATATATAGATGGTATCTATTCCAGCAGGCAAATCTATCTATTGGAACACTATGCGCGAACGGTCCTAGAGTCGGGACAACCGGCATCCGAGTGACAAGGACGACACACGTTGATCATCGACATTCACGGTCACTACACGACCGCTCCCGCTCAGCTGGGGGCGTGGCGTGACCTGCAGATCGCCTTCGCAGGCGGCACGGGCGAGGCACCGGACCCCGCATCGCTCACCATCAGCGACGACGACATCCGCGAGACCATCGAGGTCAACCAGCTGCGGCTCATGGACGACCGCGGCATCGACGTGACCGTGTTCAGTCCGCGGGCCTCGTTCATAGCCCACCACATCGGGGACCTCGCCGTGAGCACGACATGGGCCCGCATCTGCAACGACCTCGTCGCCCGCGTCGGCCGGCTCTTCCCCGACCGCTTCCTCCCGGGGGCCATGCTCCCGCAGTCACCGGGCGAAGACCCGAAGACGACGATCCACGAGCTCACCCGTGCCGTCGAGGAGCTCGGCGCGGTCGCCGTCAACCTCAACCCCGACCCGTCCGGCGGCCGGTGGAGCGCCCCGCCGCTCACCGACCGCTCGTGGTATCCGATCTACGAGAAGCTCGTCGAATACGAGATCCCGGCCATGGTGCACGTGAGCACCACCTGCCGTCCCGACGTGTTCCATACGACCGGCGACCACTACCTCGGTGCCGACACGACGGCCGTCATGCAGCTAATCACGGGCGACCTGTTCCGCGACTTCCCCGATCTCGCGCTCGTCATCCCGCACGGCGGCGGCGCGGTCCCCTACCACTGGGGGCGGTTCCGCGGGCTCGCGATGGCCCTCGGCAAGCCCGAGCTCGACGAGCACCTGCTGCAGAACGTCTTCTTCGACACCTGCGTCTACCACCAGCCGGGCATCGACCTGCTCACCGAGGTCATCCCGACCGAGAACATCCTGTTCGCGAGCGAGATGATCGGCGCCGTCCGCGACGTCGACCCGCGCACGGGCCATTACTTCGACGACACCAAGCGCTACGTCAACGCGACCCCGAACCTCACCGACGCCGAGCGCGCACAGGTCTTCGAAGCGAACGCCCGTCGCGTCTACCCGCGCCTCGACCGCGCACTCGCCGCCCGCGGCCTCTGAGAACGGAGAAGCCCCATGCGATTGAACGACCTCGGCATCGTCCGCACCCGCATCCCTCGTCCCGATCCCGACGACGTCGCGCGCATGTCGCAGTTCGGAGTCGCGACCATCCACGAGGCCATGGGCCGTGTCGGCCTGATGCGTCCTTACCTCCGGCCGGTGTACCCGGGGGCGAAGCTGTGCGGACCCGCCGTCACCGTGCTGCTCCAGCCTGGCGACAACTGGATGTTCCACGTCGCGGCCGAGCAGGTGCAGGAGGGCGACGTGCTCGTCGCGGGCTGCACCACCGAGAGCGAGGACGGCTTCTTCGGCGAGCTGCTGGCGACCTCGCTCACCGCCCGAGGTTGTAAGGGGCTCGTGATCGACGGCGGCGTACGCGACGTCGCCGACCTCGAGCGCATGGACTTCCCGGTCTTCTCGCGGGCGATCAACGCCAAGGGCACGGTCAAGGCCACGCTCGGCTCGGTGAACGTGCCCGTCGTCGTCGCGAACGCTCTCGTGAACCCGGGTGACGTGGTCGTCGCGGACGTCGACGGTGTGGTGGTGGTGCCCCGTGAGCTCGTGGGCGCGGTGGCGGATGCCAGCCGAAAGCGCGAGGACAACGAGGAGTCCAAGCGGCAGCAGTTCCGCGACGGTGTGCTCGGCCTCGACCTGTACAAGATGCGCGAGCCGCTGGCCGCCGCCGGCCTCGAGTACGTGGAGGACTGACATGGCGCACGGAGACACCACGGGCGGCTTCACCAAGACCGAGGGCTGGCTGGACTGGTACGACGGACCCAGCACCCCGGCGTTCCGGATGCCGGAGGGCGCTGTCGACGCGCACTGCCACGTCTTCGGCCCCGGCGCCGAGTTCCCCTATGCGCCGGAGCGCAAGTACACTCCGTGCGACGCCTCGGCCGACCAGCTGTTCGCGCTGCGCGACCACCTCGGCGTCGACCGCAACGTGATCGTGCAGGCGACCTGCCACGGCGCCGACAACCGCGCGCTCGTCGACGCGCTGCGCCGCAGCGAGGGCCGGGCGCGCGGCGTCGCGACCGTGCGCCGTGACGTCACGGCCGAGCAGCTGGCCGACCTGCACGAGGCCGGTGTGCGCGGTGTGCGCTTCAACTTCGTCAAGCGTCTTGTCGACCGGGTGCCGACCGACTCGCTCGCCGGGATCGTCGAGAAGATCGCGCCGCTGGGCTGGCACGTGGTCATCTACTTCGAGGCCGAGGACCTCCCCGAGCTGTATGACTTCTTCTCGAGCATCCCGACCGATGTCGTGGTCGATCACATGGGCCGGCCCGACGTCACGAAGGCTCCGGACGGAGAGGAGTTCGGGCTCTTCCTGCGCTTCATGCGTGAGAACCCCAACGTGTGGACCAAGGTGTCGTGCCCCGAGCGGCTCAGCGTCCGCGGCCCCCGCGCTCTCGTTGGCGAACGGCACGCGTACACCGACGTCGTGCCGTTCGCCCGTCGCGTGGTCGAGGAGTTCCCCGACCGCGTGCTGTGGGGCACCGACTGGCCCCACCCCAACCTCACTGACCACATGCCCGACGACGGGCTGCTGGTCGACTACATCCCGCAGGTCGCGACGACGGCCGACCTGCAGCGCAAGCTGCTGGTCGACAACCCCCATCGCCTGTACTGGGCGGACTCCGACACCACCGAAGGAGCATGATCATGGCACTCGACAAGCCGTACAAGAACATCCCCGGCACGACCATCTACGACGCCGAGCAGGCGCGCAAGGGCTACCACCTCAACCAGTTCGCGATGTCGCTGATGAAGCCCGAGAACCGCGAGCGCTTCCTCGCCGACCAGGCCGCCTACCTCGACGAGTGGCCGTTGAACCCGGTGCAGCGCCAGGCCGTGCTCGACATGGACCTCAACACGATGATCGCCGAGGGCGGCAACATCTACTTCCTCAGCAAGATCGGCGCGACGCACGGCCTGAGCTTCCAGCAGATGGCGGGCTCCATGACGGGCATGTCCGAGGGGGCGTACCGCGACATGATGATCGGCGGCGGACGGCGTCCCGAGGGCAACCGGCTCAAGGACCTCGACGGCTGGACCCCTCCCGCGCCCGGCGAGAAGGCCGAGACCATGCGCCCCGACGCACCCGCGTCGTACACCTCGGCGCTGTTCACCTCGCACGTGCCGGCGATCGGCGCGGCCATGGACCTCGGCAAGACCGAGGAGCCGTACTGGAAGAAGGTGTTCGACGGCTACCAGTGGACCCGCAGGTGGGCGAAGGAGAACACCCCCGACGTCGTCATCCTCGTCTACAACGACCACGCGACGGCCTTCGACGCCTCGATCATCCCCACCTTCGTGCTCGGCACGGGGGCGGCGTACCCCGTGGCCGACGAGGGCTACGGCCCGCGTCCTGTGCCCGATGTGAAGGGGTACCCCGAGTTCGCTGCGCACCTCGCGCAGTCGATCATCCAGGACGACTTCGACCTCACGCTCGTGAACGAGATGGTCGTCGACCACGGTCTGACCGTGCCGCTGTCGCTCGTCTACGGCGAGCTCGGTCCGGATGAGGAGTGGCCGGTGCGCGTCATCCCGCTCGCGGTCAACGTCGTGCAGTACCCGGTGCCTTCCGGCCGCCGCTGCTACGAGCTCGGCAAGGCGCTGCGCCGTGCGATCGACAAGTGGGACGGCCCCGCGCTCAACGTGCAGATCTGGGGCACCGGCGGCATGAGCCACCAGCTGCAGGGGCCGCGCGCCGGCCTCATCAACAAGGAGTGGGACAACGCGTTCCTCGACCACCTCATCGCCGACCCGCTGGGACTGACCGAGTGGCCGCACATGGAGTACGTCGACGAGGCGGGCTCCGAGGGGATCGAACTGGTCGACTGGCTCATCGCGCGCGGTGCCATGGACGACCAGTTCGGCGGAAGCGCGCCCGAGGTGGACCACCGGTTCTACCACGTGCCGGCATCCAACACGGCCGTCGGCCACCTGGTGCTGTCGAATCCGGTGCGCGTGAACGAGGCGGCCGCGGCCGAGGCCCCCGCCGAGGAGCCCGTGCGCGAGCCCGTCGCCCGCGTCTGAGCAGAGACACCGAGGAGAACCAATGAGCGACAAGGTCCGCATCGCGGTCGTAGGCGCGAACGGCGCCTTCGGCATGAAGCACCTCGACGGGCTGGCGAACATCGACGACGCCGAGGTGACCGTCGTCGCCGCGACCTCGCAGGAGAAGGCGGATGCTGTGGCGCAGCAGTACGGCGTGGCGAACGCCGTCGTCGGCCTCGACGCCGTGCTCGAGCGCGTCGACGTCGACGCCGTGATCCTCGCGACGCCGACCGGCCTGCACGCGAGCCAGATGCAGGCGGTGCTCGCGTCAGGCAAGCACGTGCAGGTCGAGATCCCGCTCGCCGACTCGCTGGGCGATGCCGAGGCGACTCTCGCGGCCGCCGAGGCGTCCGACCGCGTGGCGATGGTGGGGCACACGCGCCGGTTCAACCCCTCGCACCAGCTGGTGCACGACCGCATCGCCGCCGGAGGGTTCCATGTGCAGCAGATGGACGTGCAGACGTACTTCTTCCGCCGCACCAACACGAACGCCAAGGGCGAGCCGCGGTCGTGGACCGACCACCTGCTGTGGCACCACGCGGCCCACACGGTCGACCTGTTCGCCTACCAGGCGGGCAGGGTCGTGCAGGCGAACGCCATCCAGGGCCCCCTTCATCCCGAGCTCGGCATCGCGATGGACATGTCGATCCAGCTCAAGAGCGAGTCCGGTGCGATCTGCACGCTGTCGCTGTCGTTCAACAACGAGGGGCCGTTCGGCACATTCTTCCGCTACATCGGCGACACGGCGACGTACATCGCGCGGTACGACGACCTGTATGACGGTGCAGACAACCAGATCGACGTGTCGAACGTGGCCGTGAGCATGAACGGCATCGAGTTGCAGGATCGTGAGTTCGTCGCGGCGATCCGCGAGGGCAGGGAGCCCAACTCGTCGATCCGTCAGGTGATCGACTGCTACCGGGTGCTCGGGATGCTGGAGGAGCAGCTGGCGTGATGCTTCCGCGCATGGGACTCGGGTGCATGAACCTGAGCCACGCCTACGGCGTCCCGCCGACCGTCGACGAGGGCCTCGCGGTGATCCGCGGGGCCCTCGAGGCAGGCGTGACGCACCTCGACACGGCCACGCTGTACGGCGGCGGGCGCAACGAGGAGCTCGTCGGGCGGGCGCTCAAGGGGCGACGCGACGAGGTCGTGCTGGCCAGCAAGGGCGGCATGGCGATCGTCGACGGGGTGCGGGTGATCGACGGCCGCCCCGAGACGCTGCGCGCGCAGGTCGACGCCTCGCTCGGGCGGCTCGGCGTCGAGCACATTGATCTGTACTACCTGCACCGGTGGGACAAGCGGGTTCCGATCGCCGACAGCGTCGGCGCACTGGCGGAGGCGGTGGACGCCGGCAAGATCGGCGCCATCGGGCTCTCGGAGGTGTCGGTGGAGCGTCTGCGCGAGGCCCGAGCGGTCGCCCCCATCGCCGCCGTGCAGAACGAGTACTCGCTGTGGACGAGGAATCCCGAGATCGCGATGCTTGAAGAGACCCGTGCGACGGGCGTCGCGCTCGTCGCGTTCTCGCCCGTAGCGCGTGGCTTCCTCTCAGACAGCGTTCGCGATCCGGCGGAGCTCGCCGAGGAGGACATCCGCCGGCCGATGCCGCGCTTCAGCCCCGAGCACTGGCCTGCCAACGCCGCGCTACTGCCGGGGTGGCGGGCGCTCGCCGCCGAAGCCGGGTGCACGCCCGCGCAGCTCGCGCTGGCGTGGCTGCTCTCGCGAGGCGAGCACGTCGTGCCGATCCCCGGTACCACCAGCCTGCGCCACGCCCGTGAGAACTACGCGGCCCTGGCGCTATCGGTTCCCGCGGAGCTGCTGGACCGTGCGGGCCGTCTCATCGGGCGGCACAGCGTGTCGGGCCCGCGCTACGCGGACCAGGCGACCGCGGAGGTCGATGCCGAGACCTTCGAGGACGTCGCATGAGGGCAATCTCGTCGATGGCGACCCGCCACGTGCTCGCCGATCTGGTCGCTGCGGCGGCGGCGGTCGGACTGCCCGCGATCGAGGTGGAATCCGTCGGAGGGATCGACGCCGCCGAGCTGGTCGCCGCAGGAGAACCGCTGGACCTCGTCCTCCTCGCCGCGGGCGCGCTGGAGCGACTCGCCAGGGAAGGGCATGTCGATGCGGCGACCGTGACGCCGATTGTGTTGTCGCAGGTGGCCGTCGCTGTGACGGCTGGGCGCGATGAGCGTGGGGCGCGCCCCGAGGGTGCCGCCTTCGCCGACGCCGCGGCGCTGCGCGACGCCCTGTGCGCGGTAGAGCGGATCGGCTACTCGACCGGCCCCAGCGGCGTCGCGCTCGTGCGCATGATCGAGCAGTGGGGGCTGGCCGCCGAGCTGGGCGATCGGCTCGTGCAGGCGCGCCCTGGCGTCCCGGTAGCGCGCTCGCTGGCCGATGGCGACGTCGACCTCGGCTTCCAGCAGCTAAGCGAGCTCGTCGGGCAGCCGGGGGTGCGCGTTCTCGGGGTCATGCCCGACGACTGCGCGATCGACACGGTGTTCGCGGGGGCGGTGGCGACCGTATCCGCCGATCCCGGCCGGGCCGCTGACGTGCTGTCGTTCTTCGCCTCCGACGCCGTCGCCGCGATCAAGACGGACCACGCCTTCGGCGTTCCCGCCTGAGCATCCGCCGTCTCGATCTCGGTGCGACCGTGATGGTCGATCCCGTCTCGACGTCAGCGCTAGGGCACGCGACGGCCGCGCGCCATGAAGCTGTCGGGCGACCGCGTGATCGACACCGTGTTTGCAGGTGCGGTCGCGACCGCGAGCACCCATGACGGCGAGGTGCTCCGCTTCCTCGCTTCCAAGGACGTCGCCTCGATGAAATCCAACCTTTATCTGCCTGCACCACCAGCGTGACGAGGCGGGACACGGCCCGCGCGCCGCGGTCACCGCCCCTTCACGTGACAGGCGCGTCACTGTTCGAGGACGACGTATTGTAATGCGGCGACGACGGCCCGAGACCCTACTGGTCGCAACCCGAGCTGCTGCACGCGATCTCGCTCCCCTCGATCGACAGGACTGTGGGTAGCGGCGCTGGCAGGCGGCGGTCTCTGGAGTCATCGGGGCCGGCACGGCGCGCAACACCACCAGCACCGCCACGGTGCTATCTCCGGACTCTCCTCTCGATCGACGGCCGATTCTCATTTGCCACGGTCCATGCCGTCCGTTGTTTCCGTTTATGTGTCAGCGGTAGCCACGGCTGTCGCTCACGCAATAGTTCGGACATGGCAGCAGCGGGATGTGCCGCACGAGATGATCCTGTCTATCTGCTTATCCCGCGAGTGGGTATGCGCGGTGAAGACCCTGGTGCTCGTCAGAACTGGCTTATGGGTCGATTACAGGCCTTCGATCTCGGCGGCGATCTCATCGCTCTGCTGGCGGAGCGTCATAGGTGGTTCCGCGTACCGTTGTAAAACGACCGCGACGGCGCCGGTGCCGACGATCACGCAGGCCGCTCGTCAGAGAGTCGTGATCTCCAGCTAGATGCGACCTTGAGCAACCCTCAGAACACACTTCTCTCGCAAGCTTAGGCGTGCTGGAGCGCGCCTAAGCTGCTGCGTGCGATGTGTCCGGCGATGTCCCGACCCTGGTGGGGGAGTGCCTGGTCCCCGTTGACGAGGGCGACCCAGACTGCATTCTGGCAGGCGCCCGCGATGGCCAGTGCCTCGGCTTCGAGGTCGAGTGCTGTATTGATGGTCCCGTGTTCCGCTGCGGTGCGAAGGTAGCTGTGGATTAGTTCCCAGATCTGCCGGGGGCCGGTGTCGCGGGCGTTGTGCGCGTCCCGGTAACGCTGGAATATCGTGGCGTCGGTGAGCGCGCTGGCGGCGATGGGGTAGCTGGCTCGGTAAAAGTCGAGCGCGGCCGTGCACAGGTCGGTGAGATCGACGATGAGATCGCCGGGCGGCTTGCGGCTGGCGACCTGCGCAAGGTGATCGATCTCCGGCAGCCCGAAGGAGAGGACAGCCGCGATGAGGCCGCCCTTGTCACCGAAATGGCGAAAGATCGTGCCCTCAGCGCAGCCAGCTTCGGCGGCGACGCGTTTGGTGGTCAAAGCGGCAACGCCGTCGCGCCGGATGAGGTTCGCTGTCGCCGTCAGGATCAGCTCCCGGCGCGTCTCTACTGACCCCTTGACCATGGCACTACTATAACGCAATACTGAATATAGAAGTGAGTGCTCACATCTATTTTGACACGAGGGAGTGTGCGGGATGGAACGATCAGAGGTCGCCGATGGGATGAGGATCGACTGGAACGTGCCGATCAGGATGGACGACGGAATCGTCCTGCGCGCGGACGTCTTCCGACCGATAAGAGAAGGTCGATACCCGGTTCTGATGACCTATGGCCCATATGCCAAAGGCCTCTCGTTCGCCGATGGATACCCTGCCCAGTGGACGAAGCTGATCGCCGATCATCCGGACGTCGCCCAGGAGACCTCCACCCGCTATGCGAACTGGGAGACGGCCGATCCCGAGCGCTGGGTCCCGGACGACTACGTCGTGATCCGCGTCGACTCGCGCGGCGCGGGAACGTCACCCGGCTTCATCGACCCGTTCTCGGCGCGGGAGACCCGTGACTACTACGCGTGCATCGAGTGGGCCGGGGAGCAGCGCTGGAGCTCGGGCAAGGTGGGGCTCCTGGGAGTGTCCTACTATGCGATGAACCAATGGCAGGTCGCGGCACTGCGGCCCCCTCACCTGGCGGCGATCTGTCCTTTCGAGGGCGCATCCGACCTCTACAGGGACGGCACCCGGCACGGCGGCATAATGTGCACGTTCTGGACTCGCTGGTACCCGCTCCAGGTCACCAATGCCCAGTACGGCTTGGGCCGCAACGGGCGTGCCAGCGCCGTCACCGGTGAACCGATCGGTGGCGACGTCGAGTTGAGCCCCGAGGAGATGTCCCGCAACCGCGTCGACATCAACCGCGACGAACTCGACCATCCTCTGCTCGACGAGTACTGGGCCGAACGCCTACCTAACCTGGCACAGATCGAGGTGCCCGTGCTGTCGTGCGGCAACTGGGGCGGTCAGGGGCTGCACCTGCGCGGGAACGTCGAAGGCTACCTCGGTGCGGGCTCCCCTCAGAAATGGCTCGAGATGCATGGCCTCGAGCACTGGACGGAGTTCTACACCACCTACGGCATCGACATCCAGAAGCGCTTCTTCGGCCATTTCCTGCATGGTCGCGACACCGGGTGGGACGACCAGCCTGCGATCTCGATGCGAGTGCGCACGCCAGACGGATTCGTCGACCGGACGGCCGACTCCTGGCCGCTGCCCGACACGGCATGGACCCCTTTCCACCTCGACCTCGCCGCCGGGCGCCTGGCCGCCGAACCGGCGGAGACAGAGACGACGGTCGAGTTCGACGCGCTGACCGAGCAGATCGACCTCACCACCGAGCCATTCCCCGCTGAGACGACGATCGTAGGCCCGATCACAGCGCGCATCGCCGCATCATCATCGACGGAGGACCTCGACCTCTTCCTCACAGTGCGACTATTCCGCGAGGACGACAGCGAGGTGCTCTTTGTGGGAGCCGTCGAGCCCAACGCACCCGTGACACAGGGATGGCTGCGCGCCTCACACCGCAAGCTCGATCCGGCGCGCAGCGAGCCCTGGCGACCGGTCTACACGCACAATGAGCTGCTGCCGGTCGTGCCAGGTGACGTGTACGAACTCGACGTGGAGATCTGGCCGACGTCGATCGTCATCCCCGCCCACTATCGTCTCGGCCTGACGATCTCCGGCCACGACTTCGACAACGGCCTACCCGGCCCGCTTCCAAAACTGTACGGAGTCGAACAGCGCGGATCATCCGTGTACCTGCACGACGACCCCGAGGACCGCCCGGCCGACCTGTTCGGCGGACGCACCACGATCCACACAGGCGGAGGACACGATGCGGTTCTCGTGCTGCCAATCGTGCCGAACGGCAACGAGTCCCGATGAAGATCATCGACCTGTCGATCCCCATAGACAACACCACCCCCGCTGATCCACTTTTCCAGCGAGTCCGTATCGACTACACCGGACATGAGGAGGGCGCTCACCAGCTCACAGCGCAGTTTCCCGGCCTCCACGTAGAGGATCTCCCCGAGGGCCTCGGATGGGCGGTGGAGACAGTGACACTATCGACCCACAACGGCACCCATGTGGATGCTCCCTGGCACTACCACCCGACCATGGACGGTGGCCGGCCCGCCGCCACCGTCGACGAACTGCCGCTCGACTGGTTCTTTCGGCCCGGCGTCAGACTCGACTTCCGCGACCGGCCCGACGGACACATCGTGACAGCCGCCGAGATCCAAGAGAAGCTCGACCGTATCGGACACAGATTGCGACCCTACGAGATCGTACTGATGAACACCGCCGCAGGCGCGGCCTTCGGTCAGGATGACTACATCCATCGTGGCTGCGGATTCGGACGCGATGCCACGCTCTTCCTCACCGGTCAAGGCATCCGGGTAGTAGGGACGGACGCGTGGAGTTGGGACGCGCCGTTCAGGTCTACCCTGCGGCGCTACACAGAGACCGGAGACGCCTCGATCGTCTGGGAGGGCCACAAGGCTGGCATCGAGGCAGGCTACTGCCAGATCGAGAAGCTTCACGGCCTTGAACAGCTACCCGACACGGGCTTCACGGTCGCGTGCTTCCCCGCCCGAATATCCCGCGCATCCGCCGGATGGACCCGCGCAGTCGCCATCATCGACGACAACCACAAGATCGGAGACTCCGCATGAGCACAGTCGTTCTCACCATCGCCCCCACTGGCCCGATCGCCACCAAACGAGACAATCCGCACCTACCGACCCAGCCGAATGAGATCGCCAATGCCGTGGCAGAGGCGTACGAGCGCGGCGCGGCCGTCGCGCACATCCACCTTCGAGACCAGCACGATCGACCCACAGCCGACCTCACGATCGCCCGACACACCATCGACCTGATACGGGACCGGTGCCCAATCCTCATCCAGCTATCCACGGGCGTCGGCTTGTCGGTTCCCTTTGAGGAACGAGCCGCACTGGTCGAACTGCGCCCCCAGATGGCGACGCTCAACCCGTGCAGCATGTCATTCGGGGCCGACGAGTTCCGCAACCCGCCCGAAAAGGTCGCCCGCCTCGCCGCCCGCATGCAGGACCTCGGCATCAAACCCGAACTCGAGATATACGACACAGGACACCTCGAAGAGTGCCTGCGCCTGCGCGACAAAGGCCTCATCGCGGGCACACCCCAGTTCAGCATCGTGCTCGGCGTCCGAGGCGGAATGGCCGCGACACCACAGAACCTCATCACGATGGTTGACCGCCTGCCCGACGACGCCATATGGCAGGTCATCGCGATCGGCCGTCACAACCTTGAACTCACCGCTATCGGACTCGCGCTCGGCGGCAACGCCAGAACGGGCCTGGAGGACACTCTCCACCTCGGCAAAGGTCAACTCGCGCCCGGCAACAACCCGCTTGTCGAGCGCACAGCCCGCCTTGCTCGCGACATAGGGCGCCGCTTGGCATCCGCCGCGGAGGCGCAACTGTTACTGGAAGTCTGATTATTCGCCTCGCCGACGCCCTCTCCCCGAGCAGACACTCACCATGCTCAACGAACCGCTGAGTTGCATGCAGCCGCCGTCGCTGACCACGCCAGCAAAGACGTTCCGAACATTGAGGTCAATCGCCGCGGCCACGAACAAGGAGCCTGCGCGAACGTTGGGCTAAGGCGAACGTCGACGCTAGTGACCCGCCACAACGTCCGAGCTGTACGGGATGGCGGTGATCTCGGGCTGCCCGATGAACGGGGTGCAGAGTCCTGCGACTTTCACCAGTAAGTGATCCTCTCGAACCTTCCGGAGAAGGTGATCGCGAACGCATGGAGTGCTGACTTCTAGTTGATTTCCATCAAGACACGAATGAATGGAGATTCTCGATCGCCGTCCACTATTGAAGTGAGCGCCGGGTTGCCCCCGAACCACATGCTCGCGCAGCCCCCACGTCCGGCCTCGCGTCAGTCGTCTGGCCCACGGGTGAGCAGCCTTTCGGAAGCTCGTACTAGAGCCTTCACGCCTCTTGCAGATCGAGGTTGATCCCGCCGTCAGCGGGCCGCTGCTCACCTTGTGAGCAGACGGAGAAGGGCGGCCGGGGTGACGGTTTCGATGCGCGTGATGTCGGCGGGTGACGGGTACAAGTACCTGCTGCGCACCGTCGCGGCCGGCGACGGCGACAGGTCGCTGTCCACCCCGCTGACGCGTTACTACAACGCCGACGGCAGCCCGCCGGGCCGATGGCTCGGCGCCGGGCTCGCCACGCTCGGCAGTGGGCGGATCAGGACAGGCGATCACGTCTCCGAAGCCCAACTCCAACTCCTGATCGGTATGGGCCGTGACCCGATCACCGGGGAACCGCTTGGCCGTGCGTACCCCGAGTACCGAAGCGTGGCCGAGCGGATTGGGGCGCGCAGCGAGGCGCTTGATCCATCCCTCGGGCCGGCGTCACGTGCGGAGGCAGTCATGGCGATCGAGGGGGAGGAGGCCGAGCGTGGGACGCGACGGGCGGTTGCGGGGTTCGACTTCACGTTCTCGATCCCGAAGTCCGCGAGTGTGCTGTGGGCTGTTGCGGATGCCGGGACGCAGACGTTGATCGCGGACGCGCATCATGCGGCGGTTGCGGAGGTGGTTGCGTTCATGGAGCGGGAGGTTGCAGCCACGCGCGCGGGCGCAACCGGACGCGACGGCGCGGTTGCACAGGTCGACGTCGCAGGTCTGATCGCCACGGCGTTCGATCACTACGACAGCAGGGCGGGCGACCCCCATCTGCACACGCACGTCGTCATCGGCAACAAGGTCCAGGCCGTCCTTGACGGGAAATGGCGGAGCCTGGACGGGCGGCCGCTGCACGCCGCAGTGGTCGCGCTCTCCGAACTGCACGAGGCGGTCTTCGCTGACCACCTCACCCGGATGCTCGGCGTCTCGTGGGAGGCGCGGGATAGAGGCCGCGACCGGAACCCCGCATGGGCGATCATCGCGGTGCCGGAGGTACTGGTTAAGGAGTTCTCCACTCGTGCCCGGCACATCGACGCCGAGACCGATCGCCTCATCGGCCAGTACGTCGAGACGCATGGGCGGCGGCCGTCGCCGGCGACGATCATGAAGCTCCGCGCCCAGGCCACGCTCTCCACCAGGCCGGAGAAGGAGGTGCGGTCGCTGGCCGACCTCACCTCCTCGTGGCGGGAACGGGCAGGGCGGGTGCTCGGGTCGGATGCGACCTCGTGGGCGCGAACAGTGACGGCGAACGAGGAGCCGCTGCTGCTGCGCGCCGACGACGTGCCGTTGGACCTGATCGCCTCGCTCGGGGCAGACGTTGTGGCTGCGGTCGGTGAGAAGCGCTCGACCTGGCATCGCTGGAACCTCACCGCCGAGGCGGCGCGGCAGACGATGGGCTACAGGTTCGCGTCGACCGAGGATCGAGAAGCCGTCGTCGGCCTGGTCGTGGATGCCGCCGAAGCCGCGTCGCTACGCCTGACCCCGACGGAGCTCGCATCCAGCCCGGCCGCGTTCCGCAGGCCGGACGGCACGAGCGTGTTCCGTCCGAAGCACTCCGCGCTGTTCTCCTCCGAGGTGCTGCTGGCGGCCGAGGATCGCCTACTCGAGCGCGCCCGCACCACCACAGCCCCCACTGTGCCGCTGACCACCGTCGAACGAATCACGAAGCGGCCCGACAGCAAGGGCCGGATGCTCGGTGACGACCAGGCAGCCGCGCTGACGAAGATCGCGCTCTCAGGCCGGATGGTCGATGTACTGGTCGGCCCGGCCGGTGCGGGGAAGACGACGGCGATGTCGGCATTGCGACGGGCATGGGAGCACGAGCACGGGCACGGCAGCGTGGTCGGGCTCGCGCCGTCCGCAGTCGCCGCCCAGGTCCTGGCCGATGACCTCGGCATCCAGACCGAGAACTCGGCCAAGTGGCTCGACACCCACGACCGCACCGGCGAGACGTTCCGCAAGGGACAGCTCGTCATCGTCGACGAGGCGTCGTTGGCGGGCACGCTTTCCCTCGACCGCATCACCACATTGGCGGCGGAGGCCGGGGTGAAGGTGCTGCTGGTCGGGGATCACGCCCAGCTTCAGTCCGTCACCGCCGGGGGCGCGTTCTCCCTCCTCGTCCGCGACCGCGACGACGCTCCGGAGCTGGTCGACGTGCACCGATTCGTCAACGTGTGGGAGAAGACCGCATCCCTCGCTCTGCGGTACGGCCGCACCGACGTCATTGACACCTACGCCGAGCACGGCCGCGTGATCGGCGGGGAGACCGAGGAGATGATCGACGCCGCCTACACCGCCTGGCGCTCCGACACTCTCGCCGGGCGGGCCAGCGTCCTCGTTACCGACTCCAACGAGTCCGTCCAGGCGCTCAACAACAGGGCGCGAGCTGATCTGATCCTCGATGGCACCGTGAACGCTCGCCGCGAGGTCGAGTTGCACGACGGCACACGTGCCGCGGCCGGGGATACCGTCATCACCCGCCGCAACGACCGCCGCCTCCACGCCGCCCGGTCCTGGGTCCGCAACGGCGACAGGTGGACGGTCACCGAGGTCCGCGACGACGGCGCCCTCACCCTCCGCCGCGCAGGGCGCAAGTGGGGCGCCTCGGTCGTGGTCCCGGCCGAGTACGCGGCCGAACATCTCGACCTCGGCTACGCCGTCACGTCCTACCGGGCGCAGGGCATCACGGTCGATTCCTCGCACGTCCTAGCGGATGCGTCGATGATCAGGGAGACGTTTTACGTCGCCATGACAAGGGGGCGCGAGCGGAACATCGCTTACGTCGCAGTCGACAAGCCCGACCCCGCCCACGACGGCCTGCACCCCGGCGACAACGAGGATGCGTCCGCCCGGTCGGTGCTGTTCGGGGTGCTGCAGCACGTCGGCGCCGAACTCTCCGCGCACGAGACGATCACCGCCGAGCAGAACACCTGGGGCTCAATCGCGCAGCTCGCTGCCGAGTACGAGACCCTGGCCGCTGCCGCACAACACGACCGCTGGGCCGCGCTCATCCGATCGTCGGGGCTCAGCGACGACGCAGACGACGTGATCGCCTCACCCGCATTCGGAGCGCTGACCGCCGAGCTGCGGCGAGCCGAGGCGAACCAGCACGACGTCGAGGCCCTGCTGCCGCGCCTCGTGGGAGCACGCGGGTTCGGGGACGCCGATGACATCGCGGCCGTCCTGCACTACCGCGTCGTTAAGGCGACCGCCCGCCCTGGAGGGTCCGATCGCGCGCGGAAGGCACCACGTTTGATCGCTGGCCTCATCCCCGAAGCCATCGGCGTCATGCCATCGGAGATGCGGCAGGCGCTGGCGGAGCGGCGCGACCTCATCGAGACCCGGACCGATGCGCTCCTCGACACCGCGCTCACCGACAAACACGAGTGGATCATAAGACTCGGCGTCCAGCCGAAACAGGCACGAGCAGCCCAAGTATGGCGGAACGCCGCTCTCACAATCGCCGCTTACCGCGACCGCTACGGTATCACCGGGCCTGCACCCCTCGGCGCACCCGCCGAGGTCGAGACGCAGAAGATCGACGCCGCCCGCGCCCGTGCCGCGCTCGACCGGGCACAGAACCTCGCCCAGGCCGAGCAGCCAGAGCAGGAACGCGCTCGGCGCACCGGGCAGCAGCGCGTCAGGCCGTCGTTGTAGTGGCTCGGCTAATCGGTTCGATCTGGTGGTCGGACCATTCGTACGTTCGAGACGCCGCCCTGGTTCACGCAGTCCTGAGCGAGGTCGTGAACGCCCCAGTAGAAGTCAAGGTCGGCAGCCGTAGCGTTCACGGTGCTCTCGACGGGTATGTAGCGGTGCAACGGTGTGGAGACACCGCCGTAGGAGTGACCGAAGTTGTCCACAGTCAGGATCGTTAGGGGTTCTGAACCGGTCCACTCGATCCCGACACGCACGTCGTACTCGTCGTTGCCGGTCGCGTCGGCGGTCGCGCGGATGAGGGCCATCAGGTCTGCAACGCCGCACTCGACCGCGCCTGACTGGACTTGCGATCCCTCGAAGTACCCGTCGCTACTCATGCGGTGGCCGCCGATTGCTGCTGCGAGCGTGACTGATCCGTCGTGGTGGAGACTCGCCCATGCTTCCTTCCACAGTGATCGGTCGCCCGTTGCGGTGTTGACGGCAACCCAGCGGCGCAACCCCGGTCGTGGGTTGTGCCGGTCAACGTTTTCCAGGGGGTGCACACCGCCACGTCCGGCGTAGAACAGGGCGAGGCCTTCAGCTTTGGTCAGCACATCGCGCGCGCCGTCGCGCGTCAGGCGGTTGTGGAGTCGAGGGACGCGCGGGTGGGCGACAGCGATCAGCCAGGCGCGTTCGCTCGTGGCGCGGCCGTCCGCGGTCTCGGCATACAGGTTGTCGAGCGCTTCGCTGGCGTGGCGGCGTTCATCGAAGCGGGCTCGGTACATCGCCTCGATCTGGCGTTCCTTCATCCATACGGTGTCGGAGTCGTTGCGCACCGGGGCGCCGAAGTAGTCGTTGCGGTAGATCAGGTGCGGCCCGTCCACACTGGCCGGCACTTCCACAACGACGGCGCGAGCGCCCTCAGTTCCGAGACGGTGCACGTTGAGTCCGAAGACGGGCGGGGAGATAGCGGTGATCACTGCGGAGCGCAGGGATCGCTCGTACGCTTCATCGAACTCTCCGACGTCGACCCGCTCTGTGGCGGCCTTCTGTGACTCGCGTACTCCGAACACGATGACGCCGCCGCCGCTGTTCGCCATCGCTGCGACGTCCTTGGGGAAGTCCGTTTGCGGTAGTCCCTTCGCCGGTGGCAGCTCTGACTTCCAGTCCAGATCGTTCGTCTCCACGACCCCGCTGCTCACCGCCGCATCCAGTAGCTCGTCCGTCAGCGGTCCAGGAGCGACCCCGAGGGCTCGATGCAGAGCGGTGAAAGTCATGACCCCAGCGTAGGGATCACCTGCGACAACTGGCGGTGACGTCGACCGGAGGCCGCCTACAGCGCGCGCCCCTTCCGATGAGCGGACGGGGTGATGGCCGACTCACGTGCGAATGCCTGCCCGCTCACGCCTGCGGGCGGGTCGAGGAGCGCCGTGACGTCTGTGGCATCGGTGATGAGTGACGCGATGCCTTCGCGCAGGAGCCGGTGCGTGCCGGAGCTGGCCGCACTGGTCACCGGGCCGGGCACGGCACCAACCGGGCGGCCGAGCTGCGCGGCGCGAGCGGCGACCTTGAGGGAGCTGGAACGGTAGCCGGCCTCCACGATGACGGTCGCACCGGAGAGGGCACCGAGGATGCGATTGCGGGCGAGGAACCGCCACCTGGTAGGCACCGCACCGGGAGCCATCTCGCTGGCGAGCAACCCAACGTCTCCGACTCGTTCCAGCAACTCGCGGTTGCCGGACGGGTAGAGGCGATCCAGACCGCCCACCATGACGGCGAGGGTCTGCCCGCCTGTGGCGAGCGCGGCTCGGTGTGCGGCGGCGTCGATGCCGTAGGCGCCGCCGGCCACGATGATCCGCTCGGCATGGGTCAGATCGGAGGCGAGCTCGCCCGTGACGTGCTCGCCGTAGCCGGTGGCGGCACGGGCTCCGGTGATCGTGACGCGATCGTTCAGCGGCCCGGTGAGTAAGGAGACAGCGCCTTGCAGCCATAGGGCGGTAGGGGCACGATCGCCCAGATCGTTGAGGGCGGTCGGCCACTCATCGTCGCCGGGGATGAGGATACGCAGCCCGAGGCGGTCAGCCTCCGCGAGCGCCTGCGTGACCGTGCGGGCATCCATTCGCGGGGCGACCTTGTTGCGCCACAGCCGAGCCTCGACCGAATCGACCTTCTTCGGGAACGCGCCGGCACCGGCCGCCAGGCGCACAGTCTCGACCGCGCCAACCGCTGCGAGGAGCCTACCCGTCACGGCGTCGTCGGGGTCCAAGGTGGCAGCCAGAGCGACCCGCGCGGAGCGTTCGTCCTTGGCGAGAGAAGTGATCGTGACCATGCCCGGCTCCCATCCGTGTGCCAGACAGGTGCGCGAGCGCCGCCCGAACGCAGGGGCACACCTCTTACGAAGGTCGGCCGAGAGTCATACTCTGGAAGGGAGGCAGATTCCTCCTTGATATGGCGTCCCTCGCGGACAGGCCCTTGGGCCGCTCTCTACGCACTGTCTCGTCACCTGACCGTGCCACGAGAGGAAAAGCCATGATCCGACTGCTCTGGGCGCTCAGCGCCCACGCCCGCTACTACCTGCGGCGCTACATGCCCACCAACATCGCGCTCGACGCGATCCGCACCCGCCGCGGCCTGAAGTGGGGCATCCCCGGGATGCTCCTCGCGATCCCGTACTTCCTCGCCGCGAACTACTGCATCACGCTGATCGAGGAAGGCCGCCCCGGCTGGCTGAACCTCCTCGTGCTCCTGTTCTGCTGGAACGCGCTCAAGTTCCTCATCATGGGCCCGGTCAGCGTGGTCCTGCTTGTCCGCGCCCGCGTTCAGGAGGCCGTCGCCCGGCACCGCACCAGCGGGCTACCGAAGACGACATCGCCTACTTCCGTGGCGGTCAGTCGGGTGCTCGTAGCACGCGACCAGTGCGTGTCCTTCCTCGATCCGGGCGTCCTCCCTGGGATAATGGTGAGCGACATGGATCACTAGTAGTGGGCGAGTAGGCACAGCCGAACCATCGCCAGAGAGCGAGGTTGGCAATGACGACTACCCCTCCGCAGATCCGGCTCTGGGACGACAACCCCAGCTCGTTGGACCTCCTCGGGTTCGACGCGGTGGTCGAGCCGATCGTCGCTGCAGTCCGCGAACGCAACATCCACCCGCTAACGTTGTCCGTGCAGAGCCCGTGGGGCGGCGGGAAGTCCACGATCCTGAAGCTCATCGAGGCCGAGTTCAAGGACGACGACACCTGCTTCGTTGTCACAACAAACCCCTGGGCGTACGACGACCAGGGGGATGTCAAGGGCACGCTGATCTCAGAAATCCTGCATGGTATCGAGAGTCAAATCCCCGATCCCGGGCTTAAGACGAAGGTCGCTGAAAAGGCGAAGGAGCTGCTAGGGCGAATCAGTTGGAGCCGCGCCGCAGTTGCCATCGCCAAGGGAGCACTGACCTTCCAAGTAGACCCGAAGGACATTGCTGACATTTTCCAGCCCAAGGACCCGGGCGGCCCTGAATCGATGGCGAGCTTCAACGACGCCTATAAGGAAATGCTCGCCCTGATCCCGAACGTGGAGCGCGTGGTCGTACTAGTCGACGATCTCGATCGGTGTCTTCCGGACGCAGTGACAGCCACACTGGAGGCGATCAAGCTCTTCCTATCCACCGAGAAGATGGTCTTCGTCCTGGCCGCCGATCAGGACATGGTCCGAGACGCCATCTCAGTTAGTCTCGATGGTGCCCGGCGTGGCGAGATATTCGCCAAGCGATACCTAGAAAAGATTGTCCAGCTTCCGATTGCGCTGCCGCGCCTGTCCGCCGCCGACGCGGAAGCCTACATCGGTCTGCTCATCGCTGGCCGTTCCATGGAAAAGGCAGATCTGCACGCTCTCGCGGCCCACGTTCGCGCCCGACGCAATGCCCACCAAGCCCCATTGCTCCACGGCTTTGACGACCTCGCCGTTAAGCCTGCCGAAGAGGATCTCGCACTTGCGATTCAGCTTGCCGAAGGTCTGAATGCGGATCGGCGCTCGAACCCACGTCAGATCAAGCGCTTCCTCAACGCGTTCGGCGTCCGGGAGTCCACCGCCCGCGCTCGTGGCGTCACCATCCCGCCTGCTGTGATGATCAAGATGCTGCTGCTGGAAGAACTTCACCGTACGTCCTTCAATACGCTGGCCGGAGCGCCTGTACAGGAGCGCAAGTCCATCGTGGCCAGGTGGGAGGCGTGGGCGAACCCGTCCGGTGAGGAGGGCGAGGATGCGAATCTTCCAGAGGGCATCGACGAAGGGACGAAGGAATGGGCTGCTGCCCCTCCATCACTGCGTGACGAGAACCTTGATCCTTATCTCACCCTCGCTGCGAGTCTGATCAACGTCAGCATGGGCGCCCAGGTATCCGACGAGGCACTCGCGCTCATCAATGATCTGCTGGGCGAGAGCGAAGCTGCGCGGAACGTGGCAGCCGACGCCCTGAGCGAGCGTGGAGAAGACGAACAGCTGGCAGCTCTCGACGTTCTCTTCGCCACGACCAAGCGCCTTGACGACGGCGAAACAGTGGTCCGCGCCGCAGTGCTCTGGGTCGGCAAGACACCCGCACTTGAACCGGCAGTGGCAGCCGGGGTCGAAACCCACTGCTGGGGATCACGACTGACACCGGGTGCGGTTGTCGAACTCGCAACTAGCGGACGCCCTACGCTCATGCAGCTTGTGCGGCGTGCCGCTCAGGACGCCACATTGCACCCATCGACGCAGGCCGCCGCGCGCGAAGAGCTGGAGCAAGTCAATGGGAACTAGCGGTGCGTACGGTGGCAGCAACTCCGCCGAATGGAACGACTTCCGAGACGCATGGTCCGACCTCGGCTCAGGGAACACAGGGACCGGTCCGGACACAGGAGAGCCAGACGCATCCCAGTTCTCCGACCAACTCTCTGAACCGACGCAGCCAGCGTCCGACCTCGACCGGGTCGGGCAAGCACTCATCGATGCCCTCTGGCGAGACGATCCGGCCACCAGAGGCAACGCCGTGCCGACCATTCCTCGCCCGCGTGTGCCCGCTCGACGCGGCGCAGGTGCAGGCGGAGCGGGTGGAGCGGGTGCCGGAGGAGGCTCCGCAGGGGCCGGACGATCTGGGAGCCGCTCCACTCGGCAGGTCATCGGAGGAGCCTCACGCGGTGGCGCGACGATCGGTGCAGCCTACGCTCTGCGGGATCGCGACGCCCAGCGGTTGGCCGACTACGGCCTGTCGCTTGCGGAGTTCGACTCCCTAAGCCCGCGTGCTCGGATCAGCAGGCTCGTTACCCTCATGATCGGAGATGACGGGCACCCCGACGACCGAGCTATCCGCCAAGCAGCCACGGAACAGGTCAAAAAGATCGTCAGGGCTGAAGGCGAGCCTCCGACCGCCACCGAGGCAATCAAAGGCTTCGTCAGTGCGTACATCTTCCAGCTCGGGCTTGTCGAACTCCAGGACCAGATCACCAACGGAACCCTCGACGGTAACGAGGCAGTTGTGCGAGAGCGCATGTTACGCGGCTGGATAGACGCGAAGGTTCGTGCCCTCGACATCGATGCAAGCCCGGCGCTTTCAGCGAACGCCCTTCATCAGGCCGCTGCTGACCTTGCCCAACGAGCCGTTCACGTCCTGAGGGCGAGGTAACCACATGCCACTCACACACTTTTACGTCTCCGGCGAGGAGTCGGCCAACGAGAGTCCGCCGGATCATCACCGACTACGGTGGCCCACCACCCCCGGTGAGACCGACACCATGAAAAGCGCCATCGGCTGGTGGCTGCCCTCCCTGGGCTCAGTCCCGACGCAGGTGATCGATCTGGCACGCATCGCGGGCGGCGCCTACCTCGCTGACAGGCTCTCCAGCAGGCCCAGCGCCTTCACTCGGCGACTTCACCTCGTTGTCGAGGTGGCCGATCCCGAGCCGTGGGAGGGCGATGCGATCGACCAATTCGCTCAGCTACTTTTCTGGCTCACAGGCGACACCTGGGAACTCCAACTCGTCCAGGACCCAACCACCCCGAATGACCCGTTAGCAGAAGCCTCGGATGCGGTGGATTCTGTCGCGCTCCTTAGCGGAGGCCTCGATTCCTATCTTGGAGCGTTGCACCTGATCTCTACTCAGAGTGAGTCGCCACTATTCGTGGGCCACTATGACAGCGCCACCGCTGTACGCCGGGCCCAGAACACCGTCCGCAGCTGGTTACAGGAGACCCGGACTCCACCGCCTTCCTACACGCAGATCGAGTTCACCCAAGTAGCAGCCAAGAAGGAAAGCTCCAGCCGCAGCCGCTCCTTGCTCTTCGTCGCGCTCGGGACTGCCGTCGCCGCCAGTCGTGGAGCCTCGCAACTCTTCGTGCCGGAGAACGGGTTCACCAGCCTCAACCTCCCACTACATCCCAATCGCGCTGGTGCGCTCTCGACTCGTTCGACTCACCCCGAAACCTTCTATCGGGTTAATACGCTTCTCCAGAGCCTTGGCTTGTCCCTAGTCGTGACCAACCCGTTCGCCGCCTACACCAAAGGCGAGGAAATGCGGCTCGTCGCTGACAGTCACCCAGCGAACGACTGGGAACGCATCGCTGGACTCACGGTCTCCTGCAGCAAACTTGACGGCGCCAGGATCAAGGGCGGAAACTCCACCCTCAACTGTGGTCTCTGCTACGCATGCGTCACTCGCCGCGGTGCATTCATCGCGGCCGGCGTCAAAGACTCGACAATCTACCTGTCCAATGAACTCAATGGAGACGCGCGAGTCAAACTACTTGAACGGCGCTACAGCGACCGCGCCGCCATCTCATACGCGACAACTCGCGGCATCGATGACGACGCCATCGACGCAGGCACCTGGCCTCCGGGCGCCGACTTGGACGAAATCAGCGAACTCGCGCGCCGAGGCCTTGCCGAACTCGGACAAGTGGATCTGACGTGATCAACTCTGCTCTCCCTGCCTTGGACGCGCACGCCCACATTGCTCCGGACGTCACGCCGACACAGATCGCGGCTCTCGGACAGTCAGTGGTGTTCGCGATGACCCGGAGCCTACAAGAAGCTCGACAAGTCAGGAATCGGCGAGCCCCAGGGCTCGTCTGGGGAGTTGGCGTACACCCTGGCGTCGCCGCGGCACGCGCATCTTGGGACTCGAAGGAGTTCACCGACCTTCTTGGCTCTTTCGCATTGGTCGGCGAGATCGGCCTGGACCGCCGCGGCGGCGACCTCTCGCGACAGCGCTCGATTCTCCATGACCTGCTGACCATCGTCCGGAATGAACCGGTTCTCGTCTCCATCCACAGCACCGGCGCCACAACCGAGATCGTCGAACATCTTCACGACGCAAGCGTTCCCGGCGCGATCTTGCATTGGTTCAACGGCGATGCCGCCGACATCGCTAACGCCGTCGAAGCCGACGCCTACTTCTCCGTAAATGCGGCAATGTCGGAAGACCGGATTCGACTATTGCCGCGGGATCGAGTGCTGTGCGAGACAGATTTCCCCGCCAGGAAGGCCCGTTCTCGGAAGCCTGGAGACATCAGAGCGATCGAGGATCTACTTAGTCGTATTTGGGGCGAGAGTGTTGAAGACGTGCGTGCCAAGACGTGGTGGAACCTTCGCACGCTGAGCGAGCGTTCAGGTGCCATTGAACGTCTCCCTGAGCCAATCGCCGACACGCTTCTCTACCTGTAGGGCGAGCAACTCCCCGCATCCGCCCTCAGGCGCGCTCGCTGGCTCTGAGGTATCCCGCGGGCTGGATACCTCGTCCCGTGTCAGCGACTTGGCGTCCCCGAGGGCGGATGATCGCACCTGCTGCGGCCACCGCCCTCTTCGCTGCCCCCTGACTCACTCCGAAGTGCAGACCGACCTCCATCAAGGTCATCCCGCCCTCGTAGAGCCGCACAGCCTCGGACGTATGCTCCTCAGCCAGCCCTCGCACGCGCATCGGCACGGAACGATGGACGAGGTGCGCGGCCACCGTGCGGTGGTAAACGCCGAACCGCTCATCGAGCTGCACGAGCGCCATGCCCTGCTCGTACAGAGCCACCAGCTCATCGACCTCGGCGGCGCTCAGAAAGGTTTGAGTCTTCCCAACTGACCGCACCACACGACCGCGAGAGTCGGTCACCGAGGGCTCGGACGGCCGTTCGCTACGCTTGTAAGCGCCCCGAGACATGCGAGAAGCCACGGTTCTCAGGGTCGGGCCAGGGTTCTCAAACTCTCTACGGAGGTGCACCCGGGGTGCTCTATGCGAAGCGCTGCGGCACATGCAGAAGGTCAAGGGTTCGAATCCCGTTAGGTCCACCCCACGCACAAGGCTCGAACCCTTGCCAACGGAAACGCTGGCCGAGGTTCGGGCCTTGTTGGCGTCTGCGGCCCAGGTCAGGGCATTCGCGTTGACTTGCGGATCAAGGAGCATCTCGAAGGGCCGGTTGCGCTCGACCCGCAGCTCGTTGTCCTCGTCGATGAAGACCTTCGTGAAGAATGCCTGGTTGCACAGCCGCCGGTTGGTGTCGTCGCAGCGGGTGTAGATGTCGGCGCAGTTGGCGAGCAGGCCGAGGGCGTCGTCGAGGTGGGCGCGGGCCTCGGCGTAGTCGCCGAAGTGGGCGTCGATGCGGCGGGTCACCGGGTCGAGTTCGGCGACGATGCGGTCTTGTTCGCGCTTGAGCACGGAGAGCGGGATCGCGTCGGCGTAGTGCGCCTGCATGAGCCGGTCCTGCTCGCTTTCGAGCCGGTCGCGGTTGGTGGTGAGGCGTTCCAGTTCCTCGGTCTCGGCAGCCATGAGCCGATCGAACTCATGATGGAGCATCCCTGCGAGGGCATCCTGCTGGGCCGGCGTGATCTGGACGCGGGTGTAGTACTCCTCGACGAGCTTCTCGAGGTCTTCGATGAGTATCGCCTGGCGCGTGCAGTCGGTGCGCTTGGAGTGCCGACCGGAGCACACGAAGTAGCAGTACACGTTCCCATGGCGGTTCTTCGCGTTGGAGACGATGAGTCGGGAACCGCACTGCCCGCGATGGATGGTGCCCTGGAGGTAGTGGCCGTGAACTCGGGTCGCCTCGACGGCACACTGATCCGCGGTCAGCACTAGCAACACCAATCTCAGCAGGGCCACGAGCCCCATCACGTCACCGCGACGAAGCGCCCTTCACCACGAACCTTGAAGAGCCGGTAGACAGCCGCATCATCTTGCCTCCCACGGTCGATGAACCTGCTTACCACGAGACCCGCTTGGTACAGTTCCAAAATGGATGACTTCGCCTCAGCGTCCGCGCACGTCCAGCCTGATGTCCGGGTGCGTGGTGCCCGGGAACACAACCTCAAGGACGTCGATCTCACCGTCCCGCGCGATGCGATGGTTGTGTTCACGGGCGTGTCCGGTTCGGGGAAATCCTCGTTGGCTTTCGGTACGTTGTACGCGGAGTCGCAGCGGCGCTACTTGGAGTCAGTTGCCCCGTACGCGCGGCGTCTGATCGACCAGGCGGGCGTCCCCGACGTCGACTCCATCACTGGGATGCCGCCCGCCGTCGCGCTGCAGCAGCAGCGCGGCGGGCGTAGCGCGCGCTCCTCTGTGGGCAGCATCACCACGTTGTCGAGTGTGGTGCGGATGCTGTACTCGCGAGCCGGTGAGTACCCAGATGGTCAGCCGATGCTCTACGCCGAGGACTTCTCCGCGAACACCGTGCAGGGCGCCTGCCCCGAGTGCCACGGCATCGGACGAGTCTACGAGGTGACCGAGGCGCGGATGGTCCCCGATCCTTCACTCACCATCCGGGAACGCGCCATCGCATCGTGGCCGAGCGCCTGGCACGGACACCAGCTGCGCGATGTGCTGGTCGCGCTCGGCTATGACGTGGATGTGCCGTGGAAAGATCTGCCAAAGAAGGATCGGGACTGGATCCTCTACACCGACGAGACTCCGTTCGTCCCGGTTCACTCGCGACTCACGCTCGCTGAGGCTCGACGGGCGATCCAAGCGGGGATCGAACCGAGCTACTCAGGCACGTTCGTCGGCGCGCGACGATACGTGCTCGACACGTTCGCGAACACGAAGAGCGCGTCGATGAAGCGCCGCGTCGCCCAGTTCATGAGCGCAGCGGTGTGCCCGGTGTGCCAGGGGAAGAAGCTCAAGCCCGAAGCGCTGACGGTCACGTTCGAAGGCCTGGACATCGCCGACTTCTCGGCTTTGCCGCTGCGTGAGTTGGCAGAACTCCTCGTGCCCGTCGTCGCTGAATCCGACCTCGAGGACGAGACCTCCGGCGCAACGATAGACGTCGAGACCAGGCGCGAGGCCGTCGCACAACGCGTCGCTGCAGGCGGGTCTGCGCACTCCGCTGCACCCGATGTCCGTCGCACGCCGAATCGGTCCGCCGAGAAGCGCGCCGCGGCAGCGCGCCTCGGTGCCGAGCTGCTGGACCGACTGCGCCCCATCATAGACCTCGGACTCGGCTACCTCTCGCTGAGCCGTACGACGCCGACGCTGTCCGGCGGGGAACTGCAACGACTTCGACTCGCCACGCAACTCACGTCGGAGTTGTTCGGTGTCGTCTACGTCCTCGACGAGCCGTCAGCCGGTCTCCATCCGCACGATGTCACCGCGTTGCTGGGTATCCTCGACGGCCTCAAGCAGCGCGGCAACAGCCTCTTCGTCGTGGAACACTCCGTCGATGTCATGCGGCACGCGGACTGGCTCGTCGACATCGGTCCGGGTGCGGGTGAACGTGGCGGGCGCGTGATCTACAGCGGCCCCACGGACGGGCTCGCGGACGTCGACGATTCTGTGACACGCGGGTACATCTTCGGGGGCAGCGGCCTCCCACCGCACGAGCCCCGTGCCGCCCACGATTGGCTGCAGTTGGAGCACGTCACACGCAACAACCTGCGGGACGTATCTGTGGCTCTGCCGCTCGGGACGCTCACGGCGGTCACCGGCGTGTCCGGGTCGGGGAAGTCCAGCCTTGTCAGTCAGGTCCTGCCAGCCCTCATCGGTGCCAGGCACGGAGACACCCGTCGCATCGAGGAGGACAACGCAGAGGCCGACGATCTGCTTCTCGCTGACGAGTCCGATGAACTGGGTGGGTCGGTCGAGGGCGACCTCACGACGGTCCGACGTGTCGTGAGCATAGATCAGAAGCCCATCGGCCGCACCCCCCGCTCCAATGTCGCCACCTACACGGGGCTCTTCGATCACGTGCGCCGCCGGTTCGCAGAGACTCCCGAAGCTCGGGCGCGCGGGTACAAGCCCGGTCGGTTCTCCTTCAACGTCGCAGGCGGCCGCTGCCCGACGTGCGAAGGCGAAGGCTCCGTGATGGTCGAGCTGCTGTTCCTGCCTTCGGTCTACACCGTGTGCCCCGACTGTCACGGCACCCGCTATCAGTCGAGCACCCTGGAGATCACCTGGCGAGGCCGCAACATCGCGGAGATCCTCGCGATGAGCGTCGAAGAGGCCCACGACTTCTTCGCCGGCGAGTACGATGTGATGCGCTCGCTCACCTCGCTGGTCGATGTCGGGCTCGGGTACCTGCGCTTGGGGCAGCCCGCTACGGAGTTGTCGGGTGGAGAAGCACAACGCGTGAAGCTCGCCACCGAGCTGCAACGGGCGCAGCGCGGTGACGCTCTTTACGTGCTCGATGAGCCCACCTCCGGTTTGCACTGCGCTGATGCGGACCGGCTCGTCACGCACCTCCAGACTCTCGTGGATGCCGGCAACACGGTCGTGATGGTGGAACTCGACATGCGAGTGGTCGGCGCCGCCGACTTTGTGATCGATCTCGGGCCGGGAGCCGGTGACAACGGAGGCACAGTGGTCGCGTCCGGAACGCCAGCAGAGGTCGCCGCGTCGAGAAACAGCGCTTCAGCACCGTATCTCGCCGCCGCCCTCGCCGAGGCCGCGACGCTGACGTCAGGGGCATAACCGGCTCTTCGCCGTTGAGTGTGGGTATCGGGTGACGCGCCGGTAGCCGGGGCTGCTCGGGAGATGGGTCGAGGTCCCGAGGATCAGAGGACTTCTACCTCATCTGATCGCGAGGACCTCGACGATGACCGAGCCTACGACCTGCTGGTCGGTCTCGACGGGCTAAGAGCGATCGCGGTCGAGCGCCGCGGGCGCGACGCGCTGACCGTGACGGTCGAGTCGCCGCCGGGCCCGATCGGCTGCCCGGGCTGCGGCGTGCTCGCGATCGGTCACGGCCGCGCGCCGGTGCCGCTGGTGGATGCGCCGGGGATGGGTCGACCGGTCCGGCTGCTCTGGCGCAAGCGCCGCTGGCGCTGCCACGAACCGGCCTGCGTGGTCGTGACCTTCCTGGAACAGGATGAGACGGTCGCAGCGCCGCGGTCGAAGCTGACGCGGCGGGCGGCATGGTGGGCGATCGAGCAGATCCGCCGGGAGCACGCCTCTGTCAACGGCATCCGGCGGCAGCTGGGCACGGGCCGACGGACCGTCTGAGACATGATCCGGCCGCTGCTGGAAGCTGCCGAGGCCGACCCGGCAAGGTTCGATGACGTGACCGTGCTGGGCGTGGACGAGCACATCTGGCACCACGTCTCCACGAGGCCGATCGGCTCCGGCGGGCGCGGGGCGAAGGACCTCACCGGCATGGTCGACCTCACCCGCGCCGTCCACGGCCGCACGCGGGCGAGGCTGCTCGATCTCGTCCCTGGCCGGTCCGGCGAGGCGTACCGGTCGTGGCTGCACGATCGCGGCCCGGCGTTCCGCGACCGGGTGGAGATCGCGACGCTCGACCCGTTCCGCGGCTTCAAGAACACCATCGATGACCAGCTCGAAGACGCCCGCGCGGTCCTCGACGCGTTCCACATCGTGAAGCTTGGCACCAAGGTCGTCGACGACGTGCGACGCCGCGTGCAGCAGCAGATGCACGGGCACCGCGGCCGCAAGGGCGACCCGCTCTACGGGATCCGCAACATGCTGCGCGCAGGCGAGGAACACCTCACCGATCGGCAGCGCGCCAGGCTCAAGCGAGCATGGGTAGCCGAATCTGGCAGCGCGAGTTCCTCGGCTACTTCGACACTGGCGGCGCGAACAACGGCGGTACCGAAGCCATCAACGGCCTCATCGAGCTCCACCGCCGCATCGCCCGCGGCTTCCGCAACCGCGACAACTACCGCCTGCGCATGCTGCTCATCGGCGGCGGGCTATTCGCATGACCCACGCTCGACGGCGAAGAGCCCGAATGGCGCGACCCCCGCAAGCGTGTACAGAGCGTATGCCCTGGGACCGAGCAGCGGACCCGGGCACTATCCCGGCACGATCGCTACACATCAACGCAAGGCGAGCCCCTCGACACGTGGTTCCTGAGGGTGTCCGCTATCTCGCGAAGGGCTTCGTTGTCAAGGCCCTGCCAGCAGGCTATCAAGGCCAGAAGGCTACCGAGCAACACCATCAGATCGGAGTGGACATGAAAGCAGTGGTGTATGAGGGGCCCCGTCAGGTCAGCACGAAGGAGGTCCCGGACGCGAAGATCGAGCGACCCACCGACGTCCTGGTCAGGGTGACGACGACGAACATCTGCGGCTCGGACCTCCACATGTACGAGGGGCGGACTTCCTTCGAAGTAGGCCGGACGTTCGGTCACGAGAACATGGGGGAGGTCATCGAAGTCGGTAGTGGCGTGGAGAAGGTCAGGGTCGGAGACCGGGTTGTGCTCCCGTTCAACATCTCGTGCGGATTCTGTAAGAACTGCGAACGCGGCCTGACCAACTATTGTCTCACCACCCAGCCCGAACCATCATTCGCGGGTGCGGCCTATGGGTTCGCCGACATGGGGCCCTATGGCGGTGGCCAAGCGGAGCTTCTCCGCGTGCCTTTCGGTGACCACAACGCGCTGCGCCTGGGCGAGGATGCGGAGGAGAAGGAGAACGACTACGTCATGCTCTCTGACGTCTTCCCCACCGGCTACCACGCCACCGAGATGGCCGGCGTGATCCCCGGCGACAGCGTGGTGATTGCGGGGGCGGGTCCGGTCGGATTGATGGCCGCCCTGTCCGCGATGATCAAGGGCGCAGCAAAGGTGATGGTGGTCGATCGCCACCCTGACCGGCTCGCGTTGGCCGAGCAGATCGGTGCGATTGCCATCGACGATTCCAAGGTCGACCCCGTGCAAGCTGTTCTCGACGAGACGATGGGGCTCGGAGCTGACCGTGGCTGCGAATGCGTGGGCTACCAGGCCCACGATCCCCAGGGCAACGAGGACACCGCCGCCACCCTGAACATGCTCATCAACTCGGTCCGCTTCACCGGAGGAATCGGCACCGTTGGCGTGTTCCTCCCCCAGGACCCTGGAGGCAAGGATGATCTCGCGAGGCAGGGAAAGGCGGCCATCGATTTCGGCACACATTGGTTCAAGGGGCAGACCATGGGAAGCGGACAGGCCCCCATCAAGCGGTACAACCGCCAGCTACGAGACTTGATCGCGGCCGGCAAGGCGACCCCTTCCTGGATCGTCTCCCACGAGATCTCGCTGGACCAGGCTGCCGATGCCTACAAGAACTTCGACGCCAGGTCCAAGGGTTGGACCAAGGTCCTCATCAAGCCCGGCATGTCGACCGAGAAGAAGGCGAGCTGATATGACCGAGACGCTACAGGGCAGGAGAGTCGCCATCCTCGCCGCCGACGGGGTCGAGCGAGTCGAGCTCGAGAAGCCCCGCGAGGCACTGGAGCAGGCTGGTGCACAGACCGAGGTCCTGTCGATCCATGACGGTGAGATTCAGGCGCGTGAGAACGATCTGGATGCAGCAGGCACGTTCACCGTTGATGGGTTGGTCGCGGACGCCTCTGTCACCGACTATGACGCTTTGCTTCTCCCGGGCGGTACGGTGAACCCCGACCAACTCCGGGTTGACCCCGACGCCGTCTCCTTCGTCCGCGAGTTCGTCCAAAGCGGCAAGCCTGTTGCGGCGATCTGTCACGGTCCGTGGACGCTGATCGAGGCCGGTGTGGTCGAAGGTCGCACCTTGACGTCCTTCCCGAGCATCCGCACGGACCTGCGCAATGCCGGTGCGCACGTCGTCGACCAGGACGTCGTGGTGGACGGGAACCTGATCACCAGCCGCTCGCCCGACGACCTGCCTGCGTTCTCCGAAGCGATAGTGTCCCAACTCGCGGGCACCACGACAAAGAAAGAGGAGAAGTCATGAGTGTGACCAAGGGATTGCTGGTCAGGTTCGAGGCGTTGCCCGGGAAGGAGGACGACGTGAAGGAGTTCCTTGACAGCGGCCGTGCGCTTGTTGAGGACGAGCAGGCGACCACCGCGTGGTTCGCGATCCGTCTCGGCCCGTCCTCATTCGGGATCTTCGATGTGTTCCGCGATGACGCCGGCCGCGACGCGCACCTGTCCGGCGCAGTTGCGACCGCTCTCGGCGAGCAGACCGGCACGTTGTTCTCCGAACCGACGATCGAGAAGCTCGACGTCCTGGGCTCCAAACTCCCCGCCTGACACCACAGACCGGGAATACTGGCCCAGAAAGGAGGGGTCGCTGCGCGCGGTGACTTCGGGCTTACACAGCCCGCTGACGTCGTGGCAGCGGCCCCTTCCCTTGCGTCCTACCGCTAATCACCAACAGATCGAGGAACCGCGATGACAGGAACTGACGACGGCGTTTCCACGACGCGTTCACCCGAGATAGCAGTGATCGGGGGCGGGATCGTCGGTCTGTCGACGGCGTACGCGCTGCGGGAGCAGGGCGTGCCGGTGCGCTTGTACGAGGCTGGTCTGCCCGGGACGGGTCAGTCCGCAGGCGAGTCGCGGATCTTCCGGCATGCCCACGACGACCCGCGACTCGTCGCTTTCGCGCGCGAAAGCCGCGGCGTATGGGATGAGTGGGCCGAACACTTCGACGTCGAGCTGGTCTCATCAGACGGTGTCCTGGCGATCGGAGACAGCGCCCTGGCGCGGCTGCGGGTGCTCGACCAGGTCGGCGGCGTGGAAGCGCACGAGATCGACGCGGCCGAGGTCGCCCAGCGGATGCCGCTGCTCGCTGGGTACTCGGGGCCAGCGGTGCTCGACGAGTCGGGCGGCGCGATCCGCACCCGCGCCGCGATCACGGCACTCACGGGTGCCCTCGCAGATGCGGTCACCACCGGTGAGGTCATCTCCATCGATCCCCGCGCCGACGGGACGGTCGAGGTGCGTAGCGTCACCGACCGGGCTGTCTACTCCAAGGTGGTCGTGTGCGCCGGCCGCGAAACCGCCCGTCTGGCACGCAGCGTCGGCCTCTCGCTGCCGGTTCGCCTTGCCGCACACGTCCGGCTGACCTTCGACGTGAAAGCCGCCGCCCCGGCACGAGTCGCGTGCCTGCAGGACAGCAGCGGCGTCTTCGGCGAAGTCGGCGTCTACGCGACGCCGCTACCGGGCAACAGCAGCTATTCGGTCGGACTCAGCGACACCGTGGGCGTCCGCGACGACGGAACTTTCATCGACCCGGCGGCGATTCGATCGCTGGACGAACGCGCACGCGAATACGTGACACGGGCGCTGCCTGGTCTCCACCCAGAGCCGCGCGACTTCCTTCACTGCTGGGTGACCGACCTCCCGTGGAGTGAGGACGGCGTGGCCGTGTGGGAGGCAGGCTCTGTCCTTTTTGTGGCCGGTCACAATTTGTTCAAGCAGGCACCTGCGCTGGGTCGCGCTCTTGCCCGGGCTGCGACCGGCGGCGGTCTCCGCGCCGAGCTCACGCACGAAGCGCGCCTCGGCGAGGCCCAGAGCTAGGGCGTGTCTCCCAATCGCGGGGGTGACCCGCAACTCTGGACTCGTCGCGATGGGGTCACGTTGGTGGCTGCGTGTAGTGCGGCGGTGAGGTAGCCCGCGGAAGCACCGACACCTTTGTCCGCGACGACGCACCGCGACCTCAAGGACGGTGGGTCGCCACCCCAGCGGCTCGTGCGCGAGTCGACGGATGACCGTGTCCCGAGCAGCGCCCTCGGCGCCGCAGCGTCGGCACCACTCATCAGGGGTCAGGACCCGGCAGGCGAGCACCGCTCGCGCGGGCTTGAGGCGTTGACCGGTCACGACGAGGTCGAGCTCATCGAGGCGGCAGAACGTGGTCAGGTCAGGGCGGGCGAACGCGCCAGAGCGCTCGCCGGCGGTAGCGTCAGACAAGTCGAGGTCTCTCGGATGCAGCGTGTAGGAACCTTCATCCTCGGGAGACCTCGACGTCTACCCCGGGACCGCCACGCCAACGCCAACTACACCCTCATCTGGGATGAGCCTGATTAGGTCGTCGGTTCGATTCCGACAGGCGGCTCCGGCGAACAGCCCCTGACCTGCGGAAACGCAGGGCAGGGGCTGTTCGGTTCTGGTGGTCGCGCGATGCGCTGGGCTCACGGCTCTGCCCGACACCGACGTCGCTCTCCTCTGCGACGGACCCCTCGCCGGCTGAGCGCTCGCGGCCGGCATCCTGTCCGTGTGCCGGTAGGCCTCGCTCCGCTTGGCAACGCGGCGGGGCGTTGTGTCGCGACCTGGACGTGCGTGAATCGGCCTGACTTTCGTTGCTATCGGGAGCCTTGTCCGGCAGGTGCCGGTTGGGCTGATTCCAGGTCAGCGTAGTACGCGTCCTCGACCTCGATCGGGGTGCGCATGTCGAGCTCGCCGTGGAGGCGCTGGTTGTTCCACCACCAGACGTACTCGAGGGTCGCCAGCTCGACCTGCTCGACGGTCCGCCAGGGTCCGCGCTGGCGGATCAGCTCGGTCTTGTAGAGGTTGTTGACCGCCTCGGCCATGGCGTTGTCGAAGCTGTCGCCGACGGTTCCGGTCGAGGGCACGGCTCCGAGCTCGACGACGCGGTCGGTGTAGACCATCGCCATATAGTTCGAGCCGTGGTCCGAGTGGTGGGTCAGCCCGGTGAGGTCGCCGCCGGCTCCCCAGGCGGCCATGTCCAGCGCCTGCAGCGGCAGAATCTCGGCCTTCAAGGTGGCGGCTACATTCCAGCCCACGATCCGTCGCGAGTAGACGTCGGTGACGAAGGCGACGTACGCGAACCCTGACCAGGTCGCGACGTAGGTCACGTCGCACACCCAGAGCCGGCGAGGGCCGTCGGCGGTGAACCTCCGGTTAGCGAGATCCTGCGGCAGCGACAGCATCCGGTCGCTCTTAGTCGTGAACACACGCTTGGACTTCTTGACGCCGCGCACCCCGGCCAGCCGCATCAGCCGTTCGGTCTGGTCCCGGCCGATCTCCGACCCCTGCCTGCGCATCAGCGCATGCATCTTCCGGCGCCCGTAGACGCCGTAGTTCTCCACATGCAGCCGGGCGATTTCCGGCACCAGCAGGTCGTCGCGCAACCGGCGGGCGGACGGCGCACGGCCGACAGCGGCGCGATAGCCGCGGGAGGTGAGGAAGCCCTGGACTGCCGGGCGCAACACCCGGCAGATGAGCTCGACCCCGAAACGATCCCGGTGTTCGTTGATGAACTGGATCATCTCGGTCAGGGGCGGTCGAGCTCCTTCGCGAAAAACACGCTCGCAGCCTTGAGGATCTCGTTCGCCTTCCGCAGCTCCGAGACCTCCTTCTGCAGGCGTTTGATCTCCGCAGCCGCTTCGGTCGTGACGCCGGGCTTCACCCCGGCGTCGACCTCGTAGCGGCGTTGCCACAGCCGCAGCGTCTCCGGGCTCATGCCCAGAAGGCCCGCGACGTGACGCACAGCGCTCATCATCGTCGGATGCGACGGCCGCGTCTCTGCGAGCATCCGCAACGCCCGCTCACGCATCTCCGGCGAATACTTCCTGTTCATCGTGTTCCATCCTTGCTTGAAGAACGGAACGAAAGTCAGGCCGATTCAGCCTGGAGTTCCTAGGGATTCGGTGGGGTGACTATATCTACAGCCAGATTGGGCTCGCCAAAGCGATCGCGAGCAACTATAACTCGGTGAAGCACGCCGATCGTGGCTCGTTTCCTGATCACGCGGAAACCTTTCTCATCGGTGACGTGAACGAACTCGTGGTTCGGCTCCTTGCTGTCAGCCTCACCGGACAGGCGGATGAACTGCTAGGTCGATATCGAGAAGGCTCTGAGCTCTGGGACATCAAACAACGCTTCGATGCGTACCGCGTCCGCATCGTTGACGACCGAGGGACGTGGCAAGCCATCCCCGCCGAAGAAGGAGCGGCGGCGGAGATCTGAGGGTGCGTGAGGGGGTCGCGCGGTGTGGACGCAACGGGTGCTGTTCTGAGCCGACAGATGCTTACCAGCGAACCGCGCCGGGTAACTCGTCGCGAGATGGGGACAAAAAGGGGACCAGAATCATGCAAACCATGCATGTCGTGACGTGTTCCGCACGCTCAGGTCCCTGGAAACACGCGGGTTCTAGCCCAGCGAGGCCATCTGGACGCCTGGGGGACGGGTGGTCGCGCCCTGATGGTTGTGCGAGGTAGATCCTTCTCTTTTCTCTGATCAAAAGATGAATTGACCGCCTTCTGGAATCTTCTGTTCGACGCGTCAGGGGGCGTGGAGGGGGCCAGAAGGGGACCACAGCGTCTTCGGGCCCACCTGACCGCGAGTTGTGAACTGTGGCGACAGCGATGTTGAACAAGATTCGCGAGGCGAAGCCTTGAATCTCATGATCGGTACATCGAGGCATTCAACGCGCTGATCGACCGCTACGTCGTCGCCCGGGGGCGTGCGATCTGAGTGAGATCGTGTAGACGCCGGGCACCCGGCGCCCGAGAAAGGCCCCCGTCGGGGCGGTGGAACTGCATCGGCGGGGGCCTTCCCCGTACCTCGGGTGCCGGAGACCACCTTGCCCACAGCATCGACGATGTCAGCTTCTCGGTCGGAGAGAGTCGGATCACCGGCTTCCCCGGACTCGATGGGCTCTGGCTGTGCTGTCCGGGGACGTTGTAGGGGTTTTCCGCGCCGCGCGCGGGTTTGGTTGAACCTGTGAGGCGTACATGTTGGGGGCGTAACGTCGGGCTATGGAGACACAGACACGAACGAGCGGTGCAGATACCGCGACGCTGGGCCTGGGATCGGTGCTGGTGGGTTCGCTGCCTGCGGCGCTGATGACTGATGAGGCCCCGGATCGTTACACGGTGGAGGCGGTGTTCACGCGCCGCCCCGAACGGGACGAGATCACGGAGATCCTGGGGAGCGAGACGCGGGAACGTCTTGCGAAGGCGGGGTACTCGACCGTAGAGGTGGCGATCTCGGATCGTCGCTTGGAGATCGCGAACACGAATCTCGAGGAGTTGCGCGACGGTCTCGGTGGGGTGCTCGCCGACCGGCTCGCGGAGATCAGCGAGGGTGTCCGGGCCAGGCAGGATGCGGCGGCGCTCCGGTTCCGCGAGGCGGCCGCGGGCGAGCATGACAGAGCGGCCTCTGTCGCGGCTCTCGCGGAATCAGTAACGTTCCGCACCTCCGGGACACGAGTGTCTGAGCGGGATCGGCGTGCCGCGGCGACCGACGATCGTGCCCGCATCGATGACTGGACTGACGAGGGTGGTCACGGGCGTTGATGACGTCCGTGACCCTAGGATGCGAGGCGCATCATGGATGGGATCCGTTCGACCACACCGCGCTCTGCAGATCGACACGGCGGTCGGGCCGGTAGCGAGTTCACGGCCCTGGCGAAGACGATCCGGGATCAGGGGTTGCTGCGTCGCAGGTATGGGTATTACTGGTCGAAGCTGATCGGTCTGCCGCTTGTGCTCGCCGGTGGTCTGCTGGTGTTCGTGTGGATCGGTGACACCTGGTGGCAGCTGTTCACGGCGGTGTTCCTGGCGGTGGTGTTCACGCAGATCGCCTTTCTCGGGCATGATTCGGCGCACCGGCAGATCTTCGTCTCGGGTAAATGGAATGACTGGGTGAGCCTCGTCCTCGGCGACCTGCTGGTGGGGATGAGCTACGGATGGTGGCAGCACAAGCACACCCGCCATCATGCGAATCCGAACAAGCTGGGGTCCGATCCGGACATTGAGTTGCCGGTGATCGTTGTGGCCCCGGAGCGTGCCGTGCCGAGAGGGCGGGTCCTGTCGTGGTTGCGCTCGCATCAGGGGATCTTCTTCTTCCCGATCCTGCTCCTGGAGGGTGTCTCGCTGCATGCGTCCGGGGTGCGCCGGGTGGTCACGCGCGGGCCGTTGAGCAGGCGCGGGGTCGAGATCGGGTTCCTCCTGATCCGGCTGGTCGGGTTCCCCGTGCTCGTCTTCCTCGTCCTGTCGCCGGGCATCGCATTCGTGTTTCTCGCTGTGCAACTCGGGCTCTTCGGGTTCTACATGGGCGTCTCGTTCGCCCCGAATCATAAGGGGATGCCGATCGTGCCTCGTGATGCGAGCTTCGACTTCCTGCGCCGCCAGGTGATGATGAGCCGGAACGTCCGCGGCGGTCGTCTGCTCGACACCGCGATGGGCGGGCTGAACTATCAGATCGAGCATCATCTGTTCCCATCAATGCCGCGTCCTCACCTGCGCAAGGCGGCGCCCATCATCGCCGCCTACTGCCGGAGCCATGATGTGCCGTATGCGCAGACCGGGTTGCTGGCGTCCTATGCGATCATCGTGCGGTACATCAACCGCGTCGGCCTGGGGGAGCGTGACGTGTTCACCTGCCCCCTGGTCGAGCAGCGCCGCTACATCACCGCAGTCCCGCAGTGAGCACGCGCGACCACCCCGCAGCAGGACGACGGCACGCCGCCGTCGTCTACAACCCCGCGAAAACCCCGCTGGAGCGGCTTCACCCCGTGGTCGCGGAGTGTGAGGCCGAGCACGGGTGGGCGCAGACGCGCTGGTACGAGACCCGCAGCGACGACGCCGGCCGGGCCGCCGCGGAGCACGCTCTCGCTGCTGCTCCGGCGGTGGTGATGGCCGCTGGCGGCGACGGCACGGTCCGCGTCGTCGCGGAGGTGATGCAAGGGACGGACATCCCGGTCGCGCTGGTTCCCCTGGGCACCGGCAATCTTCTTGCTCGCGATGTCGGTGCGCCGCTCAACGACATCGCCGCCTGCGTTTCCGCTGCGTTCGCAGGTGAGGACCGACCCGTGGATGTCGGGGTGGCTGAGCTCGAGGACGAGAGCGGCGCCCGGCGTTCGCATACGTTCATGGTCATGGCGGGTATCGGACTGGATGCGGAGATGGCGGAGAGCACGAGCACCATTGCGAAGAAGCATCTCGGCTGGTTCGCGTACGTCACACCGATCGCCCGCTCGGTCATCGCGAACAAGCTCTTCCATCTCGACTACCGAATCGGGCGCACACGGTCATCGTCGGCAACTGCGGAACACTCACCGGGAACATGCTCCTGATCCCCGCTGCGATCATCGATGATGGGCTGTTGGACGTCGTGATGATGCGGCCGACAGGACGCTTCGGGTGGGCGCGGATCGGAACCCGCCTCACCCTGCAAGGCCTCGCCCGCCGCTCCCCGCTCAGCCGCAGGCTCATCCAGCAGACGCCCGACCTCCACGCACTCGCATACGTTCAAGGAACCCGGTTCGAAGCCCGGTTCGACGCCCCTCACCTCATCGAACTCGACGGCGACAGCTTCGGCCACATCACCCGTGTCCGCGTCAGCGTCCGCCCAGGCGCCCTGCACGTACGCGTGCCGGCCCAAACGATCGTGGTGGAGAAGAGCACCACGGCCCGGCAGCGGCCGTCACGCCCGTAGAAACCCAGGCGCAACGGCAAGGAATGTGGACCGCGCTCCGTGCGTCCCGCGCGGGGCGACTACGCCTTGGCGCGCTTGGCGCGCTGCCGGAGTATCCCGAAGATCAGGGTGCCGACGAAGAGCACGATTCCGATGATGGCCAACCAGAGCAGGCCCTCGAACACGAATCCCACGATCGACAGCACCACCCAGGCCACAAGCAAGATGAGAAGAACTGTCCACATGCTCCTCACGCTACGCTCAATCGCCCGAGAAAACCGGTGATCAACGATATTGCCTCTGCGCGATCTGTTCGGGCCTGCGGCTGGCCGGAGGATTCACAGCACGGGCTGACATAGTGGGAGAGTGCTCCGCCTCGGTGATGGCATACCGATCCGAGGAGAAGGGGCGCTCATGCCCGCATGGTGGGAACAACTTCTGCACATCACAACCGGTCGCATCAGCCGCCACCACGAACTCCCCGATCTCCGGCACCTTCCGACACGGCCTGTCGTGCTGGAGCGAACCCACTACCTTGTGAACGATCGCGAACGCGACAGTCAAGCGCCCCGCACCTACATCCTCCGCACCCAGCCCCGCACGCGACGATCCCCCGCCGGGGTCGCCGTCACCTCCAACGGACGCGGCGTTGGACATCTGCCCGCCGATGCAGCAGACGCCATGGGCCCGCTTCTCGACCAACTCGGCGGAGCGGCAATCGTCAACGGCACCGGACCGCAGGCGGGAAGCATCCGACTCCGAATCGACCTGCCAGCCCCTGATGCGGTCGGCAAGTTCATCCATGCACTCGGCAACGCGAGCTCAGGATGACGCTCAGAGTTTCTTGATTAGCATGACGCGGAAGGCAGCTCTGCATGTTGCATCCGCCGCGCCAATCGACTCCCAGCGGGAACGCCCTCGGGGGACCAGAAGGGGACCAAAACCATGCAGATCATGCATCCCATGACATGATCTGCATGATGAGAGGCCCGCAATCATGCGGGTCGCGAGTCCGAAGTCGCCATCTGGACGCCTGGGGGTCAAGTGCGGTAGCGGCTGTTTCAGCCTGAAAAGTGAACAACGGGATGTGGCGCAGCTTGGTAGCGCACCTGACTGGGGGTTAAGGGGTTTACCCCTCCCGGACGGCCCAGAACAACTGAAAATCCATGCCACGGGCTGTGGCGCAGCTTGGTAGCGCACCTGACTGGGGGTCAGGGGGTCGCAGGTTCAAATCCTGTCAGCCCGACGTAAAAGCCCAGGTGAGAGTAGGTTTCTCACCTGGGCTTCTTCATGTTCAGGGGTCGTTTTCCGTGGTCCCCCTCTGGTCCCCCCGGCGCTCTCGCCGGCGGTCACCTGTGGCCGAACGGGGCGCCTTGAACCCGCTTCCTGTGGATAAGGGGACCAAAAGGGGACCAGTACGCTTCCGGGAGCACTCCCGCGGGCGTCGGAGCGCATCACAGGCCCCTGGTCGCGGGGCTGCTGCGCCGGGCGTGCTTGCGTTGTCCGGCGGCGGAGAGGAAGGCGTTGGCCTGCTCGGCGGCGGAGGCGAGGTGACGGTCGTCTGGGTGGAGGTAGCCGCGGGTGGTCTCCATCGAGGCGTGCCCGAGGATGTCTTGGAGCACGTGCAGCGGGATACCGGCATCGGCCATCCAGGTCGCTCCGGTGTGCCGCAGCCCGTGCCGGGTGAGGTCGGGCAGTCCGAGCTTCGCGACGATGCGGTCCCAGTTGGTGGCGTCACGGACGGTCGCGGTGGTGAGGTAGCCGCCCTTCGGACCGACCAGCAACGAGTCCTCCGGCTGCTTGCCATCGGTGAGGCGTTCCAGCACAGGACGGAGCGGTTCGAGGATCGGCACGCGGCGTTCTTTGCGGCTCTTGGTCGGCTTGGTGACCAGGCCGCCTTTGCCGGGGAACACCTGTCGGCGGATCACGACGAGGTTCTTGCCGAAGTCCACGTCCCCGACCTGCAACCCGGACACCTCCGAGGACCGTGCGGCGAGCAGCGCGGCGAGCATCACGAAGTCGCTGTAGGACTGGTGCACCTTCCCGCACGCCCTGGCGAGGCGGTTGAGGGTCTTCATGTCCGGGATCGCGTGCGCCCGCGGGGAGGCGTGTTCGGCGGACTGTCCCCGGAAGGCGTTGCGGTTCAGGCTCCGCTTGGCGCGGTTCTTCGCGGGGTTGATCTGGATCAGCCCGTCCCGCACGGCCTCATCGAGCACCCGCACGAGCGGGGCGATGGTGTTCTTGATGGTCGAGGCGCCGTGACGCTGCTCCCACTCATCGATGGTGCGGTCGATGATGCCCGCGGTGATCTGGGTGACCGGCAGGTGCCCGAGCGCGGGCAGCACCCGCAGCTTCAGCCCGTACCCGTAGGTCTCCCCGGTGGAGGTCGGGTCCAGGCCGCGTGCCCACCTGTCCCCGATGGAGGTGACGAACTCCAACAGCGTCATGGATACGTCCATGCCCTTGGTTGATGAGTTGCGGAGCTGGTCGAAGAAGGCGTGCGCTGCCGCCTCGTCGCGCACGATCTCCGACCGGATCACACGCCGCTTGGTCGTCGGGTCCGTCCACCGGGCGCGGGCACGAATGCCGTAGGAGCGGCGCTCCATGTCCGTGGAGACCTTCACCCCGATCGGCGGCACCGGCTTGGGCGCAGCGGTCGGCTGCGGCTCAGCCCTCCGAGGCATGGTCGTGTTCCAGCTCGCCCAGCCAGCGATCCACGGCATCGAGCCGGTACCGGGCGATTCCGCCAAGCCGCAGGAACGGCGGCCCGGTCCCCGCGGACCGCCACCGCGACAGGGTCGACTCCGACACCTTCAAGTACGCCGCGACCTCCCGGCTATCCAGCAACGGCGACACCACGAGGGTTCCGTCGTCGCTCATGACAGTTCTCCGGTGTCCGGGTCGAGGTCGCGGTAGAAGGCTTCCTCGGCCTCGCGGCGGGCCTGGACGTCGGACATGACGAACTCCACGAACTCGGCGTCGCGGTCGATGATCGGGATGTCCTCGATCGGGTCGCCGGGTTCCTCGCCGGGCCAGACGGTCTGCCGGGTGGGGCGGTCGTGGTCGAGCCGGGTGCCGCAGGCGGCGACCCATTCGCGGAGCCGTTGCCGCGCGTCGGCGAAGTCGCGGTGCCAGCCGAGCGGTGCGCTGCCGTTCTGGTCGGGGTCGTAGGCGCAGAGCCAGTGCAGGTGCAGCGCGCTCAGCTCCCACATCAGCTCGGGGTGCAGGTGCCAGGCGGGCGGGACCACGGAGGCGGGGAGCCCGTAGGTGTGGCGCAGCCAGTCCACCCAGCGGTTGAGCTCCAACCACTCGGCCTCGGCGTCCTCGGCACTCAGCAGATTCCAGTTGATCGGGTGCGGCGGCTCGGCGATCAGCGGCTCGTCGTAGCCGTCGTCGTCCATCTCGTCCACATCCGAGTCGGGAACGTCGTTCGTCGTGGCGTCGCCGCGGGGTTCGTCGGACATGCTGTGCTCCTGTCTGCTCTCCGGCCCCGGTGGCACCGGGCCGTTGTGGCGGGCAGGTGCTCCTTGCCGCGACCGGCGTTCAGGTGTCGGAGCGGCGCAGCAAGGCTTCTATCTCGGTGCGGTCGGCGACGAGCTGGCCGGCGTCGGGGCGCTTGGGCCACGGGTGCAGGTCGGTGACGATCGGTGGTGCGGAACGCAGCAGCACGATCCCGGTACCGAACGGGAGCCGGCGGATGCGGTCGGGCGGGAAGATCGGCACCCGGCGGACGGACCTCTGGTTGGAGCGGGTGCCGTGGTCGCCCAGCGTCACGGAGTCGGTGTATTCGTCGCGTTCTCCGACCAAGGCGCTGAGGTCTTGCAGGTCTCGGCTGTTGGATGCGCCGCCGAGGATGACCTTGACGATGGAGGCGTCCCAGATCGCGTTTGCCTGGTGCTCGTTCCACTTGTCTCGCGCCTGTGCGAGCGATTGGAGCACTGGCATGGTGGTGATCCCCGATCCGCCGCCTTCGGCCATCAGCGTCGGCAGGGAGGGCAATGGCGAGAGGTTGGCTATCTCGTCCAGCGCCAGCAGCATCGGCGGATCGAGCCGGGCACCGGCGGATCGTGCGGCCAGGCGGCGGGCGGTCTCGATGAGGTCTTCCACGAGTGCGGCGACCAGTGCGGCGCTGGCTCCCGCACCGGAGCCGGTTGCCAGCAGGAACAGCGTGCCGCGGTTGCGGATGAACGCTTCGGGGTCGAAGCCCTCGCCGGGGCCGGGTGATACGGCGTCGAGCACGCGCGGGTCGGCCAGCGAGCCGAGAGCCAGGGAGACGCCTTGCCAGATCGAGTCGCGGGTGCGGGGGTCGGAGTCGATCATCGCTTCCAGGGACTCGGCCCATCCGGTTGCCGCCTGGGTGGAGCCGGTCAGGATCGCCACCGCGTCAGCGGCAGCGGTCGGATCGAGAGTCCATCGGAACAGCTTGGCGGGCGGCCGGTTGTCGATCGCTGCCGCGTGCAGCAGGGCTTGCAGCGCAGCCCTCGTCTTGCCCTCCCAGAAGCCTCCGCCATCGACCCCGCCCGCGGACAGGCCAGTGCCGGCGGCGAGCCCGGTGGCGCGGATCATCGCCGTCTGCGGTGACTCACAGCCCCGGATCGGTGACCAGCGCAGACCGGCGGGCAGACCCTCGGCCAAGTGCTGCGGGTCGAAGATCGCCACGGGGCCGATCCTGCGGCGGGCGCGCATGGTCGCGGTGAGGTTGTCCGGCCTGGTCGACGTGACCACGACGGCACCGGGGGCATCGAGGATCGCCGGGATCACCAGATGCAGGCCCTTCCCGGAGCGAGGCGGCCCTATGACCATGATCGAGTCCTCCACGCTCGCCCACACGCTCGTGCCTTTCGAGGTGCCGAGCCGGTAGCCCACGTCCTGCGGCCGTGGGTCGCTCAGACCGGGGCGCAGGTTTCCCGCGCGGCGCAGCAGCGCCTTGTCGGACGCCGCGGCGGCGACCTCGTGCCGGGTGGCGATCCCGGCCATGCGGCGCGGATCGGCTTCGATCCGGTGGGTGTGGCGGCGCAGCCGCAGCCACGCCCATAGCCCGCCGGTGACGAGGCCGGTGAGCAGCAGCCCGGCGACGATCCAGTAGACGACCGGGTTCAGGCCGTCCGCGTCGAGCGCCGAGCCGGGATCGCCGGGGCGGAACAGCACTCCGACCCCGGAGGCGGGATCGCCCGCCGGCTGCGGTGTGCCGGTCAGGAACGCGGCCACCGATCCAGCGGCGCGCAGGATCAGCGCGACGCCGAACAGGACGACCAGCCCGATCATGGCGGCGTTGGTCAGCTCGTCCCCGAACGAGCCGGTCTGCCGGCCCTGCTCGTTCACGGCAGCCGCCGGATGATCGTGGTGCCGGAGACGCGGCCGAACAGGATGACCTCGATGACCCCGCCGGCCCGGTCGACGCCGACTCCGGCCGGGTCGATGGCGGCGCGCGCGGTGCCGGTGTGGGCGGCGTCGGTGTGCCCGGTGACGACGGCGACCGCCACGTCCTCGCCGGGAACGAACCCCGCGCCCTCGACGGTGTGGAACACCGGCCCGGTTGATGACTTCGGTTCCGGTTCGGGCTCGGGGCGGGATCGCCGGCGACGCGCGGCGATGATGTCGGTGAAGGTCGTGCCGTCCGCTTCGCGGACCTCGACCCTGGCCGGTGTCGTCCGGTCGTTCGTGGCGCGGTCGATGATCTGCCCGAACGAGGATCGTCGCCACGGCGGCGCGAAAGGGTCGGGGTCCAGCCGTTTCCCGTCGACGGTGACGGTCACGGTGCCGTCCTCGTGCACGTCGAGCACGACGAGCGGGATGGAGACCGGGACGGGCTCAGGCTCGGGTTTCCTCATGCCGCGAGGTGAGCCCGAGCCCGACCACGCGCCTGGGCCGCGTGTGGTTCCGGTCAGGATTCGTGAACTTGCGGGTTTCCGCCGGTCATGCGGGCGGTGGTGTCGAACGCAGCCAGCTCGGCGGGGTGGAGCTGGTGCTGCACCACGAACGCCCGCTCCTTGATCCGCCAGAGCCCTTGCCCGGTGCCGAGTCCGGGCAGCAGTCGGCGTTCGGTGCCGGTCAGCCCGAGCGCGACGGCAGTAGGGCCGAGCTGATCGGTCTCCTGCCGGTAGACGATCCTGGTCTCGGCGTTCGCCAGCAGGCTGTTCGCCAGCGCCCGGTTCGCCGAGCCCAGGTCGCCGACGTTCTCCAAGTCGGTCAGCTTGTGGAACACGAGAAGATTCGCCAGCCCGTAGTGCCTCGCCAGCCGCCAGTGCGCGTCCATCCTTCGCAGCAGCGCCGGGTGGGACATCAGCCTCCATGCCTCGTCGTAGACGACCCATCTGCGGCCGCCGTTGGGGTCGAGCAGGGCGGCTTCCATCCATGCTGACGAGCAGGTCATCAGCACCGAAATCAGGGTGCTGTTCTCCGTGACTCGCGATAGATCGAGGCTGACCATCGGCAACGACGGGTCGAACCTGACGGTGCTTGGCCCGTCGAACAGACCGGCCAAGTCCCCGGCCACCAACCGGCGCAGCGCGTGGCCGACCTGGCGGCCATCCTCGGTGAGCCGGCCGTCCGGGTCGTCGGCCGGGTCGGGGCGCAGTAGCCGGTCGACCACCATCGGCAGGATCGGCACGTCCGCATCGCGCACCGCCCCGGCAAGGGCGGTGTCGATCGCGGTGTGCTCCAACGGCGCCAACCGCCGATCCAGCACCGTCTCCGTCAAGGCTCCGAGCAGATCGCGGCGCCGCGCCGTGAGGGTGGTGGCCCACTCCTGGTCGGACAGGCCACCGGGCCGGTAGCCCTCATCCAATGGGTTGAGCCTGTTGCCCATCCCGTGCCCGAGGATGATCGCTTTCCCGCCGACTGCTTCCGCGACGCCGGAGTGCTCGCCCTTGGGATCGCCGGGCACGTAGACGCGGTATCCGAAGGGCAGGCTACGGGTGTAGAGGCTCTTGGCGAGCGAGGACTTCCCGGAGCCGACGATCCCGGCCAAGATCAGATTCGGCGCGGTGATGACGCCCTGCCGGTACAACTCCCATGGGTCGTACACGAACGACGAGCCGCTGTAGAGGTCTTGGCCGATGAAGATTCCGGAGGCTCCGAGCCCGGCTTCGGCCAGGAACGGGTATTGCCCGGCGAGCACGGCGCTGGTGTCCTGATGCCGGGGCACTCGGAACCGGCCTGGCGTCCTCAGCGCCGCCCGGCCGGTTTCGCCGGCGGCGGGCAGGTAGACCGTGGCGCGGCGTTCGGCCCGCTCGGCGGCGGCCTTGGCCTGGGCCGCTTCCTTCTCGGCGTGACGCTGCTCGGCGACGAGTCGGGCGGCGGCTTGCCGCCGCTGCTTGCGCAGCCGGCGCCGCTCCGAGGCGGGGGCGACGAGGACAGCGGTATGCAGCTTCTCGCCCCGGCTCACAACGACCGCCCCCGCGTCTCGGAGACCCAACCGCCGGCGGGACGGTCGAACCACGACGAGTCCGGCGCCGGGCGAGGCCGCTGTGGCATGTCCGGCTTGGGCTGCGGCGAGTCCTCGATGCCGAGCAGGGCCAGCGCGTCCGCGTTCTGACGGGCGGCCTCAGCTACCCATCCGGGGAACAGGCCCTCGTGCTCGGGGCTGCTGCCGGGGTTGTCGATGGCGTACTGGCGGGCTTCGCCGGCCGCGGTCAGGTAGCAGGCGAGGTCGCGCATCGCGCGGTCCGGGGCGACCGGCGCTCCGGCTCCGGTGAACAGGTCCCGGCCGTCGAGCGTCTGCCCGGTCGCGGCGTCCTCGATGCGGTAGGCGTATCGCTGGTGCTCGCCCAGCGGCGAGTCCGGCCAGACGGTCAAGGTGAGCGTCCCGACTTGCCGGGACATCGAAGGGGTGGGGTCTGCGCTGCTCATGGCGGGCAGGTGCACGCCGGCGCGTCTCTGTGGTGGCTATGTCAGAGCGACAGCCCGCGGGCGTGCTTGACCGCGGCGACGCCGGGATGCTCGAACCAGCCCCCGTCTCGGACGGCGCTGCGTCGAGCTGCCGTCTCGCGGCCGGCGGTGTCGCGGGTCGGCGGGACGTGCGCGGCGGTGGGCGGGTCGATGGCGTCTTCGGCGGGGATCAGGTGCCGCCGGTAGAGCGCGACGTGCCCGGCCTGTGGGTTGTAGGTCATGGCGTAGTCGCCGGTCTCGGCCTGCCGGTCTCCGGGGTAGACGGGGGCGGTGTCGTGGACGTCCCCGTTCTCGAAGGCGGCGTTGGTGGTCTCCTCGCCGTAGTCCCACATGGACAGATGCTCGATGCCCGCCTCGTCGCCGCCTCGGTCGATGAGGTCGAGGGTCTGGTCGGCCTCATCGCCTTGGAGGAACACGACGCCGATCCACCGCTCGACACGTCGGTCCTGCGGGTTCCAGACGATCCGGCCTGACTGGTTGAACGCGGCGCTGAGGCGGTCGTCGGCCTGGTCGATGAGCGTGCCGGCCTGGTGCAGCTCGTCGGCGGCCGCAAGCGCCGCGGCCGCTCCGGCGGCGTGGTCGCGGGCGTCGTCGGTGACATGGTGCTGACGGGTCAGATGGGCGTTGGCGAGCTGGTCGAGCACCTGCCGCAGCGATCGCAGCCCGCCCAGCAGGTCTCCGATCACGGCGTAGGTGTCGGCCGGGTTCTCGAAGGTGCGGGTGGCGTGCGCGAGCCCGCGCAACGCCTCGTAGGCTTCGCCGGCGTCGCGGGCCGGATCGGTGAACGTGGGCATCACGGGCCTCCTTCAACGAGGGTGGGATGCCTGCCAGGTGAGCGCGACGGTCACACCGTGCGGCACAGCGGCAGCGCGGCCGCCGTGAACGCGACCGCTTGCTGGCCGACGAGCCTTCGGGTCTCGCAGGAGGCTTGGATCGCGGCTTGTTCGATCGCGGCGACTGCGGCTTCCAGCTCGTCGACGCTGGGGGCGGAGACGGAGATGAGGCCGGAGACGCGCAGCACGCCGTGGCCGGCGGTCAGGTCGGCTTCCTGTTGCAGCACGTCTTGGTACTCGGCGGTCTGGGCGGCGTCCTCGATCTGGCCGATCCGGGCGCGCTGGGCCGCATCCGAGATGTGTTCGACCTTCTTCTTGCGGATGTCGCGGGCCGCCTGGTCCGAGCGCATCGGGGTGTAGATCAGCGACACCGACCGTTGGATGCCGGTCGAGAGCAGTACCGGGGCGAGGAACCCCGGATAGACGAGGCTGCGGGGCCATTCGGAGACCCACAGCACGGTGTGCCACGCGGAGTCGGTGCGCAGGTTGCCCCAGGTCTCGGTGACCGCGACCGGGCCGGCGGCGGCAAGTTCCTGCCCGAGCCGCCCGTGCCGTTCCAGCGTCGCAGCGACGGCCGGGTCATACGCCGAGCGGAGGATGACCGCGACCTGACCGGGACCGAGCCACCCCGAAGGGGTCAAGTCCGCAGACCGTAGCGCGGCGACGAGCGTCGCCATCTCCTGCCGGAGCACGGCGGCGGCACCGCGGATGCCGCCGCCGGCGGTCCTGATCTGCCGAGCGGCGACCCTCATGTCCAGCGAGAGGCTGACCGTCGTGGCGTGCCGTTCCCCGGCGGGGCCGGCCCGCTCGATCAGCTCGCGGTAGGTGGTCGCGGCCCAGGAACCGTCGTCGGTTCCGTGCTCGGCCCACCACTCCGCCAGCCCGCTACCGGAGTCCGGCAGGGTCCGTTCCAGCACTTGCAGGGTCGCGATCCGCCCCGACCGGCAGACCGTGGCGAGCACCCGCCCCCACGAGGTGACCCGTCGCTCCTGCTCGCCGGGGTCCAGCAAGATGAAAGCCGGATGCGTCACTTCCGTCACGACCGTCAAGGTCGCCTGGCGGGGGTCGTGGATCATGCACGCGCCGGTCTCGGGGTCCAGGTGCTCCCGCAGCCGGGCCATGTCGCCGGGCAGCGCGAGGTTCCCGGCCGGGCGGGGCTTGACGATCCGCCGCCGGTAGAGCAGTTGCCCGCCGGTGGAGCGCCACAGCCACCAGAGCGCGACCGGGAGCCACTCGACCATCGGCCTCCCGGCGACCGGCACCCAGGTCAGCACTACGGCGAGCACCCAGACCGGGGCGGTGTAGGCCAGCAGCATCCCGGCACCGCCGTAGAATGCGGCCAATAGGCTCAGCCCGCCGATGCCGAGGGTGACGAGCTGAGAGACCGAGAGGCCGAGCAGCACCCCGCGGCGGGTGAGCCTGCTGAACTTCATCGGCGTCAGCTCGCTACCGGGTGTCTTCTGTTCCGTGGCGGGCATGGCCGGTCACTCCTTGCCCGATGGCGATGCCGTGGGGTTGGACGGCTCGGTGGGAGTCCGCGGCTGCGGCGTGGACGGCGGCGGTGTCTGCGACGGCGGCGGGGTGCCGCCGTTCTGCCCGCCTGCGGCGTCCGCGGCGGTCTCGGCCTGGCCGGCCAGCGCGTGCCCGGCCTTCGGCCCGGCCTCGGCGGCGTCCTTGGCGACCTTCGCTCCGATCACGACGGCTGCCGCCGGTCCTGCGGCGGCCCCCGCTCCTGCTCCGGCACCTGCCCCGCCTCCGGCGCCCGCGCCCGCTGCGCTGGCTCCGCCCCCTCCCGCAGCCGGCGCGGGAGCCTTGGGCGGTGGCGTTCCGCCCGATCCGCCACCGGACCCACCACCGTCCTTCGGGTCTTCGAGAACCTTCTTGGGCTCGCCGCCGCCTTGGGGCTTGGAGGGGATCGGGACGGGACGGTTGAGTGCGTTCTTGGCTTCCTGCTCGGTGCCCATCTGCTGGTAGAGGTCGAAGCCGACGAAGGAGACGAAGCGGTAGACCATGTAGGGCGCGAACGCGGCGATGCCCATGAGCACGATGCCGGTGATCGGTTCGGTGACGGCGGCGATGTCCAGCTCGATCGGGGTGGCGATCTGCGTGATCGCCAGCAAGAAGATGACGACGAGCACGAGCTTGCTGATGATGAGGGCGATCACGAACGCTGCCCATTTCCCGATCCACCCTTTGGTGGCGTCCCAGGACGCGCCGGCGAACGCGATCGGTGCCAGCACCACGCCGACCAGCAGCAGCGCCTTGCGGATCAGCAGGCTGAACCAGACGATCGCGACGGCGGCGATCATCAGCCCGGCCAGGAAGATCGTCACGATCGCGCCGACGCCGGGCGCGGCGATGTTGATGCCGCTGAGCCCGGCGGCGAGCAGGATGATCTTGTCGCCCATCGTCCCGGTGGTCTCGCCGGACGCCTGGATGATGCCGATGCAGAGCTGGTCCACGATTTCCAGCGCGAGCGCGGTCAGCGTGACGACCACGAACGCGCCGAGCACCGACTTGGCCGCGCCGAGCGCTGCGCGGGACAGGGCGGTCGGGTCGCGGCGTATCAGCCCGGTGATGAGTTGCAGGCAGAAGAAGATGAGGACGAGAAAGACGCCGATGCCGAAGATCAGGTTGTAGACGCTGGTGAACCCGTCCGTTTGGACATCGACCAGCGTGGTTGTGTCGAACACCGACCACATGGCCTCGATCAGCCAGCCGGCCGCGCCGCCCATCGCCTGGGCGAGCCAGTCGAACGGGGCGGCCACGACCGTCGCGGCGGCCTCGCCGGCCACGTCGCAGACGGTCGAAATCACGGGAACGTCGCAGACACCCATCACGAATCTCCTGCTGTGACCGGCGGCCCTATACGGCCTGGCCGACGTTCCAGAAGAAGTTCACGAGCGTCACCGCCGCGCCGCAGATCACCGCGGCACCGCAGGAGATGAGGACGCCCAGCTTGCCCCTGCCCGAGAGGTGCGGGTTCGAGCTGTTGGCGCCGTAGGCCCACACGATCGCGCTCACGATCAGGGCCAAGACGGACAGGATCAGGCCGACCGTCATCACGGCGCCGACGATGGTGCGGAGCTGTTCGATGCCCGGCAGTCCTGAGCTGTTGGGGTCAATGTCGATCACGGCGGTTACTCCCTCGCTGAGCGGATGGCTTGTGGCGGCGAGGTAGGCCGGAGAGCGACTGGACGCTGGCGAGGGCGTGCGGGCATGAGAAAGGCCCGCCCGCAGGCGGGCCTTCGCTCGGTGCGGGTCAGAGCTGGTTGCCGAGGGCGATGAGCCAGTTCACCCACGCGACCCCGGCGCCGGCGAGCGCGGCGGCGCCGATCCCGACGAGCACGCCGACCCGGCCTTTGGAGGCGAGAGCGGGGTTGCCGTGCGAGGCGCCGAACGCCCAGCAGATCGCGGAGACGATGACCGTGAGCACCGCGACGATCAGCACGATCGTCAGCAGGGCGCCGATGACCTGTTTCAGATCGCCGATGCCGCCCAAGCCGTCGAAGTCGGGGAACACTCCCATTACGCACCGCCGGCTTGGACGGTGATGTGCAGGTGGTCGAAGTGCCCGCCGGTCACGTTGCCGGGGTCGTGCATCCCGCCGCCGTTGTACGGGCGCCAGCCTTCGGCGTCGCGGGCCAGAGACCATATCTTGCCTTGCCAGATCAGGTACTCGACGCCCATGACCTCGGCGTGGTCTTTCAGCCAGTTCGTGAGCGTCCATCCGGCTTCGAGCTGCGCGGGCGTCGGGTACTGGCCGATGGCGTTGCCGAACGTCACGTCACAGGCGCGGCCCAGCGGGTGTTCGGAGACGGTGCCCGGACGGGGCGAGTAGCACGCCCATGAGGTGTCGGGGAAGGCGGCGCGGGCCTGGGCCATGACGTGCGCCATGCGCGCGGTGATCTGCCCGCTGCTGGTGGGGTCATCGACCATCCGGTCGGGGTCGCCGTCCAGCGGGGCCAGCGCGCCCGCGGTACCGCCGCTGGCGTCGCATCCTGCGGGGCTGCCGACGCTGGCTTCGGGCAGGTCGGCAGCGTTGTGGTCGTTGAGCCACTTGGCCGCGTCGACGGCCTCACTGTTGGTGCCGCCGGGGCGGACCTCGAAGTGCAGGTGCGGTCCCGTGCTGTTGCCGGAGCTGCCGACATTGCCGATGTGCTGGCCGGCGGTCACCCGGTCACCCGCCGAGACGTGGATGCCGGACTGCCACATATGCGCGTAGGCGGTCGCCACCGTCGCGCCGTCGATCTGGTGCTCGATGACGATGAGCCCGCCGTAGCCGCCGGAGAACTCGGCCACGGTCACGGTGCCGTCTGCGGCGGCGAGGATCGGCGTGCCGTCCGGGGCGGCGAAGTCGGTGCCGGTGTGGAACGACGGCTTCCCGGTGATCGGGTGGATGCGCGGCCCGAACGGTGAAGTCAGCACCCAGGTTCCCTCGGGGAGCGGGAACACGACCCGCGAGGACTCCGCGACCGGACCCGCCGCCAACGGGGCGGCGGCCGGGCCGGCCGCACCCGTCGCGCCGGTGAGGGCGTCGAGGATGCGTTCGGCGACGGGCTCGTAGTTGCGGTAACGGTCGGGGTAGGCCGACACCTCGACGGCCTGCGCGGCCTCGCCGGGGTCCATCTGCGCCCAGCCGGGGATGTCCAGCAAGCCGCGCGGGCTCGGGTAGTTCGGGCCATCGGGTCCGCCGTAGAACGCGCGGGCCTGATAGGTCGTGTCCATCAGCTCGGCCACGGTTCCCCAGCCGGATTGCGGGCGCATCTGGAACAGGCCGAGGGAGTCGTGGTCGCCGCCGTTGCCGTCGTTGGGGTAGTTCGCGGACTCGGGGTAGGCGCTCGTGTTGGCGAGCTGGCGCAAGGTGCTCTCGGTGAGTGCAGCCATCAGCGCGATCTTGATGCCGGGTCGGCCCACGCCCTCGATGTCGCCTCCGACCGTGATGATCGTCGCCGCGTGCGTGAGCTGGGTCTTGTTCAGCGTGAACGTGGTGCCATCTTGCGTGGTGACGGTCAACGAGTCAGGAACGTTGCCCACGGTGACGCTGCCGCCGGGGACGGCGCAGTTCGCGGCGGCGGGGTTCATCAGCACGCCGATCGACAGCAGGACGCAGGCAGGGCCGAACAGGACGAAGGCGAGTCCGAGGATGAGGAGCTTTTTGACCACGACGTGCCCTCTGTCATCGCAGCGGGTTGTCGAGCTGCGACAGGCGCAGCACATGACACAGGCCGGTGCGGAACTCCGGTGCCGGGGGCGGGCACGCCAGGAACACGGTGAACGACACCGGGTGCTCGCTCGTGACCGCTTCGCCGTTCCAGACGCCCTCGCGGTGCCGGGTTCCCTCGATCGTGACCGCGGTCGCACCACGCGGGAGCTGGCCGGGCTGAGCCTGCTCGACCGCAGTGTCCCATGCTTCGGGCACGAATGAGGACTCGATGGTGAGGTGCTGAATGGTCGCGTACTTGCGCAGCTCGATCCACGCCTCCCGCGACGGGAGATAGGAGGCGAGGTCGGCGGCGAGGCCGGCCTGCTCGGTGCCGGATGGATCGCCCACCGCGAGGATCACGCTGGTGTAGTCCAAGGGCATCAGCCCCGAGCCGGTGTCCCACGCGAACAGGGCCTCGGCGACGTTGCGGGCGAACTCGTCGGGATCGCTGGACGGCGTGACCTGCGGCAGCCGTGGCGTGCTCGGCCCGGTCTCGCCCGGCGTGGTGACGGTGGGCTCTGATCCGGGATCGGATGCGGTGGATCGTTGCGGGCCGGCGATCAGCCCGTAGACGCCGATGCCGACCAGGATCAGCAGGACGAGGCCGGCGGCGATCACGGCGATCAGGCGGCCACGGGACCAGGAGGCGGGATTCGTCTTCATATCGCCAGGTGTTCGCCGCCCGGAACGAGAGCGACGGCAACGGCGACTCCGGTCAGAGGGCGCGCAGCAGCGGCCGACCGGCCTGCTCGGCGACGGTGGTGCGGGCGGTGCGGAGCCGCTCGGCGAATTCTGTGGTGCCCTCGACGGTGGTGAAGAACGCCTCGGCCTGCTCGTCCGTCAGTTCGACGGCCAGCTCGTCCACGTCGTAGTGGGTCCACCACGCTTCCAGGTCGCTCCAGGTCAGCACGAACGCCCGCACCGGGTATCGCGCCGGCCCCTCGTCCTCCACGACCGGGCGACGCTTCGGCGTGGCCGGCTTCGTGGCTTTGCTGGTCTTGGCGGCGTGGACGCGGGCCAGGGCTTCGTCGGCCAGCTCGTGCAACCGCCGGTCCCGCTCGCTGTCGGCCTCGGCTTGGGTGTCGCGCAGGCGCTGGAAGATCGGGTTGACCGGCGCGCCGGCTTCGATCTGCGCCAGCCCGTCCCGCGCCTGGGCACGCACCGCCTCGGAGACAGTCGGGTCGTCGGCCAGGTGTTGCAGGTAGCCGATCTGTTCCAGCCGGCTGTAGGACGCCGAGCCGGTCACCATCCGCGCCGCCTGTGTCCGCGCGTCCCCGAGCTGGTGCTGCTCCGATGGTCCCGCTGAATCGGCGGGACCATGCTGTCCCGGTTCGTGGCCCTCGTGGAACTGGGTCTTGGCCTTGCGGCGGGCGGCGTCCTCGGCCATGAGTTCCTTGATCTCCCGGTACAAGGCGGCGGCCTCGATCGGGGTGAGCGGCTTGTGGAGCTGGTTGTCGTCCTGCTCGGCCAGCAGATGCCCCAGCCGGTCCGAGATGCCGGAGCGCACCCACACGCTGACGCGGCGCCAGCCGAGCTTCTTGATCGCCGCCAGCCGGCGCGCCCCGCACACCAGCACCCCGTCCGGGGTGATCGTCGGGGGCTGCAACAGGCCGTCCCGGTCGATCGACGCCGCGAGTGCGTCGAGGTCGCCCAGGTCCGTGCGGTGCCGGTTGCCGATCGTGATGGAGTCCACCGCCCGTTCCATCTCTATGTGCCCGGCCGGTGCGCTCATCCCGCACCCCGCGCCTTCCTCGTGCCCCGCGTGCCGCCGCGCGACGTGGTGACGCCCGGTGCGGCCAGCGAGAGGGTGAGCACGAGGTCGTCATCGCGCAGCAGCACCGGCAGCGTCTCGCCGATCAGCAGCCGCAACAGCACGCCGCGTCCTGCGCTGGTCGCCGCGAGCGCCGGGTCCGGGGTCCCGAGCAGGGCGCGCAGCAGCACCGCCCAGGAGCGGCCCGGAAGGTCGATCAGGGCTCGGGCGTGCTTGTCGCGTCGCAGCGTCTCGTAGGCGGTGTGCCGGTTCCCGACGCGGGTCAGCGCCACGCAGACGTGCTCCACCGCCGAGCGTGCCGTGCCCTCGGGCCAGTCCAGCAGCATCAGCAGCGTGATCGCGTCCTCGACCGCCGACGCCGCGGTGGTCGCTGCCGGCTCGGCCGGTGCCTGCTCCGGGGTGTCGTCGCGGTCGTGGGCGTCCTTGATCTGGAACGCGGGATGGTAGTCGCTCAGGACGTTCTCGCGGTCGGAGAGCCGTTCGGGGTCGTGGAAGATCGAGTAGCGGGGCCGGCGTGCCTGGTGGGTCGAGCACAGCAGCCCTTGGCCGCGTTCCTCGGCGATGCAGGTGATCCGCACCGCGTGGGTGATGACCGCCCATGGGTCATCGGCGGTGCGGGCGGCCTTGGTGCGCATCACGTCGAACGCCGCCGACGCGGCCTCCCACGGATCGAGCCGGTGCTTGTGCGCCAGCGCCGCGTACTTCTCGGCCGCGAAGGCCATCAGCTCTGCCGCTACCGGGTCGTGCTCCCAGGCGCCGTGACCGGCGGCGTGAAGCCGTTTCAGCAGGGCACGCAGGCCCTCGCTGGTGCGGTAGTCCTCAGCCGGCCGGCCGCTGGTCTCGCTCATGGTGCTGGTGTCGTTGGTCATGGTCTGGGCACCTCCCGGCGGCGAGGTGCACCCGCAGACGACTGCGGGTCTCGCTATGACGGAATGGGCGCCCATGACTCATCACCACCCGGCTACCTCATCCCGACCCCGGAGCGGCGCGGTCCCTGCTCGGTGCCGCCGCGATGGCCGAAGGCGCTCAGAGGCGGCAGACGCTTGGCTCGCTCGGCGACCCAGCGCGCGCCCTTCTCGATCGGGGCGCGGACGTGCCGGTCCATCTCGGCGGTATGGTCGATGCCCCGGCGGGACAGCGCGCCGCCGCCTTGGGCGATCAGGTCGGTCGGGCGCACCCAATCCACGCCCCGGCCCCGTACCCGCGCCAGCCTCTCCTTCGCGGCCTTGCGGGACTCGGCGTCCTTGACCGCATCCGGCGTCCCCGCTGCGTCGGTCGCCTCGGCCCGGTCCGGGTCGTTCCGCGCAGGCGGCGGCTCGGGCTCGGAGTGATGCTGCTCCCGCATCCGGTCCTCGTCGTTCATGGCAGGACTCCTTCCATCTCGGGCTGCGACCCGGAGGGGTCCGCCTCATCGGACTGGTGAGCACGAGGCAGCCAGCGGCCCACCGTCGAGGGATGCACGCCCAGGTGCCGGGCGATGGCCTTGTTCGACCAGTCCTGCTCGCGCAGCTCCGCCGCCAGCGCCCGGCGATCCGGCCCACCGTCCGCGTCCGCAGCGGCGACGCCTGACGCCGTAGCTGGCGGGTTGGGGTGTTCGAGTTCCGTCTCGCTCCGTGGCGGGGCGCTGATCGGCTCGACCGCCGGCGGCACCGCGAGCGCAGCAGCGGGACGTGCGGTGGCGCGGGTCAGCACGACCGTCAGATGGGTGATCGCCAGCAACACGACCGGCGGCACGGCAGCGACCGCGGCCGCGAGCGGTCCGGGCACGTCGGCGTCGGCCGCGACCACCGCGTGCAACGAGTTCGCCGTCACCGACACCGCGGCACCGCCGACCAGCAGCGCCCACGGGTACCACGCCGCCCGCTCACCGGCGAGGGCGACGACGGCGACCGTGGAGACCACGATCACGCCATCGACGATCAGCGGCCACGCCCACGCCTGCCCGGCCCCGATCCCGGAGCGGCGGGCAAGGTCGGTCAGGGACGTGAAGGACAGCCAGAATGCGCCGGCGGCGATGAACACCGTGCCGGCGACCGAGGTGATGACCGCCCACCGGCGGCCGCGTAGCTCCTTCATGGCAGCCCCCGCGTGGCGGGCACCCGCTGCTGCACGTTCCCGCGAGCGAACTCGCCCGAAACCGATGCGGCGCGACGGTCCGGCCTGGCTCCGGCGCCCACGCTGCGATAGGCGCTGAAGACGGTGCGAGTGATTTCCCGCTCCCCGAAGTCCGACTGCGCAGCCGTCACCATCGCGTCCAGGGCATCCCCGAGCGGCACCCCGCCCTCGGCCAACCGGCACGAGGCCCAGAAGAGTTTGAGATTGCGGTCGGTGGCCTGCCGGCCCAGCCACGTCGCCAGCCGCTCCGCGTCCTCCCGCCGCACCGGCCGTCCGGTGCGCGGCCCGGGCGCGGGCCGAGGATCGAGGAAGTCCCGCAGCCGGCCCACGTCTATCGGCCGGGCCGCGCCGGCCGCGATCTGCTCGATCCGGTACGGGGTGCGCACGCCGTCGAGCCGCAGGACCGAGGGCGGGGCGATGATGTAGCCGCCGTCCCCGCGGCAGTCGATGCCGACCTTCCCGGCCTGCCAGGACCGTTGCCCCTGGTTCGGGTCGGCTGGGAAGTAGGCGTGCTGGCCGCCGGTGGGTGTGCGCACGACCGCCAACGGCTCGGGGATCAGCCCGGCCCGCGCCGCCCGCGCATAGGCGGCATACCCGTTGACGCCGTGCACATCCACGTCGATCACGACCAGCCCCGAGACGGCGCCGGTCGGGATACCGATGTTCGCGGTCGGCCACGACCGCCACCACCCCTCAACCCGGTCCAGGTCGATGCTGGCCTCGTGGAACCCGCGCTCCGGGATCGGCCGTTTCCCGCCCGCCGCGCAGGGGAACACCGGCACCCCGGCTCGGGCCAGCTCACGCGCCGCGACCGGCAGCGGCGCCCCGTCGAGCTGGCCGAACATGGCGGCGGCCGTAGCGGGGGTGACCATCACAGCCCCCGTCCCGAGCCGACCGGAGCCGCCGGCGTCTCCCGTTCCGGCAGCGGCTCGACCCGGCGCGGCGCCCGCTCCGGCGCCTCCTGAGCCTGCGGCTCGTGCGCCGGGCCGTCCACGCGCAGGGACAGCGGGTTGCCGTTCCCGAGCTGGGCCGTGTCGAGCTTGTCGAGGATGTCGAATGCGGTGCTGCGCACCTGCTCGCCCGTGGCGCGGACGACCGCTACGGGGTCTTTCCCGTCCACGTTGGCCGCCCATCCGGCGACATACGGGATCGTGTAGTCGCTGGTGTCCATGCCGTGCGCGGCGGCGATCATCAGCGCCACGGACTCGGCCCGTACCTCGCTGATCCCGCGATGCTCGCGGGCGTCGTCCTGCTGGTTCGGGCCATCCAACCGGACGTGCGCCAGCTCGTGCGCGAGGGTCTTGACCTGCGCGGCCGGGTCCATGTCCGCGCAGACCATCACCTGACGGGTCTCGAAATCTGTGCAGCCGTTAGCGCCCCGCTCGATGCGGTCGCGCGGCATCCGCAGCACCTCGAACCCCAGCGACTCCGCCTGCTCGGCCAGGCCCTCCCATAGGCCGGCGGGGGCTTCGCCTTCCAGCAGCCTCGGACGTGGCAGCGCAGGGAGCGGGTCTCCGTGCGTCCGAGACACGTCCCACACATAGGCCGGGACGACACTGACGATCCGGCGACGCACGACCTCGCCCGGCCGCGGCTTCTCCCACGATCCCAGCCGCCGCCACGACGCCGGATCACGCGGGGTCGCGGATGCGAATCTCGCCTTGACCGGACCGCGAATCCGATAGCCCCCGTCCTTCTCCGGCCAGCGGCCCATCTTCCGCCAGTCCCTGAACCCCGCCACCCAGGTCGGCGTCGGCGTCGGAGCCCGGCCCTGCTCGTAGGCTTCAAGATGCTGCGCCCAGATCAACAGCGTGTTGTTGAACGAGCGAGTACGGAACCTCGCCGCGAACTCGATCGCACGACGCCAGTCATCACCCGACACCAGCTCCTCGACCGAGCGCACAATGCGTTCTTCCAGCGCATCGAGCGTCGCCTGCTTGTCCTCGTTCGCAGCCATCGCCTGACCTCCCTCCGCCAAGGCCACTCCGCGTGGGAGCGACCGTGCGACCACGAGGTACGCCGGGAAGGTCAGGAGAACGAGACGGACAAGGAACGGTGTTGGCCGTCAGGCTCCACGACGAACCCGACGAGTCCTTACCGGACTACCGGACGGAACCGGACTCTGGAGCCAGGAGGCGCCGAACCCGCGCTCATCACCCGGCCAAGTTGCGCGTATCACCCGGACGCGCTGGCGGAACGCTCCCTGCTCATCACGCGGTATCTGCTCGGCGTGACGCCGACGCTACGGCGGAACTGACGAGCGGCAAAGTCAGGATCACCCCAACCCACCTCTCGGGCGATCACCGCGATCGGCGTGTCCGTGGTGCGCAGAAGACCCGCCATCCGCTCGGTGCGCAGCATCGTCAGATAGGCGATCGGCGACTTCCCAAACGCCTCCACGAACACGCGACCGACCTGCGACTTGGACAGGTGCACCTCGTCGGCCAACTCGGTCACTGTCCAGCGGCGCACTGGATTCGCACACAGCAGCTCCGCTGCCATACGCGCTTCGCGGCGCAATGGGCCGAACCGGCGATGCCGAGGCGATGTCGGACAGTTCCGCGCACGTTGAGTCGCTGACGTGCGGATCGGCGAGGTCTTGATGGATGGTGCGATGACATGCGCGATCGAGAACCAGAGCGCCTGCATCCGGTAGAAGTTCGCCACTGGCTGGGCCTCGACGCTCAACTCGACCAGCTCGTCCAGCCACGGGATCAGTATCCCCGCGTGATCCTCGCCGAGGCTGAGTATTTGTGCGGGCTCGGTGTAGACCGTCGCTGCGAAGTCCTGCGCGTGCAGTCGGTCTTGCAAGAACTCGACGTGTTGCCAGAAGACCTGGTCGATCACATAGTCGGTGTCTGCATAGATCGTGGTTACTGTGACATGACCCTCCGGCTCAGCGCCGCACAGCACATTCGCAGCCAGTAGAATCGCGTCACCTGGCTTGATCGGCTGCTCACCGAACTCGCTGAACAGAATGGCCGAACCTGCCCGAACAAAGTTCAGCATCACGAAGTCATGCGCTACCGGGGCGATTGGCTCGCAATGCTTGGTCGTCAACGCCATGATCGGACCAAACGCTCGATTGTCATCCCTGCGCACCGACCGAAAAGCTCCACGATCTACAGATGCCGACACCGCTTGCCCTTTTCATAGGCTCGTCGGGCGGCATCGAAGGCGCCTAGGCATCTTGGTGTGCCGACGGGAGGCGCATTCGGTTGCGTAGGAGTTCCTGATACACGACCTCGGTGGTTTCGTCAGCGTCGAAGTGCGTAGTGTCTATGGCGTGGTGGCTAAGTTCGCCGAGCCCCTCGAACTGTTGCCACAGATCGAGGATCGGCGCTGCATCGATAAGCGCGCCCGGCTCCGTCCGCTGCTGAGCTCGTGCCAGCGCAGTCTCGCGCTCCGGTCGTAAGACAACGTAGTGCAGATCAACGTTCGGGTGCTGATCGGCCGAATTCTGGTAATGATTGAGCATCCAAGGTCCCACTACGCCATCAACGATGGTCGTATATCCGCCAGCCGCGTATCCGAACGCTGCGGATGCGATGACGCCAACCACTGTTTGGTTCTGCTGCTCGGACTCAGGCATAAACGGCGGGATTGCACCCTGGACGATGAAATGCCAGAAGTCATCGGTGTGGAGGTGGACGCAGCGTGGGTATCGCTGAGCAAGGAGCCGCGCGACGGTTGTTTTTCCCGACCCAGGTGATCCGCTGACAATGATGAGGTCGCTCATGAATATTCCTTTCGGCTACCGCGACAACAAAACGGTTGCCCGATGGCGCCAGTGCGCACAGTTCGCTACGAGGACTGCCAAAGGGCGAAACTGATCGAGCGCAGCCGTTAGGAGTGTTGTGTAGGTGACGGGTCCAGGCCCGAGTTGACACGCACGAAAGGTTGAGGAAGCGATCCTCTGAATACTCGTTCAGGCAGATCCGACGACGAGAACGTCGAAGGCCGCATTGACGCAGAAGCTCAGCATTGCAAACTCAGCCAGGATGCGATGCGCTCGCCACAACCAACCCCTCCGGCGCGACAGATCGCGATCAGCAGAAGGGCATCTCCTGTAGGGCTGCTTAGCGGCTGGAACTCATAGGCCGATCATATCATCCTTGGCGTCCTCGCCTGCGTCGCGATCACGACCTCGGGAGTTGAGCTGGCGGAAGATGCGGAGGTTTCAACGATCCTGGAAGCTGAGTCGCGTGGTCATGCCGACAGCCGCCTGTAACGGTAAGACGCCGTTCCCCAGGGCAGTGAGCTGCTGGTTGGCCGTGAGGCCGTGTGTCGGGTCGGTGACCCACCGTCGAGGAAGGCCCATCAGCCACTCCACGAACTCCGGCGCCGGTCTTGGCTCCTTGGTGTCGTTCAGGAGGGCGGGGGCCGGGGCGGGCCTTCCGGTAATGCGCTCCCATCGGGCGATGGCGTGGGCGTAGCGTCCCCAGCGGTGAAGATGTCCTCGAGCAGGGACCACAGCGTCTCCGATTCGCTGTGCTTGCCTTGCGAGCCAGCCGGCCCGTTGAGGGCGAGGTCGATGATCTGATGTGAGAGGGCGATCGTCCCTCGCCGTGCCCTCACCTGTTCCAGTGACTCTCCGCCGCGGATCGAGTCCGTGGCGAGTGGGGTTCTGAACAAGGTCTTGGCGATGAGCAGCGATGAAGATGCGGAGCCTGGGGTGAGGAGCGCCGACAAGGGACGCTGGTAGGCCGATCCATTGCGCATCCATCCCGAGGTCGGCCAGACCGCCGAGTACGGCGCCGGCTGCCCGGAGAGGTCGAGCTGCGAGGTCTCTCAGACCCCACGGGTCGGGTTCCAGATCGCGAAGGGTTGCATCGTCGGGGGTTGCGTGGTCGGGGTTGTGTTGCGCATCTTCGTCTCTTTTCAGGGGTGCGCGGACGGCGGGTGAGGACAGCAGGCCGCGCACGTTCTCGATGACGACGAGCTGGGGGCGCAGGGCGTCGATCGCTTCGGCCATGTACGACCAGAGCCCGGAGCGGGTGCCGGGCGCGAGGCCGGCCCGCTTGCCCACGGTCGATACGTCCTGGCAGGGGAAGCCTCCACAGAGAACATCGACCGGCTCGACGGTGCGCCAGTCGATGGTGGTGATGTCGCCCAGGTTGGGGGCGTCGGGCCAGTGGTGGGCGAAGATGCGCGAGACGTGTTCGTTGTTCTCGGAGAACCAGATCGTTTCGGCGTCCAAGGCGTGTTCGACGGCGAGGTCAAGCCCGCCGTAGCCGGAGAACAGCGATCCGACTCTGAGCGGGCGAGTCCTGTCGAGAGAGTCGTGCATGAGGGCTCCGGCTGACGGGTGATCCCCGGTCGGACTTCGCTCACGAGGTCACCGCCGGGCTGGTCAGCGGCCAGGTGCACGACCACCCGAACCATCGCCGCCATCCCCGCGTCGCCGACGCCATGACCTGTACTCGGCACACCATCCCTGCGCACTTCGGAGTCCGTGACTCAGGCGGCGCCCGCCGGTCCTCAGCGACCGGCTTCCCGAGCCATCACACGTCTTTCAGACGAGGCAGAAAGGGCCGCTGAGCGCCCGGCAACGTTTAGGCCTGGGATGCCTGTAGGCCGATACCGTGGGAGACGTGCTGCACCTACTCGTTGACACGTCGACGTGGCTCGACCTGTCCAAGCGACGTGACGGGCAGCGCTGGATCGTCGCGCTCCGCCTCTTGGTACATCAGCGGGACGTGGAACTTCTTGTTCCCGAACTGGTGATCGAGGAGTTCGAGCGAAACCGGGAACGGATCGAGGCGTCGATGACGGCCAGCGTCGCTCAGCGGTTCAAGCTCATCAAGCAGGACCTCGAAGACTACGGCGGCGCGGATATGGAGCACGCCGTTGAGGTGATTGCCGACCTGGCACGCGATGTTCCGTTGATCGGTGCGATGACGACGCGCAACTTCGATGAGGTCCTCGAACTCTTGCGCACGGGGCACCGGGTCGAACCAACCGATGCCGAGCGCCGTGGGGTGGTCGACCGCGGGGTGGGCAAACGCGCGCCGTTGCATCGGTCACGCAACAGTGTCGCAGATGCGTTGCTCATCGAGCTCTATGCAACCGCCGCGCGTGGATCAGACCTGTCGCGCAACCCGCACGCATTCGTCACGTCAAACAGCGCTGACTTCTCGACGGAGGACGGCGACAAGCGGCAACCCCACCCCGATGTCTCCGCAACCTTCGCACCGGAAGGGTCCACGTACGCGCTCGGGGTCGACGGTCTCAATGATGTTCTGCTCTCTCACTTCGGCAGCGAGATTAGGGAACTGTTCGCAGAGACCGACTTCATTGAGGAGCCGCGGCGACTTGGCGAAATCGTAGACGCTGAGAAGGTGTTGTTCGACCGCGTTTGGCACCACCGCTCCCTTCAACATGAGTACCGGCTGCGCGCGGCCGGCGACGAGCGGGAGTTGGAGCGGTTGGAGGCGATAGCTGGCCCAGCGCGCAAGCGTGTCGAGGACACGTACACCCAGCCTGGGGAACTCGGGCCGTACACGGACTTCGAGCTCGGAATGCTCAACGGCAAGCTCTCTGCGTTGCGTTGGGTACTTGGCAGCGAATGGGATTTCTTGGATACGTAGCTCACGGCCGAAGCCCGTGGCTCGCTATCAGGTCGGGGCGCTGGGATAGCAGCGTCTCGAGTCGGCTGTCTGGCCAGAGTTCGATGAAGGGCAGCTTTCCATCGGCGTTGTGCTTTTCCGCTACGGCCACCGCGTCCGTCGTGAATCGTCCACTCGTCGCAATGACGAGCGCACGAACAGGCGGCGGTTCCCATAGCGAGAGCGCCGCGAGCGTGCCCGTGATGTCGGCGGGGCCGACAGACTTGGTGGTCCAGTGCTTGGCCTGGATTATGACTCGTTCGGTTCGAGTTGTTCCGCCGTCGTCTTGGATGACGCGCTCCGCTGAGAGGTCGCGTCCTCGATCTGGCGCGCGGGTCTTCATCAGCCACTCGACGTTCTGATAGCGCGGGAACGCCCGTAAGAGATCGAATAGCAGTCGCTCGAATCCGTCGTCATCGAGAGCGGACCACGACAAGCCGGTACTGGCCGCTCCGGCTGGTCTTGCAGAGGCGGCCACACCGACGTCAATGGCGGGGACCGGGAGCGGGTCCGACTCCGCCAGACTCGCTGCCTCGATGTCCGCACGAACCGAAGGCCAATCCATCTCAACGATGTCATGCCAGTCGTGACCCTGCCCGAAGTGCATGTGACGGTGAAGGTCGGTCCACCGTCCGCCGCGCTCGGTGGTGTCTCCGAGCAGTCGTTCGATCTCGCTGATCGCGTCCTCGATTGTCGCCGTCGTAGGGCCGTCAAGTCGATCGGTTGAATCGCGCGGGACCGATTCCACTATCCGTGGAAGGGTCTCGTTGATGGTCGAGGTGAGGTCGTCCAGCCGCTCGTGAATCGCTCGACGCCGGGCCCGCGCCAGCCGGAATCGGTACTCATCAAGCTGGTTGCCTGGTTCCTCCAACTGGTTCATGAGCGCAAAGGGCGGTTCCCCGATGTCGGCGTAGTCGATGAACGCCTGACCGGCAGCATCCGCGTCGGGGAGTTCTTCGGTCACCGTCCATCCGTCGATTGGCGGCAGCCCGGACAGCAACGCGCTCCATGCTCTCCGTAGGTCCTCATACTCTCGGCTTGATCCACGACTTGGGCCGGAGGGAAGCATCGGCTGGGCTCGCTCCCAGACCGCTTCGAGCTTGGCGAGGTTGGCTGCAGCGCGATCCATCACCTGGAGCAACTCGTCAAGATTCACCGCTCAAGTCTCCCATCCATCTCCCGCAGGGTCCTTCTAGTGCGCCATCGCCTACCTCGCTGTCGTGACGGTTTCGATGCGGGTGATGAGCGCGGGCGACGGGTACAAGTACCTGTTGAAGTCCGTTGCCGCCGGCGACGGCGACCGGAGCCTGAGCACGCCGCTGACCCGCTACTACGCGGAGGCGGGGACGCCGCCGGGCTTCTGGATGGGCTCGGGGCTGGGTCGTCTCGGGCATGGCGAGCTGGTCGAGGGGGCGCAGGTATCGGAAGCTCAGCTCGCGCTGTTGATCGGGATGGGCCATGACCCGATCACGGGCGATCCGCTGGGCCGTGCCTATCAGCAGTTCGCATCGACCGCTGAGCGTGTCAAGCAGCGCGTGGACGCCCTCGACCCCGAGCTTGGGCCGGCCGCTCGGGCGCGCGAGGTGGCCGCGATCGAGGCGGAGGAAGCCGAGCGCGGCACCCGCCGCGCGGTCGCGGGCTATGACTTCACGTTCAGTGTGCCGAAGTCGGTCTCCACGATCTGGGCGGTTGCGGACGCCGGCACTCAAGCTCTGATCGCGGACGCCCATCACGCGGCCGTTGCAAAGCTGGTTGCGTTCCTCGAACGCGAGGTTGCAACTACTCGTGTCGGTGCAACCGGCCCGGACGGCGCGGTTGCGCACGTCGATGTCGCCGGAGTTGTGGCGGCGGCGTTCGATCACTACGACAGCCGCTCCGGCGATCCGCAGTTGCACACGCACGTCGTCATCAGCAACAAGGTCTTGACCGTGCAGGACGGCCGCTGGCGCACCCTCGCCGGCCGGCCCATGCACGCGGTGGTCGTCGCCGTCTCCGAGCTCTACAACGCCGCTCTGGCCGACCAGCTCACCCGCGTCCTTGGCGTGGAGTGGGAGGCGCGCGAGCGAGGCCGCGACCGGAACCCGGCATGGGAAATCGAGGGCGTGCCCGACGATTTGGTGACCGAGTTCTCCACCCGCTCCCGGCACATCGAGGCCGAGAAAGACCGCCTCATCGCGGAGTACGTCGCCAAGCACGGCAGGCAGCCTTCGGCGCGGACGGTGCTGAAACTCCGGGCGCAGGCGACGCTCGCCACGAGGCCGGAGAAGCAGGTCCGGGCGCTGGCCGACCTCACCCGCGAGTGGCGGCAGCGCGCCAGCCGGGTGCTACGCCGGGATGCTAACGGCTGGGCGCGCACGCTCACCACGACCAGCGCGCAGGTGCCGCGGCGGGTGCTGCGCGCCGATGATGTGCCGCTGGATGTGGCGCGCGAGGTCGGGCAGACTGTGATGGAGACGGTCGGTGAGAAGCGTTCGACCTGGACCCGCTGGAACCTGCATGCCGAAGCATCCCGGCAGTTGATGGGGTGGCGGTTCGCCAGTATCCAGGACCGGGAGGCGATCACCGGGCTCGTGGTCGATGCCGCCGAGCATGCTTCGCTGCGGCTGACGCCGCCGGAGCTGGCGTCCAGCCCGTTGCAGTTCCGCCGCGTGGACGGCACCTCCCGGTTCCGCCCGCACGCCTCGACCCTGTTCTCATCCGAAGTCCTGCTTGCCGCCGAAGACCGGCTCCTGGCCCGCGCCGCCACAACGACCGGGCCGGTGGTGCCGTTGGAGACGGTCGAGCAGATCGCCCGCAAGCCCGACGCCCGCGGCCGGGTGCTCGGCGAGGATCAGGCCACCGCTCTTGCCGCGGTCGCGGTCTCCGGGCGGGTCGTGGACGTGCTGGTCGGCCCGGCCGGGGCCGGGAAGACGACGGCGATGAACGGGCTCCGGCGGGCATGGGAGAAGGAGCACGGCACCGGCTCGGTGGTCGGGCTGGCTCCCTCGGCGGTCGCCGCGCAGGTCCTCGCCGATGACCTCGGCATCGCCACGGAGAACACGGCGAAGTGGTGGCAGAACCATCTCATGTACGGGGCCACGTTCACGGCCGGGCAGCTCGTCATCATCGACGAGGCGAGCCTGGCCGGCACGATGTCGCTGGATCGGCTCACCCGTGAAGCCGAGAAGGCCGGCGCGAAAGTCCTCCTGGTCGGCGACTGGGGCCAGCTCCAATCACCTGGCGCCGGCGGCAGTTTCGCCATGCTCGTGCACGCCCGCGACGACGCTCCCGAGCTGACCGATCTGCACCGCTTCACCAACGAGTGGGAGAAGACCACCTCGCTCCAGCTCCGCCACGGCCGCGCCGAAGCGATCGACACCCTGATCGAGCACGGCCGGATCACCGGGGGCGATGAGGAAGCGATGATCGACGCCGCCTACACCGCGTGGCGGGCCGATCTTGCCGCCGGGCGCGCGTCGATCCTGGTCACCGAGACCCACGCGACCGTCACCGAGCTGAACACCAGAGCGCGGGCGGATCGGATCATCGACGGCACCGTGAACCCCACCCGCGAACTCGCCCTGCGCGACGGCACCGCGGTCTCGGAGGGCGATCTGGTCATCACCCGCGAGAACGACCGGCGGCTCCGCAATGGTCGAACGTGGGTCCGCAACGGCTCCCGCTGGACCGTCACCGGGGTTCGCGAGGATGGGTCGGTCAGCATTCGCCCGGCCGGGCGCAGGTTCGGCGGCGGGATCGTCCTGCCGGCCGACTACGTGGCCGAGCACCTGGAGCTCGGCTACGCGATCACCGCCCACCGCGCTCAGGGGGTGACTACCGACACCGCGCACGCGGTCGTCACCGCCACCACCACACGGGAGAACTGCTACGTCTCCATGACCCGCGGCGCCCACAGCAACCATGCCTATGTCGCCGTCGACCGGGAAGATGCCGAACACGGGGTGCCGCATCCCGGCGACAACCCGAACGTCACCGCCCGCTCGATCCTCTACGGTGTGCTGCAGCACACCGGCGCCGAGTTGTCCGCGCACGAGACGATCGCCGCCGAGCAAGACCGCTGGGGCTCGATCGCCCAACTCGCGGCCGAGTACGACACCATCACGCAAGCAGCCCAGCACGACCGCTGGGTCACCCTCCTGCAAGCCTCCGGGCTCACCGCCGAACAGACCGAAGACGTGCTCGGCTCCGACGCCTACGGCGCGCTGTCGGCCGAGCTGCGTCACGCCGAAGCCAACCACCACGACCTCGACGTGCTGCTCCCGCGTCTGATCGCCGCGCGGCGCCTGGACGATGCCGACGACATCGCCTCCGTCCTGCATGCCCGCGTCGCGCGCGCCACCGCCCACCCCGCCGGCTCAGGCCGCACCCGTAAGTCCCCGCGGTTGATCGTCGGACTGATCCCGCACGCCGGCGGGCAGATGGCCGAGGACATGCGGCACGCCCTGGACGAGCGCCGCGAGCTGATCGAGGCTCGCGCCCACGCTATCCTCCGTACCGCGCTCACCGTGAAGGAGCCATGGACGGCAAGCCTCGGACGGGCGCCGACGGACAAGAAGCAGAAGGCGGCGTGGTGGCGCGCTGCCCGCACGATCGCCGCCTACCGCGACCGCTACGGCATCACCGACGACCGGACCCCGCTCGGCCCGACGCCGGAGAGCACCAGCCAGAAGATGGACGCCATCCGCGCCCGCGCCGCCCTCAACCGCGCCCAAGCCGCCACCATCGAGCCCACGACGACCGAGCCCGCGCGGCAGAGCGCCGCGGCTCGCCCCGCTCCGAGCTTGTGAACGACGGCCGCCGCGAGACTGGCAGTCAGAGAGAGCGTCCGGGCGTCCCCTGTGATGGGTGTCGGTGCCCGAACTCGCGTCCGGCCTCGGGCCGCGTCACAGTCCGGTCCGGGGTTCTGTCGGCGTCGAGCAGCTCGATCACGTCACTGGGCTGGGTGACGGTGGAGGCGAAGCCTTGCTTGATGAGTTCGTTCGGTCCCGCGCTCGTGACGCTGGTCACCGGGCCGGGCACCGCGCCGACGCCCCGGCCGAGTTCGCGTGCGGCGATGACAGTGGTCATCGACCCGGACCGAGGACTGGCCTCGGGGATCACGGTCGCGCCCGAGAGCGCCGCCAGCAGACGGTTGCGAGCAAGGAACCTATGCCTGGTCGGTGCGGCTCCCGGCGGCAGCTCGCTCACCAACAGACCGACATCCCCAATGCGACTCAGCAGCTCGCTGTGCCCGGCCGGGTAGGGGCGGTCCAACCCGCCGGCCAGGACGGCGATCGTCTGACCGCTCGCGGCGAGCACGCTCCTATGCGCGGCACCTTCGATCCCGTAGGCGCCGCCGGAGACGACGACCCGTTCCTCATCGGCCAGACCCGTCGCCAGCTCGCCCGCGACCTGCTCGCCATAGGAGGTTGCGGCGCGAGCGCCCGTGATCGTGGCTCGATCGCTCAGCGCAGTTGTGAGGAACGAGGCCGCGCCGTGCGTCCACAGCAGGTAGGGGGCACGCTCGCCCAGGTCGTTCAGGCTGGCGGGCCATTCCTTGTCGGCCGGGATGAGCGTGCCGAACCCGTGACGCTCCGCCTGCGCTACCTGATCCAGCAGGCCGGGCATGACACGCGCCGTCAGTCGTTCGCGCCACATCAGTACGTCGGCGCGCGCCAGGCCGGGCACCTCGTCGTCGGACTCGATCAGCCGCAGCGTCTCGACCCCGCTGTGACGGGCGAGGGCGTACCCGGTGGTCGGGTCGTTCGGTTCGGCGATCATCGACAACGCGATCCGCGCCATCCGCTCGCCCGGCACCTGCTCCGCCAACGTCGCCATGATCGGTGTCCTCTCGCTCCAAGGTCACCGACGAGGTACACGCCCATCTGCCGCTGGGGTTCCCTCTGTCCCGAGTCAGTCGTAGACTCGGGAGCGAGGCAGGTTCAGCAAACTACGCGGGTCCTTCGGGACGGCCCCTCGCGGGCACTCGGTTCATAGCCGCCTTCACGACGGACATCCGTCGCGCTATGACGAGGAAGGAGGCCCGTAATGCTCCGCACATCCGTGGCACTCAGCGCACGAGGCTATGGCGTACTCCGCTACGCACCCACCAACCTGCTGCTCAACGCCATCCGTACCCGCCGCGGCCTGAAGTGGGGCATCCCCGCGATGCTGCTGGCCGGGGTCTACTTCTACGCAGCCGCGATCTGCACCACGATCATCAACGACGGCGGCCCCGGCTGGCTGTACCTGCTGGTCCTGCTGTTCGTCTGGAACGCCTTCAAGTTCCTCTGGATCGGACCCGTTAGCCTCCTACTCATGGCGTCGAACCACTCACGCGCGAAGAACGCATGCCTGAACCACGAGCGACGCTGGCGCGTCTCCGGGCATGACCGGCCTCCTCGTGACAACCTAGACACAGGTGGGAGCTGGAGGTAAGCACCGACAGGAGGACCTGATGCGGCGCGCGAGAGTTGGTCGACGTGATGTCGGCGTTTCAGAGGTGCTTTCGTCCTACTGGCACTTCGCGGCTGAACGGCAGCACGTGTATCACGCGAGGTTACGTGGCGAACCTGGTCCGTGGACCGATGACGCAGTCCTCTCGAAGTATCGCTTCACTAACGCCTACCGCGCCGCCGACCGCGTGTCACAAGATCTGATACGTATCGCCTATGAGGGTCCTCAGGACCCCGAAAACCTCGTCTTGCGCGTTCTGCTATTTCGCTTCTTCAACAAGCCATCGACATGGGACGCGCTGGAATCTAGATTCGGCCAGATCACAACATCGACATTTGATGTCAATGCCTACAGCAAGGTTCTAGACGCAAAGATTGCTAGCGGCGAAAGAGTTTACTCTGCGGCGTACATCGTTCCACCACCGCCGTTCGGCGCGGTTCGGAAGCACCGCAACCATCTGTTGTTAACCGAGCACATGATGGGTTCCGGGGTAGCCGCGCAAATCGAGCATGCTAAGTCTCTTCGCGAGGTCTTTGAGACAATCTCGGCTTTTCCTTCACTCGGTCCCTTCCTCTCTTATCAGCTGGCGATCGACCTCAACTACACCTCGGTGATCGACTTTGATGAGAACGACTATGTCGTGCCTGGGCCGGGCGCACGCAGTGGAATCGCGAAGTGCTTTCCGCAGCTCAATGGCGTTTCTCCGGAAGACATCATCCGCTGGATGGTCGACACGCAAGAGGCACAGTTCGAAGAGCAAGGCATTGAGTTTGACGACCTGTTCGGCAGGGCTTTGACACTCATCGACTGCCAGAATCTGTTTTGCGAAACCGACAAGTACGCGCGAGTGATGCACCCCAATGTGCGCGGAGTCGGAAGCCGTAACAGAATCAAGCAGCAGTTCGCACCTCAAGGCCCTCCGGCAACGCCATTCTTTCCGCCAAAGTGGGGCATCAACCAGCGGGTGTCGGGCCGTTCGAGCACGCTCGCGTCAGTAATTTAGGCCGTCGGGCTCAGTGCTGCAACTGTTGAGGCCGTTCAAGATACTCGCGCGCGGCGGCAGCAAGTCTGCCGTCCCCAAGTGCGGCTAGCTTCTCGTCTCGGACCCCGGATTCGACTCCCCTTTGCGCGGACCAATATAGATCAATCATTCGAATGTAGGCGAGCAGGAGCGGGTCGGTGAGGTTGCAGTCGAGCGTCGAGAGGTCTTGGCCAGAGCGGATGCCGACCTCCAGACGCATCCACTCGTCCCACACGGCGGGCGCGTCCTCCCAGTCTGTATCAAACCGCGGCTGCTCCGCCTCGCCGGACGTCGCCCGGTTCGGTTGACTGGCTAAGAGACGCGAAGCCCTGTCGAAGTGGCGCTCGTAGAGATGTAGGGAAGAGCTAAAGAAAACCAGTCGCCCAGGCGCGCATCGGAGCCACCGCGCCATCACTTCAAGCAGTAATGTCCACTCGAAGGCGTTGATGCCGGAGAATCCCCACCATATGTCGGTGCTGCGGGCGGCAACGTGGAGGTTGAGACGCCCATCCCTCATGAGGAAGTGAAGCCAGTTGTTGCAAGGGATATCTCGACTCTCGACGAAGTCGCGATCCGGATCGTAGATGCTGGCGACGGCACGGCGTGAGAGTGGTTCTTCCCGGAGAATCTTCACGATCTCCGCAAGTTGATCCACGCCGTTCCAATTTCGGAGCCGCGGACCGTACCCAGCGCGCCATGTAAGGCCGTCGTCCGAGAAGTCGACCGCGCGCTCTAGATAAGCGCTGAGGAAGCTCAAGTCGTTTCGGCCCGCGATCACCCACATACTCTCCGCTATCGAGGCAAAAACGTTGTTGTTTCGGTGGGGGAGCACAACGTAGCGAGACCGAATATCAGACACCTCGATAAGTCGCGCCCGCAACTCCCGGGTCCGCTCTCCGCGGACCTCAACAGGGTCTCCAAAGTCAACAACGGCATGCAACTCGGCTAAGAACGCCTGCTCCACATTTCGATAGACAGCCACCGTGGCTCATCGATTCTCGACTCGGGCAGCAAGTCCGCGATCCAGAAGCGTCTCAGTCACGAACGAGTGTGTCTCTTCTTCGTTCGCTATCGGGACAACAACCGCGGACTCGGCATGTTCCTTCAAGAGCGCTCGATAGCCGTCCTGCACACCCGGAGCGTTGTTTGGGTCGAGGTGGTGGGGTTCGAGGAAAACGAACACGATAGACGGCGTGATTGGCGACCAGATTGTGTCGATGAGTTCCTTGAAGCTCGACTCAGGGAATCCTGACTGCTTCACTGATCCGCCGTACCAGCCGTAAGCGAGGGTGGACCACCACCAACGATCCAGAATCAGAGATCGCGTCTCCGCAGCTCGCTTGAGATCAGGCACCGACTCCGCGTGGCACGCGAGGTGCGCTAGTTGCTGGGCGAGGCCCGACTTGGGCTTCTCGTCAGGGACCTCGCCCTCCAGTGCTCTGTACACCCGTTCGGTGAACTTAGTGAAGCCGGTTGGCATGTGAGCGAACACTGTGGACTCCGCGTCGACCGAGCCTCGGAGGCGGTTCAACTGTGTCGACTTGCCGGTCTGGTCGAGGCCCTCGAACACGATGACCGCACCGCGGCGGATGGTGAGATCAGTCTTGGCCATCACCAGCTCCTTCGCTCCACCCAGCGTGGCTCCCGGGATGTGTCAGAGGTCACCCCTAGCATTAAGCTATGCGACAGAACCGGGATCACGAGGGAGGCGCAGCGGCGCGTCGCCTTGGCGACCCGTGGCGCGAGCTCCCCGATGCTGGCCGCGGCTACCTGTCCGTCTACTTCTCCGAGCCCCTCGCGCGATGGCCAGTCCGCGAGATCACCCGGCCTGCGGACAACAAGAGCGACCCAAACATCGAGACCGGAACATACGGCCTGTTCTCCACCTGCGAGCCGTCCATGCGAAACCGGATCGTTCTCGATGGCGCGGCCACCATTTTCTTCCTCACGACACGCAAACCGCACCAGGGGAGGGTGATCTCCGGGTACTACCACGTTGGCTGGTACACGGAAGGTACCCAGGGAGCGGTGAACCGTGACTATGCCCTCGCTGCCGACAAGATGCACTTCATCGACCCCATCCTTGCGAGCGATCTGGATGAGCCACTCGCAGCCATCTGTTCCACGCAGTTCCGCACGATGAAGCCGATCGACGTTGAGACGGTGGCAGCGCTTCGCAGCATCTGCGACGACCGCCCCGACCGCACGGCCGATTACCTCGGCGAAGTCGCGCGCGTCGAGACGTTCGCACGTGCTCGATCGGGCTACGCATATCCCTCGTGGGGGCGGGAGGACGGATTTAGCTGGGCGGACGCTCCCGACTACTACCAGACGGACGCTGAGCTTTCGAAGGTGCCCAACAGCTCCAAGAACCGCAAGTGGCGATGCCGAGAGTGCGGATATGTCATTAAGAGCGGCGCGCTGCTGAAGAAGTGTCCGTTGTGCAAGCAGATGGCAACGCTCGCTCCGGCCGAGGAGGGCTCATGACACGTCGAGTCTTTATCAGTTACCAGCATGCCGATCAGATGAAAGCCCGTGGCTTGAACCTGATGACATACAACAAAAACGTCAACGTTGACTTCACGGGGCGGCACCTGCTCGATCCCGTGAAGAGCCAGGACGCAGACTACATCAGTCGAAAGATCAAGGAACGGATCAAAGGGTCATCGGCGACGATCGTGCTCATCGGGAAGGAGACCTCTCAAAGTGACTGGGTCGAGAAAGAGATCCAGTGGAGCAAGGAACAGGGAAAGGGCATCATTGGTATCCGCATCGATCCCGACGCCCCAGTCCCCGAAGGATTGACGGAGTACGGCGCGGAGATTCTCGACTGGAACAAGCCAGCCGATGTCAATCAGTTTGACGATGCCATCGAGCGAGCGATCGCCGCCACCTCCCGCGGCACGAGAATGCCCATGAATACGCCCACCACCTGTGGGCGATGAAATCGAATCGATGGCTCCTGGACTGCGCATAGCTAAGCGCTCACTATTCGAGGTGGTTAAGTGATCATCCTGTACGCCGGAGTGCAAGCCGATGAAGCCGGGCGAGCATCACCTCGGTTGCCGGAGACCTCCGAGAACGACCTCCTGATTCGACTCAAAGGACTCCTACAATCACTTCAGCCAAGTCGCATGGTTGGAGCACTCGCGTCCGGCTCGGATATTCTCTTTGCCCGTGCCGCGCTCTCGGAAGGTATTCCGCTGCGGATCGTCCTACCCTTCGCGAAAGAAGACTTTAGGAGAACCAGCGTCGAACCAAGAGGTGAACGCTGGCTCACACATTTCGACCGAGTAGTCAGTAACACGGCTGTCGACCTAGTTGAAGGAGATCGCCCCGTCGAAGAGACCGTGGAGGCGTTCAATGAACACAACCTCACGATGCTCGACGACGCGCGCGCACTGGTCGAAGGAACGGACGAACGCGTCTGGGTCATCACCATCCGTCCGGCGCCCGACCCGGGGGTCCCAACAGTCACCGACAATCTGGTCCTCCAGGCCGAGGAGAGGGGTCACTTTTCACTCGACCTAGCCCCTATTCATGATCAGGTCTCGGCGTTCATCGTCATGCCTTACGGAGTGAAAAAGGATGTTCGAACCGGTAAGAAGGTGGACTGCGATCCAGCCTTCCACAAGATCTATCGTCCATTACTTGAAGACGCTGATATTAGCTGGAACAGGGCAGACCTGGAGACAGACAGCGGCATCATACACTCGGGAATGCTGGCGGCCTTAGCTAACTCCGATCTCGCTTTAGTCGACCTCACGACAACGAACTTTAATGTTGCATACGAACTCGGTGTCAGACACATATTCGCAGACCGAGCCACAGTTCTTATTAATCCGCACATTGAGGGGCATGCGCGCCACGCGCCACCCTTCGATATCAACATGATTCGGATTCATTCGTTCACCCGGGGCCAGGCAGTCTCGGATACGCAAGCCGAGGAAGCGATACGAGCGTTGCGGCCTGTCGTCGAACGAGTAACGAGTGAGGTTGAAGTCGATAGCCCGGCGCATAGCTGGTTTGACTTGGCTACAGTGAAGAGGCCCTACTCCCAGTTGTCAGAGGTCACCGACGCGCTTACCGCTGAGAACGAGGCGCGCAACCGGGTCAGTGTGGCGGTCAAGTCATCTGACGCCGACGAGATGAACGCCGCTGCCCGCTGGGTAGGCTCTACGGCCGACGTTCACGAACCGCTGCGACGTAGCCTTCGGATTGAACTCGCTATCGGCCTGCACGCGGAGGAAGCCTACGAGGATGCGCGAGCACTTCTAGAAGTCGCTCAACCAAACCTTGATGATCCGCTGCATCGGATCTGGCTTCAAGAGAGCGTTATGGTCTATCGGCGTCTAGGGGAGGATGCGCAGGACCCTATTGTCCGGCAGGACCTCTGGCGGACGGCTCGTCAGTACCTTGAAGATGCCGAGAGCGCAGGCTACGCGGACTCCGAAACATACGGCAGCTGGGGAGGGCTGATCAAACGAGAGCTGGAGAATCGGCTCGACAGCGGAGATCCAGCCGTCGCGGCCAACCTTTTCCGTGAGATGGCAGAGAAGTATCGTGCAGGATTCGAAAGCGATCCCAGTTACTACACCGGAGTCAACTTGCTTATGGCACTCCGCCTCAGCGGACGGGAAAGGGACGACCCCTTCCGTGAGGAGTTCAACGAGGTCCTGACCGTTTCCCGTTTCCTCAACAGGCTTGCGATCGCGGACGAGCCCACCAACTATTGGGCGCTCGCAACACGTGCTGAACTCACGCTGCATGAGTGTCTTGAGAACAGTGATCCGGTTGATGAGGCTGCGGAGCAGTACGCAGAGGCGGCTCGGCATGGCAACGCCGATCAGGTCCGATCCACGAAGTACCAGCTGGGCTTCTTAGCTAGGTATGGCGACCCACAGGACGTGATCGAACGACTCAGAGCAGTGATAGAACAGGCGCGTTAGGAGAAACTATGGTCACGTACAGCTCGCGCACTCAGAGCGCCCTGCGGGAACTGGCTGCAATAACACGGCAGTACCAGAGTGTTGCGGAGGGAGATCGGAAAACCGCCTCGTCTCCTGGTCGCCACAAAGTGTTTGTCAGCTACCACGCGGTAGACGCGGTGGAGGTCCTTCAGTTTATTGAGGAGAATACGGATGTCTTCATACCGCGCGCTATCGGCATGGAAGAAGATGGCTCCGACATCATAGATTCGACGAACGTCGCGTACATTCGTCAGACGATTAAGACCAAATACCTGCGAGACTCGACCGTGACGCTCGTAGCGATTGGTGAATGCACCTGGGCCCGAAAGTTTGTGGACTGGGAAATATACACGAGCCTCCGCTCCGACCCTACTCCGAACGGCCTGCTAGCAGTTCAGCTGCCGTCCGTCGCCGGGTCCAGCCCCAGCCTCCCCGCGCGACTGTCCGCCAACCTTGCGCCGAAGAACGAGACGGGGTACGCCAACTATTACGTCCCACCCGCGAGCCAGAGTTCCCTTCGGACCTGGATTCAGCACGCCTTCGATGGGCGGACCTCTCGTTCGTCCCTGCTCAATGTCGGTGGCAAATTACGCGAGCGGAACTCGTCATGCGAACCGCAGTGAAGGTCGAGGCGCGCCCGAGCGTAGGTGTCTCCTGGCAGAGACTGTGTGCTGACTCCAAGGCGGAGCTGTCCGGAGCCCTCATTCAAGGGGACCAGAAGGGGACCAGAATCATGCAAACCATGCATCTCATGACGTGATGTGCATGATCTGACGCCCGGAATCATGCGCAAATCGGTCTCGCGGGAGCCGTCTGGACGCCTGGGGGTCAAGGGGTCGCAGGTTCAAATCCTGTCAGCCCGACCGAGAGAAGTCCCGGAAACTCAAGGGTTTCCGGGACTTTTTCTGTAGGTGGATGTGATCCGGTCATCGAAAACCCATCACTTTGACGCCCTCCCGGCCCTCTCAGGTCGCCGCGCTCTGGCAGGGGAGCGACCGTGCCGGTTGCTCGCGGTTCGCGGGCGGAAGCACGACGCACCTGTTCGATATGGACACCGAACACAGCCCAGCAGGCAACCCTGGGGCCTCGAACCGCTGCTCGACATCGGCGAGCTCGCCGCCTACCTGGGCGTGCCCGTCTCCACCGTCTACGACTGCCGCACCCGCGGCCTCGGTCCGCGCGCGTACTGCTTCGGCAAGCATCTGAAGTTCGCGCTCTCCGACGTTCGGATCTGGGTCGAGCACTCACGGAGCCCCAACAGCGGTGCTCGCCTATGTCTATCGGGGGAGCGTGCGTGGATCCGCACCAGGTCACCTGGCGAGAATCACGATCGGCGGGGGCGCAGTGCTCGACCAGAAAGCGCCTCGCCACCGGTCGCAGCTTAGCTGGCTATGCTGCGACCTCAATCAGCCCGTTGGAGGATCTCTTTGCGGGCATTGCCCAGTGCAGGAAGCTCGGCGGGCGGCCGATGCGGATCCGTTGCGAGCAGTGCACCATGGGCGGGCCACCATCCCGGTCTTACGAGTCCCCAGGCGGAGAAAAGTCGGGGCCTGAGGTGTCGTGGGCCCGCGCTATTGTCGGTGTGTGAGCCGCCACGACGAGGTACTGGAGTTAGCCGAGGAACTGATTACGGACATCGAGCTGTCCAGCACTTCGACATCCAAGCACGTGTTGAAGGCGGCTCGCCTGGCTCGCCTCACGCGAAACTCGGACGCGCAAGAATGGCTTTCCTTCGAGCTCAGCGGTGTTCCAAGCACCGTCGATGGTCGTGCATGGATGGTTAAGACCCGCCGATACTCGGACAAGGAAAACGGGAAGGGCTACTGGGGTTCCTCAGCAAGCATTGAGTCGACGCGGGACGCTTTCAAGAGTGCGCTCGCTGGTCACGCGGCAACTGTGAGCCTGTCGGGTGACGGCGTTCTTGGGGCCATGAATGGACGCGCCCGACAGATCAATGAGTTGAGCGGCTACATCGCACAACTCGACAAAGTGCTTAGCGCGGTCGATGCGATCACCTATCAGTTCGCCGCTGAGACCTACGACGAGGTCAAGTTCAGCGCGGCGCAGGCGACCGTGTTCGACCGCGCACGGGAACTGGTTGATGGTCGACTAGCGACGACCGCAGGTCAGAGTCTACGGATGGTCGACAGTGTGACCGAGCGCCTCGGAAGCGATGACCCAGCCGCGGTCAGCCAAGCAATGACTACATGTCGACAATTGATCGACTCGGTCGCGAACCACCTGTTTCCGCCACGCGCCGACCCGTATGACGTCGGTGGTCGCGAGCTACTGGTCACCGCCGACAAGGTGAAGAACCGCCTGAACGCATACATCCATTCGCGCGGCGTCACTGGAGGGCGAGCCGCTCGCCTCGGCAACGGACTCAATCACCTCTATGATCGTGTATCTGCTGGCGTGCACGACGCAGAATCGATCGACGGTCGCGAGGCCGAGTTCCTGTTCCTGAACACCTACATGCTGCTCGGTGAGATCCTGACGCTTGACTCGCCACGACCTGACGATCCGTCGCCCGCAGCGCTCCGCTGAGTTGGGCGAAGCCGGAGCCAACGCTTCCGGACTTTCAGAGGTCGAGAGTTACGATCTTGACGATCCCTAACCGGGCACTGCCCGTCCGAGGCCCTTGCACGGGCGTGATGAAGTTAGACCGTCGACCGTGCGGAGAGCGCCTAGCGGGGCGTTCTCGGACTGGCTGCTTCGTGCGCCAAGATGGTGGCGTGACGATGGGCCGGGAAGATGCGTACGCTGCGGTTGACGCGCTTGCGGAGTGGTCGGAGTGGCAGCCGTTCGCGGTCGCCGCGCCACGCGCGCCGCTCGTTCCCGGTGCTTATCAGATGCGTTTGCGGGAGGGGACCATCGTCTACATCGATATGGCCGGTGAGCGGCGGGGCCAGGGGATCAGAGGTCGACTTTCGATGTACCGTCGCGGCAAGGGTGCAGTCAGTGGCTTTGGTGAGGCTGCGCTTGACCGCGCGCTTGCGAACGCTTCGTTCATCGAGGACGACCTCGACAGCGTCTGTGCTGGCACACCCGCTCGGGCGTCGGTGCGGGCGCAGGATGCAATCCGGTGGCTTGACGTTGAGATTAGGTGGGCTGAGTGCGATACCCGTGAAGCTGCACTGACGCTCGAGACCGCCGCGTTGGATCTGCTGATGACGCACGTGATCTGGAATCGCGTTGCTTCACGGGGAGCAGATGGCTCCCGGCTCCGTGAGTCGCCCGCCGATTCGGTGCCGGTTAGCGCGGTCGATGGCGTGATGACGGTTGCGCTCTTGACAGCCGAGCTCGGACGCGTCGATGGCGGCAAGGCAGTCCGTCGGGCGCTGCTTGAAGGTCTCCCGGAACATGATCGTGGAAGCTCGTGGGATCCGCTCACCGCAGTCCAGGTAGCTTACGTGCGCTCACGTCTCGCTCGATAGCGCGGCGTGATCCGCGAGCCGAGAGCCCGATCCGCGGCGCCGACAATATGCTGGCGCGACGGCTACGATCGGTGCCACTAGATCGCTCGCACGAGGCCAGCGGGAAACCGGCCAGAGTCGCGAGATCACGACTTGGGGCACGTGATGCCGTGTGCTCGATAGATGCCACGACAAAGTACCGCTGTTACCCGCGGTTGTTCCTGTTTTTATGACATGGAGCCGCGGTTTCCACCTGCGCAAAGACCCCTCCGTCCCTCAATTCAGCCGGGCGTGCGCTGCTTGCGGTGCGCGTCAGGATGCTCGACCAGCACCGAGATCGGACTGTCGTTGGCGTCCATCCCTGCGCGCGTTGCGGCGCATTCCACCTGACTCCGAATCCCAGGTTGGCTAAGTCAGCATGGACGGTTCGAGCTCTCGCTCTTGCGTGCCAGTAGATCCGTCCTGGCTGGCGATCCTCGATCCCTCTGCGGTCAGTGCGCGGTGGTGGTCGTTGTCGTGCGAGTCGTTCTATCCAGGTTCAGTGGTGCGGATAACGCCGCAGCTCAGGCAAGACCAGGCGACGAGGAACTTCTCGTCATCGAGGACGTCGAATACCAACATGTCGCCGCAGGTCGGGCAGACCATCGGGCCGGCTTGCGAGTCACGCATGCCGCCAGCCTAAGACGGTGGGGCGTCGATCCTCATGCGGGCGGTGCACGAAAGCCGCGCGCTCGTGCACGGGAGTGAACGCGTGCGCCGCGTGCCCCGCACCTCGCCGTGCATCGCCGCGAGCGGCTCGCTACCTTCCGCCAAACAGCCGCTGCAGCAAGGGCTAACGCGACCTAGTGGGCGGGCGATCGTAAGTTCGCGATCCCATGCGGGTATTGAGCTCGATCAGCGCGGTGGCACGAGCGCGTTGAGCCGCCGCGCGCGTCTCGGCCCGAAGCTGAATCCGGGGATCCTCGTGTCGATCTCCATCTTGACCACCCGCTCCCACGATTCAGCGAGGACTCCGGGCGCAGTCCAGTCGGGGCGGTCGGGGAGCGAGGCCATCTGGGTTGCCCAGCTTGAGACCTCGCCTCGGCTCTGGAGCACCGCGCCCTGGTGGACATTGTCGAATCGGTCGGTCACGTCGTCGAAGTTCGCGGCGAGGTTGCCTTCGAGATATGGATAGCCGAGTCCGATGTCAAAGTTCGCCTGTTCGACGGTCTCGATGAAAGGTGCGAAGGTCAGGCGTCCGACGAACGTATGACCATACACGTATGGCACCTCGCCGACGGTCATCTGGCCGCAGACAACTCGGCAGTCGCCGCCAGGGCGGCGACCATCCATCCACGCCCTTGCGTGAGCCTGGTCCTCGGGCTCTTCGGGGTGGATTGGGGAGTTGACGCCTGGCTGGCTAAGAAGGGGAAATCCCGTCCACTCACCGTGCGCGTCTCGGTGAATGACTTGGGGCACGGCCTCGGCGAAGAAGCGAAGGACCGCGATCATCGTGGCGGTGACCTCCTTGCCCTCGAGCTCGGTCTGGTAGTGCGGCTCGAGCGCTTGAGTGCCCCGGCGGAGCCGAGCGACCACATTCGCTGGGACCGTGTCCCACACGGCGTAGACGCGGAATCCCAGCGTGCCGCCGATCAGCGTCATATCGTCGCTCGGCCGCACGATATGAAGGACGTGCTGCTGAATGTTCCGAGCGAACTTGACGGCCTCGATAAGTCCTGCAGCCGGGTGGCGATTGGTCGTGAACAGGCTCTGGTATGCCGGCGCCTGCACGATCTGGTTCGCGAGGAGGTCGTTCAAAGTCTGCGTCGCGGTCAGAAACGCGCGGACTCGCCGACCAAGATCACCCGCACCCGCCGTGTCGGCGTAGTACTCAGCGACAGACATCTGAAGGTCGCGCATCGCCTCCGTGAGCAGGGCGATCTCACTGCCTGAGAGTGATACGGCTGGCATCGGTCCAGATACTGAAGTCACAAGACGAAGCTATCCTTCGCTACGCGTCAGCCCGATGCACGTTGAAGCGTGTCCACGGCTGGTCGCAAGGATCCGTGAACGGGCGGTGCGCGATAGCGGGGCGAAGTGGGCAGAGAGTTGCCGCTGGATCTGCGAAGCTAGTGGGGTGCAACACGCCAAGCTCGGTTCGCGAGTGCCTCGGTCGATGACCCGCGAGCAACTCGGCGTGCATCTCCGCGAGATCCTGGTTGAAGCGCGACGAGGCCGGCGCCGTGACGGATCTTGGCAACGGGCACTGACTTGGAAGCCACCGCATGTGGCGGTCGATATGGCGGCAGCGGATGCCGTCGTCACGGTGGCGGAGCTGCGACGCGAGCCCACCAATGAAGTCGATCCGAACGCCGTTGAGGTATGGATCGATGGCCGACCGGTGGGTTACGTCGAGGCCTCGGAAGCCGCGCACCTTCAGACCGGCGTTTGAAATCTCGCCGGATGCGGTGATTGTGCCTGTGCGCCGGGCGAGGCGCAATCGCTCTCCGTTGTTCGACGTCTTCCTCCCAGACAGCCATCCCACCGCCCCGGTCGGCTGCGATGTCTGCAAGACGATGAACGCCAGGTCCCGCGACGAGCGCTATGGCGGGCTTGAGCGCGCGGGAAACAAGTCAGCCGTTATCTGGACACGCAACGGGTGGCAGCCGATCTAGTTCCGTGACCGCCTGGGGATTGACCAGCTCGTGCTCTCGGATCCCCTTCCGTGCGGAGCACGAAGGGCGGCCCCTTCCGCGCCAATCGAAACGTCAACCCATCTGTTGAAGTTCCACCCGCAGCTGAAGATGAGTGCGTACCCTACGAACATGACCAGCAAGTCGAACGTCTTCAATGGCTAAGGTCGACACGGGCGGCACGTTTCCCGATCTCCCGCAGATGCCACCGCTGCCACACCTTCGCCCACAGAATGCGACCGCATCGCAGATACTGGCGGAGTGCAAATCGATCGTGCGCGCGGTGCGAAGATCCATTCATGATGTTGAGCACAGCGCTCGGCCCGGCCCCCAGCTCGCGAGCATCCGCGCAGCGGTGGTCGACATCAGAAGAGTCACGTTCGTGCTGCAGACGCTGAGTAGTCGGGTGGAAGGATTCGGTGACTGGTACGCCCCGATCCAGGACTCTCTCAGAGCAGACCCGTTGATGCGGTACTTCGTCGACCTAAGAAACGAGACCGAGAAGCGTGGCTTGCCCGGAGCCATTGCCGAGCTATACAACTTGGAGACGGGTGCGGCGGTCGCCGACGTCGCCTGCTTTGAGGATCAGTACGGACTTGCCGTCAGTGGCGCGCTTCGACCAGACGTCGATCTTCCGGATGGCGAGCTCTCGGGGTCTTACAACCTGCGGAGCTTTCGGCTCCCGGATCCGCCTCGGAGTCATCGGGGTATCGAGCTAACGGACCTGCGCTTCGCGACTCTGGCTGAGTTGGCAGTGAGCTCTCTCGAAACGCAGGTTGTGGGCCCGGCCGTGGCGCGCTTTGGCACCTCAACCGAATGAGTTTCATTCGTACGGGGTGACCCTAAGAGCCGGGAGTGGCAGATCCTCCACCTCGTCGCGAGTGCGCTTATTCCCACGATCGTCTGCGAAGCTCGCGGCGGGTCAGTGGACGAGGATTCTCGGTCACAGCACCAACTGGGTCACCACTCGACACGGTGTTCGCTGACTCCGGCGACTGGCGATTCCACAAGTGAAGAACTGTCTCCACGACAGCGGGAGAAAGTGCAACGACTCCGACCAAAGCCGCGGCGCCTGCGCCGATGCCCAAGTAGGTGAGCCACGGCTCCGAAAAGTCGACATGCCCGCGCGTGGCTGCGAAGACCGCGACAGCACCAGCGCACGCCGCAAGGGTGAAATGAAGGGCGGGGACGACGCTTCGTTTGCGAAGTAGCGTGACGACCGCGACAGCGGCGATCACCAGCGTTGCTAACACCTCGTAACCGTTGGTTGATATCGATCCCCAGAGGTCGTCGGAGATCGAGTGAGCAATCTCGTTCAAGATCGGGATCTCTATCGACCGAGCTGGGAAGACCGGCAACACGCAGATGCCGCCAATGAAGGCACCGATCAGGACCATCCCCGCCGTGCGGCGGAACGTGTTCTGCCAATCTCCTGTCGCACGGGCGCCAGCGGATCGTGGTCGACACCTATCGCTGGTCCGCATGAGGAGGACGGCACCGAGGAGTGCCGCCAACATGACAACGTTCGCCACCCAACCGCTGAAGAGGTTGGTGAACAGATTCACCGCGACGGGCAAGAGAACAGCCGTTGCGATCACTCCTCGCGGCCAAGATCTACCTTCGCTCAATTGCTCCTCCCGGTCAGAGCGTACCGGCGACGCCAACTCATGTCCGTTCTCAACCCCGTCCCATACGGGCGATACTCGCTTAGACGACGGTGGCGTGCGATCCCTCCCCTTTGGGCATTGCTCGCACGCGGCACGACGGAGTGCGATTGCGTCAGGTCCTTGTTGACCGGGGACCCGAGGTCTGTCCCTGCGAGGCCGGACGTGGCCCGACGACTCCAAAGCAAGAAGAACGCTAGGTTGGCAGTCGTGATCAATTCAAGGCGGGGGCCAGCTGACCGCGCCACCCTTGAACCAGTAACCCTCCTGAGGTTGCGCGCGTGATGGAACCGATTCAGCAGAGGATCTTTGACGCGTTGGCCGAGCGTCGACCCGACCTCGCTGACATGTATCGCGCCGCCATTGATCAACTCCGCGTTTCGCGTGGTGAGGTCGGTGCTCGCACTCGCATTTCGTACATCTGTCACTCAATGCGTGAAGTGATGAACCGAATCATCACCGCAATGGGGCGCCCAATCGCTCCCGCCGTCAAACCTTCCACGAGCGAGCGAGTGCAACAGCTTCCAGACCTGCTGTCGCGGTTTCCCGACTTGCAGTTCGACGTCGGCCAGGAGATTGTTCCGATTCCGCGAGATGTGGCCGTCGCGATGGAGTCCCTCTTCAAGGCAGCCGTGCAGGAGAAGCGACGCAGCCGTGACGATGTCGCGGCCCTGCTTACCGATGACGGCAATACGGCGCACGCGGCTGTGTCGAAGTGGATCGAATCGAGAGGGTTCTTCGTCAAATGGGCTCACATCCATGATCGGGTTGTACCGAGCGCGGAGCTACCCAGCGACGACGAGATCAAGGCACACATTGCAACCTTTGAAACGCTCTTCGATGGCGTGATCACCCAGTTCTTCACCGCGCGGCAATCGATCGAAGATCTTCTCGCCGAGATCAATGACAAAGGAGACGCCGCGTGAGCGACCAGCGAATCCCGAACCAATCGCAGGTCGAAGCGGCGCTGCTCAGGATCCCGACATATCAGCTTCGTCGCGTCTTCTACGGAGGCCTGACCAACCCGCACTGGGTACTTCCACTCATGGAGGCCGGCGCCTTCTCAAGTCCACCTGAGCCGACGGTGACCGACGATGGGTACATCCAAGACACCTATTGGCCGGAGTTGGACTACCTGACGTGCGTCGCGCCGGAGGCTCCCGAAGCGGTCGTAGACGTCTTACTCGCCCTCGAGTCCAGCACGAACGCCTGGGTCAGGCGGGCGACCTTCGAGATCGGTGCCGCGATACCGGCTGCTGAAGGGACACGCCTCATCCCGCTGCTCAGGGCCTGGCACCCTACTGGCTTCGGCTGGCGCACCGACCCGCGAACGATGGTCTCCTTCGCTGCTCGTCTGCTCAATAGCAACGCGCGAAAGGAAGGCCGGTGGCTGGCGAACGCACTCTTCAAGCCGACTCCACTTGCGGACGACCCGAATCGGCTTCGCTCCCCAAGGTTCGGGCTTGAGGATTACTGGTTCGAAGAGGAACTGCCGAAGATCGTCCCCGCGCTCGGCGAAGACGCCCTGAAGGCACTGTCCGGCTGGCTTACTGACTATCTCCGCGCAGTTGGATTGTTCAGCGATGAACACGACATCAGCGGCATGACGCGGCCATCAATTCGGGACCGCGGCGACTCCCACAGGGATCCCGAGAACGCCCTTGTCGAGGCGATCCGGGATCTCGCCGCGCGCGCCGTGTGGGTGGATGCCGACGACACGGTTCAGATCCTCTTGCGACACCGATCCGTACTCCACCGGAAGATTGCGATGTTCGCGATTGCGGAAGCGGTCCGGGTCTCAGCGGGCAGCGGCGTCAATCCGAACCAACTGCTCCCCGCGGCGATCCATCTCCTCTCCGATCCAGAATCGGATGACGAGCACCTCAGGATTGAGTATGCGGAGCTAGCGCAGGCCATGTCCCAAGTCAATCCTGACGCTGTCTCCGTGATCGGTCCGTTCCTCGATCGCGCGTATGAGGTCGACCTGGAGCGGATGCGCGAGGCTGCCCGTGATGGTCGGCTCGTGGGAGAACACGAGGAAGACTTTCGCGACCGCGCCGACTCCTACCGCCACAGCTGGCTCGCCGCGATCGGCACGTCTGCGCTTCCGCCGACTCTCCAAGTCGAGTTGGAAGAGCTTGACACCCGTCGCGGTCAGATCGACAACCCGCTCGTGCCATTGGGAATTGTCACTACGTGGACAGGCCCGAACTCGCATACTTCGCAGGAGGAGATGGGCCGCATGACGCCAGCGCAGCTGGTGGCTCACCTGGCCAGTTGGCACGACGACGGCGACATCTGGGGGCCGCGTCCCTCTCACGAAGGGCAGGGACGAGAACTCGCGGGGCTTCTCACCGCCGCGCCAATGGCGTTGACCGGGGTGCCAGACCTCGTAGACAAGCTCCGGCCAACCTACCTGCGAGCAATCCTTGAGGGATTGGAGGCAGCAGTCAAGGCCGATCTCGAACTTGACTGGGAACAGGCCACCAGCTTGATCGATGATGTGCTGATCCATCCGATGGAGTCGCCATACAACATAGAAGGGTCCGATTTCGATGACGACCGAGACTTCCGCGCCACCAAGAAGGCGGCAATCGGCCTCCTTGAGGAACTCATCAAGCACCGCGACTTGGACCCCGTACCGCTCGGGTTCCGAAGAAGGTTCGCGCAACTTCTCATCAACGCCCCGAGCGACGACGCCTGGAACAGCTACGACAGCTTTGAGCCGCAGGGCGATTGGGACCCGCTTACGCTCTCCCTCAACTATGAGTGGCCGAAGCGAATCCGCGCCCTGATCTTCGCGGCGACGGCGGAACCGGACCCCTCCTGGAAGGGCGATGCCCTCAAGGCCCTCGCATACGAACTCACGCGAGACGACCGCCATGGCGCCGGAGACGCCGCTCTTGGGGAGGGCTTCGGTCGACTTCTCGCGCGGGCAGGATTCTGGCTTGATCTCCGCATCGAGGCGATGATCGGCTCGCACCACGGCCTTACCCGCCGTCAGCAGATCACGCTCACTACTATCCTTTCCACACACCGATACCACCCCGAACTATTCGATGCCCTCCAATCCGCCGTGCTCGGCGCGATCAGCGTCGGGGAAGCGCTCGTCGCTGGCTGGGACGGAGACTCGAAGCCACTACCGAGGCTCGGGGAATGGCTGATCGACGCCGTTATCCTAGGCCACAAGTCATTCGACGATCCCGAAGTGAAGAAGTTCTTCGCCGAGACGCCAGCGCGCGTGCGTGGCGATGCATTGGGCAAAGTCGCATGGCGGTTTCTCCACGCGACAAGCGTCGACGACACGATCCGCGACCGATTCGGCGGCATCTGGGACAACCGCCTCGCCCACGTGCATGCTCATCCCGAGGACTCCGCCGAACTGAGCGGTATATTCTGGCTCGCAAAAGCAGCCGCGTTCCCTCCGGAGTGGTGGCTACCGCGACTTCGCGCCGCATTAGCCCTTGCACCCGAGATAGCAAACGAACGCTACATGCTGGGCAAGGAGCTCGCAGCCGCGTCCGCCGAAAATCCACGCGAAGCGCTCGAGGTTCTCAAAGTCTTGCTCGACGAGCGACACGGCTCGGGGCTGACGACATTCGATCTGAGCATGCGGGCAGTCCCCAGCGTCATAGCAAACGCACTCAGGTCGGGCGACGACACGCTCATGCGCGACGCCGAGACCTACATGAACGAGCTTGGCGCACGAGGAAGCCTCGACCTCGACAAGGAGGTCAGGTCTCTGCTGGATGGTACTGCAGCGACCGGCGAGTTCGAAGACGAATAGGGTGCGCCTCCGCTCGAGAATGAGGGGGATCCGAGATTGGTTTGATTCGAGATCGCGCTCGTCCGCCATGTACTGCCGTCTGGCGACCGCGGCCCGAGATGATCTCGTCACCGCCGCGGTGATCAGGACCGTTGTAACGCCGTGGTCCCTGGCGAGAGGAATCACATACGCACTGCTCGGAGCGGCGAGCACCCTGGCGCTCGTCGCCGTGGTGCCCCTGGTGCACGGGCTCATCGCGACGGCGAACCAGACGCCGGATCAGACCGCGACCCTGCTGACGCTGATGCTCGGCGGTAGCTCAGCCCTGCTGCTATTCATCGCACTCATCCCTGCCACCTCCTCCGACCGACAGCTCAGGGAGCTGAGGACACGCTTCCGCGCGAAGTGGGGCCTCCCGGATGAACTGCAGATGAGGAGGTTCACGGACGACATACCCGCCCCGCGTGACGGGTCGGACTGACCACCTGCCCGCGCGGCGCCGTCCTCACGCCTGCCCGAAGGTGGCGGGGTCGACGGGCCACTGCGACTTGGGGACGCTGTGCTCCAGCACCTGCAGGTACGACTCGGTGACGAGCTCGTCGACCACCTCGGGCTCGAGCGTGCCACCCGGGTGCAGGCTGATCCAGTGCTTCTTGTTCATGTGGTAGCCGGGGGTGATGTCGGCGTACTGGCTGCGCAGCGCGTGGCTCTCCTCGGGGTCGGACTTGAGCGTGACGATGGCCTCGCCGGTGACGCCGGTCTGCAGCATGAACACCTTCCCGCGCACCTTGAACACGTCCCACTCCGGTCCGAACGGATGGGTCAGCTCCGCTCCGGGCAACTCCTCCGCGCGAGCCGCCGCGCGCTCGTGCAACGTCTTCCCGTCCATCGGGCCTCCTTCGCTCCTGTGAACCCTGGTCGAAACGCTCGGATCTCCGCGGCTCACCCCGGCCCGTCGCTGGTTGCCGCGAGCAGCGTCGCGATGACGTCGGCGATCGGGGTCGGGATGCCGTGGGCGCGACCGAGGCGGGAGATGACGCCGTTGCGGACATCCCATTCGAGGGGGCGTCCTGCGTCGCGGTCCGTGAGGATCGAGGTGCTCAGGTCGGCCGGGAACGCCCGGAACTTCGCCAGGATCTCGTCGGGAGCGTCGTCAGCGAGTCGTGCTCCCTCGGCGCGCGCGACGAGCAGGCCCTCCTGCAGATAGGCGCGGGTCAGGTCGGCGATGTCGTCCCGGGCGAACATGCCGGACCGGCGCCCGGTGAGAGCCATGAGGCCTGCGGCGGCGTTCTGGAGCAGCTTGCGCCACGCCACGGTCGAGAAGTCCGCGACCACCTCGATCTCGCAGCGGGTGCCCCGCAGCACCTCGACGATGCGATCGCTGCCTCGCGTCTCCGGCAGGGACAGCCTCGCCTCCCCACGCAGGCGCACCGACCCGTCCTCCTGCGCCTGGGCGGGGAACCAGACCACGGACGGGAGGATCGCCGTTCCCGGGGGCAGGTGCGGGGAGACCATCGAGACCTGTTCCACCCCGTTCTGCAGGATGCACACCACAGTGTCCGGACCGCACAGGACGGCGAGCCAGGGCGCGGCGCCGGCGATCTGGGTGGCCTTGACCGCCAGGAACACGACGTCGGCGGGATGGGACACCTCCGCCGGATCGGCCCGCACCGGGCCCGGCACGGGGAGGCGCTCTTCTGCCGCGACGAGTTCGAGCCCCGGGCGCGGCGTGCGGCCGTACAGCGCCGGCGTGCGCCCTGCCTCGTGGAGGGCGGCCGCGATCGTCGTGCCGATCGCGCCCGGTCCGATCACCGCCACCCTCGTCGCGCGAGCGGCGGGGGTCGTCTCACGTTCGGTCACGGCAACACGGTACCGTCTGCGCCCGCGGTCAGCGCTGCACGGGGTCGGCGTCGCCGTCGAGGAAACGCTCCAGTTCGCGCAGGGTCGGTGCCGACTCCCAGTCGCCAGGGGCGAGACACGCGACCGCGCCGCAGGCATTGGCGCGGCGCAGCGTCTCCTCCGCGGAGAGGTGTTCGAGCATCGCGCTGAGGTACCCCGCCACGAACGCATCGCCTGCGCCCACGGTGTCGACCACGTCGACGCGGAACCCGGCGCCCACGGCCGTGCCTGTCTCGTCGAAGACCGTCGCCCCCGCCGCACCCTGCTTGAGCACGGTCGTGCGGCACCCGTCCTCCCGCAGGAGCGCGGCCGCGCTCTCGGGGGAGCGCCCGGGGAACAGGATCGACAGCTCCTCGGCCCCGCCGAAGACGATGTCCGCACGGGCGGCGATGTCGCGCAGGAGCGGACCCGCCGTCGTCCGGCTCGCCAGCGCCGACCGGTAGTTGACGTCGAAGCTGACCACGACGCCGGCTGCCTTCGCGCGCTCGACGGCCGAGACGAGAGCGGCGTGCGCGGAATCGGACAGCAGGGCGGTGATCCCCGTGACGTGCAGGAGCGCCGCCTCCTCGACCCATCCGGCCGGCAGGTCTGCGCTGCTGAGTCGGGACCCCGCCGAACCGGACCGGTAGTAGTGCACGGCGGTCGACGACGCGGTCGGACGCTCCTTGAGCATCAGCCCGGTCGGGGCGTCGGCGTCCGCGATCGCCCGCACGTCGATGCCCTCCGCGCGCAGCTCTCGGATCACCCGCGCGCCGAGGGAGTCGTCGCCGATGCGCCCCAGCCAGGACGCGTCGACCCCGAGTCGGCTCAGACCGACCGCGACGTTGCTCTCCGCTCCGCCGATGCCGAGCGACATGTCGCGCACGTGGCGGAGCGACCCTGTCTCGTCGGCGCGCACCAGCGCCATGGTCTCGCCGAGGGTGACGACGCGTCCGCCGGTCATGGTCGGCCGCAGCGAGCGCGGTCGCGCAGCGGGCAGCGGTCCACGCCGCGGTCACCAGTCATGGATCGTCCCGTCCAGCAGCCGGTTCACCGGGAGGTACGCCTTGGTGTACTCGTGCGCCGCCGCAGCGTCCTCGTCGAGTTCGACGCCGAGCCCCGGCTGCTCGCTCGGGTGCAGGAAGCCCTGGTCGAACGTGAACGACGTCTGGAAGACCTCGAGCGTCTGGGCGTTGTGCGGCATGTACTCCTGGATGCCGAAGTTGTGGATCGCGAGGTCGAGGTGCAGCGCCGCGGCCATGCCGACGGGGGAGATGTCGGTGGGTCCGTGGATGCCCGACTTGATCCCGTAGATCGCCGCGAAGTCGAGGAGCTTCTTCATCGCCGTGATGCCGCCGGTGTGGGTGACGGCGGAGCGGACGTAGTCGATGAGCCGCTCGGTGATGAGCGTCTGATAGTCGAACACCGAGTTGAAGACCTCGCCGATCGCGAGCGGTGTGGTCGAGTGCTGGCGGACCAGACGCAGCGCCGTCTGATCCTCACCGGGCGTGCAGTCCTCGAGCCAGAACAGGTCGTAGGGCTCGATCTCCTTCGCGAAGCGGGCGGCCTCGATGGGAGACATCCGGTGGTGGCCGTCATGCAGGATCCGCAGATCCGTGCCGAAGTCCTCACGGATCCGCGCGAACACCCCCGGCATGTGCGAGAGGTAGTTGCGGGTGTCCCAGGTCTCCTCGCTGGGGCGATCGCCGGAACGCTTGGCGGGCTCGTAGTCGTAGCGGACGCCCGGGCCGGAGGAGGAGACGCCGTAGATCTGACCGAGCCCCGGCACGCCGGTCTGCACGCGCACCGCCGTGTAGCCGAGCTCCTGGTAGCCGGTGATCGCGTTCTGCAGGGCGGCGTAGTCGGTGCCGGAGGCATGCGCGTACACGCGGACACCCTCCCTGCTCGCCCCGCCCAGCAGCTGGTACAGGGGCATCCCGGCCTTCTTGGCCTTGATGTCCCACAGGGCCATGTCGACCGCGGCGATGGCCGCCATCGTGACCGGGCCGCGGCGCCAGTACGGTCCGCGGTAGAGGTACTGCCAGGTGTCCTCGATCCGGTCCTCGTCCCTGCCGATGAGCATCGACGCGACGTGCTCGGAGAGATAGGCGGCGACGGCGAGCTCGCGGCCGTTGAGCGTCGCGTCTCCCCAGCCGACGATCCCGTCGGAGGTCGTGATCTTGAGCGTGACGAAGTTGCGTCCTGGGCTGGTGATGGAGACGTCGACGAGATCGATGGTCATGGCGTGTGTTCCTCAGATGTGCGGGGTGCGGCCGCTCGGGTCGGCCGCACCCCTGGTCGTGATGGTCGGTGCGTCACATGGCGGAGCGCGGATCGGTGAGATCGCGCCCCGTCCACTCGGGTGCCCAGATCGCGGCCACCAGGGCGGACGCGGTGAACACACCCATCAGCACCATGACCGGGATGATGCTGCCGGTGGTCGCCGAGACCCAGGCCGCGACGATGATCGGTCCGATGCCGGTGGCGATGATGGCGGCGATCTCGCGCACCATGGCAGTGAGCGTGTAGCGGTTGCGGGCGCCGAAGATCTCCGGGATCGAGATGTTCTCCATCGACGCGAGCCCGAGCACCGAGACGTTGTGGATGATCGCGTAGCCCACGAACACCCATCCGAGCTCGGCGGTGTTGATCATCAGCAGCGTCGGCACGATCAGGACGAGCGACAGCGAGGTCATGATGATGTACATCCGGCGACGGCCGAAGCGGTCGCCCAGGAAGCCCACGAGGGGGATCGTCAGGAAGCCGATCAGCGAGGAGACGATGACCACTTCGGGACCGACCTCCTTCGACATCGCGAGGGTGATCGTGATGAACGAGATGAGGTACGTCTGCACGAGACCGGAGTTGCCCGCCTGGCCGAAGCGCAGGAAGAAGGAGACGATGATCGCCTTGATCGGCTTGCGGTGCAGCGACTCGAGCGTGCGGATGTCGTTGGTCTCGGTGGCGAGCTTGACGACCTCGTCGCGCGAGAGGGCCTTGCCGTCGACCACGTCGGAGCGCTCCTCGAAGACCGGGCTCTCCTTCAGGCTGAACCGCACCCACAGGGCGAACAGCATGATCACGGCGCTGCCGATGAAGGGGATGCGCCAGCCCCACTCGATCACGTCGCTCTCGAGCATCACCGCGAGCAGGATCGCCCAGATCGCCGAGGCGAACAGCGTGCCGCAGTTGGTGCCGAGGGCGACCAGCGAGGCGATGATGCCGCGGCGGTTGTCCGGCGCGTACTCCGACAGCATCACGCCGGCTCCGGAGATCTCCGCACCGGCGCCGAAGCCCTGGGCGAGGCGGAGGATGACGAGGAGGATCGGGGCCAGGATGCCGACCTGCTGGTAGGTCGGCAGGAAGCCGATGAGCGTGGTCGCCGCGCCCATCAGGAGGATCGTGTAGAAGAGCACCTTGCGCCGGCCGATCTTATCGCCGATGCGGGCGAACACGAAGGCGCCGATCGGGCGGGCGACATATCCCACGCCGTAGGTGGCCATGGCGAGCACCACGGCCATGCCGGGGCCCTCATCGGCGAAGAACAGCTGGCTGAACACCAGCGCCGCCGCGAGCGAGTACAGCTGGAAGTCCATGAACTCCAGGGCGGTGCCGAGCCAGCCCGAGACAGCCGCGCGGACGAGGTCGCCCATCGAGCGCTTGGCGACCGGAGGCGTTGCGGGGGCGTCCACGCCGGGGACGGGGGAACTGCTCATCGGAATACTCCTTTGTAGTGATGTGCGCAGGGGCGCGGGGCAGCGGGTGACGCTAGAGGGCCAGCAGGACCTTGGCCGAGGCGGACGAGTCGCGAGCGAGTTCGAACGCCGCGACGGCATCGGCGGCGGGAAGGACGTGGGAGATCACGGAGTCGAGCGCGTCGGAGGAGGCGAGCATGCGAACCGCGTCGTCGATCTCGGTGGAGAACCGGAACGCGCCCCGGATCGTCAGCTCCTTGGCGAGCATCGGGGCGAGGTTCACGCCGATGTCGGCGTTCGGGAGCATCCCGACCTGCACGACGGTGCCCGCGCGACGGGCCGCGCGAACCGCCTGGGTCAGCGCGACCGCGACGCCCGAGCATTCGAACACGACATCGAAGGACTCGTCGTCGATCGCATCACGGCCGACGAGGGCGGTCTCGGTCGCGCCCAGAGCCTTCGCGCGTTCGAGGGGCTCTTCGCGCACGTCGCTCGCCCCGATCACGGCGGCCCCGGCCTGCTTCGCCGCAGCGACGACCAGGAGGCCGATGGGGCCGGCGCCGATCACCAGGACGCGCTTGCCGGCCACGCCCTCGGCGAGGTTCACGGCGTGGATCGCGACGGCCAGTGGTTCGGCCAGTGCTGCGCGCTCGAGCGGCAGGCTCTCGGGCAGCACGCGGATCATCGGCTCCTCGACGAGGAGGAACTCCGACGCCCCTCCCTGACGGTGCGGGTCCGCCGCGGCGCTGCCGAAGTAGTCGCCTCCCGGTCGCAGATGGGGGCGGTCCTCGAGCCCGGGCACCTCGGGGCCGTAGCGCGCGGGGTGCACCGTGACCGGCGTGCCGGGAGCCAGACGGCCGGACGGGTCGAGGTCGACGACGCCGGAGAGCTCGTGCCCGGGGGAGAGCGGCTCGCGGATCGTGTACTCGCCGTTCGCGCCGTGGAAGTAGTAGTGCAGGTCGGAGCCGCAGATGCCCACGTAGTTCACGCGGAGCCGGACCTCGCCCGCGCCGGGAACGGGGACCTCGCGGTCCTCCCAACGGATGTCTTCCTTGCCGTGGATGGCGAGAGCCTTCATGGCTGCATCTCCTTCGTGAGGGTCTGGGACGCGTCGAGTGCATCCATGATCGCCGCGTCCACACCGCGACGCCGGATGACGTCGACCAGGTCGCCGACGCGGGCGATGAAGGCGTCCTGACCGGCCAGTTCCGTGCCGAACAGCTGCATGTCGGCGATCACGCGCCGAGCGAGGTCGTGGCCGTCCCGCGCGCTCGCCGCGGCGGCGCGCAGGCGCTCGCGAGCGGGGTCCGTCATGGCGGCGGCGTCCGCGCCCGGATCGAAGCCCGCCAGCGGGGCGAGGCACGACAGGTATCCGGCCACGGTGAGAGCGATCAGGTGCGGCATCTCGCCGCGGCCGAGAGCGAGGAGCGCAGGCTCGGGGATGCGCTGACCGAGCTTGACCGAACCGTCGGTGCCGACCTGGCTGGTGCGGTGGCCGAGGGCGGAGTTGCCCCAGCGCTCGAACAGCTGACTCTCGTACTCGCGGATGTCGACGTCCGACGGCATCCGGATCGACGGCTCGTACTCGCCGCGGAGCACCGCGAGCGCCGCCTGGGCGATCGGGTCGGTCCCGATCGCCTCAGGGATCGTATGCGCGCCGCGCAAGGCACCCAGGTAGGCGATGAGGGAGTGCGTACCGTTGAGCAGGCGCACCTTCATCTGCTCGTATCGGCCGACCTCCGTGGTGAACACGGCTCCCGCGGCGTCCCATGCCGGACGGCCGCCCGCGAACCGGTCCTCGATCGCCCACATCGAGAAGGGCTCGGCCGGGACGGGGATCGCGTCGTCGGCGCCGAGCAGGGCACGCACCCGCGTGCGCAGCTCCGGTGTGGTGGCGGGGACGATCCGGTCGACCATGCTGGAGGGGAAGGTCACCGCGCGGTCGAGGAATGCGAGGGCATCGGCCCCCTCGGCGTCCGGCAGCTCATGCAGGAACTCACGGACCAGCTTCTCGGTGTGCTTGCCGTTCGCGGCCAGGTTGTCGCAGCTCAGGATCGACAGGGGAGCCCCGCCGGTGGCGGCGCGCGCCTGCACGCCGCGCGCGAGCTGCCCGATCGTCGTGCGAGGAGCCTCACCGCGCAGATCGGCGCGGATGCCGTCGTCGTCGAGGTCGAGGTGCTGGGTCGCGGGGGAGTAGCCGTAGCCGTTCTCGGTGACCGTGAGGGTGATGATGCGGATGTCGGCGTCCGCGATGTGAGCGACGACGCGCGCCGGCTCGTCCGCGCCGACGAAGGCATCCGTGTGGACGCCCGGGACGCTGAGCGAGATGCTGTCCGGGGCGATGGTCGCGACGGAGTAGCGCAGGTCCTGCGCGTGCAGGGCATCGACGACCGTGTGCGAGCGCGATGCGACGCCGATGATGCCCCACGGGCCGTCGGCGGCCTGAAGCGCACCGCGCGTGTACACGGCCTGGTGCGCACGGTGGAAGCTGCCGAGCCCGAGGTGCAGGATGCCGGCACCGGAGGGTCTGCCCTGATCGGCGATGATCGTCATGTAAACGAGTGTGTAGCACTTGTACAAACTTGTCAACACGTTTCATCCCGGTGATGCATGATCATAGAGGGACAGCACGATCGGAAGGCGACAGTGACTTCGACATTGACGGATGTGGCCAAGCGCGCCGGCGTGTCCATCGCGACGGCATCCCGCGCGTTCGGCGAACCCGACAGGCTCGCCAACGGCACCCTCGAGCGCGTGCTCCAAGCCGCGAGCGATCTCGGCTACTCCACGCCGCAGGCCGCCACCGCCACCCGCACGTTCGGCGTCGTGGTGCCCGATGTCGCGAACCCCGTCTACGCGACGCTGCTCAAAGCGATCCAGGGACAGGCGTGGCACGGGCACCACCGCATCGTGCTGTTCGACGCGGATGAGGATCTGCGCCGTGAGCGCGAGCAGATCCAGCAGGCGCGCAAGCTCGACGGCATGCTGCTGTGCTCGCCGCGTCTCCCCGACGCGGATGTGCTCGAACTCGTCGGATCGACGCCGTGCGTCATCGTCAACCGGCAGATCGACGGGGCGCCCTGCGTGCTCATGGACACCGAGCACGGCCCCTCGCAGGCGGTCGAGCACCTCGCCGCGCTCGGACACCGGCACGTCGCCTATGCGTCCGGACCCCGCGGGTCGTGGGCCGACGCGCGTCGCTTCGACACCATCTCGCGCGCGTGCGAGAACCACGGCATCCGCCTCACGCGCCTGAGCCATCATGCCGCCTCGATCCAGGGCGGGAGGGCGGCCGCCGCCCCTGCCGTGGCGAGCGGGGCGACGGCCGTCGTGGCCTACAACGACCTCGTCGCGCTCGGACTGGAGGCGGGGATGCTCGAACTCGGGCGGCGATGCCCCTCCGACGTGAGCATCGTCGGGATCGACGACATCGACCTCGCCGGAGCCGTCACGCCGGGCCTGACCACCGTGCGGATGCCGATCGGCCGGAGCGGAGAGCTCGCGGTCGACCTGCTCCTCCAGGCGATCTCCGGTGTCGCGATCGGCGAGGTCGCGACGCTCGGCTCGCAGCTCATCGTGCGCGCATCCACCGCGGCCCCCGCCGTCTGATCGAGGGACGTCCTCAGCGGAAGTGCGACTCGCAGGCGATGCCGTCGTTGTCGCTGTCCAGCCGGAAGACGTCGCCGTACCAGGGGAAGTAGCGATTGAAGTCAGCTTGCGCTGCCGCCTGGGAGCGGTAGTCCCCGCAGTCCATGTCGCGGGCCGGGCGGGGAGGGGCGGCGGGAGCGCCGCGCACCTCGGGGCGAGGCGAACCCATGGCGCGCCATTCGGCGGGCGTCAGCGCCTTGGTGACGGTGGGGCCGGAGTAGTAGATGGTCCCGCTGCCGTAGTTCTGCCACACGACGTCGTTGGGCAGTCGGGTGCGGACGACCGGCGTCGGATTCCCCTCGGCCGTCCACCGAGCCCCGTCGATCGGCGAGCCGATGCCCGACGCGTAGTCGACGAGGAACGCGATGCTCGGATGCCACGACAGTTTGACGAAGCCCTGATTCGGGCGCTTCTCGAAGGGCTGGTATCCCGATGCGGCCCACTCGGCTGCGGTGAGCGCGTGCTTCTTCCCGCCGACGTCCTGCACGAAGATCTGCCGGGATTCCGCCCACTGGTAGTACGTGGATCCTTCGATCCAGCCCGCTGTGCGCGGCTTGGGGTTCCCGGCGCGCTTCCACTCCGCGGCGTTCACGTGCTTCCAGACCCACCGGGACTTGTCCGTTCCGAACATCGTCACGGCGCTGATGGTCGGGGACCACGCGTACTTCACGTACTCCGTGGGCGCTGGGAGCGGCTTGGGGGCGCCGGCGGCCTGCCATTGCGCGAAGGTGAGCGCGCGGACGCTGGTCGCGGTGACGGCCCAGATGGTGCCGTCGTACTTCGCGATGTAGTAGCGGGTGTCCGCCGGGGGGATCCCCGGCCGGTCCGCAGGCAGGGGTGGGGCGACGAGAGTCTGCTGGACGCATCCGGCCAGGACCTTCTGGATCGCCGCCTTCTCGGCGTGATCGACCGCCAGATTCCAGCGCCACTTCACCGCCACCCACTCCGAGACATACGTGCACCGGGCGGACGGGAACGGAGAAGGCGGCAGCCAGGCCGCCGGATCCTTGTCGGCCTTCGCGGCGCTCGTCGCCACCGTCAGCATGGTGAGGGTGCGCGGGTCGCCGACGTCGTTCGCGAACGCCTCGCGCTGCGCTGCGGTCCAGGCCCAGGCGCCCGACAGCCAGGCCTCCTTCAGGGCGACGAGGTGGTTCAGCTCCACCGCTGCCGGATCGATGTGGACGATGTTGTCGTAGTACGACTGCCACTGACCGCTCGCGACCGCACAGCCGTCGACCATGGTCGGGGGGACGTCGGATTCCTCGACCAGCACCTCCTGGGTGGTGATGCAGCCGTCTCCGTCGAGATCGCGCTCCTCTCGGAACAGGGTCCGGTCGAACGTCGCCGGTGAGGGGGCTTCCACGCGCAGCTGGTTCAGCACATCCGAGACGAGGATGTGCTCGCCAGGGACGGGAGCCGCGGCGGCCGCCGCCGGCGCCGCCGCCGAGCCGATGAGCATGAGCGCGACGATAGTCGCCGTAAACCGAACGCGATCGCGCATGATTCTCCCCGCCGTGGGACTCCACCGTGGAGCCTCGCGCTCAGGATACACACAGGAAGGCGTTCGTCCCCCGACTCAGCTCAGCACGACGAGCTCCCGCGTCGTCCTGGTCATGGCCACGTAGCGGTCCACGGCCCCGGTCACGCCATCCCCGAACCGCTCCGGGCGCACCAGGACGACCAGGTCGAACTCCAACCCCTTCGCGGTGGCGGGGGAGAGGGAGAGGACGCGCGGCGTCGACGGCAGGTCAGGGTTCCCGATCACGCACGCGATCCCCTCGGGATGCGAGGTCAGCCAGTCGTCGAGCAGGGCGGGCAGGTCCGTCGCCTCACCGAAGCGGACAGGGACCCCGCTCTCCCGCGCGGAGGTCGGGACGTTCGCGTCGGGGATCGCCGCGAGCACCACGGGCGCCGCCACCTCCATCACCTCCGCCGGAGTGCGGTAGTTCACGCTCAGATGCGCGACCCTGACGTCACGGAGGCCGATCCTGCCCAGCCGCGCCTCCCAGGTCTCGGTGAACCCGTGACGCGCCTGGGCGCGGTCGCCGACGATGGTGAAGCTGCGTGCGGGGCACCGCGCGATCAGCATCCGCCACTCCGCGTCCGACAGCTCCTGCGCCTCGTCGACGACGATGTGCCCGAACGGTCCTGCCAGCTCGTCCGGGCGCAGCACCGGCGGCGCGTCGACGCCGACGAGGACGTTGCGCGCGTCCTGTCCGCGGAGCATCGACATCACCTTCATCTCGCTGTCGTCGTCTTCGATGAGGTGATCGACCACGTGCGACATCTGCTCCTGTGCCGAGGCGATCACGGCCTGACGTCGGTGCTCCGCGCGCACCGACTCCGGGTCTCCGATCCGGCGGTGCGCGGCGTCGAGCAGGGGCAGATCGGCGTCCGTCCAGGCCTCGGGATCCGACCGCTGCAGCAGCGCGATCTCCGCGTCGGAGAGGTCGGGGGCGCAGCGGCGGAGGAACTCCGGCGACCGCCACAGCCGCGCGACCACGGAGGCGGGGGAGAGCAGCGGCCACGCTCGCACGAAGGTGCCCGTGAGCTCGTCGTCCTGACGGAGCCACCGCCGCACGGCGAACGGGGGCACATCGTCGTCGTCCACCTGGTCGGTGAGCAGCTCGAGCAGCTCCTCCCACACCTCGTCCCTGGCCTCGTTGTGCGCGGCGGCCGGGTCCGCTCCCGAGAAGACCTCCGCCCACTCCTCGCGGCTCAGCCACAGGTCGGCCCAGGGCGATTCGATGCGCATGGCGTGACGGGGCGGCTGCTCGAACGCCTTCGCGGCCGCGTCGAGCACGGCGTCGGGATCGAGCGACGCCTTGAGGGCTGCGGCGCGGGGATCCGACTCCTCGACCGCCAGAGCGCCCTCGGGGACGAGGTCGCGCAGGGTGCACAGGCGCACCGTGTCCTCCCCGAGACTCGGCAGGACGTCGTCGACGTACGCGAGGTAGCGCGCGTTCGGTCCGACCAGGAGCATGCCGCCCGCGCTCCGGGTCAGCCGCGGCTCGGCATAGAGGAGGTGCGCGGCACGATGCAGCGCCACGACAGTCTTGCCCGTGCCCGGACCGCCGTAGACGACGAGCGCTCCGGGGGAGGCGGCGCGGATGATCGCATCCTGATCCGCCTGGATCGTCGCGAGCACATCCCGCATCTTCGACGTGCGGTGCGTGCCGAGGCTGGCGATGAACGCCGACTGGTCGTCCAGGGAGGCGGCACCGTCGAACGCCTCCGGGGTGAGCGCCTCATCCCAGTAGTCGCTGACGCGGCCTCCGCTCCAGCGGTAGCGGCGACGCGAGGTGATCCCGCGCGGATCCTCCATCGTCGCGCCGAAGTACGGCTCGGCGGCCGGGGTGCGCCAGTCGATCAGGAGGCGCGTGCCGTCCTCGGCGGCGAGCCCGGTGCGGCCGATGTATACGTGCTCGCCGGTGGTGCGCGTCATCCGTCCCAGGCACACGTCCATGCCGAAGCGCTCGAGCACGCGAAGCCGTCCGGTGAGCCGCCGGACCTCCAGGTCGCGGTCGACGGCGCTGTCGCCGAAACCGGCAGGACGCCGACGCACCTCGCTCAGACGGTCGGCGACCTCTGCGCGCTGGGTCTCCACCGTCTCGGCGATCCGCAGCAGGTGGCGCCGGTCCGCATCGAGGAGGCCGGGTGCTGCCTTCGCGCGCAGATCATCGGAGAGGTGGAAGGGGTCGATGGGCATGGATCTCCTTCTCGGCCGTGCGCAGATCGCACGAGCGAGGGTCGATTCTGCCCCATGCCCGGGGCCTTGCGGCAAGCCCCCACCCCGGCGATATCCTGGAAATGGAAGGACGCAGGGATCACACCGCGGCAGTCCGCCCGGTCGGCGCCTCCCCGCGCAAGGGACCATGACCCACCGCATCGGATACATCGTCGGAAGCCTCGCGAAGGACTCGATCAACCGGGTCCTGTCGAAATCCCTCGTGCGACTGGCCCCGCCGAGTCTCGAGCTCGTCGAGATCCCGATCCGCGACCTCCCGCTGTACAACCGTGACGACGAACTCGATCCGGTGGCGGCCGTGACCACGTTCAAGCACGACGTCGAACGCGCCGAGGGTCTGCTGCTCGTCTCCCCCGAATACAACCGCTCCATCCCCGGCGCGCTGAAGAACGCCATCGACTGGGGATCGCGGCCCTGGGGGCACAACTCCTTCGCCCGCAAACCCACCGGGATCATCGGCGCGTCGACCGGCGCGATCGGCACCGCCGTCATGCAGTCGTCGATGCGCAGCGTGCTGAGCTTCCTCAATGCGCCGCAGTTGAACGCGCCCGAGGCCTACATCACCTTCAAGCCGGAGCTCTTCGGCGAGGACGGCGAGGTGACCGACCCCGCCACCGAGGAGTTCCTCCGCCACTACATGAGCGAATACGCGGCCTTCGTCGAGCGCGTGGTCTCGCTCACGGCACCGGGCCACGTCGGCGACCAGGGCTAGGCACCGGCCGGGCGTCACGCGCCTTCGTCGACGAGCGCGGCCAGAGCCTGCGCATCGTGGGGCGCGTGGCCTCTGGCATCGTTGTCGAAGTAGACGTACACGTCGCGGGGCCTGCCGTCGGCCGCGCCGGTGCCGTCCCGCCAGGACCGGATCAGCTCCGCCCACTCCCGCAGCTCCTCCGGGGTGTAGGCGCTGTGGTAGAGCATCTTGGCGCCGTGCAGACGGACATAGGCGAAGTCCGTGGTGAGGCAGTCGAAGCGCGGCCACCGGCCCGCCGTGTCCGCGGCGACCAGCGCGACGCCGTGATCCCGCAGCAGCCGCAGGCTGTCCTCGGCGGCGAAGGTCGCGGACCTCGGTTCCAGCGCGTACTGCAAGGGCACATCCTCCTCGATCTCGAGCCAGGCACGGTCGCTGAGCCGCTCGTCGCGGCGGGTCGCGAGCGCGAGAGCCTCGCCGGTGGTCCGCGGGAGGGTCGTCAGGAAGGCGTCGATCACCTCGGGGTCGAAGCGCTGCCGCTCGGGAAGCTGCCAAAGGATCGGGCCGAGCTGCGATCCCAGGGCGAGCACGCCGGACGCGAAGAAGTTCGCGAGCGCCTGTTCCACGTCGCGGAGTCGGAGCATGTGACTGATGTAGCGGGAGCCCTTGACGGCGAACACGAAGTCCGCCGGCACGCTCGCTCTCCATGTCCGGTAGCTCTCCGGTCGCTGCAGCGAGTAGAACGAGCCGTTCACCTCGACCGTGTCGAACCGCGTGCCGATGTGTTCGAGCTCCTTCCGCTGCGGCAGACCCTTCGGGTAGAAGTCCCCGCGCCAGCGCGCATACCGCCAGCCGGAGACGCCGATGCGGATGCGGCCGGGGGCTCTCCGTGCGCTCATGTCGTCCTCCTGGTCGCGGCGCGGCGTGACCGAGGGATCTCCTGTCCGGTGCCGCCGTGTCGCCGACGATAGGAGCATTGCGGAGAGGAGGGGCCGGGGTTGACGGTTCCGGAGGCGCCCGCTAGCGGCGCGGAAGACGGTCTTGCGCGGGAGGGTATGCCCTCTCGACCACTCGCCCCAGACGGTGCTGCCGAGAGGGCTCACCGTCCTTCCCGGACGGTTGGGGAGGCGGCGAAGATCTCGCTGCTCTCATCGGCTGGTCTCCCCAGATCCAGCCGTATAGCCCCCGCTATGAGTGCAGGGTACCCCTTAATCGTCGTGTCCGCCATTTGGGGGACAAAGAAATTTTCGAACCTGTGCTTCCCGCCTCTCCCTGTCATCTCCCGGCGGGCGTGCCTAGGGTGGATCCATGGACAGACTCCTCGTGATCGCCGCTCACGTCGCCATCGCCCACGGCCACCGGGTCGAGGTGACCGAGCAGGTCGATCCGCTCGGCGAGGAGCCCGTGCTGCTCTCGGTCACCGACCTCGACACGGGGATCCGCTATCGCCGCCCCGAGGAGCCGAGCGGCGACATCTCCCGCTGGATCGGGCGCGTGCTGGAGTGCACCGTGACGATCGGCGGGATCGGTGCCCGCACGACCCTGCTGGTCGACCCGATCGGTCCCGGCGCGACCGGTGCGAAGATCGCCCTGCGCGGAGCGGATGCCGCAGCGGATGCGGCGAAGGCCGAAGCCGACAGGTGGGGAGGCGCCGACCGGCCGCCGGCGGAGGAGCCCGAGCGCTTCTGGTGAGGACGCGCCTGCGTCAGCGGAAATCCCTGGAGCGATGCGCGAGCCCCGTGCGCAGATCCTCGAAGCCGTCGGCGAGCACATTCACCACACCCTCCGCCGACCTCTCCAGGATGCCGCGGATGATGAGCGCCGGCGATTCACGGGCCACCCGACGGTAACGGTTCCAGACCCCCGTCGAGCACACCACGTTCACCAGGCCGCTCTCGTCCTCGAGGTTCACGAACGTGACCCCGGCGGCGGTCGCGGGCCGCTGACGATGCGTGACGAGCCCGGCGACCTCGATACGACGACCGACCTCGTGCTCCTGCAGATCGGTCGCGGTCAGCACGCCGCGGGCCCGCAGGGCCTCCCGGAAATGCGCCATCGGATGATCATCGGTCGACACACCCGTTGCCCAGAGGTCGGCGGAGAGCCGCTCGTAACTGGTCTGATCCGCGAACAGCGGCGGCTGCACCGCGACGGTCGTCCCCGGGAGGAAACGGGAGCGGTCCTCGGCGGCGGCCCCGGCGAGCCAGATGGCCTCGCGCCGCTCCAAGCCCAGACAGGCGAAAGCGCCGGCGGTGGCGAGCGCCTCGACCTGCGCGGCGGTGGCATCCGTCCGCCGCACCAGGTCGTGCAGGTCTCGATACCGGCCGTTCGCCTCTCGCTCTGCGACGATCCGCTCCGCCAGCGGCACCCCGATCCCGCGGATGCCGCTGAGTCCGAGGCGCACCGCGAACCCGCCGTCCCTGCGATGGGCGGCCGACTCATCCGGCGCCTCCCTGTCGAAGCGCAGCGGGGGCGGCTGAGGGACGGCGAGGCACGAGTCCCGCCCCGTCGGCCCCGCCGCCGTGGTCTCGTCGAGCGGCTCCAGGGTCTCGGTCGCCCCGGAGAGGTGCAGGTCGGGGCGGCGGACGTCCACGCCGTGCCGTCGCGCATCCGCGGTGAGGGTCGCCGCCGAGTAGAAGCCCATCGGCTGCGAGCGCAGCAGACCGGCGAGGAACGCCGCGGGGTAGTGCAGCTTCAGCCAGGAGCTGGCATAGACGAGCAGGGCGAACGACAGCGAGTGCGACTCCGCGAAGCCGAAGTTGGAGAACGCCTGGATCTGCGCGTAGATGCGATCAGACGCCTCGGCATCGAGCCCGCGCCTGGCCATCCCCGCGTACAGCTTGTCCTTGACCTTCTCGATCTTCTCCAGGCCCCGCTTCGACCCCATGGCCCGTCGCAGCAGGTCGGCCTCGTCCGCCGTGCAGTCGCCGATGGCGGTGGCCATCTGGATGAGCTGCTCCTGGAAGATCGGGATGCCCAGGGTGCGCTTCAGGATGGGCTCCAGGTCGCTGTGCGGGTAGGGGATGGGGAACTCCACCGGCTCCTCGCCCCGCTTCGCACGCTCCCGGTTCTCCTCGTCGACGCGGTCCTTCGCCATCTTGCGCCGCACGAACGGGTGCACCGCTCCACCCTGGATGGGACCTGGGCGGATGAGGGCGATCTGGATGGCGAGGTCGTAGAAGCTGCGCGGCTGCAGCCGGGGGAGCAGGCCGATCTGGGCCCGGGACTCCACCTGGAACACCCCGATGGAGTCCGCACGGCAGAGCATGTCGTAGACGGCCGCCTCCTCCTTGGGGATCGTCTCGAGCCGCCACAGTTCGCCCGTGTTCTCCCGGATGAGGTCGAAGCAGTGCTGGAGGGCCGCGAGCATCCCGAGTCCCAGCAGGTCGAACTTCACCAGGCCCATGAACGCGGAGTCGTCCTTGTCCCACTGGATGACGGTTCGATCCTCCATGCGGGCATGCTCCACCGGGACGACCTCGCCCACCGGACGGGCGGTGAGGACCATGCCGCCGGAGTGGATCCCGAGATGACGCGGCGCCTTCAGCAGCTCGCCGGCGTATGAGAGCACGTTCTCGGGGATGTCATGTCCTTCGACGGGCTCCAGGCCCGTGCTCCAGCCGTCGACCTGACGCGACCAGGCATCCTGTTGACCGGGGGAGTGGCCGAGCGCCCTGGCCATGTCCCGCACCGCGTTCTTCGGACGGTACTGGATGACGTTGGCGACCTGGGCCGCCCGCTCCCTGCCGTACTCCCGATAAACCCACTGGATGATCTCCTCCCGCCGGTCGGAGTCGAAGTCCACGTCGATGTCCGGCTCCTCCTGCCGGGTCGTGGCGAGGAACCGCTCGAAGGGGAGACGGTAGAGGATCGGGTCGACCGCGGTGATCCCCAGGAGGTAGCAGACCGCGCTCGCCGCAGCCGAGCCCCGTCCCTGGCAGAGGATGCCCCGACGGCGTGCCTCGGCGACGATGCCGTGCACGATCAGGAAGTACCCGGGGAAGTCCTTCTCCTCGATCACGTCCAGCTCCCGTGCGATCCGGTGGCGACCCTCGTCATCCAGTCGCGGGTACTTCGACGGCACCGCCTCCCAGACCAGGTGCCGCAACCAGCTCATCGGCGTGTGCCCGTCGGGCACCTTCTGCTGCGGCAGCGCAGGACGAGCGAGCCGCAGCGGGAACGCGGACGCCGCCGCGAGTTCGAGTCCGTACGAGATCGCCCCCGGGTAGCGCTGGAAGCGCGCCGACATCTCCGCTCCGCTGCGCAGGTGCGCTCCGCCGTTGGCGGGCAGCCAGCCGTCGAGCTCGTCCATGCTGCGCACGGCGCGGACGGCGGCCACGGCCTCCGCGAGCGGCGCCTGGGCTGGTGTGGCGTAGTGGACGTTGTTGGTCGCGACCACCGGCAGCCGCATCCGCCTGGCGCGTTCGGCCAGGGCGTCGTTGCGGCGGGTGTCCTGCGGATCCCCGTGGTCGACGAGCTCGACGGCCACGTTGTCGTGGCCGAACAGGTCGACGAGGTGCTGCAGCGGAGTGGCGGCGTCGCCGAGCTCCAGCCCCCGCCGGACGGCGCCCTTGCGGCACCCGGTCAGGATCGTCCAGTGCCCCTCGGCGCGGGCGGCGAGGTCTTCCAGGTCGTACACCGGGCGGCCCTTCTCTCCTCCGCGCAGCTGCGCCGCCGTGATCGCCCCGGAGAGACGGTGGTATCCCTCCATGCCGCGTGCGAGGACGAGCAGGTGCTCGCCCGCCGGGTCCGGCATGCCGCGCTGCGGTGCGGGGAGGTCGAGAGACAGCTCCGCCCCGAACACCGTCTGCAGCCGGACCTCCATGAGCTCGGCGACTTCGGCGAAGCGCGCGGCCCCGTAGAAGCCGTCGTGGTCGGTCAGGGCGAGAGCGCTCAGACCGAGGCGCTCGGCCTCCGCGATGAGCTCCTCGGGGGAGGAGGCCCCGTCCAGGAACGAGTACGAGGAGTGGGCGTGCAGCTCGGCATAGGGCACCGCGTCCTCGGGTCGGACCACGGCGGGAGGGGTGCGCTTGCGGCGGCGGCTCACGGGTCCCGGATCGGTGCGCTGACCGCGCGGCTCCGCCGTCGGCGAGGCCTCCTCGCCGCTGAGCGTGCGCTCCAGCTGGTTCCAGGACAGCGGCGGGTTGTGCCAGCCCATCAGCGATACCGCCCCTCGGCCCACCAGCGCTCGCCGGTGTGGAAGACCAGCCAGGCGCGATCCCGGTCGTCGACGATCTGGAGCCGATGCCCTCGTTTGCCGCCGCCCGTCGTCCAGCGGCGCTCGTGGACGGGCCAGGGGCCGGCCCACGCCTGCACGGCGGCTCCGTCGATCTGGGCGGGCGGCTGCGAGAGGGTCCCGCGCTCGTCGATGCTGATCGCGTCCTCGTCCGCACCGAGCACTCCGATGGGGCGCGGGGGGAGGAACACCTCCGCGGGGAGCGGATCCGGCAGGCTGCCCGGCCACGGAGAAGCCGGGTCGCGCGGGGGAACGGTGCGCTCTCCCCACGGGGTGAGCACCTGCCGGTCGGCGAGCCACCGCCCTCCGGAGACGGCGGCCGTGACCACCCCCTGATGGCCGAGCATGGTCTGCACGCGCGAGACCGCATGGTGCAGGCGCTCGTCCGTGCCGGAGCCGAAGAGTCCCGGCTGGTGGTGGGCGGCATCGTCCACCGCGGCGGGGAGGATGCGCACCGCCACGATGCCGCCGAACGCCCGTGCCTCATCGACCGGCTCCTTCGCGGACTCCGCGGCCAGGGCCTCCAGCTGCCAGCGCACCCGGTCGACCAGGTCGGAGGCGTCGAAGCAGGTCGGATGCAGCCACGAGCGCGAGAAGACGCCCCCGTCGTCGTCGGTCAGGTCGATCCGCACCTCCGTGCAGACGAGCGAGGCGTCTCCCAGAGCGAGCATCACGGCATCCGCGGTCTGCCGCACGGCGAAGGCCACCTGATCGGTCCCGCCCAGCGGCGACTCGAACTCGATGCTCCGCGCCAGCTCGGGGTCGGGTGGCCGTGGCGTGAGCGGGCGGGAGTCGGCGCCGCCGGCGAGCGCATGCAACCGGGCGCCGTGCTCGCCGAAGCGGTCGCGCACGTCGAGCGGGGTGAGCGCGGCGAATTCGCCGAGCGTGCGGACGCCGAGCCGGACGAGGAGGCCGGTGATCTGCTCGTCGCGGAGCACCTGCACGGGGTACGGGCTCAGGAACTCCCGCGCACCGCCGGGCGGCACGACGGTGCAGGGGGCGAGACCGCGTGCGGCGATCTCGGCGGTGAACGGGCCGTCGGCCACGCCGATGCGCACCTCGGGGAAGCCCGCGGTCGCGAGGATGTCGGCGAGGGCCTCCGCGGCCTCCGCCTCGCCGCCGTGATAGCGGGCGATGCCCCGGGCGCGGAGCACCGCCAGCCCTGGTCGCAGCAGGGTGACGCCCGGGGCATGCTGCTCGATGAGGTTGAGCACGGGCAGGAAGGCGCGTTCGTCGCGGTCGGCGTCGTGCGGGAGCACGCGGAGGGAGGCGAGATGCCCCTGTGCGATCCGTCGGCGCTGACCGGTGCGCACGCCGTGCTCTCGGGCGGAGGCGGTGCAGGCGACGACCGTGTTCGCCTGGATCAGGGCGGTGGGCGGATGCGGCGGTGCGCCCAGAGCGGCGCGCAGGGGCCAGTCCGGGAACCACAGCACGAGGACGCGGAGCGGGCTGTTCATCCGGCTTCCGCCCAACGCAGGAGTTCCGGGGGAGCGGCATCGGGGACGGCGGCGAGGGGCGGCAGGGCGGTGAGCTCGGTCGCGACGGCCTCGACGGCGCCGTGACCTCCCGGCAGCTGCACCCGCACGCTCGACGGGCGAGGGCTGTGCCTGGTCTGCGCGGTGATCGTCACCGTGCAGTCTGAGAGCAGCCCCCAGCCTGCGCCGAGTCCGTGCCAGTGCGGATCGTGCAGCCGGATCGTCCCCTCGCTCTGCGGCCAGCGCGCTGCGCCGGGGGTCTCGGCGACCAGGAGGGTGCATCCGCGATCGCGCAGGCGTGCGCTCAGGCGGGAGACGTCGGCATCGCGGGCCCTGGTGCCCGGCGCCACGACGATCAGGGGGACGACCTCGGCGAGGGCGGAGGTCGCGGCGAGCCAGCGCTCTCCCGGATCGGGGACCAGGATCAGCCGGGCGAGGTCGATGCCGAAGGCGGCGGCGGCTTCGACGCCGAGGGTGGGCATGCCGACCACCGCGCACCAGTGCCCTTTCCTGGAGGCGGTGCTGAGGAGGGCGAGCACGAGGCTCGGCGAGGGCGAGACGGTGTACGAGGTGCCGGTCTGCAGCCCCTCTTCCGGGAGGAGCGAGGCGAAGGCGGGGTCGAGGGGGATCAGCGCGTGTTCGCTGCGCCGTCGCTGCATCCTGCTGATCTCGCGCCGCAGTCGCAGCACTTCTCCCGCGCGGGAGTCGCTCGCCGGGGCGAGCGAGGCCACCGCATCGAGACCGATCACCGGACATCCTTTCTCGAATATATATTCTAATATAACAACCCGTAGAGCCGACGATAGTTCGTACAGCGGACATCGGCTCCGTTGTCCACAGGGCGTCTCCGCGAGCGTCGCCGATCTCCTACCCTGCGGGGATGGACCTCCGGCTCGCGCTCCTCGCGCTCGTGCACGCCGCGCTCCTCGGCGTCGGAGCCTGGCTGACCGTGATCGACGTCCGCACCCACCGCCTCCCCAACCGGATCGTGCTGCCGACGCTCGCCGGTCTGCTCGCGCTCGCCGTGGTCGATGCCCTCGTCGCCGGCCGCAGCGCGTCGCTCGTCCGGGCTCTGCTCGGCATGGTCATCCTCGGCGGCCTCTACGCCGGCCTCCGCGCGATCAGCCCTGCGGGGATGGGTGGGGGAGACGTGAAGCTGGCCGCGGTCATCGGGCTCGTGCTGGGCTGGCACGGCTGGCAGGCGCTGCTCGTCGGCGCGGCCTCGGCCTTCGTGCTCGGTGCCCTCCACGCGCTCCTGCTGCTCGCGCTGCGGAAGGCGGACCGCTCGACGCGGATCGCCTTCGGCCCGTGGATGATCGCGGGGGCGGTCCTCGGCGTCGTCCTCGGATGAATCCGCCTGTCTGACGCCGATACCGCGAAGACGGGTCTACCCTGAAGCACATGGCACTCGCACGACTTCACGGCGGCCCGCTGGACGGGCAGATCATCCCCCTCGAGGACGCGGACGACAAGCTGATCGTCCCCTACAGCGAGACGCAGGTGGTCTACAACCGCCGTGGCGAGCCGCAGAACACCGGCGAGGGCGACGGACCGACGGAGGTCGACTACTGGTTCGAGGAGAACCTCGAGGACCTCACGCTCGAGGATGACTGAGCCGTCCCGCTCCGTCGAGGTCGAGCGGAAGTTCGACGTCGACGACAGCACCCCGCTGCCGGACTGGGCCGGGATCCCCGGCGTCGACACGGTCACCGCCGGTGAGGTGCGCATCCTGGACGCGCGGTACTTCGACACCGCGGACGGCGAGCTCGCCCGCGCGGGCGTGGCCCTGCGTCGGCGCTCCGGCGGACCCGACGAGGGTTGGCACGTGAAGGGGCCGCGACAGGGAGACGGCCGGCTCGAACTCGGCTGGCCGCTCGGGGAGGGCGAGGAGATCCCGGCGTCCGTCGTGGCCGCCGTCTCCGAATGGTCCACCGGCGTGCTCACTCCGCTCGCCCGGATCCGGAACGACCGCACCGCCTACCTGCTCCTGAGCGGGTCGGACGTCGTGGCGGAGTTCGTCGACGACCGGGTGCGGGCCACGGACCTCCGCCACGACGTGCAGCGCGAGTGGCGGGAGTGGGAGGTGGAGCTCGGTCCTGCGGCCCCGCGCGAGGACGCGGCACGGGCGGCGTTCTTCGAGGCCGTGGAGCGGGCCGTCCTCGCCGCAGGCGGACGACCGGCGGGGTCCGACTCCAAGCTCGCCCGCGCGCTCGGCTTCTAGGCCGCGGGCGGTTCCGGCGCAACCCCTTTCCCCCGGTCGACGTCGCGTGCTTGAGTGACACCATGAGCCGACCGCCTGTGCTTCGATCGCTGCAGACGATCGTCCCCGAGACCGTCCTCGTGCAGGAGCAGGTGCGCGACGTCTTCGCCGCTCAGCCCGACCTCGGACGCCTGGCGCAGCGCATCGTGGCGACCTCGTTCAACGTCTCCGGCATCGACACCCGTCACACCGTGATCGAGGAGCTGTCGCTGGACGCGGAGCCGACCGAGCCCGTGTTCTACGACCGGGCGTCCGGCCGTCTGCTCTCGCCCGGCACGAAGGCCCGCAACGACTTCTACACGCGGGAGGCGTCCCAGCTGTTCGTCGAGGCGGCGCGTCGTGCCCTCGACGCCGACCCGGATCTGACCCCGGCGGATGTGACGCACGTCATCACGGTGTCGTGCACCGGTTTCCACGCGCCCGGTCCGGAGTATGAGATCGTCCGGGCCCTCGGACTGTCGGATGCGGTCCAGCGCTACCACCTGGGTTTCATGGGCTGCTACGCCTCCATGCCCGCCTTGCGTGCCGCCGGCCAGTTCTGCACGGCCGATGAGGACGCCGTCGTCCTGGTCGTGAGCGTCGAGCTGTGCACCCTGCACCTGCGCTCCAGCGAGGACCCGGACACGATCGTCGCCTCCTCGCTCTTCGCCGACGGCGCGGCCGCGGGCATCGTCACCGCCAGAGACCTGCCGACGCCCGTCCCCGCACTCCGGCTCGACGGCTTCCACACGGCTATCGTGCCGGAGGGCGTCGACGACATGGCCTGGACGATCGGCGACTCCGGATTCGAGATGATCCTCTCGACCGCCGTGCCGCAGATCATCGGGGAATCGATCATCGGGGCGCTCGCGCCGCTCTACGGCCGCGAGGACGGTCTCGCCGAGGCCTTCGCCGCCGGGCGCGTGGGCGACCGGGTGCGTCACTGGGCCATCCACCCCGGCGGGCGCAGCATCCTCGACCGCGTGCAGGAGCGGATGGCGCTGAGCGACGCGCAGCTGCGCCCCGCGCGGGAGACGCTCCGGGAGTACGGGAACATGTCCAGCGCGACCGTGCTGTTCGTGCTGAAGCGCATCCTCGAGCAGGAGGGCGCGGAGGCGGGCGACCGCGTGGCGGCGATGGCCTTCGGACCAGGGCTCACCGCCGAGAGCGCGCTGCTGACCGTGGTCGCGCCCGCACCGTGAGCGTCGACCTCTCGGCGCGCGCCGACGTCGTCGAGCTCATGGACGACCCGGACGCGGACGCGGACGCTCTCGGTCGCACGTATCAGCGCTTCGGCGCGGTCAACGCGATCGTCTCCCGCCCAGGGCGGCTCTATCGGCAGGACATCCGACCGCGGGCAGCCCGGCGGCGGCTGCGGATCCTCGACATCGGGGCCGGCGGCGGAGATCTGTGCCGCTACCTGGCACGCCGACTGCGCCGGGACGGGCTGGGCGCCGACATCACCGCCCTCGACGCCGACGAGCGCGCGATCCGCTGGGCCTCGGCGCACGACGACGGCGCGGGCATCCGCTACCGCCACGCGTTCTCCGGAGACCTCGTGGCGGAGGGAGACACCTACGACGTGGTGCTCTCCAACCATGTCCTGCATCACCTCGAGCCGGCGGAGCTGCGCACGGTCCTCGACGACTCCCGGACGCTCGTCGGGTCCCGCGGACTCGTGTCGCACCACGACATCGCCCGGAGCCGACTGGCCTACACGGCCTTCGCCGCAGGAACGTGGCCGCTCGCGCGGAACCTCCTCGCCGGTTCCTTCATCCGGGTCGACGGTCTCCTGAGCATCCGGCGCTCGTACACACCGCGCGAGCTCGCCGCGGTCGCCCCGTCTGGCTGGGAGGTGCGGTCGCACCTGCCGGCACGGCTCGAGCTGCGCTGGGAGGGCGCGGATGGTCGACCATGACGTGATCGTGGTCGGCGGCGGGCCGGTCGGGCTGCTCCTCGCCTGCGTGCTGGGGCGCGACGGCCACCGGGTCCGGGTGTACGAGCGCCGAACGGAGCAGGGCGCCGGGACGCGGGCGATCGGCATCCACCGCCCGGGTCTCGACGCGCTCGATGCGGCCGGAGTGGGAGCCGACGTGCGCGCGGAGGCGCTCGCTCTGTCCGGCGGGGAGGTCCGCAGCCGGGGTCGACGGCTCGCGTCACTGACGTTCACCGCGGACCGGCCGATCCTGACGCTGCCCCAGCCGCGTACGGAGGAGCTGCTGCGGGCGCGCCTCGCGGCGCTTCAGCCCGACGCGCTGCACCTCGGGTGCACGGTCCGGTCGGTGCGCGATACGGGCCCGTTCGTGCGGGTCGGCGTCGACGCGCCGGAGGGGCCTCGAGAGGACACCGCGTCGACGGTCGTGGTCGCCGACGGTGTGCGCAGTCCCTGGCGGGACGCGTTCGGCGCGGGGTGGGCGCGACGGCCGGGCAGCGCTCTCTACGCGATGGTCGACGTCGACGCGCCGTCGGAGGACGACCGCGCCGTGCTGTTCTTCGAGCCGGGCGGTCTCGTGGAGTCCTTCCCGCTTCCCGGCGGTCGACGGCGCTGGGTGATCCGAGAGGACGGCGGCGGGTACGTCGCGTCGGCCGTCGAGCTCGCCGGCGTCGTCGCGCAGCGGACGGGGGAGCGGCTCGCCGTCGACCCCGCCGCACCGGTGTCCTCGTTCCTGGCCGCCCAGCACGCGGCCAGGCGGCTGCACCGCGGGCGCGTCGTCCTGCTCGGGGATGCCGCCCACGAGGTGAGCCCGATCGGCGGACAGGGCATGAACCTCGGCTGGGCGGATGCGCTGCGGCTCGCGGCCGCCCTGCGACGGACGGATCCCGGCGCCGTCCCGATGCTCGACGGCTTCGCCCGCGAGGTCCGGCGCACCACGCGGCGGGCGCAGCGCCGCTCCGCCTTCTTCATGGCGATGGGGGCTCCGGCGTCTGCTCCGGTCGTGGCCGCACGCGAGGGGCTGGTGCGCGCGCTCGGCTCCCCGCCGGCGTGCGGGTGGACGGCCGGTCTCATCACGATGCGCGGCCTGTGACGCGCGAAGGCCCGGTCCGCGATGCGCGGACCGGGCCTTCGTCGATGCCGGACGGATCAGAAGTTGATCATGTGGCCGGCGAGGCCGTGGAAGCCCTCCTGCAGCGCCTCCGACAGCGTCGGGTGCGTGTGGACGTTGCGGGCGAGCTCGAGAGCCGTGAGGTCCCACTTCTGCGCGAGGGTCAGCTCGGGCAGCAGCTCGGACACGTCGGGGCCGATCATGTGCGCGCCGATGAGCTCCAGGTGCTCGGCGTCTGCGATCAGCTTGACGAAGCCGACCGGCTCGCCGAGGCCGTGCGCCTTGCCGTTGGCCATGAACGGGAAGGTCGCGACCTTGATCTCGCGTCCCTCGTCCTTGGCCTGCTGCTCGGTGAGACCGAACGACGCGACCTGCGGGGAGCAGAACGTCGCCCGCGGCATCATCCGGTAGTCGCCCAGCGTCATGGTCTCCGCGCCGCCGATGGTCTCGGCCGCAACGACACCCTGCGCCTCGGCCACGTGGGCGAGCTGCAGCTTGGCGGTCACGTCGCCGATGGCGTAGATGCCCTCGACGTTGGTGCGCATGTGGTCGTCGATGTCGATCGCGCCGCGCTCGGTGAGCTTGACGCCGGTGTTCTCCAGCCCGAAGCCCTCGACGTTCGGGGCGAACCCGACGGACATGAGCACCTTGTCGGCCTCGATGGACGCCTGCTGGCCGTCCTTGCCGGTGTAGGAGACGGTCACCGAGGAGCCGTTGTCGACGACTGACTCGACCTTGGTGGAGGTGAGGATGTCGACGCCGTAGTTCTTGTACTGCTTCGTGATCTCCTTCGACACGTCGGCGTCCTCGTTGGGGAGCGCACGGTCGAGGAACTCGATGATCGTGACCTTCACGCCGTAGTTCGTCATCACGTAGGCGAACTCCATGCCGATGGCGCCGGCGCCGACGATGACGATCGACTTCGGCAGTTCGCGGGAGAGGATCTGCTCCTCGTAGGTCACCACGTTGTCGCTGAGCTGCACGCCGGGGAGCAGGCGGACCTTGGAGCCCGTCGCGATGATGGCGTTGTCGAACGTGACCTCTTCGGTCGAGCCGTCGGACTTCGCGACCGAGATCGCCTTCGGGCCGGTGAAGGTGCCGCGGCCGTCGTACTCGGTCACCTTGTTCTTCTTCATCAGGAAGTGGATGCCCTTGACGCGACCGTCGGCCACCACACGGCTGCGGTCGAACGCCTTGCCGTAGTCGATCGTGAACTCTCCGGAGATCCCGAAGAAGTCGGCCTTGTGGTTCAGGGTGTGCGCGAGCTCCGCGTTCTTCAGGAGCGCCTTGGAGGGGATGCAGCCGACGTTGAGGCAGACACCACCCCAGTACTTCTCCTCGATGATGGCGGTGGAGAGACCGAGCTGCGCGCTGCGAACCGCAGCGACGTATCCGCCAGGACCTGCACCAAGGATGACGACGTCGTAGTGTGGCATGCCTTAAGCCTATCGCTCCGAGGGGGCGTCGGAATCGGATGCGGATCCGCTGCCGCGACCGCGCAGAGCGAGCCAGGTCGCCACTCCCGCCGCCACCAGGATGCCGAGGATCGACAGGATCCAGATCCACGCCGAGCCGCCGTCCGCGTCCTCGGAGTCGGGCGCCGTCGTTGCGGTCGGCGCGGTGCTCGGCTCGGTGGTCGCGGACTGCTCCGGGGTCGGTGCCGCGCTGGTCGGCGCGGCCGTCGGGGAGGCCGTGCCGCTGTCGCCGACCGTGACGGTGAAGGAGTACTCGCCGGACGTCGGGTGGCCGTCGCTCGAGACGACCTTCCAGATCACGTGGTACTCGCCGGCCGGGCCTGTCCCGCGCAGCGGCTGCGTGACGATCGCGCCGTCGACCGTGGCGGCGCCGTCGGTGACCGCGTCGCCGGACGGATCGGTGACGACGACCTCGGTCGCTCCCTCGCCGTCGATCAGCTTCGCGCTGAACGTGAGGGTCAGCTCTGTCGGTACGGTCTCGACGGATCCGTCGGCCTCAGGGGACGACGACACGAGTGCGTCGTGCGCGGAGGCGGACAGCGGGGAGAACAGGACCAGGAACGCGGCGAGCAGCGTCGCGGCGAGGGCGATCGGGACGGATGAGCGGCGCAGAACGGTGATCTTCACGACTCCACCCTATGAATACCCGGTATGCGGCGCCTGAGTGTGAATGCGGCCTCCCGCGACCGGCTCGGCATCCGTTAGTCTGGACAACCAGGAGGGCACAGTGACAGACAGCGACAGCCGACCGGCCGGAGAAGCCGCAATCCACCGCTCCGGCGAGCAGCGCCACGACGTGACGCAGACGTTCGGGCACGATTCCGACCTGTCTTTCGTGCCGTTCGGCGTGGAACTGACCGACGTCGAGCAGAGCGCGATCGCGGCTCTGCCCGCGGGATCCGCGCTCCTGCTCGTGCGTTCGGGGGCCCTCGCCGGCGCCCGCTACCTCCTCGACACCGACGTGACGACGGTCGGCCGGCACCCCGAGGCCGACATCTTCTTCGACGACGTGACCGTCTCGCGACGCCACGCGGAGATCACCCGCACCGGATCGACGTTCGAGATCATCGACCAGCGTTCGCTCAACGGCACGTACGTCAACGGCGAGCGGGTCGATCGGAGCGTCCTCGCCGACGGCGCCGAGCTGCGCGTCGGCAAGTTCCGCCTGAACTTCTTCGCCTCTCCCCGCGATCGCGCGGCGGCGAACGACTGATGGCGGCTTCCCCCGCCCGCGAACGTTCCGCGTCCGCGGGCTTGCTGAGTATCGGCCAGGTGCTTGCTCGGCTCACGCCCGAGTTCCCCGACCTCACCTCCAGCAAGCTCCGTTTCCTCGAGGTGCAGGGGATCGTCACCCCGTCCCGCACGGAGTCGGGCTACCGCAAGTTCTCCGCCGCGGACATCGAACGACTGCGCCTGGGGCTCACGCTGCAGCGCGACCACTACCTGCCGCTGAGCGTCATCCGCGAGCAGCTGGACGAGGCCGAGGCCGGCGGGGAGGCGACGGCGCTCGTGCCGCCGTCGATCACCCCTGCTCCGCGCCGCTACCGCCGCGATGAGCTGCTCGCCGCCGCGGGTGCCGGACCGCAGCTGCTCAACGACGCCATCAGCACCGGTGTCATCACCGCGCAGGAGACGTATCCGGAGGCGACCGTCAAGCTGCTGCGCGGCCTGGTCGCCCTGGACAGACACGGCATCGAGCCGCGGCACCTGCGCTCGCTGCGTCAGGGTGCCGAGCGCGAGGTCGCGCTGATCGAATCCGCCATGTCCGCTCTGCTGCGTCGCCCTGATGCCGCCTCACGCGCCAAGGCGAGCGAACTCGGCCCTGAGCTCGCCTCGCGGATCGACGAGGTGCGCTCGCTCTTCGTCAAGGACGCGCTCTCGCGCGTGCTTTCGTAACGAACTGATTGCGACACACCTTCGCCGTCGCACGGATGTCATTGCCGGTGCCCAGGCACTGCTCTACCGTGGAAGATAACCGTTCCAGGGAGGATTTCAGATGAATGCGGATGAGCTCGCAGGCGACCCGCGGTTCGTGCCCGAACTCCTCTTCACGGACGGTCTTCCGGCCATGGACGACGAGGTCGGCTACCGCGGTGCGGTGGCCGCACGCGCGGCAGGCATCACCTACCGCCAGCTCGACTACTGGGCACGCACCGAGCTCGTCGAGCCGACCGTGCGCGGCGCCAACGGCTCCGGGTCGCAGCGTCTCTACGGCTTCCGCGACATCCTCGTCCTGAAGCTCGTGAAGAGCCTGCTCGACACCGGCATCTCCCTGCAGCAGATCCGCACCGCCGTCGACGAACTGCGCCGCGCGGGCATCCGCGACCTCGCGGGGACCACCCTCATGAGCGACGGGGCCTCCGTCTACCTCTGCACCTCGAACGACGAGGTCATCGACCTCGTCAGCCGCGGTCAGGGCGTCTTCGGCATCGCGGTCGGCAAGGTCCTGCGCGAGGTGGAGTCGACGCTCGTCGCCTTCGACGCCTCCGCTCCCGACCCCGTCGACGAGCTCTCCGCCCGTCGCGCCAAGCGCTCCGCCTGACCGGATCCCCGACACACGAGAACGGCCGCCCTCGATGAGGACGGCCGATTCGCTTCTCGTGCGACGCTGCGGGTCAGCTCTGCGGACCCGACTCCGGAACCGGGATGCGTCCGGTGCGGATGATGCGGTCGAGCAGCGAGTCGAAGTCGGCGGCGAGCTCCTGAGCGGAATCGCCGGGCCAGATGTGCAGCGGCTTCGCGGCGCCCTGTGCCTGCTGCAGCGAGGTGCGCTCGGGAAGCTGCGGTGACAGCACGAGCGGGCCGAACATGTCGCGGAGCTCCTTGATGCGGAACTGGTGCTCGATGGACTGCGGACGCACGCGGTTCACCACGATGCCGAGCGGCTGCAGTCGGGGGGAGAGGCCGCGGCGGATCTCCTCGATCGCGCGGAGGGCGCGGTCGGCGGCGGCGACGGAGAACAGTCCGGGCTCGGTGACGACCATGACGCGGTCGCTGGCCGCCCACGCGGTGCGGGTGAGCGCGTTCAGCGACGGTGCGCAGTCGACCAGCACGAGGTCGTAGTCGGCCTCGACGGAGGCGAGTGCCTCTTCGAGCTTCCACACGTCGCGGACGCTCGGGTGCGGTCCGTCGAAGTTGATGGCGGACGGGCTGCCGATGAGCACGTCGATCGTGCCGGGGTGCACCTTCGCCCAGCCGCTGGAGGTGATCGCCTGGCGGACGACCTTCTCCTTCGGGTTCGCCAGGACATCGGCGATGTTGAGTCGTCCGGCCACCTGGATGTCCATCCCGGTGGAGACGTCGGACTGCGGGTCGAGGTCGACGACGAGCGTCCGGACGCCCCGGGCGAAGGCCGCGGAGGCCAACCCGAGTGTCACGGTCGTCTTGCCGACGCCTCCCTTGAGAGAGCTGACGCTGAGTACGTGCACGGACACCACGTTACCTTCCCCTAGGCTGGGGGAACACTCAGCCCCGCCCCATGCGCATCGAAAACGCTGCGCATCGAGCTCACAGAGGTGTGCATGTTCCAGAAGATCCTTGTGGCGAACCGTGGTGAGATCGCGATCCGCGCATTCCGTGCGGCTGTCGAGGTGGGAGCGCGCACCGTCGCGGTCTTCCCCCATGAAGACCGCGGCTCGGTGCATCGGCTGAAGGCCGATGAGGCGTACGAGATCGGGGAGCGCGGTCATCCTGTCCGCGCCTACCTGAACGTCGACGAGATCATCCGCGTCGCCCTCGAATCCGGCGCGGACGCCATCTACCCCGGCTACGGGTTCCTCTCCGAGAACCCCGAGCTCGCGGCGAAGGCGGCGGCGAACGGCATCGTCTTCATCGGGCCGCCCTCGTCGGTGCTCGAGATGGCGGGCAACAAGGTCGAGGCGAAGCGGCACGCGGTCGAGGCCGGAGTGCCCGTCCTGCGCTCCACCGAGGCGTCCGACGACGTCGATGCGCTCGTCGCGCAGGCGCAGGAGATCGGCTTCCCGCTGTTCGCCAAGGCCGTCGCCGGTGGCGGCGGCCGCGGGATGCGGCGGGTGGAGACCTTCGGCGAACTCGCCCCCGCACTGGCCGAGGCGATGCGCGAGGCCGAGAGCGCCTTCGGCGACCCGCGGATGTTCCTGGAGCAGGCGGTGGTGCGCCCCCGGCACATCGAGGTGCAGATCCTCGCCGACAAGACCGGCGAGACCGTGCACCTGTTCGAGCGCGACTGCTCGGTGCAGCGGCGTCACCAGAAGGTCGTCGAGATCGCTCCCGCGCCGAACCTGGACGACGACATCCGCACCGCGCTGCACGGCTACGCGGTCGCGTTCGCCCGCTCGATCGGGTACGAGAACGCCGGAACCGTCGAGTTCCTGCTGGAGACGGCGGGGGAGCGCGCCGGCGAGGTCGTCTTCATCGAGATGAACCCGCGGATCCAGGTCGAGCACACGGTCACCGAGGAGGTCACCGACGTCGACCTGGTGCAGAGCCAGATGCGCATCGCCGCCGGGCAGACCCTCGCCGAGCTGGGGCTGCAGCAGGAGAACCTGCACCTGCGCGGAGCCGCGCTGCAGTGCCGGATCACGACCGAGGACCCGACGCAGGGATTCCGTCCCGACACGGGGAAGATCACCACGTACCGCTCTCCGGGTGGCGCCGGCATCCGCCTCGACGGCGGCACGGTGCACCAGGGCGCGCAGATCAGCCCGCACTTCGACTCCATGCTCGCGAAGCTGACCTGCCGCGGGAGGGACTTCCCGGCCGCCGTCGCGCGGGCGCGCCGTGCCCTCGCGGAGTTCCGCATCCGCGGCGTCTCGACCAACATCCCCTTCCTGCAGGCGCTCCTCGAGGACGACGCCTTCATCGCGGGGGACGTCAGCACCTCGTTCATCGACGAGCGCCCGGAGCTGCTGCGCGGGCGCGTGTCGAAGGACCGCGGCACGAAGCTGCTGAACTGGCTGGTCGACGTCACCGTCAACAAGCCGCACGGCGCCCACCCCGGCGTCGTCGACCCGGTGACCAAGCTGCCGGAGATCGACCTGACCGCCGAGCCGGCGCCCGGTTCCCGGCAGCGTCTGCTCGAGCTCGGACCCGAGGGCTTCGCCCGCAGCCTGCGCGAGCAGACCGCGCTGGCCATCACCGACACGACCTTCCGCGACGCGCACCAGTCGCTGCTGGCGACCCGCGTGCGGACGAAGGATCTGGTCGCCGCTGCGCCCTACCTCGCCCGGCTGACCCCTGGACTGCTCTCGGTCGAGGCCTGGGGAGGGGCGACCTACGACGTCGCGCTGCGGTTCCTCGGCGAGGACCCCTGGGAGCGGCTGGACAAGCTGCGCGCGGCCTTGCCGAACATCGCGATCCAGATGCTGCTGCGCGGACGCAACACGGTCGGCTACACGCCCTACCCCACCGCGGTCACCGAGGCCTTCGTCGCGGAGGCGGCGGCCAGCGGCGTCGACATCTTCCGGATCTTCGACGCGCTCAACGACGTCGAGCAGATGCGCCCGGCGATCGAGGCCGTGCGGAACACCGGCACGGCCGTCGCCGAGGTCGCCCTCTGCTACACCGGCGACCTCCTCGACCCGGCGGAGGATCTCTACACGCTCGACTACTACCTCGGCCTCGCGGACCAGATCGTCGCCGCGGGCGCGCACATCATCGCGATCAAGGACATGGCGGGTCTGCTGCGTCCCGCGGCCGCGGCGAAGCTCGTGTCGGCGCTGCGGGAGCGGTTCGACCTCCCCGTCCACCTGCACACGCATGACACCCCCGGCGGCCAGCTCGCGACCCTCCTCGCGGCCAGCGCCGCCGGCGTCGACGCGGTCGACGCCGCCTCGGCTCCACTTTCCGGCACCACCAGTCAGCCGTCGCTGTCGTCCCTCGTGGCCGCGCTCGCGCACACGGATCGCGACAGCGGCATCTCGCTGGCCGGCGTCTCGGACCTCGAGCCGTACTGGGAGGCGGTGCGCCGTCAGTACGCGCCGTTCGAGTCCGGGCTTCCCGGCCCCACAGGCCGCGTCTACCACCACGAGATCCCTGGCGGGCAGCTGTCGAACCTGCGCCAGCAGGCGAAGGCGCTCGGACTGGCGGACGACTTCGAGCTCATCGAGGACATGTACGCCGCCGCCGATCGCATCCTCGGACGCGTGCCGAAGGTGACGCCGTCGTCGAAGGTCGTCGGCGACCTGGCGCTCCACCTCGCCGCGGTCAAGGCGGATCCCGCCGACTTCGAGGCCAACCCCGAGAAGTACGACGTGCCGGATTCGGTCGTCGGGTTCATGGCGGGAGAGCTGGGCGACCTGCCAGGGGGGTGGCCGGAGCCCTTCCGCACCAAGGTACTCGCCGGTCGCTCGGTGCGCACAGGACTCACCGCGATCTCGGCCGATGACGAGAAGGCCCTCGGCGGGACGAGCGCGGAACGGCGCTCGCGACTGAACACGCTGCTCTTCCCCGCACCCACCGCGGAGTTCGCCGAGCGACGGGAGCTGTTCGGCGACCTGTCGGTGCTCGACACGAGCGACTACCTGTACGGGCTCGTGCAGGGGCAGGAGCACCAGGTCGAGATCGATCGCGGCGTGCGTCTCTACGTGGGTCTGGAAGCGATCGGCGACGCGGACGACAAGGGCATGCGTACGGTCATGACGACGCTGAACGGACAGCTGCGTCCGGTCTTCGTGCGCGACCGCTCGGTCTCCGTCGATGCGCACGAGGTGGAGAAGGCGGACACCTCCGTGCCCGGTCAGGTCGCGGCGCCCTTCTCCGGCGTGGTCACTCTCAAGGCCGAGGTCGGCTCCGCCGTCCGGGCCGGGGAGCCGGTCGCGTCGATCGAGGCGATGAAGATGGAGGCGGCGATCACGGCGCCCGTCGACGGCATCATCGAGCGCCACGCGATCGCCGAGACGCAGCAGGTCGACGCGGGAGATCTTTTGGTCGTCATCCGTCCGGCGCACTAATCTTGTGCGGGCGAGGGCCGCGCACCAGGTGCGCACCCGAGGCTCGCGCAGGCTGGGAGTGACATCGTGACACCGAAGAACACCGCTGACCCCGAGGACAACCCGCTGGGGGTGCTGGACGAAGCCGCGTCGCTCGACACGGCAGGCATCGGCATCCTCGGCAGGACCGCTCAGGTGAGCGTGACGCTGCCGAAGGACGAGGATGACGACCTCGCCGACGACGGGATCGTCGAGGGCGAGGTCATCGGCGACCTCGTGATCGATCCTCCGCGTGAGGCGGACCGGAAGCCGAAGACCGCGACGGCTTCGATGCCGCCGGCGGAGCGCGCGAAACCGGAGATCGCCGAGTCCACCTCCGCGAGCACCGCGAAGGTGGAGGAGGACTCGTCGGTGACCGGTGAGATCGAGCAGCCCTCCGTCGCCGAGCCCATCGTGATCGACGTCTCAGCCCTCTCGACGACGACGGAGGACGTCGTCGACGCCGATGTCGTCGAGGACCCGAACCCCGACGCCGAGCGGCGGGAGTCGACCGCGGCGTCGGACCCGGACGTGGAGGAGCGCGACACGGACGACCTTGCGGACGAGCGGGCGGCGGCCGCCCGGTTCCTCGCCAAGGCTCGCACCGAGAACGGAGCCGATCGCCCTGCGACGTCGTCGCCCGTGCAGGCATCCGCCGAGAAGGAGACCCCGACCGTGTCCAGCCCCGAAGACCGCTCCGTCGTGCCGCAGCCCGTGAGGACCACGCCGCGCACGGACGTCACGCTCACCTCCAAGCGCCTCGACGACCTGGGGGAGTCCTCCCGGGAGTCGGCCGACCTCCTCACCGCGGATCGGCTGCTCGACCCGCATCGGGTGGCGAAGCCCGAGCCGGAGGGTGCGTGGAGTCACTTCCTGTACGCGGTCTCCGGACGGCGCATCAACATCGGCGACGGACGGCGCGCGCGTGAGCGCAAGGCGCTGTCGGCGCGGATCGCTGCTCCGCTGGCCGGCGGCGCGCGGTTCGTCCCCGTGCTGTCGCGCAAGGGCGGCGTGGGCAAGACGACCATCACGGCGCTCCTCGGCATGGCGTTGGCCGATGCCAGGGAGGACCGTGTGATCGCCGTCGACGCGAATCCCGACCGGGGCACTCTGGCCGAGCGGATCGTGCGGCCCCACCACAGCAAGTCCGTGCGGGATCTGGTGCGGATCCACGACGACGTCAAGGGCTACCACGACATCTCGGCGATCGTGGCCAGGGACGCGACGCGGCTGGACGTGCTCGCCTCCGACGCCGATCCGCGCATCGCCGAGGCGTTCAGCGACAGCGACTACCGCGACGTCGCCGATGTCGCGGCGCACTACTACTCGCTGGTCCTGACCGACACGGGCACCGGGATCGTCCACTCCGTGATGTCGGCGACGCTGGACCTCGCGGACCAGATCGTCATCGTCTCCGGGCTCAGCGTCGACGAGGCCCGTCTGGCGTCCGAGACGCTCACGTGGCTGGAGACCAACGGCTACGCGGAGCAGGCGCGCGAGGCGATCGTCGTGCTCAACCAGTCCACGCCCGGCACCCCGCTGGTGCGCCTGAACGAGCTCCAGGCGCACTTCGCGACCCGCGCACGCAGCGTCGTCCGCGTCCCGTACGACCCGCAGATCGCGGGAGGCGGCACGATCGTCTTCGCGAACCTGCTGCCCGAGACGCGGGTCGCCGCGCGTGAGCTCGCGGCGCTGCTCGTCGAGGGCCTGCGGGCCAGGGCCGCCTGATGGCGGTCCGTGAGATCCGCATCTTCGGCGACCCCGTCCTGCGGACGGTGTGCGCGCCGATCGAGGAGATCGACGACGGCGTGCGGGCCCTCGTCGCCGACCTCGTGGAGACCGTCGAGCTTCCCGGCAGGGCCGGTGTCGCCGCCCCGCAGATCGGTGTCGCGCTTCGTGCCTTCAGCTACAACATCGACGGCGATATCGGGTACGTCCTGAACCCGGTGCTGACCGAGGTGCGCGGCGAGCCGGTGCCGACAGGGGAGGGATGCCTCTCCGTGCCCGGACTGTGGCACGACGCGCTGCGCCACCCCTGGGCCCGCGTCGAAGGCATCGACCTCGACGGCGAGGCCGTGGTGCTGGAGGGCGAAGGGCTGCTCGCCCAGGCGCTGCAGCATGAGACCGACCACCTCGACGGCAAGCTGTTCCTGTCGCGGCTCGACCCCGAGACGCGCAAGATCGCGATGCGCGAGGTCCGCGAGAGCTCCTGGTTCTGAACCCCGGCGACACGAAGAAGGGCCCCGCTCAGGCGGGGCCCTTCTTCGTGTAGCCGACGTCAGCCGATCGGGACGTTCGTGGTCGCCACGGGCTCGTCGTAGATCGCCGCGATCTCGTCCGCGAAGTCGTTCATGATGATGTTCCGCTTGATCGAGAGCTTGGGGGTGAGGTGCCCCGAGGCCTCGGTCCACTCCGACTCGAGGATCGTGAACTTGCGGATGGACTCCGCACGGGAGACCCGGCCGTTCGCGGCATCCACCGCGCGCTGCACCTCGGCACGGACGGCCGGGTTCTTCGCGGCGTCCGCGAGCGACATACCCGCCTCCAGGCCGTTGTTCGCGAGCCAGGTGGGGAGCATCTCCGGGTCGAGGGTGATCAGCGCCGAGATGAAGGGGCGCTGGTCGCCGACCACGACGACCTGGCCGATGATCGGATTCGCGCGGATCGGGTCCTCGAGGGCGGCGGGCGCGACGTTCTTGCCGCCGGCCGTGACGATGATCTCCTTCTTGCGCCCCGTGATCGTGAGGAACCCCTCGGAGTCGAAGCTGCCGATGTCGCCCGTGTGGAACCAGCCGCCGTCGCTGAACGCCTCGGCCGTCGCCTCCGGGTTGTTCCAGTACTCCTTGAACACGTTGATGCCGCGCACCTCGACCTCGCCGTCGTCGGCGAGACGGACGCCGACACCGGGGAGGGCGGGGCCGACCGTGCCGATCTTGGACTTGTCGGCGAGGTTCACCGTCGCCGGAGCCGTCGTCTCGGTGAGGCCGTAGCCCTCGAGGATGACGACGCCGAGGCTGTGGAAGAAGTGCCCCAGGCGCGAGCCGAGGGGAGCGGAGCCCGAGACGGCGTACACGACTTTGCCGCCCATGGCCTCGCGGAGCTTGCTGTAGACGAGCTTGTTGAACAGGGCGAACTTGAGCTTCATCCCGAACGGGATCTTCTTGCCTTCTTCGAGCAGCTTCGAGTGCTCGATCGCGACGTCGGCCGCGGCGCGGAAGATCTTGCCCTTGCCCCCGGCTTCCGCCTTCTGCTCGGCCGAGTTGTACACCTTCTCGAAGACGCGAGGGACGGCGAGCAGGAAGGTGGGCTTGAACGAGCCGAGAGCGGGGAGGAGCTGGCGGGTGTCCGGCTGGTGTCCGGTCCGCACACCGGCGTGCACATCGAGGATCGAGATGAACCGGGCGAACACGTGCGCGGTCGTGATGAAGAGCAGCGTCGAGGCCCCGGGCGTCTGGACGACCTCGTCGAGCGCCTTGGCGGAGTTGCGGGCGAGCTCGACGAAGTTGCTGTGCGTGAGCACGCAGCCCTTCGGCCGGCCGGTCGACCCCGAGGTGTAGATGAGGGTGGCGATGTCGGATCCGACCGCGAGGGAGCGGCGCCGCGCGATCTCCTCGTCCGCCACGGAGACGTCCTGGGCGGTGAGGGTGTCGATGGCTCCCAGGTGCAGCTGCCACACCTCGCGGATGAGGGGGAGGTCGCCGCGCACCTCGTCGACACGGGCGAAGTGCTCCGGCGACTCGACGATCAGGGCGGTGGCTCCGGAGTCCTCCAGGATCCACTGGATCTGGGACGGGGAGCTCGTCTCGTAGATCGGCACCATCACCGCGCCGGCGTAGAACAGGGCGAAGTCGACGAGGGTCCACTCGTACGTCGTGCGCGCGAGGAAGCCGACCTTCTCGCCGGGCTGGATGCCGGCGGAGACGAGGCCCTTCGCCAGCGCGATCACGGCGGTCTGGAAATCGGCGGCGGAGATGTCGCGCCAGCCGTCGCCTTCCGGCACCGAGAACAGGGCGCGATCGGGAGTGGCTTCGACGCGCTTCACCAGGAGGTCGGCGACGTTCGCATCGGGGTCGGCGGGGACGATCGCGGGGACTTCAAACTGGACCACGGCAGCTCCTTCGGTACCGGTCGGGCACGGGTGTCGTTCGAGTCTAGGGCATGACACCCGGTCGCGGATGAGGTGGAACTGGGTCGCGCGGCGGCGGGCTCGGCGAACCGGACACCGGCGGATCGCGGACGCGGCGCTAGACTTCACCTCGATGTTCTACTGGCTGATGAAGTACGTCGTGATCGGCCCCGTGGTCAAGGCGGTGTTCCGCCCCTGGATCGTGGGTCGGAAGAACGTGCCCGCGAACGGCGCCGCGATCCTCGCCAGCAACCATCTCTCCTTCGCCGACTCGATCTTCCTGCCGCTCGTGATCGACCGGCCGATGTCGTTCCTCGCCAAGAGCGACTACTTCACTGGTCGCGGCCTCAAGGGGTGGGCGACGAAGTTCTTCATGAAGGCCACCGGCCAGATCCCCATCGATCGATCGGGTGGCAAGGCGTCGGAGGCGTCCTTGAACACCGGGCTGCAGGTGCTCGGCGGCGGCGACCTGCTCGGGATCTATCCCGAGGGCACGCGGAGCCCCGACGGCAAGCTCTACCGCGGCCGCACCGGCATCGCCCGGATGGCGCTGGAGGCCAAGGTCCCCGTGGTCCCGGTGATCATGGTCGACACCGACACCGCGATGCCGATCGGCCGACGGCTGCCCCGCGTCGTGCGCGTCGGCATCGTCATCGGGGAGCCGCTCGACTTCTCCCGATACGCGGGCATGGAGAACGACCGCTACATCCTGCGTTCGGTCACCGACGAGATCATGGTGGCCCTGCAGCGACTGGGCGAGCAGCAGTACGAGGACGTCTACGCCTCGACGGTGAAGGACCGTCTTCCCGCCCGCGTCACATAGCCTCGGCGCGGAGCTCGGCATCGCGCGCGACCACTAGGCTGGAACGCATGCTCTCGCACCACATCGAAGCCCTTGATGCATGGCGCTCGCTTCCCATCAAGCAGCAGCCGCAGTGGCCGGACGCGGACCGCGTCGCCGACGTCTCCCAGCAGATCGCGACGCTCCCGCCGCTGGTCTTCGCCGGTGAGGTCGACAACCTGCGTGACCGTCTCGCTCGTGCGGCATCCGGACAGGCCTTCCTCCTCCAGGGCGGCGACTGCGCCGAGACGTTCGCCGGCGCGACGGCGGAGCAGATCCGCAACCGGATCAAGACGGTGCTGCAGATGGCCGTCGTCCTGACCTACGGCGCCTCCATGCCGATCGTCAAGATGGGTCGCATGGCGGGACAGTTCGCCAAGCCCCGCTCGAGCGACACCGAGACGCGCGGCGAGGTCACCCTCCCGGCGTACCGCGGCGACATCGTCAACGGCTACGACTTCACCGAGGGCTCGCGCACGGCCGACCCCGGTCGCCTGCTCCAGGGCTACCACACCGCCGCCTCGACGCTGAATCTGATCCGCGCGTTCACCCAGGGCGGCTTCGCGGACCTGCGCGAGGTGCACTCGTGGAACAAGGGCTTCGCGCAGAACCCGGCGAACCAGCGCTACGAGCGCATGGCCGCCGAGATCGATCGTGCGATCAAGTTCATGGAGGCCGCCGGCGCCGACTTCGACGAGCTCAAGCGCGTCGAGTTCTTCACCGGTCACGAGGGTCTGCTCATGGACTACGAGCGCCCGATGACGCGGATCGACTCGCGGACGGACACCCCGTACAACACCTCGGCGCACTTCCTGTGGATCGGGGAGCGCACGCGCGAGCTCGACGGCGCCCACGTCGACTACTTCTCCAAGATCCGCAACCCGATCGGGGTCAAGCTCGGCCCGACGACCTCGCCGGAGACCGCGCTCGCCCTGATCGACAAGCTGGATCCGGATCGCGAGCCCGGTCGACTGACGTTCATCACCCGCATGGGTGCGGGCAAGATCCGCGACGCGCTGCCGCCGCTGCTGGAGGCCGTCCGGGAATCCGGGGCGCAGCCGCTGTGGGTCACCGACCCGATGCACGGCAACGGGATCACCACGCCGACCGGCTACAAGACCCGTCGCTTCGACGACGTGGTCGACGAGGTGCGCGGCTTCTTCGAAGCGCACCGCGCGGTCGGGACGTTCCCGGGCGGCATCCACGTCGAGCTCACCGGAGACGACGTCACCGAGTGCCTCGGCGGATCCGAGCAGATCGACGAAGCGGCGCTCGCGACCCGCTACGAGAGCCTGTGCGACCCGCGCCTGAACCACATGCAGTCGCTCGAGCTGGCCTTCCTCGTGGCCGAGGAGCTCGAGAAGCGCTGACGCCGAGCCCTGCACGCGAAAGCGCCCTCCCGATCCGTCGGGAGGGCGCTTTCACGTGAGCGTGGTCGATGCGGCCGGTCGGCGCGCACCTCATCCGGTGAGCTGGATGGAAAGGTTCACGGTGCCGCTGCGGGGGAGCGACTTGTCGGAGCCGGGGTCCTGTCCCGTCACGGTCGCCATCTCGGCGAATCCGGGCAGGTCGCCCCAGGCGGCGTAGGTCGCCTTGAAGCCGGCGTCGGAGAGGATCCGCTTCGCCTCGTTCAGGGTCTTGCCCGAGACGTCGGGGACCGGGAACAGCTCCGGGCCCTTCGACACGATGAGCTGGACGTTGTCCCCGGGGCGCCAGTTGCCTTCCTCGGCGCGGTCGGCGACGCCGATCACGATGTCGCGGTCGGTGTTGTCGCTGAACACGTACTGGGGGTCGTCGCCGACCACGAGGCCCTTGTCGGTGAGCGTCGATCGCGCCTCGTCGACGGACATTCCGGACACGTCGGGGAACGCGCCAGCCGAGACGTAGAGCTCGACCGAGTCGTCTTCGAACACCTCGCAGCCTTCGCCGCAGGCGTAGGCGTCGCCGCCCGCGCGCGGCGTGACGTAGGCGTTGATCACGATGCCGGCATCGGCATCGGAGAAGAGCACGAGCGACTTCTCCGCGACGTTGACGTTGAGGCTGGCCAGGTAGTCGCGGGCGTCCTGCTCGGCGCGGCCGTTGAGGGCGTCGAGGGTGTGGTTCGCCGGGCCCGCAGACACGATGACGGTGACCGGGTCGCCCTTGTCCAACCGGGTCCCCTCCGCGGGATCGGTCTCGATCACGGTTCCCTTGTCGATGTCGATCGAGAACTGGTCCTTCTGGCTCGGGACGAAGCCCGCTTCGGTCAGGGCGGCCGCTGCCTCGTCGTAGGTCCCGCCGGCGACACCCGGCACGGCGACCAGCGATCCGGGTCCGGAGCCGAACCACCAGCCGACCCCTCCGGCGAGCACCGCCAGCAGCAGGACCAGCGTGAGCAGGAACGCGCCGCGCGCGCGACGCTTCGAGGCCCGCCGACGCAGCAGTGTCGCGTTGTCCACCGTGACGGGTGCCGGAGCGGTGGGATCCGCGATCACCATCGTCCCCGGCATGACCTTGGTGAGGTCGCCGGAGTCGCTCTGGCTTTGCTGCGGAGCCGTGGCCCGAGCGGTCGCCGGGGCGATGCCGAGCTCGCGCTCGATCGCCCGCAGCCGCTCGAGCATCTGCTGCGCGTCGTCCGGCCGCTCGTCCGGCGACTTCTCGGTCGCCCACAGCACGAGCTCGTCGAGCTGCTCCGGTACCGCCGGATTGCGCACGCTCGGACGCGGCACCGACTCCGTGGCGTGCTGGAACGCGATCTGCATGGGCTGCTCGCCCTTGTAGGGCTGCTCGCCGACGAGCATCTCGTACAGCATGATGCCGAGGGCGTAGATGTCGCTGCGGGCATCCGCGGTGCCCCGCGTGACGAGTTCGGGGGCGAGATAGGCGATGGTGCCGAGCAGCTGCTGCCCGGTCGCCGTGTTCGCCGTGGTCGCTCGAGCCAGGCCGAAGTCCCCGATCTTGATGCGGCCGTCCTCGGCGAGGAGCACGTTCTCGGGTTTGACGTCGCGGTGCACGATGCCGGCGCGATGCGCGGCGGAGAGCCCCGCGAGGATCGCGTCCATGATCGTGATCGTCTGCGGCACCGTCAGCCGCTTCTGCTCGCGGAGCAGCTCGCGGAGCGTGATCCCGGGCAGGTACTCCATGACCAGGTAGGCGAGCTCGCCGTCCTGGCCCTGGTCGAACACGTTCACGACATGGGGGTCGGCCAGCCGGGCTGCCGCACGGGCCTCCTGGATGAACCTGCTCTGGAAGGCGGAGTCGTCGCTGAGGTGCGCGTGCATCACCTTCAGGGCGATGCGCCGTTCGAGGCGGAGATCGGTCGCCACGTAGACCGTGGCCATCCCACCGCGGGCGATCCGGGCGCGAACGCGATACCGGCCGTCGACAAGCCGCCCGATGAGGGGGTCGGCCTGCTGATTGGTCGTCACGTCAGAATTCTATGGAGAACTGCCTGAAAGGCAGGGGAGCGGCTCACCCCTGGGGGCTTCGGGTTTTCGGCGGAGGTCAGCCGTAGAGGGCGAGCCAGGCGAAGGCCTGGGTCTCCCATTGCCCGTATTTGTGGGGATATGCGGAGATCTGCACCGCTTGGGCCGCGTCCGTGAAGGCCATCTTCTCCCACCCGGGGATGTCGAGGAGGCCGCGCGTCACGGTGCCGTTCGGATCCTTCGCGCCGCCGTAGAACACCCGCGTGCTGCGGTCGGCGTCCATGATCTGGGCCGGCGCTCCCCACCCCGTGCTCGGCCGCTGCTGGAAGATGCCGAGCGAGTCACGGTCGCCCCAGTCGAGGTTGCGCAGATCGGACTCGACCATCCCGGTCGCGAGGGCGATCGCGATCCCGCGGTCCGAGACGCCGAGCTCCCGGCCGATGCGGATGATGAGCGCGGCGTTGGCGGCCTGTTCCGGTGTGAGAGCCGCGGTCCGCTGTCCGCCGCCCGACGCAGCCGTCGGCGCCGGTGCCGCCGCGGGCGCGGCCCCGCGCACGGTCAGCTTCTGGCCGGGGTAGATGATCGAACTCGGGCCCAGGCCGTTCAGCGCGAACAGCGTCTGTGTCGTGGTGCCGTACTTCTTCGCGATGGCGAACACCGTGTCCCCCGCGACGACGACATGCGACGCGTCCGCGGCCGCTGCCGCCGGGGCGGGCGCCGGAGCGGGTGCGGCGGCAGCCGGTGCGGCGGCCGGTGCCGCGGCGCCCGAGACCCGGAGAGTCTGGCCGGGGTAGATCACGGATGCGCGATCGAGACCGTTCGCCGCCAGCACCGCATCCACCGTCGTGCCGTACTTCCGGGCGATCGCGTAGACCGTGTCCCCGGCGACGACCTGGTGCGTCTTCGCCTCGGCGGCCGGAGCGGGAGCCGCTGTCGGGGTCGGGGTCGCGGGTGCGGGTGCGGGTGATGACTGGAGCTTCAGTGTCTGGCCCGGGTAGATCACGGAGCGCCAGGACAAGTTGTTCCACGCCAGCACGTCCGTCGTGCGCAGACCGAAGCGGCCGGCGATCGACGAGATCGTGTCTCCCGGAGCCACGACGTAGTTCGACGGTGCGGCCTGAGCCGGGAGCACGCGGGTCGGGGCGACGCGCAGGCGCTCGAGCGGGGTGCTGTCCTGCGGTGAGGCGGCGTGCGCCGGTGCGGCGGTGAACGACGCGGCGAGGGCGCCGAGCACAGCGGCGGGCACTCCCATGTGCAGGTGACGCGATCGGCGGGCGGCGGTCTTCAGGGTCACGGCGTGCCTCCTTTTTCCAGCCCTTCACGCTGACACGGGTGTAAACAGAAGTCAACAGAAGTGACAGAAGTGACGGATGTGACGAACGCGTCGACATGCGGCGTCCCGGCGGAGGTGAGATAGTGGGCAACGTGTCTGAGAACGTTGCAGGAACCCCCGCCGCTGCCATCGAGTGGCTCACGATGCCCGACCTCGTCGAGGCGCTGGATGTGCCCCTCGGCCGTGTCCGCCGTCTGATCGACGAGCACTACCTGGTCGGATCGCGTCGCACCGGCGTCTTCGCCGTGCCGGCGATCTTCATCGTCGACGGGCACCCGCTCAGCTCGCTGCGCGGCACCGTGATCGCGCTGCAGGACGCCGGCTTCTCCGACGACGAGCTGATCGACTGGCTCCTCGAGGAAGAGGAGACGCTCGGACGCTCTCCCATCGAGGCGCTCCTCGCCGGGCACAAGAGCGAGGTCCGGCGCATCGCGCGCACCCTCGCCTGATCCTCGGCCGTCAGGCGGAGCGCACCGTCGCTGCGCGCGCGAGCTCGCGCAGCTCTCCGACCGCGGCGTTGTCGAGACGGGCGCCCGTCAGGGCGCGGTCGGCCTCCCGTGCGTACTCGGCGATCAGGGACTCCACGCGATCGAGGGCGCCGGAGTCGGTGATGGTGGCCTGAAGGAACGACACCTGCTGCGGCGTGAGGTCCGGATCTCCGAGCATCTCGTCCAGGAGGTTGCGCGCCGAGGGGTCGAGGCTCTGCCTGGTGAGGGCGATCAGGACCGTGCGCTTGCCCTCGCGGAGGTCGTCACCCGCGGGCTTGCCGGTCACCGCCGCGTCGCCGAACACGCCGAGCACGTCATCCCGGAGCTGGAACGCCATGCCGATCGGATGCCCGAAGCGCCGCAGCGCCGACAGCTGATCGTCGTCCGCGCCGCTCAGCGAGCCGCCCAGGATCAGCGGCTGCTCGATGCTGTACCGCGCGGATTTGAGGGAGGCGACGCGCAGCGCCCGCTCGGCGTGGGACTGCCCGTCGTTGACGCTCCACGCGGATTCCTCGGCGATGTCGAGGAACTGGCCCGTCGTGACGTCCCGGCGCATCCGCGCGTATTCTGACCGCACGACCCGGGCGTGCGGGTGTCCGTCGAGCGCGGACTCCAGCAGGTCGTCGCTCCAGGCGACGAGCAGGTCGCCGAGGAGGACGGCCGCCGCGCGTCCGAAGGCCTCGGGGTCTCCGGACCAGCCGGCGGAGCGGTGGGATCCCTCCAGCGCCCGGTGCGCGGCGGGGCGACCGCGACGCGTGTCGGAGTTGTCGATCAGATCGTCGTGCACGAGGGCGGCGGACTGGAAGATCTCCAACGCGGTGCAGACGTCCCACAGCGCGTCGGTCTCGGTGGCCGTGCGATCCCGGAATCGGGCGACAGCGCGCCAGCCGGCATGGCAGAACCGGGCCCGGAGCCGCTTGCCTCCGTCGAGCGTGCCGGCCGCGGCCTCGAGGAAGGCGGCGGCATCCGCGCCGTACTCCTGGGATTCCTCGCGCATCCGTCCGAGGAAGCGGGTGAGGCGCGCCGCGACGGCGTCGGGGACGGGGGAGGAGGGCGACACGACTCCCAGCATACGTAAAGCAAGGGGACGCCGAACCGCTAGCCCCGAGCGCCCCTGCGCGCGTAGAATGGAAGGCACGATACCCGAGGGGGACGAAATGCCACTCTCCGAACAGGAGCAGCGTCTGCTCGACGAGATGGAACGCCATCTCCTTCACAATGATGCCGACGTCGTCAGCGCGCCGTCCGGTGATCGCGCATTGAGCTACCGAAACCTCGTCTACGGGGCGCTCCTGCTGCTCGCCGGCGTCGGCGGCCTCGTGGCGGGGGTCATCCTCGGTGGCGTGTGGGGCATCGTCGTCGGTGTCATCGGCTTCGCCGCGATGCTCGCCGGGGTGATGGTCGCCGTCACCCCCGTGCGTCGGTCCAAGCCCGCCGCACCCCGCGAGCGCTCCGCGGCGAAGAAGCACGAGTCCGCATCCTTCATGGATCGCATGAACGACCGATGGGACCGCCGCCAGGACGGGCACTGACCCGCCACACGCTTTCACGACCGAAGCCCGGATGCTGAGCATCCGGGCTTCTTTCCGTTAACCCCGTTCCGCCGCGCTCGTCGTGCCCCACGGGCCTCCACCTGCCCTCCACTGGCCCTCCACCTTCCTCCACCGCGGAATTCCGCGGGTCAATGCGGCTTGATCCGGTGAAGAGAGCCAGATCCGTCAGATTCGTCGTAGGAATGTGGAGGAAAGTGGAGTAAAGTGGGGCGCACCTCGAGTTGGCCGGACGCAGAGGGGGTGGTGGCCGATGTTGCTGGGTACGCACTCACCGAAGCTGGACGACAAAGGACGGGTCATCCTTCCTGCGAAGTTCCGCGAGGACCTCGGCGGCGGCATCGTCGTCACCCGAGGTCAGGAGCGCTGCCTCTACGTCTTCAGCACGGCCGAGTTCGAGGCGATGCACGAGCGGATCCGTCAGGCTCCGCTCGCGAACAAGCAGGCGCGTGACTTCATGCGTCTGTTCCTCTCCGGTGCGAGTGCGGAGATGCCCGACAGTCAGAACCGCATCACCATCCCCGCTCACCTGCGTCAGTACGCCGGTCTGCAGAAGGAGCTCATCGTCACCGGAGTCGGCGCCCATGCCGAGATCTGGGATGCCGAGAGCTGGAACGCCTACCTCGCCGCCGGCGAGGAGACCTACTCCGAGCTCGAGCAGGAGGTGATTCCGGGACTCTTCTGACCGTGGCTGTGATGCCCCGCCGCTCCCGCCCCGACACACTTCCCCGGTGCCGGGTCGCGAAGCGGAGGGGGATCAGAGCCCACGGTCACCCCGAGAAAGATCATGAACCTCCGCGACATCCACACCCCCGTCCTGCTCGACCGCTGCGTCGAGCTGCTCGCTCCCGCCCTGCAGGCGGACGGAGCCGTGCTCGTCGATGCCACCCTCGGCATGGGAGGCCACTCGGAGGCCCTTCTCGAGCGCTTTCCGAACATCCGGCTGATCGGCCTCGACCGTGACACCGACGCGCTGCGCATCGCGGGGGAGCGGCTCGCCCGCTTCCGCGATCGCATCACCCTCGTCCACGCCGTGTACGACGAGATCGGCCTGCACGCGCAGGGCGCGGCCGGCATCCTCTTCGACCTCGGCGTCTCGTCTCTCCAGCTCGACGAGGCGGACCGAGGATTCGCTTACTCCAAGGACGCTCCGCTCGACATGCGGATGGACCAGACGAAGGGCATCACCGCCGCCGACGTGGTCGCCACGTACAGCGAGGGCAACCTGCGACGCATCTTCGAGCGCTACGGCGAGGAGAAGCTCGCCGGCCGCTACGCGCGCTTCATCATCGAGGCGCGGCAGAAGCAGCCGATCACCCGCTCCGGCGAGCTGGTCGAGATCCTCATCGCCGCGACGCCCGCTGCCGCCCAGCGCGCCGGCCACCCCGCCAAGCGCGTGTTCCAGGCGCTGCGCATCGAGGTGAACGCCGAACTCAACGTTCTCGCCGATGCCATCCCCTCGGCGATGGACGCGCTCGGCGTCGGCGGTCGCATCGTCGTGATGTCGTACCAGTCGCTGGAGGACCGTCTGGTCAAGCAGGCGTTCGCCGCCGCTGCGGCCTCCACTGCTCCGGCCGGCCTCCCGGTCGAGCTCCCCGAACACGCCCCGCGGTTCCGCATCCTCACCAAGGGAGCGGAACTGGCCGATGACGACGAACGCGCACGGAACCCCCGTGCGATCCCGGTGCGACTGCGCGCCGCCGAGAAACTGCGGGAGAGCGCATGAGCCTGAATGCCGTCGTCCGCAAGCCGGCGCAGCCGGTCGCCCCCGCGCGCGAGCCCGAGCGGAGGCTGCGACCCGTCGAGCGTCCGTCGACACGGCGCAAGCCGAAGCTCGCCTACGCCCTGGTGGCGCTCGGCGGAGCGCTGGCCATCGGGGCCGCGCAGGTCGCCCTGTCGCTCGCCATCACGCAGGACTCGTTCACGCTCGCGGGGCTCTCCTCGCAGCAGCGTGACCTGAGCCTGCACACGCATGCGCTCCAGGAGGAGCTGACCGGCGTCAGCTCCCCGCAGGTGCTCGCGAGCAGCGCGGCGGGACTGGGCATGGTGGTCGCAGGCGCCCCGTCCTACCTGCGCCTCAGCGACGGCGCGGTGTTCGGCACCGGGGCCGGGGCCGACTGGACGTCGACGGTGAACCCCGACGGCGCCGGTGCGGTCAGCAACGCCCTGATCGTCGATCCGCCGCCGCCCGCCGACACCACCGATGACGGCACGACGCCGCCCCCGACGCAGGAGCTCCCGCCGGCCATCACCGACGGACTCCCGAGCCCGACCACGCACTGACCGCTTACCACCGACGGAGAGATCCCATGACGACACGAGCCACCCGCGGACCGCGGCGACGCACCGTCGTCGCCCTCGCCGTCATCCTGTCCGTGCTGGTGGCCTTCGTGGTCCGCCTGGTGGACATCCAGGTCGTCAGCGCCGACGAGCACGTCTCGCAATCGCTCACGAAGATCGGAGCCGGAGACACGATCCCGGGACAGCGGGGAGCGATCGTCGACGCCGGTGGCTCGGTCCTCGCCTCCAGCGTGATGGTCTACGACGCGCAGCTGAGCCCGCTCGTGATCACCCAGCTCGAGGAGAAGGATCCGAAGCTGCCCTGGGCGGAGGCCTCCGACAAGATCGCGGCGATCACCGGGCAGACCGGCGAAGAGGTGCGCACCATGGTGGCCGACGCCCTCGCGGTCGACGCCAAGAGCCAGTACGTGCTGCTGAAGCGGTCGCTCAGCACGGATCAGTACATCGCGCTCAAGGAGCTGAAGCTCGCCTACCTGCACTTCGACTCCCGCGAGACCCGCGTGTACCCCAACGGCGCCGTCGCCGGCAACATCCTCGGCTTCCTGGACAGCTCCGGCTCGGCGCAGGCCGGCATCGAGCAGATGGGGCAGGAGTGCCTCGCGCCGACCGACGGCGAGGAGTCGTACCGCACCGGTGCCAACGGCGTCGTCATCCCCGGCAGTGAACGGACCGTCCCGGCCGTCAACGGCGGCTCCGTGCAGCTCACGATCAACAGCGACCTCAACTGGTACCTGCAGCAGATGATCGCCGAGGAGGCGCAGGCGCAGGGCGCGAAGGCCGGCACCGTCACCGTGGTCGAGGTGAAGACGGGGAAGATCCGCGCCGCCGCCGAGTGGCCCGCGCTCGACCCCAACGACCTCGATGCCTCGACGCCGGAGACCAGGGCCAGCCAGATCTTCCACCGCGACTTCGAGCCCGGCTCGACGTTCAAGGCCATCACCGCCGCCGCCGCGATCGAAGGGGCCGGGCTGACGCCGCTGAGCACCGTCAGCGCCGCCTCGCGCGAGACCTTCCCGAACGGCGCCGTCATCAACGACGCCTTCACCCACCCCGCGTACAACTACACCCTCGCCGGCGGCCTCATCGACTCGTCCAACGTCGCGCTGTCGAAGTTCGGCACGATGGTGAGCCCCGACGTCCGCTACGACTACCTGGAGCGCTTCGGCGTGGGGCAGAAGGTCCTGGACTTCCCGTCCGAGGTGAGCGGCATCCTGCACCCGGTCAAGGACTGGGACGCGCAGTCGCTCTACACGACGACCTTCGGCCAGTACTACACCGTCACCGCCGCGCAGCTCGCCGGCGCCTACCAGGCGATCGCGAACGGCGGCGAGAAGATCGACCTCTCCCTCGTCGAGTCGTGCACGGCCGCGGACGGCACCGTCGTCGACTCGGCCGCCCCGAAGCACGAGCGGATCATCAAGGAGCAGACCGCCGCCGAGCTCACACGCATGCTCGAGAACGTCGCGGTGCAGGGCGGCAACGCCGATCGGATCCAGGTCCCGGGCTACCGCGTGACCAGCAAGACCGGAACCGCTCAGGTGGCCGACGAGGTCAACGGCGGCTACAAGGCCGGCGTGTACTACACCAGCATGGTGGGCTTCGCTCCGGTCGACGATCCGCAGTACGTCGTCGTGGTCACCCTCGACGAGCCGACTAAGGTTGTATCGTCCGCGGCCACCGCACCCGCCTTCCAGAAGGCGATGACGCAGGTGATGAAAACGTATCGCGTGATGCCGTCCACTGTCCCGATGGACGAGCTCCTTCCCAAGTTCGGATAGACGGCGCGAGCCGCGCCTGGAGATGACATGATCGCCCTGACGCTCGCCCAGATCGCCGCCGCCGTCGGCGGTGATCTGCGTGTGGCCGGAGAAGACACGGCCGAGACCGTGGTCGACGGGATCGTCGACACCGACTCCCGCACCATGACCCCCGGCTCGATCTTCGTGGCGAAGCCCGGCGCCGAGACGGACGGCCACCGTTTCGTCGGCGCGGCCGTCGCGGCCGGCGCTGCCCTCGCGATCGTCGAGCACCCCGTGGACGTCGCCGTCAGCCAGATCGTCGTCCCCGACGCCGTCGCGGCTCTCGGCGCCCTCGCCAAGGAGGTCGTCGCCCGCGTGCGCGCCGGTGGCGAGCTGCGGATCGTGGGCATCACCGGGTCGAACGGCAAGACCACGACCAAGAACTTCCTCGCGCGCATCCTCGAAGGCGAGGGCGAGACCGTGGCTCCGATCAAGTCCTTCAACAACGAGGTCGGAGCACCCGTCACGATGCTCCGCGTGACCGAGCGCACCCGGTTCCTGGTGAGCGAGTTCGGCGCGGCCGCGCCGGGCAGCATCGCGCACCTCGCCGGTCTCGTCGAGCCGGACATCGCCGTTGTGCTGATGGTCGGCATGGCCCACGCCGGAGGCTTCGGCGGGATCGAGGCGACCGCGAAGGCGAAGGCCGAGCTCGTCGCGGCGGCGCGGGTTCCCGGCACCGCCGTGCTCAACGTCGACGACGCCCGGGTCGCCGCCATGCGGGAGCTGGCCGAGCAGCGCGGTCTGCGCGTGGTCGGCTTCGGCCAGGGCCCCAGCGCCGACGTGCGCGCGCACGACATCCAGGTCTCCGCGTCCGGCACCTCCTGCGTGATCGAGGTGGCGGGTGAGCGGCTGCCGCTGCGCCTGCGCGTCCTCGGCGCACACCACGTCTCGAACGCCCTGGCGGCGATCGCCTCGGCCTTCGTGCTCGGTGTCGCTCCCGCGGACGCGATCGCCCTGCTCGAGACGGTCGAGATCGCGGAGCGGTGGCGCATGCAGCCGTTGGGCAACGACCGGGTCCGGATCATCAACGACGCCTACAACGCCAGCCCCGACTCGATGGCGGCCGCTCTGCGCACGCTCGCGCAGATCACCGGGCCGGACGAGCGTACCGTCGCCGTCCTCGGCGCCATGAACGAGCTCGGCGAGAGCGCGGGCGAGGAGCACGACCGGATCGGCCTGCTCGCCGTCCGACTGAACATCCAGCGCATCGTGGTGGTCGGCCCCGAGGCGCGGCGGCTCTACCTGGCTGCGGTCGGGGAAGGCTCCTGGAACAGCGAGGCCGTGCATCTGCCGGACCAGGACGCGGCCTTCGAGTACCTGCGCACCGAGCTCCGCGACGGCGACCGCGTGCTCGTGAAGTCATCCAACTCCGTGGGCCTGCGGCATCTCGGCGATCGTCTGGGAGAATTGTTCTCGTGAGGTCACTCATCATGGCGGCGGCCATCTCGCTCGCCTTCACTCTCTTCCTGACCCCCGTCTTCCTCCGGCTCTTCCGGAAGTGGGGCTGGGGGCAGGTCATCCGCACCCCGGAGTCCGTCCACAACCCGAGCCATGAGGCGAAGCGCGGCACCCCGACCATGGGCGGCGTGATCTTCATCGTCGGCTCGATCGTCGGCTACTTCACCGGCGTCTTCGTCAGCGGTCAGGTGCCGGCGCTCTCGGCGATCCTCGTGATCTGGCTCATGGTCGGCTTCGGCGCCGTCGGCTTCATCGACGACTACATGAAGGTGCGCAGCCAGCGCAGCCTCGGACTGTCCGGCTGGCGCAAGATCATCGGCCAGCTGATCGTGGTGATCCCGTTCGGGATCGTCGCGCTGAACTTCCCGAACAAGTGGGGGCAGACGCCCGCGAGCGCCTCGATCTCGCTGTTCCGGGACATCACCTGGCTCAACCTCTTCGCGTTCGGCGTGATCCTCGGCTGGATCCTGTACCTGGCGTGGATCTCGATCATCGGCGTCGCGACGTCGAACAGCGTGAACCTCACCGACGGCCTGGACGGACTCGCCGCCGGCGCAGGCGTCCTCGTCGTCGGCGCCTACAGCCTCATCGCGTTCTGGCAGTTCAAGCAGCCGTGCATCGGCGGAGACACCGACAGCATCGGCGGCTGCTACGAGGTCCGCGACCCGTTCAACCTCGCGATCATCGCTGCCTCCTTCGCCGCCAGCCTCATCGGCTTCCTCTGGTGGAACGCGCCCAAGGCGAAGGTCTTCATGGGCGACGTGGGCTCGATGGCGATCGGCGGTGTGATCACGGCGATGGCGATCCTCACCCGCACCGAGCTCCTGCTTCTCGTCATCGCTGGTGTCTTCGTGCTGTCCTCCGGCTCCGTCATCCTGCAGCGCGCCTACTTCAAGATCACACGCGGCAAGCGTCTGTTCCTGATGAGCCCGTTCCACCACCACCTCGAGATGCGCGGCTGGTCCGAGGTCACGATCGTCGTGCGCATGTGGATCATCGCCGGCCTCCTCGCGGTGTCCGCCGTCGGACTCTTCTACGTGGAATGGCTGACCCGTGTCGGCTGAGCGCCTCGCCGGACTGACGAGCTGGAACGCGGACTGGCGCGGCCTGCGCGTCGCCGTGCTCGGGCTGTCGATGACCGGGTTCTCGGTGGCCGACACGCTGACCGAGCTCGGAGCCGACGTCCTCGTGCTGAGCGAATCGGCCGAGCAGGAGTACGAGCGGCTGCTGCCGGTGATCGGCGCACGACTCGAGCTCGGGTCCCTCGCCGAGGTGCCGGCTGTCCTGCAGGAGTTCGACCCCGAGGTGGTGATCGCGTCTCCGGGGTTCTCGCCCTCGCACCCGATCATCCGCTGGACGCAGGACTCCGGGATCGCGCTGTGGGGCGACGTGGAACTCGCCTGGCGCGTCCGCGACAAGGTCGTGCGGGCTGACGGGACACCGGCGGACTGGGTGCTCATCACCGGGACGAACGGCAAGACGACGACGACCCAGCTGACCGCCACCCTCCTCGTCGAGGGAGGACTGCGTGCAGCCCCGTGCGGCAACATCGGCGTCCCGGTGCTCGATGCCGTGCGCGACCCTGAGGGCTTCGACGTGCTCGTCGTCGAGCTGTCCAGCCATCAGCTCTGGTATCTCGGTCTGTCGCAGCCGGAAGGCGAGCTCTCCCCGTACTCGGCCGTGTGCCTGAACCTGGCCGACGACCACCTCGTCTGGCATGGGAGCGCGCAGGCGTACCGCGACGCGAAGGCACTGGTCTACCGGAACACCCGTGTCGCGTGCGTCTACAACAAGTCCGATGAGGCGACCAGGCGGATGGTCGAGGAGGCGGAGGTCGTCGAAGGCGCGCGCGCGATCGGCTTCGACCTCGGCATCCCCGGCCCGAGCGACATCGGCGTCGTCGAGGGACTGATCGTGGACCGCGCGTTCCTGGACGACCGCGCGCGGAGCGCTCTCGAGCTCACGACCGTCGCCGACCTCGACGCCGCGGGCCTCGCCGCCCCGCACATCGTGCAGAACATCCTCGCCGCCAGTGCCCTCGCCCGCTCGCTCGGCGTCGAGCCGGAGGCGATCCACACCGCGCTGCAGTCCTTCCACCTGGACGCGCACCGCATCGAGATCGTGGCCAGGCATGCCGGCATCACCTGGGTGGACGACTCCAAGGCCACGAACCCGCACGCCGCGGCCTCGTCGCTGCGCGCCTACCCCGGTGCGGTGTGGGTGGTCGGCGGCGACCTGAAGGGCGTCGACATCGCCGAGCTGGTCGCGGATGCCGGACGCACCGCGCGCGCCGCCGTCGTGATCGGCGTCGAACGCGCCGCCGTCGTGACGGCATTCCGGCGACACGCGCCCGCGGTGCCGGTGTTCGAGGTCGATGCTGGCGACACTGGACAGGTCATGAACCGTGTCGTGGAGATCGCGGCGGGGATCGTCGACGACGAGGGAACAGTTCTGCTGGCCCCGGCGGCGGCATCCTTCGATCAGTTCTCCAGCTACGCGGATCGGGGTCATCGCTTCGCCGAGGCGGTGCGGAACTGGATAGACCGGGGGAGCGCCGATGACGCAGGTGTCCCGCCCTCCGCGCTCTGAGTCCCGGGGCCTCGCGGCTCGGGTCTCGCTCGGGCGCCGGTTCACACCGGTGTCGACCGAGTTCCTGCTGATCGCGTCGACCGCCCTGCTGCTCACACTCTTCGGGCTCGTCATGGTGCTCTCCGCCACGAGCGCCACCGCCGTCGCCCGCGGCGAGAACCCCATGGACGGTGCGCTGCGCCAGGGCGTGTTCGCCCTGCTCGGCATCCCGCTGATGTTCCTGATCAGCCGCATGCCGGTCGCCTTCCTCAAGAAGATGGCCTGGCCCGCCCTGTTCGGAGCCGTCGCGCTGCAGCTGCTCGTGTTCACCCCGCTCGGCATCGAGGACGGCGGCAACCGGAACTGGATCAAGGTCGCCGGCTTCACCCTCCAGCCCTCCGAGTTCCTCAAGCTCGCCCTCGCCCTGTGGATCGCCGCTGTGCTGCTGCGCAAGCAGGCCATGCTCGGCACCTGGCACCACGTCTTCATCCCCGTCGTGCCGGTCGGCGCGCTCGCGATCGGCACCGTCCTCGCCGGAAAGGACCTCGGCACCGCGATGGTGCTGGTGCTCATCCTGCTCGGCTGCCTCTTCTTCTCCGGCGTCAAGCTGCGGCTGTTCATCCTGCCGCTCATCCTCGGCGTCATCGCGGTGCTGGGCTACGCGCTGTCCAGCGAGGACCGGATGCGACGCATCACCGCGACGTGCGACAACATGGCGCTGTACGACACCGACTGCTATCAGTCGATCCACGGCATCTGGGGCATGGCTTCCGGCGGAATCTTCGGGCTCGGGCTCGGGAACTCGCAGGAGAAGTACGGGTGGCTCCCCGCAGCGGGCAACGACTTCATCTTCGCGATCGTCGGCGAAGAGCTCGGTCTGATCGGGTGCATCGTGGTGCTCGCCCTCTTCACCTTCTTCACGGTCGGAGCGTTCCACGTCATCCGGAAGACCCCGGACCCCTTCATCCGCGTCGCCGCCGGCGGCATCACCGTGTGGATCGTCGGCCAAGCGGTCATGAACATCGGTGTCGTCATCGGCGTCTTCCCGGTGATGGGTGTTCCGCTCCCGTTCATGTCCCAGGGGGGGACGGCACTGCTCGCCGTGCTCATCGCGTGCGGCGTCCTCCTGGCGTTCGCACGGACGATCCCCGTCACCGAGAAGCAGTCAGCCGAGCGGGGTAGGGTCGCCAGGTGACCTCGTACCTCCTCGCCGGCGGTGGCACCGCCGGCCATGTGAACCCCCTGCTCGCCGTCGCGGATGCTCTTCGCGAACGCGACGCCGACGCGACCCTCCTCGTGCTCGGCACCGCGGAGGGGCTCGAGTCCCGTCTCGTCCCCGAGCGCGGCTACGAGCTGCTGATCGTCGACAAGGTGCCGTTCCCGCGACGGCCGAACCGCCAGGCCCTCGCCTTCCCCGCGCGATTCCGCCGCGCCGTCGCCCAGGTGCGAGAGCACATCCGGCGGCACGGGGTCGACGTGGTCGTCGGCTTCGGGGGCTATGCCTCGGCTCCCGCCTATGTGGCGGCACGTCGCGAGGGTGTGCCCTTCGTGGTGCACGAGGCCAATGCGAAGCCGGGACTGGCGAACGTGCTGGGCGCTCGGCGGGCGTCGGCCGTCGGCGTGGCATTCGCCGGCACCCCGCTCCGGTCCGGCGAGGTGGTCGGCATGCCGCTGCGTCGCGAGGTGATCGCGCTCGACCGTGCCGCATCGCGCGCCGAGGCCGCGGCGCACTTCGGTCTCGACGCCGAGCGTCCCGTGCTGCTCGTGTTCGGCGGCTCGCTGGGTGCTCAGCGACTCAACGACGCCTTCCGCGACTCCTGGCAGGACGTGCTCGCGGCCGGCTGGCAGCTCCTGCACGTGACGGGGGAGCGGAGCGATCTCGCCGACCCTGGCGTCGAGGGGTACACGATGCGCCGCTACGTCGACCGCATGGACCTGGCGTTCGCCCTCGCGAACCTGATCGTCTCGCGCTCCGGGGCCGCGACCGTGAGCGAGATCAGCGCTCTCGGCATCCCCGCCCTGTACGTGCCCTACTCCGTCGGCAACGGCGAGCAGCGTCTGAACGCCAGCTCGGCCGTCGCCGCCGGGGCGGCCGAACTGCTCGACGACGCGACCTTCGACGGCGACGCGGTGCGCCGCATCGTGGTCCCGCTCCTGGGCGACGACGAGCGGATCGCGCGGATGGCGGCGGCCGCGGAGAACGCCGGCACCCGCACCGGAACCGAGAACGTGATCGCGCTCATCGACCGCGCGCTCGTCACGGCCTGACGCGGTCGATCGAGACCGAAGAAAAGTAGACTGAAGCGGACATGATCAGACCCGACCTCTCCCTCCCCATCCCCGAGACGATCACCTCCGCGCACTTCATCGGCATCGGCGGTTCCGGCATGAGCGGACTCGCGAAGATGTTCCTCGACGCGGGGATCCGCGTCTCGGGCAGCGATCGCGCAGACAGCGACAACCTGCGTGCGCTGGCCGCCGCCGGAGCCACCGTGCACGTGGGACACGACGCCGCCCACCTCGGCGACGCCGACACCGTCGTGCACACGGGCGCGATCTGGCCGGAGAACCCGGAGTTCGTGACCGCGAAGGCCCGAGGCCTGCACGTGATCCACCGCTCCCAGGCACTGCACTGGCTGATCGGCTCGCGCCGTCTCGTCTCGGTCGCCGGTGCGCACGGAAAGACCACCTCGACGGGGATGATCGTCACGGCCCTGCGCGAGCTCGGCGCCGACCCGCACTTCGTCAACGGCGGTGTCATCGAACAGCTCGGCACGTCCAGCGGGACCGGCACGGGAGATCTCTTCGTCGTCGAGGCCGACGAGTCGGACGGCACGTTCCTGCTGTACGACACGGCAGTCGCGCTGATCACGAACGTCGACCCCGACCACCTCGACCACTACGGCTCGGACGAGGCGTTCCACGACGCGTTCGTGCGGTTCGCCGACGCCGCGACCGAGGCGGTGGTCATCTCCAGCGATGACGCCGGAGCGCTCCGCGTCGGCGCCGGGCTCTCGCACCCGAACGTGATCACGTTCGGTCAGGCCGAGGGTGCTGACCTGCGCGTCACCGACATCGTCACGACCGGACCGGTCGCCGCGACCCTCACCCACGGCGGGGAGCAGGTGCGCATGCAGCTCGCTGTGCCGGGCGTGCACAACGCGATCAACGCCGCAGGGGCCGTCGCCGTGCTGCGGGCGCTCGGCTACCCGCTGGTCGACGCCGTTCGGGCCGTCGAGGGCTTCGCCGGTACGGTCCGACGCCTCGAGCAGCACGGGATCGCACGCGGCGTGACGGTGTACGACGACTACTCGCACCACCCCACCGAGGTCCGCGCCGCGCTCGAGGCGATGCGCAGCATCGCCGGGACCGGACGGGTCATCGCGATCCAGCAGCCGCACACCTATTCGCGCACGCAGCACATGTACCAGGAGTTCGCCGACGTGCTCGAGGAGTTCGCGGACCACACCGTGATGCTCGATGTCTACGGCGCCAGGGAGGACCCGGTGCCCGGAGTCACGGGTGAGCTGGTGAGCGGCGCCTTCCGCGACCCCTCCCACGTGCACTACGTGCCGGACTGGCAGCAGGCGGCCGACTACACCGCAGAAGTCGCCAGAGACGGCGACTTCGTCGTGACCCTGGGCTGCGGCAACGTGTATCAGATCATCCCGCAGGTCCTCGAGTCGCTGCGTCGGACAGACGGGGCGTAGCCGATGCGCCGGCCCGCACCGCTTCCGTCGTCCCCGGAGGGCAGGGGGAAGCAGGATGCCGCGCAGGACACGAGGGCGCGCAGGGTGCGCGGCGACGTCGGGGATGCCGATGACGCCCCGCGGTCCGTCGCTTCACTCGCTGCGGATCCGTCGCTCGAGGGCACAGCCGCCGACGACGCCACCGACCAGGAGCCGCAGCCGACCTCCACGCGTGACGTCTGGCGTGCAGCGCGAGCGCGGCGCAAGGCGCTGCGTGCCGAGATCCGGCGCTTCACGCAGCGATCCCGTCGCCGGCGCATCATCTGGTCGAGCGCCATCGGCGCCATCGTCCTGCTGATCGGCGGCAGTGTCGCCGCGGCCTACAGCCCTCTCTTCGCGGTGCAGAAGATCACGGTGGCCGGAGCCAGCACGCTCGACCCGACCGCGATCGAGGCCGCCCTCGGGGACCAGCTCGGCACGCCGCTGGCCCTCGTCGACACCAGCAAGGTGAAGGCCGCACTGCTGGCGTTCCCCCTCATCGAGACCTACGCGCTCGAGGCGCGCCCGCCGCACGACCTCACGGTGCGCATCGTGGAGCGGACGCCGGTCGGGGTGATCCGCTCCGAGGCCGGGTACACGCTGGTCGATGCCGCCGGTGTCGCGCTCTCGACGACGGCCGACCAGCCGGCGGGACAGCCTCTCATCGATGTGCCGGGCGGGGTCGACTCCACCGCGTTCCGCACGGCTGGGCTGGTGGTGCGGTCGCTGCCCGCCGATGTCCGCGGAGCGCTGACGGGCGTCCGGGCGACCACGGCGGACGACGTCACTCTGACTCTCAACACGGGGATGACGGTGGTCTGGGGGAGCGCCGAGGAATCGGCGCTCAAGGCGGTGACCCTCTCCGCGACGATGATCGCGCACCCCGATGCGGGGTCGATCGACGTGACCTCCCCCGACGTTGCCGTCGTCGGCTGACGGCTTTCGCGGGGAATGGCGCGACACGCCCAGATGGTTGCGCGTCCGCGGGCGGGCGGCGCTTACCTTCGATCAAGAGAACGCAATACCGGGAAATACTTTACACCTCTAGTTGAGGTTTAAGGTTCACCCCCTTCCAGGCTCGAATAATCGGAGGCCGGCCATGAGCCAGAACCAGAACTACCTCGCCGTGATCAAGGTCGTCGGCGTCGGCGGTGGCGGCGTCAACGCCGTCAACCGCATGATCGATCTCGGTCTCCGTGGAGTCGAGTTCATCGCTGTCAACACCGACGCCCAGGCGCTGCTCATGAGCGACGCCGACGTCAAGCTCGACGTGGGCCGCGAGCTCACGCGCGGACTCGGAGCGGGGGCCGACCCCGAGGTGGGCCGTCGCGCTGCGGAGGACCACGCCGAGGAGATCGAGCAGGCCCTCACCGGCGCCGACATGGTCTTCGTGACCGCGGGCGAAGGCGGCGGAACGGGTACCGGTGGCGCACCCGTGGTCGCCCGCATCGCGAAGTCGATCGGCGCGCTCACGATCGGTGTCGTCACGAAGCCGTTCTCGTTCGAGGGACGTCGCCGCCAGAGCCAGGCCGAGGCGGGCGTCGCGAAGCTCAAAGAAGAGGTCGACACCCTCATCGTGGTGCCGAACGACCGTCTCCTCGAGATCAGCGACCGCGGCATCTCGATGATCGAGGCGTTCGCGACCGCCGACCAGGTGCTCCTCGCCGGTGTGCAGGGCATCACCGACCTCATCACCACGCCCGGTCTGATCAACCTCGACTTCGCGGACGTGAAGTCCGTCATGCAGGGGGCGGGCTCCGCGCTCATGGGCATCGGATCGGCGCGCGGCGCCGACCGTGCGATCAAGGCCGCCGAGCTGGCGGTCGAGTCGCCGCTGCTGGAAGCGTCGATCGAGGGCGCGCACGGCGTGCTGCTGTCGATCCAGGGTGGGTCGAACCTCGGCATCTTCGAGATCCACGACGCGGCCGACCTCGTCAAGGAGGCTGCGCACCCCGAGGCGAACATCATCTTCGGTACCGTCATCGACGACACGCTCGGCGATGAGGTGCGCGTCACGGTGATCGCGGCCGGCTTCGACGGCGGGGAGCCCTCCCTGCGCCTCGACCCGATGGTGGTCTCCCGTCCGTCCACCGCGAGCCTTCCCGAGGTCGCCCTCCCCGAGGAGTCCGAGCCCGCCGCGAAGAGCGCGCCGGCCGAGCCCGCGCAGCCCCAGCAGCAGCGTGTTCCGGCCACGAGCATCGAGCCGGCGTTCGCGGACGACGACATCGACATCCCCGAATTCCTGAAGTGACCTCACCGGTCGGCGTCCCGGCGCCATCGGACCTGGCCGCGCGGCTGTCGGCGATCGACGAACGGATCGCCGAAGCCGCGCGGGCCGCCGGTCGTTCACCGGCTGAGATCACGCGCATCGTCGTGACGAAGTTCCACCCGGCCTCCCTCGTGCGTGATCTCCATGCGCTCGGTGTGCGGGAGGTGGGGGAGAACCGTCAGCAGGAGCTCTCCGCCAAGGTCGACGAGCTCCGGGAACTCGACCTCCGCTGGCACTTCATCGGCCAGGGGCAGACCAACAAGGCCGGTGCGATCCGTCGCAGCGCCGACGTCGTGCACTCGGTAGACAGGGAGCGCTTCGCCGACGCGTTGCATCGTGCGGGTGCCGACGGCGACGACGTGCTGGACGTCCTGGTGCAGGTCAACCTCACCGAAGACCCCGCTCGTGGTGGCGTCGCCCCGTCCGAGGCCGCCGCCCTCGCCGAGCACGTGCTCGCCCTGCCCTCCCTGAGACTGCGCGGTGTCATGGCGGTCGCTCCTCTGGAGGAGGAGCCGGCCGCAGCCTTCGCGCGGCTCCGCGTCGTCTCGGAGAGCGTCCGCTCCCTCGAGCCGGATGCGACCTGGATCTCCGCCGGCATGACCGGCGACTTCGTCGAGGCGATCGCCATCGGCGCGACACACCTGCGGATCGGCTCCGCAATCACCGGCCCCCGGCCAGACCGGGGTTAACCTGTGAAAAGACCAGCCCGAAACGTTCGAACCGGAGGACACGATGGGTAACCCGCTGAAGAAGACCATGGTGTATCTCGGCCTCGCCGATGAGGAAGAGGTCTACGAGGAGGAGACGCAGGCACCCGCCCGCGCCCACCGCGAACGCGACCGTGAGCGCGAAGAGCCCGCACCGGCTCCCGTCACGCCGCTGCGTCGCCCCGTCGCCGTCCGCCAGCCGTCAGCAGGAGCCGTGAACGAGATCCTCACCGTCCACCCCAAGCAGTACCGCGACGCACAGCTGATCGCGGAGAGCTTCCGCGAGGGCGTCCCGGTCATCATCAACCTCTCCCAGATGAGCGATGCCGATGCGCGCCGCCTCATCGATTTCGCCAGCGGTCTCTCGCTCGGCCTGTACGGCCGCATCGAGCGTGTGACCTCGAAGGTCTTCCTGCTCTCGCCGGAGAACATCGCGGTGTCGGGTCACGGGGGAATCGCGCACGCAGACGTCGAGTCTGCGGGCTTCGACCACTCGTAGCCCGTGCAGCTGGTCGCGGTCCTCGCCAGCATCGTCCATCTGGTGCTGCTGCTGTACATCTTCGTGCTCTTCGCGCGTCTCATCCTGGACTACATCCCGATGTTCAACCGGGAATGGCGTCCGAAGGGCTTCGGTCTGGTCGCCGCCGAGGCGGTCTACACGGTGACCGATCCGCCCATCCGGTTCTTCCGGCGGCTCATCCCGCCGTTGCGCATCGGCTCGCTGTCGCTCGATTTCGGGTTCACGCTCACCCTGCTGGTGGTGCTGATCCTGATGAACATCGTCGGGCTCTTCGCGCGCTGAACCCCGCGCGGATCTCCGGGGAGTTCCCGCAGTCTGGGTGTCGTGACATCGCGGCTCCGAGGCGCGGGGGCTATGCTGGCACCCAGGTGCGCGCCCCGGGTTCGCGCCACATCACGACCACGCCATACATCGATACTGGCAATCGAACTCATCGAAAGAGGAGCCACCCATGGCACTTACCCCGGATGACGTCGTCACCAAGCAGTTCCAGCACGTCCGCTTCAAGGACGGCTTCGACCCGGACGAGGTGGACGACTTCCTCGACGAGATCGTCATCGAGTGGCGCAAGGCTCTCGAGGAGAACGCCGAGCTGAAGGCCAAGCTGGCCGCCTACGAGTCCGGTGCCGCTCCCGAGGCCGCGACGGCCGCGCCTGCGCCCGTCGCCGAGGCTCCGGCTCCTGTCGCCGAGGCTCCTGCCGAGCCTGCGCCGACCGGTTCCGCGACCGCGACCGCCGGCATCATCGAGCTGGCCCAGCGTCTGCACGACGAGCACGTCGCCGAGGGTGAGGCGAAGCGCAACCAGCTCATCACCGAGGCTGAGGCCGAGGTCGCGCGCATCCGCACCGAGGCAGAGGCCAAGCAGCGCGAAGAGACCGCTCGTCTCGAGCGCGAGCGCAACACGCTCGAAGCCCGCATCACCGAGCTGCGCAACTTCGAGCGCGACTACCGCTCGCAGCTGCGCGGCTACATCGAGGGTCAGCTCCGCGACCTCGACGAGAAGTCGGCTTCCACGGACTCGACGCCCGTCTCCGCGATCGGTCTGTAAGGCGCCCTCTTGTCAGGACGCCCACCCCTTCGTCGGTCGGCGGCCGGTGCGATCGTTGCGATTCTCGCAGCGCTCGTGCTGGCCGCCGATCAGTTTGTGAAGTACCTCACGATCGAGAACCTCCCCCTGGAGAAGGTGGTGCCGGTTCTCGGAGAGTTCTTCCAGCTCTACTTCGTGCGCAACCCCGGCGCCGCGTTCTCCCTCGGATCCGAGGTCACCTGGATCTTCACGATCGCTCTGGCCATCGTCGCCGGCGTGATCGTGTGGAAGGCGTTCGGCCTCCGGTCCCGCCTCTGGGCCGTGGTGCTCGGCTGCCTCCTCGGCGGCGTGCTGGGCAACCTCAGCGATCGCCTGTTCCGGGAGCCGGGCTTCCCCGTCGGCCACGTGGTCGACATGATCTCGATGCCCTGGATGATGCCGGCGATCTTCAACGTCGCAGACATCTTCATCGTGACGGGCATGATCTCGGTCGCGCTGCTGGTGGTCTTCGGCCTCCGCTTCGACGGCACGCGGGAGCGCGATCACCCCGTCGTCGAGACCGACGAGGAGGCGGAGGCGGCTGCGGCCGCCGCCGTCGAGGCGACCGAGACGGACGACGAGGCTGTGAGCGCGGAGGATTCGGCGGACGCTGCCGCCTCCGACGGCGCCGCGTCGTCCGGTGCGGCGCCCGCCCCCGAGGGACGCTGACGGTGGAATCACGGTCTCTGCCCGTCCCGGACGGCCTCGACGGCCAGCGTGTCGACGCGGCGCTGGCGAAGCTGATGGGGTTCTCCCGCACCTTCGCCGCGGACGTGGCGGCCGGGGGAGGCGTACGTCTGGACGGGGTGACCCTCGACAAGTCCGACCGTCTGCGCGGCGGAGGATGGCTCGACGTGGAGTGGCAGCCGCGTGAGGCGCCGCAGATCGTCCCGATCGCGGTCCCCGAGCTCGGCATCGTCTACGACGACGACGACATCATCGTGGTCGACAAACCCACCGGCGTCGCGGCGCATCCGTCCGTGGGCTGGGACGGACCCACCGTGGTCGGCGCTCTGGCCGCAGCGGGCTTCCGCGTCGCCACGAGCGGAGCGCCGGAACGGCAGGGCGTCGTCCACCGGCTCGACGTCGGCACCAGCGGTCTGATGGTGGTCGCGAAGTCGGAGCACGCCTATACCGTGCTCAAGCAGGCTTTCAAGGACCGCACCGTCGAGAAGGTCTACCACGCCGTCGTCCAAGGGCATCCGGACCCGCTGTCCGGCACGATCGACGCGCCGATCGGTCGGCACCCCAACCATTCCTGGAAGTTCGCGGTCGTGCCGGACGGGAAACCGTCGGTCACGCACTACGAGACGCTGGAGGCGTTCCCCGGGGCGTCCCTGCTGGAGATCCATCTGGAGACGGGCCGCACGCACCAGATCCGCGTGCACATGGCGGCGCACCGACACCCCTGCGTCGGCGATCCGCTGTACGGCGCGGACCCGACCCTGTCGGCGCGGCTCGGGCTCACGCGGCAGTGGCTGCACGCGCACCGGCTGGGCTTCGCGCACCCGACGACGGGGGACTGGGTGCAGTTCGAATCGCCCTATCCCGAGGACTTCCGCCACGCTCTGGACGTGCTGCGCGGGGACTGATCCGCGCTTCTCCCGCAGGATGTCCGACGTCTGCGCCACACTGAGCGCATGACCATCGAGGTTCGCCCCGCGACCGAGTTCGACGACGTCGCGACGCTCGTCGGGCCGATGAAGCCGACGTCGAACGTCTGCTTCTGCCTGAGCTACCGCATCGGCAACAAGGAGAACGTCGCGCTGCGAGGGCAGGCTCGCGCCGACCGCGTGCGCGAGCTGTGCCACCAGGATCCGCCACCCGGTGTGATCGCCTACCTCGACGACGAGCCGGTGGGGTGGGCCGCCCTGCACCCGCGGCGCGACACCAGCTTCGCCCGCAACCGGCTGATCCCGCACGTCGACGACCTCGACGTGTGGTCCCTGTGGTGCTTCCGTGTCCGCCCCGGTTTCCGCAAGCAGGGCATATCGCACGCGCTGATCGAGGGGGCCGTTGCGTATGCGCGCGAGCGGGGCGCGCCGGCGATCGAGGGCTATCCGGTGGACAACGGCGGGGAGAAGGTGAACCTGACGATGGCGTACGTCGGCACGCGAGCCCTGTTCGAGAGCGCGGGTTTCGTGAAGGCGGCCGTCACGGGGTCGGTGCTCGACGGGTTTCCCCGCGTGCTGATGCGGCTCGATCTGGAGTCATCGCGCGAGCCGTCGAAGAAACCGTGAACCGTTCCGCGGCTTCCGACCAATACTGAGTGTGAGCACTGACAGCGAGATCATCGAGCGGTCGCTGGACGAACCCGGAGCGTTCTCCGAGATCTTCGAGCGGCACGCTCGGCCGGTGGGCGGGTACATCCGGCGACGTATCGGCGCGGACGCGGTCGATGACGTGCTCAGCGAGACGTTCCTGGTCGCCTTCCGCAGACGAGACGTCTTCGACCGCAGGTGGGACTCCGCCCGCCCTTGGCTTCTCGGCATCGCGACCACGGTCGTGAAGAGCCATCGTGCCGCTGAGGCGCGGCAGTGGCGCGCGTTCGAAGCGTCGGCATCGGCAGGTGCCGTCGACGCGGAAATGCCCCACGCGGCGGCCGATGCGCGGATCGATGCCGGTGCCGCCCTGGGCGCTCTCATACCGAGGGTCGCCGCACTCGCTCCCAAAGACAGGGACACCCTGCTGCTGCACGCGTGGGGTGATCTGACCTACGAGCAGATCGCGCTCGCACTAGGGGTGCCGATCGGGACGGTTCGCTCACGGTTGAACCGCGTGCGGCGCAAGCTCGCCCCGCCGGGGCTCCCGGGCGGCGACCCGACTGACGTGGATGGCGAAGGAGGAGAACGATGCAGCTTATGGAACGAGTGCGTGAGATCGGGCGCGAGGATTCCCGCGTCGATGATCGCGCCGTCGCCACGGCGCGGAGCGCGCTGACACGCGAGATGGTGCGAGACACGCGATCGGCGGACACCCGTTCGCGGCGCCGCACCTGGGCTGGCATCAGTGTCGGTGGGCTCGTCGCGGGGGTCGCCGCCGCCGCCATCGTCGTCGGCTCGATCCTCGCGCCCCCGACGGCGCCGAACGCAGCGGCGGCCGAGGTGCTGGAACGCGCCTCCGCTGTCACGTTCCACGCTCAAGACACGACCCTCACCCCCGGACAGTATCTGCGGATCGAGACCGTCGGCGAGCATCTTCAGTTCTGGAGAGCCGAGTGGGCCGATGACGATGACGACGACACCCTCCCCTTCAACGCCTCGCGTGAGGTCGGCGACGCCGCCGTCCAGATCCGCGACACTCGCGTGCTCTACGTTCCGGCCGATCGCTCCGACGACTGGTTCTACGACTGGGGGCACGCGCGCGTCGTGGCCTCCTTCGGGGCGCGCGGCGACGAGGCATCGAGAGAGTGGTCCTCCTGGCCGGGCGCGCAGGCGGTGGAGGAGGGGCGGATCGAGGCGCTGCCGGCCGGGGAGTACCTGACGGAGGGCGGCGACGAGCCTCCGACTCCCTATCTGGCGGACCGCTACCGACCGCATTACGCCGAGATGCCGAGAGAACCCCAGCGCCTCCTGGACTGGCTTCGCGCTCAGTCGGGACTGGAGGGTCAGGAGGCGGACCGGTGGCTCGTGGCGAGCCTCTCTGATCCGTCGGCGATCAACCTGATGCCCGTCGATCTCCGCTCGGCCTTCTTCCTCGCCATCGCGCGGATGCCGGGTTTCGAGGTCCTCACGGACGACGGCTCCTCGGCGACGCTGCAGTTTGTCGTGCCGGGGCATCGGACCACCATGATAACTATCGACACCGTTCAGGGGCTCGTGACCTCCATCGGAGAGGGCTACGGCGAAGGGGGCCCGGCGGGGGACGTGGTCGACTCCGTCACGACGGTGCGCACCTCGATCGTGAACTCCGCGCCAGCGCCCCGCTGACGGACCTCGCGGGGACCCGGCGCCGACCTCCGGTGTCGGGGCCCCGCCGTAGACTCGAAGGCATGGCATCCGACTCCTTCGTCCACCTGCACGTGCACAGCGAGTACTCCATGCTGGACGGTGCTGCGAAGATCAACGCGATGACTCAGGCGGCAGCCGATTACGACATGCCGGCCATCGCCGTGACCGACCACGGCAACACCTTCGCGGCGTTCGAGTTCTACAAAGCGGCCAACGCGGCGGGCATCAAACCGATCATCGGGCTCGAAGCGTACGTCACCCCCGGCACGCACCGCAGCGACAAGTCGCGTGTGCAGTGGGGCTCGCCCGACCAGAAGAGCGATGACGTCTCCGGCTCCGGCGCGTACACCCACATGACCATGTGGAGCGAGAGCACCGAGGGCATGCACAACCTGTTCCGGCTCAGCTCCCTGTCGAGCATGGAGGGGTACTACTTCAAGCCGCGCATGGACCGCGAGCTGCTGCAGACGTACGGGAAGGGGCTCATCGCGACCACCGGCTGCCCCTCCGGAGAGATCCAGACGCGTCTGCGCCTGGGGCAATACGACGCGGCTCGGGCGGCCGCGGCGGAGTTCCAGGACCTGTTCGGCAAGGAGAACTACTTCGCCGAGATCATGGATCACGGCCTCTCGATCGAGCGGCGCGTGATGACGGATCTGCTGCGCCTCGCGAAAGACCTGAGCATTCCGCTGGTCGCCACGAACGACTCCCACTACACCCACCAGCACGAGGCCGACGCGCACGAGGCGCTGCTGTGCGTGCAGTCGGGGTCGACGATGGACGATCCGAACCGCTTCAAGTTCGACGGCGACGGGTACTACATCAAGACCGCAGCCGAGATGCGGCAGCTCTTCCGCGACCACCCGGAGGCGTGCGACAACACGCTGCTGATCGCCGAGCGCTGCGAGGTCGAGTTCAACACCTCGGCGAACTACATGCCCCGGTTCCCGGTCCCCGAGGGTGAGACCGAGGACAGCTGGCTGATCAAGGAGGTCGAGGCAGGGCTGCACTACCGGTACCCGGGCGGAATCCCGGACAAGGTGCGCAAGCAGGCCGAGTACGAGACCGGGATCATCCTGCAGATGGGCTTCCCCGGATACTTCCTCGTCGTCGCGGACTTCATCAACTGGGCCAAGGACAACGGCATCCGCGTCGGACCCGGTCGCGGTTCCGGTGCCGGTTCGATGGTCGCGTACGCCATGCGCATCACCGACCTCGACCCGCTCGAGCACGGTCTGATCTTCGAGCGGTTCCTCAACCCCGACCGCGTCTCGATGCCCGACTTCGACGTCGACTTCGACGACCGTCGCCGCGGCGAGGTCATCGACTACGTCACCGAGAAGTACGGCTCCGAGCGCGTCGCCCAGATCGTCACCTACGGCACGATCAAGTCCAAGCAGGCCCTCAAGGACGCCGGACGCGTCCTCGGCTTCCCGTTCAGCATGGGAGAGCGGCTGACCAAGGCGATGCCGCCGCCCGTGATGGGCAAGGACATGCCGCTCGACGGCATGTTCGACTCGGCGCACCCCCGCTACAAGGAGGCGAGCGAGTTCCGGGCGCTGATCGAGACGGACCCCGAGGCCAAGACGGTCTTCGACCGCGCTCTCGGGCTCGAGGGACTGAAGCGCCAATGGGGTGTGCACGCCGCCGGTGTGATCATGTCGTCCGAGCCGCTGCTCGACATCATCCCGATCATGAAGCGCGAGCAGGACGGGCAGATCGTCACGCAGTTCGACTACCCGTCGTGCGAGTCGCTCGGACTGATCAAGATGGACTTCCTGGGGCTGCGGAACCTCACCATCATCTCCGACGCCCTCGACAACATCCGGACCAACCGGGGCGAGGAGCTCGATCTCGAGCACCTGCCACTCGACGACCGCGGCGCCTACGACCTGCTCGCCCGAGGCGACTCGCTGGGCGTGTTCCAGCTCGACGGCGGACCCATGCGTTCGCTCATGCGCCTCATGAAGCCCGACAACTTCGGCGACATCTCGGCGCTCATCGCGTTGTACCGACCAGGCCCCATGGGTGCCAACTCGCACACGAACTACGCGCTGCGCAAGAACGGCCAGCAGCCGATCACCCCGATCCACCCGGAGTTCACCGAATCCCTCGCCGACATCCTCGAGGAGTCGTACGGTCTGATCATCTACCAGGAGCAGGTGATGGCCATCGCGCAGCGCGTCGCCGGCTTCTCGCTCGGCCAGGCAGACATCCTCCGACGCGCGATGGGCAAGAAGAAGAAGTCCGAGCTGGACAAGCAGTTCGAAGGCTTCCAGGCCGGCATGCACGCGAACGGCTACTCCGACGGTGCCGTGAACGCCCTGTGGGAGATCCTGCTGCCGTTCTCCGACTACGCCTTCAACAAAGCGCACTCCGCCGCGTACGGCGTGGTCTCGTACTGGACCGCCTACCTCAAGGCGCACTACCCGGCCGAGTACATGGCGGCGCTGCTGACCAGTGTCGGGGACTCGAAGGACAAGATGGCGCTGTACCTGAACGAGTGCCGCCGCATGGGCATCAAGGTCCTCCCGCCCGACGTCTCCGAGTCCATCAACTACTTCGCGGCCGTCGGCGACGACATCCGCTTCGGTCTGGGCGCCGTGCGCAACGTCGGCAGCAACGTCGTCGACGGCATCATCAAGTCCCGCGAGAAGGAGCGCTTCACGTCGTTCCACCACTTCCTCGACAAGGTGCCGCTGCACGTGGCCAACAAGCGCACGGTCGAGTCGCTCATCAAAGCCGGTGCCTTCGACTCGATGGGAGATTCCCGACGAGCCCTCATGGAGGTGCACGAAGACGCCGTCGAAGCGGCGGTCGACCGGAAGCGCAACGAAGCTCAGGGTGCGATCGGGTTCGACTTCGACAGCCTGTACGACGGCACCGAGGAGGTCGCGCCGGCCAAGGTGCCCGCACGCCCCGAATGGACGAAGAAGGACAAGCTCGCCTTCGAGCGGGAGATGCTCGGTCTGTACGTCTCGGATCACCCGCTCGCGGGTCTCGAGGTCCCGCTGGCGAAGCACGCCTCGATCTCGATCCACGACCTCATCAACTCCGAGGACATGCAGGACGGCGACCAGGTGACGGTGGCCGGACTGGTGACGAGCGTGCAGCACCGCGTGGCCAAGGCCAGCGGCAATCCGTACGGCATGATCACGGTCGAGGACTTCAACGGCGAGGTCACCGTGATGTTCATGGGGAAGACGTACACCGAGTTCCAGCACACCCTGCAGCAGGACGCGATCCTCGCGGTGCGCGGGCGGGTCTCGCGGCGCGACGACGGCCTCAATCTGCACGCGCAGTCGGCGTTCTCACCCGACGTGGGATCGTTCGACGCGGCCGGTCCGCTGTCGCTCGTGCTCGCGGAGCAGCGGGCGACCGAGCGCGTCATGACGGAGCTGGCGGAGGTGCTGCGTCGCCACAACGGCGACACCGAGGTGCTGCTCCGCGTGCATCGGGGCGGGACGGCGAAGGTCTTCGAGGTGCCCATGCCGGTCAAGGTCTCGGCCGACCTGTTCGGTGACCTCAAGTCGCTGCTCGGACCCGCCTGTCTCGGGTGAGCGGGGTAGGATCGTGACCCGTCGGCAGCACGACGAATCCCCCCGTCGAGCACTGTGACGAAAGGACCCTCCATGAGCACGGATCTTCCCGAAACCGACCCCGAGGACCAGGTATTCAGCGACGACGACGGCGTCCTCTACGACGAAGAGGTGACACCCGAGTACGGGATCCTCGGGTTCACGCTGCGGGAGCTGCTCATCGTCGCGGTGTGGCTGGTGTCGTTCGTCGTGTCGTTCTTCCCCTTCGCCGGCGACGTCTCGCTGTGGGGCGTCGGCATCCAGTGGATCCTTCCGATCGGACTCCCGACGGTCGCGGTCTTCCTTCTCGTGCTGCGTCGCTTCTCGCCCGACGGGATCCGTCGCGTCGGCTCCCTGGGCATCGATCAGTTCGCCTCCGTGGCCTTCTCGGTCGCCGCCGTGGTGTGGGCCGGGAACCTGTGGCTGGCGATCTCCGGCATGATCTCCGGAGGCTTCTGGGCCCTCCCGTGGAACGGCGTGGTGATGAGCATCGCCTCGTTCGCCCTGGTCGTGCTCACCGTGTTCGCCCCGATCATCCCCGGGCTCAAGGAGGACTTCCAGGGACGCCTGGTGACCCTCGCGCACCGCAACGCGAACCCCGTCCGCCCGGTGATCGCCCGGCCTCGCCCGGAGTCCGCGTCCGCGTCCGCATCGGCTGCGGTGCCATCCGAGGAGTCCGAGGTCGAGATCACCTCGGACGAGCGACTGCACACCGACGAGGTGCACCGCCTCGATCTGGCAGAGCAGGTGCCTCTCTCCGCTCACGCCTCGGGCGGGGGAACGGGCACCGAGCAGACCACCGCCGACGAGGAGTACAGGCCCACGTACGCACGTCGTTCCCGAGCGGCGGAGCCCGAGATCGTCTCCGACACCGGGAGCATCGAATCGCTGCTGCAGACGGCCGCGCGCGTCGAGACCGGTGACGTCTACGCCGCGGAGAACACGCCGGTATCGGCGGCACCCGCCAGCGACACCCCTGACGCGGTCGACCGCGACGGAGCCGACTCGGACACCGCCGGATTCGACGCTCCGGAATACGACGCGCCGGCACCCGAGACGCGCGCCTTCGACACGACGGTCCTCGACGATGCGACCCCGAGCGGCGACCGTTCGAGTGCCGTCGACGACGGTGCGGACGTCGAAGCGACGAACCCGCGGGAAGCCGCGCCGGCCGCCCAGCCGTTCTGGATCCTGGCTCCGACCGAGCGCGACGTGCATGACGAGCGCGGCGAGCCGATCTTCCGGGTCGGTCCGACGGCGTGGGCTCTCGTGATCGAGGACCGTGGCGGAGCGTACGTCGTCCGACATGACGACGGCCGTATCGGCTACCTCCACGAGATCTCCGACATCACGAAGGGCTGACATGCGCACGATCGACCTGCGAGGGCGCGAGCTCTCGCCCGCTGACATGCTCGCCGCCGTCCCCCGGGCCACGCAGGCGCGCGCCGAGGCGCTCGACACCGCGGCTCGGATCGTGGACGACGTGCGCGAACGCGGTGAGGATGCCCTGCGCGAGCAGGCGGAGCGGTTCGACGGTGTCACGGGCCACGACGTGCGCGTCCCCGAAAACCACATCGCCGAGGCTCTCGCGGAACTCGCCCCCGACGTGCGCCAGGCGCTCGAAGAGGCGATCCGTCGCGTGCGCCTCGCGTCGGCCGCTCAGGTCCCCGCCCCGCAGACGACGCGGATAGGGGAGGGGGCGGTCATCACGCAGCGATGGCAGCCCGTCCACCGCGTGGGCGTGTACATCCCGGGAGGCAAGGCGGTCTACCCGTCGAGCGTCATCATGAACGTCGTCCCGGCACAGGTCGCCGGCGTCACGCAGATCGCGCTGGCCTCGCCGCCCCAGGCCGACCAGGGCGGGCGCATCCACCCCACGATCCTCGCGGCCGCCGCACTCCTGGGCGTCTCCGAGGTGTACGCGATGGGCGGGGCGGGGGCCATCGGCGCCTTCGCGCACGGGGTGCCCTCGCTCGGACTCGACCCGGTCGACGTGGTCTCCGGCCCCGGCAACAACTACGTCGCCTCCGCCAAGCGCGCCGTCGCCGGCGTGGTCGGCACCGACTCCGAAGCCGGAGCGACCGAGATCCTGGTGGTCGCCGATGCGGACGCGGATCCCCGCCTGATCGCCGCCGATCTCGTCAGCCAGGCGGAGCACGACGAGCAGGCCTCGGCCGTGCTGGTCACCGATGCTCCAGCGGTCGCCGAGCAGGTGGCGATCGAGGTCGAACGGCTCGCCGCGCGCACCCGGCACAGCGAGCGCGTCGGCGCCGCGCTGTCCGGGCCGCAGTCCGCGATCGTGCTCGTCGACGACCGGGCGATGGCGACCGCCTTCAGCAACGCATACGCACCGGAGCACCTCGAGCTGCACCTGAGCGACGCCGAGGACGCGGCTGCCGCGTTCACGAGCGCAGGAGCCGTCTTCGTCGGAGACCAGACGCCGGTCAGTCTCGGCGACTACATGGCCGGCAGCAACCACGTGCTCCCGACGGGCGGGCAGGCGCGATACGCACCGGGCCTCGGTTCGTACACGTTCCTCCGTCCGCAGCAGGTCATCTCCTACGACAGGGCCGCGCTGGCAGCCGTGCGCTCGGGGGTGGTCGCCCTCGCCGAGAGCGAGGTGCTCCCCGCGCACGGTGAAGCGATCGAGGCCCGCTTCACCGCGTAGGATCGGTCAGATGCACTGCCCCTTCTGCCGCCATCCGGACTCCCGCGTCATCGATTCGCGCACCAGCGACGACGGCCTCTCGATCAGGCGCCGACGTCAGTGCCCCGAGTGCGGAGGGCGATTCACGACCACCGAGACCGCGAGCCTCAACGTCATCAAGCGCTCCGGCGTGATGGAGCCCTTCAGCAGGGAGAAGGTCATCACCGGCGTGCGGAAGGCGTGTCAGGGGCGTCCCGTCACGGAGGGCGACCTCGCCGTCCTCGCGCAGCGCGTGGAGGAGGCGGTGCGGCAGACGGGCGTCTCGCAGCTCGACACGAACGAGATCGGCCTCGCGATCCTCGGTCCGCTGCGTGAACTCGACGAGGTCGCCTTCCTGCGATTCGCGAGCGTCTACCAGGCGTTCGATTCGCTCGAGGATTTCGAGGCCGCGATCACGGACCTCCGCGCCGACCACACGGAGCGGGAGTCCGCGGACCGGTAATCTGGCAGGGATGTATCCGCTGCTTTTCCGCGCTGTCCTCTCGCGCTTCGACCCCGAATTCGCACATCACGCCGGCATGGCGGTGATCAGGGTGCTCGGAGTGCCGCCCTTCTCCTGGGCGACACGGGCGCTCACCCGCCCCGACCCGACCCTCCGCGTCGAGGCGCTGGGCCTGACGTTCCCCTCGCCCTTCGGCGTGGCGGCAGGGTTCGACAAGAACGCCGTCGGCGTGCGCGGTCTCGCCGCACTCGGGTTCGGTCACGTCGAGGTCGGCACCGTGACCGCGATCCCTCAGGACGGCAACCCGAAGCCGCGACTGTTCCGGCTCGTCGCCGACCGGGCAGTCATCAACCGGATGGGCTTCAACAACGCAGGGGCGGATGCGGCGGCTCGACGGCTCGCCCGCCTGCGCCGCGGCGCCCCCGACACGGTGATCGGCGTCAACATCGGCAAGAGCCGTGTCGTCGAGGTCGAGGACGCCACGGCGGACTACGTCGCGTCAGCCACGCGCCTCGCGCCCCTCGCCGACTATCTCGCCGTGAACGTGTCGTCTCCGAACACCCCGGGGCTGCGCGGCCTGCAGGCGGTCGAGACGCTCGCCCCGCTGCTCCGCGCCGTGCGCGAGGCCGCAGGCTCGACTCCGCTTCTCGTCAAGATCGCCCCCGACCTCCCGGACGAGGAGATCGCGGCGATCGCGCGCATGGCCGTCGAGGAGGGCCTTGCCGGCATCATCGCGCACAACACGACGATCAGCCGCGACGGCCTGCTCACCGATCCCGCGACCGTCGAGGCCGCGGGGGCGGGCGGACTATCCGGAGCGCCCCTGAAGCAGCGTTCCCTCGACGTGCTGCGGGTGGTGCGCGACGCCGTGCCCGAGGACTTCTGCGTGATCGCCGTCGGCGGCGTCGAGACGCCGGAAGACGTCCAGGAGCGCCTGGACGCAGGTGCGACCCTCGTGCAGGGCTACACGGCGTTCCTGTACCGCGGCCCGTTCTGGGGCCGCGAGATCAACAGGGGACTGGTCAGGCGGGGTACTGGCCGCGCTTGACCTGCGGCTTCGGCAGGCGCATGAACCGCATCTGCAGGGAGCGCATCGCGGCGTACCAGCCAAGACCCCGCTCGAGGCGGTCCTTGCCGAACTTCGCCGCAGCCTTGCGCTTGACGCGCATGCCGAGCAGAATCATGCCGCCGATCGCGATGACGAGGTAGCCCATCATCACGATGTAGGCGTAGAACGAGATCATCATGTTGGTCGGCAGGAGCGAGGCGAGGATGACGAGCACCATCACGCCCATCACGAACTCGGCCGGGTGCCAGCCCGCGTCGACGTAGTCGCGCACCCAGCGGCGCTGCGGGCCCTTGTCGCGCGCGGGGAGGTACTTCTCCTCACCGGCGGCCATGCCGGCCTGCGCGCGGGCGCGACGCTCGTTGAGCTCGGCCTTGGCGGCCGCCTTCGCCTCCTTGGTGTTCGCGACCAGGGGACGGCGACGCGCCGCCTCCTGCTCCGCGCGGGTCGGCGTCGCGCGTCCCTTTCCGACGGCTGGCGTCTCGGGGGCGTCGTCGTTCGTCGAAGGGGAGGCAGGGGTAGTGGCCACGGAGTTCCTCGGGTCGCTGGCGGGGGATCACCTTAAGATTACTCGCATGACCTCTCCTGTTCTCCCCAGTGAGTCCGACGCCGCCGTCCTCGAGGCCGTGGCGACCGGCATCCCCGCTGCTCTCTCGGATCTCGGCCACCTCGTGCGCATTCCCGGCATGGCCTGGCCCGCGTTCGATCAGACGCAGCTGGAGCGCAGCGCCGAGGCGGTGGCCGCGCTGGCGAAGGACACCGGCGTCTTCGACGACGTCCGTGTGCTCCGTGCGGCGATCCCCGGGACCGACGAGCAGGGACAGCCCGCCGTGCTGGCCACGCGCGCCGCACGCAACGGCAAGCCGACGATCCTGCTGTACGCGCATCACGACGTCCAGCCCCCCGGAGACGACGCGCTCTGGGAGACCCCGCCCTTCGAGCCGACCGTGCGCGACGGCCGTCTGTACGGACGCGGCGCCGCCGACGACAAGGCGGGGATCATGGCGCACATCGGCTCGATCCGTGCCGTGCGCGAGGTGCTCGGCGACGACCTCGACCTGGGGATCGCGCTGTTCATCGAGGGGGAGGAGGAGTACGGCTCCCGCTCCTTCGCCACGTTCCTCAGCGACAACAAGGATGCGCTGCGCGCCGACGCGATCGTGGTCGCCGATTCCGGCAACTGGGACTCGGTCACCCCCGGCCTCACGGTCTCCCTGCGCGGCAACGCCCGCTTCACGATGCGCGTGCGCACCCTGGACCATGCCTCCCATTCGGGGATGTTCGGCGGTGCGGTGCCGGACGCGATGATGGCGACCGTCACGCTGCTGTCCACCCTGTGGAACGCCGACGGGTCGGTCGCGGTGGCGGGGATGACGGCGCGCGACGCGGCCACGCCCGAGTACACGGAGGAGACGCTGCGCGACGAGGCGGGGCTGTTGCCAGGGACGACCCCGATCGGGGACGGCACGATCCTCAGCCGCATCTGGAACAAGCCAGCGGTCACCGTGATCGGCATCGACGCCACGAGCGTCTCCGCGGCGTCGAACACCCTGCTTCCGGAGGTCACCGTCGTCATCAGCGCCCGAGTCGCCCCCGGTCAGACCGGCCGCGAGGCGTACGAGGCGCTCGAGGCGCATCTCCGCGCGCACGCGCCGTTCGGAGCCGAGCTGTCGTTCTCGGACGTCGACCTCGGCGACGGCTTCCTGGTCGACACGAGCGGCTGGGCCGTGTCCCTCACCCGTGATGCGATGCGCGACGGCTACGGGGTGCCTCCGGTGGATCTCGGCGTGGGCGGATCCATCCCGTTCATCGCCGATCTCGTCCGCGAGTTCCCCGAGGCGCAGATCCTCGTGACCGGCGTCGAGGACCCGCATTCGCGGGCGCACAGCCCGAACGAATCCCTGCACCTGGACACCTTCCGCCACGCCGTGGCGACCGAGGCGCTCATGCTCGCGCGGATGAACGGCATGAACCTCTGAGCCCTGCGGTGTCAGCGGCGGTAGAATCGACCGAGAAGCCGTGTACCTGCGGCCCGTCACAAGGAGCGACATGAGCGACACAACCCTCTCCGTAGAGACCACCCGCGCACACGGCGTCACCCTGACCGACGCCGCAGCCACCAAGGTCAAGAACCTCCTCGAGCAGGAGGGCCGCGACGACCTGCGACTGCGCGTCGCCGTGCAGCCCGGAGGATGCTCCGGCCTCATCTACCAGCTCTACTTCGACGAGCGCTTCCTCGAGGGCGACGAGACGGTCGACTTCGACGGCGTCGAGGTCATCGTCGACAACATGAGCGTTCCGTACCTCGACGGTGCGGCGATCGACTTCAAGGACACGATCTCCGAGCAGGGGTTCACGATCGACAACCCCAATGCCGCAGGCAGCTGCGCGTGTGGAGACAGCTTCCACTGAGTCGCAGCCTGCTGTCACGGCCGTCGTCACCCCGGGGTGGCGGCGGCCGTTCCGCGTTCGGAACCTGCGTGGTTGGCATGAATCAGGTGTGAGGTTGCTCTAGACTTGGGTGTGCTCTGTTCGCGATCTGAAAGGTGCATCGTGCCCTCGAAACGCAGCCTTCGTTGGGCCGCCCTCCCTGTGGGAGTTGCGGCAGCCTTCGCCCTGGCGGGATGTACTCCCACGGAGCTGAACGGCTTCCTCCCGGGCTTCGTGGACGGTGCCCCTGCGGCCACCAACCAGACCGAGCGCGTCTCGTCGCTCTGGGTCAACTCCTGGATCGTGCTGCTCGCCGTCGGCGTCATCACCTGGGGCCTCATGGCCTGGGCCGCGATCGCCTACCGCCGCCGCAAGGGTCAGACCGGCCTGCCGGTGCAGATGCGCTACAACATGCCGATCGAGATCTTCTACACGATCGTGCCGCTCATCCTCGTGCTGGGCATGTTCTTCTTCACGGCTCGGGATCAGACCGAGATCGAGGCGAAGTGGGACGACCCCGACGTCGAGATCACGGCCATCGCCAAGCAGTGGGCGTGGGACTTCCAGTACGACGGCGAAGAGGAGGACAACTCCGACGCCGTGTGGACGATGGGTATCCAGGCTCAGCCCGACGCCGACGGCAACATCGACCAGGCGGAGCTCCCGACCCTGGTGCTGCCGGTCGACAAGAAGGTCACGATCGACCTCCAGTCGCGCGATGTCATCCACTCCTTCTGGATCATCGACTTCCTCTACAAGAAGGACATGTTCATCGGGAAGGACAACTCCTGGTCCTTCATCCCGACCCGCGAGGGCGAGTACGCCGGCAAGTGCGCCGAGCTGTGCGGTGAATACCACTCGATGATGCTGTTCAACGTGAAGGTCGTCTCGCAGGACGAGTACGACGCCTACCTCGAGTCCCTCGAGGAGAAGGGCAACACGGGCGACATCACCGACGCCTACGACCGTCTCTCCAACCTGCCCGGCATCTCCGGTCAGACCGAAACCGAGGAAGGAGAGGAGTAAGTCATGTCGACCACCGAAGCTCCTCGCACGGACGAGACACCCCGCTCCCGTCCCACCACTCTGCCGGCACGCCAGGCCGCTCTCATGAGCTCCTCGCGCGTCGAGCAGAAGGGCAACATCGTCGTCAAGTGGATCACCTCCACCGACCACAAGACCATCGGGTACATGTACCTGATCGCCTCCGTGCTGTTCTTCCTCCTCGGCGGTGTGATGGCTCTCGTCATCCGCGCCGAGCTGTTCGCGCCGGGCATGCAGATCATCCCGACGAAGGAGCAGTACAACCAGCTGTTCACGATGCACGGCACGATCATGCTGCTGATGTTCGCGACGCCGCTGTTCGCCGGCTTCGCCAACGCCATCCTGCCGCTGCAGATCGGTGCCCCCGACGTCGCGTTCCCGCGTCTGAACGCCTTCGCCTTCTGGCTCTTCCTGTTCGGCTCGACCATCGCGGTCGCCGGCTTCCTCACCCCGCAGGGTGCCGCCTCGTTCGGATGGTTCGCGTATCAGCCTCTGGCCGGTGCGTCGTTCTCGCCGGGTGCCGGTGGAAACCTCTGGATGGTGGGTCTCGGCATCTCCGGTTTCGGTACCATCCTCGGTGCCGTCAACTTCATCACGACGATCATCACGATGCGCGCCCCGGGTATGACGATGTGGCGCATGCCGATCTTCTCGTGGAACACGCTGATCACCAGCCTGCTCATCCTGATGGCGTTCCCGGTCCTCGCGGCAGCGATCTTCGCCGCCGCGGCCGACCGCATCCTCGGAGCCCACATCTACGACCCGGCCAACGGCGGCGTCCTGCTCTGGCAGCACCTGTTCTGGTTCTTCGGTCACCCCGAGGTGTACATCATCGCCCTGCCGTTCTTCGGCATCGTGTCGGAGATCTTCCCGGTCTTCAGCCGCAAGCCGATCTTCGGATACAAGACCCTGGTCTACGCGACGATCGCGATCGCCGCCCTGTCCGTGGCCGTGTGGGCCCACCACATGTATGTCACCGGCTCGGTGCTGCTGCCGTTCTTCGCCCTGATGACGATGCTCATCGCGGTGCCGACGGGTGTGAAGATCTTCAACTGGATCGGCACGCTCTGGCGAGGGTCCGTGACGTTCGAGACGCCGATGGTCTTCGCTCTCGGCTTCCTGGTCTCGTTCGTCTTCGGTGGTCTGACCGGTGTCATCCTCGCGGCTCCGCCGCTGGACTTCCACCTCAGCGACTCGTACTTCGTGGTGGCGCACTTCCACTACGTCGTCTTCGGCACCGTCGTGTTCGCGATGTTCGCCGGCTTCTACTTCTGGTGGCCGAAGTGGACGGGCCGCATGCTCAACGAGCGCCTCGGCTACGTGCACTTCTGGATGCTGTTCATCGGCTTCCACATGACGTTCCTCATCCAGCACTGGCTGGGCGTCGACGGCATGGTGCGTCGTTACGCGGACTACTCCGCTGCAGACGGCTGGACGTGGCAGAACCAGGTCTCCACGATCGGAGCGATCATCCTCGGCGCGTCGATGCTGCCGTTCTTCCTGAACGTCTGGATCACGGCGCGCAAGGCTCCGAAGGTCACGGTCAACGACCCGTGGGGCTACGGCGCTTCGCTCGAGTGGGCGACGTCCTGCCCGCCGCCCCGTCACAACTTCACGTCGATCCCGCGTATCCGCAGCGAGCGTCCCGCGTTCGACCTGAACCACCCGGAGGCGGCGGAGTTCGCAACGACCGCGCCCGGCGAGCGAGAGGCCCAGTAAGTCATGCGCGACAACGTCATCCTCTGGTGGATCCTGACCGCGTTCTTCGCCTTCATCGGCGTCGTGTACACGGGCTGGCACATCATCGCCACTCCCGACCCCGACTTCGCTTCGCGTGTCGAGTGGGTCGGCACCGTCGCGCTCTTCTTCGGGGCGTTCATGAGCGCCATGGTCGCGTTCTACCTCGACCGGACTCACAAGGCGCAGAACGGCGAGCTGCCCGAGGACATCCTGACCTCGGACATCGACGACGGCGACCCTGAGCTCGGCGAGTTCAGCCCGTGGTCCTGGTGGCCGATCGTCCTCGCGGCCTCCGCCGGCGTCTTCGTCGTCGGGCTCGCCGTCGGACACTTCCTCCTCCCGATCGGTCTCGGCATCTTCGTCGTGGCGATCGTGGGCTGGGTCTACGAGTACTACCGCGGGAACTTCGCCCGCTGAGTCCACCGCATTCAAGAAGGCCCCCGGATCATTCCGGGGGCCTTCTTCGTGCGCAGGGGGATCCGCGTCAGGCGCGGGTGCGGACCCGTGCGATGCCGGTCAGCGGATCGACGGGCCTCCGGTGCACGCCGTCCGCATCCTCGACGGGATAGCCTTCGCGCACCCAGTACTCGAATCCGCCGATCATCTCCCGCACGCGGTAGCCGAGCTTCGCGAACTCCAGGGCACCCTTCGCGCCCGCATTGCATCCGGGACTCCAGCAGTAGACGACGACATCGGCATCGGCGGGGATCTCGGCGGGCGCCCGGACGGCGATCTCGCTGTAGTGCATGTGCACGGCGCCGGAGACGCGTCCCTGTGCCCATGCCTCGTCGGAGCGCACATCGATGACGAAGAGCTCCTCGCCGGCCTTGAGCGCCGCATGGACGTCGCTGGCGTCGGTTTCGTAGGTGAGCTTGGCGGCGTAGAAGTCGGTGCGATCGATCATGCTCTCAGACTAGGTCCGGCGCACCCCGCGTCCGCAGCGGATTCCGGTCTCGTTGCGTCCGAATGCGGTCAGCGTCGCTTCGTCACAGCAGGGCGGTCATCTGCACGCGTGCGCCGTGACGGAAGAGCCCGAGCTCCGTCTCGACACGCACCAGGTCGGCCAGGAACGGAGAGTCGGGCGACGTCTCGACGAAGCCGCAGGAGGCGTAGAAGGGCGCGTTCCAGGGCACGTCCCGGTAGGTGCGCAGCGTGATCTGCGTGTGGCCGCGGGTTCGCGCCGTGCGGAGGGCCTCGGCGACCAGGCGGCGGCCGATTCCTCGCCGCCCGGACTCCGGCAGCACCGAGAGCTGTTCGAGGTGTGCGTGACCGTCGATCTCCAGGACGTGCACGAACCCGATCACGGCGGGCGAACCGGCCGCGTGGTCCGGCTGCTCCGCCACGAGGATGAACCCGGGGAGAGCAGACCGCTCCGCCGCCGAGGCCGGGGGAGGCCAGTCCGTCGCGCCGAAGCGGTCGATGAGCAGCGCGTCAGCGGCGGCCTCGATCTCCACGAGGGTCGCCGCATCCGTGGGGCGCGCCTGGCGCACCTCGACGGGCGTCGTCATTCGGCGGCGACGGCCGCGACCGCCTCGATCTCGACGAGCTGGTCGTCGTATCCGAGCACGGTCACGCCCAGGAGCGTGCTCGGGACGTCGTGTGTCCCGAACGCCGCGTGCACCACGTCCCAGGCCGCTACGAGGTCCGCCTGGCGCGTGGAGGGGGCGTCGGCGAGCGTGCTGGAGCGGATCAGCTGGACGACGGAACTCATGGTTCGATCCTCTCATCCGTGGACGACGAATCTCCTCCGTGAACGACGAAGAAGGCCTCGTCCACGGGGGACGAGGCCTTCTTGTCAGGGGAGGGGCGGTTACTCGCCGTCCTCTTCAGACTTCTTGCGACGAGGCTTCTTCACCGGCTCGGTGGAGATCACCGTGCTGGGGGTGTTCGGCGTCTCGTCGACGTGGGTCTCATCGACGGTGAGGGGAGCGTCAGGGAACCCGGCGCGCTCGTGAGCGCCCTGGATCTCTGCCGCCTCGGTCTCGTCGTTGTGAGCCGTGACGTGGTGCTGGTGCGCATCCGCTGCCTCGACCTCGGCCTGCGTGAGCGGGGCCAGACGGTCCTCGAAGAACCAGCGGGAGATCGCGGAGCGGAGGTTCTCCGTCCACGGGATGCGTCCCTTGGAGTTCGGGCGGACGACGAGCGGCTCGTAGGTGTCGACGTCGATGAGCTTCCAGCGGTCGTACTTGTCGACCGGCTGGTGCACCTCGATGAACTCGCCACCGGGGAGGCGGACGATGCGCCCGGACTCGAAGCCGTGCAGCACGATCTCGCGGTCCTTCTTCTGCAGCGCGATGCAGATGCGCTTGGTGACGAAGTAGGCGAGGATCGGGCCCAGGAAGAGCAGAGCCTGCAGCGTGTGGATGACGCCTTCCATCGTGAGCATGAAGTGCGTCGCGATGAGGTCGGACGATGCTGCAGCCCACAGGACCGCGTAGAACACGACGCCGGCGACGCCGATCGCGGTGCGGGTGGCAGCGTTGCGCGGGCGCTGGGCGATGTGGTGCTCGCGCTTGTCGCCCGTGACCCAGGCCTCGAGGAACGGGTAGATCGCGACGATGACGATGAACAGTCCGAGGACCAGGACCGGCGCGATGATTCCGAACGACCAGGTGTGGTCGAGGAAGACGATGTCCCAGTTCGACGGCGCCAGACGCAGCGCACCGTCCGCGAATCCGATGTACCAGTCAGGCTGGGTACCGGCGGACACGGGGGAGGGGTCGTAGGGGCCGTAGTTCCAGATCGGGTTGATCTGGAAGAACGTCGCGATCAGCACGATGGCACCGAAGACGATGAACAGGTAGCCGCCCATCTTCGACATGTACACGGGCATCATCGGGTAGCCGACGACGTTGTCGTTCGTGCGGCCGGGGCCGGCGAACTGCGTGTGCTTGTTGACGATCATGAGCATGAGGTGCACGACGATCAGCGCGATGACGAGCATCGGCAGCAGCAGGATGTGCAGCGTGTACAGGCGCCCCACGATGTCGGTGCCGGGGAACTCGCCGCCGAACAGGAGGAACGAGGTCCACGTGCCGATCAGCGGGAGACCCTTGATCATGCCGTCGATGATGCGAAGGCCGTTGCCCGAGAGCAGGTCGTCGGGGAGCGAGTAGCCCGTGAAGCCCTCGGCCATCGCGAGGATGAAGAGGACGAAGCCGATCACCCAGTTGAGCTCGCGCGGCTTGCGGAACGCACCCGTGAAGAAGACGCGGAGCATGTGCACGCCGATGCCGGCGATGAACACGAGCGCAGCCCAGTGGTGGATCTGACGGACGAGCAGTCCGCCGCGGAGGTCGAACGAGATGTGCAGCGACGACTCGAGTGCCGCCGACATCTCGATGCCGCGCATCGGGGCGTACGCACCCGTGTAGTGCGTCTCGACCATGGACGCCTGGAAGAAGAACGTCAGGAAGGTTCCGGAGAGGAACACCACCACGAAGCTCCACAGGGCGATCTCGCCGAGCATGAACGACCAGTGGTCGGGGAAGATCTTGCGTCCGAGTTCCTTGACGAACCCGGAGAGGCTGGTGCGCTCATCGATGTAGTTCGACGCGGCACCGACGAAGCGGCCGCCGAGGGGCGCCTTGGTGTCCTTCTCGTCCTTGGACAGCGTTGCGGTGCTCAATGGCGCTCCCAGAAGCTCGGGCCGACGGGTTCGGTGAAGTCGCTGCGAGCGATCAGGTAACCCTCGTCATCGACGGTGATGGGCAGCTGCGGCAGCGGGCGGGCCGCCGGGCCGAAGATGACCTTTGCGTGGTCCGTGACGTCGAACTGCGACTGGTGGCACGGGCACAGCAGGTGGTGCGTCTGCTGCTCGTACAGCGCCACGGGGCAGCCGACGTGCGTGCAGACCTTGGAGTAGGCGACGATGCCGTCGTAGGACCAGTCCTTGCGGTCCTCGGCCTCGATCAGCTGCTCGGGGCGCAGGCGCATCATCAGCACGATGGCCTTCGCCTTCTCCTCGAGGTAACCGTCGTGGTGGCTCAGCGTCGCGAGCTCCTCCGGGATCACGTGGAACGCGGAGCCCAGCGTGACGTCCGCAGCGCGGATCGGGGTGCCGTCGGGGTCGCGGACGAGGCGCGCGCCCTTCTCCCACATGGTGTGCTTGAGCAGCGCGACCGGGTCGCCCTTGGTGGGGTCATCCGGAGTCGAGTGCGGCGCGAGACCGCGGAAGAGCGTGACGCCGGGGATGATCGACGCGACGATGGCCGCGAACAGGGAGTTGCGGATCATCGTGCGGCGTCCGAATCCGGACTCCTCGTTGGCGTCGGCGAAGGCCTTGATGGCGGCCTCACGCGTCGAGTCCTTGCCCCGGGTGGGGTGACGGTGCTCGATGAACTCCTTGTCCGACATCAGCGCCTTGGACCAGTGGATCGCGCCGATGCCGAGGGCCAGCAGCGCGAGCGCGATGCCGAGACCGATGAAGAGGTTGTTCTGTCGGATGTCGATGAGCGCGCCGCTCTCGATCGGGAACAGCATGTAGGCGGCGACCGCCCAGATGCTCCCGGCCAGCGAGAGGTAGAACAGCGTGTAGACGGTGCGGACAGCGGCCTTCTCAGCGCGCGGATCCTTGTCGGTCATCCGCTCGCGGTGCGGCGGAAGCCCCGGGTTCTGCACGGGATCGCTGACTGCGACACCCAGCCCCGGAGAGGGCTGGTAGGCCCTGTCAAGAGCCTGCGAGTCGTCGTCGTGTGCCATGGTGCTCCTCGTACGTTCCTCTTCGATGAATAAGCGTCAGTTGGACTTCGCCGTGATCCACACGGTCACGGCGACGAGCGCGCCGATACCGAAGATCCACACGAACAGGCCCTCGGAGACCGGTCCGAGCGATCCGAGCGAGAATCCGCCGATCTGCACGGACTGCTGCTGGAAGAGCAGAGCCGAGATGATGTCGCGCTTGTCCTCGTCGGACAGGTTCATGTCGCCGAAGACCGGCATGTTCTGCGGGCCGGTGACCATCGCGGCGTAGATGTGCAGCGCGCTGGTCTCGGTCAGAGCGGGGGCGTACTTGCCCTCGGTGAGCGCACCACCGGCAGCGGCCACGTTGTGGCACATGGCGCAGTTCACGCGGAACAGCTCGGCGCCGTGCGCGACGTCGCCCTCACCGTCGAGCAGGCGCTCTTCGGGGAAGGTCGGGCCGGGGGCCTCGGACTGCACGTACGACGAGATCGCGAGGATCTGGTCCTCCGTGAACTGCGGAGCCTTCTGCGGTGCCTGCGGGCCCTGCATCTGCAGCGGCATGCGGCCGGTCGACAGCTGGAACTCGGTCGCCAGCTCGCCGACGCCGTAGAGGCTCGGGCCGTTGGCGGTTCCCTGCAGGTCGAGACCGTGGCAGGTGGCGCAGTTGGCCTGGAACAGCTTCTCGCCGTCCTCGACCGTCAGCTGCGTGGACGCGGACTGCGTGTCCGATGCGGCGAAAGCCGCGGATGCGCCGGCGTACACGGCTCCGGTGATCAGGAGGCCTGCGCCGATGAGGGCGGCCGCCGCCAAAGGGCTGCGACGACCGCGGGAACGGTGCTTCTTCTCTCGTGCCATCTCAGGGATCAGCTCCGCTCTTATTTCAGGAAGTAGATAACGAGGAACAGCACGATCCAGACGACGTCGACGAAGTGCCAGTAGTAGGACACCACGATCGAGGAGGTCGCCTCCTTGTGCCGGAAGTTCTTGACGGCGTATGCGCGGCCGATGACGAGCAGGAACGCGACGAGTCCACCGGTGACGTGCAGGGCGTGGAAGCCGGTCGTCAGGTAGAACGCGGAAGCGTAGGAGTCGGCGTTGATCGGCATGCCTTCAGCGACGAGCTGCGCGTACTCCCACACCTGGCCGGACACGAAGATCGCGCCGAGGGCGAAGGTGAGGAAGAACCACTCGACCATTCCCCAGCCGAAGAGGCGACGGCGGCCTGCACCGTTCTTCAGGCCCTTGCCGAGCTTGTAGGGCTGCAGGTCCTCTGCCGCGAACACGCCCATCTGGCACGTGAAGGAGGAGAGCACGAGGATCGCCGTGTTGACGGCTGCGAACGGAACGTTCAGGAGCTCGGTCCGGTCGGCCCACAGCTCCGGGGAGGTGCTGCGAAGGGTGAAGTAGATCGCGAAGAGTCCCGCGAAGAACATCACCTCACTGCCGAGCCACACAATGGTGCCGACAGCTACCGGGTTGGGCCGCTTAATGGTTCTCGCCGCCGGGGCATACGTCGCTGAGGTCGTCACCCCTCCATTATGGCCGATCCCCGGGCGTGATTCTTGCACTGACGCCCCTCGATTCGCCTCTCGGGGACTTAGGGGACCCTAAGAAAACACTGCGAATACCCGGTGAATCCGCGGGAAACAGGGGGTGGTCGCGGGGCGGGCGGCGTCGCGGAAGCATCTGCACGTTTTCTCCGCGCCGATAGGATCGCACACATGGCTGATTCGCTGACCTGGTCCGACGTGCTCACCTCGCTCCTGGAGCGTCGCGATCTCAGCGTCTGGGAGTCGACCTGGGCGATGCGCAGGATCATGCAGGGTGGCGTGAGCGAGGCCCAGCTCGCAGGGTTCCTCGTCGCGCTCCGCGCCAAGGGGGAGACGATCGACGAGATCGTCGGATTCCGCGATGCGATCCTCGAAGCCGCGGTGCCTCTTCCCGTCTCGCCCGACGTGCTCGACATCGTCGGCACCGGCGGAGATCGCGTCGGCACCGTGAACGTCTCGACGACCGCCGCGATCATCATCGGCGCGACCGGGGTCCCCGTCGTCAAGCACGGCAACCGCGCCGCCAGCTCGGCCTCCGGCTCCTCGGACGTGCTCGGTGCCCTCGGCCTCGAGCTCTCGCTCGACCCCGCCTCCGTCGCCTCGATCCTGGACCGGACCGGCATCACCTTCGCCTGGGCCGGCGCATTCCACCCCGGTTTCAAGCACGCGGGTCCCGTGCGGGCGGAGCTCGGCGTGCCGACGGTGTTCAACATGCTCGGCCCGCTGTGCAACCCGGCCCGAGCGGAGGCGAACGCGGTCGGCGTCGCGCAGATCGAGCGCGTGCCGCTGATCACCGGGGTGTTCCGCACGCGCGGTGCGACCGCCCTGGTCTTCCGCGGGGACGACGGCCTGGACGAGCTGACGACGACGGGGCACAGCCGGATCTGGGAGGTCACGCGCGGAGACATCCACGAGCACGACCTCGACCCGCGGGACCTCGGCATCCCGATCGCCGACCTCTCCGACCTCATCGGCGGATCGCCGCAGCACAACGCGGAGGTCCTCCGTCGCACGCTCGAGGGCGAGACGGGAGCTGTGCGTGACATCGTGCTCCTGAACGCCGCGGCCGGCATCGTCGCCTTCGAGCTGTCGCAGGACGCGGGTCAGGTGCAGCGGCCGATCCTCGAGCGCCTCCGGGAAGGGTATGAGAAGGCGTCGGCCGCCGTTGACGACGGCCGTGCGCTGGCGAAGCTCGACCAGTGGATCAGCGTGAGCCGCGAGCTGGCGGCTCCGAAGGTGTGACCGTGGATCCCGTCGACGCACTGCTCGAGATCGCCTCCCTGCTCGAGAGGGAGCGCGCGTCTCGGTATCGGGCGAAGGCGTTCCGCCAGGCCGCTGCCACGCTCCAGGATCTGCCGGATGACGTACGGGCCGACCCGACGAGACTGCGTGCGACCAAGGGCATCGGCGAGTCCACTTTCGCCGTGATCCGGCAGGCGCAGGCCGGTCAGGTGCCCGACTACCTGGTCGAGCTCCGCGGCGACGTGGAGCCGGAGCGTGTGTCGGAGCTCCGCTCCAAGCTCCGCGGGGACCTGCATGCGCACACCGACTGGTCGGATGGGACGACGCCCATCTCCGTCATGGCGGCGGCCGCACGTGCCCAAGGTCATGAGTATCAGGCGATCACCGACCACTCGCCGCGACTCCGCGTCGCTCGGGGCCTGTCGGCGGAGCGGCTCCGCGAGCAGATCCCGCTCGTGCGCGCCGAATCGGGCGACGGCTTCACGATGCTCGCCGGGATCGAGGTCGACATCCTCGAAGACGGATCGCTCGATCAGGAAGACGCGCTGCTCGGCGAGCTCGACATCGTCGTGGCGTCGGTGCATTCCAAGCTCCGCATGGATGCCCGTCCGATGACCGCGCGGATGCTCGCCGCCGTCGCGCACCCTCGGGTGAACGTGCTCGGTCATTGCACGGGCCGCCTCGTGCAGGGGGACCGGGGAACCCGTCCGCCGTCGCAGTTCGATGCGAAGGCCGTCTTCGCCGCGTGCGCCGAGAACGGGGTCGCCGTCGAGATCAACTCTCGACCGGAGCGACAGGATCCGCCTGACGAGCTCATCGCCATCGCCCTCGAGGCGGGCTGCCTCTTCTCGATCGACTCGGATGCGCACGCCCCCGGTCAGCTCTCCCTCCTCGACCACGGCGCCGAGCGGGCCGAGCGCGCCGGAGTCCCGGCCTCCCGGATCGTCACGACCTGGGGCCTTTCGCGACTGCTCTCCTGGGCGGAATGATCGGCCCCTGTCGAGGCGGTCAACCGGCGGGGCTGGCCGCCTTCGAGACGGCCGCCAGCGCACGCGTCATCGAGCCGCCGAGATTCCATTTCTCGGCGAGTGCTGTGGCCGCGTCCACCTCGGCGGGATCGAGGATGCGGAGCGGGACGTCGGGCGCGGTGATCGGCAGAGCCGTGGCGACGGCGACGACGGTCGGGGCGACGTCGAGGTAGGCGGAGGCCGCGAGGATCTTCGCCCGCACCCCGGCGCTCATGCCCTCTCCGGCTTCTGCCGCGGCGCGGATCCCCGCAAGGTCGGCGTGGGCCTGCAGCAGGGTCGCCGCCGTCTTCTCTCCGACGCCGGCGACGCCGGGGAGTCCGTCCGAGGCGTCGCCGCGCATGGTCGCGAAGTCCGCGTACTGGGAGGGGAGGACCCCGTACTTGGCGACCACGGTCGCGTCGGTGACGATCTCGAGGTTGCTCATCCCGCGTGCCGTGTAGATGACCCTGACGTCTCGGGAGTCGTCGACGAGCTGGAAGAGATCGCGATCACCGGTGACGATGTCGACGGGGATGTCGGCGTGGGTCGCGAGCGTGCCGATGACGTCATCCGCCTCATGCTCGGCGACCCCCACGATCGGGATGCCGAGAGCGGTGAGCGTCTCGCGGATGAGGGGGATCTGCGCCTCGAGCGGGTCGGGCACCTCTTCGATGTCGGGTCCGCTCGCGACCATCTCGACCACGCGGTGCGTCTTGTAGCTCGGGATGAGGTCGACCCGCCACTGCGGACGCCAGTCGTCATCCCAGCAGGCGATGACGTGCGTGGGCTCGTACATCGTGACGAGCTTCGCGATGATGTCGAGCAGACCACGGGCGGCGTTGATGGGCGAGCCGTCGGGGGCCGTCACCTTGTCCGGCACGCCATAGAAGGCACGGAAGTAGAGGCTGGCGGTATCGAGCAGCATGAGACGGTCGGTCACGGCGACAGTTTGTCACGGACTCCCGACAGCGGATCGACGGGCGCGCCGCGCCCCGCACCCGCGTCGCGCGGGGATCAGCATCCGGGTGCACCGGGATTCTCGGCGCACGTGAAAGCGACGAGCGCCGTATGCGCTTCGAAGATGCGGATCTCGCTGTCCGGACCGTCGACCGTGAGGTCGCCAGGGACCGCGGACCACCCTGCGCCGAGATCGACCTCCGCTGCGTATCTCACGGAGACGTGGGCCAGGTATGTGCCGCGGTCTTCATAGACGTGGCTCGTCGCGGTCGGAGTGAAGGAGAGCTGACCGAGCGCGGACCAGGTCCGACCGCCGTCGGCCGTCGTCGCCGTGCTGCCGTCTCCATGGACGAACGAATAGCTCGTGGGCGTGAAGCGCACGGCGATGGGAGCGCCGAAGAGCGTCAAGGTACGCGTGTGCGTCGTCGCCGTCGCGACGAAGTTCATCGGCATGCCGGCGATACCGAGGTTGCCCGGCTCGCCCGTCACGGCGATCTTCTCCGGGGCGAACTGCGCCAGATCGGTCATCGTGATGGGCCGGGCGGAGGGGGATGCCTGACCGGGCTCCGAGCGCTTCACCTCCTCCGGCTCGGTGGCACGGAAGCACCCTCGCGAGCTGTTCCAGTCGTCGAGGCAGGAGTCGAAGTCGAATTCGTGCGGTGGATACCACGGCGCCTCGAGCGCCCGAGGTGAGCCGGCGCGAGGGCCGCGCTTCCCCTCGGGGGAGTGTGTCGTCTGCGTCCCCGAGACCGTGACGCTCGCGTTGCCAACAGCTACATCTGCACCGCCAACGCCACTCCCGTCACCCGCGGCTGACTGGAAAATCAGGAGTAGGGAGAGGAGAGCTGACGCTACGTCGCGCATTTCGCTTCAGGCTCTCGATCCGCGTGGTCCACGACGAAACCTTGCTCAAGGTGTCGAAAAGTCACCCTAAGAGGATTCACATCCGGCCTGTCAGGCTCAGTGACCGATTGTCCGGAGCCGTCCACAACGTCGGACGCGCTGACATCAATGCACACAATGGCGAGAACCTCTTTGAAGGGAGGTTCGGTGCGAAGGCCTTCAAAATAGACAACGCTCATTCGGCCGACGAACGCGTAGCCTGCGGCGTGCAGTTCCGAGAGCGTCTTTCGATCGGCGGCTTCGAAGTCGCCGCTCGAGATACGAAACACAGCTTCGAATGTGGTCGGGTCGCTCAGGTCCACCGCATTGAGTGCGTCGGTGTACGCGCGGTAGGTCTCTTCCGCCGCGGCGAAGGCCTCCTCCTCTGAGGCGAAGGCGGCTTTCGGGGTGGGGGTCGGAACCGGGGCGGGGCCGCAGGCGGCGAGCGGGGCGGCGGCCACGAGGGTGGCGAGGATGCGGAGCAGGACGGACCGGCGCGGGGCGCGGGGCGGAGTCGGCGGAATCACCCCGTCACGGTAACTCGGTCCCGGGAGCGCCCGGATGAGTTATCCACAGGCCGGCCGCTGCGAAATCCGACTCGCTCGGGCGGTCCATCTTCTGATAGCCTGAACTGTCACTCGTGGCGTGCATGCGCGTGCCCTCGTGGCGAGAAAACCAAAATCCAACCGCTGTGAAGCATGCTGTCGGCCGTGCGCGGCCTTTGCCTCCCAGCCCGAGTCTCCATTCAACAAGGACAACCCACTACATGACTACCGCAACGACCGCCCCGGCCACCAAGCAGGTCGCCATCAACGACATCGGATCTGCTGAGGACTTCCTGGCCGCGGTCGAGAAGACCCTGAAGTTCTTCAACGACGGCGACATCATCGAAGGCACGATCGTCAAGATCGACCGCGATGAGGTCCTCCTCGATGTCGGATACAAGACCGAGGGTGTCATCCCCTCGCGCGAGCTCTCGATCAAGCACGACGTCGACCCCAACGAGGTCGTCGCCGTCGGTGACCAGGTCGAGGCCCTCGTTCTCCAGAAGGAGGACAAGGAAGGCCGTCTGATCCTCTCCAAGAAGCGTGCGCAGTACGAGCGCGCCTGGGGTGACGTCGAGAAGATCAAGGAGAACGACGGCGTCGTCACCGGTACGGTCATCGAGGTCGTCAAGGGTGGACTCATCGTCGACATCGGACTCCGTGGCTTCCTGCCCGCGTCGCTCATCGAGCTGCGCCGCGTCCGCGACCTCACGCCGTACCTCGGCCAGGAGATCGAGGCGAAGATCCTCGAGCTCGACAAGAACCGCAACAACGTCGTCCTGAGCCGCCGTGCGCTGCTCGAGCAGACGCAGTCGGAGTCGCGCACCACGTTCCTGAACAACCTGCACAAGGGTCAGGTCCGCAAGGGTGTCGTCTCGTCGATCGTCAACTTCGGTGCGTTCGTCGACCTGGGTGGCGTGGACGGTCTCGTGCACGTCTCCGAGCTGTCCTGGAAGCACATCGAGCACGCCTCCGAGGTCGTCGAGGTGGGCCAGGAGGTCACCGTCGAGATCCTCGAGGTCGACCTCGACCGCGAGCGCGTCTCCCTGTCGCTGAAGGCGACGCAGGAGGACCCGTGGCAGGTCTTCGCCCGCACCCACGCGATCGGTCAGGTCACGCCGGGTAAGGTCACCAAGCTCGTTCCGTTCGGTGCGTTCGTGCGCGTCGCAGACGGCATCGAGGGCCTGGTCCACATCTCCGAGCTCTCCAGCAAGCACGTCGAGCTGGCCGAGCAGGTCGTTTCCGTCGGCGAAGAGGTCTTCGTCAAGGTCATCGACATCGACCTCGAGCGTCGTCGCATCTCGCTGTCGCTGAAGCAGGCCAACGAGTCGGTCGACCCCAACGGCACCGAGTTCGACCCGGCCCTGTACGGCATGCTCGCCGAGTACGACGAGAACGGCGAGTACAAGTACCCGGAGGGCTTCGACGCCGAGACCGGTGCGTGGAAGGAAGGCTTCGACGCTCAGCGCGAGGCATGGGAGCAGGAGTACGCTGCAGCCCAGGCTCGCTGGGAGGCGCACAAGGCTCAGGTCGTCAAGGCGGCCGAGGCCGAGGCTGCGGCCGGAGACGACTTCGGCGGCCAGTCCTTCACCAGCGAGGCCGCCGGCGCCGGCACCCTCGCGGACGACGAGGCTCTCGCCGCTCTGCGCGAGAAGCTCTCGGGTGGCAACGCCTAAGTAACACTCGGACAAGGGCCGTCACCCCGCCTCACGGCGGGCGTGGCGGCCCTTTTCGCATGCCTGCACGCGGACACGGATCCTGCGTGACGGAACATTACGGCCGCATTCGTAACATTCCATCCGCCCCGCCAGCATGGAGAAATGACCGCTCTGCTCCCTGCGCCGCGCACCGCCGTGACGTCCTCGTCCGCGGGGGCGGCTCAGGCCGTGCGGCTCGACGGCATCGAGCGGTCGTTCCCGATCGCGCAGGGCCGCCGCGATGTGCTGCGCGGGGTGGACCTCGACATCGCAGCGGGGGAGATCGTGGCCGTCGTCGGCCCCTCCGGCTGCGGGAAGTCCACGCTCCTCCGCCTCGTCGGTGGTCTCGATGCCCCCACCGGCGGACGCATCCGCCTCGACGGCACGGCTGTCGCCGACGTCGACGAGCGCACCGCGATCGCCTTCCAGGAGCCGCGGCTGCTCCCGTGGCGCACGCTCGCCCAGAACGTCGAACTCGGCCTGCCCCGCTCGACGGCACGCCGAGCGGGACGCGAGCGGGTTCGCGAGCTCCTGCAGCTGGTGGGCCTCGAGCACGCCGCCGACCAGCGGCCCCGTGAGGTCTCCGGCGGCATGGCGCAGCGCGCATCTCTCGCCAGAGCGCTCGCCCGCAACCCCGGTGTGCTGCTGCTGGACGAGCCGTTCGGTGCACTCGACGCGCTGACACGGCTGCGGATGCACGATCTGCTGTTGGAGATCCACGCCGCCGAGCCGACGACCGTCCTGCTCGTGACGCACGACGTCGAGGAAGCCCTCTACCTCGCCGACCGCGTGCTGCTGCTGCGCACGCTCGGCGGCGACGACGAGCCCTCGATCGCCCGCACGGTCGCCGTGCCGGGCGCTCGCCCGCGGGACCGCGCCGATCGCGGCCTCGCCGACCTGCGCGCCGACCTCCTGGAAGGTCTCGGCGTCGACACCCACCACCGCACCACCGAGGAGTCCCGATGAGCACCATCACCCGCCGCATCATCCCTGCGATCGCGATCGCCGGGACGATGATGCTCGTCGCGACCGGCTGCGTGGCCGGCGAGAACGCCAAGGCCGACGACGACAACGACGCCGCGGCGAGCGGGGAGTGGTCGTCCGACACGCTGTCCATCGACTTCGCCACCTACAACCCGCTGAGCCTCGTGATCCGCGATCAGGGGATCCTCGAGGAGATCCTCGGCGACGACGTCGAGGTCGAGTGGATCCAGTCCGCCGGCTCCAACAAGGCCAACGAGCTGCTGCGATCCGGATCTGTCGACGTCGGGTCGACCGCCGGCTCCGCCGCTCTCCTGGCACGGGCCAACGGCTCGCCCATCCAGGTCATCGACATCTACTCGCAGCCTGAATGGTCGGCCATCGTCGTCGGTCCGGACAGCGACATCACCTCGCTGGAAGACCTCAAGGGCGCCTCCGTCGCCGCCACGAAGGGCACCGACCCCTACTTCTTCCTCCTGCAGGCACTCGAAGAGGGCGGGCTCTCGCTCGCCGACGTCGAGGTGCAGAATCTCCAGCACGCCGACGGACGGGCTGCGCTCGACGGCGGCTCCGTCGACGCGTGGGCGGGCCTCGACCCCATCATGGCCGCCGCCGAGGTGGAGTCGGGCGACAAGCTCATCTACCGGAACGTCGACTTCAACACCTACGGCTTCCTCAACGCGACCGAGGACTTCGTCACGAACCACCCCGACCTCGCGCAGGCCGTCGTCGACGCGTACGAGCAGGCACGCGAGTGGGCGCTCGAGAACCCCGAGGAGACGGCGGCGCTGCTGGCCGAGGTCGCCGGGATCGACCCGGCCGTCGCCACCACGGTCATCCAGGAGCGCTCGAACCTCGACGTGAGCGGCATCCCGGGGGAGGATCAGGTCGCCGTGCTGGAGAAGATCGCCCCCGTGCTCGTCGAGTCCGGGGATGTCCAGGGCGGCCAGGAATCCGTCGACAAGGCGCTCTCCACCATCGTGAACGACACCTTCGCGAAGAAGGCGGTCGGGGACGAGTGACCGACCTCGACCAGCGGGTGATCGTCCCGGCGGACTCGCGCGACGCGCTCGAGTCCGCGGCGGGACGTCGCCGCCCTGCCACCGGAGTCCGACGCTGGGGGGACCGGCCGCTCGTCCGCATCCTCGGCGGGCTGCTGCTGCCCGCTGCGATCCTGCTCACCTGGCAGATCGTCACCGCATCGGGTCTCGTCGAGCCGTACCGGCTGCCCGCACCCGCCGCCGTCTTCGAGGCCGGAGTGGAACTGGCGGAGAGCGGACAGCTGTGGACGCACATCGCGATCTCGGTGCAGCGCGTGCTGCTCGGCTTCGCCATCGGCTCGGTGATCGGCCTCGCCGTCGCGGGACTCGTCGGGCTGTCCCGGCTGGGTGACATGCTGCTCAGCCCCACGCTCGCGGCGGTCCGGGCCGTGCCCTCGCTCGCCTGGGTGCCTCTGCTGATCCTGTGGATGCAGATCGGCGAGGAGTCCAAAGTGACCCTGATCGCCATCGGAGCCTTCTTCCCGGTCTACACGACCGTGGCCTCGGCGCTGCGACACGTCGACCCGCAGCTGGTCGAGGCGGGACGCTCGTTCAGCCTCCGCGGCTGGTCGCTGTTCCGCACCGTGCAACTGCCCGCGGTCGTCCCCTCGGTGGTGGCCGGTCTGCGGCTCGCGCTCGCGCAGGCCTGGCTGTTCCTCGTCGCGGCGGAGCTGATCGCGTCGTCGATGGGACTCGGGTTCCTGCTGACCGACTCGCAGAGCACGGGCCGTGTCGACCGCATCCTGCTCTCCATCGTGCTGCTCGCGCTGCTCGGCACGATCACCAACGGTGTTCTCGCACTGCTGGAGAAGTTCCTGCTGCGCCGATGGACGTGACCGACACCGAAGCGCGGCTGCAGGAGACCCGCGTCTACGAGCCGTCGAACGCGTTCCCGGATGCGAACGTCACTGGGGAGGTCTACGCGCGGGCGGCGGCCGATCCGGTGGCGTTCTGGGAGGAAGCGGCCCGCCGTCTGGAATGGGCGGAGCCGTGGCGCACCGCGCACGAGTGGGAGCCGCCGACCGACGGGGCGATCCCCGCGGCGCGGTGGTTCGTCGGCGGGAGACTCAACGTGGCCGTGAACTGCGTCGACCGCCACGTCGAAGCCGGGAAGGGCGAGAAGGTCGCCCTGCACTTCGAGGGCGAGCCCGGCGACCGTGTCTCCGTGACCTACACCGACCTCCAGCAGCGGGTCTCGCAGGCGGCGAACGCGCTCACCGAACTCGGCATCGAGCCGGGGGACCGGGTCGTGATCTATCTCCCCGTTCTCGTCGAGACGGTCGTGATCACACTCGCCTGCGCGCGGATCGGCGCCGTGCACTCGCTGGTGTTCGGGGGCTTCTCCGCGGAGGCGGTCCGCTTCCGCCTCGAGGACACGGCCGCGAAGCTGCTCGTGACCAGCGACGGGCAGTTCCGGCGCGGGACCGCCACCGAGGTCAAGTCGACCGCCGACCTCGCTGCGGCCGGGCTCCCCGACCTCGAGCATGTGCTCGTGCTGCGTCGAACCGGGCAGGAGGTGCCGTGGACCGCGGGGCGTGACGTGTGGTGGCACGACATCGTCGACACCGCCTCGCCTCGCCACGAGGCGCAGGCGTTCGACGCCGAACATCCGCTGTTCATCATCTACACCTCAGGGACCACTGGGAAGCCGAAGGGGCTCGTGCACACCTCGGGCGGGTACCTGACGCAGGCGAGTTGGGCGCACTGGGCGCATTTCGACGCCCGGCCCGACGACGTGCACTGGTGCACGGCCGACCTCGCTTGGGTCACGGCGCACACGTACGAGATCTACGGACCGCTGTCGAACGGCCTCACGCAGGTCATCTACGAGGGGACGCCGGACGCACCGCACCGCGAGCGTCACCTCGAGATCATCGAGCGCTACGGGGTGACGGTCTACTACACGGCTCCCACGCTGATCCGCACGTTCATGACCTGGTTCGGCTCCGCCCTCCCGGGCGGGCACGACCTCTCCACCCTGCGGCTGCTCGGCACCGTGGGCGAGGCGATCAACCCTGAGGCCTGGGTATGGTTCCGCCGGAACTTCGGTCGTGACGAACTGCCCGTCATCGACACCTGGTGGCAGTCCGAGACCGGCGCCGCGATGATCGCGCCGCTGCCGGGTGTGACGAGCCTCAAACCCGGCTCGGCGTCCGTACCACTGCCGGGGATCGACGTCGCCGTCGTGGACGAGGACGGCGCGGAGGTGCCTCCCGGCCGGTCCGGCACGCTGGTCGTGCGTCGACCGTGGCCGGGCATGGCCCGCACCGTCTGGGGGAACCCGACGCGGTACCGCGACGCGTACTGGGCGGCCTATGCCGGCAAGGGAGAGCACGGCGGGTTCTACGTCGCCGGTGACGGGGCGACGAGGGATGCCGACGGCTACATCTGGATCCTGGGCCGCCTCGACGACGTGGTCAACGTCTCGGGCCACCGTCTGTCCACGATCGAGATCGAGTCCGCCCTCGTCGCGCACGACACCGTGGGCGAGGCCGGCTCGGCCGGGGTGTCCGATCCGGTCACGGGACAGGCCGTGGTGGCCTTCGTCACCCCGTCCGGTCGCGCGGAGGTCGCTCCGTCCGCGCTGCGTGCCCAGGTCGCCGCGGCGATCGGTCCCGTCGCGAAGCCCAAGCACATCGTGGTCGTGCCCGATCTGCCCAAGACCCGCTCCGGGAAGATCATGCGGCGACTCCTGGCGCAGCTGTGGGAGGCCGAGCAGGACCGCCGGATCGGCAGAGAGCCCCCGCCGCTCGGCGACACGACATCGCTGCAGAACCCCTGGGCCGTCGACGACATCGCCGACGTGCTCGCCGCCGCTGAACTGAGGACATCATGACGGAAGAACACCGCTTCGGGTTCCGGACCAGAGCCCTGCACGCCGGAGGAACCCCGGACGCCTCGACCGGCGCGAGGGCGGTCCCGATCTACCAGACCACGTCGTTCGTGTTCGACGATGCCGCCGATGCGGGGAACCTGTTCGCGCTGCAGAAGTACGGCAACATCTACTCCCGGATCGGCAACCCCACCGTCGCCGCGCTCGAAGAGCGTCTGGCCTCGCTCGAAGGCGGCATCGGTGCGGTCGCGACCGCCTCCGGCATGAGCGCGGAGTTCATCACGTTCGCCGCTCTCGTGGGCGCGGGCGATCACGTCGTCGCCGCCGCGCAGCTCTACGGCGGCACGGTGACGCAGCTGGACGTGACGCTGCGCCGCTTCGGTGTGGAGACCACCTTCGTCGCCTCGACGGATCCCGCGGACTTCGCGGACGCGATCCGGCCGGAGACGAAGGTCGTCTACGTCGAGATGATCGGCAACCCCTCCGGCGAGATCGCCGACATCGAGGGACTGGCCGCCGTCGCCCACGCTGCCGGTGTGCCGCTCGTCGTGGACGCGACCCTCGCCACCCCCTACCTCGCGCGTCCGCTCGAGCACGGCGCCGACATCGTCATCCACTCGGTCACGAAGTTCCTCGGCGGCCACGGCACCACCCTGGGCGGTGTCGTGATCGAGAAGGGGACGTTCGACTGGGGCAACGGCAAGTTCCCGCAGATGACCGAGCCGGTCGAGTCGTACGGCGGCATCAAGTGGTGGGACAACTTCGGCGAGTACGGCTTCCTCACCAAGCTCCGCTCCGAGCAGCTGCGCGACATCGGCCCCGCACTCAGTCCGCAGTCGGCGTTCAACCTCCTCCAGGGCATCGAGACGCTGCCGCAGCGCATCGATGCGCACCTGGCCAACGCGCGCATCGTGGCGGACTGGCTGGCCTCCGACCCGCGCGTCTCCTACGTGACCTGGGCGGGACTCGAAGGGCATCCGCACCACGAGCGCGCGGCGAAGTATCTGCCGCTGGGCCCTGGCTCCGTCTTCGCGTTCGGCGTCGCCGCCGACGACGGCCGGGCCGCGGGGGAGCGGCTCATCGAGAACCTGCAGCTGGCCTCGCACCTGGCGAACATCGGCGATGCCCGCACCCTGGTCATCCATCCCGCGTCGACCACGCACCGTCAGCTCACCGACGAGCAGCTCGTCGCGGCGGGCGTGCGCTCCGACCTGATCCGCATCTCCGTGGGATTGGAAGACGCCGACGACATCATCTGGGATCTGGACCAGGCCCTCACCACGGCGACAGGAGCGAACCGATGAGCGGGACGACCGCGGGCGATGCGTGCGAACTGCCTCCCGTGACGGATGCGGCGGCCTGCGCCCTCCCCGGGGCGGCGCCGACCGTGCCGGGGCGGACCTGGGTCGGGCCCTCCCAGCAGGAGCGGTTCGGTCTGCTCCGCCGCGCGAAGTCCGTCGCGATCGTCGGAGCATCCAACAACCCCGCGCGGGCGTCGTACTTCGTCGCGACGTATCTGCTGTCGAGCACGGCCTACGACGTGTACCTGGTGAACCCGCGAGAGACGGAGATCCTCGGCCGGCCCGTGTACGCCTCGCTGGGCGACCTGCCCGTGCGGCCGGACATCGTCGACGTGTTCCGTCGCCACGACGACCTTCCCGGCGTCGCGCAGGAGGCGATCGAGGCCGGAGCCCGGACGCTGTGGCTGCAGCTCGGCTCGTGGAACGAGGATGCCGCGGCGATCGCCGAGGGAGCGGGGCTTTCGGTGGTGATGGACCGCTGCATCAAGATCGAGCATGCGCGGTTCCACGGCGGCCTGCACCTCGCCGGGTTCGACACGGGAGTGATCAGCTCCCGGCGGCAGCTGCTGGCGAGGTGAGGGGCGTCGGCCGCCGAGCCTAGACTGGCGGCATGCCCCTCATCGCGCTCACCGGAGGCATCGCGTCCGGCAAGTCGACCATCGCGCGGCGCCTGGCCGAGCACGGCGCCGTCGTCGTGGACGCCGACCAGATCGTGCGCGACGTGCAGTCCCCGGGCTCGCCCGTGCTCGCACGGATCGCCGACACGTTCGGCAGCGCGGTGGTCGCCGCGGACGGCTCGCTCGACCGGGCCGCGCTGGGGGCGACCGTGTTCGGCGACCCCGACCAGCTCGCGCAGCTGAACGCGATCGTGCACCCCGCGGTGCGGGAGGAGTCGCAGCGCCGATTCGACGCGGCTCTGGCCGCCGACCCCGACGCCGTGGTCGTGTACGACGTTCCGCTTCTGGTGGAAGCGCGCGTCGACGATCCGTGGGACGTCATCGTCGTCGCTCACGCGCCGGCAGCGATCCGCCATCGCCGTCTCGTGGAGCTGCGGGGCATGGACGAGCGGGCCGCACAGGAGCGGATCGACGCCCAGGTCTCGGACGACAGTCGACTCGCGATCGCCGACGTCGTGATCGACACCTCGGATACCATCGAGCGGACGCGCGAGCAGACCGACGCGCTCTGGGAACGGCTCAACGCACGCTGAGGGCGGACACGGCCTCGATGTCGGAGGGGCGGCATACGCTGGAGGTATGCAACCCACGCGCAGTGTCCGTCCCTTCGAGGTCATCAGCGAGTACGCGCCGGCCGGAGACCAGCCGCAGGCGATCGCCGAGCTCGCAGCGCGCATCAACGCCGGAGAGACCGATGTGGTGCTGCTCGGCGCCACCGGTACCGGAAAGTCCGCGACCACTGCCTGGCTCGTCGAGCAGGTGCAGCGCCCGACACTCGTGCTCGCGCACAACAAGACCCTCGCCGCACAGCTCGCCAACGAGTTCCGCGAACTGATGCCGAACAACGCCGTCGAGTACTTCGTCTCGTACTACGACTACTACCAGCCAGAGGCCTACGTGCCCCAGACGGACACCTTCATCGAGAAGGACTCGTCGATCAACTCCGAGGTCGAACGGCTGCGGCACTCGACCACCAACTCGCTGCTCAGCCGCCGCGATGTCGTCGTCGTCTCGACCGTCTCCTGCATCTACGGTCTCGGCGCCCCGGAGGAGTACCTCCGGGCGATGGTCGCGCTGCAGGTGGGGGAGCGTTATGACCGCGATGCGCTGATCCGCCAGTTCATCGCCATGCAGTACAACCGCAACGACGTCGACTTCTCGCGGGGGAACTTCCGGGTGCGCGGCGACACCATCGAGATCATCCCCGTCTACGAGGAGCACGCGATCCGCATCGAGCTCTTCGGCGACGAGATCGAGGCGCTGTACTCACTGCACCCGCTCACGGGCGAGGTCATCGAGAAGCTCGACGCCGTGCCGATCTTCCCCGCCTCCCACTACGTGGCAGGCACCGATGTCATCCAGCGCTCCATCGGGACGATCGAGCACGAGCTCGAGGAGCGGCTGAAGGAGTTCGAGCGTCAGGGCAAGCTGCTCGAGGCCCAGCGTCTGCGCATGCGCACGACGTTCGACCTCGAGATGCTCCAGCAGCTCGGCTTCTGCTCGGGCATCGAGAACTACTCGCGGCACATGGACGGCCGCATGCCGGGCGAGCCGCCGCACACGCTGCTCGACTTCTTCCCGGACGACTTCCTGCTGGTGATCGACGAGTCGCACGTGACCGTGCCGCAGATCGGCGCGATGTACGAGGGCGACGCGTCCCGCAAGCGCACCCTCGTCGACCACGGCTTCCGGTTGCCGAGCGCGATGGACAACCGGCCGCTGCGGTGGGATGAGTTCAAGAACCGCGTCGGCCAGACCGTCTACCTCTCGGCGACGCCGGGCAAGTACGAGATGGGCATCGCCGACGGCGTGGTGGAGCAGATCATCCGCCCGACCGGCCTCGTCGACCCGGAGATCGTCGTGAAGCCGTCGAAGGGGCAGATCGACGACCTCCTCGAGGAGATCCGGGTGCGCGTCGAGCGCGACGAACGCGTGCTGGTGACGACCCTCACCAAGAAGATGGCGGAGGAGCTCACGGACTTCCTCGGCGAGCACGGCGTCCGGGTGCGCTACCTGCACTCCGACGTCGACACGCTCCGCCGCGTCGAGCTGCTCAGCGAACTGCGTGCCGGCGTGTACGACGTCCTCGTCGGCATCAACCTGCTGCGTGAGGGTCTCGACCTGCCGGAGGTCTCGCTCGTCGCGATCCTCGACGCCGACAAGGAGGGCTTCCTGCGCTCCGGCACGTCACTGATCCAGACGATCGGTCGCGCGGCCCGCAACGTCTCCGGCGAGGTGCACATGTACGCCGACAAGATGACGGACTCGATGGCCAAGGCGATCGAGGAGACCGATCGTCGTCGCGAGAAGCAGGTCGCCTACAACAAGGAGCACGGCATCGATCCGCAGCCGCTCCGCAAGCGCATCGCCGACATCACCGAGGTGCTGGCGCGCGAGGGCGCGGATACGGCCGAGATGATGTCGGGTCGGGGGCGCGCGACGGGCAAGGGCAAATCCCCGACACCGAACCTGCGCCGTACGGGCATCGCCGCCGAGGGCGCGCAGCAGCTCGAGGCCACGATCCAGGATCTGTCCGATCAGATGCTGGCGGCCGCAGCGGAACTGAAGTTCGAGCTCGCCGGCCGTCTGCGCGACGAGGTGCAGGATCTCAAGAAGGAACTCCGCGCGATGGAGCGGGCCGGGCACGCCTAGGCAGGAGTCGATCGGATGGATGCGGCTGGGAACGAGCTCGCGGACCGGGTGAGGGCGCTCCTGAGCGCGGACGCCGCGATCGAGGAGCGGCGCATGTTCGGGACCAGGGCGTTCCTGGACGACGGCCGGATCCTCGTCGGGGCGCGGCCCGGCGGCGTCCTCCTGGTTCGCGTCGATGACGAGAACGGTGCCGCGCTGCTCACGCAGCCGGGGGTATCGCGCGCGGTGATGGGAGCGCGCACGATGAGCGCGGGCTGGTTGGACGTGGTCCCGGAGGTGTTGGGCGACGACACGGCTCTGATGTTCTGGCTCGACGTCGCGCGCGAGTCGACGGGATCGGCCGTCGCCGACTCGGAATCGGAGTGACCGCTACGGGCAGTGCACCAGGGGCTTCGGGCCGGAGCGGTCGATCTCATGCTGCGTCATCGGAGCGCCGCACAGGGGGCAGGCGCGTTCGGCACGCTCCGCCGCGCTGGGCGGCGGGGTCTTCTCGTACGGTCCGACCGAGGCGGGTCCCGCGAACCGGATGAGGTTCGAGTTGACCCAGGAGTACAGCCCTCCGGCTTCACGGATGCGGGTGCGGAGCGGCGGGCGGTCGGCGTCGTGAGACATGTTCATTAGTGTACTAATGATTAGTGCCGATGTATAGTCGCCTTGTGATCGCATCCGATGACCTGCTCCGTCTGGAGAACCAGCTCTGCTTCGCCCTGGTGACGGCCGCACGCAACGTCGTCGCGCTCTATCGGCCGATCCTCGAGCCGATGGGCCTGACGCACCCGCAGTACCTCGTCATGCTGGCGCTCTGGGAGCGATCGCCGCGCACGCTCAACGATCTCGCCGCCGACCTCGCGCTGGAGCCGGCCACCGCGTCACCCCTGGTGAAACGGCTGGAGGCGGACGGACTGGTCGCCCGCCAGCGCAGCGCCGAGGACGAACGGCGACTGGAGATCACGCTCACGGACGCGGGGATGACGCTACGGGACCGGGCCGTCGACGTGCCGCGTCAGGTGATGGCGGCTGTCGGCATGGATATCGGCGAGATCGCTGCGCTCCGGGACGGACTCGCGCCCTTCGCGGGCCGCCGCCCCGATCTCGGCTGAGACACAGGGGGGTCATCCCCTCACGGTGTCCGCGACCGCGACCGCGCTCGCGCCGGTGACCTCTAGGGTGGAGGCATGCTGCGCGTCGAGGCCTCCGAGACGGAGCCGGTGCGCGCGGGGAAGCGTCGACCGGGAGCGCTTCTGCTCTCGTTCGTCGCGATCACGGCGCTTTTCGCCATCGTCATGTTCGCCGCGGCCGCGCAGGGCCGTCCTCAGTTCGGGGCATGGCCGCTGGACGGTCCCGTCCAGGAACCGCGGGAGGAGGCTGCTTCGCCGCTGCCGATGGACACCTCTCCGCCGATCGAACCGCCGGCGGACTCTCCGCTCGCGACGATCGTCGGCGCGGTGCTCGCGACCCTGATCATCGCCGTCGTCTTGACCGTGGCCTTCCTCGGCCTCCGTCAGCTGATCCGATTCCTCCGACGGCTCTGGCGCGACCGTCCGCTGGCACGGCGGAACGCCGCGCTGACCGACACTCTCCCCGTTGGCGGCGCGAAGACGGACGCCGACCCAGATGCGGCGACCATCCGCCGCGGCATCGACGGGGCGCTCCGCACGATCGATGCTCGCCCGACGCCCGCGGACGGCATCGTGGCGGCCTGGGTGGGGCTGGAGGAATCCGCCTCCGACGCCGGCACCCCCCGGGCGTCGAACGAGACGCCGTCCGAGTTCACGGCGCGGATCATCGGCGGGCGCGCCGGGGTCGCCTCCGACGTGCGCACGCTGCTCGCCCTCTACGAAGCGGTCCGCTTCGGCGGACACGACGCCGACGAGCAGGACCGACAGACCGCCGCGGCCTGCCTGCGCGGAGTCCAGGCGGCGTGGCGATGACGGCCCGTGTGCTGCTGCTCGGGGGCGGTGCGGTCGTGGCCGTCGTCGTGGTCTTCGTGCTCGGCTGGCTCGGCTTTCCCGTTCCGTTCGTCGTCGCCTGGATGATCGTGCTGCTGGCGATCGGCGTGGTCGGCCGCCAGGTCTTCTTCGACGAGGGCGCCGCATGGCCGCCGGCGAAGCCGACCCGCCCTTCGCGCGGCTCCGAGGTCTCGCGGATGGCCTGGGCGATCAACACCCGCACCGGAGTCGCCGGACACCTCGTGGTGCGGCGCGTCCAGGGCGTGCTGCGGCGACGCCTCGCGCACCACGGCCTCGACCTCGACGATCCGGAGCAGCACGCCCGCATCGACGCGATCCTCGGCGACGGCGTGCGCGACGCCCTGCGCCGCCGGGAAGTCCGGCGCACCGACATCGAGCTCGTGCTCGACGCCCTCGACCGCATCCCGAACGACCTGGAGGAGAACCGATGACCGACAGCGTGGAGACGACCCGGATCGCAGAGATCGGTCGCAGAGTGCTCGACAGCGTGCGAGGGGGAGTCGTCGGCATGGATGAGCCGCTCACGGTCGCTCTCGCCGCGATCCTGGCGGGCGGGCATGTGCTCTTCGAGGACGTCCCCGGTCTCGGCAAGACGCTCGCGGCGCGGAGTCTGGCCTCCGCGCTCGGCCTCGACTTCCGTCGGCTGCAGTGCACGCCCGACATGCTCCCCGGAGATGTCACGGGCTCGTACGTGTACGCGCCGTCGACGGGCGACTTCGTGTTCCGGCCCGGTCCGATCTTCACCGGGCTGCTTCTGGCCGACGAAGTGAACCGCACGACGCCCAAGACCCAATCGGCGATGCTCGAGGCGATGGCGGAGGGCCAGGTCACCGTCGAGGGCAACAGCTTCCCGCTCCCGCGTCCGTTCCATGTCATCGCGACGTCGAATCCCATCGAATACGAGGGCACCTACGCCCTCCCCGAGGCGCAGCTGGACCGCTTCATGGTGCGCCTCGCCGTCGGCTATCCCTCGCCCGACGAGGAGTCGCGGATCATCCTCGACCGGGTGCGGAGGCAGAACCCGGACGTGCGCGTGGAACAGGTCATCGACACCGCCGAACTGGTCGCCCTCCAGGCGGCGGTCGAGCGGATCCACGTCGACGGCGACATCGCGCGGTACAGCGTCGACCTCGCCCGGGGCACACGGGATGCCGCGAACGTCGCCGTCGGCGCCTCGCCGCGCGGATCTCAGGCGCTGGTGCTGCTCGGACGCGCCCTGGCCGCCCTCGACGGGCGGGACTACGTGCGCCCCGACGACCTCAAGCGCATCGCGGAGCCCGTGCTCGCCCACCGTCTCACCTTGACGCCGCAGGCCTGGGCGCAGGGAACGGACCCGCGTTCCGTCGTCGCGACCGTGGTCGCGACGACGCCGGTGCCGCCCACCGTGGCTGTGCGCCCGTGACCGAGCCGATCCGCGTCCGCGCCCGCGCGCCCGTGACCTGGCGGCGCACGCCCGTCATCGCGATCGGCATCGCGGGAGCGACGCTGCTCGCAGCCGTGGGACTCGCCCTGTCGCGCCCGGATGTCATCGCCATCGGCCTGCCGCTCGCGCTCGGCACGGCATGGGCGCTGTGGCGCCGACCCCCGGATGACGTGGTCGCGATCGAGCTCCGCGCACGGCCAGGGGGCTCGGATGCCACGCCCGAGGTGCACGTGGAGGCGGACGTCGAGTCGAACGCGGAGTGGATCCAGGTCGCCGTGGATCAGCAGCAGCGCCGCACCGGGCTCGCCGACGTGCGGCCAGGCAGGGCGGTCCTCCGCGCGCGCAGCCTGCTGCAGCACTCCGGACCTTCGGAGGCTCTCGCCCTGACTCTCCGAGGCGCCTGCCTCGACGGCGCATGGATCTCGGAGTCGGCGTCCCGTGTCGCTGTGGTGTGGAACGCGCCGCCCCGCGCGATCCGGATCGGACGCCTCCCCGTCGCGCCTCGCCTGACCGGTCTGCATGGCGCGCACCCGGGCGTCCGCCCCGGTCACGGCGGCGACTTCCGTGACATCCACGCCTTCGTCCCCGGCGATGAGCTGCGCCGGGTCGACTGGCGGGCCACGGCCCGGGCTGCGCGTCGCCCCGGCGACCTGCTGGTGCGGCGCACGGAAGCGCTCAGCGACTCCTCCGTGGTCATCGCGGTGGACACGGCGGAGGACCTCGGGGCCGTGGTGGCGGCGTGGGGAGTGGACGATCCCGACACCTCAGGTGTCACCTCTCTCGACCTGGCGCGCGAGGCCGCGCTGTCCATCGCGACAGCCGCGGTCGGCGTCGGCGATCGCGTCGCGTACCACGCGCTCACCCCGGGTGGCCGGAGCCTGCCGTCCGGTGGAGGCTCCCGGCATCTCGCGCGGCTGCGCGATGTCATCGGCGCGACCGACGCGGCGGACGGCGACAGCCGATACCTCCGAGCGCCCATCGTGCCGCCGGGATCGATCATCTTCGTCCTGTCGACGTTCGTGGAGGGGGTGGCCGCGCGGTTGGCCACCCGCTGGCGGGCATCAGGTCATGCGGTCGTCGCGGTCGACGTCCTGCCCCACCCCGACACGGCCAGACTCAGTCGGGAGCAGCGGATCGCGCTGCGCACCCTGCTCGCGGAGCGTTCCGACATCCTCCTCGACCTGCGACATGCGGGGGTGGAGGTCGTCTCGTGGGCGGATCCGGATGTCGACATCGCGATGCGGCTGGCCGCCCTCCGGCAGCAGCGTGCACGGGCGGTGCGGCGATGACGAAGAGGCTGCGCTCGTTCCGGTCGGGGGTCGTCGTGCCCGGCGTCGCCGTGAGGCTGCTGAACGTGGTCGTGGTCGCGGTCGGCGTCGTCCTGCTCAACCCCTTCCCGTTGTGGCAGGGCGTCGCGGTGATGTCGGCCCTCGTCGCCGTCGTCTTCCCGCGTTCCCTCGCCGCCTGGATCGCGGCGGCATGCGTGGTGTTCGGCGTCGTGCTGACGGACCCGTCTCCGGAGCGGACCGCACTCGCCGTCCTGGTGGTCCCGGCGATCCACCTGCTCGGGTCGCTGAGCCTCACGATCCCGGCGGCGTCGCGCCTCGCGCCCGCCGTGCTGCTGCCGGGTCTGCGGCGATTCGTCATCGCACAGCTCGTGGCGCAGCCGCTCGCGTTCGGCGTGTGGCTGCTGGCTCCGGGACCCGTGGATCGCGGAGCGGCGTGGCTCGCGCCGCTCGCGGCCGTCGTCCTCCTGCTGGGCGTGCTGTTCGCGCTGCGCGCCGCACGCGCGGCGGATTCCGCGCGCGGAAGGGTACACGGAGAGGGGAGCGGCGGGGAAGCGATCGCCGCTCGCGGAGCCGATGTCCGTGGCCCCTCGTAGACTTGTTCGGTGCCCATCGTCCCCGTTGCCTCCACCGGAAAACTCAGTGTTCGCGGTGCCCGCGTCCACAACCTCAAGAACGTCGACATCGACATCCCCCGCGACTCCCTCGTCGTGTTCACCGGCCTGTCCGGGTCGGGGAAGTCGAGCCTCGCGTTCGACACGATCTTCGCCGAGGGGCAGCGTCGCTATGTCGAATCGCTGAGCGCGTACGCGCGCCAGTTCCTCGGCCAGGTCGATCGGCCGGACGTCGAATTCATCGAGGGCCTGAGCCCTGCGGTCTCGATCGACCAGAAGTCGACGAACCGCAACCCGCGATCGACCGTCGGCACGATCACCGAGATCTACGACTACATGCGCCTGCTCTGGGCGCGCATCGGCATCCCGCACTGTCCTGAGTGCGGGGAGCGGATCCAGCGCCAGACGGTGCAGCAGATCGCCGACCAGCTCATGGAGCTGCCCGAGCGCACCCGCTACCAGGTGGTCGCCCCGATCGTCTCGCAGAAGAAGGGCGAGTTCGTCGACCTGTTCCGCGAACTCGGTGCCAAGGGCTATTCGCGGGCGATCGTCGACGGCGAGCTCATCCAGCTCGCCGAGCCGCCGAAGCTCAAGAAGAGCTACAAGCACGACATCGCCGTGGTCGTCGACCGCCTCGTGGCGTCGGACGACATCCTCGGGCGCATCACCGACTCCGTCGAGACCGCCCTCGGACTGGCGGGCGGCGTGGTGCAGATCAACTACGTCGACGGCGAGGGCGACGACGCGTGGCAGACGTTCTCCGAGAAGCTGGCCTGCCCGAACGGGCACGCGCTCACGCTCACCGAGATCGAACCGCGCACCTTCTCCTTCAACGCGCCCTTCGGCGCCTGCCCGGCCTGCTCCGGCCTCGGCACCCGCATGTCCGTCGACGTCGACCTGATGCTGGGCGACGAAGACCTCTCGATCCGCGAGGGTGTCATCATCCCGTGGACTACGCAGGGCAAGGGCCTCTTCCAGTACTACGAGCGTCTGCTCGAAGGCCTCTCCCGCGACCTCGACTTCTCGCTGGACACACCGTGGCGCGAGCTGCACTCCGACGTGCAGGACGCGGTCCTCCGCGGCGAGAACTACAAGGTCACGGTCAAGTGGAAGAACCGTTACGGCCGCGAGATGCGCTACGCCTCCGGGTTCGAGGGCGTCGTGCCCTACATCGAGCGTCAGTACCTCCAGGCCGAGTCCGACACGCAGCGCAGCCGGTGGGGCGAGTACCTCCGCGAGGTGCCGTGCCCCGTGTGCGACGGCAACCGCCTCAAGCCCGAGGTCCTGGCCGTGCAGGTGCACGGTCACTCCATCGCCGAGGTCTCGCACCTCAGCCTCGCCGATGCCCGTGCCTTCATGGAGACGCTCACCCTGTCCGAGCGTGAGGCGAAGATCGCGGCGCAGGTGCTCCGCGAGATCCGTCTGCGCCTCGACTTCCTGCTCCAGGTCGGCCTGTCGTACCTGAACCTCAGCCGTTCCGCCGGGTCTCTCTCCGGCGGCGAGGCACAGCGCATCCGTCTGGCGACGCAGATCGGCTCCGGCCTGACCGGGGTGCTGTACGTGCTCGACGAGCCGTCCATCGGACTGCACCAGCGCGACAACCGGCGCCTCATCGAGACCCTGCTCACCCTCCGCGACCTCGGCAACACGCTGATCGTGGTCGAGCACGACGAAGAGACCATCGAAGCCGCCGACTGGGTCGTCGACATCGGACCGGGAGCCGGCGTCAACGGCGGCGAGGTCGTGCACTCGGGGCCGTACTCGGCTCTGCTCGCCGACAGCGACTCGATGACGGGCGAGTACCTCTCCGGCCGGCGCGAGATCCCGATGCCGACCAAGCGCCGCAAGATCGACAAGAAGCGGATGCTGAGCGTCGTCGGAGCACGCGCCAACAACCTCCGCAACGTCACGGCCGACTTCCCGCTGGGCGTGCTCACCGCGGTCACCGGCGTCAGCGGCTCCGGCAAGTCCTCGCTGGTGAACGACATCCTCTACCAGGTGCTCGCGTCGCGTCTCAACGGCGCACGGACGGTACCGGGCAAGCACACGCGGGTCACCGGCCTCGACAACCTCGACAAGGTCGTGCACGTCGACCAGGCGCCGATCGGCCGCACCCCGCGCTCGAACCCCGCCACCTACACCGGTGTGTTCGACCGCATCCGCTCCCTGTTCAGCGAGACGCCCGAGGCGAAGGTCCGCGGCTATCAGCCCGGGCGGTTCAGCTTCAACGTCAAGGGCGGACGCTGCGAGGCGTGCTCCGGCGACGGCACGATCAAGATCGAGATGAACTTCCTCCCCGACGTGTACGTCGACTGCGAGGTCTGCCACGGCAAGCGCTACAACCGCGACACGCTCGCGGTGCACTACAAGGGCAAGAACATCGCCGAGGTGCTCGAGATGCCGATCGAGGAGGCCGCGGAGTTCTTCGAGCCGATCCAGGCCATCCACCGCTACATGAAGACGCTCGTCGACGTCGGACTCGGCTACGTCCGCCTCGGGCAATCGGCGACGACGCTCTCCGGCGGCGAGGCGCAGCGCGTCAAGCTCGCCACCGAGCTCCAGCGCCGCAGCAACGGACGCAGCATCTACGTGCTCGACGAGCCCACCACGGGTCTGCACTTCGAGGACGTGCGCAAGCTGCTCGAGGTGCTCAACGGGCTGGTCGACAAGGGCAACACCGTGATCGTCATCGAGCACAACCTCGACGTCATCAAGTCGGCGGACTGGGTGATCGACCTCGGTCCCGAGGGCGGCTCGGGCGGCGGCCAGATCATCGCCACGGGCACCCCGGAGCAGATCGCCCGCGTCGAGGAGAGCCACACCGGCCTCTTCCTCGCCGAGATCCTGGGTGAGGGGCGCTCCGCGCGGAAGGCCAGCTGATGGCCGACGCGCTGTCGTACAAGCCGCGACCGGGGGAGATCCCCACCGATCCCGGTGTGTACCGCTTCCGCGACGCCGCCGGTCGCGTGCTGTACGTCGGCAAGGCGAAGAACCTCCGCCAGCGTCTGTCGAACTACTTCGCACCGCTGCGGACGCTTCATGAGCGCACCCGACGCATGGTGACGACGGCGGCGTCGGTGGAGTGGACGGTCGTCCCGACGGATGTGGACTCGCTCCAACTCGAGTACATGTGGATCAAGGAGTTCGATCCGCCGTTCAACGTCAAGTACCGGGACGACAAGTCGTATCCGTTCATGGCGGTGACCCTCGGCGACGAGGCGCCGCGCGTGATCGTGACCCGCAATCGGAAGATCCCCGGTGCCCGCTACTTCGGCCCGTACCCCAAGGTGTGGGCCGTGCACGAGACCATCGACCTGATGATCAAGGCGTTCCCGATCCGCACCTGCAGCGACTCCAGCTACAAGCGCGCGATGCAGACCGGGCGACCGTGCTTCCCCGGTCAGATCGGCAAGTGCGGCGGCCCCTGCTCCATGACGGTCACGATCGAGGAGCACCGCGCCATGGTCGACGATTTCGTCGCGTTCATGGCGGGCGGCGACGAGCGGTTCACGCGCGAGCTCACGAAGCGGATGATGGCCGCCTCCGCGGCGATGGACTACGAGGCGGCAGCCCGGTACCGCGACAAGCTGACCGCGATCGAGGCCGTGCTCGGCAAGAGCGCCCTCGTGCTCCCCAGCGACGAGGACGCGGACCTCTTCGGCATCGCCGAGGACGAGCTCGCCGCGGCCGTGCAGCACTTCGTCATCCGCGGTGGTCGAGTGCGCGGTGTGCGGGCGCTGACGATCGAGAAGGAGATCGACATCTCCAGCGGTGAGCTCGTCGAACAGGTCCTCCAGCAGGCGTACGGCGAAGCGCAGGACGTGCCGCGTCGCATCCTCGTCCCCACCCTTCCCGACGACGCCGCGGAGCTGGAACTGTGGTTGCGCGAGCGCCGAGGCAAGAAGGTCGAGATCGCGGTGGCGCACCGCGGTCAGCGCGCCGACCTGATGCGCACGGCCAGCCTCAACGCGCAGCAGGCGCTGATCCGGCACAAGACCAGGCGGACGACCGACTACGTCGCCCGCACTCAGGCGCTGACCGACCTGCAGGAAGCTCTCGGGATGGACGAGGCGCCGCTGCGGATCGAGTGCTTCGACATCTCGCACCTCGGCGGCACGAACGTCGTCGCGTCGATGGTGGTGTTCGAGGACGGGCTGCCGCGCAAGGACCAGTACCGATCGTTCAACATCCCCGAGACGACGGACGACACCGATTCGATGTACCAGGTGCTCCGGCGCCGGCTCGCCTACCTCGACCGTCCGGAGGAGATCGAGGTCATCGACCCCACCACGGACGAGGTCGTCGGAGAGGACGTCGGCGAGGCGACCGTGCGACGCAAGCCTCGCTTCGCGTATCCGCCGCAGCTCCTCCTGGTCGACGGCGGCAAGCCCCAGGTCGAGGCCGCGGCCAGGGCGCTCCGAGACGCCGGGCACACCGAGATCGCCGTGTGCGGCATCGCCAAGCGGCTCGAGGAGGTGTGGCTGCCGGGGGAGGACTTCCCCGTGATCCTGCCGCGCACGAGCGAGGCGCTGTACCTGCTTCAGCGTCTGCGCGACGAGGCGCACCGCTTCGCGATCACCCACCAGCGCAAGAAGCGGCGGAACGACATCGGCTCGATCCTGTCCGAGGTGCCGGGATTGGGCGCTTCGCGGATCAAGGTGCTGCTCAAGCACTTCGGCTCGGTGACGGCCCTCCGCGCCGCCGACCCCGCCCAGATCCAGGAGGTCCAGGGGATCGGTCCGGTGCTCGCCCAGAACATCCACACGCACCTCTCCACTCGCTAGGCTGGGAAGCCGAGGGGGAGAGGGAGCACTGAGCGATGACTGACGGGGAGAAGGGCGAGTTCCTCATCGTCACAGGGATGTCCGGCGCGGGCCGGACGACGGTGGCGAACGCACTGGAGGACCTCGGCTGGTACGTCGTCGACAACCTGCCCCCGCAGATCCTCCGCCCCCTGCTCGAACTCACCGACATGGGCGGAGACGCCCTGCCGAAGGTCGCCGCGGTGGTGGACATCCGCGGACGCAACCTGTTCGACGACTTCCCCGGCGTGGCCCGCGCACTGCGGTCGCGGGGTTCGCTCCGTGTGCTGTTCCTCGATGCCTCCGACGACGTGCTCGTGCGCCGCTTCGAGTCGGTACGACGGCCGCATCCGCTTCAGGACGACGGCACCCTGCTGGACGGCATCCGCAGCGAACGCGCGCGCCTCGCCCCGATCCGCGAGGCCGCGGACATGGTGATCGACACCTCGTCGCTGAACATCCACCAGCTGGCCACCCAGGTCTCCGACATCTTCTCGGAGGAGGGACAGGCGCGGCATCGCGTCACGCTGCTCAGCTTCGGGTTCAAGTACGGGCTGCCGACGGACGTCGACCTCGTGGCGGACATGCGGTTCCTCCCGAACCCGTTCTGGAACGAGGAGCTGCGCGGCCTGACCGGGCAGGACGAGACGGTCCGCGAGTACGTCCTCTCCCGCGAGGGGGCGAAGGAGTTCCTCGACGCCTACTCCGCGGCCCTGGTGCCGGTGCTGGAGGGGTATCAGCGCGAGAACAAGAGCCATTCCACCATCGCCGTCGGCTGCACGGGCGGCAAACACCGCTCGGTGGCGATGTCGGAGGAGCTGGCACGCAGGATCGCGGCGATCCCCGGGGTCGCCGTCAACGTCCGTCACCGGGACCTCGGCCGAGAGTAGCGGGTCGCCCGGCCGAGTAAGCTGGACGTTTGCGTCGCGATCCGGCGCGTGAACGTGAAGGAGTGTCGTGGCACTAACCACCGACGTCAAGGCCGAGCTGGTCAGCATCCGCAATGCACCCCCCACGGTGCGCGTCGCGGAGGTGACCGCCATCCTCCGCTTCGCCGGTGGACTGCATTCGATCGCCGGTCGCGTGGCCGTGGAGGCCGAGGTGGATGCCGAGACCCTCGCGCGTCGCGTCGCGCGTGACCTCGCCGAGATCTACGGGGTCCGCCCCGAGATCGCCCAGGTGCAGTCCAGCACCGCGAACGACGGCGCCCGGTGGGCGGTGCGCGTGATCGCCCAGGGGGAGACCCTGGCCCGCCAGACCGGCCTGCTCGACCAGCGCCGTCGCCCCGTGCGGGGCCTGCCCAACCGTCTCACGACCGGCTCACGGGCCGAGGTCGCCGGCCTGTGGCGCGGCGCCTTCCTCGCCGCGGGCACCCTCAGCGAGCCGGGACGCTCGGCGATGCTCGAGGTCGTCTGCCCCTCGTCCGAGGCCGCGATGGCCCTCGTCGGCGCCGCGCATCGGCTCGGTGTCGCGGCGAAGGCCCGCGAGGTGCGCGGCATGCCGCGCGTCGTCGTCCGCGAAGGCGAGGCGATCCGCACGATCCTCAACGAGATGGGCGCGCAGAAGACGGCGATCGCGTGGGAGGAACTCCGGCAGCGTCGTGAGGTCCGCGCCGGCGTCAACCGCCTCGTCAACTTCGACGACGCCAATCTGCGTCGCTCCGCGCAGGCGGCGGTGGCGGCGTGCGCCCGTGTCGAGCGCGCACTCGAGATCCTGGCCGACGAGGTTCCCGATCATCTGAAGGTCGCCGGCGAGCTGCGGCTCGCGCACCGCGATGCGAGCCTCGACGAGCTCGGTCACCACGCCGACCCGCCCCTGACCAAGGATGCCGTCGCCGGTCGCATCCGGCGTCTCCTCGCCATGGCCGACAAGCGCGCCCAGCAGGAGGGCATCCCCGGCACCGAGGCTGCTGTGCCCGTCGGCCTCGACGTCTGACGTCTCTCGCGTGACGAAGACCCGCTCCCCGAAGAATCGGGTGGCGGGTCTTCGTCATCTGGCGGAAGGTTCAGGGGCGCGGCCGCGTTGTCGTCAGTAGGATGAGAGACGTCCGCTCTACGCCGCACATCGGCGGCGCGGAGGATCGGCAAGCGCCGCGGCGCGGCGCGGATTGGATGAAAGCGATATGGCGACCTACACGCTCCCCGACCTTCCCTACGACTTCGCAGCCCTGGAGCCGCACATCAGCGGCAAGATCATGGAGCTGCACCACGACAAGCACCACGCGACCTACGTCGCCGGCGCGAACACCGCCCTCGAGCAGCTCGCCGAGGCCCGTGAGAGCGGCAACCTCGCGAACGTCAACAAGCTCGAGAAGGACCTCGCGTTCAACCTCGGCGGCCACGTCAACCACTCGATCTTCTGGACCAACCTGTCGCCGAACGGCGGAGGCCAGCCGGAGGGCGAGCTGAAGGCCGCGATCGACGAGTACTTCGGCTCGTTCGAGAAGTTCCAGGCCCACTTCACCGCCGCGGCGACCGGCATCCAGGGCTCCGGCTGGGCGGTCCTCAGCTGGGACTCGATCGGCTCGCGCCTCATCATCCAGCAGCTGTTCGACCAGCAGTCGAACACGGCGCAGGGCACGATCCCGCTGTTCCAGCTCGACATGTGGGAGCACGCCTTCTACCTCGACTACCTCAACGTGAAGGCCGACTACGTCAAGGCCGCGTGGAACATCGCGAACTGGGAGAACGTCGCCCAGCGCCTCGAGGTCGCCCGCAAGCAGACGAACGGCCTGCTGGTACTGTCGTAATCGGGTCGCGTCCCGACGGGCCACGGCTCGTCGGGACGCCCTCTCAGCCAAAAAATCCGCGTATGACGTCCGCTGGAAGGCGGCGCACAGCGCACGAGAAACAGGGAGACCTGAGTGTCTGTCAAGATCGGTATCAACGGCTTCGGCCGCATCGGACGCAACTACTTCCGCGCAGCTCTTGCGCAGGGAGCAGACCTTGAGATCGTCGCGGTCAACGACCTCACCGACAACAAGACCCTGGCGCACCTTCTGAAGTACGACTCGGTCGGCGGCGTCCTCGACGCCGAGATCAGCTACGACGACGAGAGCATCACCGTCAACGGCAAGGCGATCAAGGCCTTCGCCGAGCGCGACCCCGCCAACCTCCCGTGGGGCGAGCTGGGCGTCGACATCGTCATCGAGTCGACCGGCTTCTTCACCAAGGCCGAGCTCGCCAAGAAGCACATCGAGGCCGGCGCGAAGAAGGTCCTCATCTCGGCTCCCGGCACGGGCGTCGACGGCACGTTCGTCATGGGTGTGAACGAGGACACGTACAACCCGGAGACCGACCACATCATCTCCAACGCGTCGTGCACCACCAACTGCCTCGCGCCGCTGGCTCAGGTCTTCAACGACGCGTTCGGCATCGACCGCGGCTTCATGATGACGGCGCACGCGTACACCGCTGACCAGAACCTGCAGGACGGTCCGCACAGCGACCTCCGTCGTGCACGTGCTGCCGCGATCAACATCACCCCGGCCTCGACCGGTGCGGCCAAGGCCATCGGCGAGGTGCTCCCGGAGCTCCAGGGCAAGCTGAGCGGCTCGTCGTACCGCGTCCCGGTTCCCACCGGCTCGATCGTCGACCTCACCCTCATCACCGACCGCGAGAACCTGACGGTCGACGAGGTCAACGAGGCCTACAAGAAGGCCGCTGCCGAGGGCCGCCTGGCCGGCTACCTGCAGTACAACGAGGACCCGATCGTCTCGAGCGACATCGTGCACAACCCGCACTCGTCGATCTTCGACTCGACGCTGACCAACGTCAGCGGCAACCTCATCAAGGTGTCCAGCTGGTACGACAACGAGTGGGGCTACTCCAACCGTCTCGTCGACCTGACCGAGTACGTGGCCGAGCGCCTCTAAGCTCAGACACATGACTCTGCGCACCCTGGACACCCTGGGGTCGCTCGAGGGCAAGCGCGTCATCGTCCGTTGTGATCTCAACGTCCCCCTGCGGGACGGGATCATCACGGACGATGGCCGTGTCCGCGCCTCGTTGCCGACCCTCAACGCACTCATCAACGCGGGCGCCCGTGTTGTCGTGTGCTCGCACCTCGGCCGACCCGACGGTGCGCCCGACCCGCAGTACAGCCTGGAGCCGGTGGCTCAGCGGCTGTCCGAACTCCTCGGCGCCCCGGTCGCGTTCGCGCGCGACACGGTCGGCGAGTCGGCGACGGAGGCCGTGGCCTCGCTCGAGGACGGCGGAGTCGTCGTGATCGAGAATCTCCGGTTCAACCCGGGGGAGACGTCGAAGGACGCCGCCGAGCGCGGCGCCTTCGCCGCGGAGCTCGCGAAGCTCGGCGACGTGCTCGTCTCCGACGGGTTCGGCGTGGTGCACCGCAAGCAGGCGAGCGTGTACGAACTCGCCGAGCTGCTCCCGTCGGCTGCCGGTCTGCTGATCGCGACCGAGCTCGACGTGCTCGACCGCCTCACCGAGAACCCGGAGCGCCCCTACGCGGTGGTGCTCGGCGGATCCAAGGTGAGCGACAAGCTGGGCGTGATCTCGCACCTGCTGCCGCGGGTCGACCGGATCCTCGTCGGCGGCGGAATGCTGTTCACGTTCCTGAAGGCGCAGGGTCACGCGGTCGCGTCGAGCCTTCTCGAAGAGGATCAGCTCGACACCGTCCGCGGGTACATCGCCGAAGCGGCTGAGCGCGGCGTGGAGCTCGTCCTCCCCACCGACGTGGTCGTCGCGGCATCCTTCTCGGCGGACGCGGACCATGAGGTCGCGGCCGCCGACGCGATCGAGCAGACGGCCTTCGGGGCGTCCGGCATCGGCCTCGACATCGGTCCGGAGACGGCTGCTCGCTTCGCCGAGGTCATCCGCGGGTCGAAGACGGTGTTCTGGAACGGCCCGATGGGCGTGTTCGAGTTCCCGGCGTTCGCGGCGGGCACCAAGACCGTGGCGAAGGCGCTCACCGAGGTCGACGGCCTCAGTGTCGTCGGCGGTGGCGACTCCGCTGCGGCCGTGCGTCAACTCGGATTCTCCGACGATCAGTTCGGTCACATCTCGACCGGCGGCGGCGCGAGCCTCGAATTCCTCGAGGGCAAGAAACTACCTGGGCTGGAGGTCCTCGGATGGGCGTGAGCTCTCGTACCCCGCTGATCGCGGGAAACTGGAAGATGAATCTCGATCACCTGCAGGCGGTCGCGTTCGTGCAGAAGCTGCACTGGACGCTGAAGGACGCGAAGCACGAGGACGGATCCGTCGAGGTGGCGGTCTTCCCGCCGTTCACCGACATCCGCAGCGTGCAGACGCTCATCGACGCGGACAAGATCCCGTTCGCCCTCGGCGCGCAGGACCTGTCGGCACACGACTCCGGTGCGTACACCGGTGAGGTGTCGGGAGCATTCCTGGCCAAGCTCGACGCGAAGTACGTCATCATCGGCCACTCGGAGCGTCGGGAGTACCACGCCGAGGGCGACGACGTCGTGGCGGCCAAGGTGCAGGCGGCGCTCAAGCACAGCCTCGTGCCGGTGATCTGCGTCGGCGAGACGGCCGGTGACCTGGAGAAGTTCGGCGCCAGCGCGGTGCCCGTGTCTCAGCTCGAGGCGGCGCTCCAGGGCGTCTCGCCGAAGGCGGACATCGTCGTCGCATACGAGCCCGTGTGGGCGATCGGCTCCGGCCAGGCGGCGACACCGCAGCAGGCGCAGGATGTCTGCGCCGCGCTGCGGGCCGTGATCGCGAAGGTCCTCGGCGACGAGGCGGCCGCGCGCACGCGCATCCTCTACGGCGGCTCGGTGAAGGCGGCGAACATCGCCAGCTTCATGCGCGAGCCCGATGTGGACGGTGCGCTGGTCGGCGGAGCGAGCCTCGTCGTGGACGAGTTCGCCGCGATCATCCGCTTCGAGAAGCACGTCGGCGTGTGAGTGCAGCGGGGCTGCGGCCCCGCTGCACCGTATACTTGACCGTTACGGGGGCGCTCCGGCCCCAGCGAAAGGCTCTTTCTCGTGGCAATTCTCGAGTTCGTCCTGCAGGTCGTGCTGGGCATCACCAGCGTCCTGCTGACCCTCCTCATCCTTCTGCACAAGGGCCGCGGTGGCGGTCTGTCCGACATGTTCGGCGGCGGCATGACGTCCGCTGTGGGCTCGTCCGGCCTTGCGGAGCGGAACCTGAACCGCTTCACCGTCGTCCTGGCTCTGACGTGGTTCGTCTCCATCGTCGCGCTGGGCCTCATCACGAAATTCGAGGTCATCTGATGGCTACCGGTGGAAACGCGATCCGCGGCACCCGCGTGGGCTCCGGCCCGATGGGGGAGCAGGACCACGGCTATCACGCCGACCGCATCGCGGTCTCTTACTGGGATGGGCTCGGCAACGAGACGGTGCGCTACTTCGCCGCCGGCCTGCCCGAGGAGGAGATCCCGGAGATCATCGACCACCCGCAGAGCGGTCTCCCCGCCGGGCGCGACAAGGAGAACCCTCCGGCGCTGGCGAAGGCGGAGCCGTACAAGACGCACCTGGCCTACGTGAAGGAGCGCCGCACCGACGAGGAAGCCGTCCAGCTCCTCGAGGACGCGCTCACGCAGCTGCGCGAGCGTCGGGGGCAGTGACCTCGGTCTGACATCGAAGAAGCCGCCACGAGAGATCGTGGCGGCTTCTTCCGTTCTCTGCGGTCAGCGGCAGCCGGCGGCCGCGTCGATGTAGTCCTGGGGTGGGTAGCCGTACGCCCAGACGCCGTTCGCGTCGTCGGTGAAGCCCATGCTGATCGCCCAGGCGGTCGCCCACTTCTCGATGCTGTCCTGTGTGGACGCGTCGTACATGCCCTGGCACTTCACGCTGATGGCGTGGCCGACCTCGTGCGCGACGAGCGCCTTGCTCCGCTCGGCGGGCCACTGCTCCGCGACGGAGTTCGAAAGCTCGATCGTGGCTCGACCAGGGTCATCCCACCACCAGGTGGTGTATCCGCCCATGCTGCCGTCGAATCCGGCGCCGTTCACCTGGGGCGACCAGTCGAATTCGAGCAGGACCCCGGGGGCGAGCGATCGCGCGAACGCCTCGATCTCGATCCTCGCGGCGCGGAGCGGTCCCTCCTTCTCGGCGAGCTCCTCCGCCTCGGTCGCGACGACCTGTCCGGCGGCGGTCTGCAGGGCTGCGTACGCCGTCGCGGCGGAGTCGTCGACGGAGACGACCGCCGCCGCATCGGCAGCGGCTCGGCGCAACGCGATCACAGCGTCGTTGCGCGCCGAGATGTGCGCGGCTTCGAACGGAGCCGCGGCGGCCGCTGCCGCTTTCAGCACGGCAGTACCGGTTTCGTCGACCCGTCGTGCGGTGTCCTGCGCATTCTGGGTCTGATCGTCGAGGTCGGCGACCAGACGATCGAGATCCTGCTGCTGGGCGCCCAGTTCCGCCGTCGCGCCGTAGAGCTCCCAGAACCACGTCGGCTTGTCCCCGGACGGCGGCAGCTCGGTGGCGACGACATCCTCGGCCGCGGCGCCGGCTCCCTCGCCGTCGTCGACGGCGGAGGCGAGAGCGGCCACAGCATCGTCGGGGACGACGATCGCGGGACTGCCGGTGTCGAGGATCACGTGCCCGGCGTCGGTCTTCTCGATCAGAGCCGCTGTCGCGTGCTCCGTCTGCGTCTGGTGCGCGCGCGCCGTCCGCAGCGCGTCGTCGAACCCCTCTGCGGCTTCGTCGTAGCCGACGTTGGCGGTCAGCTGCGCGATGGACAGCGTCGCGATGACCGCGACGCCGCCGAGCACACCGAACACGACACCACGGGGCACGTGACGGCGACGCGACGGCGGCGGTTCTGCGGAGAACGTCGCCGGGAGATCGTGCCCTCCGCTCGCGAAGAGAGCCTGCCGCGGGGCGGTGCGGGGCCGGGAGGGTTCGGTCACGACGTGCTCATTCGGTCAGGCTTTCCGGTCGGAGACTGCGCGGCAGTGCTGCCAGCGTATTCGACGAGGAGGGCGACACGCGGTCATGGATATCCGAATGAGGATGACCGACGGCGGGAGAAGAAGGAGAGGGGCTGACGAGAATCGAACTCGCGTCATCTGTTTGGAAGACAGAGGCTTTACCATTAAGCTACAGCCCCGAATCCCGCGGATTCCGGGGGATCGGTTCGGAGTGGGAACTCCGGCGTGATCGATCATACCGGACAGTCGGGTGTGCTCCTGTCCGTTAGACTCTGTGGGGCTGAATCTGCGCGCGGATTCCCCGGGGCGTAGCTCAGCTTGGTAGAGCGCCCGCTTTGGGAGCGGGAGGTCGCAGGTTCAACTCCTGTCGCCCCGACACGGCCCCCACGGACCTTACAGCCGCGATTCAGCGCGGAAATCACAAGGAGAACACACCAGCATGGCGAACAGCACCGTCGAGAAGCTGACCCCGACCCGGGTCAAGCTCACCATCACGGTCACCCCGGACGACCTCAAGCCCAGCATCGCTCACGCCTACGAGCACATCGCTCAGGACGTCCAGATCCCCGGCTTCCGCAAGGGCAAGGTCCCTGCTCCCATCATCGACCAGCGCATCGGACGCGGCGCCGTCATCGAGCACGCGGTGAACGAGGGCCTGGACAAGTTCTTCCGCGAAGCCACGACCGAGCACAAGCTCCGTGTCGTCGGACGCCCGTCGGCCGACATCACGCAGTGGCCGAGCGAGAAGGACTTCTCCGGCGACCTGCTCGTCGACGTCGAGGTGGACGTCCGCCCCGACATCGAGCTGCCCGACTACGAGGGCATCACCCTCACGGTCGACGCCGTCGAAGCCGACGAGGCCGCACTCGACGCCGAGCTGGAGAACATGCGCGCCCGCTTCGGCACGCTGATCCCGGTCGACCGTCCCGCTGCGAAGGGCGACTTCGTGGAGCTCGACCTCGTCGCCACCATCGACGGCGCCGAGATCGACCGCGCGGAGGGCGTCTCCTACGAGATCGGCTCCGGCGAGCTGCTCGAGGGCATCGACGACGCGATCGAGTCGCTCACCGCCGGTGAGGACACCACGTTCCGCTCGGCTCTCGTCGGCGGCGACCACGCCGGCAAGGAGGCCGAGGTCTCCGTGACCGTCAAGGCCGTGAAGGAGCGCGAGCTCCCCGAGGCCGACGACGACTTCGCGCAGATCGCGAGCGAGTTCGACACGATCGCCGAGCTGCGCGCGAGCCTCGCGGAGCGCGTCGCCCAGCAGGGTGTCTTCACGCAGGGCTCCGCCGCCCGCGACAAGCTCGTCGAGACCCTGCTCGACCAGATCGAGATCCCGGTTCCGCCGCAGCTCATCGAGGACGAGGTGCACAACCACCTCGAGGGCGAAGGCCGCCTCGAGGACGACGTGCACCGCGCCGAGGTCACCGAGGCGAGCGAGAAGCAGTTCCGCACGCAGGTGCTGCTCGACACGATCGCCGAGCAGGCCGACGTGCAGGTCTCGCAGGAGGAGCTCAGCCAGTACCTCATCCAGTCGGCTGCGCAGTACGGCATGGCTCCGCAGGAGTTCGTCGAGGCGCTGCAGTCCTCGAACCAGCTCCCCGCGCTCGTCGGCGAGGTCGCTCGCAACAAGGCCCTCGCGATCGCTCTCGGCAAGGTGAAGGTCGTCGACAGCAACGGCAAGCCCGTCGATCTGTCCGACTTCGTCGTCACGGACGACGAAGCGGACGAGGCCGCCGAGACCGAGGTCGAGGCTGACGAGAAGCCCGCGAAGAAGGCTCCTGCCAAGAAGCCCGCTGCCAAGAAGGCCCCGGCCAAGAAGGCGGACGCCGACGAGGCGGCTGCTGAGAAGGCGCCTGCCAAGAAGCCGGCCGCCAAGAAGGCGCCGGCCAAGAAGGCTGCCGACAAGGCCGAGTGATCGACACGATCCAGTGAAGAGGGCGGATGCTGCGGCATCCGCCCTCTTTTCCTCTCGAGGGGATGATGATGACCAAGACCTGGGACGAGCGCGTCGAAGACGTCTGGGCCGAGGCCTCCGGCGAGGAGGTCGGCGACGAGACGATCGCGCGGATCGACGCCCTGGCAGCGGAGCGCGGACCGGACGACGCCCGCGCCGAGTTCGAGCGCGCCGGTGCGCGCGACTCCGCGGGGAGGCCGGCAGAGGCCGTCGAGCTGTATCGACGTGCTCTGGACCTCGGCCTCGACGAGGAACACCGTCCGCAGTGCGTGATCCAGCTGGCGAGCTCGCTGCGGAACCTGGGGGAGTACGACGAGGCGCTCGCGGTGATCCGTGCGGAGGAGGAGCTGTCGGCCGACGGGCCGTACCGGGACGCGGTCGCGACGGTGCACGCGCTCATCCTCGCCAGTGCCGGCCGGCCCGCACAGGGACTCTCCGTCGCGCTGCTGGCGCTGGTCCCGCATCTTCCGCGGTACCACCGCTCGATGACCGCGTACGCGCACGAGATCGCGCGCGCCGACACCTGATATGCCGACGGCGAACACGGCCTGGGCGCTGCGTTGACGCCGGTAGATTCGAATCACTGAAACACGGAATCAGGAGCTGACATGGCTGCAGAACCCCTCCTCGCAACGAGCGTCTTCGACAGGTTGCTGAAGGACCGCATCATCTGGCTCGGCTCGGAGGTGCGAGACGAGAACGCGAACGAGATCTGCGCGAAGATCCTTCTTCTCGCCGCAGAGGACTCCGAGCGAGACATCTACCTCTACGTGAACTCGCCTGGCGGATCGATCACGGCGGGTATGGCGATCTACGACACGATGCAGTTCGTGCCGAACGACATCGTCACCGTCGGCATCGGAATGGCCGCCTCGATGGGCCAGCTGCTGCTGACCGCCGGCACCAAGGGCAAGCGGTACATCACGCCCAACGCGCGCGTGCTGCTCCACCAGCCGCACGGTGGCTTCGGCGGAACGTCGAGCGACATCCAGACCCAGGCGCAGCTCATCATGTCGATGAAGAACCGCCTCGCGGAGATCACGGCCGCACAGACCGGCAAGTCGGTCGAGCAGATCAACGCCGACGGTGACCGCGACCGCTGGTTCACCGCCGAGGAAGCGCTCGAGTACGGCTTCGTCGACCACATCCGCGAATCGGCCTCCGACGTCATCGGCGGCGGCGGCACCGATCAGGACACCGAGTAACGGAAAGCGAAAGGACGCTCATGTACACACCCACCTTCCGCTCCGCCGGTGACCTGCCCTCCAGCCGCTACGTGCTCCCGCAGTTCGAGGAGCGCACCGCTTACGGCTTCAAGCGTCAGGACCCGTACAACAAGCTGTTCGAAGACCGCGTGATCTTCCTCGGCGTGCAGGTCGACGACGCGTCGGCCGACGACGTGATGGCGCAGCTCCTCGTTCTGGAGAGCCAGGACTCCGAGCGCGACATCACGATGTACATCAACTCGCCCGGCGGCTCGTTCACCGCGATGACGGCCATCTACGACACGATGCAGTACGTCGCGCCGCAGATCCAGACCGTGGTGCTCGGCCAGGCGGCGTCCGCTGCCGCCGTGCTGCTCGCAGCAGGTGCCCCCGGCAAGCGCCTCGCGCTTCCGAACGCGCGCGTGCTGATCCACCAGCCCGCCATGGGGGAGGCCGGCCACGGTCAGGCCTCCGACATCGAGATCCAGGCCGCGGAGATCCTCCGCATGCGGACCTGGCTCGAGGAGACGCTGGCGGCACACACCAACCGCACCCCGGAGCAGGTGAACCGCGACATCGATCGCGACAACATCCTCTCCGCGGAGCAGGCCCTGGAGTACGGCATCGTCGACCAGGTGCTCACCACGCGCAAGCGCGTCTGAGCTGTTCGACACGAACGGGCGCCCGTCGGCATGACGGGCGCCCGTTCTGCGTCTCCGCGGATGTGCGGACCGACGAGCGTCCTCTGCGCGTATGAGCATTCAGGTGCGCGAACGCGGATTCCGGCCTACCCTGGAGGAGGAAGGAGGAACCCGTGGAAGAAGACCTGCTCATGGTGCGTGTCGCCGAGCTGTACTACGACGAGGACAAGACGCAGGACGAGATCGGCGGGCTCCTCAAGATCTCCCGCTGGAAGGTCGGTCGGCTGCTGACGCAAGCGCGCGAGCGCGGCATCGTCCGCATCGAGATCGTGCACCCGCGCGCCCGCCGGCTCGGTCTCGAGCGCGAGCTGGTCGAGCGCTTCGGTCTCACGGACGCCGTGGTGGTCCCGGCGCCGGAAGGCGATGACGGGACTCTTGAACGAGTCGCCCAGGCCGCCGCGGACTTCCTGACCGCTCTGCGGCCCGTGCCCCGGACGCTCGGCGTCAGCTGGGGACGAACGCTGCGCGCGGTCGCAGAGGCCCTGCCCGACGGCTGGGCCAGCGGCGTCACGGTCGTGCAGCTCAACGGCGGCGTCAGCCTGAACCGCCGCTCCGGCGGGGCGGCCGGCCTCGCCGTGACGATCGCCCAGCGTGCCTCGGGGCAGGTCTCGCTGCTGCCGAGTCCGGCGATCCTGGAGCGCGTCGAGACGAAGCAGGCCATCGAGGCCGACCGCACCGTCGCGGCCGTCCTGGAAGAGGCGGCGGAGGCGCAGGCCTTCCTCTTCACCGCGGGGCCCTGCGATGCCTCGTCCGCCCACGTGGAGAACGGCTACCTCCGTGTGGAGGAGGTGGAGGAGCTCGCGCGTCGTGGAGCGGTGGGCGACGTGCTCGGCCGCTATGTCGACGCCGAGGGCAACATCGTCGACTCGCAGCTCGACGCCCGGACGGTCGGCGTCTCGCTCGACCGCCTGCGCGGAGCGAAGCGGGCGATCTTCGTGACCGCCGGACCCGCCAAGCATGACATCGCCCGCACGGTCGTGACCAGCGGTCTGTGCGGCGTCCTGGTGACAGATGAGACCACAGCACGAGCATTGTTGGAGGAACAGTGACGACGAAAGAACTCAGCCGCAGGACGGCGGTGGACGTCCTCGGCGGTGAGCCGGACGACGCGACCCTCCGTCGCTTCCTGCACGGCCTCCCCGGCGTGGACGCCGTGGGCCTGGAGCAGCGCGCCGCCGGGCTCGGCACCCGCTCCATCAAGACGACGTCGAAGGCCTGGGCCCTCGACAAGATCATCGAGCTGATCGACCTGACGACCCTGGAAGGCGCCGACACGCCCGGAAAGGTGCGGTCCCTGGTCGCCAAGGCCAAGACCCCGGACGCCTCCGATCCGTCGACGCCGCGCGTCGCCGCCGTCTGCGTGTACGGCGACATGGTGGGGGACGCGGTCGCGGCCCTCGGTGGTCTGCACGGCGACCCGGACGACGGTCTGATCTCGGTCGCGGCCGTCGCCACGGCCTTCCCGAGCGGACGGGCGTCACTCGGGATCAAGCTCGCCGACACGGCCGAGGCGGTCGCCGCCGGGGCCGACGAGATCGACATGGTGATCGACCGCGGTGCATTCCTGTCCGGTCGCTACGGTCTCGTCTTCGATCAGATCGCTCAGGTCAAGGAGGCGTGCCGCCGTGAGGACGGCTCGTACGCCTCGCTCAAGGTGATCCTCGAGACGGGCGAGCTCAACACCTACGACAACATCAAGCGGGCGTCGTGGCTCGGTATCCTCGCCGGCGGCGACTTCATCAAGACGTCGACCGGAAAGGTCCAGCCCGCGGCGACCCTGCCGACCACTCTTCTCATGCTCGAGACGGTCCGCGACTGGTACCGGGGGACGGGCGAACGCATCGGCGTCAAGCCTGCCGGTGGCATCCGCTCCTCGAAGGACGCGGTGAAGTACCTCGTGACGGTCGCCGAGACCGTCGGAGAGGAGTGGCTTCAGCCGCACCTGTTCCGCTTCGGCGCTTCCAGCCTGCTCAACGACGTGCTCCTGCAGCGTCAGAAGCTCAGCTCCGGCCACTACTCGGGCCCCGACTACGTCACGATCGACTGATGCTTCGACAAGCTCAGCAACCCAAGGGATTGAAATGAACTTCCTGGAATACGCGCCGGCACCGGAATCCACCGCGGTCCTGAACCTCAAGGACAGCTATGGGCTGTTCATCAATGGCGAGTTCGTCGACGGCTCAGGCACCCCGTTCACCACCATCTCGCCGGCGACGGAGAAGCACATCGCCGAGATCGCCTCGGCCAGCGATGACGACGTCGACCGGGCGGTGGCCGCCGCGCGCCGCGCGTACGACAAGACCTGGTCGAAGATGAGCGGTCGCGACCGCGGCAAGTACCTGTTCCGCATCGCCCGTCTCGTGCAGGAGCGCGCCCGCGAGCTCGCCGTCGCGGAGAGCCTCGACAACGGCAAGCCCATCAAGGAGAGTCGCGACGTCGACGTCCCGCTCGTCGCCTCCTGGTTCTTCTACTACGCCGGCTGGGCGGACAAGCTCGACCACGCGGGCCTCGGCGCGAACCCTCGCGCGCTCGGCGTCGCCGGGCAGATCATCCCGTGGAACTTCCCGCTGCTGATGCTCGCGTGGAAGATCGCGCCCGCCCTCGCCGCGGGCAACACGGTCGTGCTCAAGCCGGCGGAGACCACCCCGCTGACGGCGCTGATCTTCGCCGAGATCCTGCAGCAGGCCGACCTGCCGGCGGGTGTCGTCAACATCATCACGGGTGCCGGAGCCACGGGGTCGACGCTCGTGCGCCACCCCGACGTCGACAAGGTCGCCTTCACCGGGTCGACCGGCGTGGGGCGCGACATCGCTCGCGCCGTCGCCGGCACGAAGAAGAAGCTCACGCTCGAGCTGGGCGGCAAGGCCGCGAACATCGTGTTCGACGACGCGCCGATCGACCAGGCCGTGGAGGGCATCGTCAACGGCATCTTCTTCAACCAGGGCCACGTGTGCTGCGCCGGAAGCCGTCTGCTCGTGCAGGAGTCGATCCACGACGAGGTCGTCGACCGGCTCAAGACGCGCCTGTCGACGCTGCGACTGGGTGACCCGCTCGACAAGAACACCGACATCGGGGCCATCAACTCCGCCGCGCAGCTGGCCCGGATCCGCGAGCTCAGCGACATCGGCGAAGCCGAGGGTGCCGAGCGCTGGACCGCGGACTGCGCGATCCCGGAGCAGGGTTTCTGGTTCGCTCCGACGATCTTCACCGGGGTCGAGGCCTCGCACCGGATCGCGCGGGACGAGGTCTTCGGGCCCGTGCTGTCCGTGCTCACGTTCCGCACGCCCGCCGAGGCGATCGCGAAGGCGAACAACACGCCGTACGGCCTCTCCGCAGGTATCTGGTCCGACAAGGGGTCCCGCATCCTCGCGGTCGCCGATCGTCTGCGCGCGGGCGTGGTGTGGGCGAACACCTTCAACCGTTTCGATCCGTCGAGCCCGTTCGGCGGCTACAAGGAGTCCGGATACGGCCGCGAGGGCGGACGTCAGGGTCTCACCGCCTACCTCAAGGGAGCCGCAGCATGAGCAAGCGACTGACCGTTCCGAAGACCTACAAGCTCGCGATCGGCGGGGCCTTCCCGCGAAGCGAGTCCGGGCGCACGTACGAGGTCGTGACACGGAAGGGCGCCTTCCTCGCCAATGCCGCCAAGGCCTCCCGAAAGGATGCCCGCGACGCCGTCGTGGCCGCCCGTGCCGCCGTCAAGGGGTGGTCGGGGGCGACCGCCTACAACCGCGGGCAGGTGCTGTACCGCGTCGCCGAGGTGCTGGAAGGGCGCCGCGCGCAGTTCATCGATGAGATCGCGGAGCAGGAGGGGGTGTCCGCCTCCGCCGCGGCCGCGCAGGTCGACGAGGCCATCGACCTCTGGGTCTGGTACGCGGGCTGGTGCGACAAGTACGCCCAGGTCGCCGGCAACGCCAACCCGGTCTCGGGTCCGTACTTCAACATCTCTGTTCCGGAGCCGACCGGTGTGGTCGCAATCGTCGCCCCCCAGGATTCCGCGCTGCTCGGCCTGGTGTCCGTAATCGCTCCCGCCCTGGTCGCGGGGAACACGGTGGTCGTGATCGCGAGCGAGCAGCACCCGCTCTCTGCCATCAGCCTCGCCGAGGTGCTCGCCACGAGCGACGTGCCCGGCGGCGTCGTGAACGTCCTGACGGGCTCGCCCGCGGAGATCGCTCCGTGGCTGGCTTCGCACCAGGACGTGAATGCCCTCGACCTGGCCGGCGCCGGCGACCTGGACTGGGTCGACATGCAGATCGCTGCGGCGGAGACGCTCAAGCGCGTGCTCACCCCGGGGGAGGTCGTCGCCTCTCCGGAGAGGATCGGCGCCTTCACCGAGGTGAAGACCGTCTGGCACACGAAGAGCATGGTCTGACCGACCTGTCGGAAAGACGGAGGGCCCTGCCGCGCATCGCGCTGCCGGGCCCTTCCCGTTCCTGCTCGGCGCAGTTGCGACCGAGCTCGCCGGTCTCCGGAACGCGATGTGTTCCAATGCGGCCCGGTGTCGCATGCAGAGGTTAGGCTCGAAGGACGATCTCTGATCCCCCATAGGAGGACGCGCATGGCCCGCATCGGTGAAAGCGCTGACCTGTTCAAATGCTCTTTCTGCGGAAAGAGTCAGAAGCAGGTCCAGCAGCTCATCGCCGGCCCCGGCGTATACATCTGCGATGAGTGCGTCGAGCTGTGCAACGAGATCATCGAGGAGCGGATGGCGGAGTCGTCCGCCGAAGGCGTCGCCGAGTTCGAGCTTCCGAAGCCGCGTGAGATCTTCTCCTTCCTCGAGGAGTACGTCGTCGGTCAGGAGCCCGCGAAGCGAGCGCTCTCGGTCGCCGTGTACAACCACTACAAGCGGATCCGCGCCCGCGGCACGCTGCAGCCGGCCGAGCAGAAGGCCGAAGAGGTCGAGATCGCCAAGAGCAACATCCTGCTCATCGGCCCCACCGGCTGCGGCAAGACGTATCTCGCGCAGACTCTGGCCAAGCGACTGAACGTGCCGTTCGCGGTCGCCGATGCCACGGCGCTCACCGAGGCGGGCTACGTCGGCGAAGACGTCGAGAACATCCTCCTGAAGCTCATCCAGGCCGCCGACTACGACGTCAAGCGCGCCGAGCAGGGCATCATCTACATCGACGAGGTCGACAAGATCGCCCGCAAAGCCGAGAACCCGTCCATCACGCGCGACGTGTCGGGCGAGGGCGTCCAGCAGGCCCTCCTGAAGATCATCGAGGGCACGGTGGCCTCAGTGCCGCCGCAGGGCGGCCGCAAGCACCCGCATCAGGAATTCCTGCAGATCGACACCTCGAACGTCCTCTTCATCGTCGCCGGTGCGTTCGCCGGCCTCGAGGACATCGTCTCCGCCCGCGTCGGCAAGCACGGCATCGGCTTCGGCGCCCCGCTGCACGACAAGGGCAAGGATCTCGATCTGTTCAGCGAGGTCCTGCCGGAGGACCTGCACAAGTTCGGCCTGATCCCGGAGTTCATCGGTCGCCTCCCCGTCGTGACGAACGTCTCGCCGCTCGATCAGGAGGCGCTCATCGACATCCTGACCGGCCCGCGAAACGCCCTGGTGAAGCAGTACCAGCGGATGTTCGAGATCGACGGCGTGCAGCTCGAGTTCGAAGACGAGGCGCTGCGTTCCATCGCCGACCTCGCCGTCGAGCGCAAGACCGGCGCCCGCGGACTGCGAGCGATCCTCGAAGACGTGCTCGGACCGATCATGTTCGAGATCCCCTCCGTGGAGGATGTGGCCAAGGTCATCGTGACCCGCGCCGCAGTCGACGAAGGCGCACCGCCCACCATCGTGATGGAGCGCAAGCGCAAGAGCGCGTGAGCGACGCGCCCGCTCCCTGGACGACCGTCGCTCGCACGACGGTCGTCGCCGACCGCTGGATTCGTCTGCACGCGGACGACTGCGCAGACGGGAGCGGCAGGCGGATAGCCCCGTACTACGTCCTCGAGTACGGCGACTGGGTCTCGGTCCTCGCCGTCGACCACGAGGGGGCGGCGATCGTGGTCGAGGAGTATCGCCACGGAGCGGGTATCGTCGCACTCGGCACCATCGGCGGGGGAGTGGAACAGGGCGAGGTCCCGCAGGACGCCGCCGCGCGTGAGCTTCTCGAGGAGACGGGATCCGTCGCCGACGAGCTGGTCTCCCTCGGTTCGACCTGGGCGAACTTCGGCAACCACACCAACCGCGTGCACCACTTCCTCGCTCTCGGCTGCTCCCGAGTCGCGGACCAGTCCCTCGATGACAACGAGGACATCCTCGTTCGCACGCGGCCACTGGAGACGCTCGGCGAGCACCTCAGCCAGAGCTATCATCAGCTCACCTGGTACAAGGCGATGGAGAGGATCGGGCGATGACAGGATCGGGGCGCTGGCGCGTGGTCGCCACCGTGCTCGCGATCCCCGCCGCTCTGATCGTCCTGGCCGGAGTGGCCATCATCGTCATCTTCTTCGTGTCCACGCAGGACAAGAACGGCGATGATGTGGCCAGGGGCACCGTCGAGCATGTCGCCGGGGCGTTGGAAGCCGACCTCCGCGGGGCTTACGACCTCACGGATGCGGAGACGGTCGCCGCGGAGATGTTCCGATCGCGCACGGCGACGGTCGAGCCGCTGACCTGGAGTGGCGCCTTCGGCTCGGCGGAGCCGATCACGATCCAGGCACGCATCAGCGCGACGGTGGAGGCGAGCGGTTCCGGTGCCCTCTTCTCGTCGTACACGTCTGCGGGCTCGGCCGAGAAGTGCTATCGGTACACGGTGCCCGGCATTCGGGAGGCCACGTCCGAGGAGGTCTCCTGCGAGGGCATCCCCGAGCCCCTCGATCCGCCGCGGTCCTCCCGTCCCGAGCTTCCGTCGGATGCGGCCGAGCGCGTGGAGAGCGTCCTCGTCGCCGCGGCCGGGTCCGATCCGACGGACGCGCTGCGGGCGGAGTTCCCCGGTTCGGCGATGACCGTCGAGGTCGAGGAGACCTCGGCGGGCGAGGTGGTCGCCGCGGTGGGGGTGACGCCGGGCACCGACTGCGTGCTTCGCGTGCTGAGCCCGACGGGCGAGGTCACCGCGCCGTCCTTCGACCCGATCTGGCTCGAACCCGGCGAGACCGGCTGTTCCACCCGGCTCTACACCGCCCCGCCTCTGTGATCCGTCCCGTGTGCGTGTGTGCGCGTCCGCATCACTCCACCGGCATCAGCAGGTCGGTACGCAATTCGCTCGGCACCGTATCCGGATCGGAGACGTACACCTCGATCCAGATGCCGCGCGGACGCAGGGCGGCTTCGGCGGCGCGCTCCACGAGCCCGGCCCATCCGGCGCCGAGTCCTTCGTAGGAGCCGAACACGGTGGTCGCCACGGCCGCGCCGTCCGGAAGCGTCGACGCCACGATGCGTGCGCCGTCCGGTGCGGCGATCGCTGCGGAGGGCGCCGCCTGCACAGGGAAGCCGAGTTCGAGGTCGAAGACTCCCATCGGATCGCCGTGGTAAATCGCCAGCGCGGGTCCGGTCGGGATCAGCGTGCCGTCGGCGAAGAGCGCGCCGATCGCACCGTACCCCCGGTCGAACGCGTCCTGCAGGTCGGCGATGCGGATGCCGTCGTGGCGGATGACGGCGAGCGGGACGGTTTCGAGCTCCAGGCTGTCCGCTGGGCCGAACGGTGCTTCGGGAAAAGCGTTCATGCGCTCAGGGTCTCACGGCTCAGGCGTCCAGTCCACGGCGTCTCAGCAGCGGTTCGATCGTGGCGTCGCGTCCACGGAAATCGCGGTACGCCTCCAGCGGGTCCTTCGAGCCGCCGACGCCCAGCAGCCGCTCGCGGAACCGGTCGCCGTTGGCTCTCGTGAGGCCGCCGTTCTCGCGGAACCAGTCGACCGTGTCGGCGTCGAGGACCTCGCTCCAGATGTACGAGTAGTAGCCGGCGCTGTAGCCGCCGGAGAAGACGTGCGCGAAGTACGTGGAGGAGTAGCGCGTCGGCACCGCAGGGTCGTCGAGCCCGATGTCGGCGAGGGCGGCCGCCTCGAACGCGGCGACGTCGTCGACATCCGCGCCGACGGGGAGGCGGTGCCAAGCCTGATCCAGCCAGGAGGCGGCGAGGTACTCGCTCGTCGCATGGCCCTGATCGAAGGTCTCGGTCGCGCGGAGGCGCTCGACGATCGCGGGATCGAGCGCCTCTCCGGTCTCGTGGTGCCGCGCGTAGTCGTCGAGGACCTCGGGCCAGAGGATCCACATCTCGTTCACCTGGCTGGGGAACTCCACGAAGTCGCGGAACACATTGGTCCCGGCGAAGTGCGGGTAGGTGACGGTCGCGAAGAGGCCGTGCAGCGCATGGCCGAACTCGTGGAACAGCGTCGTGACCTCGTCGAGCGTGAGCAGCGTCGGCTGCCCGTCGCCCGGCTGCGGCACGTTGAGGTTGTTGACGACGACGGGCGCGCTCCCGCGCAGGCGGGACTGGCTCACGATCGCGTTCATCCAGGCACCGCCGCGCTTGGAGTCGCGCGTGTAGAGATCCAGGACGTAGAGGCCGAGGGCGGAGCCGTCTTCGTTGCGCACCTCGAACACGCGAGCGCCCGGGTGGTAGGCACTGAGGTCGTCGCGCTCGGCGAAGGTCACGCCGTAGAGGCGGGTCGCCGCGGAGAAGACCCCGTCCTGCAGCACACGCTCGGCCTCGAACCAGGGACGCAGCGCGCTCGTGTCGATGTCGTAGCGCGCCGTGCGCACGCGCTCGGTGTAGAACGCCCAGTCATGCGCTTCGACGGGGAACGGCTCCGGCTCCGTCTCGTCCACGATCGCCTGTAGCGCGGAACGCTCGGCGCGTGCGTTCCGGGCGGACGGGCCCGCCAGGCGGCGCAGCATCCGCTCGACCGCCTCGGGGGTTCCTGCCGTTTCGTCGGCCGTGACGTACGCGGCGTGCGACTCGTAGCCGAGGAGCTTCGCGCGCTCGGCCCGCAGACGGACGATCTCGAGCAGTACCGGACGGTTGTCGTTGGCGTTGTCGCGCGACCCCCGGGAGAGCGACGCCGCCATGATGCGGCGACGGGACTCCCGGACCCGCAGCTGGGCCAGAGCGGGATGCCCCGTGAAGAGCGGCAGGGTGAGGAGGTATCGGCCATCGAGCCCGCGATCCTGCGCTGCACGCGCTGCGGCCGAGAGCTCGCCCTGACTCAACCCGTCGAGCTCGGCAGGGGAGTCGAACACGACGGCGAGGTCGTTGGTGTCGTTCAGCAGGTTGCGCTCGAACGTGTTCGTGAGCACCGACAGCTTCTGGTTCAGGGCGGTCAGCGCCGCCTTGGCGTCGTCGTCGAGGCCGGCACCCGCATGGGTCATCTCCCGGTGATAGCGCTCGACGAGATAGCGCTGCTCCGGGTCGAGACCCATGGCGTCGCGCTGCTCGTACACGCGCTCGACGCGCCAGTACAGCGCGCTGTCGAGCGTGATCGCGTCCTGATGGGCGGCCATGAGCGGCGCGAGGTGCTCGTCGATCTCCTGGATCTCGGGCGTCGCATCCGCGGAGCTCACCGTGTAGAACGTGTGAGCCACGCGGTCGAGAAGCTCGCCCGAGCGCTCGAGCGCCTCGACGGTGTTCTCGAAGGTCGGCATGGACCGCACCATCGTGATGCGGGCGATCTCCGCGAGCTGTTCGGCGAACCCCGCCTCGAACGCCGGCAGGTAGTGCTCGGCGCGGATGGCTCGGTAATCGGGGAGCCCGAACGGGAGCGTCGACGGCTGCAGCAGCGGATTCGTGGCGTCGGTCATCCTTCGAGCCTAGCCATCGCCGTCGCCGGCCTCAGGAGCTCTCGTCGCTCAGGCGCGTCATGACCCGCCGGAGCGCCTCGACCACGACACGGACCGAACGGCGGCGCAGATTCTCCGGACGCGCGAGCACGTCGATCATGCGGTGCGTGCTGACTCCTTCCAGCGGAATGCGCACGATGTCGCGGTCGTCGGTGCTGCGGGAGGTGAACCGTGGGAGCATGCCCAGCACGCCGCCGGCGGCGACGACGGCGGAGACCGCGCCGTAGTCGTTGATGCGGTGGAGGACATCGATCGGACGGTTCGCGACAGCGGAGACGGCGCGCAGCACGTCGTCGGGGGAGTAGCCGACGCGGCTCGTCACCCATTTCTCGCCTGCGACGTCGTCGGGTGTGAGACGGGCGCGCGTGGCGAGCGGGTGCGCCGTGGACACCGCCACGTCCAAGGGCTCGCGAACGAGCGTGAGGCTGCGGATCCCCTGCGTGGGCCAGGGCTCGGAATGCTCCATCCGGTGCGCCAGCACGAGGTCGTGGCTGGCGGTGAGCGCGGGGAACTGGCTCTGGGCGACGTCCTCATCGGTCAGCCGCACGGTCGGCGCGTCGCGCTGCGCGGTGAGGTCGCGCAGCAGGAGGCCGAACAGTGCCTGCCCGGCGCTGTGGAAGCCGCTGAGCCCGACGACGCCGCTCGGAGCATCCTCGAAGTCGTCCAGCGCGTGTCTGGCCGCCGCCATCGCGTCGATCGCCTCGGCGCCGGCTGCTGCCAGGACTTCGCCGGCGCTCGTGAGCGCCAGTGTCCTGCCCGTGCGACGTGTGAGGGGAGCGGGAAAGGAGCGCTGCAATGCGGCGAGCTGCTGCGAGACCGCCGAGGGGGTGACCCGCAGGGCCTCGGCGACGGCGGTCACGCTGCCCAGCGCACCCAGCTCGCGGAGGATCTGCAGCTGATGGAGTTCCACGCGCATAGTTTAGTTCCGTCTACAGCAACTCTGCAGAAGATGCCGATTGCTCTACACGGTCATGTGGGGTGGGATCGAAGCCATGAAGGCACTGTTCAAAGACGCACCGGGTGCCGGCCTGGAACTCGTGGACCGACCGGAACCGAGCGCGGGTGCAGACGAGGTCGTCGTCCGCGTGCTCCGCACCGGGATCTGCGGTACCGACCTGCACATCCTCCGATGGGACGAGTGGGCCGCCTCCTCCATCGCGGCCCCGCTGGTCCCCGGCCACGAGTTCTACGGCGAGGTCGTCGAGGTCGGCCCCGGCGTCCATGACATCGCGGTCGGCGACCGCGTCTCCGGAGAAGGCCACATCGTCTGCGGGACCTGCCGCAACTGCCGGGCGGGACGGCGGCAGATGTGCATCCGCACCATCGGACTCGGGCTGCAGCGCGACGGCGCCTTCGCGGAGTACCTGTCGCTGCCCGCCGCGAACGTGTGGGTGCACCACGCCGAGGTCACCCCGGAACTCGGAGCGATCTTCGATCCCCTCGGCAACGCCGTCCACACCGCGCTCACCTTTCCCCTCGTGGGAGAGGACGTGCTCGTGACCGGCTGCGGGCCGATCGGTCTCATGGCGATCGCCGTCGCTCGGCATGCCGGTGCGCGGTTCATCACCGCGACGGATGTGAGCGCGCCCCGGTTGGAGATGGCGCTGCGCATGGGGGCCGACCAGGTCGTGGACGTCTCCGTCCGTGACATCCGCGAGGCGCAGCAGGCGCTCGGCATGCGCGAGGGCTTCGACATCGGTTTCGAGATGAGCGGCGCCGCATCCGCCCTCCCCGCCATGATCGACAACATGAACCACGGCGGTCGCATCGCGATGCTGGGCCTGCCGAGCGCAGGGTTCGGGATCGACTGGGGCAAGCTCGTCACGCACATGCTCACGATCAAGGGCATCTACGGCCGGGAGATGTTCGAGACGTGGAATGCGATGGGCGCGATGCTGCAGACCAGCGCCACTCTCCGCGATGCCATCGGCCGCGTGATCGCTGACGTCATCCCGGCGCGCGACTGGCGACGTGGATTCGACGCGGCGGAATCGGCGGGCACGGGCAAGATCATCCTCGACTGGACGGAGCTGTGATGTACGGGACCTTCAAGAACCATGTGGCCGACGAGCTGGCGGGGATCGAGGAGGCGGGGCTCACCAAGCACGAGCGCGGCATCCGCGGCCCGCAGCGGGCCGAGATCACCGCCGACGGCGCCGAGGTGCTGAACTTCTGCGCCAACAACTACCTCGGTCTCGCGGACGATCCGCGCATCCTGGATGCCGCCAGGGCGGCGCTGGACGAGTGGGGCTACGGCCTCGCGAGCGTGCGCTTCATCTGCGGTACGCAGGAGCAGCACCTCGAACTCGAACGTCGGCTCGCGGACTTCCTCGGCACCGACGACGCCATCCTCTACTCGTCCTGCTTCGACGCGAACGGCGGCGTCTTCGAGACGCTGTTCTCCGCAGAGGACGCGATCATCTCGGATGAGCTGAACCACGCATCGATCATCGACGGCATCCGGCTGTCCAAGGCGCGCCGGCTGCGGTACCGCAACCGCGACATGGTGGATCTCGAGGAGCAGCTGCAGGCGGCTGCCGACGCCCGCTTCCGGGTGATCGTGACGGACGGCGTGTTCTCGATGGACGGCTACATCGCCCCGCTCGCTGAGATCTGCGACCTCGCCGAGCGGTACGACGCCCTCGTCTTCGTGGACGACTCGCACGCGGTCGGCTTCGTCGGCGAGAACGGGCGCGGCACGCCGGAGCTGTGCGGCGTGGCGGACCGCGTCGACATCTACACCGGGACCTTCGGCAAGGCCCTGGGCGGAGCCTCCGGCGGCTACGTCGCCTCGCACGCCGAGATCGTCCGTCTCCTGCGGCAGCGGTCGCGGCCCTATCTGTTCTCGAACACGCTCGCCCCCGCCATCGTCGCCGGCACCCTGACGGCGCTCGACCTCGTGGAGGGGTCGGCCGAGCTGCGTGCTCGGCTGCGTGAGAACGCGGCGCTCTTCCGGGAGCGGATGACCGCCGAGGGGTTCGAGCTGCTCCCGGGGGAGCACCCCATCGTGCCGGTGATGTTCGGGGATGCTGCGAAGACCGCGCGGATCGCGACGGAGATGCAGGTGCGGGGCGTCTATGTGACGGCGTTCAGCTTCCCCGTCGTCCCTCGGGGGCTCGCTCGCATCCGGGTGCAGCTCTCTGCGGCGCACACGACCGAGCAGGTGGAGCGGTGCGTCGCGGCGTTCGTCGCGGCGCGCGCTGCGGTGGAATGAGCGCGTTGCAAAGAAATGCTTGCAAAGAGATCTTTGCAAGCGTATCTTTGCATTCATGACGAACGAGACGCAGGTCCGCACCCTCGATGCCGGGGCGCTCAAGGCGCTGGCTCATCCGCTCCGAGTGAAGATCTTCGACCTGCTCGCCGCTCGCGGTCCGCAGACGGCCAGTTCGCTTGCCGCGCTCGTGGGCGAGACATCGGGATCGACCAGCTACCACCTGCGTGCCCTGGCCGCCCACGACCTCATCCGCGAGGTCGAGGGGCGCGGCACCGCACGCGAGCGCTGGTGGGAGCGGCCCAAGGGGCGCATCGATGTGCCCGGTCCGGATGACATGACATCGCCGGCGAACCGCGCCGCGGCGCAGATCGTCACGTCCGAGTTCTTCCGGCTCCGCCACGAGACCCTCATGAGCTACCTGAACCGACCGCAGGCCGAAGTCCCGGAGGATTGGCGAGACGTGGGGATCACCATCACCACCCACCTCGACATGACACCGGAGCAGGCGATGTCGCTTCGGGAGGAGCTCGAAGCCATCGTCGAGAGCGCCATCCAGCGGTACCGAGGCCAGGAAGGACCGGATGTGCGGCGGGTGTCGCTCCGGGCCGAGCTGTTCGATCTGCCGACCCCGCCCCGTGCGACCCCCGCGTCGGCCGCCCACTCCGAGGAGGAATCATGACCGCCGCCACGCTCCACCTGGCCGTCCCGACCCACACCGAGCGGGGACTCCTGCGCCTCGCGGACCGCCTCACCGCTTACGTCGAGCACCGTGTCGAGCGTCGGGCACAGCGCAGGACCCTGGCCCTCGACCTGCTGCGCGAACAGCAGGCGCGCCGCCACGACCCCCGGGCTGTCGACCACCTCCTCGCCCAGGTCGGGGTGCCGCGTCGTTGACGCCGAAACCCCGGGCTCGCGACGAGACCCCCTGATATCCGTGCGGGTATCAGGGGGTCTCGTCGCGAAGGCGGGGTCTCGGCTCAGGTGAAGGGGCGCGAGACGACCTCACCGGAGGGGGACTGAAGAACCTCCCAGCCGGCGTCGAGCTCGGCGATCGCGCGGCCCTCGAGCCAGGTGAGGGTCCAGTGGCCGGTGAGGCCCTGGGACTCGACCTCGGCGATCGCGGGACGCAGCGCCTCAGGGACCGACGCGGGCGGCTGTGCCCCCGTGGCCCAGCGCGTACCGAGCTGCATCAGGAGGCCTCGACCGGGGCGAGCTCGATCGCGGTGACCGCGAACTCCTCCGCCTCGGTGATCTCGAGCTCGGCGATGCGGCCGACCGCGCGGAGGTCGTCCGCCGCGGCGCGCAGGGCCTCGACCTTCGCGGCGGGAGCGGCGATGGCGGCACGGGAGACCGGGGTCTTCTGCGATGCCTTCGCCTCGGTCTTCGCGCGCCGGATGCCGATGAGCGCCTCGCTCGCGGCGGCCAGCACGGCCGGGTCGCCCTCGATGCCGAGCTTCTCGGGCCACGCGGCGGTGTGCACGGAGCCCTCCTCGAACCACGACCAGGCCTCCTCCGTGGCGAAGGAGAGCACCGGGGCGAGCAGGCGGAGCAGCGTGGACAGCGCCAGACGCAGCGCGAGGGCGGCCGAGGCCTGACCCACGTCGTTCTGGTTGTAGGCGCGCTCCTTCACGAGCTCCAGGTAGTCGTCGCAGAACGTCCAGAAGAACGCCTCGGTCAACTCGAGCGCCCTGGCGGCGTCATACCGGTCGAAGGCCGCGGTCGCCTCGGCCACGACGCCATCGAGTGCCGTGAGCATCGAGGCGTCGAGCGCGTGGGTCACCTGCGCGCCCGCGGGCACCGGGAACGACAGCACGAACTTCGCGGCGTTGAGCACCTTGATGGCGAGACGCCGACCGATCTTCACCTGGGTCGGGTTCTGTGGGTCGAAGGCCGCGTCCATGCCGAGCCGGCTCGAGGCTGCCCAGTACCGCACTGCGTCCGAACCGTGGGCGTCGAGCACGTCGGCCGGGGTGACCACGTTGCCCTTCGACTTCGACATCTTCTTGCGGTCGGGGTCGACGATGAAGCCGGAGATGGCGGCGTTCTTCCACGGGGCGCGGCCGTCTTCGAGCGTGGAGCGCAGCATGGTCGAGAAGAGCCAGGTGCGGATGATGTCCTGTCCCTGCGGCCGCAGGTCGAACGGAGCGGTGAGCTGCCACAGCTCCTCGTCGCGCTGCCAGCCGCCCGCGAGCTGCGGGGTCAGCGACGAGGTCGCCCAGGTGTCGAGGATGTCGGCCTCGGCGTCGAACCCGCCCGGCACGCCGCGCTGGTCCTCGGTGTAGCCCGCCGGCACATCCGTGGTGGGGTCGATGGGCAGCGCGGCCGCATCGGGGGTGAGCACGCGATCGTAGTCGCGCTCGCCGTTCTCGTCCAGCGCGTACCAGAGCGGGATCGGCACGCCGAAGAACCGCTGCCGGGACACGAGCCAGTCGCCCGTGAGGCCGCCGACCCAGTTCTCGTAGCGGACCCGCATGAAGTCGGGGTGCCACGCCAGCTCGGTACCGTGCGCGAGGAGCTGATCGCGCAGCTCGCCGTCGCGGGCGCCATTGCGGATATACCACTGCCGGGTCGAGACGATCTCGAGCGGGCGGTCGCCCTTCTCGAAGAACTTCACGGCGTGCTGGAAGGGCTTGCCGACGGCGGTCATGTCGCCGGTCTCCTGCAGCTTCTCCACGATCGCCTTGCGGGCGCTGAAGACGGTCTTCCCTGCCACGTTCTCCGCGTACCAGGCGCGCGCGTCGGCGTCGGCCACGATCGACGGGGCCTCGGCGAGGAAGCGGCCGTCGAGCCCGATCGTCGTCATGTTCGGCAGGGACTCGCCGGCGGTGGTGCGCAGCTCGCGCCACCAGATGATGTCGGTCACATCGCCGAAGGTGCAGACCATCGCGGCGCCCGTGCCCTTGTCGGGCTGGGCGAGGTGGTGGCCGTGGATCTCGATCTCGGCGCCGAAGTAGGGCGTGCGGACCTTGGTGCCGATGAGGTGCTTGTGCGGCCCCTCGGGGTGGGTCACGATCGCGATGCACGCGGGGAGGAGTTCCGGGCGCGTGGTGTCGATCGCGATGGAGCCGGAGCCGTCCGCGAAGGGGAACTCGATCGTGTGGTACGCGGCCTGCTGGTCGCGGTCCTCGAGCTCGGCCTGCGCGATCGCGGAGCGGAAGTCGATGTCCCACAGCGTCGGCGCGAGGGCCTGGTACGCCTCGCCGCGCTCGATGTTGCGGAGGAAGGCGAGCTGGCTCTGCCGGATCGTGTCGTCGGAGATGGTGCGGTAGGTCTGGGTCCAGTCCACGCTCAGCCCGAGCTGACGGAACAGCGCCTCGAACTGCTTCTCGTCCTCGATCGTGAGGCGCTCGCACAGCTCGATGAAGTTGCGGCGGCTGATCGGCTGCTGGTCGGCAGCCCGGCTCGACTTGTTGTCGCCGCCCTCGAACGGCGGGGTGAAGTCGGCGTCGTAGGGGAGCGACGGGTCGCAGCGCACACCGTAGTAGTTCTGCACGCGGCGCTCGGTGGGCAGGCCGTTGTCGTCCCAGCCCATCGGGTAGAACACGGTCTTGCCGCGCATGCGCTCGTACCGCGCCTTGACGTCGGTGTGCGTGTAGGAGAACACGTGACCGATGTGGAGGCTGCCGGAGGCGGTGGGCGGCGGGGTGTCGATCGAGTAGACGCCCTCACGACCGAGCTCGGCGGCGCGCAGACGGTCGAACAGGTATGTGCCCTGCTCCGCCCAGGCGGCGTCCCACTTCGCTTCGAGACCTTCGAGTGCGGGCTTGTCGGGAATCGGGTTCTGCGCCGTTTCAGAAGCAGGCATGGAGGTCTCCTCGAGCGATGTATACGGCACTGTGTGAGCGTGCCTGAGTGTGGGTGGTGCCGCCCAGTCTACCGAGCGCACGGGCGGGGCGCTCGACCCGGGGGAGCGCTCGGCGCGGCGCTGCGGCCGGCCCCTCCGACGCTGGGAGGATCGGTGCATGACACGGCCGTCGTCCTCGACCTCCCGTCCCCGTCTCGCCGACCTCGGCGTCCCATCCGGAGCCTTCGCGCGCGGTCCGGAGAACGCGATCACCGACGTCCGCGGCGTGCGTGTCGGCCACGCCACGCTGCACGGCGACGGTCTGCACACGGGCGTGACGGCGATCGTCCCCGATGCCCTCGCCGCAGAGCGCCGGAGCCTTCCCGCGAACCTGTCGGTCGGCAACGGCTACGGCAAGCTCGTGGGTGCCACGCAGCTCCGGGAGCTCGGGGCGCTGGAGACGCCGATCCTGCTGACCTCGACGCTGTCCGTGTTCCGCGTCGCGGATGCGCTGCTCGGGCATCTGCTGGCGACGCCGGCGCACGCACGGACGACCACGTTGAACCCGGTGGTGGGCGAGACGAACGACGGATTCCTCTCCGACATCCGTCGCCGAGCCGTGGGGGAGGAGCAGGTGGCGGCGGCCCTGGCCGCGGCGGCACCGGGTCCGGTCGCGGAAGGAGCGGTCGGCGCCGGTGCAGGCACGGTCGCCCTCGGCTACAAGGGCGGAATCGGCACGGCATCCCGTCTGGTCGAGGTCGCGGGGCGGGCGTGCACGGTCGGCGTCCTCGTGCAGACGAACTTCAGCGGCACCCTGCGGATCGCGGGGGTCCCGCTGCCCGCGGAGGAGCTGCTCGCGGACGAGCCGGCACAGCCCGTCGGCAACTCGTGCATGATCGTCGTGGCGACGGATGCGCCGGTCGACGGCCGTCAGCTCGGCCGGGTGGCCAACAGGGCCGTGTTCGCGATGCGCGGCGTCGGCGCCGACTACGCGCAGGGCAGCGGCGACTACGCGATCGCGTTCTCCGTGCACGAGCAGCACGGCCCGGCGGCGGATGACGACCTCTCGCCGCTCTTCGCCGCGACGATGGACGCGGTCGAGGAGGCGCTGATCAACTCGGTGCTCGCCGCCGAGACCACGGTGGGCCCCGAGGGGCGGACGGCGCACGGGGTGCCGATCGATCGGGTGCGGGAACGCCTGGCTCGCGCCGGGGCCATCTGAGCTGCGGCGGTCTCAGTCGGCGAGCGCGGCGTGGACGCCCTCGCCGATGCGACGCATCGCCGCCAGCACCGGACCGCGTCCGTCGGCTCCTCTGTCCCAGTTCGCCAGCACGGCGTACGCGATCCGGCGGGTGGGCGACATGACGATCCCGGTGTCGGCGCGGACGCGGGAGATCGTCCCGGTCTTGTTCAGCAGCCAGACGCCGCGGTCGAAGCCCCAGTGCGCGAGCGGGTCGAGGTCGAACGCCGAGGCGACCATCGACAGGTCCATGCCCGCCCCCAGCCAGCGGCGCAGTGTGTCGGCGGAGGCGGGGGAGAGATCGGTGCCGTCGGCGAGCCGTGACATGAAGCGCACGAGCTCCGCGGCGTTCGCGTGCGACAGCGTCTTCGGGGCACCGGGCGGGATCGGCCACCGCACGATGTCGTCGAGGGCGGAGGCGGTGTAGCCGAGCGCGCGGGTGTGCTCCTGCACGGTCGGGATGCCGATGACGCGGCCCAGCGTGTTGGTCGCGGCGTTGTCGCTCACCGCACCGATGAGCGCGGCCGCGTCGTACAGCGACAGCTCGGACGCCTGCAGCAGATACCAGAGACCGGAGTCCTCGATGGCCTCGACCGGCCGTCGGGTCACACGCTCTTCGAGAGTCCGCGTGCCGGCGTCGACCTCGGCGAGGAGGCGGTGCAGGAGGAAGATCTTGCCGACGCTCGCCGTGTCCTGCACCGTCTCCGGGTCATGGCGCAGCAGCACCTCTCCCGAGTCGATGTCCTGGACGAGGATCGACCACACCGTGCCGTTCTCGTCGGGGAGCTCCACGTCGATCGCGCTCATGCGTCCTCCTCGTCTCGTGCGCGTCCGGTGACGTGCGCGCGGATGAGCTCGCCGACGGCGCGCATGCCGTCGAGCACGGGGGCGCGGAGATCGGCCGCTGAGTGCTTCCAGTTCGCCGCCACCGCATACGCGACGGCGGCCTCCGGGCCCCGCAGCAGTCCGACGTCGACGCGGGCGAAGCTCACGCTGCCGGTCTTGTGACGCAGCACCATGCCCTGATACTCGGCCTCGACGTGGGCGAGGGGATCGAGGAGGAAGGCGTCGGCGGTCATCGACGTGTCGGTGTCGGCGGCGAGCCAGTCCAGCACCCGTGCGCTCACCGCGGGGGAGAACGCCTCGCCGGCCCCGAGTCGGCGCATCACGTCGGACAGCTCGGCCGCCGTGCCGAACGACGGTGTCCAGGGCAGGTCGGGGGTGCGCTCGTTGCGGATGTAGTCGTGCAGGGCGGTGTCGCGGTACCCGAATGCCGGGGCGACGGCCCGCACCTCCTCCAGGCCGCAGAGATGGATCAGCGCGTTCGTGGCGAGGTTGTCGCTCACCGCGCCGACGAGGAGTGCCGCGTCGTGCACCGTGACGCGCTGATCGTGCATGCGGTACAGGAGGCCGGAGTCCTCGACGCGGTGCTCGTCGGGGATGTCGATCCGGTCGTCAGCCGCGAGCGTGCCTTCCTCCAGGCGCCGAGCGACCTCGAGGAGCAGGAAGATCTTGCCGATACTGGCGGTCTCGCACTGCGTGTGCGGTTCGTGCTCGGCCAGGGTCGCCCCCGTGCCGGCGTCGACGAGACGGATCGACCAGGTGACGCGGGGGTCGAGGTGTGGGAGAGCGATCATGGTCGTCCCACCGTGAGGCGCGGCTCGTCGCCCGTCGCGTCCAGGACACCGTCCACACCGAGCGGGATGGTCAGGGCGTGCGGGTCGTGACCGAACCCCTGCTCCCACAGCACGGGGACCCCGGCGCCCTGGAACTCGTCCCGCATGAGCGCGTGGACGAGGTCAAGGTCGCCGCACTCGTGCCAGGAGCCGAGCACGACGCCCGTCGCCTGGGCGAGACGGCCCGCGCGCCGGAGCTGCGTGACGAAGCTGTCGAGGCGGTACGGCTCCTCGGTGATGTCCTCCAGGAACAGGATGCCGGGGGAGGGGACGTCCGCCTCCGGGGCGCCGAGTCCGGCGGCGAGCAGGCTGAGGTTGCCGCCCGTGAAGCGCCCTTCGGCGCGACCAGGCGTCATGATCTCGGTCTTCGGGCCGATGAGCTCCCGCCCGCGCCAGGGCTCGAAGAGCCAGCGCTGCACGTCGTCGCGCACCTGCTCCGAATCGCGGAAGACGTTGTTCCCCGCCATCGGGCAGAAGAGCGTCGCGACGTCGAGATGGGCGCGCCAGGTCTCGTGCAGCGCCGTCACGTCGGAGGAGCCTGTGAGCAGCTTCGGTCGTCCGTCCTTGCGCAGCGCGCCTCGGCGCATGTCGGCCCAGTCGATGCCGTCCAGTAGGCGCAGGGCACCGTAGCCGCCGCGGGCCGTGACGACGGCGTCCACCTCGGGATCGAGCCAGGCGTCGACGAGGTCGGCGCGGCGGAGGTCGTCGGGCCCCGCGAGGTAGGACGCGCGCGGGTGGGGCGTGAGGACGTGCTCTCCCACCCGGACCTTGAGTCCCCAAGACTCGTAGTAGCCGACGGCGCGCTGGGTGTTCTCCTCGTTGCCGGGACCGGACGGCGACACGATCGCCACCGTATCGCCGGGCTGCAGCGGAGCCGTGTCGAGATAGGGCGAGACCGCGGCGAGGGCCGTGGTGCTCATACGGTCTTCTCCTCGATGCGCGGCGCCGCGGACAGCAGATGCCTCGTGTACTCGTGCTGCGGGTTCAGCAGCACCTCCTCGGTGGGTCCGTGCTCGACGATCTGCCCGTGGTACATCACCGCGACGCTGTGCGCGATGTTCCAGGCGAGGCCGAGGTCGTGCGTGATGACCAGCGCGGAGAGGCCCAGTCGACGCCGCAGGTCGAGCAGCAGTCCGAGGATCTCGCCGCGCACGGACGCGTCGAGCGAGGCGACCGGCTCGTCCGCGATGAGCATCTGCGGCTGCACGGCGAGCGCGCCCGCGATGACGACGCGCTGACGCTGACCGCCGCTGAGCTCCTGGGGGATGGCGCCGAAGTAGTGCTCGGGCGGGGTCAGCTCCGCGTCGGCGAGACTCTGCGCCACACGCTCGCGCTCGTCACCGCCGAAGTGCTGGATGCGCAGCCCCTCCGCGACCGACTCGTACACGCTGTGCTTGGGGTTCAGCGCCGCCCACGGGTCCTGCAGCACGAGCTGCACCTGGGAGCGGAATCGCGCGAGGTCGCGTCCTTTGGACGGAAGGGGTGCGCCGTCGAAGCGGATCTGCGACCCGGGGTCCGCGGGCTGCAACCCCATCAGCGCGCGGGCGAGGGTCGACTTGCCCGAGCCGGACTGACCGACGAGCGCCACGATCTCGCCCTTGCGCACGGAGAGGTCGACGTCGCGGACCGCATGCACGGGACGTCCGCCGGAGCGGTAGGTGACGTTGACGCCGCGGGCCTCCAGCAGCACCTCGTCGCCGTGCGTGATCTCCGGCACCTCGTCCGCGCCACGACCGTGCCGGGTCACCGGGGCCATCCGCGAGGCCGGGTCGCCGATCGTGGGGAAGGCGTCGGCGAGCTGGCGGGTGTACGCCTGCTCCGGTGTCGTGCACACGGCGTAGCTCTCGCCGACCTCGACCAGCTCCCCGTCGCGCATGATGGCGATCCGGTCGCAGGCCGTGGCGAGCACCGACAGGTCGTGGCTGATCATGAGCATCGAGATGCCGCGCTCGGCCACGAGCCGGGAGATCATGTCGAGGATCTGCTTCTGCACGATCACGTCGAGCGCGGTGGTCGGCTCGTCCGCGATGATGACCTCGGGATCGCAGGCGAGGGCCATAGCGATCATCACGCGCTGCTTCTGGCCGCCGGAGAGCTCATGCGGGTACGACTCGCTCTTCTGCTGCGGCAGGTCGACGATGTCGAGCAGTTCGCGCACGCGTTCTCTGCGTGCCTTCTCGCCCTTCCAACGCTCCGAGGCGTGCAGCTCGAGCGCCTCCAGGAGCTGCCAGCCGACGGTGCGCACCGGGTTGAGCGAGTGCATCGCGCCCTGGAACACGATGGACGTCTGCGCCCAGCGCACGGCGCGCAGCTGCCCGAAGGACAACGAGGCGACATCCTCGTCGCCCAGCAGCACACGGCCGCTGAGACGTGCGTTGCGCGGCAGGAGCCGGAGCACGCTCATGGCGAGCGTGGACTTCCCGGACCCGGACTCGCCGGCGATGCCGAGGGTCTCTCCCGCGGGGAGGGTGAGCGAGACGTTGCGCACCGCGGCGACCTCGTCTCGGCCGGAGCGGCCGGAGGTGCGGTACGTGACGGAGACGTCGTCGAAGATCAGGTCGGGCATCTCAGCGGCTCCTCAGCGTCGGGTTGGTGATGTTCTCGACGGCGCGGCCCATCAGGGTGAACGACAGCACGACGAGGACGATGGCGATGCCGGGCACGAGCACGTACCACCAGTAGCCGCTGGTCGCCGCGGAGACGTCCATGGCGTTCTTCAGGATCGAGCCCCACGACTGCAGCGTGGTGTCGCCGAGACCGAGGAACGCCAGGGTGGACTCGGAGATGATCGCCGATCCCACGGTGAGGGTCGTGTTGGCGAGCACGAGCGGCAGGACTCCGGGCAGCAGGTGCTTCATGATGATGTGCCAGTGCCCGGCCCCGAGAGCGCGGGAGCGCTCGATGTAGTCCCGCGACTCGACCGAGAGGGTCTGCGCGCGCACGACCCGGGCGGTTCCCGCCCACGAGGTGAGGCCGATCGCGATGATGATCGTCCAGACGCCGCGACTCAGCACCGACGACAGCACGATGGCGAGGATCAGCGACGGCAGCACGAGGAAGAAGTCGATGATGCGCATCATGAGCCCGCCGAAGAACCCGGTGAAGTGCCCGGCGGCGATGCCGACGAGGGTGCCGATGATCATCGACATCGCGGTGGCGGCGAGGCCGACGAGGAGGGACACCCTGGCGCCCCACACCATGCGGACCCAGAGCTCCCTGCCCTGGTGGTCGGTGCCCAGCGGATGCTCCCAGGACGGCGGGGCGAAGCGCTGCACGTCGACGAGCTTCGTGACGTCGAGCATGCTGGCGGGGGCGATCACGGGCGCGAAGATCGCGACGAGCGCCACGATGACGAGGAACACCAGGCCCACCATGCCCGCGCGGTGCTGGGCGAACTCGCGGCAGAAGTCGACGAAGGCGGTGCCGCGGCGATGCCACGCCAGGGCGCGGGGCGAACGGATGGTCGGGGATGCCGTGGTCATGCGCGCCTCACCCTCGGGTCGAGCTGACGGTAGATGAGGTCCGCGACGAGGTTCATCGCGATGATGATCGTGGAGAACACCACGAAGGTGCCCTGCAGCAGGGGCAGGTCGGGTCCGGAGATGGCCTCGAAGGTGAGCTTGCCGAGCCCGGGCCAGGAGAACACCGTCTCGACCGTGACGGCACCGGCGATGAGCCCGCCGATGTGCATGAACACGAGGGTCACGGTCGGCAGCAGCGCGTTCGGGACCGCGTGCCGGCGGCGGACGAGGTCTTCGCGCAGCCCCTTCGCGCGCGCGGTCGTGAGGTAGTCGGCGCCCATCTCCTCCAGGAGCGAGCTGCGCATCACCATGAGGTACTGCGCGTAGACGACCGCGACCATCGTGATCACCGGGAGCACCATGTGCGAGATGACGTCGAGCACCGCGCCGACCGGATCGGTGGGCGGGTTGGGGGAGACCATGCCTCCGGTCGGGAACCAGTGCAGCGTGCCGCCGAAGATCATCAGGAGCAGCAGCGCCAGCCAGAAGGTCGGCACCGACCAGAACACGAGCGAGGTGCCCGAGACGATGCGGTCGAACGTGGAGCCGTGCTTCCACGCCGCCTTCTGGCCGAGCCACAGTCCCAGCGCGATCGCGATGACCGCCGCGGTGCCGGTGAGGAGGATCGTGTTCCAGAAGTACTCTCCGATGAGCTCGGACACGGACGTGCGGTAGACGTAGCTCGTGCCGAAGTTCAGGGTGAAGACGTTCCCGAGATAGTCGAAGAACTGCTGCCACAGCGGCTTGTTCAGACCCAGCTGCTCACGGAGCTGATCGGCCTGCTCCGCGCTCATGCCGCGCTCGCGGGCGATCGAGGCGACCGGGTCGCCGGGCAGGATCTTGAAGGCGAAGAATCCGAGGAGGATCACCATCGCCAGGCTGATCGCCGCGCCGCCGAGCTTGACGAGGACGTAGCGCAGCGCGCCGACGCCCTTCGGCTGCTCCTCGGCCGCGGCGCTCGTGGCGATGGCGGAGGTGGACGGGGGAACCGCGTTGGACATGGGGGTCTCCTTACAGCGGACCGGGAGACGCCGCGGGGGCGGTCGCCCGCCACCCGCGGCGTCTCGCTGGGCTCATTCGACGTCGGCGATGTTGCGGCGTCGGATCAGGAAGAAGACCAGTCCTCCGATGAGGACCACTCCCACCACGATGCCTCCGATGATGAGACCGGTGTTCGTGCCGGTGCCACCGGCGGTCGCGCCCTCGACGGGCTCGACGGTGAGGTAGCCCCAGTATCCGGCCTGGTTGGCGATGATGCCGCCGTCCTTGGGCTGGAGGGTGAACCCCGTGAAGCGGTCGGAGCGGTAGGCCTCGAGCGAGTTCGCGTACCAGGTGGCGACCTGGGCGGTGTCGGTGTAGTTCAGCGCGAGCATGTCGTGCACGATCTCCTGGCGCTTCTCCTCATCGGTCTCGGAGCGCTGCTGGGCGTACATCTCGTCGAACTCCGGATTGCAGTACCCGTCCTGCGTGGTGCCGCCGGTGCCGTCGGTCGCGGTCGGCAGGTTCATGCAGGTGTTGATGCCGAGCTGGTAATCCGGGTCCGGGTTGACCGACCAGCCGCTGAAGTACAGGTCGTAGTCACCGGAGGTGGCCTTCGCGCTGATCGTGTCGGAGTCCGTGGACTCGACCGTGATCTCGATGCCGATCTCCTTCATCCACGGCACGAAGAAGTCCGCGATGGACTGCTCGTTCGAGTCGTCGGCGTCGATGAGCAGCCGCAGGGCGAGCCGCTGTCCCGCCTTCTCGCGGATGCCGTCGGCACCGGGGACCCAGCCGGCGTCGTCGAGCGTGGTCTGCGCCGCCTCGGGGTCGAAGCCGACGATGACCGCGTCGTCGTCGGGCAGGTGCCACTTGGGGAACGACGCGGGGATGAAGCTGGTCGCGAGCACGCCTTCGCCGGTGAGGACCTTGTCGAGCAGCGTCTCGGTGTCGGTGCCGAGGCGGATGGCCTGACGCACCTCGAGCTCCTTCAGCGCCGCGTTACCGGTGCCGTAGGGGACGTTGTCGCGGGTCTGCTGGCCGACGTTGATGCTGATCGAGTGGTAGCGGCGTCCTTCGCCGGAGTGCGTCGTGATGCCCTCGACACCCTCGAGCGCCTCGAACTGCGTCGGTGTGAGGCCGGTCACGAGGTCGACGTCTCCCGCCTTGAGGGCCTGCACCTGGGCGTCGGAGTTCGTGTAGTACACGTACTGGATCGCGTCGATCTTGGGAGCGCCGCGCCAGAAGTTCTCGTTCGCCTTGAGGACGATGGACTGGTTGGCCGAGTAGCTGTCGAGCACGAACGGGCCGGAGCCGACGACGTCGGAGTCGTTCGTGAAGGTCGTGGGGTCGTCCACGTCCTCCCAGATGTGCTTCGGGACGATCGGGATCTCCGAGCCGGGGTTCGGAGCCTGCGGCGTCTTCAGAGTGATGACCACGGTCTTGTCGTCTGGCGTCTCGACCGTGTCGAAGTTGGAGACCAGGTTGCCGTTGGCGGTGCCGAGGGCGGGGACGGTCATCATCTGGTCGTACGTGTACTTCACATCGGCCGAGGTGATGGGCTCGCCGTCCGACCACACCAGGTCGTCCTGGAGGGTGAAGGTCCAGGTCTGGCCGCCGTCGGTGGGCTCCCAGGAGTCCGCCAGCCCCTTCGTGGGGGAGCCGTCCTCCGCGTCGTTCTGCACGAGCGACTCGTAGACGTACCGGATGATGTTCGTCGGCGTCAGGTAGATCGAGATGAACGGGTTGAACGTGTCCACGAATCCGGAGGTCGCGATCCGCAGCGTGGTCTCGGATGCGGGGGACTCGGTGGCGGCGCTCACGGACTGAGCCTGAGCGGCACCGACCGGAGCGGCGATGAGAAGCGCGGAGGCGATCGCGGCGGCGGTCAGACTTCGCGCTGTTCTGGAGCGGGGGGCAAGACGCATGGAAGAAGTCCCTTCGGGCGCCGCCCGGATCCACAATGAAGCCGGGTCGGTGCAGACCATGCAAGCGGAAGACGGCCTCCGGGTCAAGGGATCTGATGCGTATCGCGGAAGAAAAATCTCCGGATCGCAGAACGACGCGCTCCGTCGAAGGCGCGTAACAGACCGGAAACACGGGGATGGCAGGATGCGCGCCAGAAAGTCATGCACTGAATCGCCGTGCTGACGACGCTGGCATCCGGAACGTATCTCCGGTCGACCTCCTCGACAGCACGCGAAGGGGGATCGTATCGTCACCCCGCCGGGATCGTCAGCACGGCACGCAGGAGCGCGACCCGTTCGCGCAGGGAGGAGCGGAGGAAGTGCTCGTCGACCGCATGCGCTCCGCCGCCTCGAGGGCCGAAGCCGTCGACCGTCGGCACTCCCAGCGCTCCCAGCAGATTGGTGTCGCCCGCGCCCGCGGCAGGGCGCCCGGAGATGGACTGGCCGAGGGGATGACCTGCAGCGGCGATGCCCTCCAGGAGGGCATCGTCCTGCGCGGAGGCCTGCCAGGCGGGCCTCGCGCTGAGCACCTCCGCGGACACGACGGCTCCGTCGCGATGGGGGGTCAGGGCGCGCAGAGCGCGGAGCACGGTCTCCTCGGTGACCGGGTCAGCGAACCGCAGCCCGATCTCCGCCTGCGCCTGCGCGGGCACCACGTTCGTGCGCGCCCCGCCGCTGATGATCCCGACGTTGCACAGCACGGGTCCCGGCAGATCGGGCGCCGAGACGATCTCCCGAACGCGCACCAGCTGATCCACCAGCTCGTCCACGGCCGAGACCCCGCGCTCGGGGTCGAGCGCGGCGTGGGCCGCGCGTCCCGTCACGCCGAGCCGCACACGGGCGCTGCCGCGGCGGCCGACCTTGAGAGCGCCGTCGGGGTGCGGCGACTCGAATCCGATGGCCGCCGCGACCCCCTGCGCGCGCTCGGCGAGCAGCGGCCCGGACACCGGGGAGCCGACCTCCTCGTCGGACACGAGGATCACGCGGACGGCTCGGCGGCGGGGCAGGGGCAGCGGCTGCAGGCTGCGCAGTGCCTCGAGCATCACGACGATGCCCGCCTTCATGTCGTAGGCGCCGGGACCGCGGACGACATCGCCCTCCGTCGACCAGGGCACATCGGCCTCGAGCGTGCCGACGGGCCACACGGTGTCGGTGTGCCCGATCAGCAGGATGGGGTCGCCGCTGCCGGGGACATCGATCACGAGATCCGTCCCGGCGGCGGTGTCGACCCGCTGGACGGTGCCGCCCACCTCGGCGAACCGGCGGCTGAGGATGTCGGCGATCCGCGCGCTCGCCACCGTGTCGCGGCTCGGAGTCTCCACGAGCACGAGTTCCCGCACGAGTGCGATGATGTCGTCAGAAGAGTCGTCCGCTTCGCGATCCGCCGGAAAAGTCGTCACGGTTACGAACCGTATCTGCCTCTTGATCCCGCCGCAACCCGCCGATAACATCGCTCACAGCAACAGATTCCTTCGATCTTAGGAAACGTATCGTGCCTCATCCCTCGGTGGCCGCAGACGCGGGCGTCGGCTTCGGCTGCCGCGAGCTCACCCAGTACACCGAGTTCCGCGAGGCGTCGGCGCTGTATGCGCGGGTCTTCGCCTACACCGAGAGCGAATACGCCCTCAACGCCAATCTGCTCACCGCGCTGGCCCGCAACGGAGGCTCCGCCGTCGGCGCCTTCGCGGAGGACGGGACCCTCATCGGGTTCGCATACGGTTTCGCCGGATGGGAGGGGCGCGGGGAGGTGTTCCACTACTCGCAGGCCGCCGCGGTCGATGCGTCGTATCAAGGACGCGGGGTCGGGCGGGCCCTCAAGCAGGCGCAGCGCAGCGTGGCGTTGCGCTGGGGGCAGCGGAGCATGCGCTGGACCTTCGACCCGCTCCTCGTCCGCAACGCGCACTTCAACCTGAACGCCCTCGGGGCCGTCGGGATCGCGTTCGAGCGCGACTACTACGTCCGCCCGGACACCGACCGTCTCGTGGTCGCCTGGGATCTCATCGACGACCGACCGGTGCACCGCCCCGGACCCACCGCGCCGGCACTCGGACGCGAGGACTGGGGACGCGCCGTCGATGTCGAGGGGGAGGCGTGGATCGCCGTCCCGACGCGGCCGGACGGACTCGGCTCCGGAGAACGCGCCGTGCTGCGACAGCGGCTGGACGGGACTCTGACGGATGTGTTCCGTCGCGGCGGCGTCCTGACCGGCGCGGCGCGGATCGACGACCAGACCGCGGCCTACCGAGCCACACCAGGGGAGAGCACGAGATGACCGACCAGGACCACGAGGACCGTGACCTCGTCTCGCCACGGGATCGCTTCGGCGAGCGCATCCGCACCAACCTCTCCGCCGAGAGCATCCAGGCGCGCATCATCGAGACGGAGCAGCGCACGCTCGCCCAGACCTTCGAGGAGCTGAGCAGGTCCGCCCAGGTGCCCCAGGCGGCCGCGCTGCTGCTCGGTGCCCGACGTCGGTACATCGCCGGCGAAGGAAAGGCCGCCGCCTACGCCCAGCTGCTGAACGCGGATCTCTCGGCGACCCTCTCCAACGTCTTCCTGGTGGACGGCCACGCCCTGCAGCCCCTGACCGTCCTCACCGACGTGCGCGCCTCCGACGTGCTCATCGTGTTCTCGCTGCGCCGCTACCGGGAAGAGACGGTGCGCCTCGGCCGGCTGTTCCACGAGGCCGGCGGTCAGCTCGTCGTCATCACCGACAGTGAGGACGCGCCGCTCGCGGCGATCGCGACCTCCCTGATCCGAGTGCGCACCGGATCGGCGTCCTACGCGGACTCGCCGACCCCGGTCGCCGCCGTGTGCCACCTCCTCAGCGCGCTGACCACGGCGAGCGCCAAGGGTGCCCGGCGACGGCTGGCCGAGCGGGACCGCCTGGTCGCCCGGCTCGGGCTGTACGGACCGGAGCAGCCGCGTGCGCGAGCGGAAGCGGAGACCGAGGAATGAAGATCGCACGGATCCGGCTGTTCCTGCTGCGGCAGCCGCTGCGGCACAGCTTCGAGACCAGTTCGCACCGCAAGTCGGGCATCGAGCACATCCTCGTCGAGCTCACCGACGCGGACGGGCGCACCGGCTGGGGGGAGATCGCCGCACCGAGCGACCCCTACTTCGGGGCCGAGACCACGATCACGGCCTGGGAGATCGCCACGCGGTACCTCGTGCCGGCGCTGCTGGACGCCGAGGGGGACGACCCCGGCGACCTGGAGACCGTGTGGGGCAGGATCCGCGGCCACGAGTTCGCGAAAGCCGGATTCTCGGGCGCCGTGTGGGACCTGTTCTCCCGCACCGAGGGCATCGCGCTCGCCGCGGCGCTGGGCGGCACCCGCAGCGAGGTCGTGGCGGGGGTGTCGCTGGGGATCGAGCCCTCGATCGACGAGCTGCTGACGCAGGTCGAGTTGCAGCGCACCGCCGGCTATCCGCGGGTGAAGCTCAAGATCGCTCCCGGGTGGGACGTCGAGCCGGTGCGCGCCGTCCGGGCCGCCCATCCCGACCTCGATCTGCACGTGGATGCCAACGGCGCGTATCCCGACGACGCGGATTCCGCGGCGGTGTTCGCCCGGCTGGACGACGAAGGCCTCACGATGATCGAGCAGCCCTTCGCACCGCGAGAGCTCGTGGCCCACGCTGCGCTGCAGGCGCGCATCGGCACCGATGTCTGCCTCGACGAGTCCGTCGTCGCCCTCGGCGATCTGCGCACCATGATCCGCCTCGGAGCGGCGCGCGTGCTCAACATCAAGGTCTCGCGGATGGGCGGGCTGAGCGTGGCGCGCGCGGCGCACGACATCGCCGTCGACGCGGGCATCCCCGTCTGGTGCGGGGGAATGCACGAGTTCGGGGTGGGCAGGGCCGCGAACGTCGCGATCTCTTCGCTGCCCGGCTTCCTGCTGCCTTCCGACGTCTCCGGGTCGGACAAGTACTACACCGCCGACATCGTGGACCCGCCGGTGCGCGCGGAGGCGGGCCGCGTCGCGGTGCCGAGCGGTCCCGGCATCGGCCACGAGGTGCTCGTCGAGCGCATCGAGCGCGAGGCCTCCCGCTCCTTCGACACCGCGGCGGCGGACGTCCGCGACGCCGCGCTCGCCCGCGGCTGACCCGTCGCCTCCGGATCGGACCCCCATGCGTGCACTGCTGCTGTACCGGCTCGACCTCTCGGGCTCGGCCTCCGTCGACGAGAGCATCCACCCGGTCGACCCACGCACGCCGATCGTGCGTGCGACCGACCTGGGGGTGAACCGCGGCGACGGCGTCTTCGAGACGGCGGTCGTCCGACGCGGCAGGCCCCAGGCGCTGGATTCCCACCTGACCAGGCTCTCGCGCTCCGCCGCTCTGCTGGAGCTGCCGGCACCGCGGCGGGAACTGTGGCGCACCGCCGTGCGTCGGGCGGCGACGGCGGTATCGGTCCCTGGCGTGCTGCACGCGGGCGAGCTGGCCTCGATCAAGTTCGTGATGACGCGGGGCGACGAGATCGATCGCGGGGCGCCGACCGGGTGGGTGCTCGGCTTCGCCGGGACGGATCCGACGGCGGTCCGTGCGGCCGGGACCCGCGTCGTGGTCCTCGACCGTGGATACCGGCACGATGTGATGCAGACATCGCCGTGGCTGCTGCAGGGCGCGAAGACCCTCGCCTATGCGGTGAACGAGGCCGCGCTGCGCGAGGCCACCCGTCGCGGGGCCGACGATGTGATCTTCGTGAGCGGCGACGGCTTCGTCCTGGAAGGGCCGCGGTCGACGCTGATCGCGCGTCTCGACGGAGAGCTCGTGACGCCGCCATCCGAGTTCGGGGTGCTCCCCGGCACCACGCAGGCGGACGTCTTCGACGGCCTCGCCGACCTCTCCGTGGGGACAGCGGCGCTCGCGCGCGAGGACCTGGACCGGGCGGATGCGCTGTGGCTGTGCTCCAGCACCCGCGGGGCGGTGCCCGTGCGGGAGCTCGACGGCGGGGAGCGGACGATGGACCACGCGCTGACGACGCGGATGAATGCGCTGCTCGATGCGCGCGAGGACTGACCGGAAGGGTGCGCAGCAGATGATCGACGGTGTGATCGACGGACACAACGACCTGGCGTGGGCGAGCAGGACGCTCCTCGGCTACCGCGTGGCCGAACTGGGGGGAGACGTGAGCCGGACGCAGACCGATCTGCCACGGCTCACCCGTGGCGGCGTGGCCGGCCAGTTCTGGTCGGTGTGGGTCGACCCGGTGCTGGAAGGGGCGGAGCAGGTGGTGGCGACGCTCGAGCAGATCGATTTCGTGCACCGTCTGGTCGACGCGCATCCCGAGCGCCTCGCGTTCACCCGGACCGCGGCGGAGGTGCGTGCGGCGATGGCACAGGGCCGGATCGCCTCGCTCATCGGCATCGAGGGCGGGGATCAGCTCGGCGGCTCGCTCGCGGTGCTGCGGCAGTTCGCCCGGCTCGGTGCCCGCTACATGACGCTCACATGGTCGAGGACCATCGCGTGGGCGGACTCCGCCACGGACGAGGCGCGTCACGGCGGGCTCACGGACTTCGGGCGCGAGGTGGTGCGGGAGATGAACCGCATCGGGATGCTGGTCGACCTCTCCCACGTCGCCCCGACCACCATGCGGCATGCGCTCGAGGAGACACGTCGCCCCGTGATCGTCAGCCACTCCGGGGCGCTGGCCCTGTGCGACCACCCCCGGAACGTCCCCGATGACGTGCTGACCGCGATCGGCGCGCAGGGTGGGGTCGTCATGGTCCCGTTCGTCCCGACGTTCCTCTCCCAGGCGCGCCGGGACTGGTGGGAGGCCGGGGGTGAGGGCGACGCTCCGCGCGTCGGGGTGCGCGATGTCGCCGATCACGTCGATCACATCCGCCGGGTCGCCGGGCTCCGTGCCGTGGGCATCGGCGCCGACTACGACGGCTCCGACGCGATGCCAGAGGGCCTCGAGGACGTCTCCGGCTACCCTGCGCTGTTCGCGGAGCTGCGCGGGCGCGGCTGGACGGACGACGACCTCGCCGCGCTCGCGCACGAGAACGTGCTGCGCGTGCTGGAGGCGTCCGACCAGGACCACGCGGCCTTCCTCGCGGGACGGGCGGGGGAGCCCTCGGCCGCAGCGCTCGCCCCCGCGGTGGACACGTCGGCACGGGAGGGAGCGCTGTGAGCGCGCGGGTGCTGGTCGTCATCAACTCCGCGGCCTCCGGTCCGCGCCGGCTGGGAGTCTGGCTCGCCGACAGAGGAGTCGAGGTCGAGGCGATCGTCGCCGCGGACCGGGAGCTTCCGTCGACCCTCGACGGGTATGCGGGGCTGGTGCTTCTCGGCGGCGGGCTCATGCCGGACGACGATCACCGCGCGCCGTGGCTCGCGTCGGAGCGGGCGCTGGCGGCCGAGGCGGTCCGTCGCGACCTCCCCACCCTCGGCATCTGCCTGGGCGGGCAGCTGCTGGCGCACGTGGCAGGCGGAGAGGTCGCAGCGAACACCGGACCCGTCGAGCGGGGTGCGACACCCATCCACCCGACGGCGGCGGGACGGGACGACCCGGTCATCGCGACGATCGGCGACGGTGCGCCGATGATCGAGAACCATCAGGACATGATCACGCGCCTGCCCGCGGAGGCCGTGCTCCTCGCCTCCAGCGACGCCGTCGCCCATCAGGCGTTCCGATTGGGAGCGCACGTGCGGGGCGTGCAGTTCCACCCCGAGGCGTCCGCCGGGGACCTCGCCCGCTGGGACGACGCCGCCCTGCGCGGAGAGGGGCGCTCGCTGCCGGACCTGATCGCCGCCGCCGAGCACGTCGACGCGCACAACACGGCCGCGAGCCGCCGCCTCGTCGACGCCTTCGCCGACGAGGTGCTCGCCGGAGTGACCGCATGACCGCGGCTGGCCGGAAGAACCTGTCCGCGGTCGCAGCAGCGGACGGCGTGCTCGACCGCGCGCTGGACGACCGTGCGCGTCGGGTCGCGCCGGCATCGATCGCCGCCGTGTGCGAACGCGGACAGGTGGAGGGCGTGCGCACGTTCGGGCATCCGCGCGGCGATGCGGCCGTCACGACGCGGGACACCGTGTTCCGGATCGCCTCGATGTCGAAGAGCTTCCTCGCCGCGACCGTGCTGGCCCTGCGCGATCGCGGCGCGCTCGACCTGCACGCGCCGATCACGGAGTACGTTCCGCAGGTCATCGCCCGGCACCGGGGCCGGGCTGCCGTGCTGACCGGCGACCTGCTGCTGTCCAACAGGTCGGGGCTCGGAGAGGACAACGCCTGGGTCGACCGTCACCTCGGAGCGAGCCGGGAGGAGATCGCGGTGCTGTTTGCCGGGGAAGTGCTCCTCGCCGCCGCGCCCGGCACCGTCTATCAGTACTCGAACCTCGGCCAGTCGCTGCTCGGGCGGGCGGTGGAAGCCGTCACCGGCCGGCCCGTGGAGGACGTGATCCGCGAGACGCTCCTCGAACCGCTGGGACTTCGGCGCACGGCGCACGGCGCACGGCGTTACGCGGTGGACGAGCTCGCCAGCGGGTTCCGCACGTTCGACGACGGAGCGAGCTTCGCCTCCGAGCCGTTCGTCGGCTCCGGGGCGCTCGGCTGCATCGGCAGCATGTTCAGCACGGTCGACGACATCGCGACGTGGATGTGGTTCCTCGGCTCCGCGTTCACCGACGAGCCGCTGGCCCCGGACGTGCTCGCCCCGGCCTCGCGGATCGAGATGCAGCAGCCGCGGACGCCCATCCCGGTGCCGTCCGGCATGTTCGACGGTCGCGACGTCGCGGCCGCCGGGTACGGCTACGGCCTCTTCGTGGAGGAGGACCGCCGCTTCGGCCGCGTCGTGCAGCACTCGGGAGGCCTTCCCGGCTTCTCGGCGCACATGCGCTGGCACGCCGCGACCGGCATCGGGGTCGTCGCGTTCGGCAACTCCGACGAGTTCGGGGCTCGTCGAGTGGCCGGGACAGCGCTCCACGACGTGCTCGAGCGCATCGACGCGCCGTCCGCCGAGGTGCACCCGTGGCCGGAGACGGTGGCGGCGGCGCAGGCCATCGACACGGCCGTCCGCCGCAGCGTCTCCGCGGCCGAGTACCCGTTCCTCGCCGAGCACGTGCTCGAGGATGTGCCCGCGGCGGTCCGCGACGCGCGTCTGTCCGCACAGCTGCAGGAGATCGGGGGACTGCGGGACGAGCAGCCGCCGTTCGCCCAGCGCATCGTCGCGGCGGCGACCGAAGCCGAGGTGCGGTGGCGGCTCGCCGGCGAGCGTGCTGATCTCCGGATCGAGGTGCGTCTGGTGGGGACCGCCGAGCCGCTGGTGCAGAGCGTGAGCACCGCCGTCGTCGCGTCCGGGGAGAGCCGCACTGCGGAGGAGCCGCCGTCCGCGGCCGACCACCACCGCGTGGTGCTTCCGCGGCCGTGACCGGGCCTGCGGGGAGCGTCGTCGCTTTTCGACCCCGTCCAAGAAATCGCCCTAGACTGGAGGTATCCCGACCGCTTTTCTGAGGAATCGTCATGCCCGCAACCCCCGTGCGTCGTCTCCTGCCCTTCGCCGCGCTCGCCGCCGCCAGCGCCCTGGTGCTCAGCGCCTGCGCTGCGCCCTCCTCGAACGGCGACGGTGACGGAGGCGGCGAGCTCGTGTGGTCGATCGAGGGCGCCAACCTCGCCGCCGGGCACATGGACCCGCAGGTCAGCCAGCTCGACGTCTCGGGCATGGTGCAGCGGGCCGTGCTCGACTCGCTCGTGTTCCAGGAGGCGGACGGCACCTTCTCGCCCTGGCTCGCGACGGACTGGGACGTCTCTCCGGACAGCACGGAGTACACCTTCACGCTGCGTGATGACGTGACCTTCACCGACGGGGAGAAGTTCGATGCCGCTGCGGTCAAGGCGAACTTCGATCGCATCGTCGATCCGGCGACCGCCTCGAAGCAGGCGGCCAGCATGCTCGGCGGCGATTTCTACGAGGGCACCGAGGTCGTCGACGACCACACGGTGAAGGTGACCTTCAGCCAGCCGTACGCCCCGTTCCTGCAGGCCGCGAGCACGCCCCAGCTCGGCTTCTACTCTCCGGCCGTGCTCGAGGAGTCGGCGGACCAGCTGAAGGCGGGCGGTCCCGGCATCACGGTGGGCACCGGTCCCTTCGAGCTGACCGAGTACACGCCCGACCAGGAGATCGTCTACACGCGCAACGACGACTACGCCTGGGGGCCGCACGACGAGAAGGCGCCGGCGATCGAGACCCTGCGCGTCGAGATCCAGCCCGAGGCGTCCGTGCGCACGGGCGTGGTGCAGAGCGGCGAGGCCGACCTCGCCAGCAACATCCCGCCGAACCTCGGCAAGGACCTCGGCGACGGGATCACGGTCGATTCCATCGAGTACCCCGGACTGCCGTACTCGCTGTACCTGAACGAGAAGTACGGGGTGTTCGCCGACGAGAAGGTGCGCCAGGCGTTCGCGCGAGGCATCGACATCGACGCAGCCGTGGAGGAGATCTACTTCGGACAGTTCCCGCGCGCGTGGAGCATCCTCGGATCGACGACCCCCGGGTACGACGCCTCCCTCGAGGACAGCTGGCCGTTCGATCAGGACGCTGCCAATGCGCTCCTCGATGAGGCCGGCTGGACCGAGCGCGACGCCGACGGGATCCGGATGAAGGACGGCGAGCGCCTCTCGGTGCGCTGGATCGCCTGGACGCCCGTCCCCGACGACCGTGCGGCACTCGCGAACGCCATCCAGTCGGACCTCAAGGGGATCGGCTTCGAGGTGAAGCGCGAGGTCCTCGAACCCGGGGCGTACAACGAGCAGTACGAGCCGAAGACGTTCGACCTCACGGACTGGGGCTTCTCCGGGGTGGACGCGGACTTCCTGCGCAACCACCTGCACACCGACGGCTTCCAGAACGCCTCGCAGGTGAGCGACCCGACCATCGACGCGCTCCTGGAGCAGGCCGTCGCGAGCAGCGACCAGGAGGAGCGCAACGCGCTCTACACGCAGCTGCAGGAGTGGAACGCGACCTACACGGCGATCGTGCCGCTCTACACGCCGTCGGCGATCACCGCGGTCGGCGAGCGCGTCGAAGGACTCGAGTACGACCTGTACGGTCGACCCCTGTTCTACGATGTGACCGTCGGCTGATCCGTCGGCTGAGCGGAGGGCACGAGTGGTGAAGGCTGCTCTCGTCCGCGTCGCCGGCCTCGTCGCCTCGGTCGTGATCGTCCTGTGGGGTGCGGCGACGGTCGCATTCCTCGCCTTCCGGGTCATTCCGGGCGATCCGGTGTCGGTGATGCTGGGACCGCTGGCTCAGGTGAGCGACGCCGTGAAGGACGGTATCAGAGCCGATCTGGGTCTGGACCGACCACCGCTGGAGCAGTACGCGGTGTTCATCGGACAGCTCGCCCGCGGCGATCTCGGCGAGTCGTATCAGCTGCGGATGCCGGTGGCCGAGGTGATCGGCAGACAGCTCGGGGCCACCGTGCAGCTCTCCCTCCTGGCCCTGCTGATCGCGGTCGTGCTCGCGCTCGCCGTCGCGGTGTTCGTCCGAGGACGCACGGGACGGGCGGTCGCCGCCGGTGTGGAGCTCGTCGTACTGTCCTCGCCCGTGTTCTGGATCGGACTGGTCCTGCTGAGCGTGTTCGCCTTCGGCCTCGGCTGGTTCCCGGTGTCGGGGGCCCGGAATCCCGCGACGCTGGTGCTGCCGGCGATCACCCTCGCGCTTCCGGTCGCCGCGCTGCTCAGCCAGGTGCTGCGCGATGGACTCACGCAGGCGGAGCGGATGCCGTTCGCCGAGACGGTGCGTGCGCGTGGAGCGAGCCCGTCGTGGTTCACGCTGCGGCACGGGCTGCGCCACGGCGCGGCGTCGGCCGTGACGCTCGCCGCATACCTGACCGGCTCCGTGCTCGGAGGAGCGGTGCTCGTGGAGACGGTCTTCGCCCGTCCCGGCCTCGGCAGGGTGACGCTCGCCGCGATCAGCGACCGCGACCTGCCCGTGATCACGGGGATCATCCTGTTCAGCGCGCTCGTGTTCGTCGCGGTGAACCTCGTCGTCGAGCTCGTGCATCCGCTGATCGACCCGCGGGTGCGCCTCGCCCGCGGCGGCGGTGTCCGATGAGAGCCGCACAGCGCGTGCTGATGGGCGCGGCCATCGCGGTCCTCGCCGTGATCGCCGTCGCCGCCGTGTGGCCCGGTCTGCTGGCTGCGGCGGATCCGCTCCAGACCGACGTGCGCTCGGCACTGCTCCCGCCGAGCCCCGAGCACCTGTTCGGCACCGATCAGAGCGGAAGAGACGTGTACTCCCGCGTCGTGCACGGCGCAGGAAGATCGGTCGGCATCGGACTGCTCGCCACCGGGATCGCCCTCGCTGTCGGCCTCGTCGTCGGCGCTCTCGCCGGCAGCGCACCACGGGGCGTCGACACCGCGGTGATGCGGGTCAACGACGTGCTGATGGCCTTCCCGGAGTTCCTCGTCGCGCTCGTGGTCATCGCGGTCCTCGGACCGGGACCGGTGAACATCGCGATCGCGGTGACCCTCGCCGCCGTGCCCGTGTACATCCGCCTCGCGAGGGTTCAGACGCAGACGCTGCGGGTCGCGGAGCACGTCGAAGCGGCGCGGATCCTCGGGGTGCCGCGCGTGCGCGCGTTCATGCGGCACGTCGTCCCCGGTGTGCTCGGTGCGCTCAGCGTGCTCGCGACGATCGGCATCGGCTCGAGCATCCTCGCCGCGGCGGGACTCAGCTTCCTCGGGCTCGGTCCCTCCGAGCCGACCCCCGAGTGGGGTCTGATGCTGGCCGGCGGTCGCAACGTGCTCGGGCAGGCGTGGTGGATCTCGGTGTTCCCCGGCGTCGCGATCACCCTCACGGTGGTGTCGGCGACCGTGGTCGGACGGATCCTGCGCGCCCGCGCCGACGGGAGCACGACATGAGCGCCGCCCTGGAGGTGCGAGGGCTGCGGATCGCGTTCGGCGGGGTCCCGGTCGTGGACGGCGTGTCGTTCGCCGTCGAGCGTGGCGAGTGCGTCGCGATCGTCGGGGAGTCCGGAGCGGGCAAGTCGCTCACGGCCAGGGCGCTGCTCGGGCTGACACCGGCGGACGCCGGCGTCGCCGTCGAGCGGCTCGTCATCGACGGGAGGGATGCGGTGGCGCTGTCCGAGCGTGCCTGGCGCGGACTCCGCGGAGCGCGGATCGGACTCGTGTCCCAGGACGCCCTGGTCTCTCTCGATCCGCTGCGTCGGATCGGCGCCGAGGTCGCGGAGCCGCTGCAGCTGCACGGGATCGCCCGGGGGAGGGCGGCTCGAGGCGCACGCGTCCGTGAGCTCCTGGAGCGGGTGTGGATGCCCGACCCGTCTCGTCGCGCGCGGCAGCATCCGCACGAGCTCTCCGGCGGCCTGCGCCAGCGGGCGCTGATCGCGTCCGCGCTCGCCGCCGACCCCGCCGTGCTCGTGGCGGATGAGCCCACGACCGCACTCGATGCGACCGTGCAGGCGCGGATCCTGGGACTGCTGCGCGAGATCACGGATGCGGGCACCGCGCTGGTGTTCATCAGTCACGACTTCGCCGCCGTGCGCCGGCTCGCCGATCGCGTCCTGGTGATGCGTGCGGGTGTCGTGGTGGAGTCGGGACCCGTCTCCGAGGTGCTGGAGAACCCGCGGCACGAATACACCAGGCAGCTCATCGCCGCGACCAGCCACGAGCCCCGCGCCGCAGCACCGGTCGAGTCGGCCGCCGTGCTGGAGGCGGACAGGGTCTCCCGGAGCTTCGACGCCGTGCCCGCCGTGGTCGACGCCTCGTTCACGGTCAAGGACGGGCAGACGCTCGGGATCGTGGGGGAGTCCGGTTCGGGCAAGACCACGCTCGCCCGCATGATCGTGGGGATCGACGCCCCCGACACCGGGACCCTCCGCTGGACCGGCGCCCGGCGGGTGCAGCTCGTGCACCAGAACCCGCTCGGCGCGTTCGACCCGCGATGGACCATCGGCCGCTCGCTGCGGGAGGGCCTCGAGGCGGGCGGCGTGCCCCGCGCACGGCGGGCGGCACGGGTGACGGAGCTGCTGGCCGAGGTCGGCCTCGCTCCGGAGCTGGCGGACCGTCGGCCGCGCGCCCTGTCCGGCGGGCAGCGTCAGCGGGCGGCGATCGCCAGGGCGCTGGCTGCGGACCCCGAGGTGCTCGTGCTCGACGAGCCCGTCTCCGCACTCGACCCCTCGGTCAGGGAGCGTGTGCTGCGCCTGCTCGCCCGGCTGCAGGAAGAGCGTCGGCTGACGATGATCCTCGTCTCCCACGACCTCGACGTGGTCGGCGCCGTCGCCGACGAGGTGCTCGTGATGCAGGACGGCCGGATCGTCGAACAGGGGACGACGGCCGCGGTGTTCGCGTCTCCCCGGCACCCGTTCACGCGCGAGCTCCTGGCGGCGAGCGGCCCCGTCAGTCCTTGACCTGGATGCCGATGCCGGCGGCGATGACCGGAGCCAGCTGCTGCACCTGGAACGAGGTGAGCGTGGCCCCGCGCAGGCTGTTGGCGTCGAGGTAGCTCAGTGCGTCCAGGCCGCGGAGGTCGAGGTCCTTCGCCCGCATGCCGCGCGTGTCGATCTCGTCGCTCGAGGTGTCGGCGAACCGTACCCGCGTGAGCTCCGCCTGAGGCAGGTCGATCGTGCGGATCGTGCAGCCGATGACCTCCAGGTCCGTGACCTTCGCCGCCCCCAGGTTGAGGTAGTCGATCCGCACCTCACGCAGTTCGAGTTCTGCGACGCTCGCCTGGCTGAGGTCGAGTGTGCCGATCCGGCCCCCGCGGATCCGCACTCGGCGCACTCCGGCATCCCGCATCCGGAGCGAGGCGATGCGCACGCCGGACAGGTCGACGTCGACGACGGTCCCGCCGGTCAGGTCGACGGCATCCGCGTCGGCGGCGACGACGCACTGCTCGAGCGTCGAGTAGCCCAGGTCGACCGTGCCGGCGAGGTCGAGCCGTGCCGCGAACACGTCGGAGCGCCGGCCCGGTGCCGCGGGCTCCAGCACGGGCGGCAGATCCGGAGCGGAGACGCGGGGAGCGGCGGGCGATTCGGGAGTGCGCGGCATCCCTCGAGACTATGCCGTCCCCCCGACACCCCCGGCCCCGTGCGTCCCGCACGAGGCCGCAGTTCCGCACGAGTTCGCAGATCCGCACGAGGTCGCGGTCCTGGCGTGCGGTCGCAGTTTCGCGAGGAGGTCGTGTGGATTTCCGGGATTCCGTGCGACGTGGTGCCGATTCTGCGACGCGGCGCAGGGCTTCGCACGAGGTCGCAGTTCTGGCGTGCGGTCGCAGTTTCGCGGGGAGGTCGCGTGGTTTCGCGGATTCCGTGCGACGTGGTGCCGAATCTGCGACGCGGCGCGGGGCCGCGCCGGACCGTGGATGGGTGGGGGACTGGGGCTGCACAGGGCGGGCTGATTGCGAGCTGTGCACAGCGACTGGTGCCCGGACACGGCAACGGAGGGGAGCGCTGTCAGCATCGGGGGATGCGGATGATGAGACGGGATCGACTGGTGCGGGCTGTGCGGGAGGTCGGCGGCGTCGCGCGTGTGGAGCGTCTGCGGGACCGGGGAGTCAGCCGGTACGACATCGAGATGGCCGTGCGCGAGGGATGGCTGCGGCGGGTGCGGGTCGGATGGGTCGCCCTTCCGGACGCGGATCCGCTGCGGATCCTCGCCGCGCGGCACGGTGTCGTGCTGACGTGCCTGACGCAGGCGCGTCGCCTCGGACTGTGGGTGCACGACGAGAAGCCCGCCCTGCATCTCGGAGCGGCTCCCGGAAGTCGAGGGGGCAAGCCGGATGACGCCCGCGTGCACTGGGCGCATCCGCTCGTGCCGCGGCATCCCGACAGCCTGGAGGATCCGATCGAGAACGTGTTGAGCATGGTGGCGACATGCGAGCCCCACGAGCAGGCGCTGGCGACCTGGGAGTCGGCGTTCAACCACGGTCTGGTGGACCGCCAAAGGCTGACCGGGCTGCCGTGGGGGCCGGCCGCGCGGCGGCTGCTGGCCGAGGCGCTGCCGTTCGCGGATGCGGGACTGGAGACGTATCTGCGGACGAGACTGCGCTGGCTTCGGCTGCCGTTGTACTTCCAGATCTGGATCGCCGGTCACCGCGTGGATGCGCAGATCGGGGAGCGGCTGGTGCTGCAGATCGATGGCGCGACGCACGTCGGAGCGCAGCGCGCGGAGGACATCCGCCACGATGCGGAACTGAAGCTGCGGGGCTACCACGTCATCCGCGTCGGCTACCACCAGGTCATGAACGAGTGGCACGTCGTGCAGGACCAGATCATGCACGCGGTGGCGCAGGGACTGCATCGGGCCCGGCCGGCGTGACGTCGCAGATCCCCTTGCGGTCGCAGCAATCTCCGCCGAGCGTGCGACGTCGAAGGGAATCTGCGACGGGCGGAGGGGAGCAGGCCCCGACAGCGCGCGTACAATGGCCGTACGAGCATCGATCCGGCCATCACCGGGGAGCTCTCGGAAGAACGGTCCGGAGACGGGCTCAGTAGAACCGAGCGGGGCAGGCCCGTCACAGCCGCAGTGAGAGTGGTCCGTGGGTCCCCGAGCTTGTCGAAGGGGCGCAGGGGCACGCGAGGTGGTACCGCGGTCCGCGAGGATCGTCCTCGCAGCAGCATCCGCCACGACGACCACTGCGAGAGACCATGACCTACCCGCGCTCCTCCTTCGGCCCCGCCGCCGACCCTTCGACCAGCTCAGGGACCCAGGGGTCCGTGGCGCCGAGCCCCCGCTTCCCGCAGATCGAGGAGGAGGTGCTCGACTTCTGGAAGACCGACGACACGTTCCGCGCCTCCATCGAGCAGCGCGAGGGCGCACCCGAGTGGGTGTTCTACGACGGCCCTCCGTTCGCGAACGGCCTGCCGCACTACGGCCACCTGCTCACCGGTTACGCGAAGGACGTGTTCCCGCGCTTCCAGACCATGATCGGGCACAAGGTCGACCGCGTCTTCGGATGGGACACCCACGGGCTGCCCGCCGAGCTCGAGGCGATGAAGCAGCTCGGGATCACCGAGAAGAGCGAGATCGAGGAGATGGGGATCGACGTCTTCAACGAGAAGGCGCGCTCCTCGGTCCTGAAGTACACGCACGAGTGGGAGGACTACGTCACCCGCCAGGCCCGCTGGGTCGACTTCGAGCGCGGCTACAAGACGCTCGACCTCGGGTACATGGAGAGCGTGCTCTGGGCGTTCAAGACCCTGTACGACAAGGGCCTCGCCTACGAGGGCTACCGCGTCCTGCCGTACTGCTGGCGCGACGAGACGCCCCTGTCCGCGCACGAGCTGCGCATGGACGACGACGTGTACCAGATGCGACAGGACCCGTCGGTCACGGTGACCTTCCCGCTCACCGGCGCCAAGGCCGAAGCTCTCGGCCTCACCGGGGTGCGTGCTCTCGCCTGGACGACCACGCCCTGGACCCTGCCGACCAACCTCGCGCTCGCCGTGGGCCCGGAGATCGAATACGTCGTGCTGCCGGCCGGTCCCGCCGGGGCCTCGGATGTGCACCAGGGCCGCGCCGCTCCGTCGGCCGATCAGATCGCCGTCGAGGCCTCCGCCCACCGCTACCTGCTGGCGAAGGACCTGCTCGGCGGATACGCCAAGGACCTCGGCTACGAGCGCCCGGAGGATGCGCTCGCCGCGGTCGACGCCACGCTCCGCGGCGCGGAGCTGGCCGACGTGACCTACGATCGCCTGTTCGACTACTACGCGGATGAGGAGACCTACGGCACCGGGAACGCCTGGCGCATCCTCGTCGACGACTACGTCACCACCACCGACGGCACCGGCATCGTCCACCAGGCACCCGCCTACGGTGAGGACGACCAGCGGGTCGCCGGCGCGGCCGGCATCCCGACGATCCTGTCCCTCGACGACGGCGGCCGCTTCCTCCTGAACGTCACGGACGTCGCTGGCGAGCTGTGGATGGATGCGAACACCCCGCTCGTGCGGATCATCCGCGACAACGGCCGACTGGTGCGGCTGCAGAGCTACGAGCACTCGTACCCGCACTGCTGGCGGTGCCGGAACCCCCTGATCTACAAGGCCGTGTCGAGCTGGTTCATCCGCGTGACGGACATCAAGGACGACATGCTCGCGAACAACGAGCAGATCACCTGGGTGCCGGAGAACGTCAAGCACGGACAGTTCGGCAAGTGGCTCGAAGGCGCGCGCGACTGGTCGATCAGCCGCAACCGCTACTGGGGATCGCCGATCCCCGTCTGGAAGAGCGACGACCCCGAGTACCCGCGCGTCGACACCTACGGCTCGCTGGAGGAGCTGGAGCGCGACTTCGGCACGCTCCCGCGCAACCCCGAGGGCGAGGTCGACCTGCACCGCCCGTACATCGACGATCTCACCCGGCCGAACCCCGACGACCCCACGGGCAAGAGCACCATGCGCCGGATCGAGGACGTCTTCGACGTGTGGTTCGACTCGGGCTCGATGCCGTACGCCCAGGTGCATTACCCGTTCGAGAACCAGGAGTGGTTCGACTCGCACTCGCCCGCGGACTTCATCGTCGAGTACATCGGCCAGACCCGTGGCTGGTTCTACGTCATGCACGTGCTGTCGACCGCGCTGTTCGATCGCCCGGCGTTCACGGGTGTCAGCTGCCACGGCATCGTCCTCGGCAGCGACGGCTACAAGATGTCGAAGTCGCTGCGCAACTACCCGGATGTCTCGGAGGTGCTCGATCGCGACGGCTCCGATGCGATGCGCTGGTTCCTCATGTCGAGCGCGGTTCTCCGCGGCGGCAACCTCATCGTCACCGAGGAGGGCATCCGATCGGGCGTGCGCGAGTTCCTGCTGCCGCTGTGGAGCTCGTGGTACTTCTTCGCGACGTACGCGAATGCTTCGACAGGCTCAGCAACCCAGGGAGGAGCAGGCTCAGCAACCCAGGGAGGCGGGTACGAGGCCTCGTGGCGCACCGACTCCACCGACGTGCTCGATCGGTACATCCTGGCGCGGCTCGGCGACCTCGTCCGCGAGGTGCGCGCCGACCTCGAGGGACTGGACTCGACCACGGCGTCCGCGCGGCTTCGCGACTTCGTCGAGGTGCTGACGAACTGGTACATCCGTCGGTCCCGCGATCGGTTCTGGGTGGGAGTCACGGACGACCCGAAGAGCCGTGAGGCCTTCGACACGCTCTACACGGTGCTCGAGACGCTCACGCGCGTCGCCGCACCGCTGGTGCCGCTCATCAGCGAGCGTGTCTGGCAGGGGCTCACGGGCGGCCGCAGTGTGCACCTGCAGGACTGGCCGGACGCGGAGCGGTTCCCCGCAGCGGACGACATCCGCGATGCGATGGACGCCGTGCGCGAGCTGTCGAGCGTGGGCAACGCGCTGCGCAAGAAGGAGAAGCTGCGGGTGCGGCTTCCGCTCGCCCGCCTCACGGTGGTCTCGCCGCTGGCTGCGGGGCTCGGTCAGTTCGAGGACATCCTCCGCGAGGAGCTGAACGTGAAGTCCGTGGAGCTCGTCGCGCTGAGCGAGAAGGCGGCGGGGGAGTACGGCATCAGCCATCGCCTCAGCGTCAACGCCCGCGCTGCGGGACCGCGTCTCGGCAAGGAGGTGCAGAAGGCCATCCAGGCCGCGCGCTCCGGAGACTGGTCGGAGGTCGACGGCGTGGTGACGGCAGGGGGCATCGCTCTGGAGCCCGCCGAGTACGAACTCGTGCTGGAGACCACCGGTCGCCCGGCGGGAGAGGCGCTCGCGATCGTGCCGTCCGGCGGCTTCGTCCTGTTGGACACCGACACGACGCCGGAGCTGGAGGCCGAGGGCGTCGCGCGTGATGCGATCCGCGTGGTGCAGGAAGCACGAAAGAACGCCGGGCTCGAGGTGAGCGACCGGATCGTCCTGGCGCTCAACGCGTCCCCGGAGGAGGCGGAGGCGCTGGAGGCGCATGCCGCCCTCATCGCGGCCGAGACGCTCGCGGTGGCGTTCGCTGTGCAGCCGACCGACGAGCTGGATCGTCTCGTCGACGAGGTCACGAGCCCTGGTGACGGCGTGCACCGCAGCGGGGCCAGGGCTCTCGGCGCGGCCAAGGCGCCGATCGTCGTCACGATCGACACGAACCTGGAGAGGGTGGGCGCATGAGCGCGAGAGATCAGGCGGACGCCGTCTACGAGACGCTCCTGAGCCGCGCAGGGGAGCGGTGGGTCCAGCCGCGTAAGGAGCGCACCGCGCGGATCCTGGAGTACCTCGACGACCCGCAGCGCACCTACCGCGTGATCCACATCACGGGCACCAACGGGAAGACCTCGACGGCGCGCATGATCGAGAGCCTGCTGCGCGCGCACGATCTGCGCACCGGCCTGTTCACGAGCCCGCACCTTGAGCGCTTCACCGAACGCATCATGATCGACGGGGAGCCCATCGCGGATGACGCCGTCGCCGACGCCTGGGACGAGATCGAGCCGTTCGTGGGTCTCGTGGACGCCGAGCTGGAGGCAGCGGGCGAGGCACCGCTGACGTTCTTCGAGCTGCTGACCGTGCTCGCGTTCGTGGCGGTCGCCGATGCGCCCGTGGATGTGCTCGTCCTCGAGGTCGGCATGGGCGGCGAGTGGGACTCGACGAACACCGCCGACGGCGACGTGGCCGTGTTCGCCCCGATCGACATCGACCACGCGGATCGTCTGGGCGACACCATCGCGGAGATCGCGCAGGTCAAGGCCGGCATCATCAAGGAGGGCGCTGCGGTCGTCTCTGCCCAGCAGCCCGCCGAGGCGGCGGAGGTGCTGCGCCGTGTCGCGGCGGAGCGGCACGCGACCATCGCGTTCGAGGGCGAGGAGTTCGGCCTGACCGAGCAGAAGCTCGCGGTCGGCGGTCAGCTGCTCACCGTCCGTGGTCTGGCGGGGGAGTACTCGGAGGAGTACCTCCCGCTCTACGGCGCTCATCAGGGGCACAACGCCGCTCTGGCGGTGGCCGCGGTGGAGTCGCTCATCGGCGGTGCCACGCAGCAGATCGCCGCCGACATCGTGACGGCGGGTCTGCAGGAGAGCACCTCGCCGGGACGGCTGCAGTTGATCGGCATCGCTCCGACCGTGATCGTCGACGCGGCGCACAACCCGCACGGCGCGAAGGCGCTCGCCCAGGCCCTCGACGACAGCTTCGACTTCGACGAGTGGGGTCTGGTGCTCGGCGTGCTCGCCGACAAGGACGCCGCCGGCATCGTCGCGGAACTCGCTCCTGCGGCGGCGCACGTGTTCGCCACGGCGCCCGACTCGGACAGGGCGAGCGACGCCGACGCGATCGCCGACCTCGTCGAGCAGTCCGGACAGCGGGCGACCGTCCACCCCTCTCTGGCCGAGGCCGCCGATGCCGCCCGCGAATGGGCCGCCGCGTCCGACCGTCGCGCCGTCGTCATCGCGGGGTCCGTGGTCCTCGCCGGGGAGGCGATCGCCCTGTCGGAGGAAGAGGACTGGAAGTCGGGGTGGCGCGCATGACCGCTCCCGCAGCGTCCGGACGTCGGCCGAGGCCGCCGCGCACCCTGGTGCAGAAGCTGGCGCCGGTCGTCCTCGGCTTCGAGGCGATCGTGGTCTTCCTGGTCGGGCTGACCATCTTCGGCCTCCGGCAGCTTCCCGCCGGGATCGAGCAGTGGTGGGCGATCGTGGGGGGTGCCGTGCTGGCGCTCGCGTGCATCGCCATCGCCGGCATGATCACGAAGCCCTGGGCCATCACCGCCGGATGGGTCGTCCAGGCCGCCGTCGCGCTGTCGGCGTTCTTCGTTCCGGCGATCCTGCTCGTCGTCCTGATTTTCGGCGGCATGTGGGCGTATGCGACCATCGGAGGGGCCCGATTGGACGCACGACGCCCGGTCGAGCCCACGACCACGACTCAGACAGAGAGCGAATGACATGGCCACCGAAGAAACCCTCGTCCTCGTCAAGCCCGACGGCGTCGCCCGCGGCCTCACCGGCACGATCCTCGCCCGCATCGAGGCGAAGGGGTACGCGCTCGTCGACATCCGCCTCGTCGAGCCCGACCGCGACCTGCTCGCCGCCCACTACGCCGAGCACGAGGGCAAGCCGTTCTACGAGCCGCTGATCGAGTTCATGCTCTCCGGCCCGTCCGTCGCCATCCGCCTGGCGGGCAACCGCGTCATCGAGGGTTTCCGCTCTCTCGCCGGTACGACCGATCCCACGACCGCCGCGCCGGGCACGATCCGCGGCGACTTCGGCAGGGACTGGGGGCTCAAGGTGCAGCAGAACCTGGTGCACGGCTCGGACAGCCCCGAGTCGGCCGCGCGCGAACTGGGCATCTGGTTCGACTGAGAACCCGTCCACATGCGCAGAACCCGTCCGCCGAATCTCGGTGGACGGGCTCTTTCCGTGCTGCGGCCTCAGAAGATCATGCCGATGACCTCGCCGAGGAGGTCGAGGCCGCGCAGCTGAGCGAGGAGGATCACGACGGCGTACGCGAGGATCGTGGCGAGCGGGACCCAGGCCATCAGCCGATTCGCGCGCTCCTGCACCTTCTCGTTGCTGGTGAAACTGCCGTTTCGAGTCAGGTGCAGCATGGTGGCGAAGAAGGTCGGGATGGTTACGGACCAGGTGAGCATGCACCACGGGCAGAGCACGCCGAGGTTGGGGGCGTAGATGCTCTGCCAGATCAGCCAGCAGACGAGGCCGAACGCGAAGGTCACGCCGGCGCCGAAGGTCAGCCAGAACCACCGGGGGAACCGTGATCCGGCGAGCAGTGCGACGCCGACGAAGAGGGGCGCCATCCATCCGGCGATACCGAGGATCGGGTTCGGGAAGCCGAAGACCTCTCCCTGCCACGAGTCGAGGTTCTTCCCGCACTGGATCATCACGCTGACATTGCAGCTCAGGACGGCGTCGGGATTGGCCGCGAGCACGAACTTCTCGACCGTGAGCTGGAAGGCGGCGAACCACCCGATCACGCTGGCGATGATCAGCCAGACGGCGTAGACGACGGGGCGGGTGCGCTGCTCGCTCATACCGTGGATTATCCCAGCGACTGCTATGGATGGGGCGAGAACCGGCCGGAGAAAACGCTGTCGCGTGACGGGATGCCGCGATCGGCCGCACTTGGTGCGATAATGGCCTGTGATGCGATGAACGGCGTTGCCGCGACACGCTTCGAGCAGACTTCGGGGTCCTATGCCCCACGCGATCAGAGCCATGAGCCGGTCGCAGACCGAGTGAGTTCGCGGAACCCGCGGGTACCGCATGAGATTTCACGGGACACCGAGTGTCCCGTGCAGGGAGTAAGCCAGAGATGGCCGATGAGAACAATGACAACAACGCCCCTACCCTCGACTTCCCGGCTGACGCCGCGGGAGAGCTGACGGAGCCCACCGCTCCCGACGCGGACGACCGCACCGCGTCGTCGACCGAGGAGGACGCGGCCGACGTCGCCGCGGATGCCGCCGCCGACGAACTCGCCGCGGGATACGCGGCCGCCGATGACGCGGCTGCGGCCGCCGACGACGCGACCGCCGCCGCCGTGGATGCGGCTGAGGCTGCGGCGGATGACAGCGCCGCCGCGAACGAGACGGCCTCCGAGGCTGACGCCGCCGACGCCGCCGAGGCTGTCGCCGCGGAGGGGGAGCCCGAGGCCGCCGACGGTTCCGACGCGGATATCGAGGCCGTCGCGGAAGCGATCGTCGAGTCGACCGCGGCCGCTGGGACGTCGCCCGTCGAGAACGCCGCGAGTGACGAGGCCTCCGCCGAGCAGGACTCCGCCGAGGAGACCCCCGCCGAGGAGAGCCCGGCCGAGGACGCCGCGAGCGACGAGGTCCCTGCCGAGCAGGACTCCGCCGAGGAGACGCCGGAGGAGCCGGTCGCCCCGGGGACTCCGGCTGCCGTGACCGCCGTGTCGCTCGGCCTGCTGCCCGAGGTGTTCGTCTCCCAGGTCTCCACGCAGCTGCACTTCTACGCGCCCGAGATCGTGCCGCTTCCGGCCCGACCCGGCCGTGAGCGCGTCTTCGACCGGATCGCCGAGCGCGACCAGCCCCAGGAGGAGACCGGCTCCGGACGTCGTGGACGCCGCCGTCGCGGCGGATCCGACGGGGATGACCAGCGCGATGAGCCGCGCCAGCGTCAGCGTGTCGTCGAGTACATCACCGAGCCGAAGGCGATCAAGGGGTCGACGCGGCTCGAGGCCAAGAAGCAGCGCCGCCGCGACGGTCGCGATGCCGGCCGCCGTCGCCCGGTCGTGACCGAGGCCGAGTTCCTCGCGCGCCGCGAGTCCGTCGACCGGAAGATGGTCGTGCGCTCGAAGAACGGCCGCACGCAGATCGGCGTCCTCGAGGACGGCGTGCTCGTCGAGCACTACGTCGCCCGCAACCAGGACGCATCGCTCATCGGCAACGTCTACCTCGGCCGCGTGCAGAACGTCCTGCCGAGCATGGAGGCCGCGTTCGTCGACATCGGCCGCGGCCGCAACGCCGTGCTGTACTCCGGCGAGGTCGACTGGGACGGCGTCGAGACCGGCAACCAGCCGCGTCGCATCGAGCTGGCCCTCAAGCCGGGCGACCGCGTGCTCGTGCAGGTCACCAAGGACCCGGTCGGACACAAGGGCGCCCGCCTCACCAGCCAGATCTCGCTCCCCGGCCGCTACCTGGTGTACGTGCCGGGCGGCTCGATGAACGGCATCAGCCGGAAGCTCCCCGACAACGAGCGGGCCCGCCTGAAGCGCATCCTCAAGGAGGTGCTGCCGGAATCGTCCGGCGTGATCGTCCGCACTGCCGCCGAGGGGGCGACCGAGGACCAGCTGACCCGCGACGTGCAGCGCCTCACCTCGCAGTGGGAGCACATCCAGAAGCAGGTCGAGAACCAGCAGGCGCCGGCTCTCCTGCACGCGGAGCCCGACCTGCTCGTCAAGATCGTCCGTGACGTCTTCAACGAGGACTTCACGAAGATGCTGATCCAGGGCGAGGACGCGCAGCAGACCATCCGCGCCTACCTGGAGAGCGTCGCGCCCGACCTGCTCGAGCGCGTCGAGGCCTACGAGGACGAGACCGATCCCTTCGACGCGTTCCGCATCACGGAGCAGATCGAGAAGGCTCTCGACCGCAAGGTGTGGCTGCCCTCCGGCGGCTCGCTCGTGATCGACCGCACCGAGGCCATGACGGTCGTCGACGTCAACACCGGCAAGTTCGTCGGCTCGGGCGGAAACCTCGAGGAGACCGTCACCAAGAACAACCTCGAGGCGGCGGAGGAGATCGTCCGCCAGCTGCGGCTGCGCGACATCGGCGGCATCATCGTGGTCGACTTCATCGACATGGTCCTCGAGTCGAACCGCGATCTCGTGCTGCGGCGCCTGATCGAGTGCCTGAGCCGCGACCGCACGAAGCACCAGGTCGCCGAGGTCACCTCGCTCGGCCTCGTGCAGATGACGCGGAAGAAGCTCGGACTCGGCCTGCTGGAGACCTTCAGCGAGGCGTGCGAGGTCTGCGCCGGCCGTGGCGTCATCGTGCACCACGACCCGGTCGTGAAGCACCGCGCCAACGGCAGTGGAAACGGCGGAGGCAACGGCCAGAGCGGTCGCCGTCAGCGCGGCAACGGCGGAGGCGGCTCCAACGGCCAGAGCCAGAGCGCTCCGGCCGCACCCCACGTCACCCACAGCATCACGGAGGGGGCGAAGTCCGCGCTCGCGCAGATCGCCGCCTCGACGATCGCTCCCAGCGCCGATGGGACCACGGAGGCCGAGACCCTCGACGCCCCGGCGGCGGAGGCACCCGCGGCGGAGCGGCCCAAGAAGGCACGCAAGAAGCGCGGCGGCGACCGGAAGGGCCCGAAGACTCCGGCGGAGCAGCTGCTCGATTCGGTGCTGGATGCCCTTCCCGAGCCGAAGGCGCCCGGTCAGGGCAGAGGGCGTCGTCGCGTGACGACGGCCGCGCTCACCGGGACGCCCGTCGCGGTCAACAACGACGCGTCAGCGCCGGTCGCGACCGCGGACCCGGAGTCCTGAGGCGATCAGTCGGCGGACGAGCTCCTTGCCGCCGACATGCTGAGCGCCGCCGGCGATGAGCCGGGGGATGAGTTCCTCCGGCACGTCGTAGTGGTCTCGGTCGAAAGCCCGAGCCGGCACCTCGTTGGCCCGCGCGAACGCGTGCAGCTCGTCCAGGCTCGCGTCGCTGACGAGGTGCGCCCACAGGCGTCCGTGGGCGGGCCAGAGGGGGTCGTCGACGAGTACGGTCACCTCGTCAGCCTACGTCCGCTCCGATACGGCGGGCCGCGCGGGGCTCGGGCGTGGCGCGCTTTGCGACACCGGGCCTCATCCGGTAAAGTAGTCCCTTGGTGCGTATGCCGCGTCGTCCTCGCCGGTCGATGCGGAGAGCCTTGCGTTCGTGCCCGTCGTCCTGCGACGCATGCAAGCAACAGTCTTCCCGTGAGATTCTCGGAGCCGACGTGCTCCCCAACGAAACAAGGTATGAAGTGGTTTACGCAGTAGTGCGCGCCGGTGGGCGGCAGGAGAAGGTCGAGGTCGGCACGATCGTTCAGCTCGACCGTGTGCAGGCTGCCCAGGGCGAGAAGATCGAGCTTGCCGCTGTGCTGCTCGTCGACGGCGCCACGGTGACCACCGACGCCGACAGCCTGGCGAAGGTCAAGGTCACGGCTGAGGTCATCGGAAACCTCCGCGGCCCGAAGATCATCATCCAGAAGTACAAGAACAAGACCGGTTACAAGAAGCGCCAGGGCCACCGTCAGGAGCTCACGCGCGTCAAGATCACCGGCATCAAGTAAGACCGAGGAGACCAGGACATGGCACACAAAAAGGGCGCAAGCTCCACCCGTAACGGTCGTGACTCCAACGCACAGCGCCTCGGCGTGAAGCGCTTCGGCGGCCAGCAGGTCCTCGCCGGCGAGATCATCGTCCGCCAGCGCGGCACGCACTTCCACCCCGGCGTCAACGTCGGCCGTGGCGGCGACGACACGCTGTTCGCTCTGGCCGCGGGTGCGGTCGAGTTCGGCGCGAAGGGCGGCCGCAAGGTCGTCAACATCGTCGCTGCTGCTGAGTGATCTCAGCACGACACCAGACATCCGGTTCGGGGCGGGCTTCGGCCCGCCCCGTCCGTGTATCTGCCCTCCGTTGAGACGGGCAGACCAGAACCACTGAGGAGACCGAGACATGGTCACGTTCGTCGACACCGTCACGTTGCACCTGCGTGCGGGCAAGGGCGGCAACGGCTGTGTCTCCGTGCACCGCGAGAAGTTCAAGCCGCTGGGCGGCCCGGACGGCGGCAACGGCGGCGACGGGGGCGACATCGTGCTGGTCGCCGACCCGCAGACGGGCACGCTGCTGTCGTACCACCACTCGCCGCATCGGTCCTCCGGCAACGGCGGTCCCGGCATGGGTGACCACCGGTCCGGGTTCCTCGGCGAGACGCTGGAGCTTCCCGTGCCGGTCGGCACCGTGGTGAAGAACACCGCCGGCGAGGTGCTGGTCGACATGATCGTCCCCGGGGAGCGGTACGTCGTCGCTGCCGGCGGTCAGGGCGGTCTCGGCAACGCGGCGCTCGCGACCCCGAAGCGCAAGGCGCCCGGGTTCGCCCTGCTCGGAACGCCCGGCTACGAGGGCGACGTCGTCCTCGAGCTGAAGACCGTCGCCGACATCGCGCTCGTCGGCTACCCCTCCGCGGGCAAGTCGAGCCTGATCGGTGCGATCTCCGCCGCACGCCCCAAGATCGCGGACTACCCGTTCACGACGCTGCACCCGAACCTGGGTGTGGTCCAGGTGGGGGACTTCCGGTACACCGTCGCCGACGTGCCCGGCCTCATCGAGGGCGCCAGCGAGGGACGCGGTCTCGGACTCGAGTTCCTCCGCCATGTGGAGCGCTGCTCCGCCCTGCTGCACGTTCTCGACTGCGCCACGCTCGAGCCGGGCCGCGACCCGATCTCCGACCTTGACGTCATCCTCGCCGAGCTGGGCGCCTACGAGGTCCCCGAGGGGCAGACGCCGCTGCTGGAGCGCCCGCAGCTCGTCGCGCTGAACAAGGTCGACGTCCCGGAGGCCCGTGATCTCGCCGAGCTCGTCCGGCCCGAACTGGAGGCCCGCGGCTTCCGCGTGTTCGAGATCTCCACGGTCTCGCACGAGGGGCTGCGGCCGCTCACGTTCGCGCTCGGAGAGCTGGTCGAGAAGCACCGTGCCGAGGCTGCCGTCGAGACGCCGCCGGAGCGGGTCGTCATCCGCCCGCGCGGCTCCAAGAAGGAGTTCACCATCCGGGTGGAGGGTGGAACCTACGGCAACGTCTACCGAATCCTCGGTGACAAGCCGGTGCGCTGGGTGCAGCAGACGGACTTCCAGAACGAGGAGGCCGTCGGGTACCTCGCGGATCGTCTCGAGAAGCTCGGTGTCGAGGACGAGCTCTTCCGTCTCGGCGCGGTCCAGGGATCGACGGTCGTGATCGGCGAGGGCGACAGCATCGTCTTCGACTGGGAGCCCACGATGACATCGGCCGCCGAGCTGATGAGCGCGCCCCGCGGCACCGACCCGCGGCTCGCTCCGAACGCCCGCCGGACGACGTCCGAGCGCCGCGAGCAGTACTACGAGCGGATGGACGCCAAGGCCCAGGCGCGCGCAGAGGTCGAGGAGCAGCGTCTGGCCGCCTACCGCGAGGACGGCGAGTGACCGCACGGACCCGAGCCGACCTCGCGACCGCATCCCGCATCGTCGTGAAGGTGGGCTCGTCGTCGATCAGCGGGGAGTCGTCGTGGCGGATCCCGCTCATCGTCGAAGCGCTGGCGGCCGCGCATGCCCGAGGTGCGGAGGTCGTGCTCGTGTCGTCGGGAGCGATCGCCTCCGGCATCCCGTTCCTCCGCCTCGATGCGCGTCCGACCGACCTGGCGACGCAGCAGGCAGCCGCCGCCGTCGGGCAGAACATCCTGATGTACCGCTACCAGGAATCGCTGCGGCCGTTCGACATCGTCGCGGGACAGGTGCTGCTGACGACGGGCGACCTGGAGAATCCGACGTCGCGCTCGAACGCCCGCCGGGCGATGGAGCGTCTGCTCGGCCTGCGCACCCTCCCCATCGTCAACGAGAACGATACGGTCGCGACGCAGGAGATCCGCTTCGGTGACAACGACCGTCTCGGCGCGCTCGTCGCGCAGCTCATCGAAGCGGATGCACTGGTGCTGCTGAGCGACATCGAGTCGCTGTACACGAAGCCGCCCACGGACCCGGGAGCCGAGCCGATCGACATCGTGGCCCCGGATGCCGACCTCAGCGGCCTGGAGTTCGGCGCGACGGTCGTCAACAGCGTCGGCACCGGGGGTGCGGCCACCAAGGTGTCCGCTGCGCGGCTCGCGGCGGCCTCGGGAATCGGCGTCCTGGTCACGAGCGCCGACCTGGTCGATCGGGCGCTCTCGGGCGCCGACATCGGAACCTGGTTCGCGCCGGCGACCTCCTAAACTGGGCGGATGACCGACCAGACCCCGCAGGTGCGCCTCGAGCGCGCCAAAGAGGCCTCCCGCGCCACGGCGTCCCTCACCAGCGACGACAAGGTCCGCGCGCTCGAAGCCGTCGCGGTCGCTCTGCTGCGCGATGCGCCCCGCATCATCGACGCGAACGCGCGCGACATCGAACGCGGACGTGAAGAGGGGATCGGCGACTCGCTGATCGACCGTCTGCGACTCGACGACAAGCGGGTCGCCGCCCTCGCCGCGGCCGTCCGTGAGATCGCCGCGCTGCCCGATCCGGTCGGCCGGGTGGTCGGCGGACATCGGATGCCCAACGGCGTGGCGCTCGAGCAGGTGCGCGTTCCATTCGGCGTGGTTGGCGCCATCTACGAGGCCCGCCCCAACGTCACCGTCGACATCGCCGCACTGGCCCTGCGCTCGGGCAACGCGGTCGTCCTGCGCGGCGGAAGCGCAGCCCGCGACTCGAACACGGTGCTGGTCGAGATCATGCGCGACGCCCTCTCCGTTGCCGGCGTCACGCCGGAAGCGATCCAGACGGTCGACGATTTCGGACGTGAGGGGGCCAGAGCGCTCATGCACGGCCGAGGACTGGTCGACGTGCTGGTGCCGCGGGGGAGCGCGAGCCTGATCGAGACGGTCGTCACCGAATCGACGGTTCCGGTGATCGAGACCGGTGCGGGCAACGTGCACATCTTCCTCGATGAGACCGCACCGGACGACTGGGCGTGCGACATCGTCGTCAACGCGAAGGTCCAGCGCCCCAGCGTCTGCAACGCCGTGGAGACGGTGCTCGTGCACCGTCAGGCCGCCCCGCGCCTCATCCCGCTGGTGGCCAGCGCGCTCATGAGCGAGGGCGTGGCGATCCACGGAGACGACATCGTCGCCGGTCTCGTGACCACGGTGATCCCCGCCACCGAGGAGGACTGGGAGACCGAGTACCTGAGCCTCGATGTCGCGATGAAAGTGGTCGACTCGCTCGACGACGCGCTCGAGCACATCCGTCGCTACAGCACCGGGCACACCGAGTCGATCATCACGACCGATGCGCGCAACGCGGAACGCTTCCTCGCCGAGGTCGACTCGGCCGTGGTGATGGCCAACGCCTCGACGCGATTCACCGACGGCGGCGAGTTCGGCTTCGGTGCCGAGGTCGGGATCTCCACCCAGAAGCTGCATGCTCGAGGACCGATGGGGCTCTCCGAGCTGACCAGCACCAAATGGCTCGCGCGTGGGGCAGGGCAGACGCGCGACTGAGGGCTAGACTGGGGGACGCTGTACCCCACAGGATCCCGAACAGCACGCCACGAAACGGAGTCAGGATGAACCTCGTCGCACAGATCGCGATGGCCGCTGCCGAAACGGAGCACCACGGCAACGTCGCGCTCGAAACGGTGATCTTCGGAGCCATCGCCGCGGTGGTGTTCGCCTTCCTCGGGCTGGTGACCTTCTCGTACAAGAACGTCGCCAACCGTCACTCGGCCAAGGCCGAGGCGTGGGCTGCAAGGCACGGCAAGGACGGCCACGAGGCAGGACACGGCCACTAGGCCCCCATGAACGACGCTGCGACCACGCGCCCCCCGCGCATCGGCGTGATGGGCGGGACATTCGACCCCATCCATCACGGCCACCTGGTCGCCGCCAGCGAGGTCGCCCACTCCTTCGGCCTCGACGAGGTCGTCTTCGTCCCGACCGGACGACCGTGGCAGAAGTCCGAGGTGTCGCCCAGCGAGCACCGCTACCTGATGACGGTGATCGCGACCGCGTCGAATCCCCAGTTCACCGTGAGCCGGGTGGACATCGATCGTGAGGGGCCCACCTACACGATCGACACGCTGCGGGACCTGAAGCGGGATCGACCGGACGCGGAGCTCTTCTTCATCACGGGAGCGGACGCCGTAGCGCAAATTCTCAGTTGGAGGGACCATGATGAGTTGTGGCAGCTGGCCCACTTCGTCGCGGTCTCACGTCCTGGACATGTCCTGAGCACAGACGGCCTCCCGAGCGACGACGTCAGCCAGCTGGAAGTGCCGGCGCTGTCGATCTCGTCGACGGACTGCCGTGAACGCGTTCGCGACGATCAGCCGGTCTGGTATCTGGTCCCTGACGGGGTCGTTCAGTACATCGCGAAGCATCATCTGTATCGGAGCAAGGCATGAGTACATCGGATCAGCAGGGTCCGCTGACACGCAAGCAGCTGCGGGAGATCCGGCTGACGGGATCGACCCCGGTGATCTCCAGCGAGGAAGCCGCTGCCGCGGCGGAAGCGGCACCGCCGGCCCCGCCCGCGCCGCCGCTGCCGCGCCCCGCGGAGCCGGCCGTGATCCCGCCTGCTCCGACCCCCGCTGACGACGCCGAGCACCGCGACGCCCCGTTGACACGCCGTCGGGCGCGCGAGCTCGAGAAGGTCCGCACCGCCTCCGTCCCCGTGATCGGTGCGGAGGAGGCGGACGAGTCCTCGGAGGCGGCGCAGGAAGCCGACTCGACCGACGAAGCCTCGACCGACCGCGAAGAGCCGGTCGGCTCCGCTCCCGTCGAGGTGGACGACCGAGCCAGCGAGATCGTCTCCGGAATTCCGGCATTCGGTTCCGACTCGGAGGACGACGACTCCGACCTCGGTGAGGAGGCCGCCGGCGAGCCCGTGCGGGCATCCTCCGTCGCCGATACGGTCGGCGAGGTCCCGCTCGAGTCCTCCGAAGAACCCGCGGCGGAAGCGCGTCCCGACGAGACCGAGGCTGCCCTCGGTCTGACGGACGAGCCGGACGCCACGGCAGCAGGCGATGATGTCCTCGCGGACGTCGACGACGCCGACGAGGAGGAGATCCCCGCGGGTGCACGGCCGACGGTCAGCTCGTCCTTCGGCGAGGGCGTGCTCTCCGACGCTCCCGAGCCGCAGAAGCCGTTCCGCCCGTCCTTCGATGAGCTCCTCTCGGTGAGCGATTCGACCGGCTCGCAGCACTCCGCTCCGAACGCCCTCATCTTCACGCCCTCTCCGGGCGAGGGCTCGCTGTCCGGCCCTGTCGCCTCCACCGGTGAGATCCTGATCACCGGCTCCTACGAACTTCCGCAGGGCATGGGCTCCCAGGGGCACGCGCTCGGAACGACCGACGGCAAGGAGGTCGACTCCGTTCTCATCGACGGCGAGCTGCCTCCCGCGTCGTCTCCCACGCCGATCGCCGCCAGCTCGGCGGTCAGCACCATCAAGCCCGCGGGCGAGGTCATCCGGCCTCCTGCTCCCGAGAAGGGCAACCGCCTGATGGTGACGCTCGCCATCGTCGCCGGCGGGCTCGCCCTCGCGATCGGCGTCGTCCTCGTCATCGCCTTCACCACGAAACTGATTTGATGCAATCACCTGAAACCGCCGAAGAGATGCTCCGCATCGCCGCCGAAGCCGCCGTCGCCAAGGGTGGAGAGGATCTGCTGGCGCTGAACGTCTCCGAGCCGCTTCCGCTCGTCGACATCTTCCTCCTCGTCACCGGGAACAGCGAGCGCAACGTCGCCGCGATCGCCGATGAGATCGAGGACAAGCTGATCGAGTCCGGCCACAAGCGCGTCCGCCGCGAGGGACGCGCGGAGGCCCGCTGGGTCCTGTTGGACTTCGGCGACCTGATCGTCCACGTCTTCCACCAGGAGGAGCGCGTGTACTACGGCCTCGAGCGCCTGTGGAAGGACTGCCCGATCGTGCCCATCGACATCGCGGAGCCCGCCGCCGAGACGGCCGCAGACCCTCGCTGACATGACGACGCACCTCGTCACCGGTGCCGGATCCGGCATCGGCGCTGTCCTCTCTCGTCGACTGCTCGCCCGCGGTGACGACGTGGTCGCGCTCGCCCGTGATGCCGGTCGCGCCCGGACCATCGCCGAGGAACTCCCTGGAGCGACGGTCCTCGTCGGCGACCTGGCTCAGCCGGGTCGGCTCTCCTGGGCGCTCTCCAAGCAGCAGCTCCCGCAGCGCATCGATTCGCTGGTGCACGTCGCCGGCGTCGTCGATCTCGGCGACGTCGGAGACCTTCCGCCGGCGATCTGGGAGCAGCAGCTGGCGGTGAATCTGATCGCCCCCGCCGAGCTGACCCGGCTGCTGCTGCCTGTGCTGCGCGTCTCGCAGGGGCATGTCGTGTTCGTCAACTCGGGTGCGGGCCTGCGTGCGAGCCCCGGCTGGTCGGCCTATGCCGCCTCCAAGCACGGTCTCCGCGCCCTGGCGGATGCGCTGCGTGCCGAAGAGGCGCAGCACGGCGTGCGGGTGACCTCGGTCTTCCCCGGCCGCACGGCCACGCCCATGCAGCAGCGGGTGCGCCAGCAGGAGGGTCAGGACTACGACGCGGGGGAGTTCATCACCCCGGACGCGGTCGCGACCACCATCCTCACCGCACTCGACCTGCCGCGTGACGCTCACCTGACCGAACTGACGATCCGTCCTGGGCGCTGACCCCGGGCGTGACGGCACGGCGTAGCCGGTCTTCCTCAGGTGTCAAGGGCCTTCCCCTCCGCCGGACGGCGGGGCACTCTCGTTGAGAGAGAGTCCTGGAGGGCCCGCACATGTCTGATATTCCTGATCCGCGTTTCGTGCTTCACCGCATCACGTCGTCGGAGTGGGTGATCAACGACCTGCGCTACCCCGAGAACGACCCTCGCCATGTCGTGGCCTGCGTGTACGAACTCGCCGAGACGGAGGTCGAGGTGACCTGGCTGCGCGAGCTGCCCCTGGCTCTGCGCTATGGCTCTGCGTTCGAGGTCCTCGAAGAGGTCGAGCGGATGCAGCACACCGGCAGGGCGACGCGCCCGATCTCCATCCCTCACCGTCCGCCCCTGCTCGCGACCTGATCGCGACCAGCGCGCGTCGAAAGAAGCGCACCGTCTCCGTGGAGACGGTGCGCTCTTGTTTTCCGCGGTGCGGGTTCAGCGCAGGTCGTCTGTGTCGTCGGCGTCTTCCGTGGACGCGGCACGGTCGGCCTCCGCGCTGTCGACGAGGGCGTCGTCGATGTCGGTGTCGAGGGTCTCGTCGCCGTCGACCTCCCGGGTGGGCACGTCGCCGTGATCGTCGTCGGGCAGCGGGACGAGGGGAGGGGTGGGATTGGACATGGGGCATCCTTTCGTCGAGGGATGCGCTCACGGTACGACCGCCGCACGCGCCGTGACGAATGCCTTGACGCCGGAGGGGCGGCGCGCTATCGCGAGGAACAGGGGCGTATCAGGATCCCCACCACCGTTCGGGCGATGGTGGGGATCCTGATCTGCCGACGAAGCGGCGCCCCGACGACTGCGGGTGCAGGGCGTGCGGCCCCGACTCAGTAAACGGCATGCCTAGACGTTTGTCCAGGGTCAGTTGCCTGAAAGTCCAGTCAGCACAGCGTGTCAGCTCGCCGTCCGGACGGGAAAGGAGCGATCAGTGCCGGCGTGAGAACGCGAAAAGCCCCTGGCGAACCAGGGGCTTTCTCGGTGGACCTGAGGGGACTCGAACCCCTGACCCCCTGCATGCCATGCAGGTGCGCTACCAGCTGCGCCACAGGCCCAAACGCTCTCCGGACCGGCCGGAGCAACGTGAAAAGCCTACTACAGGATTCGCCGCGAGCACGAATCGAGCCAGGGCGCCCGGGCGCGTCCCGTCCGGTGGAACAACCGGAGCGGGCCGGGCGTTCTGATCAGCGTGAGCATCCTCGACAGTCTCGTGATCGGCGCAGGGCAGGCCGGGCTCTCGGCGTCCTTCCATCTCGGGCGACTCGGCATCCCGCACGTGGTGCTGGATGCGGATGACAAGCCCGGCGGCGCCTGGCAGCACCGCTGGGACGCGCTCACGATGCGCGACGTGCACGGGGTGGCGGAGCTGCCCTCCGACGACCCTCCTCCGCGCGACGACGCGCGCGCCAACGTGGCTGTCCCCGCGTATTTCGCCGCGTACGAACAGCGGCACGCTCTTCCGGTGATCCGCCCGGTGCACGTCGAGCGCGTCGAGGACCACGACGGCCTGCTGGTCGTGCGCGCCCCGGAGGGCGAGTGGACGACCAGGACGCTCGTCAACGCCACCGGGACCTGGACGCACCCGTTCCTGCCGCACTTCCCCGGCATGGAGACGTTCCTCGGGGAGCAGCTGCACACCGTGGACTACCCGGGCCCGGAGCACTTCCGCGGCAAGCGCGTCCTGGTGGTGGGCGGGGGAGCATCAGCGGTGCAGTTCCTCGGCGCGCTGGCGCCCCTCACCGACACGCTCTGGGTCACGCGTCGGCCTCCGGTCTGGCGGACCGACGACTTCACGCCGGAGGCCGGAGCGGCCGCCGTGGCGCTGGTCGAGCAGCGGGTCGCCGCCGGGCTCCCTCCGGAGAGCGTGGTCAGCGTCACGGGCCTGATGCTGCGGCCGCAGGAGCGCGAGGCGGAGCAGCTCGGCGCCTACGCGGACCGCCGGCCGCTGTTCTCGCGGATCGAACCCGACGGGGTGCGCTGGGCGGACGGATCCTTCGAGCGCGTCGACGTGATCCTCTGGGCGACCGGCTTCCGGCCCGCCATCACGCACCTGGCCCCGCTGCACCTGCGCAGTGCGGCCGGAGGCATTCAGCTCGACCGCGGCGGTCGCGGCACGACGGCGGTCGCGGACCCGCGCGTGCAGCTCGTCGGCTACGGTCCCTCCGCGAGCACCATCGGGGCCAATCGGGCGGGGCGGGCGGCCGCGAAGGGTGTCCAGCGGGCGCTTCAGCGTGCTGCCGCGCCCGTCACCAGCGGTTGAGCACGTCTTCCGCGAACCCCTCGATCCCGTCGACGCGCACACGGGCGCCCTCGACGTCGCGCACCCAGCCCGACCAGACGCCGAACAGCTGATCCGTCCTGCTCGCGATCACCAGGGCGTTGGTCTGCGAGTGCTTGTCGTAGAAGGGCGTGAACGTCAGATCCGCGGTCTCCCCGTGGATGTGCCACGGCTGCATGAACCGCTCGGGGTCGTAGTCCCAGACGTAGTCCTCGCCGAGCTTGGAGAGCCGGCCGTCGACGACGAGGGCGTTCTCAGTCGTTCCGGAGCCGTCGGTCCACTTCGAGCCGAGCTGCAGCCCGATCACGCGGCCCTCTACGATCCCGCTGCCGGCCGCCCAGTTCCAGTGCACGCGGTACGGCCAGCGTCCGCGCCCGTGGTCGAGCACCGCCCAGCTGCCGGCAGGCAGGTCATGCGCGACGCCGTTCACGCTCAGGTACCCGGTGGCGGGACGGGCGACGTCCTTCACGGTGTACTGGAAGCGCGTCGGGTCTCCTTCCTCCCGGAGCCAGGGCACGACCACACCGAGCGAGTCGTGATCGCGAGGGCGGGCGGCCATGATATCGAAGGAGACTCCGGGTGCGCGTCCGCGCAGGCGGGTTCCGTCGAGCGACTCGTCGACGTCGATCGTCAGGCGCCGGGTGCGGGCACGCGCCGGTCCCTCGCCGAGCGAGGCCGGAAGTTCGGCGCTGCGGCTCCCGGGTGAGATCACGGTCGACCCCGCGCTCTCTCCCGTGGCCCGGTCGAGCACCCAGATCTCGTGGAGGGACATGTAATCGACGCTGGAGACGGTGAGTGAGACGAGGTGCGCCGGACTCATCACATTCCAGTACTCCCAGCGCTTGTTGCGTCCCCACGAGCGCCGGTCCGGGATGCCGGAGGTGTCGTGCAACGGAGTGCGCGACCACCCCAGCGCCTCCGGGTTCAGTCCGCCGTCCGCACGGGTCAGCGATATGCGCGCGAGGATCTCGCGCTCGGTCGAGGGGGTGGGCGTCATCGTCCTGCCATCCGAAGGGACACCGCTGCGGGTCGGCGTCGTAGCCCGATTGTAGGGGTGCGGGACGATCGACGTGTTCTCGATACGCTGGGGAGCATGCTGCGCATCGTCTTCACCGTCGTCTGGCTGCTGCTGTCGGCTTGGCTGCTCATCTGGGTCGGAGAAGGACTGTTCGGGGTGGATCAGCGCGAATCGGTGCTGCCGTTCGCGGGAGACGACACGCTCGGCGCTCCGATCCTCATCGGCGTCGCCTGGGGGCTGCTGCTGACCTTCGGCGGGATGACGTCGGGTCTCGGCCGCCGGAAGCGCGTCCGCGGGGAAGCTCAGATCGGGGTGGGAACCATCGTCGAGCTCTCCCGAACCGGCCTGACGGTCAACGACGTCCCGCAGTACGACCTGTACATCCGGGTGAGTCCCACCGGCGCCGACGAGTTCATCGGTCAGCTGCGGATGCTCGTGGACGCCTCGGACCTGGCGAGCCTGCAGGTCGGGGTTCCCGTTCCCGTGCGGTACAGCCTCAGCGATCGGGACACCGTGGAGCTGGCTGACCTCAGCGATCCGTCGGTCCGGGAGGCGATGCTGCAATGGCGGATCGACCACGGTCTGATCCCCCCGGGCCAGGTGCGGGCGCGCACCTCCGGCACGCAGGTGCCCGCATCCGTGCTCGAGGTGCGGCCGACCGGTCGGCGTCGTGAGGGACAGAGCGAGCTGCAGCTGCGCGTGCTGATGGCACCGGACGGGGCGCCGACCTGGGAGGCCGAGACCACGGTGTTCGTGTACCCGCAGGCCGTGCCGCACCTCCAGGTCGGTGCGCCGGTGTGGGCGTTCTATCGGCGGGAGGACCCGCAGACGGTCGCCGTGACCATCGAGAAGGAGGAGGGGCGATGAACGCGCTGGACACGCTCATGTGGCTGGTGAACTTCCCCGCGGCGCACGGTTACGCCATGGTCTTCATCGCGGGGTTCTCCATCCTCGGGTTGTTCGCCGCATCGGCCAAGACCGCCGCGCCCGGCGGTGCGCTGCGCAGCATCCGCGAACGCGAAGGGCTGCTCTCCGGCGAGGGACGACCGCGGGGACAGGTGGGTAGCGCGGTCGTGCGCATCGTGTTCCGCATCCTGGCGTTCGCGATGCTGGGCTCGCTCGTGATCGGCATCCTCAGCCTGACCGGGGTTCCCGTCACGCGCGCGTACATCTACGACAACGGTCGCCCGACGACGGCGACGGTCGACGGCGACTGGGTGACCTTCACGACCGCCGAGGGGGTCGAGTACACCCTCGAGAGCAACTTCTTCACACCCGCCGTCTACCCCGATCGGGATGCCTACTTCCCGGGCGGGGAGCCCGTCGTGGTCCGCTACCTGCCCTCGCACCCGCAGGCGTTCGTGATCGACAGCGAGCAGACCCCGCGCTGACGGGCCGGAGCGTAGGGTGAAGGTATGTCCCGTATCCTCGTCTTCGGCGGCCACGGCCGCATCGCCCTGCTCCTCGCCCCTCTCCTCGCCGCCCGCGGAGACGAGGTGACCGGTGTCATCCGCAATCCGGAGCACATCGCCGACGTCGAGGCCACGGGTGCTCGCGCGCTGGTCGCCGATGTCGAGGGTCTCGACGTCGACGAGCTGGCGGAGCTCATCCGCGGTCACGACGCCGTGGTCTGGTCGGCCGGCGCCGGAGGAGGCTCGCCGGAGCGCACCTATGCGGTCGATCGCGACGCCGCCCAGCGTTCCATGGATGCGTCGGAGCGCGCCGGCGTCCGCCGATACGTGATGGTGTCCTGGCTCGGCTCCACTGCGGATCACGGCGTGCCGGAGGACGACTCCTTCTTCCCGTATGCGGACGCGAAGTGGGCTGCGGACGAGCACCTGCGCGGCTCGGGTCTCGAAGGCACGATCCTCGCTCCCGGCACCCTCACCTTCGACGAGCCGACAGGTCGCATCCGGATCGACCCTGAGGGCAGCGGCGCCGTCTCCCGCGCCGACGTGGCCGCCGTGATCGCCGCTTCTCTTCAGGAGCCGTGCACGATCGGGCGGACCATCCGCTTCGGCAACGGCGACGCGGAGTCGGCGGTGCCGATCGAGCAGGCTCTCGCCTGCTGACGATGCATCGCGTCAGGGGAGCGGCATGAGGTATCCGTGGGCTGCGGGTGCGCTGGTCGCTCTCCTCTGCGGTCTCTGCGCGGTGCCAGGGGCCACGGCGGCGGTCCGTGAGCCGGTGCCCGCGAGTGCCGCCGCCGAGAGCGCTCCGCCGCATGCCCTCGCCGACCGCGCGGCGTCTCTCGTCCGAGAGATGAGCGTGGCGGAGCGGGCCTCGACCATCGTGATGGGTCATGTCGCGAGCACCGATCCCGCGCTCCTCCGGTCGTACATGCAGTCGGGCATCGGCGGGTTCATCCTGATGGGGCCCAACATCCCCGCGACGGAGCCCGAGCTGCAGGCTCTCACGGCTGCGCTCACCGTCGACCCCGCGCTCCCGCCCCTGATCGCGGCGGACCAGGAGGGCGGGATCGTGTCGCGGTTGGCGGGCGACGACTACCCGGCGTCCACCTCGCTGAAGGAGCGGCCGGTCGCCGACACCAGCGCAGCGTTCGCGGCACGCGGGTCGCTGGTGGCCCGCGCGGGCATCACGGTGAACTTCGGCACCGTCGCGGACGTGACCGACGATCCCGCCTCCTTCATCCACGGCCGCGCGCTGGGCACCGATCCTGCCGCCGCCGCCGAGCGCGTCGCGGCAGCCACTGAGGCCCAGGAGCCGTTCGTCGCCTCGACGCTGAAGCACTTCCCCGGCCACGGTGCTGCTGCGGGAGACTCGCATCACGCGATCCCGAGCAGCCCTCTGGCGCTCGACGACTGGCGACGTTCGGACGCTGTGCCGTTCGCGGCGGGAATCGACGCCGGGGCCTCTCTGCTGATGTACGGCCATCTGGCGTATACGGCGGTCGATCCGCTCCCGGCTTCCCTGTCGCCCGAATGGCATCGGATCGCCAGGGAGGAACTGGGCTTCGAGGGCGTCGCCGTCACGGACGACCTCGGGATGCTGCTGTCATCGGGCGATCCCGCGTACGCCGATCCGGTCGCCAACGGCATCGCCGCGGTGGCCGCAGGAAACGACCTGGTGCTGATGGTCGCGGGATCCGATGCCGGGACGGCTTCGCGGATGGCGGCGGGGATCGCCGCCGCGGTCGAAGCAGGCACGCTTCCCGCGGACCGTCTGGAGGAGGCGGCGGTCCGCGTCGTCACGCTGCGGCTGCAGCTGAGCGCTGCGGCCGCGCGCTGGTCGGTCTGCGCCGACTGCGATCCGGCGCACTGATCCTCAGGCCGCGCTTCTGGCGCTCTCGCCCAGCCAGGCGCTGAGCAGTGCCGTCCGCAGCGCCGCGCCGCGGTCCGCGAATCCGCGCTGACGTCGGACGTACTCCGCCTTGCCCTCGGCGGTCTCGATGGGCACGGGCGTGATCTCCCACGCCGACAGGTCGTACGGCGCCGCCTGCATGTCGAGCAGCCGGATGTCGCGAGCCAGCTCGAACGTGTCGAGCAGCAGCTCGCCGGGGATCAGGGGGCCGAGCTTCGTCGCCCACTTGTACAGATCCATGCCCGCGTGCAGGCAGCCGGGCTGTTCGACCAGCGGCTGCTCCTCCCGCGTGAGCATCGTGCGATTGCGCGGGACCGCGTCGGGGGTGAAGAAGCGGAAGGCGTCGAAGTGCGTGCAGCGCAGATCGTGGCTCTCGACCACCGCGTCCGTGCCGGCGCGTCCCAGCCGGAGGGGGACGGCATGCCGATGCTCCTCCGCGCGGTAGACCATCGCCCATTCGTGCAGCCCGAAGCAGCCGAACTGGCCGGGGCGGGAGGCGGTGCGCCGCAGCATCCGCTCGACGAGAGCGGCCAGCTCGGGCTTGTCGGCGGCGAACGCTGCCGCGTCGGGGACCGCGCCGTCGTCGCTGCGACCGGGGGAGTACCAGCGCCAGTCCAGGCGCTCGACGGCGTCCGCGAGTTCGATCCCTGCTCCCGGGTGCCAGCGTCGGAGCTGCGCCGGTTTGTAGGAGTAGTACGTGAACAGGAAGTCCCACACCGGGTGCTTCTCGGAACGGGACGCTCGATCCCGATGGTCGGCCGTGAGCGCATCGGCGCGCTCCTGATGCGCCTTCTCGCGGGCGATCCAGTCCGGACGGGTTATGCGCATGTCAGTGCAGGATGCCGACGTCGCCGAGCTGGTCGCGGAGTCCTGCGCCGTCCTCGGCGCTGACCCAGGGGGCGGCGTCGTCGGCGTGCGGCTCGTGCTCGGCACGACCACCGGCGAGGACCGCTTCGGCGGGAAGCAGGCGACGGATCGCCACTCCGGCCACGGAATCCGGGTACTCCTCGAGGAACTGGCTGTAGATCGCCTCGTCGTGCTGACCGTCGTCGCCGATGAGGAGCCACTTCACGTCGGGGAACTCGGTCGCCAGGCGGCGGAGGTTGGTCAGCTTGTGCTCACGGCCGCTGCGGAACCAGCGCTCATGAGTGGGCCCCCAGTCGGTCAGGAGCATGGAGCCTGCGGGGAAGAGGTGACGGCCGAGGAAGCGCCACAGCGTGGGCGCGACGTTCCATGCCCCGGTCGACAGGTAGACCATCGGGGCGCCGGGGTGCTGACGCAGCAGCTGGTCGAGCAGCACAGCCATGCCGGGGACCGGGATGCGCGCATGCTCGTCGAGGACGAAGGAGTTCCAGAACGCGATGAACGGACGCGGAAGAGCCGTCACCATCACAGTGTCGTCGACGTCGGACACGACCCCGAAACGGGTCTCCGCCGCGACGATGAACGCCCGGGCCTCCACCGGTTCCTGTCCCTCGACGGAGATCTGGAACGTCTGCCAGCCCGGTTCGAGGTCGACCTTGATCATCGCGTCCACGACGCCGCCGCGGTCGGCGACGACCTGATGCGTCGTGTCCCCCATGTGCACCGTGACCGATGCGAACCCGACCGGGATCCCGACGAAGCTGCGCCATCCGCGGACACTCGCCGGTTCGCCGTCTCGCGTGCGACGCTGCGGAGGCACGATGAGGACGCGTCCGACGACGCGCACCCAGCCGGGTCCGCCGTAGCCGGGGAACGGGAGGATGGTGGCGACACGGCCGCGACGGCGCGCTCGACCCTCACGCCAGACATGGAGGCGATGTTCGAGTCGGGCGAACCAGTGGATCCGGGGGGCCGGGGGAGCGGATGCCATTGGCTCAGTCTTTCACGTCGGCGTCCGCCTCCGCCTCCGGTGCTTCCAGGTGCCGCGCCTCGAGACGCTGCAGCAGCTTCTTGCCGAGGTAGGCCAGCAGCAGGAACAGGGCGATCACGCCGACGAAGATGTACCCGGCGAAGTGCACGCGGTCGACCAGGTCGCGGAAGCTCCCCGCCGCGAGCGAGGTCACGCTCACATAAGCGGTGGCCCAGATGATGCAGGCCGGAGCGGTCCAGGCCAGGAAGCGCCGGTACGGGTATTCGCTCATCCCCACGGTGAGCGGGACCAGCGAATGCAGCACGGGGAGGAAGCGCGAGAGGAAGATCGCGATGCCTCCGCGGCGGGCGAGGTAGTTCTCGGCGCGGACCCAGTTGTGCTCGCCGATCCGGCGTCCGAGCCACGATGCCCGGATGTGCGGACCCAGCCAGCGGCCGAGCCAGAAGCCGATGCTCTCGCCGATCAGGGCGCCGACGACGACCGCGACGCCCATCGCGATGCCCTCCCACGGGGTGGCCACGCCCATCGACGCGATGATGACGATGGTGTCGCCCGGCACGATGAGGCCGATGAGGATGCTGGTCTCCAGCAGCACGGCGAGACCAGCGACCAGGGTGCGGGTGATCGGGTCGATCGACTGCACCGCGTCGAGGAGCCAGAGCAGGAGGTCATCCACCCCATGAGGATACGGGAGCACGCCGGTCGTAGGCTGGCAAGGTGCCCGAACGTCTGACCGCCCGTCCGCTGCGCTCGCGGGTGCGGCCAGCCGAGGTGTTCCGGACGCTCGAACAGCGCGCCGCGGACGTCTTCTGGCTCGACGCCGGCGCGGATGCGACCGAGGGCTGGAGCTTCGTCGGAACGGGGGTCCCTTCCGCGCTGCCGGAGGACGTCGACCTCGCCGCCGCTGATGACGACTCCGCGCTGCCGCCGTTCCGGGGCGGCTGGGTCGGGTGGCGGGACTACGAGAGCGGCGCCGCCGCTGCCGGCGCCCCGACGAGGAGCGACGACCCGGCGTCGGCGCTGTCGTGGCTGCGCGTCACGTCCGCCGTCGCGTTCGACCACGCAACCGGTCGCGCATGGGCGCTGAACGGCACCGACGACGAAGGGACGTGGACCGCGGACGTCGAGGAGTGGAGCCGGCAGCCGCAGCCCGAAGACGCCGAGCGCCCGACGTCCGCTCGGCTGCCCGCGGAGGCCAGGCACGACCCGGGAGAGTACGCCGTGCTCATCGAGCGCTGCCGCGATCTCATCAGGGCCGGCATCGCCTATCAGCTCTGCCTGACGACCCGGTTCACCGTCGCCGGTTCGCACGATGCCGCGCAGGTGTACCGCCGCCTCCGATCCGCGACCCCCTCGCACCACGGCGGATTCGTGCGGATCGGCGGACGCTCGCTGCTGAGCGCGAGCCCCGAGCAGTTCCTCCACGTCCGGGGCGGCGTCATCCGCACCCGCCCGATCAAGGGCACGCGCCCCCGCAGCACCGACCCCGTGCAGGATGCCGAGCTCGCCGCAGAGCTCGCCGCCGACCGCAAGGAGCGCGCGGAGAACGTCATGATCGTCGACCTGATGCGCAACGACCTCTCCCGCGTGTGCGTGCCGGGGAGCATCCGGGTGGACGGCCTCTGGACGGTCGAGAGCTATCCCGCCGTGCACCAGCTCGTGAGCACGGTGAGCGGCGCTGCTGCTCCGGGCACGACGGTCGGGGCGCTGCTGGCGGCCACGTTCCCCGCCGGAAGCATGACCGGCGCCCCGAAGCTCTCCGCGATGACGCGGCTGCACGAACTCGAAGGCGGTCCGCGCGGCGTCTATGCGGGGTGCTTCGGCTACATCGGCGTGGACGGGGCGGTCGATCTCGCGATGGTGATCCGCAGCATCCTGATCGACGAGGCGGGCGCCGCGGTCGGAGCCGGCGGCGGCATCACGTGGGGCTCGGTCGCGGCGGCGGAGGTGGCGGAGGTCGCCACCAAGGCGAAGGCCCCGCTGGCCGCGCTCGGCGCCGAACTGCCGGTGCCCTGGGGTTCCGATATCCTGAACTGATCCCGCTTTTTCCACAGATTGGTCGTGCGTTCGTTGTCTGAGAACCTGTCCACCGCTCCCTCCGACGAGGAGACCCCGTCGGCGCACGCCATCCAGAAGAAGTGGCAGAAGTACTGGGCGGACAACGGCACGTTCCTCACCGGAGGCGACGAAGACACGCGGCCGCGCCGCTACGTGCTGGCGATGTTCCCGTATCCGTCGGGTGATCTGCACATGGGGCACGCGGAGAACTACCTGTACTCCGACATCGTGGCGCGGTTCTGGCGTCATCGCGGGCACAACGTGCTGAACCCGATCGGCTGGGACTCGTTCGGTCTGCCGGCCGAGAACGCGGCGATCCGTCAGGGCGCCGACCCCCGCGAGTGGACGTATCAGAACATCGCGCAGCAGAAGGTCGGCTTCGAGGCGTACGGCGTCTCGTTCGACTGGAGCCGGGTGCTGCACACGTCCGACCCCGAGTACTACCGCTGGAACCAGTGGCTGTTCCTGAAGATGTACGAGCGTGGCCTGGCCTACCGCAAGAAGAGCCCCGTCAACTGGTGCCCGAACGACCAGACCGTGCTGGCGAACGAGCAGGTCGTCGACGGGCGCTGCGAGCGCTGCGGCTACGAGGTCGTGAAGAAGAAGCTGACCCAGTGGTACTTCCGCATCACCGACTACGCGGACCGTCTGCTGGACGACCTGAACCAGCTGGAGGGCTTCTGGCCGCACAAGGTGCTGCAGATGCAGCGCAACTGGATCGGCCGTTCGATCGGCGCCGATGTGGACTTCCGCATCGAGGGTCGCGACGAGCCGGTGACCGTGTTCTCCACGCGTCCCGACACGCTGCACGGAGCGACGTTCTTCGTCGTGGCGCCGGACTCCGATCTGGCCGCCGAGCTGGCGGCTGAGGCGCCGGCCGAGGTGCGCCAGCGCTTCCAGGACTACCTGGAGCAGGTGCAGAAGGAGTCGGACATCGACCGGCAGTCCACGGACCGCCCGAAGACCGGTGTCTTCCTGGAGCGCTACGCCATCAATCCGGTCAACGGCGAGAAGCTGCCGGTGTGGGCTGCGGACTACGTGCTGGCCGACTACGGGCACGGCGCCGTCATGGCCGTCCCGGCACACGACCAGCGCGACCTGGACTTCGCCCGCGCGTTCGACCTGCCGGTCAAGGTCGTCGTCGACACGACCGCCCCCGTCACGGGCGCGATGCCGGTGATCGAGGTCGACGAAGAAGGCGTGCCGATCGACACCGGCGCCGCACTCGACGAGCAGAACCCGGCGTCCACGGGCGTCGCCCTCACGGGTGAGGGGCGCATGATCAACTCCGGCGCGCTGAACGGGCTGTCCAAGCGCAACGCGATCGCTCGCGCGATCGAGCAGCTGGAGGCTTCCGGAACGGGTCGCGCCGCGAAGAACTACCGTCTGCGCGACTGGCTGATCTCGCGTCAGCGCTTCTGGGGCACTCCGATCCCGATGTTGCACGCGGAGGACGGGCGGATCATCCCCGTCCCGGAGGACAAGCTGCCGGTGAAGCTGCCGAGCGTCGAGGGGCTCGACCTCAAGCCCAAGGGCACGTCGCCGCTGGGTGGAGCGGAGAGCTGGGTGCGCACGGTCGACCCCGAGACCGGTGATCCCGTGCTGCGCGATCCCGACACGATGGACACGTTCGTGGACAGTTCCTGGTACTTCCTGCGGTTCCTGTCGCCGAACAGCGACACCGTGGCGTTCGACCCGGCGCAGGCCGATCGCTGGGCCCCGGTGGACTCGTACATCGGCGGCGTCGAGCACGCGATCCTGCACCTGTTGTACGCACGGTTCATCACCAAGGTCCTGTTCGACATGGGGCTGATCGACTTCACGGAGCCGTTCTCGAACCTGATCAACCAGGGCATGGTGCTGCTCGACGGGCAGAAGATGTCCAAGAGCAAGGGCAACCTGGTGCTCTTCCAGGAGGAGCTCGACGCGCACGGTGCCGACGCGCTGCGTGTCGGCCTGGCGTTCGCCGGTCCCGTGGAGGATGACAAGGACTGGGCCGACGTGTCGACCACGGGTGCGCAGAAGTTCCTCTCGCGCGCGCTGCGGATCGCCCATGAGGTCTCCAGCCCCATCGACGTGGCGTTCGACGGCGGCGATGCGGCGCTGCGGCGTGCGACCCACAAGCTGCTGGCCGAGGCGCCGGCGCTGGTCGAGCAGACGAAGTTCAACGTGCTGGTCGCCCGCCTGATGGAGCTCGTGAACATCACGCGCAAGACGATCGACGGCCCTCGCGGAGCGGGCGACCCCGCGGTGCGCGAAGCCGCGGAGACGATCGCCGTGATGCTCGACCTGATCGCCCCGCACACCGCGGAGGAGATGTGGGAGCTTCTCGGTCATGAGCCCTCCGTCGGCCTGGTGACCTGGCGCTCCGCGGATCCGGCGCTGCTGGTCGAGGACACGGTCACGGCTGTCGTGCAGGTGGGCGGCAAGGTCCGCGCGCAGCTGGAGGTCCCCGCGCGGATCGGGGAGTCGGAGCTCGAGGCGCTGGCGCGCGCGGACGAGCGCGTGATCCGGTCCATCGGCGACCGGGAGATCGTCAAGGTCGTCGTGCGCGCGCCCAAGATCGTCAGCATCGTCGTCAAGGGCTGAATCCCGTCTGTCGCGGCGGACTGCTGCGACAGACGGGCTCACATCCGCGGGCCGGTGGACCGCGCCTGCCGCAGTGCACGCCTCGCTGCGCCAGCGATGACCAGGAGCAGTCGGGTTTCTCCACATGCGCGGATCGCGCGGAGTTGTGCACGGGCATCGAGTCGCGAGAGGAGTGCGCCCTCGCAGCGCCGCTAGCGTGGCCCGATGACTTCCCCGCCGCCACCGCCCCCGCCGCGGCGTCGTCTGCGTCTCGGCATCGGCGCGGCCGTGGTGCTGGCCCTGGTCGTCCTGTCCGCGGCGGTCGGGATCGGGATCCTACGAGGTCGGGAAGAACCGGTCGACACCATTGCGGTGACGGATGCCGACGGGAGCACCGTCGCGCCCTCCGGAGAGCTGTACGTGCATGTACTCGGAGCGGTCGCACGACCCGGGCTCTACGTGCTCCATAGGGATGCGCGTCTCGTCGATGCCGTCGCGGCCGCGGGCGGGACGACGGAGGAGGCTGATCTGGGAGCCGTGAACCTCGCCCGCCTACTGGAAGACGGGGAGCAGATCGTCGTGCCCGCGATCGGGGCGGCTCCGGAGGCGTCGGGTGCTCCAGGGGGTGCGGCGTCCGGCGACGAGCGGATCGATCTGAACACGGCTGACCAGGCCGCCCTCGAGTCGCTGCCCCGCATCGGACCAGCGCTGGCGGAGCGGATCATCGCATGGCGCGAGGAGAATGGCCGTTTCCGCTCGGTGGACGATCTGCTCGCCGTCCCCGGTATCGGTGAGAAGCTGCTCGCCGGGCTGCGCGACGGGGTCCGGATATGAGGTGTTCTCACGGCGGCGCGGAACGCCTCCTCCGTGCCGGGGTCCTCCTGGTCCAATGACCTGATCGCTTTCCGGACCACGTGTTCGGTCCGGGCATCGGCGAGCGGAGTGCCGTCGTAGGGCGTGCCTGGGGACGATCCTCCGCTCCGCGGTGTTCCGCGCGGATGCAGGACGGCGAACCTGCTGACCGTTCATCGTGGACATGCCGCTCGTCCCGGCTTGTGGCGGTGATGTCGGGATCTGGTCTCAACTGCTCCTTCTGCACCACAGGTGAGTGGCGTCGGTTGTCCGCCGACAGCGTTCCGGTGGGCGGCGACGGGGTGCGGCGGACCCTACGGTTTCTGGCATGCACCGTGCCGGGAGACCTCGCGACCTCCGTCTGGTGCTGCCCGCTCTCGGGGGATGGGCTGCGGCGCTCGTCGGGGTGTTCTGGCCGAGCGCCTCGTGGCCCCTGGTGGGGGGGAGGTCTCGCCGGTACGGTCATCATCGCGCTGTTCGGTCGAGCTCGTCACTCGCGGGGATGCCGGGGGCGGCACGACCTCGCGGTGGTCGTCTGCGTGGTGATGGCCGGTGTCGCACTGTCGGTGGCGTCGGCGACGCCATCTCGAGAACGGGCCGCCGCGGGGGACGGGCGGGTCGTGGAGCTGCAGGCGGAGGTGACGTCGTCGGCGTCGCCGGGACGCGACGGGCGGCTGTGGGTGGAGGCGCAGACGATCGGCCTGGGAGCGCCTGGAGAGGTTTCGGCGGTGTCGGTCCCGGTGCGGATCGGCGTGCCAGAGTCCGACGGGGTCGATCCCGGCGCCCGGCTGCGGGTGATCGGTGAAGCCGAGGCGACGGATCCAGGGGAGCGGGCCGTACTCGTGGTGTACGCGACCGAGGCCCAGGTCAGGCGCGGGACAGAGGGAGTATTCGCCATCGCCGCGGGCTTGCGGCATTCCTTCGTGCAGCGGGTACAGCGCCTTCCTGAGCCGGGTGCCGGCCTCCTTCCGGGGCTCGCCGTGGGAGACACGCGGGCGGTGTCGGACGCACTGAACGACGACATGCGGTCGAGCGGGCTGAGCCACCTCACCGCGGTGTCCGGCGCGAACTGTGCGATCGTCGTGGGGGCGATCTTCTGGCTGACGGCGCTGTGCGGCGGCGGTCGGGCGGCGCGCGTGGTCCTCGCTCTCCTCGGTCTCGCAGGATTCGTGGTGCTGGTCACGCCGGAGCCGAGCGTGATCCGTGCCGCCGTCATGGCGGCGGTGGGCATGCTCACGGTGCTGTTGGGGCGACCGAGCGCGGGGGCGGGGCTGCTGGCCCTGTGCGCCGTCGGAATCCTCCTGGCGGATCCGTGGCTGGCCGCGACACCCGGGTTCGCGCTCTCCGTCGCCGCCTCCGGGGCCCTCATCCTGCTCGCTCCTCTGCTGGCCGCCGGTCTCGGCAGGTTCCTGCCGCAGCCCGTCGCGCTGGCCGTGGCGGTCCCGCTCGCCGCACAGCTGGCCTGCGGACCGATCATCGCCCTGTTCGCGGAGCAGCAGTCCCTGGTCGGAGTCGCCGCGAACCTGGTCGCGGCTCCTGCCGCTCCGATCGCCACCGTGATCGGCTTGATCGCCTGTCTTGCCGCGCCCGTACCCGGAGTTGCAGACCTCCTCTCGGCGTCGGCCTGGCTTCCCGCCGCCTGGATCGCGACGACCGCCACCACCGCGGCCGACCTGCCTCACGGTCAGCTGCTCCTCCCGGCGGGCATGACGAGCGCTGTGCTCGTCGCGGCGGTGAGCGGCGCGATCGTGCTCGTGCTCATCCGTCCCGCCGCGTTACCGGGACGGCGCTCGGCCGTTCGCGTTCTCGCGCTCCTCCGCGGCGGCGCGGCGACCGTCCTCGTGCTCGCGTTGTCGCTCGGAGGGGCTCGGATCCTCCTCGACGGCCCGCTGGCCACGCTGGCGGCGCCGGAAGGCTGGTCGATCGCGGCGTGCGACGTGGGGCAGGGTGACGCCGTGCTCGTCCGGTCCGGGGACTCTGTGGCGTTGATCGACACGGGTCCCGCGCCGGAGCCGCTCTCCGCGTGCCTGCGCTCGCTCGGCGTCGCCCATGTCGATCTGCTCGTGTTGACCCATTTCGACCTGGACCATGTCGGCGGCACGGCAGCCGTGCGCGGACGGGTGGGCGCCGTCCTCCACGGCCCCACTGCGGAAGAGACGGAGCGTCGACTCCTCCGCGACCTCGCCGACGGAGGAGCGCGGGTGGATGAGGCGTCGACGGGCAAGACCGGAGTCCTGGGGCAGGCAAGATGGCGGGTGCTGTGGCCGCGTCGGCCGTCGGCGGCGTTCCCCAGCGGCAACGACGCGAGTGTGGTCATGGAGTTCGACGGCGGAGGCGTGCCGCGGTCGATCTACCTCGGCGACCTCTCCGCGGCGCCCCAGCGAGTCCTCCTGCGCGCCGCGAGGCTCGGACGATACGACGTGGTGAAGGTGGCGCATCACGGCAGCGCGGATCAGGATCCCGATCTGTATAAGGCGCTCGCGACGCGAGCCGCTCTCTTCAGCGTCGGGGCCGACAACGACTACGGGCACCCGCGCACCGAGACGCTGGAGCTGCTGGCCGCGAGCGGCGCGAGGGTATTGCGTACCGACGAGCGCGGGCGCATCCTGCTCGGTCTCCGCGATGGCGAGTTGCGTGTCTGGACGGAGAAGGTCGGCCCGTGAAACGGGCAAGTCCGCGCTCTCCGCTGAGTAACCTGGTTCCATCCACCGCCGGCGCGAGCGATCGACGCCGGACGCACGCGGAGACAGGAGCCGGGAGAGATGGCGGAAGCATCGCAGAGCAAGGCGGGCGCGCGTGCAGGGCGCGGGCTCAGCCGGGAGCTCATCGTCGAGACGGCTCTCGCGAGGATCGACAGGGTCGGCACGCAGGGTCTGTCGATGCGTTCGCTGGCGCAGGAGCTCGATGTCGAGGCGATGTCGCTGTACCGCTACGTCCACGGACGGGAGGATCTTCTCGAGGCGGTCGTGGCTCTCCTGATGGGAGACCTGACGGCACGTCTCGACGATGAGGTCGCCGAGCATTGGCAGGGGTTCCTGCAGAGCGTGGCCCACCACGTCCGGCGCATCGCCATCGAGCATCCACGGGCGTTCCCGCTGGTCGCCACCCGACACCCGTCAGCCCCGTGGCTGCGTCCGCCGCTTCGCAGCGTCGAGGTGGTCGACACCTTCCTGAGCGCCCTGCTCGAACGGGGGTTCAGCGACGAGCAGGCCGTCGGCGCCTACCGCTCGTTCAGCAGCTTCCTCCTCGGACAGCTCCTTCTCGAATCGGCGACGCGGGGCGCGGAGACGGCTCCGGCTTCGGAGCCCCTCGACGAAGGCGGGGCGGACATCCCGGAGCATGACGGCCGCGAGGGGCTCGAGGACGCCCCGCAGGTGGCGCGTCTGCGTGCGCTGCTCAGCGAGGACCGCAGCGACGAGGAGTTCGAAGCCTCCCTCGAAGCGCTCCTCGACCGCCTCGATGGCGAACTCACCCAGTGATGGGCCGGTCAGTGCCTGGCATCCTTCTCCGCAGAGTCGTCGTCAGCCGCTGACTGCTGGCGGAGGCGGCGTCCCTCCTCGATGTCCTTCTGCTCCTTCTGCGCGACCTTGTCGCTCTTGCGGGTGTCGCGCGGAGGCAGCTGGATGTCCTCCTCGGCGGCGATGCCCGCCTGGAGCTGGCGCCCCCGCTCGAGCTCGGCATCGAACTCGGCGCCGAACAGCAGCGCGAGGTTGGCGATCCAGAGCCAGAGCAGGAAGATGATGATCCCGGCCAGAGAGCCGTAGGTGCGGTCGTAGTTCGAGAAGTTCGCGACGTAGAACCCGAACGCCAGCGTGGCGAGGCCGAGCACGACGATGGCCAGCAGGGCGCCGATGCTGATCCATCGGAACTTCGGCTGCTTCGCATTCGGAGTCGCGTAGTACAAGATCGCCACGATCAGCACGACGATGAAGGCGAGCAGCGGCCACTTGGCGATCGACCAGATGGTCTGCGGCACGTCGCCGATTCCCAGCGCGTCGCCCAGAGCCTCGGTCACGGGTCCCGAGACGATCAGGATGATGGCGGCGACGACGAGAAGCACGATGGTGATGACCGTGACGAGCAGCTGTGCCGGCTTCAGCTTCCAGAACGGACGGCCCTCGTCGATCTCGTAGATGCGGTTCATCGCGCGGCTGAAAGCCCCGACGTAGCCGGACGCGGACCAGATCGCCAGCAGGATGCCGAAGACCAGAGCGAACCCCGCGGCCGGAGATGTGGACATCTGCTCGATGGGTCCGCGGATCGTGTCTGCGGTGTCTCCCGGGGCGACCTGCTCGACGATGTCGAGGACGGCATCGCTCGCGGTTTTGCCCTGCCCGAAGACGCCCAGGAGCGAGAAGATCGCGACCAGGCCGGGGAAGATCGACAGCACGGCGTAGTAGGTCAGCGCCGCAGCGATGTCGGTGCACTGGTCGGACGAGAACTCGCGGATCGTCTTCTGCAGGACGTACTTCCACGAGCGTCTGTGCAGATCGTCGGGGGAGTCGGGCTTGCGTCCCTCTTCCGGGTCCGGGGCGCGGCGATCGGTGGACGGGGCGCTCTTGCTCATGGCAGGTCCTTCGTGTGGGAGAGGAGGACCCGCCGCGAGGCGGGTCCTCCCTGTCCGGCGGGGTCAGGCCCCGGAGATGTTCTCGCGGGCATCCTGCGCTTGGCCGCGGACCTCTGCCGCGGCCGTCTGCGCCTCGTCCGAGACGGCGGCGACGGAATCCTGGGCGGACTCCTTCACGGCTGCGAAGGAGTCCTGCACGGGCTGCTTGAGGTGCTCGCCCACCTCCTTCGCCGCATCGGTGACCTCGTCGACGAGCGGCTGCGCCTGGTCCTTCACGGTGGCCGCCAGATCCTTCTCCTTGGAGGAGGCGGGGATCAACGATGCCACGAGGAGTCCGGCGCCGAACGCGATCAGGCCGACGGCGAGGGGATTGCCCTCCGCCTTGGCGACGACCCGGTCCTTGACGTCTCCGACGTGGGATCCGGCGTCCGAGAGGGCGGAGCCGGTGTCGTCGGCGGTGCCCATCACACGCTCGCGGACGGAGTGGAACGCTCCACGCACCTTGCCCATCTGCCGGTCGACCATCTTCGACGGGGAGACCTTGTCGGCCAGGGCGTCGACGTCCAGGCCGAGGTCCGCCCTGGTCCGCTCGATGTCGGCTCTGATCTCATCGGGTGAATCGCTCATCGGTTCTCCTCATTCCTTTTCAGCGTTTCGGGTATCTCTTTGAGTGTGTCGACGGTCTGCGGCGCACCCTCGACCTGCGCGAACTGGCCGCGTCCGACGACGAACAGGATCGCGGCGATGATCGCCCACAGGACCGCGACGATCACCGCCGCCCATCCGCCGCCGATCAGGGTGCCGAGCCACCACCACAGCGCCACCGACAGGAAGAAGACGGCCATCAGCGCGCCGTATCCTGCGGCGCCCATCAGGCCCGCTCCCTTCGCGGACTTCGTTGCGGATTCCTTCAGCTCCGCCTTGGCGAGCGTGACCTCCTGGCGCATCAGGGTCGAGATGTCTCTCGACACCTCCCCGAGAAGGTCGCCGAGCGACGTCGAGGCCGCCTTCTGCTCAGACGGTGTGGGGTCGGTCATAGCCGTCCTCCCCGCCGATGTCCGGTCGTGTCGACGCGGTCTGGTCGTACAGCGGTGTGCCGGCACCGACGTCCGTGGTCGTACCGACGGGGACCGGTACCGCGGGGTCGGGCTGCACCTGCACGGGCGGCGGCACCGGGGCCGGCGTGGCGTCCTTGTCGTCCGACGCGTTCGATGCGAGTGCCCGCGTGAGCCGGCCGACGGCGACGCCGACGACGGCTGCGGCCAGGATGAAGGTTCCCGGCTTGCGACGGGCGTAGCGCTTGACCTCGGTCAGCACCGAACCCGGGTCGCGGTCTCCGAGCCAGCTGGCGGCGGAGGACAGGCGACCGGAGACCTGCTGCACCAGATCGCCGGCGATGCCGCTCCCGGAGGAGTTCGCTGCCATCGATCCGAGTTCGTCGCTGAGGGAGCGCAGGCCGCCGGCGACGCGCTGCTGCTGCGTGTTCGCCTGCTCCTTCAGCTCCCGCTGCGTCTGCGCGTAGAGATCTTTGGCCTGGGTCTTCGCTTCGCCGACGACGGTGGCGGCCTCGTCCTTGGCTGTGCCGAGGACATCCTTCGCCTGCGTCGCCGCCGTGTCCTTCAGGTCAGCGGCTTCGTGCTTCACTGCATCGACCTTGCCTGGGGAATCGGGGGAGTGCACGTCCGAGCCGTTCAGGCTGGTCGTCTCTTTGTTTTCCGACATCGGGGCTCCTTTTCGCGGACCGATCGGTGGGATCGGTTTCCCCTGTCTAGACCTCGGGTGGGCGTCAGCCATCTCCCTTGCGCCGGATGGACTTACGGTGTAAACGCACATCACGACGGCGTGCACCGGATCGGAGCAGACACCGTGTCGGGCGCCGCGGGTAGGCTGGATCCATGGCAGCCTCGCGACCCCCTTCCCGCGGCGGTGCGAAGCCCACCAAGATCCCTCAGGTGTCCTGGCGCGAGCCGCACCCTGCGCCGATCGTCCTCGTCTCCGGTCCGGAGGAGGTCTGCGCGGAGCGCGCCATCGCGGGCGTTCGCGATTACCTGCGAGCCGAAGACCCGGCGCTGGAGGTCAGCGACGTGCGCGCCGACGACTACGCGCCCGGCACGCTGCTCTCGCTCACTTCGCCCTCGCTGTTCGGCGAACCGCGGCTCGTGCGCGTGTCCGGGGTGGAGAAGTGCTCCGATGCCTTCATCCAGGAGGCCGTGTCGTACCTCGACAACCCGCAGGAGGGCGCGACGGTCATCCTCCGCCACACCGGCGCGAGCGTCCGCGGCAAGAAGCTCCTCGACGCGGTCCGAGCCGGCAGCGGCGGTGGCATCGAGATCGCGTGCCCCGCGGTCAAGCGCGACGGCGACCGGGTCGACTTCGCCGCCGGAGAGTTCCGCGCCGCTCAGAAGCGCATCGCTCCCGCGGCGCTGCGCGCGCTCGTCTCCGCTTTCGCCGACGACCTGACCGAGCTGGCTGCGGCCTGCCAGCAGCTCATCGGCGACGTCGAGGGCGACATCACCGAAGAGGTCGTCACGAAGTACTACGGCGGCCGGGTGGAGGTCTCGGCCTTCGTGGTGGCAGACACCGCGATCGCCGGCCGCTACGGCGAGGCGTTGATCGCCCTCCGTCACGCCCTGTCCTCCGGTGCGGACCCGGTGCCCATGGTCGCCGCGTTCGCGATGAAGCTCCGCACGATGGCGCGTGTCGCGGGTAACCGCGAACCGAGTCGACAGCTCGCGCAGCGTCTTGGCATGAAGGACTGGCAGGTCGATCGTGCCCGCCGCGACCTCGCCGGGTGGAACGAGCGCTCGCTCGGCCTGGCGATCCAGGCGACCGCGCGAGCCGATGGCGAGGTCAAGGGCGCCGCACGCGACCCGATCTTCGCTCTGGAGCGCATGGTCACGGTGATCGCCACCCGTCAGCCGTTCGGCGAGTAGCTCGACCCCCGATCTGCCGACCGACACACGAAGAAGGCCCGCCCCGCGAACGGGACGGGCCTTTCTCCGAAGTTCACACTCAGAGAGCGGAGACCTGCTTGGCGAGAGCCGACTTGCGGTTCGAAGCCTGGTTCTTGTGCAGGACGCCCTTGCTGACGGCCTTGTCGAGCTTGACGGCAGCCTTCTTCAGGCCGGCCTCGGCGGCGGACTTGTCACCGGCGGCGACAGCGGTGCGCGTCGTGCGGATGAGGGTCTTGAGCTCGCTCTTGACCGCCTTGTTGCGCTCGCGAGCCTTCTCGTTGGTCTTGTTGCGCTTGATCTGCGACTTGATGTTTGCCACGTGTGGACGCTTTCTGTACAGGATTGTTCGGAATGCCGGCAGCAGAAGAGGGCTGCTGCACAGCGGTCGTGAGGGAAGAACCCACACGCAAGCCAAGAGTCGAGTCTACCAGCAGACCGGGCGATCACGCGAAACGGCGGGAACGATGCGAAACCCGGTCGCGCGTTCGATGGTACCGGGTGCAGAATCGTCCTTAGCCCGACAACGACGTCAAGGAGCCCGATGACCCCCGACCCCCGCCGTCCTTCCGTGCCCGTGGGGCTCCACTGGGCTGCAGCGACCTCCGCCTTCCAGATCGAGGGTTCTCGCCCGACCGGCGCCTCTGGACGATCGATCTGGGACGACTTCCTGGAGCGCCCGGGAGCGATCGTCGACGGCACGACCGCCGATCCCGCGTGCGACAGCTTCCGCCGACCCGAGGCGGACGTGGAGCTCGCGGCGGGCCTGGGTATCGATCGCTATCGGTTCTCCATCCCGTGGGCGCGCGTGCAGCCGGACGGCATCGGACCGGGCGATCGCATGGCGCTCGATCATTACTCGCGCCTGGTCGACCTGCTGCTCGACGCCGGCGTCGCGCCGTTCCCGACGCTCTTCCACTGGGAGATGCCGAGCATGGTGGAAGCGAACGGCGGCTGGCTGGAGCGTGACACCGCCGAGCGGTTCGCCGACTACGCCGCTATCGTCGCGGACCGCCTCGCCGATCGGGTGACGGACTGGTACACCCTGAACGAGCCGGCGATGACGACGCTGCAGGGGTATGCCGTCGGCTCGCTCGCTCCGGGGCGGCAGCTGCTCTTCGACGCCCTGCCGACCGTGCACCACCAGCTGCTCGCGCACGCTCGCGCGGCGTCGGTCCTGCGGGCTCACGGAGCCGCCCGCGTCGGACTGACCAACAACCACACCCGCGTCCTCCCGCTGCATGACACCGCGGAGGACCGGCAGGCCGCCGGGCTCTACGACCTGCTCCACAACCGGGTCTTCAGCGAACCGCTGCTCGCCGGTGCGTACCCCGAGCTCGAGGCGCTCGGGCTCCCTGCCATGCCCGTGCACGACGGCGATCTGGAGGTCATCGGAGGCTCGATCGACTTCTACGGCATCAACTTCTACAACCCGACGACGGTGACCGCCGCTCCGGAAGCAGGTCCGATCCCGTTCGATCTCGTGCCGACGCCGGGCGTTCCCGTCACCGGCTTCGGACCGGAATGGCCGATCCTGCCCGAAGCGCTGCGCGACCTCCTGATCGATCTGCACCGGAGGCATCCGGATCTGCCTCCGGTGGTCATCGGCGAGAACGGGGCCTCGTTCCCCGAGCCGTCGCGCGCTGCGCGCGTCGAGGACACGGAGCGGATCGCCTACCTGGCCGGGCACATCGCCGCGCTGTCCGAGGCGATGGACGCGGGCGTCCCCGTGGAGGAGTACACCGTGTGGTCGCTGCTCGACAACTGGGAGTGGGCCGACGGCTACACGCAGCGGTTCGGTCTCGTCCACGTCGACTTCGAGACGGGGGAGCGGACCCCGAAGGCGTCCTACCACTGGTATCGCGATCTCATCGCGAGCACGCGTGCCGAGACCACCGCGACGGCGGCCGGGCGATGACCGAGATCTCACCCGCGCGGACGAGGAGGGCGGGTCTCCGATGGATGTCGCTGTTCACCCTGGCATGGCTTGCGATCTGGACGGTGCAGCTCACACCGGTCCAGCTGCTCCTCCCGCTGCAGCTGGACACGCCGGAGGACGACTGGATCGGCGGGGTCGTCTCGTCCGGACTCGTTCTCGGGATCGGCGGTCTCGCGGGAATCCTGGCGGGACCGGCCGCCGGCGCGCTGTCCGATCGGGGTGCGGCGGGACGCCATCGACGCCGCCCCTGGGCGCTGGGCGGAGTGCTGCTCACGGCCGTCTGTCTGGTGCTCACCGGGTTCGCGGAGGGTCCGTGGGGCGTCGGCGCCGGCTGGGTGGGCGTCTCGATCGGGGTGGCCGTCTCGTCCGCCGCGTTCACGGCGCTGATCGCGGATCAGCTGCCGACCACGCAGCGCGGCGCCGCCTCGGCCGCCGTGGGGTCCAGCCAGGCCGTGGGCATCGTCCTCGGCGTGGGCCTGGTGGTGCTGCTCGGTCTGGGAATCCGTGAGGGGTACCTGCTGCTGGCGGGAGTCATCGCGGTCGTCGGGTCGGCGGCGGCGCTGCTGCTGCCCGACCCGCCGTCGACGGAGGAGATGCGTCCGACCCGGATCGGGCGTCATCCGCTCGCCTCTCTCCGCGACCGCGACTTCGCGTGGATGCTCTCCGGCCGCCTGGTGACGAACATCGGCAACGCGCTCGGGACGGCGCTGTTCCTCTTCTTCCTGCTGCACGGTCTGGGTCAGCCGACCGCGGTAGCCCAGGACAACCTGCTGCTGCTCATCCTCGTGTACACCGTGTTCGTCGTCATCGCATCGGTGATCACGGGCGTGGTCTCGGACCGCACCGGCAACCGCCGGACGCTCGCGGTCTCTGCCACGGTGGTCCAGGCGGCCTCCGGGGTCGCGATCGCTCTCGTACCGACATTCGAGATGACGACGGTGGCCGCGGCGCTCATGGGATTGGGATACGGCGCGTTCTCCACCGTGGGGCTCGCGTTCGCGGCGGATCTGCTGCCCGACGAACAGGATCACGCGAGGGATCTGGGGATCGTGAACGTCACGGCAGCACTGGGGCAGCTCATCGGACCGGTGCTGGGTGCGGGGCTGGTCGCCCTGGTCGGCGGGTTCTGGCTGGTCTTCGTCGCGGCGGCTGTGCTCTCCCTGGTCGGCGGGCTCCTCACGGCCTTCGCGCGACAACCGAGCCGGTCATGAGGAGGCGGCCCGCTGCTCGACCGTGGCGATCGCGACTCCCAGCACGGCGTTGAAGACCTGCGGTCGCATCGTCGTCACGAGGTGCGTCGTCCGCGGCACGACGATGAGCTCCGCATGCGGTGCCAGGCGACGGAAGGCGGGCTCGTTCAGTCGCAGCTGGTCGTACTGCCCGTTCACGAACCACAGCGGCACGTCGATGCGCGCAACCGCGGACGCGACGTCGAGAGCCGCCAGACTCCGCAGAGCCGAATCCTGGGTGTCCAGCGCGTAGCCGCCGGCCGCGAAGTCCCCACGGTGCTCCTCCGGGATCGTCGCCGCGAGCATCCGCTGGGTGAGCCACATGCCGCGGTCCGGCAGCGCATCGACGGCCCGGGCGAACAGGCGGTACGCCGCGAGGCCCGCCCCCTGCGGGAACGAGGTGCAGGCGGCGGCCACGAGACCGGCGACAGGCGGCTTCTCCGCGCCTCCCGTGTACGCCAGCGACAGCAGCCCGCCCATCGAGTGCCCGACGAGCAGGACGGGCCCGTCCTCGGCGCCGGCGCGAACGGCGAGGTCGATCGTGTGCAGCGCCTCGTGGAGAGAGAAATCCTCATCCATGCGGCTGCCGTGACCAGGCAGATCGACCGCTGTCGCCCGGCGCCCCCGGGACTCGAGGTAGGCGAGCTGCGCGCGCCACATCGTGGCCGACGTGCGGATGCCGTGCACGAAGACGATCTGAGCGGTCACGGCTTCAGCATAAGGAAAGCGGGGCCGGTGGATGAACCACCGGCCCCGCTTCGACACGGAACGTGTCAGAGAGGATTACTTCTCCCAGCCCACGTTCTCCACCGGCTGGATGCCGAAGAGGTCGAGACCCACGTAGGGCTCGGGGGTCAGGTTCGCCAGACCCTCCTGCACCGTGTAGATCTGCGGGCCGTTGTAGAGCGGGATCAGGCCCCAGCGCTTGTAGATCTCGGGCTCGAGCTCCATCGCGGCAGCGGTCTGCGCCTCGGGGTCGCTCTGCGACTCGACCTTGTCCTTGATCTCGGCGTCGAGCTCGGCGTCACCGACACCCGACAGGTTGAGACCGGAGTCCGAGCAGTACAGCTGGCAGAACCAGGCGGCACCGAACGGGTCGGACGAGGTGAAGCGGAGTCCGGAGACGTCCCAGTTCTTCGAGGTGTAGTCGTCGGAGAACTGGCTGGCGGGACGGACCTCGACCTTGACGTCGATGCCGACCTCCTTCTCCTGCGCCTGCAGCGACTGGGCGAGCGCCTTCTGCGTGGCGGTGTCGCTCCAGATCGGGTAGACCACGGAGAGCTTGACGCCGTCCTTCTCGCGGATGCCGTCGGAGCCCTCGGTCCAGCCGGCCTCGTCGAGGAGCTTCTTGGCGCCCTCGACATCGAACTCCCAGCCGGCGGCCTTCATGGAGTCCTTGTAGCCGGGCTGGAAGGAGAACAGGGTCAGCGAGCCGGCCGGGTCCTCTTCGTAGCCGAGGCCGTTCCAGGCGATCTGCTTCTGCTGGTCGATGTTGATGGCCTTGAAGAACGCCTCGCGGACCTTGACGTCCTCGAACTGCGGCTTGGTCGAGTCGACCTGCAGGATGGTGTTAGCGGTCTGCTGCGCGCGGTACACCTTCGCGCCGTCGACGTCCTTGACCTGGTCGATGAGCTCCTGGGAGCCCGTCTCGACCATGTCGACTTCGCCGTTCTTGAAGGCGTTGACGCCGGCCTGGCCGTCCATGCCGGTCATCGTGACCTTGTCGAGCAGGGGAGCGTCGCCCCACCACTCGGGGTTCGGCTTGAAGGAGATGTAGCCCTTGTTGGCGTCGAACTCGTCGACGGTGTACGGGCCGGCACCCCACTCGGGGTGCGGGTTCTCGACCATGGCCTCGTTGAACGTGGTCGGGTCGGCGAGGGCCGGGTGGATGACGCCGCCGTTGAAGGGCATCTGCGGCCAGGCGAACTCGCTCTTGAAGGTCACGATCGCCGTCTTGGGCGTGTCGCCCTGCTCGACGGACTCGATGTCCTTGTAGCCGTCGGTCGCGTTCGGGTTGAAGCCCTCGTCGTAGGAGCGGTTGGCCTTCCACGTGGCGTCGATGGCGGTCCAGTCCATGTCCGTGCCGTCGTTCCAGTGGGCCTCGTCCGTGAACGTGAAGGTCAGAACGGTCTTGCCGTCCTTGACCTCGTTCTTCCACTCGGACAGGTAGTTGTCGTTCTTGTACTGCGTGCCGTCCGGCTTCATCAGGATGAGCTGCGGCGTGTACCACGCGGCGATGCGCGCGGTGTCGGCGCTGCCGTCGCTGTTGAACGCGTTCAGCTGCGGCGGGACCTCGCGGATCGCGAAGTTGACCTCGCCACCCTCCTTGAGGTTCTCGCGGGGCTGGGGGTTGTAGTTCGCCATCTCGACCTCGGCGGCCTCGCCGTTGTCGCTGTTGTCGCCACTGCCGCTGTTACCGGCAGCGCACCCGCTGAGCGCGAGTGCGAAAGCGCCGGTGAGTGCCAGCGCTCCCATCAGCTTGTACTGCTTCATGGTGCTCCTTTCGCCTTGCGGCGTGTCATAAGGGGAGAATAGTTCGCCGGGTGCATGAATGCCCCTGCGGCAAGTGAATCTGACTTAACCGTTATCGGACCGTCATGCGCTGTGGGCTCAGGAGGCGACGGGCTGGTCGGTGACCGACGCGGGATCGAAGACGATCCGCTGCCGCGTGCGCTCGATGTCCGGATCCGGAACAGGGATCGCCGACAGCAGAGCGCGCGTGTACGGGTGCTTCGGGTTGTCGAAGACCTCGTCCACATCCCCGTGCTCGACGAAGTCGCCGAGGTACATCACGGCGACCCGGTCGGCGATGTGACGGACCACGGAGAGGTCGTGTGCGACGAACAGGTAGGACAGGCCGAGCTTGACCTTGAGGTCGTCGAGCAGGTTGATCACGCCGGCCTGGATCGAGACGTCCAGCGCCGAGACGGGCTCATCGAGAACGACGATCTTCGGGTTGGTCGACAGGGCCCTGGCGATGCCGATGCGCTGACGCTGTCCGCCGGAGAACGCCTGCGGGAAGCGGTCACGGTGCGCGGGGTTGAGACCGACGAGGTCCATCAGCTCGCCGACGCGTCGCTGGATCTCCGCCTTCGGCGTGCCGATCGCCGACAGCGGCTCGGAGATGATGTCCGCGACCGTCATGCGCGGGTCGAGCGCGCCCATCGGGTCCTGGAACACGATCTGGATGTCGCGACGGAGCGCACGCTCCACCTTGCGGCTGCGGATGTCGTTCACGCTCGTGCCGGCGATGACGATGTCGCCCTCGGTCTGCTTGATCATGTCCATGATCTGGAGCAGCGTCGTCGTCTTGCCACTGCCGGACTCACCGACGATGGCCATGGTCTCGCCCTCGCGCACGTCGAAGCTGATGCCCTTGACGGCGTGGACCTCGCCCACCTTGCGCTTGAGGAACGCGCCCTTGAGGAGGGGGAACGTCTTCGTGAGGTTCTTGACCTCGAGGGTGATCGGTCGCTCCTCCCGCGGGAGACGCGTCAGGGCGCTCTCGGGAGCCTCGCGCACGGGGTAGACCGGGAGTCCGCCGAGCATGCCGCCGTCCTCGATCTCGTGCGAGCGGATGCAGGCGGCCCGGTGCTCGGCGCCGCCGGCCGTGGCGACAGGAAGGAGCTCCGGCTCGCGCGTGCGGCACGCGTCCATCACGATCGGGCAGCGATCCGCGAACGGGCAGGCGTCCGGGAGGTTGATCAGCAGCGGAGGGTTGCCCTTGATCGGGGTGAGCGGCTCCTTCTCGGCCTTGTCGACGCGCGGGATCGCACCGAGGAGACCGATGGAGTACGGCATGCGGGTCTGGTGGAAGAGCTCGCGCACGGGAGCCTGCTCCACAGGCTTGCCGGCGTACATGACCATGACGTCGTCCGCGGTGCGGGCGACCACACCCATGTCGTGCGTGATCATCATGACCGCGGCGCCGGTCTCCGCCTGCGCCTTCTCGATCAGGTCGAGGATCTGGGCCTGGATCGTGACGTCCAGAGCGGTCGTCGGCTCGTCGGCGATGATCAGCTTGGGGTCGTTCGCCATCGCGATCGCGATCACGACGCGCTGTCGCATGCCGCCGGAGAACTCGTGCGGGAAGGCCTTCATCCGCTTCTCCGGCTCGGGGATGCCCACGAGCTTGAGGAGATCGATCGCGCGAGCGTTCGCCTCCTTGGCGCTGAGGTTGCGGTGCACCGTGAGAGCCTCGATCAGCTGCGCGCCGACGGTGTAGACCGGGGTGAGCGAGGTCAGCGGGTCCTGGAAGATCATCGAGATGCCGTTGCCGCGGATGGCGGACAGCTGCGAGTCGGTCTTCCCGAGCAGCTCCTGACCGTCGAACATGATCGAGCCGGTGACCTTGGCGTTCTCGTCGAGCAGGCCCATGACGGCGAGCGAGGTGACGGACTTGCCCGACCCGGACTCGCCGACGATGCCGAGCGTCTTGCCGGCTTCCAGATCGAACGAGACGCCGCGGACGGCATCGACGCGTCCCGCCTCGGAGGCGAAGCTGACCCTGAGGTCGCGGACGGACAGTACGGGGCTCATGCGCGGCCTCCTGCAGCCGAGGTGGGGTCGAGGGCGTCACGCAGGCCGTCGGCGATCAACGCCATGGAGACGGTCAGCAGCGTGAGGGCCAGGGCCGGGAAGTAGAACAGCCACGGGGAGCTGGTGATGGACGTGCTGCCCTCGCCGATCAGCGAGCCGAGCGATACATCGGGGATCTTCACGCCGAACCCGATGAACGACAGTCCGGTCTCGGTGGTGACGGCGGCGACGATGCCCATGGTGAAGTTGATCACCAGCAGCGACCCGATGTTGGGGACGAGGTGCCGCAGGACGATGCGTGTGCCGGGGACGCCCATGTACCGTGCCGCCTGGACGTACTCGCGCTCCCGGAGGGAGAGGGTCATGGTCCAGATGATGCGCGCGGGGAAGAACCACCCGATGAAGATCATGACGAGCGCGATGACCCACCAGACGCCACCGGAGTCGTTCGAGATCACCGAGAGCATGAGGAAGGTCGGGACGACCATCATGAAGTGGATGACCAGCAGGGCGATCCGCTCGAACCAGCCGCCGAAGTAGGCGGCGGCCGTGCCGACCAGGGCGGAGAGGATCGTCGTGCCTACCGACACCGTGATCGCGATCATGAGGGAGCGCTGCAGACCGATAGCGGTCTGGGTGTAGGTGTCGTTGCCGGCGCCGTTGGTGCCGAACCAGTGCTCGGCGGAGGGTCCCTTGCCGAGCGACAGGAAGTCCATGTCGTTGACGGCATACGGCGAGAGGAGCGGGCCGAGCGTCGCGAACAGGACCAGGACGATCAGGATGATCACGCCGGCGACGGCCGGCTTGTTGCGCATGAAGCGGCGGCTGTAGAGGGTCCACTTCGAGAGGGACTTCTCGGCGGCGGCTTCCGCAGGCTGTGCCGGGCCGACGGGCGGCTCGACCAGCGGATCGATCATATCGGTGGTCATTTCAGCTCACCCTCACTCGCGGGTCGAGGACGACGACGACGATGTCGGCGAGCACGGCGCCGATCGCGGTCAGCACGGCGCCGAAGGCGGCGACAGCCACCACGCCGTTGATGTCGTTCTGGTTGATGGTGTCGAGGAAGTAGCGCCCCATTCCCTGCCAGGCGAAGATCGACTCGGTCAGGATCGCGCCGGTGAAGATCGTCGGGATCGTGAAGGCGACCTGCGTCGCGACGGGGATGAGCGAGGTCCGCAGGGCGTGCTTGCGCACCGCCTGGGCCTTGGTCAGACCCTTCGCGCGTGCCGTGCGGACGTAGTCGGCGTTGATGTTGTCCAGCAGCAGCGAGCGCTGCAGGAAGTGGTACTGCGCGTATCCGACGAGCACGAGGGCGATCGTCGGGAGCGTCACGTGCTGGAGTGCATCGACGATCGTGGGGAAGAAGCCGGTGACGCCAGGGCTGGAGGAGCCGGTGACGTAGAAGATGCGGACGCCGGTCGCCTCGTTGAGTGCGATGGCGAGGAGCACGACGGCGAGAGCGGCGACGATGATGTTGATGTTCATCGTGATGATCGAGGTCGCCTGGCCGATGCGGTCCGCGAGCTTGTACTGACGGGAGGCGGTGTAGACGCCGAGCCAGATGCCGAGGACGGCGGCGATGATCGTGGCGCCGAGGACGAGCTCGGCGCTGACCCACATGCGGTAGGCGACCTGCTCGTTCACCGACTGCCCGGTCGGGCTGACGCCCCAGTCCCAGCGCAGGACGATGCTCGTGAACCAGTTCCACCACCGTTCGATCAGCGGAACGGTGTCGCTCAGGTTCCGGGGGATCAGGACGTTGTCGATCTGCTCCGGAGTGAGCGGCGGGCGCCGTCCGACGTAGTTGCTGCGCGGATCGAGGAATCCCCACGCGAGGAAGAACGTGAGATTCGTGGCGACCACGATCATGAGCAGCCAGCCGAGTGCGCGGCGCACGAGGTACTTGATCAAGGGGGGTCAGTCTTTCTCTTCTACAGACGCGCTCGGGATCCGCCGACGCAACGCTGAGTCGGGTAGATATTCAACCACCATCTACCGTACTGCGCGACGCGACGGCCACCACGGGGTCTGTGACGGAGTCTTATCGCTTACGGGATCTGGTGTCATGCATTTGTCCCGGGCAACTTCGGGAGACTATCACCGCTGTGGCCGAATCGGGGATTAGCCGTCCCTCACCGTACAATCGAGTGGACATGTCCCCACGCGCTCTCACCCCGCTTCAGCCTGCCGCGACGCCGGCTGCGCAGATCCGCAATTTCTGCATCATCGCCCACATCGACCACGGCAAGTCGACCCTCGCCGACCGCATGCTCCAGATCACCGGAGTCGTGTCGGACCGCGACATGCGGGCGCAGTACCTCGACCGGATGGACATCGAGCGCGAGCGCGGCATCACGATCAAGAGCCAGGCGGTCAGGATGCCGTGGGAGCTCGACGGGCAGACCGTCGCGCTGAACATGATCGACACCCCCGGGCACGTCGACTTCACATATGAGGTGTCGCGTTCCCTCGCCGCCTGCGAGGGCGCGATCCTGCTCGTCGACGCCGCGCAGGGCATCGAAGCGCAGACTCTCGCCAACCTCTACCTCGCGCTCGAGAACGATCTCCACATCATCCCGGTGCTGAACAAGATCGACCTGCCGGCGGCCGACCCGGAGAAGTATGCCAAGGAGCTGGCATCGCTCATCGGCGGGAAGCCGGAAGACGTGCTGCGTGTCTCGGGCAAGACCGGGGCCGGCGTCGAGGACCTTCTCGACCGACTGGTCCAGGAGATCCCGGCACCGACCGGCGACGCGGACGCTCCTGCCCGCGCGATGATCTTCGACTCGGTGTACGACGCCTACCGCGGCGTCGTCACCTACGTGCGCATGGTCGACGGCAGCCTGTCGCCCCGCGAGCGCATCCAGATGATGTCGACCGGCGCGAACCACGAGGCCCTCGAGGTCGGTGTGTCGAGCCCCGAGCCGACCCCGACCAAGGGACTCGGTGTCGGCGAGGTGGGCTACCTCATCACCGGCGTGAAGGATGTGCGCCAGTCGAAGGTCGGCGACACGATCACGAACGCCCGCAAGCCCGCGGCGGAGGCTCTTCCCGGCTACACGGACCCGAAGCCCATGGTCTTCTCGGGCATCTACCCGATCGACGGCAGCGACTACGCGGAGCTGCGTGAGGCGCTCGACAAGCTCAAGCTCTCCGATGCCTCCCTGCAGTACGAGCCGGAGACTTCCGTGGCCCTCGGTTTCGGCTTCCGCTGCGGCTTCCTCGGCCTGCTGCACCTGGAGATCGTGACCGAGCGCCTCGCGCGCGAGTTCGGCCTCGACCTCATCACCACGGCCCCGAGCGTGATCTATGAAGTCGTGACCTCGGACACCGGCGAGACGGTGACCGTGACGAACCCGAGCGAATACCCCGACGGGCGCATCGGCTCGGTGTCGGAGCCGATGGTCAAGGCCGCGATCCTGCTGCCCAAGGACTACGTCGGCACCGTCATGGAGCTGTGCCAGTCCCGTCGAGGGACGCTGCTCGGCATGGAGTACTTCTCGGAGGAGCGCGTCGAGCTGCGCTACAACATGCCGCTCGGCGAGATCGTGTTCGACTTCTTCGATCAGCTGAAGTCCAAGACGCAGGGCTACGCGTCGCTCGACTACGAGCCCTCCGGGCAGCAGGAGGCCGACCTGGTCAAGGTCGACATCCTCCTCCAGGGCGAGAAGGTCGACGCATTCAGCTCGATCGTGCACCGCGACAAGGCGTACGCGTACGGCACGATGATGGCGGAGCGGCTGCGCAAGCTCATCCCTCGCCAGCAGTTCGAGGTGCCGATCCAGGCCGCGATCGGTGCGCGCATCATCGCCCGTGAGACGATCCGCGCAATCCGCAAGGACGTGCTGGCGAAGTGCTACGGCGGTGACATCACCCGCAAGCGCAAGCTCCTCGAGAAGCAGAAGGAGGGCAAGAAGCGCATGAAGATGGTGGGTCGCGTCGAGGTCCCCCAGGAGGCGTTCATCGCCGCGCTCTCCGGCGACGTCGAGGGCAAGGACAAGAAGTAGCAGATGCCCGTTCCGGCGTTCGAGCGCGGGATGACACGTCATCCGATCGCGACGGTGCCGGAGGGGCTGCGGCTCTCCGAGCGGTCTACGACGGTGGCACCCGAAGCGCACGCAGCGGTCTCGGCGCTGGTGAGCTCGTGGGAGTTCAAGCGTCGCGCCGGCTTCGCTGTGCCCACTGAGGCTCCGGCCGCGGGGGATGAAGGTGTCTTGGTGAAGTGGATCCTCGGTGTCCGCTTCGTCGAACCGGTGCGTGTCGTCTGGGCTGACGAGAGCGGTTTCGGGTACGAGACCCGGCCGGGGCATCCGATCTACGGCGAAGAGTCGTTCCGGCTCGATGAGGCCGGAGTGTTTACCGCGCGGTCCGTTTCCCGTCCCTCGACCTGGTTCTGGCGACTGCTCGCTCCCGCCTTGCTCGTGCTCCAGCGGGTCACTCACGCGCGCTACGTACGGATCGTGCGGGATGCCGCTGCGCCGTTCACCTCGGCACCACCCCCTCCGGGTCCCTGAGCCCCGGATTTGCGCCGAGCCCGAGCCTGGGTCGCGGAGTCCCTTCGGCGAGCTCAGGGACCCATTGGAGCCTGGGTCGCGGAGTCCCTTCGGCGAGCTCAGGGACCCATTGGAGCCTGGGTCGCTGAGTCCCTTCGGCGAGCTCCGGGGCCCACCCGAGCCTGGGTCGCTGAGCTTGTCGAAGCGTCCCCCTGGGACGGCTTCGACAAGTCAGGAAGGTCCTCGGACCGGTCCTCGATCAGCGCGAGCTTCTTCCGCCTGCTCCATCCCTGAATCTGCTTCTCCCGGAAGAACGCCGCATCGACGGTCTCGAAGTGCTCCGCGTGAACGAGGACGACCGGTCGGCGGCGGCGGGTGAAGTTCGCCGCGAACTGGTCGTCATGGTTGTGCTCCCAGACGCGGGCCTCCAGATCGCCGTTCGTGCTCCCGGTGTAGAAGCTGCCGTCGTTGCATCTCAGGATGTACGTCCAAGCCATCGACCCATGGTCCCGGAGAGTCGCGCCGACAGGAGAGGTTGTGGACAACTTCCCTTCGGCGGGCTCGGGGACCCAGGGGGTTGGGCCCTTCGACAAGCTCAGGGACCCAAAGGATGGGCGGGCTCGGTGACCCAGGGGGTTGAGCCCTTCGACAGGCTCAGGGACCCAGGGGGTTGGGCCCTTCGACAAGCTCAGGGACCCAAAGGATGGGCGGGCTCGGGGACCCAGGTGGACGGGGTCAGGGATCCAGGTGGACGGGGTCAGGGACCTTGGGATGTGACGGCGTGCGGCGCGGGGGGTGTTCGCTCAGGGAACCCGAAGTAGGCTGGAACTCATGCGGCGCGGGACTTTCCGAGACGACACGGTGGACTATGCGGCCGTGGGTGCGACCCACGCGCCCGATCTGATGCAGTACCCGCCGGAGCGCAGCATCCCGGCGGAGGAATCCTGGCGGATCGGCAGCGGTGTCGAACGCTTCCAGACAGCGGGGGAGGCGCTCCTCTCGTGGACGGCGCAGCGCGCGGCCGGCCTCTCGGTCGAAGATGTGCGCCCCGCACCCGGACCCGCCTACGCCGGTGTGAGCTTCGACGCCGAGGGCAACCCGATCGCGCCGAGCAAGCGCGACGTCGAACCGCGCTACGACGCCGAGGGCATGCCGTTCGTCGGCGCGGGGATGACCCTGCACCTGCGCGGCCGCGTGGCCGGCATGCGCGCCGACTCGGAACTCCGCGTGATCTCGGTCACCGAGGAGACGCGGCGCATCGGCTTCGTGCTGGGCACCATCGGCGGCTCCGTCGTGAGCGGCGAGGAGTCCTTCGACGTGGACTGGCGCGAGGACAACGACGAGGTCTGGTTCACGGTGCGTGCCTTCGATCGGCCGAACGCGCTGACCTACCGCATGATCCCCGCGCTCGTGAAGCGCCGTCGCCGGGAGCTCTTCGCGCGCTACCTCCGGGCGATCTCCCCGCTGTACGCGACCCCGCTCTGATGGCGGGACCGCTTCCCCTGGGTGACCCCGCGCCGTCGGACGGCCGGCTGCCGGCCGATCTCCCCGTCGATACGCGCGTGCCGTTCTCCGCCTACCTGCACATCCCGTTCTGCACCGTGCGCTGCGGCTACTGCGACTTCAACACCTACACGTCGACCGAGCTGCGCGGTGCCAAGCAGGAGGACTACGCGAGCACCCTGATCTCCGAGATCGCGCTCGCGCACCGGGTGCTCGGCGAGGCGGGAGCCCTGCGCCCGATGGACACGGTGTTCTTCGGCGGCGGCACCCCGACCCTCCTCCCGGCAGGCGACCTGGCACGCATGCTCGAGGCGGCGACCACCGCGTTCGGGCTCGCCGAGGGCGCCGAAGTGACCGTCGAGGCGAACCCCGACACCGTGACGCCCGCCGTGGCGCGCACGCTCGCGGACGCCGGGGTGACGCGGATGTCCGTCGGCATGCAGTCCGCCGTTCCGCACGTGCTCGCGGCACTGGACCGCACCCACCGGCCCGAGAACGTGCGCACCGCCGTCGCCGCGGCGAAGGACGCGGGGCTCGCGGTGAGCGTCGACCTGATCTACGGTGCGCCGGGGGAGTCGCTCGCCGACTGGGAGGCCTCGCTCGAGGCGGCGCTCGCCCTCGAGCCCGATCACATCTCGGCCTACGCGCTCATCATCGAGGACGGGACAAAGCTCGCCCGGCAGATCCGCCGCGGCGAGGTTCCGACACCCGACGACGACCTTCAGGCAGACATGTACGAGGTGGCCGATGCCCGACTCGCCGCCGGCGGGTTCGACTGGTACGAGGTCAGCAACTGGGCCCGAACGCCCGCGCAACGATCCCGACACAACCTCGCCTACTGGCGCGGGAGCGACTGGTGGGGATTCGGTCCCGGCGCGCACAGCCACATGGCCGGACTGCGCTGGTGGAACGTGAAGCATCCGGCCGCCTACGCCCAGCGCCTCGCAGCGTCGGAATCTCCCGCCGCCGGAACCGAGCGTCCCGATGCCGAGTCCCGCACCCTCGAGCGCATCCTGCTACTGAGCCGCATCCGCGAGGGCATCGCCATCGACGAGGTGCCGCTGGAGAACCGGAAGCGCGTCGCCGGGCTCATCGCCGACGGACTCGTCGATCCCGCCTCGGCGATCCAGGGACGGATCCAGCTGACCCTGCGCGGGCGGCTGCTCGCCGACGCGGTGGTGCGGGAGCTCACGGATTGAGCCGAAGCGCGGCCGGTCCGCGGTAAGATTGGCACTCTGAACGTCCGAGTGCCAGCGGAAGGGAAGGCGATGGTCACAGAGCGAGGACTCCAGGTTCTCCGCGCGATCGTGCAGGACTACGTCGAGACCCACGAACCCGTCGGCAGCCGATCCATCGTGGACCGGCATTCGTTCGGCGTCTCTGCGGCGACCATCCGCAACGACATGGCGCTGCTCGAGGACGAGGAGCTGATCACGGCTCCCCACACGTCGTCCGGTCGGGTGCCGACAGACAAGGGCTACCGGGTCTTCGTCAACCACCTCGCTCAGCTGCGGCCGCTCTCGTCCGCGCAACGCTCGGCCATCGAATCGTTCCTCGGCGAGCCGGCCGACCTCGACGACCTGATGGTGCGCACCGTCCGCGTGCTGACGCAGCTGACGGGACAGGTGGCGCTCGCGCAGTACCCGTCTTTCGCGCGCGCCCATGTGACGCACCTCGAGCTGGTGGCCCTGGCTCCCAATCGGCTGCTGATCGTGCTCGTGACAGACGCCGGCGGTGTGTCGCAGCGCATGGCCGTGCTCCCGGAGACGATCGACGAACCCGACCTGGCCGTGCTGCGGGCACGACTCTCCGCGCTCATCACGGGTCAGGGCATCGGCGAGGCGTCCGACCGCCTGCAGGCGGTGCTCGACGGCGAGGAGACCCCGCAGGACCGGATCCTGCGGACGATCGCCGCCGTCGTGATCGACGAGCTCGGCGGCTTCCGACAGGAACGTCTGGTGATGGCGGGAGCGGCGACGCTCGCGCGGCGGGAGCAGGACTTCCGCGGCAGCATCCACCCCCTCCTGGAGGCGATCGAGGAGCAGGTCACGCTGCTGCGGCTGATGAGCGAGATGGTGGCCGACGAGCACGGACTCGCGGCGAGCATCGGCACCGAGAACGCGCCGTTCGGCCTCGGCGAGGCCTCGATCGTGGCGAGCAACTACGCCGCACCGAGCGGCACGGCGCGCGTCGGCGTGATGGGCCCGACCCGCATGGACTACCCGAGCAACCTCGCCGCAGCGCGGGCCGTGGCCCGCTACCTGTCGCGGATGCTCGACGACGACGAGGCCGGCCGCTGACGCGGCCGCCTCAGAAGACACACGCAGAAAGGCGATTGTGGCGGACCACTATGAGGTTCTCGGGGTGTCCCGGGACGCTTCCACCGATGAGATCAAGAAGGCGTACCGACGCCTTGCGCGTCAGCTTCACCCGGATGTGAATCCCGGCGACGACGCGGCGGAGAAGTTCAAGCTCGTCACCCACGCGTACGACGTGCTCAGCGACGAGGACTCCCGCCGTCGCTACGACATGGGCGGCGGCGACGGAGCGGCGGGAGACTTCGGCGGCTTCGGCGGCTTCGGGGACATCTTCGAGACCTTCTTCGGCGCGGCGCAGGGCGGCGGACGCGGAGCCCGCCCCCGGTCACGCCGGGAGCGGGGGCAGGACGCGCTCGTGCGGGTGACCCTGGACCTGGGCGACGTCGTGTTCGGCGCGCACCGCGACATCGAGGTCGACACCGCGGTGCTCTGCGAGACCTGTCAGGGCTCGTGCTGCCAGGAGGGCACCTCACCCGTGACATGCGACATCTGCGGTGGCTCGGGGCACGTCCAGCGACAGGTGCGCAGCCTGCTCGGCAACGTCGTCACGTCCCAGCCCTGCGGCACCTGCGAGGGATACGGCACCACGATCCCGTACCCGTGCGGCACGTGCGGCGGCCAGGGTCGCGTGCGCTCCCGTCGCACGGTCTCCCTCGACATCCCGGCCGGCGTCGAGACCGGACTGCGTCTGCAGCTGCCCGGCTCGGGCGAGGTCGGCAAGGCGGGCGGCCCGAACGGCGATCTGTACGTCGAGGTGACGGTCACCCCGCACCCGGCCTTCAGCCGCGAGGGCGACGACCTGCTCGCGACGCTCGAGGTGTCGATGACGGATGCGATCCTCGGCACTGAGACCTCTATCCAAGGGCTGGACGGCGAGGTGGACCTCGAGATCCGCCCCGGTGTGCAGTCCGGCGACGTGCTCACCATCAAGGGGCGCGGCATCACCCCGCTGCGCGGCACCCAGCGCGGCGACCTGCGCGTCGGCGTGCAGGTGCTCACCCCGACCAAGCTCGACTCCGCTCAGCGCGCGTTGATCGAGGACTTCGCGAAGAAGGCGAAGTCGCCGGAGCCGCAGCTCGCACAGTTCCAGCAGGGTCTCTTCTCGAAGCTCCGCGACCGCTTCCGCAGCCACTGATCATGGCCCTGCACTTCCTGGTCGAATCGTCGACGGACACCCGCGTCGGCGACCTCGTGTCGCTGACCGGAGCGGAGGCGAAGCATGCGGCGGTGGTCCGGAGACTGCGCGTCGGCGAGGCGGTCACGGTCGGTGACGGAGCCGGCGTCTGGCTCGAGGGCACCGCCGAGGAGGTGTCGCCGACGCGTGTGGACGTCCGCGTGTCGGAGCGCACGGAGCAGGCGGCACTGCGGCCCCGGGTCGTCCTGGTCCAGGCCCTCGCGAAGGGCGATCGCGACGAGCTCGCCGTCCAGGCGGCGTGCGAGCTGGGCGTCGATGAGATCGTGCCGTGGCAGGCCGCCCGCAGCGTCTCCCGCTGGGAGGGTCCGAAGGCCGTGAAAGGCAGGGAGCGGTGGGCGACGATCGTGCGCGAGGCCGCGAAGCAGGCGCATCGGGCCTGGTTGCCCGAGGTCGCAGCGCCCGTGACGACGAAGCAGCTGGCACGGCGGGCGGCTTCGGACCGCGTGCTGCTGCTCGACCCCACGGCTCCGGCGAAGCTGTCGGAGATCGTGCCGGACGGCCGCGACCTCGTGCTCGTGGTGGGGCCGGAGGGCGGGATCTCAGACGAGGAGCTCCGTCTGCTGACGGACGCCGGCGCTGAGCGCGTGCTCCTCGGAGACACGGTGCTGCGCACATCGACCGCCGGCCCCGCGGCGATCGCGGTGCTGTCGGTCGCGCTCGGCCGATGGTGACGCCCCAGGCACGGGCTGGGTTCGCGCACTGGTCAGTAGACTTGGCCTCATGACGGAACCCTCGATCTTCACGCGCATCCTCGACGGGGAGATCCCTGCCGAGATCCTCGCTGAGACGGACCGCCTCTTCGCTCTGCGCGACATCGCGCCCCAGGCGCCGGTGCATCTCCTCGTCATCCCCAAGACGGCCGAGTACCGTACCGTCGCCGAGCTCGCGGCCGGAGACCCGGCTCTGCTGGCCGAGATGATCGCCTTCGCGGCGGAGCTGGCAGCGGCGCACACCGACGACGGCGACTTCCGCCTCGTCTTCAACAGCGGCCCGAACGCCGGGCAGACCGTGTTCCACGTCCATGCCCACGTGCTGGCCGGAGGACTGACCGAGAAGAGTGTCGGTGCCTGACAACCAAGAACCGCAGGAGCGCAGACTGAACGCCCCGCCGCCCGAGTCGGTCGAGAAGATCTACGCCGACGGCGTCGCGATGGTGCAGCTGCTCGGTCCGCAGGATCGTCTGCTGCGGATGCTCGAGAAGGAACACCCGGACGTCCAGGTGCTGGTGCGCGGGAACGAGATCACGCTCAGCGGTGACACCGCCGCGGTCGCGAGGGCGAAGGTCCTCGTGGACGAGCTGCTCGCGATGACCAGAGCGGGCCAGGATCTCGCGCCGAGCGACGTCGCGAGCTCCGCGCGCATGCTGCGGCAGGAGGGCGGACCGCGACCGAGCGAGGTGCTCGGCGAGGCGATCCTCACCACGCGCGGCAAGGTCATCCGTCCGAAGACCCTCGGGCAGAAGGAGTACGTCGACGCGATCGACGAGAACACGATCGTGTTCGGCATCGGTCCCGCCGGTACGGGCAAGACCTATCTCGCGATGGCCAAGGCGGTGCAGGCGCTCCAGCGCAAGGAGGTCACGCGCATCATCCTGACCCGCCCTGCCGTCGAGGCAGGGGAGCGGCTCGGCTTCCTCCCCGGGACGCTGACCGACAAGATCGATCCGTACCTGCGCCCGCTGTACGACGCGCTGAACGAGATGATGGATCCCGAGATCGTCCCGCGCCTGATGGCGACCGGCACGATCGAGGTCGCGCCGCTGGCCTACATGCGCGGGCGCACGCTCAACGACTCGTTCGTGGTGCTCGACGAAGCGCAGAACACGACGCCCGAGCAGATGAAGATGTTCCTCACGCGTCTCGGCTTCGGCACGCGCATGGTCGTCACCGGTGACATCACCCAGGTGGATCTCCCGCAGGGCGCCTCGGGGCTCCGCCTGGTGACGCGGGTGCTCGACGGCATCGACGACATCCACTTCGCGCGGCTCACCAGCGACGACGTCGTCCGGCATTCGCTCGTCGGCCGCATCGTGGACGCGTACAGCGAGTACGACGAGAAGCGCACAGCACAGCGATTCGAACGCGAGCAGGCGGCAGAGTTCGCCAACCGTGCCGATCGCAGGGGAGCACAACGACCAGGACCCCGCGACCGCATGCCGAAACGAGGACTCTCATGATCGAGATCAACAACGAGTCGGCCATCGACGTCGACGAGACGGTGCTGCAGCGCCTCACGGACTTCAACCTCGCGCAGCTGCACGTCAGCCCGGACGCCGAGGTCGCGATCGTCCTCGTCGACGAGGGCGCCATGGAGGCGCTGCACGTGCAGTGGATGGACGAGCCCGGTCCGACCGACGTGCTGAGCTTCCCGATGGACGAGCTGCGCCCCGGCACCGAGGACCGGCCGACGGCCCCCGGGCTGCTCGGCGACATCGTGCTGTGCCCCCAGGTCGCCGAGACGCAGGCTCAGGCCGCCGGCCACACCCTGATGGATGAGCTGATCCTGCTCACCACCCACGGGCTGCTGCACCTGCTCGGCTTCGATCACGCCGAGCCGGACGAGGAGCGTGAGATGTTCGGGCTGCAGAAGGAGCTGATCCAGGGCTTCGCCGCGGCCGAACGCCGCCGATGACAGCCACGCTCCTGCTCATCGCCGCCGTGCTGCTGGTGGCGTTCGGCGGTCTGATGGCCGCGATCGACGCCGCATACGGCGTGACCTCGCGTGCCAGACTCGCCGACATGGCGACGGAAGGCCGCAGGGCGAAGGCTCTGGGACGCATCGCCGTCGACCTGGATGCGCACGTCAACGCTGTGGCCTTCATCCGCGTGCTGGCGGAGGTGACCGCCGCCGTGCTCGTCACGGTCGCCTTCACGATCCTCATCGAGAACAACTGGTGGGCGATGCTCGCCGCCGCGCTCCTGATGACCGCCATCACCTTCGTGCTCGTGGGCGCCAGCCCGCGTTCGTTCGGCCGCCAGCATGCGGAGAGCATGATCCGCGGGACGGCGTCGATCGTCCGCGGCCTCCGCATCATCCTCGGCCCGCTCGCCCAGGGCCTCGTGGTGCTCGGCAACAGGGTCACACCGGGGACGGGCCGCAGCTCGTTCACGAGCGAGGACCAGCTGCTCAGCATGGTCGACGAAGCGGCATCGAACGACCTCATCGAGGAGGACGATCGCGACCTCATCCACTCGGTGTTCGACTTCACCGACCAGTTCGTGCGCGCCGTGATGGTGCCGCGCACCGAGATGGTCACCGTGGACGCGACCGCCACCACCGACGAGGCGATGTCCCTGTTCCTCAACCGCGGGGTGTCTCGGATGCCGGTCGTGGACGATGAGGCCGACGATGTCGTCGGCGTGCTGTATCTGAAGGATCTCGTGCAGTTCGCCTACCGAGACGACAGCGCGTGGCGCGCGGCCTCCATCCGGCCCATCGCCCGACCCGCGACCTTCGTCCCCGAGTCGATGCGTGCGGAGACCCTTCTGCAGCAGATGAAGCGCGACGCGGTGCACGTGTGCCTGGTGATCGACGAGCACGGCGGGATCTCCGGTCTCGTCACCCTGGAGGATCTGATCGAGGAGCTCGTCGGCGAGATCTCCGACGAGTACGACCTGGTGTCCGCGGAGTTCGTCGATCTCGGCGACGGTCGCTACCGTGTCAGCGCCCGACTCTCGCTGGAGGACGTGGGCGACCTGTTCGGTGTGGAGCTCGAGGACGAGGACGTCGATTCGATCGGCGGCCTCCTCGGCAAGGCGCTCGGGCAGGTGCCGCAGCCGGGTGCAACGGCGACCGTGGAAGGCTTGGTGCTCACGGGCGGCGCCTCGCGCGGTCGCGGTCGAGGAATCGCGACGGTGTTCGTGGAACGTGCGGCAGGAGAGCCTGACGCTTCGCAGGATGAAGGAGATCGAGACGATGACTGACGATACGCGAAGCGGGTTCGTGACCTTCGTCGGGCGCCCCAACGTCGGCAAGTCCACGCTGACGAACGCCCTCGTGGGCGAGAAGATCGCGATCACCAGCGAGAAGCCGCAGACCACGCGTCGAGCCATCAGGGGGATCGTGAATCGTCCGGACGGCCAGCTCGTCATCGTCGACACCCCCGGCATCCACAAGCCCCGCACGCTGCTCGGCGAGCGGCTGAACGACCTCGTCGAGCAGGTGCTGGGTGACGTGGACGTCATCGGCTTCTGCGTTCCCGCGAACGAGAAGGTCGGGCCGGGAGACCGCCGCATCGCCGCCTCGCTCGACGGCTACCCGCGTGCCAAGAAGATCGCGATCGTGACGAAGACGGACGCTGCCGGACGGGACGACATCACCGAGCGGCTGATGGAGGTCGACGCGCTGCGGGAGGACTGGGATGTCGTGATCCCGCTCTCCGCGCTCACCCGCGACCAGCTCGACGTGCTCTCGGACGAGATCCTGGCGCTGATGCCGAAGGGCCCGGCGCTGTATCCCGAGGGCATCACGACCGATGAGTCGCAGGAGGACCGGATCGCGGAGATGATCCGCGAAGCGGCGCTCGACGGCGTCCGCGATGAGCTTCCGCACTCGATCGCGGTCGTGATCGACGACATCGCGCCGCGCGAAGGCACCGACCTGACCGACGTGCACGCGTCCATCGTCGTCGAGCGCGACAGCCAGAAGGCGATCATCATCGGCCACAAGGGCAAGCGGCTCAGCGACGTCGGAGCGCGGGCCCGGGCCGGCATCGAGAAGCTGCTCGGCACCCGGGTGTTCCTCGGACTGCATGTGAAGGTCGCGAAGGAGTGGCAGCGCGACCCGAAGCAGCTCGGCAGACTCGGATTCTGACATGAGCTCCGGTCACACGTCGATGGCGGCGGGAAGGCCGCCGACCCCCGCGACATGAGGGGTCGCAGCGAAGACCCGAACCCGCTGCGAAACGAGGTCTTCACCCGAGTGTTCGACGAGCACTGGGCGGCTGTGCGGCACCACGTCGAGGGTGTCGTCGGTGCGGAGGAGGAGGTCACCGAGATCGTCTCGGAGGTCTTCCTGTTCGCGTGGTCGCGATTGCGGCCGGCGCGTCCGCCGAGCCGGGTCTGGCTGCTCCGCGCCGCGGATCGCCGGCTGCGCGCGCGTTCGGGTCCGTCCGCTCTGCCGCACACGGCGCTGGACGCGGTGCACGTGGGCGTCTCGGGGCAGGAATGCGCGCCCGGTCACGTCGGCCGGGTGGAGGTGCTTCGAGCTTTGGGTGTCCTCACCCCGCTCCAGCGGCGTATCATCATGCTCACGTACTGGGATGGACTCGCGGTGGGGGAGATCGCGGAGCTGTTGCGCGCTTCTGAGTTCCGGGTTCGGAAGACGCTGGGTCGTGCGCAGGATCGCCTGCGCGCGGAGCTCGGTCTGGAGGGGGCTGATTGCGGGTGAGGACAGACGACGCCGTGCTCGAGCGGATGCTGAGCGACGCGGATCCGGCGCGCACGCCGCGGGACGCGCCGCCCGATGCGCGAGCGCTCGCGATGCGTGATCGCATCCTGCATGCGCCCCCGGCGCCGAGGCGGCGGCGCGCGCGGATGTTCGGGTGGGCCTCCGGGCTCGTCGCGGTCGCCGCGTCGACGGCGATCGCCTTCGCGGTCTTCTCGCCGCAGGGCGCTGCGGTCGCCGGTACGCCGTCGCCCCTCGACTTCGAGGGCTCAGCGACGGTCGGGCAGATCGTGGACGATGCCCAAGTCGCCCTCGCCGAGAGCGGCGGCCCGACGGCGCCGGCGCGAGTCGTCACGGCGGCTTCCTGGGGATTCGACGTCGAGGTCGACACGAAGACGACCGAGGTCGTGCCCCAGCTGTCGCGACTCATCTGGGAGCCGGACGGCTCCGGCCGCATGACGATCATCGCCGGAGTGCCGTACGACCCGGCGGATGCGGTCGCCAGCAACTCGGCGGAGGTCACCAGCAGCGGTGAGGTGGTCACGGATCTCGTGATGGAGCCGGGACAGTTCACCACCGCCTGGAACACGGTGCCGGGCGACACGCGCGACGACATGGTCGCGATGCTCCGTGCCTTCGGGATGCCGGCGGATCCGACGGGCCTGGACGTCGAGTCGGCGTTCACCACCGCGCTCGATCAATGGACCCTGACCGATGCCCAGCACCGGGAGCTCCTGCTGCTGATGGAGGACGCCGGCGGCGGCGACGCGCTCGGCGACACCACGGATCGGCTCGGCCGGCCGGTCTCCGGCATCCGCTTCACGGCGCCGGACGGCGCGTTCAGCGACGTCGTGCTGGTCTCGCTCGACACCGGACGGATCGTCGGCGTCGAGCGCACGGTTCTCGAGGCGGATGACGTGTATCCCGCCGGCGCGGTCATCTCGTATCGGATGTGGGATGTGAGTGAGGAGACGCTGCGATGAAGCGGATGACAGTTCTCGCCTCGTGTCTGCTGGGTGTCGTGATCGCCCTGGGCGCGGCACCGGCGTATGCGGCCGGGACAGATGACGGGGAGGTCCACCCCGAGGTGGCGGCGATGCTCGCCGAGGTGCCCGGCGGTGTCGCCGTCGACTCCACCCATGCGGTGTGGCCCCGTCTCGGCATGGAGCTCGCCGTGAGGGATACCGCGGGGCTGGCCGCGAGATCCGTCGGAAGCTGCGCCACCAACCGGATCTGCGCCTTCAACGGCTCGTCGCTCGGCGGAAGCATGCTGAGCTTCAGCACGTGCACCGTCAGCGCGATCCCCGGCAGCTTCACGACCAGATCCGTGGCCGACGCGCGGGGCTCCGGGTACGTCCAGGCGCGCAACGCGGCCACCGTCCTCGCGACCGTGAACGCCGGCGCCTGGGCGAACGTCTCCGGAACCGTGACCAACCTCCGCTGCGTGCTCTGAACGATGTCATCCGAGACGACGGTGGGGACTCGCGCGCGCACGCGGCGCTGGATCGCGACCAGCTGGGGCGGACCGGAGCGGTGGGAGTTCGTCGAGCACGACGTGCCTGCTCCGACAGCGGGCGAGGTGACCATCCGGGTGCGCGCCGCGGGCGTGAACCCCGCTGATGCGAAGCACGTCGCATCAGCACGACCGGGTGTCGTACTTCCCGTCCCGATCGGCTACGAGGTGTCCGGCGAACTCACCGCGATCGGACCGTCGACGCGGATCGGCTCCGGGAAGGCCGAGGTCGGCGACGAGGTCGTCGCATTCCGCGTCAGCGGAGGCTATGCGGGCGAGCTCACCGTCCCCGCCGAGAAGGTGTTCGCGAAGCCATCGAGGCTGACGCACCCGGAGGCGGCGAACCTGCTGCTCGTCGGCACGACGGCGGCGGAGATGCTGGCCGTGACGGGCGCGGCCCCGGGGGAGACCGTCCTGCTCCATGGCGCATCGGGCGCGGTCGGAGTCAGCGTGCTGCAGCAGGCGAGGCTGCGAGATGTCCACGTGATCGGCACGGCGAGCCCCGAGCGGTTCGACGAGGTGCGGCGCTTCGGCGGGATCCCCGTGCGATACGGGCCCGGAATGATGGACCGCATCCGGGAGCTGGCCGACGCTCCGATCGTCGCGGCGCTGGATGCGGTCGGAACCGAGGAGGCGGTGGATGCGTCTCTCGCTCTCGTGGCGGACCGACAGCGCATCGTGACGATCGCTGCGCCGGGGCGCGCGGCCACCGAGGGCTTCCTCGCCATCGCCGGTTCGCAGCCCGAAAGCGCTCGCTTCCGCGACGAGGTGCGCGGGGAGCTCATCGCCCTGGCTCAGAGCGGCGACCTCGTCGTGCCCCTGGCCCGGACGTTCCCGCTGGACGAGGCCCCGGACGCGCACCGCCTCCTCGCGACAGGACATCCCGGCGGCAAGATCGCTCTGCTGCCCTGAGGTCAGCCGATCTCCCGCAGCGCCGACTGCACCACCACCACGTCGTCGCCGTACTCCGCGTCGACGGCTTCCTGGAGCGACCCGTCGTCCCAGACCACCTGCAGCCAGACATAGCCGCGATCCGACCAGGCGGTCAGGGCGTCATCGAGCCGAGCGAAGACGTCCTCCTGCACCCGCACGAGCTCCTCGTCGGGGGTGGTGCCCGCGACACCGCCGGTCGGATCCTCGGGCACGAGCGGGTCGTACAGGGCGAGCAGCATCGGCGGCTCCGTGCTCTCCAGCCGCTCTCCGTCGAACGTCGCGGATACGGCGTACGCACCCCATGTGGTCTGACCGCTGGACTCGCTGCCCTCCAGGTCGTCCCAGCTCCAGCCGTCGAGCGGCACACCGCTGCACTGCGGGGGATAGGACTCCGCGACGGCGCCCAGGCACAGCTGCACGTCGCCCCCGACGTCCATGACGGTGCCCATCCCGATGACGGTCTTCTCCGGAGGCCGCGGATGCGCTTCTTCGAGGCGCTGGTCGGACGGCGCGGTCGTGCTGGTCGGGGCGGCGGAGCCCGCGGAACCGGCCGTGCATGCGCTCAACAGCAGCAGGCCGGCGACGGGCGCCGCGGCGAGCGTGCTGCGACGGTGCGATGTGCTCATACCGGGAAGCGTCCCCCGCGTGCCGATCGTCTCATTCCCGTCTGAAACGCATGGCGCTTCCCTGCTAGCATGACGACATGCCTTTCGGCGGTCTGCTTCTTCTTAGCTGCCGCGACGAGTCCTGAAGCTAGGGCCTTCCTCGTCGCGGCGCTTGTGTTGGCCCGTCCCTATCGACGAAGAGAAGAAGCCCCATCATGCAGAACACTCAGCGCCCGTCCGCGATGCCGATCCACAAGTACCGGCCGTTCCACGAGCAGATCACCGTCCACCTGCCTGATCGCACGTGGCCCGCCGCCCGCATCACCGAGGCTCCTCGCTGGTGCGCGGTCGACCTCCGCGACGGCAACCAGGCCCTCATCGACCCGATGTCGCCCGAGCGCAAGCGCGTCATGTTCGAGCTGCTCGTCAGCATGGGCTACAAGGAGATCGAGGTCGGCTTTCCCTCGGCCAGCCAGACGGACTTCGATTTCGTCCGCCAGCTCATCGAGGAGAACCTCATCCCCGACGACGTCACGATCCAGGTCCTGACCCAGGCGCGCGAGCACCTGATCGCCCGCACCTACGAGGCGATCGCCGGAGCGAAGCAGGCCATCGTGCACCTGTACAACTCGACGAGCGTGCTGCAGCGCGAGGTGGTCTTCCGCACCGACAAGCAGGGCATCATCGACATCGCGCTCGAGGGCGCCCGGCTGTGCCGCCAGTTCGAGAAGACGATCCCCGACACGCAGGTGTACTACGAGTACTCGCCGGAGAGCTACACGGGCACGGAGCTCGAGTTCGCGGTCGACGTCTGCAATCAGGTGATCGAGATCTTCGAGCCCACCCCGGACCGCAAGGTCATCATCAACCTGCCGGCGACGGTGGAGATGGCGACCCCGAACATCTACGCCGATTCGATCGAGTGGATGAGCCGTCACCTCGCCCACCGCGAGAACGTGATCCTGTCGCTGCACCCCCACAACGACCGCGGCACCGCGATCGCTGCAGCCGAACTGGGCTACATGGCCGGGGCTGACCGCATCGAGGGGTGCCTGTTCGGCAACGGAGAGCGCACGGGCAACGTCGACCTCGTCGCGCTGGGCATCAACATGTTCACGCAGGGCATCGACCCCCAGATCGACTTCAGCGACATCGACCAGGTCAAGCGCACGGTCGAGTACTGCAACCAGCTGCCCGTGCCGGAGCGCAGCCCGTGGGCGGGCGACCTCGTCTTCACCGCGTTCAGCGGCTCGCATCAGGACGCGATCAAGAAGGGCTTCGAGGCCATGGCCGCCCAGGCAGAGGCTCGGGGCGTGACGGTCGACGACATCGAGTGGGCCGTGCCGTACCTGCCGGTCGACCCGAAGGACCTCGGCCGCTCGTACGAGGCGGTCATCCGCGTCAACTCGCAGTCGGGCAAGGGAGGGGTCGCTTACCTGCTGAAGTCCGACCACGCGATCGACCTGCCGCGCAAGCTCCAGATCGAGTTCTCCGGTGTCGTGCAGGCGAAGACCGACGCCGAGGGTGGCGAGGTCACGAGCGAGCAGATCTGGTCGATCTTCAACGACGAGTACCTGCCGGCGACGGACACCGCCGCGAAGTGGGGCCGTTTCGAGCTGCTCGCCACCCAGACCAGGAGCGACATGTCCGGCGACGTCGTGCTCGACGTCGTGCTGCGTGACGACGACCAGGAGGTCTCGGTGTCGGGCAACGGCAACGGCCCTGTCGCCGCCTTCGTCGAGGTGCTGCGTGGCCAGGGATTCGACATCACCGTCTACGACTACGTCGAGCACGCTCTCAGTGCCGGCGGCGACGCGCAGGCCGCGGCCTACGTCGAGCTGCAGGTCGGGGACCAGCGGCTGTGGGGTGTCGGGATCGACGGAGACATCTCGACGGCGTCGCTCAAGGCGATCGTGTCCGGCGTCAACCGCTCGATCCGCTCGCGACAGCGGGAACTCACCGCGGTCTGACGGCTGCGGACGGGTGTGGCCGGGGTCGCTGCGACTCCGGCCACACCTTTCGTCTGTCGTCAGCGGGTCAGGACACCCACTGCACGAGCTGCCAGACGAGTCCGTTGGGATCGGCGAACTGGCAGTAGCGCTCACCCCACGGCTCGGTCTCCGGCGGCGTGACCACCCGAGCCCCCGCTCCGGAGATGCGCGCGAACTCGCCGTCGATATCGTCGACGACGAAGACGAGGAGCGTGCCCTGTCCTGCGGAACCGGCGATCTCCTGAGGGCGGAACGTCGCGAGACCGGTCTCGAGGAAGATCACGTTCGGGGCGGAGCCCGGATGCTGCAGGGAAACGAAGCCCTCGGCGGACATCGCCTCCTCGAAGCCGAAGTGCGTCATGGCGAAGGCGGCGGACGCCTGGACGTCGGGCACGTTGAGAGAGATGGCGGTCTGGGTGATGTTCATGGTTCTCCGTTCCTTAACTATGTACAACGTACAGAGTTAAGGAATGCGCCGTCTAGGATATTCCCGATGGCCAAGAACATCGTCGATCTGCTCTGGCGGCACAGCCCCGCTGCTCCGCCGACGGCTCGGCGCGGCCCGAAGTCGCGTCATTCGACGGACGACGTCGTGGACCGCGCCGTCGCGCTGGCCGACACGGAGGGTCTGCCCGCGGTCACCATCCGCAGCCTGGCCCAGGCGCTCGACCTGTCCACGATGTCGATCTACACGCACGTCAACAGCCGGGCCGACCTGCTCGTGCTCATGGCCGATGCCATGCACGTCCGGATGCCGTCGCCCCCGGTCGACGGGTCGAACTGGAGCGAACGCGTCCGGGGCGTCGCCGAAGGCAACCTCCGTCTGCTCCGCGCGCACGCGTGGCTCATCGACATCCAGGACCCCCGCGTCGCGCTCGGCCCCGGCACCATCGCCAAGTACGACCGCGAGCTGCACGCGTTCGACGGAACGGGCCTCAGCGCCGTGGATCGTGACGCGGCGCTGACCTTCGTGCTGGATTTCAGCCGATCGTCCGCCGCCCGCATGCACACGGACGAGAGAGCGGCGGCGTTCGCGGACGCATGGACCGACGCCGCCCCGCGTCTGGCGACCTATCTCGGTGACGAGATGCCCCTCGCACGATCCGTCGGGCAGGCGGCGGGCGAGGCCATGGGGGCGCCGTACGACGCCGGTGCGGCCTGGGAATTCGGTCTCACCCGGGTGATGGATGCGCTGTCGGCCCTGGTCGGCGGCGACGCTCGCCTCGGCGGCCGGTGAGGGCGGTCAGTCCTGCGGCTTGACGATCGCGATCGCCCCGGTCTCCGCGGCGACCTTGCGGCGGTAGATCCGGCGCTGCTCCGGCAGGGAGACGTCGAAGGTGACGGCGAGGATGCGGATCACCGTGGTCACGGCGATGCCGACGACCGCGGCGATCGTGATCGGCATTCCGACGGCCACGGCGATCACGATGAACGTGCAGCCGGCGCCGGCGGCGACCGCGTAGAGCGACCCGACGTGCATGATCGCGGTGGGCAGGCCCATCAGCATGTCGCGCAGGACGCTGCCGCCGACCGCCGCGCAGACGCCGATGAAGACCGCGGGCACCTCGGGGATGCCGAAGGCCAGGGCCTTGCTCGTCCCGAAGGCGCCGAACATGCCGATCACGACCGCATCGAGCACCACGATCGCGGTGTTGAGGCGGGTGAAGAGCCCCGAGAGGAGCATGCCGAGCAGGGCCGCTCCTGCTGCGGTGACCAGGTACCACTGGTTCTGCAGCGTCGCCGGGGTCTGGCCCAGCAGGATGTCGCGGATCAGACCGCCGCCCATCCCGATCATGATCCCGATGATCGCCACCCCGAGCCAATCGAGGCGCCGCTGCCCCTGGAAGCCCGACGCGAACATCGCGCCCTGGACGCCGCCGAGGCCGACGCCGAGCAGATCCGCCCAGAGCGGAATGGTGAAGAGCGGTTCGGTCACCCGTTCATTCTCGCGCACAGAGGATAATCGAAGGGTGCCCACCTACCGAGACGAAGCGGTGATCCTGCGCACTCACAAGCTCGGTGAGGCGGATCGCATCGTCACGATGCTGTCGCGACGGCACGGCAAGGTGCGCGCGGTCGCGAAGGGTGTGCGGCGGACGTCGTCGAAGTTCGGCGCCCGGCTCGAGCCGTTCATGGTCGCCGACGTCCAGCTGTATCAGGGGCGCTCGCTCGATATCGTGCAGCAGGCCGAGTCGCTCGGCTCCTACGGCACCGACATCGCCTCGCACTACGACCGCTTCACGGCCGCGAACGCGATGGTCGAGACGGCCGACCGTCTGAGCGATGCCGAGGCCACCGGTGATCAGTACCTGCTCCTCGTCGGCGGACTGCGTGCCCTGTCGCGCGGCGAGCACGCCCCGCGCAGCATCCTCGACTCCTACCTGCTCCGCGTCATGTCTCTCTCGGGCTGGGCTCCCTCGCTCGACGAGTGCGCACGGTGCGGCACGCCCGGCCCGCACGCGAGGTTCGTCGCGCAGCTCGGCGGTCTGGTCTGCTCGAACTGCGCCCCCGCGGGAAGTCCGCGTGTCGACGAACGCACCCTCACGCTGCTCCGCGCGCTGATCGCGGGGGAGTGGGACGTGATCGACGGATCCTCGCCCGCCGACACCGCGGCCGCATCTGGTCTCGTCTCGGCGTACGCGCAGTGGCATCTGGAGCGCGGGATCCGCTCTCTCGCCCATGTGTCGGACATCCCCTCGGAAGGAGCACGGTGACCCCCAAGCCGTACACGCACAAGGACGCCGTGGCGTATCGCCCGCTCGACTGGACCGGGGTGCATCCGCCCGCGTTCCGTGCCGTGCCCGAGCACGTCGCGATCGTGATGGACGGCAACGGCCGCTGGGCGAACCGCCGAGGACTCAACCGCGTCGAAGGCCACAAGGCGGGGGAGGAGGTGCTGCTCGACGTGGTCGCCGGCGCGATCCAGGCGGGCGTGAAGCACCTCTCCGTCTATGCGTTCTCGACCGAGAACTGGGCCCGGTCTCCCGAGGAGGTGCGCTTCCTCATGGGATACAACCGCGACGTGCTGCACCGCCGCCGTGATCAGCTCAACGAGTGGGGTGTGCGGGTGAGGTGGGCGGGACGCAAACCCCGTCTGTGGGGGAGCGTCATCAAGGAGCTGCAGTACGCCGAGCAGCTCACCCGCGGCAACGATGTGCTGACCCTGACCATGTGCGTCAACTACGGCGGACGGGTCGAGCTGGTCGACGCCATGCGGGCGATCGCCGCTGACGTCGCCGCCGGAAGGGTGAAGCCGAATGCGATCAGCGAGAAGATGATCCGGCGTCACCTCTACGTGCCCGACATGCCGGACGTCGATCTGTTCCTGCGCAGCTCGGGCGAGCAGCGCACCTCGAACTTCCTGCTGTGGGAGTCGGCCTACGCCGAGATGGTGTTCCTCGACACGCTCTGGCCGGACTTCTCCCGGGAGGAGCTGTGGCGCGCGATCGGGATCTACCTCTCCCGCGACCGGCGCTTCGGCGGGGCGATCGACACGCCGGATGCGCCTGCCTGACGCCGCAGCCAGCGCTCCGTCTCGCGAGGATGCCGCAGTCTCACGATCGTGAGGTGCGGGAAATCGGCCTCGATCGCAGGGAAGCGCTCGGCCCATTTGTGCAACGTGGCCGTCTGCCACGCCAGGATGTTCCGCTCGGGGGCCCGGCGGAGCATGTTCCACGGACCCTTCTCGCGATTGCCGTTCCACAGCTTCTGTCGCAGGACCCCCCGGGCGAGGGTGCGGCGGATGAGGCGCGAGCGGACGATCGCGGACGGATAGTCGAGCCAGACCGCGAGCTGTGCGCGCGGCGGGAGGACCTCGTCCGTGCCCTTGCTCGTGTACTGCCACTCCGTGACCCAGCGCTCCTCCGCCGCGAAGGTGCGCACGTCGTCGAGGAACTCGGGCCGAGGCGTCCAGTTCGGCCCGTGGAAGAGCGCATCGATCTCGATGTGCCGCAGCTGCCACACCTCGGCGATGCGGCCGGAAAGGGTGGTCTTGCCCGAGCCGGAGACTCCGGCGACGAGGACGCGCTCGGGACGGAACGGAAGCGGATCGTCGGCGGCGAGCATCCGAGGATTCTAGCGACGGAATACGTCGGCGGCACGCGCGGTTGGATGGAAGTGTGACTGAACCCATCTCCATCGACATCTGGTCCGACATCGCCTGCCCCTGGTGCTACATCGGCAAGCGCAACCTCGAGAAGGGTCTCGAAGCGGTCGCCGCCGATGACGACGCACCGCAGGTCAACATCACCTTCCACTCCTTCGAGCTCTCGCCCGACACCCCCGTCGACTTCGACGGCGACGAGATCGACTTCCTCGCCGGCCACAAGGGGATGCCGCGGGAGCAGGTCGAGCAGATGCTCGCCAACGTCACGAACGTGGCCGCGAACGCGGGACTGCAGTACCGCTTCGACCTGCTGAAGCACACCAACACCGTCAAGGCGCACGAGCTGCTGCACTTCGCGAAGGCCGAGGGGCTGCAGCACGAGATGGAGGAGCGGCTCATGTCCGCCTACTTCACCGAGGGCAAGCACGTCGGCCGGATCGACGACCTCGTCGAACTCGCCGCGGAGGTCGGCCTCGACGCGGATCGTGCCCGCGCAGCGCTCGAGAGCGAGCAGTACCTCCCGGCGGTTCGGCAGGATCAGGCCCAGGCCCGCGCGTACGGCATCCAGGGTGTGCCGTTCTTCGTCGTGGACGGCCAGTACGGGATCAGCGGGGCGCAGCCCCCGGCCGCGTTCGAGAACGTGCTCCGCGATCTGTGGGCGAAGCGGAACGAGCCGGTCGAGTCCGTCGAGGCCTGAGTCGACCTGACCGGACGCACGGAGACGGCGGGAACCCGATCGGGTTCCCGCCGTCTCCGTGCATCCGGTCAGACCCGCTGCTGTCGCGGGCCGAGCGGCAGCGGCTCCATGGGCTGGTCGTTCGCGGTCAGATCGATCCCCAGGTCGCGCGCATAGACCACGCGTGTCGCCATCGCCACCTCGTCGCCGGCTTCCGTCAGCTCGAAGACGCGGCCGCCGCGCATGCGGTTGCGCTCCGCACCGGCGAGGCCGTACGCGCCGAAGCCGGTCCCGGGGGCGTAGCCGAGCTGGACGCCGTAGTAGTCGCCGACGTAGTCGTTGATGTGGTCGTGTCCGACGAACACGCCCTTCACATCGCCGCGCTCGAGGATCGCGTTGAACATCCCCGAGTTGAACGGACCGGGGCATTCGTTCTCGTTGCGCTCTCCGACGATCCCGTGACGGGCGCGGCCGCGCGCCGCGTCGGCCTCGGTGCGCGTGTCCACGCCGCCCCACCACATGAAGCGGTGCTCCCACAGTGCGATGTGCAGGAACATCAAGCCCGGGACCTTGCGGCCGCGGCGCTGCTCCAGACGCTGCGACTGCTCGCGGTACCAGGCGACCTGGTCCATCCGCAGCCAATCCCAGGCCGGGTAGCCCGAGAAGTCCTGGCCGGCGATCGCGTCAGGCGCGTAGCGACCGGAATCCATCAGCCACAGCGCGAACGCCTCGCGGTTCTTCTTCGCCGACGACCCGATCGTGACGATCGTGTTGCTCGTGCCCGTCACGCCGCGCGTGTTCTCGGCGTTCACGTTGTACTCGTATGAGCGGTAGATCTTCAGCATCCCCGCCTCGTCCACGCCCGACTGCGGCAGCGAGTCCTCATCGTGGTTTCCGTACGTGACCGCCCACGGGATGCGGCGGGACTCCATCGGCATGACGACGTTGTTGATCGCCTGCTTCACGGCCAGGCGGGTCTCGCAGCCGCCCGTGATCACATCGCCGTTGATGACCACGAAGTCCGGCTTCTCCTGGTCGAGCACCTTCTCCATCAGCTCCACGGTGCGGCGGTCGGTGAGCTCGTCATCCTGCGTGTCGTTGAACTGCACCACCTTGAAGGTGCCGTCGGCTCGGAACCGCAGGCCGCGCGCGGCGCCGGCGGCCGAGGGCGACGCCGGGACATCCGCGGAGGCGGAGGCGGCGCCGAGGGGAAGAGCGGTGCCGAGAGCGCCCAGGGCTCCCGCGGTCAGGACGGTGCGGCGGCTGATCGGCAGTCGGTCGGGCATGCGTGGTCTCCTTCGTCTTCGGGCGATGTTCGCCGCGGCGAGACTAGGGGCGCGCGATGACGGGGGAGCGACCGGCAGGTGAACGAGATCCCGGTCCGCCGGGCGATCAGCGGAGGGCGAGGATGACGCGGAGGTGAACGGGCGGGGACCTAGCGGGTCAGCGCCGCCTCGATCGCGCTGACGATCTCGGGGGCGTCCGGCTTCTGCTTCGGACGGAAGCGCAGCACGTCGCCGTGGGGCAGGATCAGGAACTTCTCGAAGTTCCACTCCACACGACCGGCCTTGCCCGCCGCATCCGGTGTCTCCTTCAGCGCCTTGTACAGCTCAGCGGCGTTCTTCCCGTTGACCTTGACCTTGTCGTTCACCGGGAACGAGACGCCGTACGTCGTGGAGCAGAACTCGAGGATCTCGTCGACGGAGCCCGGCTCCTGGCCGAAGAACTGGTTGCACGGGAACCCGACGACCGTGAAGCCGCGGTCGCCGTACATCCGCTGCAGCTCCTCGAGCTGCTCGTACTGCGGCGTGAGTCCGCACTTCGAAGCGACGTTCACGACCAGCACGACATCGGCACCGAGATCCTCGAGGGTCTTCTCCTGGCCCTGAGCGTCGGTGAAGGGGATCGAACGGAGCGTGGAATCGGTCATATGCACAGCTTAGGTCGCAGCATGCCTCCCGGCTCCGGGTCTGGGAGAATGGAAGCGACATGACTCTCGCCACCGCTCCCACCCGCCCGCTTCGCATCGGACCGATCGACCTCGACGTGCCGGTCGTCCTCGCGCCCATGGCCGGCATCACCAACACCGCATTCCGGCGTCTCTGCCGCGAGTACGGTGCCGGGCTGTACGTCAGCGAGATGATCACCTCGCGTGCGCTGGTCGAGCGCAACGAGACGACGATGCGGCTCATCCGGCACCACGAGTCCGAGACCCCGCGCTCGATCCAGCTCTACGGCGTGGACCCGAAGACGATCGCCGAGGCCGTGCGCATCATCGTCGCGGAAGACCACGCCGACCACATCGACCTGAACTTCGGGTGCCCCGTGCCCAAGGTGACCCGCAAGGGCGGGGGCGCAGCGCTTCCCTGGAAGTCGAAGCTGTTCGCCGATATCGTCGACCAGGCGGTCAAGGCCGCCGGCGACATCCCGCTCACGGTCAAGATGCGCAAGGGCATCGACCGCGACCACCTGACCTTCCTCGACGCGGGCCGCGCGGCGGAGGACGCCGGTGCGGCAGCGGTCGCCCTGCACGCCAGGACGGCGGGTGAGTTCTACTCCGGTCACGCGGACTGGGACGCGATCGGCGAGCTGAAGCAGGCGGTCACCAGCATCCCCGTGCTGGGCAACGGCGACATCTGGTCGGCAGAGGACGCTGTGCGGATGATGGAGCAGACCGACTGCGACGGCGTCGTGGTCGGCCGCGGATGCCTCGGGCGTCCCTGGCTGTTCGGTCAGCTCGCGCTCGCCTTCGGCGGCGAGGGCAAGACCGTCGACGCGACCCTCGGCTTCGTCGCCGACGCGTTCCGTCGCCACGCCGAGCTCCTGGTCGAGTTCTTCGAAGATGAGGACCGCGGGTGTCGCGACATCCGCAAGCACGTGTCGTGGTACTTCAAGGGCTACCCGGTCGGAGGCGACATCCGCACGGGTCTCGCCACTGCGTCGAGCCTGGCCGAGATCGACGATCTGCTCGGGCGCCTCGACCGCTCGGCCCCGTACCCCGGCGCCGACGCCGAGGGGCAGCGCGGTCGCGCCGGTCACCCGAAGAAGACGGCCCTTCCGGAGAAGTGGCTGGAGTCGCGTGAGCTCGCCTCGTCGGCTTCCGAGATGATGCGTGGAGCGGAGATCGAGAACAGTGGCGGTTGACCCTCAGGCCCGTCTGCGCGCGGACGGCTACGACGCGCGCGACGCGGAGCGCTTCTTCGCGGAGACCCATCGTTCCGAGCGCGACGACTTCGCCCGCGACCGCGCCAGGGTCCTGCACTCGGCGGCACTGCGACGCCTCGCCGCGAAGACGCAGGTCCTGAGCCCGGCCAGCACCGCCGACTTCGCGAGGAACCGCCTGACGCACTCGCTCGAGGTCGCGCAGGTCGGTCGAGAGCTCGCCGTCGCCCTCGGCGTGTCCGCCGATGTCGTCGACACCGCCTGCCTCAGCCACGACCTCGGCCACCCTCCGTTCGGCCACAACGGCGAGCGGGCCCTCAACGAGTGGGCCGAGCACATCGGCGGGTTCGAGGGCAACGCCCAATCTCTCCGCATCCTCACGCGGCTCGAAGCCAAGGTGCTGGACGACGACGACCGCTCGGTCGGGCTCAACCTGACCCGCGCGAGCCTGGACGCGACGTGCAAGTACCCGTGGACGGTCGACAGCCCCGTCCCCGACCCGGGTGGCCGCCTCAAGTTCGGCGTCTATCCCGAGGACGAGGACGTGTTCCGGTGGATGCGTGAGGGCGCCCCAGGGCGTCTGCGCTGCATCGAGGCCGAGATCATGGACCTCTCCGACGACATCGCCTACTCCGTGCACGACTTCGAGGATGCGATCGTGAACGGCTACGTCGACGTGGCCCAGCTCGCCGATCCGCTCGCGCACGATGCGCTGCTCGGTCGCATCCAGCAGTGGGTCGGCTACGACTTCACCCGCGACGAGCTCGCGGACGCGCTGTACCGCCTCGCGTCGCAGCAGATGTGGCTCGCGTCGTTCGACCGCTCCCGTCAGGACCTCGCTCGGCTGAAGAACCTCACCAGCGACCTCATCGGCCGCTTCGCCCGTGCTGCGGTGTCGGCCACCCGCGAGGCGTACGGGACGAGCGCTCTGGTCCGCTACAACGCCCATGTCATCGTTCCGCGGGTCGTCGAGGTCGAGATCGCGGTGCTCAAGGGCATCATGGGGCAGGCCATCGTCACGATCGAGGCACGCAAGGGCGTCTACAAGGAGCAGCGGCGGGTGCTCAAGCGCCTCGCGGACGCGCTGTGGTCGACCGATGCCCTGTGGTCGGCAGGATCGGATGTGCTCGAACCGGCGTTCGCAGCCGACTTCGTCGCGGCCCAGGACGACGCCGAGCGGGCGCGCGTCGTGGTCGATCAGATCGCGAGCCTGACCGATCAGAGCGCGATCGACTGGCACAACCGACTCGTGGGCGAGATCGATCCGGCCGAGGTCGGGATCTGGACCCCCCGGCACGCTCGGCCCGGTGCCCGCGCCCACGCGGAGAGGCGGCCCGTCGCCGAAGGTGCCCGCTGATGCCCCGGATCCGGCAGGCCGATGTCGACGAGGTCAAGGCGCGGACCAACATCGCGGACATCATCGGGGAGCGCGTCGCTCTCAAGCCCGCGGGTGTGGGATCCCTCAAGGGGCTGTGCCCATTCCATGACGAGAAGAGCCCGAGCTTCCACGTCCGTCAGCAGGTGGGCTACTACCACTGCTTCGGATGCGGTGAGTCCGGTGACGTGTACTCGTTCCTGCGGGAGATGGACCACGTCAGCTTCACCGAGGCGGTCGAGCGTCTCGCCGGCCGCATCGGCTACACGCTGCACTACGAGGACGGGGGAGCCGCCCCCGAGACGAGCGGACGTAGCCGCCTGTACGCGGCGAACACCGCCGCGGCCGAGTTCTTCCGCGCACAGCTGCTGTCGCCGGAGGCCGAAGCGGGGCGTCGCTTTCTCGGGGAGCGCGGCTTCGACGCGGGAGCGGCCGCCCACTTCGGGGTCGGATTCGCTCCGCGCGGCTGGGACGGCATGCTCAAGGCGCTCACAGCGCAGGGCTTCACCCGCGAGGAGCTGAGCACCGCCGGACTCGTCTCGACCGGACAGCGCGGTGTGTACGACCGCTTCCGCGGTCGGCTCGTGTGGCCGATCCGCGACGTCTCCGGCCAGACCATCGGCTTCGGAGCGCGCAAGCTCTTCGACGACGACCAGGGGCCGAAGTACCTCAACACCCCGGAGACGCCGATCTACAAGAAGGCGCAGGTGCTCTACGGACTCGACCTCGCCAAACGCGACATCGCGCGAGGAGACCCGCGGCGCGTGGTCGTGGTGGAGGGGTACACCGACGTGATGGCCTGCCACCTCGCCGGTCTGACCACGGCGATCGCGACCTGCGGCACCGCGTTCGGCACCGAGCACATCAAGGTGCTGCGCCGCGTGATGGGCGACGACAACGCCTCGGGCGAGGTCGTCTTCACGTTCGACGGCGATGAGGCGGGACAGAAGGCCGCGCTGCGCGCCTTCACCGAGGACGATCGCTTCAACGCGCAGACCTTCGTCGCCGTGGCTCCCGACGGCCTCGACCCGTGCGACCTGCGTCTGCAACGAGGAGACGCCGCCGTCCGCGGGCTCATGGACACCAAGCAGCCGATGTTCGAGTTCGCGATCGACCGCAAGCTCGGCGGCTTCGACCTCTCGACCGTCGAAGGGCGTGTCGGCGCGCTCCGGGCCGCAGCGCCGATCGTCGCCGAGATCCGCGACCAGCTGCTGCGCCCCGGCTACGAGCGCGTCCTTGCCCGTCGGCTCGGCATGGATCCGACCGAGGTCCGCAGCGAGGTCGAGCGTGCCGCACGCGGCGGGGGCGCCCCGCAGCAGTCCCGGCGGGAGGAACCACGTGTGGACCCCGCCACCGGCGCGGCTCTCGTCGCCCCGGTGACGCTGGCGAGCCTGCCCCGCAGCCCCGACGTCGCGGTCGAGCGCGACGCGCTGATGGGGGCGCTGCAGTACGGTCACCAGGTCGACCAGGCGCTCCTGAACCGCGCGCTGGCCTCGCCGTTCCGCACACCGGGCCTGGATGCGGTGCGCGAGGCCGTGGCCGCCGCTCCGGACCGCACCAGGGCCGGGTGGGTCACGGACGCCGTGAACAGCGTGCGCGAGCCCTACCGCTCCCTCGGCGGAGAGCTGCTGATGACGCCGTTCCCCGCCCGTGACGAGGAGCGTGCCGTCGCCACCGTGACCGACCTCGCCCGCCGCCTCATCCTGCGTCAGCTCGAGCACGAGAAGCAGGAGCTCCTCGGGGCGGTGCAGCGCGTGCCGGCCGACTCCGACGGAGGGCGGGCCCTGCGAGTGCGGCTGCGCGACATCGACGCCGAGCGTCAGCGGCTGGCCGAGTCGTAACGTCGTCCCGGGGCGCGCAGAAGGCAGGATGGACGTATGTCCCGCAAGCCAGAGTCCTCGAACGCGATCGACTGTTCGGATCTGGTCATCGACCGGATCGGGCACGGGATGCCGACGCGGGCCGTCGACGGCGTCACCTTCTCGCTCGCGCCCGGTGGGCTGATCTGCGTGGCCGGCCCCACCGGATCCGGGAAGTCGACCCTCGTGGCGGCATTGGCGGGGTCCACGGATCCGTCGGTGAAGGTCGTCGGCGGCCGCGCGCAGGTGTGCGGCGTCGATGTGCGGCGACCGGGCCGCAAACACCGGATCCTGACGTACCGCACCGGCTTCGTGCCGCAGGGCGCCGGTGCCGATCTGCCCCCGCGGCTCACCGTGAACGAGGTGATCGCGGAGCCGATCCTCATCCGCGAGCGCCGGGTCAACACGAAGGCCCTCTCGATCCGCGTGGCGACCCTGCTGGACGAGCTGCACCTCCCGCTCGGCACGGCATCGAAGTTCCCGTACGAGCTCAGCGCCGGCATGCGCCAGCGTGTCGCGATCGCGCGCTCGTTCGTGCTGGAGCCGAAGGTACTCATCGCCGACGAGGTGCTCGCGAACCTGGACCTCGAGGTACGGCCGGTCGTCTTCGACGCGATCACCCGGCGGCGGAAGGAGCAGTCGATGGCGGCGCTCCTCGTGACCAACGATGCCGATTTCATCCGCGAGCTGAACGCCGAGACGCTCATGCTCCGCGGAGGCCATGTGGTCGCCCGCGGGGTGGGCAAGGACCTGCTCTGGGTGCCGAACGCCGAGTCGGATTCGCGGCGCTGAGCACGACACGCCCGGCATCCGGGAAGCGGCCCCCGGTGTCACGAACACCGCGCGGAGTTTGCTAAGCTTGTCGAGTTGCCCGCTCAGCGGAGCACATTCCTCGGTAGCTCAATTGGCAGAGCAGCCGGCTGTTAACCGGCAGGTTCTTGGTTCGAGTCCAAGCCGGGGAGCCAACGGAAAAGCCCCCTCCACGGAGGGGGCTTTTCTCGTGCGCCGTGCGATCTCCGCGAGTGCACGGCTTCACGCCGAATGCACGGGCCCCCCACGCGGGGAACCCGTGCATTCGGCGTGAAGCCGTGCAGTCGGCGAAGGTCAGCCGACGCCCTCCATCGCGCTCGTCTCGGTGTTGCCGATGCGGGCGATCACGTCGGGACGACGGCGGGCGAGGTAGGCGTACCGGGTGAGGGCCAGGGCGACGGTCACCAGGAACACGTAGGGGATCACGTTGTACGGGAAGGCCGGAACCGGCCACACGTTCGCGAAGAAGACGTACGCCATCGTCACGACGGCGACCGTCGCGCAGACCTTCACGAGACCGTTCCGCATCTTCGCCCGCTGCGTGTACACCACACAGGCGATCGCGACGAGGGCGTAGGCGACCATGTATCCGTAGGTTCCCCAGGTGTTGACCCAGACCAGGATGTCTCCGGTGGCCGCGCCCGAGAGCAGGAGCACGATGTCGACCGCGACGGCCGCTGCACCCGCGATGATCAGCACGCGGTGCGGAGTCAGGTGCTGCTCGTGCGTCCGGCCGAACCGCTCCGCGACGACGCCCTCCTTGCCCATCACGTAGACGATGCGTCCGATCACGTTGAGCGGGGCGACCACGACCGCGAAGAACGACGCCGAGACGCCGAACGTGAGCACGGCCGCGAACCAGCCGGGCATCCCGATCAGAGCCGACATGCTCTCCAGCGGGCTCGCCGACGTCGCGAGGTCGTCGCCGAGCACCGCGATCTGCGTGTAGGCCGCGAACACGTACAGCACGCCGACGCCGAGGGCACTCCACATGATCGCGCGGGGGATCGCCTTGTACGGCTCCTTCGCCTCACGCCCGAGCGCGTCGGCCGAGGAGAAGCCGACGAAGCCCAGGATGCCGAGGACCATCCCGGACGCGATGCCCTGGAAGGAGGATCCGGTTGCGAGGACCTGCGCGGGATCCCAGGCGGCGGGACCGGCCCAGGCGAGTGCGGCGATCAGCAGGATGAGGATGATGCCGACCGAGAGGAGCTCGAGCACGAGGGACACCCGCGCCGAGAGCCGGATGCCCCGGATGGTGAACAGGGTGGCGAGCCCGCCGAGCACGATGGCCAGGCCGATGTCCCAGCCCAGGCCCTGCGCCGGAAGACCGAGCATGCTCAGGAACTGCGCCATGTAGCTGACGGAACCGCTGAGCGAGGCCGCCGCGATGCCGAAGCAGCCGATCAGCAGCGTCACGCCGGCGAGGAAGGCGCCGAACGGTCCGAGGCCCTTGGACACGTAGGTGTAGAGCGAACCCGCTGACGCGTGCTTGCGGGCGAAGACGACGACGCAGTAGCCGACGCACAGGATCACGATCGTGGCGAGGGCGAAGGCGTAGATGGTGCCGTTGCCGGCGCCGAGGAAGATGGCCGCTGCTGTGAAGGCGATGACGGCGCTGGGGGCGATGTTGGCGATGGCCTGGGCGGCGAGCTCGGGACCGCTCATGACGCCGGTGCGCAGACCGGCATCCTGAGGGGCGCCAGGCGGGGCGACGACGGTGTCTGACATGGTTCTCCTGGATTCGGGTTTCAGGGGGTGGTGACAGCGGGAGGCGGTCAGGGGATGAGGAGGGTGCGGAGGGCGGACCCGGCCTCGAGGTCGTCGAGGGCCGCGGCGGCCTCGGACAGCGGACGGCGTCCCGAGATGAGCGGGTCGATCTTCAGCTGACCGTCCATGTAGCGGTCCACGAGGGCCGGCACATCGATCGAGGGCCGCACCGAGCCGTAGTTCGAGCCGAGGATGCGCTGGTCGGCCTCGGCGAGCACGAGCGGCTCGAACGACGCGCGCGCTCCCGTCGGCGGGAGTCCGACGATGACGGCCGCGCCGCCCAGTCCCAGCATCTGGATGGACTGCTCGGTGGTGGTCGTGCGCCCGATCGCGTCGAACGCGTAGTCCACACCGTCGGGGATGAGTTCGCGCAGCTGCGCCACGGCGTCGCCCTGCGACGCGTCGATGCGATCGGTCGCCCCGAACTGCAGGGCCATCTGGGTCTTCTCGGGGCGCACGTCGATCGCGACGATGCGCTCGGCGCCGGCGAGGCGTGCTCCCTGGACGACGTTGAGGCCCACGCCGCCGCAGCCGATCACCGCGACGGTGGAACCCGGCTCGACGGCGGCGGTGTTCAGCACGGCGCCGACACCGGTGGCCACGGCGCAGCCGACGACGGCGATGACGTCGAGCGGCGCGTCGTCTCGGACCTTGACCGCTCCGGAGGCGGGGACCACGACCTCCTCGGCGAAGGACGAGACGCCGAGGTAATGATGCAGCTGCTCGCCGTCGCGGCTCAGGCGCGAGGTGCCGTCGAAGAGCACGCCGAGCGGAGCGACCACCGTCGCCACCTTCTGGCACCGCGCCTCGTGCCCGGCGCGGCAGTAGCGGCACTCTCCGCACGGGGGAACCCAGCTCAGCACCACGTGGTCGCCCACGGCCAGGGTCGTGACCCCTTCGCCCAACTCGGTGACGACGCCGGAGCCCTCGTGGCCCATGACCAGGGGAGCCGCGGCATCCCATTCCCCGCGCTTGACGTGCAGGTCCGAGTGGCACACGCCCGCGGCGGCGATCCGCACGCGCACCTCTCCGGCGCGGGGCGGAGCGAGGTCGACGTCGACGAACTCGATGGGCGACTGCGGATCGCGGAAGACAACAGCTTTCATGACATCCTTCGGGTGGAGAGGGGATGCGCACGATGCTAGGAGAGACGGAGAACCCACGGCATCCGACAAAACGGTGAAGCAGCGGCACCGGATTGGACGAATTGTATGATCGAGGGATGGCTCGTGATGTCGCCTCCGTGGCTCGATACCTGCACGGCGAGCTTCTCCCCGGCGCGGTCCCGGGCGCTCGAGCGGTGAACGCGGTCGTCGACATGGGGTCCTTCGGCGCTCCGACCGATCGCCTCTTCGCGACCCTCGTGGTGGCTGACGACGAGCAGCTCCGTGCCCTCGGCGACGATCCCGATCGGCTCGCGCTCCTGCGCGATGCCGTGGTGGTCACGGATGCCGATGGTCCCGCCGTCCGCGAAGTCCTGCTCGGGGCGGAGATCACGGCGACGGTGGGGGCTGCGACGACGCAGGAGCTCCTGGCGCCGACCCTGACCTCCCTTCTCGCGGTGGATCAGGCTGCTGAGGCGAGGGCGATCACCTCGGCGATGCGTGTTCTCACGCTCGCCGCCCGGCGCAGCGGCATCACGGGGGTCATCGCCGAGCTCGCGCACCGCATCGACGGCTGGGCCGTGCTGCTCGATCGACACGGCGAGGTGATCACCACCGCCGGCGCGGGGAGCCTGCACATCGACGATGCGATCGCCGTCGCCGTCGGGAGACCGGTGCGCGTGCGTCATCGCGCCCTGCAGGTGCACCCGGTGGGGCCGGGGGAGGACATCACCGCGCAGCTGGTCACCGCGCCCCGCAACGATAGCTCCGGCCGCGGTCGGGAGCTGAGCTCGCAGACGGCCGCCCTGTTGGACCTCCTGATGCGGACGCGCGACAGCAGCCATCTGGAGCGCCTCGGGAGATCGATGATGTTCGAGACGGTGCTGCAGGGCGGGGAGGACGCCGCACGTCTGCTCCGACGCTGGGGCGTGCACGAGCGCACGCTCGTGGGTTTCGCCCTGGCATCGCGCACGAGCGGGGTGGACGTGGAACACCTTCTGGCGCTCTGGCTCGACGAGCTGGGGGCCGAGCACGTGTTCACCTCGCAGCGGGGGCTGATCCTCGGTGCGGTGCGCGACGATCACGCGCAGCAGATCGCGCACCGGGCCCGCACCTATGCCTCGACGCTGTATCTCGGGCTCGGGAGGCCTGCGGACATCGACGCCCTCGAGCGGTCGGTCGACGAGGCGCGGCACGCCTGCGAAGCCGCGCGCACCGGGGGCGAGCGGGTCGTCCGATACGAGGCGATCCCCACCGTCGCCTTCGTCCTCGGACAGCTCGATCGAGATCAGACTCAGCGCATCGCGCGTCTGCTCGACCCCCTGCGCGCGGCGGATCGCCCCGACGAGCTCATCCAGACGCTCCGTGTCTTCCTGTCCGCCAACGGGGCATGGGGGGAGAGCGCGGCACGACTGCGCATCCATCGCCAGACTCTCACGGCGCGCATCCGCCGGATCGAGGATCTGACGGGACTCTCGCTCGCCGATCCGGATGATCGGGTCGCCGCCTGGCTCGCCCTGCGGGCGACCGACGGCTGACTCCGCTCGAGCCCGCAGACCACGAAGGGCCCCGCCGGTCGGCGGGGCCCTTCGTCGGAAAGCAGCGGATCAGCGCCCGGCGCCGGCCAGCGAACCCTCGGTCTGACCAGCGGGGTCGAAGATGATGCACTGGATGACGCGGTCGTTGGCCTGCTCCCACGATTCCTTGGTGGGCGTCAGCGTCGTCACGTCGAGCGCGGAGTCCTGATAGGCGACGCCCACGAACGAGGTGTAGGCGTCTCCGATGCACTCCTCGGAGGCGGCGTTGATGTTGTCCTCGGCGTAGTCGCCGTCATCCATCGTGATCTCGTAGTACACCTCCTGGTCGTGCGGCTCGTCGCACGGGAGGATGTTGGCGTCGGTGAGAACGCCGGTTCCCGTGTCCATCATGCAGTCGCCGAGCTTGACGGCGAACACGCCGACGTTGGAGCTCTCGGTGACCTGACCGGTCTCCTCATCGCGATCGGCATCGCCGTTGCCCAGGATGCCGTTGATCGCGCTGCAGCCGGTGAGCGCGACCGTGAGCGCGACGGCGGATCCAGCGAGCATCAGAGCACGTCGCGTGCGCATCGTCGTCATGTTTTTCCCTCCAGGGTGTGTGATCTGAGGGCATGCGAAAAGCCCCCGCCGCGGGACACGCTATCCGGCCCGGAGTCTATGACGCAACTTGAAGAAGGCTTTGCTCCAGCTGGGAGTGCGCGTGCGCGCTCAGCCCTCGAGATCGTCGACGCCGGGCATCCAGCTGGCGCCGGGGCGCCCCCATCCGCGCTTGCGGGCGATCTTCTGCACGGTCTTCCAGTCGCCGTCGGAGAGGCGATCGACGTAGAGGATGCCGTCGAGGTGATCGAACTCGTGCTGCATGATGCGTGCGCGCCACCCGTCGACGTCGATCGAGACGGGTCGGCCCTCCAGATCGGTCGCGGTCACGCGGACGCGCTCGGAGCGGCGCAGAGGGAACCGCTCACCGGGGAACGACAGGCACCCCTCGGACTCGAGGTCGGGGTCGGGCTCTCCCGGCTCGAGCGGAACCATCCAGAGCTCCGGATTGATGAGGACGCCGCGCCAGGGCTGATCGTCGTCATCGACGTAGGCGTACGTGTAGATGCGCAGCGGGACGCCCACTTGCGGGGCGGCGAGGCCGACGCCGGGCGCGGTGTCCATCGTCTCGAACATGTCCGCGACGAGCGTGCGGATCTCGTCGGTGATCTCGTCGACGGGGGAGGCGGGGGAGTGCAGGACGGGGTCGCCCATGATGCGAATCGGAAGTACAGCCACGTCACAACCCTAGTCGGCGCCGGTCGGCGGGTAGGGTCGTACTGTGACTGCTGGGGTGTGGATGAACGCGGTGGAGGATGTCGGCGATCAGCTCGTCGGCGCCTTCCAGAATCCGGGCCTGCTGCTGGGCATCCCGCTCGCCCTCGCCGGTGCGGTGTTCATGTCCCTCGGGGCGCAGTATCAGCACCGCGGTGTGGAGAAGGTCGAGCGTCTCAGCGGTGCGGACGGCGCCTCCGGTCTGACCCTGAACCAGATCAAGCGGCTGCTCACACGGCCCTCCTGGCTCGTCGGCACCCTCATGCTGGGTCTCGCCGTCATCTGCCAGCTGGCCGCCCTCGTGCAGGCGCCCCTGATCGTCGTGCAGCCGCTGGGTGCCATCGCGCTCGTCATCACCACGCTGTTGAACGCCCGCATCTCCGGACACTCGCCGACCAGGCAGTCGCTGACCGCGATCGTGTGCTGTGTCGGCGGCATCTTCCTCTTCGTCTTCTTCGCCGCGATCTACGCCACGGAGCAGGAGGTGACCGACCGCGAGCTCTTCGTGATCCTCGCCCTGCTGCTCGTGGTCATCATCGTCCTCGGTGCGTGCTGGCTGATCCTGCGGCACCGCATGCGCGCACTCTTCTACGTGATCGGCGCCGGCGTGCTCTACGGCTTCGTCGCGACGCTCGCGAAGGTCGTGATCAAGCGGATCGAGGCCGGTCAGTTCGAGTGGATCACCGCGATCTGCGTGCTCGCGCTGGTCTCGGCCGCCGCCGTCGGCGCGTACTTCGTGCAGACCGCCTACAGTTCGGGCCCGCCCGACCTCGTCATCGCCGGACTCACGGTCGTCGATCCGCTCGTGGCCGTGCTGATCGGCATGGTGGTGCTGGGGGAAGCGGCCGCAGCCCCGTGGTGGGTGCTCGTCATCTTCGCCGTCGCCGGCGCGATCGCGGTGTGGGGCGTCGTCGGACTCGCCCGCTACCACCCGCAGGTGCTCAGCGACAGCCAGGAGCTCGGCATCGTGCGCGGTAGCACGCCTTCAGCGGAGGCGGCGCCGGGGGAAGAGGCGACCGCTTCTCCGCAGCGCACCGACGCTCCGCCGCAGACCCCGGACGCTCAGCGTCGCGACGCGGACGGCCCCACACGCCCGGACGCCTCGTAGGCGGCCACGGCCACGGAGTCGACGAGGCGTCGAGCGGTCAGTAGGCCTGGTCGATGAGATCGGGGGAGACCTCGGACGCGGCGGCCTCGTCCACGAAGAACACCGTGCGCTTGCGTCCCTTGGCCCCCGCGGCGGGAACGCTGGAGTAGCTCGCGCCGGCGAGAGCCAGCCCGAGCGCGGAGGCCTTGTCGGCGCCGGTGAGCACGAGCCATACCCGCTTCGAGGAGTTCAGCACCGGACGGGTGAGCGTCACACGCTCCGGGGGAGGCTTGGGAGAGTCCCGCACGGCGAGGACTGCCGCATCCGTCACGGTGACCTCGTCACGGTCCGGGAAGAGCGAGGCGATGTGGCCGTCCGGACCCACCCCGAGGAAGCAGACCGCGAACGACGGCCAGGGGTGCTCCGCGGTGCTGAAACGTGCGAGCTCGGCGGCATAGGCGGACGCCGACTCGTCGAGGGTCAGGCCGGTCTCCGGTCCGGAGACCTCATGCACGTTCTCCGCGGGCACCGGAATGCGATCCAGCAGCGCGTGGCGTGACTGCAGCGAGTTCCGGTCGGGGTCGTCCCGCGGCACGAAGCGCTCGTCGCCCCACCAGAAGTGCACGAGCGACCAGTCGATCTCAGCGCTGCGCGGATCCTCGGCGGTCGCCGCCAGCACGGCGCCGCCCATCGAACCTCCGGTCAGCGCGATGTGCGCGAGCCGACCGTTGCGGGTGCGGGCGCGCACGCGCGTCAGGAAGCGATCGGCCACCCGGGCGGCGAGGACGGTGGGAGTGGCTTCCACCACGACCCGCTTCTCTGCGGACGATACCGGCATCGACGTCACTCTCCTGTCTCGGGCGGACCCAGCTTCTCCCAGCCCTCGGTGATCACTCGACCGTACAGGACGTCGGGATCGAGGCGTCGCAGCTCCTCCGCGAGGCACTCGCGGAGCGTGCGCCGGGGGAGGTGGAGATCGTGCTTCGGCTGATTGGGCTGCGTCAGGATCGCGACGCCGGGAGACGGCCGCTCGAGCAGGATGTCGCCGGAGGGTCGGGTCAGCCGGACCGACTTGATGCCCTCCTGCCAGTGCTCCGGGTCCTCGTACGACCAGCGCACCGGGACATCGAGCGCCATCTGCAGCCACGCGGCGAGCAGGGCGGTCGACGGGGACGCGGATGCGCCGCGCACCTCGACACCCGTGATCGTCTCGTACGGCGGCTGGTCGAGCACGGCGGCGAGCTGCTCGCGCCAGTGGGTCAGTCGCGTCCAGGCGAGATCGGTGTCGCCGGGCGCGTGCGTCCTGCCGAGCAGGGCGAGACGATCGCGGACGTCGGGCGAGGTCGCGGCGTCGGTGATGCGGCGCTGCGCGATACGGCCGAGCGGCGACGTCGCCGGCGAGGTCGGCGCCTCCTCCGGCCACCACGCCACGACGGGAGCGTCGGGAAGCAGCAGACCGGTGATCAGGCTCTCCGCGTTGCTCGCGGCATCGCCGTAGGCGCGGAGGACCACGACCTCGCTCGCTCCGGCGTCGCCTCCGACGCGGATCTGCGCGTCCAGGCGCGATTCGCCGTCACCGGTGGTGAGCACGATGACCCGCATGGGGTGCTCGCGGGAGGCGTCGTTCGCGGCGTCGATCGCGGCCTCGGCCACGCCGTTGCGCGCGGAGATCACGAGGGTGAGGACGCGGCCGAGGGCGACGGCGCCGCCCTCCTCGCGCACCTTGACGAGCTGCTTGGCGACCTGGCTGACGGTCGTGTCGGGAAGGTCGATGATCACGGGCGTCTCCAGACTCGTCCGTCGCGGGCCAGCAGGTCGTCGGCGGAAGCCGGACCCCACGACCCCGGCGCGTACTGCTCGACGGGGCCGCCGACGGCAGCCCAGTACTTCTCCACGGGGTCGAGGATCTTCCAGGAGAGCTCGACCTCCTCGTGCCGCGGGAACAGCGGCGGGTCGCCCAGGAGCACATCCAGGATGAGACGCTCGTAGGCTTCGGGGCTGGCCTCGGTGAAGGCGTGGCCGTAGCCGAAGTCCATCGTCACGTCGCGGACGTTCGTGCCGCTGCCCGGCACCTTGGAGCCGAAGCGGATGGTGACGCCCTCATCCGGCTGCACGCGGATCACCAGGGCGTTCTGACCGAGTTCGGAGGCGTTTCCGCGTCCGAACAGATGCTGCGGGGCGCGCTTGAACACGACCGCGATCTCCGTCACGCGCCGTCCCAGGCGCTTCCCGGTGCGCAGGTAGAACGGCACGTCCGCCCAGCGGCGCGTGTCGATCTCGAGCTTGATGGCGGCGTAGGTCTCGGTCGTCGACTCGGGGTTCATGCCCTCCTCGTCGAGGAAGCCGGTGACCTTCTCCCCGCCTTGCCAGCCGCCCGCGTACTGCCCGCGGGCCGTCGCGACCGACAGGTCGTCCGGAACGTGGACCGCGGCGAGGACCTTCTCCTTCTCGGCACGCAGGTGCTCGGCGGACAGGCTGATCGGCTCCTCCATCGCGGTGAGCGCGAGCAGCTGCAGCAGGTGGTTCTGGATGACGTCGCGCGCGGCGCCGATGCCGTCGTAGTATCCGGCACGGCCCCCCACGCCGATGTCCTCGGCCATCGTGATCTGCACGTGGTCGACGTAGTTGCGGTTCCAGATCGGCTCGTACAGCTCGTTGGCGAACCGCAGAGCCAGGATGTTCTGGACCGTCTCCTTGCCGAGGTAGTGGTCGATGCGGAAGATCGAATCGGCGGGGAAGGCCACCTCGAGCGCGGCGTTCAGCGCGCGAGCCGATTCGAGGTCGTGCCCGAACGGCTTCTCGATCACGACGCGCCGCCACCGCTCGTCGTCGTCGCTGTCCTCGCCGACGAGACCGGAGTCCTTCAGCTGCTTGGCGACCAGAGGGAAGTCCTTCGGCGGGATCGACAGGTAGAACGCGTGGTTGCCCATCGTGCCGCGTTCGACGTCGAGCTTCTCGATCGTGTCGCGCAGCTTCTGGAAGGACTCCGGATTGTCGAACTCGCCCGAGACGAACCGGATGCCCTGCAGCAGCTGGGTCCAGGTCTCCTCGCGGAACGGCGTGCGCGCGTGCTGCTTGACCGCGTCGTAGACGACCTCCGCGAAGTCCTGGTCCTCCCAGTCGCGTCGGGCGAACCCGACAAGGGCGAATCCCGGCGGCAGCAGTCCTCGGTTGGCGAGGTCGTAGACCGCGGGCATCAGCTTCTTGCGCGACAGGTCCCCGGTGACGCCGAAGATCACCAGGGCGCTGGGCCCGGCGATCCTGTTGAGACGGCGGTCATCGGGGTCGCGCAGCGGGTTGTGCCCGCGCGAGATGGGAACAGACATCGGTGGGGGGTTCTCCTGCTGTTACTTCTGTGCGGCTTCGAAGAGGGCGAGCACGTCGTCCGAGGACTCGGTGATCGTCAGCGAGACGACGGGACGACCGTGCTCCGCGAGCACGGCGGCGTCACCGGCGGCCTGGGCCTGGATGAGCTGCCCGAAGGTGAAGGGACGCTCGGGGATCTCGAGGTCGACGTCGGTGCGCTCGAGGATCTGCAGGAACACGCCCTGCGCCGGCCCGCCCTTGTGGTACTGGCCCGTGGAGTGCAGGAAACGCGGTCCCCAGCCGAATGTGGTCGGACGTCCGGCGTCCGCGGCGACGAGCTCGCGCAGGCCCTGGAGCTGCGGGACCTCGAGGCGGTTCACATACGCCTGGATCGACACGTAGCCGTCGGCGGGAAGCTGCGCCCAGAGCGCGTCGAGCACGCCCTCCACGGTGCCCGTCGCGGCGAGAGCCGGGTCCGAGACGCGCACTTCGACGCCGTTCTCGACGAAGGCCGGGGCGGTGGGCTCCGGGCGGGCGTCGAGCAGACCGCGGGCGGCGACCTTCGCCGACTCGACGTCGGGCTGGTCGAAGGGGTTGATCCGGAGCAGGTGCCCGGCGATCGCCGTGGCGTACTCCCACACGATGAACTGGGCGCCGAGCGTGCCGCTGACGAGGATCTCGCCCTCGTGCCGCTCGTGCAGGTGGAACTCGTTCGCGTCGTCGACGAGGCGCACCACCTGGAGGTCGGCGGGTACCGGATCGAGTTCGGGGGAGACGGGCAGCAGGACGACCGGGAGGATGCCGGTGCCGTCTTTGCCGGTGGACTCCGCGATGAGCTGCTCGATCCAGTCCGGCAGACCGTTGATGTGGGTGCCGTCGGTGATGAGCCCGAGCTTGTCACGACGCGGGTTGGTCGCCGCGATCGCCGCTCCCAGTCGCAGAGCGGGGTTCTCGGCGGAGTCGACCGCGACCTCGAGCAGCGAGGCCTCGGCCTCGTTCAGCAGCTCATCGATGTCGACGCCGGCGAGCCCCGAGGGGACCAGTCCGAAGGCCGTGAGCGCCGAGTAGCGTCCGCCCACGTTCGGGTCGGCGTTGAAGACGCGGTATCCCGCCTCACGCGCCGACGCATCCAGGGGAGACCCCGGGTCGGTGACCACGACGATGCGCTCGGTGGGGTCGATGCCGAGGTCGCGGAACGCGGCCTCGAACGTGCGTCGCTGCGAATCCGTCTCCACGGTGGAGCCCGACTTCGACGAGACGACGAGGACGGTGTCGGCGAGGCCCTCGTCGAGAGCCGCCAGCACCTGACCGGGAGCGGTCGAGTCGAGGATCGTCAGCGGGACGCCAGCGGTCTGCGCGATCACCTCGGGAGCGAGGGACGAGCCGCCCATGCCGGCGAGGACGACGCGGGTGACGCCCTTGGCGTTGAGGTCGGCGCGCAGGGCGACGATCTCGTCGACGAGGGGACGCGAGACCGAGACGGCCTCGACCCAGCCGAGGCGCACGGCCGCTTCGGATTCCGCTGCCGGCCCCCACAGAGTGGCGTCGCCACTGGTGATGCGCGAGGCGACGAGGTCGTGGACCAGGGCGGGGACGGTCTCGTCGATGGCCGCGCGCGCGGCACCGGAGGTGTGGATGGCGAAGGTCATCGCTGCGCCTCCAGCGCCTCGGCGACCTGAGCCAGGAGGTCGTGCCACGAGTCGATGAACTTGGCGACGCCCTCTTCCTCGAGCACCTGGGTGACGTCGTCGAAGTCGATGCCGAGCTCCTTGAGACCGGCGAACACCTCGCGGGCCTCGTCATAGCCGCCCGTGATCGTGTCTCCGGTGACCACGCCGTGGTCGAACGTCGCCTCGAGCGTCTTCTCGGGCATCGTGTTGACAACGCCCTGAGCGACCAGCTCGGTCACGTACAGGGTGTCGGGAAGCGCCGGGTCCTTGACGCCGGTCGAGGCCCACAGTGGACGCTGGAGGTTCGCGCCGAGGGCGATGAGGTCCTGCGCGCGCTTCTCCGCGAACTTCTGCTCGAAGAGCTCGTACGCCAGACGCGCGTTGGCGAGGCCGGCCTTGCTCTTGAGCGCGTCCGCCTCCGGGGTGCCGATGGCCGACAGCCGCTTGTCGGTCTCGGTGTCGACGCGGGAGACGAAGAACGAGGCGACCGAGTGGATGCTGGACAGATCGAAGTCGCCGCTGTGCGCGCGCTCGAGGCCGGTCAGGTAGGCGTCGATCACGTCGGCGTAGCGCTCCAGGCTGAAGATCAGCGTGACGTTCACGCTGATGCCGTTCGCGATGGCCTCCGTGATCGCCGGCAGGCCCGCCTTGGTGGCCGGGATCTTGACGAGGAGGTTGGGGCGGTCGATCGTGCTCCACAGCTCCTTCGCCTGTGCGACCGTGCCGGCGGTGTCGTGGGCGAGGTCGGGGGAGACCTCGATCGAGACGCGGCCGTCGACGTGACCGGACTCCTCCCAGACGGGGCGGAACACGTCGAGAGCGGCGCGCACGTCCTGCGTCGTCGCTGCGAAGACGGCCTCCTCGGCCGACGCGCCGGACGCGGCGAGCTCGGACACCTGCGCGTCGTACGAGGTGTTGTTCTTGTCCGTGATGGCGTTCGCGAAGATCGTCGGGTTCGTGGTGACGCCCACCACGTTGCGCGACGAGATCAGCTCCGCGAGGTTGCCCGAGGAGATGCGGGTGCGCGAGAGGTCGTCGAGCCAGATGCTGACGCCGGCGGCGGCGAGCTGTGCGGTGGGGGTGCTCATGCGTTCTCCTTGATGGTCTCGCGGGCGGCCGCGATGACGGCCTCGGTGGTGATGCCGAACTTCTGGAACAGGGTCTTGTAGTCGGCGGAGGCGCCGAAGTGGTCGATGCCGACCGAGCGGCCGCGGTCGCCCACGATGCCGCGCCAGGTGAGCACCGAGCCCGCCTCGACGGACACACGGGCGGTGACGGACGCCGGGAGCACGCTCTCGCGGTACTCGTCGTCCTGCTCGGCGAACCACTCCAGCGACGGGGCGGAGACGACGCGGACGTTCACGCCCTCCGTCGCGAGGGCCTCGCGGGCATTCACCGCGAGCTGCACCTCGGAGCCCGTCGCCACGATGATGACGTCGGGTGCGCCGTTCGGGGCCTCGGCGAGCACGTACGCGCCCTTGGCCGCGTTGTCCGCCGATGCGAAGGTGTCGCCGGAGGCCGCGCCCTCGCCGCGCTCGAACACCGGGATGTTCTGGCGGGTCAGCGCGATGCCGGCCGGACCCTCGTGGCGACGCAGGATCTCGAGCCAGACCGCGGAGGTCTCGTTCGCATCTGCGGGGCGGACGAGCGTGAAGTTCGGGATCGCGCGAAGAGTGGCGAGCTGCTCGATGGGCTGGTGCGTCGGGCCGTCCTCGCCGAGGGCGACGGAGTCGTGCGTCCAGACGAAGATGCTCGGCACGTTCATCAGCGCAGCGAGTCGCACGGCGGGCCGCATGTAGTCGCTGAAGATGAGGAACGTGCCGCCGAACGCCCGCGTCGGGCCGTGCAGCACGATGCCGTTCACGATCGCGCCCATCGCGTGCTCGCGGATGCCGAAGTGCAGCACCCGGCCGTAGGGGTTGCCCGACCACTCATGGGTGGACCACTCCGCCGGGATGAACGACGGCGCGTCCTTGATCGTGGTGAGGTTCGATTCGGCGAGGTCCGCGGATCCGCCCCACAGCTCGGGGAGCTCGGCGGCGAGGGCGTTGATGACCTGCCCGGATGCGGCGCGGGTCGAGACCTCCTTGCCGGCTTCGAACACGGGCAGCGCGCTCGTGATGTCGGAGGGGAGCTCCTGCGCCTCGAGCCGGTCGAGCAGCGCCTTCTTCTCGGGGTTCGCCGCAGCCCAGGCGTCGAACGACTTCTGCCACTCGGCGCGCGTCTCGGCGGCGCGGTCGGCGAGGCCGCGGGTGTGGGCGATCACGTCGTCCGCCACCGTGAAGGTCTGCTCCGGGTCGAAGCCCAGGACCTTCTTCGTCGCGGCGAGCTCGTCGGCGCCCAGGGCGGAACCGTGGATCTTGCCGGAGTTCTGCTTGCCGGGCGACGGCCAGCCGATGATCGTCCGGAGGATGATGAGCGAGGGCTTGTCGGTCTCGCCCTTGGCTGCCTCGATCGCCGCATGCAGTTCGGCGACGTCTTCGACGTACTCGCCGGTCTTCTTCCAGTCCACGACCTGGACCTGCCAGCCGTACGCCTCGTAGCGCTTCGCGACGTCCTCGGTGAAGGCGACGTTCGTGTCGTCCTCGATGGAGATCTGGTTCGAGTCGTAGATCGCGATGAGGTTGCCGAGCTGCTGGTGGCCGGCCAGAGAGGAGGCCTCGCTGGTCACGCCCTCCTGCAGGTCGCCGTCTCCGGCGATGACGTAGACGAAGTGATCGAACGGGCTCGTGCCGGGAGCCGCCTCGGGGTCGAACAGGCCGCGCTCGTAGCGGGCCGCGTAGGCGAAGCCGACAGCCGACGCGAGTCCCTGACCGAGAGGTCCGGTGGTGATCTCGACGCCCTTGGTGTGGCCGTACTCCGGGTGCCCCGGCGTCTTGGAACCCCAGGTGCGCAGGGCCTTGAGGTCGTCGAGCTCGAGCCCGAAGCCGCCGAGGTAGAGCTGCACGTACTGCGTCAGCGACGAGTGGCCGACCGAGAGGATGAACCGGTCGCGACCCAGCCAGTCGGTGTCGGTCGGGTCGTGGCGCAGCACCCGCTGGTACAGGAGGTATGCGGCAGGGGCGAGGCTCATCGCCGTGCCGGGGTGACCGTTTCCGACCTTCTCCACGGCATCGGCCGCCAGGACTCGGGCGGTGTCCACCGCGCGTCGATCGATCTCATCCCACTGCAATTCCGACACGTTCATGCCCTTTCCGACAGTTTCGAGGGCGCCCGTATTCCCTGGCAGGTCCGCAGCATCACGGTGAGGTGTGCACATCGCCGGGCGCGCGAGTGTTTTCAGCATAGCGGTGACCGGTGTTGCGCTACGCGGGCCCGCGAGCCGGATGACGTCATCCGGTGTCATACACTGGAGAGGTTGTCCGGTCACACGTGCGGAGGAGGCGATCGAGATCTCGACGATGTCTGATCAGACCGTGAGGAAGTCGTCCATCGGTCGCACGGTGAAGGCCTACGTGACGCTCACCAAGCCGCGTGTCCTCGAGCTGCTGCTCGTGTCGACGGTGCCGGTGATGTTCCTGGCCCAGGGCGGTCTGCCGAACCTGTGGCTGGTGCTGGCGACGGTGATCGGCGGCTCGTTGAGCGCCGGTTCCGCTGCGGCGTTCAACATGTACCTCGATCGCGACATCGACGCCCACATGCACCGCACCGAGAACCGGCCGCTGGTGACGGGTGAGGTGAGTCCGCGCGGCGCGCTGATCTTCTCCTGGACGCTCGCGATCGTCTCGACGGTCTGGCTGCTGGCGACCACCAACTGGCTGACGGCGACGCTTTCCGCCTCGGCCATCTTCTTCTACGTCGTGATCTACACGATGATCCTGAAGCGCCGCACCGAGCAGAACATCATCTGGGGCGGGATCGCCGGCTGCTTCCCCGTGCTGATCGGCTGGTCCGCCGTCACCGGCTCGCTCGACTGGCCGGCCTTCATCCTCTTCCTGCTCGTGTTCCTGTGGACGCCGCCGCACTACTGGCCGCTGTCCATGAAGTACAAGGACGACTACGAGGACGTCGACGTCCCGATGCTCGGCGTCACCCGCAACGCCTCGCAGGTGGGTCTCCAGGTCATCCTCTACGCGTGGGCCACGGTCGCCTGCTCGCTGCTTCTCGTCCCGATCGCGGGCATGGGGCTGGTCTACACGGTGTCCGCCGCCGTCTTCGGCGGTTGGTTCATCTACGAGTCGCACCGGCTCTACAACCGCGCGGTCCACGGCACGGAGCCGCGTCCGATGCGCGTGTTCCACGCGTCGATCACGTACCTCACACTGATCTTCGTGGCCGTCGCGGTCGACCCGCTGCTGCCCTTCTGAGACGACGAAGCGGCGCCGATTCCTCGGCGCCGCTTCGCTTCTCGTGCTCCGTGATCAGCGAGTGATCGGGGGAGTGGTCTCGCCGTCGTCCGTGCCGTTCGACGGCGCCGTGGGAGCGGCGGTCTCGGACGTCGTGTCGGGCGTCGTCTCGTCGGTCGTCGCGAATGCCTCAGCGGCCGCAGGCGCTTCCTTGACCTCGACCGGGGCGGAAGCGGATGCCGGGGCGTCGGGGGTCTGCGCGCTCCAGTCGATGGGCTCGACGACAGCGGGTGCGGCGACGGGGACGAGCGAGCGAGCCGCGACGAGAGCGAGCGTCAACAGGATCCCCACGATGCCCGCGGCCAGCACGCCGGCGCCCACGACCACCAGCGACTGTCCGACGTACACCTCGATACCCGTGGCGGTGCCGTCCAGCAGCGTCGTCGTCATCGTGCCGATCTGGCCGGCGATGAGCCATCCGCCGATCGCGGTCGCGATGAGCGACACGACGAGGAGCAGCCAGAATCCGATGCTTCGTGAGAGTGACTTGTTCATGCGCTCCACCCTTGCGCATGCGCTGATGAGTCGGCGATGCGCAAGCTGTGGATCGTCTGTGGGGTTTCAGGGTGCGACGGGGATCGATCGCTTGAGGTGGAGCACCACGACGGTGTAGGTGGCGGCGGAGAGCGACGCCAGGACCATGTGGATGCCCACGAGCACCGGCGGCAGTCCTTCGCGGGCCTGCCAGACGCCGACGCCGACCTGCACCAGGATCGCGATCACGAGCACGAGCAGCCAGCGGCGCGGCTCCAGTCGCAGCACCCACGCTGCGACGGTCAGGAACAGCACGAGCGCGGCGAGGATGTAGCCCGGCCAGGAGTGCACGTGCGCGAGGACCGTGGCGTCGAAGCCGTGCCGGAGGACGTCCGCGTCGCCGGAGTGGGGGCCGGAGCCCGTGGTGAGCACGCCGAACACGATGGTCACCGCGAGGGCGAGGCCCGTCACATGGGTGACGGCGGCGAACCAGGCGGGAACGGCGCGTTCCCGGGGGCCGGGTGCCGTCTTCAGGCGCACCAGGAAGGCGGCGGTGATGCAGACCAGCAGCAGGGATGACGTGTAGTGGAAGCCCACGATGAACGGGTTGAGGCCCGTCAGCACCGTGATCCCGCCGACGAGCGCCTGGGCCACGACGCCGATCAGGGTGAGCCACGACAGGAGTACGAGGTCGCGTCGAGCCGGTGTGGTCCGCACGGCGTGCACCGCGGCGGCGATGACCGCCAGGAGAAGCACTGCGGAAGCGACGGGGAACGCCGGGATGTGGAACGGCGAGGCGATCACGTAGGCGACCGCTGCGGCCGCGATGCCGCCCACGGCGTACCAGAGAGTGGTGATGAGGGCTCGGCGTCCGCTGAACAGGCGCAGGACCAGGAGCACGACCACCAGCGCGATGATGCCCACCACGCCCGTCATCAGCCGGTTGCCGAACTCGATCATGCCGTGGATGCCCTGCACCTCGACGATGGGCACCAGCGACTCGGGGGTGCACAGGGGCCACTCGGTGCAGCCGAGTCCCGATCCGGTGAGGCGCACCGCGCCGCCCGTGCCGATGATGATGGTCTCGCTGAGGAAGGACAGCCACGCGAAGACCGTCAGAGCGCGACCCCACAGAGCGGACGGAGGCGGAGTCGACCGCGTCGTCGGAGTGGCGGGGATCGTCGTCTCGGGCATAAGTCCTCCGGACCGCATGAGACGAGGGCATGATGGCCCGTCCGTCAGGCGGAACCTGTAGAATCGGATTGTTGCGATGGGCGCTGACAGCGCTGAAGCATCGTCAACAGTTTAGGCGCGATGGAAGCGCCCGTGATGAGGGCCCACCAACGGCACCCGCTCCCGCAGACTCGACGGGGATCAGGTGTGTCGGGGCGGATGACACCGTTTGGGACCTGTGAGGAGAGTGTTGGATGTCGGATGTGCTGATCGACCGCCCGGAGCTTGACGGTCTGGGGGTGTACGAGTTCGGCTGGCACGACGAGGACGCTGCGGGTGCCGTCGCCAAGCGAGGGATCTCCGAGGAGGTCGTCCGCGGGATCTCCGCCCTCAAGAACGAACCCGAGTGGATGCTGAAGACCCGTCTCAAGGGCTATCAGCTCTTCGGGCGCAAGCCGATGCCGACGTGGGGTGCCGACCTCAGCGACATCGACTTCGACAACATCAAGTACTTCGTCCGCTCCACCGAGAAGCAGGCGCAGAGCTGGGAGGATCTCCCCGCCGAGATCCGCGAGACGTACGAACGCCTCGGCATCCCCGAGGCCGAGCGCCAGCGTCTCGTCGCCGGCGTGGCCGCGCAGTACGAGTCCGAGGTCGTCTACCACCAGATCCGTGAGGACCTCGAGGCCCAGGGCGTCATCTTCATGGACACCGACACCGCACTGCGCGAGCACCCCGAGTTCTTCGAGGAGTACTTCGGCACGGTGATCCCCGCCGGCGACAACAAGTTCGCCGCGCTGAACACCGCCGTCTGGTCGGGCGGCTCGTTCGTCTACGTCCCCAAGGGCGTGCACGTGGAGATCCCGCTGCAGGCCTACTTCCGGATCAACACCGAGAACATGGGCCAGTTCGAGCGGACCCTGATCATCGCCGACGAGGACAGCTACGTCCACTACATCGAGGGCTGCACGGCCCCGATCTACAAGTCGGACTCCCTGCACTCGGCCGTCGTCGAGATCATCGTGAAGAAGAACGCCCGCGTGCGCTACACGACGATCCAGAACTGGTCGAACAACGTCTACAACCTGGTCACCAAGCGCGCCGTGGCGCACGAGGGCGCGACCATGGAGTGGGTCGACGGCAACATCGGCTCCAAGGTGACGATGAAGTACCCGTCGATCTACCTGATGGGCGAGCACGCCAAGGGCGAGACCCTCTCGGTCGCCTTCGCCGGTCCCGGTCAGCACCAGGACGCCGGAGCGAAGATGATCCACATGGCTCCGTACACGCAGTCGTCGATCGTCTCGAAGTCGATCGCGCGGGGCGGCGGCCGCGCCGGCTACCGCGGCGAGGTCCGCGTGGACGCGAACGCGCACCACTCCGCGAACACCGTCCGGTGCGACGCGCTGCTGGTGGACACGAAGTCCCGCTCCGACACCTACCCCGCGATCGACATCCGCGTCGACGACGTGCAGCTCGGCCATGAGGCCACGGTCTCCAAGGTCAGCGAGGAGCAGCTCTTCTACCTGCAGTCCCGCGGCATGCCCGAGGACGAGGCGATGGCGATGATCGTGCGCGGCTTCATCGAGCCGATCGCGCGCGAGCTGCCGATGGAGTACGCGATGGAACTGAACAAGCTCATCGAGATGGGCATGGAAGGATCGGTCGGCTAAATGGCGGCCTCGACGACAGCGCCCAGCGAGGCGCAGCACACGAACGCGCACATCGACCCGGCAGCCCAGGTCGCCGACGCCGGGTTCGTCCCGGTGCAGACCCGCTCCGAGCGTCCGCACTCCTTCGAGCCGACGGACTTCGGTGCCCCCACCGGCCGTGAGGTCAACTGGAAGCACACCCCCGTCGGTCAGCTCTCCCCGCTGTTCACGACTGCGACGTCGAACGACGGCGTGGACGTGACCTTCGTCTCCGGTGGAGAGTACGTCGCGGCGGGCCTCGCTGCCGGCGACGCCCCGCGCGGAGAGGTCTTCCTCGCGGAGGACGTGACCGCGGCGGTGGCGTGGCAGGGCAGCACAGAGGCCCTGCACGTGCGCATCCCTCGCGAGGAGGAGGTCGCCGAGCCGATCCTCGTCGCCCTCACCGGCCGCGGCGCTGACCGTCGTGCCGATGCCCACATCGTGATCGAGGCGCTCGAGCACAGCGCGGCGACGGTCGTGCTGCAGCACAAGGGCTCCGCCCAGTACGCGCAGAACGTCGAGATCATCGTCCGCGACGGGGCCAAGCTCACCGTCGTGACGGTCCAGCAGTGGGACGACGACGCCGTGCACGCTGCGGCGCACCAGGCGCGAGTCGGTGCGGATGCCACGCTCAAGCACTTCGTCGTGAGCTTCGGCGGCGGGGTCGTACGCGTGAACCCGAGCGTGGAGCTCGCCGGCTCCGGCTCCGAGGGCTACCTCTACGGCCTGTCGTACGCCGACGCCGGTCAGCACCTGGAGAGCCAGGTCTACCTGCACCACAAGGGCCCGCACACCAAGGGCGACGTGCTCTACAAGGGTGCGCTTCAGGGGGAGAGCGCCCACAGCGTCTGGATCGGCGATGTGCTGATCGGGGCTGACGCCACGGGTACCGACTCCTACGAGGCGAACCGCAACCTCGTCCTCACGGAGGGCGCGCGCGCCGACTCGATCCCGAACCTCGAGATCGAGACCGGCGACATCCTCGGCGCCGGCCACGCGAGCGCGACCGGTCGCTTCGACGACGAGCAGCTGTTCTACCTGCAGGCACGCGGCATCCCGGAGGAGGAGGCCCGCCGACTGGTGGTCCTCGGCTTCCTGACGGACATCGTGCTGCGCCTGGGCATCCCCGACCTGGAGGCCGAGCTGCTGGCCGCGATCGAGGCCGAACTCGCCGAGGTCGACGCGTGACGGCCCAGCGCGTCTGTGGCGTGTCCGAGCTCGAACAGGACACCCCGCTGCGCGTCGAGCCGAACGGTGTGCCGATCACCGTCATCAAGGACGGCGATGGTGTCATCCACGCGATCGGCGACACCTGCACCCACGGCGACATCTCGCTGTCCGAGGGCTTCGTGGAAGGCGACACGGTGGAGTGCTGGGCTCACGGCTCGGCCTTCTCCCTGATCACCGGCAAGCCCCAGAATCTCCCCGCATATGAGCCCGTTCCGGTCTACGTCGTCGAGATCGACGGCGACGACGTGCTCATCGATCCGACTGTGACGAAGGAAGTCTGAAGAATGTCTGTTCTCGAGATCCGCGACCTGCATGTGACGGTCGAGACCGAGGCGGGGACCACCCCGATCCTCAACGGAATCAACCTCACCATGAACACGGGTGAGACCCACGCCATCATGGGCCCCAACGGCTCCGGCAAGTCGACTCTGGCGTACACGATCGCCGGTCACCCCAAGTACACCGTCACGTCCGGTTCCATCACGTTCGACGGCCAGGACGTCCTGGAGATGAGCGTCGACGAGCGCGCCCGCGCCGGCCTGTTCCTCGCGATGCAGTACCCGGTGGAGATCCCCGGCGTCACGGTGACCAACTTCCTGCGTACGGCGAAGACCGCTCTGGACGGCGAAGCGCCCTCGATCCGCGGCTGGACGAAGGACGTCAAGGCGGCCATGGCGAACCTGCGCATGGACCCGAAGTTCGCCCAGCGCAACGTCAACGAGGGCTTCTCGGGTGGCGAGAAGAAGCGTCACGAGATCCTCCAGCTCGAGGTGCTCAAGCCGAAGTTCGCGGTCCTCGACGAGACGGACTCCGGTCTGGACGTCGACGCGCTGAAGATCGTCTCGGAGGGCGTCAACCGCGCCAAGGAGGCCACCGGCCTCGGCGTGCTGCTGATCACCCACTACACGCGCATCCTCCGCTACATCCGCCCCGACTTCGTGCACGTGGTCGTCGCCGGCAAGATCGTCGAAGAAGGCGGGCCCGAGCTCGCCGACCGGCTCGAGAACGAGGGATACGACCGCTTCCTCGACCCCGCAGCCCCCATCGAGGCGTAGGCTGATCGCATGACAGCGACGCTGACGGACGAGAAGTACGACGCGGTCACGGAGGCCCTCAAAGACGTCATGGATCCCGAACTCGGGATCAACGTCGTGGATCTCGGTCTCATCTACGACCTCGCGTGGGATGACGAGAACGACGCTCTCGTCATCCACATGACGCTGACCAGCGCCGGCTGCCCGCTCACCGACGTGCTCGAGGACCAGACCGCTCAGGCGCTGGACAACGTCGTCGACCGCTTCCGGATCAACTGGGTCTGGATGCCGCCGTGGGGTCCGGAGCGGATCACCGACGACGGTCGCGACATGATGCGGGCACTCGGCTTCGCCATCTGACCGCACACCACTTGCTGCAGGCCGAAGCGGGCGCGACCACGCGCCCGCTTCGCTGACTCCGCACCGATGCGGGGCGAGACTCGGGAGAACGAATGCTTCAGGTGAAAGCCCTGTCCTTGGCGGAACTCCGCGAGCGCACCAGCGAGAAGTGGCGGGAGTATCCGGCGGATGTGCTTCCGCTGTTCGTCGCCGAGACGGACTTCCCCCTCGCGCCCGCCATCACCGAGGCGCTGCAGCGCGCGGTGGAGATCGGCGACACCGGCTACATGGCATCGAAGACCCCCCTCGCCGCGGCCTTCGCCGGCTTCGCCTCCCGACGTTACGGGTGGGAGCCTGACCCGGCGCGGATCCGCAGCACGGCGGATGTGAGCATGGGCATCGTGGAGATCCTGCGTCGGGTGACGCAGCCGGGCGAGCGGGTGGTCGTGACGCCGCCCGTCTACCCGCCGTTCTACGACCTCGTGGAAGAGGCCGGTGCCGAGATCGAGCGGGTGCCGCTGCGCGACACCGGGACCCGCTGGGAACTGGATCTCGACGGCATCCGCGCCGCCTTCGACGATGGCGCGACCGCGATCCTGCTGTGCAACCCGCACAACCCGACCGGGACCGTGCACGACCGCGACAGCCTGGCCGCTCTCGCGGAGCTGGCCGAGGAGTTCGGCGCTGCGGTGGTGTCGGATGAGATCCACGCGCCGCTCGCGCAGCCCGGCGCGGGCTTCACGCCGTTCCTGGCGGTGAGCGATGCCGCTCAGCGTGTGGGCTACGCGGTGGTGAGCGCCAGCAAGGCGTTCAATCTGGCTGGGCTCAAGTGCGCGCTCATGGTCACCGCGGACGACGAGACGAGCGCGGTGGTGCGCGGGCTTCCCGTCGAGGTGGAGTGGCGCACCGGGCAGTTCGGGCTCCTCGCCGCCGTCGCCGCGTTCTCCGAGGAGAGCGATCCGTGGCTCGACGGGCTGCTCCGCACACTCGACGAGAACCGCGTCCTCCTGGAAGACCTCCTCGCGGCGCACCTGCCGGGCGCGCGCTATCGGATTCCGGACGCCGGATACCTGGCGTGGATCGACCTGTCCGCGCTGGGCTGGGGAGACAACCCGGCGCGACGCATCCTGAGAGACGCCAAGGTGGCCCTCCACTTCGGGCCGGCCTTCGGTGATGAGGGCGCCGGCCACGTGCGGCTGAACTTCGGCACGAGCCCCGAGATCCTCACCGAGGCCATCGAGCGCATCGCGGCGCTCGTCGGTCGATGAGTGCTCGGGCCACGACCGCGACGATCTGGGACCATCAACGCCTCTGGGTGACACTGGGTGCGGTGGCGCTGATCTTCCTCGCGGCGATCGAGGCCCTCGCCGTCACGACGGTCATGCCGATCGTCAGCGAAGCCCTCGATGGGGAGGCGCTCTTCGCCGTCGCGTTCGCTGGAACCCTCGCGACGAGCGTCATCGGCATGGTCGCCACGGGAGCGTGGTCGGACGCGAAGGGGCCCCGCGGGGCGCTGTACGCCGCCGTGGCCCTGTTCATCGCCGGCCTGCTGATCTCCGGTCTCGCCCTCACGATGCATCAGTTCCTGATCGGCCGTCTGGTGCAGGGGCTCGGGGCCGGCGGGCAGACCGTCGCCCTGTATGTGCTGGTCGCGCGCCTGTACCCGCCGAATCTGCACGGGCGGATCTTCGCGGCGTTCGCGGCGGCGTGGGTCGTGCCCTCCATGATCGGCCCGTTCTTGGCGGGCGCGGTGGCGGAGTATCTCGACTGGCGCTGGGCCTTCCTCGGCGTCGCCGTGCTCACGTCCGCGGCGTTCGTCCTGGTCGCGGTGCGACTGCGCGGCGTCGATCTCGGTGGCGGGGAGCCGCAGGACCGTCGCGCCCTGGTCGTCCGGCTGCTGCTCGCCGTGGTCGTGGCCGTGCTCGCCGTGGCGATCGGCTTCTCGGCCGAGCTCTCCCCGGCGGTCGGATGGCCGGTCGCGCTCGGCGCCATGATCCTGATCGGGTGTGCCGTGCTGCCGCTGCTGCCGCGGCGCACTCTCCGGGCCGGGGTGGGGCTGCCCAGCGTCGTGCTCATGCGGGGCATCGCGGCCGGTGCGTTCTTCGCGGCGGAGGCGTACATCCCGTACCTGCTCATGCGGAAGTATGACTTCTCGGCCACGTGGGCGGGGATCGCGCTGATGCTCGCCGCCCTGGCCTGGGCCGGCGCCTCCGCACTGCAGGGGCGCTTCGGCGAACGGCTGGGGAATCACCGGATCACGGTGATCGCTCTCAGCGCGCTGCTGATCGCCATGCTCTGCGTGCTCGCCGCCGCGCTGTTCGACGTGTCGGCCGCTCTCGTCGTCGTGGGGTGGGGGTTCGCGGGTGGCGGGATGGGGCTGCTCTACCCGCGTCTGACCGTCCTGACGCTCGCGTACTCGGATGAGACGAACCAGGGGTTCAACTCCTCGGCGCTGTCGATCTCGGACGCGACGGGGTCGGCCGTGGCGATCGCCTTCGCCGGGCTCGGCGTGGCCTCCCTCGGAGGGGGCGCCGACGCCTTCGCGGTGGTGTTCGCCTTCGGCGCCGTTCTCATCGCCCTCGCGATCGTCCCCGGCCTCAGACTCGGACACGCGGCGGAGACGCCGGCGCGCTGAGGTCTCCGGCGATCGCGACGACGCCGAGGTCGAAGACGCGGTCGAGACCCGCCGTCACGTCGATCTCGCCGTCGCCGCCGAGCGCACCGTGACTGTCCGCGTGCATGCGCTGCTGCACGAGCGTGGCGTGACCGAGGACGAAGTGCAGGATCGCCGCGCCGCGATCCTCGGCTGCTGCGGCGCCTTGCGACCGCAGCGCCTCGGTCAGGGCCGCCTGCGCGTGTGACGATCCGAGTTGCAGCGCATACGTGCTGAGGACGAGCTCCGCGCCGTCGCGGTAGGCGAACAGCGCGTCGCGGATGCCGCGTGCGGTCGCGAGCACGTCGGTGCTGCCCCGAGGAATCGACCCCGTGATCCGGTCGGCGAGGTCGGCGAGGAGCTCCTGCTTGCTCGCGAAGTGCCAGTACAGAGCGCTGGGCTGCACATCGAGACGGGCGGCGATGCGTCGCATGGACAGGTCCGCGAGTCCCACCTCGTCGAGCAGGGCGAGAGCGTGACGCGCCACGCTCTCGCGGTCGTGGCGTGCGGGATTGGGCTCGGGGGACATCCTCCGATTATAGTGAACGACGTTCAGGTGAACAGTGTTCAGGTCATGCGACGGGAGGAGTGCGGTGTCTGGATCCCCGGGAGGCCCTTCGGCGCCGATCGCGGTCGACGGGGTGTCGGTGCGGTTCGACGACAGGCCCGTGCTGCGCGATGTCACCCTGCATCTGAGCGCGCCGACCGTCGCGGTGATCGGGGCGAACGGCTCGGGGAAGTCGACCTTCGCGCGGCTGCTGAATGGTCTGGTCGCTCCCACCAGCGGACGCGTCTGCGTGCACGGTCGCGACACCGTGCACGATCGGGCAGCCGTCCGCAGGGAGGTGGGTTTCGTCTTCACCAACCCCGACGCGCAGATCCTGATGCCGACTCCCGCGGAGGACCTGGCCCTCTCGCTCCGCGGGCGCCCCAGAGCGGAGATCGCGCAGCGCGTACGGGACACCCTGGACGCGCACGGTCTCGGAGGTCACGCCGACGTGCCGGCCTCGAGCCTGTCCGGAGGACAGAAGCAGATGCTCGCTCTCGCCTCCGTGCTCATCGCCTCGCCGCGACTGGTCGTGGCTGACGAGCCGACGACTCTCCTCGACCTGCGCAACGCCCGCAGGGTCGGCGATCTGCTGCTCGAGCAGCAGGCGCAGGTCGTCGTCGTGACACACGATCTGGAGCTCGCCGGGCGCTGCGCGGCGGCGGTGCTGTTCGAGGATGGGCGGGTGGCCGCCTCCGGGGAGCCTTCCTCCGTGATCGCGGCGTACCGCCGACGCTGCGCATGATCCCGCTGTATCACCCCGGCGCGGGCCTGCTCCACCGCACCTCGGCGGGGTTCAAGCTCGCGGCGCTGGCGTCGGGCGCCCTCGTGCTCTCCCTCTTCCCTCACGACGTCGTGAGCATCGGCGTGTCGCTCCTCCTCGTCCTCGGGCTGTCCGTGCTCGGCGGGCTCCCGCTCCGACTGCCCCTCCGGGAGCTCTGGCGACTGCGCTGGATCCTCGCGGTCCTCGCCGTCGCCCTGGCCGTCTTCGTCTCACCCGCCGCGGCATGGATCAACACGGGCCGGGTGGCGGCAGTGCTGCTGCTGGCGAGTCTGCTGACGTCGACGACGCGGATGTCCGAGCTCATGGCGGTGCTGGATCGCCTGCTGCGCCCCCTGCGGCGATTCGGGCTCGAGCCGGACGCGGCCGCGCTCACCATCTCGCTCACCCTCACCACGGTGCCGGTCATCGCGGGTTTCGCGGCGCGAGTGCGCGGGGCGGAGCAGGCGCGGGGCGTCCGGCTGGGTGCACGCTCCGCCGTCCCGCTGCTCGTGCTGTCGCTCCGTCATGCGGACGACGTCGGCGAGGCGCTCGCGGCTCGCGGGTTGGGCTGACCCTCAGAGCAGCCCGAGCGTCCCGCCGCGGACAGGCACGTGCGCGCTCAGCGAGGCCAGGCGCAGAGCGCCGGCGATCAGCGCGATGGCGATCACGGCGGTCGCGACCGAGGTCCCGAGCACGAGGAGCAGGACGATCCCGATCAGGCCGCTCAACGTGCCGAGCACGAGGCGGTGCGTCGGGGCGGTGGCTACGGGCGGCGACTGCGTCTCGAACCGCGAGAACGCCAGGGCGGCGAGCGCGGTGAGGGCCAGGGCGACGGCGAGCCAGAGCGGCCGTCCCGCCCACCACTCCGCGCTGTCCAGTGCGGGCAGGGAGATTCCGGCGGTGAGGGAGAACACCGCGGTGGTGCCCGCCATGAGCAGCAGCATCGGCATGTGCCAGAGGTAGATCGTCATGGCGCGCCTGGTCACGAATCCGGTGAAGCCCGCGACGAGGGGACGGCGGCTGAACCGCTCGATCCGAGCGCGGTGCAACGAGAGCAGGCTGGTGTGCGCGACCCCGACGAGCAGCAGTGCCGTCGTCGGCGGGTTGATGTTCGCGATGAGGTCGGGGGAGTAGACGCCGGTGAGGAACGTCACCGCGAGCACCAGCAGGGCGCCGAGTCCGGCCGTGACCCTGACCTTCCGGCTGAGTGCATCGATCGAGCCGTCCGCGAGGAAGAATCCGAGCTGCTGCAGTGTCAGCCAGACGAAGCCGAGGTTCAGGAAGCCGAGCCCTTCGATGCCGGTCGCGGCGCGCACGACGTCGACGACCACGGCGGCGAGCGCCAGAGCGCCGATGGTGCGCAGCGGAGCCCTCCGGTGGGCGGAGACGAGCCAGGGCAGCAGCGCCTGGCAGAGCAGGAAGACGCCGAGGAACCACAGGGGCTGCCCGTAGCGGAAGCCCGCCGTGGCGATCAGCTCCGCCGGGACCCCGGCGACGGTGAGAGCCGCGAGGGCGAGGGCGACGGCAGCGACGACGTACATCGCGGGGCGCAGGAGACGGTGCACGCGTCCGGCGACGAAGTCCACGGCGGACCCACCGCGCTCGTGCAGCCGGCGATAGGCCATGGAGCCCGAGAAGCCGCCGATCACGAAGAAGAGCGGCATGACCTGCAGGAGCCAGCTGAGAGGGGCGATCCAGGCGGTGCCGTCGCTCGCGTTCTCGAAGAGGGGTCCGCCCTCCGAGACCGTGACACCGACCATGATCGCGTGCAGGAGCACGACGCCGAGCACGCAGAGCGCCCGGACGAAGTCGATCGCGGTGTCGCGGGATGCGGGGCGGGGGTGCGCCGGAGCGGCGGCGGGCGGCGCCTGGACGATGGCCATGAGTCCTCCTCGGGGTGGTGTCCTCGGAGACTATGGACGCGGTGTCGCGGGGAGCATCACCCTCTGGTGCCGTCCGCACCCCTACCGCGGGGTGACTCAGGCGGTGGGCTCGACCAGCCCGGTGTCGTAGGCGAGGATCACCGCGTGCACGCGATCGCGCAGGTGCAGCTTCGCGAGAACCTTGCCGACATGCGTCTTGACCGTCTGCTCGGCGATGAAGAGGTCGGCGGCGATCTCGCTGTTGGATCGCCCGCGCCCGATCAGCACGAGCACTTCGCGCTCCCGGTCCGTTAGCTCGGCCAGTGCGGTGGCGGACCGCGGTGCGCGGGGCCGCCGGCCCGCGAACTGCTCGATCATCCGTCGAGTGACGCTCGGCGCCAGGAGCGCATCCCCGCCGGCGACGACGCGCACGGCGTGCACGAGCTCCTCGGGGAGCGCGTCCTTGAGGAGAAAGCCGCTTGCTCCCGCTTCGAGAGCGTCGTACACGTAGTCGTCGATGTCGAAGGTGGTGAGCATGAGGATGCGGGGGACGTGGGCGGCAGGATAGCCCGGTCCGAGGATCCGCCTGGTCGCCTCGATGCCGTCGAGCTCCGGCATCCGCACGTCCATCAGGATCACGTCGGGGTCCAGGCGCGCGGCCAGAGTCACCGCCTCGGCGCCGGTCGCCGCCTGGCCGGCCACACGGATGCCCTCGTGCGCGTCGAGGAGGGCGGCGAATCCTGCGCGGACCATGGCCTGGTCGTCGGCGATGAGCACGCTGATCGTCACGGAGTCTCCTTGTCGGGTGCGGGTGCGGGTGCGGGTGCGGGTGCGGGTGCGGGTGCGGGCGCGGTGACCGTCGTGGTCGGCTCGGGGTCGAGAGGCAGCACGGCTTCGACGACCCATCCGCCCTCGGGCGAGGGGCCGGCGGTGAGGCTTCCGCCGAGGATCTCCGAACGCTCGCGCATGCCGCGGAGTCCGTAGCCCCCGCCATGGTGCTCCGCGCTGCGTGGCGGGTTCTGGTTGAGCACGCGGATGCGGATGCTCCGGTCCTCCGCCCGCAGCCGCACAGCGATCCGGGCACCCGGCGCATGGCGCACGGCGTTGCTCAGAGCCTCTTGGACGATGCGGAAGGCCGCGATCTGCACGGCGGGGCCGGCGGTCTCGGCGAGGTCGCCGCCCTCGATCACGAGGCCGACCTCGACGCCGGCGCGGCGGATGCTGTCGACGAGGGCCGGGATGTCGGAGACGCCCTGCTGCGGGGCCAGCTCCGCGCTCTGGTCCTCCGTGCGGAGCACGCCCAGCATGCGCCGCATCTCGGTGAGGGAGCTCCGGGCGGTGGCGGCGATGTCGTCGAACTCCGCCGTCGCCGCCTCGCCGAGGTCCGGGATCCGGTAGCGCGCCGTCGAAGCCTGCACCTGGATCACGGACATGCTGTGGGCGACCACATCGTGCAGCTCCCTGGCGATCCTGGTGCGCTCTTCGACGAGCGCGCGCCGGGCCTCCTCCAGGGCGCTGTGCTCCTTCTCACGCGTCAGCTCGGCGGCGACCCTGACCCGGGCGGCGACCAGGGCGGCGATCAGGAACATCGCGGAGGCGACGGAGGTCGTCACGATCAGATCGGCTGTGGCGCTGGCCGACGACTCCGGGAGGGCGACCACGTCGGGCCGCAGCAGCGGTGCCAGGAGCGACGCGATCGCGCCGAGGATGAGAGTGAACGCGCCGAGCCTCGCCCCATGCAGGAAGGTCACCACGCCGACGAACAGGACGAAGACGAGGAGGGCGGGGACCGACCACGGCCACGGCGACTGCACGGCCTGCTCCGGCACGACGATGAGCGGCAGCAGAAGAGCGCCGGCGGTGAACAGCGCGATGGCCCGCCGCGGACGGGAGACGGCGAGCAGCGGCGCGGCGCAGAGGGCGGCGCCGAGGATGAACGAGAGCGGAAGGGGCGTTCCGTAGAGGACGGTCTGCAGAGGCACGAGGACCGCGTACAGGGTGAGGACCGCCGCACCCAGCGCCCCGAGGGCGAAGGTGCGGCGGCTCATCCGTGCGCGGCGCGGTGTGCGCTCTCGGCGACGTGCCATGACTGTCATCCTGCCAGTTGCGGGGCGGGCTCACGGCGACGGCGGGCCGCCGCGATCCGGTCGATCACGACGCCGATCACCAGTGCGACGACGATGCCGAGCCCGGCGCTGAGCAGCGGCTGGTCCTTGATCCACGCTCCGGCCAGCAGTCCGATCACCAGGCTGAACGCGCTCCAGCTGAGTCCGGCGACCAGGCTCAGCGGGAGGAAGCGTCGCCAGGGGAAGCCGAGTCCGCCGGCGGTCATGTTGACCGCGACACGCCCCACCGGGATGTACCGGGCGCCGAGGATGAGCGTGGCACTGCGCCGATCGAGCGCGCGCTGGGCGTGCGCGAAGGCCGCCGCCACCCGGGGCCGACGCATCCACGCGAAGCGCTCCGTCCCGATGCGCCGGCCGATCCAGAACGCGATGTTGTCTCCGATGGCCGCGCCGACGGCGGCGACCACCCCGAGCAGCAGAAGGTTCCCCTCTCCGGTCGATGTCGCCACCGCTGCGGCGGCGACGAGCACCGTCTCGCTGGGCACGGGTGGGAAGAAGCCGTCGATGATGGTGACGGCCAGCAGCACCAGATAGAGCCACGGGGAGGCGATGGCCTGCATGATCAACTCGTTGAGGATGTCCACTCCGGCACGCTATGCGCCTGGTCCCGCCCTGGTCATCCCTCCGCGGTATCGCCCTCGTCACCCTCCGGAGTGATCTTGCTGGGCGGAACCCTCGGCTGCGCCGCTTATACTGGGAGGCTGGCCGATTGGTCGAACACCCTCCCCGAAAGAACGGACGTCCGCTGTGCTTGCCGTGCACGACCTCGAGATCCGCGTTGGCGCGCGCCTGCTGATGGAGAACGTCTCGTTCCGCGTCGCCGACGGAGACAAGATCGGACTCGTCGGCCGCAACGGGGCCGGCAAGACGACGCTCACCAAGGTGCTCGCCGGAGACGTGCTGCCATCCGGCGGAAGCGTGACCCGCTCCGGCGAACTGGGCTACCTTCCGCAGGACCCGCGTTCGGGCAACCCCGAAGACCTCGCGCGCACACGCATCCTCGACGCCCGTGGGCTCGGTCAGCTCAACCTCGGCATGACGGAGGCGGCCCTCGCGATGGGGTCGGACGACCCCGCGGTGGCAGACAAGGCCATGAAGCGCTACGCCCGGCTCACCGAGCAGTTCGAGGCCCAGGGCGGCTATGCGGCGGAGGCGGAGGCGGCGTCCATCGCCAACAACCTGTCGCTTCCCGACCGCATCCTCGACCAGCCGCTGTCGACCCTCTCCGGTGGACAGCGTCGCCGCATCGAGCTCGCGCGGATCCTCTTCTCCGACGCGCAGACGATGATCCTCGACGAGCCGACGAACCACCTCGACGCCGACAGTGTCGTGTGGCTGCGCGAGTTCCTCAAGGGCTACAAGGGCGGGCTGATCGTGATCAGCCACGACGTGGAGCTCGTCGGGGAGACGGTCAACCGCGTGTTCTACCTCGACGCGAACCGTCAGGTCATCGACACGTACAACATGAACTGGAAGAACTACCTGCGTCAGCGGGTGGCCGATGAGGAGCGCCGCAAGAAGGAGCGCGCGAACGCCGAGAAGAAGGCGACGACCCTGCAGCTGCAGGCCGCGCGCTTCGGGGCGAAGGCCTCGAAGGCGGCTGCCGCGCACCAGATGATCGCGCGTGCCGAGAAGCTGCTCGCGGGGCTCGACGAGGTGCGCCAGGAAGATCGGGTCGCCAAGCTGCGCTTCCCGAAGCCGGCACCCTGCGGGAAGACCCCGATGATGGCATCCGGGCTCTCGAAGTCGTATGGGTCGCTCGAGATCTTCACCGATGTCGACCTCGCGATCGATCGCGGCTCCAAGGTGGTCGTGCTCGGGCTCAACGGCGCGGGCAAGACCACGCTGCTGCGCATGCTCGCCGGCGTCGACCAGCCCGACACCGGGCAGCTCGAGCCGGGACACGGCCTCAAGGTCGGCTACTACGCCCAGGAGCACGAGAACCTCGACGTGAACCGCTCGGTGCTGGAGAACATGGTCTCCGCAGCACCGCACATCACCGAGACCGAGGCCCGCAAGGTGCTCGGATCGTTCCTGTTCACGGGCGACGATGTGCTGAAGCCTGCGGGAGTCCTGTCGGGTGGAGAGAAGACGCGGCTCTCGCTCGCGACGCTCGTGGTCTCCTCGGCGAACCTGCTGCTCCTCGATGAGCCGACGAACAACCTCGATCCCGCGTCACGCGAGGAGATCCTCGGTGCGCTCGCGCACTACGAGGGCGCCGTCGTCCTCGTGTCGCACGACCCCGGTGCCGTGCAGTCGCTCAACCCCGAGCGCGTGCTGATCCTGCCCGACGGCGTCGAGGACATCTGGAGCCAGGAGTACCAGGACCTCATCGAGCTCGCCTGACCTGTCGCGGGATCGGTCCGCCCGATCCCGTGGCATAGTCGGACGCATGTCCGCAGAGCACAGCGCTTCTCCGTCCGAGACCGCCTCCTGGCTGCGTGCGCAGCCTGCTCTGACGGGCAGCGCTCCTCCGCTCGATGCCGCGACGCTTCCCCCGGAGCCGGTGACGCTGTTCCGAGACTGGATCGCGACGGCCTCCTCCGCCGGCGTCCCGGAACCGCACTCGGCGACACTGGCGACGGTCGACGGCGACGGCATCCCGGACGCCCGCACGCTGATCCTCAAGGACGTCGACGCCCGCGGCTGGGCCTTCGCCGGGCCGAGGTCCTCGCGCAAGGCGAGGCAGCTGGCCGCACGACCCGCTGCCGCGCTGAACTTCTGGTGGCAGCCCCTCGTTCGAGCCGTGCGCGTGCGCGGAGCCGTGCAGGAGGCATCGGCCGCCGAGAGCGCCGCGGATCTGGCCGCTCGCTCCGCGGCCGCGCGGGACGGCATCGCCGACGGGGCGTGGGTGCTCTGGCGGATCGTGCCGGACCGCGTCGAGTTCTGGCAGGGATCGACGGACCGCAATCACACCCGCATCGTGTACGAGCGCGCTGAGCACGGCTGGATCCTCAACGCGTCGGGAAGCCCGTCCGAGGCGGGAAGGAGAGCCTGATGTCGCGTGCTCCGCGTCGACGGCGGAGCACGAAGAGGGTCTGGCCCTCCGACCGCGCCGGTGCCACACTGTAACGATCTGATCGCACGGTGACGTCGGGGGAGGTGACGGCATCAGGTTCTCGAAGGCTCGTCAGGTCACGGCCGCCGCCGCTCTCGTGCTCGCGCTCCTCGCGCCGGCCGTCGTCACCCAGCCCGCGTTCGCGGCAGCGCCGGCCGGAGGTCCGACCACACCGGGCATCTGGAACTATCACACCGTCACGTTCCGCTCCCTCGACGTCCCGATCGCCACCGTCCAGGTCGCCGACGGCGGGCTCGCCCCTCGGCAGCCTGCACCTCCCGCCGAGGACGGAGTCTTCGACGGCTGGGTGACGGAGTCCGGCGGGCAGGAGGTGCCCTTCGACTTCGCGCGGACCGTGATCACCGGGGACCTCGTCGTCGACGCCCGCTTCACCGACATGAGGGTCGTCCAGTTCCTGGCGGGGCCGAGCGGCGCGGACGCGCGTCGGATCATCGACTCCGACGAGGTGGAGAACGGCCAGACGCTCGGTGAGATCGCTCCGGATGTGACGCAGGTCCCGGAGGGAATGGTCTTCACGGGAGAGTGGTACAGGCAGGGGGACCCCACCCGCGCCCCGTACGACTTCTCCTCTCCCGTCACGGAGAACCTGCACCTCATCCCGATCTTCGCCGCGGGTTTCGCCGTCTCGTTCGTGACCGACGGCACCGCCGTGAACCCTGTGTTCGTGATCGAGCCCGACACCGCGTTCACCGCGAGCGACCTCGCGGCGGTGCCGCCGCCGACCAGGACCGGGTACTCGTTCACGAACTGGTGGGCCGATGCCGCACGCACGCAACCCGTCACGCTTCCGATCACGGAGCCCACGACGCTGTACGCGGGGTGGGTCGGCGAGAGCGTCGAATACCACGTGAGCTACTGGCTCGAGAAGTCCAATGTCGTCGCGGATTCCTACCCGTCGCCGGTGTTCACGCCCGCGGGAGGGAGCATTCCGGCATGGGGTCCGTCGGACGGCGCCCTGAGCGCAGCCCAGATCGCGGATCCGGCGACGTACACCTTCCTCGACGACGTGGCGTCGACCGCGACCGCCGGCACGGCCGTGGGCGGCCCCACCACGAAGGAGGCGCTTCCTCCCGCGATCCAGGATCTGGTCCAGGCGCAGCTCGACCCCGCACTCGTGCAGTCCGATCCGCTCGCCTTCGCCGATCTCGCGGTCAGCCAGCAGGACGTCACGGTGCGCGGTGACGGATCCACCGTGGTGAACGTGTACCTGACCCGGGCACTGTGGCGGATCGACTTCGTCCTCATAGCTCCCGGCAGCTCCGCGAACGTCCCGGCGCGCTGCAACGCCGCCGGCACCTACGACGTGACGATGGACGTCGGCGGCACGACCTACTACCAGGGCACGGTCCCGGGCGACGGGCAGCTCCTCGGCACGTTCTCGGTGCGGGAGAAGATCGGCTTCAACATGCAGGCGGCGGGTGTGGCTCCGGTACCGCTCTCGCAAAACGATGGCTCAGGGATGATCACCGCGTACGACGCCGGCACCGTGGACCAGAACTGCGTCCTGCGAGGCTGGGGGCCGCTGCAGATCACACCGGAGACGTTCACGGCGAACTACACGGGCGCGGGGGCGGACGTCGGCTCCGTGAACCTGGCGGCGCGCACCGCCTCCATGACCGGAAAGATGGCGGCAGCCAGCACGCAGGTCCTGACTCAGCGTTACGACTTCGTGGAGCTGCTCGATCAGTCGCAGGGCGCGCCGGACGACGTCCTCGGACCTGATGGCGTGCCCAACGACCCCCTGCACGTCTCGACGCTCTACAACAACGACAAGACCGCGGTCAGGGCAGAAGTGGCCCCGGGACATCAGGTCTTCAGCGCATACCGGACACCGTGGTACTGGGCGTCGGTCGGAGATCGTCAGGTCGCGAGCGTGATCGACGGGTTCTCCTCCTACGTGGGCTACGGCACCGGTGCCAACACGCAGGGCAACTACTTCCAGCTCGACGCGGCATCCGGCCGGCTCTATCAGCTCAACAACAGCAGGAACACCAACGACCGCTACCGCTACCAGTTCTACAGCCGCAACACGTATGCGCTCACCTTCGTCACGGGCGGCGGCACCGTGATCCCGCCCGTGCAGGCGATCCCGTATCAGGGTGACCTCCAGACGAGAGCTCCCGCCGACCCGAGCCGCGGACGCGACGTCTTCCTCGGCTGGTTCACGGATTCCGAGTTCAACGTGCCGTTCCGCTTCGAGGGGGCGACCATGCCCGCGAGCAACCTCGTCCTGTACGCGAAGTGGCTCACGGATCCGCACACCGTGGAGTTCTACGATCATCCCTCCTCGCCGGATCCGATCGGGAATCTGACGCAGACCGTGGAGGACCAGGCCGCCGCGACCTCCCCGGGCCCGCTGCCGCCGCAGCCCGACGGGCAGACGTTCGTCGGCTGGTATCAGCGCACCGACGACGGGTACTTCGTGCCGTACGACTTCGACACCCCGGTCGGCTCCGACCTGCGGCTGTACGCGCGGTGGCAGCAGCCGGTCGGCGCACCCTTCACGCTGACCTATGACGGGGACGGCAACACCGGCGGCACGGTGCCGGCCGATCCGCTCGGCTACGACACCGGTGCGAGCGCGATCGTCGCCGACGGCTCGTCCCTCACGCGCGGCGAGGAGGTCTTCGTCGGCTGGCGGCGACCGACGATGGCCGTCGCACGCATCATCACGAGTCCGGTGTCCCTCGACGGGCTGTATCAGGCCGGTCGTACCGTGCGCTTCTCCGGGGCGGACGTGACCCTGCTCGCCGTGTACGCCGACCCGGACCCCCGGTTCTCGGTCACCTTCCACGAGAACGGGGGGAGTGACGGCACGGTCGTCTGGGACGGCCCTCCGGGGGCGTCCGTGACGTATCCGGATGCGTCCGATCTGGGACTCAGCGGTCCCGGCACCACCTTCCTCGGCTGGGCGACCAGCCCGGACGCCGAGACCGCGGACGCCGCCTTCGACCGTCTCTCCCTCTCGACCTTGACCGCCGACGTCGTCCTGTATGCGGTCTGGGCCGCAGCGCCGCCGACGCCTCCCGTGCCTCCGACACCATCGCCCTCTCCGTCGGGAGAGGCATCGGGAAGCCTCCCGAGCACGGGAGGAGACCCCTGGGGGACTCTGCTGCTCGGGGCAGCGCTTCTGGCCGTCGGGGCCGCGGGTGTCCTCATCCGTCGCCGTCGGCAGGGCTCCGCCTGAGCCCGCAACCCTCAGCGGGCGTCGAGCAGTTCGTCCTCGACGTTCGCATCGTGGTCCCTGCGGGGCCGCTTCGCGACCGGGGCGGGAACGCCCTCGACCTCTTCCCGGTGCTTCACGATCTCCGTGCGGATGATGTATCCGATGAAGATGAAGCCCATCAGGGCGAACAGGATCCACTGGATCGCATAGGACAGGTGCGGGCCGGGGTCGTCCGTCGGAGAATCGAACCCGCCCAGTGCGCTGGCGCCGGCCGGATCCTCGCTGACCATCCGCCCGTACGCTCCGGTGATGACGTCACCGTCGACACGCTCGGCGATGGACGGCAGGTGGATCGTGGGGACCTGCCCCTCGGGGGCGCCACGGCCGGACGCAGGCAGCTGCTCGCCCGGGCGAAGCCGCACGATCACGTCGACCTCGCCAGACGGCGGCGCCGGGACGGCATCCGGGGAATCGCCGTCGCCCGGGGGCACCCATCCGCGGTCCACGATGAACACGCGTCCGTCGACGTCGCGGAAGGGAACCAGCACCTCGAATGCGCTCGTGCCCCCGTGCGGGCGGTTGCGCACCAGCACCTGCTCGTCGGCCAGATACTCGCCGCGCAGAAGGACCGGATGCCATTCGTCCGCGGGGTCGAGCGTGCCGTCGGCGCCGATGAAGTCCGCGAGGGGAGCGGGGTCGGCGTCGTAGTTCTGCTCGACGAGCTCGATCTGCGCGGCGCGGGACTCATTGCGTTCGAACTGCCAGTTCGACAGGAAGACGCAGGCGACGGCGAAGCCGATCGCGATGAGGACGTACACCGTCCATCGGATGAAGCGCGCACTCATGCCGGCACCCCGTCGCGGACGGTGACGGGGAAGTCACGGGCGGCGAGATAGTCGCGCAGGAATCCGACGTGCTCGTCGCAGGCGAGCCAGACCTTCTCCCGGTCGGCGGCATGGATGCGCGGGTTCCGCCACACGACGTGCTTGGTGGCCGCGCTCCGGCAGCCGGCGCGCGAGCAGACGAGATCTGTCATCGGTCTCTGTGGCCTTCGTGGATCGTGATCACCTGCGGGGGAGCGGTCGGCCCATCGAGGGGCGCGGGTGCCGGTGCGTCCAGCTCGCGCCGCGGTGACTCCGCAGCCGTCTCGGTGCTGTCGCTTCCGGCGTTGGCGAAGACCACGGCGATGTACGGGAGCACTGCGGCCGAGATGCCGAAGACCCAGGTGTACCAGCCGTAGGGCTGCACGAGAACCATCAGCCCGAAGCAGACGATGCGGATCGACATCGTCAGCGCGTAGCGGCGCACGCGGTGGTCGCTCTCGTCCCGCGGCGACTGCGGGAGAGAGGTGACAGCGGGGACTTCGCGCGCGTTCTTCACGATGCTTCCAGCCTACGCCGATGCGGCTGCTGCGGCGTGCCGTCGTGCGGACGCTCAGCTCGTGAACAGGAAGGGCAGGCTGAACGCTCCGACGAACAGGAAGCTGATGATCGTGCTGATCAGAGTGAACGCGGCGATCCCGAGGACGATGTAACCGAGGATGAGGCCGGCGATCGCCATGCCGCGCCCGCCGAGAGCCGGATTGCGCTTGGTCTGCCCGAGCGCCATGTGCCCGGTGATGACCGCTGCGATCGAGGCCAGGACGGGGATGATCGCCCAGAACAGGACCACCCCGGCGAGGCCGCACACGAGAGAGGTGATCGCGAGGGGACTGGTGGGGCGCGGGGTGGCGATCGGATACGGCTGGGCGTAGGGGGCGTAACCGGGCTGCCCCGGCGCCGTGCCGTAGGTCGGCTGGGCAGGCGGCGGCGCATACCCCTGCGGCGCCCGGGGTGAGGGTGCGACCCCATACGGCGGCTGCACCGGCGGCGCATAGCTCGGCGCTGCGCCCGGGTACTGCTGCGTCTGCGAGGGCTGGGGAGGCACGGGAGGCGGGACCGCGGAAGCCGGGAGAGGCGGCGTAGGGGCTGAACCGGTCGGCGCGGGCGGCGGGGGCGGGGTGAACGGCGGCTCGCCACCGGGGGAGGGGATGCGGTCATCGCTCACGAGGAACCCTTTCGTCACGATCAGGGTTCCAGGACCGTGGTCGCGTGTCAAACACCGACGCGGTCGGAACGGGCGCGGTCGGTAGGATCGTTGACGGTCCGGGATCCCGGATCCTCGGTACAGATCAGGAGTTCCCCCATGAGTGCTCAGCGCGTCGTCCTCGTCACCGGTGGCAATCGGGGGATCGGTCGTGCGATCGCCGAGCGCTTCGTCACGGAGGGCTATCGCGTCGCCGTGACGGCCCGCAGCGGTGAGGGACCCGAGGGAACGCTCACCGTGCGTGCGGATGTGACGGATGCCGCGGCACTCGACGCGGCATTCACCGAGGTCGAGCAGCAGCTCGGTCCCGTCGAGATCGTCGTCGCGAACGCCGGCATCACCAAGGACACGCTGCTCCTGCGCATGAGCGAGGACGACTTCGACAGCGTGGTCGCGACCAACCTCGGTGGCACTTTCCGCGTCGTCAAGCGGGCATCGAAGGGCATGCTCCGTGCGCGCTTCGGCCGCGTCATCCTGATCTCGAGCGTCGTCGGTCTCTACGGCTCGGCAGGGCAGGTCAACTACTCCGCGTCCAAGAGCGCGCTCGTCGGGTTCGCCCGGTCGCTCACCCGCGAACTCGGAGGCCGCGGCATCACCGCGAACGTCGTCGCCCCCGGATTCATCGAGACCGATATGACCGCGGAACTCCCCGAGGAGACCCAGAAGCAGTACAAGGCCAACATCCCTGCCGGTCGGTTCGCCACCCCGGACGAGGTCGCGGGCGTGGTGACCTGGCTGGCCGGCGACGACGCGGGCTACATCTCCGGCGCCGTCATCCCGGTCGACGGCGGTCTCGGGATGGGTCACTGACCTCGAAGCCCGACCTCAGCGATCCACGGCAGCGACGAGGAGCTCGCTGAGACGCTCCGGCACGGAGAACTGCGGCCAGTGTCCGGAGCCGATCCGGATGACTTCGGCGTCCTGGATGGCCCGGTACTCCTCGGCGTAGGGCCCCCACTGCTCGATCATGCCCTCGAAGGTCGGCTGATCGAGTCCGCCCATCAGCAGCGTCACCGGCACGTGGTATCGGTCCGGGTTCTCCAGCGTGATGCCATCGGTCGGCACGCGGGCCGGGACGCTCCGTGTGAGAGGTGCCGTGCGGGCGCGGGTGGGCTCATCGAGATCGTGCACGTCCTCCTCGGGGAAGAAGTCCCAGCCGGGGAACGGCACGACGCCGTCCACGATCGTGAACTCGCTGATACCCGTCCCGGCGGGCGGAGGTACGGTGTCCACGAAGACGACCCGCCGCACCCGATCCGGACGAGCGTCCGCCACGCCCCATGCGACGTTGCCTCCGCCGCTGTGCCCGACGACGACCACCTCGCCCGGGGCGGCGTCGACAGCGGCGACGGCAGCCGCGATCCAGTCCGCGATACCGATGCCCGCCGAGGCAGAGGCCGGTTCACCCAGTCCAGGGAGGGACAACGGGTGCGTCCGATGGCCAGCCCGCTCGAGGGCCGGCGTCACGTCTTCCCAGCTGGAGGCATCGAGCCAGAGTCCGGGGATGAGGATGATGTCCATGCGCAGACGCTAGCGCCCACCCCCGACATCCGCACCCCGTCCCCAGTTCCGCGCCCGCGCGGCGTCGCAGTTTCGCCCGGCGTCGCAGTTTCCGCGCGGCGTCGCAGTCCCCGCGCGGCGTCGCAGTTTCCGCCCGGCGTCGCACGGCTTCGGGTGAATTGCTGCGACGGCGCCGAGATTCTGCGACGTGCCGGCGGAGTTGCAGGTTCCGCGCGGGGTCGTGGTTTCCGCACGGGGTCGCGGGGATCGGGGCTCGGGGTGCGACGGGGTGCGGATCTGCGACGGGCTAGGGGAGCAGCGGGATGACCGCGGCCAGATCCTGCGGGCCGATCACGAGGCTCGCGGCCTCACGGACGGCGGGCTTCGCGTTGAAGGCGAGGCCCAGTCCGGCCACGGCCATCATGGGCAGGTCGTTGGCGCCGTCGCCGATCGCGATCGTCGCGTGAGCGGGCACGCCGAGCTCGGATGCCCATTCCTGCAGCGAGGATGCCTTCGCAGCGCCGTCCACGATCTCGCCGTCGACGCGCCCGGACAAGGCGCCGTCCGCGAGTTCGAGGCGATTGGCGCGCCAGCGATCCACCCCGAGTCGGGGCGCGATGTCGTCGAGGATCTCGTGGAAGCCGCCCGACACCACACCTACGACACCGCCCCGCTCGTGCACGGCCGCCGTGAGGTCACGCACTCCCGGCGTCGGCTCGATGCGACCGCGGACCCGCTCGAACGCCGAGACGGGCACGCCTTCCAGCGCCGCCACGCGGGAGCGCAGGCTCGCCGCGAAATCGACCTCGCCGCGCATGGCCGCTTCCGTCGCCGCCTGGACCTCGTCGCGTCGTCCGGCCTCATCGGCGAGCAGCTCGATCACCTCGTTCCGGATGAGGGTGGAATCGGCATCGAGGACGACGAGGAAGCGCGCAGCGGTCACCCGTCGAGCCTAGCGATCCCGCGGCGGCCGTCGCGCCGCTGCTCAGCGTTCGATGAAGACGCCCTTGCCGACGACGGTGATCCCCGACTCCGTCACGGTGAATCCGCGGGACAGGTCCCGCTCGCGGTCGACGCCGACCGTCGCACCGTCCGCCAGCACGACGTTCTTGTCCAGGATCGCCCTGTGCACGCGGGCCCCCTGTCCGACCTGCACGTGATCGAAGACGACAGAGTCCGTGATGGTGGATCCGCCGCCCGCGAGAGTCCAGGGCCCCACGACGCTCCTCTCGAGATGCGTGCCGGAGAGCACCGACCCGAGGGAGACGATCGAGTCGATCGCGTTGCCGATGCGGCCCACCGAGTCGCGGACGAACTTCGCGGGCGGGGAGTTGACCGCCTGCGAGTGGATCGGCCATTCCATGTTGTAGAGGTTGAAGATCGGCAGCGTCGAGATCAGGTCGCGGTGCGCATCGAAGAAGGAATCGATCGTCCCCACGTCGCGCCAGTACGAGCGGTCGCGCGGCGAGGAGCCCGGCACCTCGTTCTGCTTCATGTCGTAGTAGCCGGCCTCGCCGCGCTCCACGAAGTAGGGGACGATGTCGCCGCCCATGTCGTGACCGGACACGGGGGATTCGCCGTCGGCTTCGACCGCGGCGATCAGCGCGTCGGCGTCGAAGATGTAATTGCCCATCGAGGCGAGCACCTCGTGCGGCGAGTCGTCCAGACCCGTGGCATCCGTCGGCTTCTCGAGGAACTGCTTGATCCGGCCGGACTCCGCGTCGGCATCGATCACGCCGAACTGCGAGGCCAGCGCGATCGGCTGACGGATGCCGGCAACGGTCGCTTTGGCGCCCGAGGCGATGTGCGCTTCGAGCATCTGCCGGAAGTCCATGCGGTACACGTGGTCGGCGCCGATCACCACGACGATGTCGGGCTTCTCGTCGTTGATCAGGTTCATGCTCTGCAGAATGGCGTCGGCCGATCCGGAGAACCATCGCTTGCCGAGGCGCTGCTGCGCGGGCACCGATGCGACATACGAGTCGAGCAGGGCCGACATCCGCCAGGTCTGCGAGATGTGCCGGTCGAGGCTGTGCGACTTGTACTGCGTCAGCACGACGATCTGACGCAGACCGGAGTTGATGAGGTTCGAGATCGCGAAATCGATCAGGCGGTACTGCCCGCCGAAGGGCACGGCGGGCTTCGCGCGATCCGCGGTGAGGGGCATGAGGCGCTTGCCCTCGCCGCCGGCGAGGATGATCCCGAAGACCTTCTTTGGAGCGGACATGGGTCAACCATAGATGGCTTCCTCGTCGCTGTACTAGCGTTCAGACATGCGAGTTGAGATGATCACCAAGGAGTATCCGCCCGCGGTGTACGGCGGTGCCGGCGTGCACGTGGCCGAGCTCGTCGCAGCCCTCAGGCAGGACATCGAGGTGCGCGTCCGCGCGTTCGGCGATCCGCGGGACGAGCATGACACCTTCGCCTACCGGACTCCCCTCGAGCTCGCCGGCGCGAACGCCGCGCTGCAGACGCTGGGGACGGATCTCGAGATCGTGTCGGCCATCGCAGACGCCGACGTGGTGCACTCGCACACCTGGTACGCGAACTTCGCCGGACACCTCGCCGCACAGCTGCACGGCATCCCGCACGTGCTCACCGCCCACAGCCTGGAGCCGCTGCGCCCCTGGAAGGCGGAACAGCTCGGCGGCGGTTACGCGATCTCCAGCGGCATCGAACGTCTCGCCTACGAGAACGCGGCGGCGGTGATCGCGGTCAGCGCCGGAATGCGCGCCGACATCCTCCGCAGCTACCCCCAGGTCGACCCGGCCAAGGTGCGCGTGATCCACAACGGCATCGACGTGCAGAGGTGGCACCCGGTGGAGGACGAGGCGTTCCTGCGGTCGATCGGTCTCGACCCGAGCCGTCCGTCCGTCGTCTTCGTCGGGCGCATCACCCGGCAGAAGGGACTGCCCTACCTCCTGCGGGCGGCTCGGCTGCTGCCCCCGGAGGTGCAGCTCGTGCTCTGCGCCGGGGCTCCCGACACGCCGGAGATCATGGCCGAGGTCCAGGAGGGCGTGCGCGGGTTGCAGGAGACCCGGGACGGGGTGATCTGGATCGAGCGGATGCTGCCGCGGGAGGAGCTGTCGGCGATCCTCACCGCCGCCACGACCTTCGTCTGCCCGTCGATCTACGAGCCGCTCGGGATCGTGAACCTCGAGGCGATGGCCTGTGGGGCTGCGGTCGTCGGCACCGCCACGGGCGGCATCCCAGAGGTGGTCGCGGACGGTGTCACGGGAAGACTGGTCCCGATCGAGCAGCTGCAGGACGGCACAGGGACCCCCGTGGATCCGGATCGCTACGTCGCCGACCTCGCCGCCGTGCTGACCGAGGTCGCGATGGATCCGGAGCGGGCGCGCGCGTACGGCGAGGCGGGGCGCGAGCGTGCGCGAGCCGACTTTAGCTGGGCCGCCATCGCCGAGACGACGCGCGCGCTCTACGCGGAGCTGACCGCCTGAGCCGATAGGCTGGGACCATGCCGAGCGCTCTGGAATTCACCGACGTCGTCGTGCGCCGAGAGGGGCGCAACATCATCGATCACGTGACCTGGGAGGTCGCGGACGATCAGCGGTGGGTGATCCTCGGACCGAACGGCGCGGGCAAGACGACGCTGCTTCAGCTGGCCGACACGCTCATGCACCCGACATCCGGAACGGTGACCGTCCTGGGGGAGACCCTGGGACGCACGGACGTCTTCGAGCTGCGTCCGCGTATCGGCTTCGCGTCGTCCGCGATGGCCAAGCGCATCCCCCGCGACGAGACCGTCCTGAACACGGTCCTCACCGCCGCCTACTCCGTCCTCGGTCGCTGGAACGAGGACTACGAAACCATCGACGAGCGTCGCGCGCTGCGTGTGCTGGGCGACTGGCGTCTGGAGCACCTGGCCGATCGCACCTTCGGCACGCTCAGCGATGGCGAGCAGAAGCGCGTGCAGATCGCGCGAGCGGTCATGACCGACCCTGAGCTGCTGCTCCTCGACGAGCCCACGGCCTCCCTCGATCTCGGCTCCCGCGAGGAGCTGCTGGCGTTGCTCAGCGGATACGCCTCCGCGCCGACCACCCCGGCCATGCTCATGGTCACGCATCACGTCGAGGAGATCCCCGTCGGGTTCACGCACGTGATGCTGATCCGCGACGGCTCGGTCGTCGCGGCCGGCCCCCTGGCGGAGACGCTCACCGCCGAGGCGCTCGGCGAGACCTTCGGCATGCCGATCACCCTCACCAGCGAAGACGGTCGGTACGCGGCTCGCGCCGCCTCCTGACCCCGGCGCCGACCTCATCCGCCTGGGTTACTGAGCTGGTCGAAGTACTGATAGAATCGACCCTTGGTGCTCTCTGCACCGCAGACTTCCCTCGTCCCTGGCACAATCCAGGGCAGCAACTAAGGAATCCCATGAAGACTGACATTCACCCCGACTACAAGGCTGTCGTGTTCCGCGACCTCGGCTCGGGCGAGACGTTCCTCACCCGTTCGACCGTGACCAGCGACAAGACCATCGAGCTGGACGGCGTGGAGTACCCGGTGATCGACGTCGAGATCTCCTCGGCCTCGCACCCCTTCTACACGGGCAAGCAGCGCATCATGGACTCGGCCGGCCGCGTCGAGAAGTTCAACCAGCGCTTCAAGGGCTTCGGCGGATCGTCCAAGTAACGACCGCTTCCGCGAAGGCCCCTCGATTCCCCGGAATCGAGGGGCCTTCGTCATTCGCGGACGTTGATGACGATCCGGCCGTCCTCGAGCGCGCCGGGCGGATCGCCGGGGGCGGGTGCCGGTGCTGTGCGCCTGGTCTGCCGGTCACGCTCCTGGCCGGCCTCGTGCGCGCTCGGCGACCACACGGCGTCGAAGACCCCGACCAGACCTCCGCCCGCGACGTGCTCGTACTTCTGCTCGATCGGTTTGCGGGAGAAGGTGTGCATCATCCCCATGATGAGGAGCGCGGGCCCCGTGACGAGCACGAAGGCCAGCGTCGCCCACGCCATGACATCCTTCATGGACCCCACCATAAGCCGGGGTCTGGACGCTCGGCATCCTCCTCGAGGAGGACCCTCAGCGGACGCGACGCCCGTGTGCGAGGTCGATGAGCCGAGACAGGACAGGACCGGTGCGCAGGCCGTTGTGCTCGTGCTCGCTCGTCACCCACAGCTTCACCCCCGGCAGCAGCCGGGCGGTCTCGAGCGAGAAGTCGACGGGAACGTAGACGTCGTCGACGTAGACCGCGGCCGCTCCGGTCGCATCCGACGCGGCGATCGCGTCCGCGTCGTAGATCCGCGGCCATGCGAACTCCGCCAGTGCGAGGGTCACCTCGCGCCAGGGGCGGAAGGCCGGGACGGTCTCGGTCCACTCCCGCCGGATGTGCTCGCCCGTGAAGAGCGTCGGATCGTCGCGGAAGTCGTCCGGCTCGGTGCGCTCCGCCGACCACCGGGTGGCGTGCCCGTCCGCGTAGCTGGACTCGTGGAACGCGAAGTAGAGCGGATTGCGACCGTCGAAGGGCATCGCGTGCAGGAGATCGTAGCGGAACGCGTTCGACGAGGGGTCGCGCTCGAGCAGGGACCACACCGTCTGCCAGCCGTCATCCGTGCCGAGCGCGGAGCCGACCGAGCGCAGGCGCGACCGGGAGACCACCTCGCCGTCCGGCAGCACGATCTTCCCGTCGTCGGCGAGGTCGACGAGCCGGCGCATGGCCTCGCGATGCTCGGGGAAACGTCGGTAGTACCGTTCGCTCGCCGTGCGCATCTTGTCGTAGCAGAGCGCGTAGACGTCGTCGGGGCGTCGGCCGATGGCGCTGAGGCCGCCGGTGACGAAGACGTCCTGCAGGGAGGATGCGTGCGTGGAGAGGTACGCCAGGGTCGTGAACCCGCCGAAGGACTGGCCGAGCACGCTCCAGCGGTCGGCGCCGAGATGCGCCCGCAGTGCCTCGCAGTCCCGCACGATCGCGTCGGCGCGGAGGTGGGTGAGATGCTCGGCGACGGCATCGGCTCCGCGCGTCAGGTCGTCGTCCCCCACGGGGGTGGATCGTCCTGTCCCTCGCTGATCGAGAAGCACGACGCGGTAGTGGGCGAGTGCCTGGTCGAGCCACGCCGGGGCGGTCGGGGAGTGGAACGGTCGGGGAGCTTCGTGTCCAGGGCCGCCCTGGAGGAACACCAGGTAGGGCAGCGACTCCCCGCCCTCGCGGGAGACGACGGCGGCGAACACGTCGATCGTGCGCGCGTCCGCGGGATCGTCCCAGACGAGCGGGACGGTCAGGGTGTGCTCCTCGACGGAGAGATCCAGCAGCTGGCGGCGGATGACGGTGGCCATGGTCACATCACGTTTCCGATGTAGGAGTACTTCACGAAGACCTCCGAGGCGATGCCCGACTCCTCGAGCACGCCCTGAACCGCGGTCATCATGTAATTGGAGTCCCAGCCCATGTAGAGGAAGTGCGTGTCGTCGAGCTCATCCCACTGGCCCTTCCAGGCCCTCTCATCGTAGATGGGACCGCCGTGGGCCGCGCAGTATGCGAGCGCCGCGGCCGTGGTGTCCGTCCAGGCGCGACGGAACACCCGGTTGAAGAGGTGCTTGACGTCGTACACCTCCCAGCGCTCACCGCGGTACTCGACGTAGTCGAACTCGCGCTCCCAGCCGGCGGGCCACCCGCGGCGGCGCACGGCGTCGAGGATGGGTGTCAGTCCGTCGTCGTCGATCTCCGGCAGCGCAGGGCGGGCCCAGATCCGCACGAGATCGGCCGTGAGCGCGACGGTCCGCTGTGTGATGGCTGCCGTTCCCCAGGACCCCGCGTCCGCGAGCTCCCTGGTCGCGGCGACGGCGCTGCGGGCGTAGGCCTCGTCGCGCTTGACCGGGAACGAGGCGCCGAACACCCGCTCGGTCAGCCCCTGCTCGAGCAGGGTGAGGTTCCCGAGGGTCGGAGCCAGCGCACGGTGGCTGTTCTGCTCGTCCTCGGAGTATTCGCTCCACGGGCGGACGCCGTCTCCCGACCAGGCATCGCCCGGCACAGCGGGCACGATGTGCTCGACGTCGTAGTCATCGGCATCGGCGACCCCCTCGAGGCGTCCGAGCACATACGCGGGATAGGGGAGTTCGCTGTACTTGAGCACGGCGCTGACCCGCTCGTCGGAGGGGGTGATGCGCGCGAACGCCCGGGCCAGGGACTCCCTGCCCTCTTCGCGGGCTCGGCAGAGGCGGGCGATGAGTCGCTCGGCTGGCAGGTTCACCAGGGCGCGGCGCAGGTACAGCGCCTGGAGCCACTCGAGGGTCTGGATCAGCTCGGCCCGGTCGATGACGCCGCGGGCGTGGTCGCTGTAGGCGCTCATCACGAGCGGGGCGGATGAACGTCCGAACGTGCCGACGTACCGCAGGTGGCGGGCGATCTCCTCGTCCGGTTCGAGCGAGGGCTCCAGGAGGATGCCGTAGATCTCGGCGAAGTGCCGCCAGGTCTCCGCGTCGGACTGCAGATGGGTGACGTCGACGCGCGGGAACGACTGCCGGAACGCGCTGTACACGCCGTGCTCGCCGTTCGCCGCGAGCTCCCGCCCGGTGACCATGACGAGATAGTGGCGCCAGAACGCGCCGATCGCCTCGCCGGTGTGGCGCTCGATCGGAAGCCAGAACCGCTCCTCGACGTCGCGCTGCTCGGCGTGACTCAGTCCCATCAGGATGTAGTTGTGGATGAGCTCGTGATCGCGCAGCGGCTCGCCGGTGGAGTTCAGACTCTCGAAGATCTGCTGCGCGTTCGCCCTGGTGCCGAGCGTGATCGACACGTGCTCCAGCTTCTGCAGCCCCTGCCAGATGCGCGGCGCCTCCTCGACGTGGATCTGGCTGCGGAAGAACGCGTAGTTGTCGTCGAAGCGGGACTCGCGCTCCGTGTCGTCCCTGCGGTCCAGCACCACGGACTCGTAGAGCTCGGCCCACGCGTCGTGCGGGCGCAGCTTGGTCCGGCCGGTCCCGTCCGGGCGCACGAGCACACGCGACAGCTCCGCGGCCAGACCGGGGTCGCTCTCGCGTACGGCGTGGTGCAGCGCAGCGACCAGCAGCATCAGGGTCGTGATGCGCTGCTGGCCGTCGATGAGGATGAGGTCGCTGTCTGCGGAGGAGCCGTCCTGCGCCGAGAGGATCGAGCCGATGAAGTGGCGGTGGTCGGCGTCCTCCGCGGAGACGGCGCGGATGTCGGAGAGCAGCCGTTCGCAGCCGCCGATGTCCCACCGGTACTGCCGCTGATAGACGGGGACCACGATGCCCGTCGTGCCTGCCGCGAGCCACTCGATCGTGTTGACTGCTGTCGCCTCGACGTTGGTCGCGGTGCTCATACTGGTGTCTCGTCCTCTCGTGGCGACGGACGCCGAGGACCGGCCGGGCGCCCCGATCAGTCTATTCCGTTATCCACGGCGCACCTCCGAGGGGCGCACGGGTGCCGCTGTTAGGCTTGCCTTATCAGGGCCTGTTAAAACGTGCTGGCCCCCGATGAAAGGAACATGACTCGATCATGGGTTACATCAAGTCTGCTGCGCTCGAGGAAAAGGGCTTCGTCGTCCTCGACAGCTACAACCAGGAACTCGACCCCAAGGAGTGGCTCGACCTCGAGTACAACGACTGGAAGTCGTCCGGCGACACCCGCTTCGCGCCCCTCGCCAGCGCCTTCGGCGAGATCGAGTGCAACGGTTTCTGGAACCACAAGCCGCCGCGCACCGACAAGGACGGCGTCTGGATCGACTCGCAGGTCGCGAAGGCCCCGAACCTGACGCGCCGCGCGCAGGAGCCCGGCGCCAACGTCGGCCGCTGCCGCGTCATCGAGCTGCAGCCGACCCCTTACGGCGACTGCCTCTACAACCTTCACCAGGACGACAACAACCGTCTGAACCCCGACGGCACGGGCTGGGTCGTCCGCGGCTTCTTCAACCTGACCGACGACAAGGACAGCTACTTCGTCCTGCGGGAGAACCGCACCGACCCGAGCATCGAGTACCGCATCGCCCTTCCGGCCGGCGCTCAGCTGATCGTCGACACCCAGCGTCTGTGGCACGCGGCCACGCACAACGGCACGGAGCCGCGCTACTGCCTCATCACGTCGTGGACCTCGGGTCCCGAGCTCGACGCGTACATCGAGAAGTACCACGGCACCGACGACGTGCCCAACTACGAGGTCGACCAGGAGACGCTGGAGTTCGGCTACGCCGAGCAGGCGCGCAAGGATGCCGCGCGCGCGGCCTACTACGCCGCCAAGGGCCAGCAGGTCAAGCAGGCCATGAGCGAGGCCTGACCCTCCTCACGATGGGTCGCTGAGCGTCCTCACGATGGGTCGCTGAGCGTCCTCACGATGGGTCGCCGAGCGTCCTCACGATGGGTCGCTGAGCGTCCTCACGATGGGTCGCTGAGCGTCCTCACGATGGGTCGCTGAGCGTCCTCACGATGGGTCGCTGAGCTCGTCGAAGCGAACGAAGGCCCCGGTCCGGTGACCGGGGCCTTCGTCGTCGAATCACATGCTTGTGATTTGCGGAGAACTCCGCGAGAATGAGGGCACAACCGCATATTCTCGCCACTTCGTGGTTCAGGTCGTAGGGGAAGACGCACCTGATGAAACGGAGAGATCATGGCGACGGCTTACGCGCGCGGAGTGGTGTTCATCCACTCTGCGCCACGCGCGCTCTGCCCGCACCTGGAATGGGCGGTGGGTCGCGCTATCGGGCGTGCGGTGAACTTCGACTGGACCGAGCAACCGGTGCTCGAGGGCTCGCGACGCGCGGAGTTCTACTGGGACGGCCCCGTCGGCACGGGTGCCGCTCTCGCGACGGCGATCCGCGGCTGGGAGCACCTCCGTTTCGAGGTCACCGAGGATCCGACGCCCCGCAGCGACGGCGGACGGTGGCTGCATACGCCCGACCTCGGCATCCACTACGCCCAGACCGATGCGGCCGGGAACATCGTCATCGGCGAGGACCGCATCCGCTACGCGATGGAGATCGCGGCAGGCAGCGCCGTCGAGCTGCAGCGCGAACTCGACATCGCCCTGGGTTCGGCCTGGGACGAGGAACTCGAGCCCTTCCGCCACGCCAGCGACGATGCGCGCGTCGTGTGGCTGCACAAGGTCGGTTGACCCGACCACACGGACCGGGAGCGGGGGAGGCGTGAGTATCGGATGCCGGTGACTCATCCCGGACGCTGAGAAGACGTCCCCCCGCTCCGCACGACGAGGACCCCGCCCGGGCACGAGGCGGGGTCCTCGTCGTTGCCGCCTCAGATCACCGCGGCGTGGCGCAGCTCCTCCGCTGGGGAGGCGGTCCCGCCGCGGACGTCCTGCCAGGCCTGTGACAGGCGCCCCATCGCCTCAGCGGTCCGTTCCGGCGGCAGCGTGATGGGGATGCGCAGTCGACGTTCGAGCACGCCCCCGGTCGTGAAACGCGGGCCGGGCGGCAGGATCAGGCCTCGCTCGCGGGCGGCGAGCGACAGCGCCGTGGAGGACGGCGACCCGATGTCGACCCAGGCCGAGAGGCCCCCCGGCGTCCGCGGGACCACGAAGCCGGGAATCGCGGTCACCCCGGCTTCGACGGCTGCCCGCCCCTCCCTGAGGCGGTCGCGGACGTGCGCGGTCAGAGCGGACATGTCCGACAGCAGCTCGACGGCGATGCACTGCTCGAGAAGCGCGGTGCCGAGCTCGAACGACGGGCGCACGGCAAGCAGTCGCGCGATGAGGGGCCGCTCTGCGCGGATCCAGCCGATGCGCATGCCGCCCCACGCGATCTTCGACATCGATCCGACCGTGATGACGTTCGGTCCGCTCGCCGCCATGGGGGCGGGCGCCCACCCGCGGTCGATGTCGAGCTCCGTCGTCGTCTCGTCGACGATGAGGTGGGTGCCCACGTTGCGGGCCGTCGCCGTGACGCGTGCCCGGTCCTCGTCGCCGAGGGTGGCTCCGGTCGGGTTGTGGAAGTCGGGGATGAGATAGGCCATGTGCGGCCGTGTGCTGAGCAGCGTCTCGGTCAGGTGCCGCGTGTCCCAGCCGTCGACATCGACCGGCGTGGGCACCGGACGGTAGCCGTGGCGGTGCAGGGCTTCGAGCGCATGCGGGAACGTCGGCTGTTCGACCAGGGCGCGCTCTCCGCGGCGTCCGATCGCCGCGAGGATCAGGTTCACGGCGTTGAGTGCGCCCGAGGTGATGATGATCTCGTCAGCGGAGGTCGGCGCGCCGCGCTCGGTGAAGCGCTGTGCGACGGCGTCGCGCAGTTCGGGGAGCCCTCGCAGCGAGTAGCCGCTCGTTCCGCGGAGCGCCGCGAGGCGGGGGAGCGAGCGCACCGTGGCGTCGTAGAGGCCGGGGGTCGAGTCCATCGACGCGATGGAGAGGTCGATCGCACCGTCCTCGGCGTCGGTCCCCGGAGCTGCGTGAGCGTGGGGCAGCGTGACGCGGGTGCTTCCGCCGTGCACGCGCGAGACGTACCCGTCGGCCTCCAGCAGCCCATAGGCGCGCGTGATGGTCGAGCGCGATCGTCGCAGTTCGAGCGCGAGCGATCGTTCGCTGGGCAGACGCTCGCCGACCGTGAGCCGCCCGTCGAGGATCAGCGCGCGGATCTGGTCAGCCAGGGCGGTCGCTGTCGCGCCGGCGACATGGTGCGCTCCGAGCTGTTCGACGAGTCGTGATCCCATTCCCCCAGCATGCCGCAAAGTGGCCTGAGAAATGCAGGCCACTTTCCGGCACTGGCCTCCCTGTCCCGATACGTCCACGCGTCAGAGTGGGATCATGCTCCTCCGTGCCGTGCTCCTCCCCGTCGCCGCCACGAGTCGGCGGGACCTCGTCGAACGCCTCGTCCAGCTTCTCGTCGGCCTGTTCCTCTACGGCGTCGCCCTCGGCTTCATGGTGCGCGGCAGCATCGGCGTCTCGCCCTGGGACGTGCTGGCGCTCGGCCTGGCGGGACAGACGGGTATCGGCTACGGCATCATGACCGTCCTGATCTCGATCGTCGTCCTCGTGCTGTGGATCCCGCTGCGTCAGCGTCTCGGACTGGGAACCGTCCTGAACGCTCTGCTCGTCGGCCCCAGCGCCGATCTCGCTCTCGCCGTGATCCCGCAGCCGGACTCCGTCTGGATCGGCGCTCCGATGTTCGTGTTCGGCATGCTGCTGCTCGCCTTCGCGACCGGCCTGTACATCGCCGCCGACTTCGGCCCGGGTCCGCGTGATGGGCTGATGACCGGACTCGTCGGCCGGACAGGATGGCCCGTGTGGCTCGTGCGCACTCTGATCGAAGGCGGAGTCCTGCTGATCGGCTTCCTGCTCGGCGGCCCGGTCGGCGTGGGCACCGTGCTGTTCGCCTTCGGCATCGGCCCGCTCATCGGGTGGTTCCTGCCGCGCATCACGCGCAGACGCGCGGCGCGCTCACGCCGACTCGCCGTCACGCGCTCCTAGCGCACGACGCCCTCCTCGCACGCAGAGAGGCCCTCGGATCGTCCGAGGGCCTCTCTGCGTGATCGGGCCGAGGTCAGTCGGTGCCGGCGACGACCAGCACGGCGTTGTGGCCGCCGAAGCCGAAGGAGTTGCTGATCGCGTACTGCGGACCGTCACCCAGCGGCGTCGGCTCTCCGGACAGACGGAACGGGACAGCGGGGTCGGGCTCGGTCATGTTGATGGTCGGCGGCGCCACGCGGTCGCGCAGTGCGAGGAGCGAGAAGATCGCCTCCAGCGCTCCCGTGCCACCGAGGAGGTGTCCGGTGGACGCCTTCGTGGCGGACACCGGGATCTCGTCGATGCGGTCTCCGAAGACCTTCTTCAACGCGACGTACTCGTTGGGGTCGCCGACCGGGGTCGACGTCGCGTGCGCGTTGATGTGCGTGACCTGGTCGGCGGTGATGCCCGCCTCCGCGAGCGCCTGCGTCACGGCTCGTGCCGCCCCCTTGCCCTCGGGATCGTTGCCCGTGATGTGGTAGGCGTCGGCGGTGACGCCGCCTCCCAGCACGTAGCCGTAGATCTTGGCGCCGCGTGCCTGCGCGTGCTCCTCGGTCTCGAGGATGAGCGCGGCGGCGCCCTCGCCCATGACGAAGCCGTCGCGGTCGATCGCGCCGGGACGCGAGGCGTGCGCCGGGTCGTCGTTGCGGCGCGACAGCGCCTGCGCGGAAGCGAACGAGGCCATCGTGATCGGGTGGATCGCGGACTCGGTGCCGCCGGCGATCACGACGTCTGCGAGGCCCTCCTGGAGGTGGTGGAAGGCGTGGATGATGGATTCCGTGCTGGACGCGCAGGCGCTGACGACGGTCTGCGCGTAGGCGCGCGCCTCGAACTGCAGCGACAGGTTCCCGGCCGCCGCGTTCGGCATGAGCATCGGGACCGTGAGCGGCATGACGCGGCGCGGTCCCTTCTCGCGCAGGGTGTCCCAGGCGTCGAGGAGTGTCCACAGGCCGCCGATGCCCGTCGCGAAGTCGACACCGAGACGCTCGGGCGCGACCTCGGGGGAGCCGGCATCCGCCCATGCCTCGCGTGCAGCGATCAGCGCGAACTGCGAGGACGGGTCGAGACGCTTCGCCTCGTGGCGCGGGAGGACCTTTTCCGGGCGGACGACCGCCTCGGCCGCGAACGTGACGGGGAGCTCGAACTGCTCCACCCAGTCGTGCTCGAGGGTGCGGGTACCGGACACGCCGGCCAGCAGGTTCGTCCAGTTCTCGGGTGCGGTCCCGCCGATGGCGGAGGTGGCGCCGATGCCGGTGACGACGATGCGCTTGGTCATGGGGGTGGTTCCTTGTCGAAACGAAGTCGAACGGGGGGAGGAGGGCAGGACGGAGGATGCCACACCCCGCCGGGGCGGGGGTGGCATCCTGCCGGGATTACTCCTGGCCCGCGACGATGAAGTTAACGGCGTCGCCGACGGTCTTGAGGTTCTTGACCTCGTCGTCGGGGATGGTGACGCCGAACTTCTCCTCGGCGTTGACGACGATCGTCATCATCGAGATGGAGTCGATGTCGAGGTCGTCGGTGAACGACTTCTCCAGGGCGACCTCCGAGGCGTTGATGCCGGTCTCGTCGGTGATCAGCTCTGCGAGGCCGGCGAGGACCTCATCGTTGGTGAAAGCCATGTGGTCTTCCTCTTTCTTGCGGGTTGTTTTCGGAACCGTGGAACAGTCTAGGGAAGGTCAGCGCATTCTCAGGGAAGGACGACGACCTGGGCGGCGAAGACGAGACCGGCGCCGAAGCCGATCTGGAGCGCGAGGCCACCGGAGAGCTCCGGGTGCTCGGCCATCAGCCGGTGGCTGGCCAGCGGGATCGACGCGGCGGACGTGTTGCCGGTCGTCTCGATGTCGCGGGCGATCACGGTGGTCTCCGGCAGCTTGAGCTGCTTGGCGAACTCGTCGATGATGCGCATGTTGGCCTGGTGCGGGATGAACGCGGCGATGTCGGACGGCTCGACGCCTGCCCTGTCCAGCGCTTCGCGCGCGACCTTCGCCATCTCCCACACTGCCCAGCGGAAGACCGTCGGCCCCTCCTGCCGCAGAGTGGGCCAGGGCACCTCGCCGTCGCGGAACTCGGTGAGAGTGGCGTTCATGCCCACCGCGTCCGCCTTGGAACCGTCCGAACCCCAGACGGCGGGCGAGATGCCGGGGGTGTCGCTGGGACCGATCAGCGCGGCGCCGGCACCGTCCCCGAGGAGGAACGAGATGCTGCGATCGGCCGGGTCGACGATGTCGGAGAGCTTCTCGGTGCCGATCACGAGCGCGTAGCGCGCCGTACCCGCCTTGATCAGCGCGTCGGCCTGGGCGATGGCGTAGGCGTATCCGGCGCAGGCCGCGTTGATGTCGTAGGCGGCGGCAGGGTTGGCTCCGACGCGGTCGGCGACGATGGCCGAGACCGAGGGAGTCTGCTTCGGATTGCTGACCGTGGCCACGATCACCAGGTCGACCTGGTCGGCGGGCACCCCTGCCTTCTCGATCGCCTCCGCCGCCGCGGTCGTCGCGAGGTCGATCGCGTCCGTGTCCTTGTCGGCGCGGACGCGCGTGATGATTCCGGTGCGCTGCCGGATCCACTCGTCGCTGGAGTCGATCGGTCCGATCAGGTCGTCGTTCGGCACCGCGTTCTCTCCGCGGGCCGCGCCGTAGGAGTAGATGCGCGTGTAGGCAGGGCCGGTGGCCTGGGCGAGCGTGGCGCTCATGCGGCTTCTCCGTTCAGCAGCGCGACGGCCGCATCGAGGTCTTCGGGGGTCTTCACGGCGACGGTCGGCACGCCGCGGAGTCCGCGCTTGGCGAGCCCGACCAGCGCTCCGGCCGGCGCGAGCTCGATCACTCCGGTGACGCCCGCCTCGGCGAAGGACTGCATGCACAGGTCCCAGCGCACGGGCGACGAGACCTGGTCCACGAGATACTCGAGCGCCTGCGCGCCGTCCGCGACCGCGGATCCGTCGCGGTTCGACCAGAGGGTGATGTCCGGATCCTTCGGTGCGACGTCGGAGACCGCGTCGCGTAGTGCGGCGACGGCGGAGGTCATGTAGCGCGTGTGGAAGGCGCCGGCGACCTGCAGAGGCACGACACGGGTGCCCTTGAGGGGCTCCTCGGCGAGAGCTGCCAGAGCGGGAAGGGCGCCGGCGACGACGATCTGTCCGCCGCCGTTGTAGTTGGCCGGCGAGAGGTCGAGTTCGGCGAGGCGGGCGAGGAGGGCCTCCTCGTCGCCGCCGAGGACCGCGCTCATGCCCGTGGGGGTCTGCGCGGCGGCGTCGGCCATCGCGCGGCCGCGGATGCCGACCAGGCGCATGCCGGTCTCGGCGTCGATGACGTCGCTGCCGACGAGGGCGGCGATCTCGCCCACCGAGTGCCCGGCGATGCCGTCGGCGCGACGGCCCGCCCTCTGCACCAGGGCGTCTCCGGCGATCAGCGAAGCGGCCACGATGAGCGGCTGCGCGATGCGCGTATCGCGGATCGTGTCGGCGTCCGACACGGTGCCGTGTTCACGCAGATCGACCTCGGCGGCGTCGGAGTACGCGGCGAGGCGCTCGGTCACTCCGTCGAGTTCGAGCCAGGGGGCGAGGAATCCAGGGGTCTGCGAGCCCTGTCCAGGGCATACGACGACAATCACCCACCCAGTCTGCCAACGATTGTGGCCGAGCGGTGGATGATCCATCACAAGATTCCGAAAAACCCTTGTGTGTGGCGTACAGATCCGCCCGGTGTCAGCGCGGAGGGCGTCGCAGCGGGGTGCGCCGACGCCCCTGATCCGCCGCGCCGATGGAACCCAGGATCAGCGCCGTCTGCAGGATGAGCGCTTCGCGAGGCCCGGTGGCATCCCAGCCGATGACCTCACTCACGCGCTTGAGGCGGTAGCGCACGGTGTTCGGGTGCACGAACAGCTCGCGGGCCGTCGCCTCCAGCGAGCGCCCGTTGTCCAGATAGCTCCAGAGCGTGGTCACGAGATCCGTCGAGTGCGCCTGGAGCGGTCGGAAGATGCGCTCGATCAACGTCTGCTTCGCCAGAGGGTCCCCGGCGAGGGCGCGCTCGGGGAGCAGGTCGTCGGCTTCCACCGGACGGGGCGCACCGCGCCACGCGCGGGCGACCGCGAATCCCGCGAGTGCCGCGCGCGCGCTCTGGCTCGCATCCACGAGTGCCGCGACCTCGGGGCCGAGCACCACGTACCCGGGGCCGAACGACGGTTCGAGGCGGGTCGCGATCTCCAGGAAGCCGAGCTCCTCCTCCTCGCCCTCCTGACCTTCGACACGCGCGCGGCCGAGCACCAGGACGAGTCGCGAGCCTTGCACGCCGATGAGCACGTCGACGGCGAGCTTGCGCGCCGTGCGGCGCACCAGATCGACGTCGAACTGCGGGGGAGTCGTGCCGACGAGCACGGCGACCTCGCCATGACCGTGCCAGCCGAGCGCAGCGATCCGGCTCGGGAGCTCCTCGTCCGCCTCGCCTGTGAGGATCGAGTCGACGACGAGTGCTTCCAGTCGCGCATCCCAGAGTCCGCGGGCCTCGGCGGCCCTGGCGTACACGTCGGCGGCCGCGAAGGCGACGTCGCGCGAATAGAGCAGGATGGCCTCGCGGAGGTCGTCTCCTCGTCCCGCGACGCGCTCCTCCGTGACCTCCACGGTCACGCGGATCAGCTGGAGCGTCTGCTGAAGGCTGACGCTGCGCAGCAGCTCTCGGGGTGCCGCGGCGAAGATGTCCGCCGCGATCCACGGTGTGGAGGTCGGATCCTCGTACCACTGGATGAACGACGTGATTCCCGCCTGGGCCACCAGCCCGACCGCGGAACGGCGGGCTGGTGGCATGTCGGCGTACCACGGGAGGGTGTCCTCCAGGCGCTTGATCGTCACCGAGGCGATGTCACCGGAGATCCGGCGCAGCCAGGTGAGCGTCGCGGCCTTGTCCATGCCGGAAGGGGATCCTGTCACCGAGGGCTCAGCTTTCGCCGCCCGCGTTGCCGCTGGTCCCGGCGGTTACGTCGTGCAGGCGGTACTTCTCGATGGCCTGCGCAGCCAGGGAGCGGTCGACCTTGCCGTCTTCGGCGAGCGACTGCAGCGTGCGGACGACGATCGACGGTCCGTCGATCTTGAAGAAGCGACGCGCCGCGGCACGGGTGTCCGAGAAGCCGAAGCCGTCGGCGCCGAGCGTGGCGAACCGGTTGGGCACCCACGGGCGGATCTGGTCCTGCACGGCGTGCATGAAGTCGCTCACCGCGACGACCGGACCCTCGGCGCCCTGGAGCTTCTGCGTCAGGTACGCCGTGCGCGGCTCCTGGTCGGGGTGCAGGAAGTTGTGCTCATCGGCGGCGAGGCCGTCGCGGCGCAGCTCGGTCCACGAGGTGACCGACCACACGTCGGCGACGACGCCCCAGTCGTTCTTGAGCAGCTCCTGTGCCTCGAGGGCCCAGGGGAGTCCGACACCCGAGGCGAACAGCTGGGCGCGAGGGCCGTCGCCTTCGCCGACGGAGACGCGGTGGATGCCGCGGACGATGCCGTCCACATCGACGTCCTCCGGCTCCTTCGGCTGCACGAGAGGCTCGTTGTACACGGTGAGGTAGTACATCACGTTCGGGTCCTCGTGCTGGCCGCCGTACATGCGCTCCAGACCGGACCGCATGATGTGCGCGATCTCGTATCCGTAGGCGGGGTCGTACGACACCGTCGCCGGGTTGGTCGCCGCGAGCAGGTGCGAGTGTCCGTCCGCGTGCTGCAGGCCCTCGCCGGTCAGAGTGGTGCGACCGGCCGTGGCGCCGATGATGAAACCGCGGGCCATCTGGTCGCCGGCCGCCCACTGGGCGTCGCCGGTGCGCTGGAAGCCGAACATCGAGTAGAAGATGTAGATCGGGATGAGCGGCTGACCGTGCGTGGCGTACGAGGTGCCCGCCGCGGTGAACGCCGCGACGGCGCCGGCCTCGTTGATGCCGACGTGCACGATCTGGCCCTGCGGGCTCTCCTTGTAGGCCAGGAGCAGCTCGCGGTCGACCGAGGTGTAGTGCTGGCCGTTCGGGTTGTAGATCTTCGCCGTCGGGAAGTACGCGTCCATGCCGAACGTGCGCGCCTCGTCGGGGATGATCGGGACGATGCGGTGACCGAACTCCTTGGAGCGCAGCAGGTCCTTGAGCAGGCGGACGAACGCCATGGTCGTGGCGATCTCCTGCGTGCCGGAGCCCTTCTTGGGCAGGGCGTACGCGGTGTCGTCCGGAAGCGAGAGTCCGACGTGCGTGGACCTGCGCTCCGGGAGGAAGCCGCCGAGAGCCCGACGACGCTCGAGCATGTACTGGATCGTCTCGTCCTGGGGTCCCGGGTTGTAGTACGGGGGCAGGTACGGGTTCTCCTCGAGCTGCGCATCCGTGATCGGGATGTGCATCGCGTCGCGGAACGTCTTGAGGTTGTCCAGCGTCATCTTCTTCATCTGGTGGGTCGCGTTGCGGCCCTCGAACTGCGGACCGAGGCCGTACCCCTTGACGGTCTTGGCGAGGATGACGGTGGGCTTGCCCTTGTGCTCGGTCGCGGCCTTGAACGCGGCGTACACCTTGCGGTAGTCGTGGCCACCGCGCTTGAGGTTCCAGATGTCGTCGTCGGAGTAGTCCTTGACGAGGGCGGCGGTGCGCTCGTCACGTCCGAAGAAGTGCTCGCGGATGTAGGCGCCGGACTCGGCCTTGTACGTCTGGTAGTCGCCGTCGGGCGTGACGTTCATGAGGTTGAGCAGCGCGCCCTCGGTGTCGCGGGCGAGCAGATCGTCCCACTCGCGGCCCCAGACGACCTTGATGACGTTCCAGCCGGCACCGCGGAAGAACGACTCGAGTTCCTGCACGATCTTGCCGTTGCCGCGCACGGGGCCGTCGAGGCGCTGCAGGTTGCAGTTGACGACGAACGTGAGGTTGTCGAGACCCTCGTTCGCGGCGACCTGGAGCTGACCGCGGCTCTCGACCTCGTCCATCTCGCCGTCACCGAGGAAGGCCCAGACGTGCGACTGGGACGTGTCCTTGATACCGCGGTTCTCGAGGTACTTGTTCGACATCGCCTGGTAGATGGCGTTGATCGGGCCGAGACCCATCGACACGGTCGGGAACTGCCAGTACTCCGGCATCAGACGCGGGTGCGGGTAGGAGGGGATGCCGTTCGGCGCGTGCGACTTCTCCTGGCGGAAGCCGTCGAGCTGGTCCTCGGTCAGGCGTCCCTCGAGGAAGGAACGGGCATAGGTGCCGGGGGAGGCGTGACCCTGGATGAAGATCTGGTCGGCGCCACCGGGGTGGTCCGCGCCCTTGAAGAAGTGGTTGAAGCCCACCTCGTACAGAGCGGCAGAGGACGCGTAGGTCGAGATGTGACCGCCGACGCCGATGCCGGGACGCTGCGCACGGTGCACCGTGATCGCGGCGTTCCACCGGATCCAGGCGCGGTAGCGGCGCTCGACCTCCTCGTCGCCGGGGAACTCGGGCTCGTTCTCCGGGGCGATGGTGTTGATGTAGTCCGTCGTCGGGACCATCGGCACGCCCAGGTGCAGCTCCTTCGAGCGCTTGAGCAGGCTGAGCATGATCTCGCGGCCGCGGCCGTGGCCCTTGGCATCGACCAGCTCATCGAGGGACTGCTGCCACTCGCCGGTCTCCTCCGGATCGCTGTCGAGGGGGCCCTGGGAGTACGGATCCTGGTCGTGCACGGTCACGGGGGAACCTTTCGTCAAGCTGGCAGGTCATGCCAAGGAAACGGGAAGCGACACGGGCAGCCTTGTCAGCTGTGCACAACGCGCGCCGGATTCAGCCTATCCCTCTTCCACGACACGGGTGCGCATCGGGTGCCGGATAGACTGAGCGCACCAGGGCCTTTAGCTCAGCTGGTAGAGCGCCACGTTTACACCGTGGATGTCGTCGGTTCGATCCCGGCAGGGCCCACACCTGACAACACCTGGCTCCGGGCTCGAAATCCATCGCACAGGGCGTAGCGTGGACCGCACCGTTCGACTCGAGCATCGGAGAGCCACCATGGCGCGACGGATCGTCATCAGCGGGGCCTCCGGCCTGATCGGCTCCGCGCTGGCCGCGGCTCTGCGCGCCGATGGCGTGGATGTCGGGACGCTCGTCCGCCGAGAACCGCGCAGAGAGGACGAGACGCAGTGGGCGCCGGGGGAGAGCGCCCTCGACCCGGAGGTGCTCGCCGGTGCGGATGCGGTCGTCGCCCTCGGGGGCGCGAGCGTCGGTCGTCTGCCGTGGACCCGGCGTTACCGCCGTGAGCTGATCGATTCGAGGATTCAGCCGACGCGCACTCTCACCACCGCGCTGCGCGCACTGCGCTCCGACGCTCCGACCCTGGTGTCGGCATCCGCGGTCGGCTACTACGGCTCTGCGCCGGGCGAGGTGCTCACTGAGGACTCCGCCGCGGGAGCGACTTTCCTCGCCGACCTCGCCGTGCGCTGGGAGGGCGAGGCGCGACGAGCCGAGGACCAGACCAGGGTGGCGCTGCTGCGCACCGCGCCCGTGATCCACCGCCGAGGCGTCCTGAAACCGCTCATCCAGCTCACGCGCTTCGGCGTCTCGGGTCCCCTCGGCGGCGGGTCGCAGATCTGGCCCTGGATCTCGCTCGACGACGAGGTCCGAGCGATCCGCCACGTCATCGACGCGCGGATCGCGGGTCCGGTGAACCTCACCGGTCCTGTTCCTGCGACGGCGAACGACATCGGTCGAGCACTCGCCGCACGCATGCACCGGCCGTTCTGGCTGCCGGCACCGGCATGGGCGCTCCGTCTCGCCCTCGGCGAAGCGGCGGACTCGTTGCTCCTCGGCGACGCGGACGTTCGCCCGGAGGTCCTCGAGCGCTCGGGCTTCCGATTCCGACACGCCACCGCGGCGGAGGCTGTCGCCGCGGCGATCTGAATCTCCGGTCCCGACCCCTGCCGAATCGCCCGCGCCGCTGCGAGACTGAGCGCATGGAGATCATCGAGAACTCGAAGCTCACGGTCGTCGGTGCGGGAAGTGTGGGATCGAGCGTCGCCTATGCCGCGCTCATCCGCGGGTCCGCGCGGCACGTCGCCCTCTACGACATCGCGACCGAGAAGGTCGAGGCGGAGGTGCTCGACCTCGCCCACGGCACGCAGTTCACCGGTTCCAGCGACATCATCGGGGGCAGCGACATCTCCGTCGCCGCGGGTTCGCACGTGGTCGTGATCACCGCGGGTGCCAAGCAGAACCCCGGTCAGACACGCATCGAACTCGCAGAGGTCAACGCCGGGATCATCCGTCGCATGATGCCGGAGCTGCTCGCGGTCGCGCCGAACGCCGTGTACGTCATCGTCACGAACCCGTGCGATGTGCTCACCGTCATCGCTCAGGAGGAGACCGGTCTTCCGCCCGAGCGGATCTTCGCCTCCGGCACCGTGCTCGACACCTCACGGCTCCGGTGGAAGCTGGGTCAGCGTGCCGGCGTGTCGACCGCGAGCGTGCATGCGCACATCATCGGCGAGCACGGGGACACCGAGTTCCCGTTGTGGTCGCGCGCCACGATCGGCACGGTCCCGATCCTCGAGTGGGAGACGGCCGACCATCCGCGATTCACGCTCGATGAGCTGGAGGAGATCGCGGTCGACGTGCGCGACGCCGCGTACAAGGTCATCCAGGGCAAGGGGGCGACGAACTACGCGATCGGGCTGTCCAGTGCGCGCATCGTCGAGGCGATCCTGAGCGATGAGCACGCCGTGATGCCGGTGAGCACGGTCCTGCGCGACTTCCACGGACTCGACGGCGTCGCGCTCTCGGTGCCTTCGATCGTGAGTGCTGCCGGCGCCGTGCCCATCCGGAACACGTCCTTCTCGGAGCACGAGCTGGGGCTGCTGCGCCAGTCGGCCGACGCGCTCACCGCGGCCGCCGCCTCGCTGCGCCCCTGAGGGACGCCGGGGGCACCGACGTCCCTCGGACCTCAGCGCGTGTGCGGATCGGTCCGATTCAGGGTGGCGACGACGGTGTCGTAGTCACCGCGTGCCTCGCCGTACCGCAGGAACTTCACCCGTTCGACCTGGATCTCGGTCGCGTCCGGCTGGTTCTCGAGCAGAGAGGTGACCTCGTCGACGAACTCGTCGAGCGGCATGGCGGACTCGTTCTCCTCGTGTCCCGGCATGAGCGCGGTGCGCACGGCGGGCGGCTCGAGCTCCAGCACCGAGACGCTCGTTCCGGCGAACTGGAGCCGCAGCGACTCGCTCAGCATGTGGATCGCCGCCTTGCTCGCGTTGTACGTCGGTGTGACGCGCAACGGAGCGAACGCGAGCCCCGACGACACGGTCATGATCGTGGCGTCCGGCTGCGCCCGCAGGTGCTCGATGAAAGCGCCGATGAGGCGGATCGGACCGAGGATGTTGGTCACGACGGTCTCCTCGGCCGTCGCGAGGAACCCCTCCCGCGTGGTCCAGTCCTCGGCACGCATGATGCCGGCCATCGCGATGACCACGTTCAGGTCGGGGTGCGCGGAGAGCACGGTCCGTGCGGCGGTGTCGATGCTCTCCGCGTCCGCCGTGTCGATGCGGACGGTGCTGATGCCGGGGTGCTCCGCGGCGATGGCCGCGAGGCGATCCTCCCGACGACCGCCGACGATCACGGTGTTGCCGCGATCGTGCAGGCGCAGGGCGAGCGCGAGACCGATGCCGCTGGTCGCGCCGGGGATGAAGATGGTGTTTCCGCTGATGTTCATGTCTCCAGCGTCGGCCGAGCGTGCGGCGGTCTCCAGGGAGGGGTCATCCAGGGATCCCCGGTCCCTGGATGACCGGTCCTGAGCGGGGGATACTTCAGAGGTGGATCGTGACGCATTGGCCGAGTTCCTCCTGCGCAGACGGGAGGCCCTGACGCCGGCGGACGTCGGTCTCTCCACGGGAGCGCGCCGCAGGACGGCAGGTCTGCGTCGGGAGGAGGTCGCGCAGCTGGCCACGATGTCGACGGACTACTACACGCGCCTCGAGCAGCGTCGCGGCCCGCAGCCGAGCGTGCAGATCCTCGCTGCGCTGGCGAGGGCGCTGCGCCTGACCGAGGACGAGCGCGACTACCTGTTCCGTCTCTGCGGGTACAGCGCCCCGGACCGTGCCCATGCCACGGAATACGTGCGACCGGGGATACTGCGCGTGCTCGATCGCCTGCACGACACACCCGCATTCGTCGTGTCCCTGCTCGACGAGGTGCTGGTGCAGAACGACGCATCCCGCGCGCTCATCGGCGACGCGAGCGGCCTCGAGGGTTTCCAGCGCAGCGGCATCTACCGCTGGTTCGCCGATCCCGAGCAGGAGCGGAAACGGTATCGCGCGGTCGATCATGCCCGGCAGTCGCGTGCCCTGGTGGGGGCGCTCCGCGCGGCGTACGGCGTCATGGGAGGGCGGTCGCGGGCGGGGGAGATCGTGGCGGAACTGTCGTCGCGCAGTCCGGAGTTCGTGCGGCTGTGGGAGGCGCACGAGGTCGGTCGCCGGTTCGAACAGCACAAGGTGATGGTGCACCCGGAGCTGGGGGAGATCGAGGTGGACTGCCAGGCCCTCTTCACGGAGGACGAGTCGCAGGCGCTGATCGTGCTCACCGCCGCGCCGGGCAGCGAGGCGGCGAGCAAGCTCGAGTTCCTGCGGGTGCTCGGCACGCAGACGGTCTGATCCCCGGTCAGGACTCCTCGTGCGTCCGCGGGTCGCCGTCGAACAGCCGCCCGTCCGGCCGGCCGAGAGCGGTGATCGCGGCGACTTCGGCGTCGTCGAGCACGATCTCGGCTGCGGCGAGATTCGCCGCCTGATGCTCCAGCGACGACGCCTTGGGGATGGCCACGGTGCCCCGGGCGACGTGCCAGGCGAGCACCGCCTGCGCGGCCGTGATGCCGTGCGCCGCCGCGACCTCGCCGACGACGGCTTCCTCGAGGAGGTCTTCGCCGCGTCCGATCGGGCTCCACGCCTCGGTGAGGATGCCCTGCTCGCGGTGGTAGGCGAGCTGCTCCTCCTGCGGGAAGTACGGGTGCACCTCGATCTGGTTGACCACCGGACGGACTCCGGTCTCGCGTTCGATGCGCTCCAGATGCTCCGGCAGGAAGTTCGAGACCCCGATCTGTCGTACGACGCCGCGGGATTGCGCGTCGACGAGCGCCGCCCACGCCTGCACGTACTCATCCTGGCTGGGGTTGGGCCAGTGGATGAGGTGCAGATCGGTGGCGTCGACTCCGAGACGCGACCGGCTCTCCTCGATGCTGGTGCGCGCCTTCGCCGTGGGGTGGTGCCGTCCCGGCAGCTTGGTCGTGACGATGATCTCGCCGCGTGGTGTGCCCGAGGCGGCGACGCCGCGGCCGACGGAGCCCTCGTTCTCGTAGTTGAACGCCGTGTCGACGAGCCGGTACCCGGCTCCGATGCCGGCCGCGACCGCGTCGGCGCCCGCGTCGCCGTCGAGGCGATACGTGCCCAGGCCGATCGCCGGAAGAGCGAAACCGTTGTGGGCGGTGAAGAGGGGGACAGTGGTCATCATGGCTCCTTCGTCGGCGTGCTTTCAGCGTAGGCCGTGACCGCCGCCACGGCATTGCACGATGACGGCGGATTGCGCGATGCTGGCGATCATGCCCTCTCCTCGTGCGACCATGACCGTCGCCGCCTCGCGCTGCCCCTGTCACTCGGGTGACACCTTCGACGCCTGCTGCGCTCCGCTGATCGCGGGCGCCCCTGCACCGACCGCCGAACGTCTGATGCGCTCCCGGTACACGGCGTTCGTGCTCCAGGACGCCGAGCACCTGCTGCGTACCTGGCATCCTTCGACGCGCCCGCACACCCTCGAACTGGAGCCCCACCTGGAGTGGCGGCGGCTGGTGATCCTCGACAAGGCGGGCGGCGGCCCCTTCGATCGAGACGGCATCGTCGAGTTCGAGGCGTTCTGGCGACAGCACGGCGAACGCGGCTCCCTGCGGGAGCGCAGCCGCTTCGTCCGCGAGGACCGGACCTGGTTCTACGTCGACGGCGAGGTCCGCTGATGGGCGGATGTCGTCGCAGCGGCTAGATTTGAGAGCGTGAACGCCAGCCCCGAGAACCAGCGCACCCTGCTCGACATCGCCGACCTCGATCGGCGCATCGCGCAGGCCGAGCGTGCCCGCACGAAGCCGAGCCAGGCGGGGCGGATCACCGAGCTCGTCGCCATCCGCCAGGAGCAGCTGCGCGAGCTGACGACGCTCACCGGCACCCGCGACGACGTGCGCACCGAGCTGAAGCGCCTGGAGTCCGACGTCGCGGTGGTCGAGCAGCGCCGGAATCGCGACGCCGAGCGTCTCGCCACGGCGACGAATCCCAAGGACGCGCAGGCGCTCGAGCACGAGCTGGCGAGTCTGGCCAGGCGACAGAGCGACCTCGAGGACGCGGAGCTCGACGTCATGGGTCGTCTGGAGGAGGCCGAAGCCGCGGTCGCGGCGCAGCAGGCGCTTCTCGACGCCACGACAGCGGAGGGTTCGTCCCTCACCGCGCAGGCCAAGTCCGATGTCGCCGCGGCCACCGACCTCGGAGCACAGCTGGCCCGCGATCGTGCAGCGGTCGCCGAGGGCGTGTCCCCGGAGCTTCTGGCGGAGTACACGCGTCGCGCGGCGAACAGTGCCGGCGCAGCACTTCTGACCCGCGGCACGTGTGAGGGCTGCCGCATCCTCCTTCCCAGCACCGACCTCAACGAGATCCGCCGCGCACCCGAAGACCTCGTGGTCTCGTGCCCCGAGTGCGGCTGCATCCTCGTGCGCACGGAGGAATCCGGGCTCGCATGAGCCTCGTCCACGTGCACCGGCGATGACGGCACCCGCCCCGGGCTCGGAACGACGCATCGCCCTGATCGCAGTGGGCCCGCGGGAGTACACGGCGGTGGAGCTCGACGGCGAGGATCGCGAGGTGGAACGCACTCCGCTCGCCGCGGAGCAGGTCGCCGCCTGGGTTTCCTCCGTCGAGGCGGCCGATGGCCCGCGATGGATCATCCGCAGCGCGGGGGAGATCTACGCCACGCTGCTTCGAGACGGCGTTCGGCTGGGGCGCAGCCACGACCTCGTGCTGTGCCATGCGATCCTGCGGGACACCGCATCCGTGGCCTCGCCGCTCGCGCCGTCCGCGGCGTGGGAACGGCGGGAGCCGACGACGGCGGCACCGTCGCTGTTCGACGTGTTCGACGACGAGAGCGGCGACGACGCCGTCGACGGAGCCCTGGAGCAGTATCGCGCGCAACGCCGGGTGCTGTCGGCTTCTGCGGACGGGCGGCTCACGCTACTCTGCGCGGCGGAGTCGGCGGGTGGACTGATCGCCGAGGAGATGCGTATCGCCGGTCTGCCCTGGGATGAGGGTGTGCATGATGCGATCCTCACGGCGACGCTGGGGACCAGGCCGGTCGCCGGGGGACTGCCGAGTCACATGGTCGAGCTGGGGGATCGGGTCCGGGCGCTCCTCGACGACCAGACGCTCCACCTCGACAGCCAGCCGAAACTGCTGCGCGCGCTGCACCGGGTGGGAGTGAACGCGGAGTCGACGAGCCGGTGGGAGCTCTCGGAGCACGACCACCCCGTGATCGAGCCCCTCCTCGCGTACAAGAAGCTCTCTCGGCTGCTCAGCGCGAACGGCTGGACGTGGTTGTCCGAATGGGTGCGCGACGGCCGCTTCCGTCCCGTGTACATCCCCGGCGGCGTGGTCACCGGCCGCTGGGCGTCCGCGGGAGGAGGCGCTCTGCAACTGCCGCGAAGCCTGCGACCTGCCGTGCGCGCCGATCCGGGATGGACACTCGTGGTGGCGGATGTCGCCCAGCTCGAGCCGCGGATGCTCGCCGCGATGTCCTCCGACGAGGCTATGGCCCGGGCGGCACGGGGGAGCGACCTCTATGCCGGTGTGGTCGACTCCGGGGCTGTCACGACGCGCGAGGAGGCGAAGTACGCGGTGCTCGGAGCGATGTACGGCGCCACCACCGGCGACAGCGGCCGTCTGGTGCCGCGGCTGCGCCAGGTGTACCCGCGAGCCATGGCCCTCGTCGATGCCGCGGCCCGGACGGGGGAGGACGGCGGCATCGTGTCGACGTGGCTCGGCCGGTCGTCGCCGCGGCCGTCGGCGGAGTGGATACGTCTGCAGTCGGAGGCCACGGACGCCGACGCCGACCCTGCCGTCGTCGCCCTCGCGCGGCGCCGAGCGCGCGACTGGGGCCGGTTCACCCGCAACTTCGTCGTGCAGGGGACGGCTGCCGAATGGTCCTTGATCTGGCTCGCCGAGATCCGCCACCGTCTGCAGCAGATCCCGGAGGTCTTCACCGCTGCCGAGGCCTCCGGCCCGTTCGCTCGGGTTCCGCATCTGGCGTTCTTCCTGCATGACGAGGTGATCCTGCACGTTCCGCAGGAGCACGCGGAAGCCGCTGCCGCGGCCGTGCGCGACGCAGCGGCGGTGGCGACGACACGGCTGTTCGGGTCGTTTCCGATCGACGTGCCCCTCGACCTGCGCATCGCGGAGTCCGCGGCGAAGTAGCCGCCGGAAGCGCCCGCCGGAGAACGTAGACTGGGGGTGCGAATGGGTCGACTGGACGGTCGCGTGGCGGGAGACCGCACCGAGGAACGTCCGGGCTCCTCAGGGCAGGACGGTGGGTAACGCCCACCCGGAGTGATCCGCGAGAAAGTGCCACAGAGAGTAGACCGCCCCGCAAGGGGTAAGGGTGAAAGGGTGGTGTAAGAGACCACCGGGGGCCATGGTGACATGGCCCGCCAGGTAAACCTCGTCCGGAGCAAGGTCAGACAGAGGATGATGACGCGGCCCGCCGAGTCCTCGGGTAGACCGCTAGAGTGCCACGGCAACGTGTCGCCGAGAGAGATGGCCGTCGAAGGGGCGAAGAACCCCGGAACAGAACCCGGCGTACAGGTCGGCCCATTCGCATGAGAGGCGCTGATCAGGTATTTCCTGGTCAGCGCCTCGCCCGTCTCTGGCGTCCGGCGATGGTCCCCGCTAGCGTTCGTTCATGCCGAACCGCTTTGTCGTCGTCACCACAACACTCTTCGCCGCTCTGCTCGCCGCCGCGCTCACCGGGTGCACGGCTCTGGACTCGGAGTCGGCCGAGACGTCGGCTGCCGAGCGGCCCGTGGCGACGCCGAGCAGCGAGCCGACGGCCGCAGCGGGGCCGGTGTGCAGGCGGCCCGGCGGAGACGGCACCATCTCCACCGGAGAGCCGCTGAACGTGGAGCTGTACTCGGAGATGCATGACTACGGCCCGCGCGAGGGCGCGAACGGGACCGTGGCCTACGCGCCCGACGGCACCCTCGCGTCATACGTGGTCGCGCCCGGTGACCACGACGAGGCGATCCTCGAACGGCTCTGCGTGGGGCCGTACTCCCTGGATGCCTTGAACGCCGTGCGTCGCGGCAGTGTCCACTCCGTCGACCCGACCTCCCAGGCGTACCTCACCCCGCTCTACGCGGGCGACACCTTGAATCTCAACCCGTACACCATCACCAGCGTCGGCGATGTGAACGGCGAGGTGCGCTCCTACGAGGCTTCGTTCATCCTGCCCCCGCAGCGCTGAGGCAGGATGAACGCGTTCACAGCGGGTCAGCCCCCGGTGTCGTGGCCGGATCCCTGAGCTCGTCGCTGGGTCCCTGAGCTCATCGGTCTGGGTCCCTGAGCCTGTCGAAGGGCGGTCCCTGAGCCTGTCGAAGGGCGGTCCCTGAGCCTGTCGAAGGGTCAGTCCCCGGCGAGCGAGGCCGCGCCGATGATGCCCGAGTTGTTGCGGTGGATCGCCGGGACGATCGGGGTCTTGAGGTCGAGCAGCGGCAGGAAGTCCCCGGCGTTCTTGGACACGCCGCCGCCGACCACGAAGAGGTCGGGGCTGAACAGGAACTCGATGTGCGAGTAGAACGCCTGCAGGCGCTCGGCCCACTCCGCCCAGCTGAGGCCTTCCCGCTCGCGCGCCGAGGTCGCCGCGTAGGTCTCGACGGACTCGTACTCCCGGAAGTTCAGGTGTCCCAGCTCGGTGTTCGGCAGCAGCACGCCGTCGTACAGGAACGCGGAGCCGATACCGGTGCCGAGCGTGGTCAGCAGCGTGAAGCCGAGCACGTCGCGGGCCGCACCGTGGCGGGCCTCGGCGACGCCGGCGGCGTCGGCGTCGTTCACGAACACGATGTTGCGCCCGAGACCGTCGCGGAAGAAGCGCTCCGCGTCGAAGTCGATCCATTCCTTCGAGACGTTCGCGGCCGACAGCGTCTTGCCGCGCTTCACAATCGCGGGGAACGCCACGCCGAGCGGCAGGGTCGACTCGTGCACGTCGAGGGTCTTGAGCACCGTCTGCACGGCGACGAGCACGTCTTCGGGAGCGGCGCCCTCCGGCGTCGGGACGCGCACCCGATCAGAGGCCATGGTGCCGTGTTCGAGGTCGACGATTCCTGCTTTGATTCCCGTGCCGCCGATGTCGACGCCGATCGCTTTTGCCATGGCCGATAGCTTAGCGACCGCGGTGGACGCCAGTAGGATCGATGACATCACGAGACGAAGGGGCAGACATGTCTGACGGTGACCACAAGTACTGGTACAACTCCGAAACCGGCGAGGTCGAGTTCGGCATGATCTCGCCCTCGATCGACCGCATCGGTCCCTTCGACACGGAGGCCGAGGCCCGCCGCGCACCCGAGGTCGTGAAGGAGCGTTCGCGCGCCTGGGCCGAAGAAGAGGCCGCGGAGCAGGGCTGGGACGTCACGGGCGACGCAAAGGGCCGGGGCGCAGAGTAGACATGGACAAGCAGAGGGACTTCGTCCTCCGGACGATCGAGGAGCGCGGCGTCAAGTTCGTGCGGCTCTGGTTCACCGATGTCATCGGAACACTCAAGTCCGTGGCGATCGCGCCGGCCGAGGTGGAGGGCGCCTTCGCGGAGGGCATCGGGTTCGACGGGTCGGCCATCGAGGGCCTGACCCGCACCTACGAGTCCGATCTGCTCGCGCAGCCCGATCCGACGACGTTCCAGACGCTGCCGTGGCGTGGGGAGATCGACCCGACCGCGCGCATGTTCTGCGACCTGACGACTCCGGACGGGCAGCCGGCCGTGGCAGACCCGCGGCACGTGCTCAAGCGGACGCTCGCGAAGGCAGCGGACGCGGGGTTCACGTTCTACACGCATCCGGAGATCGAGTTCTATCTGCTGAAGTCGTCGTCGTTCGGACCCGAGGGGCCTGTTCCGGTCGACTCGGCCGGCTACTTCGACAACGTGCCGGGCGGCACGGCCCACGACTTCCGCCGCCGCTCCGTGCGCATGCTGGAGGACCTGGGGATCTCGGTGGAGTTCAGCCACCACGAGGGCGGACCCGGGCAGAACGAGATCGACCTCCGCTACGCGGATGCTCTGACGACGGCGGACAACGTCATGACGTTCCGCACCGTCATCAAAGAGGTGGCGATCGAGCAGGGCGTCTACGCCACGTTCATGCCGAAGCCGCTCAGCGGCCACCCCGGCAGCGGCATGCACACCCACATGTCGTTGTTCGAGGGCGACCAGAACGCCTTCTACGAGGAGGGCGCGAAGTACCAGCTGTCGAAGACCGGCCGCCACTTCATCGCGGGACTCCTCCGGCACGCGAACGAGATCTCCGCCGTGACGAACCAGTTCGTCAACTCGTACAAGCGTCTGTGGGGCGGCGACGAGGCCCCGAGCTTCATCACCTGGGGTCACAACAACCGCTCCGCGCTCGTCCGTGTGCCGATGTACAAGCCGAACAAGGGGCAGTCCTCCCGGGTGGAGTACCGCGCTCTGGACTCCGCGGCCAACCCGTACCTGGCGTATGCGCTCATGCTGGCCGCCGGACTCAAGGGCATCGAGGAAGGCTACGAGCTTCCGCCCGAGGCCGAGGACAACGTGTGGGCGCTCAGCGATGCGGAGCGCCGTGCGCTGGGCTACTCGGCGCTGCCCGCGAGCCTCGACCACGCGCTGGAGTACATGGAGGAGTCGGAGCTCGTCGCCGAGACCCTCGGTGAGCAGGTGTTCAACTACGTGCTGCTCAACAAGCGCAAGGAGTGGGAGGCCTACCGCGGGCAGGTCACGCCGCTGGAGCTGAAGAACAACCTCGAGCTCCTCTGAGCGCGGCATGGCCCGTCCCGACGATTCGGTCTCGCTCTCGGCGCTGGCGAGACTCGGCTTCGCGGAGCTGAGCGAGGCAGCGGCGGCTCTGACCGAGCTGTCGAGCATCCTCGACCGGCCCCGCAGCGTGCTGCTGGAGGCGTCCGACGCCGCCGACCCGGACGCCGCCGTGCGCGGACTCCTCCGCGTCGCTCGTCGCGACGAAACGCCGCTGCGGCGGCTTCTCGACGACGAGGCGACTCGGCGGCGGGTGTGGCGGGTCTTCGGCGCCTCCGAGGGGCTGGCGGAGTTCTTCCTCCGGCACCCGGACCAGCTGTCGATCCTCGACGGTGCGCTGGATGCTCTCCCTGCCGCGCAGGACCTGGAGGAGCGACTGCTCGCGTCCGTCGGAGCACGAGACGGATTCGCCGGGGCGGGGGACGACGACGCCATCACAGCGGTCCGTGTCGCCTACCGTCGCGAGCTGGCCGCCATCGCCGCCTACGATCTGACGAGCCGGGACCCGCAGACTGAAGTGGCCGCGGTCTCGGCCGCCCTGGCCGACCTCGCCGGTGCCGCACTGGAGGCCTCTCTGGCGGTGGCCAGAGCCCGCTTGCAGGAGTCGCTCGGACACGCGGAGGTGGCCGCGACGCGTCTGGCCGTCATCGGCATGGGGAAGGCGGGCGCCCGGGAGCTGAACTACGTCAGTGACGTGGACGTGATCTTCGTCGGCGGCACGCGGGACGAAGAGGTCGTGAGCGAGGCCCGATCGATCGACATCGCCACCCGTCTCGCGCGCGAGACCATGCGCAACCTCAGTGCGATCGAGATCGAGCCGCCGCTCTGGGAGGTGGACGCCGCGCTGCGGCCGGAGGGCAAGCAGGGCGCACTGGTCCGCTCGCTCGGCTCGCATCTGGCGTACTACGACCGCTGGGCGAAGAGCTGGGAGTTCCAGGCACTGCTGAAGGCGCGTCCCCTCGCCGGGGACCCCGAGCTCGGCGCGGAGTACATCGCCGCGGTGCAGCCGAAGATCTGGTCCAGCGCGGCGAGAGACGACTTCGTCGAGAGCGTCCAGCGGATGCGCGAGCGCGTGATGGAGCACATCGACCCCGAGGACGCGCCGTATCAGCTGAAGCTCGGAGCCGGGGGACTGCGCGACATCGAGTTCACGGTGCAGCTGCTGCAGCTGGTCCACGGACTCACGGATGAGTCCCTGCGCACGCGGGGGACGCTCGAGAGCCTCGACGCCCTGGTGGAGGGCGGGTACATCGGACGCGTGGACGCGGCGGCCTTCGCCGATGATTACCGTCTGCTCCGCCTGATGGAGCATCGTCTGCAGCTTCGCGAGCTCAGTCGCACGCACCTGATGCCGCGGACGCCGGCGGGCCTGCGGATCCTGGCACGGAGCAGCGGACTGGCGGAGAGCGGCGAGGGCGTGTGGTCGCGGTGGGAGACCGTGCGCCGCGAGGTGCGCGAGATCCATACCCGGCTGTTCTACCGGCCGCTGCTTTCCGCCGTCGCCGGGCTGCCGGAAGAGGAACGCACCCTGTCGGCCGCCCAGGCCCACGATCGGCTCGCGGCGATCGGGTTCCGAGACCCCACGGGTGCTCTGCGGCACATCGGCGCCCTCACGAGCGGGCTCAGCCGCAAGGCGACCATCCAGAGACATCTGATGCCCGTCATGGTGCGATGGTTCGCCGACGGCAGCGATCCCGACTACGCGCTGCTGGCCTTCCGCCGCATCAGCGAGCGGCTCGGGGACACGCCGTGGTTCCTCCGGATGCTGCGCGACTCCTCGGGCGCGGCCGAGAGCCTGACCCGCCTGCTGTCGTCATCCCGCTACATCGGCGAGCTGCTGGAGTGGATCCCCGAGTCGGTGGCGTGGCTCGACAACGCCGGACGCCTGCGACCTCGTGGCGCGGCGGCGCTGGACGAGGAGGCACGCGCGATCCAGACCCGGCACGAGACGATCGGCGATGCGCTGCGGGCGGTCAGAGCGCTACGCCGCCGGGAGCTGCTGCGGACGGCGATGGGGGCCGTGCTGGACGTGCTCACGATCGAGGAGGTCGCCACCGCGCTCACGGAGATCACGGAGGCGACCATCCAGGCCGCGTTGCGCGCGGTCATGCGCGATGTCGTCCCTCCGGAGGACGAGGCGCTCGACTTCGCGGTGATCGCGATGGGCCGATTCGGGGGAGCCGAGCTCGGCTTCGGATCGGACGCCGACATCCTGTACGTCTACGACGCGAACGGCGTCGATCCGCAACAGGCGCAGCGACTCGCCACCCGGATCGTGGCAGGGTTGCGCGAGCAGCTCACCGACCACCGTCTGCCGCTGGACCTCGACGCCGGGCTGCGGCCGGAAGGGCGCAACGGGCCGCTCGTACGGTCCTTCGACGCCTACACCGAGTACTACCGCCGCTGGTCCCTCTCGTGGGAGGCCCAGGCGCTGCTGCGCGCCCGCGGTGTCGCGGGAAGCGCGAAGCTCATCGCGCGCTTCACGTCGCTGGCCGACGCCATCCGCTATCCCGAGTCGGTGGATCTGCAGGGCATCCGCGAGATCAAGCGCATCAAGGCGAGGGTCGAGGGGGAGCGTCTTCCTCAGGGCGCCGACCCCCGGCGTCACCTCAAGCTCGGTCCTGGCACGCTCAGCGACGTGGAGTGGCTCGTGCAGCTGCTCCAGCTCCAGCACGCGCATGCTGTGCCGGGCCTGCGCACCACTTCGACGCTCGGAGCGCTGGATGCCGCAGTCGCCGCGGATCTCGTCTCGGAGGATGACGCCGCACGGCTTCGGGAGGCCTGGCTGCTGTCGAGCCGACTGCGCTCGGCGATCACCCTGCTCACCGGTCAGACCAGCGACGTGCTGCCCGCAGACCGGCGTCAGCTCGACGCGATCGGACGGCTGCTGGGGTACCCGGATCGTTCCGCGACGGAGCTGGAAGAGGACTATCTGGGCGTGACGCGACGCGCGAGGAAGACCTTCGAGCAGCTGTTCTACGGTTAGCCGGAGGCCGCGAGTTTGCGGTATCGAACCGGCTGTCGCAAGCTGGCGATATGACCTACTCGCGCATCGGCATCGTCTGGAACCCCTCGAAGGTCGAGAAGGAGGTTCTGCAGACCGCCGCAAGCGACGTGTTCGGTGCGGAGCAGGACATCCGGTGGTGGGAGACCACGCCCGAGGACCCGGGTCGCGGCATGGCTCGTGAGGCTCAGGAGGACGGCCGCGAGCTCGTCATCGCGGTGGGCGGGGACGGGACCGTGCGGGCCGTCGCTGAATCACTCGCGGGCTCGGATACCGCGCTCGGCATCGTGCCGCAGGGCACGGGAAATCTGCTGGCGCGCAACCTGGAGATCCCGCTGAACAACGTGGCCGCGGCGTTCGAGCGGATCCGCGACTCCGAGCCGCGTCGGATCGACCTCGGCTGGGTGTCGTACGACGGGGCCGAGTACGCCTTCGCCGTCATGGTCGGCTTCGGCATCGATGCGCAGATGCTGGTGGAGACGGATGACGACCTCAAGTCGAAGGCCGGCTGGCTGGCTTACGTGGAGGCGATGGGCCGGGCTCTCGCCGGGACCGAGATGACCGACATCACGATCGCGATCGACGGCGACAAAGCGGTCGCCGTGCGCGGTCACACCATGCTCATCGGGAACTGCGGAATGGTCCAGGGCGGGATCCGGCTGCTGCCGGACGCGGTCCTCGACGACGGCAAGCTCGACGTGCTGATGATCAGCGCCGACGGGGCCCTTCAGTGGCTGGACACGCTGCGCACCTTCGTCTGGGACAACGGCATCCGCCGCATCTTCGGGGCAGCCGACGAGGCCGTCAGCACCGACTCCGCGCGTCACCTCCCCGTCGAGACGGTCTCGGTGGAGCTGAAGACGCCTCTCGTCTTCGAGATCGACGGCGAGGAGATGGGCGAGGTCTCCGCCTTCGACGTTCGCGTGCAGCCGGGAGCCCTGCTCGTCCACTGAGGCGCACCCGCCTCAGCCAGCCTCGTCCCGTCGCTCAGGTCACGGGGCGGTGATCACGGGCGGGGCCTTCTTGCGGTCCTGGGCGGGGAAGATCACCTTCTGCACGATGATGATGATGCTCGCGGCGACCGGGATGGCGACGAGAGCACCGAGGATGCCACCGAGTGCGCCGCCGGCCACGGCGGCGATGACCACGAGAGCCCCGGGGACGGCGACGGCGCGGCTCATGATGCGCGGCGAGAGCACGTATGCCTCGATCTGCATGTAGACGAGGTAGTAGCCGAAGGCGATGAGCGCCGTCACAGGCGAGACGAACAGGCAGATCAGCGAGTTGATGATGGAGGCCGTCAACGTTCCGACGAGCGGGATCATCGATCCGATGAAGGCGATGAGCGCGAGCAGGGCCGGTACCGGAGCGCCGATGATCGACAGCACGATGAGGCTGAGGACGCCGTTGATGAGCGCCAGGCTGGCCTGGCCCATGACGTAGCGTCCGACCGCACCGGAGACGTCCTCCAGCAGCTCGCTGAACGTGTCGCGCTGGTAGGACGGGACGAAGCGCGCGGCGGTGCGCTTCATGCTGCGCAGCGACGCCATGAAGTAGAGCGTGAGGATCAGCACGATCGTGACGCCGGTGAGGCCGCCGGCGATACCGGCACCGACCGCGAAGACGCCGCCGCCGATGTCGAGGAAGTTGTCGGGGTTCTGGACGAAGTCGAGGACACCCTGTGCCGCATCCTGGATGGTCGTGCCGAACTGGCCGCTCACATCCTTGAACCACTGGCTCTCCATGAAGTCCTCGACCATCTTCGGGCCGTCCTTGATGAGGTTGCTGATCTGTTCGACCAGCACCGGGACGATCGCGAGGATGATGCCCGCGAAGGCGAGGATGACGACCGCGACCACGATGGTCACGGCCGCGGGGCGGGGGAGCTTCTTCTCGATGAACGTGACGATCGGGTCGAGGCCGAGGGCCAGGAAGAGCGCGACGCCGATATACACGAGCACGGTCGCGAGCTGGTCCACGATTCCGCCGATGGCGAGGGCGACCAGCACGCCGAGCGCACCGAGGAGCCCGAACATGAACGGGTTGGCGCGTGCGGCCGCGGCGACCGTCGTGGTCGACCGGCGCTGCGCCGCCACCGTCTGCGGCTCATTGGGCGCGATCACTCTCTTGCGGCGCATGAGGCCCCTCCCTCTTTCCGAACTCAGTCGATCTTCCTCCACGCGACGCGCGCGCACGGTCAGCGACACCCTACGGGGCGCGCCGACGGCAGCCGAGGAGGATCGTCAGCTCACTTGTCGTCGCCCTTGCCGGGCTTGTCCCTCTTGTCCGGCCCTTTGCCGTTGTTGCTTCTGGGCCCCTGATCCTTCTCGGCCTTCGGGCCCTTCTCCGCCTTCTGCCCGCCGTCGTCCTCGCTCGTCGACGCGGGGACGACGGTCGTGGTCTCCTCGGCGGGCGGCGCAGACTGCTCCACGGGAGCTGCGGAAGGCGCGGTCCGCGGGGGAGCGGTCACCGCCGAACGGGAGAGCTCCGGCTCCGTGCTGCCGCTCATCCACGCCGCGGACGTCGCCGACCCGACGACGATCGCCGCGACGGCTGCTCCGACGAGGACGAGACGGCGGGAACGCCGGCGCGCATCTCGTCTGTGGCGAAGCCGCCGCGTCGGCGCCGTGACCGGTGCGCTCTCCGCGGCGGGCAGCAGCAGTGTGGCCGCGGGAACGGCGGGAACGGCGGTAATGGCGGGCGGCAGCGGTGCTGCGGCGTTCGCGACGGGAGCCGCTGGCGACGTGGCGATCTCCCTGATCGTCCTGGCGGCCTCGAGGGCACGCGGCCGCTCGTCCGGATCGAGTGCCGTCATCCTCGTGAGGAGGTCGACCCATCTCGGCCCGAGCGAAGCCGGGATCTCCGGCGGGATGTGCAGCCGCGACAGCGCGGACTGCACGCCGAGTCCGGTGGGGAATCCGGGTTGCCCGGTCAGTGCCTCGAGCAGCACAAGTCCGAGAGCGTAGATGTCGAGCGCGGGGTGGACGTCGGCGTTGCGCAGCTGTTCCGGGGCCATGTACGCCACCGTGCCGAGCACGAAGCCGGGGGATGTCACCCGTGAGGCGTCCAGCGTGCAGGCGATGCCGAAGTCCGCGAGTTTCGCCCGCCAGCGGTCGCCGTCCGTGGACGGAGGGACGAGGAGGACGTTCGACGGCTTGACGTCCCGGTGCACGATTCCCGCCGCATGCACGACATGCAGGGCCTCGGCGATGTCTGCTCCGATATGCGCGACCTCCTGCGGAGGGATGGCCGACCGCGCCATCCGTGTGCTGAGCGTCGGCCCGGCGACGAACTCCATGACGAGGTACTGCTCGCGCCCCGGGTCGAGCCGGGCGTCGAGCAGGGTGACGAGGGACGGGTGGTTCAGCGAGGCGAGCAGGGCCTTCTCGGTGTGCGCCCTGTCGGCGGATCCGACGACGGCCCGAGGCTCGCGTCGAATGACCTTCACGGCGACCGTGCGGCCGAGAAGGATGTCCTCCGCGCGGTACACGGTGGCCATGCCGCCTTCGCCGACCATCTCCGCGAGTCGATAGCGCGCGTCGAGCAGCGCCTCCGTCGGCGGTGCATCCTGGGTCCACATCGCTGCCTCCTGGTCGCCCGGATCGGGTCATCCCGACGACGCTCATGACTCTATGGGCGCCGACGACGCTTGACATCGGGCTTGACTCGCACGCGATGACCTGCAAGGTGCCCGCGGACGCGCAGAGAGCCCGCCCCCGCGAAGCGGGAACGGGCTCTCGAGCGGAGGTGCGGCTCAGACTCCGAAATACAGCTCGTACTCGAACGGGTGCGGACGCTGCGCGATCGGCAGGATCTCGTTCTCGTACTTGTAGGAGATCCAGGTCTCGATGAGCTCCTCGGTGAACACGCCGCCCTCGAGGAGGAACTGGTGGTCGGTGCGGAGCGCCTCGAGCGAGTCCAGCAGCGAGTTCGGCACCTGCGGGATGTTCTTGGCCTCCTCGGGCGGCAGCTCGTACAGGTCCTTGTCGACCGGCTCGTGCGGCTCGATGCGGTTCTTGATGCCGTCGAGGCCGGCCATGAGCTGCGCGGCGAAGGCGAGGTACGGGTTGCCCGAGGCGTCGGGGGCGCGGAACTCGATGCGCTTGGCCTTCGGGTTCGACCCCGTGATCGGGATGCGGATCGCGGCGGACCGGTTGCCGGCCGAGTAGACGAGGTTGACCGGAGCCTCGAAGCCCTTGACCAGACGGTGGTAGCTGTTCAGCGTCGGGTTGGTGAACGCGAGCAGCGCCGGCGCGTGGGCCAGGATGCCGCCGATGTACCAGCGCGCGATGTCGCTGAGCTGGCCGTAGCCGGCCTCGTCATAGAACAGCGGCTTGCCGTCGTTCCACAGCGACTGGTGCGTGTGCATGCCGGAGCCGTTGTCGCCGTAGAGCGGCTTCGGCATGAAGGTCGCGACCTTGCCCCACTCGTTGGCGGTGTTCTTGACGATGTACTTGAACTTCAGGATGTCGTCGGCCGCGTGCACCATGGTGTCGAAGCGGTAGTTGATCTCCTGCTGGCCCGCGGTGCCGACCTCGTGGTGCGAGCGCTCGAGGATGAACCCGGCCTCGATGAGCTTGAGGGTGATGTCGTCGCGCAGGTCAGCGGTCTTGTCGACCGGGCTCACGGGGAAGTAGCCGCCCTTGTACGGGGTCTTGTTGGCGAGGTTTCCGCCCTCCTCCTCGCGGCCGGTGTTCCAGGCGGCTTCCTCGGAGTCGACCTTGTAGAAGCTCTCGCCGGCGGTCACGGAGTAGCGCACGTCGTCGAAGATGTAGAACTCCGCCTCGGGGGCGAAGAACGCGGTGTCGGCGATGCCGGTCGAGGCCAGGTACTTCTCGGCCTTCTTGGCGACCTGGCGCGGGTCCTTCGAGTAGATCTCGCCGGTGCGCGGGTTGTAGATGTCGAACAGCATCACGAGGGTGCTGGCCTCGCGGAAGGGGTCGATGTAGGCCGTGGTCACGTCCGGGATGAGCTGCATGTCGGACTCGTGGATGCTCGCGAAGCCCCGGATAGAGGAGCCGTCGAACAGCTGACCGTCCGTGAAGAACGCCTCGTCGACCGTCGCCGCAGGGATGTTGAAGTGCTGCTGCACACCAGGGAGGTCGGTGAAACGGATGTCAAGGAACTTGACGTCGTTCTCCTGGATGTAGGACAGTACCTCGGACGAATCTTTGAACATGTACGACTCCTGTAATGCGGATCGATGGCTTCACGGCCACTCTGCAGAGTACGGACGGGGGATTTCTCTACGGTATCCGCTTTGTTTCGGGCGTGTTACAGGAGCGGGGCGCCTGACCGGTATTCCGCGCTCGGTAGGCTGGGGGAGTGACGGATGCTGTGAACTCGTACCCCGGCGAACGCCTCGGACTCCCTGAATCCGGCAGCGGGAGCATCGCGCGTCCCGGCCGCCGCATCGGGGCACTCCTGATCGACTACGCCGCCGCCACGATCATCGCCACCGGGTTCCTCGGCTTCAACCAGTTCGCGCTGCCCACCGAGGCCGGTCTGACCCAGTTCGCGCCGATGCTGGTGTTCGCCGTGCTGCAGATCCTCTTCATCCCGACCGCTGGCGGCAGCCCGGGGCACCGCATCCTCGGCATGCGTGTCGTTCGCCTCGACGGCGCATGGGTCGGGCTGTGGCGTCCGATCGTGCGCACTCTGCTTCTCGTCGTGGTCGTGCCGGCCGTTATCTGGGACGCCGATCAGCGCGGGCTGCACGACAAGGTCGTCGGCACCGTCCTGGTCCGCACCTGACCCGCGCTCAGTCGCGACCGCGGTTGCGGCGACGAGCCTCGCGGGGCGCACGCCCGCCGAGGAAGGACCGCGCGGGGTCGACGATGTATCCGCGGCGCAGCGCCTCCCGGCCGATCAGCATCCGGAAGCCCATCTCGTCGCGGTTGCTGAGCGTGATCTCGGCGAGCACTTCGCGGTCGACGAGGCGGATGCGCAGCTGCACGACGAGCCGCTCCTGGGCATGACCGGAGGAGCTGCGCACCGCGCGGCGATCGTGCACGGGGCACTCGACCACGACCGCATCCTCCTGGCTGTCCTGCCACGGCTTCACCCGGAAGCGGACCCACGCCTCGCCCTCGCGGTCGAACTCGCGGATGTCGAACGCGTGCAGTGAGGAGGTGCGGGCACCGGTGTCGATCTTGGCTTTGATCCAGTCGACATCGAGATCGGGCAGGCTGACCCACTCTCGCCACCCCGTAAGGGTGTTTGAATGGGTAGACCTACTCACCTGATACATCCTGGCAGGAATTCCCCGTGAAGATCGCAGTGCTCTCCCGCGCGCCGCAGGCGTACTCCACCCAGCGACTGCGCGCAGCCGCGCTTCAGCGAGGGCACAACGTCAAAGTGCTCAATACGCTGCGCTTCGCGATCGATCTCACGTCCGACGAACCGGACCTGCACTACCGGGGACGCCAGCTGAGCGACTACGACGCGATCCTGCCCCGGATCGGCAACTCGATCACATACTTCGGCACCGCCGTGGTGCGGCAGTTCGAGCAGATGGACGTGTACACGCCGAACACGGCGAACGGCATCTCCAGCGCGCGCGACAAGCTCCGCGCGAACCAGATCCTCTCGCGGCACAACATCGCGATGCCTCCGACGGCGTTCGTGCGCAATCGCGCCGACGTGCGTCCCGCGATCGAGCGTGTCGGCGGTGCGCCGGTCGTCATCAAGCTGCTCGAGGGCACGCAGGGGATCGGCGTCATCCTCGCGCCACAGGTGAAGGTGGCGGAGGCGATCATCGAGACGCTGCACTCCACCAAGCAGAACGTGCTGATCCAGAAGTTCATCTCCGAGAGCCGCGGACGCGACATCCGCGCCCTGGTGGTGGGGGACCGGGTCGTGGCCGCCATGCGCCGCTCGGCCGCCGGCGATGAGTTCCGGTCGAACGTACACCGCGGCGGATCAGTCGAGGCGATCGAGCTCGACCCCGTCTACGAGCGCGCGGCCGTGCGGTCGGCGCAGATCATGGGTCTGCGTGTGGCGGGTGTCGACATGCTGGAGGGCGACGACGGCCCCCTCGTCATGGAGGTCAACTCCTCCCCGGGGCTCCAGGGGATCGAGACGGCGACCAAGCTCGATGTGGCGGGCGCCATCATCGACTACATCGCCGGTCAGGTGGCTTTCCCCGAGATCGATGTGCGGCAGCGCCTCACGGTGTCGACCGGCTACGGCGTCGCCGAGCTCATGGTGCACGGCGCCGTGGATCTGGTGGGCAAGACGCTGGGGGAGGCGGGGCTCTGGGAGCGCGACATCACGGTGCTCACCCTCCACCGCGGGGTCAGCGTGATCCCGAACCCGCGCAAGCACGTGGTGCTCGAGGCGGACGACCGGCTCTTCTGCTTCGGCAAGCTCGACGAGATGCGCTCGATGGTCCCGGAGCGGCGTCGCCGGAGGGCGAAGGTGCGTCGCCTGCCCCGCCAGCCGCTCTCCGAATGAACGAGAGCGCGGCCGCCCCGTGAGGGACGGGCGCGCTCCGGCAACGCGGACAGCGGGTCAACGAGGTCGCTGAGAGCGGACCTTCGTGGGGTCGATCCCCTTCGGGATGGGCAGCGACGACAGCGACTGGGATACCGAGTCGATGCGACGGATCACCGCGGCCATCGTGGCCTTGTCGATCGCCTTCGGAAGCTTCTTGATGGTCTTGGCGAGATCCGCGATCGCAACTTCGTCCTCACCGTGGCCGACGTAGAGGACCGTCACGGGAACGCCGTGGGCGACGCGCTGCGCCTTGCTGCGCTCCTCGTTCACGAGACGGGTGAGCCTGCCGCGCGCGCCTTCGCCGACTACGACGATGCCGCCGCGTCCGACCGTGCGGTACACCGCTTCCTGCGTCTTCGGGTTGATCCCGACCGGAGTCTCGGACGCCTGCCAGCTGCGCCCGAGGCTCGTGCTGAGGACGTGGCCGGTGGCTCCGGGCATGCCGTCGATCTTCGTGTACATCGCGGAGGTCGACAGACGGGTCATCAGGAACAGGGCGCCGAGGATGCCCAACATGAGCCCGGTGATGCCCCACAGGATGACGGTCCACACCTGGACGGGCGGGATCAGGTATCCGGCGACGAGGCCGAGGAGCACTCCGCCGACCAGGATCGCGGCCTGCGCCCAGGGGAGCCACGGGTAGGCCTCACGCGTGAACCGGAAGAGGGACTTGATCTGGGAGAAGAACCCAGGACGCTTTTCGGGTTCAGGAGCACGCTTTGCCATGAGGACCAGCCTACCGATTCCGTGGCCCTCCTGATGCCCGCGTTCGCGCGAAGCGGAGCGGCGCTGCTTTGGTCTGAGTCCTCCTGCACAGTCGTCGGCGCGGAGCGAAAGCGTCCACATCGGGCCCGAACCGGCCGCCGCGTCACCTCGGTGCGCTCTGATGGACGCATGGCAGACGTCGAGACGGCACACGACCGGGGCAGCGCGCTGGTTCCGGGGGCGCACCGTGTGATCCGTACCCTCGATGCGCGGGAGGGGCCGTTCGCCGGCACGCTCGTCACCCGGGGGGACGGGGTGGCGGTGCGGGTGGATGAATCATCGCTCGGTGGGTGGGCCGGGTGGCGGTTCTGCGGCGCGGAGCATGTGGCCGCGCCGCTCGACGTCATCCGACGCCGCGTCGGGCATGACGTGCTGTTGCCGTGGTGCTCCGATCGGTTGCGGGGCCTCGTCGACCGTCGGGCGGCTGTGGGAGCCGTCCTGACGCCGGGCGAGTGCACCACGCTCGCGATCAGTCTCCTGCGGGGTCTCGACGAGATGGAGGAGGGCGTCGAGGCTCCGCGGAGCGGCACATGGTGGCTCACGGATCGCGGCCGACCGGTGTGCGTGCTCGGGGAAGGACCCGATGTGCGGACGGGGGTCCTGGAGATCGTCCGAGCACTGGGGGAGCAGAGCGCGGACAGACTGCTCAGGCGGTCGCTCGCGACGATCGAGGAGGGGATCCGGCGAGTCGGCGCGCAGCCTCGGCTGCCTCGGCGGCTCCTCGCCTCGTGGGAGCAGGAGCTCCTGTCGATCGCCGCACCGCAGCCGCTGGAGCGCCGCAGTTCGACACCCGAGCGCGCGCGAGAGGTCGCTCGGACGGTGGCGTCCCGTGAGCCCAGCGCGGCGTCACAGGGCCAGCGGCTGCGCGCGCACCGTTCCCGCACCGGCGCGAGGCGGCGAGACGACGCTCGGTCGCGGAGGGTCTCCGATGCGGCGGAGGCCGCCGTGCACGCCGGGGAGGCGGCCATCGCCCGTGTCCGGGGCACTCTTCCCGTTCGGCGGGCTGCACCGCGGAAGGAGAAGACCGCTGCGCCGGTGAGACGGCGTCGCGTCGTGGTCATCGCGGGGACCGCTGCCGCGGCTGTGCTCGCGGCGGGGCTGCTCTGGCCGGAAGGGGAGGCCACGGGCACTGCTGAGAGGGCAAGCCTCGCGTCGCCGTCCCCCGCGGTCCCCGCGCCTCCCACCCGGCCGGCGCCGGTTCCGACTCTCGACGGGGCAGGCGAGGTGGCCGAGACGGCCCCGTCGGCCACGGCTCCGAGCGCCGCGGCCGGTGATGCGGTCGGTGCCGTAGCCGAATTGCTCGCCACGATCGGGGGCTGCCGATCGGCGGGCGACGACTCCTGTTCCGGCGCGGTGGCGACGGGCTCCACGGGCGTCGTCGATGCTCTCGCCGGCGTCGACACGGCGAGCTCGACCGCAGAGCTCGTGGACGAGTACGGCGACGTGGCGGTCGTCCGCCTCCGCGTCGAGAGTCTGGGGAATGACGAAGCGGTCTCCTCCGCGGAGAAGATGGTGGTGCTCATCCGCGCGGAACAGAAATGGCTGGTCCGCGACGCCTACGACGTCGCGGACCAGCCATGATCGGTTCTCCGGAGTCAGGCTCCGAGCTGCGAGGCGAACTGCGCGGCCTCGAGGCGAGCCTTGACGGCTCCGAGGAAGCGTGCCGCGTCGGCACCGTCGATGATCCGGTGGTCGTACGAGAGCGCGAGGTACACGTACGAGCGGATGGCGATCGCGTCCGCGCCGCCGACCTTCACAAGGCCGGGACGCTTGACGACCGTGCCGGTGCCGAGGATCGCCGACTGCGGAAGGAAGACGACAGGAGTGTCGAACAGCGCGCCACGCGAACCCGTGTTGGTCAGCGTGAAGGTTCCGCCGGCGAGCTCGTCGGGCTTCAGCTTGTTGTCGCGGGTGCGAGCGGCGAGATCCGCGATCTCGTGGGCGATCTGCGCGATGTTCTTCGACGCCGCGTCGCGCAGCACCGGCGTGAGCAGGCCGCGCTCGGTGTCGACCGCGATCGACACGTTCTCGCTGGCCGGGTACACGATGTTCTCCCCGTCGACCGTCGCGTTCACGATCGGGAACGCCTGCAGCGCCTCGGCCGTGGCGAGCGCGAAGAACGGCAGGAACGACAGCTTGTCGCCTGTCTTCTCCAGGAAGGAGGCCTTCACGCTGTCGCGGTATTCGGCGAGGGCCGTCACGTCGACCTCGACGACGGTCGTGAGCTGAGCCGTCTGCTGCATCGACTCGACCGCACGCTTGGCGAGCACCTTGCGCAGACGCGACATCGGCTGCGTCGTGCCGCGCAGCGGAGACACCTCGAGCGGAGCGGGGGCGGGAGCAGACGCCGCGGCAGCGGGAGCCGACGAAGCGGTCTCCGCAGCCTTCAGCACGTCTTCCTTGCGGATGCGTCCGCCGACACCGGTTCCGGTGACGGTGGCGAGATCCACACCCTGCTGTGCGGCGAGGCGCCGGACGAGCGGCGTCACGTAGAGGTTGTCGTTCTCCGTGGGCAGCGCGAGCTTCGGAGCTGCGGCGGGTGCCGGGGCGGCGGCGGGTGCCGGTGCTGCGGCGGGTGCCGGTGCTGCGGCGGGTGCCGGGGCTGCGGCGGGTGCCGGGGCTGCGGCCGGTGCCGGTGCAGCGGCAGGAGCCGGCTGAGCGGCGGGTGCCGGGGCAGCGGGGGCGGGTGCCGGCTCGGCGGCGGGAGCCGGAGCAGCCGGCGCGGACTCGGCAGCCGGAGCTTCAGCGGCGGGGGCCGCCTGCGCCGGGGCCCCGGAGCCTACGCGAGCGAGCACCGCACCGACCTCGACCGTCTCGTCCTCCGCAGCGACGATCTCCTGGAGAACGCCGGCCACGGGCGAGGGGATCTCGGTGTCGACCTTGTCGGTGGAGATCTCGAGCAGCGCCTCGTCGACCGCGATGCTGTCGCCGACCTGCTTCAGCCAGCGCGTGACGGTGCCCTCGGTCACGCTCTCGCCGAGTTCGGGGAGCACGATGTCGGTGGCGTCGCCGGAAGGAGCGGCGGCGGGCGCGGCCTCAGCGGCCGGTGCAGCCTCGGGCTCCGCGGCGGGCGCGGGTGCTTCGGGCTCCGGCGCGGGCTCAGCCGACGCCTGCTCTGCGGCGGGCTCGGCGGCGGCGGGGGCGTCCGCGGCGGGGGCGGGGCTGCTGCCGTCGCCGATCCGCGCCAGCAGGGCGCCGACCTCGACGGTCTCATCCTCGGCCACGAGGATCTCCTCGATCACGCCGCTGACGGGGGAGGGGATCTCGGTGTCCACCTTGTCGGTCGAGATCTCGAGCAGGCCTTCATCCGCCTGCACGGTGTCTCCCACCTGCTTGAGCCAGCGGGTGACCGTACCCTCTGTGACGCTCTCACCGAGAGCGGGGAGGACCACGGATGTGCTCATGACTGAGTCTCCTTCAGAAGTTGTATGACGCTTGTCTAGCTTAGTGACTCGGGCACCGGTTGGTGCTCAGAGGGCGTGCAGGGGCTTTCCGGCCAGTGCGAGGAAGGCTTCGCCGAGTGCCTCGCTCTGGGTCGGGTGGGCATGGATCAGGGGAGCGATGTCCTCGGGGTGCGCCTCCCAGGCGACCGCGAGCTGCCCCTCGGTGATGAGCTCCCCGACTCGATCGCCGAGCAGGTGCACACCCACGACAGGGCCTTCCTTGATCCGAACGACCTTCACGAGGCCGCTGGTACCGATGATCTCGCTCTTGCCGTTGCCGGCGAGGTTGTACTCGTACGCGACGACCGCGTCCGCCCCGTGCTCCGCGATCGCCGCCTCCTCGGTGACGCCGACCGAGGCGACCTCCGGGCTGGAGTAGGTGACCTTCGGGATCTGGGAGTCCGGGATGTTCGTGGGGGACAGGCCCGCGATGCGCTCGGCGACGGCGATTCCCTGCTGGAAACCACGGTGCGCGAGCTGGAGACCGGGAACGATGTCACCCACCGCCCACAGGCCGGGGACGCCGGTGCGCAGCTCCTCGTCGACCGTGACGAAACCGCGCTCCAGGGTCACGCCGGCCTCTTCGAATCCGAGGTCGGCGGTCACGGGGCCGCGCCCGACCGCCACCAGCAGATAATCGGCGGTGAACTCCTTGCCGTCCTCGAGCGTGACGGTCACGGACGAATCGTCCTGGGTCGCGGTCTGGAAGCGGACGCCGAGCGAGTACTGGATGCCGCGGCGGCGGAAGGCGCGCTCCAGGCCCTTGCTCAGGGCGATGTCCTCGTTCGGCACGAGGTGCGGCAGCGCCTCGACGATCGTGACCTCGGCGCCGAAGGACCGCCATACGCTGGCGAACTCGACGCCGATCACGCCGCCGCCGAGGATGAGCACGCGCTCGGGGATGACATCCAGAGCCAGGGCCTGCTCACTCGTGAGGATCCGCCCGCCGATCTCGAGCCCCGGCAGCGAGCGACTGTAGGAGCCGGTCGCGAGCACGACATCCGTGCCGGCGTAGACGTCGTCGCCGACGCTGACCGTCCGATCGGCGTTCAGCCGGCCGAGACCCGCGACCGTGGTGATGCCGCGCGCCTTGACCAGGCCCTCGAGCCCCTTGTACTTCTTGGCGACGATGCCTTCGCGGTAGGCGCGGACGCCGGCGGGATCGATGCCCTCCAGCGTCGCCGACACACCGACGGCGGCGGCATCGCGCACGTGCTCCGCCACCTCGGCCGCGTGCAGCAGCGCCTTGGTGGGGATGCAGCCGCGGTGCAGGCAGGTCCCGCCGACCTTGTCCTTCTCGATCAACGCGACCGACTTGCCGAGCTCACTCGCGCGCAATGCCGCGGCGTATCCGCCACTGCCGCCGCCCAGGACGACGATGTCGAAGGTGTGGGTTGTCATGTGTCATGCCTCCGGGTGGGATGCTTCGGCGAAGGCGACGATCGATCGGACCATCGCCCCCGTTGGGCCCTTCTCAGTGAAGCCGTACGGTGCTCCGGCGTGTTCCCCGGAGCCCGCGATGTCGAGGTGCACCCACGGGATGCGGGGCGCGTCGTCCGCGTCGGTGGTGCGTCCGACGAAGCGTCGGAGGAAGAGGCCGGCGAACGAGGCGCCGCCCATCCGATCGCCCATGTTCGCATTCTGCAGGTCGGCGATGGGGGACTCCAGCGACTCCTCCATGTACTCCGGCAGCGGCATGTGCCAGGCGGGCTCGTCGACCCGCTCCGCAGCGGCGAGGAACTCCGCCACCGTGTCGTCGTCTCCGAACACGCCGGTGTGGCGGTGTCCGAGGGCGGCGACGATCGCTCCGGTGAGCGTGGCGACGTCGATGATGACGTCCGGCTGCTCGCGACTCGCGGCGACCAGGCCGTCCGCGAGGACCAGCCGACCCTCGGCGTCGGTGTTCTGCACCTCGACGGTCGTGCCGTCGAGGATGCGGATGACGTCGCCGGGGCGCAGTGCGCGACCGGAGGGCATGTTGTCGGTGATGCAGAGCCAGGCGCTGACGTGGACGGGGAGGCCCAGCGTGGCGATGGCGCGCAGCGCTGCGAGCGAGGTCGCGGCACCCGCCATGTCGAACTTCATCCCGACCATCGATGCGGCCGGCTTCAGGGAGAGGCCTCCGGTGTCGAAGGTGATGCCCTTGCCGACCAGGGCGATGTGCCTGGTCGCGCCGGCGGGAGAGTAGTCGAGGCGCACGAGGCGGGGCGGGCGGTCCGAGCCCTGCCCCACACCGAGGATGCCGCCGAAGCCCTGCTCCGCGAGAGCGGTCTCGTCCAGGATCTGCACCGTGACGTCGAGGTCGGCGACGCTGTCGGCGGCACTCTGCGCCAGCTGCGCGGGACTCTGCCACTCGGCCGGGACGTTCACGAGATCCTTGACGAGGGCCACGGCGTCTCCGACCGCCTGAGCGCGGGCGACGGCAGCGTCGTCCAGGCTCGCGTGGAGGGTGACGGCGGTCGCGCGCGTCTTCCCCTTCTCGGTGCGGTAGCCGTCGAAGCGGTGCCCGCCCAGGATCGCGCCTTCCGCCGCGGCCTCGGCGAAGGACTCGAGTCCGTCTGCGAGGCCGAGCGCCACGTGGTCGAAGCCCGTGAGACTGCGCAGCGCGACGCCGGCTGCGGCACGCACGGCGGCGGCATCGGGATCGGCGCCCGCACCCACGACGGCGAACGGCAGCGCCGTCACATCCGGTGCGTACACGCGAGTGAAGGATCCGGCTGCGCCCGTGAACCCGATGCCGGCGAGGGCGTCGGCGAGGCCGGGGTGGTCGGCCAGGGATGCGGCGGACTCGGGGAGAGCCGAGACGACGAGCACTGCGGCATCTGCAGCGCTTCCGGGGAACTGATCGGTGGTGTGCGAGAGCACGGGAAGCGTCATGCCTCCATCCTAGGATCTCCCTCGCGGCGCCGTCGCGCGCCGACCGTGCGCGTGTTCGCTCTCAGCATGACGTGCCGCGCCCCGGGGTCCGGGGCTGCTCGTAGCATGGAGACATGCCCTTCTCCGGTGATATCTACGAACGCGTCGCGGATGCGCCCGCAGTGCCGCACGGCCTGCCCCTGGTGCTGCTTCTGACAGGTTTCACCGATGCCGGCAGCGCCGTCTCGGGACTCATCGATCACCTGCGCGAGACGGCTTCTCCCGAGCCGATCGCCGTGTTCGACAACGACGTCCTGCTGGACTACCGCGCTCGTCGCCCCGTGATCTCCTTCGACCAGGACCACCTGACCGAGTTCCGGCCGCCGCGGCTCGAACTGTCGCTCGCGACCGACGCTCTCGGCCGCCCGTTCCTGCTGCTGGCGGGATACGAGCCCGACTTCGCCTGGAACGCCTTCGCGAGCACCGTGCTCGATCTGGCCGCTGAATTCGAGGTCTCCGGTCTGCACTGGGTGCACTCGATCGCCATGCCCGTGCCGCATACGCGCCCGATCGGCACGACGGTCAGCGGCAACCGGCGCGATCTGGCCGTCGCGCACTCGGTGTGGCGTCCGCGCACGAAGGTGCCGGCGACGGCCGGTCATCTCCTGGAGTTCCGTTTCGCGGAGCGAGGGGAGCGTGTGGTCGGATTCGTCCTGCTCGTGCCGCACTACCTCGCCGAGACCGAGAACCCGGATGCGGTGATCGCGGCTGCGGAGCGGCTGATGGCCTCGACGGGCCTGGTGCTGATGCTGGATGCGGTCCAGGAGCGCCGTGAGGACTACGTCGCCCGGGTCGATGAGCAGGTCCTCGGCAACGATGAGCTCCAGCAGATGGTGCACAACCTCGAGCGCCGCTACGACGCCTACATGGCAGGGCGGAATCCCGACGACGACTCCTACGACGAGGGCGGATTCAGCGAGCGCGACCTCCCGAGCGCCGACGAATTGGCCGCGGAGCTGGAGCGCTATCTGGCGACGCGACCGTCCGGCGACGAGGACAAGCCCGGCCGCGGTTGAGACGGATCCGCAAAAGTTGGACGGAATGCGTCCGCATCGCCACACGTGTGCGATACTAGGACTCTGACCCGTTGTCAATCAGTGTTTTCGAGCGCTGGACTTGACAAGGGTCTTACTAGTGTCCGAAATGTCCCGGAGCTACACAGCAGCTCCGTGAAAGGCGAAACGTGACTCCTGCCACGACGAAGAACACCCGGACGAAGAAGGCTGCCGAAGAGACGACCGCCGACGCTTCGGCCGAGACTGAGGCGACCGAGAAGCCCGCGCCGCTGAGTGCGGCCAAGCGCGCCGCTGCCAAGCGCGCCCCCGTGAAGAAGAAGAAGTCCGAGGACGTCGTCGAAGAGGACGAGGCTCCCGCCGCAGGCGCTGCGGAGGAGAGCGAGGACGAGGACGAGGACGCGAAGCCGGCCTTCACCGAGCCGCTTCCGACCGGCGCCATCGTCATCTCGTCGAACGACGACGAGGACGTCCCGGTCTACTCGACGCAGATCACCGGAGCCACGGCCGACCCGGTCAAGGACTACCTGAAGCAGATCGGAAAGGTCGCGCTGCTGAACGCGGCCGAAGAGGTCGAACTCGCGATGCGCATCGAGGCGGGTCTGTTCGCCGAGGAGAAGCTCTCCGCGATGTCGCCCGCCGAGAAGACGAGCCAGCTCGGACTCGACCTGCAGTGGGTCGCCCGTGACGGTCAGCGTGCGAAGAGCCACCTGCTCGGCGCGAACCTCCGTCTGGTGGTCTCGCTCGCCAAGCGCTACACCGGGCGCGGCATGCAGTTCCTGGATCTGATCCAGGAGGGCAACCTCGGCCTCATCCGCGCCGTCGAGAAGTTCGACTACACCAAGGGCTTCAAGTTCTCGACCTACGCCACCTGGTGGATCCGTCAGGCGATCACCCGCGCGATGGCCGACCAGGCCCGCACGATCCGCATCCCGGTGCACATGGTCGAGGTCATCAACAAGCTCGCCCGCGTGCAGCGGCAGATGCTGCAGGACCTCGGTCGCGAACCCACTCCGGAAGAGCTCAGCCGTGAGCTCGACATGACCCCGGAGAAGGTGGTCGAGGTGCAGAAGTACGGCCGTGAGCCGATCTCCCTGCACACCCCGCTCGGTGAAGACGGAGACAGCGAGTTCGGTGACCTCATCGAGGACACCGAGGCTGTCGTCCCCGCCGACGCGGTGGGCTTCACGATGCTGCAGCGTCAGCTCGAGCAGCTCCTCGACTCGCTCTCCGAGCGCGAGGCCGGCGTGATCCGCATGCGCTTCGGCCTGGGCGACGGTCAGCCGAAGACGCTCGACCAGATCGGCGACACGTTCGGCGTGACGCGTGAGCGCATCCGTCAGATCGAGTCCAAGACGATGGCCAAGCTGCGCCACCCGAGCCGCTCGCAGTCGCTGCGGGACTACCTCGAGTGATGCAGGCGAACGAGGGCAAGGCGCTCGAGACCAGCGTCGACGGCAAGAGCTACGCACGCATCCCGCTGCGCACGCGCGTCGTGATGCCGGATGACGACCTCGACGCCGTCATCACGGAGTACGCGAAGGGCGCCGTGCAGCCCGGGGACCTGCTGTTCGTGACCGAGAAGATCGTGGCGATCACGCAGGGACGGTCGTACCGTCTCGACGAGATCAAGCCGCGGAAGCTCGCGCTGTTCCTCTCCAAGTACGTCACCCGCACGCCGTACGGCATCGGATTGGGCATGCCGGAGACGATGGAGATGGCGCTCCGGGAGTGCGGCACGCCGCGCATCCTGTTCGCCTCCGCTGTCGCCGCCGTCACCAAGGCGTTCGGTCGCCGCGGCGACTTCTACCGCATCGCGGGGGACAAGGCGCGCGCGATCGACGGACCGACCAAGCACACGATCCCGCCGTACAACGAGGCGGTCGTGCTCGGACCCAAGGATCCGGATGGCGTCGCCGCGCATCTGAAGACGCTGATCGGCGGACACGCCGAGGTGGCCGTCGTCGACATCAACGACCTCGGAGGGAACATCCTCGGGTCCACTCTGGACAAGGCGGGGGAGCAGCGCCTGGTGAAGATCCTCGGAGACAACCCGCTCGGCCAGGGCCTCGAGTCCACGCCGCTGGGCATCGTCCGCGAGCTCTGAGTCCACGACCCGTTCTTCCACGGCCGAACCGGCCCCTTGCGCGCGAAAGCAGGGGGCCGGTTCGTCTGTCCTGGGCCGGCCGCTTCGACAGGCTCAGCGACCCACCGGGGCTCTCTGATCCGCCGAGGGTCCTGAGCTCGTCGCGCCCCGGGGCCCTGATCCGCCCTGGGTCCCCGAGCTCGTCGTGCCCTGGTCCCCGAGCTCGTCGTGCTCTGGGTCCCCGAGCTCGTCGTGCTCTGGGTCCCCGAGCTCGTCGTGCTCTGGGTCCCTGAGCTCGTCGTGCCCTGGGTCCCTGAGCTCGTCGAAGGGTCAGAAACCGATGACCTCGCGGTAACGCGGCTTGTGTCCGGTGCGGATGCCGGTGACGCTGGGCTTGTTCTCGTACACACCCGCGCCCCAGTTGCCCTCGACGAGCACCGGGCCGTCGGGCGACACCACGATGTCCCAGCCGACGTACTGCACCTGCGGAACGACCCGGGCGACCTCGTCGATGAACGCGCGCACCTCGTCCATGTACGGAAGCTGGAAGTCGGCGATGCGGAACCCCGAGTCGGGGTGCGTCTCGTGCACGTGGCCGTGCGAGTCGTAACCGGCGCCGACGGCGTGGCCGTTCTCGTCGAGCATCGTGTAGAACCCGCCGAACGTCATCTGGTCGCTCACCGCGCCGCGGCCGAACTTCTGCGCCATCGCCAGGATGTGCGCCTTCTCGCCGTCGAAGAACGCCGTGATGCGGGTGGTGTTCACGGTGCCGGGGCAGACCGCCGCGAGCGCGTCGTGCTGTCGGATGACCTCCTCGATCAGCAGTTCACCGCGCTGGAGGAGTCCGCGGTGGAACTCGTCCCAGTTCTCGATGTCGGCCGCGTGGTAGCGGTGCACTCCGGTGCCCGCCTGGCCGACGGGCTCCTTGGTGACGATCGTGCCGAGACGCTGGGTGAACTCCCGCACGGCCTCGGTGTTGCCCTCCTCGACGACCATCCACTCGCGTCGCAGGAACCGGGAGAACTGCTTGTCGAACTCGACCTTGTCTTGGAAGATCCAGCGGTAGTCCGGGTGGTCGTACCGCTGCGAGAGCTGGTTGGACACCGGGTGGGTCATGTACGTCTCGCGCTCCGCCTTGTTCAGCATGGCGAAGTCGTAGTCGATGTAGTCCTGGAAGCCGACGTTGTGCCGTGCGGCGGACCAGAGCATGTCGACGACGATGGCAGGCACCGGCTTGTGGTGCTGCTCCGAGGCCTCCTTGGCGCGCTCCACCACCGATCCGACGTCGATGCGGCGAGCACGTCCCAGCAGATAGCGGATGCGGGGCGCGAGGGAAAGACGAGACATGAGGCTCCAGGGTCGGGGTCACCACCAGTCTACGGGGGCTCTGACGGCCGACCTGGGAGGCGGAAGCTAGGCTGGAACACGTGTGTGAGACGACTTCCAGCGCCCTGCCACGGGCCATCATCTCCCGCTCGGCGCTTGCTGCGGGGGCCGCGGCCGCCGTTCTCGCCGGCGGGCGCATGGCCGATCTCCGCCGGGATGCGTGGGGTCACGGACTCCTCGCCGTCGCGCAGGCTGTGACGGCTGCGGGCGCGGAGCGGGTGCGCGTCGACGCGCCGGGCGAGGTCGAAGCCCTCCGGCTCGAGGGCATCACCGCCGTCACCACCGGTGAGCCCGACATCGCCGCCGACCTGCTGTACGGTCTCCCGGATGCCCGTGGCGCGGTCGCGACGCGCCCCGTCATGCGGCTGAGCGGTCAGGTGCTCTCGACCAAGCGACTGCGCCCGGGCGACGCCGTCTCATACGGCTACACCTACCGGGCCGCCACCGACACCACGGTGGCGCTCGTCACCGGCGGCTACGCGCAAGGCATCGTCCGGGCGCTCGGCAACAACGCCGACGTCGAGGTGAGCGGTGTCGCCCGACGCATCGTCGGGCGCGTCGCCATGGATGTGTGCGTCGTGGAACTCGACGGGGCCGAGGTCGAGACGGGCGCCGAGGTGACGTTCTTCGGCGGGCAGGGTCCGGTCGCCGCCGGCATCGTCGCGTGGGCCGAGGTCACGGGCATGAATGCAGCGGAGCTCGTCACGGTCGTCGGCGCACACGCGGTGCGGGGGTGGGAGGCATGAGCCGTCCGGAGCTGCGGCTGAGCAGCGGCATCTTCCGCGCCAACATCGAGGCGGTGCGGACGCGGCTGGGACCGTCGGCCCTGATGCTCGTGCTCAAGGACGACGCCTACGGACACGGGCTCTCCTGGGCGGTGGAGACCGCTCAGCACGCAGGCGTGGAGTGGTTCGGCAGCTACGACATCGCGAGCGGCGTCGCCATCCGACGGCTCGCCGGGGGAGCAGCCAGGATCTTCGCCTGGGTCACCTCGCCGGACGCCGAGATCGACGATGCCCTGCTGCAGGAGATCGACCTCGGAGTGGGGACGGTCGACTACCTCCGGCGGGTCATCGCCCGGGCGGAAGCACTCGGAACGCCGGCGCGCGTGCACCTGAAGATCGACACCGGCCTGCACCGCAACGGCATCCTCCCCGAGGACTGGGAGGCAGCCGTCGCCGAGGCCCGGCGAGCCGAGCGCGCCGGGTCGATCGAACTCGTCGGTGTGTGGAGCCACATCGCCGAGGCGAGCGATGCCGAGGACGATGAGGCTCAGGAGGTGTTCGTCGATGCCGTGCGCGCCGTCGCGGCGACGGGAGCCACTCCCGCCTTCCTCCACCTCACCGCCTCAGCGGCCTCCTGGTGGCGCCCCGAGCTGCGGGGGACGCTCTCGCGTATCGGCGCTTTCTGCTACGGAATCCGCTCCGCCGAAGGCCCGGAGCTCGAGGGGATCCGTCCGGCCGCCAGCCTGGTCGCGCCCGTCACGGACGTCTCGGACGACGGCGTGACGATCGGCATCGGCAGCTTCGACGGGTTGCCCTCGACGCTCGTCGGATCGGTCGTCGGCACACCGGTCGGTGGCCGCATCCTGGAAGCGATCGGACACACGTCGTGTCTCGTTCAGGGCTGGGAAGGGGCTCAGGTCGGGGACGAGGTGGCTCTGTTCGGAACCGGCGATCGGGGCGAGACATCGGCGACCACCCTCGCCGAGCGCATCGACACCGTCGGCGAGGAGATCCTCACCCGGCTGACGCCGCGCGTGCGGAGGGTCGTCGTCGACTGACCGGAGAGGCCGGTCAGACCGTCTCGACGAGTCGAGCGGTCTCGTCGTGCCAGCTGGTGGCGATGGCGCGGAGCTTCTCTTCGTACTTGCGGCCGTGGTGGGCGCAGAACAGAAGCTCGGATCCGTTGACCTCAGCGGCGATGTAGGCCTGAGCGCCGCACGAATCACAGCGATCCATGGCGGTCAGGCGGAACTCGACAGTGGAGGTCTCACGTTCGGTCGTTGCGTTCATCTCGGTGCCTCCTCGGGTGTCGGCTTCGCTGGGTGATCTGCTCAATACAACCACGCCCCACCTGTGGGCATGCCCGGTTGACGGCGTGTTTCGCTCAGCGCGTACGGCGCGGCCCGTCGTGTGGCGTGGGCGGGGAGTGTCTGCGGGGTGGGCGGGGTGCGCGAGATTAGACTCGGAGATTGTGAATGCCGAGTACTCCGCCCATCATCTCCAGGTGCTTGAAGGCCTCGAGGCCGTCCGCAAGCGCCCAGGCATGTACATCGGCTCGAACGGTTCGCCCGGGCTCATGCACTGCCTCTGGGAGATCATCGACAACTCGGTGGACGAGGCTGTCGCCGGCAATGGGACGCGGATCGACATCATCCTGCACGCGGACGGCAGCGTCGAGGTGCACGACCGGGGTCGCGGCATCCCGGTCGACGTGGAGCCGCGCACCGGCCTCACCGGCGTCGAGGTCGTCTACACGAAGCTCCACGCCGGTGGAAAGTTCGGCGGTGGCTCCTACGCAGCCTCCGGTGGTCTGCACGGTGTCGGCGCCTCGGTCGTGAACGCGCTGTCCGAGCGTCTCGACGTCGAGGTGGATCGCGGCGGCAAGACCTACGCGATGTCGTTCCACCGAGGTGAGCCGGGCATCTTCCAGGACTCCGGGGAGAAGCGCCCCGATGCGCCGTTCACTCCTTTCGAGGAGAACAGCGAGCTCCGGGTGATCGGGAAGGCGCCGCGCGGGGTCACCGGCACGCGCGTCCGCTACTGGGCGGACCGGCAGATCTTCACCAAGGACGCCGCATTCCAGCTGGGCGACCTCGAGACCCGAGCGCGCCAGACGGCGTTCCTCGTGCCTGGACTCGAGATCGTCGTGCGCGACGAGCGGACGGATCGCACGGCCGACGTCGCCGGCGATGCGGAGGACACGACCGGGCAGACCGGCGTCATCGAGACCTCGTACCTCTACGAAGGCGGGATCTCGGAGTTCGTGGACTACCTGGCGATCGACCCTCCGGTCACCGACACCTGGCGCATCCAGGGCGAAGGCACCTTCAAGGAGACCGTTCCGGTGCTGCAGGCGGACGGCCACATGGTCGCCACCGAGGTGGAGCGCGTGTGCGCCGTAGACATCGCCCTGAGGTGGGGGACCGGCTACGACACGAAGGTCCGCTCGTTCGTGAACATCATCGCGACGCCCAAGGGAGGAACGCACCAGCAGGGCTTCGAGCAGGAGCTCCTCAAGGTCCTTCGCGCCCAGGTGGAGCAGAACGCGCGTCGACTCAAGGTCGGCAACGACAAGCTCGAGAAGGACGACGTGCTCGCCGGGCTCACGGCGGTCCTGACGGTGAACGTGCCGGAGCCGCAGTTCGAGGGCCAGACGAAAGAGGTGCTCGGCACCCCGGCCGTGCGGCAGATCGTCGCACAGGTGATCCGCAAGGACCTGGCACAGCGTTTCAGCTCGACCAAGCGCGACGACAAGAACCAGGCATCGCAGCTCCTCGACAAGATCGTCTCGGAGATGAAGGCCCGCGTCTCGGCGCGGGCGCACAAGGAGACGCAGCGGCGCAAGAACGCCCTCGAGTCGTCGACGCTGCCGACCAAGCTCGTCGACTGCCGCACGAACGACGTGGAGCGCAGCGAGCTGTTCATCGTCGAGGGCGATTCGGCGCTCGGCACGGCCAAGAACGCGCGCAACAGCGAGTTCCAGGCGCTGCTGCCGATCCGGGGCAAGATCCTCAACGTGCAGAAGGCGTCGGTCGGCGACATGCTCTCCAACGCGGAGTGCGCCTCGATCATCCAGGTGATCGGCGCCGGGTCGGGGCGGACCTTCGACATCGAGGCGGCCCGCTACGGCAAGATCATCCTGATGAGCGATGCCGACGTCGACGGTGCGCACATCCGCACGCTCCTGCTGACGCTGTTCTTCCGGTACATGCGACCGCTGATCGAGCACGGCCGGGTCTTCGCCGCCGTCCCGCCGCTGCACCGGATCATCGTGATCAACCCGGGTTCGAAGCCGAACGAGACGATCTACACCTACAGCGAGCAGGAGATGCACGCCCTGCTCGCGAAGCTCCGCAAGGCCGGCAAGCGCTGGCACGAGCCGATCCAGCGCTACAAGGGACTCGGCGAGATGGATGCCGAGCAGCTGGCCAACACCACCATGGATCGCTCAGGGCGTCTGCTCCGACGGGTGCGCATGGAGGATGCCGAGGCGGCTGGTCGCGTGTTCGAACTGCTCATGGGCAACGAGGTGGCCCCCCGCCGCGAGTTCATCGTCGACTCCTCCGACCGGTTGTCACGCGAGTCCATCGACGCCTGACGCATCACCGCGCGGAGAAGGGGAGGGACCCGGGCGACCGGTTCCCTCCCCTTCTCCGTCTGCGGCGGGCGATCAGACGATGGTGCGGCCGATGCTGCCGATCACGCCGTCGATCGGCTGCCCGGAGGCGTCGCGGCGGGCTCCCGTCTCGGGGAGCTTGCGCACCGCGCCGGTCGGGTCGACGGCCTGCGGCGGATTCGGGCCGACCCACGCGACCGTGAGACGATCCTCGCCCTTCAGGAACGCGTGGGCGCGGACACCGCCTGTGGCTCGTCCCTTGCCCGGGTACTCGGTGAAGGACGACACCTTCGCGCGCCCGGGGTCGGTGCCGGGGAGGATGCTCTCCGCGCCGGAGACCGTCGCGACGACGGCGTCCGATGCCGGGTCGACGGCACCGAAGAAGAGAACGGACGCGCCGGACCCGAGCTTCATGCCGGCCATCCCTCCGGCGGGCGCACCCTGCGGACGCACGGCGGATGCCGGGAAGTGCAGCAGCTGCGCATCGGTGGTGACGAACACGAGCTCGACATCGTCCGGAGCCTCCGCCGCGCCGACGACCGTGTCCCCGGCCTTCAGGCCGATGACCTCGAGGTCGGGCCGCACGGGCAGAGTCGACGGGACGATGCGTTTGACGGTCCCCTGCGCGGTTCCCATCGCGACCGGGACGTCGCTGTCGAACCGCACGAAGCCGAGGATCCGCTCGCCCTTGGTCGTGAAGCCCAGGTAGTCGCGCAGCGGTGTGCCCGCGGCGAGCTGGACGGACGTGGCCGGCACGGACGGAAGGTCGACGGGGGAGAACCGCACCACGCGCCCGAGGCTGGTCAGCGCACCGATCTCGGCGCGGACGGTGGTCTCGACCGTCGCCAGGATCGCGTCGTGCTTGCTGCGGCGCGCCGGAACGGCCAGCTCCTGGCCTTCCGCGAGATCCACACGGACCGCCCGCCCTGTCGTCGACAGGGCGAGGACGGTCGGGGCGTCGGCGATCTGCAGGTCCGCCGCGCCCTTGGTCGCCCGCGGCTTCGGCGGCGCCGCGTTCATCAGCAGGGTGCGTCGCGGGGTGCCGTAGGCGTCGGCAGCCGCGTCGAGCTCCCTCGCGACGGCGGCACGCAGCAGCACCGGGCTGCCGAGGAGCTCGCGGAGGGAGGCGATCTCCGCCAGGAGCGCATCCCTTTCGCTCTCCAGCTCGATCCGGGAGAACTTGGTGAGCCGACGCAGCCGCAGCTCCAGGATGTACTCCGCCTGGAGCTCGCTGAGGTCGAACACCGAGCGCAGCCTCGTGCGCGCCTGCTCCGAGTCGTCGGAGGACCGGATGACCTGGATGACCTCGTCGATGTCGAGGATCGCGATGAGCAGACCCTCGACGAGGTGCAGGCGCTCCTCCCGACGGGCGAGGCGATAGCGGCTGCGTCTGGTGATGACCTCGAGGCGGTGCCCCACGTAGACGCTCAGCAGCTCCTTGAGGCCGAGCGTGCGCGGCTGGCCGTCGACCAGCGCGACGTTGTTGATGCTGAAGGAGTCCTCCAGCGGGGTCAGCCGGTACAGCTGCTCGAGCACGGCGTTCGGGTCGAAGCCCGTCTTGACTCCGATGGCGACGCGCAGCCCGTGGTTGCGGTCGGTGAGATCGGTGACATCGCTGATGCCCTGCAGCTTCTTCGACTGCACGGCGTCGCGGATCTTCTCGATCAGGCGCTCGGGGCCCACCATGTAGGGAAGCTCCGACACGATGATGCCCGTGCGCCGCGGGCCGAGCGGCTCGATCGAGGTCTTGCCGCGGACCTTGAGCGCCCCGCGACCCGTCGTGTAGGCATCCTTGACGCCGTCGAGGCCCATCAGGATGCCGCCGGAGGGGAAGTCCGGTCCGGGGACGAACTCCATCAGGTCCTCGGTGGTCGCATCCGGGTTCTCGAGCAGGTGCGTGGCCGCCGCGACGACCTCGATGAGGTTGTGCGGCGCCATGTTGGTCGCCATGCCGACCGCGATGCCGCTCGCGCCGTTGACCAGCAGGTTCGGGAAGGCGGCGGGAAGCACGGCCGGCTGCTGGAACTGGCCGTCGTAGTTGGGGATGAAGTCGACGACGTCCTCATCGAGGTTCTCGGTGAGGGCGAGGGCGGCGGCGGCGAGGCGCGCCTCGGTGTACCGCGCGGCCGCGGGACCGTCGTCGAGGGAGCCGAAATTTCCGTGTCCGTCGACCAGGGGGACGCGCAGCGCCCATTCCTGGGCGAGTCGGACGAGCGCATCGTAGATCGCCGAGTCGCCGTGCGGGTGCAGCTTTCCCATCACCTCGCCGACGACGCGCGCGCTCTTGACGTGACCGCGGTCGGGCCGGAGGCCCATCTCGGACATCTGGTAGAGGATGCGGCGCTGGACCGGCTTCAGACCATCGCGTGCGTCCGGGAGGGCTCGCGAGTAGATCACGGAGTAGGCGTACTCGAGGAACGAACCCTGCATCTCCGTGGAGAGGTCGATGTCCTGGATGCGCTCCTCGACAGGCTCGGGCGGCGGGGTTTTCGGCATGGACTTCCTGAGGGCGTACGGGAGCCTGTGTCAGACTGGCTCGGATGTCCCTCATGCTACCGTCCGAGCCGCCCAGCACCCGGAGCGTCGTCGGGGTGGCGGACGACCTGCTCGCCGCGCTCCGCGGCGAATCCGTGCTGCTGCCGAGGGCCGAGTCGGCGGTGCTCGTCGTGATCGACGGCCTCGGTGCGATCAGCCTCCGCGGTCACGCCGGACACGCCCGCGCGCTGACGGCGGGTATGGCGAAGAAGGATGTCGCCCAGTCGGTGTTCCCCTCCACGACCGCGGCCGCGCTCACGAGCATCGTGACCGGCGTCTGGCCGGGGGAGCACGGGCTCGTCGGCTACCGCGTGCTCGACCGATCGCGCGACCTGCTGGTGAACCAGCTCAGCGGGTGGGAGAGCGACGGCATCGACCCGCTCACATGGCAGGCCGCGCCGACCGTCTTCGAGCGTGCGGAGCGCGCTGGACATGAGAGCTTCGCCGTCGGCTTCGCCGGTTACGCCCACAGCGGTTTCACGAAGGCGACGCTCCGCGGGGCGGAGTTCGTCCCGGCGACGACCGCGGCGGCGCGCATCGAAGCCGCCTACGATCTCGCGCGTGCCCACCCCGGCTCGCTCGTCTACTGCTATCTGCCCGAGGTCGACAAGGCCGGTCACAAGCACGGCGTCGCCTCCGCGGAGTGGGTTGCGGCCCTGGAGGATGTCGACGCCGCCCTGTCGGCGCGCGTGCCACCCGGTGTGGGGGTGCTCGTCACATCCGATCACGGCATGGTCGATGTGCCGGGGAGCCGTCAGGCCGTGCTCGACGAGGAGCATCTCGACGGCATCCGTCACATCGGCGGCGAGCCGCGGATGCTGCACGCCTATCTCGAACCGGATGCGGATGCTGCAGCGGTCGTGGCGCGTTGGCGCTCGGATCTGGACGGCATCGCGGATGTCGTGACGCGGGACGAGGCCGTGCGTGCCGGGCTGTTCGGCCCCACGGTCACGGCGGCGGCGGAGTCGCGGATCGGTGACGTGCTGGCCGTCGCCCGCGGCGCATGGGCCGTGTACGACGGCACCGCGGCGGATCAGCGCGGACGCGGCATGATCGGTCAGCACGGAGCCATGACGCCCGAGGAGCGACAGGTCCCGCTCGTCCGGCTCGGATCCTTCGCGCGCTGAGCCTGGTCTGAGAGGTCAGCGCCGCGCGACTCACTCGTCGGTGCGTGCGCCGAAGACGATCTCGTCCCACGACGGCATGGCGTTGCGACGACGCTTGCGCCCGCCCGACTCCCCGGATTCGGCGGCGGTGGGCTGCTGCGGGGCCGGCTGAGGGGGCTCCGGCTCCTCCGGCTGCTCGAGCGCGTCGAACAGCGCGATGGGGCTCTGCTCGGCGCGCTCCTCGTCGTCCATCTCGTCGAGGATCGGTGCCGTCTCCCGCTGCCCGCGACGGCGGCGGAGAGCTTCGAGGAGGTCGGCCGTCTCGGGGCTGGTCGTCTGGGCCGCGGGTGCGCGCTTGATCGCGGCATCCTGCGCTGCCACATCCGAGCGCGCCGGCAGCGAGGGGTCCTCGTGCTCCGCATCCGGCGTGGGCAGCAGGCGAGGGCCGAAGGCTCCGGAGTCGAATCGGCTGTCGTCCTTGTACGGAGAAGCGACACGCTCGGCCTCGACCGCGCGGAGGCGGGGGATCAGGCCTTCGGGGAGGGAGCCCTGTCGCGACAGCTGCGTGGCGTCGGCGTTGAGCGGGGAGAGCGCGCTGCGCCGCGGGTCGAAGCTCCACCGCGCATCGTGCTCGACGTCGTTGGCGGTGAACTCGAGCTTGATCGTCCAGGTCGAGTCCTCCTTCCAGCTCGCCCACCGCTCGGAGGTCGCGGCGACCTCGGCGAGCTTGGCGCGGACGGCGTCGCCGAAGGTGGGCTGCGCGTCGGGCTCGACCTCGTTGCCGATCAGCACGGGCACCGCGAGCGCCTGGCCGATCACGTGCTCGCGCTCGGCCAGGACCGGTCCCTCGAAGCGGGCGACGTCCTCGACGCTGATGCCTAGCAGTTCGGCGACCTCGGCGGCGGTGAGTCCGGCGCGGATCTGCGCCTGGATGTCACGCGGGCTCGCGGCGAGCTTCTGCGCAGACGGCTCTGCCTGCCGGGTCGCGCGGCGGATCTCGCGGTGAAGCATGTCGTCGATGGGCAGCGCGAACCGCTCGCCCGACTCTGTCGCGAGTACGAGGACTCCTGCTTCTGTGCCGACGATGGTGACGTTTTCCATGCGAATGCCCCTCTGATGGGTGTGCGTTCATGGTGTCACGCGTGCGGCGCCCCGACCGGGAATAGCTTGGGCGTGCCGTGAGTTTGGTCTGTCGCACGGACGAGCATTTGCGTTATGTTCCCCGGTCGTGCAAACTATGGCCGCCGAATACCCGACGGCGCACCACCCACTCGCACCATGAAAGTGGAGATCTACCGCATGGCAACCGATTACGACGCCCCCCGAAAGAGCGAAGACGACTCCGAGTCGATCGAAGCCCTGAAGGAGCGTGTGCCGGACAAGCTCTCCGGCTCAAGCGGGGACGAAGACTCCGACAACCCGTCGAGCTTCGACCTCCCGGGTGCCGACCTTTCCGATCTCGAGCTCGACGTCGTCGTGCTGCCCCCGCAGCAGGACGAGTTCACCTGCATGAGCTGCTTCCTCGTGAAGCACCGCTCGCAGCTCGACCACGAGGGCGCATCCGGGCCCATCTGCAAGGAGTGCGCTGCGTAAGCAGTCCTCCGAGCGACGTCTCACGCGCCCCCGACCTCCGCGGTCCGGGGCGCGCTGTCGTCTGCGGGGCGGGGCGCGTTCAGCCCTGTGCGGCGCGGATGGCCGCGGCCAGGCGATCCGGGGTGCGGCTGGAGATCGTCCAGGTGTCGACCGGGTCGTCCTGATCGATGTCCGGCACCACGACCACGCCGTCGATGCCGCCGCGGATGAGGTGCCACCCCCGAGCGGGAAGAGCAGGGCCGCGCGCCTGCCTGGCCTCCTCGCCGGTGAGCGCCACCGGTTCTCCGAGGAACCGGACGTCGATGTGCGCGCGGCCGGCGCGCAGCACGGTGCCCTCGACCGAGACCACCGGCGTCGCCGCGATGAACCCCAGCACGAGCAGTGCCGACACGGCCGCTCCGAGCACGAGGGCGACCGTCGAGCCGATCGGCACGAAGACGAGCGAGACCATGGGCCCGGCCACGGCGACGGTGACCAGCAGCCAGAGGCTGGGGGCGAGTCGTTCGCGGTAGCGGGGACGTGCGTCTGTGGCGGGGTTCTGCATTAGCCTCATGGGGTGACCGATTCCGTTGATGTCCCCATTATCGCCGCAGTGGTGCCCGGGTACGCGCATCCGGGTGACGCCGGCGCCGATCTGGTCGCCGCGGAGGCGGTGCACCTCGAGCCGGGGGAGCGGGCGCTCGTCGCGACCGGCGTGCGGATCGCACTCCCCGACGGATATGCGGCCTTCGTCGTCCCGCGCAGCGGGCTCGCCGCCAAGCACGGCATCTCGATCGTGAACTCGCCGGGCACCGTCGACGCGGGCTACCGCGGCGAGATCAAGGTGAGCCTGATCAACACCGACAACAACAGCGCGTACGATGTGGCGGTCGGCGATCGCATCGCGCAGCTGATCATCATGCCGGTGACGCGTGCGACGTTCATCCCGGTCGACGAGCTGCCGGAGAGCGTCCGCGGTGCCGGCGGATTCGGCTCCACCGGATACCAGGCAGGGAACATCCCGAACGAAGCAGGGCAGGCCAATGACTGACAACAACGAGACGCCGTCGAAGTCCGCGCCGGCGAACCGGGCCGTCGAAGGGCCCTTCGACGACTCCGAGGCGAACCCCGTCCGCCCGTACATCGACCTCGGCGGGATCAAGATCCTCCCGCGTGAGGGGCTGAACCTGCGCCTGGAGGTCGAGGAGCAGTCCAAGCGCATCGTCGCCGTCGGGCTCGACTACGCCGACTCCTCGCTGCAGGTGCAGCCCTTCGCCGCCCCGCGCACGGGTGGGCTCTGGGACGAGACCCGCGTCCAGCTGCGCGACCAGGTCAAGGCGCAGGGCGGCCGTGTGGAGGAACGCGAAGGCCCCCTCGGCAAGGAGCTCCTCGCCGAGGTCCCCGCGACCGCCGCCGAGGGCTCGGGGCTGCGGCTCGCGCGTTTCATCGGCATCGACGGGCCGCGCTGGTTCCTGCGCGGCGTGATCGGCGGCGCCGGTGCGTCCGACCCCGAGGCCGCCGCGAAGGTCGAAGACCTGTTCCGCTCGATCGTGGTCGTCCGCGGCGGCGCCCCGATGCCGCCGCGCGATCTCATCCCCCTCAAGATGCCGGCGACGCCGGGCTCCGCGTGAGCACCCCCGAGTCCGACGCCGAGCGGGAGAGGCGCGCCTCCGACATCCTCGGCGAGGCGCTCGGCACCGCAGCCCGCCGGGCCGGCCTCGACCCGGCGGAGAGCGCGAGCACCCACAAGGTCGTGTGGTCCGCGATGGGCGGCTGGCGCGGCATCCTCGAATCCGTGCTGCCGAGCCTCGCGTTCGTCGTCCTGTTCACGATCGCGCCGAAGCCGCTCATCCTCTCCCTGGGTGTCTCGGTCGGCCTGGCCGCCGTCTTCACGATCATCCGACTCCTGCAGAAATCCCCGCCGTCCGCCGCTCTCGGCGGGCTCATCGCCGCTGTGGCCGCGGCCGCCCTCGCGCTGTGGACCGGTCGCGGGGCCGACAACTTCGTCCCCGGTCTCATCACCAACGCCGCGTACGGGACGGTCATCCTCGTCTCCGCCCTGATCGGCTGGTCGCTCATCGGCCTTGCCGTCGGCTTCCTGATGGGGGAGGGCACGACCTGGCGTCAGGATCGACGCAAGCGCCGCGCGTACTTCTGGCTCGGGATCGCCTGGGCAGCGCTGTTCTTCGCTCGTCTCGCTGTGCAGCTGCCGCTGTACCTGTCCGGCGACGTGACGGCGCTCGGAACGCTCAAGCTCATCATGGGCCTGCCGCTGTTCGCGCCCCTGATCGCCGTCACGTGGCTCGTCGTACGGGCACTCCACCCCCGCGTGCCGGAGGACGAGAAGCGCGCGGAGGCGTGATAGATTTATCTTGACATCAAGATAAATCGCAGGCTTTCGCCCGCGGGCTGTGCGGAGCAGACTGGTTAGGTGCGCCTTGCTAGCCGCAGGAGCTCGCTGGCGAGCAAGATGGAGGCGCCTGTCGCTCCCATCCGAATAGAAGGAGACGGATTCGTGTCCACGGTGAACAGCTTCGGTGCCAAGAGCACCCTGACAGTCGGCAGCACCGACTACGAGATCTTCCGCATCGACACGGTGCCCGGTTTCGAGAAGCTCCCCTTCAGTCTCAAGGTCCTCCTGGAGAACCTGCTCCGCACCGAGGACGGCGCGAACGTGACGAAGGCGCAGATCGAGGCGCTCGGGTCCTGGGATGCCGCGGCAGAGCCCAACACCGAGATCCAGTTCACGCCGGCGCGCGTGGTCATGCAGGACTTCACGGGTGTCCCGTGCATCGTCGACCTCGCCACCATGCGCGAGGCCGTGACGGCGCTCGGTGGCGATGCCAACAAGATCAACCCGCTCTCGCCCGCCGAGATGGTGATCGACCACTCCGTGATCGCCGATCTGTTCGGCTCCGAGAACGCTCTCGAGCGCAACGTCGAGATCGAGTACGAGCGCAACGGCGAGCGCTACCAGTTCCTGCGCTGGGGTCAGACCGCGTTCCAGGACTTCAAGGTCGTGCCGCCCGGAACCGGCATCGTCCACCAGGTCAACATCGAGCACCTGGCGAAGGTGATCTACGACCGCACCAACGGCGGCGTCCTCCAGGCGTACCCCGACACCTGCGTCGGCACCGACTCGCACACCACGATGGTCAACGGCCTCGGCGTGCTGGGCTGGGGCGTCGGCGGCATCGAGGCCGAGGCGGCCATGCTCGGCCAGCCCGTCTCCATGCTGATCCCGCGCGTGGTCGGCTTCAAGCTGTCGGGCGACATCCCCGCCGGCGTCACCGCGACCGACGTCGTGCTCACCATCACCGACATGCTGCGCAAGCACGGCGTCGTCGGCAAGTTCGTCGAGTTCTACGGTGAGGGCGTCGCCTCCGTGCCGCTCGCGAACCGCGCCACGATCGGCAACATGTCGCCGGAGTTCGGCTCGACCGCCGCGATCTTCCCGATCGACGACGTCACCCTCGAGTACCTGCGCCTCACCGGCCGCAGCGAAGAGGCCGTCGCGCTCGTCGAGGCGTACGCCAAGGAGCAGAAGCTCTGGCACGATGCGTCGCACGAGCCCGTGTTCAGCGAGTACCTCGAACTCGACCTCGGCACGGTCGTGCCGTCGATCGCCGGCCCGAAGCGTCCGCAGGACCGCATCCTCCTCTCCGAGGCCAAGACGCAGTTCGAGCAGGACATCCTGAACTACGCCACCCCCTCGACGAGCGAGGACATCGTCGACCTCGAGTCGAAGCACTCGTTCCCGGCGTCCGACCCCGGTCAGGTCCCCGGCGAGGAGGAGCCGACCACGCGTCCCGTCCACATCAGCAGCGGCGCGCCGAGCAACGTCTCCAACCCGGTTCCGGTCACGACTCCCGAGGGTGAGAAGTACACCCTCGACAACGGTGCGGTCACCCTCGCCGCGATCACCTCGTGCACCAACACGTCGAACCCGTCGGTGATGATCGCCGCCGGTCTCGTGGCTCGGAAGGCGCTCCAGAAGGGCCTGAAGCAGAAGCCGTGGGTGAAGACCACGCTCGGCCCCGGCTCGAAGGTCGTCACCGACTACTACGAGAAGTCCGGCCTCGACAAGGACCTCGAGGGCCTCGGCTTCTACACGGTCGGCTACGGCTGCACCATCTGCATCGGAAACTCCGGTCCGCTGATCGAAGAGGTCTCCGAGGCGATCAACTCGCACGACCTCGCCGTGACGGCCGTCCTCTCGGGCAACCGCAACTTCGAGGGCCGCATCAGCCCCGACGTCAAGATGAACTACCTGGCGAGCCCGCCGCTGGTCATCGCCTACGCGCTGGCCGGGTCGATGCACTTCGACTTCGAGACCGACGCCCTGGGCAAGGACGCGGACGGGAACGACGTCTTCCTCAAGGACATCTGGCCGTCGCCGGAAGAGGTGCAGGAGATCGTCGACTCGTCGATCTCGCGCGACCAGTTCATCAAGCAGTACGCCACCGTCTTCGACGGCGACGAGCGCTGGCGCAACCTGCCGACGCCGGATGACGACACGTTCCAGTGGGACGAGAACTCGACCTACGTCCGCAAGGCGCCGTACTTCGACGGCATGACCATGGAGCTCACTCCGGTCAAGGACATCGAGGGTGCGCGCGTGATGGCGACGCTCGGCGACTCGGTCACCACCGACCACATCTCGCCGGCCGGAAACATCAAGCCCGGCACGCCCGCGGCCCAGTACCTCACCGAGCACGGCGTCGACCGCAAGGACTTCAACTCCTTCGGCTCGCGCCGTGGCAACCACGAGGTGATGATCCGCGGCACGTTCGCGAACATCCGCCTGAAGAACCTCATGGTCTCCGCCGTCAACGACGGCCAGGTCGTCGAGGGTGGCTACACCCGCGACTTCACCCAGCCGGACGGCCCGCAGTCGTACATCTACGACGCGTGCATGAACTACGCCGAGCAGGGCACCCCGCTCGTCGTCTTCGGCGGCAAGGAGTACGGCTCCGGCTCTTCCCGCGACTGGGCGGCCAAGGGCACGAGCCTCCTGGGCGTCAAGGCCGTGATCACGGAGAGCTTTGAGCGCATCCACCGCTCGAACCTCATCGGCATGGGCGTCGTCCCCCTGCAGTTCCCCGCCGGGGAGAGCTGGGAGTCGCTGGGCCTCGACGGCACCGAGATCGTCTCGATCACGGGGCTCGAGGAGCTCAACAACGGCGTCACCCCGAAGACCGTCAAGGTCACCGCCACCCCGAGCGAGCACTCGCCCGAGGGCAAGCAGCCGATCGAGTTCGACGCGGTCGTCCGCATCGACACCCCCGGTGAGGCGGACTACTACCGCAACGGCGGCATCCTGCAGTACGTGCTGCGCTCGCTGGTCTGAGCGCGCAGACGGAGGGGCCCGGGTCTTCGGACACGGGCCCCTCCGTCGTGTCAAGGGGGTGTCCGCTCACCGGGGTCACCGAGGGTCGCGGGGTAGGATCGTGAGGTGCCCGCACCGTCGTCGGGCGCTTCCGGCGGAGCCTGTGAGGAGGCGCAGATGCCCATTCTTCCGAGCATCTCAGGACCCCGAGATCTGGACGGGCTGTCGACCGAGCAGCTCGAGGAGCTCGCCACGGAGATCCGTGCGTTCCTCGTCGAGAACGTGTCGCGCACCGGCGGCCACCTCGGACCGAATCTGGGCGTCGTCGAGCTGACGATCGCGCTGCACCGCGTGTTCTCCTCGCCGGAGGACCCCTTCATCTTCGACACCGGGCACCAGTCCTACGTGCACAAGCTGCTCACCGGCCGTCAGGACTTCTCCGGACTGCGGGTGCGCGGCGGTCTGGCCGGCTACCCCCAGCGCGCGGAGAGCCCGCACGACGTCGTGGAGTCCTCGCATGCGTCGAGCTCTCTCAGCTGGGCGGACGGCGTCTCACGCGCCCTCACCGCGACCGGACGCGCGGACCGCCACGTGGTCGCCGTCGTGGGCGATGGCGCACTCACCGGCGGCATGACCTGGGAGGCGCTGAACAACATCTCCGACGACAACGATCGCAACCTCGTGATCGTCGTCAACGACAACGGCCGCTCCTACGCCCCGACGATCGGCGGCATGTCGCGGTACCTCAACCGCGTCAGGACGGCAGCCGCCTACAAGGACCTGCACAACAGGTCCGACCGTCTCTTCCGTGCCTTCGGTCCCGTCGGGCGGGCCGTGTTCCGAGGTGTCCGCGGGGGCACGCACGGCTTCCTGTCGCGTTTCACGAACAACGAGGCGCTGTACTCCAACCTCGACATCAAGTACCTCGGCCCCGTCGACGGACACGACCTCCCCGCGCTGCTGGAGACCCTCGAGCTGGCGAAGTCGTACGGTGCGCCGGTCATCGTGCACGCCATCACGGAGAAGGGGCGGGGTTACCAGCCCGCGCGCGACGACGACGCCGATCAGTTCCACGCGGTCGGACGCATCGACCCGACGACGGGGGAGACGCTGTCTTCGGGGGGACGCGGCTGGACGGACGTGTTCTCCGAGGCGCTGGTCTCGGTGGGCGAGCAGCGGGAGGACGTGATCGCGATGACCGCGGCGATGCTCCGCCCCACGGGGCTCGCACCGTTCGCCGAGCGCTTCCCCGACCGGGTGTACGACGTCGGCATCGCCGAGCAGCACGCCGTGGCCTCCGCGGCCGGACTCGCGTTCGGCGGGCTCCACCCCGTCGTGGCCCTGTACGCCACGTTCATGGGCCGCGCCTTCGACCAGGTGCTGATGGACGTCGCCCTGCACCGCGCCGGTGTGACCTTCGTCCTGGACCGCGCCGGCGTGACCGGACCGGATGGACCCAGCCACCACGGGATGTGGGATCTGGCGATGCTGCAGATCGTGCCGCACATCCGCATCGCCGCTCCGCGTGACGGTGCGCGGTTGACCGAGGCGCTCGACGAGGCCGTCGCGGTGTCGGATGCGCCGACCGTGATCCGGTTCCCGAAGGGCGAGGTCGCCGCGGATCTCCCGGCCATCGAGCGTCTGGAGGACGGCGTGGACGTGCTCGCCCGCGGCGAGTCCGAGGACGTGCTCATCGTCGCGATCGGCCCGTTCGCCGAGCTGGCGCTGGACGTCGCCGACCGCCTGCGGGCGCAGGGGATCGGGGCGACCGTCATCGACCCGCGCTGGGCGATCCCGGTGCAGCCGTCGATCGTCGAACTCGCCCGCCACCACCGTCTCGTCATCACCCTCGAGGACGGCATCCGCGTCGGCGGCATCGGCACGCGCGTGCGTCAGGTGCTCCGTGAGGCGGGGATCGACACCGCGGTGGACGAGCTGGGTCTGCCGGATGAGTTCATCGACCACGCCTCGCGCGACCAGATCCTGGCCGACGCCGGGCTCACGGCGCCCAAGATCGCCCAGGACATCGTGTCGCAGGTGCTCGGCACCCGCATCCCCAAGGCGCGCCACGCCGGGGAGACGGGCACGATCGACCTTCCCCTGCACGAGCGCCGCTGAGCGGTTCCCGGGGTCCACGGCCCTCGGGCGTTCAGTTCAGCGCGTGCAGGGCCGCGACGGCCTGCGCCCCGTGATCGGTGTCGCGCAGCGCCGTGGAGAGCAGGTAGCCATCGGTGAGCGCGTCGCCCGTGACCATGACGCGGACGAGCTCCACGCCGCAGGCGCGCCGCACCTCGTCCGCGCTGGCGGCGATCACGCGCGTGTTGATCTCGTCGTTGTGCGGCAGTTCGGGGCCGTCGAGACCACGGACCACGTCGCGCAGCGCTGCACCGACGATGTTGGAGGCCCGCTCGGTCACGTTCACCACGTCGAGCTCGAACACCCTCAGGTCTCGCCCCGTGGGTATCGGACGCCACTCGAAAGAGGCATGGACGCGGTGCTGGTGCCCGGTCGCTCCGGCCAGCTCACGCACAGGGAGATCGGTGGCACGGCAGCGCACGTCGATGAGGCGGTACCAGAAGAACAGCGGGAAGGCCCCGTGCGATCCGGGGTCGAGCACGACCACCTCGCCGACGGCCCCGCCGCGGTTGCTCGGGCGGCGCTGCGGACGGTTGCGGATGATGGGTTTGCCGTTGCGGGTGCGGATCGCGGCCCATCCTTCGTCGACCGTGACGACGAAGAGCTTCAGGAGGGCCGGCAGCACCAGGAGCATCGTGAGGATCGCCGTGCCGGTCTTCAGCAGCCCCGACATCCCCTTGCCGCCCAGCATGGTGAAGAGCATGTCCATGTCACCACTGTGCCGGGTCGGCGCCGGTCCTGACGTCGCGCGGGAGCCCGGAGCAGCGGAGTTCATCCGCTGTTCGCTCCGTGTTCGCCGCTGTGCCGCGCCCCGGATACGGACGGCCGCGGATCCGCGGGGCGGGTCAGCCGAGGCCGGCGAGGGTGCGGGCGACGAGTGCTTCGACGACGGGAAGGCATCGCTCGCGGTCCGTGTCCACGAGTCCGATGCGCGTGCGCCGATCGAGCACGTCGTCCGCGGTCATCGCCCCTTCGCTGCGCACCGCGAACTCGACGTCGGCCGCGGTCAGCCCTGTCGCCTCGTCGAGCGGAGCGTCCGCGGGCACGGCACGGTCGACCAGCCGCAGCGAGGCGGTCCGGCTCGGAGCGGCGCGGAGTCGTCGCGTCTGCGCCACCAGGTCGACCGCGTCCTCCGCCATCCGCCGGTAGGTGGTGAGCTTGCCCCCGAGAACCGTGACGAACCCTGTCTCGGAGACGGCGACCAGGTGTCGCCGCGAGATGTCCGCTGTGGCCGCGGTGTCGTTGTCGACGAGCGGTCGCAGCCCCGCGAACGCTCCTCGCACCCGGTCGCGCCCGATCGGCTCTCGCAGCACCCGGTTGAGCGTGCGCAGCAGGAAGTCGATCTCGGCTTCGGTGGGCTGGGCGATGCGGGGGACCGGTCCGGGGGCGTTCTCGTCGGTGAGGCCCACGAGAACGCGCCCGTGGGCCTGGGGCAGCACGAAGACGTACCGGCTGATCGATCCCTCGTGCGGGATCGTCAGCGCGGTCATCGGCTGTCCGAGATCGGCCGCGTCGAGCACGAGGTGGGTGCCACGGCTCGGGCGCACCCGGATGGACCCGTCGAGGGCGCCGGCCCAGACGCCGGTCGCGTTGACGACGGCGCGGGCCCTGACCTCGAACCTCTCGCCGCTCATCGTGTCCTGCACCGTGGCGCCGTCTCCGCGGAGGGTGATCGCGCGGACGCGGGTGAGGATACGGGCGCCGCGAGCGGCCGCGGTGCGAGCCACCGTGGCGACCAGCCGGGCATCGTCGACCAGCTGTCCGTCGTAGGAGAGCATCCCGCCCCTCAGGCCGCGCGGGTCGAGCGCCGGGGCGAGCCGCATCGCCGTCCTGGTGGAGACGAGGTGCGGGCGGGGGAGCACGGTCCGTGGCGTCCGTGCCTTCACCCGCAGCAAGTCGCCCAGGGCCATCCCGACCGCTCCGGCTCCGCGCTGGCGCATCGTGACGTCCCCGCTGAAGGGCAGCAGCTGTCCGAGGGGGCGGATCAGGTGCGGTGCGATCGCCGTCATCAGGAGATGGCGTTCCGCCGCGCTCTCCCTCGCGGTGGCGACGTCGCCGGTGGCGAGGTAACGGAGACCGCCGTGGACGAGCTTGGAACTGAACCGGCTGGTTCCGAACGCGAGGTCCTCCGCTTCGATCAGCGTCACGCGCAGTCCTCGTGACGCCGCATCGAGGGCGACCCCCGCCCCGGTGATCCCGCCGCCGACCACGAGCACGTCGGCGGTCTCCTCGGACGCGAGCACCAGGTCGGTCCGACGTCGGGCGGCGTTGAGGGCGGAGGAGTGGGCGGTCATGGTCGGAGCAGGCCGTCGAGAGCGGCCCGAAGCTCCCGCTCCCACGCGGTCTCGGGAATGAGGTCGGACACGGTTCCGTGCGAGAGGACGGCGGACTGCGCGATCAGCAGGAGCATCACGGCGATCTCGTCCGGCACGCCCTTCCGTACGGATCCGTCGTCCTGGGCCGCACCGATCGCCGCGGCGAGCCAGGTCAGGATGAGCCGCTGGCTCGATCCGACGCGCTCCAGCGTGTAACGGGTGAAGGCTTCGGGTTCGTCGGCGAGCAGATGCGCGTAGAGCGGATCCTCGCGGAAGAGCGAGATGAACCGCAGGACGTCGTCGACCAGTTCGGACCGACTCCCCGGCGACGCGGGGAACGTGGCGAGGATGCGGGCGACGCGGCGCAGCAGTGAGGCGCGGACGACATCGTCGGCGTCGCTCCAGCTGCGATAGATCGTCGGCCGGCTGAGCTCGGCTCGGCGGGCGAGCTCGGCGATCGTCACACCGCGGACGCCTCGCCGGGCGATCAGCGCATCCGCGGCATCGAGGATCCGCTCCTGCGTGGCATCCCATTGTGGTTGACGTTCTTCCATGATGTGTCACACTGTAACCCATGAGCCGAGTGGATGGCAGGATCGATGCGGATCCGACGATGAGGTGGAACGGCTGGGGCGATCCCTCCCGAGCGAAGGGCTTGCCGCTGGCGGTCCGGACATTGCTGCCGTTGCTCCTCGGGCGCATCCGTCGACCCGAGCCGCCGGTCGCGCTGGACGCGGTGCAGCTGGCCCCGTCTGCTCTGACCGCGGACGACCTCGCGGCCTTCCGCGCAGCGGTCGGCCCGCAGCACGTCGACGACTCCGCCGAGTCGCGCATCCGCCACGCCGGCGGCCGCTCGACGCCCGATCTCCTGCGCCGACGACAGGTCGAGCAGGCGGCGCCGGACGCCGTCGTGCGTCCGAGCACCCACGACGAGGTCCGGGCGTGCCTGGACGTCGCGGTCGACCGCGGCATCGCGCTGATCCCGTTCGGGGGTGGGACCAGCGTCGTGGGTGCGCTGGACCCCGAGCGGGGCGGCCACCGTGCGGTCGTGAGCCTCGACCTGCGACGCCTCGACGGACTGCTCAGCCTCGATGAGATCAGCGGCGAAGCGGTGCTGGCCGCCGGCACGAGCGGGCCGGAGGCGGAGGCGCTGCTCGCCGCGCACGGTCTCGAACTCGGGCACTTCCCGCAGAGCTTCCGCTATGCCACGATCGGCGGATTCGCGGCGGCGCGGTCCTCGGGTCAGAACTCGGCAGGCAACGGCCGCTTCGACGCGATGGTGACCGGAATCCGGGTCGCGACGCCGACCGGCGACATCGAGGTGGGACGCGCACCGGGTTCGGCGGCCGGCCCCGACCTGGTCAGGATCTTCTTGGGCTCGGAGGGGATCTTCGGCATCATCACCGAGGTGCGGGTGCGGGTGCATCCGATCCCGCGCGGCCGGGTGTTCGAATCCTGGACCTTCCCGGACTTCTCCGCCGGGGTCGAGGGCCTGCGTCGGGTGGCGCAGCACGGCGACGGTCCGACCGTCATCCGACTCTCCGACGAAGCGGAGACCGCGGTGAGTCTGGCGCAGATCGGTCGGATCGGGAAAGCTCTCGCAAAGGGGGCGAGCGTGGTGACCGTGTACGAGGGGGAGCGGATCGCCGAGCGGCGGGCGCGTGTGAGCGCCCACCTCGCGTCAGCGGGAGGATCGTCGGCCGGGGAGGGGGCCGCTGAGGACTGGCTCGAAGGCCGCTTCGACGGGCCGTACCTGCGGGACTCGCTGCTCGACGCAGGGGTCTTCTGCGAGACGCTGGAGACGGCGACGACCTGGTCGAATCTGCCCGCTCTGCGGTCGGCCGTGGCGGATGCGCTGACCCGGGGCTTCGCGGAGGCCGGCGCGAAGTCGTACGTCATGTGCCACGTCTCCCACGTCTATCCGACCGGCGCCTCGCTGTACTTCACCGTGCTCGCCGGCATCCGCTCCGATCCGCTCACCGTCTGGGGAGCGGTGAAGGCGCGGGCGAACGACGCGATCCTGGCGGCCGGGGGGACGATCAGCCACCACCACGCGGTCGGCCGGGACCACGCGCCCTGGCTGGCCGAGGAGATCGGCGACACCGGAGTGCGGATCCTCGCCGCGATCAAGCGCGAACTCGACCCGGCCGGCATCCTCAACCCGGGTGCCGTGATCCCTCTCGAGCGGACGCGCTGAGATGGCGGAGCACATCGCGGTGCTCGCGAACCCGTTCGCCGGGAAGGGGCGGGGAGCCCGCTCGGCCGAGGTGGCCATCGGGCACCTCCGCGCGCGCGGCGCCGAGGTGCAGGTGTTCATCGGACGGTCGGCGGCGGACACCGCGCGACTCGCCGTCGCGGCCTTGGCGGACGGGCCACGGGCGCTCGTCGTGGTCGGCGGGGACGGAACCCTGGCCGGCATCCTCGACACGGTGTGCGAAGGCTCCGTCCCCGTGGTCCTCGTCGCCGCCGGCACCGGCAACGACCTCGCTCGCGCGCTGGGTCTGCCGCGCGGCGATTCCGCGGCGGCGGCGGAGCTGGCGGTCACCGGCGTACCTCGCTCGATCGACGTCGGCATGATCCGCACAGCGGACGGAACGCGCAGGTTCCTCACGGTCGCGGCTCTCGGATTCGATGCGAAGGTCAGCGATCGCACGAACCGGCTCCGATGGCCGCACGGCGCGCTGCGCTACTACCTCGCCCTGCTCGTCGAACTCGCACGCCTGCGTCCCATGGACTTCACCCTCGCGATCGATGGCGACGCTCCGGGCCGACAGCCGGGAACGCTGATCGCCGTGGGGAGCACGGCGAGCTACGGCGGCGGCATGCCGATCTGCGTGGGCGCCGTGCCCGACGACGGGCTGCTCGACATCGTGCATGTCGCCCCGCTGGGCCGCCTGCGTCTGCTGCGCCTGTTCCCGCTGCTGCTGCGCGGTACGCACCTGGTTCGGCGGGAGGTCACGCATCGGCGCGCGCGAAGTGTGACGGTCTCCGCCCCCGGGCTGGTCGTCTATGCCGATGGGGAGCGGATCGGCGAACACGAGTGCACCCTGTCGGTGCTTCCCGGGGCGCTCACCCTGATGGTCCCGGGAAGCGAAGCATGACTGATTTCGACGAGGACGTCGTGGTCGTCGGATCGGGTTTCGGCGGTTCCGTCGCCGCGCTGCGGCTCGCGGAGAAGGGCTACCGCGTGCAGGTGTACGAGGCCGGCCGTCGCTTCGAGGACGAGGACTTCGCGCGAACGAGTTGGAATCTCCGCCGCTACCTGTGGGCGCCGATGCTCGGGTGCTTCGGGGTGCAGCGGATCCATCGCCTGCCGCATGTGATGATCCTGGCGGGCGCGGGAGTCGGCGGCGGGTCGCTCAACTACGCCAACACGCTGTATCAGCCCGGCAGTGCGTTCTTCCAAGACCCGCAGTGGCGGGGTATCGCGGAGTGGGAGCCCGAACTGGCGCCGCACTACGCCACCGCCAAGAGGATGCTCGGTGTCGTGGAGCGCTATCCGCACACCGGGCCGGTGGAGCGGATCATGGCCGCTGCGGCGGACGACCTCGGCGTCGGCTCGACGTTCCGGCACGCACCGGTCGGAGTCTGGTTCGGCAAGCCGGGGGAGCGCACACCGGACCCGTTCTTCGGTGGTGACGGGCCCGATCGCACCGGGTGCACGCTGTGCGGCAACTGCATGGTCGGCTGCCGCGTCGGCGCGAAGAACACGCTGATGAAGAACTACCTCGCCCTCGCCGAACGTCGAGGCGTGGTCGTCTCTCCGCTGCGCACCGCGACCGAGGTGCGGGCGCTTGCGGACGGCGGCTTCGCCGTGACGACGCAGCGCAGCGGCGCCTGGTTCCGGCACGCGCGGAAGACCGTGACCGCGCGGCAGGTCGTGCTCGCCGCCGGCACCTGGGGAACTCAGCAACTGCTGCACCGGATGAAGGCGTCCGGCGCGCTGCCCCGGGTCTCCGACGCCGTCGGCCGCCTCACGCGCACGAACTCGGAGGCCCTCGACGGCGCAGTGGCCGTGTCCGTCCCGGAACCGCTGCAGCTCGCGCACGGCATCGCCATCACCACGTCGTTCCACGTCGACGACCGTACGCACGTCGAGAACGTCCGCTACGGGCCGGGGTCGAACCTGATGGGGGCGCTGGCGACGGTACTCGTCCCGGGCGATCGTCGGCTCGGTGCGCGACTGCGCAGCCTCGGGACCCAGATCCTCCGCTCCCCGGTGCGGCAGTTCCGTCTCGGGAACCTCCGCCGCTGGAGCGAGCGGGGGATCATCGCGCTGGTCATGCAGACCGCGGACAATTCGCTCACGCTCTCGCTGCGTCGCCGCTTCGGCCGGCTGGTGATGACGAGCGCGCAGGGACACGGGGAGCCGAACCCCAGCTATCTACCCCAGGCCCACACGGCGGCGGCGGCGATCGCGGCGCGGGTCGAGGCGGACGGCGGGGTGCCTGCCGCCGCACGCGGATCCTGGCCGGAGGTGTTCGGCATCCCTCTCACCGCGCACTTCCTCGGCGGTGCCGTGATCTCGGCGTCACCCTCGGACGGTGTCATCGACGCGTATCACCGCGTCTGGGGGCACCCCGGCCTGCACGTCGTCGACGGTGCGGCCGTGCCCGCCAATCCCGGTGTGAATCCGTCTCTCACGATCACGGCACTGGCGGAACGGGCGCTGTCGTACTGGCCTCATCGCGGCGAAGAGGACGAGCGCCCGGTTCAGCCGGCGAGCTGAGCCTCGGCGACAGGGCTCGCGACGCCTTCCCGTTCCAGCCGTGGGCGATGCGCAGCGCCCCACCGGAATCTTCGGAATCCGGTGGGGCGCTGAGCGTGATGGCGTCCGGGGATCAGCGGCTCTCGACGCCGCGGATCTGCGGAGTGTGGAAGGAGCCGCCGAAGGCCCGCTCCGATGCGCCCTCACGGTCGAGGTACGGCGAGGCGCCCCCGTCGATGAACGGCCATCCGGCGCCGAGGATCAGGCAGAGGTCGATGTCCTCGACCTCCGGGACGACGCCCTCGTCCAGCATGAGCTTGATCTCCTGCGCCAGGCCGTCCTGCACGCGCTGGAGGATCGTCGCGGCCGAGGCCGGAGTCTTTCCCACCGCCGGCTTCAGGACCTTCTCGGCCTGCTTGCTCCAGCCGACGACGCGTCCGCCCTTGTCCTTCTCCACGACCGTGTCGAGCTCCGCGAGCGCGTGGAAGTTCTCGTTGGCGTAGAACCGGTCGGGGAAGGCGCGCACCATCGTGTCCTGCACGTGGGCGGCCACCTTCCAGCCCACCAGGTCGATCAGCTGGAACGGACCCATCGGCAGGCCGAGCGGACCGAAGGCCTTCTCGACGTCCGCGATCGGCGTGCCCTCGTAGACCGCGCGGGCCGCTTCGCCCATGACCTTCGCGAGCAGGCGGTTCACGACGAAGCCGGGGGCGTCGGCGGTGAGCACCGCGTTCTTGCCCAGGTTCTTCGCCACCACGAATGCTGTGGAGAGCGCGGCGTCCGCCGTCGTCGGAGTCTTCACGATCTCGATCAGCGGCATGACCGCCACCGGGTTGAAGAAGTGGAAGCCGACCAGACGCTCGGGGTGTGCGAGCTTCGCACCGATCCCCTCGACCGACAGCGACGAGGTGTTGGTCGCGAGGATCGCGTCCTCGGCGATGATCTTCTCGATCTCGCCGAACACCTGCTGCTTGACGCCGACCTCTTCGAAGACCGCCTCGATCACGAAGTCGCAGTCCGCATAGAGGCTCTTGTCGGTCGTGCCGGTGACGAGACCGCGCAGCTTGTTCGCGGTGTCCGCGTCCACGCGGCCCTTGGCCTCGAGCTTCCCGATCTCCTCATGGATGTAGGCGACGCCCTTGTCGACGCGCGCCTGGTCCAGGTCGGTGATGAGCACGGGCACCTGGAGCTTGCGCACGAACAGCAGGGCGAACTGGCTCGCCATGAGACCGGCGCCGATGATGCCGACCTTGGTGACCTTCTTCGCGAGCTGCTTGTCGGGCGCGCCGACCGGACGCTTCGCGCGCTTCTGCACCAGGTCGAACGCGTACATCGACGCCGCGAACTGGTCCCCGGTCACGAGTTCCGCCAGCGCCTCGTCCTCACGGGCGAAGCCCTCCGCCTTGGTGCCGCTCTTCGCCTTGTCGAGCAGCTCGAGGGCTGCGTAGGGCGACTTCGGCATGGTGCCGATCTTCGATTCCAGCATGCCGCGCGCCATCTTGATCGCGATCGGCCACTTGGTCAGACGCTCGATCTTGCCCGGCTCGTTCTTCCGTTCGACCTTCTTGCCGCCGAGGACGGCGTCCGCCCACGACAGCGAGTTCTCGAGATAGTTCGCCGCCGGGAAGATCGCATCGAAGATACCGAGATCGAACGCCTGCTGCGGCTTCAGCATCCGGTTCTGCTTGAGCGGGTTCGAGATGACGACCTCGAGGGCGTTCTCGATGCCGATCAGGTTCGGCAGCAGGAAGGCGCCGCCCCAGCCGGGGATGATGCCGAGGAAGACCTCGGGCAGCGCCACCGCCGCAGCGGACGCGTCGACCGTGCGGTACGTGGAGTTCAGCGCGATCTCCAGTCCGCCGCCGAGAGCGAGACCGTTCACGAACGCGAAGGACGGCACGCCGAGCTCGCTCAGCTTGCCGAGCACCTTGTGACCGAGCTGGGCGATCAGGCGCGCGTTGTCCCGTGAGCCGACCTTGCTGATGTCGGACAGGTCGGCGCCGGCGGCCATGATGTACTGCTTGCCGGTGATGCCGACCGCCTGGATCTCGCCCGCCGCGGCTCGGGCCTTGAGACCGTCGAGGGTCTCACCCAGCTGGGTGAGCGTCGCGGGGCCGAGTGTGTTCGGGCGGGTGTGATCGCGACCGTTGTCGAGCGTGATCAGGGCGAGCACCTTGCCGGAGGCGAGACGGATGTCGCGCACCGGTGAGTGCGTGATGACCTCGCCCTCCGTGAGAGCCTGGATGGGGGAGAAGTCGATGTCGTCGTAGTTCGTCACAGGGGCGCTCACTTCTTCTTCTTGCCGTCGTAGTGCGGGTTCTCCCAGATGACCGAACCGCCCTGTCCGAGACCGACGCACATGGCGGTCAGGCCGTAACGGACGTCGGGACGCTCGGCGAACTGCGCCGCGAGCTGGATCATGAGCCGCACGCCAGACGCGGCGAGCGGGTGGCCGACCGCGATCGCCCCGCCCCACTGGTTGACGCGGGGGTCGTCGTCGGCGATGCCGAAGTGGTCGAGGAGCGAGATCACCTGGATGGCGAAGGCCTCGTTGAGCTCGAACAGGCCGATGTCGTCGATCGTGAGGCCGGCCTTCTTCAGCGCCTTCTCGGTCGACGGGATCGGGCCGATGCCCATGATCTCCGGCTGCACGCCGGCGAACGCGAACGAGACCATCCGCATCTTCGGGGCGAGGCCGAGCTCCTTGACCGCACCGCCACCGGCCAGCAGCGACATCGTCGCGCCGTCGGTCAGCGGCGATGAGGTGCCTGCGGTGACGCGACCGTGCGGGCGGAACGGCGTCTTGAGAGCGGCCAGGTCCTCCATCGTCGTCTGCGGACGACGCCCTTCGTCCTCGGTGGCCAGGCCCCAGGCGCCGTCGGCGCCCTTGATGGCCACGGGCACGAGGTCGGGCTGGATCTTGCCGGCGTCGTATGCCGCCTGCACCTTGTGCTGGCTCAGCATGCCGAAACGGTCGGAGCGCTCCTTCGTCAGGTGCGGGAAGCGATCGAAGATGCGCTCGGCGGTCACCCCCATGTTGAGGGCGCCGGGGTCGACCATCTTCTCGGCGACGAAACGGGGGTTCGGGTCGGCGTTCCCGCCGATCGGGTGGCGGCCCATGTGTTCGACGCCGCCGGCGAGTGCCAGATCGTACATGCCGACGCCGATCGAGGCGCCCATGGTCGTGACGCTGGTCATCGCACCGGCGCACATGCGCTCCACCGCGAGTCCCGGCACGGTCTGCGGGAGTCCGGCGAGGATCGCCACCGAACGGCCGAGGGTCAGTCCCTGGTCGCCGGTCTGGCTGGTCGCGGCGATGGCGACATCGTCGATGCGGTCAGCCGGGACGGCGGTGTTGCGCTCCATCAGGCCGATGGTCGCCTTCACGGCGAGGTCATCCGCGCGGGTGTTCCAGTACATGCCTTTTTCGCCGGCGCGCCCGAAGGGGGTGCGTACTCCATCGACGAAGAAGACGTCCGAGATCTCGGCCACTCTGCCTCCAAGTTAGTGCGTGACCTCAGTCTAGGAAGCCGCGGAAACGGGGAGGAATCGGTTGGATCCAACCTACGAAACGGGTGCGGACGTGGTGTCCGGCGCTTGCGCCGCCTCTACAAAGGCCGCCGCGATCTTCTGTGCGGTCTGTTCAATCTGCCACGGCCGTGCGCCGAGCGCTGTCAGCGCGTCGGCGATCTCCTCGGCCGTCTCACCCGGCAGATCCCAGGCGATGCGGCGCAGGTACTCGGGCGTGAGCAGATTCTCCGTCGGCATACCCAGCTCTTCCGCGACGGCCTCCACCACGGGCCGTGCGGCCTTCAGCCGGGCATCGGCCTCCGGATTGCGGTCCGCCCAGGCGCGCGGCGGGGGGAGGGTGTCGCTCGGGACGCGTTCGCGAGGCAGGTTCTCCGCCGCGCGGCCATCGACGATGGCCTGCCACCAGCGGTCGAGCTGCGTGCGGCTCGCGCGCCCCTGGAACTCCTTGACGCCGGCCAGTGCCTGCTTGGATGTCGGGTTGGCCATGACCGCCGCGACGAGCGAGCGGTCGGGCACGAGCCGGCCGGGGGACACGTCCTGCTGCTGCGCATACATCTCCCGCGCCTCCCACAGCGCGCGGGCGACCGCGAGGTTACGGGCTCCGCGCACCTGGTGCAGTCCGCTCAGCCGACGCCAGGGGTCCTCCCTGGGCGGCTTCGGGGCGCGCGCGAGTGTGGCGGCGAACTCCTGTGCGGCGAACTCGGTCTTGTCCTGTTCGACGAGCTCGGCGACGAGGGCGTCGCGGACGTCGATGAGGTGCAGCACGTCGAGCGCGGCGTACTCGAGCCAGGAGTCGGGCAGCGGACGCGTCGACCAGTCCGCGGCGGAGTGCTCCTTCTTGAGCGTGATGCCCAGGGTGTCCTCGACGACCGCGGCCAGGCCCACCCGATCGTGCCCGAGCAGCCGGGAGGCGAGCTCGGTGTCGAAGATCTCGTTCGGCTCGAGGTGCAGTTCGCGCAGCGAGGGCAGATCCTGGCTCGCGGCGTGCAGAACCCACTCCACATCGCCGATCGCCGCCTGCAGCGGGGCGAAGTCGCCGATCGCCGGCGGGTCGAAGAGGAAGACCCCGGCGTCGCGCCGGAACACCTGCACGAGGTAAGCCCGCTGCGAATAGCGGAAACCGGACGCGCGCTCGACGTCCACGGCGACGGGCCCTGTGCCGGCGGCGAGCACGGCGCAGGCAGCGCGGAACTCCTCGGCATCCGAGATCACGGAGTATTCAGTCACGTACAGCCTTTCGCGCGCCGATCACGGCGATGCCCTCGGAGCCGGGCGGAAGTCCCGCCAGCATTCCGACCAGCTCGGCCCATGCTTCGACGTGCGGTCGGAACGGGCCCTCCGGTGTCCAGGACGCACGCAATTCTATCTGCGCTCCGTCGCCTTCGACGGCGAGACCACCGAATCCCTTCGACAGCGTCTTCGTCGAGGTCCCCGAAGCGGAGTGGTAGACCGCGTCACGGGAGTCGAGCGCGTCCACGAGCCAGGACCAGGTCACGTCGGCGAGGAGGGGATCCGTCCCGATCTCGGTCTCCAGCGGGGCCTGCGCGAACAGCACGATCCTCCACGCGCCGCCCCACGCGCCCGGCTCGTCGGGGTCATGCAGGAGCACGAACCGGCCGGTGCCGTACGCGGACTCGCCGTCGCCGTCCGGCCGCACATCGGCGGCGAGCGCGATGGCGAAGGGCGCGAGGCCCTGCGGCGTGGCGATCTCGCGGACCGAGATGTCATCGCGGAACTCGGTCTCGCGCAGTTCGGCCACGGCGCTGTCGAAGAGCGTCCCGGCTTCGGGGTGTGCGGTCACGGCAACAGGCTAGAGTCAGGAAGCGATGAAGAGTCTCAGGCACGCCGTTACGCTCCTTGTCCCCGCCCTGCTCGCTCTCGGAACGGGGCTGGCGCTGCTCGTGCTCGCCGTCGCACGGCGCGTCGTCACGCCCATGCGTCGCGTCACCGACACCGAGATCCTCTCCGTCGACACCGGCGCGCAGACCATCGAGCTGGGGCGCACTCTCGACACGGAGCTCCCCGGCCGGTACGGACTCTTCACCACCGGCACCTACGGCTACGTCAAGCTGGGCGCGGTGCTGACCGCGGATGCCCACACCGTGCGACGCAAGCTGCTGACCCAGATCGAGCCGGGAGCGCGCGTCGACAGAGCCGCCTCGTTCAGCGGCTACTACTACTCGTCGCCGAGCGAGCTCCACCTGCGCTGGGAGAGCGTGCTGATCGGCTCGCCTGCGGGACCGTGCCCGGCCTGGTACTTCCCGGCTTCATCCACGACCTGGGTGATCCAGGTGCACGGCCGAGGGGCGACACGGGCGGAATGCCTGCGCGCGGTCCCCGTCCTGCACGCGGCCGGCCTGCCGAACCTCGTGGTCTCCTACCGCAACGACGGCGAAGCACCGCGGACCAGGGCGGGCGCCTACGCGCTGGGAGCCTCGGAATGGCGTGATGTGGACGCGGCGATCGCCTACGCCCTCCGCCACGGCGCGGAACGGGTACTCCTGATGGGGTGGTCGATGGGCGGCGCGATCTCCCTGCAGGCCGCCGTCAACTCCGGTCTCCGCGACCGCATCGCGGGGATCATCCTCGAATCGCCGGTCGTCGACTGGCGCACCGTGCTGCGGTTCCAGGCGCGGATGGTCGGCGTCAGGGCACCGCTGCCCGAGTTGGCGATGGGCGCTCTCCAGCGTCCGCTCACCGCGCGCCTCAGCGGGGCGGACGAACCGATCGCGTTCGACCGCCTGGACATGGTCGCCCGAGCGGACGAACTCGTCGCACCGATCCTCATCCTGCACAGCGACGACGACGGATTCGTGCCCGCCGACTCCTCCCATGCCCTGCAGGAGGCGCGCCCGGATCTCGTGACGATGCCGCGCTTCACGGTCGCGCGGCACACCAAGCTGTGGAACTACGACCAGACGGGGTGGACGTCCGCCATCACCGACTGGCTGGCGGCACAGGGGTTCAGCTCTTCTTCCTGACCTGGTTCTTCGCGCGCATGAGCATCCCCGTCATGCCGCCGATCCGCAGGGGCGATACCGCCTTGGTGAGCCCGATCGACTGCGGGTAGTCCTCCGGGATCGCGAGGACCTCGTCGACCGTGAGACCCGTGATGCCCTGCACCAGGATGCTCGCGAAGCCCCTCGTCGTCGGCGCCTCCGGAGGCGCGGTCGCGTGCATCGTGACGATGCCGTCGTCCACCTCGACATGGATGTACACGGGAGACTGACACTCGGCGACACGCTCGTACATCTCGGGATGGCTCGCGACGTCGTCGGACACCGGGGGCAGCTCATCCGAGAACTCGAGCAGCAGCAGGAGTCGATCGGCCTCCGGGGTCTCCAGGAAGCTGTCGCGGATCTCCGCCAGGGTCTCAGGAACGTCGCTCGTGCTCATCCCTGTCATTGTCACACGTCAGACGGAGCCGGGCTCTGTCCCCGTCACGATGGGCACGCGCACCGCGCTGCCCCACTCGGTCCAGGAGCCGTCGTAGTTGCGCACGTTCTCGAACCCCAGGAGGTGCTTGAGCACGAACCAGGTGTGGCTCGAGCGCTCACCGATCCGGCAGTACGCCACCACGTCGTCGCCGTCCCGGAGTCCGGCGCCGTCGCGGTAGATGGCATCGAGCTCGGCGCGGGTCTTGAAGCCGCCGTCCTCGGCGACGGCCTTCGCCCACGGCACGCTCTGCGCGGTGGGGATGTGTCCGGCGCGCAGCGTGCCCTCCTCGGGGTACGCAGGAGCGGTGGTGCGCTCTCCGCTGTACTCCTCGGGGGAGCGCACGTCGATCAGAGGGCTGCCGATGTGCGCGAGCACATCCTCCTTGTAGGCGCGGATGGCCGCATCGTCGCGTTCGACGACCGGGTACTCGGTCGCGGGTCGGTTCGCGGGTTCGCGGGTCAGCTCGCGGCCTTCGGCGATCCAGCGGTCGCGGCCGCCGTCCAGGAGACGGACGTCTTCGTGACCGAAGAGGGAGAAGACCCACAGCGCGTATGCGGCCCACCAGTTGTTCTTGTCGCCGTAGATCACCACGGTGTCGTCGCGGGCGATGCCCTTCCGGCTGAGCAGCGCGGCGAAGCCTTCGCCGTCGACGTAGTCGCGCACCACGGGGTCGTTGAGCTCGGTGTGCCAGTCCACCTTGACCGCGCCAGGGATGTGCCCGGTCTCGTACAGCAGCACGTCCTCGTCGGATTCCACGACCACCAGCCCCGGCGTGCCCAGTCGTTCGGCGAGCCACTCCGTCGTGACGAGCCGGCCGGGCTCGGCGTACTCGGCGAACTTCGGGGAGGAGGAATCGAACTCGACGGCCATGGGATCTCCAAGCATTGCGCGGGCGAAGGGGCGGGTGCGGACGGCGTAGTGTTGATCCGTCCCCTTCGACGATAGATCCCCGCTGAGCCCCCTGCGCCCGATTCGTAAGACTTCGACACAGGCCGGCACCCGATCCAGGACCGTGATGACCGACCCGACCAGCCGCACCGGAATCGTGCACCTCACCGAGCGCCAGCCGACCGTCAGCGGACCCGAGATGCTGGCGAGCCTGGTGCCGCCGCCGCAGTTCGACTCCGCGACCTTCGAGAGCTATCGGGTCGACCCCGCGTACCCGTCCCAGGAGGATGCGAAGCAGACGCTCATGCGCTTCGCCGGGCGCGGCACTCCCGCCAAGCGCGGCGGTCTGTTCAGCCGGGCCAAGAAGGAGCCGGAGCTCAAGCCGGGCGTCTACCTCGACGGCGGATTCGGCGTCGGCAAGACCCACCTGCTCGCCTCGATCTACCACGCCATGCCCGCACGCCGGAAGTACTTCGGGTCGTTCATCGAGTACACGGCTCTCGTGGGTGCACTCGGGTACAAGAACACGGTCGACCTCCTGAAGGGGGCCGATCTGCTCTGCATCGACGAGTTCGAGCTCGACGACCCGGGTGACACCATGGTGATGACACGACTCCTCGGCGAACTCGTCCCCACCGGCACGCGCCTGGCCGCGACCTCGAACACACCGCCGAACGCCCTCGGCGAGGGGCGCTTCGCCGCCCAAGACTTCCTCCGCGAGATCCACGCCATGTCCGACAGCTTCCAGACGCTCCGCATCGACGGCGTCGACTTCCGCCAGCGCGCCATCGACGGTCACGCGGTGACGCTCGACGATGAGGCGTATGCGACCGGGATCGCGGAGGCCTCCGCAGAGGGGGCGGTGTCGGACGACCGGTTCGACGACCTCATCCGTCACCTCGCGCAGGTGCACCCTTCCCGGTACATCCGTCTCATCGACGGCATCCACCGCGTCGGTCTGCGCGATGTCCGTCAACTGACCGATCAGTCCGAGGCGCTGCGCTTCGTGGCGTTCGTCGACCGGGTCTACGACGCGCAGCTGCCGATCCTGGCGACCGGGCTCGGTCTCGACGGCGTGTTCTCCGAGGAGATGCTCGCCGGCGGATACCGCAAGAAGTACCTTCGCGCCATCTCCCGGCTCAACGCCCTCACGCATTCTGCGTAAGCCCGCAGTCCCGCGTAACGCGATGTTCACACCCGGAGCCCCGCTGTAACGCCGGGGAAACAAACCTCACGCATCCGTGAAACGGCGCGTCGTCACACTGAAGCTCTCAATTACTTCGGATGTGAGGTTTTCCTATGGATGCTCCCGGCAACATCTCGTGGGCGATCACCGCGACAGCGCTGGTGCTGCTCATGACGCCCGGCGTCGCCTTCTTCTACGGCGGACTCGTCAAGGCGAAGAGCGTCGTCAGCATGATGATGATGAGCTTCGGCTCGATCGGCCTCGTCGCTGTGCTGTGGATTCTCTTCGGCTTCTCGATGAGCGCGGTCGACAGCCCCACCGCCTTCGCGGGGAACCCGTTCGCCGACTTCGGCCTGTCGAACCTGGCCGCCGGTGAGGGCTCGAACGTCGCTCTGCTCGGCGTCGCCTACGGCGCCACCTTCGCGATCATCACCGTCGCCCTGATCTCCGGCGCCATCGCCGACCGCGCGAAGTTCGGCAGCTGGCTGATCTTCGCCGGCATCTTCGCGACCATCGGCTACTTCCCTGTGGCCGCGTGGGTGTGGGGCGGAGGGTGGATCATGAACCTCGGCACCACGTTGTTCGGCGAGGACAGCGGCATCGGCGTGATCGACTACGCCGGCGGTACCGCGGTGCACATCAACGCCGGAGCCGCAGCCCTGGCCCTCGCGCTGGTCCTCGGCAAGCGCATCGGCTTCCAGAAGGGCATCCTCAAGCCCCACAACGTCCCGCTGACCCTGCTGGGCGCAGCGCTGCTGTGGTTCGGCTGGTTCGGCTTCAACGCCGGAGCGGAGTGGCTCGCGGAGGACATGGGCGGCGTCGGACTCATCGGACTCAACACGCTCGGCGCCACGGCCGCCGCGATCCTCGGTTGGATCCTCATCGAGCGGATCAAGGACGGCAAGGCGACCTCGGTCGGTGCCGCCTCGGGTGCGGTCGCCGGTCTGGTCGCCATCACCCCGGCATGCGCCAACCTCACCCCGGGCTGGTCGCTGCTGCTCGGTGCGGTCGCCGGCATCGTCTGCGCCCTGGCCGTCGAGCTGAAGTTCCGGTTCGGCTTCGACGACTCGCTCGACGTCGTCGGCATCCACCTCGTCGGTGGTCTCATCGGAACCCTGTACCTCGGCTTCTTCGCCACGGGGACCGGACTGTTCGTCGGTGGGGACGCCCGCCAGCTCGCGGTGCAGCTCATCGCCGCGCTGGGTGTGCTGATCTACTCCTTCGTCGTGGCCTTCATCATCGGCTTCGCCATCCAGAAGACGATCGGCTTCCGCATCACGAACGAGGACGAGATCGCGGGTGTCGACCAGGTCGTGCATGGCGAGGAGGGCTACGCACTCGCAGACGCGTGATCTGCGCATAGGGTGACCGTGTGAGCAAGACCAACGGCATCCTGACAGCACTCGCGGACCTCCTGCTCAAGGCGGTGGGATCCGGCCGGGCGTCTCGGACATCAGCTCCGAGGCGCCCGGACGCGCGTCTGCGGCCGTCTGCGGAGAGAACCGCACCCGCCGGCGGGGGAGCCGATCGCGGACGCGCGAGGGGCACGGAGACGCTCCGCATCGATCCGGATCGGATCGGCGACCTCGCCGTCGCGTACGCACCGCAGCGAGACGGCGCTCCCGACGCCGGTGAGATCGTATGGACCTGGGTCCCCTACGAGGAGGACGACGGACGCGGCAAGGACCGACCGGTCCTGGTGATCGGGCGGCAGTCCGCCGACCGCGTGTACGCGGTGCGCATGACCAGCAAGCCGCACGACGGAGAGCGGGACTACCTCTCGATCGGTACCGGCGGGTGGGACTCGCAGGGCCGCGAGTCGTGGGTCGACATCGAGCAGCTGTACAGCGTGCACGAGCGGGGCCTGCGTCGGGAGGCCGCGGTGCTGGATCGGCGCCGCTACGACCGGGTCAGCGCGGCTCTCGGACGGCGCTACGGATGGACTGTCGCGCGCTGAGGCAATCCGATCGGGGGAGGGCTGCGAACGAGTGGTGAGTCGCGTTCCGCGGCGCCACACAAGGAGGAATCATGCGCTTCATCCCCACCAAGGTCCACGGAGTCCTCGACTACATCGTGGGCATCGCCCTGATCGCTGCACCCTGGCTGTTCGGCTTCGCGAGCGTCGGCGGCGCCGCCGTCGTCATCCCGATCGTGCTCGGTGTCGGGCTGATCGTCTACAGCCTGTTCACGAAGTACGAATGGGGCCCCTTCGGCTTCATCCCGATGCCCGTCCACCTGGTGTTCGACATCGTCGCCAGCCTGTTCCTCGCGCTGTCCCCGTGGATGTTCGGGTTCGCGGGCGAAGCCCTCAACGTGTGGCTGCCCCACGTCGTGGTCGGAGCCACGGTGATCGTCGTCGTGCTCTTCTCGCAGCCGCAGCCGGCGCGCACGCGTCCGGTCGCGGCGACCGCCTGACGGCTCGGACGACGAAGGGCGGCCATCCTCGGATGGCCGCCCTTCGCGTGTGCTCCGGCTACTCCTCGGCGTAGGGACCCTCGCTCGCCTCGCCGTCGGACTGCTCGGGGTCGACCTGAGCGGGAGGAAGATCCTGCAGGAACTCCCGATCCTTGTTCGGGTCGCCGCTGCCGTCTCCCTGCAGCGCGTCCTCGCCACTGATGCCGTCAGGCGCCTGGGGGATGTCATCGCGTCCGGACATGTCGTCTCCTCTCGTCTCGACGCTGTGCGCGTCCGTGACGGCCATCCTCCGATCCGCCGGCCGGGTTCTGCACCCCCTGGCCTGCGTGCGGCGGTCGTGCTAGCTCGGCGGACGTCAGCTCCGCAACGCGGTGCTCAGCCACCGCGCGTAGAGCTGCCACGGATCGCCTGCCCCCTGGAGCACGGCGATGTGCGCCCGGACGTCGTCGCTGAGAGTGAACCACTCGCCGCCCTCCCGCACCGCCGCGAACTCGCGATGCCGCTGCTGCTCGAGCGACCGGCCACCCTGTTCGAAAGCCAGCAGTTCCTGATGGCGGATGCTGGCGAGACGCCGTCGCGGTTGGCGGCTCGTACCGATCTTCACGCGCTGGTCGAAGCGGATGTAGTAGACGACGTCGACGCGGGGGAGAGGCAGGTCGGAGTCCGGGGCGTCTCCGTAGCGCCATCCGCACAGTGCGCAGTGCCAGGCGCCGTCCGTGCGCCGGCCGGCGGTGCTTCCGCACAGCGGGCAGGGGCCCGGAAGGCGGCGTTCGGTCGGCACGCGTCGAGGCTACGGGGGGCCTCGGACATCGACGGAGGGCGTCCGCCACTGTGAGCCTTCTCTGAGAGGTGCCCCGCGCCTAGGGTCGAGAGGGAAGGGGCGAGCGGAGCGGAGAAGGCGAGGGAGTCGGATGAGGATCACGGGCACACGGGCGTTCGGCGGCCTCACCGCGCTCCTCCTGGCGTTCCTCGCGGTCTCGTGCGCTCCGGCACCGTCACCGAGCACCTCGGCGCGCCCGTCGACGGAGGTCAGTCCGTCTCCCGCCGGTGAGATCGTCACGATCGCGGAGGATCTGGTCACACCGTGGTCGCTCGCCTTCCACGACGGCGTCGCGCTGATCAGCGAACGCGACACCGCACGGATCCTCGAGGTGACGGACGCCGGATCGCGCGAGGTCGCCCGGATCAGCGACGTGGAGGCACGGGGGGAGGGCGGCTTGCTGGGCATCGCCGTGCACGACGACCTGCTCTACGCCTACTCCACGGGAGACGACGGCAACAGCGTGCGGCGCTTCCCGCTCTCCGGTGAGCCAGGCGCGCTCGAACTCGGTGCAGGCCAGACGATCCTCTCCGGTATCCCCGCCGGGACGAACCACAACGGCGGACGCATCGCCTTCGGACCCGACGGGATGCTCTACGTCGCGACCGGGGACGCCGGTGATCGGGAGAGCGCGCAGGATCTGACGTCGCTCGGTGGCAAGATCCTCCGGCTCACGCCCCGCGGCGCGATTCCGGCGGACAACCCCTTCGAGGCTTCTGCCGTCTTCAGCTACGGTCACCGCAATCCGCAGGGCCTCGCGTGGGATGACAAAGGGACGATGTATGCGAGCGAGTTCGGGCAGGACACCTGGGACGAGCTGAACCGGATCGAACCCGGAGCGAACTACGGCTGGCCCCAGGTGGAGGGCAGCGCGAACAGGGCGGGGTTCGTCGACCCCGTGCAGCAGTGGGCGCCCTCCGCGGCCAGTCCGAGCGGAATCGCGATCCTTGGAGGCAATCTCTTCCTCGCGAACCTCCGAGGCGAGCGGCTGCGAGAGGTGCCGCTGGATGACCTCGCCTCGTCCGTCGAGCATCTCAGCGGCACCTACGGCCGGCTGCGGGACGTCGTCGCCGCACCCGATGGCACGCTGTGGGTGCTCACCGGCAACACGGACGGTCGGGGGACCCCTCGGCCGGCGGACGACCGCGTGCTCCGCCTCTCCCTCGGTGCGACCGCGGACGGGGAGGACGGAAGCGCGTCTGCCATCCCGGCGGCGCTCGTGTCAACCACTGCCGCAGCGGCAGCGCGGTTGGCAGACTCGGCGCATGGTGTTCATCGGATTCCACGCCTCACATGAGCAGATCCCGCCGAGCGCACTGCTGGAGGCCGTCACGGCGGCGGAGCAGGCCGGCTTCGACGGGGCGATGTGCTCGGACCATCTCGCGCCCTGGCTCCCGGAGCAGGGGGAGTCGGGCTTCGCCCTGAGCTGGATCGCCGCGGCGCTCGCGCGCACGACGTTCTCGATCGGAATGGTCAACGCCCCTGGGCAGCGCTACCACCCCGTCGTGGTCGCGCAGGCCTTCGCCACGCTCGAGGAGATGTTCCCCGGACGGTTCTGGGCGGCGCTGGGCAGCGGGGAGGCCATGAACGAGCATGTGACGGGCGACGGATGGCCGGCCAAGGCCGTGCGCAACGAGCGTCTGGCGGAGAGCGTCGACGTCATCCGCCGTCTGCTCGCCGGCGAGGAGGTCAGCCATGACGGACTGGTCCGCGCGCACCGTGCCAGGATCTGGAGTCTTCCCGCATCCCCGCTACCGTTGTTCGCGACGGCGGTGAGCGCGGAGACCGCAGCCTGGTCCGCAGAATGGGCCGACGGTCTCGTCACGGTGGCCCAGCCGCCGTCGGTGCTGCGGCGCGTCATCGACGAGTACCGCTCGGCCGGGGGCACAGGGCCCTGCAGCCTCCAGGTTCACCTGAGCTGGGCGGCGACCGACGCCGAGGCCCTCGCCCTCGCCCGTCAGCAGTGGCGCAACGGCGTCCTGGCTCCGCCGCTCACCTGGAACATCGAGCAGCCGGAGGAGTTCGACGCCGCGATCGGCGCGCCGGACGATGCTGCTCTCCGCGCCGCGGTGCTGATCGACCACGATGCGGCGTCCCTCGCCGACCGCATCGCCGAGCTGGTGACGATCGGATTCGACCGGGTCTATCTGCATCATGTCGGCAGAGAACAGGCCGGCTTCCTCCGGGCCGCAGGATCCGAGCTCATCCCCGCACTGAAGGAGCGACTGTGAAGATCACCGACACGAGCGACCTGTGGTGGAAGACCGCGGTCGTCTACTGCCTCGATGTGGAGACGTTCCTCGACACGAACGGCGACGGCGTGGGCGACCTCCGCGGCCTCGCCCAGCGGATCGACTATCTCGCGCAACTCGGGGTGACGTGCCTCTGGCTGATGCCGTTCTATCCCACGCCGGACCGCGACGACGGTTACGACGTGAGCGACTTCTACGGAATCGACCCCCGGCTCGGCGACCACGGCGACTTCGTGGAGGTGATCCGCACCGCCAGGGACCGCGGGATCCGTGTGATCGTCGACCTCGTGATCAATCACACCTCGGATCGGCATCCCTGGTTCCTCGCGGCGAAGCGCAGCGTGTCCTCTCCGTACCGCGACTACTACGTGTGGCGGGACGACGCCCCGCCGAAGGGGCAGCAGAACGCGGTGTTCCCCGGACAGGCCGACGGCATCTGGACGAAGGACGAGGCGTCGGGGCAGTGGTACCAGCACAGCTTCTACGAGCACCAGCCCGACCTCAACATCGCCAACCCCGCGGTGCGGGACGAGATCGCGAAGGTCATCGGATTCTGGCTGCAGCTGGGCGTCTCGGGATTCCGGGTGGACGCGGTGCCGTTCCTCCTCGAGGTGCCCCGCGGAGCGGAGATCCCCGATCCCCACGAGCTCCTGCGCGACATCCGGCGGTTCCTCCAGCGGCGATCCAGCGAAGCGATCCTGCTGGGGGAGGTGAACCTCCCGTACGCCGAGCAGGTCGACTATTTCGGGGGCACGGACGGCGACGAGCTGACCATGCAGTTCGACTTCGTGGCGATGCAGGCGCTGTATCTGTCGCTGGTGCGGCGAGAACCCGGCCCGCTCGTGGAGGCGCTGACTGCGCGCCCCGTGCTCGGTCCGGAGGTGCAGTGGGCGAACTTCCTCCGCAACCACGACGAGCTGACCCTGGACAAGCTGGACGACGCGGAGCGGCAGGAGGTCTTCGACGCCCTCGCTCCCGACGAGCGGCAGCGCGTGTTCGGTCGCGGGATCACCCGTCGCCTCCCGCCCATGCTCGACGGAGACCCGCGGCGCATCAGGATGGCCTACAGCCTCCTGTTCACGCTTCCCGGGACGCCCGTGCTCTTCTACGGGGAGGAGATCGGCATGGGGGAGAACGCCGAGATCGAAGCGAGGGAGGCGGTGCGGACCCCGATGCAGTGGTCGTCCGGACGCAACGGCGGCTTCTCGGACGCCGCTCCGTCCCGGCTTCCCGCCCGCCCGCCCGCGGACGGCTACGCGCCGGAGCATGTCAACGTCGCCGATCAGCTCGACGACCGGGGCTCGATGCTGCACTTCATCCGCGAGCTCGCCTCCCGCTACCGTGTCTCACCCGAGCTCGGCTGGGGCGAGTTCGCCGTGATCGTGCAGCCGGTCGATGCCGTGCTCGTGCACTCGCTCACGGCGGATGTCGGTCGGCTGGTCGCGGTGCACAACTTCGCGGAGGTGCCGGCGACCGTGACCTTCCGGCTCGCGGAGGAACCGGAGGGAACCGACCTCGTCGGACTGCTGGAGTCCGAGCGGCTGACGCTGGGAGCGAAGGGCGAGGTCGTGCTGGAGGTGCCGGCGTACGGATACCGGTGGCTCCGGGTCGCACGCCCCGGGGACGGACGCATCGCCTGAACCAGGCCGAGGAGGCCTCGGAGGGGGAGTGATGGTGGGCGATACCGGACTCGAACCGATGACCTCTTCCGTGTGAAGGAAGCGCGCTACCAACTGCGCCAATCGCCCATACCCGTGGGGTACGTCACCCGATACTACCGGACGCTCGGAGGCCGTGTTGACCACTCTGGGAGACACGCGCGAGATTCGCCACCGGTTTGGCGAAGGCGGGATCATCGGCTAATGTTTCATGAGTGCCCGGGACAACCGGGAACGAAATGCGGATGTAGCGCAGTTGGTAGCGCACAACCTTGCCAAGGTTGGGGTCGCGAGTTCGAGTCTCGTCATCCGCTCGAGTGCAGAGGGTCTTCTTCGGAAGGCCTTCAGCACGTGGGGTCAATCCACACGGTGGCGTGGCCGAGCGGCTAGGCACCGGCCTGCAAAGCCGTTTACACGGGTTCGAATCCCGTCGCCACCTCGCGGAAAACTGAATAGCCCCAACGGGCGCGATTGGCGCAGCGGTAGCGCGCTTCCCTGACACGGAAGAGGTCACTGGTTCGATCCCAGTATCGCGCACAGACAAACCCCCGGTTCTCCGGGGGTTTTTTCGTTCCCGGATCCCGTCGCGCACGGGTCTGCCGCAGGACGTCTGTCGGGCGCCCGGACGGCTGTCGGGCCGAAGAGCCCGGTTTCGCACGGCATCCGTTCCGTCCTCCGACATCCGTACGACGGGAAGGGCCGGACAGCCGAGGGACGGGAGGGCCGGAGGGGTCGGGATGCGGGCGTCAGCCGCGGGCGGGCGGGCGGGGAGCGCGCTTGACCTCGTCGTAGGCGGCGAGAGCGGCCTTGCGCGTCGCGGCCAGGTCGACGACGGGCTCGGTCGGCGCGTCGCCGGCCCAGCGCGAGACGTAGAGGTTCTGCGGATCGAACTTCTTCGCCTGCAGCTCAGGGTTGAAGACGCGGAAATAAGGCGCCGCATCCGCCCCCGACCCGGCCACCCACTGCCAGTTGAAGGGGTTGTTCGCCTCATCGGCGTCGACGAGCGTGTCCCAGAACCACTCCTCTCCGAGTCTCCAGTCGATGAGCAGGTTCTTGATGAGGAAGGACGCGGTGACCATCCGGACCCGGTTGTGCATGTAACCGGTGTGCCAGAGCTCGCGCATGCCGGCGTCGACGAGCGGCACCCCCGTCTCGCCGTGCTGCCAGGCGTCGAGGTGCGCGGGGTCGAGCGGCGGCCAGGGGAAGGCGTCGAACTCCGGGCGGAGGTTCTTCGTGGCCAGGTCGGGGGAGTGGAAGAGCGTGTGCCAGGCGAACTCCCGCCAACCGAGCTCGGAGAGGAACCCGCCCGCGCCGTCGACGCCGACGGCTTCGTGCCAGACCGTGAAAGGACTCAGCTCCCCCCAGCGCAGCCGCGGGGAGAGCAGCGAGGTCGCCCCCGCTGCCGGTTCGTCCCGTGCGCGGTCGTAGGAGGGGAGATCCTCCGCAAGGAACTCCTGGAGACGCCGTCGCGCGGCGGGCTCGCCGGGCTCCCAGGTCTCGCGGAGCCCGCCTGCCCAGTCGGGTGCGGTCGGAAGGAGTGCCCAATCGTCCAGAGCATCGGATGCCGGGACAGCCGTCGTCCCGGCGAGCGTGCGGGGCTCGGAAAGCGGCGACCGCGGCGCGGGAAGGGAAAGGCAGGCGCGCCAGAACGGCGTGAACACGGAGTAGTGGGTGCCGCTGCCCGTCGTGACGGTCCACGGCTCGTGGAGCAGTGAGGCCGAGAACGAGGACACCTCCATGCCGGCCGCACGCAGTGACGACTTGAGTCCCGCGTCCACCGCGCGCGCCGGAGCGCCGTAGCGACGGTTCCAGTACACGGCGCCCGCACCGACCTCGTGCGCGAGCTCCTCGATCACCCGACCGGCTGGGCCTCGTCGCAGCACCAGGGCGACGCCACGCTCTCGCAGTCCCTCGCGGAGGGAGTGCAGCGAATGATGCAGCCACCAGCGTGCGGCTCCGCCGAGACGACGCATCCCTTCCGATTCCTCGTCCAGCACGAACACGGCGACGAGCGGCTCGTCCCGCTCGGCAGCCGCGTGCAGGGCCGGGTTGTCGGCGAGGCGGAGGTCATCGCGGAACCAGACGAGCGAGGGAGAGGCCATGGACTCAGTCTGCGGGACCCAAGATCGGAGCACGCGGGGGTTGTCGCGGTGCACCGCCGACGAGTAGGGGCGTGGGAACGCGTCGTCAGCGTCGGCGGCGAGGTCGGGATGGAGCGTTCGTCGCCCACAGCGCCCATGCGACCAGGAGCGGTTGGAGGAAGAGGCGACCGAGTCGACGCGCGTCGGTATCGAGTCCGGGCGTGGATCGCTGGGTCCGCCACTGGTGCACATTGCCGGGGAACACGGCGACGAAGAACGCGGCAGTCGCCCAGCCGATGCGGCGTCGCTCCCTCGGCAGAGTGAGCAGTCCCGCGGCGAGGGAGACCTCGGCGGCCCCGGATGCGATGACGATGGCGTCTTTGTCCATCCGGGTGATCCGCGATGCCCAATCGGGCACGACCACCCGGAAGCCGCGGGTCTGGATGAAGTGCAGCACCCCGATCGCGCCGAGGGCGAGAGCGAGGAGCCAGCGGCCGATCGTCCGTGTCATGCGCCCACGCTACCGTCGTCGTCGGAGATCGCGGCTGACACACTGTGGTCATGACCGTGTTGCGCATCATCGTGCTCTTCCTCCTGGCCGCCGTCGCCGAGATCGGCGGGGCCTGGCTCATCTGGCAGGCGGTGAAGGAGGACCGCGGCTGGCTGTTCGCGGTCCTGGGCGTCATGGCACTCGGGGCCTACGGGTTCGTTGCGGCTCTGCAGCCGGATGCGAACTTCGGTCGCGTGCTGGCCGCGTACGGCGGGATCTTCATCGCCGGGTCGCTCGCCTGGGGCGTCATCGTCGACGGGTTCCGCCCCACGACCTGGGACGTGATCGGCTCCGCCGTGGCACTGGCCGGAGCGGCCATCATCATCTTCGCGCCGACCGCCGGATCCTCCGGGACCGAGACCGCCGGGTGACGGTCAGCAGCCCCCGAGCGGGCGAGTAGCCTAGATCCAGACCCAGATGGAGTGATCAGTGCCTGAAAACGCCCAGCCGACCGACGGCTTCGCCCTGTTCTCTGACCGAAACGTCGTCGCCATGCGCGTCGGCGGCGTCCTCAAGGACCTCGCCACGACGGTCACCGAGACCGACGAGGTCGAGCCCGTCACGATCGACAGCCCCGACGGCCTGAACATCCTGCGCCACTCGGCCGCGCACGTGCTCGCGCAGGCGGTGCAGCGCATCAACCCGCAGGCGAACCTCGGCATCGGTCCGCCCATCACCGACGGCTTCTACTACGACTTCGGCGTCGAGACCCCTTTCACGCCGGAGGATCTCAAGGCGATCACGAAGGAGATGCAGCGCATCGTCCGCGAGGGACAGCGCTTCGTCCGCCGTGTCGTGACGGACGAGGAGGCGCGCGCGGAGCTCGCTGACGAGCCGTTCAAGCTGGAGCTCATCGGACTCAAGGGCCCTTCGGCCGGTGCCGAAGGGGAGATCGCCGAGGGCGCGTCCGTCGAAGTCGGCGAGGGCGAGCTGACGATCTACGACAACACCACCCGCGACGGCGAGGTCGTCTGGAAGGACCTCTGCCGCGGCCCGCACCTGCCCAACACGCGCATGGTCGGCAACGGCTGGGACCTCACCCGCATCGCCGCCGCCTACTGGCGGGGGAGCGAGAAGAACCCGCAGCTGCAGCGCATCTACGGCACCGCCTGGCCGACCAAGGACGAGCTGCGCGCCTACCAGGAGCGCATCGCCGAGGCCGAGCGCCGTGATCACCGCAAGCTCGGCGCCGAGATGGACCTGTTCTCGTTCCCGGACGAGATCGGCTCGGGACTGGCCGTGTTCCATCCCAAGGGCGGGATCATCCGCTACGAGATCGAGGAGAACCTGCGCAAGCACCTGCTGCGCAACGGCTACGACCTCGTCAACAGCCCGCACATCACGAAGAAGGATCTCTTCATGACGTCGGGGCACCTGCAGACCTACGCGGATGGCATGTTCCCGCCGATGCACCTCGACGAGATCGTCGACGACGAGGGCAACATCACCCGCCAGGGCCAGGACTACTACCTGAAGCCGATGAACTGCCCGTTCCACAACCTCATCTTCCGTTCGCGCGGGCGCTCCTACCGGGAGCTGCCGCTGCGGTTGGCGGAGTTCGGGACGGTCTACCGCTACGAGAAGTCCGGCACGCTCTCCGGGCTGACCCGCGTGCGCGGCCTGACCCAGGACGACGCGCACATCTACGTCGCCCAGGACCAGGTCAAGGAGGAGCTCACCACCAACCTGAACCTCGTGCTCGACCTGCTCCGCGACTACGGGCTCAACGACTTCTACCTCGAGCTCTCGACGAACGAGGAGGGCAACCCGAAGTTCCTCGGCGAGCCCGAGCAGTGGTCGACGGCGATCGACACCCTGCGCGAGGTCGCCATCGAGTCCGGACTCGAGCTCGTCGCCGACCCGGGCGGCGCGGCCTTCTACGGTCCGAAGATCTCGGTGCAGGCCCGCGACGCGATCGGCCGCACCTGGCAGATGTCGACCATCCAGCTGGACTTCAACCAGCCCGACCGCTTCGAGCTGGAGTACACCGGTCCCGACGGACAGAAGCACCGGCCCGTGATGATCCACCGGGCGCTCCTCGGCTCCGTCGAGCGCTTCTTCGCGATCCTCCTCGAGCACTACGCCGGCGACTTCCCGCTGTGGCTCGCGCCGAGCCAGGTCGTGGGCGTGCCCGTGGCGGAGCAGTACGGCGACTACCTCGACGACGTCATCGCGCAGCTGCGCGCGGCGGGCGTGCGAGCGGATGTCGATCACTCCGACGACCGGATGCAGAAGAAGATCCGCAACCACACCACCGCGAAGGTGCCGCTGATCCTCATCGTCGGCGAGCAGGATCGTGCCGCGGGGACCGTGTCGTTCCGCTTCCGCGACGGCACGCAGGAGAACGGCGTGCCGGTCGCAGATGCCGTGCGACGGATCGGAGCGGCGATCGCCTCGCACGCTCTCGTGCTGAAAGCGGGGGACCTGGCGTGACCCCCCGGCAAGCGCAGGGGTCCCGCCGTGGCTGACCTGGAGGACGCTGCGCACCTCGCCGGAGTGCCGGACGAGTTCCAGCGGCTGTGGACCCCGCATCGGATGGCGTACATCCAGGCGGGGCCCGAGCCGCTGCGCGAGGAGTGCCCCTTCTGCGAGGCGCCGAAGTTCCCCGATGCGGAGCGGCTGATCGTGGCGCGCGGCGAGACGGCGTACGTGCTGCTCAACCTGTTCCCGTACAACTCCGGGCACCTGCTGGTCTGCCCCTACCGTCACATCGCGACGTACGATCAGGCCACTCCGGAGGAAGTCGCCGAGATCGGCGCGCTCACGCAGACCGCGATGCGGGTGCTGAGCGATGTGTCGCACTGCGACGGCTTCAACCTCGGGATGAACCAGGGAGCGGTCGCCGGCGCGGGCGTCGACGCGCACCTGCACCAGCATGTGGTGCCGCGGTGGCGCTCGGACGCGAACTTCTTCCCGATCATCGCGAAGACGAAGGCTCTCCCGCAGCTCCTCGGCGAGGTGCGCGAGGCCGTCTCTGCGGCCTGGCCCGCTTCCGACCGCTGACGCCCCGCTCGGCTGGCCGCTGAGCTGCTTCCTTGCCGCACCCCATTGGGTCGCTGAGCTGCTTCCTTGCCGTACCCCGGTTGGGTCGCTGAGCTGCTTCCTTGCCGTACCCCATTGGGTCGCTGAGCTTGTCGAAGCGTCCCGTGCAGGGCCCTTCGACAAGCTCAGGGACCCAGGGTCTCCGGGACTCCGGGTGGGCCCTTCGACAAGCTCAGGGACCCAGGGTCTCAGGGGCTCCGGGTGGGCCCTTCGACAAGCTCAGGGACCCAGGGTGGGCGGGACCCAGGGTCTCAGGGACCGGGGTGGGCGGGGTGGTCAGCGCACCTGACGCGCCGTGAACTGCATCCGCGGGTGGGCGTAGAACTCCTGCGCCTCGACGAGCTGCAGTTCGCGCTCTCCGGACTCGAGGGTCGCCTTGAGCAGGTCGTACACGCTGGATGCCGTGCGCTCGAGCGCGACCTTCGCACTGCCGGTCTCGACGTAGTGCGCCGTGAACAGGGCTGCCGTCACGTCGCCTGATCCGTTCGCCTTCATTGGCAGGTGCGGGGTCTGCACGAGCCACGCCCCCTGCTCGTCCGCGGCGAGCATCTCGATCGTGCCCTCTTCGCGGTCAGGGCGCTCGACGCTGGTCACGAGCACGGTGCGCGGGCCCATCGCGTGGGCGAGATCGACCGAGGCGAGTGTGGACTCGAGCGTGTCCGGCTCGGTGTCGGTGAGGAAGCCGAGTTCGAACTGGTTCGGGGTGATGATGTCGGCGACAGGCACGACGCGCTCCCGCAGCAGCACCGGGATGGCCGGAGCCACGAAGCAGCCGGACTTGGCGTTTCCCATCACGGGGTCGCAGGCGTAGACGGCGTCCGGGTTCGCGGCCTTCACACGGGCGACGGCGTCGATGATCACGTCGCCGATGCCCTCCCCGCCCTGGTAGCCGCTGAGGATCGCGTCGATCTGCCCGAACACGCCGCGCTCCTCGATGCCGGTGATGACCTCGCGCACGTCGTCCGGCGCGATCAGCGGCCCGCGCCAGGCGCCGTAGCCGGTGTGGTTGGAGAAGTTCACCGTGTACACCGGAAGCACTTCGACGCCGATGCGCTGCAGCGGGAACACGGCGGCGGAGTTGCCCACATGGCCGTAGGCGACGGCGGACTGGATGGAGAGGATCTTCATTCTCCGACTCTTTCGTTCGGGGCGGGCCGGTGCCCGCGACGGGTGGTCACCGCGCGGCCGCGACGAGGTCTGCGACCAGGGTCGCGGCGTCGTCGTCGGACAGGTCGTGCACGGTGAGGCGCAGGTGATGGGAGGGCTCAGCGCGCTCGTCGAGGGCGAAGTCGTCGCCCGTCCTGGCGAGCCAGCCGCGCCGCATCAGGCGCTCCGCGATCGCGCGGGCCGGCAGCGGGAACTCGACCCACAGACTGAGACCGTCCGATGCGGTGGCGGCGATGCCGCTGTCGCGCAGCAGTTCCGCGAAGGCGGTGTTCCTCTCCGCGTAGTGCGAGGCGGCGTCGGCGACCTCGGCCATGACGGACGCGTCGGTCAGCTGGGTGAGGGCCAGGCGCTGCAGCAGGTGGCTGACCCAGGTCGTGCCGGGGCTCAGACGCATACCGAGGCGATCGGCGGTCTCCGCATCCGTCGCCGCGATCGCGAGGCACATGTCCGGCCCGAGGAACTTCGACACCGAGCGCACGAGGGCGAAGCGACGGTGCTCCGGGCCGATGAGCGATTCGTAGGGGCGCTGCGAGAGCATCGAGAAGTGATCGTCCTCGATGATGAGCACGTACGGGTGCTCCGCGAGCACCGCCCGCAGTTCTGCTGCGCGAGCGGCCGTGAGGCTCGCTCCCGTGGGGTTCTGCGCCCGTGGAGTGCAGATCACGGCGCGGACGCCCGCCTCCAGCGCCGCCTTCAGCCCGTCCACGGTCATGCCCTGGGAGTCGACCGGCACGGCGACGGCGCGGTATCCGCCCAGTCGCACGGTGTGGATGCTGGCGAGGAAGCACGGGTCCTCGAGCGCGACCGCGTCATCGCGCATGAGCGCCTGAGCGAGCAGGCGCTCGACCGCATCGACGGCACCGCTGGTCACGGTGATGCGGAAGTCGACGTCGGTCAGATCGCCGGACATCCAGTCCCGCGCCCATTCCTCGAGCCCGCGATCGATCACCGGCTCGCCATAGAGCACCGGGCGGGAGGCGATCGTCATGAGGGCAGGAGCGGGATCCGGGATGAGGCGCGGATCCGGGTTGCCGGTGCCGATGTCTCGGAGCACGGTGTCCGGTGCGTACCCCTCCTGCGCCACGGTCTCCAGACCGGCGACCACGGTTCCGGCGCGCCCGCGGGAGACCACGAGGCCGGCCTGTGCGAGCTGCCGATACGCAGCGACCGCCGTGTTGCGGTTCACGCCGAGTGTGGCCGCGAGTTCTCGGACCGGGGGAAGGACGCTTCCCGGGCGGAGGACTCCGCGCTCGCGCAGGGCGCGCACGCTGTCGGCGATGTCCGACGCGGTGGTCCCTGTGATCTGGTCGCTCATGATCCTCCTCGACGATTCTAGGTCGGATCCGACAGTGCTAAGTTTGATCTAGATCAAACACGCCTTCGGATCATCCACAGGAGCACACCATGACCGAGACCACCACCGGATCCTCGCGCGTCAAGCGCGGCCTCGCCGAGATGCTCAAGGGCGGCGTCATCATGGACGTCGTCACCGCCGAGCAGGCGAAGATCGCCGAGGACGCGGGCGCCGTCGCCGTCATGGCGCTCGAGCGCGTGCCGGCCGACATCCGGGCACAGGGGGGCGTGTCGCGCATGAGCGACCCGGACATGATCGACAGCATCATCGATGCGGTGTCCATCCCGGTGATGGCCAAGGCGCGCATCGGCCACTTCGTCGAGGCGCAGGTGCTTCAGGAGCTGGGCGTCGACTACATCGACGAGTCGGAGGTGCTCTCGCCTGCGGACTACGTCAACCACATCGACAAGTACGACTTCACCGTGCCGTTCGTGTGCGGTGCCACCAACCTCGGTGAGGCACTCCGCCGCATCAACGAGGGCGCGGCGATGATCCGCTCCAAGGGCGAGGCCGGCACGGGTGACGTCTCCGAGGCGATGAAGCACATCCGCAAGATCCGCGGTGAGATCGCCGCCCTGGCCGCGCTGCCCAAGGACGAGCTCTACGTCGCGGCCAAGGAGCTGCAGGCGCCGTACGAGCTCGTGGCCGAGATCGCCGAGACCGGCAAGCTGCCCGTCGTGCTGTTCGTCGCGGGAGGCGTCGCCACTCCGGCGGATGCCGCGATGATGATGCAGCTGGGTGCGGACGGCGTGTTCGTCGGGTCCGGGATCTTCAAGTCGGGCAACCCCGCCGAGCGCGCGAAGGCGATCGTCAAGGCGACGACGTTCTTCGACGACGCCAAGGTGATCGCCGAGGTCTCGCGCGGGCTCGGTGAGGCGATGGTCGGCATCAACGTGAGCGATCTGCCCGCACCTCACCGGCTCGCCGAGCGTGGCTGGTAGGACACGGGTCGGCGTTCTCGCGCTGCAGGGCGACGTGCGCGAGCATGCCGCCCTGCTGTCCGGGCTCGGCGCCGACGTCGTGCCGGTGCGTCGACCCGGCGAGCTGTCCTCTGTCGACGGACTGGTGATCCCCGGCGGGGAGTCGAGCGTGATCGACAAGCTGTCCCGGACGTTCGGGATGCAGCAGCCGATCCGCGACGCGATCGAAGCGGGTCTGCCGGTGTACGGCACGTGCGCTGGGCTGATCCTCCTCGCCGACACGGTGCTGGACGGCATCGAGCGACAGGAGTCCTTCGGCGGGATGGACATCGACGTCCGGCGCAACGCCTTCGGGCGTCAGACCGAGTCGTTCGAGACCGAGCTCAGCGTGCCGGCGCTCGGACAGGCGCCGGTGCGCGCCACCTTCATCCGGGCGCCGATCGTCGAGCGCGTGGGCGCGGACGTCGAGGTGCTCGCGTCGCTCGCGGACGGCACGGTCGTCGCCGTGGAGCAGGGGAGTCTGCTCGGCACGAGCTTCCATCCGGAAGTCGACGGTGAGACGCGCTTCCATGAGCGATTCCTCGCGAAGGCCCGTGCGGTGGCGGACGCCGGGATGCGGTAGCACGGCATCGGGCGGCGTCGCCGCGCCATGGCTCAGGGCAGCAACCCGCCGAGCCAGCGCAGTGCAGGGAGCGCCTATGTCCGCTGGAAGGCGCGGAGTCCCGGCAGCTGCGGGATCTCCGGCAGAGCCTGCTGGTACCACAGGAACGACGCGAAACCGGAGATGACGGGCAGCATCGCGGTCTGCGACGGCGCACCGTGCTCCTCGAAGGTGCGCCATGCGTCTTCGCACCTCGGGCCTCCCGCGGCCTCGATGCTCGGCAGCAGACAGGGCAGATCCGTCCAGGCGGCGCCCCTGCGCGCGTGCGGCCAGTCCAGCAGGTGCGCGCGCCCGTCGCTGATGAGGATGTTGTCGGCCCGCACATCGTCATGCACGATGGTTTCTCCGTGCACGGCCTGGGCGAAGCCGTCCTCGATCCGGAGCAGCTCGGGGAGGGCGCCGCGAAGACGGTCAGGAAGGCCGGCGCGGAGCCGGGAGTCGACAGCGATCTCTCTCCAGCGGGTGAAGCCGGGCACCATGTCGTCCTCCGCGCGCGGCAGCTCGACCGGTGCCCGCGTGCCCGACACGGCGCGCAGCGTCTGGGCGACGGCCGTCAGATCCTCGGGCGTCCACGGGTCCCCTGGATGGTGTCCGTCGATCGCATCGATGATGAGCGCGGCCCCCGTCGCATCGTCGATGCCGGCGTGCAGCGGCGGGGCGATCCCCTCCGGCAGGTGGGAGAGCGTGTGCAGCTCGGCGCGGAGGAAGCGCAGCGAGTCCGCGTGCCCGTCGGCGGCGCACGCCTTGACGAACGCTCGAGCGGTGGTCGTCGTCAGGACCCCGGCGTAGGAGGCGCTGAACCCGCCGTGAGCGGGCTCGTCCCGGACGAACTCCCCACCGACCGCACGGAGGATCCGCGTGCGGAGCACGGCGGGAAGGCTCGTCCACGCGGGCCGGAGGCGGTCTGCTCCTGCCTTCATCGTGCCCTCCGCGTCATGACGTCCCCCTGTGCAGAGGTGCCTCGACGTTAGCAGGGCGGGTGTGCGAGGCCGGCCGCAGTGTCAGGGGTCGATCAGACTACGGATCGCCTGTACGGTGCGGTCCACGTCGGCGGACGTGGTCGCCCACGAGGACATCGAGCAGCGCAACGCGGCGTGCCCCCGCCATTCGGCGCCGGTCACCACCGCCGTGCCTTCGGCGAGGATCGCCGCCCCCAGGGCTCGCGTGTCGTCGTCCGACCCGACGCGGAACATCACCTGGGTGTAGTCGACGACGTTGAGGATCTGCACGCCGGCGATCGATCCGAGCCCGGTGGCCATCGCCACCGCGTTCGCATGCAGTCGATCGATCAGGTCGGCGACGCCGGACCTGCCGAGACTGCGCAGTGCTGCCCATGCGGGCACACCCCGCGCACGTCGGGACAGCTCGGGGGTCACGTCCCACGGATCGAGGCCGGAGTAGATGAGGTAGTCGCCGCCGGTGCGGAAGGCGGCGATCGAGTCCGCGGGGTCGCGCACGATCGCCATGCCGCAGTCGTAGGGCACATTCAACGTCTTGTGCGCATCCGTCGCCCAGGAGTCCGCATCCTCCATGCCCGCCGTCAGGTGACGCAGGGCGGGGGACGCGGCGGCCCAGAGGCCGAAAGCGCCGTCCACGTGCACCCAGGCGTCGTGTCGCCGGGCGACCTCGATCAGGCGGCCGAAGTCGTCGAAGGCGCCGGTGTGCACCTCGCCGGCCTGAAGGCACACGATGAGCGGACCTGACCCATCCGCGAGAGTGCGCTCGAGCGCATCCGCTCGCATCCGGCCCTGGTCGTCGGAGTCGACGACGATCAGTTCGCCGCGCCCGATCCCGAGGAATCGCGCGGCGCGATCGATGGATCCGTGCCGGTCTGCGCCGACAACGAAGCGGATCGGCGGTGCGGCGCGAAGGCCCTGCTCCGCGACGTCCCACCCGATGCGCGCCAGCACCGCGTGGCGTGCGGTCGCGAGGCAGGTGAAGTTCGCGAGCTGTCCGCCCGTGACGAAGCCCACGCTCGCGGTCTCCGGCAGGGAGAAGAGGTCGAGCATCCATCGGCCGGCTATCCGCTCGACGGCGACGGTGGCGGGTGTCAGCACCGAGGATCCCGAGTTCTGATCCCAGGCGGACACGAGCCAGTCCGCCGCGAGCGCCGCGGGTAGTGTGCCGCCGATCACGAACCCGAAGAAGCGGCCGCCGGGGATCGCGACGAGTCCGGGATCGGCTTTCGCGGCGAGCTCGTCGACGACGTCCGCGGCATCCGCCCCGTGTGCAGGCAGCGGTCCGTCGAACGCCGACAGCATGTCGTCCAGGCTCGCGCGCGGCCAGACCGGTCGATCGGCGAGAGTCCCGAGGAACTCCGTCGCACGGCGGTGGGCGGCGTCGAGAGCGCGCTCTCGATCGTTCATGCGCGTCAGTCTCCCACCGGGGATCGAGGGGGACAAGGCGGTTCCCGTTCGGGCCGCTCCTGAGTTTCTATAGAATGGACGACGCCCTGGACACGGCTCCGGGGCGGATACGACGAGCGGAGACTTATGTCCGGGCATTCCAAGTGGGCGACCACGAAGCACAAGAAGGCCATCATCGACTCCAGGCGCGCGAAGTCCTGGGCCAAGCTCATCAAGAACATCGAGGTCGCCGCCAAGCTCGGCGGCCCCGACCTCGCAGGCAACCCGACGCTCTTCGACGCGGTGCAGAAGGCCAAGAAGACCTCGGTCCCGAAGGACAACATCGACCGCGCGGTGAAGCGCGGTGCGGGCATCGGCGGCGAGGCCGTCGAGTACACCTCGATCATGTACGAAGGCTACGGACCCAACGGCGTGGCCCTCATGATCGAGTGTCTGACCGACAACAAGAACCGCGCGGCCGCCGAGGTCCGCACGGCGCTCAGCCGCAACGGCGGCACGCTGGCCGACCCCGGCAGTGTCGCGTACAACTTCAGCCGCAAGGGCGTTATCGTCGTCGGCTCCGAGGGGACGACTGAAGACGACGTGATGATGGCGGCGCTCGAGGCGGGTGCCGAGGAGATCGAGCCCCACGCCGAGGGCTTCGAGATCATCACGGAGGCGACCGACCTCGTGGCGGTGCGCAGCGCGCTGCAGGAGGCCGGCATCGACTACGAGTCGGCCGACGTGGAGTTCGTCCCGAACCTCAAGGTCGAGATCGACGCCGACACGGCCCGCAAGATCTTCCGCCTCATCGATGCGCTCGAGGACAGCGAGGACGTGCAGAACGTGTTCACGAACTTCGACCTGACTCCCGAGGTGCAGGCGGAGCTGGAGAACGACGACGCCTAGGCGCGCCGGAGCCGTGCTGTCGCAACCGCGGCCTAGCCTGGGGGAGTGACCTCCTCTCTGCGTGTGCTCGGCATCGATCCGGGCCTCACCCGGTGCGGAGTCGGCATCGTCGATGTCGATCGCTCCCGCCGTGGCACCCTCGTGCACGTCGGCGTGATCCGTTCGGCGCCCGATGCCGAGATCGGCGACCGGCTCGCGATCGTCGCGGCGGGCATCCGTTCCGTGATCGCCGAGCACCGTCCGGATGCCGTCGCCGTGGAGCGCGTCTTCGCGCAGCAGAACACCCACACGGTCATGGGCACGGCGCAGGCCAGCGGCGTTGCACTGCTGATCGCGTCCGAGCACGGCCTCCCCGCCGCCACCCACACGCCGAGCGAGGTCAAGGCGGCCGTCACCGGCTACGGCTCGGCCGACAAGCGACAGGTCCAGGCCATGATCGCGCGGATCCTGCGGCTCGACGCGCCCCCGCAGCCGGCGGACGCCGCGGACGCCCTGGCGATCGCCCTGTGCCACGCCTGGCGACGTGGCGGGGCCGCACCCTCCGGCGCGAACGCGCTCACCCCGGCGCAGCGCGCCTGGGCGGAAGCGGAGAAGCGTGTCGGTCGAACATATCTACGAGCGACGCCGTAGGCTGGTCGAATGATCTCTTCTCTGCACGGTGTCGTCCTGCACACGACCTCGGACCAGGTCGTCATCGATGTGGGCGGTGTCGGGTTCTCGGTGGCCGTCCCCGCCGACGTCGCGCACACGGCCACCGTGGGGGAGAGGATGCTCCTGCACACGAGCCTGATCGTGCGGGAGGACGCCCTGTCGCTCTTCGGGTTCGCGGACCGCGCTGAGCTGGAGATCTTCGGTCTGCTGATCAGCGTCACCGGCGTCGGCCCCAAGTCGGCCCTGGGCGTGCTCTCGCACCTGACGGCCGACCAGATCGCGGAAGCGGTCACCTCCGAAGACGATGCGCCCTTTCGCCGGGTGTCCGGCATCGGGCCCAAGACGGCGAAGCTGATCGTCGTCCAGCTCGCCGGCAAGGTCCAGGCACTGGCGGCTCCGTCGAAGCCGGCGGCCGCCGGGGCAGGAGATGTCGTGTCCCAGGTCGCCGCAGCCCTCGTGGGTCTCGGCTGGTCCGAGAAGGTCGCCGCCGATGCGGCCGCGCAGACCGCCGCGGACGCGACCGAGGCGGAAGGCGCGTCGGTGGCCCTGCTCCTGCGCCGCACCCTCGCCCTGCTCGGCCCGGCGCAGGGAGGCCAGGCGCGTGTCTGATCCGCTCGACGCCTCCGAGCCCTCCGACGAGACCGAACTCGCGATCGAGGGAGCGCTCCGCCCGACGAGCCTCGGCGAGTTCGTCGGTCAGCAGAAGGTCCGCGGGCAGCTGCAGCTGCTGCTCGAAGCCGCACGCCTCCAGGGACGCCCCGCAGACCACATCCTCCTCGCGGGCCCTCCGGGCCTCGGCAAGACCACGCTCGCGATGATCGTCGCGCATGAGAGCGATCGGCCGCTCCGGCTGTCCAGCGGCCCGGCGATCCAGCACGCCGGGGATCTCGCCGCCCTGCTGTCGAGCCTGGTCCCCGGCGAGGTCCTCTTCATCGACGAGATCCACCGCATGGCCCGCTCCGCGGAGGAGATGCTGTACCTCGCGATGGAGGACTACCGGATCGACATCATGGTCGGCAAGGGCGCCGGGGCGACGAGCATCCCGCTCGAGCTCTCGCCCTTCACGCTGGTGGGTGCCACGACGCGCTCCGGCCTGCTGCCCAACCCGCTCCGCGACCGGTTCGGATTCACCGGTCACCTCGAGTTCTACGAGGAGTCCGAGTTGGAGCAGGTGATCGCGCGCTCGGCCGCGGTGCTGGGCGTCGACCTGCCGACCGACTCGCTCTCGGAGATCGCCCGGCGATCCAGGGGCACCCCCCGGATCGCCAACCGGCTCCTGCGTCGTGTGCGCGACTACGCCCTGGTGCACGGCGGCGGTGCGGCGACCATCCGCGACGTGCGGGCTGCCCTCGAGCTGTACGACGTCGACCCGATCGGACTCGACCGGCTGGACAGGGCCGTCCTCGACGCGCTCGTCCGCCGCTTCCGCGGAGGACCGGTCGGACTCAGCACGCTCGCCGTCGCCGTGGGCGAGGAAGCGGAGACGGTCGAGAGCGTGGTGGAGCCGTATCTCGTGCGCATCGGCTTCCTCGGCCGGACGCCGCGCGGGCGCGTGGCGATGCCCGAGGCCTACACGCACCTCGGCGTCGCGCATCCGGACGGGATGCTTAAGTTGGATGACCTATAATCACTGAAGACTTCCCGGATACCTTCGCGCGCCCAAAGGCTGGAGCGTGCACCTGAGAAAGGCGCTACCCCATGCCCATGGAATTCCTCCTCTTCGGACTTCTCGCCGTCCTGCTCGTCTTCATGATCTTCAACACGCGCAAGCGCACGAAGCAGATGAAGGCCGAGCAGGAGGAGAAGGCGACCAAGACCGTCCCCGGCGCCAAGGTGCTCCTGCAGGGCGGCATCTACGGAACGATCGTCTCGTACGACCCCGAGGACCTCGACACCCCGGCCCTGGTGGAGATCGCCCCCGGCACCATCATCGACGTCCACAGCCAGGCCATCCTGCGCGTCGTCGAGCCCAAGGACGCCGTCGTCGACGCACCGGTCGTCGAGACCGAAGAGCCCGCTGCGGATGACGCGATCGCTCCGGCCGTCGAGACTCCGGAGGAGACCCGCGCCCGCCTCGAGCGCGACGCCGACGACAAGTAACCCCGCGGCCGCCGCGGCCTCTCGGATCTCCGTCCTCCCAGAAAGCTGAACACACGTGGCTTCATCCTCTCCCGTCCGCCACGCCTGGCGGGTCCTCCTCGGCCTGCTCCTCGTGACGGGCGTGCTCTTCGGAATCAACTCGCTGGGCGTGTACGTCTTCAAGGACAGCAACGGCGAGGCCGCGAGCTCCTGGACACCGGAGCTCGCGCTCGATCTCCAGGGCGGCACCCAGATCGTCCTCAGCGCGGAGACGGAGGACGGGGCAGCGCCCTCGCAGGAGCAGCTGGACCAGGCGGCGGCCATCATCCGTCAGCGCGTCGACGCGTCCGGTGTCGCCGAGGCGGACATCACGACCGAGGGCGGACAGAACATCGTCGTCCAGATCCCCGGCGAGGCGGACGCGCAGACCCGGGAGCGGATCCAGTCCAGCGCGCAGCTGGAGTTCCGTCCGGTGCTGTTCACCGACGCGGCGAGCACCGAGTTCGTCGGGGAGGACGGCAACTCGACGCCGTTCCCAACCCCCGACCCCTCGCTGAACGCGACGCCGACGGCGACGCCGACGGACGCGAGCGACCTGTCGTGGGTGACCGAGAAGCTGGCCGCGGAGTTCCAGGCCTACGACTGCGCGAACCCGGACAACGACCCCGCGCGTGCGCCGAAGGATCAGCCGGTCATCGCGTGCTCGCCGGACGACACGCAGAAGTTCATCCTCGGCCCGGCCGAGCTCGACGGCACGGCCATCACGGACGCGACCGCGGGTCGCGACCCGAAGTCGGGCGCCTGGATCGTGCAGCTGACCATGAACGGCGAGGGCGCCGACGCCTTCGGCAAGGTGAGCACGCGTCTGAACCAGAACCGCATCGACGGGCTCTCGCCCCGCGACCAGTTCGCGTTCGTGCTCGACGGCGACGTGATCAGTGCGCCCCGCATGAACGGGCAGATCCTCGACGGCCGTCCCAGCATCTCGGGCAGCTTCACGCAGGAGACCGCGACCACGCTCGCCGACCAGCTCAAGTTCGGCGCCCTGCCGCTCAGCTTCACGGTGCAGAGCTCCGACACGATCTCCGCGACCCTGGGAACGCAGCAGCTGCAGATCGGCCTGATCGCGGGGCTCATCGGTCTCGCGCTCGTAGCGATCTACTCCCTGATCGTCTACCGCGCGCTCGGTTCGGTGATCATCGCCTCCATCGCGGTGATGGCGATCCTGACCTACATCATCATCTGCATCCTGGCCTGGCGCATCGGGTTCCGTCTGTCGCTCGCGGGCGTCGCCGGTCTGATCGTCTCGATCGGATTCACCGCCGACTCGTTCATCGTGTACTTCGAGCGAATACGAGACGAGCTGCGCGACGGCAAGTCCATCACCGCCGCGGTGGAGGACGGCTGGGGCCGCGCGAAGCGGACGATCTACATCTCCAAGTCGATCAACATCCTCGCGGCCGTCGTGCTCTACATCCTCGCGGACGCGACCGTGAAGGGCTTCGCCTTCACCCTCGGACTCACCACCCTCATCGACGTGTTCATCTTCGTGATCTTCACGCACCCGGTGATGCAGCTGCTCGCCAGGACCCGCTTCTTCGGCGGCGGGCACAAGCTCTCGGGTCTGGATCCGGAGGCGCTGGGCGCGGTGTACCGCAGCCGGTCGCAGTACCGCGAGGTGGCCACCACCTCCGCCGGTCGCGGAGCGCGGAACGCGCGCTCCCGTGGCGAGGCGGACCGCAGACAGACCATCGCCGAACGCAAGCGGGCGGAAGCCCTCGCGGGCGAGAGACAGAACAACGCCGGAAGTGAGGGAGACGCCTGATGCCTTCCATGAATGAGTTCGGCAACAACCTGTACTCGGGGAAGACCTCCTTCCCGTTCGTCGGCAAGCGCCGCCTGTGGTTCATCATCGCGATCGTCCTGGTCGTCGGCTCGGCCCTGGTCCCGCTCTTCCGTCCCGTCCAGTTCTCCATCGAGTTCACGGGCGGTTCGCAGTTCACGGTGCAGGCTCCCGACACCGTCGAGCAGGACACCGCGACGACCGCCGTGCAGTCCGTCGTCCCTGGGGCGGCCACCAAGGTCGTCGTCGTGAACGACCGGGACATCCGCGTCCAGACCGACCAGATGAGCGCCGAGGAGACCCAGCAGGTGGCTGAGGCCCTCGCCGACGCGTACGGCGTCGAGGCGTCGGCCGTGACCTCGTCGTTCATCGGCCCGGCCTGGGGCGAGAACGTCACCAAGCAGTCCCTCTGGGGACTCGCGATCTTCCTGGCGCTGACGTTCCTGATCCTGGCGATCTACTTCCGCACCTGGAAGATGTCGGCTGCGGCCATCATCGGCCTGCTCGACGTGCTCGTCATCACGGTGGGCGTGTACGCGCTGGCCGGCTTCGAGATCTCTCCGGCGGCGGTGATCGGCTTCCTGACGATCCTCGCGTACTCGCTGTACGACACGACGGTGGTGTTCGACAAGATCCGGGAGAACACGACGGAGGACGGGGAGAAGTCCGCGCGGCTGTTCGGCGAATCGGTGAACCTCGCTGTCAACCAGACCCTCGTGCGATCGATCAACACCTCGGTCGTCGCTGCCCTCCCGGTCGGCGCGGTGCTCTTCATCGGCGCCTTCTGGCTGGGTGCGGAGTCGCTCACCGACATCTCGCTGTCGATCTTCGTCGGCATCCTCGTGGCGACGTATTCGACGCTCTTCGTGGCGGCGCCGTTGTACTCGCTCTTCCGCGAGAACGAACCGCAGCTCAAGGCACGCGACGCCCGCATCCGCGAGGCTCGCAGCCGGGCCTCGGTCGAGGCCTGATCGAGCTCCTGAGCGGGAGCTCGTCCCGCTCAGGACGCGTAGGATGAACTGATCGGGAGGTTGGGTTGATGGCGGAACCGCAGACATCGACGCAGGGTTCGAGTCTGCGACGGCTGGTTCCCCGCATCTTCTCCCGCGCGTCCAGGATCAACGATCTGGACAACCTGATCCGCACCGTGCGTGCGAACCACCCCAAGGGTGACTTCTCCGTCATCTCGCGCGCCTACGCGGTCGCGAAGGAGAAGCACGAGGGCCAGAAGCGCCAGAGCGGCGAGCCGTACATCACGCACCCGCTCGCGGTCGCCCAGATCCTGGCGGAACTCGGACTCGGACCACGGGCCATCGCCGCTGCGCTGCTGCACGACACCGTCGAGGACACCGGCTACGCGCTGACCGACCTGACCGCCGAGTTCGGCGACGAGGTGGCGATGCTCGTCGACGGCGTCACGAAGCTCGACAAGGTCAAGTACGGCGAGAGCGCGCAGGCGGAGACGGTCCGCAAGATGATCGTGGCGATGTCGAAGGACATCCGCGTGCTGCTCATCAAGCTGGCCGACCGCCTGCACAACGCCCGCACCTGGGGTTTCGTCCCGCCCGAGAAGGCCTCGAAGAAGGCCAAGGAGACGCTGGAGATCTACGCGCCCCTGGCCAACCGGCTCGGTATCCAGGCGATCAAGTCCGAGCTGGAGGACCTGTCGTTCGCGGTGCTGCACCCCAAGATCTACAACGAGATCCACAGCCTCATCGCGCAGCGCACCCCGCAGCGCGAGAAGTACCTGAACCAGGTCGTCGAGGAGATCGACGAGGACCTGCGCGATCTCCGCATCCGCGGCAAGGTCGTCGGTCGCCCCAAGCAGCTCTACTCGGTGTATCAGAAGATGGTCATCCGTGGGCGTGAGTTCGACGACATCTACGACCTGATCGGGATCCGTGTGATCGTCGGGTCGGTCCGCGACTGCTACGCCGTGCTCGGTGCCATCCACGCGCGCTGGACGCCGTTGCCCGGCCGGTTCAAGGACTACATCGCCACCCCGAAGTTCAACCTCTACCAGTCGCTGCACACGACCGTGATCGGCCCCTCGGGTCGGACGGTCGAGATCCAGATCCGCACGCACGAGATGCATCAGCAGGCCGAGTACGGTGTGGCCGCGCACTGGATGTACAAGGAGCGGATGAACGGCGGCGGCAAGACCGAGGTGCGCGCGTCCGACACGGACATGGCGTGGCTCGCGCACATCTCCGACTGGCAGGCTGAGACCGCCGACCCGGGGGAGTTCCTCGATTCGCTCCGGTTCGAGATCGGTGCGAAGGAGGTCTACGTCTTCACCCCCAAGGGCAGGGTGATCGGGCTTCCCGCAGGCGCGACTCCCGTGGACTTCGCGTACGCCGTGCACACCGAGATCGGTCACCGCACGATGGGCGCGAAGGTGAACGGTCGTCTGGTTCCCCTGGAGTCGGAGCTGAAGAGCGGCGACGTCGTCGAGGTGTTCACCTCGAAGAACCCCGACGCCGGTCCGAGCCAGGATTGGCTCGGCTTCGTCGCGAGCACGCGCGCCCGCAACAAGATCCGCGGCTGGTTCACCAAGGAGCGTCGCGAGGAGGCGATCGAGCAGGGCAAGGAGGCGATCGCCCGCGCGATGCGCCGACAGAACCTTCCGCTGCAGCGTCTGATGAACCAGGACTCGTTCGCCGAAGTCGCGCGCGGGATGCACTACGAGGACGTGTCGGCTCTCTACGCCGCCGTCGGCGAGGGGCACGTCTCCACGCAGTCCGTGCTGGAGAAGGTGACCGCTCTCGTGGCGGCCGACGATCCGACCACCGGCCCCATCGACCTGCCGGGGAGCGTGCAGACGCGCGAGCCCCGTTCGGGCGACTCCGGCGTCCTCGTCCGCGGCGCCAATGACATCCTCGTCAAGCTCGCGAAGTGCTGCACGCCCGTGCCGGGTGACCCCATCGTCGGGTTCGTGACGCGCGGCAGCGGGGTCTCTGTGCACCGCTCGGACTGCGTCAACGTCAAGGCGTTGAGTGCGGAGGAGGACCGCTTCGTCGAGGTGTCGTGGGCACCGACGAAGAAGAGCGTTTTCCGGGTGCAGATCCAGGTCGAGGCCCTCGACCGCTCCGGACTGCTGTCCGACGTCACCAGGGTGCTGAGCGAGCACCATGTGAACATCCTCTCGGCGACGGTCACCACGACGGACGAGCGCCTCGCGCTGAGCCGCTTCGTCTTCGAGATGGGCGATGCCGTGCACCTGGACCGCGTGCTGAACGCTGTGCGACGCATCGACGCGGTGTACGACGTGTACCGCGTCACCTCGTCCTGAGGGCGAGTCGCTCCAGCGCAGCCAAGCCCGCGCGGCTCCCCGGTACGCGACGCATCGCGCGCAGAGTTTCCGCCGCCCCGTCGGGCGTGCCGGGGCACGCGAGGGCGAGGCGGTCCATCCACCACAGCACACGCGGGTCGCGGTGCAGTGCCGTCGCGAGGTCGAGCATGGTCCGCGTCGGCGTGGTCACGAGGACGCCGCCGAGAGGCGTCACCGCGGAGGCGGGCACCCTCGTGTCGTGGAAGACGACCCGAGCGGTTCTCGACACACGGATGCGACGCTCGACGCAGCGGCGCACATGGTGAACGATCGGCGGCGCGTCTCCCGCTCCGTGGACCCAGGCCGCCGACGGCCCCGCCGCGGCGGCGCCGACCGGGATCAGGCGCGCGATCGTGCTGGCGCGGAGTGCGGCGGTCTCCACGAGATCCGCGGGCACGTACGCGTCTCCCAGGTCGAAGACATGACCGTCGAGACGGGCCGCACTCAATTCGGGCAGGCTCAGTCGCTCGCCGGGGAGATACAGGAACGCGGGGTGCACCACGCCAGTCTGGCGCAGTCCACCCCGCGTCCTCCGCGGTCGCGGACGAGCTGTGGAGAACCGATCAGCCGCCGAGAGCGCTCAGCCAGGCACGACGCGCCTCGAGGGCGTCCGCCGCGGCCTTGGCCGCCTTCTTGTCGCCGGCCTTCTCGGCTGCCGCGAGCTCCGCTTCGAGCTTCTCGATGGCCTCGAGCAGCTGCGAGCTCATGTCGTTCGCACGAGCCTTCGTCTCGGGGTTGTTCTTCTTCCAGTCGACGTCCTCACGACCCTTGAGCGCCTGCTCGATCGCACGGAGCCGGTCGTCGAGCGCGCGCTCCTTCTCCCGGGGGAAGATGCGACCGATCTCGTCCCACTGGCGCTGGATGCGCGTCAGCAGAGCGCGGGCACGCTTGATGTTGGGTTCGTCGGCGACCGCCTTGGCCTCCTCGAGGAGAGCTTCGCGTGCCTCGATCTTCGGAGCGGAGTCCGCCTCCTCGGCTGCGGCCTGCTCTGCGCGCGCGGCGTAGAGCGCATCGCCTGCCGCCTTGAACCGCGCCCAGAGCGCGTCGTCGGCCTTGCGGCCGGCCCGGCCGGATGCCTTCCATTCGTCGAGCAGGTTGCGGTAGGCGGGGATGCCGTCCGTACCACGCGGGGCGAGAGCCTCGGCGCGCTCCACGAGGCGCGTCTTGGCGTCGCGGGCCGCTTTGTGGGCGTCGTCGAGTTCCGAGTAGAAGGCGCGGCGCTGCTTGTCGACCACGGCGCGTGCATCGCGGAAACGCTTCCAGAGCTGCTGGGAGACGCCCTTGGAGAGGCGAGGTCCGGTCTGCTGCTGCGCCTGCCAGGTGTCGAACAGCTCGCCCATCTCGGCGGTGACCTGCTTCCACTGCACCTTGCTGAGGTCCCGGGCGGCGATGGCCTCGGCCCGCTCGACGAGGGCGGTGCGCTCGGCGATCGCCCGGTCGAGGAGCTCCTTGGCCTGCTGGGCCTCCTGCTCGGTGGCCTCCGACAGCGAGGAGGTGAGAGCGGTCAGACGATCGCGCAGTCCGGCGAGGTCGCCCACGGCCGCGGCGTCGGTCGCCTCATCGATCAGGTGGGCGGCCTGCTTGGCGAGGTCGCTCGCGGACGCTCCACCGGCCTGGTGGCGCTGCTCCAGCGCGGTGACCTTGAACGCGATGTCGTCGAACTTGCGGACGAAGTAGGCGAGTGCCTCGTCCGGGGTTCCGTCGGGATACTGCCCGACGACGCGCCAGGCCTCACCCTCCTTGACCTCGACGGTGCCGTCTTCGGAGACGCGGCCCCATTCGGCGGACGTCGACGAGGACGAGGGCACCGGCGCGGCCGGGGCGACGGACGCCGGCGTGGGCGCCTTTCGCGGCATCGGCACGGCGGGGGGTGCGGGGACGGGCGGAGTCGGCTTCGAAGGCTCGTTGGCAGACACGTGATTCTCCTTGCGCGGTCGGGCCGCGGGAGGCGGAAAGGACGAGGCTCAGCCTAGTACGCGTCGCGGGACGGCGCCGGACCGTCTCCGACGCGCACCTCACAAGACCGTTATGCAGTTGTGAGCAGAACGTTCGATCGGCGTAACACCTGCCGGACTTTCGGCGAAACACCGCATCTCTAGCGTCGAGTCCACGGACAGAGGAGGGCGCGTGGTCGTTCGGGAGAGCACATCGTCGGATGTCGTCGTGGTGGGCGCGGGGATGGTCGCGCATCGATTCGTCGAGAGCCTGCTCCGCAGCGATGCGGCGAGCCCGACCGTGACCGTGATCGGGGAGGAGGCGCGCGCGCCGTACGACCGTGTCGCCCTGACCTCGTCGTTCTCGGGCGCGACCGACGAGGACCTCGCGCTCGACACCGGGATCCTCGCGGACGAACGGGTGCGCTTCCTCGGCGACGACCGTGTGGTCGGCATCGATCGGTCGCGCCGGACGGTGCGCACGGCGTCCGGGGTCGTGCACTCCTATGGGACACTCGTCCTCGCGACGGGCTCGTACGCGATGCGCCCGGCCGTCGACGGCGCGGAACTCCCCGGCTGCTTCGTCTACCGCACGCTCGACGATGTCGCAGCGATCAGGGAGTTCGTCGCGCGACGCGCGGAGCGCCTCGGCCGTCCGCTGCGCGGGACCGTCATCGGCGGCGGCCTCCTCGGCCTGGAGGCGGCGGGGGCCCTGCAGGGGCTCGACGTCGCATGCACCGTCGTCCAGTCGTCCGACCGCCTGATGTCCGCGCAGCTCGACCTGGCCGGTGGGACGATCCTGCGCCGTCTCATCGAGACGAAGGGCATCGACGTGCGCACGAACGCGCGGACGACGCGCCTCGATCCGGATGCGTCCGGAGCGGTGGCGGCGCTCCAGTTCCAGGACGGCAGCATGCACGCCACCGACATCGTCGTCTTCACCGTCGGCGTGCGGCCGCAGGACACCCTCGCCCGGCACGCGCAGCTCGCGGTGCATCCGTCCGGGGGAGTGCTGATCGACTCCCGCTGCCGCACGGCGGACGAGCACATCCTGGCGATCGGGGAGGTGGCGAATTTCGAGGGGCGCGCGGTCGGGCTCGTGGCGCCCGGCTACGCGATGGCCGAGGTCGCTGCGACGCGGCTGCTCGGCGGTGACGCGACCTTCCCCGGGTTCGACGACTCGACGAAGCTCAAACTCTCCGGCGTCGACGTCGCGAGCTTCGGCGACGCCATGGCAGTGACGCCGAACGCGCTCGACGTCGTCTACACCGACCCGGTCAACGGCGTCTACAAGAAGCTCGTCCTCTCCGACGACGCCAAGACCCTGCTCGGAGGGATCCTGGTCGGCGATGCGTCAGCGTACGGATCGCTCCGCCCCCTCGTGGGCGCCCCCCTCGGAGGTGACCCTGCGGCCTACCTGATGCCCGAGGGCGGCGTCGCCCTCCCGGATGACGAGCTGCCCGCGGATGCCGTCGTGTGCTCGTGCTCGAATGTGACGGCCGGGCGCATCCGGGACGCGGTCCGCACCGACGGATGCGCGGACGCCGCGTCCGTCAAGGCGTGCACCAAGGCCGGTGCCACCTGCGGCTCCTGCCTGTTCACCGTCAAGAAGATCGTGGGGCAGGAGCTCGCGAAGCTGGGCCAGGCGACGTCGGACGCCCTGTGCGAGCACTTCGCGATGTCACGCCGCCAGCTGTTCGATGCCGTGCGCGTATCCGAACTGTCGACGTTCAGCGCGATCATCGCCCGATTCGGCACCGGGCGGGGCTGCGATGTCTGCAAGCCCGCTCTCGCCAGCATCCTGGCTGTGCTCGTCGGCGACCACGTCCTCGACGGCGAGAACGCGGCGCTGCAGGACACCAACGACCATGTGATGGCCAACATGCAGAAGGACGGCACCTACTCGGTGGTGCCGCGCATGCCGGGCGGGGAGGTCACCCCTGCCGGACTCATCGCGATCGGCAGCATCGCGGAGTCGTTCGGGCTGTACACGAAGATCACGGGCGGTCAACGGATCGACATGTTCGGAGCCCGGCTCGAGCAGCTGCCGCAGATCTGGCGTCAGCTCGTCGACGCGGGCTTCGAATCGGGGCAGGCCTACGGCAAGGCGCTGCGCACCGTGAAGTCGTGCGTCGGGTCCACCTGGTGCCGTTACGGGGTCCTGGACGCCGTCGGGATGGCCGTGCGCCTCGAGCTGCGGTACCGAGGCCTCCGCTCCCCGCACAAGCTCAAGGTCGGGGTATCGGGGTGCGCACGGGAGTGTGCGGAGGCGCGCTCGAAGGACGTGGGCGTCATCGCCACCGAGACCGGCTGGAACATGTACGTGGGCGGCAACGGCGGGTTCTCACCGCGACATGCCGAGCTCCTGGCCTCGGGGCTGGACGACGACGGGCTGATCCGTGCGATCGACCGCTTCTTCATGTACTACATCCGGACCGCCGACCGGCTGCAGCGCACCGCAGGCTGGTGCGCGGAGCTCGACGGCGGACTCGACGGGCTCCGGGCCGTGATCTTCGAGGACAGTCTCGGGGTCTGCGACGATCTGGACGCCGCCATGAGTCGGCACGTCGACCGCTACGAGGACGAGTGGGCGGCGACGCTCCGCGACCCCGCCAAGCTCCGACGGTTCGAGTCGTTCGTCAACGCGACCGACACCCCGGACCCGTCGTTGGCCTACGTGGCCGAACGCGGGCAGGTGCGGCCGGCCACGGCGGAGGAGCGCGCCGACGGCGCCGTCCGCATCGCCGGCACCACGCTGGAGGTGCGCCGATGACTCTCGAGACGGCGGCACGGGTGCGGGTATGCGCTCTGAGCGACCTCGAGGTGGAACGCGGCAGGGCCGCGCTGTTCGGGACCGTCCAGATCGCGCTGTTCCTGCTCGCCGACGGCTCGGTGCATGCCGTCTCCAACCTCGACCCGTACAGCGGCGCCCACGTGATGTCACGGGGCATCGTGGGGAGCCGAGGCGACGTGCCGACACTGGCCTCGCCCATGCACAAGCAGGTGTTCGATCTGCGCACCGGTGTCTGCATCGACACGCAGGGCAGGGACGCGGCTGCGCTCCGGGTGTGGACCGTGACCGTGGTGGACGGGAATGTGGAGTTGGACGCGGAGGAGATCCGATGACCGTGATGCTCGGGGTCGATCTCGAAGGACGAGATGTTCTGCTGGTGGGCGGCGGTACGGTCGCGGCGAAGCGGCTCCGGCGCTTCCTCGGCGAGGGCGCTCGGGTGCGGGTGGTCGCCCCCGAGGTGCACGCGGACATCGCCGCCCTCGTGGCGCAGGGACGGGTCGCCTGGGCTTCGCGTCGCTTCCGCGGAGCAGATCTGTCCGGCGCGTGGCTGGTGCACGTCGCGACGGGCGAGGCTCGCCTCGACCGAAGGATCGCGGAGCGCTGCGCGCGCCGTCGTATCCTGTGCATCAACGCCTCGGACGGTGCGCACGGGTCGACCAGGCTCACCGCGCAGGCGGAGATCGGGGATGTCACGGTCGCGGTGACGAGCACCGTCGGCGCCGACCCGCGGCGGTCGGTGGCGGTGCGCGATGCGATCGTCGAGCTCGTCGCCGCGGGCTCGCTGCCGCTCCGACGGCGCCGCCCCGGGCGCATCGGCCGCGTCGACCTCGTCGGCGGCGGTCCCGGCCCCGTCGATCTGATGACGGTCCGCGCACGACGCCTGATCGCAGAGGCCGACGTCCTCGTGATCGATCGGCTCGGGCCGGCCGAGGAGGTCGTGCGCGGGCTGGATGCCGACGTGGAGGTGATCGACGTGGGCAAACTCCCCGGGCGGCACGCAGTTCCCCAGGACGAGATCAACCGCATCATCGTCGCCCGCGCCGCCTCGGGCAGCCGTGTGGTCCGACTCAAGGGCGGCGATCCGTTCGTCTTCGGGCGCGGTGGCGAGGAGATGCAGGCGTGTCTCTCCGCCGGGATCCCGGTCGACGTCACCCCCGGGATATCCAGCGCCATCGCCGTTCCCCAGTCGGCCGGCATCCCGGTCACGCATCGGGGGACGGCAGCGGCCTTCCACGTCGTGAACGGCCACGGCGACGTCGGCGCGGCCACGCGCGCGGCGATGCTCGATCCGACCGTCACGACGATCGTGCTGATGGGCGTCGCGGCGCTCGAGCGCCTGGCCGCGACCGCGCTCGACGCCGGGGTGCCGGCGGACCGCCCCGTGGCCTTCGTCGAGAGCGGACACACGGACCGGCAGCGCACCACGCACACCACCCTCGGGGACGCCGTCGCGGACGCGCGGAGGATCGGTCTGCGCAATCCCGCGGTCATCGTGGTGGGGGAGGTCGCGAGCGCGAGGCTGTTGCTCCCCGCGGTCGAGACGGTCGGAGCGGACTCGGCGTGACGACCGGCACCGCGCTCACCCCGGTCCTGGCCGGCTGCACCATCGTCGTCGCCGCGGACCGGCGCTCCGGCGACCTCGTCTCGGCGCTGGAGCGTCGAGGAGGACAGGCATACCGGGCTCCGGCCCTGAGCATCATCCCGAACGAGGACGACGACGTCCTCATCGCACGCACGCGCGAGCTCATCGCGAGCCCTCCGGACATCGTCGTCGTGACGACCGGCGTGGGATTCCGCGGCTGGATCGACGCGGCGCACGAGAACGGCCTGGCCGAACAGCTCACGGTCGCACTCAGCCGCGCGCAGTTCGTCGCCCGCGGACCGAAGGCGCATGGCGCTATCCAGCAGGCGGGGTTCACCGCCGACTGGGTGGCCGAGTCGGAGACATCCGCCGAGGTGGGGGAGTACCTCACGGCGGACGGGGTGGCCGGCCGGCGCATCGCGATCCAGCATCACGGCGCCGGTGCGGACGGCCTCGACACCCTGCTGTCCTCCCGCGGAGCGGACGTGGTCAGCATCACCGTGTACCGCTGGGGACCGCCGCCCGACCCGCAGCTCCTGCATCGCTCCGTCGTCCAGGCCGGTGCCGGCGAAGCGGACGCGGTGCTGTTCACGTCGGCCCCCGGCGCCGCCGAGTGGGTCAGGACGGCCGTCCGCGCCGGCGTCATCGAGGCGATCCGGCGCCGCGCGGCCTCGGGACGCCTGCTGCTCGCGGCCGTCGGACCCATCACCGCGACCCCGCTCGACGAAGCCGGATTGCGCGTGACACTCGCCTCCCGCGGACGCCTCGGATCACTGGTGCGCTGCGTCGTCGATCACTACGCATCCGGCTCGGCTCCTCGGTTGCGCACTCCCGACGGCACGATGGAGATGCGCAGCGGCGGAGTCCTCCTCGACGGCGCCTTCGTGCCGCTCTCCCGGGCGGGAGCGAGCATCCTCGGCGAACTCTTCGACGCGGCGGGCGGCGTGCGCTCGCGGGAGCAGCTGGGCCTCGCGCTGCCGCGGGGCGGCGAGAGCGCGCACGCGGTGGAGATGGCGATCGCGCGACTGCGGGAGGCGCTCGGCGGAACCGGCGTGATCCAGACCATCGTCAAGCGCGGCTACCGACTCGCCGTGGAGGAACCCGCATGACCGTTCTCGTCGCCTGCTCGCACGGCACCGACTCGCCCATGGGGCGTCGTACCGTCGAGGAGCTGGTGGATCTCGTGCGCGACAGGATCCCGGACACACGGGTGGTGCAGGCGTTCGTCGATGTGCAGGAGCCGACGGTGGCGGAGATCGTGGACCGCGAGCAGTCGACCGCCGCGGTGGTCGTCGTTCCGCTCCTGCTGTCCGTCGGGTTCCACACCGCTGTCGACATCGCTCGTGCGGTGCGCCCGTACCCCGACGCGGGCCAGGGACAACCGCTGGGCACTCATCCGCTGATCGCTGAGGTGCACGAGGCACGGCTCCGCGCCGTCGTGCCTGGCGCCTGGCTTCCCGGGGATCACGTCGTCTTCGCTGCCGCGGGCTCCAGCAACCCGGCAGCGGTGACGGACGTCGAGACCGCGGCGGCGCATCTTCGGAGGCTGATCCCGGTCCCGGTGACGATCGGCTACGCCTCCGCCGCCGAACCCCGCATCGCCGATGCCGTGCACGCCGCGCGTGCGGCCGGAGCGACGAGGGTCATCGCCGTGAGTCACGTGCTGGCTCCCGGCTATTTCGCCGGGTTGGTGGAGCGCGCAGGAGCCGATATCGTCACCGCGCCCCTCGGGGCGGATGCGCGCGTCGCGGAGGTCGTCGTCGAACGGTTCCGCTCCGCGTGACGACGCGGTCTCCGGAAACGCCCGTGGGGTGGAGGCCTTAGCCTCCACCCCACGACGCTGCTCGCGGTCAGACGTGCGTCGGCTCCGGCAGGGGAGTGCTCTCCTCGGTGCGCCGCCTCTCGTCGGAGGTCAGAGCGGTGTCCACGGTGAGCGCCCGGCCGAGTCGTCCCGACCGGCCCGCGCTGCGGCCCTTCCGCGCCTTCGGCCGTCCGTGCGTCAGGTAGATCGGCAGACCGACGAAGAGCAGTCCGCCCACGAGATTGCCGACGACCGTGGGCAGTTCGTTCCAGATCAGGTAGTCCCACACGGTGAAGTCCGCCCCCATCAGCAGTCCGGACGGGAACAGGAACATGTTGACGATGGAGTGCTCGAACCCCATGTAGAAGAAGAGCATGATGGGCAGCCACATCGCGACGATCTTCCCGATCGTGCTGTCCGAGACCATCGCCAGCACGACTCCCGTGGAGACCATCCAGTTGCACAGAACGCCGCGGATGAAGAGGGTGAGCATGCCCGCTGCTCCGTGATCGGCGTATCCGACCGTGCGTCCGTGTCCGATCTCGCTGATGGCCTCGCCCACCGCACTCGGCGCGGTCGAGAAGCCGTAGGTGAAGTAGATCGCCATCAGGATCGCGACGAGGAAGGCGCCGCCGAAGTTGCCGAGGAACACCAGGCCCCAGTTGCGCATCAGCGCCCCCAGCGTGGCGCCGGGGCGTCGGTCGAGCACGGCGAGGGGCCCGAGGGTGAAGACGCCGGTCAGCAGGTCGTAGCCCAGCAGGTAGAGCATGACGAAGCCGACGGGGAAGAGGACGGCTCCGAGGAGCGGCTGCCCGGTCTGGGTGGACACCGTCACGGCGAACGCGGCGGCGATGGTGAGGAGAGCGGCACCCATGAACGCGCGGATCAGGGTGTCGCGGGTGGACAGCTGGAGTTTGTAGGCGCCGGCATCGACCATGCGGGTCGCGAGCTCGGCAGGCTTGACGTAGGACACAGGACCTCCACGGGGACGGGAGCACGGGTGCTCGACTGCCTCGATCATGGACGAGCGGCGTTTCCGGCGACCGCGCCGCAGGTTACGGATGTGGAGCGTTTCCCTCACTTCACCGAAGGCACGGTGTGAGGGCTTCGATCGGGACGTGCCAGCGGGTGGGCATCGTCATCGTTACCCATCCGTGATGCGATCGTTCGCCGTGCGAAACACGGCTCGTCACCTCCGGGAAACACGAGCGCTCTAGCGTCACCGGTACGGCACGAACGCCGCCGAAAGGAGCAGCCCGGATGATCGAACCATTCCCGACCGAGATCCTCGTCGTCGGAGCGGGAATGGCCGCGCAGCGTTTCGTGGCTCAGCTCCTCACCCGCGCCTCCGCTTCCGTGCGCATCACGGTCATCGGCGATGAGAATCGCGGCCCGTACGATCGCACCCGACTGCGGGAGCTGTTCCAGGGCGGCGCCGCGGAGGACCTGGCCCTGCCCTGCGCGGCGCTCGACGACGAGAGGGTCGAGGTGATCGCCGACGACAGGGTGCTGCGCATCGACCGCGGCGCCAAGACCGTTCGCACCCGCTCGCGGCGGGTTCTCCGCTACGACGCGCTGGTGCTGGCGACCGGCGCGTACGCCGCCAGGGTGGCCGTCGAGGGCGCCGGTCTGCCCGGGTGCTTCTCCTACCGGACGATCGACGACGCCGAGGGTCTCCGCGAGTTCGTCCGCGCTCGTCGCCTGGAGGTGCAGCGTGACCTCCGCGGTGTGGTCGTCGGGGGCGGCCCGCTCGGTCTCGGGGCGGCAGGGGCGCTGCAGGACATGGGGATCGACGCGACGGTGGTGCAATACGCCGATCGGCTGATGGAAGCCCAGCTGGACGGGACGGCCGGGACCATCGTGAAGCGGCATCTGCAGGCACGGGGCATCGCGGTCCGCACGGGGACCAGGGTGACGAGGATCGACCCGGACGAGTCGGGGGCCGTCACGGCGATCGAGTTCCAGGACGGTTCGTTCCAGCGTGTGGATGTCGTGATCTTCACGGTGGGGATGCGGGCGCGCGACGAACTCGCGCGGAACGCCGACATCGCGGTGCATCCGTACGGGGGGATCGTCGTCGACGAGGGCTGTCGGACGTCGGACCCTGCGGTGCTGGCGATCGGCGAGACGGCAAGCTTCGCCGGCCGTCGCGCCGGACGCCTCGCCTCCGCCTACGCCATGGCCGACGTCGCCGCCGGACGTCTCGTCGGCGAGACGCCGTCGTTCGCACCCCCCGACGAGTCCGCGGCCGTCACTCTCGCCGGGGTCGATGTCGCGAGTTTCGGGGATGCGCTCGCACGGACGCCGGATGCGGTCGACGTGCTCTACGCCGATCCGGTCGCGGGCGTCTACCGCAAGCTGGTGCTCGCCGAGGACGCGCACACCCTGCTGGGCGGCATCCTCGTCGGCGACGCCTCGGCCTACGGTTCACTCCGCCAGCTCGTGGGCGCCCAGCTCGGCGCCGACCCCGCGTCCTACGTCCTCCCCGCGCGCGGATGAGACGACGCGACTCTCATCACTCGGACGGCGTCTGCGTGGTGTCCGGGGACGGCGACTCGCTCGGAGCATCCGAAGGAGTGCTCGTCGGCGTGACGGACGGCGTCGGCGTCGGTTCCGGTGCGGTGACCTGGGCGTGGACGACCTGGCTGCCGATCGCCGCGACGACGATCAGGCCGCCGACGACGGCGGCGATCGTGTTGTCGCGCGCGCGACGGCGGATCTGGCCTTCATGCCAACGGGTGCGAGCAGTGTGCAGTCGTGCGCGCTCCGCCGACGTGCGCGCCTGTGCGTTTCTCGAACCGCGTGCGGCCATCCCTGGATCTCCCGTCCGACGTCGCGCCTCGACGTCGCCTGAGAGCCTACCGGCCCGCGTTGTCCGCCGAAGTGTCAGCGCCCGCCGTTAGCCTGGAGGGATGACGTCCCCTGCTGCGCTGCTCTCCGGGCAGACGCCCCTCGCCGTGCGCATGCGCCCGGTGTCTCTCGACGAGGTGGCCGGCCAGCGGCATCTGCTCCGAGCCGGATCGCCGATCGTCGCCCTCGCCGACCCGGAGGCCAGCTCTCCCGGTGCCGTCTCGATCATCCTGTGGGGTCCTCCCGGCACCGGCAAGACGACTCTCGCGCAAGCGATCGCCCGGTCCTCCGGCCGACGTTTCGTCGAGCTCTCCGCGATCACCGCCGGCGTCAAGGACGTCAGGGAGGTCATGCAGGAGGCGATCACCCAGCGCGATCTGTACGGGCAGACAACGATCCTCTTCCTCGACGAGATCCACCGGTTCACGAAGGCTCAGCAGGACGCGCTGCTGCCCGGGGTCGAGAACGGGTGGGTCATCCTGATCGCCGCGACCACGGAGAACCCGTCGTTCTCGGTCATCTCGCCGCTGCTGTCGCGCTCGCTGCTGCTGACCCTCCAGCCGCTCACCGACGACGACATCGGGGTGCTCGTGGACCGGGCCGTCGTCGACGCGCGCGGACTCGGGGGAGCGGTCACGCTCAGCGACGAGGCACGGTCGGCCCTCATCCGGCTCGCGTCGGGCGACGCCAGACGTGCGCTCACCGGTCTCGAGGCGGGCGCCGCCGTCGCCCTGTCGCACGCGGCGGCCGAGACCGACGAGGCCGCAGCGCCGGGGGCGATACCCGAGGTGTCCGCCGATGATGTGGCACAGGCCGTCGACAAGGCTCTGCTGCGCTACGACCGGCAGGGCGACGAGCACTACGACGTCATCAGCGCGTTCATCAAGTCCATCCGGGGCTCGGATCCGGACGCCGCACTGCACTACCTCGCCCGCATGATCGAGGCGGGGGAGGATCCGCGCTTCATCGCCCGGCGCCTGGTGATCTCCGCATCCGAGGACGTCGGCCTCGCCGACCCCCAGGCGCTCGGCATCGCGGTGGCCGCCGCCGACGCCGTCGCTTTCATCGGGATGCCGGAGGGGCGGATCCCGCTCGCCGAGGCCACGGTCTACCTCGCGACGACGGCGAAGTCCAATGCCGCATACGTCGGCATCGACGCGGCGATCGCCGACATCCGCGCCGGCGGCTTCGGCCGCGTGCCGCTGCATCTGCGCGACGCGCACTACCCGGGCGCGAAGCGGCTCGGACACGGTCGCGGGTACCGCTACTCGCACGACAGCGAGTACGGCATCGTCCCGCAGCAGTACCTGCCGGACGAGCTCGACGGCAAGCACTACTACGAACCCAAGAACCTCGGCGCCGAGCGTGACATCGCGGCCCGGCTGGAACGCATCCGCCGGATCCTCGGCGACCGCTGAGCCCTCGGCCGGGGCGGGAATCGCGATCTGTTAGACTTGAGCGGCTCGAAACCGAGTTTTCGGGCATCTCCTCGTTCACACCACACCTTGCTGGCGCCCCGGCGTGCGCTCCAAGGCAGAACGCGGACGATACGTCCGTGAGTCGTGAAAGACGCGACCACGTCATCGGAAGGATAACTTCGTGACCACGAAGTCCCAGGACCGCCGCAAGGTGCGTCTCAGCCGCGCCCTCGGCGTCGCTCTCACCCCGAAGGCCGCCCGCTACCTCGAGAAGCGTCCCTACGCTCCCGGCGAGCACGGCCGCACCAAGCGCAAGGCCGACAGCGACTACGCGGTTCGTCTGCGTGAGAAGCAGCGTCTGCGCGAGCAGTACGGCATCCGCGAGAAGCAGATGCGCAACACGTTCAACGAGGCCCGTCGTCACGACGGTCTGACCGGTGAGAACCTGGTCGAGCTGCTCGAGATGCGTCTCGACGCGCTCGTGCTGCGTTCGGGCTTCGCCCGCACCACCGCGCAGGCTCGCCAGCTCGTCGTGCACCGTCACATCCTCGTCGACGGCCAGCTCGTCGACCGCCCGTCGTTCCGCGTGAAGCCGGGCCAGCTCATCCACGTCAAGGCCAAGAGCGAGGGCACCGAGCCCTTCCAGGTGGCGGCAGCCGGCGGTCACGCCGAGGTGCTTCCCCCCGTTCCCGGCTACCTCGAGGTCGAGCTCGACAAGCTCCAGGCCCGTCTGGTCCGTCGTCCGAAGCGCGCCGAGGTCCCCGTGACCTGCGAAGTGCAGCTCGTCGTCGAGTACTACGCGGCTCGCTGATCCAGCGAACGAGCATCAGGCAGGAGGCGTCGGGGATTCCCGACGCCTCCTGTCGTTTCCGCATACGATGGAGACACCGCGCCCACGCGGGTCGAGGCAAGGATGGCGACATGAAGAACGTGCTGTGGTTCCTGATCGGTGTGATCGGCGGCTTCGTCGCGGCTCACTTCATGAACAAGGACCCGCGCGGTCACGACATCCTCGCCGAGGTCGACGCCAGGATCAACGGGTTCACCGCGATCCTCGGCGACGCCTACCGCGAGCAGGAGGCACGGCTCACGGAGCCGGGCGACAACTGATCCACCGCCGCAGCGCAGCCGCGCGGCATCTTCACGCAAGGACACCCGGCACTCTATGAAAACTGCGGAGATCGCGCAGCGTTATCTCGACTACTTCGAGAAGAACGACCACCTCATCGTCCCCTCGGCCTCCCTGGTGAGCGACGACCCGTCGCTGCTGTTCACGGTCGCCGGAATGGTCCCGATGATCCCGTACCTCACGGGAGTCGTCCCCGCGCCGCATCCCCGCATCGCGGATCTGCAGAAGTGCATCCGCACCAACGACATCGAAGAGGTCGGCAGGACCGCGCGCCACGGCACGTTCTTCCAGATGCTGGGCAACTGGTCGTTCGGCGACTACTTCAAGGAGGGCGCCATCCGCTACGCCTGGGAGCTGCTCACCAGTTCCGAGGCCGACGGCGGCATGGGCTTCGACGAGAAGGACCTCTGGGTCACGGTCTACGAGACCGACGACGAGGCCGAGTCGATCTGGCGCGACATCATCGGTCTGAAGCCGGAGCGCATCCAGCGCCTCGGCCGCGCGGACAACTACTGGAACACCGGCCAGCCCGGTCCCGGCGGCCCCGACTCCGAGATCTTCTTCGATCGCGGTCCGGCCTACGGCAGGGACGGCGGTCCGGCGGTCGACGACTCGCGGTTCCTCGAGATCTGGAACCTCGTGTTCATGCAGGACTTCATCGAGAACATCCGCGGCAAGACCGAGTTCGACATCGTCGGCGAGCTTCCGCAGAAGAACATCGACACCGGCATGGGCCTGGAGCGCGTCGCCTTCCTGAAGCAGGGCGTCGAGAACATGTACGAGACCGACCAGGTGCGTCCGGTCCTCGACCGCGCCGTCGAGCTCTCCGGCCGCAAGTACGGCGCCGTGCACGAGGACGACGTGCGCTTCCGTGTGGTCGCCGACCACGTGCGCTCCTCGCTCATGCTCCTCTCCGACGGCGTCCGCCCGTCGAACGAGGGTCGCGGTTACATCCTGCGCCGCCTGATGCGTCGCACGGTGCGCGCCATGCGCCTCCTCGGAGTCGACGCCCCCACCTTCCCCGAGCTGTTCGCCGCCTCGCGCGACGCCATGAAGGCGACCTACCCGGAGCTCGAGAAGGACTGGTCGGTCCTGTCCTCCTCCGCCTTCGCCGAGGAGGAGACCTTCCGACGCACCCTCGTCGCCGGGTCCACGATCCTCGACCTGGCCCTGGATGAGACGAAGAAGGGCGGAGGGAAGACCCTCAACGGTCCCGAGGCCTTCCTGCTGCACGACACCTACGGCTTCCCGATCGATCTCACTCTCGAGGTCGCCGAGGAGGCGGGTCTCGACGTCGACCGCACCGCGTTCGACGCGCTCATGCAGGAGCAGCGCCAGCGCGCCAAGGACGATGCGAGGAACCGCAAGCGGCAGCTCGCCGATGTGTCGGTCTACCGCGATCTGCGCGCTCTCGGCGAGACCGGGTTCGACGGCTACACCGCCCTCGAGGTGGAGTCCCGCGTCCTGGGCCTGCTCGTCGACGGCGTGCCCGTGCGCACCGCGACCGAAGGGCAGATCGCCGAGGTCGTCCTCGCCGAGACCACGCTGTACGCGGAGTCCGGCGGACAGGTCGCCGACAAGGGCACCATCGTCGGCCCCGGCTACACGCTCGAGGTGCTGGATGTCCAGAAGCCGGTCCCCGGCCTGATCAGCCACACGGTCGAGGTCAGCCGCGGCAGCGTCGCGGTGGACGACATCGCGACCACCGTCGTGGACGCCGCCAACCGCCGCGCCGCGCGCCAGGCGCACTCGGCCACGCACCTCGTGCACGCCGCGCTCCGGGACACGCTCGGCCCGACGGCGACCCAGGCCGGCTCGCTGAACCGCGCCGGGTACATGCGGTTCGACTTCTCCTGGTCGCAGCCCCTCTCCACCGACACGCGCAGCGAGATCGAGGAGATCACCAACCGCGCCGTGCAGGAAGCCCTCGAGGTGACCACGCGGATCGTGTCGCTCGACGAGGCGAAGGAAGCGGGCGCGATGGCACTCTTCGGCGAGAAGTACGGCGACGTGGTGCGCATGGTCGACATCGGCGGACCCTGGTCGCGCGAGCTGTGCGCCGGAACGCACGTGAGCACGAGCGCCGAGATCGGGCTGGTCAGTCTCGTCGGCGAGTCCTCGGTCGGCGCGTCGAACCGTCGCATCGAAGCCCTCGTCGGCGCGGACGCGTTCCGCGAACTGGCTGCCGAGCGCACCATCGTGTCGCAGCTCACGAGCGCGCTCAAGACCCCGCGCGAGCAGCTGCCGGAGCGGATCGCGGATCTCACCGCCAGCCTGAAGGCCGCGGAGAAGCGGATCGCGCAGTTCGAGGCGAAGGAGCGCGCAGGTCAGGTCCCCGCGATCGTCGAGGCCGCCTCCCGCGTCGGCGGATTCCGTCTCGCCGCGCAGCATCTCGGCGAGGTCGCATCCGCGGATGACGTGCGCGACCTGGTGAACGGCGTCCGCGAGCGCCTCGGCACGGAGGCCGCCGTCGTGGCACTCGGCGCTGTGGTGAACGGGCGCCCTGTCGTGGTCGTCGCCACCAACGACGCCGCGCGCTCGGCCGGCGCCAAGGCCGGTGCGCTCGCGAAGCGCGCCGCCGGTGTGCTCGGCGGCGGTGGCGGAGGTCGCGACGACCTCGCCCAGGGCGGCGGTGCGGACGCCGCAGCGCTTCCCGCTGCGCTCGACGCCATCGCGCAGGAGCTGCACGTCGCGTGAGCGGCTTCCGTCGCGGTGTGCGGCTCGGCATCGACGTCGGGCGGGCGCGCGTGGGCGTCGCCCGCTGCGATCCCGACGGCATGCTCGCCGTCCCGGTCGAGACCGTGCCGCGAGACGAGGGGTCGATCGAGCGCATCGTCCAGCTGGCCGGCGAGTACGAGCCCCTGGAGTTCGTCGTCGGGCTCCCCGTGAACATGCAGGGCGCCGACACGCCGTCCACGACAGACGCGCGCGAGTTCGCTGCGGCTCTGGCGCAGCGCGGCGGCATCCCGGTGCGGCTCGTCGACGAGCGTCTCAGCACCGTGACGGCGCACGCCGCTCTGCGCAGTTCCGGGCGATCTCAGAAGAAGTCTCGTAGCATTGTGGATCAGGTCGCCGCCGTGGTGCTTCTGCAGCAGGCGATCGACATGGAGAAGAGCACCGGAAACCCGGCCGGAGCCGCCATCTCGCCCGACGAGGAGCACGCCTGACGATGTCTGACCGCGACAGCGCCACACCCCGGCACGATCCCGATTCGCGCCTGGGCGACCTGTTCGAGAATCTGCCAGCGCCCTCAGGGCAGGTGCCGACTCCCGACACCAGCGCACCCGCACCGGGAACGCGCCGGGCGGCCAGGGAAGCCGCGGCAGGCGACGGCGGAGCGACGCCGCGTCCGGCTGCCGATCCGAGCGCGCCGTCGCCCGTGCCCGTCCGTGCGTCGGCCGACGATGCGGATGCCGCACCGGCAGGACAGCCGTCGCCGACCCCGGTCCGTTCCTCGGCGGACGCCGCCGACACCCCGACCCGGGCCAATCCGCGCGTCGAGTGGGCTCCCGCGGACGCGGAGCCGGTCCTCGGCGGAGGCCTGGACGACCTCTTCGCGCCGCAGGACGAGCATGTCGACGCGCACCCGAAGAAGAGGCGCCGCAAGGGCTGCCTGATCGCGCTGATCATCGTGCTCGCCATCGTCGGCGGTCTCGCCGCCGGGGGCGTCTGGGTCTGGAACACGTACGGCGACAAGGTCAGCGAGGCGCTCGGCTGGGGCGAGCCGAAGGATTGGGAACCGGGCCAGGCGAACGGAGAGGCCCTGGTCACGATCAAGTCGGGCGACACGGGGCAGCCGGTCTCCACCGCCCTCTACGAGGCAGGGGTCACGAAGACCGAGGACGTGGTCTACGACTACATCGTCAACGAAGGACTCGCGGTCACGTTCTATCCGGGCGTGTACCGGCTGCAGAAGAAGATGACCGCGGAAGCCGCCCTGGCCGCGCTCGAGAATCCCGAGAACAAGATGGCCAACACCGTGTCCGTCTCCGAGGGCAGCACGATCGTGTCGTCCCTGCCCGGGATGGCGGAGATCCTCGGGATCCCGCTCGAGGACTTCGAGGCCGCCGTGAAGGACCCGTCGGCCTACGGCGTCGACGCGCCGAGTCTCGAGGGCTGGCTGTTCCCCGCGGTGTACGAGTTCGACCCGGGCGTGACCGCACCGCAGGTGATCCAGCGGATGGTGGACCGCACGCGGGAGTCCCTCGCGGCAGCAGGGGTCCCCGCGGGTGATGAGGAGCGGGTGCTCACGATCGCATCGATCATCCAGCGCGAGGGCCGGCTGGACGACTTCCCGAAGGTGTCGCGCGTCATCCAGAACCGTCTCGACATCGACATGAAGCTGCAGATGGACTCGACGGCGCAGTACGGGTACGGCTCGCTGCACGAAGGGGTCGTGTCCAGCTCCAAGGAGGCGCTCGAGAGCGACAATCCGTGGAACACGTACGTGCACACGGGTCTGCCGGTCACGCCGATCGCCGCCTCCAGCGATGCTGCGATCAAGGCGGCCATGCAGCCGGCGGACGGTCCGTGGCTGTACTTCGTCACGATCAACCTCGCGACGGGCGAGACGCAGTTCTCGGAGACCCTCGCCGAACATGAGCAGGGCATCGAGAAGTGGCGCGAATGGTGCCGGGCGAACCCCGATGGCGGCTGCTGAGCCGGTGACGCGGTCCCGGCTGGCGGTCTGGGGGGATCCGATCGCGCACTCCCGGTCTCCGCAGCTGCACGCGGCGGCGTACGCGGTGCTCGGGCTCGATTGGACTTACGAGCGCCGTCAGGTCCCGGCCGACGGGTTCTCGGCGGCGATGGGGGAGCTGGACGCGAGCTGGCGCGGCCTCTCGCTGACCATGCCGCTCAAGGAGCCGGCGTTCCGCGCCGCGTCCACGCACGATCGCCATGCGGAGCTGACCGGCGCCGTGAACACCCTTCTGCTCGGCCCGCGGCCTGCGGGTTTCAACACCGACGTCGGCGGGATCGTGGACGCGCTGTCCGAGGGCGGGATCGAGACGGTCGAGCGGGTGCGCATCCTCGGCGCCGGCGCGACGGCCGCCTCCGCACTCGTCGCGGCTGCGGAGATCGGGGCCGACCGAGCGACGGTCGCGGCACGGCGGCCGGAGCGGGCCGCGGGTCTCGTCGGTCTGGGAGACCGGCTCGGGGTGGGCGTCGACGTCGCTCCCTTCGATGCTCCGCACCCGCCCGTCGATCTCACGATCGCGACGCTCCCCAGCGGCTCGGCGCTTCCGCCCGCGACCGCCGCACGGCTCGCCGCGACCGGAGGCGCTCTCTTCGACGCCGCGTACGCCCCGTGGCCGTCCGCTCTCGCCGCATCGTGGGGGGATGCCCCCGTGATCTCCGGACTCGGGATGCTGCTGCACCAGGCCGTGCGACAGATCCGCATCTTCGCGCACGGAGACCCGGGGGCGGAGCTTCCGCAGGAGGAGCGCGTGCTCTCGGCGATGCGCGACGCGCTCTGACGCGACCGGACGCGAAACGCGGCGCGGCACGGGGTCCGACGCATGGGAGACTGGAGCAATGCTCCGCGTGCTCACGGCCGGCGAATCGCACGGCCCAGAACTCATCGCCGTCATGGAGGGCCTGCCCTCCGGCGTCCCTGTGTCCTCCGAGGCGATCCAGACCGACCTCGCCCGTCGCAAGCTCGGCTACGGCCGCGGCTCGCGCATGAAGTTCGAACAGGACGAGCTGACGATCTCCGGCGGCGTGCGGCACGGCCGCAGTCTCGGCAGCCCCATCGCGCTGCGCATCGGCAACACGGAGTGGCCGAAGTGGGTCGAGGTCATGAACCCGGAGCCCGTCGAGCTCACGGACCGGTCCCGCGGACGCGGCGCCCCCTTGACGCGGCCCCGCCCCGGGCACGCCGACCTCGTCGGCATGCAGAAGTACGACTTCGACGAGGCGCGGCCCATCTTGGAGCGCGCGAGCGCTCGGGAGACCGCCGCCCGCGTCGCGCTGGGGGCGATCGCGCGATCGTTCCTGGCGGAGCTGGGCATCCGGCTCGTCAGCCACACGCTGTCGATCGGCCCCGTCCGCGTGCCCGACGGATCGCCGCTGCCGACGCCGGACGATGTGGACGCCCTCGACGCCGACCCGCTCCGGTGCTTCGACCCCGCGACCTCGGCGCTCATGGTCGCGGAGGTCGACGACGCCAAGAAGGACGGCGACACGCTCGGCGGCATCGTGGAGGTCCTCGCGTACGGCCTTCCGCCGGGACTCGGATCCCACGTGCACTGGGACCGGCGCCTCGACGGCCGGCTCGCCCAGGCGCTCATGAGCATCCAGGCGATCAAGGGCGTCGAGGTCGGCGACGGCTTCGAGACCACGCGGCGCCGCGGCTCGGCCGCGCACGACGAGCTCTTCGCCACCGCCGACGGCATCACCCGCGGGTCCGACCGCGCCGGAGGCACCGAGGGCGGGATGTCCACGGGCACCGTGCTCCGGGTCCGCGCCGGGATGAAGCCCATCGCGACCGTACCGCACGCACTGCGCACGATCGACGTCGCGACCGGAGACGACGCGACGGCGCATCACCAGCGGTCGGACGTCTGTGCGGTCCCCGCCGCGGGCGTGGTCGCCGAGGCGATGGTCGCGATCGAACTCGCGAACGCCGTGCTGGAGAAGTTCGGCGGCGACAGCATCCGCGAGACGCGCCGCAACCTCGACGGGTACCTGGACGGGATCCCCGCCGAGCTGCGCACGACGCCGGTGTCCGAGGCGGCGCTCATCGCGCATGACGAGCGAGACTGAGCCGCTGACGCTGGTGCTCGTCGGTCCGATGGCGGCCGGCAAGACCAGCGTCGGACGCCGGGTCGCTCGTCGACTCGGGGTCGACTTCGTCGACACCGACAAGCAGATCGTCGCCGCGCACGGGCCGATCCCCGCCCTCTTCGCCGAGCACGGCGAGGCGTACTTCCGGGAACTCGAGCGGCAGGCCGTCGCCGACGCCGTCGCCGACGGCGGCGTCATCTCGCTCGGCGGGGGCGCCGTGACGGATGCCGAGACCCGCGAGCTCCTCAAGGCGCACTCGGTCGTGTTCCTCACGGTGAGCGCGGAGGCCGTGGCCGATCGGATCCGCGGCGGCAACCGGCCGCTCCTCGCCGGAGAGGATCCGATCGAGCGCTGGAAGAGGATCTACGAAGAGCGGCGTCCGTGGTACACGGAAGTGGCCTCGACGACATTCGACACTTCACGGCGGCCGATGCAGCGGATCGCCGACGAGATCGTGGCATGGAAGAGGGAACAGCGATGAGCACGACCACCATCAGCGTCACCGGGAACGACGCATACGACATCACGATCGGACGTGGCGTCCTCGATCGGGTCTCCGAGGCGCTGGCTCCCGGGGTGCGGAAGATCCTCGTGGTGCATCCGCCGACGCTCGCCGCACGGGCGGCCGAGCTCCGCGACCGGCTGCTCGCCGACACGGCGAACGGCCAGCGCGAGGTGCTCCTCGCGGAGATCCCCGACGCGGAGCAGGGCAAGCGCATCGAGGTGGCGGCGTTCTGCTGGCAGGTCATGGGGCAGGCGGACTTCACGCGCAGCGATGCGGTCGTGGGGTACGGCGGGGGAGCGGTGACCGACCTCGCCGGCTTCGTGGCGGCCACGTGGCTCCGGGGCGTCCAGCTGGTGCAGGTGCCCACCACGGTCCTCGGCCTCGTCGACGCGTCCGTCGGAGGGAAGACCGGCGTGAACACCGCCGAGGGCAAGAACCTGGTGGGCGCGTTCTGGGCTCCGAGCGCGGTGATCGGCGACCTGGACGAGCTGTCCAGCCTCAGCCCGAACGAGGCCACCGCCGGCTTCGCCGAGGTGGTGAAGGCCGGTTTCATCTGGGCGCCGGAGATCCTCGACATCATCGAGTCGGATCCGGCACGCGCTGTCGACACGACGACGGAGGAGTTCCGTCGTGCCGTCGAGCTGGCCGTGGACATGAAGGCGAAGGTCGTATCCGACGACTTCCGTGAGGCGGGGCTCCGCGAGATCCTCAACTACGGCCACACGCTCGGCCACGCCATCGAGCACGCGGAGCGGTACCGGTGGCGGCATGGCGCTGCCATCTCGGTCGGGATGCTCTACGCGGCCGAGCTGTCCCGGCTGGCAGGACGGCTGTCCGACACCGCAGCGGAACGCCACCGCACGATCCTGGAGTCGCTCGGCCTCCCCACCTCCTACCGCGCCGGGGCGTGGCCGCAGCTGCTCGCGACGATGCAGCGCGACAAGAAGAGCCGCGGAGGGATGCTCCGCTTCGTCCTGCTCGACGACATCGCCAAGCCCACGGTGCTCCGAGCCCCCGACGAGTCGCTGCTGTTCGCCGCGTATCAGGAGGTGGGGGAGTGACCCGCCGCATCCTGCTGGTCAACGGCCCGAACCTCAACCTGCTCGGCACCAGGGAGCCCGAGGTGTACGGCACGGCGACACTCGCGGACGTGGAGCGGATCACCGCGGAGGCCGCGGCGCCGCTCGGCTTCGAGATCCGCGCCGTGCAGAGCAACCACGAGGGCGTCCTGATCGACGCGATCCACGACGCCCGCGGGGAGTGCGAGGGCATCGTGATCAACCCGGCAGGCCTCACGCACACCTCCGTTGTGCTCCGGGACGCCCTCACCGGGGTGTCGCTGCCGTTCGCGGAGGTGCACATCTCGGACGTCTACGCCCGCGAGGAGTTCCGGCACCACTCGTTCCTGCACGACGTCGCAGCCGTGCGTGTCATCGGACGGGGCGTGGAGGGCTACGCCGAAGCGCTGCGGGAGCTGGTCTCGCTGCTCTGAGGGCGTCCGCATCTCAGCTGGTCAGCGGAACCCACACGATCATCACGCACACCACCATGCCGAGCAGCGCGACCAGAGCCATGCCCAGGAAGCAGCCGGCGAGCGCGCGCAGACGCGGCGGGCCGTCGCGCAGGGTGAATCGCAGCACCACCATCGCGATGAGCGCGCACACCACGAGCGTCGCCGTCACGAGGGCGACGGACGCGGCGGCACCGCCGTTCGCGATGATCCCGACCAGCGGCACCAGGCTCATCGCCGCGAACAGCGAGGCGACGATGATCCAGATCGTGCCGGATGACGACCGCAGCGACGGCTGACTGGTCACCAGCGTGGGATCCAGCCCCGCGCCGGGGTCAGCTCTGCGCCTGCGTGCTGCTCTTCCCGGCATGAGCGCACCTCCTCTGCGCCCAGGATGAGTGCCGACGGGCCCGCCGTCAACGGGGTGTCCCCCGACGGGAGTCGGGCGTACGTTCCGGTGCGACGGGCGCATTCGCGGCCGTCCGACGCCGAAGAGCAGGAAAGAGGCACCCATGACGGTCCGACTCAACAAGGACGCCCTCGCCCTCGCGCGCAAGCTGGTGCAGGACGGCGAGGTGGTGCGGGACGAGCGCGACGACTGGAGCGAGCACGCACCGAGCACGGCAGACGAGAACGCGTTCATCGAGAAGCACGGGATGGCGGAGTTCGCGAAGTGGCACCTCGGCGAGGACACGGACGAGACCGAAGGAACCAAGGGCCGGCTGAAGTTCCCGTACGGCGACTTCCGCAGGGTCCACCGGTGCGCCGTCATCTCCGGGGAGAGTCGCGCGGGACAGTACGACCACACGTCGATCGAGAACGCCCTCCGCGGGCTTCTCGCCGACATCGATGGAGACCGGTCGTGAGCCGCGCAGTCGTCCCCGGCCACCCGCGCGTGCGGGCGTCTCGCCGCTGATCCCTTAGAATCGACTGTCGGCTCCGCCCGACCCCGCAGACTCACGAACGGAACTCGCAGCGCATGGCATCTACCGCAGACATCAAGAACGGCGTCGTCCTCAGCATCGACGGGCAGCTCTGGAGCGTCATCGAGTTCCAGCACGTCAAGCCCGGCAAGGGCGGTGCGTTCGTGCGCACCAAGCTCAAGAACGTCGTCTCGGGCAAGGTCGTCGACCGTACCTACAACGCCGGCGCGAAGATCGAGATCGAGAACGTCGACCGCCGCGACTACACCTACCTGTACACGGACGGCGACGGCTACGTCTTCATGGATCAGAGCGACTTCGACCAGATCACGGTCGGCGCCGCCACGGTCGGCGACGCGAAGAACTTCCTGCTCGAGAACCAGAACGTCACGATCGCCCTGAACAACGGCAACCCGCTGTACATCGATCTCCCGGCCTCCGTGGTCCTCGAGATCACGTACACCGAGCCCGGCCTGCAGGGCGACCGCTCGTCGGCGGGCACCAAGCCCGCCACGCTCGAGACCGGCTACGAGATCCAGGTGCCGCTGTTCGTCGAGGCGGGCACCAAGGTCAAGGTCGACACCCGCACGGGTGACTACCTGGGCCGCGAGAAGTAAGGCGTGAGCGCCCGGACGAAGGCGCGCAAGCGCGCTCTCGACATCCTGTTCTCCGCCGATGTGCGCGGTGACGACGTCGCCGTCACCCTGGCAGCCGAGGCGAAGCGCGCGGCGAGCGAGCCCGCCCGTGAGGCCTCGTGGCTCTATGCGCGCGAGATCGTCGACGGCATCATCGACCAGCGCGACGAGATCGACGAGCAGATCACGACCCACAGCAGGGACTGGAAGCTGGAGCGGATGCCCGCCGTCGACCGCGCCCTGCTGCGCATCGCGGTCTGGGAGATCCTCTACAACGATGAGGTCCCGACGGCCGTCGCGATCGACGAGGCCGTCGAGCTCGCCAAGGAGTTCTCGACCGACGACTCCGGCGCCTTCGTGCACGGGGTGCTCGCGCGGGTGGCACGCGCCGCCTGACCCCTCCGTCAGCAGGTGCTGTCGGAGGTGCCGGAGAGGATGGGCGCATGGCCCTCTCGCACGATCCGTCCCGCTCGGAGGGATCGTCGTCGGATTGGCGGGCGATCCTCGGGGCGCCTCCCGTCGACGTCGAGGCGAGGCTCGCGCTCGGCATCGAGCTGCGGGTCCGCGACGGACGCGGTGCGAACCCGTGGGCTTCCCGCCCGCAGCGCACGGCGACCGCCCGTGACGTCGCGAAGGGCACCGGCGACATCCTGCTCGGCATCCGCCCGCTGGAGCGGAGCACCGCGACCGGCGCCTGGGTGCACGGGACGGCGACCTGGGACGCGGTGAGACGCTCGCCGACGCAGTACGGCCGCGAACGCTCACGATGGTTCGCCGACCTGCTGAGCATCGCCAGGGACACGCTCCTCTCCGGCACCGCCGGGGACTGGCTGATCGTCGACCTCATCGAGTCCGGCCTGCTCTGGGGGCATCTTCGCGCGGCCGAGGGGGCCGGGATCCCGCTCGTCGCCGCCCAGAAGAGCACGACCGTCCTGCTCGCCGAGCGGGCGGAGATCGGTGCCGCGATCCGGAGGGGTGACGACGGCGGACTCGTCCTCCGTCCTGAGATCACGCTCGACGGTCGCGTCGCAGACCCTGCCGGCGTCCGCGTGATCGGTCACAGCGGCGTGTACGAGGTCGTGCAGCACGGATCCCGGCTCGAGGTGACGCTGGCCGAGGCGGCGATCAGCGAGCCTGTCCACGCACTCCTCGGTGCGAGGAGCGGACTCGAGGTGCCGGCCCACGAGGAAGCCGCGTTCCTCCGCGACGCGTACCCCCTGCTCGCGCGGCGGGTCGCGGTGCGTGCCGTCGGCCGCGTCGAGCTCCCGACGCTGCCGGCACCCCGCGCCGTGCTCGCCCTGTCGTTCCTGCGCGGCGACACCGTCCGGTACGCGTTCGAGTGGGACTATCCCGGCTTCGGGCGGGTGCCGTTCCCGGCCGGCGGCGAGGCCGTCCGCGACACGGCTGCCGAAGATCTCCTCCGCGGCAGGATCCGGGCCGTCTGGACGGAGCGACACGGCGAGGAGCTCGCCGCGACGGGCGCGTTCCACGATGTCGCCGCCGCCGAGTTCGTGACCCGCACCGTGCCGGCGCTCGAGACGGAGGGCGTGACCGTGGCCGTCTCGGGTCGCCGGAAGGATTACCACGAACTGACGGGTGCACCGGAGATCACTGTCTCGACCGTCGAGAGCAGCGACCCGGACTGGTTCGACCTCGGCGTCCTGGTCAAGATCGACGGACGCACGATCCCGTTCGAACCGCTGTTCACGGCGCTCAGCAAGGGGCGCAGGAAGCTCCTCCTGGTGGACGGCAGCTACTTCTCCCTGAACCACCGGGCACTGGATCGTCTGCGGGAGCTGATCGAGGAATGCGGCGAACTGGATGAATGGGAGACCGGGCCGCGGATCAGTCGCTACCAGACCGACCTCTGGGAGGAGTTCGAGGACCTCGCCGACGAGGCACTGCCCGCGGTGACCTGGCGGGCGACGGCGGAAGGTCTCCGGCAGGCGGAGTCGGTGCCCGCTGTCCCGGTTCCGAGCGGTCTGCGCGCGGAGCTCCGCCCGTACCAGAAGGACGGGTTGGACTGGCTCGCGTTCCTCTGGAGTCATCGTCTCGGCGGCATCCTGGCGGACGACATGGGGCTGGGCAAGACGCTGCAGCTGCTCGCGCTCCTGATGCATGCCCGCGAGGAGGGGGAGCGGCGCCCCTTCCTGGTCGTCGCGCCCACCTCGGTGCTGTCCACCTGGCGCAACGAGGCTGCCCGGTTCGTCCCGTCCCTCCGCGTCCACGTCCGGCACAGCACGCAGGGGCCTTCCCTGGCCGAGGCCGTGGCGGACGCCGACGTGGTCATCACGAGCTATGCGATCGCCCGGATCGACGAAGCCGAGTACGCACGCGTCGACTGGGCCGGACTCATCCTCGATGAGGCGCAGTTCGTGAAGAACCCGGCGACGAAGCTCCATCGTGCGGTGGCCTCCTTCCGCGCGGATGTGACCTTCGCCGTGACCGGGACGCCGATGGAGAACAGCCTCAGCGAGCTCTGGGCGCTGCTGAAGCTCACCGCGCCGGGACTCTTCGCCTCTGCACGGAAGTTCCGCGAGCAGTACATCCAGCCGATCGAGCAGGGCAAGGTCCCCGAGAACGAGGAGGGCGGCGCGTACCGGCAGCGGCGTCTCGAACAGCTGCGTCGGCGCATCCGCCCGTTGCTCCTGCGGCGTACGAAGGAGATCGTCGCGCCTGACCTCCCGGCGAAGCAGGAGCAGATCCTCGAGGTCGAGCTCAGCTCCGCTCACCGAGCGCTCTACGACACCGTCCTGCAGCGCGAACGGCAGAAGGTGCTCGGGCTGCTGGAAGACCTCGATCGCAACCGCTTCATCGTGTTCCGCTCGCTCACGTTGATGCGCATGCTCAGTCTGGCCCCCGGGCTGGTCGATCCGGCGGATGCGGGGATCGGCTCGCGCAAGCTCGACGTGCTGCTCGAACGGGTGGTCGAGCTCCAGGCCGAGGGCCACCGGGCGCTCGTCTTCAGCCAGTTCACCTCGTTCCTCGACCTCGCGGCCGAGCGTCTCGACATCGCGGGCATCCCCTACGCGCATCTGGACGGCTCGACCCGCCACCGCCAGAAGGTCGTCGACGGCTTCACCGCGGGGGAGCAGCCCGTCTTCCTGATCAGCCTGAAGGCCGGCGGATTCGGTCTGACGCTGACCGAGGCCGACTACGTGTTCCTCCTGGATCCGTGGTGGAATCCGGCGGCCGAGGCGCAGGCGGTCGACCGCACGCACCGCATCGGCCAGGAGAGCCAGGTGTTCGTGTACCGGATGATCGCCACCGGCACGATCGAGGAGAAGGTGCTCGACCTGCAGCGCCGCAAGGCACGGCTGTTCACCGCGGTGCTGGACGACGAGGCCCTGTTCGCGCAGTCGCTCTCCGCCGAGGACATCCGCGGCCTGTTCGGGGGGTGACCCGAATAGTCCCGGCCGGGTCGACCGGTCGCACAGGGAGCCCTCGGTACAATCGAACGGTTCACTTTCGGGAGGAATGCAATGCGGATCACGGGACTCGGTCACGCCGGGATGTTCATCGAGACGGTGGGCGGGAACATCATCTGCGACCCGGTCCTCGGGCCGTCGTTCTACGGCTCGTGGTTCCCGTTCCCGGACAACCGGGGCCTCGACTGGGAACGGCTCGGACGTGAGGCGGACTTCCTGTGGATCTCGCACCGCCACCGCGACCACTTCGACCCGAAGCTCCTCGAGCGGTACATCCGCAAGGACATCGAGGTGCTGCTGCCCGAGTACCCGACCGATGACTTCGAGCAGGACATCCGCGCTCTCGGGTACACGAACATCACCTACGCGCCGGCCGGCCAGGTGATCCAGCGCGGCGAACTGAAGATGATGATCACGCCGCTCCGGGCGCCCAGCGACGGCCCCATCGGGGACTCCTCGCTGAGCGTCGACGACGGCACCGGCTCGATCCTGAACCAGAACGACTCGCACCCGCTCGACCTCGAGAAGCTGCTCGACTTCGGCAAGCCCGACGCGTACTTCACTCAGGTGTCGGGCGCGATCTGGTGGCCCATGGTCTACGACCTCCCGCTCGACGCCAAGCAGAACTTCGCGCGTCTGAAGCGCGAGGCGCAGAACAAGCGGGCGATGTACTACATCGAGAAGGTCGACGCGCCGCACGTGTTCCCCATGGCGGGGCCGCCCATGTTCCTGCGCGACGACCTGTTCCAGTTCAACGGCACGGGCCAGAACGGCGAATCGATCTTCACGGATCAGAAGCAGTTCCTCGCGCACATGAAGGAGCTCGCTCCGCAGTACGACGGACAGCTCTTCATCCCCGGCACCGTCGTCACGGTCGAGGGCGGCGAGGTGACGAGCGAGCAGACCCTGTACACCGAGGCCGAGATCGCGCACATCTTCGACGAGAAGTGGGAGTACCTCGAAGAGCAGCGTGCGAGCCGGCAGCAGGAGATCCGCGACGAGGAGGCCTCCCGCGCCGAGATCATCCCTCCCGCCGAGATGCTGACTGCGATCAAGGAGTGGTGGGAGCCGCTGCTGAAGAAGTCCCGCACGATAAGACTCGGTGTCGGCGGATGCGTCCGCTTCCGCATCGGCGAGCTGGACATGGTGGTCGACTTCCCCCGCGCGAAGGTCCGCGAGTACGCGGGCGAGGAGTGCATCTACTGGTACACGATCCCCGCCGATCTGGTCTCGACGAACATCGTCGACCACGAGATCGACTGGTCGAACTCGATCTTCCTCTCGATGCAGTTCTCGGTGGGCCGCAGCGGCAAGTTCAACGAGTTCCTCACCACGTTCCTCAAATGTCTCTCCGTCGACCGCATCGAATACGTCGAGAACTGGTACCAGGAGCAGACCGACCAGACAGAGGATGCCGAGATCGGCGACTGGGTCGTGCAGCGCCGCTGCCCGCACCTGCGCGCCGACCTCACCAAGACCGGCAAGGTCGACGAGGACGGCATCCTCACGTGCAGCATGCACGACTGGAAGTGGGATCTCAAGACCGGCCGCTGCCTGTCGACGGCGGGCCACCCGATCCGTTCGTCCAAGATCGACGACGTGACCGACCCCGTTCTGCAGGAAGCCAGCTGATCTATCGGAGCCTTCACGCTCCGATAGACTGACATCACAAGCAACCTTTAACACCGTCCTGTGAGGCGGAGAAGGGAGCGGCCGATGAGCATGCGCACCGTGCTGCACGAAGCCGACATCTCACGAGCGCTGACCCGGATCGCGCACGAGATCCTCGAGTCCAATCGAGGAGCCGGGAACCTCGTCCTGCTGGGCATCCCGACCCGCGGAGTCACTCTCGCCCACCGCCTCGGCCTGCTGATCAGCGAGATCGCGCAGCAGTCCGTCCCGGTCGGCTCCCTCGACGTCACGCTGTTCCGCGACGACCTCGCGAAGCACCCGACCCGCTCCCCACAGCCCACGGAGATCCCCGTCGGCGGCATCGACGGCAAGACCGTCGTCCTCGTCGACGACGTGCTCTTCTCCGGCCGCAGCATCCGCGCCGCGCTGGACGCGATCCAGTCGATCGGCCGTCCGTCGGTGGTGCGCCTCGCGATCCTGGTCGACCGCGGGCACCGCGAGCTGCCCATCCGCCCCGACTTCGTGGGCAAGAACATCCCCTCCGCCCGCACCGAGCGGGTCAACGTGCGCCTGTTCGAGAACGACGGCGCCGAGGAGGTGACGATCGGCGAATGAGACACCTCCTCGACACCCGCACCCTCGACAGGACGACCGCGCTGCGCATCCTCGACGTCGCCGAGGACATGTCCGACACGCAGTCCCGCGAGGTCAAGAAGCTCCCCACGCTGCGCGGGAAGACCGTCGTCAACCTCTTCTTCGAGGACTCCACTCGCACGCGCATCTCGTTCGAGGCCGCCGCCAAGCGCCTCTCGGCCGACGTGATCAACTTCGCTGCGAAGGGCTCCAGCGTCTCGAAGGGCGAGAGCCTGAAGGACACGGCCCAGACGCTCGAGGCGATCGGCGCCGATGCGGTCGTGGTCAGGCACCCGGGCTCCGGCGCCCCGCAGACCCTCGCCACCAGCGGCTGGATCTCCGCCGGCGTGGTCAATGCCGGCGACGGCACGCATGAGCACCCGACCCAGGCACTGCTCGACGCCTTCACGATCCGCAAGCGCCGTTTCGGCGGGGACAGCCGCGGACGCGATCTGAGCGGGATGCGGGTCGTGATCGTCGGCGACGTGCTGCACTCGCGCGTCGCCCGCTCCAACGTCTGGCTGCTCGCCACGCTCGGCGCCGAGGTCACCCTGGTCGCGCCGCCGACCCTGGTTCCGCAGAACGTGTCGCTCTGGCCGGTCCGCGTCGTCTACGACCTCGACGAGGCGCTGGCGGAGGAGCCGGACGCCGTGATGATGCTGCGCATCCAGCTCGAGCGCATGAACGCCGCGTATTTCCCGACTGAGCGGGAGTATTCCCGGCGGTGGGGGCTGGACGCACGGCGCGTGGCCGGCCTTCCGGCAGGTAGCATTGTGATGCACCCCGGACCCATGAACCGGGGACTGGAGATCTCCTCGGAAGCTGCCGATTCCCCCCGCTCGACGGTGCTGGAACAGGTCACGAACGGGGTGTCCGTCCGCATGGCGGTGCTGTACCTGCTGCTGGCAGGAGAACGAGACGACGAACGAGGGGGAGACCTGTGAGCGAGACCCTCGTCATCACCGGTGCGAAGCTGCTCGGCGCCGAGAGCGCCGACATCATCATCGAAGACGGCCGGATCGCCGAGATCGGGACGGGTCTCACCCGCACGGGTGCCCGCGTGATCGACGCTGCGGGCCTGGTCGCGCTGCCGGGCCTCGTCGACCTGCACACCCACCTGCGCGAACCCGGGTACGAAGCGTCCGAGACGATCCTCACCGGCACGCGGGCGGCAGCCGCCGGCGGCTTCACGGCCGTCTTCGCGATGCCGAACACCTCGCCCGTCGCCGACACCGCCGGGGTGGTCGAGCAGGAGCTGGCCCTCGGTGAAGCAGCCGGATACGCCACGGTGCAGCCCATCGGCGCCGTGACCGTGGGGCAGAAGGGCGAGCGCCTCGCCGAGCTGGGCGCGATGGCCACCTCGCGCGCACAGGTGCGCGTCTTCAGCGACGACGGCTTCTGCGTCTTCGACCCGCTCATCATGCGGCGCGCCCTGGAGTACGTGAAGTCCTTCGACGGCGTGATCGCCCAGCACGCGCAGGACCCCCGCCTCACCGAGGGCGCGCAGATGAACGAGGGGACGGTGTCGGCTGAGCTCGGACTGACCGGCTGGCCCGCCGTCGCCGAAGAATCGATCATCGCCCGCGACGTCCTCCTCGCCGAGCACGTCGGCTCGCGGCTGCACGTCTGCCACCTCTCCACGGCGGGATCGGTCGACATCATCCGCTGGGCCAAGAAGCGCGGCATCGACGTCACGGCCGAGGTCACCCCGCACCACCTGCTGCTGACCGACGAGCTCGTGCGCGGCTACGACGCGCGCTACAAGGTCAACCCGCCCCTGCGTCGGGAAGAGGACGTCCTCGCCGTGCGCGAGGGTCTCGCCGACGGCACGATCGACATCGTCGCCACCGACCACGCGCCGCACCCCAGCGAGCACAAGGCGTGCGAGTGGCAGGCCGCGGCCAACGGCATGGTGGGCCTCGAGAGCGCGCTGCGCGTCGTGCACCAGTCGATGGTGCAGACCGGTCTGCTCGAGTGGTCCGACATCGCCCGCGTGATGAGCGCCGCGCCGGCGCGGATCGGACGCCTCTCCGGGCACGGCACACCGCTCGAGGTGGGGCAGCCCGCGCAGCTCACGCTGTACGACGCATCGGTCGACGGCGTGTTCACGGAGGCGGACCTGCACGGTCGCAGCGTGAACTCGCCGTACCTGGGACGCGCTCTGCCGGGACGGGTGGAGTACACGATCCACGACGGCACGCTGACGGTCGCGGGCGGCGCCCTCGTCGAGGAGCTCGGCGCATGAGCGCTCGCGACCTCGCCGTCGCGATCACGATCGCCGTCGCCCTCCTCGTCCTGCTCGTGATGCTGTTCGCCTGGCGACGACGAACGCGCCGCGACTCCGCGTTCACGGCCCCACTGGGCGTCCCCGAGCACGCAGAGGTGTCCCGCCGCGACGAGGTGCTGTACGTGTCGACGACTCGGCACGAGCAGCCGCTCGAGCGGTTGGCGGTCTCACCTCTCGCGTTCCGGGCGCGCGGTGAGCTCGCGCTCACGGATCGCGGCATCGCACTCTGCCTCGACGGTGCGCCGACGGTCTTCCTGTCCGCCGACCGGCTCGTCGCGGTCGACCGGGCCACCGTCACGATCGACCGTGTGGTCGAACCCGGCGGGCTCGTGCGCATCGTGTGGAACATCGACGAGGACACGCCCGTCGACAGCTACCTGCGGCTCGCCACCGGCGATCCCGCCCCCCTCATCTCCGACCTGCGGCGGCTCGTCCCCGCCGCCCCCGACACAGGAGCAACGTCATGACTCTCTCGACTTCCTCCGGAGCGGCCTCCGCCGCCCGGCTGCCCGACCCCGCCGTCCTCGTCCTGGAGGACGGCACCCGCCACGCCGGACGCGCCTACGGCGCGCGCGGACGCACCCTGGGCGAGGTGGTCTTCGCGACCGGCATGTCCGGATACCAGGAGACCATCACGGACCCGTCGTATGCGGGTCAGATCGTCCTGCAGACCGCGCCGCACATCGGCAACACCGGCATGAACGATGAGGACGCTGAATCGCGCCGCATCTGGGTGGCCGGCTACATCGTGCGAGACCCCTCCCGCGTCGTGTCCAACTGGCGGGCCAACGCCTCGCTGGACGAGGTCCTCGTGGAAGACGGGATCGTCGGGATCAGCGGCATCGACACGCGTGCGGTGACCCGTCACATCCGTTCGGCCGGCTCGATGCGCGGCGGCATCTTCTCGGGTGAGGATGCTGCCCTCGACCCCGAGGAGCAGGTGCGCATCGTGCGAGAGGCGCCGGAGATGTCCGGCCGGAACCTGTCGGCCGAGGTCTCCGTGGCCGACGCGGTCGTGACCGCGGCGACGGGGGAGCGGATCGGCAACCTCGCCGTGCTCGACCTCGGCGTGAAGCAGGCGACGATCGACAACCTCGCCGCCCGCGGGTTCGACGTGCACGTCCTCCCGCAGAGCGTGACGATCGAGGAGATCCGCGCGATCGATCCGGTCGCGGTGTTCTACTCGAACGGCCCCGGCGATCCGGCGGCCTCGGGCGACCACATCGAGCTGCTGCGCGCGGTGCTCGACGATCGGCTCCCGTTCTTCGGCATCTGCTTCGGGAACCAGCTCCTCGGCCGCGCCCTGGGACTCGGCACCTACAAGCTGCCGTTCGGGCACCGCGGCATCAACCAGCCGGTGCTCGACAAGGAGACGGGCAAGGTCGAGATCACGGCCCACAACCACGGCTTCGCGGTCGAGGCGCCCCTGGAGGGCTCGTTCGACAGCCCGCACGGCTACGGCAAGGTCGAGGTCAGCCACGTCGGCCTCAACGACAACGTCGTGGAAGGCCTGCGTGCCCTCGACATCCCGGCATTCTCGGTGCAGTACCACCCGGAGGCCGCGGCCGGACCGCACGACGCCAACTACCTCTTCGACCGGTTCCGCGACATGGTCATCGCCAACAAGACTTCGGTCGCCGCGCCCGTCGAGGCGCAGGGACCCACCCAGGGAGACGCAAAGTAATGCCCAAGCGCGACGACATCAACTCCGTCCTCGTCATCGGCTCCGGTCCGATCGTCATCGGTCAGGCGTGCGAGTTCGACTACTCGGGCACCCAGGCGTGCCGTGTGCTGCGCGAGGAGGGCGTCCGGGTCATCCTGGTCAACTCCAACCCGGCGACCATCATGACGGATCCCGACTTCGCCGACGCGACCTACATCGAGCCGATCACCTGGCAGGTCATCGAGACGATCATCGCGAAGGAGCGTCCCGACGCGATCCTGCCGACGCTCGGCGGACAGACCGCGCTGAACGCCGCGATCCAGCTGCACAACCACGGCATCCTCGAGAAGTACGACGTCGAGCTCATCGGCGCGAACTTCGAGGCGATCAACAAGGGCGAGGATCGTCAGATCTTCAAGCAGCTGGTCCTCGACGCCGGTGCCGACGTGGCGGACTCCCGCATCGCGCACACGATGGACGAGGTGCTCGCCGCCGCCGACGAGCTCGGCTACCCGTTGGTGGTCCGGCCGAGCTTCACGATGGGCGGCCTCGGTTCCGGCTTCGCCTACGACGAGGAGGACCTGCGCCGGATCGCCGGCGCCGGCCTGCGCGACTCGCCGACCACCGAGGTGCTCCTGGAGGAGTCGATCCTCGGCTGGAAGGAGTACGAGCTCGAGCTCATGCGCGACACGGCCGACAACACGGTCGTCGTCTGCTCCATCGAGAACGTCGATCCGGTCGGCGTGCACACAGGCGACTCGATCACGGTGGCCCCGGCGCTCACCCTCACCGACCGCGAGTACCAGAAGATGCGAGACATCGGCATCGACATCATCCGCGCCGTCGGCGTCGACACCGGCGGCTGCAACATCCAGTTCGCGGTCGACCCGTCGAACGGGCGCATCATCGTGATCGAGATGAACCCGCGCGTCTCGCGTTCCAGCGCCCTCGCCTCGAAGGCCACGGGCTTCCCGATCGCGAAGCTCGCCGCCAAGCTGGCGCTCGGCTACCGTCTCGACGAGATCCCGAACGACATCACCGGCGTGACCCCTGCCAGCTTCGAGCCCACGCTCGACTACGTCGTCGTCAAGGTGCCGCGCTTCGCGTTCGAGAAGTTCCCGGCCGCCGATGCGACGCTGACCACGACCATGAAGTCGGTCGGCGAGGCGATGGCGATCGGGCGCAACTACGCGACGGCGCTGCAGAAGGCCCTCCGCTCGCTGGAGAAGCGCGGTTCGAGCTTCCACTGGGGCCCGGAGGAGCGTTCCGTGGAGGAGCTGCTCGAGATCGCGAAGACTCCGACGGACGGGCGGATCGTGACGCTGCAGCAGGCGCTGCGCAAGGGCGCCACCGTCGAGCAGGCGTTCGACGCGACGGCCATGGACCCCTGGTTCCTCGACCAGATCGTGCTGATCAACGAGGTCGCCGAGATCGTCCGCACGGCACCGGAACTGGACGCAGCCACCCTGCGCTACGCCAAGGAGCACGGCTTCTCGGACGCACAGCTGGCTCAGCTGCGCGGCGAGACCGAGGCGGAGGTCCGCGGGGTCCGGCACGCGCTCGGTGTGCGTCCGGTCTACAAGACGGTCGACACCTGCGCCGGCGAGTTCCCGGCTCTCACGCCCTATCACTACTCCAGCTATGACGCCGAGACCGAGGTCGCCCCATCGGAGCGCACCAAGGTCGTCATCATCGGATCGGGCCCGAACCGCATCGGCCAGGGCGTCGAGTTCGACTACTCGTGCGTCCACGCCTCGTTCGCGCTGTCCGACGCCGGGTTCGAGACCGTCATGGTCAACTGCAACCCGGAGACGGTCTCGACCGACTACGACACGTCGGACCGCCTGTACTTCGAGCCGCTGACGCTCGAGGACGTGCTGGAGGTGCTCGATGCCGAGGCGGCCAGCGGCACGATCCTCGGTGTCGTCTGCCAGCTCGGCGGACAGACCCCGCTCGGACTCGCCAAGGGCATCGAGGCGGCCGGATACACGGTGCTGGGAACGAGCCCGGAGGCGATCGACCTCGCCGAGGAGCGCGAGCTCTTCTCGCGGCTGCTCGACGATGCCGGGCTGCTCGCCCCGCGCAACGGCACCGCGATCGACGTCGAGGGCGCCGTCCGCATCGCCGAGGAGATCGGCTACCCGGTCCTGGTGCGTCCGAGCTTCGTGCTCGGCGGCCGCGGCATGGAGATCGTGTACGACACCGCCTCGCTGCGCGACTACTTCGTCCGCACCGCCGGCGAGGTCGTCATCGAGGAGGGCAAGCCCCTTCTGGTCGACCGCTTCCTGGACGACGCCATCGAGCTCGACGTCGACGCGCTCTACGACGGCACCGACCTGTTCATCGGCGGCGTCATGGAGCACCTCGAGGAGGCGGGCATCCACTCGGGCGACTCCAGCTGCACCCTGCCGCCGGTCTCGCTCGGCCGCACCGACGTCGACCGCGTCCGCGAGGCCACCCTGGCCATCGCCGAGGGCGTCGGCGTGCGCGGTCTGCTGAACGTGCAGTTCGCGATCAGCGCCGGCGTGCTGTACGTGATCGAGGCGAACCCGCGCGCCAGCCGCACGGTCCCCTTCGTGTCGAAGGCGCTCGGCATCCCGATGGCGAAGGCCGCGAGCCGCGTGATGACGGGCTCGACGATCGCCGAGCTGCGGGCCGAGGGCATGCTGCCGGAGCAAGACGGCTCCCGCGTCCCGCTGGACGCCCCGGTCTCGGTCAAGGAGGCCGTGCTCCCGTTCAAGCGCTTCCGCACCGCGGACGGCAAGACCGTCGACTCGGTCCTCGGCCCGGAGATGCGCTCGACCGGCGAGGTCATGGGCATCGACCGCGACTTCCCGACGGCGTTCGCGAAGAGCCAGGCGGCGGCCTACGGAGGCATGCCGACGTCGGGGACCGTCTTCATCTCGGTCGCCGACTCCGACAAGCGGGCGGTCATCCTGCCGGCGCACCGACTGCAGCAGCTCGGCTTCACGATCGTCGCCACCGAGGGGACGGCGGAGATCCTCTCGCGCAACGGCATCGCCGTCACGGTCGTGGAGAAGTACAGCGAGACGCAGGAGAGCGGCGCGAAGAACATCGTCGACCTCATCAACGAGGGCGCGATCGACATCGTCGTGAACACCCCCTCCGGCGGGGCCGCTCGAGCGGACGGCTACGAGATCCGCGCCGCGGCCGTCGCCGCGGACAAGGCGCTCTTCACGACCATCGCCGTGCTCGGCGCTGCCGTGAGCGGGATGGACGCCGCCCACGAGGGCTTCCAGGTGAAGAGTCTGCAGGAGTACGCACTGGACCGGAAGGCGGCACTGTGACCGCACGCTTCGGAGAACGGGTCCGCTCCGCACTGCGCGGAGCGGGTCCGCTCTGCGTCGGCATCGACCCGCACGGCGCCCTGCTCGCCGACTGGGGTCTGCGCGACGATGCCGGGGGAGTCCGCGACTTCGGCCTGCGCGTGGTCGAGGCGGCGGCCGGGCGTGCGGCGTTCGTGAAGCCGCAGGTGTCGTTCTTCGAGCGGTTCGGATCTCGCGGCATCGCCGCACTGGAGGACGTGCTCGCCGCCGCGCGGGCTGCCGACCTCCTGGTGATCGCGGACGCGAAGCGCGGGGACATCGGCTCCACCATGGACGACTACGCCAAGGCGTGGCTCACCCCCGGCTCGCCCCTGGAAGCGGACGCCCTCACGGTGAACCCGTATCTCGGGGTCGGCGCGCTCGACGGCGCGTTCACCCTCGCGGAGCAGCACGGGAAGGGCCTGTTCGTGCTCGCCGCGACCAGCAACCCCGAGGCCGCCTCGATCCAGCGCTCGACCGATCCCCGATCGGAGACCGTGTCGGCGCAGGTGATCGCCGAGGTCTCGCAGCGCAACGCCACACGGTCGCGTGCCGAGGAATGGGGCAGCTTCGGCTTCGTGATCGGCGCCTCGGTCGAATGGACGCAAGCGGGCATCGCCCCGTTCGCACCGCTCGCGCCGATCCTGGCGCCCGGCTTCGGAGCCCAGGGGGCGCGTCCCGCCGACCTGCGCGGCCGGTTCGGCACGCTGTCCGAGGCGGTCATCGCGAACGAGAGCCGCAGCATCCTCGCCGCGGGGCCAGCCGATCTCGCGGGAGTCGTCTCCGCCCGCGCAGCCGAGTACCGCGAGGTGGCACATGTCTGACGTCCGCCGCACCGTCCCCGAGGTCGACAGGGCCGCGGCCGCCCGCCGCGCCGTCGAGCGTCGCCGCGCGAGGGCGTCGATCAAGCGCGACCTGACGATGCGCGTGGTGACCCCGCAGACCGTCCTGCACCGTGCGTCGGCCGACCCCGACTCGGTCGAGGGCTCGATGCGCATCACCGACTTCCTCCTGGCTCTTCCCGCGATCGGCGCGGGAAAGCGCGACCGCGTGCTGGAGGAGCTGCACATCTCCCCGGTGAAGCGTCTCGGCGGGCTGGGCGCCCGTCAGCGCCGTGTGCTCGAGGAGTGGCTCGACAGCCGATTCCCCGTGCCGTCGCCCCGTGGTGCGCGCAGCCGCCTCCTCGTCCTCGCAGGCCCGACCGCCGTGGGCAAGGGAACGGTCGCGGCCCACATCCGCGAGCACAATCCGGAGATCCACCTGTCGGTGTCGGCGACGACCAGACCGCCGCGACCGGGCGAGGTGGACGGCGTGCACTACTACTTCGTGGACGATGCGGAGTTCGATCGGCTGATCGCCGAGGGCGAGCTGCTCGAGTACGCCGTCGTGCACAACCGATCGCGCTACGGCACTCCTCGCGCGCCGATCGACGCCGCTCTGGCGGAGGGCAAGACCGTGCTGCTGGAGATCGACCTGCAGGGCGCGCGCCAGGTGCGTGCCGCAGAACCGGCGGCCACGCTCATCTTCCTGCTGCCGCCGAGCTGGGACGAACTCGTGCACCGCCTGGTCGGGCGCGGCACCGAGGACGCCGAGGAGAGGGCTCGTCGGCTGCGCACCGCCAAGGTGGAACTCGCCTCGCAGAACGAGTTCGACCACCTCATCGTGAACGAGGACGTCGCCACCGCGGCCCGCGAGGTCGTAGAATTGTCTTCAAGCTCTGCGCGCTGAGCGTCTTCGCGCGCCTATCGCACCGTCTTCGCGACGATCACGTCGCCTGATCTGGAGGTCTCACCATGGCCGGACACAACAACGGAATCATCGATCCCCCCATCGACAACCTGCTCGACCGCGTCGACTCGAAGTACGAGCTCGTGATCTACGCCGCCAAGCGTGCCCGTCAGATCAACGACTACTACTCCGACCTGCACGAGGGAAACCTCTTCGACAACGTGGGCCCGCTCGTGGACTCGTCCGTCGAGGACAAGCCGCTCACCATCGCGCTGCACGAGATCAACGAGGACAAGCTCCGCCTGCGTCACGCGGAGTGATATTCGAGACCGCGCCTCCCGCCCCGTCGGAGGCGCGGTCCAGAATGGGTTCACACCCTCCCTCTGTCCATCCCGTTCTGGAGTACCGATGAGCGCCCTGCGTCTGTTCACGTCCGAGTCCGTCACCGAAGGGCACCCGGACAAGATCTGCGACCAGATCTCGGACAGCATCCTCGACGGACTCCTGGCCAAGGACCGCGGTTCTCGCGTCGCCGTGGAGACGCTGGTCACCACCGGACTCGTTCACGTCGCCGGTGAGATCCGCACGGACGCATACGTCGACATCCCCACGATCGTCCGACAGGTCGTGAACGGCATCGGCTACACGTCGAGCGAGACCGGCTTCGACGGTGACTCCTGCGGCGTCAGCGTCTCGGTGGGGGAGCAGTCGACCGACATCGCGCACGGGGTCGACAGCGCGCAGGAGCACCGCGACGGCTCATCCGTCGACCCGCTCGACGGCCTCGGCGCCGGAGACCAGGGCATCATGTTCGGCTTCGCGACCAACGAGACCCCGCAGTTGATGCCGATGGCGGCGTGGACGGCCCACCGCATCGCGGAGCGGCTGACAGAGGTGCGCCGCAGCGGAGCGCTGCCCTTCCTTCGTCCGGACGGCAAGACCCAGGTGACACTGGGCTACGAGGGCTTCACACCGAAGACCATCGACGCGGTCGTCGTCTCCACCCAGCACCATCCCGACATCTCGCAGAGCGAGCTGCAGGCGCAGGTGCGCGAGCACGTGATCGATCCCGTGCTCGAGACGACCGGCCTCGACCTCGCCGACGTCACCTACTACATCAACCCCGCGGGACCCTTCGTCACGGGCGGTCCCAAGGGAGACGCCGGACTCACCGGGCGCAAGATCATCATCGACACCTACGGCGGTGCGGCACGTCACGGCGGCGGCGCCTTCAGCGGCAAGGACCCGTCGAAGGTCGACCGCTCCGGCGCCTACGCGACACGCTGGGTCGCGAAGAACGCGGTGGCCGCGGGGCTCGCCGACCGGCTCGAGGTGCAGGTCGCCTACGCGATCGGCGTCGCGCGTCCCGTCGGGCTCTACGTCGAGACGTTCGGCACCGGCAAGGTGTCCGACGAGGCCATCACACGCGCGATCACCGAGGTGTTCGACCTGCGTCCGCAGGCGATCATCGAGCAGCTCGACCTCCTGCGCCCGATCTACGCCCAGACCGCCGCGTACGGTCATTTCGGACGCGAGCTGCCGGACTTCACCTGGGAGCGCACCGACCGCATCGAAGAGCTGCGCCGCGCTGCCGGGCTCTGATGGGGCCGCGGTCCTGATGTCCCCGGAGAGCCGGCGCATCGCGCGCGTGCTCCTCGATTCGCCCCTGCCGCAGCTCGACCGTCTGTTCGACTACGCGCTTCCCGCCGAGCTCGGCGAGGTGGATCGCGGCGTGCGCGTGCGCGTCCCGCTGCGCACGGCCGGACGGGTGATCGACGGCTACATCGTCGACATCGACACAGAGGACGATGCGGACCGCCCCCTGTCCGAGCTCGAGAGCGTGGTGTCGCCCGTGCCCGTGCTCCCGGAGCGCCTGCACACCCTCGCCCGGCGGGTCGCGGATCGGGCGGCCGGCTCGGCGTCGGACGTTCTCCGGCTCGTGATCCCCAAACGCCAGGTTCGCGTCGAGAAAGCCTGGACCGCGGACGCGTCCGCGGTCGTCCCCTCTGTGGACGCACTCGCGGCAGCCGCAGAGATCACCGGCACGTACGACGGGCTGGACGAGGTGCTCGACGAGGGCGGTCGTGCGGCCGTCGAGGCGATCCCGCAGCTCTCCGACGACGTGCCTGGCTGGACGCGCCTGCTCGGAGCCACGGCGGCGCGCATGCTCGCTGCGGGGAAGTCGTCGATCCTCGTGGTGCCGGATCATCGCGATCTGGACCGTCTGCTCGCCGCTCTCGCGTCGCTCGTCCCGGCCGAGGCGATCGTTCGGCACGACTCCCGCCAGACGAATCCGGACCGCTACCGCGCCTTCCTGCGCACCCTCGAGGATGCGCCGTGCATCGTCGTCGGCAACCGGTCCGCGGTTTACGCTCCCGTGCGTGCGGGTCTGGTGGCGATCTGGGACGACGGCGACTCGCTGCTCGGCGAGCCGCTCGCTCCGTACGTCCACGCGCGTGATGCCGCACTCGTCCGCCGGGAGCTCGAGGGCTCGGCGCTGCTGTTCGCGGGGCACACCCGCACGACCGAGGTGGAGCGTCTGGTGGAGATCGGGTGGCTGCGCGACGTCAGGGCGGCGCGTCGTATCCTCCCGCGCGTATTGCTGAGCACTCCGCAGGAGATGGAGCAGCCGACCGCCCAGCGCATGCCATCCTCGGCCTTCCTCGCCGCTCGCAACGCCGCGGCCGAGGGGCCCGTCCTCATCCAGGTGTCCCGTCCTGGTTTCGCGCCTTCCCTGGTGTGCGCGGAGTGCCGGGCGCCGGCGCGGTGTGCGCACTGCGGCGGCCCGTTGGGCGCCCGACACCGTGGAGCCGTGCCCGTCTGCGGGTGGTGCGGACGCGGCGCGAGCTCCTGGTCCTGCCCCGTGTGCTCCTCCACGAAGGTCCGCCTCGCATCGTCGGGGAGTGAACGCACCGCGGACGAGCTGGGACGGGCGTTCCCCGGCGTGCGCGTGATCGTCGCCGACGGCGCGCATCCCGTCGAGCGCGTGGGCGGCAAGCCCGCACTCGTGGTCGCGACCAGGGGAGCGGAGCCGCTCGCCGAGGGCGGATACCGCGCGGTGGTGCTGCTCGACGGTCCCCGTATGCTGCAAGCCCCTGACCTGCGGATCGGCGAGTCGTGCCTGCGCTGGTGGTCGAACGCGGCTGCTCTCGCGGCCCCGGGAGCGCCGATCCACCTGGTCGGCGTGAACGGCGCGGTCGCGAAGGCGCTGGCGACGTGGAATCAGTCCGCCTACGCCCGCTCGGAGCTCGAGAGCAGGGCGCCGCTGCACATGCCGCCGACGACCAGGGTCGCGCTCGTGCAGGGCTCGGTGCCCGCGGTCGGTCGGGCTCTCGCGGCCCTCGACGAGCTCAGCCTCCCTCCGGACGCCGTGCTCGGTCCCGTCCCCGTCGACTCCGACGACGTGCCCCCGCGGGTGCGGGCTCTCGTGCGGTTCGACTACGGCGCGGGCCCCCGGGTGGCGACAGCGCTGCGCGCCGCCGTCGTCGCGGAAGCCGTGAGCGGCCGGCGAGCGCGCGGCCGCGCGACGAAGAGCACTCTCTCGGTTCGTCTCGATATCCTCGATCCAGAGCTCTGACCCTTCCGGAGAACCTTCATGCGCCTCGTCTTCGCCGGCACGCCCGCTGCTGCCGTGCCCACCCTCCGCCGTCTGGCCACGCTTCACGAGATCGTCGCCGTCGTGACGCGCCCCGATGCGCCGCTCGGCCGCAAGCGCGTGCTGACGCCGTCGCCCGTGGCGCAGGCCGCCGTCGAACTCGGCCTGCCGATCATCAGGACGGCGCGGCTCGACGACGCCGCGACGGCGGAGATCGCGGCGCTGCAGCCGGATCTGGGGGTCATCGTCGCCTACGGCGGGCTGGTCCGTGAGCCCCTGCTCTCCGTGCCCGCTTCCGGCTGGATCAACCTGCACTTCTCGTTGCTGCCGGCGTGGCGAGGCGCCGCTCCCGTGCAGCGCGCCCTGATCGCGGGCGACCGCGAGCTGGGTGCGAGCGTCTTCCAGCTCGTCGCCGAGCTCGATGCCGGTGACGTTTTCGCTCGGCGGGTCGTCGCGGTCCCGGACACGGCCACCGCCGGGGAGGCCCTCGAGATCCTCGCCGCCGACGGCGCGGACCTCACCGCCGATGTGGTCGCCGCGATCGCCGACGGCACAGCGGCAGCTGCGCCGCAGACGGGAGAGCCGACGTTCGCCGGCAAGCTCTCCCACGGCGACGGCCTCCTGGACTGGAACCTGCCGCTCACCGCCGTGTACGCGCGGTTCCGCGGCGTCACGCCGGAGCCGGGCGCGCACACGACGGTGGGCGGGCAGTCCCTGAAGGTGCTCGAAGCCGCGCCGGCAGCGGATGCGGAGCCGCTCGCTCCCGGGCAGCTCAGCGGGACGAAGTCGGCCGTGCTGATCGGCACCGCATCCGGACCGCTCGCGGTGACGCGGGTCCAGCCGGCCGGCCGTGCGGCGATGAACGCGGTCGACTGGTGGCGTGGTCAGCGCGGCGCGGACGACCTGAGGGCGGGATCATGAGCGACGAAGACCGGACACGCCGAGCGCCTCGGGCGCAGGGACGGAAGACCCATGAAGGACGACGCGCGGAGCAGCGCGGCCAGACCCGCACGGTCCAGCCGGCTCGACGCGTCGCCTTCGACGTGCTGCGGGCTGTGTCGGAGACGGATGCCTACGCGAACCTCGTGCTTCCGCCGGCCATCGCCGAGGCGCGCCTGAACGCACAGGATGCCGCATTGGCGACCGAGTTCACCTATGGGACGCTGCGGCGGCTGGGGACGTACGACGCGATCATCGCCGCGGCGGCCGACCGCACGACCGACAGCATCGATCCGGCCGTCCTCGACGCGCTGCGCCTCGCCGTGCATCAGCTGCTCGCGACGCGCGTGGCCCCGCATGCGGCGGTGAACGAGTCGGTGAACCTCGTCGCGACGGTGTCCGGACGGGGTGCCGCGAGCTTCACGAACGCCGTCCTCCGCCGCATCACGCGGGACTCGGAGCAGAGCTGGCAGGCCCGCATCGAGGATCAGGCGCGGTCCGATGACGAGCGTCTGGCCCTCCGCTCCGCGCATCCGGTCTGGGTCATCAGGGCCCTGCGTCGGGCACTGACCGCCGAAGGGCGCGGCGAGGAGCTGGAGTCGCTGCTCGAAGCCGACAACGCCTCGCCCGAGGTGACTCTCGTCGCACTTCCTGGTCTCGCCGACCCGGGAGAGCCCCGGCTCCCGTATGCTCCGACGGCCTTCGCGTCGCCCGGCGGGGACCCCCGCGGCCCGGTCGAGGCCTCCGGCGGCACGATCCGGGTGCAGGACGAAGGATCCCAGCTGGTCGCGCTGGCGCTGACGGCAGCCTCCCCGATCGGCGCAGGGGAGCGGTGGCTCGATCTCTGTGCCGGGCCGGGTGGGAAGACGGCGCTGCTGGCCGCGATCGCCCGGCAGCACGGTGCGACTCTCGAGGCGAACGAGATCGTCCCGGTGCGCGCGCGTCTCGTCCGCAAGGCTCTGCGCGCCGTCCCCGGTGAGATCGTCGTGCACGAGCAGGACGGTCGCGAGCTCGCTGCTTCTCTCCCCGGCGAGTTCGACCGGATCCTCGTCGATGCCCCCTGCACCGGTCTGGGTGCGCTGCGACGGCGCCCGGAAGCGCGGTGGCGGAAATCGCCGGCCGATGTCGCCGAGCTGGTGCCGCTGCAGACCGACCTGCTGTCCGCGGCCCTCGACGCGCTCGCCCCGGGCGGGATCGTCGCCTACGTGACGTGCTCGCCTCATCTCGCGGAGACCACCGGCGTGGTGCAGGAGGTGCTCCGCGGCCGCTCCGACATCGTCGAGCTCGACGCGCGCGCCACGATCGCCGACGTCTCCCGCTCGCCGATCGATCTGGCGGACGAAGGCCGCGCCGGCACCGGCAGCGCGCAGCTGTGGCCGCATCGCCACGGCACCGATGCGATGTTCCTGGCGCTGCTCAAGCGCGTCGAGCCCGTGAACGCCTCAGGGAAGGAAGACTAGGACCGTGGAACTGCCCCCCGCCCCGCGCATCAACCCCAGCATCCTCGCCGCCGACTTCGTGAACATGCAGGCCGACCTCGCCCGCATCGCGACGGCGGACTTCGCGCACGTCGACGTCATGGACAACCACTTCGTGCCCAACCTCACCTTCGGCACGCAGATGGTCGAGCGGATCCAGGCGACCAGCCCCATCCCGCTGGACGTCCACCTGATGATCACCGATCCCGAGCGCTGGGCGCCGGACTACGCGGAGCTCGGAGCCGCGAGCGTGACGTTCCATCTCGAGGCAGCCGCCGATCCCGTGTCCCTCGCGCGACGGCTCCGGGACATCGGCTCCAGGGCCGGTGTCGCCGTCAAACCGGCGACACCTGTCGAGGGGCTCTATCAGGTCCTCGACGAGTTCGACCAGATCCTCGTGATGACGGTCGAGCCCGGTTTCGGCGGGCAGGGATTCATGCCGGAGACGATGCCCAAGCTGCGCGCTCTCGCCGAGGAGGCCAAGCGGCGGGGGTCGCAGGTCTGGTTGCAGGTCGACGGCGGGATCTCCGACCGCACGATCGGGATGGCCGCCGAGGCAGGGGCCGACACGTTCGTGGCGGGTTCGGCGATCTACGGCGCCGACGACGTCGAGGCGGCCGTCTCCCGGCTCAGAGACCTCGCCAGAGCCGCTAGCCTGGAATCGTGAAGACTTTCGACGAGCTGTTCGCCGAGCTCAGCGTCAAGGCCGAGACCCGTCCTGAGGGATCGGGGACCGTGGCGGAGCTCGACGGCGGCGTGCACACGATCGGCAAGAAGATCGTGGAAGAGGCCGCCGAGGTGTGGATGGCCTCGGAGTACGAGTCCGACGAGGCGGCCGCGGAGGAGATCTCGCAGCTGCTGTACCACGTGCAGGTGATGATGCTCGCGAAGGGGCTCAGCCTGCAGGACGTCTACCGACATCTGTGATGCGCTCCGTTCCGATCTCCTCGAACTGAAAGCCATCCATGCTGCGCATCGCCGTTCCCAACAAGGGCTCGCTCTCCGAGACCGCCGCCGACATGCTCGCCGAGGCCGGCTACGCCGGTAGACGCGACCCGAAGACCCTCCATGTGATCGACGCCGAGAACGACGTCGAGTTCTTCTTCCTCCGTCCCAAGGACATCGCCACCTACGTCGGCTCCGGCGCGATCGATGTCGGCATCACGGGTCGTGACCTGCTGCTGGACGCGCGGATGCCCGGTGCCAGGGAGATCGAGGCGCTCGGCTTCGCCGGCTCCACGTTCCGGTTCGCGGCGCCCACCGGGCGCTACACCGATGTGCAGGAGCTCGACGGCCTGCGCATCGCGACCTCGTATCCCGGCCTCGTGGACGCCTTCCTGGATCAGCGCGGCATCGCCGTCGATCTGGTGCCCCTCGACGGCGCCGTGGAGTCCGCCGTGCAGCTGGGCGTCGCCGATGCGGTCGCCGACGTCGTGGAGACGGGGACGACGCTCCGGCAGGCGGGCCTCGAGGTGTTCGGCCCCGTGATCCTCGAGTCCGAGGCCGTCCTGATCGCCGGCCCCGCGGACGCCGACGGAGCCGAGACGCTGCTGCGTCGTCTGCGCGGCGTCATGGTCGCCCGCCGGTACGTGATGATCGACTACGACCTCCCTGTCGCTCTCCTCGACGACGCCGTGAAGATCGCGGGGGGCGTGGAGTCGCCGACCGTGTCTCCGCTGCGCGATCCGGAATGGGTCGCCGTCCGCGTCATGGTGGCCCGCGCGCGGGTCAATCCGGTGATGGACGCCCTCTACGCGCTCGGCGCGCGGGCGATCCTCGTCACCGCGATCCACAACGCGAGGCTGTGATGACGCTCGCCAGCCGCGTCATCCCGTGTCTGGACGTGGCTGAGGGCCGCGTCGTCAAGGGCGTCAACTTCGAGAACCTGCGCGACATGGGCGACCCCGTCGAACTGGCCAGGCACTATGCCGCGCAGGGCGCGGACGAGATCACCTTCCTCGACGTGACCGCGACGGTCGATGCCAGAGCCACGACGTACGACGTCGTGCAGCGCACCGCCGAGCAGGTCTTCGTGCCGCTGACCGTCGGCGGGGGAGTGCGCAGCGTCGACGACGTCGCCCGCCTGCTCTCCGTCGGGGCGGACAAGGTCGGGGTGAACTCCGCGGCGATCGCGCGCCCCGAGCTGATCGGCGAGATCGCGGATCGCTTCGGTGCGCAGGTGCTCGTGCTGTCGCTCGACGTGAAGCGCGCGCCGACCACGCACTCCGGATTCGTCGTCACGACGCACGGCGGTCGGACCCAGACCACGCTGGATGCGCTGGACTGGGCCCGCGAGGCGGCCGAGCGCGGCGCGGGAGAGCTCCTCGTGAACTCGATCGACGCGGACGGCACGCGCGACGGGTTCGACCTCGAACTCGTGCGTCTCATGCGCGAGGCGGCCTCCGTGCCCGTCATCGCCTCAGGCGGAGCCGGTCGCGCCGCGGACTTCGCGCCCGCGATCAAGGCCGGCGCGGATGCGGTGCTCGCCGCGAGTGTGTTCCACACGGGGGCGCTCACGGTCGGCGACGTCAAAGACGCGCTCCGCGCGGAAGGTGTGGTGGTCCGATGAACGCGAAGGACATGTCCGAGGATCCGGCCGGCTCCGTGGAGGAGCGCATCGCACAGGTCGCGTTCAATGCCGACGGCCTCGCCCCGGTGATCGTGCAGCAGTGGGACACGCGCGAGGTGCTGATGCTCGCCTGGGTGGATCAGGAGGCGCTGCGGCGCACCCTCACGTCCGGGCGAGCCACGTACTGGTCGCGTTCGCGCCGGGAGTACTGGCGCAAGGGCGACACGTCCGGGCACATCCAGGTGGTGCACGAGGCGCGTCTCGACTGCGACGGCGATGCGATCCTGCTGCTGGTCGCCCAGACCGGTCCTGCCTGCCACACGGGCACGCGCACCTGCTTCGACACGACCGACCTGGGTGCGGTCGAGGGGACGGATCAGCCATGACCATCGCTCGGCGCGGCCGCGCGCTCTCGGTCTCCGGGTTTCTCCTGGCGGGTGCCATCGGCATCATCTCGTCGACGCAGACGTGGCTCACGGTCGAACGGGTCGACGCGGGCGAGGCGATCCTGGTGCCCGGAGCCTCCGCCCTGGTGCTCCTCGCCCCGCTGAGTCTCGCGGTGCTGGCGCTCGGCGCCGCGATGTCCATCGCCGGCAAGGCGGTGCGCCTCGTCTTCGGCGTGCTCGCGGCGGCGACCGCCCTGTTCCTGGGCTGGTCGACGCTGCAGCTGCTGATCGCCGAACCGTTCGATGCGGTCGCCGCGACCGTGACGGAGGTCACCGGTCTGGCCGGGAGCGACGCCACGCACGAGGTCGTCGCCTCGATCGTCCCCTCCGCGTGGCCGTACATCGCGCTCGGGGGCTGGGTGATCCTGCTCGCCGCCGCCATCCTGGTGCTGGTGACCTGGCGCGGGTGGAAGGCCGGCGGGCGACGGTACCGCACCGATCATGCCGAGACGCCGCACGACGGCCCCGTCGATGCGGTCGATTCCTGGGACGAGCTGTCGCGCGGAACCGATCCCACGCGCTGACCCCGATAGACTGAACCCGAACTGCACGCCGTCCCCCGGAGGAGAACATGACCAACCCCATCGCCGACCCCGGCCACGGACACTCGCCTGCAGCCTGGACCGCCGTCATCATCATGCTCGTCGGCTTCGCGGCGGCGACCGTGGCGTTCTGCTTCGAGCAGCCGGCTCTCGTCTGGGTGTCCGTCGCCCTCATCCCGATCGGCGCGATCGTGGGCTGGGTGCTTTCCAAGGCCGGTTACGGCGTGAAGGGTCCGAAGTACGCTCCGAAGGCGCACTAATGGTCCTCGCCGACCTGACGGCCGGCGCAGTCGCAGACGCCGAGCGTCGTGCTCTGACGCGCCCGCTGGCCGATGTCGAGAGGCAGGCGCTCGCGCGTCCTGCCGCGAAGGACGCCCTCGCCGCCCTCGCACCGGCCGATCGCGTGAAGATCATCGCCGAGGTGAAGCGCGCCTCTCCCTCCCGCGGTGCTCTCGCGGAGATCCCCGATCCCGCGCTGCAGGCGTCTCTGTACGAGATCGGCGGTGCCTCCGCGATCAGCGTCCTGACCGAGGAGCGCCGCTTCGGCGGCAGCCTCGCCGACCTGGAAGCCGTCACCGCCCGCGTCTCGCTGCCTGTCCTGCGCAAGGACTTCATCGCGACCCGCTACCAGGTGCTGGAGGCCCGCGCGGCCGGAGCCGACCTGGTGCTGCTCATCGTGGCGGGCATCGAACCGGCCGTCCTGCGGGACCTGTTCGGCTTCATCACCGAGCTGGGCATGACCCCGCTCGTCGAGACGCACTCCGCCGATGAGCTCGAGGCGGCGATCGACCTCGGCGCCCCCCTGATCGGCGTGAACGCGCGCGACCTGAAGACGCTCGAGCTCGACCGCGATCTGTTCGGGCGACTGGTCGAGCGCATCCCGGACACCGCGATCAAGATCGCCGAGTCCGCGGTGCTCACACCCGCCGACGTCACGCACTACCGCTCGGCCGGAGCCGACGTCGTCCTGATCGGCGAGGCCCTGGTCACGGGCGATCCCGTCGCCACCCTCAAGAGCTTCCTGGAGGCATGATGCGATCCACCGACCACGGCGAGGTGAGTCTGCGCGATCAGCACGGACCCTTCTTCGGCGAATTCGGCGGGCGGTACATGCCCGAATCCCTGATCGCGGCGATCGACGAGCTGACAGCCGCCTACGAGGACGCCATCGTCGATCCGGCGTTCCGCGGCGAGCTCGCTCATCTGCTGTCGTCGTACGCGGGGCGCCCCTCGGCGATCACCGAGGTCCCGCGTTTCGCGGAGCACGCGGGCGGCGCCCGGATCTTCCTCAAGCGCGAGGATCTGAACCACACCGGATCCCACAAGATCAACAACGTCCTGGGCCAGGCGCTGCTCACCAAGCGCCTGGGCAAGACGCGGGTGATCGCCGAGACCGGCGCCGGTCAGCACGGCGTCGCGACGGCGACCGCCGCCGCGCTGTTCGGGCTCGACTGCACGATCTACATGGGCGAGGTCGACACCGAGCGTCAGGCGCTCAACGTCGCCCGGATGCGGCTGCTCGGCGCCGAGGTCGTGGCGGTCACCTCCGGGTCCCGCACGCTCAAGGACGCGATCAACGACGCGTACCGCGACTGGGTGGCATCCGTCGAGACAACGAACTACATCTTCGGCACGGCGGCCGGCCCGCACCCCTTCCCGGCGATGGTCCGCGACTTCCAGAAGATCATCGGCGAAGAGGCCAGGGCGCAGCTGCTCGACGAGGTCGGACGCCTTCCCGACGCGGTCGTCGCCTGTGTGGGCGGCGGCTCCAACGCCATCGGCATGTTCGATGCCTTCCTCGACGACGAGGGCGTCGCGCTCTACGGCGTCGAGGCTGCCGGTGACGGCGTCGACACCGAGAAGCACGCGGCGTCGATCGAGCGCGGACGCCCCGGTGTCCTGCACGGCGCGAAGACCTACGTGCTGCAGGACGCGGACGGCCAGACCATCGAGTCGCACTCGATCTCCGCCGGTCTCGACTATCCCGGCGTCGGCCCCGAGCACTCGTGGCTGGCCGACATCGGACGCGCCCAGTACATCCCGGCGACCGACGACGAGGCGATGCAGGCGCTGCGTCTGCTCAGCCGGACCGAGGGGATCATCCCCGCGATCGAGTCCGCCCACGCCCTCGCCGGAGCGCTCCGGATCGGCCGGGAGCTCGGGCCGGACGGTCTGATTGCCGTCTGCCTCTCGGGTCGCGGAGACAAGGACATGGACACCGCCGCTCGGTACTTCGAGCTCTACGACGAGGCCGCTCTCGCGCACGACGTGTCCGAGGAGAGCGACGCCGAGGAGTCGGCATCCAAGGGGGAGCCGCAGCTGTGAGCCGCATCGAACAGGCGATCCAGAAGGCGCAGGACGCCGGTCGCAGCGCCTTCGTCGGCTACCTCCCTGTCGGCTTCCCCGACCTGGAGACGAGCATCCAGGCGGCGATCGCCCTCGCGGAGAACGGCGTCGACATCATCGAGCTGGGCCCGCCGTACAGCGACCCGGTGATGGACGGCGCGATCATCCAGGAGGCGACGACCAAGGCTCTCGCCGCGGGATTCCGGATGGCCGATCTGTTCACCGCGATCCGCGCGATCACGGCGGCGACCGACGTCCCGGTCCTCGTCATGACGTACTGGAACCCCGTGATGCAGTACGGCGTCGACCGCTACGCCGACGATCTGCTCGCCGCCGGGGGAGCCGGACTCATCACGCCGGACATCACGCCGGACGCGGCGGCGGAGTGGATCGCCGCCAGCGAGCGGACCGGCCTGGACCGCGTGTTCCTCGCCGCCCCCACCTCGTCGGATGAACGCCTCGATCTGGTGGTGAAGTCGTCCACCGGGTTCGTCTACACGGTCTCGACCATGGGCATCACCGGGGAGCGGGCCGAACTCGACCGCGCCGCCCGCACCCTCGTCGGTCGCCTGCGCGCGCACGGAGCCCGACGGGCCTGTGTGGGCATCGGGATCTCCACCGCCGAGCAGATCGCCGGCGTCTCCGAGTACGCCGACGGCGCGATCGTCGGAACCGCGCTGGTCCGTGCCCTCCGCGACGGCGGGGTGGAAGCCCTCGCCGACGTCACCCGAACCTTGGCCGCCGGCACCGCGTCGGCACGCCCCGATACCGAGAACTAGAATCGCACTCATGTCACTCGCGCTCCACAGCACCGTCACCGGCGTGCTCGCCAGCATCCCGAGCCCGCCCGTCTCCTACTTCGACGTGTGGCCCGGCATCCGCATCCACATCTACGCGCTGTGCATCATCGCCGGCATCATCGCGGCGACGCTGCTGACCAACCGACGCCTCACCAAGCGCGGGGCGGAGCCGTGGGTCGTGATCGACATCTCGATCCTGGCCGTGCCGCTGGCGATCATCGGCGCGCGCATCTTCCACGTGCTCACCCACCCGAACTTCTACTTCGGCGAGGGCAGGAACACCTGGAACCCGTTCGAGCCGGGCTCGGTGTGGGCCATCTGGGAGGGCGGCATCGCGATCTTCGGCGCCCTGATCGGCGGCGCGATCGGCGCGTACCTGGGCTGCCGCTGGACGGGCATCCGCTTCTGGACCTTCGCGGACGCACTCGCGCCCGGACTCCTGCTCGCCCAGGCCATGGGCCGTTTCGGCAACTGGTTCAACAAAGAGCTCTTCGGCCTGCCGACCGACCTGCCCTGGGGGCTGGAGATCCCCTCGGACAACTCCGCCTTCCCTCCCGGTCTTCCCGAGGGCACCCTGTTCCACCCGACCTTCCTCTACGAGGTCCTCTGGAACGGTCTCGGGGTGCTCGTGCTGCTGTGGCTGGGACGCAAGCTCTTCTTCCAGTGGGGGCGTCTGTTCGCGGTCTACCTCATCTGGTACAGCGCCGGACGCATCGTCTGGGAGTCGATCCGCATCGACCCGAGCGAGATCATCCTCGGCCTGCGCAGCAACGTGTGGGCAGCGATCCTCGGCGTCGTGGTCGGCATCGTGATCCTGATCGTCCAGACGCGGCGCCACCCCGGGCTCGAGCCCTCGCCGTACCAGCCCGGGCGTGAGAAGACCCTGTCCGACGCTGATGTACAATCGCAGGACAATCCCTCTGATTTCGTGGACGTGAGCGAGCCTCCGACCGATGAAGTCACCGCAGGAGCCACCGCCACAAGCACTGCTCCCACGAGCGAGGACGGCTCCCGATAACGCCGCCTCGCGGCGGGAGAACCATTGCACTGAACGAGCGGGCCGACGACGTCCCCGGGTTTCACTCGAAGATCTGAGGACGGTAACTGGTGTACTTCCAGCCCCCTTACGGCGCCTCCGGCGCATACCCCCCGAAGCAGGGCATGTACAACCCGGCGTTCGAGAAGGACGCCTGCGGCCTGGCCATGGTCGCGACGCTGCGCGGCGAAGCCGGGCACGACATCATCGCGCTGGCCCTCGAGGCCCTGCGCAACCTGGAACACCGCGGGGCCATCGGCTCCGACGCGGGCACCGGAGACGGTGCTGGCATCCTGACCCAGATGCCCGACGATTTCCTCCGCGCGGTCACCGGCTACGAACTGCCGCCCGTGGGGGAGTACGCCGCAGGACTCGCCTTCCTGCCTCGCGACTCGAGCGAGCGCCGCCAGCAGAAGGCCGGCATCGAGAAGATCGCCCGCTCCGAGGGGCTCCGGGTCCTCGGTTGGCGCGAAGTGCCCACGGCCAACGAGAACCTGGGCAAGCTGGCCGATGAGGCCCGTCCCGCCTTCGAGCAGCTGTTCGTCAGCGCCGGCGGATCCACGCACTCCGAGGCCCCGCTCACCGGGATCGCCCTCGACCGCGTCGCCTATCGCCTGCGCAAGCGCGCCGGCCACGAGCTCGGCGCCTACTTCGTCTCCCTGTCGAGCCGCACCCTCGGCTACAAGGGCATGGTCACGACGCTCCAGTTGGAGCCGTTCTACCCCGACCTGCAGGATGAGCGCTTCGCCTCCGAGCTGGCCGTCGTCCACTCCCGCTACTCGACGAACACCTTTCCGTCGTGGCCGCTCGCGCAGCCGCTGCGGATGCTCGCGCACAACGGTGAGATCAACACGGTCGGCGGGAACCGCAACTGGATGCGGGCGCGACAGTCCCAGCTCGAGTCCGAGCTGCTCGGCGACATCACGCCGCTGCTGCCGATCTGCACCGACGGTGCGAGCGACTCCGCCTCGTTCGACGAGGTGCTGGAGCTGCTGACGCTCACCGGGCGCAGCCTGCCGCACGCCATCATGATGATGGTCCCCGAGGCCTACGAGAAGCAGGCGGACATCACGCCCGAGCTGCGCTCGTTCTACGAGTACCACTCCAACCAGATGGAGCCGTGGGACGGTCCGGCCGCCCTCATCTTCACCGACGGCACCCTCGTCGGCGCGACCCTCGACCGCAACGGTCTGCGCCCGGGGCGCTGGACCGAGACGACCGACGGCCTCGTCGTGATCGGCTCCGAGACCGGAGTCCTGCACTTCGAGCCGGAGCGCATCAAGCGCCGGGGTCGGCTGCAGCCGGGCAAGATGTTCCTGGTCGACACCTCGCAGCGTCGCATCGTCGAGGACGAGGAGATCAAGCGCGAGCTGTCGACGATGCACCCCTGGCAGGAATGGCTCGACGCCGGCGCCGTGCGGCTCGCCGACCTCCCGGAGCGCGAGCACATCGTGCACCCGCCCGCATCCATCACGCGTCGTCAGCGCACCTTCGGCTACACGGAGGAGGAGGTGCGCATCCTGCTGACCCCGATGGGGCAGACGGGTGTCGAGCCGCTCGGCGCGATGGGGTCCGACACGCCGATCGCCGTGCTCAGCAAGCGTCCACGGCTGCTGTTCGACTACTTCACCCAGCAGTTCGCGCAGGTGACGAACCCGCCGCTCGACTCGATCCGCGAAGAGGTCGTCACCAGCCTCAAGCTCGGTCTTGGGCCGGAGAGCAACCTGCTGTCCTGGGGTCCCGAGCACACACGCACGGTGTCGCTCGACTTCCCCGTGATCGACAACGACGAGCTCGCGAAGATCCGGCACATCGACAAGGCGATGCCGGGAAGGTCGAGTGCGACGATCCGTGGTCTGTACCACTTCGACGCCGGCCCCCAGACTCTCGCCGGCCGCTTGGACGAGATGTGCGCCGAGGTCGATCAGGCCATCGAGGACGGCGCGGAGTTCATCATCCTGTCCGACCGCGACTCGAACAAGGATCTCGTCCCGATCCCGTCGCTGCTCATGGTCTCCGCGATCCACCACCACCTCATCCGCCGTGAGAACCGGATGAAGGTCGGTCTGATCGTCGAGGCCGGAGACGTGCGCGAGGTCCACCACGTCGCGACGCTGATCGGCTACGGCGCCTCCGCGGTGAACCCGTATCTCGCGATGGAGACGGTGGAGCACCTCGTGCGCACCGGCTACATCACCGGCATCTCGCCGGAGAAGGCCGTCAAGAACCTGATCTACGCGCTCGGCAAGGGCGTGCTGAAGATCATGTCGAAGATGGGCATCTCGACCGTGTCGTCGTATGCGGGAGCCCAGGTGTTCGAGGCGATCGGTCTCAGCCAGGAGTTCATCGACGCCTACTTCACGCGCACCGAGTCCAAGCTCGGCGGCATCGGGATCGAGGAGATCTTCGCCGAGAACCAGGCGCGCCACGACTACGCCTATCCGGAGGACGCCGCGGCACGCGCGCACGAGCGGCTCTGGACCGGCGGCGAGTACCAGTGGCGTCGTGACGGCTCGCCGCACCTGTTCAACCCGGAGACGGTGTTCAAGCTGCAGCACTCGACCCGCACCCGCCGGTACGACATCTTCCGCGAGTACACCAGGCTCGTGGACGAGCAGGCGGCGGAGCTGAAGACGCTGCGCGGCCTCTTCCAGCTGCGCACCGGCACCCGCAAGCCCGTCCCGCTGGACGAGGTCGAACCGGTGTCGGCGATCGTCAAGCGCTTCTCGACCGGAGCCATGAGCTACGGCTCGATCTCGAAGGAGGCGCACGAGACGCTGGCGATCGCGATGAACCGCATCGGCGGCAAGTCCAACACCGGTGAGGGCGGCGAAGACCCCGACCGGCTGGTCGACCCCGAGCGGCGCAGCGCGATCAAACAGGTGGCGTCCGGACGGTTCGGCGTCACGAGCCTGTATCTCACCGAGGCGGACGACATCCAGATCAAGCTCGCGCAGGGTGCCAAGCCCGGTGAGGGCGGTCAACTGCCGCCGACGAAGGTGTACCCCTGGGTCGCGCGGACCCGCCACGCCACGGCGGGCGTCGGACTCATCTCGCCGCCGCCGCATCACGACATCTACTCGATCGAAGACCTCAAGCAGCTCATCTTCGACCTGAAGCGCGCGAACCCCGAGGCGCGCATCCACACCAAGCTGGTCAGCCAGTCCGGTATCGGCGCGGTCTCCGCAGGCGTCGCCAAGGCGCTCAGCGACGTGATCCTGGTGTCCGGCCACGACGGGGGCACGGGTGCGAGCCCGCTGAACTCGCTCAAGCACGCCGGCACCCCCTGGGAGCTGGGTCTCGCGGAGACGCAGCAGACGCTCATGCTCAACGGGATGCGCGACCGCGTCGTTGTACAGGTCGACGGTCAGCTCAAGACCGGCCGCGACGTCGTCATCGGCGCCCTGCTCGGAGCGGAGGAGTTCGGTTTCGCGACCGCTCCGCTCGTGGTCAGCGGCTGCATCATGATGCGCGTGTGCCACCTGGACACGTGCCCGGTCGGTGTCGCCACCCAGAACCCGGTCCTGCGCGACCGGTTCACGGGCAAGCCCGAGTTCGTCGTGAACTTCATGGAGTTCATCGCCGAGGAGGTGCGCGAGCTGCTGTCCGAGCTCGGGTACCGCTCCCTCGACGAGATCATCGGCCGCGCGGACCTCATCGAGGTCGACGCCGCGGTCGAGCACTGGAAGGCCGAGGGACTCGACCTGAGCCCCGTGCTGGAGGGTCCGGCATTCCCGGCCGGCGAGGCGCGTCGCAACGCCCGGTCGCAGGATCACGAGCTCGAGAAGCACTTCGACGTGCAGCTGATCGACATCGCCAAGAGCGCCCTGCTGAACGCCGAACCCGTGGTCGTCGAGCTGCCGATCGCGAACACCGAGCGCGCCGTCGGCACCATGCTCGGCCACCAGGTGACCTCCCGCCACGGTGCGACAGGTCTGCCGCAGGGAACGATCGACGTCACGCTGCACGGGACCGCCGGGCAGTCGCTCGGCGCGTTCCTGCCGCCCGGCATCATCCTGCGGCTCGAGGGCGATGCGAACGACTACGTCGGCAAGGGCCTCTCCGGTGGCGACATCACGGTCCGTCCGCCGCGCGGGTCGTCGATCGCGCCGCACGAGAACGTCATCGCCGGCAATGTGATCGGATACGGGGCGACCTCGGGGACGATGTTCCTGTCCGGCGTCGTCGGTGAGCGATTCCTCGTGCGCAACTCGGGTGCCACCGCGGTCGTGGAGGGCGTGGGAGACCATGCGCTCGAGTACATGACCGGTGGCCTGGCTGTCATCCTCGGCTCGACCGGTCGCAACTTCGGCGCCGGCATGTCCGGGGGAGTGGCGTACGTGCACGCGCTCGACCCGAGCAAGGTCAACGCGCAGTCGCTCGGCAGTGGAGAGCTCCGGCTCGAACGGCTCGACCGCGCGGACCTCGAGGTGCTGCGGAGCCTGCTGCTCACGCACGTCGAGCGCACCGCCTCACCGCGCGGCTCCGCTCTCCTGGAGAGCTTCGAGGAGAGCGCGTCCGAGTTCGTGAAGGTGCTCCCTCGCGACTTCGCCGCTGTGCGGAGCATGCGCGAGGAGGCGCTGGCCGAGGGGATCGACCCCGACGGCGACATCGTGTGGAACCGCATCCTGGAGGTGACCGGTGGCTGATCCCAAAGGCTTTCTGAAGGTGACCGAGCGGGAGCTTCCCGCACGACGTCCGGTGCCGGTGCGCATCATGGACTGGAAAGAGGTCTACGAGCCGGGCGACAAGCAGGTCCTCCGCCGTCAGGCAGGGCGCTGCATGGACTGCGGCGTGCCGTTCTGCCATCAGGGATGCCCCCTGGGCAACCTGATCCCGGAGTGGAACGATCTGACCTGGCGCGGCGAAGGACGCGCCGCCATCGAGCGGCTGCATGCCACGAACAACTTCCCGGAGTTCACCGGGCGGCTGTGCCCGGCGCCCTGCGAGAGCTCGTGCGTCCTCGGCATCAACCAGCCGCCGGTCACGATCAAGCAGGTCGAGGTCTCCATCATCGATGAGGCCTTCGCCAAGGGCTGGGTCGAGCCGGAGCCGCCGGAGCGCCTCACCGGCAAGACGGTCGCCGTCGTCGGATCGGGTCCTGCCGGGCTCGCCGCCGCGCAGCAGCTGACGCGCGCGGGGCACACCGTCGCCGTCTTCGAGCGCGACGACCGGATCGGCGGGCTGCTCCGCTACGGCATCCCCGACTTCAAGATGGAGAAGGCCCAGCTGGAGTCGCGTCTTCGCCAGATGCAGGAGGAGGGCACGCGCTTCCGCGCCGGCGTCGAGATCGGCAAGGACATCTCCTGGCCCGACCTGCGCGCCCGCTACGACGCGGTCGTCATCGCCACGGGCTCGACCGTCCCGCGGGATCTCTCGATCCCCGGACGCGACCTGGACGGCGTCCACTTCGCCATGGAGTACCTGGTCGAGTCCAACCACGCGGTCGCGGGGGACAAGGTGCCCGACCAGATCACGGCCGAGGGTAAGCACGTCATCGTGATCGGCGGCGGCGACACCGGTGCGGACTGCATCGGCACGGCGCACCGACAGGGCGCGCTCAGCGTGACCAACCTCGCGATCGGCAAGCAGCCGGGGGACGCGCGTCCTGACCACCAGCCGTGGCCGATGATGCCGACCCTCTTCGAGGTCTCCTCCGCGCACGAGGAGGGCGGGGAGCGGGTGTTCCTCGCGTCCACGGTCGAGTTCCTCGCGAACGAGGTCGGAGAGGTCCGCGCTCTGCGCGTGGCCGAGACCGAGTACGTGGACGGACGTCGGGTCCCGAAGAGCGGCACCGAGCGCGAGATCCCCGCGGACCTCGTCCTGATCGCGATGGGCTTCACCGGCCCGGAGCAGGACGGGTACACCGAGGACACGCGTCCGCAGGTGACCGAGCGCGGTTCGTTCCGGCGCGACGCGTCGTACGAGTCGACCGTCCCCGGCGTGTTCGTCGCCGGAGACGCAGGGCGCGGCCAGTCGCTCATCGTCTGGGCCATCGCCGAGGGCCGCGCGGCCGCCGCCAACGTCGACCGGTTCCTCATGGGCACGACCGTGCTTCCGGAGCCGGTGCGCCCCAGCGATGTCGCGATCGGACTCCAGCCCGCGTAGGCTGAGGCCGGCACCGTCGCCTGATTACATCCCCCACTTCTACCCTGGAGCAATCTTTGAGACGCGCGAAAATCGTCGCCACCCTGGGCCCCGCCACCTCCACCTATGAGACGGTGCGCGCACTGATCGATGCGGGGGTGGACGTCGCCCGCCTGAACCTCAGCCACGGTGACTACTCCGTGCACGAGAACAACTACGCCAACGTGCGTCGTGCGGCCGACGACGCCGGCCGTGCCGTCGCGATCCTCGTCGACCTGCAGGGACCGAAGATCCGCCTCGGCAAGTTCGAGGGCGGCCCGTACGAGCTCGCCAAGGGCGACATCTTCAAGATCACCACCGAGGACATCATCGGGAACAAGGAGATCTCCGGAACCACGTTCAAGGGACTGCCGAACGACGTCAAGCCGGGAGACTTCCTCCTGATCGACGACGGCAAGGTCCGCGTGGAGGTCGTCGAGACCGACGGCGTCACGGTCACCACCCGGGTCGTCGTCGCCGGCGCCGTGTCCAACAACAAGGGCATCAACCTGCCCGGCGTCGCGGTCAACGTGCCCGCTCTGAGCGAGAAGGACGAGGAGGACCTGCGCTGGGGTCTGCGCATCGGCGCCGACCTGATCGCCCTGTCCTTCGTGCGCAACGCCGCCGACGTGACCCGTGTGCACGAGATCATGGCCGAAGAGGGCGTCAAGGTCCCCGTGATCGCCAAGGTCGAGAAGCCGCAGGCCGTCGACGCGCTCGAGGAGATCGTCGACGCCTTCGACGCGATCATGGTCGCCCGTGGCGACCTCGGTGTGGAGCTGCCGCTCGAGGCCGTGCCGATCGTGCAGAAGCGCGCCGTGGAGCTGGCCCGTCGCAACGCGAAGCCGGTCATCGTCGCGACGCAGATGCTCGAGTCCATGATCAACAGCCCGGTCCCAACGCGTGCGGAGACCTCGGACGTCGCCAACGCCGTCCTCGACGGCGCGGACGCCGTGATGCTGTCCGGCGAGACCAGCGTCGGGGACTATCCGGTCGTGGTCGTCGAGACCATGGCCCGCATCATCGAGTCGACCGAGGAGCACGGGCTCGAGCGCATCCTGCCGCTCACCACGAAGCCGCGCACCCAGGGTGGCGCGATCACTCTGGCGGCGCTCGAGGTCGCCGAGTTCGTCGATGCCAAGTTCCTGTGCGTGTTCACCCAGTCGGGGGACTCGGCTCGTCGTCTCTCGCGCCTGCGGTCGCGCATCCCGATGATCGCCTTCACGCCCGAGCCGGACATCCGCCGCCGCATGGCGCTCACCTGGGGCATCCGCTCCACGCTGGTCGAGATGGTGCAGCACACCGACCTCATGTACCACCAGGTGGACGACTACCTGCTGCAGAACGGTCTCGCCGAGGAAGGGGACAAGGTCGTCGTGATCTCCGGATCCCCTCCCGGCATCGTCGGCTCGACGAACGACCTCCGCGTGCACAAGGTCGGCGACGCCATCCGTGGCGCGGCGCCGATCTACAAGGCGGGCGTCTGACGCGATGCGTCCGGAGGGGCGGGGCTTCGGCTCCGCCCCTCTGTCGTACCCGGAGGGTCGCGTCAACCCGCTCCCGCGCGTCGTCCGCTTCGGGTAGCTTTCCCGTCATGCCCTCTCGCCGCCAGGTCGTCGTCTCCGGACTCACGTTCGCGCTGACCGAGAGCTCGCGTCCCTGGGGTTCGACGGCGCCGGCGATCGTGCTGGTGCACGGCATCGGGATGTCGCACCGCTACCTCACCCGACTGCATCGCGAGCTCGCGCGGGAGACCAGGGTCGTGTCGGTGGATCTGCCGGGGTTCGGCGGCCTCCCGAAGCCGCCTGCCGACCTCGATGTCGTGCGCATGGCCGCCGGCCTGGCGGAGGTGGTCGCCGGGCTGGGGGAGGAGCAGCTGGTGCTCGTCGGACACTCGATGGGCGCTCAGTGGGTCGTGGAGACCGCGTCGCAGCGACCGGAGAAGGTGCGCGCAGTCGTCCTGATCGGCCCCGTCGTCGACGATCGGCATCGCACGATCGGGGCGCAGGCGCGGGCTCTGGCCATCGACACGCTCGGGGAGTCGCCGCGGATCAACACGCTCGTGTTCACCGACTACCTGCGCTGCGGTCCGCGCTGGTACCTGCTGCAGGTGCGCCACATGCTCGCCTATCCGCTGAAGCTCCGGCTCCGTTCGCTCCCGATGCCGGTGCTGGTGATGCGCGGGGGAGCCGATCCCGTGGCCGGTCGGGCGTGGTGCCGGTCGCTGCGCGATGCCGCGGGGGTGGGGCGCCTCATCGAGATCCCCGGTCATCACCACGTGGTGCAGGAGTCCGCCCCGAAGACGGTGGCGGCCGCGATCCGGACCCATACGGACGGGATGTGGCCCGCGTCGGCTGAGGCGGGCGGGACCCGACGGGGGAGGACGACATCGAACTCCTGAGACGACTCGCCTGGTGGGCGGCCGACTACGCCTATGCCGGCTACTGGCAGGTGCGGGCCGTGTTCGACCGGACGGACCCCGGAACCTTCTCGACAGGCACGGCGGCGGACATCGTCGTGCTTCCCGGCGTGTACGAGACGTGGAAGTTCCTGCAGCCCCTGGTGACCGCCATGCACGCGCGCGGACACGCCGTGCACGTCGTCGACGCCCTGCGCCGCAACCAGCGCCCCGTGGTCGACATGGCTCAGAGCGTCACCGAGTTCCTGGAGGAGCACGACCTCACCGACGTGATCCTCGTCGCGCACAGCAAGGGCGGACTCGCCGGCAAGCTCGTCATGACCGGACCGGCCGGAGCGCGCGTGCGTGCGATGCTCGCGGTCGCCACGCCGTTCGGCGGCTCCCGGTATGCGCGTCTGATGCTTTCCCGGACTCTGCGCGCCTTCTCACCTGACGACCCGTCGATCGTGGGCCTGGCTCGGCAGCGCACCGTCAACGAGCGGATCGTGTCGATCTACGCCGAGTTCGATCCGCACATCCCCGAGGGGAGCGAGCTGCCGGGGGCGAAGAACGTCCGGCTGGAGACCGGAGGGCATTTCCGCATCCTCGCGAATCCCCGGGTCCTCGCGGAGCTGGCGGTTCTCGCGGAGCAGTGATGGACGCGACGGCACTGGTGCCGGCGGTGGGACTCGAACCCACACGCCCTTTCGGACAAAGCATTTTGAGTGCTCCGCGTCTGCCATTCCGCCACGCCGGCTCGTGTGTCGCGTCTACGACTGTAGCGCAGGGGACGAACAGGATCCTGCGCGTGGCGCGGTCTACGGCCCGCTGACAGGCGGCTCCACTAGGATGGTCCTGTGACAGAGCACGAAGAGCAGGCCGAACAGCCCACGTCATCCGCACCCCGACGCGTCGTCGTCGCCGAGGACGAGTCGCTGATCCGTCTCGACATCGTCGAGATCCTCCGCGACAACGGCTTCGATGTCGTCGGTGAGGCCGGTGACGGAGAGACGGCCGTGGCGCTGGCGACCGAGCTGCGCCCCGACCTCGTCATCATGGACGTCAAGATGCCCCAGCTGGACGGCATCAGCGCCGCCGAGAAGCTGCACAAGGGCAACATCGCCCCGGTCGTGCTGCTGACGGCGTTCAGCCAGAAGGAGCTCGTCGAGCGTGCGAGCGAGGCCGGTGCGCTGGCTTACGTCGTGAAGCCGTTCACGCCGAACGACCTCCTCCCCGCCATCGAGATCGCGCTGGCCCGCCACGAGCAGATCATCACGCTCGAGGCCGAGGTCGCCGACATGGTCGAGCGCTTCGAGACCCGCAAGCTCGTCGATCGGGCCAAGGGCCTGCTGAACGAGAAGATGGGTCTCAGCGAGCCCGAGGCGTTCCGCTGGATCCAGAAGGCGTCCATGGACCGCCGCCTGACGATGCAGGACGTCGCGAAGGCGATCATCGAGCAGCTCGCGCCCAAGAAGTAGAGCGGTGCTGCGGCTCGACGCGGAGCACGTCCTGCGGCCGGTCCGCGCCGGAGACGGTGCGGCCCTCGCGCGGGCGTACCTCGCGAATCGCGAGCACCTCGCTCCCTGGGAGCCCACGAGGGACGAGAGCTTCTTCACCGAGGCGTCGCAGGAGCGGCACGTCCAGCAGTGCGTGATCGATGCAGCCGCGGGGCGCGGTGCGCGCTTCGTGATCGAGTCCGACGACGGCGAGATCCGCGGACGGATGAATCTCAACAACATCGTGCGCGGGGCCTTCTGGAGCGCTGACCTCGGCTATTGGATCGACCGCACCAGGACCCGGCGCGGGCTCGCGGGTCGTGCGGTCGCCCTCGTCGCCGCACACGCGCGCGAGGAGCTCGGGCTGCACCGCCTGCAGGCCTCGACGCTCCTGCACAACCTGGCCTCGCAGCGGGTGCTCGCCGCGAACGGCTTCGAGCGCATCGGCCTCGCACCGAAGTACCTGCGCATCGCCGGGGAGTGGCAGGACCATCTGCTGTTCCAGCTGCTGCTGGAGGAGCCGCTCAGCTCCCGGCGGGAAGGTCCTTGATCATGTTGGTGATCCGGATCGTGGAGCAGCGACGGCCCTGATCGTCGGTCACGACGATCTCGTGCACCGTGATGCTCCGCCCGAGGTGGACGGGCGTGCAGACGCCGGTCACGACTCCGGAGGTCGCGGAGCGGGTGTGCGTGGCGTTGATGTCGACGCCGACCGCGAGGCGTCCTTCGCCGGCGTGCAGGTTCGCCGCCATCGATCCGAGCGACTCGCCCAGCACCACATACGCACCGCCGTGCATCAGTCCGACCGGCTGGGTGTTGCCCTCGACCGGCATGGTCGCCACACAGCGGTCGACGCTGAACTCGACGAACTGCATGCCCATCTTCTCGGCCAGCGCGCCCATCCCGCGGGCCGTGGCCCAGTCGAGTCCTTCGCTCGTCGCGACGTCGCTCATGCATCCTCCTCAGCGGGTGTCTGTCGTCCTCGTTAGGCTGACAGGGTGACGGACTCCGCAAAGCCTACCCTCATGGTCGTCGACGGCCATTCGCTCGCCTACCGTGCGTTCTTCGCCCTTCCGGTGGAGAACTTCACGACGAAGGACAACCAGCACACGAACGCCATCTACGGCTTCCTGTCGATGCTGGTGAACCTCATCAAGGCCGAGCAGCCGACGCACATGGCGATCGCGTTCGACACCTCGCGCCATTCGTTCCGCACCGACGAGTACCCCGAGTACAAGGCGACGCGCTCCGAGACGCCCCAGGAGTTCCGCGGTCAGATCCCGCTGCTCCAGGACTGCCTCGCGGCCATGTCGATCCCGGTCCTCACGAAGGAGGGCATCGAGGCCGACGACATCCTCGCGACCCTGGCGTCGCAGGGCGCGGAGCAGGGGTATGACGTGCTGGTCGTCTCCGGAGACCGCGACACCATCCAGCTCGTGAACGACGAGGTCACGCTGCTCTACCCGTCGGTGCAGGGCGTCTCCCAGCTCAAGCGCTACGACCCCGCCACCGTCCAGGAGCGCTACGGCGTGCGGCCGGAGCAGTACCCCGACATCGCGGCTCTCGTCGGCGAGACCAGCGACAACCTCCCCGGTGTGCCGAAGGTCGGAGAGAAGACGGCGGTCAAATGGCTGACGCAGTTCGGCTCCCTCGACGAGCTCCTCGACCGGGCGGAGGAGATCAAGGGCGTCGTCGGCGGCAACCTCCGCGACCACATCGACGACGTGCGCCGCAACCGCAAGCTCAACCGACTGCTCACCGACGTGGAGCTGCCCGTCGCCCCCGGCGACCTCGCCGTCGCGCCGATCGATCCGCAGGCCGTTCGGGACATCTTCGCCCGCCTCGAGTTCCGCACCCTGCTTCCGCGGGTGTTCGAAGCCGTCGGCGCCGGAGAGGTCGCGGACGACCCGGCCTCCGTGGTCGTGCTGCCGGTGCCGGTCGAGGTGTCGGCGGCGGATCTCGCGACGTGGGCGACCGCTCAGGAGGGCGAGGTGGCGGTGCGACTGACGACGCAGGGCGGCGCTCCGGCGCGGATCGGCGTCGCGACCCTGACGGAGCTGCGCGAAGCCGCCTGGGACGCGGCCGCACCGGAGGCGCTGCGCGCGTGGATCGGATCCGCGAAGCCGAAGGTCCTGCACGACGCGAAACCGCAGGTGAAGGCGCTGCTGCGTCAGGGCATCCGCTTCGGCGGACTCGCCTACGACACGAGCCTCGCCGGATGGCTGCTGCGGCCGAGCTTCCCGGACAAGACCCTCGCCGACCTGGTCGAGCGTTACCTGGGGGAGAAGCTCCCCGTCGCCGACCCTTCGCAGCTCGTCCCCGAGACGGAAGGCGCCACGCCCTCTCAGGAGGCCTGGTTCGCCCTGCGCGTCGCGGAAGCCCTGCGCGAGGACATCCCCGAGTCCGTCGCCACGGTGCTCGACGAGATCGAGCTGCCGACGCTGCTCACTCTCGCGGACATGGAGATCGCGGGCGTCGCGGTGTCGCACGAGGTGCTCTCGACGTTCTCCGGCGAGCTCGCCGCCCGCGCCGACGTGCTCGCGCAGGAGGCTTTCTCCGTCGTCGGTCGCGAGTTCAACCTGGGCTCTCCGAAGCAGCTGCAGGAGGTGCTGTTCGAAGACCTCCAGCTCCCCAAGACGCGCAAGACGAAGACGGGTTACTCGACCGACGCGGCGGTGCTGGCGGACCTGCAGGAGAGCCACCCGCACCCGTTCCTGAGCCTGCTGCTGCAGCACCGTGAGGCCACCAAGCTGCGCCAGATCATCGAGTCCCTCGATACGGCCATCGGCGACGATCACCGGGTGCACACGACGTACGTCCAGACCGGGAGTCAGACCGGACGACTCTCGAGCACCGACCCGAACCTGCAGAACATCCCCGTGCGCACCGAGGAGTCCCGCCGCATCCGCAGCGCGTTCGAGGTCGGCGAGGGGTACGAGACGCTCCTGACGGCGGACTACTCCCAGATCGAGATGCGCATCATGGCGCACCTGTCCGGCGATGAGGGACTGATCGAGGCGTTCAACAGCGGCGAGGACCTGCATCGGTTCGTCGGTGCGCGTGTGTTCGGCGTGGAGCCGGGCGATGTGACCCCCGCGATGCGCACCAAGGTCAAGGCGATGTCGTACGGCCTCGTCTACGGGCTCTCGGCGTTCGGTCTGTCGAAGCAGCTGCGCATCGAACAGTCGGAGGCCAAGCAGCTGATGGTGGAGTACTTCGCCCGATTCGGCGCGGTGCGCGATTACCTGCGGGCGTCCGTGATGAAGGCGAAGGAGGTCGGGTACACCGAGACCATCTTCGGGCGTCGTCGTCCGTTCCCGGACCTGGCGAGCCCGAACCGGGTGCTGCGTGAGAACGCCGAGCGTGCGGCGCTGAACGCGCCGATCCAGGGCAGCGCGGCCGACATCATGAAGATCGCTCTGCTGCACATCCACGACGATCTCCGGTCGCAGGAACTGTCCTCGCGCGTGCTCCTGCAGATCCACGATGAACTCGTCGTCGAGGTCGCACCGGGGGAGTGGGACGCGACCGAGCGCATCGTGCGTGAGCGCATGGGGGACGCGGCGACGCTCTCCGTTCCGCTCGACGTGCAGGTGGGACGCGGACGCGACTGGAACGAAGCGGCGCACTGACCTCCCGTGCCGGGAGGGGCCGGGGATTAGGCTGAAGGTTATGACTTCAGCTCCCCGCACCCCCTCCGCGATCGACGCCGTCGCCGATGAATGGGTCGACACCATCGCGGTTCTGGCGCCCACGCTCGGCACCTACATCGGCCGCGACGAGGTCAACGACCGCTTCGGCGACCTCAGCCCCGCCGGGCACGAGGAGATCGCCGCGGCGACGCGGGCGACGCTCGACAAGCTGTCCGCGCTGGAGCCCGTCGACGCCATCGACGAGGTGACCAAGACCGACCTGAGCGCTGAGCTCCGCCTGGACCTCGAGCTGCACGAGGCGAAGTGGCACCTGCGCGACCTCAACGTCATCGCTTCAGCCGCTCAGGATGTCCGTTCCGCGTTCGACCTGATGCCGACGGCCACGGTCGAGGACTGGGACGTGATCGCCACGCGTCTGGCGGCCGTCCCCGACGCCCTCCGGGGATACGTCGAGACGCTCCGGACCGGGATCGCCGAGGGCGTCACGCCCGCGCGCCGCCAGGTCACCGAGGTGGCGCTGCAGATCGACCGGTACACAGCCGACGACGGCTTCTTCGCCGCCTTCGTCGCGCACGCGGACCCGGAGGAGGGACAGCTGCCGGCGTCGCTCGCACGGACTCTCGCCGACAACTCGGCAGCCGCTCGCGTCGCCTACGGCGAGCTGCGTCGCTTCCTCGCCGAGGAGCTGGCTCCCGTCGCCGGAGAGGTCGACGCCGTCGGGCGCGAGCTCTACGCCCTGAACTCGCGCCGGTTCCTCGGAGCGACGATCGACCTGGACGAGACCTACGAATGGGGTCGCGAGGAGCTCGCCCGTATGGTGGCTGAGCAGACCGCCATCGCGAATGAGATCCTGCCCGGCGCCTCTGTCGAGGAGGCTGTGGCGCACCTCGAGGCGGATCCCGCCCGCAAGCTCGTCGGCACCGACGCGCTGCAGAAGTGGATGCAGGAGACGAGCGACCGGGCTGTCGCCGAGCTCGCCGCCTCGCACTTCGACATCCCCGAGGCGATCCGGACGATCGAGTGCATGATCGCTCCCACCCAGGAGGGCGGGATCTACTACACGGGTCCGACGGACGACTTCTCCCGCCCCGGGCGCATGTGGTGGTCCGTTCCGGAGGGCGTCACCGAGTTCGACACCTGGCGCGAGTTGACGACCGTGTACCACGAGGGCGTCCCCGGGCATCACCTGCAGATCGCCCAGGCCGTGTACAACCGCGCGGAGCTCAACTCGTGGCGCCGACTGCTCGCCGGCACCTCGGGCCACGCCGAGGGCTGGGCCCTCTACGCCGAGCGGCTGATGGAGCAGCTGGGCTACCTCGATGATCCGGCCGACCGCCTCGGCATGCTCGACGGACAGCGGATGCGCGCGGCCAGGGTCGTGCTCGACATCGGAGTGCACCTCGGCAAGCCGCGTCTGGACGGCACCGGTGTCTGGGACGCGGAGTACGCGCTCGACTTCATGCGTCGCAACGTCAACATGTCGGACCAGTTCGTGCAGTTCGAGGTGAACCGCTACCTCGGCTGGCCCGGACAGGCGCCGTCGTACAAGGTCGGCCAGCGCATCTGGGAGCAGGTCCGTGACGAGGTGCGCACGGCCGAAGGTGAGGCGTTCTCCTTCAAGGACTTCCACAAGCGCGCGCTCGACATGGGCGGTGTGGGCCTGGACACCCTGCGGACGGCGTTGCTGCCGCGCTGACGGGAATGCCGCCCGGCTGCGCGGTGTTCATTCACCTGAATAGGAAAGGGATGACATGAGCATCGAATTCGGGCTGGACACCTTCGGCGACATCACCCGGGACGCGGACGGAGAGCTGCTCACCGGGGCGCAGACGATCCGCAACATCGTGGCGCAGGCGGAGCTCGCGGACACGGTCGGCGTGGACTTCTTCGGAGTGGGGGAGCACCACCGTCCGGAGTTCGCCGTCTCCGCGCCGGAGATGGTGCTCGCGGCGATCGCGGCCCGCACCGAGCACATCCGGCTCGGCACCGCGGTGACCGTGCTGTCGTCCGACGACCCCGTGCGGGTGTTCGAGCGGTTCTCCACCTTGGACGCGCTGTCGAACGGGCGCGCCGAGGTCGTGCTCGGACGAGGGTCGTTCATCGAGTCGTTCCCCCTGTTCGGGTACGACCTCCGGGACTACGAAGCGCTGTTCGAGCAGAAGCTCGAGCTGTTCGTCGAGCTCCTCAAGGAGGAGCCGGTCACGTGGTCCGGCTCGATGCGCGCCTCGCTCGAGAACGCGAACGTCTTCCCCAAGACGGAGAACGGCCTGCGCACCTGGGTGGGCGTCGGCGGAAGCCCGGAGTCTGTCGTGCGTGTGGCACGTCACGGTCTGGGACTGATGCTCGCGATCATCGGCGGTCCGGCCGGCCGGTTCAAGCCGTTCGTCGACCTGTATCACCGCTCGGTCGCCTCGTTCGGCACCACAGCGCATCCCGTGGCGGTGCACTCTCCCGGTCACATCGCCGACACCGACGCGGAGGCGTGGGACCAGGCGTACTCGGGGTTCGAGGCCATGAACAACACCATCGGGCGCGAGCGCGGCTGGCCGGTCTACAGTCGAGCGCGGTTCCAGAACGACGTCGGCCCCGAAGGTGCCATCTACTCCGGGTCTCCCGATCGCGTCGCGACGAAGATCGCGGACACGATCACGACGCTCGGGCTCGGTCGCTTCGACCTCAAGTACGCCACGGGCACGCTGTCGCACGACTCGATGATGCGCAGCATCGAGCTGTACGGCACCGAGGTCATCCCTCGCGTACGGAAGCTCCTCGCAGACCGCGACTGAGCCGTCACGAGGCGGAGGGCGGTGTCGGCGCGGCTCTACGATGAGGAGCATGGTCGATACCGCCCTGCCGAGCCGTTCGTCGCTGTCCGAGCGGCTGGATGTGCTGCCGTTCACGCGCCGTCATCTCCGCCTGCTCAGCGGCTCCGGTGTGGGGTGGGCGCTCGATGCGATGGACGTCGGCCTCATCTCCTTCATCATCGCCGCGCTCACCCAGCAGTGGGATCTGTCCAAGAGCGAGGCCGGGTGGATCGCCTCCGTCGGCTTCATCGGGATGGCGATCGGTGCGACGCTCGGCGGTCTGCTCGCCGACCGTTTCGGGCGACGTCAGGTGTTCGCCCTCACGCTGCTCATCTACGGTGTTGCGACCGGCGCCAGCGCGCTCGTCGGAGGGGTTGCCGCGCTGCTCGTGCTGCGGTTCCTCGTCGGGCTCGGTCTCGGCGCCGAGCTGCCCGTCGCCTCGACCTACGTCAGCGAGTTCGCCCCGGCCCGCATCCGCGGTCGGCTGATCGTCGTCCTGGAGGCCTTCTGGGCGCTCGGGTGGACCGCTGCCGCCGTGATCGGATTCCTCGTGATCCCCGCATCGGACGACGGCTGGCGCTGGGCGTTCGCCCTGGGGGCCATCCCGGCCGTGTACGCCCTGTTCGTGCGGTGGCGGATGCCCGAGTCGCCGCGGTGGCTCGCCTCCCGCGGTCGCATCGCCGAAGCCGACCTCATCGTATCGGCGTTCGAGGCCGACGCCCGCGTGGCGACCGCACCCGCGATCCGCAGAGAGCCGGCGTCCCGGGCCATCGCCGTCACGGCCCGCGCCCGACTCGCGACGCTGTGGAATGCGGAGTTCCGCGTGCGCACGATGTGCCTCTGGCTCGTCTGGTTGGGGGTGAACTTCGCATACTACGGAGCGTTCATCTGGATCCCGAGCATCCTCGTCGACGCGGGCTTCGACCTGGTGCGCTCCTTCGGCTTCACCCTGATCATCACGCTCGCCCAGCTGCCGGGATACGCGGTCGCCGCCTGGCTGATCGAGATCTGGGGGAGACGGGTCACCCTGTCGGTGTTCCTCCTCGGCTCCGCCGTCGCGGCCGTCGTCTTTGGCACCGCGTCGACGGAGGGAGCGATCATCGGCGCCGGGATGGCGCTGTCGTTCTTCAACCTCGGTGCGTGGGGCGCGCTGTACGCGGTCACGCCGGAGATCTACCCCACCTCGCTCCGCGGCACCGGTGCAGGGTGGGCAGCCGGGGTCGGCCGGATCGCGTCGATCGTCGCCCCGCTCTCCGTGCCGGTCCTGCTCGGGGTCGGCGGCGCTCCGCTGCTGTTCGCCGTGTTCGGCTGCTGCTTCCTGGTGGCGGCTGCGGCGGCCTGGGGACTCGTCGACCGGGGCGGGGCGGCGCTCGACGATCGGTGACGGCCACGACGCTCCGACGGCAATAGGCTGGCACGATGGCAGATGTGCGGTTCGTGGCGATCGGAGACTCGTTCACGGAGGGTGTCGGCGACGTCCTCCCCGACGGACGGGAGCGCGGGTGGGCAGACCTCGCCGCACAGGGATGGGCGGATGCCGCCGGGCACCCGATCCAGTACGCGAACCTGGCGATCCGCGGAAAGCTCGCCTGGCCCATCGTCGAGCAGCAGCTGGAACCGGCGCTCGCTCTGCGCCCGACGCATCTCTCCTTCAACGGCGGCGGCAATGACATGCTGCGTCCGCGCACCGATGTGGAGCACATCGCCGATGCCTTCAGTCGTGTGCTCAGGCGGTGCGATGAGGAGGGCGTCACGATGATCCTGCTCTCGGGCGCGAACCCGAGCGGTCAGCTGCCGATGGGATCCCTGGTCCAGCGGAGAGGCGACCTCCTCTCGGATGCCGTGCTGCGGCGTATCGAGGATCGCCCTGATGTGATCCGCGCCCTCAATTGGCCCGATCGGGAACTCGCCCGCGGCGCGTACTGGTCCGAGGACCGTCTGCACATGAATGCGGCGGGTCATCATCGGGTCGCCGCGCGCGTGCTGCACGCGCTGGGCTTCGAGCCGCCGGAGAACTGGTGGGCGCCGAGCGACCGGCTCGGTGCCGGGCCGTCCGGACTCGCGTACTACCGGGAGTTCGTCGGTCCCTGGGTCCGTCGGCGCGTGACGCGCACCTCGTCCGGCGATGGCCGGACAGCGAAGTTCCCGACCTGGGTCGAGCGGGTTCCGTCGTGACCCGCGGCGCTCGGGACAGGAGCGCGACGGCGTGACCGACTTCGAGATGGCGCGCATCCCCGCGGGGAAGCTGACGCTGCGTGACGCACGTCGTTCCGCACAGCGCGAGGTCGTTCTCGAAGCCTTCGAGATCGGGGTGTACCCCGTCACCGAGGAGCAGTTCGCCGAGATCCTCGGCGTGCCCGCCCGGTACCCGGACCGGCCGGCAGCGGACGTGAGCTGGCTGCGCGCCGTGCACTTCTGCAACGCGGCTTCGGAGTGGGAGGGGCTCGATCGCGTCTACCTGTTCGACGGCGAGGACGTGAGCTGGGACACGACGGCCGACGGCTATCGACTTCCCACCGAGGCCGAGTGGGAGTACGCCTGCCGGGCGGGATCGACCGGTCCGCACTATGCACCCCTCGCCGACGCGGCCTGGACCGCCGCGGACGGCGTCGGCGCACCCCAGAACGTCGGAGGGAAGCTGCCCAATCTGCACGGCCTGTTCGACACGCTCGGCAATGTCTGGGAGTGGTGCTGGGACCTTCTGGATCCTGCCCGCTACGACGACTACCGCGTCTTCCGCGGCGGTGGATTCGCCGATGACGCGTGGAGCGTTCGGGCCTCGGTCCGACGCGGGGGAGCGCCGCGCATGCACCACGAGGACCTCGGCCTCCGCCTCGCCCGGGGCGGGTTCGACACGGAGGACGCCGCACAGGGCTGGTCCGCCTGGACGGACAGGGAACGCGGCGCATACGACGGACCGCTTCCGTCCGGCTGGACGCCACGAGGGCGGTGACGGTCGCGGGCGGTGCTTTTGGTTCGCGCCTTATGCGGATGGAAGACTGAGACGGTGTCTTCCGCGTACTCACTCATCGTGTCTCAGGGGCGGGTCGCCGACCGCACCGATGGAGCTCTCGTCGGCGCCCGCCGCACGGCCGACGCGCTGTCGGACCTGCTGTCGATCGAAGCCCGCGTCGTGGGGACCCCGAAGGCTGGCCGCGTGGATGACTGGTCGGTCGCCCTCCCGGAGGCTGCCGAGACGCTGAACGGGCTGCGGGCCGCCGTGGCGGAGGCGATCACGGCCGATTCGACGCCGCTGCTCGTCACCAACACCTGCGCCGCGAGCCTCGGCACCCTGCCGACGGTGGCAGAGCGGCATCCCGATGCGGTGGTGCTCTGGATCGATGCGCACGGCGACTTCAACACCCCGGAGACGACCGAGTCGGGGTATCTCGGCGGAATGGTGCTCGCGGCAGCGTGCGGCCTGTGGGACAGTGGCCACGGAGCGGGTATCGATCCCCGTCAGGTCGCGGTGGTGGGCGGTCGTGACATCGATCCGGCCGAGGCGGAGCTGCTGTCGGACGCCGGTGTGACGGTGCTCAGCCCCGCGGAGAGCACTCCTGAACGCGTCCTCGAGTTCGTCGCAGGGCGGCCCGTGTGGATCCACGTCGACTGGGACGTGCTCGAGCCCGGGTTCATCCCCGCGGCGTATCGCGTCGGCGACGGGCTGCTCCCGCACCAGATCGCCGCCATCTTCGCTGCGCTTCCTCTGGCGAGCGTGCGCGGCGTGGAGCTGGCCGAGTTCGAGGCGGGCGACGCCGACGTGCCGGAGCGCGTCAGCGTGGAGCTCATCATCGAGACGGTCCAGCACCTCCTGCACTGAGCGGGAGTCCGCTCGCGGATCTGCAGGCCGAGTCAGGGAGCGGTGACGCCGGGATCGAGCGTCCAGGCGGTCACCTCGACGCCGGACCCGGCTACCACGTCGAGTTCGACCGGCCATGAACCGCGTTCGAGGCCGGGGATCGGCGCGGCATACAGTTGCCGCGCGACAAGAGCTCCGTCGGTCGCATTCGCATCCCAGCCGATCACGCTCATCGCCTGGCCTTGGGCGGGCACGGTGATACGAGCCACGCCCGGATCGGCAGCCATGAACGACGACCCCGGCAGCACCTCCACGTCCAGCAGGTTGCCGTTCTGATCGGCGAACGCGATGTCCGGGTAACCCTCCACGACGCAGGGCTCGTCGCTGAAGTTCATCAGGTGGATCACCTGCCCGCGGTGGCCGGTGGCCGCATCGGAACCTCCCAGCAGGAGCATCGCCTTGTCGCTCGTGCACCATTCCGGTTCGAGTTCGGGAGCCGAGACGCCGGGCGCCACGGCGGGAACGGGGTCGCCCTCCGCGGTCGAGTCGGGGAAGGCGCCACCCTCCTCGGTCAGGCCCTGTGCTTCGGCGTTCTCCTGGATGATCTGCTGCTGCCGAGCCGCGTCCGCCAGGGAACTCACGACGACCAGGAGCATCGCGCTCACCAGGACCGCCACGATCGCCGGCCATGCTCTCTGGCGCGGTCCGTCCGGCTGCACGCGACGGAAGACGAGCAGTGCCGGGATCCAACCGCTGACCACGCCCCAGTAGGCCGCCACCGGGGCGACCTCCACGACGACCGCGGTGGCGCCGCGGACACCGAAGTCGGCGAGGTAGGTGAGCGCCCGCGTGAGGTCGACGCAGAGCCCGAGCACGGTGCTCGCGATGATGGCGGCGAACCACAGCGCGACGAAGGGGCGGCGCCCGCCGTGCGCGCGCTCGGCGACGAACCACGTGACCGACGTCAGCACCGCGGCAGCGCCCAGCAGAGTCGCGAGCGTCCAGAGTCCGGGAAGCATCCACTCGTTCACCTGGAGCGGGCCGACACCGACGAAGCTGAGCAGTCGGGTGATGACGACGTCGCTGCCCGTCAGGCGGCCGATGCCGCCGGCGATGATCCAGAGTGCGGCGAGGATGAGCCCCGCCAGAACACCGGACGGGAGCGCACGCGGGTGCCGCGGCCTCAGATCGTCAGCGGGTGGGGGTGCGAGCACGGGAGCGGAGGCCATGCCTCATCCTATGAGTGCTCAGCGGCGGCGCTCGGGGTCGAGTCCCATCCGGATCCGCGTGCGCTTGCGTTCGATGAGTATGAAGACCGTGCCGAGGAGCCAGAGGGGGATGGGGGTGACGAACGCGATCCGGAAGGCATCGAGCGAGTACGTGTCCGGGGTGCCTGCGCCCTGCGCGTCGAGAAGGAGGCCGATCACGAAGACCGCGATCAGGGCGGCGATGAAGCCCCCGGCATTCGTGACCCCGGTCGCGGTGCTGAGGCGGTGGGCAGGGTTGTGCGTGCGGGCGTGATCGAACGCGATCATCGACGCAGGGCCACCGGTCGCCAGGGCGATCGCCAGGATCCAGAGCAGCCAGTCCGGAGCGGGACCGGGGAAGGCGATGACCGCGATCCACGCGGCCATCTGCACGCCGACCGCGGGGAGCACGAGGGCGAGGGAGCGGTGGTTCGGCAGGCGGCGGGAGAGGTCGCCGATGATTGGGCCGAGGATCATGCCCGCGACGACATAGATCGAGATGATGCCCGCCGCGTGGGCCGTGCTGAGTCCCTCGCCGGCCGTGAGGAACGGCATGCCCCACAGCAGGACGAACACGGTTCCCGCGAACGGGGTGGTGAAGTGCGACCAGAACGCGAGCCGGGTGCCGGGATGCGCCCAGGCGGCCCGGATGCCGACGCCGGTGTCGATCGCCGACGTCACGACGCGCACCACTCCGGTGTCCGTGTTGACCGACACGTCGGGCCCGTTCTCGGCGGGGTTGTTGCGGACGATGAGCCACACGAGGATCGTGAAGAGCAGGCCGAGACCGGCGATGCTGCCGAACGTGATCGACCAGGTGGTGGCGTGCAGCAGAGCGGCGACGGGCACCAGGGCGATCAGCTGACCGGCCTGCCCGATGATCCCGGTGAACTGCACCATGACGGGGCCGCGCTGCGCGGGGAACCACGTGGCGACCAGGCGCAGCACGGCCGGGAAGACGGCGGCGTCGCCGGCTCCGAGCAGGATGCGTGCGACGATGGCGATGCCGATGCTGGGGGAGAGGGCCATGGTGAGCTGCCCGAAGGCCATGAGCAGCATCCCGGCGGTGATGATCGGACGGGAGCCGTAGCGATCGAGGAGGACCCCCACCGGGATCTGCATCCCGCCGTACACGGCGAGCTGCACGACGGCGAACAACGCGAGCGTGGAGGCATCCGCCTGGAAGCGGTCGGCGGCCTCGACACCCACTGCGCCCAGAGACGTGCGGTTGGTGATCGCGAGCACGTAGGCGGCGACGCCGACCGACCAGATCGCCCAGGCCCTCCACCCCGGTGTGGAGACGGGGGAGTGGGAGACCTGAGGCACCCTTCCACGCTACTCCTGCGCGGCGATGTCCGACGCCGTGGCTAGAGTGCCCGCATGACAGCCACCTCGCAGCACCATGCCCTCGACTACGTCGAACTCGTCGTCACCGATCTCGAGGTGGCCAAGCGCTTCTTCACGACCGCGTTCGGCTGGAGCTTCCAGGACTACGGTCCCGGCTATGCGGGCATCCTGTCGCCGCGCGGAGACGGGAGCGAGGTCGGTGGGCTCCTCCTCGCCGACGAGCCGCGACCGGTCGGCGGGCCTCTCGTGCTCCTCTACTCCGACGACCTCGATGCGACGAGGGTGGCGATCGAAGAGGCGGGCGGTCGCATCCTGCAGGAACCGTACGCATTTCCCGGCGGGCGACGGCTGCACTTCGCCGACCCGACCGGCAACGAGCTCGGTGTCTGGTCCTCGCAGTAGGCCCGATCCTGGTCACCCTCGTTGCGGCGGGGAAGTGCCAGACTGCGAGGGTGAGCGATCAACCGCGGATCCCGGAGATGGCGACACCGCGCCTCCGCCTCCGGAAACAGGCCGTCGAGGACGCGCCTGTGTTCCGACACTTGTGGACCGAACGCGACGAACGCGTGCCCGCACACCGCCGGATGGATGCGGACGGCCGTCCAGACCTGGACGACATCCGCGCGGACATCCGCGACGCTGAAGGATCGTCCCTCCTCACCGTGGAACGCATCGACACGGGGGAGTCGATCGGATACTGCGGCCTCGTGTACGGCGGCGACGGCGTGGGCGACGAACCGGAGCTCGCGTTCGAGCTGCTCCGCACCGAGCACAACCGGGGTTACGCCACCGAAGCCGCCCGTGCCGTGCTGGACTGGGCTGTCAGGGCAGGGTTCGACCGCGTCTGGGCCGGGGTCTGGGAATGGAACCTCGCGTCTCGACGCGTGCTGGAGAAGCTCGGCTTCGTCGAGTCGGGGAGGGAGCGCCCGTCGTCCGTCCACGGCCGCAACATCCTGACAGTCAGGACGCTCTCTGCGGGAGGGAAGAGCACGCCGTGATGCGGCGCTCGGCGTCACGTGGAGGCGGACCCGACCGGTAGCGCCTCGCCGTCCCCCGGGGGCTCCCGCACCAACTGGAGAGCTTCCGTCTTCGTCAGGTGGTTGGGATACAGCGTCCGTGAGAATCTTCCGCGAGGGTCGTCTCTATCGTGAGGGAGCACGATGTCGGCTCGGTCGATCGCAGCCATGAGGAGGTCTGTCTGGTGCTCCGTCAACGCGAGGCGTCCCCGTTCCCGCAGCCCCACCACGGTTCGCGAGTGATCCGATGTCGTGAGGACGATCGCAAGGTTCCGGGCTGTGGCGTCCGGTTCCCAGGGGCCCGTGATTACCATCGCGGTCGTGATGCTCGCGGTCGGGATCTCCCTCGCGCCGACAAGCAGACGGGTGGCGTCGCGCGAGATGCACGGCGGTCGCGAACGCCGACGCACGACGATGCTGACGATGACCGCCGCGACAGCCAGCCCGATCGCCCCGAACAGCCACGTCCACGCTCCGAGCTGCAACGCCGTCACTGGGAAGAGGAACGCGCCGACCATCGGAACGAGAAGCGGCTGCCCGGAGAAGACGCGAAGCGCCCACCAAGGGAAGAGGCCGTGCGTGCGAGAAGGTCCCAGCGGCACCCACTCCTGCGCGTCAACGATCGGCTCGCTCTCCGGTCGATCGGACGAGTGCACCGCTTCCTGCTCCCGTCGTGCTCCTCTGACGATCAACGCCGACCCCAACAGTGCCAGCACGCTGACCAGCACCCATCCACGCACGGGGTCGTCGGTCTCGTTCTGATCCGCGCCCACCAGTGTGACCATGCCGCCCACGGAGATGAGGAGAAGGAAAACTCCGTACAGGAAGGAGACCCGGCGGGTGCGGCGGGTGCTCCAGGGCTTCGACTCCATGTCAGGTGGCCACGAGGGGTCGACCCAGCTCCTTCGCCTCGTGAGCATGAGGCCGGCCGCCACACCGACGCACCCGAACGACAGCATCACCGCGGCGAGAACGCCGATCCGCGGATCGGCGATCAGGAATATAGCGGTGAGCGCCAGTGCTGCACTGAACAGCGCGAGCGCCAACCCCACGACGGTGGGCCTAAGAAGCCCACCGCCCTTCTCGTCGTCGGCGTCCATTCGCTCGCCCCACCCATCTCCCCAGAGTGCCGGCGGCGGATCAGGCCCCGCGTCGATCTCGCCCCGGTCGCGACGTTCTCTGCCACTGAGGATGAACCTACCGCTGGATCATGCCAGTTCGCAGACTGTTCTGAGTCTTCTCCGTCGCGACCCGGTTTTCGTTCACTGTTCAGCTCGGGGAGGGATGTATCCGCCAGATCGGACCGTGGCTCCCGTTGCGGTCGTGCTCCATGCTCTTCGGAGTGCGTGCACGGCGTCCTTGAGTTCTCCGGGCGCGAGCGTCACCGGCCCGTCCGAGATGTCCACGTTCCGCTTCGGATCATCCTGGTGATGCTGTGGGAAGACATGACAGTGCAGATGCGGCATCCGGTGACCCATGACCAGGTAGTCGATCTTCCGCGGTGCGTACACGGATTCGACGGCTCGACCCGCGCGTTGCACGTCGGTCCAGAAGGCGTGCAGCTGCTCGCTCGGGAGGCGCCCCATGTCCGTGACGTGCTCTCGCAGGATCACCAGGCAGTACCCGGCGTGAGCCTGGTTGCGTGCGAGACGGAGATGCGATGTCGGTGTCGAGACGATCAGGACGCTGTGCTCGTTCTCGGCAAGATGCGCGTCGCGACACATGCCGCACTGGCCAGGATCGAGCAGCGCTTCCCACTCGTCCTCAGACCACCACATCCGATGAGCGTAGCCGGATGCCCAGAAGATACGGCGCGAGGTCGTGAACCGCAGATCAGGGGAGCCGACTAGGGGCGTTAGCCTTCCGCTGAATAGCGGGCGGCGATCGTCCGTGCGGCCTCGTCGACGGTGCGCGCAGTCTCCTCGTCCGTCAGGGCCCAGCCGCCGTGCACGAGACGGGGCCAGAAGACGACGGTGGCGATCATGCCGAGGAACTGCGAGGCCGCCACGTCCGCGTCGTCCACGCTCGCCCTTCCGTCCGCGTTCGCCGTCTCGAGGAACCGATGGAGGGCGCGGAGGACGGGGAGCGTGCCGAAGTCGAAAGTCCGCTCCCGCAGCTCCGGGAACCGCGCTGACTCAGCGATCACAGCGCGCATCAGATCAGCCATGCGGGGCCGGGACAGCAGTTCCGCGTACGCCGTGCCCAGGACGACCAGCCCGGAACGGAAGTCGCCGGCCGGCGGCTCCACGGGTGTCGCCTCGGACGGGCTTCCCGCGCCGAGCACGGTCGCCTCGAAGAGTTCCGCCTTCGTCGGGAACTGCTTGAACAGCGTCGCCTTCGAGACGCCGGCACTCTCTGCCACGCGGGCCAGCGACGTCCGGTCATAGCCGACCTCGAGGAACAGATCAGTCGCTGCAGTGAGGATCGCCCCGCGGTTCTGCGCTGCGACGCGGCGGTGATACTCGGAGAGGTGGCGGGTCATCCTCCCAGTATGGCGCAGTGGTGAGTGCCTTGACTCACGGTGTCCGCCTGGCTACTCTATGCAGAGATGAGTTGATCGACTCACCTCAACGACGCGGTAGCCACCCCAGGGAGCAGTCATGGCGAAAGTGATCATCCATGCGACCATCACGGTCGACGGGTTCATGGCCGACGTCGACGGGGGAGTGGACTGGATGTTCGGCTTCCCGTCGGCCCCGGAAGACCAGGAGATCGTCGACCGAGTGGTGCAGGAGCTCGGCGCCGTGGTCGGAGGGGCGAACAAGACGCAGACCATCGAAGACGGCGAGGTTCCCTACGGGGCCATCGTCAAAGTGCCGGTGTTCTTGATGACGCACACTCCGCATGAACCGATCGAGAAGGACGGCGTCACGTACTCCTTCGTCGTGGACGACATCGCGCAGGCCGTCGCGTCGGCGAAGCAGGCAGCAGGGGAGAAGTTGGTCAGCCTGCTCGGCGGGAGCATCTCACGGCAGTGTCTCGCACTCGGACTCGTCGATGAGATCCACCTCGATGTGGTGCCGCTCCTTCTCGGAGACGGCATCTCGCTCTTCGGAGGCCTCGGCACGCGCGTCCCACTGGAACGCATCGAGACGTCGGCCTTCGCCAGCGAGACGCATCTCAGGTGTCGCGTGGTATCGAAGGGATGACGCCAACCCGGGGAGGGGCGACTCCTGTTCGTACTGACATAATGTGCATTATCGGATATATCTCGAGAGTGGCGAGGGCAGTCGCGGCGTGAGGTGGACGGGCGCCTCGGCCTCCCGGTATGGTCGCTCGTGGTGGTCGTGAGGCGTGACGAACCTCGCGCCGGGTCCGACTCGGCAGACGACACCCGCGCGTTCCGGCGTACCGACGAGAGGTCGACTCATCGTCGACGAAGGTGTGGTGGCACAGCGACATAGCCCCCGCCCGCACCTCCAGGGCTTTCACCTCTGGAGGAATGATGAGACGACCACCGAACCCACAGCGCACGCTCGCAGCGGAGATCCCCACCGCGAGTCCGGGCACCCGCGCGACCGTGATGGGTCATGTGCACCGCAGGCGGGCACTGTCCACCGTCACGTTCCTGATCGTCCGAGACCGCACAGGACTGACGCAGGTCGTGCTCGGTCCGAGTGACCGCGAACGCGGCGACGCGCCACCCGAGGAGACGGTGGTCCGCGTGACGGGCACCGTGACGTCGAACCCGCAGGCCCGGATGGGTGTCGAGCTGACCGCCCCGGACATCGAGGTGCTCGGAGACCACGCCGAGACGCCTCCCGTCGAACTGTGGCGTCCATCGCTCACCGCCGGACTTCCCGTCGTGCTCGACAACGCCGCCGTGACCTGGCGGCATCCCGGTCGTCGGGCCGTCTGGGAGATCGCGGCCGCCAGCATGCGCGGCTTCCGTGAGACGCTCGACGCACGCGCGTTCCGAGAGGTCCGCTCGCCCAAGCTCGTGGCGTCCGCGACCGAATCAGGGGCGGATCTCTTCACGGTCGACTACTTCGGACGCGCTGGGTATCTCGCCCAGAGTCCGCAGTTCTACAAGCAGCAGCTCGTCGGCGTGTTCGAACGCGTGTACGAGATCGGGCCGGTGTTCCGTGCCGAGCCTCACGACACGGTCCGACACCTCTCCGAGTACACGTCCCTGGACGTCGAGTTCGGATTCATCGACGACCACCGCGATGTCCTCGCGCTGTTGCGGGAGGTGCTCGCCGGGATGACGGAGGGGATCCGCACGCACGCGGGCCCGGCGCTCGAGGTCCTCTCCCCTGTGCTGCCGGAGATCCCGGACGAGATCCCCGTGATCCACTTCCGCGACGCTCTCCGGCTCGTGGGCGCCCCGGAGGACGAGCCCGACCTGGCGCCCGCGCACGAGAGAGCACTCGGGGCCTGGGCCAAAGACACCCACGGCAGCGACTTCCTCGCCGTCGAGGGCTATCCGATGACGAAGCGACCGTTCTACACCCACCCGCAACCGACGGACGCACGCTGGAGCAACAGCTTCGACCTGCTGTTCCGTGGCTTGGAGCTCGTGACCGGTGGGCAGCGGCTGCACCGCCATCAGGACTACGTGTCGGCGCTCGCCTCCCGCGGTGAGGAGCCGTCCGCCTACGCCGACTACCTGTCCGCTTTCGCCCACGGCATGCCACCGCACGGCGGATTCGCGATCGGACTGGAACGCTGGGTCGCCAGACTCCTCGAAGCGGCGAACGTCCGCGAGGTCACGCTGTTCCCGCGCGATCTGCACCGTCTCGCGCCCTAGCGGCCGGGTGACGCCGGGAAGGGCGCCCACCGCGCCCTTCCCGGTCGTCAGGCTCCGACGTAAGCGGCGAGGTGCTCCCCCGTCAGCGTGCTCTTCTGGGATACCAAATCGGCTGGGGTGCCCTCGAAGACCACTGTTCCGCCGTCGTGGCCGGCGCCGGGACCGATATCGATGATCCAGTCGGCGTGGGCCATCACGGCCTGATGGTGCTCGATCACGATGACCGTCTTCCCGGAGTCGACCAGTCGGTCGAGCAGGCCGAGGATCCTGTCGACGTCGGCGAGGTGCAGGCCGGTCGTCGGCTCATCCAGAACGTAGACGTCGCCCTTCTCCCCCATCTGGATCGCGAGCTTGATCCGCTGACGCTCACCGCCGGACAGTGTCGACAGCGGCTGCCCGAGCGACAGGTATCCCAGCCCCACGTCCTCGAGCCGCCCCAGGATCGCAGAAGCGGCAGGGAGCTTGGCCTCGCCCTCGCTGAAGAAGACCCGGGCTTCCGCGACCGGGAGGTCGAGCACCTCGGTGATGTCCTTGCCTGCGAGCTTGTACTCGAGCACGCTCGCCTGGAATCGTTTGCCGCCGCAGTCCTCGCAGGGAGTCTCGATCGTGTCCATGAAACCGAGTTCCGTGATGATGACACCGGCGCCCTTGCAGGAGGGGCACGCGCCCTCGGAGTTCGCGCTGAACAGGGCGGGCTTCACGCCGTTCGCCTTCGCGAAGGCCTTGCGGATCGGTTCGAGCAACCCGGTGTAGGTCGCGGGGTTGCTGCGACGGGAGCCCTTGATGGCGCCCTGATCGATGGCGACGACGCCTTCGCGCTTCGACACGGAACCGTGGATCAGCGAGCTCTTGCCCGAACCGGCGACGCCCGTCACGACCGTGAGGACTCCGGTCGGGATGTCGACGTCCACGTTCCTCAGGTTGTTCGCCGTGGCGTCACGGACTTCGATGGCGCCGGAACGCGGGCGCACCGTCTCCTTGACCTGCGCCCGGTCGTCGAGGTGATCGCCGGTTCGGGTGCCGCTCGCCTTGAGCCCCTCGACCGTGCCTTCGAAGCAGATCTCTCCCCCGGCCGTTCCCGCGCCGGGACCGAGGTCGATCACGTGATCGCCGATCGCGATGGTCTCCGGCTTGTGCTCCACGACCAGCACGGTGTTGCCCTTGTCGCGCAGTTGCAGCAGCAGCCCGTTCATCCGCTGGATGTCGTGCGGGTGCAGCCCGATGGTCGGCTCATCGAACACGTAGGTCACGTCGGTCAGCGATGAGCCGAGGTGGCGGAGCATCTTGATCCGCTGGGCCTCTCCCCCGGACAGCGTCCCGGACGGGCGCTCCAGGCTCAGGTAGCCGAGGCCGAGAGTCACGAACGCGTTCAGGTTCGCGCTGAGCGCCTGCAGCAGCGGACCCGCGCCGGGGAGGTCGAGTCCGCGCACCCAGGCAGCGAGGTCCGTGACCTGCATCCGACAGGCGTCGGCGATGCTCACGCCCTCGATCTTCGAGGAGCGCGCCCCTTCCGTCAGCCGTGTGCCGTCGCACTCGGGGCAGACCGCGAACGTTGCCACACGCTCGACGAAGGCGCGGATGTGCGGCTGCAGCGCCTCGAGATCCTTGGACAGCATCGACTTGGTGATCTTCGGGATCAGACCCTCATAGGTCATGTTGATGCCGGAGATCTTCACCTTGGTGACCTCGCCGTAGAGGAAGAGATGCCGCTGCTTCTCCGTGAACTCCGCGATCGGCTTGTCGGCGGGATAGAACCCCGACTGCGAGAACCCCTTCACCATCCAGCCGTCTGCGGTGTATCCGGGCACCATGATCGCGCCGCCATCGAGCGACTTCGACTCGTCGACGATCTGCGCCAGATCCAGGTCGGAGACCGCTCCCCTGCCCTCGCAGTGCGGGCACATGCCGCCGAGGTAGATCGCGTCCTTGACGATCTTCTTCTCCCCACCCGGACCGGTCATCACTCCGCTCGCCTTCTGCGTGGGGATGTTGAACGAGAACGCGGTGGGTCCGCCGATGTACGGCTGTCCGAGCTTGCTGAAGAGGATGCGCAGCATCGCGTTGGCGTCCGTGACCGTCCCCACCGTGGATCGCGGGTTGGCTCCCAGCCGTTCCTGATCGACGATGATCGCGGTGGTGAGGCCTTCGAGCACGTCGACGTCCGGACGCGGCACCGACGGCATGAAGCCTTGGACGAAGGCGCTGTACGTCTCGTCGATCATGCGCCGGGACTCCGCGGCGATCGTGTCGAACACCAGCGAGCTCTTGCCGGAGCCGGAGACGCCGGTGAACACGGTCAGGCGTCGCTTCGGGATGTCGACGCTGACGTCCTTCAGGTTGTTCTCCCTCGCGCCCTGCACGCGGATGAGGTCGTGGGTGTCGGCGGGATGCGCGTCAGCGGTCATCGGCGTCCTTCGTGTCGTGGGTGTGCGGATCAGGCGGTCTGGTTGATACGGAGCAGGTTCCCCGACGGGTCCCGGAAAGCGCAGTCGCGGACCCCGTAGGGCTGATCCATGGGCTCCTGCACCACGTCGGCGCCGCGCTGCACGAGGCGGTCGAACAGCGCATCCAGATCGTCGCTCGCGAGGGTGAGCGCCCCGTAGCTGCCCTTCGCGATGAGCTCCAGGATGGTCTGGCGCTCGGCGTCGGTGATGCCGGGGTCGGTTGCCGGCGGGTGCAGCACGATCGATGTCTCCGGCTGCCCCGCGGGACCGACCGTGAGCCACCGCATGCCGTCGTAGCCGACATCGTTGCGCACCTCGAAGCCGAGGGCGTCTCGGTAGAAGGCCAGCGCGGCGTCGGCGTCCGTGTGCGGAAGGAAGGCGTAGTGGATGCTGATGTTCATGGTGTTCACGTTAGATGCGCGTCGGTGCGCGGCGCTTCTCGATTCCTGATCGGTCTGGTCACATGCTTCGCCTGGAACGACGGGATGCCCTCGACGTCGGCGGCGCGTTCACGGTACACGCTGGGTGCGACACCGACGAGTTCGGAGAACCGCGTGCTGAAGGTGCCGAGGGACGAGCAGCCGACCTCGAAGCACACCTCCGTCACCGTGAGGTCCCCCCGACGCAGCAGAGCCATCGCCCGCTCGATCCGACGGGTCATCAGATACGAGTACGGCGACTCGCCGTATGCTTCGCGGAACTGCCTGCTCAGGTGCCCGGCGGACATGTGGACCCCGCGGGCGAGCGCCTCGACGTCCAAGGGCTTCGCGTACTCCCGATCGATGCGGTCCCTGACCTTCCGCATCACAACGAGCTCGCGCAGGCGCGCGTCATCCGGGGCATTCACGGATCGATCCTGTCATGACGCAGTGAGTCGCGGAATGACCAAAGGAAACGCGGGCGCGCGCTTCTCCCCACCTGGGACCGCGGGAGCGCTACCCTGAGGGGGCATCCTCACAGGATCTTTTCAGAAAGGGGTCCCCACCATGTCTGAACCACTCGCAACGAAGTCGCTGTTCAAGTCGATCCGCGTCACGCTCGCCGTCGCCGGTGTGCTCGCGCTGATCGCGGGCATCGTCCTGCTCGTCTGGCCGGTGAAGTCGGCTGTCATCGTGACCGCGATCTTCGCGTCCTACCTGATCATCGCCGGTCTCGTCTACATCGGCCTGGGCATCTTCTCCAGCACCAAGGGCGGCTGGGCCCGTGTGGGCCACATCGTCCTCGGACTGCTGTACATCGTCGCGGGCGTGATCGCCTTCTTCAACCTGAACGTCGCCGCTGCGACGCTGGCGTTCGTCGTCGTGATCTTCATCGGCGTCAGCTGGATCGTCGATGGCGTCGTCGCGCTCAGCCTTCTCGGCAGCGACGGCTCCCGCGTCTGGACGGTGCTCTACGCCATCCTCAGCATCGTCGCCGGAATCATCGTGCTGTTCTCGCCGCTGGTCGCCGGCTTCGCCTTCTGGCTGCTGCTCGGCATCTCGCTCGTGGTCCTCGGAATCATCCAGATCGTCCGGGCGATCACTCTCGGTAAGGACGAGAAGGAGTATGTCGCCGCGCAGAACGGCGCCACCATCTGACGCATCCATCCGAACGACGGAACGGCCCCGCCCTGCTTCACGCAGGACGGGGCCGTTCTCTCATTCGACGGCTACTCGGCGACGAAGGCGCTCACGTCGCCGACCAAGCGCGTGTTGTCGGTCGGCACCGGCTCGACGACGGCCTTGGCGACCTCGGCGGCGAACTCGGAGACGTTGTAGAGCTTGCCCGCCGACTCGCGGCGCTCGGCGATGGCGCCAGGGTTCGCTCGCTCGAGGAGCGTGGCCGTGATGGTTCCCTCGATCATGTCGCCCGAGACGACGGTGAAGCCGATCCCCTTCTCGGCGAGGCCGGGGATCAGCTCACGCAGAGCATCCTCGCCCGCGCGCTTCGAGAGGGCCACGGGTTCGTACTCCGGCATGGTCGGGGTCGTCCGGATGAAGTGCGCCTGGTGGCTGGTCACGAACACCACCCGTGCCCCCTCCCCCAGCAGCGGCGTTGCCGCGTTCAGGACGTTGAGCTGCGCGTCGCGGTTCAGCGTGAGCGCGTAGTCCTCGGCCATGCCGGATTCCATGCCCCCGGAGGCGTTGAGCACCAGGACGTCGAGGCGACCGTACTCGGCGCGGACGGCCTCGAACATCTCGGCGACGGAGGCCGGGTCTGTCAGGTCGGCGCCGACGACGAGTGCGCGGCGTCCGAGTTCGCGAAGCTGCGCGGCGAGCTTCTCGGCACGCGGAGCCTTGTTCCGGAAGTTGATGACGACGTCGGCGCCGGCCTCGGCGAGATAGCGGACGGTATCCGCCCCGATCCCCCGCGACGAACCGGTGACAAGGGCGACCTTGCCGTCGAGGGATCCTGCGGGAAGAACGTCGGTCACGGTGACTCCTCATGATGCGTGAAAACGCCGTGATCGCACGGCCCTCACACCCTACCAAGCGTGCGCTGTGGCGCCCCGATCCGGACCCGCGCGCGTGATACGTTGACCCCAAAGGAGGCCGCATGGACAACTTCACGACATTCGTCACGTTCATCGACCAATGGGCCTGGATCGGCTGGCTGGTCCTGATCGCCGTCTTCCTCGTGATCGAGATGCTCTCGCTCGATTTCACATTCCTCATGCTGAGCTTCGGCGGCGTGATCGGGCTCCTCAGCGACCTGGTCGGCGTGCCGGTCTGGGCGCAGGTCATCATCGCGGCCCTCGCCGCCGCGCTCTTCATCCTGTTCCTCCGCCCTCCGCTGCTGCGGCGGCTGCATCGCGGCGAGGATCCGACGAAGTCGAACGTCGATGCCCTCATCGACCTCCGCGGCATCGCCCTCAGCGAGGTCACCCAGATCTCCGGGCAGGCCAAGCTCGCCAACGGCGACACCTGGACTGCGCGCGCCGCCACACCCGTCGCGATCCCGCAGGGTGCGCCGGTCGCCGTGACCTCGGTCCACGGCGCCACCGTCATCGTCCGTCCCGTCAACGACTAGGAGAACCTCGTGAACGACGCCTCGTTCATCCCCACCGCGATCGGGTGGATACTCGCGATCGCAGTGCTCATCTTCGTGGTGGTCACGGTGGCGCGTGCCATCCGCATCATCCCGCAGGCCACCGCCGGCGTGGTGGAGCGCCTGGGGCGTTACCACAAGACCCTCACACCCGGCTTGAACCTGCTGGTGCCGTTCATCGACCGGCTGCGCCCCCTCATCGACATGCGAGAGCAGGTCGTGTCGTTCCCGCCGCAGCCGGTGATCACCGAGGACAACCTCGTCGTCTCGATCGACACCGTCGTCTACTTCCAGGTCACCGACGCACGCGCGGCTACGTACGAGATCGCCAACTACCTCGGCGCGGTCGAGCAGCTGACGACGACCACACTCCGAAACGTCGTCGGCGGGCTCAACCTCGAGGAAGCGCTCACCAGCCGCGACAACATCAACGGCCAGCTCCGCGTGGTGCTGGACGAGGCCACCGGCAAGTGGGGCATCCGCGTCGGTCGCGTCGAGCTCAAGGCCATCGACCCGCCCATCTCGATCCAGGACTCGATGGAGAAGCAGATGCGCGCCGAGCGTGACCGTCGCGCCGCGATCCTGACCGCGGAGGGCACGAAGCAGTCAGCGATCCTCGAAGCCGAGGGTGCGCGACAGGCGGAGATCCTCCGAGCCGAGGGCGACAAGCAGGCCGCGGTCCTTCGCGCGCAGGGTGAGGCCGAGGCCATCCAGAACGTCTTCAGTGCTATCCACCAGGGCGAACCGGACGACAAGCTGCTCGCCTATCAGTACCTGCAGATGCTGCCGAAGATCAGCGAGGGCCATTCCAACAAGCTCTGGATCATCCCGAGCGAGCTCACCGAGGCACTGAAGGGAATCGGCAGCGCGTTCACGCCGAAGCCCGGACAGGGCCCGACCAACACGCTCCCCGGCGCGTGACGCACCCGTACTTCACGAAGACGCGGCACCCCCGAGTCCTCGCCCATCGCGGTCTCGTCACCGCGGAGGGCGAGGACTCCGGCATCTGGGAGAACACGGCCGCGGCCTTCGCGGCCGCTCATGCCGCCGGTGCGGAGTACATCGAGACGGACTGCCAGGTCACCGCGGACGGCGACGTGGTGCTGTTCCACGACGCGAACCTCGTCCGTCTCGCGGACGACCGACGCGGCGTCCATGAGGTCCGGACGAGGGAGCTCCGAGCTCTGTTCGCGGACCACGGCGGACTCCTGACCGTGGCGGAGGCCCTGTCCTCCTTCCCGGAGGTGCGCTTCAACATCGACGTCAAGACCGCGGCGGCCGTCGATCCGATCGGACCGATCCTCGTCGAGGACAGCCACCGCGTCCTCCTGACGAGCTTCTCGGACCGCAACCGTAGCGCAGCGCTCGCATCCGTGCTGCGGGCCGGCGCGGCCCTGCGCCCCGCGACCTCCGGCGGGAGCGCCACGATCGCCTCCCTCCGCGCGCTGTCCGCTCTGCACCTCTCCCCCGCTCGCATCCTCCGCGACATCGACGCGCTGCAGATCCCTGAGAGGCACCGTGCTCTCCAGGTGCTCACCCCGGCGCTGCTGCGTGCGGCGCATCGGCACGGAGTCGAAGTCCATGTGTGGACCGTGAACGACCCCGAGGACATGCGACGCCTGATCGCGCTGGGCGCCGATGGCATCGTCTCCGACCGCGCGGACCTCGCGCTTCGGACCCTCTCCCCTCGGTGATCCGCCGCGCCCCATAACCTCCGGCGCTGAGATTAACCTGTGAGTTCCGCCGGGAAGCCGCCCGCGTGGATGAAGCGCACAGGCTGGAGCGTTATACCTGACAGCGACGAGAGGACCACAAAATGGCAGATCGCAGCCTGCGCGGCATCCGACTCGGCGCCCAGAGCCTACAGAGCGAAGAGGGCGTCGTTTTCATGGAGCGCCGTGAGACCACCTACACCTGTGACACATGCGGCCACGTCACGAACCTGATGTTCGCGGCGGACGCCGAGCCGCCCCAGACCTGGGAGTGCCGCTCCTGCGGTGCTGAGGCCCGCTTGAACGTCGACGGCCAGGCCGTGACGCTCGAAGCGACCGACGAGAAGGCCGCTCGCACCCACTGGGACATGCTGATGGAGCGCCGCACCCGTGCGGAGCTCGAGGAGCTGCTCGAGGAGCGGCTCGCCTTCATCCGGGCCCGCCGGGGTGCCGGCGAAGACCCGACGAGGGAGAAGATCGGCGCTTAGCGCCTCCGGGCGCGCCACCACCCGACAACGAGCGCGCCCAGACCGCCCCAGACCAGCAGCAGCTGGAGCCAGGGCCCCAGAACAACCCCCGCTGTGAGGCCGGACCGAAGCTCGACATCCTCGAGCATCGCTCCGGCCTCATCCGCGTCCAGCCGGGTGACGGTCGAGCCGTCGCTGCGGATGACCTGGCTGGTGCCGACGGTGGAGATGTTCACGACGCTGCGTCCCGTCTCGATCGCCCGCATGCGCGCGAAGGACAGCTGCTGCAGGTTCTCGTCTGTGCCGCGGAAGTCCGCGTTGTTCGTCTGGAAGACGAGCACCTGCGCGCCGTTGTTCAAGCCTTCCGTGATCACGTCGTCGTAGATGACGTCGAAGCAGATCGCCAGACCCACCGGCACTCCGCCGACCTCCACGATCGGGGGGTTCGTCCCCGGGGTGTACTCGCGCTGGATCAGGCCGATCAGATCGGGGACCAGCGCGTTGTAGAACGCGCGATCCGGCACGTACTCGCCGAAGGGCACGGGGTGCCGTTTGTCGTGCGTCTGGTCCGCGGTGCCGTCGCTGTTCCACAGCATCGAGGTGTTGTAATAGCGGTCGTCCCGGCCCGTCGCCGCGTTGGCCAGCAGCGGCGCGCCGACCCGCGTCGACACGAGGGTCATCCGCCGGGCGATCGCCTCGTTCTGGAACGGATCGGCGTCGAGCGATCCCTCCGGCCACACCAGCAGGTCCACGTCCTCGCCGTACAGCGGTGCCGTCGCGTCGGTCTGCGCCTGGATGACCGAGAACGGCTCGCGCTCGTCGAAGTAACCGGTGGGGCCGTTGCCCTGAACGGCGGCGATGCGCATCGACCCCGAGACCGAGGTCGGGAAGAGCGGGGTGAACAGCAGGACCACGGCCAGTACGGCGGGTGCCACCAGACGGAGCGGTCGACGCCACGCCCGCAGCCGGACGACCTCGATGAGCATCGCGACCAGGAGGACCATGAGGAAACCGAGCCCGCTCCCCCCCACCCACGACGACAGCGGTGCCAGAGGGCTCTCCGCCTGGCTCATGCCGATACGCGCCCAGGGGAACCCTCCGTACGGCCAGGAGCCGAGGAAGACCTCGCGCCCGACCCACAGCGCGGCGACGACCACGGGGAGGACGAACAGCCGGCCTGCTGTGCCGGGGAAGGCCCGAGGGAGCCAGCGGTATGCCATGGCCGTCGGCACCAGGGCCAGGGCCGTCAGCCCTCCTTCGACGACGCTGAGCGCCGCCCACGGGATCGGACCGAGATAGCGCGAGGTCCACGACACGAGCATGCCGAAGAACAGCACCCCGTAGACCAGGCCGACCAACAGTGCACCGCCGAAGCGCCGCCCGATCAACGACAGCAGCAGCAGGGCGGCAGACGGGAAGGCGAGGATCCAGATCCCGGCCTCCGGGTACGCGAGATCCATCAGCAGGGCGGCGAGGGCGGCTGCCGGAACGGCCGCCCAGAGCGGGAGCAGGGCGCGCTCGCGCGCGCGGGAGTCGGTCATCCCGTCCATCCTCACATCGACGAGTAGGCGACGATTCCGCGGCGCACGCCGTCCAGCGCGGCTCGAGCCGTCCGCGCGAGCGCGGCGTCCTCTGCGACGATCGACAGCTGATCGAGCAGATCGATCGTCTGCTTCGCCCAGCGCACGAAATCTCCCGCCGCCATGTCCGCGTCGATCAGCACGCGGTCGAGCAGACCGCCGCGCGCCCAGGAATGCATGGCGCCGGCCAGGCCCGCGGCCAGCGGCTCGCTCCCGGGAAGGTGATGGTCCTGCTCCAGATCATCGAGCTCGGCCCACAGGGTCGTGGTCTTCTCGTACGCGGCACGGAACGCACCGCGCGGAAGACCCCTCTCCCCCGAGTTCGCCTCATCGCGGCGGGGCTCGTACACGAGGCAGCAGGCCATGGCCGCGAGAGAGGGAGCATCGAGGCCGTTCCACAGCCCCTGCCGCAGCGACTCCGCGACGAGGAGGTCGCGTTCACCGTAGATGCGTCGCATCGTCCTCCCCGCTTCCGTCAGCGCGGTCTCGGGGCCCTCGCCGGTCAGGTAGTCCAGGGTCTCGAGCACCTCCACCACCCGGTCGAACACGCGTGCAACGGTTCCCGTGCGCGTCTCGATCTGCCGCCGCGTCCTGTCCGTCTGACGCTTCAGCTTCCAGTACCGCTCGGCCCAGCGAGCATGCGCCTCACGGTCCGGGCAGCGGTGACAGGGGTGACGCTGCATCTGCGTCCGCAGCGTCTGGATCCGCTTCATCCGCTTGTCCCGCGCCGCGCGCGGCGCGTTCGAGTCCTGACGGTTCTTCTTCTCCAGGTCGCTCAGCTCGCGCCGGATCGCCGAATACTCCGAGAAGTCACCGTGTTCGCAGGCCATGGCGGACTGATAGCCCGCCAACGACTCCTCGGCCTCCCTGACCTGTCGAGCCAGCCCGACGACCGCACGATCGGCCTGGAACTGTGCGAAGGACGATTCGAGGATCTGGCGAGCCCTGACCTTGCCGAACATGTCGATCAGGTTGACGGCCATGTTGTAGGTCGGCCGGAAGCTCGAGTTGAGCGGATACGTCCGTCGGGAAGCGAGCGCCGCGACCGCCTGCGGATCCATGCCCTCGGTCCACTGCACGACGGCATGGCCCTCGACGTCGATCCCCCGCCGGCCGGCGCGGCCGGTCAGCTGCGTGTACTCGCCCGAGGTGATGGCGACACGAGCCTCGCCGTTGAACTTCTCCATCTTCTCCAGCACCACGGTGCGCGCGGGCATGTTGATGCCCAGCGCGAGCGTCTCCGTCGCGAAGACCACCTTGACGAGCTTGCGCCGGAAGAGCTCCTCCACGACCTCCTTGAACGCCGGGAGCAGTCCCGCATGATGCGAGGCGACACCGCGCTCGAGGTTGTCCAGCCATTCCCAGTACCCGAGGACGTCGAGGTCCTCGTCCTGGAGCGACCGGGTGCGGTCCTCGACCATCGCGCGGATCTCCGCGCGCTCCTCGTTCGTGGTCAGTCGGATGCCGGAGCGCCGCACCTGCTGCACGGCCGCGTCGCAGCCGACACGACTGAAGATGAAGAAGATCGCGGGAAGCAGGTTCGCGCGTTCCAGCAGCCGCACGACGTCCGGGCGATCCATGCGCTCGATCCGCCGGGCATTCGCTGCGCGCACCGGACGCCGCCCACCGCGCGGAGGCCGCTGCGCCTGCCGACCTGCGTGCCTGTTGCTGCGGTAGGACTGCGCCTGGCGGTTGTTGTCGTAGTTCGACCCCGTCGAGGAGCGGATGCGCATGAGCTCCTGGTTCACCTGAGCTGTCGCGAGCCCTGCGCGATCGTCGAACAGCGGGAGCAGGTCGTCGCGGACGAGAACATGCTGCTCCAGCGGTACCGGCCGGATCTCCGAGACGATGACCTCGGTGTCGCCGCGGACCGTGTCGAGCCAGTCGCCGAACTCCTCGGCGTTCGACACCGTCGCGCTCAGCGACACCAGGCGCACCCGCGCAGGGAGATGGATGATGACCTCTTCCCACACCGCGCCGCGGAAGCGGTCGGCCAGATAGTGGACCTCGTCCATGACCACGTACCGCAGATCGCGCAGCGCCGCGGAGTCGGCATAGATCATGTTCCGGAGCACCTCGGTGGTCATCACCACGATGCGTGCGTTTCCGTTGATGTTCGTGTCACCGGTGAGCAGACCGACCTGGTCGGCACCGTAGACCTCGACCAGTTCGCGGAACTTCTGGTTGGAGAGGGCTTTCATCGGCGTCGTGTAGAACGCCTTGTCGCTGGAGCTCTGCATCGCGAGGTGGATCGCGAACTCCCCCACGACGGTCTTGCCCGCGCCGGTCGGCGCTGCCACGAGCACGCTCCGGCCGTTCTCGAGGGCGTGGCATCCGGCCACCTGGAAGGGATCCAGCTGGAACTTCTGCAGCGCGGCGAACGCCGTCGACTCCGGGTGCTCCGCGGCCGCGCGAGCCTGCGCGTACTTCTCGGAGGGCGTGCTCATGCCGCGTCCGGCAGGAGCCCCGCGGCCGCATCGCGTTTGCGCTTGCGGCGATCGAAGAGCAGGGAGAGTCCGGCCGCAGCGAAGAACAGGACGATCAGGATTCCGGCGAGCATCAGCATGCTGATCACGTCGGCGGCGGGCGTGGCGAGGGCGGCGAAGACCGTGGCGATGATGATCGCCACGCGCCACCCCTTGAGGATCGCGCGACCCGACATGACGCCGGCGACGTTCAGCGCCACCAGGAAGACAGGGAGGACGAACGAGATGCCGATCACGATCATCAGCTTGAAGATGAAGTCGTAGTACTCCTGCGCTTGGAAGAGGTTCTTCGCCCCCTCCGGCGTGAAGCTGGCCATCAGCTCGATGATGTGCGGCTGGATCATCACCCCGACATAGCAGCCGGCGAAGAACAGCGGCACCGCGGCGGCGACGAAGGCCACGGTGTACCGGATCTCCTTGCGCGTGAGCCCCGGCATGATGAACGCCCAGATCTGCCACAACCAGACCGGCGCGGAGATGAACAGTCCGAGCGAGAAGGCGATCCGCATGCGCATGTCGAACGGACCGGTGATCGTCGAGTACACGAGTGCCGCGACATCCTCGCCACGCTGCTCGGCGATGTCATTGATCGGCTTGGTGATGAAACTGATGACGGGGTCGGTGACCAGGAACGCCACCACCATGCCCAGCACGAGAGCGAGCGCCGCGATCATCAGGCGCTTGCGGAGTTCGACGAGATGCGCACCGAGCGACATCCGCCGTTCCCGATCCGCCTTGGGCATCACCGTCGGTTCGAGGGCTGCCACGGCCGGTCAGGCGCGGGGCGGAGTCTCAGGGTCGATGCCCGAGTCCTTCGCCGACGAGGGCTCGGCGACCGTGGAGTCCGTCCGAGCGGCGTCCTCCTCCTTCATCGCCTTCATCTCGCCCTTGAACACGCGGGCCGACTGGCCCATGCTCTTCGCGAGGGCCGGCAGCTTGGCCGCGCCGAACAGAAGGAGGATAACGGCCAGCACGATGAGCAGGTGCCAACCTTGCATTCCAGCGAACATGTCAGGGTTTCCCGTCGTCGTGATCGTTCGGTCCAGTCTACAGATCAAACCTCGGGATCGGGGCGACGGTAGAGCGCGAGTCCTGACGCCGCCCAGTCCCTCGCCGCCGAACGCGCGATGCCCGGATCGAGCACCACCATCGAGCCCCCGAATCGAGCCGCGAGCCGCTTGATGCCGCGCGGATCCGCGAGGTGCAGCTTCATCGTCACGGTGCCGTTCACCACGGTGTGCTCCGTGCCGCGCGGCAGGAACCCGGTCAGCAGCGGCGCCAGTCTCTCCGGCACGCGCACGGTGACTTCGCGCTCGGCGTCGAGACCGACGAACGCCTCCGGCACGAGATCGCCGCCATGGGTGATGGGGATGTCGGTGAGGACGGGCGCACTGACCCGATCCAGATGGAAGGTGCGCATGGCCTGGCGCAGGTGACACCAGCCCTGGAGGTACCACTGCCCGTTGGTGATCAGGATCTGCACGGGATCGACGGTCCTCGTCGTCGGTGCGGCATCCGGAGCCTGGTACGTGAAGGAGAGCGCCACGCCGTGCTGGAGACCGCGCGCGACCGCCTCTCGCACCTCGTCCACGGCGCTGGGCGCCACGACCACATCCGCCGGTGCATCCGCCGCGCCCCGCGACAGCTTCGAGATCAGGCCGGCGACGAGGCCGGAGTCGGAGACCGCCGGGACGGCCGCCACTATCTGCAGCCCGGCGAGGAGCGCGGCGGCCTCGCGCGCGGTGAACCGGGGAACGCGACGGAGCGCGACGTCGTTCGTGATCTCGATGACGTCCTCGAGGTCCAGCAGATCCCAGTTGATGTCGAACATCTCCTGGGGCTGCTGCCAATAGCCCGACTCTCCCGGCAGCCCGATCACGGTGAGCTTCTCGACCATCCCGCGCATCTCCTGCGGGGTGACGCCGAACTCCGCCGCCGCCTCGGCGAGTGACACCTGCCCGTGCTCGAGGAGATAGGGCACGAGGGTGAGGTAGAGCCGCACGCGGTCGGCGGCCAGCAGGGGCTTCGACTTCTCGCTCATCGCGTCTCCCCCTCATCGGTGTGCGCCCTGACCACGGCCTCGAGACGGGCGATGACGGCCTCGCGCAGCGGCGCCGGCTCGACCACCCGCACCTCGGGGCCGTATGACGCGAGCTCGTCGGCGAGGATGTGCAGGTCGACGAAGGGCACGGTGATCCCCTGCGCGGCGGCGGTCGCCCGACGACCCAGCCGGAGCGCTGCCTCGGTTCCGGGCGTGACCTCCAGCAGTGCGGAGTTCGCCGAGGCGACGCGCTCGAGCCCGGCCAGCGCCCTCTCCCCCGCTCCGTCGCGCAGCGTCGCGTCGAAGCTCTTGGCCGTGACGCGGACATCCCCCACGATACGGCTGAGCAGGAACGTCCGGTCCCCGTCGGCGTCGACGTCCACGCCGAACACGTGCCAGCGCGCTTCGTAGTCGACCAGCGCGAGCGGCCGGACGGTTCGACGGCGCGGCGCATCCTCGCCGGGCTTGAGATAGTCGAAGGTGACCACTCGGCACCGCTCGATCGCGTCCTGCAGCGGCGCGAAGGCCGCGTCCCGTGCCGTGATGCGCGGCGCGAATCCGATGATCGGCTCGTCGCCGTCGATGCCCAGCGCTCGGATCTTCCGGACGCCGGACTGCGCGTCGCCGGAGACGGATTCCGCGCTCCAGACGCTCCCGGCGAGACGAAGCACGGCGAGCTCCGCCGGCGAGAACTCGATGTCTCCTGGCAGATCGTATTCCGCCTGAGGAATGCGATAACGGGCCTCGCGGAGATCGTTGGGATCTGCGGCGTCCCCCAGTGTCTCGATCGGCACTCCGAGTGCGCGCAGCTCCTCCTTGTCGCGCTCGAACATCTTCTCGAGGGCGTCGGACCGCGTCCCGGCGTCCGCGCGCTGGCGGTACCCGGACACGTTGTCGAGGATCTGCTGCTTCGTCAGCCCGATCTCCGTGGACATGAGCGCCACGACGAGGTTCGTCAGGCGCTCCTCCGCGGGGATCCGGGCGGCCATCATTGCGTGGGCGCCGTCACTGCGCCCAGGATGTCGACGACGTAGGCGACGGCGGGCGCCCCGTCAGCGGCAGGGGTGACCACGAGGACCTGGGAGCCGACGGGCTGTCCCACCAGCGCCTCGGCGACCGTGGGGGCGCTCGAGGCGAGATCGACACTGAAGGTCTGCTCCCACGTGTTGGAGATGACCTGCTTGTCGTCCCAGCCGACGGCCATCACGTTGACGAGCGGCAGCTGGTCGGCGGTCACGGGGTCGCCGTCGCCCTTGATGAGCGTCTGCACCTGCTGCTTCGTCGGCGCTGCGGCATCCGGGATGATGATGCCCGGCGTGCCGTCCGAGGCGCGCACGACGGTGGGCATGCCCTTGGCATCGTTGAACTGGAGGGTGCCCTCCGCGCGGTCCAGGAACACGTCGACGACGTCGATCACGAACACCACGTTCGTGTCGGGGTCGAGGCCGAAGCCCTGGACGTTGTTCTCTCCGAAGTCCTCGGGCGTGAGGCCGGCGACGATCCGGGTGCCGGCGGTGGCGCAGTCGAAGACGGTCGCAAGGCCCGGCGACTGCTGTGCCCAGTGCGCGGCCGTGGAGATCTGGCCGCGGTTCTCGTCGTAGGAGGTCGCGAAGATCTGCTCCCCCGTGTCACCGCGGAAGATCGAGATCTCGGCGACGAGCCCCTGGGTGTCGTCGACGATCTGGCGTCCGTCACCCACCGTCGCGTCGGCGACGGCGGACTTCGTGAGCTGCAGCGGCGCGAACACCGACACATCCGGCGTCTGGCCGATGGGACCCTCCACGGTCACTGCATCCCGGATCCCCGCGTCGTCGGCGCTGCGATCGCATGCGGGCGACGCCTCGGAGGAGACGGCGGTGCAGCCCGTCAGGGCGAGGACGGCGAGGCTGAGGGATGCCAGAACGGCGGACGTTTTACGCACGCGCTCCAGTCTATTCCGTCACGTGCCCCGATTCGCGCGTCGCCGCGGCCTGACGCGCCCCTTCTGCTGCCTTCTCGGCCTCTCGGGCGCGCTTGCGGAGATTCTTGTCGCTGATCTCCCTGTCCCCGAGAGCGCCGGGCGTCCACGCCTCCACGTCCGCGTCGCCATAGCTGCTCTTCGAGGCGCGACGCTTGACCGATGGAGCGACCGCCCCGGGGGCCAGCCGACGGGCCGTCAGCAGGAACCCGGTGTGGGCGACCATGCGGTGGTCAGGGCGCACGGCGAGCCCCTCCACGTGCCAGCCGCGGACCATCGTCTCGGACGCGTCCGGATCCGTGAAGAGCCCCGTGGCGCGGATGTACTCGGCCACGCGCGACAGCTGGGTCGCGGTCGCCACGTAGCAGAGCACGACCCCGCCCGGCGTCAGTGCGTCGGCGACCACGTCCATGCACTCCCAGGGCGCGAGCATGTCGAGGACGACGCGATCGACACTCCCCGGCGACACCTCGGCCGGCAGTGCCTGGACCAGGTCGCCCACGACGACGCGCCAGGTGTCCGGTCGCTCGCCGAAGAAGGTCTCCACGTTGCCCTTCGCCACATCGGCGAAGTCCTCGCGGCGCTCGAACGAGATCAGAGAACCCGCGGGACCGACCGCGCGCAGGAGGGAGAGGGACAGCGCCCCCGAGCCCACGCCGGCCTCGACGACGACGGCGCCGGGGAAGATGTCGGCCTGCATGACGATCTGCGCGGCGTCCTTCGGGTACACGATCGCCGCTCCTCGCGGCATCGACATCGCGAAGTCCCGCAGCAGCGGACGCAGGGCGAGATAGTCATGTCCGGAGCTGTTCGCCACGACGGAGCCGTCCGGAAGGCCGATGAGATCGCGGTGACGGAGCACGCCCTGGTGGGTGTGCAGCTCGCCGTCCTCGCGCAGCGTCACGGTGTGCAGCCGCCCCTTGGGCCCGGTGAGCTGTACGCGGTCGCCCACCCGGAACGGACCGCTGGGCCGCGGAGCGCGCGTCTCGGTCATCGCGTCGCTCCCATCACGGCGCTCCGACGCTGGTGCAGATCGACGAGGTCGACGCTGCCGCGCCCGTCGAGCGTCGGCCACAGCTCATGCGCTCCGAGACCGTCGAGCGAGACGATGTGCGGCACGGCGAGGGTCAGTGCGCCGGAGGCGAGACCGGCGCGGACGCCCGTGGGCGAGTCCTCGATCACGATCGCCTCGGCGATGTCGATATCCAGGAGCGCGGCCGCCTGGAGGTACGGCTCGGGGTGCGGCTTCGGGTTGTCGACGTCATCGCCGGCGACGACGATGTCGAAGGGCTCGAAGTCGATCAGGTCGACGACGCTCAGCGCCATCCGCCGCAGGGACATCGTCACCAGCCCCGTCGGCACTCCGGCGTCCCGCAGATCGCGCAGAAGCTCCTGCGCTCCCGGCCGGAACGGCACTCCCTGGGTGCGCAGCGAGTTCTGAACGACGTCGGTCAGGTGCGAGACGATGGCCTCCGCCTCCATCGCCACGCCCGCGTTCTGCAGGATCACTGCGCTGTCGAGCAGCCCGCTTCCGACCAGCTGCAGGGCATCGGCGTGGCTCCACGATCCGCCGAACGACTCCACCAGCGCCGTCTCCGCCGCCATCCAGTAGGGCTCGGTGTCGACGAGTGTTCCATCCATGTCCCAAAGGACCGCGCTGGGTTTTCTGCTCACTGAACCCATGCTAGCCGGGGCCGCCCACATCCCGTCGTCGCGGGCTAGCCTGGAGGGATCACATCCGCGACGTCGAAGGGAGCCATCGATGGATGTTCTCGGTCCGCGCATCATCATCGCCGCCTTCGACGGCTGGAACGATGCAGGCGAGGCGGCGAGCGGCGCGGTCGAGGCGCTGCGCTCGTCACGCGAATACGACCTCGTGCACTCGGTCGACCCCGAGCTGTATTTCGACTATCAGTACACGCGCCCGTCCACCCGCATGGACGCCGAGGGGCGGCGCCAGCTCAGCTGGCCGGAGGCGGGGCTCTGGCGCCCGCGCGACCCTGGTCCGGGTCCGGAGTTCTGGCTCCTGACCGGCGCGGAGCCTGCGCGCACCTGGCAGTCGTTCGCCGCGGAGTTCATCGACGTGGCGCTCCGTGACGACATCACCGGATTCGTGACGTTGGGCGCGATGCTTTCCGACGTCCCGCACACGCGCCCCATCTCGATCTTCGCCTCGAGCCAGAACGAGCAGGTGCGCGAGGCGCACGGCCTCGAGCGGTCGATGTACGAAGGACCGGTCGGCATCCTCTCGGTGTTCGAGCACTTCGCCGAGAACGCGGGCATCCCCACCGCGAGTCTCTGGGCCAGCGTCCCCCACTACGTGGCGTCTGCGGCGCCCTCGCCCAAGGTAACCCTCGCCCTGCTGGACCGGCTGGAGGAGCTGACCGGGGTCGACGTCGATCGTCAGCGTCTGCGCACGGAGGCCGCAGCATGGGAGGCCTCGATCGATGCGGCCGCCTCCGAGGACGAGGACATGGCGGAGTACATCCGCCAGCTCGAGCGCACGCGCGACACGTGGGACTCGCCCGACGCCTCGGGAGATGCGATCGCGCAGGCGTTCGAACGGTACCTCCGGCGCCGCGACGACGGCTCCGGAGACCGTAAGCGCTGACGCGGGTCAGGCCGCGATCACGCCGGTGCCGAGGAGAACCAGCAGCACGGTGCCGAGCAGGATCCGGTAGATCACGAACGGCAGGAAGCTGCGCTTCGAGATCCAGTTCATGAAGAAGGCGATCACGCCGAGCGCCACCACGAACGCGATGCCGGTCGCGGCGAGCGTGTCGCCGAACGAGAAGAACGACGGCTCGTCCCAGCTCTTGAACACCTGGTAGAAGCCGCTGCCGAACACCGCGGGGATCGCGAGCAGGAAGGCGTAGCGCGCGGCGGCGGCACGCTCGTAGCCGAGGAAGAGCCCCATCGTGATGGTGCCGCCCGAGCGGGAGACGCCGGGGATGAGCGCGAGCGCCTGGGCGAAGCCGAAGGCGATGCCGTGCGGGTACGTGAGGTCGTCGAGCTTGCGGCGCTTCGCGCCGACGTAGTCGGCTACTCCCAGGAGGATGCCGAACACGATCAGCATGATCGCGACGATCCACATCGACCGCAGCACCGTCTCGATCTGATCCTGGAACAGCAGGCCGAGCAGGACGATCGGGATGCTGCCGATGATGATCAGCCAGCCCATCCTGGCGTCCGGGTCGTTCCGGGGCGCCTTGCCGACCAGCGAGCGGAACCACTGCGTGACGATGCGCACGATGTCGCGCCAGAAGAAGACCACCACGGCCGCCTCGGTGCCGATCTGGGTGATCGCGGTGAACGCCGCGCCTGGGTCCTCCCCCGACGGCAGGAACGTGCCGAGGATGCGCAGGTGCGCGCTGGACGAGATCGGGAGGAACTCGGTGAGCCCTTGGACGATGCCGAGGATCAGTGCTTCGAGCAGATGCATGGAGGGCCTTCAGGTCAGGGTGGCACGGAGCGGGCGGCGCTCAGTACGTGCGCAGCAGATCGGTCAGCACCCGCTGGCCGAAGACAAGCGATTCTACGGGAACGCGCTCGTCGACTCCGTGGAACATGCCCGTGAAGTCGAGGTCGGCCGGCAGCCGCAGCGGGGCGAATCCGTATCCGGTGATGCCGAGGAAGGCCAGCGCCTTGTTGTCCGTCCCCGCGCCGAGCAGGTACGGGATCACCGGCACGCCGGGGTCGTGTCGGCCGATGCTCGCCACCATCGCCTCGACGAGCTCCCCCTCGAACGGCGTCTCCATGCCGATATCGCGCACGACCGTCTCGATGACGATGTCGTCGCCGACGATCTGCTGCAGCTCGGCGAGCACGTCGTCCTCGGTGCCGGGGATCACTCGGACGTCGATCAGCGCCTCGGCCCGCTCCGGGATCACGTTGTGCTTGTAGCCGGCCGTGAGCGCGGTGGGGTTGGTCGTGGTGCGGAAGGTGGAGCGCAGGAAAGCCTCGGCGGGACCGGCGGCCGCCGCGAGGGCATCGGGGTCGTCCGTGCTGCGTCCGCTGAGGGCGCTGAGCCCCTCGAGGAGCGCCTCCGTCGTGGGGGTCAGCCGGAGCGGCCAGCGCGTCCTTCCGATCGCGGCGACGGCCTCCGCCAGCTTCGTCACCGCGTTGTCCTCGTGCAGGCGGCTGCCATGACCGGCACGCCCCTTCGCGACGAGGCGGATCCAGATCAACGCCTTCTCCCCCACCTGCAGCAGATACGCCCGGCGGTCGTCGACAGTGATCGAGTACCCGCCGACCTCGCTGATCGCGGCCGTGGCGCCCTCGAACCACTCGGGGCGATTCTGCACGACGAGCGCCGAGCCCTCGACCCCGCCGTTCTCCTCGTCGGCGAAGAAGGCCAGCACGAGGTCGCGCTCCGGCTGCTCTCCCGCGCAGAGGATGTCCGCGACCGACGTGAGGATCATGGCGTTCATGTTCTTCATGTCGACGGCGCCGCGCCCCCAGAGCATGCCGTCCTTCACGATCCCGGCGAACGGGTCGACGCTCCAGTCCTCGGCCATCGCCGGCACGACGTCGAGGTGGCCGTGCACCACGAGGGCCGGCTTGCTCCGGTCCCTGCCCGGGACCCGTGCCATCACGTTCGTGCGGCGCGGGATCGGCTCGTAGTACTCGACCTCGAGGCCGAGACCCTGGAGATAGGCGCCGACGTACTCGGCGGCCTCTCGCTCGCCCTTCGCGTTGCCCCCGCCGAAGTTCGAGGTGTCGAAGCGGATGAGGTCGCTCGCGATGCGGGCGACCTCCGGGAGGGAGGGATCGGTCATGTGCTCCAGGCTATCGAAACCGCACGCCACGCCCGGGCGGAGGCCTCGGTTCGAGAGGCCGTGGAGGACGTGGTAATGTCATTCTTCGGTCGGCAACGATCATCCAACACCTGCGCGGGTGGCGGAATGGTAGACGCGCTACGTTGAGGTCGTAGTGCCCGTAAGGGCGTGGGGGTTCAAGTCCCCCTCCGCGCACAGGAACAAGAAGGCCCCGGATCCCAGGATCCGGGGCCTTCTTCGTTCCCTCTTCGCCGTGGAGAAGCCCCGCCGTGGTCGGCGGGGCATCTCCTCAGACCGCCCCCACCCCGAACAGCAGGCCGAGGGCGTAGGTGATCGCGGCCGCGCCGAAGCCGATCGCGAGCTGACGCAGTGCGCGACGCAAGGGCGGGCCTCCGGAGAGGACGCCCACCATCGCGCCGGTGCTCAGCAGCGCGATCCCGACCAGCACCAGCGCCAGCACGATCGCGACCGTCCCCTGCAGGCCGAAGATCCAGGGCAGGACCGGGATGATGGCCCCGGAGGCGAACAGCAGGAAGCTCGAGATCGCCGCCATCCAGTCGCTGCCGACGATCTCATGGTCGTCTCCGCCCGCGACGCGCACCGGGCCTGTCGCCGCGTGCCGCACGCCGGCCTGGGCTGCGGTCACGATCCGGCGGGCTCGGTCGAGCGACTCGGCTGGATCCATGCCCCGCGCCCGGTAGACCAGGGCGAGCTCGTTCTCGTCGATGTCGAGGTCACCGGCCGAGGCCGCCGCGTCCTCGTTCGCCTCGGTGGCGGCCAGGAGCTCCCGCTGCGATCGCACCGACACGAACTCCCCCGCGCCCATCGAGAGCGCACCGGCGAGCAGTCCCGCGATGCCGCTGAAGAGCACGAACCCCGAGCTGACACCCGTGGCGCCGATGCCGAGGACCAGCGCGAGGTTGCTGACCAGGCCGTCGTTCGCCCCGAACACCGCGGCGCGGAACGACCCGGACAGACGGCGACGGCCGCGGGCGGCGAGTCCGCGCACGACCTCATAGTGGACCTTCTCGTCCGCGCGCATCGCCGGCGTGGCGTACTGCTCCGCGTCGTACGGCGACCGCGCCTCCTCGCTCTGCGCGAGCGCCAGGACGAAGATCGAACCGAATCGGCCGGCCATCCATCCCAGAAGCCGCGAGCGGATCCCGGCGCGGGGCAGACGGGCGGGCGCGCCGCCGAGCAGATCGAGCCAGTGCTGCTCGTGACGACGCTCCGCCTCCGCCAGGCTGAGGAGGATCTCGCGCTCCTCGCCCTCCCGACGCGCGGCGAGCCGCTGATAGACTGCGCCCTCCGCGCGCTCCTCGACGAGGTATCGAGCCCACCGCCGGCGATCGGCAGCAGTCGGTTCGGGGGCGCCAGGCGCTGTCATTCTTCCTCCAGATGTCACGGAGCCCGGTCCGCGGGCAACCGTTCCACGCTAGCCGCGGAGGCGCTGGGGAGCCGCGTCAGGACGCGGATTGACAGCATTTCGGGCATCCGAACACCGGCGCCGCGCGTCGTCGCCTCGACGTGCAGGGACGGTCAGGAGCGGACGCGTTTGCGCAGCACTTCGATGCGCGCCTGCAGCTGGGTCACGGTCGCCTGCGCCACCGCAGGACCGCCGCAGATGCGGCGCAGCTCGGCATGCACGGCGCCGTGCGGTTCGCCCCTCTGGCGGGCATACAGCCCGACCAGGCTGTTGAGCAGTTGGCGCTGCTCCTTCAGCGTGCGATGGAGGGGCGGCGGGAGGGTGGTCGACTCGGTCGGTCCGGCGGACGCCTCCCGTGCTTCGCGCAGTCGGGACTGTCGCGATTGACGCTGCATGAGCAGCTCGTGGACGTGCTCCGGCTCGAGGAGGCCGGGGAACCCGATGAACTCCTCCTCCTCCGGCGTGCCCGGCTCCGCGAGCTGACCGAACTCCTGCCCCTCGAAGACCACGCGGTCGAAGTGCGCGACCGACGACAGCGCCTGGTAGGTGAACTCCTGCGTCAGCGCGTCGGAGGTCTCCTCCTCGCGGTTCGCGCTCTCCAGCAGGGAGTCGTCCAGCCCGTCGTCCTCCTTGGACTGGCGATCGAGCGCATGGTCGCGCTGCTTGTCCATCTCATTCGCGAGCCCCATGAGCACCGGGACCTGAGGCAGGAACACGCTCGCCGCCTCACCGCGTCGGCGGGCTCGCACGAAGCGGCCGATCGCCTGGGCGAAGAACAGCGGGGTGGACGACGACGTCGCGTAGACGCCGACCGCGAGCCGGGGGACGTCGACACCCTCGGACACCATCCGCACCGCGACCATCCACCGTGCGTCGCTGGCGCTGAACTTCTCGATGCGCTCCGACGCCGTCGCGTCGTCGGAGAGCACGATCGTGGGCTGCTGTCCCGTGATGCTGTGCAGGATCTTCGCGTACGCCCTGGCGACGGTCTGATCGGTCGCGAGCACGAGTCCACCGGCGTCGGGCACGTGGTGGCGGATCTCGGTGAGGCGCCGGTCGGCTGCCGACAACACGGCAGGCATCCACTCGCCCTCCGGATCCAGCGCGGTGCGCCAGGCCTGGGAGGTGACGTCCTTCGTGTTGTCCTGGCCGAGGTGCGTCTCGAGCTCGTCGCCCGTGCTCGTGCGCCAGCGCATCCTGCCCGCGTACATGTGGAACAGCACGGGGCGCACGACACCGTCGGCGAGGGCGCGTCCGTAGCCGTAGTTGTAGTCGGTGCGCGACACCCGTGCGCCGGACTCGTCGGGGTGGTACTCGACGAAAGGGATCGGTGCCGTATCGCTGCGGAACGGGGTTCCGGACAGCAGGAGGCGCCGTTTCGCGGGACCGTAGGCGTCGCGGATGGCGTCACCCCAGCTGAGGGCGTCTCCGCCGTGGTGCACCTCGTCGAGGATCACGAGGGTCTGCGCATCCTCGGTGAGGTGCCGGTGCACGGAGGACTTGGCGGCGACCTGCGCGTACGTCACCACGGCGCCGTGATAGTGCCGGGCCGGCGCCCAGTCGCTGTTGCGGAAGCGCGGGTCGAGGCGGATGTGCACGCGCGCGGCGGCGTCGGCCCATTGCGTCTTGAGGTGCTCGGTCGGCGCGACCACGATGATCCGGTTGACCTCGCCCATGCGCATGAGCTCCACTGCGAGGGTCAGCGCGAATGTCGTCTTGCCGGCGCCGGGCGTCGCGGCGACCAGGAAGTCGCGCTGGTCCGCCTGGAAGTACTGTTCGAGCGCCTCCTGCTGCCAGGCGCGCAGCTTGCTTGCGGTACCCCACGGAGCACGCTGGGGAAAGGACGGAGAGAGCATCGACTCCACGATAAACGCTGTCGGGGACACCGCGTCGCACGCCGCGTGTCCGGCGCGCGCCCTCCCCTCACCACGTTGCGGCGGGTAGGCTCGGTCACTGCGCTGCGGTCGCCGCCGCAGCGCGGATCGTTCGTGAAGGAGAGCGGGATGACCGATCAGGATTCGACGCGGACCCCCTACGTCCCCAACGAGACGGCGCACCCGTGGCGCCGGTTCGTGGCGATCGGCGATTCGTTCACCGAGGGCATCGGCGACCCGGACCCGGCGGCACCCGGTGGTCACCGAGGATGGGCGGATCGTGTCGCCGAGGTGCTCGCGGCGCAGGTGGAGGACTTCGCCTATGCGAACCTCGCGGTACGCGGCAAGCTGATCGCGCAGATCGTCGCCGACCAGGTCGAGCCCGCCGTCGCGCTGCACCCCGATCTGGTGTCGATCTGCGCCGGCGGCAACGACGTGATCCGCCCCGGCACCGATCCCGACGCGATCGCGAACCAGCTCGAGGACGCCGTGGCCCGGCTGTCGTCGACCGGGGCGGCGGTGCTCCTGTTCACCGGGATCGACACCGGCTTCACCCCCGTGTTCCGCCCGTTCCGCGGCAAGGTCGCGATCTACAACGAGAACGTGCGGGCGATCGCCGAGCGCCACGACTGCATCGTCGCCGACCAGTGGGCGCTCAAGGTCGTGCAGGACATGCGCTTCTTCGACGACGACCGGCTGCACTACAACGCGCTCGGCCATCACGAGGTGGCGCGTATGGTGCTGCGGGCGCTGAACGTCCCGAACGACCTGGAGGCGATGCAGCCCGAGCCCCTCCCGCTGCGCACCTGGCGCGCGGCGCGCTCGGAGGATCTCGGCTGGGCGCGCGAGCACCTGGTCCCCTGGGTGCTGCGCCGGCTGCGCCACCAGTCGTCGGGTGACCACATCGCGGCCAAGCGCCCCGAGCCGGCCCCCGTCATCCTGCCCGAGCGCGACTGACGGTCAGCTCTTCAACGCCCAGAGCGCGACGGCGGCAGCCGAGGCGACGTTGAGCGAGTCCACTCCCCCGGACATCGGGATCGTCACCACCGTGTCAGCGCTCTCGATCGCCGCCCGCGAGAGCCCGTCCCCCTCCGAGCCCAGGACCAGGGCGACGCGCTCCGGGCGCCGAGCGACGTAGGCGTCGAGCGTCACGGCATCTTCGCTCAAGGCGAGGGCGGCGACGTCGAAGCCCGCCCTGTGCAGGTCCGCCACAGCCGACGCCCAATCCGGCATGCGGGTCCACGGCACCTGGAAGACGGTTCCCATGCTCACCCGCACGCTGCGGCGGTAGAGCGGATCGGCGCACCGCGGAGAGACAAGCACAGCGTCGGCGCCCAGCCCGGCCGCCGCGCGGAATGCGGCGCCGACGTTGGTGTGATCGCCGATGTCCTCCAGCACCAGCACGAGCGAGGCATCGGCGAGCACGTCGTCGACGGCGGGCAGCGACGGTCGGTGCATCGACGCGAGTGCGCCGCGGTGCACGGCGAAGCCCGTCACCGCCTCCGCCACGGCATCCGGCACGACGTAGACCGGGACGTCGACCGTGTCGAGCAGGTCGCGCATCCCCTCCACCCAGCGCCGCTGCACCATCACCGATCGCGGGCGGTGCCCGGCTTCGACAGCGCGCGCGATGACCTTCGCGGACTCCGCGATGTACAGACCGCCCTCGGGCTCCCGCGCCGCGCGGAGTGCGGTGTCGGTGAGCGAGCGGTAGTCGTCGAGCCGAGCATCGTCGGCGTCGTCCAGATGCAGGAGTTCCACCCGACCACTCTGCCATCCGGAGCGCGCTCCCCCGCGTCGAGGACAGGGCGCGGGGTCGGAAGCGCCCCGTAGACTTGCCGGAGGAGGTCCTGTGAGCGTGTCGAGCCCCGCCGAGCTGTCGGCCGCTGTCGCCCGCGCCGCCGACCTGCTGCGGGGCAGGCGCATCGCCCTCCTCACCGGGGCCGGCATCTCCACCGACTCCGGCATCCCTGCGTACCGCGGCGAAGGCGCCAGGACCCGCAGCGATCCGATGACGATCCAGACCTATCTCGGCGACGAAGCGGCCCGCCGCCGGTACTGGGTGGGCGGTCACCTCGGGTGGCGCGCCTTCGCCCGTGCCGAGCCCAACGCGGGGCACATCGCCCTCGCCGAGCTCGAGGCGGCGGGGAGCGTCTCCGGCGTCATCACCCAGAACGTCGACGGACTGCATCTGCGCGCGGGCAGCTCGCACGTGATCGAGGTGCACGGCACGATGCGCCGGGTCCTCTGCCTGCACTGCGGCCAGGTGTTCGACCGCCGCGACATCGCGGTGCAGATCGAAGAGCTCAACCCGTGGATCACGGTCCCGGAGAACGTGGCGCTCAACCCCGACGGCGACGTCCTCCCGGAGACCACCGACGGTTTCATCGTCCCCGTCTGCACCGTGTGCGGCGGGATGCTGAAGCCGGACGTCGTGTTCTTCGGGGAGCACGTTCCCCAGGGGCGGTTCCGTGCGGCGGAGTCCCTCCTGCGATCGAGTTCGGCGCTCATCGTCGCCGGCTCGTCGCTCGTGGTGAACTCGGGCGTGCGCCTCGTCGAGCGGGCGCGGCGACGCAGCATCCCCCTCATCATCGTGAACCGCGAACCCACCCGCGCGGACGCCTGGGCGGATCTCACGATCGCCGCCGGTACCAGTGACGTCCTTCCCGCCCTCCAGGAGCTGCTCCCGTGACCCACCTCACCCTCATCCGCCACGGTCAGACCGACTGGAATCTCGCCCGGCGGATCCAGGGGTCCACCGACATCCCCCTCAATGACACCGGCCGCGAGGATGCGCGCTGGGCGGCGGAGAAGCTCGCCGGGAGCACGCACCACGCGGTTTACACGAGTCCGCTGCTGCGCGCGCGGGAGACCGCCGAGATCATCGCGGAGCGGCTCGGCCTGCAGATCACGGGCATCGTGCCCGACCTGCGCGAGCGCGAGTTCGGCGACGGAGAGGGAATGCTCGTCCCCGACTACATCCAGACCTACGGGGACTGGCACGCCGAGGTCCCCGGCGCCGAGTCCCTCCACGAGGTCGGAGAGCGCGCGATCTCAGCTCTGCACGCGATCGCCAGGGAGGCGCGTCGCCGTTCCTCGCCGCGTGCCGAATCCGTCCTCGTCGTCGCCCACGGCGGCGTCATCCGCGCCGTGATCGATCACGTCTCCGGCGGGACCCTCCCGCGCGACGGCGAGGTGCTGAAGAACGGCTCGGTCCATCGCTTCGTCGCCGCGCCCGGGTATCTGCGACTTCTCGAGGAGAGCCCGGTCCTCTGATCCGCCCCCCTCTCCGCGCTCAGCCGGCGCGGACGATGACCGAGCGGGCGTGGCGGAGCACGGGCTCGTCGACCATGCGTCCTCGGAAACGGAACACGCCCCGCTCCCCCTCGGCCGCGGCGAGGATGTCGCGCGCCCAGGCGACCGTCGCCTCGTCCGGCCGGTAGGCGGCGCGGATCACCTCGACCTGTGCCGGGTGGATGCACGCGGTCGCTCGGAACCCGGAGGCGACCGCATCGCGAGCCTCCTCCTCGAGTCCGGCCACGTCGTCGATGTCGATGTGCACCGCGTCGATCGCCGCCTTCCCCTGCGCCCCGGCTTCGAGCAGGACCCGCGATCGGGCGTAGCGGGCGATGTCCCGGTAACCGCCATCCGGGCGCCGCGACGACGTCCCGCCGAGCGAGGCCACCAGGTCCTCCGCCCCCCACATCATGCCGACGATCCGGGGGTGTGCCGCGATCTCCGCCGCCGCATGGATGCCGCGCGCCGTCTCGCACAGCGCGATCACGGAATAGTCCTCCGAGAACGTCGAGAGGGCGTCCGCGCTCTCCGTCTTGGCGACCATGACCGTGCGGAAAGCGGTTCTTGCCACCGCTTCGAGGTCCGCGCCGAAGTCTTCACCCGCCGGGGCGTTCACCCGCACGATCACGCGTGCGGGGTCGAGGTCTGCGGCGACGAGGTGCTCCCGCGCGGCGGCTTTCGCCTCCGGGAGCACCGCGTCCTCGAGATCGACGATCACGGCATCGGCGCGGTCGAGCGCCTTGCCGAACCGCTCCGGGCGATCCGCAGGGCAGAACAGCAGCGCCGGTCCGAGGTCGAAGGTCATGACGCGCCCCCTTCCGGCAGACGGTGCACGAGCACGGTCCGGACGGCCGTCGCCACCACCGTGTCGTCCTGATTGCGGCCCGTGTGCGCGATCGTCACGATCCCCTGACCCGGTCGCGACGAGGAGAGGCGCTTGTCCACGACGACGCTCTCGGTGTACAGCGTGTCACCGGCGAAGAGCGGATGCGGGAAGGCGACGTCGCCGAGGCCGAGCTGGGCGACCAGGGTCCCCTGCGTCAGCTGTGCGACCGATGAGCCCACCATCGTGGAGAGCGTCCACATGGAGTTCATCAGCCGCGCGTGGAAGGGTGCCTGGGCATCGGCGAACGCGGCGTCGAGGTGGAGTGCCTGGGTGTTCATCGTCAGCGTCGTGAACAGCACGTTGTCCGCTTCGGTCGCCGTGCGGCCCGGCCGGTGCAGGTACCGGGCATCGACCGCGAACTCCTCGTAGTACAGCCCCCTCTGCAGGATGTCGGTGGTCGTCACGTCGGCTCCTTCCGGTCGCTCCGAGCGGCGCATGAAGCCACGCTACCCGGCCAGTCCGAGACCCCGGGCGATCACGAGCAGCTGCACCTCGGTGGTGCCCTCGCCGATCTCGAGGATCTTCGAGTCACGGTAGTGGCGGGCGACCGGGAACTCGTTCATGAAGCCGTTCCCGCCGAAGATCTGCGTCGCATCCCGCGCGTTGTCCATCGCGGCCTCTCCGGCGACGAGCTTGGCGATCGCCGCCGCCTCCGCGAACGGCTTCCCGGCATCGCGCAGACGAGCGGCGTGGTGCCAGGCCAGCCGGGCCGTGTGCACACGTGCTCGCATCCGGGCGAGCGTGAACTGGGCGTTCTGCCGCGTGCTGAGCGCACTGCCGAAGATCGTGCGGCTCTTCGCATAGTCGACGGCCGCCTCCAGGCATCCTTCCGCGGCCCCGGTGGAGAGCGCCGCGATGGCGATCCGGCCCTCGTCCAGGATGCTGAGGAAGTTGCGGAAGCCGCTCCCCCGCTCGCCCACCAGGTTCGCCGCCGGCACCCGCGCGCCGTCGAAGGTCAGCGGATGCGTGTCCGACGCGTTCCAGCCGACTTTGTCGTAGGGCGCCTCGACGGTGAACCCCGGCGTGCCGTTCGGGACGATGATCGTCGAGATCTCCTTGCGACCGTTCTCGCTCCCGGTCACGGCGGTGACGGTGACGAAGCGGGTGATCGGCGTCCCCGAGTTGGTGATGAACTGCTTGGATCCGTCGATCACCCACTCGTCGCCGTCGAGCCGGGCCGTGGTCCTGGTGGCGCCGGCGTCACTGCCTGCTTCGGGTTCGGTGAGCCCGAATCCTGCGAGTGCGCGTCCGGCCAGCAGGTCGGGAAGCAGCTCCTGACGCTGTGCGTCGCTGCCGAAACGGTGGATCGGCATGGCGCCGAGGCTCACGCCCGCCTCGAGCGTGATGGCGATGGACTGGTCGACGCGGCCGAGGGCCTCGATCGCGATGCCGAGCGCCATGTAGTCGCCGCCCTGCCCGCCGTACTCCTCGGGGAACGGGAGCCCGAACAGCCCCAGATCCCCCATCTGCGAGACGACGTCCATGGACAGGGTGTGCGTCCTATCAGCCTCATAGGACTGCGGCGCGACCACGGTGTCGGCGAAATCCCGCACCATCGCGGCGAGCTCGCGCTCCTCCTCGGACAGGTCTTCCATGCTCATCTCTCCTCCGTCGTCACGCGGGCGACCGGCTGATCGCGCCGCACCTGATCGCCCACCGCGACCAGCAGCCGCACCACGCCGTCGTGCGGCGCGAGCACCTGATGCTCCATCTTCATCGCCTCGATCGAGACGAGCGGGGCTCCGGCTGAGACCTCCGCTCCGTCCGTCACATGCACCGCCACGACGCTCCCGGGCATGGGGGCTCGTCCCTCCGGCTCCGTGGCTGCCGATCCGGCGTCGCCGTCGGCGAGACGGCGACGCAGCCGGGCGCGCCTGTCGAGGGGGCGCAGGCGCACCGTCCGCCCCTCTTCCGCCACCCAGACCGCACGGTCCGCGTCCACGGCCGCACGGACGCCCTGCGGCAGAGCGCCCGCCGCGCCGTCGTACTCCACGAGCTCCTCGGAGTCGGTGAGCACCGCGAACGGAGCGCGCTCCGCATGATCCGCGCCCAGCCGCCAACCCGGCAGATCCCGCCACAGCGGACTCGTCCGGATCGGAGCCTCCGTCCGGCTCGCGGCGGCCGCGGCGGCGACCTGCGCGCGCGACGGTGCCTGCGGCTCGATCGGGAGCAGGGACTCGATGAGACCGGTGTCCAGATCGCCGGCGATGACACGCGGGTTGCGGCACAGCGTGCGCAGGAACGCGATGTTCGTCTCGACGCCCAGCACGACCGTGCGGGACAGCGCCTCGTCCAGCCGCGCCAGTGCGGTCTCGCGATCCTTGGCGAAGGCGATCACCTTCGCGATCATCGGATCGTAGAACCCCGTCACATCGCTGCCGGTCTCGATGGCCGCGTCCACCCGCACTCCCGGGGGCGCCTCGAACAGGAGCACCGAGCCGGTGGACGGAAGGAAGCCGCGCTCCGGCGACTCGGCGTACACGCGGGCCTCCACCGCGTGGCCGTGCACGTGCACGTCGATGTCGAGCGCACGCCCGTCCGCCGCTCGCAGCTGCAGCGCGACGAGATCGAGGCCGGTGACCTCCTCCGTCACGGGATGCTCGACCTGGAGCCGGGTGTTCATCTCGATGAAGAAGACGTCGTCGGGCGCGTCGGCGTCGATCAGGAACTCGACGGTCCCCGCCCCGACGTACGCGACGCTCTCGGCCGCCAGCACCGCGGCGGAGAGCAGCCGCTCTCTGGTCGGCATCGGGATCCCGGCGGACGGCGCCTCCTCCATGACCTTCTGATGCCGACGTTGCAGGGTGCACTCGCGCTCGCCGAGAGCCACCACCTTCCCGGTCGCGTCGCCGAAGACCTGCACCTCGATGTGGCGCGGGCGACGGATCAGTCTTTCCAGGATCAGGGAGTCGTCCCCGAACGCCGCCGAAGCAACACGGCGAGCCGAGGCGAGTGCGGATGCGAGTCCTCCGGCATCGGAGACGACCTCCATGCCCTTCCCGCCGCCGCCGGCGCTGGGCTTGACCAGAAGGGGGTAGCCCACCCGCTCCGCTTCTTCGGCGATCTCCAGGTCGGAAAGGCCCTTCGCGTCGAAGCCGGGCACGACCGGGACGCCGTACCGCAGGACGTGCTCCCGGGCGCGCGCCTTGTCGCCCATGATCTGGAGCGCCTCGACCGAGGGCCCGACGAAGACGATGCCGCTCTCCGCGCACGCCTCCGCCAGTCCGACGCTCTCGGACAGGAAGCCGTAGCCGGGGTGGATCGCCTGCGCACCGGTACGGCGGGCGGCCGCGATCACCGCATCGATGTCGAGGTAGGACTCGGCTGCGGGCGCCGGCCCGATCCGGACGGCGACATCGGCTTCGAGCACGTGGGGTGCCGCGGCGTCGGCATCGCTGTAGACCGCAATGCTGCGGATGCCGAGCGCCCGCAGCGTGCGGATGACGCGCCGGGCGATCTCGCCGCGATTGGCGACGAGCACGGTGTGGAAGGAGACAGCTCGGGAGGAAGACATCGCACTCACATCCGGAAGAGGCCGAAGCGCGGCTCGGGCAGGGGGCTGCGGGCGACCACGTCGAGGGCGAGACCCAGCAGGTCGCGGGTCTGCGCGGGATCGACGATGCCGTCGTCCCACAGCCGCGCGGTGGCGTAGTACGGCTCGCCCTGCTGCTCGTACTGCTCGCGGATCGGGGCCTCGAAGGCCGCACGCTGCTCGTCGCTCCAGCTCTCTCCGCGCCCGACGAGCTGGTCCTCCTTGACCGTGGCGAGCACCGAGGCCGCCTGAGGGCCGCCCATCACGGAGATCCGGCTGGCCGGCCAGCTCCACAGGAACCTCGGTGAGTACGCCCGCCCGCACATCGAGTAGTTCCCGGCGCCGAACGACCCGCCGATGATGACGGTGAGCTTGGGAACGCGCGTGCTGGCGACGGCCGTGACCATCTTCGCGCCGTCCTTCGCGATGCCGCCGGCCTCCGCGTCGGAGCCGACCATGAACCCGGTGATGTTCTGCAGGAAGAGCAGGGGGATGCCGCGCTGGTCGCACAGTTCGATGAAGTGCGCGCCCTTCAGGGCCGATTCGCTGAAAAGGACGCCGTTGTTGGCGATCACGCCGATCGGATGCCCGTGCAGTCGCGCGAACCCGGTCACCAGTGTGGTGCCGTACTCGGGCTTGAACTCGAGGAAGGTGTCGGCGTCGATCAGTCGCTCGATGACCTCGTGCACGTCATAGGCGGCGTTGACGTCCACGGGCACGACGTCGTACAGCGAGCCCTGCTCGGACGGGGCACGGCTCTCCGCCACGTCCCACGCGGGTGCGACGGGCGGCGGGAGGGTGGCCACGATGTCGCGGAGGATCTCGAGCGCGTGCTCGTCGTCCTCCGCGAGGTGATCGACGACGCCGCTGCGGCGGGCGTGGAGTTCTCCACCGCCGAGCTCTTCGGCCGTGACGACCTCGCCGATCGCGGCCTTGACCAGCGGTGGGCCGCCGAGGAAGATCGTGCCCTGCCCGCGGACGATGATCGTCTCGTCGCTCATCGCCGGTACGTAGGCGCCGCCTGCCGTGCAGGAACCGAGCACCGCGGCAAGCTGCGGGATGCCGGCCGCCGACATCCGGGCCTGGTTGAAGAAGATGCGTCCGAAGTGCTCGCGGTCGGGGAACACCTCGTCCTGTCTGGGCAGGAAGGCTCCGCCGGAGTCGACGAGGTAGAGGCACGGCAGGCGGTTCTCCAACGCGATCTCCTGCGCCCGCAGGTGCTTCTTGACCGTGAGGGGGAAGTACGTCCCGCCCTTCACGGTCGCGTCGTTGCACACGACCATGACGTGTCGGCCGTGGACCAGTCCGATCCCGGCGATGACGCCGGCTCCGGGAGCCTCTCCCCCATACAGCCCGTGGGCCGCGAGCGGCGCCACTTCGAGGAACGGGCTGCCCTCGTCGAGCAGGCGTGCGACGCGGTCGCGGGGAAGCATCTTGCCCCGAGCGACATGCCGCTCGCGCGACGATTCCGGGCCTCCCCTGGCGGCGACGGCGAGACGGTCGCGCAGCTCCTGCGCCAGGGACTCCTGGGTAGCGGGCATCGTGATGTCCTCCTCGACCCACGTCCGCGCGGCCGAGGGCCTGGCGCGGTGCATGCACTTTCGGTTAGTGTTCACTAACCCGATGCTTCAGGTTAGCGAGGATTAACTGAGATGACAACCCCGGTCACCGCACGGGATCGCGCGAAGGCGGAGCGCTCCGACGCCCTTCTGCACGCGGCTGCACGTCTCTTCGCCGCCCGGGGCTACAGCGGGGTGAGCCTCGAGGAGATCGGTGCAGCGGTCGGCGTGTCCGGACCCGCGGTGTACCGGCACTTCGCGGGGAAGCAGGCCCTGCTCGGCGCCGTGCTGATCAAGGTCAGCCAGGACCTGCTGCGCGGCGGCGACGAGGTCGGCACCGACGTGTCCGAACCCGAGAAGCGCATGCACGGACTGATCCGCTTCCACGTCGACTTCGCGCTCGGCAATGCCGAGGTCATCCAGGTGCAGGACCGTGACGTCGCCTACCTGTCGGACAGCGATCGAGCCGAGGTGCGTCGTCTGCAGCGCGCGTACATCGAACTGTGGATGGACGCCCTCGCCGCTCTCGACGAGACCCTCGCCGACGACAGGGACGCCCTGCGGCTCCGGGTCCAGGCCTGCTTCGGACTGATCAACTCGACTCCGCACAGCACCCGCGCGACCGCGCGGCGACACTCCGCCACCGCGAGCGTCCTGATCGCGATGGCGGAGGCGGCGCTGCGCGCAGCTACGCGAGGAGCATCGCCCGACCCGGATCCTCCAGGAGGCCCGCGACCGACGTGAGGAAGGCCGCGCCTTCCGCGCCGTCGACCAGCCGGTGGTCGAACGAGAGACTGAGCGTCATGATCTCGCGCAGGGCGATCTCGCCCCGGAACTCCCACGGCTGTCGCCGCACCGCTCCGACCGCGAGGATCCCGGACTGACCGGGCGGGAGGATGGGGGTGCCGGCATCGACGCCGAACACGCCGATGTTCGAGATCGAGAAGGTCCCTCCGGCCAGCTCCGCAGGCGAGGTCCGGCCTGCGCGTGCGGTCTCCGCGAGCGCGGTGATCGCATCGGCCAACTGCGGCAGCGTCATCCGCTCCGCATCCCGGATCATCGGCACGATCAGCCCCCGATCGGTCGCGGCGGCGATCCCGAGGTCCACGAAGTGGTACTGCACGATCTCGCCCGCGGCCTCGTCCCATCGGGAGTTGAGTCCCGGCGCGCGGCCGAGGGCGAGGCAGACCGCCTTCGCCACCACCGCGAGCGGTCCGATGCGGTGTGCCGCGAGTGCCTTGTCGCCGCGGAAGCGAGCGATCATCTCCATCGTCGCGGTGACGTCGACCGTGTGGAAGACCGTCACATGCGGTGCGGTGAACGCGCTCTGCACCATCGCCGCCGCCGTGTGCTTGCGCACGCCGCGGATCGGGATGCGCGTCTCGCGCTCCGCCCGGTCGAGGCCGGCCGCCGTCCCCGGCGCCGCGGGAGCATGTGGCGATCCGACGTCCGTCCGCGGTGCCGTCGCGGCACCGACCCGCTCCGCATACGCATCCACGTCGCCGCGGGTGATCACGCGGTCTCCGGCCTCGGCGGCCACCAGGACGAGGTCGACACCCAGGCGCTTGGCGTGAGCGCGGACGGGCGGCGTCGATCGGGGCCGCTCGATCACGGCCTCGACGGCAGGGGACGGCGAGGCGTCGTGCGGAGCCGCTTCGAGCACGGCGGTGTCGACCGGTGCCGCCGCCGCGCCGACACGACGAGCTCGTCGCGCGGGACGGCCGGACGTCGCGGGGGCGGCACCGTAGCCGACGAGGTTCGGCTGAGCTTTCTCCGCGGAACCTTCGGAGTCCGGCGCATCCTCGTCGCCCTGCACGTCGAAGGCGATGAGCGGAGCGCCCACCGCGACGGTCTCCCCCGCGTCGGCGTGCAGCGTCGAGACGGTGCCTGCATAGGGCGATGGCAGCTCCACCACCGCCTTGGCGGTCTCGACCTCGGCGAGGGTCTGGTTCAAGGTCACGGCGTCACCCGGGGCGACGAGCCACTGCACCACTTCGGCCTCGGTGAGGCCCTCTCCCAGGTCTGGCAGACGGAACTCTGCGATCATGCGTCCGCTCCCGTCAGGCTGTTCGGTCGGTCCAGCACCCGGTCCACCGCGTCGAGCAGTCGATCCAGGTCAGGCAGGTGATACTTCTCGAGCTTCGCCGGCGGGTAGGGGACGTCGTGACCCGTCACGCGCAGCGGCGCGGACTCGAGGTATTCGAAGCAGCGTTCCGTGATGCTGGCGATCACCTCGGCGGCGACACCGGCTTCCCTCGACGCTTCATGGGCGACGACCACACGCCCCGTCTTGCGCACGGAGGCGGCGACGGAGTCGTAGTCGACCGGGGACAGCGACCGCAGATCGATCACCTCGAGCGAGATGCCCTCGTCTTCCGCGGCCTCCGCAGCCTGGAGCGCGGTCGACACCATGGCGCCGTATGTGATGAGGGTCGCGTCGGTGCCGGCGCGCACCACCCGGGCGAGTCCCATCGGCGGGGCATCGGCGAGCGGCGCGTCCAGTTCGACCTCCCCCTTGTGGTGGTAGAGGCGCTTCGGCTCGAAGAAGATCACCGGGTCGTCGGACGCGATCGCCTGCCGCAGACTCCGGTACGCGTCCTGCGGGTTGGAGACCGCGACGACGCGAAGGCCCGCGGTGTGCACGAAGTAGGCCTCCGGCGATTCCGAGTGATGCTCGGCGGCACCGATCCCACCCGCCCACGGGATCCGGATGGTGAGGGGCATCTTCACCCGTCCCTGCGTGCGGTAGTGGAGCTTCGCGACCTGCGCGACGATCTGGTCGAACGCCGGATAGACGAAGCCGTCGAACTGGATCTCGACGACCGGGCGGTAGCCGCGGAAGGCCAGACCCACCGCCGTGCCCACGATCCCGGACTCCGCGAGCGGAGTGTCGATCACGCGTGCGGCGCCGAACTCGTCGAGGAGTCCGTCGGTGATGCGGAAGACGCCGCCGAGCCGGCCGATGTCCTCCCCCAGCAGGACCACCTTGTCATCGTCCTGCATCGCACGGCGGAGCCCGGCGCCGAGCGCCTTTCCGAGAGTCATCTCGGTCATGCTCACACCCCGCTCTCGAATGTGGCGAGGTACGCGGCGTACTCCGCGCGCTGACGGTCGAGTCCCGCGTGCGGCTCCGCATACACGCCGTCGAACACGGCCAGTGCGGGGCGGGTGACCATGCCGAGGCACGCCGCGCGCATCTCCTTCGCGACCGCATCAGCGGCCGCCTGCGTCTCGGCGACGTCGTCATCGCTCAGCTCCCCCGCGGCACGGAGGTGCGCCTCCAGCCGGGTGATCGGATCGCGGCGACGCCAGGACGCGAGCTCGGCCTCGTCACGGTAGCGCGTCGGGTCATCCGCCGTCGTGTGCGGACCCATCCGGTACGTGACCGCCTCGATGTACGCGGGCCCCTTGCCGGATCGCGCGTGGTCGAGGGCCCATCGCATGGCCGCCATGCAGGCGAGCACGTCGTTTCCGTCGACGCGGACGCTCGGGATCCCGAATCCGGGGGCGCGGCCGGCGATCGGGTACTGGGACTGGACGGTCACCGGCTCCGAGATCGCCCAGTGGTTGTTCTGGCATACGAACACGACGGGCGCCTGGTACGAGGACGCGAAGATCATGGCCTCGTTGACGTCCCCCTGGCTGGTCGCGCCGTCTCCGAAGTACGTGACGGCGACCTCGTCGGTCCCGTCGTGCTGGATGCCGAGCGCATACCCCACGGCGTGGAGCGTCTGTGCGCCGATGATGATCTGCAGCGGTGCCATCCCGAGCACGGCCGGATCGTAGGAGGCGCCCTCCTCGCCGCGCCACATCCGCACGTAGTCGGCGGGCTGCGCGCCGCGGGAGTAAATGACGCCGGTCTCCCGGTAGCTGGGGAAGACGAAGTCCTGCGGCGAGAGCGCCCGTGCCGTGCCGATCTGCGTGGCCTCCTGCCCCTGGCACGGCGCCCACAGCCCGAGCTGCCCCTGCCGCTGGAGAGCGACGCCCTCGGCGTCGATGCGACGCAGGATGATCATGTCGCGGAGCAGCGAGCGCAGCTGGGCGTCATCGACGTCGGCGACGAACGGGTCGAGCCGGGGATTCGGGACGCGACTGCCGTCCGGAGCCAGGATGCGCTCGGAGAGCTCCAGATCCTGCGCGGTGTCTGCGATGGGGGTGATCTGCGGCGACATCATCGTCCTCCTCGTCCCGAGCAGCCCCTCGTGAGGGCCACTCTTTGACGCCGGCGTCATCACCGGCACGCTCTGAGCGTACGTCTGCTCAACACCTCGCTCAAGCAATTGCATGGCCTCTGAGCATGTTGCTCAATTCTGCGGCAACCCCACCTGCTAGGGTTTGGCACTATGCCTGGACTGGACCGCACCGATCTCGAGCTTCTCGCCGCTCTCGCCGATGATCCGCGCATCACCGTGGTCGCGCTGGCCGAGAGCCTCGGACTGTCACGGAACACGATCCAGGCGCGCATGGCCCGTCTGGAGCAGAGCGGGATCTTCCTGTCCTACGAGCGATCCTTCGCGCCGGAGGTGCTCGGGTTCCCGCTGCAGGCGTTCGTGAGCATCGGTGTGCGGCAGACCGAGCTTCCACGCATCATCAACGAGCTCGCGAGGATCCCCGAGGTCGTCCAGGCGCACGGCCTGAGCGGATCCATCGATCTGCTCGCGCGGGTGGCGTGCCGTGACGCACGGCACCTCTTCGACACCGATGCGCGCATCCTGTCGATCGAAGGCGTGGAGCGCACCGAGACCTCGCTCGCGATGGGCGAGGTCATCCCGTTCCGGGTCGCCGGCCTCATCGGCCTCGCGCGACGGGAATCCTGAGGAAGCGCCGAATGGCTCCGGCCGCCTCAGCCGGAGTCTCGTAGTGGATCAGGTGACCGACGTGCGCGATCTCCACCAGGGACGCGTCCGGAAACAGCGTCGCGAGCGTACGCTCGGCCTCGATCGGCGTGATGTCGTCGCGCTCGGCCGCCACGAGCAGGGTGGGCGCCTGGATAGCCGGAGCGAACTCACGCACATCGTGTGAGACGCTCGCGACGAAGGCGTCCCTCAGCACGTCTCGATCGGAGAACCGGGAGAAATAGGTGTCGTGCTGGTCGTGGATGAAGCGACGGAGCACGGGATCCCCCGTCTTCGCCATCGTGATGCTCATGACCCGGACGATGATGCGGTTGCGCAGCAATGCGGTGCCGAGCTTCTCCGGAAGGCGCGCGCCGAGCGCGTAGTACAGCACGGCCAGACGGGTCATCACGCCCTTCGGCCCCTCGAGAGCGGGAGCGCCGATCGGGTTGAGCAGGATCAGACGAGGGGTGGACAATCCCTTCGCGACCGCAGCGGAGGCGACGATCGAGCCGAAGGAGTGACCGAGCACGACGGCTCCCGGCGCCACGGTCGCGGCGAAGTCCCTGAGCCACCCGGCGTACTCGTCGAGATCATGACGGCGCCCCGGCAGCGGGGCGGATTCGCCGAATCCGGGGAGATCGGGGGCGATCACACGCACCTCCGGCAGGAACGCCAGAACAGGCTCGAGGCCATGGTGCTCCCCGCGGAAACCGTGCACCGCGATGACGGTCGTCTCCGCGTCCTCCGGGCCGTAGACCCAGTACGCGGTGGTGCCCCCTCGCACAGCGACCTCGTGTCGCGTGACCGGCAGTCTTCCGAGTCGCTCTGCATAGGGAGATGGCACGGTCATGCTCCGAGTCTACGAGCCTCGCGGCCACCAGGCGTGTCGGCGGTCGGCCCTATCGTGGGAGACGTTCCCAGCCGCCGTGGTTACACTCGGAATCGCTCTCGGGAGCGACGTCACGAGGAGCAGCATGCGGTTCACGTCCACGGATCTGGCACAGGTCGAGGCCACCTGGCAGCAGTTCGTGCCGTCCTCCTCCCTGCAGGACGCCGATCCGCGTCGCTTCCGATTCGACTGGCACTCGGAGGAGCTCGTGAGCGGTTCGCTCGTGAACTACCGCCTCGCCGCTCAGGTCCATTCGAGGGCGGAACCGGTGGACCAGATCCTCGTCTGCCGTGTCGATGCCGCTGACGCGCGCGTGTGGTCGCGCGGCCGGTCTCTCGACGCCGGTCGCCCGTGGATATCCGATGGCGCCCTGATCGAGGCGAAGTGGGATCGCGCCGCCCGCGTGCGCGCCTTCGTCTTCGACCGCCGTGCGGCGCAGCAGAGCGCCCGGCTGCTGACCGGCGACGATCGCCTGGAGCTGCGCACGACGGGACTCTCACCGCACTCGGCCGACGCCGCACGCAGTTGGGAGCGCGCGTTCGCCTACATCGAGAGCGCCATGGAGGATGCGCAGGCGGAACCCCTCCTCATCGCCGAACTGGAGCGGCATGCCCTGATGATGACGCTCTCGGCGTTCCCCACGACGTTCGGCGAGACATCGACGCGGCCTGTCCAGCGAGGCGCAGCGCCATCGACGGTCCGACGCGCGCTCGCTTTCATCGATGAGAACGCCCACCTGGCCATCACGATCGACGACGTCGCAGCGGCTGCGTTCATCTCGACCCGGGGTCTCCAGTACGCGTTCCGTCGAGCCCTCGACATCACCCCTGCCGAGGCGCTGCGCCGAGCCCGCCTCGCCGGCGCACACCGGGAACTCCGCCAAGGCGTCGGTCCCTCCGTCAGCGCGGTCGCCCGCCGGTGGGGTTTCAGCAACTCCTCGCGCTTCACCGCGGCGTATCGCCAGGCATACGGCGCCGCACCGCGGGTCGCGGAGGTGTGACAGCGAACGAAGATTCTGTTCGCGTCCGACGGCGGGTCGCCGTGCATGCCCTGCGTGGGGCGATTTATTGGCTAGAGTTCGAAATACCCCGTCCGCGTATACCGGTCGGCGAATCCCCGTCGAGGAGTTCCATGTTCCGTGCCCCGCACATCGTCGAAGGACCGGCCCGCTGATGGGCAGTCTCTACTACGGCGACGCGCAGACTCCGATCCAGATCGAGGATCGCGCTCTCGCCCATCTCAAGGTCGTCATCGCGACGAAGCTGCGTCGGAACGAGAGCTTCACGCTGTCATGGCGGCACCCTGACGGCGACGCGCCCGGACGCTCCACGCTGTGGCTGCACCCGTCGATTCCGCTGCGTTTCGTCTTCCAGGAGCCGGAGACGCCCGAACTGAGCCGCCGGTGGATCGAGGAACTCGCCCACTCCGCGAACTCGAGCGGGGGCATCACCCTCGTCGAGGAGCATCTCGAGGCACCTGTCGAGTGACGAACGGGGTGGGAGGGCAGAAGCCCTCCCACCCCGTCATCCGCGGTGGGTCACAGCGTGTCGTCGCCGCTGGAGCTGACCGAGCGGCGCGTGGTCGGCTCACCCGTCGCCGGGTCGACGTAGGTCCGGGAGACGCTCTCCGTCCGGCGGCGGCGTGCCAGCAGCACGATGCCGATCAGGAAGATGATCACGCCTGCGCCCATCAGGATGTAGCCGACCATGTCGAGGTTCACCCACGGCACATCGACGTTCACCGCGAAGACGAGGATCGCTCCGATCACGAAGAGTGCGATTCCGCTGCCGATGCTCATGTTGCCTCCTGTCTGCGGCGCAATGCCGCGCCTCTCGCAGGATGGCGGGCGCAGACGGACACGGGGAGGGGCTTGACACGAGACCGCAGTCTCGTCTCGTGTCTTCGCCTGTGCCGATGCGTCAGCGGGTGTAGCCGTAGGACTCGACCCGAGGGAAGGCGAGTCCGTCGCCATCGCCGTGCCAGATCCCGGTGAACGCGATAACGACCCTCTCGCCGGAGGCCAGCGGTCCCCTCCAGGTGACGGTGTCCCGGGACGCCGTGGCGCCTCCGACGGTCGCGCCGAGGCTCGCCGTGTCCCAGCTGGAATCGTCGAGCACCCCGCCGAGGCCGAACACCATCTCGCTCTTGGTGGAGTCGACGCTGCCGTTGTTGACGAACTCCATCCGGTAGGTGACGACGTCGCCAGGACGCGGATCGGTGGGACGCGAGTTGAAGGTGTACTGGAACGAGAGGCATGCCGGATTCAGCGCCTGCACGACAGCACCGGAGCCCCCGCTTCGCACGACGGTGTCCGACGCATCGCCAGAGGTCACCGTGCTCGCACTGGCCGCGCTCCCGCTTGCGACAGCGCCCAGGGCGAGTGCGGCGGCCACCCCTCCGTTGAGCGCACGTCGGCGGATCGAAGTCGTCTTGTTCACGGTGGTGCCCTTCTGTCTTCACCTCCGCCGTGCGGTCGACGGGGACCGACCGTGCCGTTCCGAGGAGCACGAGCGGTCCCCGTCCGCCGGGACGGTGGCCGGAGGTGAGGCGCCACCCCGCCCGGCGCCCGGTGCCGCGCACCGGGGGTGAGGAGAGGATGACCCTCACAGTGAGGTGACGCCTCGGAGGTGTTTCGATTACGCGCAGCGCACGAGCGCGCTCCGTGGGCGATCACATTCCAGCATCCCGCTACGAAGCTCGCTGACGTCCTTCTGGGCTTCCCGCGCTCGTGCAAGCGTGCTGTCACGCTCCTCCCTGTTCGACAGGACAGGGACGCCTGAGGAAAGGGACGCGATGCACACGACGATTCTGACCAGCCTGGCCGCGGGGCTTCTCGCCGCGACCCCCGTTCTTGCGGCTCAGCCACCGGCCGCGTCCGACCCGACGCCGGCTCCCCCATGCGTGTCGGGCGCAGCTGCGGCGTGTCCCACCTTCCACTACGCCTGGGACATGGCATCCGGGTGCGTGCCGGGTGCGTCGGCGGGCTGTCCCGCTTTCGACGAAGCCTGGGACGGGGCGGCCGCCGATCCCTCTCCCGGCCAATGGACGCTCTTCCGGATGGTGTTGGCGAACAACAGCCGCATCGACGCGCCGAACGCCCTGTTCGTCATCCGGCTGGGCAGCGTCCGGGACGACGCCTACACGTCCTTTCCGATCCGATCGACAAGCGGCCGCTGGGGCATCCGCGAGGACCCGGACCCCGGTCCCGATGTTCGTGAGTCCGATGAGAAGCTGTTCTGGAGCGGTCCCCTCGCGGCCGGCGAGAGCGTCGCCGTCACATTCTGGGGAATCTGGCGAGGGACCGGAGACGGACTCCCCAACCCGACCGTCGAGTACTACGGCGCCGCTCGATAGGAGGCAGTAGGGCGGGCGGGACTTGAACCCGCGATCGTTGGGTTATGAGCCCACTGCCTTAACCAGCTTGGCCACCGCCCCGTACGCGCTCCAGCCTAGTGGCCGAGGGCTCAGACGGGAGTCGTCGCGGCATGCGTCCTGACGTGCTCGAGGTAGATGTCGGCGTTCGCGATCAGGCCCGCGCGTTCTTCTTCCGTGAGCGGTCGGCGGACCGAGGCCGGTACGCCGGCGACGAGGGAGCCGGGCGGGATCTCGGTCCCACCCAGCACGACGGCACCGCCGGCGATGAGACACCCGGAGCCGATGACGGCACCGCTGAGGATGACGGAGCCCATGCCGACCAGTGTGCCGTCGCCGATTGTGCAGCCGTGGACGACGGCATTGTGCCCGATCGACACCTTCGCACCGACGACGACGGGATGGCCCGCGTCGACGTGGAGAGACACGTTGTCCTGCACGTTCGAATCGGGGCCGATCACGATCGAGGCCGAATCCCCGCGGAGCACTGCGTTGTACCAGACGCTGGATCCCGCAGCGAGCGAGACGTCTCCGACGATCCGTGCTCCGTCCGCGATGAACGCGGCCTCGTCGATCGTCGGCACGCGGTCGGGCAGAGCGAGGACGGAGGCCCCGGAGGCGATACGCATGAGGCGAGACTACCCTCATCACCGCGGAAACACGCGGAAGTGAGCCGAGCCTCAGCTTGCTTGCGGAATGTCTCAGCGTGAGTAGCGTTGTCTTCATCAGATACGAGAATCCGACCCGGAGGAGCACCAGATGAGCAAGGCACAGACCGTTTCCACCACCGCCATCGACCCGACCGTCGCCGCAGGCGCGGCCCAGTTCCTCTCCCCCGTCGTGCTCGGCCTCCAGGCTCTGACCGTGAACGGCAAGCAGGCCCACTGGCACGTCCGCGGAGCGAACTTCATCGGCGTCCACGAGCTTCTCGACACGATCGTCGCGCACGCCGGCGACTTCGCCGACACCGCGGCTGAGCGTATCGTCGCGCTGGGTCTGCCGATCGACGCCCGCGTCTCCGCCGTCGCCGAGAAGGCCGGTTCGACCGCCGTGGCAGCCGGCTTCGCGCAGTCAGACGAACTCATCCGCGCCGTGATCTCCGACATCGACGCGATCCTCGTCGATGTGAAGGCTGCCGTCGACGGACTCGACGAGGTCGACCTGACCAGCCAGGACGTCGCGATCGAGATCCAGCGCGGGCTCGAGAAGGACCGCTGGTTCCTGGTCTCGCACATCGCCGCCTGACATCCCGTCCGAGCCCGAAGGGGCGGTCCCCGGTTCGCCGGGGACCGCCCCTTCGGCATCTCACCGGCAGGTCAGGGGGCTCACGAGAGGTGGGTGATCCGCCCCGCCAGGAGTGTGGCGACGACGGGCATCGAGCGCAGCTCCGACCCGCCGGCGGTGCGCGGGTCGGCTCCGCAGAGCACCAGGTCGGCGGGTTCTCCCGGCCGGATCGCTGAGCGCACGCTCGCCTCGATCGCTTCATCCACCGAGAGCCGCTCCTCCGGGTGCCAGGGCTCGCGAGCGTCGTCCGTCCGCGTCACCGCCGCCGAGATGGCCTGCCACGGGTCGAGGTCGGCCACGGGAGCGTCGGAGCCGAAGCGGAGCTGTGCGCCCGCGTCACGGAGCGAAGCCAGCGGATAGGCGACGGCGGTCTGGGCCGGCCATTGACGGGCCACGAGATCCCGATCGTCCAGAGCGTGCTGGGGCTGCACGCTCGCGATCAGGCCGAGCCGACGGAAGCGCGGAAGATCGGCGTGCCGCACGAGCTGGGCATGCTCGATGGAGCCGACGGCGCCTGTCGTGGTGAACGCGTCGAGCGCGGAAGTGAGCGCCCGGTCACCGATCGCGTGGACCGCCACCGCCAGTCCTGCGCCGGTCGCCGTCGTCATCAGCGCCGTCAACTCCTCCGGCGGCACCGTGAGCACTCCGAAGTTGGCCGGATCGCCGGGGTAGGCGTGGAAGCAGGCCGCCGTCCTGGTTCCCAGCGAGCCGTCGGAGATCACCTTGAGTGATCCCGTGTGCACGAGTCCGCGGCCCTCCGACGGCGCATCCGTGTAATCGTGCGCCTGTCCGGTGCGCAGGCCCGCCGCGATCGCTCGCTCCAGGTCGAACGGATACACGGCGAACTCCACGCGGTGCGCCGCGAATCCATCGGCGACCCGCCGCGGCCAGGCATCCGCGTTCCAAGCCATGTCGAAGTCGACGAGACCGGTGATCCCCCGTGTGGCAGCCTGCTCCCCCGCGCGCCGCACCGCGCGATCACCGTGTTCGGGGTCGACCGCGTTCAAGCGGCGAGAGATCTCGAAGGCGTCCTCTTCGCGCAGCATGCCGTCCGGGCTGCGGAAGCACTCCCGCGCCAGTGCCGCGGAGTTCAGCCAGACGCTGTGCACATCGGCGTTGATGAGATAGGTGGGCACGGCACCGGTGGCGTCGTCCAGCAGGGGCAGGCTCGGCACATCACCCCAGAAGGCGTCGCGGAAACCGCTGCCCACGCGGCGTCCGTCGGGGAGGAGCCCGGCGCTCGACATCGTGCGCGCCGCCTCCGCCGCCGACGTCACGGCGCCGAGCGGCTCCCGTTCCGCAGCCAGCGCCCATTGCACGGTGTGGACGTGGTTGTCCCAGAGCCCGGGAACCGCCCACGTGCCGTCGCCGTCGAGGACCCGGCCGCGCGCCGGCAGCGCCCCCGTCGGTGCGATGTCGACGATGCGGCCTTCCGCCAGATACAGGTCGACCGGCTCGTCGTCGAGCAGGAATTCGCGCCCGGGCCCAGTCACCCGCACCGCCCGCACCATGTCGATGCTGTCGCCACGTCCGGTCACTGCCGCACTCCCCCGCGCGCTTCCTGAGCGCGCCGCATCTCTCCGGCCAGGGCAGGGTTGCGGTACGGCCCTTCGGCGTCGAGCGCGGCGATCACCGTCTCGATCGTCTCCGCCGGCTTGTTCTGACTGAGCTTCCGCTTGCCCACCACGCGCGTGGGCGTCAGCCGGAAGCCGACCGTGCCGGCTTCGAGCCGACGGACGAAGGCCTCGTCATTCGGCCGCTCCCACATCAGGCGAGGGTCGGGCAACCGGGATTCGAACCGCTCGACGAGGCGGTCCAGCACGGCGAGATTCTCCTCGGTGGACAGGATCTCCGGCACGCCGGAGAGGTGGACGGCGGTGTAGTTCCAGGTCGGCACGGCCGCCGCGTGGCCGTACCAGCCCGGCGAGACGTACCCGTGCGGCCCCTGGAACACGACCAGCATCTCGCGCTCCGCCATGCCGTGGATGAGGTCGTCCGGTCGCCCCACGTGTCCGACGATCGTGAGGTCGTCTCTCGCCGCGTCGAGCAGCACCGCGTAGTGCGAGGCGACGAGTCCGTCGTCGCCCGCGCTCATGATCGTCGCCCAGGGATTCGCGTCGATCACGTGGCGCATCTCGGTCACATCCGCCAGCGTGAAGCTGGGATTCTGTCGCATATGACCAGCCTAGGGCCGCGTACGACGCTCATCTCGCGTCAGTCGCCGCGACGCCCGACCACAGGGACGGCCTGCGTCTTCCATTCCTCCCACCCGGGGGTGCCGGCCATGAACGACTCGATCTGGTCGCGGTCGGCACGGAGCTTCGGATCGTTGTCCAGATACTTCTTCGTCTCTCTCGCCACGAGCCCGGACAGGATCAGAAGCCCGATCAGGTTCGGGAGGGCCATCAGGCCGTTCATGGCGTCCGAGAACGCCCAGACGACGCCCAGCTGCACGGTGCAGCCGATGAAGACCACGAGCGAGAAGATGATCCGGAACGGCATCACGGCGCGTCGGCCGATGAGACGCTCGATGTTCCGTTCCCCGTAGTACGACCATCCCAGGATCGTGGAGCCCGCGAACATCACCAGTCCCAGGGTCACGATGATGTGGCCCCAGTCGCCCGGCAGCCCGTGAGAGAACGCCGCCCCCGTCATCAGAGCCGGACTCAGCTGCTCACCCGTCTCCGGATCGATCTCCTTCCAGGTGCCGGTGGAGATGATGACCAGGCCGGTGCAGCTGACGACGATGATCGTGTCGATGAACGTCTGGGTCATCGATACGAGCCCCTGGCGCACGGGGTGGCTGGTCTTCGCCGCCGCGGCCGCGATCGCCGCGGAACCCATGCCGGACTCGTTGGAGAAGATGCCGCGGGCGACGCCGAACTGCACGGCGACGATGATGGCGGAGCCGGCGAACCCTCCGACCGCGCTCGTTCCCGTGAACGCCTCGGAGAAGATCTGCGCGAAAGCGGCGGGCAGCGCGCCGACGTTCGCGATGAGGATGTACAGCGCGCCGAGGACGTAGAAGATGATCATGATCGGCACGAGACCGGCCGTGACACGACCGATCGACTTGATGCCGCCGACCAGGACGATCATCGCGAACGCGGTGAGGACGATGCCCGTGCCCCAGGTCGGCACGTCGAAGCTCGCTTCGAGGTTCTGGGCGATCGAGTTGCCCTGTGTCATGTTGCCGATGCCGAAGCAGGCGATCACGGCGAACACGGCGAAGGAGAGCGCCAGCACCTTGCCGAACGGGCCGCGGATGCCCCGTTCGAGGTAGTACTGGGGGCCGCCGGACTTCTCTCCCGCGTCGTCGGTCTTGCGGAAGCGCACTCCGAGGAAGGCTTCGGAGTACTTGGACGCCATGCCGAGCAGCCCGGTGACCCACATCCAGAAGAGCGCTCCAGGACCACCGATGCCGATCGCGGTGGCGACGCCGACGATGTTGCCGGTTCCCACAGTCGCCGCCAGCGCTGTCGTCAGCGCCTGGAACTGGGAGATGTCCCCGTCAGCCCCGGGGTCCTTGCGCGTGAGCAGCCCGAGCCGCAGTGCGGACCCGAGGCGCACGAACTGCAGACCGCCCAGGCGGATCGTCAGGTACAGCCCTGTCCCGAGGAGCAGCGGTATCAAGAAGAACGGGCCCCAGATGAACCCGCTGATGCTCTCGAGGACGGACTGGAGGGCGGTGAGATCCATATCGGCTCCTGTCGGTGACGGCGCGGAAACGCTGTCACCATATTCACAGGAACCGCGGCTCGCGGCGCGCGTCGACGGGCGTGTCGGGGAGACGCGCACTCAGGCCTGGCAGCGCGGGCACCAGTAGAGCTTGCGGGCGCCGATCTCCTCGAGGGCGATCTCGGTCCCGCAGACGCGACACGGCAGGCCGGCCCGGTGGTACACCCAGTGCCGGTCGTCGCGGTTGGCCATGGCCGCACGGTAGTCGTCGCCGGTGAGCCCGTCCATGGTCATCATCTGCCCGGTCTCCACCCCGACAGCGAGCAGGCGCACCCAGTCGTGCCAGAGGGCGCGGGCGACATCCTCCGGCACGTCCCGGCCCGGAGTGTGCGGGTTCAGACGCTGGCGGAAGAGCATCTCGGCGCGGTAAACGTTCCCGATCCCGCTCACGACGCTCTGGTCCATCAGCAGGAGCGCGATCGGGGTCGACTTCTTCGTGACCGCGCGGACGAAACGCTCCTCGTTCTCGACCGGGTCGCCCACGAGCGGATCCGGCCCGAGCTTCGCGATCGTGGCCAGCATCTCCTCCGGCGTCTGCAGCACGCACGCGGTCGGGCCGCGGAGATCGGCAGCCGTGATGTCGGTCATCAGGCGGAGGCGGACCTGTCCGACGACGGGCGGCGGCCACTCCGCGCCCTCGTCGGCGAGACCCTTGGTCTGCTCCGACATGCGCACGTGCACTCGCGTGCGCCGCGGCGCCCCGATCGAGGCCAGGGAATTCTCGCCGGCATCGTCGAGGATCGGCTCATCGAGGACAGTCCCGCGCTGATTCGTCTGCCCCATGCGCCCGTTGGACGAGGCGATCGTGGGGTCCACCAGGATCTCGCCCGCGAAGTCCCAGGCCCCGTACAGCCCGAGATGCACGCGGAGCCACACGTCGCCCTCGGTCTCGAAGAACATCTGCTTCCCGACCGCCTGCACGCTCACCGCCTCGCGTCCGTCGAGGACGGCCGCGCCCTCCGCGAACCGACCCTGCGGGCTCGACGCGCTGAGCACCTTGCCGACGAAGTTCCGATCGAACTGTCGAGCGATCCGGTGGACGGAATGGCCTTCGGGCATGTCAGCCCCGGGGGTCCGGGAGCAGCGAGCCGTCGCGCTCGAAGTCCGCGATCTGTCGGATGCGTCGCACATGCCGCTCCTCGCCGGAGAACGGCGTCTGCAGGAAGCGGTCGATGAATGCGGTGACCTCGTCGAAGGTGTGCTGACGTGCGCCGATCGAGATCACGTTCGCGTCGTTGTGCTCGCGCGCGAGCTCCGCCGTCGACAGATTCCAGACCAGCGCGGCGCGGACGCCCTCGACCTTGTTCGCGGCGATCTGCTCGCCGTTGCCCGAGCCGCCGAACACGACACCGAGCGCCTCGACACCGGCAGCCTGGTCGGCGACGACCGCCTGGGCCGCGCGGATGCAGAATGCCGGGTAGTCGTCGAGCGCGTCGTACTCCACCGGCCCGTGGTCGACGACGTCGTGGCCAGCGGAGCGGAGGTGCTCCTGCAGCTGCGTGGAGAAGTCGAGACCGGCGTGATCGGTGGCGATGTGGATGCGCATGGCTTCCATCCTAGAAGTCGCGGGTGCTCAGCGGCGTGTCACGGGGCGACGCCGGCCGCCGCGGGCTTGAAGCCCGCGCGGACGTTCTCGCAGCATCCGGGGCGGCACACGTCGAAGCCTCCCGGGAGCGTGGTCACGTGCGCACGCTCCTCGTTCGGACGCCCCTGGAGTCGCTCCTCGATCAGGTCGACGATCCCGTCGACGAAGGCAGGGCGGACACCCGGCGTCGGCGTGCGGGTGAAGGCCAGCCCGGCCTCCTCCGCGGCTTCCGCGGCTTCGGTGTCGAGATCCCACAGCACCTCCATGTGGTCGCTCATGAAGCCGACGGGAACCACGATGACAGCCTTGCGGCCCCGCGCAGGCAGCTCGCCGATGACATCGCACACATCCGGCTCCAGCCACGGCTGCGACGCGGGGCCGGATCGCGACTGGTACACCAGCTCCCACGGCACATCGGCGGCACCGGGAAGTGCCGCGCGAACCTGGTCCATGGTCCACGCGGCGACCGCGAGGTGCTGGGCGGCGTAGGCGCCGCCCTCAGCGCCCCAGTCGATGTCCCTGGCGCCGGAGCGCTCCGCGTCGGCGGTGGGGATGCTGTGCGTGGAGAACAGCACCTGGATGTCTCCGGGTGCGATGCCCTGGTCGAGATAGCCCTGCACGGATTCGCGCACGCCTGCCTCGAAGGCCTCGACGAAGCCCGGGTGGTCGTAGAAGGGACGGATCTTGTCGATCGTCACGCTCTCCCCCAGGCCCGTCTCGGTCAGCACCCGTGCGAAGTCTTCGCGGTACTGGCGGCAGCTGGAGAACGAGCTGTACGCGCTCGTGGCGAAAGCGAGCAGCGTCGTGTGCCCGTTGGCAGCGGCCTCGGGGATGACGTCTTCCAGGTACGGGCCCCAGTTGCGGTTGCCCCAGTAGACGGGGAGGTCGATACCGCGCTCTGCGAGAGCGTTCTCGAGCGCCTCCTTGAGCACACGGTTCTGCCCGTTGATCGGGCTCACGCCGCCGAAGTGACGGTAGTGATGCGCCACCTCCTCGAGCCGCTCATCGGGGATGCCGCGCCCCCGCGTGACGTTGCGCAGGAAGGGGATCACATCCTCCTGGCCTTCCGGGCCGCCGAAGCTCGCCAGCAGGATGGCGTCATAGGCGACCGGAGTGGTCACGAAGGGCGCGCCGTCGGCGGCAGCAGGCGAAGCAAAGGGAACGACATTCGGCTCGATCGCAGTCACCCTCCCATCCTTTCACCTCTGCAGAGGGCCTGCGTCCGCGTCTGCCGTTTCCGTGCATCCGATCAGCGAACGTGAGCGCACCGACCGCTCTGGCGTAGGCTGTCATGGTTGCCGTCGGCGCCAACTGCGCCCAGCCCCGGTGACATCCCCTCACCCCTGGGAGTACAGCTGTGCCTGGAGAGAACCTCACCCGTATCGAAGCGCAGGAGCGCCGCAGCGTCATCGATACGCAGTCCTACGAAGTCGCCCTGGACCTGACCAAGGGCGCCGAGGTCTTCGGCTCCCGCAGCGTCGTGCGCTTCACCGCGACGCCGGAGAGCTTCACCTTCATCGACCTCATCGCCCGCGATGTCCGGGAGATCTCGCTCAACGGCGAGCAGCTCGACCCGAACGAGGTCTTCGCCGACTCGCGCATCGCGCTCACCGGCCTGCAGGCCGAGAACGTGCTGGTCGTCGACGCCGACTGCCTCTACACCAACACGGGCGAGGGCCTTCATCGCTTCGTCGACCCGGTCGACGGCGAGGTCTATCTCTACTCCCAGTTCGAGGTGCCGGACTCGCGCCGCGTGTTCGCGGTCTTCGAGCAGCCCGACCTGAAGGCGACGTTCCAGTTCACCGTCACCGCGCCTGCCGCGTGGAAGGTGGTCTCCAACTCCCCCACGCCCGAGCCGATCGTGCACGACGACGACGTGACCGCGACGTGGGGCTTCGAGCCGACGCCGCGCATCTCCTCGTACATCACCGCGCTCGTGGCCGGTCCCTACGAGTCGACCTTCTCGGAGCTGACGAGCGCCTCGGGCCGCGTCATCCCGCTCGGCGTGTACGGCCGCAAGAGCCTGTGGCAGCACCTCGACGCCGACTACATCTTCGACAAGACCCGCGAAGGCTTCGCCTACTTCGAGTCAAAGTTCGGCGTGCCGTACCCGTTCGCCAAGTACGACCAGCTCTTCGTGCCGGAGTTCAACGCCGGCGCCATGGAGAACGCGGGCGCCGTGACGTTCACCGAGACGTACGTCTTCCGCAGCAAGGTGACAGACGCCGTCAAGGAACGTCGCGTCGTCACGATCCTGCACGAGCTCGCGCACATGTGGTTCGGCGACCTCGTCACCATGAAGTGGTGGAACGACCTCTGGCTGAACGAGTCGTTCGCCGAGTGGGCCTCGACCATCGCGACCGCCGAGGCGACCGAGTGGACAGAGGCCTGGACCACGTTCAACGCCATGGAGAAGACCTGGGCCTACCGTCAGGACCAGCTCCCCTCGACCCACCCGATCGTCGCCGAGATCAACGACCTCGAAGACGTGCAGGTCAACTTCGACGGCATCACCTACGCCAAGGGCGGCTCCGTCCTGAAGCAGCTCGCCGCGTGGGTCGGGATCGAAGCGTTCTTCGCCGGCGTCTCGCAGTACTTCCAGAAGCACTCCTGGGGCAACACCGAGCTCAGCGACCTGCTCTCGGAGCTCGAGGCCACCAGCGGCCGCGACCTGAGCACCTGGTCGAAGAAGTGGCTCGAGACCGCCGGCGTGAACACGCTGGAGCCGGTCATCGCCGAGGGCCATGACGGCACGATCTCGCGTTTCGCCATCACGCAGACCGCACCGGCCGACTACCCGACGATCCGCCCCCACCGCCTCGGCATCGGCTTCTACACCCTGACCGACGGCTCCCTCACGCGCTCGCACTATCTCGAGGTCGACGTAGACGGCGACCGCACCGAGATCCCGGAGCTGCAGGGCATCGCGCGGCCCGACCTCGTGCTCCTCAACGACGACGACCTCGCGTACACGAAGATCCGTCTCGACGAGAAGTCCCTGGCCACGGCGATCGCGCACCTGGCCGACATCCACGACCCGCTCGCCCGCTCCCTGGTGTGGGGCGCCGCGTGGGATCAGACCCGCGACGCCGAGACGGATGCGTCCGCCTACATCGACCTCGTGCTCGGCAACATCGGCCGCGAGACCGAGTCGACCACGGTGCGCACCACGCTCGCGCAGCTGCGCACCGCGGCGACCCTGTACGTCGCACCCGCACAGCGCGAAGCAGCCCGTCTCAAGGTGGCCGACGGACTGTGGGCCCTGGCCGAGGCGGCCGAGCCTGGCAGCGACAGCCAGCTGCAGTTCGTCACGGCGTTCGCCAACGCGCTCGTCACGCCCGAGCACGCCGGCATCGTGGGGCGTCTGCGCTCCGGCGAGGAGACGCTCCCCGGACTCGAGATCGACGCCGACCTGAACTGGCAGCTGCTCGTCGGCCTCGCCACGATCGGCGCGACCGATGCGGCGACGATCGACTCCGCCCTCGCCGCGGACAACACCGCCAAGGGCGCCGAGTTCGCGGCGCAGGCGCGTGCCTCGCTCCCCGACTCGGCATCCAAGAACGCCGCGTGGGACGCGCTGATCGTGCGGGACGATGCTCCGAACACGATCGTGCGTTCGGCGGCGCTCGGGTTCGTCCACCCCGCAGGGGCGTCGGTGCTCGGCGAGTTCGTGCCGAAGTACTTCGACATGCTGCTCCCGGTGTGGGAGTCGCGCACCTACCAGATCGCCCAGTACCTCATCGTCGGACTGTTCCCGACCGCGCTGGCCGACGTCGCCCTCCGCGACGCCACCCGCGCCTGGCTCTCCGCCCACCAGGACGCCCCGCCCGCCCTGCGCCGCCTGGTGCTGGAGAACCTCGCGGACGTCGAGCGTGCGCTGGCCGCACAGGCTCGCGACGCCGAGGACTGATCCCTCCCTTCCGAGACGGAGATCGTCCCCTCGCGCGGACCGCGTCCACCGTGACGCGCCGGCGCGCGAGGGGCGGTCTCCGTCTTGCCGTTGCACGCTCGTCCAGCCCGCGCAGAGGCCCGATCGCTAGGATCTGGAAGTGATGATGCTCCCCTTCCAGACCACCCCCGCACCCGAACCCACGCCGCTCCCCGACTGGCTGGTCGGTCTGCTCGATGTGCTCGGCAAGGTCGGGATGAAAGCTCTCGCCGTCGCGCTCATCATCGTGAGCTGCGTGGTGATCGGACTCATCCTGCGCCTGGTCATCCGCCGCGTCGTGCACCGCATCGTCGACAGCGCGAAGAACAAGGCGTCGGTCGACGACACACAGGCGCTCGAACGGTCGCCGCTCGCGGACATGCGGCTGGTGCAGCGCACCCGGACGCTCGGGACGATCCTGCAGAACATCGTGAACGTGATGCTCGTGGTGATCGCGATCGTGCTGATCGTCAACGCCCTCGATCAGAGCCTCCTCGGCTCGCTGACCCTGCTGACGGCAGCCGTCGGCGCCGGGCTGGGTTTCGGCGCCCAGAACATCGTCAAGGACGTGCTCAACGGCATGTTCCTCGTCGCCGAGGACCAGATCGGCATCGGCGACGTCGTCGATCTCGGGCTCGCGAGCGGTGTCGTCGAGTACGTCAGCGTCCGCATCACCCAGGTCCGCGACGTCAACGGCACGCTCTGGTACGTGCGCAACGGCGAGGTGACCCGCATCGGCAACATGTCGCAGGGGTGGGCGCGTGCGATCATCGACCTCGGGGTGCCGGCCGACTCTGATCTCGAGCAGGTCGAGCACATCATGCTCGAGACCGCCCAGGGACTCGCGAAGGACCCGAAGTGGCGTACCCGCATCATCGAGAAGCCGGAGCTGTGGGGCCTGGAGTCGATCGACGGGGACGCCCTCGTCGTCCGGATCGTGATCAAGGCCCGCGCGAACGCCAAGGACGACGTGGCCCAGGAGCTTCGGCGACGTCTCCGTGCCGCCCTCCTCGAGAAGGAGATCGGCGTCCCGCGCATGACCGACGTCGTTCCGACCGGACTCGACGGCGCGCGACGGGTGCGCGGCGCGAACCCGCCCAAGACCCGGCCGAACGCCGTCACAGGTGTGCCGGTCATCCCCGACCGCGGCATCTGGCGGCGCAAGAAGCAGACCGACGACGGGAGCACCCAGAAGTGACGTTCTACGACGAGATCGGCGGACACGAGACCTTCCGGAGAATCGTGTCGGTGTTCTACCGCGAGGTGGCCCTCGACCCCGTGATGAAGCCGATGTACCCGGAAGAGGATCTCGGCCCCGCAGAGGATCGTCTCCGCATGTTCCTCGAGCAGTACTGGGGAGGGCCGACGACCTACGGGGACACGCGCGGACACCCGCGGCTGCGCATGCGGCACATGCCGTTCCACATCGACGCCGATGCCCGGGATCGTTGGCTTCGTCACATGCGCACCGCCGTCGACGAGGCGCAGTTGTCCCCCCTGCACGAATCGACGCTGTGGGACTACCTGGAGCGCGCGGCATATGCCATGGTGAACACATTCGAGCCGTCCGGGATCGGTGCCGCCCCCGGCGGTCGCCCCACGCTCGAGACCCGATCACGTCAGGAATCAACGGAGAACTCATGACGACGAAGCCCCTGTCCGCAGATGTCCTGGTGATCGGATGGGGGCTCGCCGGCCTGGTGGCGGCCGCCGAGGCGCTCGACGCCGGGCGCCGTGTCATCCTGCTCGACCAGGAACCGCGGACGAACCTCGGCGGCCAGGCCTGGTGGTCCTTCGGCGGCCTGTTCTTCATCGACTCGCCGGAGCAGCGACGCTTCGGCATCAAGGACTCGCTCGAGCTCGCCACACAGGACTGGTTCGGCAACGCCGGTTTCGACCGCGCTGAGGACGAGTGGCCACGGCGCTGGACGGAGGCATACCTGCAGTTCGCCGCCGGCGAGAAGCGCTCCTGGCTCCGCGATCGCGGAGTCGGCTTCTTCCCCGTCGTCGGGTGGGCGGAACGCGGCGGATACGGGGCCATCGGCCCGGGCAACTCGGTGCCGCGGTTCCACATCACCTGGGGAACCGGTCCCGGGATCGTGGCGCCCTTCGCCGCTGCCGTCGAGCAGGGGGAACGGGAGGGACGACTCACGATCCTTCCGCGGCACCGGGTGTCGGAGCTCACCGTCACCGACGGATCGGTCACCGGCGCGCGCGGCAGCATCCTCGCCTCCACCGGCGCCCGGCGCGGAGAGGCGACCACACGGCAGAGCATCGGTGAGTTCGAGATCATCGCCGCGGCGACCGTCGTCGCCTCCGGCGGCATCGGCGGCAACCACGACCTCGTCCGCGCCGCCTGGCCATCGCGCCTCGGCACACCGCCCGAGCACATGCTCACGGGGGTGCCCGCCTACGTCGACGGCTCGATGCAGGCCGTCAGCGAGGCTGCGGGGGCGCGTCTGATCAACGGCGACCGGATGTGGCACTACGTCGAAGGCATCACGAACTGGGATCCCGTGTGGCCCTCACACGGCATCCGCATCCTGCCCGGGCCGTCCTCCCTCTGGCTCGACGCCACGGGCAAGCGTCTTCCGGTTCCGCTGTTCCCCGGATTCGACACCCTCGGCACACTCGCGCACCTGCGCACGACAGGGCATGATCACTCCTGGTTCGTCACGTCACGTCAGATCGTCGAGAAGGAGTTCGCGCTCTCGGGCAGCGAACAGAATCCCGACCTGACGGGCAAGGACGTGGCCCTGCTGCTCCGATCGCGTCTCGCCAAGGGACCGACCGGCCCGGTGCAGTCCTTCCTCGACGAGGGTGCGGACTTCCTCGTCGAGAACGATCTGGAGTCGCTGCTGGAGCGCATGCAGAGTCATCCCGGCGGCTCCGCCCTCGACATCGACAACGTACGGAGGGAAGTCATCGCCAGGGACCGCGAGATCGAGAACGAGTTCACCAAGGACGCCCAGATCGGGATGCTGCGTTCCATGCGCAACTACCGCGGCGACAAGCTCATCCGCACCGCGGCGCCGCATCGGCTGCAGGACCCCGCGGCGGGCCCGCTCATCGCCGTCAAGCTGCACGTCCTCACGCGGAAGTCGCTGGGCGGCATCAACACCGACCTCGACGGACGCGCTCTCCGCTCCGACGGCTCCGCGATCCCCGGGCTGTATGCCGCGGGCGAAGCGAGCGGCTTCGGCGGGGGCGGCGTGCACGGCTACCGCGCGCTGGAGGGCACCTTCCTCGGCGGCTGTCTGTTCTCGGGACGCCAGGCAGGGCGCGCGGCTGCTCGCTGACGGCGGCTCTCAGACGGACGAACCGGTCTCCCGCACGCTCGTGAGGCCGGAGGCCACGGGACCGCGGACGAGGACGTGGCCACGGCGGAACGCGAGCCTCGTCCAGCGGCCGGACCTCATCACGCGGACCTCCTCCTCCCCGGAGATGAAGCCCATCGCATCGGCGGCGAAGGCGGCGCCACGCGGCAGGCCGTCAAGGTCTTCGTCCGGCTCGCCCCAGATCGCGGCACGCAGTGCGCGCACCGCCTCCTCCCCTGCCCCGTCGACGGCACCTCGGGCGACGGCGGAGATCCCCCACTGCGCCCGCTGAGCGATCTTCGAGGCCGGCAGTGCGCCCACCGGCGCCCACTGCCCCCGCGGCGGAGCGACCCCGACCCAGGACGGTGAGAGTCCGAGTTCCGGAAGCGTGAGGCGCAGGTCGTCGTCGGTCGCGGCCAGCTCGTCCACGACGATGTCGCACTGGAGCTCGGGGTCTGCCGACACGATGCGCATCGCGAGGATCGTGGGCGTCTGGTCGAACAGCGTCACGGGGGCGAGCACGGCCGTCGATAGGGCGAGGACGCCGTCCGCCGCCTGCAGTCGGACACCCTCGGCCGTGATCCTCTTCGCCCTCCCGACGAACGTCAGGACGTCCTTCGCGGTGTCCGGATCGGCGAGGACGAGTTGATGGGCCACGGGTTCTAAACTACCAACGGAGCGGCACTGCGGTCGCGGAGAGGAACCCATGAGCGCGGAGAACCACGCCATCCAGACCGTCGAGCGACTGCTCGAGGTCCTCGATCTCGATGCGACACAGGCGAGGACCACGGAAGACATCTTCACCGGTTCCTCGCACCCGATGCCGAGCGGCCGCATCTACGGCGGCCAGGTCCTCGCCCAGGCGCTCCTGGCCGCGGAGCGCACTCTTCCCGAGGATCGCGCCGTGCACTCCATGCACGGCTACTTCCTGCGCCCCGGCGACGCCGATCAGGGCATCACGATCGCGGTGGACCGGATCCACGACGGACGCTCGTTCTCCACCCGCCGCACGCAGGCCTATCAGAACGGTGTGCCGATCTTCTCCATGATCGCCTCGTTCCAGGATGCCGATCCGGGTGTCGAGCATGCCGAGCCGATGCCGCCGGGGATCCCCGCCCCGGAGGACCTCGTCCCCGACGAGGATCGCGTCCAGGGTCTGCCCGCCGGGACGGCGCGCATGCTGAGCGACCGCGCCGCGGACATCCGGCACGTCGATTCTCCGCTGTACCTGCCCAGCGACGACGAGCGCGTCGCCCGGCAGGCCGTGTGGATGAGGCTCCGCGCCCCGCTTCCGGACGACCAGCGGCTGCACCGCGCCGCGCTGGCCTATCTGAGCGACATGACCATCCAGGAGTCCATCCTGCGGGCCCACGGCGTCTTCTGGTCGCTTCCCGGGCTCAAGGTGGCGAGCCTCGATCACGCGATGTGGTGGCACCGCCCTGCACGCGTGGACGAGTGGCTCCTATACCTCCAGGAGTCGCCGAACGCGCGGGGCGGGCGAGGCCTCGCCACAGGGCGCATCTATACGCGTGACGGCGACCTGGTCGCCAGCGTGGCGCAGGAGATCATGATCCGGGTGCCCGAGGAGCAGCCCCGATCCTGACGCGCGCGGATGCGCCTCGCGCGCTGCGGATCAGCGGTGCGCGTACTCGATCGACGGACCGACGTAAGGCTCCCAGGCTTCGCGCATCTCCGCGGTGAGCCTGGTCGGACGCCCCGTGCTCGCGTCGACGAGCACGATGATCGCCGTGGAGCGTGCGTAGATCTGCCGCGGCTCGGCGGCCGGGTCGTTGTGCACCTCGTAGCACACCTCGACGCTGGAGCCGCCGAGCTTGCCGAACCACATCTGCACCTCGAGCGGACGCCGCTGATACGGGACCGGCGCGAGGTACTCGATCTCCTGCCGCGCGATGAGCGTCAGGATCCCCTCGTCGATGCCCGAGTCGAGCACCGCGGTCGACGGAGCTTCCTCGCCGGGGCCGGCTCGCCAGAACGCGCGGACCCGCGCCTCCTCGAGCAGTTTGAGCATCGAGGTGTTGTTGACGTGGTTGAACGCGTCCAGATCGCCCCAGCGGAGGTGGATCGGGATGTGCAGACGGGGCCCGGGCTCGGCGGTCATCGCGGCCTCAGTCGCGCGTCAGCTTGCGGTGCGTCGAACGGTGCGGCTTGGCGGCATCCGGTCCGAGACGCTCGATCTTGTTCTCCTCGTACGCCTCGAAGTTGCCCTCGAACCAGTACCACTGGTCGGGCTTCTCGTCGGTGCCCTCGTAGGCGAGGATGTGCGTCGCGATGCGGTCGAGGAACCACCGGTCGTGCGTGATGACCACGGCGCAGCCGGGGAACTCGAGCAGTGCGTTCTCGAGGGAGCTCAGCGTCTCGACGTCCAGGTCGTTGGTGGGCTCGTCGAGCAGCAGCAGATTGCCGCCCTCCTTGAGCGTCAGCGCGAGGTTGAGGCGGTTGCGCTCACCACCGGACAGCACGCCCGCCTTCTTCTGCTGGTCCGGCCCCTTGAAGCCGAACTTCGACACGTAGGCGCGGGACGGGATCTCGGTCTTGCCGACTGTGATGAAGTCGAGCCCGTCGGACACGACCTCCCACAGCGTCTTGTTCGGGTCGATGTTCGAGCGCGACTGGTCGACGTAGCTGATCTTCACGGTCTCGCCGATCTTCAGCGTCCCGCCGTCGAGCGGCTCGAGGCCGACGATCGTCTTGAACAGCGTCGTCTTTCCGACGCCGTTCGGTCCGATCACGCCGACGATGCCGTTCGGCGGAAGGCTGAAGCTCAGCCCGTCGATCAGCGAGCGGCCGTCGAAGCCCTTCTTCAGGTTCTTGGCGTCGATCACGATGCTGCCCAGACGCGGACCCGCCGGGATCTGGATCTCCTCGAAGTCCAGCTTCCTGGTGCGCTCCGCCTCCGCAGCCATCTCCTCGTACCGCGCGAGACGCGCCTTCGACTTCGTCTGGCGTCCCTTCGCACTGGAACGGACCCACTCCAGCTCGTCCTTGAGACGCTTCGCGAGCTTCGCGTCCTTCTTGCCCTGGATGTCGAGGCGCTCGGCCTTCTTCTCCAGGTAGGTCGAGTAGTTGCCCTCGTAGCCGATCAGACGACCGCGGTCGACCTCGGCGATCCACTCGGCGACGTGGTCGAGGAAGTACCGGTCGTGAGTGATCGCGATGACCGCGCCCTTGTTCGACTGCAGGTGCTGCTCGAGCCAGAGCACGCTCTCGGCGTCGAGGTGGTTGGTGGGCTCGTCGAGGAGGAGCAGGTCCGGCTTCTGAAGCAGGAGCTTGGCCAGCGCGACACGACGCTTCTCACCACCGGAGAGCGGAGCGATCGCGGCATCCCCCGGAGGCGTGCGCAGGGCGTCCATCGCCTGCTCCAGCTGCGAGTCGAGGTCCCAGCCGTCCGCCGCGTCGATCTCCTCCTGCAGCGTGCCCATCTCGGCGAGCAGCGCATCGAAGTCCGCGTCGGGGTCGGCCATCAGAGCGGAGATCTCGTTGAAGCGGTCGACCTTCGCCTTGATCGCGATGCCGTCCTGGATGTTCTCCAGCACCGTCTTGGACTCGTCGAGTTCCGGCTCCTGCATCAGGATGCCGACCGAGTAGCCCGGCGCGAGCTTGGCCTCGCCGTTGGAGGGCGTGTCGAGCCCGGCCATGATCTTGAGGATCGTCGACTTTCCGGCGCCGTTCGGGCCGACCATGCCGATCTTGGCGCCGGGGAGGAACGCCATCGTGACGTCGTCGAGGATGAGCTTCTCGCCCACAGCCTTGCGCGCACGCACCATCGAGTAGATGTACTCAGCCATACCGTTTAAACGCTCCTCTTGAGGCCTGACTCAACACCCGGTCCGGGCGAGGCCGCTTCTCATGGTGGATGTGAAGTGATCAGCCGGGGCGAGGCTGCTGTGTCTTCTCGCCGACTGGGTTCTCTAGCCTACCGGTCGCATAATGGCACCATGCCCAACCGCCGCCAGTTCCGCGACGTTGCGTACGGCATCCTGGGACATTTCGTGCGTGACACTCCCTGGGATCCGGAGTGGTGGTCGCTCGGCAGCATCGGGAGGGCATACCGACAGGGAGTCGGTGGCCGGTATTCGTTCGACATGGTGGTCGGCTCGGTGGCGCCTACGACGATCGAACTGCTGTCGATAGCCGACCAACTCAGGATGGACCTGCGTCGACATCTCCATCTGCGTCGTCTGCCGCCCGAGTGGGTCACGGACGCCGTCCTGGAGGTCGAGGCCACACCATCTCCGAGCGTCCCACGGAACCTGCGCGTGATGTGCCGTGTCACCTTGATCGACGACCGCGGAGTCGAACACACCTCGGCGACGTGCACGACGGTCCCTCTTCCCGCCCGCCGTCTCGCCAGCTGGATCGGGCGTTCCCGCCCCCGACGCGATTGACCCGTCCTGCGTCCCGCCGCGGACGGATCCGTGATGACGGGTTCTGGTGTCACCAGTCGATCGGGCGTGTGGCGCCGATCAGGCACCGCCCGTCGGCCAGCTGCGGCATCACGGCGGTGACGACGCCACCCGTCGATGGGCCGACCTGACCGACGAGGCAGTCCTGCTCGCCCCAGCGCACCGAGAACTGCAGGCTCTCTGCCGGGTTGCCGACGGTCGTCTGGTCCTGGGTGACCTGCATGTCCGCGCGGTCGAATCCGGCCGTGACCAGGCCGTCGACGTACGCCCGACCCGACCCGCGCTGATCGGTCGCCCAGACACGTTCGGCGACCGCGGCGAAGACCGGGAGGTTCTCCTCGGCGGTGCCCTCCGGCACGAGCGCGGGAGCGGCGGACTCCGTGGCATCAGGACTCGGTGACCCCGCCGGTGTGGCAGAGGCGGAGGGACCGGGCTCCGGTGCGCACGCGGACAGGAGCAGAACGACGGTGGCGGTGGCCGCGAGGACGCTGCCCGCACGCGTCGGTGAGAGGACCGATCGACGAAGCACGAGCCGAGTCTACGTGCCTTGCGCTCGCGCCCCATGATGGGACGTGCGGGCTCGTACCACCTGCGGGTCCAGCCGGTCAGAAGGGTCTCGCCACCGCGTCCTCTCCCGTTCCCGATGTCGTCGACCACGAGGCATCGACCGCAGAGGATCGCTCCGGCGCGACCGCTTCGCCGTCGTCCCCGGGCGCATCTGCCGGTCCGGAGCCGGCTGCCGACGGACGAGACTGCGGCCGATAAGCCGTCGTCCCCCACCGGAGGTCGTGGCCGATCGCCTCCGCATCGATGTCGACGCTCGTGCCGTGCTTGCCGTTGTGCTCCCAGTTGCGGATCTTGAGCCGCCCCGTGACGATCACGCTGTCGCCCGTGCGCAGCGAGGCTTTCGCGTGCTCGCCGAGCTGTCGGAACGCCGCTACCGAGAACCAGTTCGTCCCGTTGTCGACCCAGGACTGCGTGGCGGCGTCGAAACGCCGCTGGGTGCTCGCGAGCCGGAAGTTCGTCACCGGGACCCCTCCCGTGGTCTGACTCAGAACCGGGTCGGTCGCGACTCTTCCGACGATGGTCAGGGTGTCGATCATGCTGCGTCCTTTCGTCTTCCGGATCCTGCCCGGGTGAGACCAGCGTGACCGCGGGCACGGCCGCACACAGCTCCCGAACACGACCGCCGTGGAGATGTGCCGATACCCGACGCTCCGTGCAGGAGAAGTGCAGGAGGCTCGGCGCGAAACCCTGGTCGGAATGTCGGTGGTCGGTCATATCTTCGAATCAGGAAAGGAGTTCCCATGTCAGACAGCCAGATCACGTCCCTGCCCGAGGTCCCGTTCGCCACGCCGCGTCTCGCCTCGGCGCGGGAACACCTCGTCCGCGCTGCCGATCACCTGTGGCGCGTCCAAGACCAGCGCGAGCACGTGCTGGGGCACCTCCGCATCGTCGCCGATCCCCTCGGGCTGCGCTACCGCGCCGAACGGCTGCACCTGGCGACGGGCGTCTTCCGCATGGTCGGCGAGTTCTGGCGTGCCGACGACGCCGTCACCGCGCTGCGCCACTCGTGAAGCGCCCCCGGCAGGATTCGAACCTGCGACCAAGAGATTAGAAGGCTCCTGCTCTATCCCCTGAGCTACGGAGGCGGGATATCTCTACCGTACCGCGGTCTCCCCGTCGCTTGCAGAACCGCTCACGCCGGGCGATGTCGGAGCCGTCGATAGGATGGCCGAATGGTATCTGCGTCCGAGAACGATCGTCTCGTATGGATCGATTGCGAGATGACGGGCCTCGATCTCGCGGTCGATGAGCTCGTCGAGATCGCCGTCGTCATCACCGACTTCGAACTGCGTCCGCTCGATGCGGGCTTCCAGGTAGTGATCCGACCCGGCGAAGCGGCGCTCGCGCACATGAACGACTTCGTCACGAAGATGCACGAGACCTCAGGGCTGATCGAGGAGATCCCCCACGGCGTCTCGCTCGAAGAAGCGGAGGCTCAGACGCTCGCGTATATCAAGCGATTCGTCCCGCTGGAGCGGAAGGCCCCGCTCGCCGGGAACACGATCGGCACCGACCGGATGTTCCTCGCCAAGTACATGCCGCAGGTGGATCAGTGGCTGCACTACCGCAACGTCGATGTCTCGAGCATCAAGGAGCTTTCCCGGCGGTGGTACCCGCGCGTGTTCTTCCAGGCCCCGGTCAAGGACGGCGGGCACCGCGCACTCGCCGACATCCTGGAGTCGATCCGCGAGCTCCGGTACTACCGGGAGGCCGTCTTCGTCGACGAACCAGGACCCTCCAGCGATGAGGCGCGCGACATCGCGACCCGTACGGTGTCAGAGTTCACCCCGAACATGTAATAGACTCGTATGGTTGCCCGCTCCGGTGGGCACATGGTGGGTATAGCTCAGCTGGTAGAGCGCTGGCTTGTGGTGCCGGATGTCGCGGGTTCGAGTCCCGTTACTCACCCTCCTGAAGAAGGCCCGAACCGCACGGTTCGGGCCTTCTTCGCGTCCGGGGCGCGCGAGATCGGGCGATCCGCGCGCCCTAGACTGACGAGGTGACATTCGCGGTCTGGTTCTCGTTGTTCACCGCATCCGTCGTGATCAGCTTCACCCCCGGGGCCGGCGCGATCAACACGATATCGAACGCCATGAACCAGGGATGGCGCCGCTCGATCTGGGGCATCATCGGCCAGCAGATCGCCCTGGTCGTCCATGTCGCGATCGTCGCCGCGGGTGTGGGACTCCTGGTCGCCCAGTCACCGCTCCTGTTCAACGCCATCCGTTACGCCGGCGCCGCTTACCTCGTCTACCTCGGCATCAGACTCATCCTCACCAAGCCGACTACGTCCGTCGAGGACGCGCCGACGCCGGTCGACACGCGTGAGGGCCGCTGGTCGATGATCCGCCGCGGGTTCTGGGTCAACCTCCTCAACCCCAAGGCCATCGTCTTCTTCCTCGCGTTCATCCCCCAGTTCATCCGTCTGGATCAACCGCCGATCCCGCAGTACGTCACGCTCATCGTGACCGTGATCATCGTGGATGTGATCGTGATGTGGGGGTTCTTCGCCGCAGCGGCCCGCCCGTTCCGTCGCCTCACCCGCACCGTGCGCGGACAGCGTCTCCTCAACACGATCTTCGGCATCCTCTTCATCGTGGTCGCAGCGATCCTCGTGCTCCTGCACTGACCGCCGCACGCCCGTAGGCTGGAGAGGATGGAGATGAACGCCGCCGCCTTCGAAGAGCTCGTGATCGACGAGCTCGACCAGCTGCCCGACGAGATGGTCGAGGGCTTGGACAACGTCGTGTTCGTCGTCGAGGATCGCCCCGAAGACGGCACCCTCGATCTGCTGGGCCTATACGACGGCCTGGCGCTCACCGAACGCACCCAGTACGGCATGGGCGAACTGCCCGATCGGATCGTCGTCTACCGGGAACCGCATCTCGCCCAGTGCGAGGATGAGGCGGACCTCCGGGACGAGATCCACACGACCCTCGTGCACGAGATCGCGCACTTCTACGGGCTGGACGATCGGCAACTGCACGAGATGGGCTGGGCATGACTGTCCCCGCTGCCGTCCCCTCGCTCGATGAGGCCACGGATCTTCAGGCCGCGCCCCTGGAGCCGTGGCAGGTCGTGGTGTGGAACGACCCCGTGAACCTCATGAGCTACGTCGTGCGGGTGTTCCGCACCTACTTCGGCTACTCCCTCGACCGCGCGACCGCCCTGATGCTCGCCGTGCACCACGAGGGACACGCCGTCGTCGCCACCGGTCCGCGCGAGACAATGGAGGTGCACGCTCAGGCCATGCACGACTTCGGCCTGTGGGCGACCGTCAGGAAGGCTCCGCTATGACCGCGATCACCATATCCACGCCGATCACGGCCGTCGAGGAACTGCACCTGGCCCGACTCGTCGATGACTTCCTGGAGCTGATCGATACGTCTCGTGACGTCGGCGATCCCGCTGTCGAGCGCCTGACCCCCAGCCCGTATCCCGGTGACCAGGGATCGACCGCCGCCTTCGCAGAAGCGACCCGCAACGATCTGCTCGACCGTCGTGCCGCCGACGCACGGCGGATGCGGGCGTCCCTCGACGACTTCGACGAAGATCCGACCGCGCTCGGCGACGCCGCGCTGGAGTCCCGGGATCTGGCGATCTCGCTGGACGAGCTCGATCCCTGGCTGCGAACGCTCACGGCGATTCGGCTCGTGATCGCGACCAGGCTCGGGATCACCGCGGACGACGATTCCGGTGAGGACGGGCGTCACCAGGTGTACGACTGGGTCGGGTATCGACTCGAGCTCCTGATCCAGGCCGCCGATGACGCGGGCGCCGGCTTGGGCTCCTGAGACCTCAGGGCACCGGGACGATCCGGGTCGCCAGCGCCCGAGGATCGTCCCTCTCGATGTGCCGGCGCTCCTGGGCGGCCCAGCGATCCCAGTGCGGGCGGTACGTGTCACCGTCGCGGGCCAGAGCACGGGCCTTGCGCACGGGTTCCGCCGATTCCACCCACACGCGCACATCCGCCAACCGCGCCGTCGCGGGTCGGAGAATGCCGCTCCCCTCGATGATCACACCCAGCGCCGGGTCCACAGCATGACTCTCCGCCTCGGCCTGCGCCTCCCAGTCCCAGCGCCGCCAGGTGCCGAGGTACCCGCGTCCGTGCGGGCGCAGAATCCATTCCAGGGCGCGCTCCGCTCCCTCATCCAGGCCATCCCAGCCCGGGTAGATCGAGTCGAGCGCGATGAGCTGCACGTGTCCGCTGACCGGCCACCGGCGCACCAGGCGCGCCGCGAGGGACGACTTGCCCGCCCCGCTGCCGCCGTCGATGAGCACGACCGGGTTGGCGGCCGCCAGCGCGCGGACGTCGTGCGCGATCAGTGTCGCGGCCTGCTCGAGAGCTGCCGCGACAGGGTCGTCACTTCTTGAGGGCACGGATGATGCGGGTGATCGCGCGTCCGGCGACCCACACGAACGGCACGGCCACGACGAGCAGCGTGACGATGTTCGGCTCGAAGCGCAGTCCCTCCTCACGGCGGACGTACACGCCGACCGGCACCGACACGCCTCCTCCGCCGCCGCCCTCAGCGCCATCACCGCTGCCGCCTCCGAATCCGGAGTACGTGAACGCGACCGGAGTGATGCTCACCCCGTCGACGTCCTGCGGCTCTCCATAGGCGCTCTTGACGCCGAGATTCGCGGCCTGCTTTCCGAGTTCCAGTGCAATGTTCGGCATGGTCCCACGCTAGCCGACGGCGGCACGACACGCGCGGTCAATTCACGCCGTGCGCCTTCGGGTGCTGTGCGGCGCCGCGTCCGTCGCCGTGGCCGATGTGCCTGGCGCGACTGATCGTCGCGGAGCCGAACCTCGCGACGGCCTCGTCGACCGCGCCCTCGACCTTGCGCCAGTCCTCATCGTCATCCCAGAGTCCGAGGCCCGCCCCGCCCGCTGGACGCAGGTTCTCGGCGCGCACACCGACCAGACGCACCGGGTCGCGCCGGTCGATCTGCTCGAACAGGCCCTGGGCGGCCTCGCCGATGCGCTGGCCGACGGCTGTGGGCTCGCTCAGCGTCTGCGAGCGGTTCACCGTACGGAAGTCGTCGAAGCGGATCTTGATAGACACCGTCGCGGTCTCCCAGTCCGCTCGACGCAGCCGCGCGGCGACGCGGTCCGCGAGCCGGAGCAGCTCGGCGCGGAGGAACGTCCGGTCGAGGATGTCCTGATCGAACGTCTCCTCGTGGCCGATGCTCTTCTCCACCCGCTCGGTGTCGACCGCGCGGGGGTCCTCGCCGAGCGCGAGCTGGGTCAATCGCGCGCTCAGCGCCGGCCCCACGGCGCGATCGAGCATCTCCCGTGACGACTCGCGCACATCCCGGATCGTGCGGATCCCCCGAGCCTCCAGCGCCTCCGCGGCCTTCGGCCCCACACCCCACATCGCCCGCACCGGACGAGGGGCGAGGAAGTCGAGAGTGGCGGGGGCGGGCACCACGAGCATCCCGTCGGGTTTGGCGACCGTCGAGGCCATCTTCGCGACGTGCTTCGTCGCTGCGACACCCACGCTGCAGGTGATGCCGACCTCGTCGAGGACACGCGTGCGGATCAGGTCCGCGATGCGGGCCGGACTCCCCCACAGCCGTCGGACACCCTGCACGTCGAGGAACGCCTCGTCGACCGACAGCGGCTCCACGAGCGGCGTGAACGACTCGAAGATCGCCATCACCTGGCGCGAGACCTCCTGGTACCGATGGAAGTGCGGGGGGACGATGCGCGCCGTGGGGCAGAGCCGGAGCGCCTGGGACACGGGCATGGCGGCGCGCACGCCGTAGCGTCGCGCTTCGTACGATGCGCTCGAGACGACCGAGCGGCCATCGGGAGCCCCGATGATGAGCGGCAGCCCGCGGAGCGTGGGGTCATCGAGCACCTCGACAGCCGCGTAGAACGCGTCCATGTCGACATGCAGGATGCGCGTTCCGGTGTCGTCGGCATCCGGACGCGAGACCACGCGTCCCCTGCCGTCACCGTGTCCCATGACGCCATTCTCCCCCGGGCCTCGGACACGAGGCCCGGGAGATCAGGTCACTGCGCCGCGCGCTCGAGGATGAGCTCACGGACCCGAGCGGCGTCTGCCTGCCCCTTCATCGCCTTCATGACGGCGCCGATGACCGCTCCAGCCGCCTGGACCTTGCCGTCCTTGATCTTCGCGAGCACATCGGGCTGCGCGGCGAAGGCGTCGTCGATCGCGGCGATGAGCGCACCATCGTCGGAGACGACGGCGAGCCCCCGGGCGTCGACGACCTCCTGCGGAGTGCCCTCCCCCGCGATCACGCCCTCCAGCACCTGGCGGGCGAGCTTGTCGGTGAGGGTTCCCGCGTCGACGAGCTTCTGCAGAGCCGCGACGTTCTCCGCCGAGATCAGGTCGGCAGCATCCTTCTCCTGCGCGTTCGCCAGGCGGGCGATCTCTCCCGTCCACCACTTCCGGGCGGCGGCCGGAGCGGCACCGGCGGCGATCGTGGCCTCGACCTGGTCGAGGATGCCGCCGTTGCGCACGTCCTGGAACTCGAGGTCCGTGAATCCCCACTCCGTCATCAGACGGCGACGACGGGCGACGGGCTGCTCCGGAAGCGCGGCTCGGAGCTCCTCGATCAGCTCGGCTGCCGGCTCCACGGGCAGCAGATCCGGCTCAGGGAAGTACCGGTAGTCGTCGGCGTCCGACTTCGGGCGACCAGGCGACGTCGTGCCGGTGTCCTCGTGCCAGTGCCTGGTCTCCTGCGTGATCGACCCGCCGTCGGCGAGGATCTGCGCCTGACGCTGGATCTCGTACCGGACGGCCCGCTCGACGGAGCGCATGGAGTTGACGTTCTTCGTCTCGGTGCGGGTGCCGAGCTTCTCCTCGCCGCGCCGGCGCAGCGAGACGTTCGCGTCGCAGCGCAGGTTGCCGCGCTCCAGGCGGGCTTCGGAGATCCCCAGTCCGCGGACGATGTCCCGGATCGCCTGCACGTAGGCCTTCGCCACCTCGGGAGCCCGGTGCTCCGTGCCCGTGATCACCTTGGTGACGATCTCGACCAGCGGCACACCCGCCCGGTTGTAGTCGACCAGCGAGTACTCGGCGCCCTGGATCCGGCCCGTCGAGCCTCCCATGTGCGTGAGCTTGCCGGCGTCCTCCTCCATGTGGGCGCGCTCGATCGGGATCGTGATGAGCGTGCCGTCCTCGAGCTCGACTTCCACGGATCCCTCATAGGCGATCGGCTCGTCGTACTGCGAGATCTGGTAGTTCTTGCCCAGGTCCGGGTAGAAGTAGTTCTTGCGCGCGAACCGGCTCGACGAGGCGATCGAGCAGCCGAGCGCGAGGCCCAGGCTGATCGACGATCGGATGGCCGTCTCGTTCACGACGGGCAGGGCTCCGGGGAGTCCCAGGTCGACCGGAGCGATCAGCGTGTTCGGCTCGGCGGCGTGGTACGCCTCGTTCGCGGGGTTCGGCGCGTCGGAGAACATCTTCGTGTTCGTGTTGAGCTCGACGTGCACCTCGAACCCGAGGACGGGCTCGAACAGCTCGAGCGCCTTGTCGAAGTCCATGAGCTTGGCGGCGGCCATCAGCGGTTCCCTCCTGCGAGCTGCGGTGCGCGAGTGAGCAGTGGTGCGCCCCACGCGTCGACGAGGAGCGTCTCGAGCGCCGCACCGACCTTGTACAGACGAGCGTCCTCGCGGGCCGGAGCGATGAATTGGATGCCGACGGGGAGCCCGTCTTCGTCCGCCAGACCGCTCGGGATCGAGATACCGGGAACGCCGGCCAGGTTCACCGGAATCGTGGTGATGTCGTTCAGGTACATCTGCAGCGGGTCGTCGACCTGCTCGCCGAGCTTGAACGCCGTCGTGGGTGCCGACGGCGTCGCGATGACGTCGACCTCGGCGAAGGCGTTCGCGAAGTCCTGCTGGATCAGCGTGCGGACCTTCTGCGCGCTGCCGTAGTACGCGTCGTAGTATCCGGCCGACAGGGCGTAGGTGCCGAGGATGATGCGGCGCTTCACCTCGTCGCCGAAACCGGCGTCGCGCGTGGCGGACATGACGTCCTCGACCGTCGGATTGCCGTCGGGGGTCACCCGCAGACCGAAGCGCACGGAGTCGAACTTGGCGAGGTTGCTCGATGCCTCCGCCGGGAGGATCAGGTAGTAGGCGGCGACGCCGTACTCGAAGTGCGGCGCACCGATCTCGACGATCTCGGCACCCTGCGCCTCCATGAGCGCGAGCGCGCTGCGGAAGGAGGATGCGACACCGGGCTGGAAGCCGCTGTCGGGCAGCTCGCGGATCACGCCGACCTTGAGCCCCTTGAGCACGTCCCCGCGCGCTCCCTCACGAGCAGCTTCTGCGAACGACGGCCAGGCGTCGGTGAGGGAGGTGGAGTCCTTCGGGTCGTGCCCGGCGATCGCATCGTGCAGCAGGCCGGAATCGAGCACCGTCCTGGACACCGGACCGACCTGGTCGAGGCTCGACGCGAGAGCGATCGCGCCGTAGCGGCTCACCCCGCCGTAGGTCGGCTTCACGCCGACGGTACCCGTGACGTGCGCCGGCTGACGGATCGAGCCGCCGGTGTCGGAGCCGAGCGCGAGCGGCGCCTCGAAAGCGGCGACGGCCGCAGCCGAGCCTCCGCCGGATCCGCCGGGAATGCGGTCGAGGTCCCACGGGTTGCGGGTCGGACCGTAGGCGGAGTGCTCCGTGGAGGATCCCATCGCGAACTCGTCCATGTTGGTCTTGCCCAGCGGGATCATGCCGGCAGCCCGAGACCGCGCCACGACCGTCGCGTCGTACGGCGACCGGTAGCCCTCGAGGATGCGGGACCCGCTCGTGGTGGGCTGGTCGGTCGTGACCAGCACATCCTTGATCGCGAGCGGCACCCCGGCGAGAGGACCGAGCTCCTCGCCCGCCGCGCGGCGCGCATCGATCGCGGCGGCTGCGTCGAGCGCCCCCTCGTTCACATGGAGGAAGGCGTGCACGTCGCCGTCGACGGCGGCGATGCGGTCCAGGTGCGCCTGCGTGGCCTCGACGCTCGAGACCTCGCGGGAGGCGAGCTTCGCGGCCAGAGCCGCGGCGTCGAGGCGGATGATGTCGCTCACTGCTCCTCCCCCAGGATCGCGGTGACCCGGAAGCGGCCGTCTGCGGCATCCGGAGCGTTCTGCAGCACCTGCTCGTGCGTCAGCGTCTGGCCGACGACGTCCGGGCGGAAGACATTGCTCAACGGGATCGGGTGGCTGGTCGCAGCGACATCGGCCGTCGCGACCTCCGAGACCTTGGCGATGTTGTCGACGATCGCGTCGAGCTGGCCGGTGAGCCGCGACACCTCGTCGTCGTTCAGCTGGATGCGTGCGAGCACACCGAGATGGCGCACGAGTTCAGGGGTGATTTCAGACACCCGTCCAGTCTAGTTGGAGTGCCCCGGCCTCCTCCGCGCCCGGCCTATGCTGGGCGGGTGAGCACGTTCCAGCCCCCTCGCCCGTGGATCGCCAGCTATGCCGCCGGAGTTCCGGAAGACCTTCCCCCTGTCGAGGGGTCGCTGGTCGACATCGTCGCCGCATCCGCACGGGACTATCCCGATGCTCCCGCCCTGCAGTTCTTCGGCAGGGAGACGACCTACGCACAGCTGCAGGCGGCCATCGATCGCGCCGCCGCCGGGCTGCGCGACCTCGGCGTCCGCGCGGGCGATCCGGTCGCGATCGTGCTGCCCAACTGCCCGCAGCACATCGTCGCGTTCTACGCCGTGCTCCGTCTCGGCGCCGTCGTCGTCGAGCACAACCCGCTCTACACCCCTCGGGAGCTCCGCAAGCAGTTCGAGGATCACGGAGCGAAGCACGCGATCGTCTGGAACAAGGTCGTCTCCACCGTGCAGGACTTCCCCGCCGACCTCACCGTGACGAATCTCGTGTCGGTCGACGTCACCCGTGCCATGCCGGCGCTCACCCGGTTCGCACTCCGGCTCCCGGTGGCGAAGGCGCGGGAGTCGCGCGCGGCTCTGACGGAGAAGGTCCGCGGCACCGTGGTGTGGGACTCCCTGCTCGGGACCGCACCGCTGCCCTCGACGCACCCGAAGCCCGCCACCGATGACCTCGCGATCATCCAGTACACCTCCGGGACGACGGGCACGCCGAAGGGTGCTGCCCTGACGCACCGGAACCTGCTCGCGAACGCGGCACAGGCACAGGCGTGGGTCCCCTCGATCCAGCGCGGCAAGGGCTGCGTGGTGTACGCGGTGCTGCCGATGTTCCACGCCTACGGACTCACGCTCTGCCTCACCTTCGCCATGTCGATGGGTGCGCGGCTGGTCCTGTTCCCGAAGTTCGACCCCGACCTGGTCCTCGACGTCGTGAAGAAGCACCCGGCGACCTTCCTTCCTCTCGTTCCGCCGATCGCCGACCGCCTGCTGACCGCGGCCGACGCGAAGGGCGTCTCCCTCGACGGCATCGAGGTCGCGATCTCCGGCGCCATGGCGCTGCCGCACGAGCTGGTCGTGCCCTTCGAGAAGGCGACGAACGGCTTCCTCGTCGAAGGCTACGGATTGAGCGAATGCTCACCGGTGCTCATGGCCAACCCGGTCGCCGACAACCGGGTGCCCGGCACCGTGGGACTGCCGCTGCCCGGCACCGAATGCCGAGTCGTCGATCCGGACAACCCGACACAGGACGTCCCGGCGGGATCGGCCGGCGAGCTCGTCGTCCGCGGCCCGCAGGTGTTCTCCGGCTACTACGGCAAGCCGGAGGAGACCGAGTCGGTGTTCGCGGACGGCTGGTATCGCACCGGCGACATCGTGACGATCGACGACGCCGGCTTCGTCCGCATCGTCGATCGCATCAAGGAGCTCATCATCACGGGCGGCTTCAACGTCGCCCCCACCGAGGTCGAGAACGCGCTCCGACAGCACCCGCAGGTCGTGGACGCGGCCGTGGTGGGCCTGCCGAGCGAGCACTCCGGCGAAGAGGTCGTCGCGGCGATCGTGGTCGAACCGGGCACCGAGGTCGATGTCGAGGCGATCCGCGAGTTCGCTCGCAGCATCCTCACGCCGTACAAGGTGCCGCGTCGCGTCTTCGTGGTCGACGAGCTGCCCACCTCGCTGATCGGGAAGGTGCTCCGCCGTCAGGTCAAGGAGCGGCTGACCGCTCTGACGACCGGCGCCTGAGCCTCCCCTCACAGACAGCGGGTGCCGCCGCGCGCTACCCTTGGGAAGTGACCCCTGAAGATGCAGTGCTGACCGACGCCCCCGAGGAATCCCCCGCAACCCCCGGATTCGAGGAGCTCGGCATCACCGGGCCCGTCCTCAAAGCCATCAAGGATCTCGGCTACGAGACCCCGTCCCCCATCCAGGCGGCGACCATCCCGACGCTGCTCTCCGGCCGCGACGTCGTCGGCATGGCCCAGACCGGAACCGGCAAGACCGCCGCGTTCGCCCTGCCCGTGCTCGAGCGCCTCGACGTGTCGCAGAAGACCCCGCAGGCCCTCGTGCTCGCCCCGACCCGCGAACTCGCGCTGCAGGTGTGCGAGGCGTTCGAGTCGTACGCCTCGAAGATGAAGGGCGTCCACGTCCTCCCCGTCTACGGCGGCCAGGGCTACGGCGTGCAGCTGTCTGCTCTGCGTCGCGGGGTCCACGTCATCGTCGGCACCCCGGGCCGGATCATGGACCACCTCGCCAAGGGCACCCTGGACCTCTCGCAGCTGCAGTACCTCGTCCTCGACGAGGCCGACGAGATGCTGAAGATGGGCTTCGCGGAAGATGTGGAGCAGATCCTCGCCCAGACGCCCGAGGAGAAGCAGGTCGCGCTGTTCTCCGCCACGATGCCGCCGCAGATCCGCCGCCTCGCGCAGAAGTACCTGCGCGAGCCGGAGGAGATCAGCATCAAGTCGAAGACCGCGACGGGCACGAACATCACCCAGCGGTACCTCGTGGTCTCGTACGCGCAGAAGGTCGATGCGCTCACCCGCATCCTCGAGGTGGAGAACTTCGACGGGATGATCGTCTTCGTCCGCACGAAGAACGAGACCGAGACGCTGGCCGAGAAGCTGCGCGCCCGCGGATACTCCGCAGCCGCGATCAACGGCGACGTCCCCCAGGTGCAGCGTGAGCGCAGCGTCAATCAGCTCAAGGACGGAAAGCTCGACATCCTCGTCGCGACCGACGTCGCGGCCCGCGGGCTGGACGTGGAGCGCATCAGCCACGTCGTGAACTTCGACATCCCCACCGACACCGAGTCGTACGTGCACCGCATCGGCCGCACCGGCCGCGCAGGGCGCTCCGGAGACGCGATCAGCTTCATCACGCCGCGCGAGCGCTACCTCCTCAAGCACATCGAGAAGGCGACGCGTCAGCAGCCCACGCAGATGCAGCTGCCGAGCACGGAAGACGTCAACACCACGCGTCTGAACCGCTTCGACGACGCCATCACGACGGCGCTGTCCGAGACGACCCGCATCGAGGCGTTCCGGGACATCGTCGCGCACTATGTGCGTCATCACGACGTCCCCGAGGCGGATGTGGCGGCGGCGCTCGCCGTGGTGGCGCAGGGCGACACTCCCCTGCTGCTCGACCCGGCGAACGATCCGCTCTCCAAGGCCGTGGAGGCCGACAACCGTCCGCCGCGCGAGCGCGCGACACGGGAGCCGCGGGAGCCCCGCACCGAGCGTCGGGGGCGCGGCGACTACGCCGCATACCGCATCGAGGTCGGCCGCCGGCATCGGGTCGAACCTCGTCAGATCGTCGGCGCTCTCGCCAATGAGGGCGGCCTCGGCCGCGACGACTTCGGCGCCATCAACATCCGCCCCGACTTCTCGATCGTCGAGCTCCCCGCGAACCTCGACCCCGCCGTGCTCGAGAAGCTGCGGGACACCCGGATCTCCGGTCGCCTCATCGAGATCAAGCCCGATCGCGGCCCCGGCGGCGCACGTCGCACCGGCGGACCTCGCGACGGCGGTCGCGGCGACCGCTACGAGCGCCCCGCACGCCGGAACGATGACGACCGGTACGCCCGCGGCGACCGGGACGAGAAGCCGTTCCGGAAGCCCCGGCACAAGAACTGATCGCGGAGCCGCGCGGAAGGACGACCCATCGTCCGCCGCGCGGCTCGGTCGTCGAAGTGGGCGGTGGCCGCGCGCGTCAGGAGCTCTCGCCCGCAGGGGCCAGAGCCTCCGGCCCCTCCGTGACGAGGATGTGGAACTGTGCGGCGTCGAGGATCCGGATACCGAGTTCCTCGGCCTTCGCGAGCTTGGACCCCGCGCCGGGGCCGGCGGCCACGAAGTCGGTCTTCTTCGACACGCTCGACGCCGCCTTCCCTCCGGCCTGGATGATCGCCTCCTGTGCGCCGTCGCGGGTGTAGCCGTCCAGAGAGCCGGTCGCGACGACCGTCAGCCCCTCGAGCACGCCGCCCGCAGGGACCGCCGCGCCGGGGCCCGGGTGACCGGGCGTCGCCCACTGCACGCCCGCGTCGGTCCAGCGCTGCACGATCTCCTGATGCCAGTCGACCTCGAACCAGGCCAGCAGCGAGTCGGCGATGATGCCGCCGACTCCCTCGACCGCGGCGAGCTCCTCCCGTGAGGCGGCGCGGATCGCGTCGAGCGAACCGAACCACTGCGCCAGCGCCCGCGCGGCGACGGGGCCGACATGCCGGATGTTCAGCGACACAAGCAGCCGCCACAGGTCCTTCGTCTTCGCCTTCTCGAGCTCCGCGATCAGCGTGAGTGCCTGCGATGAGGGCTGCGGCCCCTCCAGCCCCGACTTCTTCTCGGCGGCGGTGGGGTTGCGTCGGAAGGGCGCGCGGGTCTTCACGAGGCCGTCGTCATCCTCCTTCGGCAGCCCGGTCTCGGCATCGCGGACGACGACCTCGATCGGCACCAGTTCGTCCACCGTGAGGGCGAAGAGCCCGGCCTCCGTCTCCAGCGGAGGAACCGCGGGAGACGTCGGCTGCGTCAGCGCCGCTGCGGTGACCTCGCCCAGCGCCTCCACGTCGAGCGCGCCGCGCGATCCGATGTGCTCCACCCGTCCGCGGACCTGCGCAGGACAGGAGCGGGCGTTCGGACAGCGCAGATCGATGTCGCCCTCCTTCATCGCCCGCAACGGGGTGCCGCACTCCGGGCAGTCCGCCGGCATCACGAACTCGCGCTCGGTGCCGTCGCGCTTCTCGACGACCGGGCCGAGAACCTCGGGGATGACGTCGCCCGCCTTGCGCAGCACGACGGTGTCGCCGATGAGCACGCCCTTCGCCTTCACGACGTCCTTGTTGTGCAGCGTCGCCTGCCGGACGACGCTCCCGGCGACGTGTGCGGGTGCCATGACCGCGAACGGAGTGGCTCTGCCCGTCCGCCCCACGGACACGACGATGTCGAGGAGCTTCGTCTGCACCTCCTCTGGCGGGTACTTGTAGGCGATCGCCCAGCGCGGAGCCCGGCTCGTGGCCCCGAGTTCGTCGTGCAGCTCGAGCTCGTCGACCTTGACGACGATGCCGTCGAGCTCGTGCTCGATGTCGTGGCGGTGTTCGCCGAAGTACTCCACGAAGTCGACCACCTCGTCGATCGTGCGGCACACCCTGGTGTGCGGACTCGTGGGCAGGCCCCATTCGGCCAGCAGCTCGTAGACCTCGCTCTGCGCCGCGACCGGTGGGTTCGGCCAGGCCCCGATGCCGTGCACGTAGAGCGCGAGCGACTCGATCCGCAGCAGCCCCGCCTCCAGCTCCAGCCCGTTCTTCTTGTCGATCTGCTGCCGCAGGCCGCCACTGGCCGCGTTGCGCGGATTCGCGAAGGCCGGGAAGCGGCGCGCGGCCGCCGTCCGCGCCTTCTCCTCATCGAAGGGCTTCTTCACCCCACCGCGCGCTTCCCACCGCGCCAGCGCATCCGCATAGGCGCGCTCACGGAAATCCGCCTGCGCCGCATTGAGACGCTCGAACGCGGCCACCGGGATGAACACCTCACCGCGGACCTCGACGATGGGCGGGTGCCCTTCGCCGACCAGTCGAGCGGGGATCTCCGGCAGCCGCAGGGCGTTCTCGGTCACGATCTCGCCGACGCGCCCGTCGCCGCGGGTGGCCGCCGAGGTCAGCACGCCGTTCTCGTACCGCAGGTTGATCGCGAGTCCGTCGATCTTCAGCTCGGTCAGCCAGGCGACCTCGCGGCCGGAGGCGGCTCTGGTCTTCGCGGCCCACTCTCGGAGCTCGTCGACGGAGAACACGTTGTCGAGGCTGAGCATGCGCTCGGCGTGCTCGATCGTCGCGAGCCCGGTCGCCTCGGCGGCGCCCACCATCTGCGTCGGAGAGTCCTGGCCCTGCAGCTCGGGGTGCAGGCGTTCGAGCTCTTCGAGTCGGTGCATCCATCCGTCGTAGGTGAAGTCGTCGACCACTGAGGTGTCGCGGCCGTAGTAGGCCTCCTTGGCCTCGAGGATGCGAGTGGTCAGCTCCTCGGCTTCGGTTCGGGCGTCTTCCAGCGAGATGTTCTCCGGCACCCCGTCAGTCTACGAGCGGGCACCGACACCGCGAGGGATCTACGCGCCGACGGGGACGGCCGACACCGTGGTGTCGATCGTGAACTGTCCGAGGACGCGCGTGCCGATGTACAGGACAGCGGTCTGTCCCGGCGCGACGCCGTCGAGCGGCACCGCTGGCGTGACGCGGACGCCCCGGTCCGTGAGCTCGGCCGTCGCCGCGACGGGTTCGGCGTGGGCGCGTATCTGCACGTGGCAGTCGAAGGACGAGTCGACGGGCGCCGCCCCCGCCCAGCTGAAGCGCTCCCCCGCGATCTCGGCGATCGCCAGCGCCTCCTTCGGTCCGACCACGACGGTGTTCGAGACGGGACGCACCTCGAGAACGAAGCGCGGCTTGCCGTCCGCGGCGGGGACGCCCAGCTTGAGGCCGCGGCGCTGCCCGACGGTGAAGGCGTGCGCGCCCTCGTGCGCGCCGACGACCTCGCCCGAGCGGTCCACGATGTCGCCCGTGGCGGTGCCGACCTTCTCGGCGAGCCAGCCCCGGGTGTCGCCGTCCGGGATGAAGCAGATGTCGTGGCTGTCGGGCTTCTGAGCGACGCTGAGGCCCCGCGCCTCGGCTTCGGCGCGCACGAGCGCCTTCGACGGCGTGGTGCCGAGCGGGAAGTACGTGTGGGCGAGCTGCTCCGCGGTGAGGACGCCGAGGACGTAGGACTGATCCTTGGCGTTGTCGGATGCGCGATGCAGCTCGAGCCCGTCGGCACCGTCGACCAGGGTGGCGTAGTGACCTGTGCACACGGCGTCGAAGCCGAGCTCGATGGCACGCTCCAGCAGAGCGGCGAACTTGATCTTCTCGTTGCAGCGCATGCACGGGTTCGGGGTGCGTCCCGCCTGGTACTCCGCGATGAAATCGTCGATCACGTCGTCGCGGAACCGCTCCGAGAAGTCCCAGACGTAGAACGGGATGCCGAGCACGTCGGCGGCGCGTCTGGCGTCGAGCGCATCCTCGATGGTGCAGCACCCGCGGCTGCCGGTGCGCAGCGTCCCCCCGGCGCGGGAGAGCGCGAGGTGCACGCCGACGACGTCGTGTCCGGCCTCGACAGCCCTGGCGGCTGCGACGGCCGAGTCGACGCCACCGCTCATGGCCGCAAGGATCCGCATGGCACCAGTCTACGAGCGTGCAGCTGTGCCGGCGCCGGATGCCCGCGCGTAGGCGTCGGCGATGACGGCGAGCACGGCGTCCACATCGTCGTCCGTCGACGTGCGGCCGAGGGAGAACCGCAGCACGCTCCTGGCGTCCTGCTCGTCGCGCCCCATCGCCATGACCACGTGCGAGGGCTCGGCCACACCCGCCTGACAGGCCGACCCCGTCGATGCGGAGACGCCGGCGACGTCCAGGAGGAACAGGAGGCTCTCGCCCACCGCCCCGGGGAAGAGCAGGTGCGCGTTCCCGGGAAGACGGTCGTGCGGATCCCCCAGGAGTTCGGCGGCGGGGACGGCGGATCGGACACCGGCGACGAGACGGTCGCGGAGCAGGCGGAGGCGACGCGCCTCCTCCTCCCGTTCCGCTTCGGCGAGCTCCAGAGCCGTTGCGAACGCGGCGGCCCCGGCCACGTCCTGCGTGCCGGCGCGGAGTCCGCGCTGCTGCGCGCCTCCGCGCAGCAGCGCCGTCAACCGCGCCGTCCGCGCTGCGACCAGCGCGCCGACTCCGACGGGCGCTCCGATCTTGTGGCCAGCGACGCTCAGCGCGACGAGTCCCGTGCCGGGAGCGGCGTCGGCACGCCATCCCCGGAACGACACCGGCACATGCCCGAGGGCGGCCACGGCATCCAGGTGCAGGGGGACTCCTGCCGCGGCGGCCTCTTCCGCCATCCCGGCGGCATCGTTGACGGTGCCGGCCTCATTGTTCGCGACGAGCGCGGTCGCCAGCGCCGCGCCGGGAAGCTGCTCGCCGAACGCCCGGGGGTCGATGCGCGCGAGCGGCGACAGCGTGACCCTGCGGACACCGGCTCCCTCCTCGACCAGGGCGGCGACGGTGTCCATCGTGGCGTGGTGCTCGCCGTCCGGCAGCACGATGTCCGTCGTGCCTTCGGCGCGGGCGTGCCACATCCCCTGCAGCGCGAGGTTGATCGACTCCGTGCCGCCGGAGGTGAAGACGATCTCGATCGGGTCGGCGTCCAGGACGGCCGCGGCACGCTCGCGCGACTCCTCCAGCAGTCGCCGCGCGTCCTGGCCTGCACCGTGCGTGGACGAGGCGTTGCCGACCGTCTCGGTCGCGCGCAGCCACGCGTCCCGCGCCTCCGGGCGCAGCGGCGCGGTCGCCGCATGGTCGAGGTAGTGCCGCATCCCTCGATTCTCTCGCGAAAAGGACCCCGCCGGGGGCGCCGGGGTGGAACCGGGTCCGACCTGTCATGAGACGGCAACACATCACGCCTAGGGTGTATTCATGCCTGCGTCCCGAGACCTCATCGTCCCCGGCGGCTCCGACCTCGACAACCTCGGCGTCCGCCTGCACGACGAAGTCGGCACCCTGCGCGTCTGGTCCCAGAACGCGGCCTCCGTCGAGCTGGTCGTCTTCGACACCACGGACCTCGACTGGGCGACCGACGAGCTGCCCCTCGAGCGCCGGCCCGGGGGCATCTGGGAGGTCACGACGCCGCTGCTCCAGCCCGGTGTGCGCTACGCCATCCGGGTCGGCGGTCCGCACGGGCCGGGAAACACCTTCAACCCGGAGACGCTGCTGCTCGACCCGTACGCGCGGGGCCTCGCCCAGGGCGACGGATACGAGGAATGGCGCTCGGTCGTCATCGTCGACGGGTTCGACTGGGGCGACTCGCGCAAGCCCCGCGTCCCGCTGGACAGGACGGTCATCTACGAGGGGCACCTCAAGGGGCTCACGAAGCGGCACCCCGATGTGCCGCCTGCGCTGCACGGCACGTACGCGGGCCTCGCCCACCCCGCGATGATCGAGCACTTCCACTCGCTGGGCGTCACCTCCATCGAGCTGCTCCCCATCCAGGCGTTCGTGCCGGAGCCCCGTCTGCTCGAACGCGGACTCACCAACTACTGGGGCTACAACACCCTCAACTTCTTCACACCGCACACGGCCTACGCGACGGAGGACGCCCGGAAGGAGGGGCCGGAGGCGGTGCTGTCCGAGTTCAAGGGCATGGTCCGGCTGCTGCACGAGGCCGGTCTCGAGGTGATCCTCGACGTGGTCTACAACCACACATCGGAAGAGGGCATCGGCGGACCGCGCTCGAGTCTGCGCGGTATCGACAACGCGAGGTACTACCGTCAGGACGCGTCCGGCGTGTACATCGACACGACCGGATGCGGGAACACGCTGAACACGGCCACGGCCGCCGGCGCTCGTCTCGTGCTCGACTCCCTCCGCTACTGGGCGCAGGAGATGCAGATCGACGGCTTCCGCTTCGACCTCGCCACAGCGATCGCCAGGGACGAGTCGCACACCTACACGCCGGAGCATCCGCTGCTCACGGCCATCGCGAGCGACCCGGCCCTCGCTGACACGAAGCTCATCGCCGAGCCGTGGGACGTCGGCCTCGGCGGCTGGCAGACCGGGAACTTCCCTGCGGGCTGGCACGAGTGGAACGACCGCTACCGCGACCGCGTGCGCAACTTCTGGCTGAGCGACATCGACTACGCGCGGCGAGCGTCCGCCCCGGTCGGCATCGGCGGATTCGCGACGCGTCTCGCCGGCTCCTCGAACACGTTCAGCGAGGACAGGGGGCCGCTGGCGAGCGTCAACTTCGTCACGGCCCATGACGGCTTCACCCTCCACGACCTCGTGTCGTACGACGTCAAGCACAACGAGGCCAACGGCGAGCACAACCGCGACGGTGCGGACACGAACCGCGCGTTCAACCACGGCATCGAGGGGCCGACCGACGATCCCGCGATCCTCGCCGCCCGGCGCAAGGCGATGCGCAACCTCCTCGGCACCCTGCTGCTCTCCGCCGGGATCCCCATGCTCACCGCGGGCGATGAGCATGGGCGGACCCAGAAGGGGAACAACAACGCCTACGCGCAGGACTCGGCGCTCACCTGGCTCGCCTGGGACTTCGAACCGTGGCAGGAGGACCTGCGTGCGCACGTCGCCCGCCTGATCCGCCTCCGCGAGGAGAATCCGGCACTGCGGCCGACCCGCTACGCCCGACTGGGCGAGCACATCCCCGGCGCCTCCGTCATGGACTGGTACGACCAGAACGGCGAGACGATGGAAGCACACCAGTGGACCGACCCCGGCAACCGCACGCTCCAGTACGTCGCGGCGTCCACGCCCGAGGCCGAGGCGTACAACCGGATCCTGCTCATCGTGCACGGGACGGAGTCGCCCATCGACGTCCGCCTCCCCGAGGAGATCGAGGGGGCGACGCGCTTCGTGTCACTGTGGTCGAGCGCTCAGGAGCGTCCCTCCGAGGAGCAGGAGGTCTTCGCGCCGGGAGACGTGCTCCCGGTCTCCGGGACCTCGATGAGGCTGTTCCGCGTCGAATGACGCGCGCCGCCGACGCACCACGCGGCGCGCTACCCGCCACCGGGTCCGCGCGGTACATTCGGGATGTGTCTGCACGTGCTGGTACCCGGTCCCCGGCTCTTCGGAGCCCCGCTCAGATCCCGATGCGCGCGCTCGGCGAAGCCGACCTGCCGGGAGATCTGCGCACGACGCGGCTCCCGCTGCTCGACCCGTCCCCCTCCGTTCCCGGCGGGTTCGTGCCGAAGGCCTTCGTCGGCGAGGTCGTGCCGTTCCGCGTCGTCTCGTTCCGCGAAGGACATGATGCGATCGGCGTGCACCTGCGTCTGACGTCTCCGTCGGGCGAGAGCAGCCTGCACAGGCTGACGCCGCGAGCCGACGGGACCGACACGTGGGCGGCCGACATCGCCCTCGACGAGCAGGGAACCTGGCGATTCCGCTTCGAAGCGTTCTCCGACGACTTCGCGACCTGGGCGCACGCCGCGGAGCTGAAGGTCGCGGCGGGCGTCGACGTGCCGGTGATGGCCGCGCTCGGCGCGGATCTGCTGGCACGCGCCGCCGCGGAGAAGGACCGTCCCGCGGCGGAGCGGAAGCGGCTTCTCGCGATCTCGGCGCAGTTGCGCACCGACGACGGGACCATGACTCTCGCGATGTCGACGGATGCCGAGCTCGCCCGACTCTTCCGTGACCGGCCGGTGACCACGCTCCGTTCCGCGTCGGTCGAGCACTCCCTGCACGTCGACCGCCGCGCCGCCGGAGTGGGGGCATGGTACGAGTTCTTCCCCCGCTCCGAGGGGGCGCGCCGCCTCAAGGACGGCAGCGTCAGGAGCGGGACCTTCCGTACCGCGGCGCGACGTCTGCCCGAGGTCGCGGCGATGGGCTTCGACGTGATCTATCTCGTCCCCGTCCACCCGATCGGCACGACCAATCGGAAGGGCCGCAACAACACGCTCGTCGCCGAGGCCGGAGACCCGGGCTCGCCGTACGCGATCGGCGCGGCCGAGGGCGGGCACGACGCGATCCACCCCGATCTCGGCACGGAGCAGGATTTCCGCTTCTTCGTGCGCGCAGCCAGGAAGGAAGGGCTCGAGGTCGCCCTGGACCTCGCCCTGCAGGCCTCGCCGGATCACCCGTGGGTGACCGAGCATCCGGAATGGTTCACGACCCTCCCCGACGGCTCGATCGCCTACGCCGAGAACCCGCCCAAGAAGTACCAGGACATCTACCCGCTGAATTTCGACAACGACCCGGAAGGGATCGCCGCGGAGATGCTGCGCATCGTGCAGCACTGGGTCGCGCAGGGCGTCAAGATCTTCCGCGTCGACAATCCGCACACCAAACCGCTGCAGTTCTGGGAATGGCTCATCCGCGAGGTCGGCGCCGTCGATCCGGACGTGATCTTCCTCGCCGAGGCGTTCACCCGTCCGGCCGTGATGCGCGCGCTCGCCGCCGTCGGGTTCCAGCAGAGCTACAGCTACTTCACGTGGCGCAACAGCAAGGCCGAGCTGGAGGAGTTCCTGACGTCGGTGTCGCACGAGACCGCCGACTACATGCGACCGAATCTGTTCGTCAACACGCACGACATCCTCACCGAGTACCTGCAGTTCGGCGGCAGGGCCGCGTACCGCATCCGCGCCTGTATCGCCGCCACCGCCGGTCCCGTCTACGGGGTCTATGCCGGGTACGAGCTCTTCGAGAACGTGGCGCGGCCCGGTTCCGAGGAGAACATCGACAACGAGAAGTACGAGTACAAGTTCCGCGATTGGAAGGGCGCCGAGGAGCGCGGCGAGTCCCTGGCGCCGCTCCTGCGCAGGCTCAACGAGATCCGGGGCGCACACCCGGCGCTGGGGCAGCTGCGCAACTTCCGCTCGCACTGGAGCGACGACGACGCCATCCTCGTGTACAGCAAGCACCTCGACGCGGCCTTCACCGGCACGGGGAGGGCGGACACCATCATCGTCGTCGCGAACGTCGACCCGCACTCGGTCCGCGAGACGACGGTGCACCTCAACACCACCGTCTGGGGCGTTCCCCTCGGAGACGCCTTCGAGGTCGAAGACCTCCTCACGGGCGAGGTCTGGACGTGGCGCGACCACAACTACGTGCGGCTCGACGCCTTCGCCGAGCCGGTGCACATCCTGAAGGTGAGGGAGCGATCATGAGCCACACGGAAGAACTCGCCGCATCCACCGCGTGGGAGGCGATCGCGTCGGCCACGCATCACGATCCGCACTCCGTGCTCGGTCCGCATCCGCACAAGGACGCCGCTGACCGCACCGTGACGCTGATCAGGGCCCGCCGTCCCCTCGCCGCCGAGGTCGCCGCGGTCTTCGGCGACGGGAGCCGAGTCGAGCTCGCCCACGTCGCCCACGGGATCTGGGAGGCGCAGCACGCCGGCCCGCCGCTCCCCTACCGCATCGCCACCCGCTACGCCGATCAGGACGAGACGGTCGCCGGAGACCCCTACCGCCACGCTCCGACGCTCGGGGAGCTCGACCTGCACCTGATCGCGGAAGGACGGCACGAGCGTCTCTGGGAGGCCCTGGGCGCCCATCCGCACACATCCGAGGGGGAACGCGGCGTCTCGTTCGCCGTCTGGGCCCCGAACGCGACAGCGGTGCGGGTCGTCGGCGATCACAACGGATGGAACGGGGAGACGCACGCGATGCGCTCGCTCGGCGGGAGCGGCGTGTGGGAGCTGTTCATCCCCGACCTGCCGATCGGAACCCGCTACAAGTACCAGATCCGCACGCGCAACGGCGACTGGATCCTGAAGGCCGACCCGATGGCGCTCGCCGCCGAGGTGCCGCCGGACACGGCTTCGGTCGTGACCTCCTCGTCCTACGAGTGGTCGGACGGCGCGTGGATGACCCGCCGAGCGGCGACCCACGCCGTCGCCCAACCCCTGTCGGTGTACGAGGTGCACGTGGGCTCGTGGCGAGGCGGACTGGGGTATCGCGATCTGGCGGATCCGCTCATCGAGCACGTCACCGCGACCGGTTTCACGCACGTCGAGTTCATGCCGCTCGCCGAGCATCCGTTCGGCGGATCCTGGGGATATCAGGTGAGCGGCTACTACGCCCCCACCAGTCGATTCGGGAGCCCGGATGACCTGCGGTACCTGATCGATCGACTGCACCAGGCCGGGATCGGCGTGATCATGGACTGGGTGCCCGGCCACTTCCCGAAGGACGCCTTCGCGCTGGCGAGATTCGACGGACAGCCGCTCTACGAGCATCCGGATCCCCGCCGCGGCGAGCATCAGGACTGGGGCACGCTGATCTTCGACTACGGACGGTCGGAGGTCCGCGGCTTCCTCGTGGCGAACGCCCTGTACTGGATGCAGGAGTTCCACGTCGACGGTCTCCGCGTCGACGCCGTCGCCTCGATGCTGTACCTCGACTACTCGCGCAAGGACGGCGAGTGGGAGCCCAACATCCACGGCGGCCGCGAGAATCTCGAGGCGATCCGCTTCCTGCAGGAGGTCAACGCGACCGCGTACCGTCTCCACCCGGGGATCATGATGATCGCCGAGGAGTCCACCAGCTTCCCGGGGGTGACGGCGCCGACCGACCACGCCGGCCTCGGCTTCGGGTTCAAGTGGAACATGGGCTGGATGAACGACTCGCTCCAGTACATCGTCCGCGACCCCCTGTATCGCGCGCACCACGAGGGCGAGATGACCTTCTCGTTCGTCTACGCGTTCGGCGAGAACTACCTGCTGCCCATCAGCCATGACGAGGTCGTCCACGGCAAGGGCAGCCTGCTCGCCAAGATGCCGGGCGATCACTGGCACAAGCTGGCCAACGTCCGCGCCTACCTCGCGTACATGTGGGGCCACCCCGGTAAGAAGCTGCTGTTCATGGGCCAGGAGTTCGGCCAGCTCGCGGAGTGGTCGGAAGGGCGCGAGCTGGACTGGTGGCTGCTGGACCAGCCCTCACACGCCCAGTTGCAGGACTTCGTCGGCGCACTGAACCGCACCTACCGCGCGCAGGCGCCGCTGTGGGAGCGCGACAACGACGGCTCCTCCTTCGATCGGCTGGGCGCACCCGCGTGGGACCCGTCCGTGATCGCCTTCGAGCGGCGCGACGCGCACGGAGGGCGACTCGTCGTGGTCAGCAACTTCGCCGGCGTCGAGAAGACGGGTCACCAGCTGGCGCTCCCCCGCGAGGGCGTGTGGCAGGAGGTGCTCAACACCGACGCCGTCGATCACGGTGGACGCGGTGCCGGCAACCTCGGCATGGTGGTCGCTCGCGGCAGGGAGAACGGCGACCCGATCGCGACGGTGACGCTGCCCGCGCTCTCGACGCTGTGGCTGCGTCACCAGCCCGAGCCGCACGTGCCCACGGTCAACCACGGCTGAACGGATTCGGTCCCGGCGACAGGCGCCGGGACCGAGACAGCCGCGCTGCTAGAACAGCAGCGACGAGAGGCGGTTGCGCGCCGCGATGACGCGAGGGTCCGCGGCGCCGATGAGTCCGAACAGCTCGACCAGGCGCTCCCGCACGGGCGTGCGCTGGTCGGACGGCAGCTGAGCGAACAGGTCGAGCAGTCGGCCGAACGCGTCCTCCACGTGACCGCCCGAGAGATCGAGGTCGGCCACCGCGAACTGCGCCTGGACGTCGAGCGGATCGGCGGCTGCAGCGGCGCGAGCCTCCTGCAGATCGAGCCCCTGCACGCGATCCAGAAGACGGACCTGTCCCAGCCCGGCGCGTGCGTCCTCATCGCGGGGGTTCTCGGCGAGGGCCTTCTCGTACGCACGGATGGCCGCCGCGTAGTCACCGGTCTCGATGGCCGCGAACGCCTCGGCGTGCAGCGGCGGAAGCTCCGGCTCGGCCGGCGCACTCGGCGCGTCGGCCGCCTCGCCCACGGAGAGAGTCCCGGTCACGCCGTTCTGCGCTGCGACCTGCAGCAGCTGAGCGAACACCTCGCGCACCTGCTGCTCGGGCACGGCACCCGTGAACATCGGGACGGGCTGTCCGGCGATCAGGGCCACCACCATCGGGATGGACTGCGCGCGGAAGCTCTGCGCGAGCTGCGGGTTCGCGTCCACGTCGACCTTGGCCAGGAGGACCCGGCCGCCGAGCTCGCGTGTGACCTGCTCGAGGATGGGGCTGAGCTGCTTGCAGGGCCCGCACCACTCGGCCCAGAGGTCGACGACCACGGGCACCGTGCGGGAGAGTTCCAGGATCTGACCGAACGTCTCGTCGGTGGCGTCCACCACGACGTCGACGACGCCCGGATCGGGCGCTCCCCCGGCTTGCGGCGCCGGCCGGTTGCGGAGGCTCGACAGGTCCACAGCGCCGCGCAGTGCGGCCGGAGAGATTTCGCTCACTTGATCACCTTCGCGGAAACGATGTCCTGGCGCGCGGCCAGGAGACGGATCTGCTCCGTCGAACCCTGCGCGGGGACGGCGAAGAACAGCTGGAACTCGTACGTCGTCTCGATGCCCTTGGCCGATTCGGTCGCTCCCGTGAGCGCCTTCGCCTGGGCGTTGTCGCCGAAGCGGATGACCACGTCCGAACCGGTCGGGGTCACGGACTCGACATCGGTGAGGGTCACGGCGACGATCGCACCGCTGTCGAGCGTGGTCATCGAGATGGGCGACGCGTCCGTGGGAGCCATGTCGAACGCGGCCGCCGAGGTCTCGGACGCGCCCTTGTCCGCCAGCGCCTGGACCACTGCCTGCCGGCTGTCGTTGATCGACTTGGCGAAGGTGAGCGACAGATCGTCGAACAGGCCGTATGACGCGCTCTTCTCCCCCGTGTCGACGACGTCGGCGAAAGCCGCTGCCAGCTCGGCGGGAGGGAGGGCGAGGAAGGCCGAGTCAGCCGGCACCATGGAGGTCCCGAGCCAGGAGGCCGCCACTGCGGGGAACTCGGCATCGGCCGACATCTCCGCCATGTTGGTCACCTTGTAGTCGGACCAGGGGTCCGCCTGCGTCATCGTCAGCAGCACCGGCGGTACGGTGTCGTCGCCGTTGCTCTTGGTGAGCGCGAGGACCGTACGGGGCCAGACATCGGTCGCCTCCGGAAGCACGACCTCGAAGTCATCGGTCGGGATGGCGGAGGGCACGGGCGTGTCGGGGAGCGCGGTCCGCAGGGCGTACTCGGTCGTCCGCGCCGTCAGCGCCGGTCCGTCCAGACGAGTCGCCGCGAGGTCGAGATCGAGCGCCGCGTCGGCCTCAGCGACCGTGTCGGAGATCGTCCGGAGGATGCGCTTCGCCTGCGCCTCGGTGACGGCCGGCGGCTTCTGGTTCTCCGGCGCGATCACGGTGGGGCTGGGCGACGGCGAGGGCGAGGCGTCACCGAGCTGCGGCCAGGAATCGGCCGAGCAGCCCGCAGCGAGGATCGCGGTCAGTCCGAGGACGGGGAGGGCGAGCATGCGCCGCCGCCGGCCCACTGGGGACGCCTGCAGGGAGCGCTTCCCCTCGGTGCCCTTGTCTTCGTCCACGATCTCCGCCTCTTCGATCTCCCCGCCATCGCCGTTCTGCGCGCCGCGCGGCTCCGCGCCGTCGGTCTCCGGCTGTTCGATGGCCGCGCGTTCCGCCGGCGGGAGCACCGCGACGTCGATCGGCTCGGTCGCCGGCAGCGGGCCGGGGCCCTTGCGGCGCGGGCCACGGCCGCGGCGCTGGTGGCGGATGGCGAGCACGTAGAGGATGAGGCCGATCAGGAGGACCACACCACCGGCGACCATGAGCGGGCCGGCCCAGGGAGTGGAGTTGTCCAGCGGCCAGGAGACGACGATGTCGTCCGGAGCGTCCTTCGTGCCGTCGTAGGCGATGAGGAGGCTGGTGCCCTCCGGGAGCTGCATGTTGTCGGCCGTGAGGAGGTTCTCCTCGCCGAAGGAGTCGAGCCACAGGTCGGAACCGCGCGGATCGCGCCCGGTCGGCTCCTCTTCGGCGGCGTCGCCCTCGGTGCCTTCCGTCGCGGGATCGTCGCCGCCCTGGGCCTCGTCCTCGCCTGTCGGCGCGGTGACGTGCTCGACGTTCAGATCCCCGTCGTCGTCGACCGTGACGTGGTTGTAGTCGGAGTCGGCGAGCCAGGCCTCCATGTCGGCGGTCCGGCCGTAGCTGCCGAAGATCTCCCCGTCGCCCCGGACGATGAGCGTCTGCGCCCCCGGATTGATCCGCAGCACATCGCCGTCGAGAAGCACGAACGGCGCCGGCTCATCGATCGCGACCTCGGTCTTCTGAGAGTCGGGGCCCACGAAGATGGTGCGCTGGGCGATCCCCGCGCCGATCAGCGCCGCGGCCAGCACGAAGGCCACCACGGCCCATACGAAACGCACGAATAGTCTCCTCACGCATCGCAGGCATCCACCCGCGACGCAACACTCGACATTTCAGACTAGCGAAATCACCTGTGTGTTGCCCACGAGCACATGCAGTGCACCCTGGACCGGCACGTCGCAGGCTCTGCGACGTCGCGCCTCGATAGCCTTGCTCCACCGGTCTCGAGGAGTCGCTGCATGAAGATCCACAACCCCTTTCGCACCGCGCTGGTGGCGACGCTCGGCGTGGGACTGGGCATCCTCCTGATCAGCAGCGTCCAGACGCTGTCGACGGTGCTGCTCTACCTAGGGACGGCGCTCTTCCTGAGCCTCGGCCTGGATCCCCTTGTCTCGTTCCTCGAACGCCGCCGCCTCCCCCGATGGCTCGCGGTGGTCGTGACGATCCTCGCCGTCCTGGGGGTGTTCGTGGGGATCGTGCTGATCATCCTCCCCGTCCTGGTGGACCAGATCTCGCAGCTCATCGCGCAGATCTCGGCGATCGTGCAGCGGGGAAACCTCATCCCCGACCTCAAGGAGTGGATGCAGGCCACCTTCCCGAACCTGCTGGTCGACGACGTCTTCACCTACGTCACGGATTGGCTGACGACCAATCTCACCGAGATCGGCGGATCGATCGGACAGGGAGTGCTGGTCGCCAGTGGCGCCGTCCTCAGCGGCCTCTTCGGCGCCTTCATCGTCCTCATCCTGACGATCTACCTCACCGCCTCCACCCCGTCGCTCAAGCGCGCGGTGTACCAGCTCGCGCCGGCGTCCAAGCGCGACCGCTTCATCGATCTCGCGGAGCAGATCACCGACTCGGTCGGCTACTACGTCATGGGGCAGGTCTCGCAGGGTGTCATCAACGGCGTGCTCAGCGCCATCTACCTGTCGATCATCCAGGCCCCGTTCCCCGCGGTGCTGGCCGTCGTGGCCTTCTTCTTCTCCCTGATCCCGCTCGTCGGAACCCTCACGGGATCGACGATCATCGTCCTCGTGTGTCTGCTCCCCGGCCTCGGCTCCCCCGGGACGGCGATCGCTGCGGCGATCTACTACCTGATCTACATGCAGATCGAGGCGTACATCATCTCGCCGCGCATCATGAGTCGCGCGGTGTCCGTGCCCGGCGCCGTGGTCGTCGTCGCGGCACTCGCGGGCGGCAGCCTGCTCGGCCTGCTGGGCGCGCTCATCGCGATCCCGGTGGCGGCCAGCATCCTGATCCTGTACCGCCAGGTGCTCATCCCGCGGATGAACGAGCTCTGAGCCGCCGCGAACCGCTCAGTCCATCGGCCACTCGGTGGCGAGAGGAAGCGCCGACGGGTTCACCGCGCCGACGATCTCGGTCAGCACCCGGCGCGTCTGGGTCTCCCCCACCCACAGGTGCTTGCCGCCCTCCACGGCGATCAGCCGGGCGTGCGGGATCGAGGCGAAGCGCGCACGCGCCTCCGGGGGACGCAGATAGTCATCGAACTCGGGGACGAGGACGACGACGGGCACGTCCGTCCCGGCCCACGCAGCGACCTCTTCCGCGGAGGCGCGGTGCAGCGGCGGCGAGAGCAGGATGACGCCCTCGATGTCGTGCTCCCTGCCGTACTTCAAGGCCAGTTCGGTGCCGAACGACCACCCCAGCAGCCACGGGCGCGGCAGCCCACGCTCGCGGACGAACGCCATCGCTGCCGCGACATCCTGGCGCTCGGCCTCGCCGCCGTCGAAGGCTCCGTCGCTGGTCCCCCGCGGCGACGTGGTCCCACGCGTGTTGAATCGGAGGACCGCCAGGTCAGCGAGAGCCGGCAGCCGAGCCGCCGCCTTCCGGATGATGTGGGAGTCCATGAATCCGCCTGCCGTGGGCAGCGGATGCAGCGTCACCAGCGTCGCGACCGGCGGAGTCTCTGACGGCGCGGCCAGCTCGCCGACGAGGGTCAGCCCGTCCGCTGTCCGCAGCTCGATGTCCTCGCGGCGGGCCGGCAGCTCCACCGGACCTCTGATCTCGGTGCTCACGACATCCTCCAACAGTGTGTGTGCCAGTGACGACGAGCCGCGAGATCCGCCGCGTCGCCGAGAACCCCGTCCGCGCGCCAGGCGACGACGTGCGCCGTCCCGGTCTCGATCCCGCGCCCGCAGCCCGGGCAGAGGTACTCCTTCTGCGCCTGTACCGCCGAGACCGGCTGCACGGTCCATTCGGCTCCGCGGCGGGACTCCGAGCGCTTCCAGCCGGCGAGCAGGCGATCGAACGAGTCGTCGCCCTCAGGGCGCGCCGGAGGGCGTCTGCGCGAGCGGGGCATCGTGCCTGCTCACCACCAGTGGTTGTTGACCCAGAAGTTGTACGCGCCGGCCCAGCTGCCGTAGCGACCGGTGGCGTATCCCGTCGCCCATCGCAGGTTGTCGACCGGGTTGTATCCGTTGCCCGGCACCTTGCTGCAGGGCAGCGCCTGGACGAGGCCGCACGCGCCGGAGGACGAGTTCGTGGCGTTCGGGTTCCAGCCGCTCTCGCGCGACACGACGTAGTCGACGTACTGCCAGTCGCTCTGGGCGATCCCTGCGGCGGCCATCCATTCCGCGGGCGCGCCGCCCCCCGTGTAGGGAGGCAGGGACGATCCCCCGGAGGATCCGCCGGTGCCTGTCGAGGGCGTCACCGCGACAGGGGCGGGCTTCGGCTTCGGCTTCGGCTTGACGTAGACCTCGAAAGTGCCGCGCTCGACCGGGGTGATCGCGGCGCCGCTGACGGTGACCGTGATGTCCTGCATGTCGGCGAGGGCCAGAGAGTACGCGGAATCCGGGGACTCCTCCGGCGCCGGCTGTGCGAGAGCCACACCGGTCGGGGCCATGAGGGCGCCGGCGAATCCGACGACGGCCAGGGCGCTCACGACGCTCGCCACAGTGCGGCGGCGGGACTGTCGACGTGTGGCCTGGCGCGCCGAAGAACTCCTTGCCGCGGGCACCGGCGAGAGGTCGCTTCGTTCGGGATTCATGTCGTTTCGGGAGTTCACGATGAGGGACAGTCTACGCAACAGTGCCTGGATCGACCATCAGGAACTCAGCGGACGGCGAGAATCACATCGATCGTGGCGTCGAGGAGGGCATCGACCTGCTCCTCGCGATACCCGCCGCGCTGCATCCGGAAAGCCGCAGAGCGCAGCTGCTCCGCTGTCAGCGGATCACCGTCCCGGAGATAGCGGACGATGCGGGAGGAGACGTGATCGACCTCGTCGATGCGGTACCCGAAGGTGAGGATGCCGGTCCGCGCGAAACGCCGACGCCGCGGACGGGCGAGGTGATCGAGGATCACCTGCGCATCCGATCGGGCGCGCTCGACCCAGGCTCCCGCGCCCTCCGAGCGCACCGCGCGCTCGCGCTCACGCGCGGCGAACGCGTCCTCCACCCGTCCCAGCGCGGCATCGACGTCGGCGACGACGTAGCCGTTCTTGACGAGGGGGAAGGAGGCGATCCGCACGTCGTCCGCGCCGAGATCGTCGCTGCCGGTCTCGAAGGCCTTCCTCGCCGAGGCGAGGAAGGTGTCGACCGCGGCACGGTGGTAGCCGCGCTCACGACCGGAGGTCACCGCGAACGCCGGTGGCGACGACGTCGGCCGGTCAACGAGCTGGTCGTCATTCATCACAGCACCACCCAGGGAGAGAGGAGGAAGTAGAGGCAGAGAGCGGGCACCGTGGATGGGAGGATGCTGTCCAGCCGGTCGAGCAGGCCTCCGTGACCGGGCAGCCACGAACTCATGTCCTTGATGCCGAGGTCACGCTTGAGCATGGACTCGCCGAGATCGCCGAGCGTGGCGGAGAGCAGGATCGAGGCGCCGAAGATGACCCCGGCCCACCACGGCAGGTCGAGGAGGAAGATCGCCAGCAGCACGCCGGCCGCGAGCGACGCGAGAACGGCCCCGCCGAAGCCCTCCCAGGTCTTCTTCGGAGAGATCTTCGGAGCCATCGGGTGACGGCCGAAAGCCAGCCCCGCGGCATAGGCTCCGGTGTCCGCGGCGACGGCGATGGCGATGAAGCTGAGCACCCACCACTGACCGCCCTCCTGCTCCAGCAGGATGAGGGCCACGCCGGCCAGGAACGGGACGTAGATCTGCACGAATCCGCTGATCACGGCGTCCGCGAGGACGTCTCCGTACGTGCGGCCGTCCTTCGCGACCATCTGCGCCATCAGGCGCCACACGATCACGAACGCGACGGCGACGAAGAGCATCACCCAGCTCAGCCACGGCTCGGCGAAGTACGCGGAGAGGACCAGGAACGCGGCCGCGATGAGCTGCGGCACCACGTCCACCCGTCGGCCGGACGCGCGCAGCGCACGGGACAGCTCATACACCCCCAGCAGCGCCGCCGCCAGCGCGAACGGGACGAACAAGGCCTTCACGAACAGCAGCGAACCCAGCAGGGCTGCACCGAAGGCGAGGCCGATCAAGGTCGCGAGGATCAGATCGCGACCCGTCCGCTGCTTGATCCGCTCGTTCGCCTGATCGAGCTGGTCGCGGGCGTGGGAGACGTGGGTGCCGAACTCGTCGCGCGCGGCTCGCCACTGCTCCCGGATCGCATTGTGATCCGCCGTGTCGAGCGGATCCGATCCGGAGGCCGCGGTCCCTGCCGCGACGACGGGCGTCGGAAGCGGAGGACGGGGCGGGATCGCGTCGGTGTCGAAGGTCGGGAAGGCCGTGTCCGCGAGCGGGACGCCGTCGGAGGGCACGCCGTCTCGCGCGTCGCGACGCGTCAACGGCGTTCCCTCATCAGCGTCTCGCGATTCGTCAGACATCCCGACTACACCTCGAGGAGTTCGGCCTCTTTGCGCTTCAGCGCGTCGTCGATGAGGTCGACGTGCTGGCGGGTGAGAGCGTCGAGCTCCTTCTCCCCGCGCGCGATCTCATCCTCGCCGACCTCGCTCTTGAGAGCGTCGAGGTCGTCCTTCGCCTTGCGACGGATTCCGCGGACGTGGACCTTCGCGTCCTCGCCCTTGGACTTGACGAGCTTGACGTACTCCTTGCGGCGCTCGGCCGTCAGCTCCGGCATCGTGACGCGCACGAGGTTGCCGTCGTTCGTGGGGTTCGCCCCGAGGTTGGGCATGTCGCGGATGGCCTGCTCGATCGCCTTCAGCGCCGACTTGTCGTACGGCGTGATGATGAGCGTCCGCGCCTCCTGGTTCGCCAGGGAGGCGAGCTGGGCGATCGGGGTGGGGGTGCCGTAGTAGTCGACGAGCACCTTCTGGAACATCTGGGGGTTCGCGCGACCGGTGCGCACCGTGGAGAAGTCCTCCTTGGCAGCTTCGACCGCCCGGTTCATGCGAGTGGTGGTTTCAGCGAGGACGTCCGCGATCACGGTGACTCCTATCGTCGGGGTGTTCTGCAAATTCTATCGGGCGGAGGCGTCTCCGCCGAGTCGGACGCTCAGGCGGTGACGAGGGTTCCGATCGGTTCTCCGAGCAACGCACGCGTCACGTTGCCCGCGGGCTCCATGCCGAAGACGCGCATGTCCATGCTGTTGTCCATGCAGAGACTGAACGCGGTCGAGTCCACGACCTTCAGGCCGCGCTGCAGCGCATCGCGGTAGGTGACGCGCTCGATGCGCTCTGCGTCCGCGTGCTTGTTCGGGTCGGCCGTGTAGATCGCATCGACGCCGTTCTTCGCGACCAGGACCTCCTGCGCGCCGATCTCGAGCGCACGCTGCGCCGCGACGGTGTCCGTGGAGAAGTAGGGCAGGCCGGCTCCAGCGCCGAAGATGACCACGCGCCCCTTCTCGAGGTGACGCTCCGCCCGGCGCGGGATGTACGGCTCGGCGACCTGGGTCATCGAGATGGCGGACTGCACGCGGGTCGCCGCTCCCGCCTGCTCCAGGAAGTCCTGCAGCGCGAGCGCGTTCATGACCGTGCCGAGCATGCCCATGTAGTCGGCGCGTCCCCGGTCCATCCCGCGCTGGCTGAGCTCGGCTCCGCGGAAGAAGTTGCCACCGCCGACCACGATCGCGACCTCGACCCGGTCGACGGCCGCGGCGATGTCGCGCGCGATCTGGGAGACCACATCGGGGCTGACACCCAGCTGCCCGGCTCCGAAGGCCTCGCCGGAGAGCTTGAGAAGGACGCGACGGCGTCCGGTTCGTTCAGTCATGGGTGGGTGTGTCCTCTCGTCCCGATTCAAGATAATGCCTCGTGGGCATGAAGAAGGGGTTCGGATCGTGGCGATCCGAACCCCTTCGACGTTGCTACGCGCCGACCTTGAAGCGCGCGAAGTCCGTCACGGTGATACCGGCGTCCTTCGCCACCTGGGCGACAGAGAGCTTGTTGTCCTTCGCGTAGTCCTGCTCGAGCAGGGCGACCTGCTTGATGAACGCGGACACGCGACCCTCGACGATCTTGGGCAGAGCCGCCTCCGGCTTGCCCTCGTTGCGGGAGATCTCGGTGACGATCTCGCGCTCCTTCTCGACGGCGTCCGTCGGGACGTCCTCGCGGGACAGGTACGACGGGTTCGCGAACGAGATGTGCTGGGCGATGCTGCGCGCGGTCTCCGCGTCGTCACCCGAGTAGGCGACGACGACGCCGATCTGCGGCGGCAGGTCCTTGCTGGTGCGGTGCAGGTAGACCTCGACCTTGTCGCCGGTGATCGTGCGCACGCGGCGCAGCTCGACCTTCTCGCCGATGATCGCGGCCTCTTCCGAGATGACCTGCTCGACGCTCTTGTCGCCGGCGGAGGCGGCGAGGGCAGCCTCGACCGAATCGGCCTTGACGGCCGCCGCAGCGTCCGCGACCTTGTCGGCCAGCGCGATGAAGCGCTCGTTCTTCGCGACGAAGTCGGTCTCGCAGGCGAGCTCGATGAGCGTCACGGCGCCGTCCTGCTCGCGAGCGACGATCAGTCCCTCGCTGGTGGAACGGTCCGCGCGCTTCGCGTTGCCCTTGGCGCCCTTCAGGCGCAGGATCTCGGTGGCCTTCTGGACGTCGCCGTCAGCCTCCTCGAGCGCCTTCTTGGTGTCGACCATTCCCGTGCCGAGCTGCTCACGCAGCGCCTTGAGGTCGGCGATGGTGAAGTTGGCCATGTGTGGTGGCTCCTTGCTTCGTTAGGTGTGTGTACGAGGGATTACTTGGCGTCTGCTGCCTCGGCGGCGGCGACCTCGGCGGTCTCCTCACCGGAAGCGGCGGCGATCGCCTCGTCGTGTGCCTCAGCACCGGCCTCGTCGGCAGCGGTGGCGTCGGCGGCGGGCGTCTCGACGACAGCGACCTCGTCGTCGGCGGTCACGACCTCGGCAGCGTCAGCGGACTCCTGGACGGGGGTCTCGAGAAGCTCCTTCTCCCACTCGGCCAGCGGCTCTGCGTCGCCCGACTCGGGGTTGTGCTTCTGCTGCAGGCCCTCAGCGGCGGCGTCCGCGATGATGCGGGTCAGCAGCGAGACGGAGCGGATCGCGTCGTCGTTGCCGGGGATCGGGTACTGGAAGTCGTCCGGGTCGGCGTTCGTGTCGAGGATGCCGATGACCGGGATGCCGAGCTTCTTGGCCTCGTCGATCGCGAGGTGCTCGCGCTTGGCGTCGACGACCCAGAGGGCGGACGGCGTCTTCGTCAGGTTGCGGATACCACCGAGCGACTTGTGCAGCTTGTCGAGCTCGCGCTTCTTGAGCAGGAGCTCCTTCTTCGTGAAGCCGCTGTTGGCCGGGGTCTCGTAGTCGAGCTCCTCGAGCTCCTTCATGCGTGCGAGACGCTTGGAGATCGTGGAGAAGTTGGTGAGGAGTCCACCGAGCCAGCGCTGGTTGACGAACGGCTGACCCACGCGGGTCGCCTGCTCGGCGAGGATCTCCTGAGCCTGCTTCTTCGTGCCGACGAAGAGGATCGTGCCGCCGTGGGCGACGGTCTCCTTGACGAAGTCGTAGGCCTTGTCGATGTAGCCCAGCGACTGCTGCAGGTCGATGATGTGGATGCCGCTGCGCTCGGTGAGGATGAAGCGCTTGACCTTCGGGTTCCACCGACGGGTCTGGTGTCCGAAGTGCACGCCGCTGTCGAGCAGCTGGCGGATGGTGACCACAGCCATGGTCGTCTCCTGGTTCTGGCGCGATTCTGCGCCGTTGAGGTTGTCAAGCCGATCGGATGATCGGACTCCCTGGTGCCCGGCGCACACCCGCCCTCGTGCGAGAGGGACCTGTGGGTGTGGATGCCGCGAGATGAATCGCTGTGGGCACGCGTAGTCACCCCGAGTTCGAGGTGCTCCCCCAGCATACAGGATGTGCGCCTGAACTCAGGCTGCACCGGGGCGGGCGGCGACGTGTTGTCCCGAACTGTCGCGAGGCTACCCGGATCGGCGTCTCGGCGCCGGGCGGGCACGCGAGACTCCGAGGATGCGCACGCTTCTCCGTTCGATCTCCGGCGCCGCGTCGGCGTTGATCCTCCTGACCGTGTCGGGCGGCCCCGCCATCCCCCCGGCGACCGCGGGTGTCCCCTCGGCGACCGCGAGTGTCCCCTCGGCGACCGCGAGTGTCCCGGACGACGGGTGGCCGCGCTGGCGCTGGCCTGTGGCGGGCGTCCGCTCGGTCGTGAACCCCTATCGGGCACCGGCGCATCGCTACGGCGCCGGCCACCGTGGCGTCGATCTCGGGGCCGCGATCGGCGCCGTGGTCGTCGCGCCGGCGCCGGGGGTGGTGGCCTTCCGGGGAACGGTCGTCGACCGAGCGCTGCTGACCATCGCTCACGACGACGGATTGGTGTCGACCTTCGAGCCGCTGAGCTCGACGCTGCAGCCCGGGCAGTCGGTGGCGGCCGGTCAGGAGATCGGCCGCGTCGACGTCGGCGGGCATACGTCCCCGGGCGCGCTCCACGTCGGCGTGCGCAGGGACGGGGCGTACATCAACCCGATGCTGCTCTTCGACGACGTTCCCCGCGCCGTCCTGCTCCCCTGCTGCGAGTCCTTCTGAGTCCCACCCCGACGAGCTCACGCGCGGGGGTGGGCCAGCCGATAGGTGGCTGTCAGCCGCTCGGTCGAGACATGGGTGTAGATCTGGGTGGTGCCGAGACTGGCGTGGCCCAGGATCTCCTGCACGGCGCGGAGGTCCGCACCCCCGTCGAGCAGGTGCGTCGCCGCGGTATGGCGCAGCGCGTGCGGGCCGATGGTCTCGGCACCGACGATCGGCGCGAGTACCCGTGCGACCAGGTCGTAGACCGTGCGCGGCCCGATCCGGCCGCCGCGGCTGCCGAGGATCACCGCCGGAGTGAACGTCCGCGCCCGCGCCACGAGGGCAGGGCGACCCCGGCGGAGATAGGCGTCGAGCGCGTCCCGAGCCGGCGTGCCGTACGGCACGACGCGCTCCTTCGCCCCTTTGCCGAGCACGCGCGCCGTGCCGCGGTCGAGATCCAGATCGTCGACGTCCAGCCCGCAGAGTTCGGACACCCGGATGCCGGAGCCGTAGAGCAGCTCGAGGATCGCGTGGTCGCGGAGCGCCAGCGGATCCCCCGCTTCCGCTGCTGCCCTGTGCGCGTCGAGCAGGCCGGACATCGCGTCGCGTGATGCGACGGTGGGCAGCGGGCGTCCCTTCTTGGGGGCGATGAGCCGCAGACTCGGGTCGTGGGCGATGAACCCCTGCTCCTGTGCCCAGCGGAAGAAGGACCGTGCCGCCGCGGAGCGCCTCGCCAGGGTGGAGCGCGCATCCCCTCGCTGCGTGGCCTGCCACAGCCAGTCCCGGAGTGCGTCCAGGTCCACGGCCTCGAGAGAAGCCGCGCCGCTCGAGGAGACGAGGTCGCGCAGGTCCGAGCGGTACGCCTTCACGGTCGCCGGCGACAGCCGACGCACACGTTCGAGGTGATCGGTGAACGCCTCGATCGCTGCCGAGAGATCCATGCGTCCAGCTTGCCCGCCACCTCCGTCCGTCCGCCGTCGCCTCGCCGTCGGGAGGCGAGGATCTCAGCGCGGAGCAGGCGTCGGGACACGACGCCACCCCGCCTCATCGACGTCGACGACTGCCTCGAGACCGAGCAGTCCGAGCAGGGACAGGACCCGATCCGTCGCCAACCCCGACCTGCGCGCGATCTCCTCCGCCGTCCGCCGGGACCTCGTGCTCAGCGCGTCGAGCAGGCGCACGCGATCCGGATCGTGCGCGCCGCCCTCCGGTGCCGCGACGCTCTGCCCCCAGAGCTCTCTGACCTCAGCCGAGGAGGTGACGCACTGCGCGTCGTACTCGCGCAGCAGGCGATGACAGCCCGCCGAGGTCGCCGAGGTCACCGGTCCCGGAACCGCGCCCAGCGGTCGCCCGAGCGTCGCCGCGTGTCCCGCGGTGTTGAGCGAGCCGCTGCGCCAGCCTGCCTCGACCACGACGGTGGCATGCCCGAGCGCCGCGATGAGCCGGTTCCGGGCGAGGAAACGCCACTTCGTGGGAGCCGTCCCGCACGGCGGCTCGCTCACCAGGGCACCCTCGTCCGCGATCCGCTGCAGGAGCCGCTGATGCCCGGCCGGGTACGCCCGGTCGACCCCGCCGGCCAGGAAGGCGACCGTCGCCCCCTCGACGCCGAGGGCGGCTCGGTGGGCGGCCCCGTCGATCCCATAGGCGCCGCCGGAGACGATGACGGCACCCGTGGCCGCCAGGTCGCCCGCGAGCTCCGCTGCGACATGCTCGCCGTATCCGGTCGCCGCCCGAGCGCCGACGATCGCGACGCGCGGCGTGCGGACCAGCAGCTCCGGGTCGCCCCGCACCCAGAGCGCACTCGGGCGTCCTGGGCCGAGATCGTCGACGGCCGTCGGCCAGCAGTCGTCTCCGGGGAGGATCAGACGAGCATCGGCGTCGCGCGCACGGCAGAGCGCGTCGCGCACGTCACCCGGCCTCGCACGAGGACGCCACCGAGCACGGGCCTCGGAGAGCGCACGCGCCGCGAGCTCGCTCCCGACCGCCGCACCGGTCCGAGGGACTGACGTCCCGAGAGCCAGAGTCAGGGCCTCGACGGCCCCGAGAGCTTCGATCAGCGCTCCGGCCACCGTATCCCCCGGTTCGGCGAGCACCGACCACGCGGCGCGCGCGATGCTCTCCGCCGCGTCATCACCACCCGGGCGGACGCCGCGGACAGCGACGAGGGTGTCGCGGTCAGCGACAAGACGGTCCATCATCGCGGCACCCCGCTGCGCAGGTGCAGTGCCCGCCCGATCTCATCCACGCCCGGCTGCTCCCGGTCGGCCAGATCGGCCATGGTCCACGCCACCCGGAGCACACGGTCGTAACCCCGCAGCGTGAGCGCCCCGCGCTCGAGCGCCCGATCCAGCGGAGCTCTGGCGCCGGCGGGAAGGCGGAGCGCCCCCTGTCGCAGCCAGGTGCCGGGCACATCCGCATTTCGGCGCCACGGCGTGCTCTGCCAGCGCGCGGCCGCCCTCTTCCTGGCCGCCGCGACGCGCGCCCCGGCCGCGGCCGTCGTCGTGACCCCCGCGGAACGGCCCGTCGCTCGCGAAGCCGCCACTCTGGTCACCTGCAGATCGATGTCGATGCGGTCACGGAGGGGGCCGGAGAGGCGGGTGGCGTAGCGCCGGACGGCCATGGGCGGGCAGATGCACTCGGCGCCCCGCACCCCGTAGTTTCCGCACGGACACGGGTTCATCGCGAGGAGCAGCTGGAACCGGGCGGGGAACCGTGCGGTGAACCCCGCCCGGTGGACCTCGATCGCCCCGGACTCCAACGGCTGCCGGAGTGCATCCAGGGCGACCCGGGAGAACTCGGCCGCTTCGTCGAGGAAGAGGACTCCGCGGTGTGCCCGCGCGATCGCTCCCGGTCGTGCCACGCGGGACCCTCCCCCGACGAGTGCCGCGACCGAAGTGCTGTGATGCGGCGCCTCCAGCGGAGGCACCGGATCGAGTGCGGAGACCTGCTCGCCGCTGAGGGACCGCACGGACGCGACTTCGAGCGCCTCTTCCTCGGTGAGTGGAGGCATGATCCCCGGAAGCCGGCGGGCCAGCATCGTCTTCCCCGCGCCCGGAGGTCCGCTCAACAGCATGTGATGACCGCCGGCAGCCGCGACGACCAGAGCTTCGACGACCTCCTCCTGTCCGACCACATCCACGAGGTCGGCCGTCGGACGCTCCCGCCGAGGCGACGGGGCCGACGCGGCGGGGACCACCTCTGTCACCTCGACGTCGGCGCCGTGCCACACGGCCACCTCGGCGAGGGAGGCGGCGGCTCTGACCTCGATACCGGGCACCAGCTTCGCTTCGGCCTCGTTCCCCCGCGGCACGATCACGGTGTCGAATCCCGCCCGTGACGCGGCGAACACGGCCGGCAGCACCCCGGGGACCGGACGGATGCGCCCGTCGAGCCCGAGCTCGCCGACGTGGACGACGGACGAGATCGATCGCGCATCGACGGCGCCGCCGGCTGCGAGGGAGGCCACGGCGACCCCGAGGTCGAAGCCGGCCCCGTGCTTGGGGAGGCTGGCGGGAGACAGATTGACGGTGAGGCGCCGCCGCGGCAGTTCCAGTCCCGTGTTCTTGCAGGCGTTGTGCACCCGTTGCACCGCCTCCGCCAACGACTTGTCGGGGAGGCCGATGATCCGGAACTCCGGCGTCTGGTTCGACAGGTCCGCCTCCACTTCGACGAGATGCCCGTCCACACCGGTGAGCGCGACGGCCCAGGTCCGCGCGGTCGTCATGCGAGGTCCACCAGATGCTCGAGCGCGCCGGTGAAGGGGTCGTCGCCGATGATGCCGATGGCCTCGAGGCGCACCGCGCGTCCCCGCGCTTGATCCGGGTGCGCGTGCACCCAGGCGTGGGCGAGTCGCCAGAGACGTCGCCTCTTGCGGTGATCGACCGCTTCGAACGGGTGACCGTACGCGGCGGACCGACGGGTCTTCACCTCGATCACCGCCAGGCGGTCACCGCAGACGGCGACGATGTCGATCTCGCCCTGCGCGCACCTCCAATTGCGAGCGATCACCGTGTAGCCGCTGCGCATCAGGTGCTGTGTCGCGCGCTCTTCCCCTGCTCTGCCGAGCTCATCCTTCGCTGCCATGTGCTCAGCATCGCGAGTACCCCCCGTCGCAGGGCGCGCTCACCGTGGAGGCACACGGAAGCTGGGGAGAAGTCACGATCTCACGAGCGTGTGGAGCAGATGCGCGAGCTCATCCGCGACCCGGCGTCACTCGCCGTCGAGCGAGAGCTCCTGCGGCAGTTCGAACTCGCGGCGCTGCAGCTCCTCGACGTTGACGTCCTTGAACGTCAGCACGCGGACCGCCTTCACGAAACGGTCGGCGCGGTAGATGTCCCACACCCACACGTCGCTCATCGAGATCTCGAAGTAGAAGTCGTGCTCGGTGTCCCGGCGCACGACGTTGACCTCGTTCGCCAGGTAGAAGCGGCGCTCGGTCTCCACGACGTACTGGAACTGCGACACCACGTCCCGGTACTCCCGGAACAGGGCCAGCTCGAGCTCGCGGTCGTAGTCGTCGAAGGCTTCCTCATCCATGATGTGTCCATCCTAGAGTCGTGTGCGGCCGGCGGCGGCATCGTCGGCCGACCGGTCGGTCCGACCGGTGCGCTCAGAACAGCGTCGGGACGTCCGCGATCGCCCAGGAGGAGCGATGGAACGGGGAGAGCCCCGTACTGCGGATCGCGTCTCGGTGCTCCGGGCTGGCGTAGCCCTTGTTGCGGTTCCACTGGTACACGGGATGCTCCTCGTGCAGCTGCGCCATGTAGCCGTCCCGTGCTACCTTCGCGATCACCGACGCGGCTGAGACCGAAGCGCAGTCCCGGTCGGCCTTGATGACGGGGCGCACCCGCAGCGGCGCGGGGTGCACCTTCGACACGTAGTCGTGGTTGCCGTCCAGCAGGACCAGCGCCTGGTCGAGGGCGACGCCCTGATCGGCGATGGCCTGTACGGCACGAGAAGCCGCCAGGCCGAGTGCGCGCATGATCCCGACCTCGTCGATCTCCTCGGCACTCGCCCAGCCCACCGCCGACGCCTGCACCCACGCGGCGGCGCGGGCGGCCACCTCCGGCCGTCTGCGCTCGGTCACGAGCTTCGAGTCGCGCAGGCCCTCGGGCACACGACGTCGAGCACCCGACGCGTCCATGGCCGCAGCGCCGACGGCGACCGGACCGGCGAGTGCGCCGCGACCCACCTCGTCGAGCGAGACGATCAGCTCGCACTCCCCCAGGAGCCGCCGCTCCAGAGTCAGCTTCGGCGCGATCACGGTCATTCCGCCGCCGGTACGCCGTTGAAGATCTGGTGGTGGCCGTCGATCGGGCCCATGCGATCGAGCGGCCAGGTGGTGAGGAACGCCTTGCCGACGATGTTGCCGATCGGGACGAAGCCTCCGCTCGGCAGGTCCTGGTGCGCGCGGGAGTCCCGCGAGCGGTCGCGGTTGTCGCCAAGGAGCCACACCGAGTCCTCGGGCACGACGACATCGAAGGGCTCGTTCGAGGCCGCCGTGTCGCCCTCCGGGAGGTTGAGGTAGCTGAGTTCATCGATCGGCGCACCGTTGATGGTGATCTGTCCCAGCGCGTTGCAGCACACGACATGATCGCCGGGAAGACCGATGACCCGCTTGACGAGGTGGTCCTGCGAGTCCGTCGCGGAGATGCCGACGAAGTTGAGCACCCAGTCCACCGCCTCGACCAGCGGCGGCTGAGCCGGCGTCTGCGGCTGGCCGTCCAGCCATCCGCCCGGGTCCTTGAACACCACGACGTCGCCGCGCTCGTACGGCGTCCACCGCGGAGTGAGCTCATCGACCAGGATGCGGTCGTTGACGAGCAGCGTGCGCTCCATGGAGGCCGAGGGGATGTAGAACGACCGGACCACGAAGCTCTTGACGACGAACGACACGAGCGCCGCGATCACGACGATCACGAGGACGTCGCGGAGGAAGATCAGGAACCCGCGACGACGCTTGGAGGTGGTCGCGGACGGAGAGTCGGTCATCAGGTTCCTTCACGATCGTGCATCGCCTTGGGGCGACGGTATCAAGGTTCGCACACCGGGGAGAGAACACAGCACCCCGGGACATCGTGTCCCGGGGTGCTGTGGAGAAGCTGCGACTCAGCGGTCGCGCTTCTCCTTGATCTTCGCCTTCTTGCCACGGAGCTGGCGGAGGTAGTAGAGCTTCGCGCGACGCACGTCACCTCGGGTGACGACCTCGATGTGGTCGATCACCGGGGAGTGCACCGGGAAGGTGCGCTCGACGCCGACCTGGAAGCTGATCTTGCGGACCGTGAAGGTCTCGCGGACGCTGTCGCCCTGACGGCCGATGACGACGCCCTGGAAGACCTGGATACGAGAGCGGCTGCCCTCGGTGATGTTGACGTGCACCTTGACGGTGTCGCCGGGACCGAAGTCGGGGATGTCGGAACGGAGGGAAGCCGCGTCGACGGCATCGAGGATCTGCATGATCGTCTCTCTCTGCACTCGCCTCAGGTCGGATGCATGATTTCGGAAGGAACAAGAAAGGGGGTGTGCCGTACGGCGCTGATGCGTCCGCGGGCTCCCCTGAGGCAGAGCCGGTCACGGCACAAGGAACCATTCTGCCATGGAAGCGGCGACCCGCCAAAACCGTGACGTCAGTCGCGGGCGTCGGACTCCCTGACCACGATGACCTCCCGCGCGCGCGTCGGCGGCACCGGGTCGTCGGAGGTGCGGATGGTCGACCAGGTGATGGTCTCACGGAGTCGGGTCCCGCTCCCCCGCGCCTCGTTCCACAGCTGCCAGAGCTGCAGCCAGATCAGGCCGATGCCGACGACGATCGCCCCGGTCAGCAGCCAGGGGAACGCCCCGTCGATGAAGAAGCCGACCGCGATGGTGAGACCGTGCCAGAGCGTGAAGCCGCCCACGTCCCACCACGACACGGCGCGCTCGATGCGCACAGACGGGCGGGAACGGGTGAGGACCGTGAGCAGGAGCTGCCCGAGGAAAACCGAGGGCATCGCGATGAGAAGGACCCACAGGATCGACCAGCCGCCCTGGAAGACGCCCCACCCGAGCAGGAGCCACAGCGGCAGGAGGAACGCCGCCGGGAGAAGCCAGCGGAAGAACGCCTGTCGCAACCACATGATCCGATCGTACGACGCCTGCGCCGCGACCGACACGGTGTTCGCTGAGAGCGCGCGGCGTACCGGGGCCCGGTGATCAGGGAGAATGGAAGGGACGAGAGGACACCCGATGATCGAACTGCGCACCCCCGCCGAGATCGAAGAGATGCGCGCCGCCGGACGGTTCGTCGCGGAGACCCTGGCGACGCTGCGCGACGAGACAAAGGTCGGGACGAACCTCCTCTCGATCGATCGCCGCGCACACGACATGATCCGCAAGGCAGGGGCGGAGTCCTGCTACATCGACTACCACCCGTCCTTCGGCGCCAGCCCGTTCGGCAAGGTGATCTGCACGTCGGTGAACGACGCCGTGCTGCACGGGCTGCCCCACGACTACGCCCTCCGCGACGGCGACCTGGTCACGCTGGACTTCGCCGTTTCGGTCGACGGCTGGGTCGCTGACTCCGCCGTCTCCTTCGTCGTCGGCACGCCGCGGGACGAGGACCTCCGCTTGATCGACACGACCGAGCGGGCCCTGACGGCGGCGATCCAGACGTCGACCGTCGGCAACCGGATCGGCGACATCTCCGCCGCGATCGCGGCGGTCGCCCACGGCGAGGGCTACTCGATCAACACCGACTTCGGTGGCCACGGCGTCGGCCGCACGATGCACGGCGACCCCCACGTCGCGAACGACGGGCGCGCCGGCCGCGGCTTCCCGCTGCGCGCGGGACTCGTGCTCGCCCTGGAGCCGTGGTTCCTCGCCACGACCGACGAGCTCGTCACGGACCCCGACGGCTGGACCCTGCGCAGCGCGGACGGCTCGCGGGGCGCGCATTCCGAGCACACGATCGCGATCACCGAGGACGGCCCGATCATTCTGACCGATCGTTCGTTCCTCGGCGTCGACTGAGCGGCGGCATCACCCCTCGGGCGAAGAGGAGCAGACAGACCGGAGGGGCTGTGCCATCCTGAGTCCATGATTCCGCAGGATCGTCACGTGCCGGAGCGGCTGTTCCTCGCTCGGCACGGTCAGACGGTCTGGAATCTCGAACATCGCCTGCAGGGGCGGCTCGACTCCCCGCTCACGGACGAAGGGCTCGCCCAGTCCCGTGCGATCGCCGAACGGCTCTCCGGAGTCGGCATCGTCACCGTGTGCTCCAGCCCGCTCGGTCGTGCGCTCCGGACCGCTCAGGTCGTCGCGGAACGACTCGGCGCCCAGGTCGTCGAGGTCCCCGAGCTCGCGGAGCTGGATCACGGCGAGCTGGCGGGGATGACCTGGGATGAGATCGACGAGGTCCACCCGACCGCCCGGGCGGAGCGCGCCGCCAACCGCTACGGCTGGGCGTTCCCGGGCGGCGAGAGCTACGCACAGGCCAGGGCGCGCGCCCGGAAGGCCCTCAGCAGCTGCGGTTGGGCCGCCACGGGTACGCCGCTGCTCGTCACGCACGAGATGATCGGCCGCATGCTCCGCGCGGAGCTGCGGGGCCTGGATGCCCCGGCTGCGCTGGCCCTGCGGCACCCGCACGGCGTGGTCTTCGAGATCGATCGCCGATCGGAGCGAATGCTCTGAGCCGATGGATCGCTCCTCCGCGCGGATCAGTCCGCCGAGGCCTCTTCGTCGGGGAGCAGGTCGGGGCGACGCGCCCGCGTGCGTTCGAGCTGCTGCTCGCGACGCCAGGCCGCGATCGCCGCGTGATTGCCGCTGAGGAGCACGTCCGGCACCGGGCGCTCCCGCCACGACGACGGCTTCGTGTACGAGGGGTACTCGAGCAGGCCGTCCTCGTGCGACTCCTCGACGAGGCTCTCCGGGTTGCCGACGACACCCGGGATCAGGCGGCCGATGGCCTCGATCATCGCCATGGTGGCGACCTCTCCCCCGTTGAGGACATAGTCGCCGAGACTGATCAGGCGCACCTCGCCGAGGGTGGCGGCGTACTCGAAGACGCGCTCGTCGATCCCCTCGTATCGTCCGCACCCGAAGACGAGGTGCTCACGGGTCGCGAGATCGCGGGCGGTCTTCTGCGTGAAGACCTCTCCGGCCGGAGAAGGGAAGATGATCGTCGGCCGTGCTGCGTCTGTGGAGTCAGGGCGACCGGCGAGCTCATCGAGCGCGAGCGCCCACGGTTCGGGCTTCATGACCATGCCGGCACCGCCGCCGTACGGCGTGTCATCGACCGTGCGATGGCGATCGGAGGTCCAGTCCCTGAGGTCGCGCACGCGGAGGTCGAGAAGGCCCGACTCGCGCGCCTTCCCGAGCAGCGAGAGGGTCAGACCGTCGAAGTAGGACGGGAAGATGGAGACGACGTCGATGCGCACGGGGGAACCGTATCAGCGGTCACTCGGCCGCAGCGGGGCCCGCGTCGGGCTCCGGATCCACGTCCGTGTCCGCGGACTCCGGCAGCTCCTCGAAGAGTCCGGGCGGCGGTGTCACGATGACGCGACCTGCCGCCACGTCGACGGTCGGCACGATGGCGGCGACGAACGGCACCATGACCTCGCGGTCTCCGGCCTTGACGATGAGGAGGTCCTGCGCGGGGAAGTGCTCCACCCGCACGACGCGGCCGATGACCTCGTCCTCGCGGACCACGTCGAGGCCCACGAGCTGGTGGTCGAACCACGCGTCCTCTTCGACCTCGTCGACATCCTGGTCGATCCAGAGGATCGCTCTGACCAGGCTCTCCGCCGCATCACGATCGTCGACGTCCTGGAAGAAGACGACGGGATTGCCGTTCATCACGCGGTACTCGCGAACGGTCAGATCCTTGCCGTGCCACGGAGATGCCTCCGGCACCTGCAACGTGAAGACGGCTCCGGGGACGAAGCGCCCCTCCGGATTATCGGTGTACAGCTCGAGCTTCAGTCCGCCCTTGAGTCCGTGCGCCTTCACGAGGCGCCCGACGCGCAGCTGGTTCTTGCCCTGGTTGCGGTCCTTCGGCACCACGTCAGTCGTCCGCGACGTCGACGCGCACACGACGCCCGTCAGCAAGAGCGCTGACGAGGGTGCGAAGTGCCTTGGCGGTGCGGCCGCCGCGCCCGATCACGCGTCCACGGTCGTCGGGGTGCACACGCACCTCGAGGAGGTCGCCTCGCGGCGATGTGGACTCGTTGATGCGAACATCCTCCGGGTGATCGACGATCCCCTTGACGATGTGTTCGAGCGCGGCGGCGAGCACAGCGGATTACTCTGCGTCGGCGGCGGGAGCCTCGGCGGGCTCCGCGTCGGCGGCGGGTGCCTCGGCCGGCGCTGCGGCCGGCTCGGCCTTCTCGGCCTTGGGCTTGACGACGGACTTCTTGGAGGCGTCGATCTCGAAGGGGGCCTTCGGCTCGGCGACCTTGAGGGTCGACTTCGCGTCCTTGTCGCCCTTGAACTTGCCCCAGTCACCCGTGATCTTGAGGATGGCAGCGACCTGCTCGGTCGGCTGCGCGCCGACGGACAGCCAGTACTGCGCCCGCTCGGAGTCGACCTCGATGAACGAGGGCTCCTCGGTGGGGTGGTACTTGCCGATCTCCTCGATCACGCGACCGTCGCGCTTGGTCTTGGAGTCGGCGACGACGATGCGGTAGTACGGTGCGCGGATCTTGCCCAGGCGCTTGAGACGAATCTTGACAGCCACGATTCTCCTGAATTGTGTGGAAGGGAAAACGAACCGGTCGCCTGGGGAGTGGGGTGCACACCCGGCGGAAGCTCAAAAGGAGGACTGGTGCTGGATAGAGGGTCGAGCACGTCGTCCGACCCTCTATTCTGCCAGATGCGCGCGCCAGGCGCGAAACGCGGCGAAACCGCGGTTGCCGTGTCGCGCCCCGCGCATGCCAGACTGTGCGGGTGAAGCTCGAGTTCGCCTCATCGGCGCGGTCCACCGTCGGCCTCGAATGGGAGATCATGCTCGCGGATCCCGTGAGCGGTGACCTCGTCGGGCGCGCCCCCGAACTGCTGTCCGCCCTCGAGGAGCAGAGCGCCGACGAACGCCACACGGTCACCGGCGAGCTGCTGACGAACACGATCGAGGTCACGAGCGGGATCGGCGATTCGGTCGCCCATGCCGTCGACGACATCGCGAACGCCATCACCGCGGTCCGCGAGGCGACGGATCCGGCCGGGATCGAGCTGCTCTCCGCCGGCAGCCACCCGTTCGCCCAGTGGTACGACCAGGACGTGACGGACAAGTCGCGGTACCACACCCTGATCGAGCGCACCCAGTGGTGGGGGCGCAACATGATGATCTGGGGCATCCACGTCCACATCGGCGTCGAGGACCAGCGCAAGGTGTTCCCCCTCATCAACGCGCTCTCGGCGTTCCTGCCGCACCTCCAGGCGCTCTCCGCATCCAGTCCCTTCTGGGCGGGCGAGCGCACCGGGTACGCCTCGAACCGAGCGCTCGTCTTCCAGCAGCTGCCGACCGCCGGTCTCCCCTGGCCGCTGCAGGACTGGTCCGAGTACGAGGCCTACCTCGACGACATGGTGCGCACCGGCGTGATGGCCGACGCGACCGAGGTCCGCTGGGACATCCGGCCCGCGCCGCGCTGGGGCACCATCGAGGTCAGGGCCTGCGACGGACTGTCCACCCTGCCCGAGCTCGCGTCCGTCGCCGCGCTGGTGCAGGTGCTCGTCGAGCACTTCTCCCGCGAGCTCGACGAAGGACGCACGCTGCCGACGCTGCCCGCCTGGTTCCACCGCGAGAACAAGTGGCGGGCCGCGCGTTACGGACTCGGCGCTCGTGTGATCGTCGACCGGGACGGCACGCAGCGCCCGGTGCGCGAGCACCTCACCGAGACGCTCGAGAAGCTGGCTCCGGTGGCCGTCGAGCTGGGTTGCGGACGGGAGTTCGGCGGTATCGGCACGATCCTGGACGGCGGCGCGAGCTACGCCCGGCAGCTGGCGGTCGCGGACGCATCCGACGGCAACCTGGTGCCGGTCGTGCACCACCTCATCCGCGAGTTCCGCACGGGCCCGGAGTCTTCGACCGAAGAGCCCTGACCGCCGACCGAGGAGGGCTCAGTCCTCGACGAGGCGCCGCCCGAGTCCCTCGTCCAGGACGACATCGGTGATGAGGCCGGCTGCCAGAGCCGCGCGCAGGCTCGCCAGCTTCGGAACTCCAGAGACGACGCACACGCGTCGCGGCACGCGGCGCAGCCGATCGAGGCTGGGCCCCGTCGCCCTGGCGTTCACGCGGATGTCGCGCCATGAGCCGTCCGCACGGAAGAAGACGGTCGCGACGTCCCCGATCGCGTGATCCTCGCGGAGACTCCGGTAGTCGTCGCGGCCGAGGTACCCGCCGACGTAGACCCGGCTGGGCACCTCGGCGGCGGGCGAGCCCAGGCTGAACACGGCGACGTCCATCTTGGCCTGCAGGTCGAGCACACGCCGCGTGCTCCGCTCCCGCCACATCGCCTCACGCGTCGCCGGGTCGTCGAAGAAGGCGGGGACGGGGAACTGCTGCACCTGCGCGCCGAACGCGCTCCCGAACCGCTGGAGGATGTCGCTGGAGTACTCCACGCCGGTGGTCTGCGTGTTGCCGGCGCCGTTGAGCTGCACGAACGTCGTGTTGTGCGTCTCCTTCTGGGTCAGCCCGCGGCTCACGGCGCTGATCGTGGATCCCCACGCCACGCCGATGATCATGTTCGAGTCGACGAACTGCGACAGCAGCCGCCCGGCGGTGAGGGCCACGCGCTCGAGCCGCTCCACCTCGCTGAGGATCTCCGGCATCGGCACCACGTGCGCGGCCACCCGGTGCCGATCCCTGATCTGCTGCTCGAGCATCCCCAGGCGCTCGAGCGGCGAGTTGATCCGGATGTCGACGAGTCCGCTCTCCCGAGCGAAGCTCAGCAGACGGGAGACCGAGGACCGGGACGTGCCGAGCTCCTGCGCGATGACCTCCATCGTCTTGTCCTGCATGTAGTAGAGCTGCGCGGCGGTGAGCGCCGCGACCAGCTTGCTGTCGCGTGATTGCGCGCCGCCACCGACCATGAGTCCTCCTCATCCACGATCCTTGCACATATGTGCAGTGGGCTTGCGCGCGGCTCCCGCGGAGGTCGATGCTGGGTGCAAGCAAGGAAGAGAGGATCGACGATGATCGATTCGACACACTCGTCCGCGGAGCGCGCGGACGTTCGCGCTGCCCGCGAATCCGGACGCACGAGCGTCCTCGTCATCGGCGGCGGGATCAACGGCATCTCGACGTTCCGCGACCTGGCACTGCAGGGCGTGGATGTGCTCCTCGTCGAACGGGGCGACTTCGCATCCGGCGCATCCGCAGCGTCGAGCCACATGATCCACGGCGGGATCCGCTACCTCGAGAACGGCGAGTTCCGCCTCGTGCGCGAGTCCGTCGAGGAGCGCAACGGCCTGCTCAAGATCGCTCCGCACTACGTCAAGCCGCTGCAGACGACGATCCCGATCTACTCGACCTTCTCCGGCATCCTCTCCGCTCCGCTGCGGTTCCTGACGCACAAGAGCGGCAAGCCGCAGGAGCGCGGAGCGTTCCTCATCAAGGTCGGCCTCACGATCTACGACACCTTCTCCCGCGACGGCGGCACGGTCCCTCGGCACCGCTTCCTCGGGCGCAAGAAGTCGCTCGCCGAGCTGCCCTCCCTCGACCCGAAGATCAAGTACACCGCGACGTACTACGACGCCTCGATGCACGACCCCGAGCGCCTGGCCCTCGACGTGCTCCAGGACGGTCGTTCCGCGCACCCGGGCGCCGTCGCCCTGAACTACGTCGAGGCGATCGGCCGCGACGGCGACAAGGTGCTGCTGCGCGACCGCGAGAGCGGCACGGAGTTCGCGGTGGCGGCCGACGTGATCGTGAACTCCTCCGGCCCGTGGACCGATCTCACCAACGAGGAGCTCGGCCTCGACAGCCGCTTCATGGGAGGCACCAAGGGATCCCACATCGTCCTCGACCACCCGGAGCTGCTGGAGGCCACCCGTGGCCGCGAGATCTTCTTCGAGCACTCCGACGGACGCATCGTGCTCATCTACCCGCTCAAGGGTCGCGTCCTGGTCGGCACCACCGACATCGACGCCGATCCTCGCGAGGTCCCGGTGTGCACGGAGGAGGAGATCGACTACTTCTTCGATCTGATCCACCACGTGTTCCCCACGATCCCCGTCTCGCGTGAGCAGATCGTCTACAACTTCTCCGGGATCCGCCCTCTCCCCCGGCACGAGGACACCGCTCCCGGGTTCGTCTCCCGCGACTACCGGATCGAGGTCGACCGCGAGGGTTCTGTTCCCCTCGTCAGCCTCGTCGGCGGCAAGTGGACGACGTTCCGGGCGCTCGGCGCCTCCCTCTCCGACGTGGTCCTCGGGCTGATCGACCGGACGCGGACCGTGTCGACGGCTGGTCGCGCTATCGGCGGCGGGCGCGACTTCCCTCGCACCGAGAAGGCGAAGCGCATCTGGATCCAGGAGAACCTTCCCGGGGCTGGCGCGCGTGCCGACCAGCTTCTGACGCGCTACGGCACACGGGCCGCTCAGGTCTGGGAGTACGTCGAGCAGGGTGACGACGCGCCCCTGGCCGGTGGAGACCTCTCGACGCGAGAGCTCGAGTGGATGGTGCACAACGAGCTCGTGGCGCGCCTGGAGGACGTCATCCTCCGCCGCACGAGCATCGCGTTCACGGGCGGAGCGAACGCAGAGGTGCTCGACGAGATCGCCGACGCGCTCGCGCCGCTCCTCGGGTGGGACAGCGCTCGTCACGACGCCGAGCTGGAGCAGACCCGTCTGCTGCTGAACGAAAGACACGGACTCCACATCCCGTCCCGCGCCCGCGGCTGACGGACCTCCGACCGCCGCCCTCCTCGCGGCGTATCTCCCAGAACGTGTCAGGGCAGAGGGGCCCTGACACACAAGAAAGGTCAATGAAGACATGACTGACGTCAATCTCGGTCTTTACTTCCTCTCCGAGCTCGTCGGCACAGCGATGCTGGTGCTGCTCGGATGCGGCGTCGTCGCGAACGTCGCCCTGGCGAAGAACAAGGGCTTCGGCGGCGGCTTCCTGATGGTCAACTGGGGATGGGGCCTCGCGGTCTTCGCCGGTGTGCTCGTCTCGGCGTACTCGGGCGCGATCCTGAACCCCGCCGTCGGCATCGGCCTCCTCGTCGCCGGCAAGATCAGCTTCGCGATGTTCCTCACCGCGACGGCCGCGGAGCTCGTCGGCGCGATCCTCGGTGCGATCGTCGTATGGCTCGCGTACAAGCAGCACTTCGATGAGGAGCCGGAGGCCGCCAACAAGCTCGGCGTCTTCTCGACCGGTCCCGCCATCCGCTCCTACGGGTGGAACCTCGTCACCGAGATCATCGGCACCTTCGTGCTCGTGTTCGTCATCTTCGCGTTCGCCGACTACGGCGACATCGAGGTCGGCGTCCCCGGAGGCCTCGGCCCGCTCACGGCGCTTCCCGTCGCCCTGCTCGTCGTCGCCATCGGCGCCTCGCTCGGTGGCCCGACCGGCTACGCCATCAACCCGGCCCGTGACCTCGGTCCGCGTATCGCGCACGCCATCCTGCCCATCAAGGGCAAGGGCGCCAGCGACTGGTCGTACTCGTGGGTCCCGGTCGTCGGACCGCTCATCGGTGGTGTGATCGCCGCCCTCGCCGCACCCGCGCTCCTCGGCCTCGCCGGCTGACGCGCGACCCACCCGCACTGAATTCAAAGGAGAGCACAAGTGGCTGACTACATCATCGCGATCGACCAGGGAACGACGTCGAGCCGCGCGATCATCTTCGACAAGAAGGGCAGCATCGTCGCGACCGGACAGAAGGAGCACGAGCAGATCCTTCCCAAGGCCGGCTGGGTGGAGCACGACGCGGCCGAGATCTGGCGCAACGTCCAGGAGGTCATCGGCCTCGCCCTCGGACGCGCCGACCTCACCCGGCACGACATCGCCGCCGTCGGGATCACGAACCAGCGCGAGACCGCCGTCGTCTGGGACAGGAAGACCGGCAAGCCGGTCTACAACGCCATCGTGTGGCAGGACACGCGCACGCAGGCGATCGTCGATCGTCTGGCAGCGGACGGCGGCGTGGAGCGGTTCAAGCCCATCGTCGGACTTCCCCTGGCGACCTACTTCTCCGGCACCAAGATCGCCTGGATCCTGGAGAACGTCGACGGAGCCCGCGAGAAGGCCGAGGCCGGGGATCTCATCTTCGGCACGACCGACAGCTGGGTCCTGTGGAACCTCACCGGCGGCGTCGACGGCGGTGTGCACGTCACCGACGTGACCAACGCCTCGCGCACGATGTTCATGGACCTCGAGACGCTCGAGTGGCGCGACGACATCCTCGAGGCGTTCGGTGTGCCGCGCTCGATGATGCCGGAGATCCGCTCCTCCTCCGAGGTGTACGGCACGGCCGAGAGCTCTTCGCTGCTGCGCGAGACCCCGATCGCCGGCATCCTCGGCGACCAGCAGGCCGCGACGTTCGGTCAGGCCGCCTTCCAGAAGGGCGAGAGCAAGAACACCTACGGCACCGGCTGCTTCCTCATCTTCAACACGGGCGAAGAGGTCGTCCACTCGAAGAACGGGCTGCTGACGACCGTCGGATACAAGCTGGGCGACCAGCCGACCCACTACGCGCTGGAGGGATCGATCGCCGTCACCGGATCGCTGATCCAGTGGCTTCGCGATCAGCTCGGCATCATCTCCTCGGCACCCGAGGTCGAGAAGCTGGCAGAGCAGGTCGAGGACAACGGCGGCGTGTACATCGTCCCGGCGTTCTCCGGCCTCTTCGCGCCGTACTGGCGTTCGGACGCCCGCGGCGCGATCGTCGGCCTCACCCGCTACGCGAACAAGAACCACATCGCGCGCGCCGCCTTGGAAGCCGTGGCCTTCCAGACCCGCGACGTGCTGGATGCGGTCAACGCCGATGCGGGTGTGGACCTCACGGAGCTCAAGGTCGACGGCGGAATGGTGGCCAACGACGCGCTGATGCAGTTCCAGGCGGATGTGCTCGGCGTCCCGGTCGTGCGGCCGGTCGTCGCGGAGACCACCGCTCTCGGCGCGGCCTATGCGGCAGGCCTCGCGGTCGGGTTCTGGAACGGGCTCGACGACCTGTCCGCGAACTGGCAGGAGGACAAGCGCTGGGAGCCGTCCATGGACGACGCCGAGCGCGACCGCCAGCTGCGGCTGTGGCGCAAGGCCGTCACGAAGTCGATGGACTGGGTCGACGACGACGTGAAGTGATCTGACGCGGTCACGAGACGGGCTCGGGGAACTCCCCCGGGCCCGTCTCTCGTCCACCGTCGGATGCGGTCTGACGGGGCCGGGCCGCCGCCACGATCCGGAGGAATGCCCGCGCCGCGCTGCGGGGTGCCACAGCGTCCCAGGCCACGTGCTCCACGCGCACGGGACCGTCACGCACCTCCGCGGTGGCGACGGCGTGTCCTGCGGCGCTGACCACACCGGGCGCGAGGAGCGTGACGGCGAGCCCCGCGGCGACCAAGCCGAGCAGCCCCGCCGCGGTGTCGGACTCGAAGGCCACGTCACGGCTCACCCCCGCCGCAGCGAAAGCGGCATCGCTCTGTGCACGCCCGGACGTCCCTGCGGGGAAGTCGGCGAAGACGGCGTCCGCGAGGTCGTGCACAACCACGGTGGGAGTGCCGGCGAGCGCATGATCGGGTGGCAGCACGGCGACCAGCCGCTCGCGGCTCAGCGGGCGCGAGGCGACTCCCTGGGGCACCAGCCCGTCCCTGAGTCCGAGCAGCGCCACATCGAGGTCACCGTCTCGGACCGCTGTCACGAGCGCATCGCTGTTGCCCTCGCGCAACTCCACCCTCGCCTCGGGATGCGCTGCCCGATACGACAGCAGCAGACGCGGCACGTCGAGCACCGTGACGGTGGGGATGACTCCCAGCCGCAGCGTGCCCACGACCTCGCCACCCGCGGCGGCGGCATCCTCGCGCGCCTGATCCGCCGCTCGCACGGCCACACGCGCCGACCGGAGGAAGGCTTCCCCGGCCTCGGTCAGCCGGACGCTGCGGCTCGTGCGGGCGAAGAGCCGTACGCCGAGCTCCCGTTCGAGGGCTCCGACCCGATGACTGAGCGCAGACTGCGTGACATGGCAGCGAGCGGCGCCGCGCGTGAAGGAGGCGGCGTCGGCGACCGCGACCACGTACCGGAGCTGCTGCAGATCCACGTAGCTATGATTGCTCGTCATCGATGTCGTGACAACCATGCGTTGGACTCATGTGCAACCGAAGCGCACGCTGGGAGCATGAACCGCATCGGCCTGACCCTGACCACCGCGCTCGCCCCGATGGCGTGGGGCACGACCTACCTCGTGACGAGCGAGCTGCTTCCGGCCGGGCACCCGCTGCTCGCCGGCCTGCTCCGGTCCCTTCCGGCGGGGCTCCTCGCGCTCCTCTTCGCACGGCGGCTGCCGCACGGATCCTGGTGGGCCAAAGCGTTCGTCCTCGGCGGCCTGAACATCGGCGCGTTCTTCCCGCTGCTGTTCCTCGCCGCCGAGCGTCTCCCCGGTGGCGTCGCCGCCGCGGTCGCCGGAGCGCAGCCGCTCATCGTGCTCGTCCTCGGTGCCCTGGTGCTGGGTGAGCGCATCCGCCCGCTCACCGCCGCGGCCGCAGTCGTCGGCGCCGGTGGCGTCGCTCTCGTCGTGCTCGGACCCGCGGCCGCGCTCGACCTCTGGGGCGTGCTGGCTGCGCTCGGTGGAGTCACCGCCACCGGCATCGGCATGATCCTCACCAAGCGCTGGGGGCGGCCGGTGGGCGTCGGGCCCGTGGCCTACGCGGGATGGCAGCTCAGCGCAGGCGGTCTGCTCCTGCTCCCGCTCACTCTCGCCGTGGAAGGGCTTCCGCCCGTCATCGACGCGGAGGCCGCCCTCGGCTACCTCTGGCTCGCGACCGCCGGCGGCCTCGTCGCCTACACGCTCTGGTTCCGCGGGATTCAGCGGCTGCCGGTGGTCGCCCCCGGGCTGCTGGCGCTGCTCTCCCCCGTCGTCGCCACGGTGCTCGGGGTGCTCGTCGCCGGAGAGCGCTTCTCCGTCCTCCAGGCGGCGGGCATCGCCCTCACCCTGGTCGCGCTCCTCGGCGGTCAGCTCGCCTCGTGGCCGCGCCGGAGGTCAGCCGCCGCCCTGATCGAGCCGTCGGCGGCTCCGGTGCCCGCCCGCTGATCGCCGGCGCGAGCGGGTCAGCTCTTGCCGAAGAGCTTCTGGATCTCGGCGAGGTCCGCCTCGCTCGGGGGCTGCGCAGCGCCGCCGCCAAGCCCGAAACCGGACCCCGTCGGCGTGGTGGAAGCCGCGATGCCGGCGTTCTCGGCCGCGCGCTTGGCCGGGTTCCCGGAACGCGAACGACCGGAGGACTTGCCCTTCTTGCCGCGCTTCGACGAGGCACCGGGGCGTCCCATCCCCGGAACGGGTCCCATTCCCGGGATGTTCGGCGTCCCGCCGCGAGCGACGGTCTTCATCATCTTCGCCGCCTGCTCGAACCGCTGCACGAGCTGATTCACATCGGTGACGGTCATGCCGGAACCGCGCGCGATGCGCAGTCGGCGCGAGCCGTTGAGAACCTTCGGGTTCCGGCGCTCGCCCGGGGTCATCGACCGGATGATGGCCTCGGTGCGGTCGATCTCGCGCTCGTCGAAGTCCTCGAGCTGCTGCTTCATCTGCCCCATGCCGGGGAGCATCCCCAGCATCTTCTTCATCGAGCCCATCTTCTTCATCTGCTGAAGCTGCTCGAGGAAGTCCTCGAGGGTGAAGGCCTCGTTCGCGAGCTTCTCCGCGACCTTCATCGCCTCTTCCTCATCGAAGGCCTGCTGGGCCTGCTCGATGAGGGTCAGGATGTCACCGAGGTCGAGGATGCGGCTCGCCATGCGGTCGGGGTGGAACGGCTCGAGGTCCTCGAGGCGCTCGCCCGTCGAGGCGAAGATGATCGGGCGACCGGTCACGGATGCCACGGACAGCGCCGCACCACCACGGGCGTCTCCGTCGAGCTTGGAGAGCACGACTCCGGTGAAGTCGACACCCTCCTGGAAGGCCTTCGCCGTGTTCACGGCGTCCTGTCCGATCATCGCGTCGATGACGAACAGCACTTCGTCGGGGTCGACCGCCTTGCGGATGTCTGCGGCCTGCTTCATCAGCTCGGCGTCGACGCCGAGGCGGCCGGCGGTGTCGATGATGACGACGTCGTGCTGCTGGCGGCGCGCGTACTCGACGCCGTCGCGGGAGACCTTGACCGGGTCGCCGACGCCGTTGCCCGGTTCGGGGGCGTACACCGAGGCGCCCGCCTGCTCGGCGACGACCTGCAACTGGTTGACGGCGTTCGGACGCTGGAGGTCGGCGGCGACGAGCAGGGGCGTGTGCCCCTCGCCCTCGAGCTGCTTCGCGAGCTTGCCCGCGAAGGTCGTCTTCCCCGAGCCCTGCAGGCCGGCCAGCATGATCACGGTCGGCGCGGTCTTGGCGAACTGCAGGCGGCGCTGCTCCCCGCCGAGGATCTGCACGAGCTCCTCGTTGACGATCTGGACGACCTGCTGGGCCGGGTTGAGGGCCTTGTTCACCTCGTCCCCGAGCGCCCGCTCGCGCACCTTCGCCGTGAACTCCTTCACGACGACGAGGGCGACGTCGGCGTCGAGCAGCGCGCGTCGGATCTCGCGCACGGTGCCGTCGACGTCGGCCGCGGTGAGCTTTCCCTTCGTGCGAAGGTTGCGGAAGGTCTCGGTGAGCCGATCGGAGAGCGTGCCAAAGGTAGCCATGGTGCTGTCGATTCTACGCGAGCGGAGCCTCCATGCTCAGCCCGGTGCGGAGCTCATCGCGTCCAGGGCAGTTCGTGGATCGAGGACAACGCCTCCTGAAGCACCGCCTCCGGCGTCCCGCGCCCTGCGCCCTGCTCCGCCCAGACCCGCAGCGACGACAGCACGGCCGCAGCGAACGCCGCGCCGAGGACGTCGGCTCGGAGCACGTCGATACCGGACAGACGTGCGGCCTCCGCCACGGCAGCCGCGAGTCGCGCGAGCCGCAGTCCCGTGTCGCGCACCAGTTCGTCCTGCAGCCGCATCGCTGCGGCGTTGCGCAGAGCCAGGGCGAGAGGATCCGGCGCGAAATCGCGCACGATGCCGAGCAGGATGCCGCGCACCTGCTCCCCCGACGCCTCTCTGCCCAACGTGGTGAGCGAGCGGACCGCGTCCTCGATCCGCTCGTCCACTCCCGACCAGAGCACGTCGCTCTTGGACGCGAAGTAGTTGAAGAAGCTCGACCTGCTCACCCCGGCGCGCTGGGTGATGTCGGCGACGGACGTCGCATCGTAGCCGCGCTCGAGGAAGAGCTCGCACGCTGCTTCGGCGAGCGTCTCGCGGGAGGACGCCCTGGGGCGTCCTGCTCGGCCGGTCGAGGTCATCCCCCCACGGTACCGGTCCGGCGCGTCGGCGCACCCCGCTCTGCGAAGGCGTATTGTTAGACGCGATCCAACTACCACCGACCCCGACTGGACATGATGGACATCCTCACTCCCGGATTCGCCGCCGACGCCGTCCCCTACATCGAAGGGTGGGAGCTCCAGCGACGCGTCCACGCCGACGTCGTCGCCGGCACACGTCCCGACACGCTCGTCCTGCTCGAGCACGAAGCGGTCTACACCGCCGGCAAACGGACCGAGCCGCACGAGCGCCCTCGCGACGGCACCCCCGTCATCGATGTGGACCGAGGAGGCAAGATCACCTGGCACGGGCCGGGACAGCTCGTCGGGTACCCCATCGTGCGGCTGCACGAGCCCATCGACGTGGTCGCCCACGTGCGCCGGATGGAGCGGATCCTCATCGACGTGCTCCGCCCGTTCGGCGTGGACGGCTATCAGGTGGAGGGTCGAAGCGGGGTCTGGGTGCGTCGACCGCTCTCCGAGGACAAGGTCGCCGCGATCGGCGTGCGCGTCCAACAGGGGGTGACGATGCACGGTTTCGCGATCAACTGCGACAACTCGCTCGCCGGGTTCCGGGGCATCATCCCCTGCGGGATCACGGACGCCGGGGTCACGACCGTGAGCGAGGTCAGCGGGATCAGCACGACGCCGCTCGACATCGTCGATGCGGTGCGAACCGCCTTCCTCACCGAATACGCCACCGCAGAGACCGCAGGAGTTCCCGCATGACCGCCGCACCCGAGGGCCGCAAGCTCCTCCGCCTGGAGATCCGCAACGCCGAGACGCCCATCGAGCGCAAGCCGGAGTGGATCAAGACGAAGGCGAAGATGGGACCGGAGTACACGGCCCTGCATTCGCTCGTCAAGAGCGAGGACCTGCACACGGTGTGCCAGGAAGCCGGCTGCCCCAACATCTACGAATGCTGGGAGGACCGAGAGGCGACCTTCCTCATCGGCGGCTCGCAGTGCACGCGGCGGTGCGACTTCTGCCAGATCGACACGGGCAAGCCGGCCGACTACGACACCGACGAGCCGCGCCGCGTCGCCGAGAGCGTCCTGCGCATGAACCTGCGCTACGCGACCGTGACGAGCGTCGCCCGTGACGACCTCCCCGACACCGGAGCCTGGCTCAACGCGGAGACGGTGCGGAAGATCCACGAGCTCAACCCGAACACCGGGGTGGAGCTGCTCGCGAACGAGCACAACGCCGATCCGGCCTTCCTGGGGCAGATCTTCGACGCCCGCCCCGAGGTGTTCGCGCACAACGTCGAGACCGTGCCGCGCATCTTCAAGCGCATCCGCCCTGCCTTCCGCTACGAGCGCTCCCTGAACGTGCTGACGCAGGCGCGCGACGCCGGACTCATCACCAAGTCGAACCTCATCCTGGGGATGGGCGAGGAGCCGGAGGAGGTCGTCCAGGCGCTGCGGGACCTCCACGACGCCGGGTGCGACATCATCACCATCACCCAGTACCTGCGGCCGACGCCGCGGCATCATCCGGTCTCGCGCTGGGTGAAGCCCGCCGAGTTCGTCGAGTTCAAGGAGGAGGCCGAGCGCATCGGCTTCCTCGGGGTCCTCGCAGGTCCGCTGGTCCGCTCCTCGTACCGCGCGGGTCGGCTCTGGGCGCAGTCCATGGCGTCCAAGGGCCGCGAGATCCCCGCGCACCTGGCGCACATCGCCGACAGCGCGGACCTCGGGTTCGCGCAGGCCGTCTGAGACCTGCCGCCCCTGTTCCGACGGGGGCGGCCGGTCAGTCGGCGCTCATGACGGACTGCACGCTGCCGTCGGAGCCGAGGTTGACGAGCAGGACGTCGTCCGTGGAGCTGTCGTCGAGCGCGTACTCGAGCACCGCGAACGGCTCCGAGCCGCCGTGCTCGTCGGCGAGGATCGTCATGCTCATGAGGCGCAGCGACCGGATGATGTCGACCGCCGCATCGCCGGAGACATCGACCAGCACGTCCGGCAGATCATCGCCGTAGATCTCCTGCTGCTGCAGGATGTACTCGGTCACTTCGCTGGTGCGGTCGTCGACCTCGGCGAGCATGCCACGGCGCGCGGTCGCATCGACGCTCTCGAGCCCGGAGATGAGGGAGGCGGCGATGTCGAGCGCGTCCACCGACACATCGTCCTGGTCGGGCGCGGTGAGGTCGACCGTCACGTTCTGGTCTCCGAGCTCCACCGTCTCCGACCAGAAGATCGAGCCGTCGGGCCCCGAAGACAGGAGTCCGAAGTAGTCGTGTTCGATCGCCATAACGCTATGAAACCAGCCTCGTGCTCACGGCGGTAGTCCCGTCTCAGCCGACCAACGACTGGACGAACACATGGGGGGTGAAACCGGTCAGGTCATCGATCCCCTCGCCCCGACCGAGCAGCTTCACGGGGATGCCCGTCCGCTCCTGGACGGCCAGCACGAAGCCCGCCTTGGCCGAGCCGTCGAGCTTGGTCAGGACGAGCCCGGTGACGCCCGCGTGCTCCAGGAAGGCCTCCGCCTGCATCACCCCGTTCTGCCCCGTCGTGGCGTCGAGGACCAGCAGCACCTCGCTGATCGGCGCCTGCTTCTCGATGACGCGCCGGACCTTCGAGAGCTCATCCATCAGGCCGCCCTTGGTGTGCAGGCGTCCCGCGGTGTCGATGATCGCGATCTCGATGCCCTCGCGCTTGGCGTACTCGACGGTCTGGAAGGCGACGGAGGCGGGGTCCTGCCCCTCCTGCTGCGGGCGCACGATCGCCGCTCCCCCGCGCTGCGCCCAGGTGGCGAGCTGATCGACTGCGGCGGCGCGGAAGGTGTCGGCTGCTCCGACGACCACGCTGCGCTGATAGCCGCGGAGGAACTTGGTGAACTTCCCGATCGTCGTCGTCTTCCCGACGCCGTTGACGCCGACCACGAGCACGACCGCCGGACGCTCGGTGAGCTTCAGCGTCGTGTCGAACTTGGCGAAGTGCTCCTCGAGGGTCTCCCGCAGCATGCGCTGGAGGTCCTTCGGGTCGGTCGTGCGGTACCGGTCGACCTTCGCGCGGAGCTCGTCCACGATGCGCTCGCTGATGTCGGGCCCGAAGTCGGCCGTGAGCAGGGCGGTCTCCAGGTCTTCCCACGTCGTCTCGTCGATCGTGGGCTTGACGAACATGCCGCGCAGTGCGCGACCGAGGGACCAGGACTTCTCCGCCATCCCCCCAGCCTACGGGTAGCGCTGCAGGATGGCCGCCGAACACTCCCCCGCCCCCGTCGTCGCGCGACTCTCCTCTGCACAGCTTCGGAGATCCGGCTCGACACGCCGCGCATCACAGGTCGACACGCCGCAAGCGCCTCCCGAACTCCGAAGTTGTGCTCAATCGAACGGCGGAGCAGACGCGGGGACGGGAGGGGCGGAGCAGACGCGGGGACGGGAGGGGCGGATGGGGCGGGACGGGTCAGACGACGGCGGCGGCGCGGTCGCCGACGCGCTGGCCGACGACGGCCGAGACACCGTCCTGGCGCATCGAGACGCCGTACAGGGCATCGGCGATCTCCATCGTGCGCTTCTGGTGCGTGATGATGAGCAGCTGCGAGCTCTCCCTGAGCTGCTCGAACACCGTGAGCAGACGTCCCAGGTTCGCGTCGTCGAGCGCCGCCTCCACCTCGTCGAGGATGTAGAATGGGCTCGGCCGAGCCTTGAAGATCGCCACCAGCAGCGCGACCGCCGCGAGCGAACGCTCTCCGCCGGACAGCAGGGAGAGCCGCTCGATCTTCTTGCCGACCGGACGGACCGACACCTCGATGCCCGTCGTCAGCATGTTGTCCGGATCCGTGAGCGAGATGCTCCCGGTCCCACCGGGGAAGAGCAGGGGGAAGACCTGACCGAACGCCTCCTTCGTGTCCTCGAACGCGCTCGCGAAGATGGTCTGCATCCGCTCGTCGAGGTCCGTGATGATCGTGAGGAGGTCCTGGCGGGTCTGCGTCAGATCGGCGAGCTGCTCCGTGAGGAAGGCATGTCTCTGCTCGAGCGCCGCGAACTCCTCCAGTGCCAGCGGGTTCACGCGCCCGAGCTGGGAGAGCTTGCGCTCGGCGTCGGCCAGACGGCGCTGCTGGATACGGCGGTCGAAGGGGATCGCCGTGTCGTCGAGGAGTTCGTCGGGCGCGGGCTCCGCACCCGGATCCCGAGGAACGAGCTGGTCGGGTCCATATTCCGCAATGAGAATATCTTCGTCCAGGGCGAGCTCAGAGGACACCCGCTCGAGGAGGCTGTTCAAGTGCAGCTTCTTCTCGTGGATCTGAAGCTCGAGCCCGTGAACGCTCTCGGTCAGCCCCGCGAGGCGCTCGCGGAGCGAGGTCTCCTGTGCGCGCAGGGCGACGAGCTCCTCGTTCTGCGCCGAGCGCGCCGCCTCCGCTTCCGCGAGGGCGAGCCTCGCCTCGGTCACGGACCTGTCGAGCGAGTCGAGGATGCGCGGAAGCTCGGCCGCCACCCCGGAAGCCGCCTCCCGCTGCGCGCGGCGGATCACGGCACGACGGGCGGCCTCGGCAGCGGCGTCGCGCTCCTGCTCCCGCTGCCGCTCCAGACCCGTGACCCGCGCCTGCGCCGCTCGCACGCGTTCGCGCAGCGTCTCGATCTCCAGTCGGGCGCGAACCTCCCCCTCACGAGCGAGTTCGAGCGCCTCCAGCAGACCATCGCGGGCAGAGGCGTCGAGGACCGGCCGCGGTGCGGCGATCGCCTCGTCGAGGGCCGCCTTCGCATTCTGCGCCTTGGACTCGGCATCGGCGACAGCGGCCTGAGCCTGCGCCAGCCCGGCCTCCAACCGTTCGCACTCGGCGACGGCGGACTCGTGGCGAACGGTGACGCGGTTCACCTGCTCGGCGTGCGTGGCGAGGGCAGCGTCGTGTTCGCGCAGCGCACGGAGCGCATCCTTGGCTTGACGTCGGGTGGTCTCGACGGTCTCGTTCGCCTCCTCACGAGCGAGGCGGAGAGAATCGACGACGACCTGGATCTCGGCGAGCCGTTCGGCCGCCGCATCACGCTCTGCCGCGAGCTCCAGACGCGAGCGCTCACCGCCGGAGCCCGTGCGGAGCGTCTGCGCGGTGATCACGTCACCGCCCAGGGTGACGATCGTCGTCGCCGTGTCACCGGCGACATCGAGCGCGGTCCTGGCAGCCCTGGCGGCGTCCCAATCCTCGGCGATCAGCACATGCGACAGCACGCCCAGGATTCCATCCGGGGCCGTCACGGTCTCCACCGCGGGCGTGACCCGGTCGACGGCGGGCAGGTCGGGGTGGGTGCGCTTCGCGTCCGCGACGACGAAGTCGACGACTCCCCTGCGCAGGTCGGTGGACTCGGCCGCCAGGGCGAAAGCGTCCTCGGCGGTGTCGACGAGGACACCCTCGGCGAGCGGACCGAGCACCGCGGCGATCGCCGCCTCGTAGCCCGCACGGACCTGGACGGCGTCGCCGACGAGGCCCCGCACTCCCTGGCCCCCGGCCTGGACGATCTCGGCAGCCCCGCCGGAGAGCGACAGCGCACTGCTCAGCGCGGCAGCCTTGGCCGTGAGGGAGTCGACCTCGCGCTCCGCGGCGTGCAGTCGTTCGCGCAGCGTCTCGCGCTCCGCCTCGGCCGCGGTCGCCGCCCGCTGCGCGCTCTCGTACGCGGCAGCGTGCTCCGCGGCGGTGCCTTCCGGTGCCTCCGCGTCGTCGATGGCCTCGAGCGCTTCCGCCGCCTCACGCCGACGCACGTTCGCGGCCTCGAGGGCGTTCTCCTGGCGGAGCACGGCTCCCCGCACGGCGGCGAGGGCGGAAGCGGCGGCGTCCGCCGTCCCGCGCAGGGTCGACAGCCGCATGTCGTACTCCGACACCAGTGCGCTCTGCTCGGCGATGTCCACGTCGAGCGTGTCGAGCTCCGCTCGCGCGTGCACGACCTCACGGCTCGCTGCGGCGGCGGCGTCCTGGGCGTCGCCGAGTCCCGCTGAGATCGTGTCGATCTCCTCCTTGGCCTCGTCGATCATGCCCTGGGTCACGGTGACGGCGGACACTGCCGCGTCGTCGTCCTCCGTGCCGAGGAGTGCCAGGCGCTGATTGGCCAGGGTGTACAGACCGCGCATGCGCTCCTGCACCTGCTCGAGCCCGAACGCCACACTGCGCGCCTGGTCCACCGCGACGGAGTTCTGATCCTGCTCGAGGCGGGCGATTCCGGCACGCACGGTCTCGGCCTGATCCGACAGCACGAGACGCTCGGTGTGGCGCTCATGCTCGGTGCGCGTGTGGTCGGCCAGTGCCGCGCGCAGAGCCACGACGTCATCGGCGAAGAGACGGGCTTTGGCGTCGCGGACGACCGCGGCGATGGTCTGCGCCTCGCGGGCGATCTCCGCCTGGCGGCCCAGAGGCTTGAGCTGACGACGGATCTCACCGGCCAGGTCGCTGAGGCGCGTGAGGTTCGCCTCCATGGCGTCGAGCTTGCGGAGGGTCTTCTCCTTGCGGCGACGGTGCTTCAGGATTCCGGCCGCTTCCTCGATGAATCCGCGGCGGTCCTCCGGCGACGCCTGCAGCACGGTGTCCAGACGCCCTTGCCCCACGATCACGTGCATCTCGCGGCCGAGGCCCGAGTCGCTCAGGAGCTCCTGCACGTCGAGGAGCCGGCATCCTTCGCCGTTGATCGCGTACTCGCTGGAACCGTTGCGGAACAGCGTCCGGCTGATCGTGACCTCGGCGTACTCGATCGGCAGAGCGCCGTCGGCGTTGTCGATCGTGAGCTGCACCTCGGCGCGGCCGAGGGGGCCGCGCGTCGACGTGCCCGCGAAGATGACGTCCTCCATCTTGCCGCCGCGAAGGGTCTTGGCACCCTGCTCCCCCATCACCCAGGCGAGCGCGTCCACGACGTTGGACTTGCCGGAGCCGTTCGGGCCGACGATGCAGGTCACGCCGGGCTCGAACACGAAGCTCGTCGGCTGCGCGAACGATTTGAACCCCTTGAGCGTCAGGCTCTTCAGATGCATGCGGGCACCACTCGTCGGGGGAGAATCACGCGGCTACGCTACCGGAATCCCGGGCTTCGGCCGTCATCCCGCGCGGTCGGAGACGAAAGCCGCATCGGGGCGACACGCCGTGCTTAGCACGAAGTTCTTGACGATTCGCTGCGAGTTTCGCTACGGTTGCCTCCGGATCGCCACACGAAAGGAGGTTACCGATGATGATCACTCAGCTCAACGCCCAGGCCACTGGCCTCGCCGCGCCCGCGCACTCTGCGCCGCGCCACGCGTTCTCGGTAACCGCCGGCGACCGCTTCGGCTCGCTCTCGTAGCAGCGCACCGATTCTCCGGCCCGTAGTGGGCCCTCTCCGGTCGGCGCGTCCGCGCCCCACCCTCTGATCTGTCCTCAGATCACGGATCTCCCGCCTCGCTCGGCACCCGCTCTTCTGCGGCCCCGGCGTCGCCTCCGTCCGCACCATCGCCGTCCGCCGAGGCGTCGCGGCGGGGTGCTTCCGCATCCACTCATCGCACCCATCTCGAAGGAACCATCGTGAACTCCACGTTGCACCGCAACACCGCCCACCCGCCCGATATCGAGGACCGCGAGGTCCTCCACATCCCCCGCGACGAGGAACTGCTCCGGCTGGGGATGGCGGATCGCCTCTCTCTCCGGATCGGCATCTGGCTGCTCCAGCGGACCCAGCGTCCGCGCCGCGAGCGCCGTCGGATCCTCACCGATCCGGGAGACGCCTTCCTGCTCGGCGAGCAGCGTCACCGCTCCGCCGCCGAGTCGTACGCACTGATGACGTTCGACATGCAGCGCGGCATGCGCTGACCGAGCGCATGCCGACCTCGACGCGCACCCCGCCCCGGCATCCGTCCGCACACCCGTGTACGGATGCCGGGACGGAACCGCTCCCCCGTAGAACCCCGAAGGACCTGACATGACCATCGCCGACCTGACCATCACCCCGCTGATCGTTCCGGCCACGCTCGACGACGACACCGCGGCGGACTTCCGCGCCTACGGCGAACTCAACCGCCGGATCTGCGACGAGCAGGTGGGACTCCCCGACCTGGCCCCCGACGCCGCGCAGCTCCTGCCGAACTGGCAGGACGACGCCGACTCGCTGGATCTCGGCTTCATCGCCCGCGTCGACGGAGAGATCGCCGGAATGGTGACGATCTCCTTCGCGCAGGAGGAGGAAGCGCATGCCGCCGAGATCGACCTTCTCGTCCCCGAGGACCGCTGGGGCCACGGCATCGAGGACGCGCTGCTCTCGCGCGCCGAGACCGAGGCGCGCGACCGCGGGCGCAGCGTGCTGCAGATCTGGTCGCTGCACCGTCCGGAGGAGGCGGAGCGGATGCTCGTGCCGAAGACGGGCTGGGGCCGGGTCCCCGCCACTCGGTTGAGCGACCTGATCGAGAGCCGCGGTTTCACCCTCGAGCAGGTGGAGCGCAACAGCGAAGCCGACCTCCGCTCCGATCCCGCCCCGTTGCGCACGGCGCTGACCGACGCGCTCGCCGTCGCCGGACCCGACTACCGGGTGCTCGAATGGACGATGCCGACGCCGCCCGAGCTGCGGGCAGGCTTCGCCGCCGTCCTCGCGAAGCTGTCGACCGATGCGCCCAGCGGTGACATGGACTTCGTGGCCGAGGTGTGGGACGAGGACCGCGTCGTCCGGCGCGAGGCGAGGCTGACCGGGGCGGGCCAGACCGTGTCCGTCGTCGCCGTCCAGCATGTGCCGACCGGTGACCTCGTGGCGTACAACGAGTTGCTGATCGGCGCCGAGCGGAGAGGGGTCACGCATCAGTTCGGCACCCTGGTCTCGAAGGAGCACCGCGGACACCGCCTGGGGATGATCGTCAAGTGCGCGAACCTCCTCCGGTGGCGCGAGCTGATGCCCGATGCGACCGTGGTCTCGACGTTCAACGCGGAGGAGAATCGACCGATGCTCGACATCAACGAGGCGGTCGGGTTCGTGCCGGTGTCGTACGCCGGCGCCTGGCAGAAGAAGCTCTGATCGCGGTGCGGACCCGATCTCATCCTCCCGGATGACGTCGGGTCCGCATGGTCATCCGGCGGAGCGACGACGCGCGCAGGCCGGGTGACCAGGCTGGAATCATGAATATTCCCGTGATCGAAGCACACGCCCTCATCAAGAACTTCGGCACGACGCGCGCGCTCGCCGGCGTCGACCTCGCCATCCACCGCGGCGAGTCCGTCGCGATCATGGGTGCGTCGGGCTCCGGCAAGACGACACTCCTGCACGTGCTGGCGGGGATCACCGCGCCGGATGCGGGCAGCGCCGTCTTCCGTCCCGCTGAGGGGGCCGCGATCGAGGTCACCGCGCTCGGCGAGTCCGCCCGATCACGGCTGCGACGGGAGCGCTTCGGTTTCGTCTTCCAGCAGGGACTGCTGATCCCGGAGCTGACGGCCGTCGAGAACGTCGCTCTGGCGTCGATGATCAACGGAGTCCGGCGGCAGGACGCGGTGCAGCACGCGGCCTCCTGGCTGGCCGCGCTCGGACTCTCCGGGATGGAGGACCGGCGGATCGGCGAGCTCTCCGGAGGCCAGGCGCAGCGCGTGGCGATCGCCAGGGCGCAGGCGACCGGCGCGGAGGTGGTGTTCGCCGACGAACCGACGGGAGCGCTCGACTCCCGCACATCCGCCGAGGTGATGGACGCCCTGCTGTGGTCCACCACGGGTCAGGGCCGCACGCTCGTCGTCGTGACGCACGACGCCGACGTCGCCGCCCGCTGCACCCGCACGATCGCCGTGCGCGACGGCCGCATCCTCGGATCGGCGGTGAACGCATGAACCGCACGGTTCTCGCGTTGCTGCTGCGTCCCGCACCGGGGCAGAACAGCGTTCTCGTGCTCCCGGTGGTCGCCTTCGGGATCGTGACGACGCTCGTCCTCACCGTCGTGGGCGGCGCCCAGGCGTTCTGGCGGTGGACGGATCCGGAAGCCGCGCTCTACCAGGCGCTGGCGGCCATCGCGCTCGTGCTGCTCGTCGTCCCGTTGATGTCATTGGGCGGCGCCGCGGCGCGCCTGTCGGCCCGACGCCGAGACGAGCGACTGTCCACGCTGCGTCTGCTGGGCGTCTCCCCCGCCGGTGTGACCTTCGCGACGGTCGCCGAGTCCGTCCTCGTCGCCGGCGCCGGGGCGATCGCCGGTGTGCTCGGGCACATCGCACTCAGCCCGCTCATCGGCCTCATCCCGTTCCGGGGCGAGGCACTCGGGGTCGGCGCGGTGCTGCTGCCGCCCTGGGGAATGCTCGCCGTGGTGGGCGGGGTGCTCCTGCTGGCCGCAGCCAGCGCGGTCATCGGGCTCCGCCGCGTGGTGATCTCGCCTCTCGGCGTCCGCACGCGTACCGAGCCATCGAAGGTGCACTGGATCCGAGCCGTCATCGCGGTGGGGGCCATCGCCGTGTCCTTCGCCCTGATCAAGGTCTTCCCGGCTGTGGCCGAGCTGTTCGTCACCATCATCGTCGTCGCGCTGCTGTTCGCCGCGTGTCTCGCGGTCCTCAACCTCATGGGTCCGTGGGTGCTGAAGGTCAGCGCATCGCGCCAGCTGAAGCGCGCCGAGACTCCCGAGCGTCTTCTCGCCTCCCGGATCGTGCTGGACTCGCCGAAGGCCGCGTGGCGTCAGGTGGGCGGCATCGCGATGGCGAGCTTCATGGCCGTCTTCGCCGGCACCGGCGTCGCTCTGCTGGACACTCTCAGCGGGGCTGACCTGTCGGCTGCGGACCTCGCCCTCGCCGACGACATCCGGACAGGCCTGATCATCACCCTGATCGGATCCTTCCTGATGGTGGCGGCATCCGTCGGCGTGAACCAGGCGTCCGATGTCCTCGACCAGCGGGAGCTCCACCGGAGCCTGCATCACCTCGGAGTCCCGCTCGAGACGGTGGACCGCGCGCGTCGACGCGCGATCATGTCTCCGCTGCTGGTCACGGCGATCGGATCGGCTCTCGTCGCGGCCGTTCTCGTGCTCCCCTTGGTCGGGCTCGCCCTGATCACGGCCCCGGTGTCCGTGTTCACGATCGCGCTCGTCGTGGCCGTCGGCATCGGTGTCGTGTGGGCGAGCACCTGGGCGACGCGTCCTCTGCTGCGGGGGGCGTTCCGGACCGCGTGAATCAGAGGCGGCGGGGCCGCCGAGGCCCCGCCGATCACTCGCGGAGGGGAACTCCGGTGTGCTTCGCCAGGGCAGCGATCAGGGCGTCCTGTGTGGCCTCGTCGTGCACGGCAGGGTGCGGATCCCGGATGCGCTGGTGGAACCAATAGGCTCCGGAGACCAGCGCCGCCGGGTCTTCCGAGGTCGCCAGCCACGACTGCGTGACGTGCCCGAGTTCCAGGTCGTCCCTCGCCGACGGGCCACCCATCCGCGTGGGCACCCAACCGGGGTCCACGGCGTTGGAGCGCACATCGGGCCACCGTCGGGCGACCGCGGCCATCAACACGGTCAGGAGCAGCTTGCTGTCCGAGTACGAGGCGGTCCGACGTTTCCCGGTCCAGTCGAGACGCGAGAGCTCGGCCGAACCGCCGCGATGCATGCCGCTGGAGAGGTAGATCGACCGCGCAGCAGGGACCAGCGCGGTGAGGACGTACGGTGCCACGACATTGACGGGCAGCAGCGCCGGGCCGTCCAGCACCCCCGCATTGTGGATGACCGCATCGAACGGTCCGAGGTCCCCCGCCTGCTCCGCGAGGCCGCGCACCTGATCCGGCAGCGCGAGATCGCCGACGACGCTCCGCGCCCCGCGGGCGAGCAGGTCATCGAGGTCGGCGAGGCGGTGGTCCGTGCGAGCGTGGACCACGACGTCATGGTCGTCGTCCAGAAGGGCCGCGGCGGTCGCACGGCCGATCCCCTGTGTGGAACCGGTGACGAATACGCGTGCCATGGTCTCTCCTCTCCCCGGTCCGCCGGCGATCAGCGGTTCACGTACGACATGTGCTCCGGGTTGTACCGGTCGCCGCGCACGCCGATGCGCTCGACCAGAGCGTCGAGATCGGCTTTCTCGTCCGCGGAGAGGGCGACCGCCGTCGATGCCGCGTTCTCGCGGATCCGCTCGGTGCGCCGTGTTCCGGGGATGGGCACGATCCACGGTCGCTGAGCCAGCAGCCAGGCCAGAGCGATCTGTCCCGGAGCCGCACCCTTGGCCGCGGCGAGCGTCTTCACCTGAGCGACGAGTGCCTGGTTCGCGTCGAGGTTGTCCGCTTCGAACCGCGGCACGCGGGTGCGGATGTCGCCCTCCGCGAAGGTCGTCGAGGTGTCGACGGTGCCCGTCAGGAACCCCTTCCCGAGCGGGCTGAAGGGGACGAACCCGATCCCGAGGTCGGCGAGCGTCGGCAGCACCTCCGCCTCGGGATCGCGCGTCCAGAGCGAATACTCGCTCTGGAGCGCCGTGACGGGCTGAACGGCGTGTGCGGCCCTGATCGTCGCCGCCGACGCCTCCGACAACCCGAAGTGGCGCACCTTCCCCTCCGCGATGAGCTCGCCGACCGTGCCCGCCACGTCCTCGATCGGCACCCGGGGATCGACACGGTGCTGGTAGAAGAGATCGATCACATCGGTCCGCAGCCGCGCGAGCGAGGCGTCGGCGACGCGACGGATCTGCTCGGGGCGGCTGTCGACGCCGACCATCTGCCCGTCGCGGATGTCCCACCCGAACTTCGTCGCGATGACGACCTCGTCACGGAGCGGCTCCAGCGCTTCGCCGACGAGCTCCTCGTTGACGTAGGGACCGTAGACCTCCGCGGTGTCGAAGAAGTTCACGCCGTGGTCGACCGCCGAGCGGAGGACCGCGATCATCGCGTCGCGGTCGCCGGGGTTCGGCCCGTAGCTCTGCGACATGCCCATGGCGCCGAGGCCGATCGCCGAGACCTCGAGTCCCTGTCCGAGTGTTCTGGAGTGCATGTCCCCACGCTACGACGGGGGGCGTCTCGGAGGGAGGCTCTGCGGGTACACCCTTCGCCAGCCGGTGCAAGCCGTCGCCACGCACGCGCGGAGGCGTGTGGGCCTTTCGGCCATGGTCAAGCGACGGACTCGAACGTATCGTGGGCCCCACACGAGACGGATCAGCTCACATCGGAGGGTGACGACATGTGCACAGGGGCGAACTACACGACTTCGGACCACTACTTCGGGCGCAATCTGGACCTGGAGTTCTCGTACAACGAGGCGGTGACGGTGACGCCGAGGAACTTCCCCTTCCGGTTCCGGCGGGCGGAACCCCTGCCCACGCACCACGCCATCATCGGGATGGCGACGATCTCGGACGGTTATCCCCTGTACTACGACGCGACGAACGAGAAGGGCCTCAGCATGGCCGGTCTCAACTTCCCCGGGAACGCCGATTACAAACCGGAAGCGTCGGACAAGACCAACATCACGCCGTTCGAGTTCATCCCCTGGATCCTCGGACAGTTCGAGACCGTGGACGAGGTCAAGGCCGAGCTGGAGCGGATCAACCTCGTCGACATCTCCTTCAGCGACGCCTTCCCACTGTCGCCGCTGCACTGGATCATCTCCGATCGGACGACGTCGATCACCGTGGAGAGCGTGGCGGAGGGTCTGAAGGTGTACGACAACCCGATCGGGGTCCTCACCAACAACCCCACCTTCGACATCCAGGCGTTCACTCTCAACAACTTCATGCACCTGTCGACGAACCCACCGCAGAACAACTTCTCCGACGCCCTCGAGTTCGACGTGTACAGCCGCGGCATGGGCGCCATCGGCCTGCCGGGCGACCTGTCGTCGGCGTCGCGGTTCGTGAAAGCGGCCTTCACGAAGATGAACTCCGTCTCCGGGGACTCCGAATCGGAATCCATCAGCCAGTTCTTCCAGATCCTCGGTTCCGTCGCGCAGCAGCGCGGATGTGTGGAAGTCTCCCCCGGCAAGTTCGAGATCACCGTCTACTCCTCGTGCTGCAACACCGACAAGGGGATCTACTACTACACCACCTACGAGAACAGCCAGGTGACGGCCGTGGACATGCACAAGGAGGACCTCGACGGGAGCGTGCTGGCCGACTACCCCCTCATCAAGGGGCAGCAGATCCACTGGCAGAACTGACCGGGCCAGGGCAGCTCCCCGGCGATGCCGGAGTGCCGGCGTCACCATCTCGCGAAGGACTACGCCCTCCGGTCGTCACGCCGCCGGGCGACCGCCCGTGGAACCCGCCATCCGAACCGGAGCGACAGGAGTCGGAGGGCGAACACGAGCGTACCGACGGCCACCACGACCGCGGGGCTGTACCAGCCCGTCAGCCAGGCGACGGTGATCGACGCCGCGCCGAGCATGGCCGGAACGGCGTAGATGTCGTCCGGATCGAACAGCTGCGGATCCCTGTTCGCGACGACATCGCGGAGCAGGCCGCCTCCGACGCCGGTCGCGACCCCGAGCAGAGCCGCAGCGACCGGATTCATGCCCAGCTGGAGCGCCTTCACCGCCCCCGTCGTGCAGAACAGACCGAGACCTGCGGCATCGAAGACGAGCAGGGTGTGGGGCATCCGTTCGACGGCCGGGTCGAGGAAGAAGACGAGCGCCGCCGCGGCGACGGGAGCCGCCAGGTGGATCGGCTGCGAGAACGCGGTCGGCGTGACGCCCAGGATCAGGTCACGGACGACCCCGCCGCCCAACCCCGTCAGCGCACCCAGGAGGACGGACCCCACGATGTCGAATCCCCGGCGCGCCGCCAACAGGGACCCCGAGATGGCGAAGAAGAACGTGCCGAGGAAGTCCAGCACGACATCCATGAGACCCCCGCGAGTCGGCGATCCGACCGCCCGGCACCGCTGTTCGGTCGATGCCGAGGGCCGCTGTCAGGAGGCGAGAGCGTCGACGATCTTGTCGTCGCCCGTGTTCACGGCCTTGACCACGGCGTCGTAGTCGCCCTTCTCGATCGCCTTGGCCACCTTCTTCGTCGCCTTCCTGACGGCCTTGTCCACCTTGTCGAGGTAGCGATCGTCCACGACGGCGACGATCGCCGAAGAACCTGCCGGAAGCCACGCCTCCGCGTCCACGCCGATGTTCTTCTCCTCATGGCGTTTCACGAGCGCCCCGGCCCCGGCGCCGATCGCCGCACCCACCACCCCTGTCAGCAGAAGCGGGGGTGCGAAGAGGCCGACCACCAGCCCGGCGACGGCGCCGATCGCCGTTCCCGCCTCGATCAGGCGGCCGCCGTGCTCCTTCACTTCGGCCTCTCCCTGTTCGTCACGGGAGAGGACGACGCCTGCGGTCACCTTCACATCGTCGAGCTGGTGGATCGCCGCGAACTCCTCTCGGGCCGTCGTGACGTCGTCGTAAGCGGCGACGAGGAGCGAATAGTTGCGTGCAGTCATGGTGATGCCTCTCGTTCTACGAGCTGCAAGTCTTCGCCGAGTGTCGCCTCGGCGACAGTGCCGATGGTCCCGGCGCGTGCGCGGTGACCGCCTCCGCAGGTACGGCGCGCCTAGTACGCGGCCGGCTTCAGCCGCTGGCAACGCGGGCAGAAGAAGCTGGAGCGGTTCATGAACGGCTCCCTCCGGATCGGACCGCCGCACCGCTCGCACGGCTGCCCTGCGCGGCCGTAGGCATGCAGGTGACGCGCGAAGTAACCGGCCTGTCCGTTGACGTTCACGTACTGCGCATCGAAGCTCGTGCCGCCCTCGGCGAGAGCCCTCGTGAGCACGAGCCGCACCTCGGCGAGCAGCCGATGGACCGCGCGGGTCGACAACGCATCCGCGGAGGTCTCCGGGTGGATGCGTGCGGCCCACAGGGACTCGTCGGCGTAGATGTTGCCGATTCCGCTGATGAGGCTCTGGTCCAGGAGAACGCGCTTGATCGCGCTGCGCCGTCGCGACAGCGCCGCGCGGAACGCCCGATCATCGAAGGCGGCATCCAGCGGGTCCCTGGCGATGTGACGCACCTGCGTCGGAACACGCGAAGGACCGTCGGCGACGAGCGCGTCGACCGCCAGCGAGCCGAACGTCCGCTGGTCGGCGAAGACGATGGCGAGCTCTCCGTGCACGGGATGCTCGATCCCGATGCGGACGCGCTCGTGCCGCTCGGCCGTCGCATCGGGCGCACGCAGCAGCATCTGCCCGCTCATCCCGAGGTGGGCGATCAGCGCGGAGTCCCCGTCGTCGAGCGGGAGCCAGAGGAACTTGCCGCGCCGGGACGTCGCCGTGAAGGACCGGCCCTCGAGTCGCGCGACGAAGTCGGACGCGCCAGCGACGTGTCGCGTCAGCGCACGTTCGTCGAACACGCTGACCCCGGTGATCACGGCGCCGACGGCGGCCGGTTCCAGGCCGGCCCGGACGACCTCGACCTCGGGAAGCTCAGGCACGGTCGCTGAGAGTGCGCCAGGCGCTGAGGGCCGCCGCCATCTCCGCCGTCTTCTTGCTGCTTCCGGTGCCCGTCATGCGCACGTCGCCGACCGCGACGGTCGCGGTGAACCGACGATCGTGGTCGGGCCCGCTGGCCTCGACGGAGTACTGCGGAGGGGTCGCACCCACGCGAGCGGCGAGCTCCTGGAGGCTGGTCTTGGGATCCATCGCGGCGCCATAGCGCTCCGGGTCGGCCAGCAGCGGCTTCGTCAGGCGGAGCACCAGCTCGGTCGCCGCCTCCGGACCGGCCGACAGGTACGTCGCCCCGATCACGGCCTCCATCGTGTCGGCCAGGATCGAATCCTTGTCGCGTCCGCCGGTCTGCTCTTCGCCGCGGCCGAGCAGAAGATGGTCGCCGAGACCGATCCCCCGGGCGACCTCCGCCAGAGCGACGGTGGAGACGACGCTCGCGCGCCGCTTCGCCAGCTCGCCCTCGTCGAGGTCGGGGTGGGTGGTGAACAGCATGACCGTCACCGCCTGCCCGAGCACCGAGTCGCCGAGGAACTCCAGGCGTTCGTTGTGCGGGATGCCGCCGTGCTCGTAGGCGTAGGAGCGGTGGGTCAGCGCCAACTCCAGAAGCTCCGCGTCGATGTCGACGCGGAGCTTAGCTGGGAGAGGCCTCGTCCCCCGGGGACCTCCGTCACGATTCGCGGATCAGACGTCAGCGACCTTGCGGCCCTTGTACTCCAGGAACAGTTCGGTGCCCTGCGAGTCGGTGACGACCTTCGCCTGGTGCGGACGGCTGTAGACGACCTTGCCGTTCTCGATGGTCTTGACGAGGGCAGGAGCCTCCGCCTTCCACTGCGCGCGGCGCGAGCGGGTGTTCGAACGGGAAACCTTGCGCTTCGGGGGGTTACCAGCCATGACTAGCTCTCTTCTTTCTCGGCGGCACGAGATTCTTCCGTGCCGTCTTGGTCTGTGATCTGCTGGAGCGCACTCCACCGAGGATCGATGGGAGCCACCTGCTCCGTTCCGGTGCTCACGGTCAGTCGCTCACCCGTTTTCGGGTCGAGACCCGGGCAATCCGGCTGACACACCGGCTGAAAAGGAAGGGCCAGGACGGCCGCATCCCTGACGAGAGTTTCAAGATCCACGTGGTCGTCTTGAACCTCGAAGTCAGTTTCTTCCTCACCAGGATACGCGAAAAGCTCCTGGAACTCGACTTCGACGGGCCGAGCGATGTCGATCAGGCATCTTCCGCATACCCCGGCGTACTCACCGTCGGCGGTTCCGGACACGAGAATGCCCTCGTGGACCGACTCGAGGCGCACATCGACGTCGAGGTCGGAGCCTGCTTCGAAGGAGACGATCCCCTCGCCCCACTGCTCCGCGAGGGTCACCGTGAACTCGTGCTCACGCATCTCACCCGGGCGCCGGACGATGTCGCGGACGGGGAGGATGAAAGGGCCGTTCAGTCGAGATCGCACCCGGCCATGTTACCGGGCGCCGCCGGGAGAAGGGCCGAGCCGACGTTCAGGAAGGCGCTCAGATACCCCGCGCGCCGGTGTCGAGGAACGCGGCGACGGCCGGCGGGACGAACGGGGCCACGTCGCCGCCGAGGGACGCCACCTGACGGACGAGGGAGCTCGACACCATCGCATGCGAGGGGTCGGGCAGCAGGAAGACCGTCTCGATGTCGGCGAGGTGCCGGTTCACGATCGCCATCGGCGACTCGTACGCCACGTCGATCTGCGAGCGGATGCCCTTGACCAGCACACCGGCGTTCACGTCGCGGGCGTAATCCACGAGCAGCCCCATGCTCCAGGAGCCGATCACGATGTTCCCCCGCATGCCGTCATCGGCGATCGAGCGCTCCAGCAGCGACAGACGCTGCGCGATCGGCAGCATCGCCTCCTTGCCAGGGTTGTGGACGACCAGCACATGCAGTTCGTCGTACAACGCGGCCGCACGCCGGATCACATCGAGGTGACCCAGGGTAGGCGGATCGAAGGAACCCGGGACGACGGCGATCCGGCTGCTCATGCCCCCAGCCTAGGGCACGCCGAAGCGGCGTCAGTTCTTGGCGAGGGCGGCGCGATCCTCGTCGCTCACCCGCCGACCGATCGCCTCCCGCAGCCCCGCATGACCGAGGAGATCGGGGTCGTCCGCGAGGATGCCCTCCGCCACCTCGCGCGCGCGGGTGATGAGGTCGGCGTCCTTCACCACGCGCAGCAGCTTCAGCGAGGAGCGCACGCCTGCCTGGGCGGCCCCGAGCACATCACCTTCGCCGCGGAGCTCGAGGTCGACCTCCGCGAGCGCGAAGCCGTCGAGTGTCGCCGCGACCGCTTCGACGCGATCCCGCGCGAGGGACCCCGTCTCCGCCTCCGTGACGAGCAGGCACAGGCCGGGCACTCCCCCTCGCCCCACGCGACCACGCAGCTGATGCAACTGCGAGACGCCGAAACGATCCGCGTCGAGCACGATCATGGTCGAGGCGTTGGGGACGTCGACGCCGACCTCGATCACGGTGGTGGCCAGGAGCAGATCGATGTCACCGCGCGCGAAGGACTGCATCACGGCGTCCTTCTCCTCGGAGGGCATCTTGCCGTGCAGGACCGCGCGTCGCAGACCGCCCAGAGTGGGATGCGTGGAGAGCGCCTCGTCGAGCTGCACCACGCCCCAGCGCGGACCGTTGCCGCCTTCCGGTGCCGCCGCCGGCTGCTCGCCGGGCTCGGTCGTCTTCTTCGCCGTGTCGATCGCCGCACAGACCGCGAAGACCTGCCGCCCCTGGGCGATCTCCTCGGCAGCGCGCTCCCATACCCGGTTGAACCAGCCCGGATGCTCCGCGAGCGGAGCGACATAGGTCTCGATGCCCGCTCGTCCCGCCGGCATGGTGCGGATCACGGAGGTGTCGAGGTCGCCGAACACGGTCATGGCGACGGTCCGCGGGATCGGCGTGGCCGTCAGCACCAGCGCGTGCGGACTCGACCCCTTCGCGCGCAGGGCCTCACGCTGCTCCACGCCGAAGCGGTGCTGTTCGTCGACCACGACGAGTCCGAGATCAGCGAACGTCGTCTTCTCTCCGAGCAGGGCATGGGTGCCCACCACGATGAGGGACTGCCCGGAGGCGACGCGCAGTGCCGCCTTCCGACGTTCGGCGGCGGTCAGCTGTCCGGTGAGCAGCGTGGGCATCAGCTGCGCCGCCAGATCGGGGCCGAGCATCTTGGCGATCGACCGCAGGTGCTGCCCGGCGAGGACCTCGGTGGGGGCGATCAGCGCCGCCTGCCCCCCGCTCTCCGCGACCTGGAGCATCGCCCGGAGCGCGACGAGGGTCTTCCCCGAGCCGACCTCGCCCTGCACGAGGCGGTTCATGGGCCACGCTCCGACGAGGTCCGCGGCGATCTGCGCACCCACTGTCTGCTGATCGGGCGTGAGCGTGTACGGAAGGGATGCGTCGAACCGCTCCAGCAACCCACGCGGATGCGCCGGGCGCGAGGTCGCCGCAAGCGCGCGGACCGCGTCCCGCTGCTGCAGGAGGGCCGTCTGCAGCGTCAGCGCCTCATGCATGCGGAGGGTGCGCACCGCCGGGTCGATGTCGTTGCGCGTCCGGGGGCGGTGGATCAGCTCCAGCGCGTCCCGGGCGGTGAGCAGCTCCTCGCGTTCGCGGATCTCCGCGGTCAGCGGGTCGGGCACGGTCGGGAGGTCGTCCAGCACGCGTCCGATCAGACGGGCGATCTGCCAGGTCTGGATCGCCGAGGTCGCGGGATAGATGGGGATCGGCACCGCGGCCCGGGCATCGGCGCTGCGCCGTGCGGCGTCTTCGTCGTCGAACAGCTCGTACTCGGGATGGGCGAACTGGGTCACGCCGTTGAACTCGCCGACTTTGCCGGAGAACACGCCTCGACGCCCGACGGCCAAATCCTTGGAGCGCCATTCCGCCGCACCGACGTTCTTCGCGAAGAAGGTCAGCGACATCCGGCCGACGCCGTCCCCGATCACGACGTCGACCATCGCGCCCGGACGATTGCGCATGCGACGGAAACTCGACGACAGCACCTCGGCCACGATCGTGACCGTCTCCCCCAGGGGAAGATCGCGGATCGGAGTCAGCTCCCCGGGATCGGCGTAGCGGCGCGGGTAGTGCGCGAGAAGGTCGCCGACGCTCTGCATGCCGAAGGCGCGTCCGAGCGTCTTGGCAGACGCCGCGCCGAGGGCATCCTCGAGCGAGGAATCGAGCGTGAGCGGCATGCTCCGAGTCTAGGGAACAGCACGGACACGGTCGGCACCCCGGGGCTGTCGTATCGTGAACAGGTGACGAGGATCATCGCAGGGGGCGCGAGAGGCGCGAGGCTCGAGGTGCCGGGAGCGGGAACACGACCGACCAGCGACCGTGTCCGCGAGTCGCTCTTCGGTGCGCTCGAATCCCTGAGCGCCATCTCCGGGGCGCGGGTGCTCGATCTCTACGCCGGCTCCGGAGCCCTCGGCCTCGAAGCGTTGAGCCGCGGTGCAGCGAGCGCCGACCTCGTCGAGCGCGGACGGCAGGCCGCGGCGATCGTGCGACGCAACGCCGCCGCGGTGGCCAAGGCGACGGGCGCGCCGGCAGGGCGGGTCCACGAGAGCTCCGTGCACGCGTTCCTGCAGCGGGCCGCCGGGCCCTTCGACCTCGTCTTCAGCGATCCGCCGTACGACCTCGACGACGCGGCGATGACCGCGGACCTCGTCGCCCTCGCGCCGCTGCTGGCATCCGACGCGGTCGTCGTCGTCGAGCGGGCGCGCCGGTCCGCACCTCCCGACTTCACCGCCGCAGGGTTGGAGCTCTTCCGCGAGAAGAGCTACGGCGACACGACGCTGTGGTGGGCCGAGCCGTCCGCAGAGACCGACGGCGACGCGGTGCAGGGTTCTGCGGCTCAGCCGGAGACCGAGTCCCAGTCCCGGTAGGGATCCCATCCGCTGGTGTCGACAGGTCGCCCGTCGCACAGCAGGTCCTCGGTCCCCCGTGCTCGGACGACCCCGATGGCACGGAATCCGGGAGGCAGCGCACCCTCCGGGAACGTCGCGAGCAGGGCATGATCCTCCCCGCCCGCCAGCGCCCGATCCACGTCCGGACCGAGCGCGGAACCGTCGAGTGCGAGCGTGACCCCGGAGGCGTCGGCCATCCGACGCGCATCCAGCGCGAGTCCGTCGGAGATGTCCATCATCGCCGTCGCCCCGGCTGTCGCCGCGACGGCGCCGAGCGCGATCGGCGGAGTCGGACGCAACTGCGCCGAGAGCGCCGCACGCTCCCCCGGCCCGAGCCGGGCGGGGTCGACGGGAACGGGGACGTCCCCGTCGCGGAACCGACCGAACAGCACGGCGAGGCCTTGAGCAGCCAGGCCCAGCTCTCCCGCGACCGCGACCGCATCCCCGGGGCGAGCTCCGCTGCGGGTGACGGGAGCTCGGCCCTCCAGGTCCCCGAGCGCGGTCACGGCCACCGTCAGCACGTCCGAGACCGTGAGGTCGCCGCCGACCACGGCGCACCCGGGGGCGAGCGCCGTGCAGGCATCGCGGAAGCCGTCTGCGAGCCGCTCGACGAACGACAGGCGCAGATCGCGCGGCACCGCGAGGGCGACCAGCAGCGCGGTCGGGCGCGCCCCCATCGCCGCCACGTCTGCGAGATTCACCGCGGCGGCCTTCCACCCGAGGTCGTAGCCGCTCGACCAGGCCAGGCGGAAATCCGGACCGTGCACGAGGGTGTCGGTCGTGGCTACCACCGACCCCGACGGCGCCGCGATCACGGCGGCATCGTCGCCCGGGCCCAGCAGCGTGTGCGCCGACGGCGGGGTGCGGGTCAGGATCGCCTGGAGGACCCGTCCTTCGGAGACATCGCCCAGGCGCGGATCATCGGCTTCGGGTCGGGAGGGCATGCTGTCAAAGGTAGCCTGGAAGCATGCCCCGCTCCCGTCGCCTCGCTGCCCTCGCCGGCGCAGCGGCCGTGTCCGCGCTGCTCGCGGGCTGCTCCACGACCGTCCACCTCGAGCCGGCGGACGACGCGAACGATCCCGCCTGCGCCTCGGTGTCGGTGCTGCTCCCGGACAACGTCGCGGGCTTCGACCGCGTGTGGACGGATGCCCAGGCCACCGGCGCATGGGGTGACCCGACTGTCGTGCTCCGCTGCGGCGTCGAACCTCCCGCCCCGTCCGCCCTCGTGTGCACGACCCTCGGCGGTGTCGACTGGCTCGTCCTGGAGCAGGAGGAGGAGAGGCAGCGCCTGGTCACGTACGGTCGCGACCCCGCCGTCGAGGTCAACATCCGCCGCGGCGAGCAGATCGATTTCCAGTCGATCGTCGACTCGATCTCGAAGAGCATCCAGGGCGGACTCGCCCCCGCGACCGCGAAGTGCACCGACCGCGTCGAGTTCCCCGCGAGCTGACCGCGGCGGACCGGACGGTCAGCGTCGCAGACCGGCCTCGACCAGCTCGGTGATCAGGTCGCCGTAGCTCAGCCCCGAGGCGACCCAGCACTTCGGGAACATCGAGATCGGCGTGAAGCCGGGCATCGTGTTCAGCTCGTTGACGACGAGGTCGCCGGACGGCGTCAGGAACATGTCCACTCGGGCGAGGCCGCGACCGTCCACGGCTTCGAACGCACGCACGCCAGCCTCCTGGATCGCCGCGCGCTCGACGTCCGTGACGTCGGCGGGGCACACGACGTCGACGCCGTCGCCGCCGAGGTACTTGCCCTCGAAGTCGTAGAAGCCGCGAGAGGTCAGCACGATCTCGCCGGGGAGCGAGGCACGGACCCCGTCTGCGCCCTCGAGCACGGCTACCTCGATCTCCCTGCCGTGCACGCCGGTCTCGATCAGGACCTTGTCATCCTCGGCGAACGCGACGGCCAGGGCCGCGTCGAGCTCGTCGAGGGCGTCGACCTTCGACACGCCGACGCTCGAGCCCGCCCTCGCGGGCTTCACGAACAGCGGCAGCCCGAGGGCCTCCGCCTCCGCGCGGACGGCGGCGGGTTCCCGATCCCAGTCCCGGCGCCGGACGGTCACCCAGGGGGCGACGGCGATACCCGAGGCCTGAAGCGCGATCTTCATGAAGTGCTTGTCCATGCACAGCGCCGAATCGAGGACGCCTCCACCGGCGTACGGGACCTCGAGCGTGTCGAAGAAGCCCTGGATGGTGCCGTCCTCGCCGTGCGGACCGTGCAGGATGGGCAGCACGACGTCGATCGAGCCGAGCCCTTCGGTGGCACCGTCGGGGTGCACGACGCGCAGCGTACGGTCGCCGCCCGGCTCCGGCCACAGCACGCGCGTGCCGTTGTCGACGACCTCGGGGAGGTGGTCCGCGTCGAGGGGGAACTTCGCGGGGTCGTCCTCTTCGAGGACGAAGGCGCCTTCGCGCGTGATCCCCACCGGGATCACGTCGTAGCGGTCACGATCGATTGCGCCCAGCACTCCCCCCGCCGTTGCGGAGCTGATCGAATGCTCGCTGGAGCGCCCGCCGAAGAGCACCACCACCGTCTGCTTGTCCATGGTTGGTCCTCTCACCCTGCGGGGTGTCGTCGTCCGTCGTCAGGTGGGGCGCGATGTCCCGCGGGTCCATCTTCCCGTCGAGCACCATCTTCACCTGCTCGACGATGGGCATGTGGACGTCGGCTTCACGCGCCAGCTGCAGGATGGGCGCGACCGATGCCAGGCCCTCCGCCGTCTGCTGCATCTGCTTCACGACATCCTGGAAGCTGTATCCCTGGCCGAGGAGGCGGCCGGCGGTGTTGTTGCGGCTGAGCGGCGACTGGCAGGTCGCGATCAGATCGCCGAGGCCGGCGAGCCCCTGGAGGGTCTCGGGGTGTGCGCCGTTCGCGACCGCGAAGTCCGTCATCTCGACCAGGCCGCGGGTGATGATCGACGCCTTGGTGTTCTCGCCGTAGCCGACGCCGTCGACGATGCCGATCGCGACCGCGATGAGGTTCTTGAGCACTCCGCCGAACTCGGTGCCGATCACGTCGGTGTTCACGAAGGTGCGGAAGTAGTCGTTCCGCGCGGCGCGTGCCACGGTCTCCGCGGTCTCCTGGCTGCGTGAGGAGATGACGGCGGCGGTCGGCTGCTCGCGGGCGATCTCGAGGGCCAGGTTCGGCCCGGAAGCCACTGCGATGCGGTCGGGATCGCAGCGCAGCTCCTGCTGGATCACCTGGCTCATGCGCAGTCCGCTGCCGCGCTCCACACCCTTCATCAGGCTGATGACCTTGGCGTCGCTGTCGGCGAGCAGAGGTCGCAGCGCCTTGAGGTTCTCGCGGAGGGACTGGCTCGGCACCGACAGGTACACCTGCTCGACGCCGTCGAGGGACGTCGCCAGTTCATGCGTGGCCGACATGGTCCGGGGCAGATTGATGCCCGGCAGGTAGCGGCTGTTGCGCTTGGCCTCGTTGATCTCCTGGGCGAGCTCGGGACGGCGAGCCCACATCGTCACCTGGGCGCCGCCGTCGGCGAGGATCTTGCCGAATGTCGTCCCCCAGCTGCCCGAGCCGATGACGGTGGCGCGCGGACCGACCGGAGCGGTTCTCTTAGGAGTCAAGGCGTCCGGTCTCCTTCTGGCCGTGGGATGCGGGGTTCCAGCGCTCCGCCGGCGCCTTCTCATCGCGCAGCTGCTCGAGCAGGGCGGTGATCGCGTTCATCAGACGGTTCGTCGCCTCCGTCAGGGCGGCCGGCTCGCCGGCACGCGCGCGCAGGTCCGCCACATCGACGGGATCGCCGACGAGCACGTGGACCGGCTTGCGCAGCGGCCACAGGCTCAGGCCCTTCTGGTAGCGGCCCATGATCTCCTGCGTGCCCCACTGCGCCATCGGGATCAGCGGGATGCCGTCCGCGAGAGCGAGCCGCACCGCGCCCGACTTGCCGCGCATCGGCCACAGATCGGGATCGCGGGTCAGCGTCCCCTCCGGATACACGATGACGCCGCGGCCGTGCTCGACGAGCTCCTCGGACTGCTTCATCGTCTGGCGCGCCGACGAGGCGGAGGAGGTGCGGGCCACGGGGATCATGCCGGTGCGGCGCAGGAACCAGCCCAGCACCGGAACACGGAACAGGCTCTCCTTGGCCATGAACCGCGGTGCACGCCCCATCCGCCACACGGCGACCGCGACGATCAGCGGATCGAACTCGGAGTAGTGGTTCGGCGCGAGGACGAAAGCCCCCTCTTTCGGCAGCTTCTCCGCACCCGTCACCCGGATCTTCGCGATCAGCGACATCGGCGGGATCACGAGCGCGGCGAGCGGCCAGAACACGCTCGGCCGCGTCGTCTCCGACGACCGCGATGACATCGGGGTCACCGGATGACGTCGAAGTCGGCGCCGAGGGCGTCGAGCTTGGCGAGGAACTTCTCGTAGCCGCGGCTGAGGATGTCCACTCCTGAGACCTTCGACTCGCCCGTGGCGGTGAGGGCCGCGATGATGTGGCTGTAGCCACCGCGGAGGTCGGGCACCACGATGTCTGCGCCGTGCAGCGGAGTCGGTCCGGTGATGACGGCGGCCTGCTCGAGATCGCGACGGGGAACCCGGCGAGGTCCGTCCTGGAGTCCGCGCGGGTGCACGACGATGTCGGCACCCATCTTGACCAGCGCCTCGGTGAAGCCCATCCGGTTCTCGTACACGGTCTCGTGGACCACCGATCGTCCGTGCGCCTGCGTCAGCGCGACCACGAGCGGCTGCTGCCAGTCGGTCATGAAGCCGGGGTGGACGTCGGTCTCGATCACGACCGGCTTGATGTCCCCGTCACGGCGGAAGAGGATCCCGTCCTCCTGGATGTCGAACCAGCCGCCCGCCTTGCGGAAGACGTTGAGGAAGGTGAGCATCTCCTGCTGCTTGGCGCCGCCGACGAAGATCTCGCCGTCGGTGGCCAGCGCGGCCGAGGCCCAGGATGCGGCCTCGTTGCGGTCGAAGATGGACCGGTGGTCGTAGCCGCGGAGCTTCTCGACGCCCTCGATCACGATGACGCGGTTGGGCTCGTAGGAGATGATCGCGCCCATCTTCTGCAGCACGGCGATCAGGTCCATGATCTCGGGCTCGATCGCGGCGTTGCGCAGCTCCGTGACGCCTTCGGCGCGGACGGCCGTGAGGAGCACCTGCTCGGTCGCGCCCACGCTCGGGTACGGCAGGTGGATGTTCGCCCCGTGCAGGCGGCTGCCCCCGGTGGACAGGCGGATGCCGCTCGGGAGCTTCTCGACGATCGCGCCGAACTTCCGCAGCGCGTCGAGGTGGAAGTCGATCGGGCGGTCGCCGATGCGGCAGCCGCCGAGGTCGGGGATGAAGGCCTGTCCGAGACGGTGCAGCAGCGGCCCGCAGAACAGGATCGGGATGCGCGAGGCGCCCGCGTGGGCGTCGATCTCCTCGAAGTGCGCGGATTCCACGTCGCTCGGGTCGAACACGACCGAGCCGGGCTCGTCGCCCTCCGAGACCCGGACGCCGTGCACCTCGAGCAGCGAGCGCACGACGGCCACATCGCTGATCGCCGGCACATCGCGCAGCGTGCTCACCGTCTCGCCGAGGAGCGAGGCGACCATCGCCTTGGTCGCGAGGTTCTTCGCGCCCTTGACGTCGACGCGACCGCGCAGCGGACGGCCGCCTCGAATGGCGAGGACGTCTCCGGTGAGTGCAGGGACTCCGCCCGGAAGAGCATCGCGCACAGGTGTCGTCATTCGGAGCCTCACTTCATCAACGGATTTCGGGGGCGGGTTGCCCCTGGCTCCCCCGCCCCCACCGTCTACTGAACGGGAAGGGTTCGGGGCCGCCACGACTCGCGACGGGCCTCGAACTGCGCGATCTTGTCTTCGTTGCGCAGCGTGAGCCCGATGTCATCGAGCCCTTCGAGGAGCCGCCATCTAGTGTAATCGTCGATACCGATCTCGGCCTGGATGTCGCCGATGACCGCCACCCGCGCCTCGAGGTCGACCGTCATGGAAACCCCGGGATTCCGCTCGATCTCGGCCCAGATCTGCTCGAGATCCTCTTCCGAGATCGTCGCGGCGAGCAGGCCCTGCTTGCCCGAGTTGCCACGGAAGATGTCCGCGAACCGGGGACTCAGGACGACCTTGAATCCGAAGTCGCGCAGCGCCCAGACGGCGTGCTCGCGGCTCGATCCGGTGCCGAAGTCGGGGCCGGCGACGAGGATCGACGCGCCCTGGTACGGCGCCTGGTTCAGGACGAACTCCGGGTCCTGACGCCAGCCGTGGAACAGCGCATCCTCGAAGCCGGTCTTGGTGACGCGCTTGAGGAACACCGCGGGGATGATCTGGTCGGTGTCGACGTTCGAGCGCTGCAGCGGCGCCGCGATGCCCGTGTGGGTGGTGAACTTCTCCATGGTCAGGCCTCCAGATCGCTCGGGCTGGACAGGGTTCCGCGGATGGCGGTCGCCGCGGCGACCAGGGGCGACACCAGGTGGGTGCGGCCGCCCTTGCCCTGCCTGCCCTCGAAGTTGCGGTTCGAGGTGGAGGCGCAGCGCTCCCCAGGGGCGAGCTGGTCGGGGTTCATCCCGAGGCACATCGAGCAGCCGGCGAACCGCCACTCCGCCCCGAAGTCCTTGATGACCTGGTCCAGTCCCTCCGCCTCGGCCTCCAGACGAACGCGCGCCGAGCCGGGGACGACCATGACGCGCACGCCGTCGGCCTTCTTCTTGCCCTGGATGATCGACGCGAAGGCACGGAGGTCCTCGATGCGGCTATTCGTGCACGAGCCCATGAACACCGCATCGACCGGCACCTCCTTGAGAGGCGTGCCAGGGGTGAGATCCATGTACTCCAGTGCGCGCTCGGCGGCGGCGCGCTCGTTCGGGTCGGTGATCTCGGCCGGGTTCGGCACCGCGGAGGAGAGCGAGCTGCCCTGGCCCGGGTTCGTGCCCCAGGTGACGAAGGGCTCCAGCTCGTCGGCGTCGATGAAGACCTCGGCGTCGAATGCCGCGCCCTCGTCGGTCGGCAGCGTGCGCCAGTAGGCGACGGCGTCGTCCCAGTCCTGCCCCTTCGGCGCGTGCGGACGGCCCTCGAGGTAGGCGAAGGTCGTCTCGTCCGGGGCGACCATGCCCGCGCGGGCGCCGGCCTCGATCGACATGTTGCAGATCGTCATGCGGCCCTCCATCGAGAGCGCGCGGATCGCGCTGCCGCGGTATTCGAGCACGTAGCCCTGGCCGCCGCCGGTGCCGATCTTGGCGATCACGGCGAGGATGATGTCCTTCGCGGTCACGCCCGGACGCAACGTGCCCTCGACGTTGATGGCCATGGTCTTGAAGGGCTTGAGGGGCAGCGTCTGGGTGGCCATGACGTGCTCGACCTCGCTCGTGCCGATGCCGAACGCCATCGCGCCGAACGCGCCGTGGGTCGACGTGTGCGAGTCGCCGCAGACCACCGTGATGCCGGGCATCGTGAGTCCGAGCTGAGGCCCGACGACGTGCACGATGCCCTGCTCCGCATCGCCCAGCGAGTGCAGGCGCACCCCGAACTCGGCGGCGTTGCGACGCAGCGTCTCGATCTGCGTGCGACTGGTGAGGTCGGCGATCGGCTTGTCGATCTCCCACGTCGGGGTGTTGTGGTCCTCGGTGGCGATGGTCAGGTCGAGCCGGCGGAGCGGGCGCCCCTCGCTGCGGAGGCCGTCGAAGGCCTGCGGGCTGGTGACCTCGTGCACGAGGTGCAGGTCGATGTAGATGAGGTCGGGCTGCCCGTCCTCGCCCTTGACGACGAGGTGGTCGTCCCAGACCTTCTCGGCGAGCGTCCTGGGGCGTGCGGAATCCGCACCGGCGGTGGTGGTCATGGCGTGTCTCCTGGGGATGGCGGTTCGGCCCACGATGGACTCCGCGACGAGGAGGGGCTCAGATCGAGGTCTCGCCGCGGCCGCTAAGAAGGAGCACGGTCCGCATGACGTCAGGTTACCACCGCTCGGACACGCCGAGACACGCCGTGACACTCTGTTGCTCACCCGACCGACCGAGAGGCTCCGCATGACCGTCGACACCGCCCGCTTCGCCACCCGCGCCGTCCACGCGGCGAGAAGCCGAGAGACGGCGGCGGCCCGCGCCACCCCGATCTACCTCACCGCCGGCTTCGAGTTCGACGACTTCGACCACGCCGCCGACCACTTCAGCACGGGCACCGGCTTCGGATACACGCGCACCGGGAACCCGACCGTGCGCGCGGTGGAGCGTCAGCTGGCGTCGCTCGAGTCGGGCGCGGACGCCGTGCTCGTCGCCAGCGGTCAGGCCGCGGTGTCCACCGCTCTCCTCTCGGTCGTGGGAGCCGGGGACCACATCGTCTCGTCCACGCACATCTACGAGGGCACGCGCGGCCTCTTCCTCGACAACCTCGCCCGGCTGGATATCGAGACGACGTTCGTCGAGGACATCGCCGATCCGGATGCGTGGCGAGCGGCGATCCGGCCGAACACGCGCGCCCTGTTCGCCGAGTCGCTCGCGAACGCGCGCAACGATGTGCTCGACGTCGCCGCCGTGAGCGCCATCGCCGATGAGGTCGCCGTCCCGCTGATCGTCGACAACACGCTCGCCACCCCGTCCCTGCTCCGGCCGATCGAGCACGGCGCCGCCGTCGTCGTCCACTCCGCCTCGAAATTCCTCGCCGGGCACGGATCCGTCCTCGGCGGCGTCATCGTCGACGACGGCCGCTTCGACGCGGAGCGCGCCGGTCACAACGCGCCGCACCTCGTCCTGCCGGGGAGAGGCGGCGCTCCCAGCGTCTTCTCCCGACACGGCGGCCGCGCCCGCATCGCCTACGCGCGCGAGTCGGTCGCGCCGCGCTTCGGCGCCTCCCCGTCGCCGCTGAACGCGTTCCTCATCGGCCAGGGCGCGGAGACGCTCTCGCTGCGCGTCGAGCGTCAGTCACGGAATGCGCTCGAGATCGCGCGCTGGCTCGAATCCCAGGACGCCGTCGAGAGTGTCGACTACGCCGGACTCCCCTCCCATCCGCATCACGAGACGGCCGTGCGCTACCTCGAAGGAGGCTTCGGCTCGATCTTCACGTTCACCCTCCGGGGCGGCCTGCCCGCCGCTCGGCGCTTCGTCGAGGACGTGCGCGTCTTCACGCACATGACCCACATCGGTGATGTGCGATCGCTCGCACTGCATCCGGGCACCACGAGCCACGCCCAGCGCACCGATGCGGAGCGCGCCGTGCTCGGCGTCGGCCCCGGCACGCTCCGCCTGTCGATCGGGATCGAAGACGTCGCCGACCTCATCGCGGACCTCAGCCGGGTGCTCGAGTCGGTGCGGGAGACGGTGGCATGACCCGGCTCCAGCATTTCGGGTGGTTCCTCGCGCGGGGATTCGGTCCGCAGGGCTGGGGGTACCCCTCGCTGGAGTGGGACTACGACTGGACGCGCCCCGAGATCTATCAGGAGGCGGCGCGCACCCTGGAGCAGGCCGGCTTCGATCTCGTCATCATCGAGGACGCGCCGTCGCTCGGGTCGCCCGCCACGATCGATCTCCGCGTCCGGCACGCCTTCGGCGGTCCCAAGCACGACCCGCTTCTGCTCGCGCCCTCGCTGTTCCACGCGACACGCCACCTCGGCGTCGTGCCGACCGTGAACCCGGCGGCGTACCTGCCTTACACCGCGGCGCGACAGTTCGCGACGCTGCAGCACCTGAGCGGACACCGCCTCGGCCTCAACGTCGTCACCGACACCGGCAGCGCCCGGCACTTCTCGGATGCGCCGCAGCTCGGCCACGACGAGGCCTATGACCGCGCCGAGGAGTGGCTCGCCGGCATCCGCGCGCTCTGGCACAGCTGGGACGACGGCGCGCTGGTCGAGGATCGCGAAACGGACGTGTACGCGGACGGCACCCGTATGCGCGCCGTCCGGCACCGCGGCGACCACTACCGCTTCGACGGCCCCCTCAACGCGCTCCCCTTCACGCAGGGCGAACCCGCGATCGTGTCGCCGGGCGGCTCCGGACGTGGACTCGGCTTCGCCGGCGCGAACTCCGACGTGCAGCTCGCCCTCGCCCCGCTCGACGAGGCCTCGGTGCGCGCGTACCGCGCGAAGGTGCACGAGGCCGCGATCACGAAGAGCCGGCGCCCCGAGGACGTCACGATCCTGTTCGCCATCCAGCCCGTCATCACCGCTTCCCCGGAAGAGGCCGACCGCATCGTCGCCGCCTCAGCCCACCCCGATGACGCCGCTCTGGTCCAGATCGCGCGGAAGCAGTCCAGCGACCTCGAGACCGACCTGACCGCGCTCGACCTGGATCGCCCGCTCGACCTCGAGGTCTTCGGTGCGCACGTGTCGCGCGGGAGCATCCAGAGACTCATCGGAGACCGCGGCGAGGACGCACCCCTGCGCGCGCATCTGTCCGCTCTCGCGCGCGCCGGTCGCATCTCCGATCGCAGCGGCTTCGTCGGCACCGCGGAGGAGTTCGCCGACCTGATCGAGGAACTCGGCGAGTGGGGCAACGACGGGGTGCTGCTGTGGGGCGACTTCCACCCGGTGACGCTGCACCGCACACTCGATGAGCTGGTGCCGGTCCTCCGGCGCCGTGGCATCCTCCGACGCGAGTACGCGGACGGCGGACTGCAGGCGAACCTGCGCGCGTTCTGAGTCGCACGCAGGCCGCCCGCCGGCTCACTCGCTGAGCGCCGACCTCTTCTCGGCGCGCTTCTCGCGGGAGGAGGCGATCAGGCTCGCCACCGTCGCCACGGTCATGGAGACGAGGATCACGCCGAGCGAGACCATGTTGTCGATGTCGGGGACCCACTCGATGTGCTGTCCGCCGTTGATGAACGGGAGCTCGTTGACGTGGAGCGCGTGCAGGATCAGCTTGATGCCGATGAAGCCGAGGATCACCGCGATGCCGTAGTGCAGGTAGCGGAGCCGGTCGAGGAGGTCGCCGAGGAGGAAGTACAGCTGACGCAGGCCCATCAGCGCGAAGATGTTCGCGGCGAAGACGAGGAATCCGTTCGTCGTGATCTCGAAGATCGCCGGGATCGAGTCGATCGCGAAGATGAGGTCGGTGACGCCGATCGTGATGAACACGATCACCATGGGGGTCCACATCCTCTTGCCGTCGACCGTCGTGCGGATCTTGGACCCGTCGTAGGTCTCGCTGATGTCGATGCGACGGCGCAGCAGGCGGACGATGAAGTTCTCGCGCTTCACCTCGTCGTCGATGTCCCCCTCCGGCATCGCCTGACGGATCGCCGTCCAGATGAGGAACGCCCCGAAGATGTAGAAGATCGGCGAGAAGTTCTCGATGATGGCGACGCCCACGAGGATGAACAGTCCGCGCAGCACCAGGGCGATGATGATGCCCACCATCAGCACCTGCTGCTGCAACCGCCGCGGCACGGCGAACTGCGCCATGATCAGTACGAAGACGAAGAGGTTGTCCACCGAGAGGCTGTATTCCAGCGCCCATCCGGTGATGAAGTCACCCGCGTTCTGCCATCCGCCGACATTGCCCAGCAGCACCGCGAACAGGAGCGCCAGCCCCACGTAGAACACGACCCAGAGCGTGGACTCCTTGGTCGACGGGATGTGGGGTCGCAGCCGGATGAGCAGCAGGTCGCCGATCAGGATGATCGTGAGGACGACCATCGAGGTGATCTCGAACCAGAGGGGGATATCCAAGGGCGCACTGCACCTTTCGCGAGGGGTCGGGAATGAGCCGAAAGTCTCTCCCCCGCACCGAAGTGCGTCGCGCGCCCGGAGCAGCGATGTCGATGCTCGTGATGACGTTACGCGCGGGTCCGGGATACTCCCTCTCGCCGGGGCAATGCTACCGGAGCACGGGGGCGGGATGAAGCGTCGGGAGCGAACGGATGCGGACGGATCTGAGACGATGGGGCATCCACCGACACTTCCCGGGTGAGAGACACCGAACGGAACCAGGATGCCCGTGCAGACGAGTGATCAGAAGTGGGCCGCGCAGGCCGCGGCGGGCGATGAGAGCGCCTTCCGGGAGCTGTACCGCGCCCACGTGCGCCCCGTCTACTGGATCGCGCAGGGGATCCTGGGTTCCGCTGCCGATGCGGAGGACGTGACGCAGGAGACGTTCGTCGTCGCATGGCGCAAGCTCCCCGGCCTCGAGCTGCAGGGAGAGTCCATCCTGCCGTGGCTGGCGACGATCTGCCGCTTCCAGGCGGCGAATCGGCTCCGGCGGCGCCGACGCGACGAGGCGCATACGACCGACGCCGTCGATGAGACGCTGGCGGATGCCGTGAGCGTCGAGGAGCAGGTCATCACCGCGGCCCTCGCAGCGAGGATCGCAGCGGAGGTGGGCGGTCTGAGCGAACTCGACCGCGAGATCTTCCGGCTGTGCGCGGCTGAGGGGTACGCCTATCAGGCGGCCGCAGAGGAGCTCGGCGTGACCCATGCCGTCGTCCGGAACCGTCTCTCGCGAGTGCGCACGCAGCTCCGGGGCGCCGTGAAGGAAGTGAGAGACGCATGAACGACCAGACGCCCGACGACGGCCTCCCGGAACTGTCCGGCGAGACGATCGCACGCATGGAGCGAGCGGTGTTCGCCGAGATCGCGCAGGACGGACGCCCCGCGCGGCCGGCGCGCACGACGGCACAGCGGCGGCGCCGCCGCTGGCTCACCGGCGGTGGGATCGCCGCAGCCTTCCTCGTCGGCGTCCTCGTGACCCCGCCGATCCTGAACGCGGTGGGCGGATCCGCGGTGTCCACGGCCGACGGGTGGAGCACGTCCGGCGGATCGGTGGCCGACACCTCGTCGTCGCTGCCGGAGCGCAGCGCGGAGCTCGCGCCCGGCGCGCAGCCGGGCGACCCAGCCACCGCCGAGTCCGGTGACGCGGCCCTGTCCGGCGCCGCCGCCGTCGAGGGCGACCGGGAGATCATCGCCACGGCTCAGGCCACGGTCCAGGTCAAGAGCATCCCGGATGCGGCCGCGCAGATCTCCGACCTGGCGTCGGAGCACGGCGGCTACGTCGAGAGCACGGAGGTCGGCAAGGCGCTCGGGGTCGAGGGCGAGAGCGACGCCGCGTCGGCGCCCGCCGACTCCGGATACGGCTCCATCACCATCCGAGTCCCCTCCGCCGACCTCACGGAGGTCATCGCAGCGCTCGACGACACCGGTGAGGTGATCTCCTCGTCGACCGCCAAACAGGACGTGACCGCGGTCGCGATCGATCTGCAGGCCAGGGTGGATTCCACGCGTGCCTCCGTCGAGCGCCTCACCCAGCTGATGGCGCAGTCCGGCAGCGTCTCGGAGCTGATCGAGGCGGAGGTCGCGTTGACCGATCGACAGGCGCAGCTGGAGTCCTACGAGCAGCAGCTGGCGGCGCTGGACGACCAGGTGGCGATGTCCTCCCTCCAGGTGCAGCTGACCCGTGCGGCCGCGCCGACGACGGCCGAGCCGTCCGGATTCGGCGACGGCCTGCTCGCCGGATGGAACGGGCTGGTGGTGTCGCTCAACGCACTCGTGATCGCGCTGGGCTTCCTGCTCCCCTGGCTCGCGGTGGCAGCCGTGGTGATCCTGGTCGTCTGGCTCATCCGTCGTGCGCGGCGCCGCGCACGACGGCGCGCCGACGCCGGCAAGAAGCGGATCGACCCGACCGTGTGAGCGGTCACCGCTCTCCTGGGGGTGTGATCGCCCGCGGAGAGACGGCTGAAACCCGCGTGTTTCCGCGGTATACAAGAAGCCTTGTGCATCACGGCAGCCGCGCATAGCCTTCCTGCGTGGAAGACATCTCCGCGGTCACGGCCGTTCATCACCCGCTCCGACGCCGCATCTACGACTACCTGCTGCTCTACGGCACCAGCCAGGTGACGACACTGGCACGGGCGCTCGAGAGCCAGGTGGGCAGCATCAGCCATCACCTGCGCATGCTCGAGCGAGCCGGAGTCGTCGAGCGTGCCGCCGACCCGTCCGGCGACCGGAGGACGAGCTGGTGGGCTCTCGCGCGGCGCGGCTTCACCTGGTCCGTCGACGACTATCTCGACACCCCCGCTGATGCGCTGCTGGCCAGGGAGGCGCAGCGACAGGGCATCCGGATGCAGATCGAACGGCTTCAGCGCTGGCACCGGCACCGCGACGACCCCGCATACGTCGGCTATGACGGCTCGAACACCGAGACGACGGCCTGGGCCTCCCCCGACGAGCTGCGCGATCTCTCGGAACGCCTGCTGCACACGATGCGCGAATGGCGCGAGGCGATCGACCTCGACGACGGCACCGAACGCCGGCCCGTCTTCGCGTTCGCTCACGCGTTCCCCACGGAACCCTGATGAGCGCCGTCACCGACCCGGTCCAGCTGGCCGAACCTCCGGCGTTCCGTCGCGACCGGCTGGTCCACGCCTGGATCGGCGTGAAGGCGCTGTCCGATGCGGGCGATGCCCTGTGGACGATCGCCCTGGCCTGGACGGCGGTGCAGATCGCCTCCCCCGCCGTGGCCGGGCTGATCGTCGCCGCCGGCACGGTTCCGCGGGCGGTGATCCTGCTGTTCGGCGGCGTCATCGCGGATCGCTCCGATGCCCGACGCGTGATGCTGCTGTTCAACGTCCTGCGCGTGGGCGTTCTGGTCGCCGTCGCCGCATGGGTGCTGGCGACGCCGCCCACCGTGGCCGTGCTGCTGTTCGCCGCGATCGCGTTCGGCGTGTGCGACGCGTTCTACGAGCCGTCGGCGGGAACCATCGCGCGGCAGCTCGTCCGCGCATCGGACCTGCCGTCGTACGGCGCGGCGGCGCAGACCGCTTCTCGCCTGGGAACCATGGCCGGAGCGGCGCTGGGCGGCGTGATCGTCGCGCACGCAGGTCTCGGGGGAAGCGCGGGCGTCAACGCCCTGACCTTCTCGCTGGTCGTCGCCTTCCTCGCGATCTGGCTGCGCCCGCGCTTCCGTCTGGCCCGGGCCGACCGCGAGTCCACGCTGCGCGGAATCGGTCGCGGCTTCGCCCACCTCGGTACGCACCCGACGACGCGCACCCTCGTGCTCGCCCTGTCCGGCCTGAACCTCGCGGTCGGACCGGCCGTCGGCATCGGCCTCGCCCTGCGCGCGCACGACGAGGGGTGGGGCGCCCAGGCGGTCGGGCTGTTCGAGGCCCTGCTCGGTCTGGGAGCGGCGCTCGGCGCCGTCTCGGTCGCGAGATGGCGCCCGCGGCACGAAGCGCTGTCCGGCTTCACGGCGCTCGTCGTCCAGGGTGCGGGGATCGCGGCGCTCGGGATCGGCCCGGTCTGGACGGTCGGCACGGCGGCCTTCGTGATCGGAGTCACGGCCGGTTACGCCTCGGTGCTGCTCAGTGCCACGTTCTCCGCCACGGTCGACACGGCCTACCTCGGCCGCATGGGATCCCTCACCCGCCTGGGCGACGACTGCCTGATGCCGCTCGCGATGGCCGGCTTCGGGATGCTGGCCTCGGCGACCGCGCTCTGGGTGCCCTTCGCGGTGTTCGGTGGGGCGATGATGGCGCTCATGCTCCTGCCGCTGAGCAATCGCACGTTCCGCACGATGTCCCTGCGCTCCCCGGCCTGATCGAGCACGTCCGGAGACGACGAAAGCCCCCGGGAGAACCGGGGGCTTTCGCGTGTTGTGTGACCCCAGCGGGATTCGAACCCGCGTTACCGCCGTGAGAGGGCGGCGTACTAGGCCGCTATACGATGGGGCCGTCTTGCGGAGCGTTTCCGTCCCGCGACAACCGTTCAAGTATGCCACGGCGATTCTCACTGCGCCAAATCGAGGCCGACCCCGGCGGACGCCCGGGCGTGGCGCACGGAATTCCGTTTGCCGTGCGGCACCGGAAGGAGTTGACTCGTGACATGCGCGTCACCAAGTTCGAACATGCCGCCCTCCGTCTCGACGCCGGGGGTCAGACCCTCCTGATCGATCCGGGCTCCTTCACCGCCCCGCTGAACGACCTCGCCGACGTGGTCGGCGTGGTGATCACCCACGAGCACCCCGACCACTGGACGACCGAGCACCTGGACCGCATCCTGCGCGCGGCGCCCGGTGTGCCGATCTTCGCGACCGCCGGAGTCGCGCGGGCGGCCGAAGGCTACGAGATCACGACCGTCGCTCCGGGTGACGCCGTCGAGGCCGGTGACTTCCGCCTGCGGTTCTTCGGCGGAGCGCACGAGGTGATCCACTCCTCCCTGCCGACCATCGAGAACGTGGGCGTGCTCGTCAACGACGAGTTCTACTACCCCGGCGACTCCTACGCCGTCCCGGCAGACGTGACGGTCGGCACTCTCGCCGCTCCTCTGGGCGCGCCCTGGCTGAAGATCGGCGAGGCCATGGACTACGTGCTCGCCGTCGCCCCGCGGCGCGCTTTCGGCACGCACGACATGACGCTGTCGGTGATCGGCAAGAACATGCACCGGCAGCGGCTGCAGTGGGCCACCGAGCAGAGCGGCGGCGAGTTCTTCGTGCTGGAGCCCGGCGAATCGCTCGACCTCTGACGATGGCGGACTCGCCGGCGGCGGAGCGCACACTCGCGGAGGACGAGGTGCGCGAGCTGGTGCGCACGGTCTCCCCCCGACTCGCTTCGCTCCCGCTGAGCCGCGTCGCAGAGGGCTGGGACAACGTCACCTGGCGCCTCGGCACGGACCTCGCCGTCCGCGTCCCGCGGCGCGAGCTCGCCGCGACGCTGATCCGGCATGAGCACCGCGCACTCCCCCAGCTCGCGATGCGCCTCGCCGCGGCAGGCGTGCGGGCGCCGCTGCCGGTTGTCGCCGGTGCTCCCACATCGACGTTCCCGTGGTCCTGGTCGATCGTGCCGTGGCTCCCCGGCGAGCACGTGCTGGGGCTCCCCCGTCACCGCAACACGGTGTGGGCCGGCCAGCTCGCGACCGTGCTGTCGGTGCTCCACCAGCCGGCTCCCGATGACGCACCGCACAACCCGGTGCGCGGGGTGCCGCTGCGGAGCAGAGACGACAGCATCCGCTCGCGTCTCGCCGAACTGCCCCCGCGGGTCGCCACTCCTCTCGCCGCACTCTGGGAAGCCGGACTCGACGCTGCCCCGGCCGCCGAATCCGTATGGATCCACGGCGACCTGCACCCGGGGAACATCCTGGCGGACGGGGACCGCCTCGTGGCCCTTGTCGACTTCGGCGATGTGACAGCGGGAGACCCCGCCTACGACCTCGCCGCGGGCTGGCTCGTCTTCGACGCGGAGGGGCGACACGTCTTCCGCCGCGCCACAGCCGACAGATACGACGAGGCCACGTGGCTCCGAGCCCGCGCATGGGCCGCCGCCGTCTCCGCCATCCTGTGCCACGCCAGCGACGACCGCGACGACCTCCGCGCCGTCGGATTCGACACCGCCGCCGAGCTCATCAGCGCGGCAGGATCCCCCGCACCCTGAGATCGCGCTGCAGGTGATCGCGCTGCTCGACGATGAGTCGACGAAGCGCGGCAGGCGCATCCGCATTCTCCGCGAGCCAGCTGTCGACGAGCTCCAGCGATTCCGTGGCGGGGAACAGTCCGAGGACGAGCCGCCTCGCGATCTCGATGCTGCGGTCGGCCCAGGCTGCTCCGATCCGATCGAAGTACTCGCCGTCGAAGCCCGCGATCAGGTCGCGGCGTCCGCCGGCGCGGAATCCGCTGATCTCGGCATCCAGGTGGTCGTTGCTCAGTGACCGGTCGGTCCAGGCCGCCTCCCACGCCGCGCGACGCACCTCCTGGTCCGGACGCGACGCGCGTGCCCGCCGCGCCGCCGTGCGCCCGTCGCCGGTGTCATCGCGTTCCAGCTCGGCCTCGACCTCGGCCTGATCGGCATGGCCGGTGGTCACGAGGGCGGTCAGAAGCTGCCAGCGCAGGTCGGGGTCGACCACGAGTCCATCCGGCACCTCGCCGTCGAGAAGCTCGCGCACCCGCTCGTGATGCAGGTCGTCGAAGCTCGACGCGGTCGCGAACGCCCGCGCCCAGGAGAGCTGCGCATCGCTGCCGGCCTCTGCGGCTTGCACCGCACTCCACACGGTGTCCGTCCAGGTGCGCTGCTCCTCGTCGCGGCGGACATCTCCGACGAAGTGGCGGAGCGTGTACACGGCGTTCGCAAGCACCCCGGTGAGCAGCCCGATGTTGGGCTCGGCAGGCGCGTGCGTCCGCACGATCGCGAGGTAGCGGCCCGGTTCGAGCTCGCCATCGCGGACGGCGTTCCACAGGGAGGACCACACGAGCGCGCGACCGAGGGGGTCGTCGATCGCGGAGAGGGACTCCTCGACGGTGCGCAGCGATCGTTCGTCGAGACGTGCTTTCACATAGGTGAGGTCGTCGTCGTTCAAGAGCGTCAGATCGGCATCCGGCAGCTCGACCTCTGTGCGCTCGCCGGTGACGTCGATCTCACGCTGCTCCCGACGGACGATGCGTCCGTCGACCCGATCGTAGGCTCCGATGCGGAGACGATGCGGGCGCGGATCGGTCTGGACGACGAAGCGCCGCCCGTCGGCGTCGGCCTCCATCCAGAGCGTCGACACGCCGGAGGTCTGCAGCCACGCCGCCGACCAGTCGCGCATGTCGCGGCCCGAGACCGCGCTCAGCTGCACGAGGAAGTCCTCGAGCGTCGTGTTCCCGAAGGCGTTGGCGGCGAAGTAGCGTCTGGCCCCCTCGAAGAACGCGTCGTCTCCGACGAACGCGACGAGCTGCTTGAGCACGGCGGCGCCCTTGGCGTACGTGATCCCGTCGAAGTTCAGCTTCGCGGCCTCGAGATCGGTGATGTCGGCCACGATCGGGTGCGTCGTCGGGAGCTGATCCTGCTGGTAGGCCCACGCCTTGCGGCTCGCCGCGAACTTGACCCAGGCGTCGTGATACCGCGTGGCGACCGCCGACGCGTGCGCTCCCATGTAGTCGGCGAACGATTCCTTGAGCCACAGGTCGTCCCACCAGGTCATGGTCACGAGATCGCCGAACCACATGTGCGCCATCTCGTGCAGGATCGTGTTGGCGCGAGCCGCCCGCTGCGCGTCCGTGGCCGCACCGCGCGACAGGTAGCCCTCCGTGAAGGTCACGAGCCCGGGGTTCTCCATCGCGCCGAGGTTGTACTCCGGCACGAAGAGCTGGTCGTACTTGCCCCAGGGATAGGGGTACGCGAAGGCGTCGTCGAAGAAGTCGAGCCCCTGCCGGGTGACGTCGAGGATCTCCTCGGCCTCGAGGTGCTCGGCGAGGGACTGCCGTACCAGCACGCCGAGCGCGACGTGCTGGTCGCCGCGCGCCCATTCTCCATCGACCCGGACATAGGGGCCGGCGGCGACCGCGGTGATGTAGCTCGAGATCGGCAGCGTGGGGGCGAAGGTGACCCGCTGCACGCCGACGCCGAGGTCCAGGTGGGCGGGTGACTGGTTCGAGAGCACCTGCCATCCGGACGGCGCGTCGACGACGAAGGTGTACTCGGCCTTCATATCGGGCTGCTCGAAGCACGCCATCACGCGTCGCGAGTCGGCGGGCTCGTACTGCGTGTACAGGTAGGTGCGCTCGTCCGCGGGGTCGTGGAAACGGTGCAGCCCTTCGCCGGAGCGGCTGTACACTCCCACGGCTTCGACGCGCACCACGTTCGATGCGGCCAGGTTCGTCAGCGCGATGCGAGCGCCGTCGTAGTCGACGGGCTGCTCCACGCCGTTCACCTCGACCCGCTGGACCTCTTCGCCGATGAAATCGATCCAGGTGCTGTCGCCGGTCGTGTCGAACTCGAGCGTCGTGACCGTGGGGAAACCGGTGCGGGCTCTTTCCGGGGCTCCGGTGAGGTCGAGTTCGACGCGGACGCGGTGGAGGGTGACGGCCGCGGATCGCGCCGCCGTCTCCTCCCGGGTCAGATTTGCGGTGTGCATCCCACCATCCTGGCATCTTCGGTGGAAAGGCTGGTGAACGGGACCACGCCTCAGACAGCAGCGAGACGATGGCCCATCGCGGCGTAGAGACGACGCGACGCAGCCCTCCGCGCCTCGGCCTCGTGTTTCTCACCCCGGGCGTCCGCGACGACGGCGAGCAGCGCATCGCTCCGCGCCACCTCCGCCCGGTCGCCCGTCGCCTCCGCGACGCTGCGTGCCTCACGCGCGTGCCGTTCCGCCTCGCGCCACCGCGTCGCATCCGCCGCGGCCCCGTCGACGAGGATCTCGGCGAGAGAGTTCGCGGCTTCCGTCGCGATGAGCGGGGATCCCGCCTGCTCCGCCTCCGCGAGCACCCGCTCGGCTGTCGCCCGCGCCGCGGCGGTAGCACCTCGGCGGCCGCGGATCCGCGCCGAGAGCAGGTCGAGATCTGCGGAGGTGCCGAACTCGCCCGCCACGCGCAGCGTCTCCTGGGCGTCCGCGCACCGACGCAGAGCGAGCTCATCGTCGCCGCGGGCCTCCGCGACGAGCGCCAGCGTCCTGCGCACGAAGGGAAGGGAGGCGACGCTCGACGACGCGAGAAGCTCCTCCAGCTCCGCCTCGGCCTCGGCCAACCGACCCCGCGCGAGCAGGAGCAGCGGACGGTTGCCCCGCACCACCGCGATGTTGAGGTCGTCGCCCTCTTCGAGGGCGATGCGCAGAGCCTGCGCGTATCCTTCCTCCGCCTGCGGATAGCGGGCGAGGATGCGCAGCGTATCGGCGTGGTTCCCCCTCGCCCGGCCCTCCACCACGCGGTCCCCCACCGCGCGAGCGATGTCGATGGCTCGGCGATACGACACGAGGGCCTCATCCAGGTGGCTCATCCAGCGCTGGACGTTGCCGATCTGGTTCCAGGTCCGCGCCGACGACACCCCCACGGCGATGCGTCGCACGCGATGCAGGGTGATGAGGGCCTCGTCCAGTCGGCCCAGCTTCTCGGCGCACTGCGCCACCCCGAGCGCGATCTCGGGGACGAGCTCCAGCCCCCGTCCTCGTGCGGCGAGATCGTGCAGCTGCAGCGATTCACTCCAGAGCGACCACCGTGCGAGATCGGGGTGCGCGTCCAGCGCCAGCCTCTCGACCGCCCCGTCCAGGTCGTGCTCGCGCGCGGCAGCGGCGACCGCGAGCACCGTGCCCACCTCGCGGGGGGCGTAGTCGGGATCTTCGGCGATGAGGGCCAGCACCGCATCCGCCGCACGCTGCACGAAACGCCGCCGCGTCGATGACGGACGCAGGGCGCGGGACCGTTCCGCCGCGAAGGCGAACACCGTGTCGTGCATCGTCACGCGGCCCGCGTGCCGTTCCAGCAGGTGCCGGGCCTCCAGCCTCCCCAGCGCCTCCTCGGCATGCGGGCCCACGGCGGCCCGGAGCACCGCCTCGTCCAGGTCGCGATCGAGCAGGGCAGCGTCGGCGAGCACCTCCGCGTCCGGCGAGGACAGGGACCGGGTCGCGGCCTCGAGGACCGGACGGATCCGGGCGTCGCGCGGCTCGTGCTCGAAGCGGGAGGCGAGGTCGTCGAAGGACCAGCGCGGGTGCTCCCGCACGATGCCGGCGAGCATCGCGATATCCAGGGGAAGGCCGCCGCCGACCGCGACGATCCGGCCGAGCGCCTCGTCGTCGATCCCGCCGCCCCGGTCGCCGGAAGCGGCACCGCGGGAGTCCGCGAGGAGCGCGGTCAGCAGCTTCCGCGCCTCCGCGTCCGCCATCGGCGGCACCACGACGCGAGCCACCGCGACGCCGCCGCCGGGAATCCGCAGCTCGAGATCGGCCGGGTCGCGCCGCGTCGTCACGAGGAAGCGGACGCCGGGGACGAGCAGTGCGCCGAGCCGCTCTGCATCACCGGCGTCCTCGATCACGACTCGCGTCCGGTGCGCGGCTCGAGACAGTTGCGCGCGTAATCGTGAGAGCTCGTAGGGAAGGGAGCGCACGCCGAGCGCGCTCAGCATGCGGCGGAGGATGTCCACGGGGTCTGCCAGCGGGCGGTCCGGATCCGACTCCCGCAGCTCCACCGTGAGCACGGGGTCTGGGCCGGCCAGCGCGGATGCCAGGGTCGTCTTGCCGACGCCGGGAAGGCCCGTCAGCACGACCACGTCCGCATCGGGGATCGTCGCCATCAGCGCCTCCCGCCCTGTCGCGGTTCCCGCTCTCTCCCGTGCCGCGAGCACCACCTCGACATGCACGCCGGACCGTTCGCCGTTGAGCGCTCGTGCCGCCGCGCGCCACGTCTCCGCGTGCTCCGGCGAGCCGCCCAGTGCGCGCACGATGTCCCCCACGAGCCGGACGTCGACCCGACGGCGCCCGGGACGGAAGCAGTCGTACACAGTGACCTTCGCGGGCTCGTCGCCGTCGCGGAGGTCGCCGATCCGACGCGCGATCTCCGCGTAGGAAGGGGTACCGGCCGCGACGCGCAGCCGCCCCAGCCCCGCACTGAGCTCGTCGAACGTGCGAGGGCCGGGCATGTCCTGAGCCTAGGGCAGAGCGTCGACGTACGGCCGTTCGGATTCGTTCGGGGTTCCACGGGAGGCTGTCCGCGCTCCGTACGCTCGGCTCCGGAGCGGGCACCCGCACGGACAAGGAGACAGACGACATGACCACACGCGCATCGATCGCCGCGAAGCTCGACGACTTCGCCTTCCAGAAGGTGAACTTCGGCGGCTTTCTGATGAACAAGCGCGCGAAGAACTCCCACGCCCTGTGGACCCGCGCCTCGGAGAAGGGCGTGACCGAACTCACGATCCTCGCCTCGCGCGACTTCGGCGAGGGCAACGTCTACGACGTCGCCGCGTTCACGCTGGACGGGAACGTGCCGGAGCATCTGCTCTCCGAGCTGCGGACCGAGGCGGACCGCCTGGCCGACAGGATCAACCTCCGCGAGCACGGCTACGTCTACACCTGCCTGGAGCCGTGGGACGGCGGTGGATCGATCTGGATCTCGAAGAAGCCGGAGTTCCGGGCGCTGAGCCGGCCCGACGAGGGCGTGTACGTCATCCCGATCCAGCGTCTGAGCGGTCTGGGCGAGCCGCGATGGCTGGCATGGGCCCGCGATGCCGGGCAGCTGAACATCGCGGTCGTCTACAAGCCCTGACGGTGGCCCGGCACGGACGCGCGGGAGCGGTGGGCGCACCGGGGGGCGCGCCCACCGTCCTGCTCCTCGGCGGGCTCTCCCTCGCCTACCTCGGCATCGCCGCGGCCGTCGCTCTGTACCTCCTCCCGGTCGGCTTCGGCCTGCAGGGGTCGGTGCGCCTGGCGACTCAGTTGGCCGTGCTGCTGGCCGGCGCGCTGCTCGTGGGCACCACAGCCGCGCGCATCCGTCGTCATCAGCGGCGTCAGGCGGTTCTCGCCGACCTCGCCTCAGGCTTCGGATGGACCTATCGCGTCGACGTCGGCGACCGCATGTGGGGCGGGTCTGTCGATGAGCAGATCGATCGCGGGAACCGAACCTCCACGGACCTCATCGACGCGCGAGACACCGAGGTGCCCTTCGATTCCGTGGAACGCACCTTCGTCGTCGGCGACGGGGAGGGGGCGACGATGCACACCGTCCGGGCAGTGCGGATCCCGCTGCCGAGCGAGGTGCCGCGCATCGCGCTGCGGTCTCGGCGCGGCGCCGGTGCGCTGAGCCTGCTCCCCCGTCGGCCTCGCGGCAGGACGGAGCTGCGCCTCGAGGGGAACTTCAGCGATGTGTTCGAGGTGTCCGTACCACCGGGATACGAGACGTCGGCGCTGTACGTGCTGACACCTGATCTGATGGCCGTGCTCCTCGACACCAGCGCCGACCTCGACCTCGAGGTCGTCGACAGCACTCTGCACGTGTACTTCCCCGCGCTCGACCTCACCCGCCCGGAGGAGCTCGGTCGGTTCCTGACGGCTATCGCGGTGCTGCACGACCGGTTCGGACGCCGCACCCTGCTCTATCGGGACGAGCACGCCGAGTCGCTGGATCCCGAAGCCGTGCGACGAGCAGGCGACACCCTCGCGCACCGTGCCAGGGAACTGGAGACCAGGGCGCGCTGGTGGCCGGTGCTCGTGGCCGTGCTCACCCCGCTCGTGCCCCTGGTCATCGCCGTCGCGTGGATCGCTCTCGCCGATTGACCTTCCGCGACGTCTCCGGTCCACCCAGCAGACGTCGGATCGCCGTCTCCGGGGTGACGTCGAGGTCGAGCGTCCTCCCCCGTCCGTACTGGCGGAACACCCGGGGGTCGATGTAGCTGTTGCGGGCGACGGCGGTCGTGTTGCCGAGGGCCGTCGCCGCCGCCTGGACGGCCAGGCGCTCCGCCTGGCCGCGCTGTCCTCGTCGATCCAACGGGCCGATCCGGGCGAGGGCGTCCGCCGCGATGATCGTGCCGTGCAGCGTCCGGAAGTCCTTGGCGGTGAACGTCGCCCCGAGAACGTCCTTCAGATACGCGTTGACCTCGGCGGGTGTGATCTTCACACGCCGACGCCCTCGGCGGTACGCCAGCAGGAACGCGTTGGAGGATCCGGCCGCGAAATCCGTGAGCGCATCGGCCAGGGACTCGTCGGTGATCTCGATCGACGCGGTGCGCCCGCTCTTCGCGGGGAACGACATCGCGACGTCACGCCCGTCGATGCGCACGTCGCGTCGTCGGAGCGTGGTCAGGCCCCGACTGCCGTGACGTGCGAGGTACCGTTCCGACCCGATGCGGAGCGCTGCGTCGTCGAGCAGTCGGAAGGCGATGGCCAGAGCCCGCTCCTTCGTCTGTCCCTCTTCGCGCAGCGCCTTCGTCACCTGCGCTCTGGCGCTGGGCAGAGCCGCGGCGAGGTCGAGCGCCCGCACGAACTTGCGCCGGTCGCGCGACACCCGCCAGAGCGGGTGGTACAGGTACTGCTTGCGTCCGGCCTGGTCGATGCCGACGGCCTGGATGTGCGCGAGCGGGTCGGCAGCGATCCACACCTCGCGCCAGGCCGGCGGGATCACCAGGTCGTTGATGCGCTCGCGGTCGGCCTCCGGTGCCGACGCACCGCTGGGATCCACGTAGCGGAATCCCGACCCGGAGCGCTGTCGACGGAATCCCGGATCCACACCGGGAACCACTCTGCTCAGTCGCGCCATCCCTCGCCTCTCCTCTTCGTCGCTGTCTCCACGACGATGGCGGATGCCGCCGCGACGGGAAAGGGAGTGGTCACGCCACCGTGCCGCGTGCTAGGCGGTCGGTGCGTCCTTCGCGAAGACGGCCCGCATGTGGTCGCTGGTGAGGAAATCGGCGATGCCGATCATGATGAGGCTGAACACGATCTGCTCCGTCACCATCCACACCGGATAGAGACCGGGGATGGCTGCCATGACGAGCGTGATGACAGGGAAGATCTGAGCGAAGAGACGCAGTCGCTGATACGCCCACCGCCACCCGCGCCGTGCCCGCCATGCGAAGTAGAACAGCGTCGCCGTCATGGCCAGCACGATCAGCGTGCGCATCCATACCGCGAAGGGCACGCTCTCACCGTCGACCGCGAGCAGCAGCGCGACGACGACCGCGCCGACACCGAGCACCAGTTCGGCGACGAGCAGCCAGAGGATCCAGGTGAACGCGCGGACCGTCCGGGGGTGGGTGCGACCGGCATCGCTGATCAGGACGCCGGCCTGCCGCCCGCCCGCGATGCGATCCAGTCGGAGGAACAGGGGTTCGAGGGCCATGCTCGGAGCCTAGACCGGCGGCGTCCGCTCGACATCGTCCGTTCGATGGACGTCGACGCTCCCGTTGGCCGATGTGGGAAGCACCCGCTCCAGCACGAACGCCAGCACACCGACGGCGAGGCTGCCGGCGACCATGAGCGCGATGAACCAGCCGCTCACTCCCGCGCCCAGGAGCACACCGGCGACAAGCGGGCCGAGGATCGCCCCGCCCTGGAACGCCGCCGAGTTCAGGGCGTTGTAGCGCCCGCGCGTGCGGTCGGTGGCCAGGTCGTTGTAGATGGCGGGGATCGTCGGCTGCATCATCGTCTCCCCGAAGGCGAACACGCCCATGAACGCGATCACCGCGATCGAGGCCGTGACCGAGTCGGGAAGCAGACCGGCGGCGCCGAGCATGACCCACGAGACCGCCCAGATGAGCGCCATGACCTGCATGACCCTCGTGCGCCGTCGACCGTTGATGAGGCGGAGGACGGCGAACTGCAGCAGCACGATGACCGCTGTGTTCACGGCGAACGAGATGCCGACCACGGCGGTCGACACCTGAGCGATCTGTCGGGCATAGGCAGGGAAGCCCGCCTCGATCTGCCCGTAGCCGATGAAGACGGAGAAGAACGTCAACAGCGTCATCCAGAGCACCGCAGGACGCCGGAGGATCTGGCGATAGCCGCCCTCGACGGCGACATCGGGGTCGGGATCCGGCTGCGTGCGCACGTGACGGAGCGGCCCGAGGAGCAGCGCGAGCGGGATCAGGCTCGTCGCCGCGTCGATGAGGAAGATCGTCGTGAAGGTCGAGGGATCCGTCACGTCGACGAAGAAGCCGCCGATGATGCCGCCGACGCCGATGCCGAGGTTGACCAGGGCGAAGTTCACGCCGAAGTACTGCTGGCGGACCTCGCCGTCGACCACCGAGGCGATCAGAGCGTTGAACCCGGGCCAGGACACCCCGAAGTTCACGCCGATGAGCACGACCGCCACGGTCGCGACGGCGGGATGCGTGGCGTAGGCCAGGAGCGTGCAGCCCGCGATCATCGACAGCAGACCCACGATCAGCACGCGGCGGGCGCCGAAGCGGTCGATGAGCGTGCCACCGGGTCCCGTGACGACGAGGCCCGTGATCGCGATGAGGCTCATCAGCGCCCCGGAGAACCCGAGGTCGAAGCCGCGGACCTCATGGAGGTAGATGATCGTGAACGGCAGCGTCATCCCGCGTCCGAGAGTCTGGATCGCCACGGTCGACAGCAGCCAGCGCCCCTCGGTGGGCAGGGCGCTCCAGAAGCTCTTCATTCCGATCACCTCGGTATTCTCGCGGATACCGCCGACGCCGCCGTCCACGAGCATGTCCGCCGACCGTCCTGCGTGTCCCCACACCCTTGACAGGCAAGCCTCCACTTGCCTATTCTGCGATGCATGACGGACGTGTACCGGGCTCTCGCCGACCCCACCCGTCGGGGCATCCTCGACCTCCTGGTGGAGCGCGACGGGATGACCCTGTTCGAGATCTGCGGTCGCCTCGCGACGGCAGGGACAGGGTCTTCGCGCCAGGCGATCTCCCAGCACCTCGCAGTCCTCGAGGAGTGCGGGCTCGTCCGCTCCGCCAGGGTGGGTCGCACCAAGGTGCACCACCTCCGCACCGAACCCCTGCGCGAGATCACGCGCCGGTGGCCCATCGATGGAGAGGAAGACCGAAGATGAGAGCACGACTGCACGTGATGAGCGTGTTCGTGGACGATCAGGCCAAGGCCCAGGAGTTCTACACGGACAAGCTCGGCTTCGTCACGAAGAGCGATGTCCCCGTCGGCGACTTCCGCTGGCTCACGGTCGTCGGCGCCGACGCGCCCGACGGCGTCGAGCTGCTGCTGGAGCCTGACGAGAATCCCGCCGCCAAGCAGTACACCCGAGCGCTCGCCGAGCAGGGCATTCCCGCGGCATCGTTCGAGGTCGATGACGTCGACGCAGCCTACCGAGAGCTCACCGGGCAGGGCGTGGTGTTCGTGCAGCCGCCGACCGATGGCGGCCCGGTGCGCATCGCCGTCCTCGATGACACCTGTGGCAATCTGATCCAGCTGGTCAGCCCGGTGTGAGCGGAGACGACAGAAGCCCGGAGATCCGATCTGCAGCGGATTTCCGGGCTTCTGTGAAGTGCTGGGGTACCTGGACTCGAACCAAGAACAACTGAACCAGAATCAGCCGTGTTGCCAATTACACCATACCCCAAGGGCGAAACCGGAGCCTCGCACCGAGAGTCAAGCTTACCCGAGCGGCGACCGATCGCCAAAACCACCGGCGTGTGCCGCCGCTCGGGCGCGTCGCGACTCAGCGCGCGAGGAACGCGGAGAGTCCGCGCAGCCGGCGCAGCGACTCCTCTTTGCCGAGCAGCTCCATGGACTCGAACAGCGGCGGCGACACCCGGCGGCCCGTGATCGCGACGCGCGGGGGCCCGTAGGCCACGCGCGGCTTCAGCTCAAGGTTCTCGACCAGCGCCGTGGACAGCGCGTCCTGGATGCTCTCCGGCGTGAAGTCGTCGACCGGCTCCAGCGCTGCGACGCAGGCGTCGAGCACGTCGGCGGCGTTGGCCGGCAGTCCCTTGAGGGCATCCTCGTCGTAGGAGACCTCGTCGCGGAACAGGAATCCGACCATCCCGGGCACGTCGCCCAGCAGCTGCACGCGCTCCTGCACGAGGGGCGCCGCGCGGAAGGCGAGCACGAGCTGCTCATGGGTCGGCTCATCGAACAGGCCGGCGGCAGCGAGGTAGGGCACCGTGCGCTCGGCGAAGTCCTTCACGTCGAGCATCCGGATGTGGTCGCCGTTGATCGACTCCGCCTTCTTCTGGTCGAAGCGCGCCGGGTTGGGGTTGACGTTCTCGATGTCGAACGCGGCGATGAACTCGTCGAGCGAGAACACGTCGCGGTCCGGACCGATCGACCAGCCCAGGAGCGCGAGGTAGTTCAGCAGTCCCTCGTGGATGAAGCCGCGCTCGCGGTGCAGGAACAGGTCGGCCTGCGGGTCGCGCTTGGAGAGCTTCTTGGTCCCGGTCTCCCCCAGTACGAGCGGCATGTGTGCGAAGCGGGGCACGAACGTCGTGACACCCGCGTCGATCAGGGCGGCGTAGAGCGAGAGCTGACGCGCGGTCGACGGCATGAGGTCCTCGCCGCGCAGCACGTGGGTGATGCCCATCAGCGCATCGTCGACGGGGTTCACGAAGGTGTACAGGGGCACACCGTTGGGGCGAACGACGACGAAGTCAGGGAAGGAGCCGGCGGGGAAGGTGACCTCGCCGCGGATGAGGTCGACGTAGGTCAGGTCCTCGTCGGGCACGCGAAGGCGGAGCGCGGGCTGACGACCCTCGGCGCGGAACGCCTGCTTCTGCTCGTCCGTGAGGTCACGGTCGAAGTTGTCGTAGCCGAGCTGCTTCGCTCGACCGTTCGCCTCATTGCGGGCGTCGATCTCCTCGGCCGTCGAGTAGCTCTCGTACAGCGCCCCCGAAGCGAGGAGCTTGTCGATGACCTCGCGGTAGATGTCGTGGCGCTCGGACTGCCGGTACGGCGCGTGCGGACCGCCGACCTCGACGCCCTCGTCCCAGTCGATCTCGAGCCAGGTCAGCGCATCGACGAGCTGGCGGAAGCTCTCCTCGCTGTCACGGGCGGCGTCGGTGTCCTCGATGCGGAACACCATCTTCCCGCCGTTGTGACGGGCGTACGCCCAGTTGTACAGAGCCGTGCGGACCATGCCGACGTGCGGCAGTCCGGTCGGCGAGGGGCAGAAGCGGACGCGGACGTCGGCACCACTGACGGTCGTGGTGAGGGGGTGAGGGGTAGCCATAGCCCTTCGATTCTACGGGGACCGGCCGCGCACCTGTCGGCCGGGAGCGCCGACGGCGACGGCGAGCACGGCACCTGCGGCGACTCGTCCGGCGAGAGCGGACATGGCTCGGACCGCAGCGCAGTGCGCACCGCGTCCACGGGAACTCAGGGCGACAGGTTCACGGCGACCGCCGCACGGTGTTCCAGGGGCAGGAAGCCGTCGACGCCGCGCTCGTCCGCGACGGCCTCGAACGCCGCACGGAACCGCCGACGCTCATCGGAGGCGAGCGCGGTGTAGAGAGCGCCGGCACCGGCCACGCCGCCCTCGACCGACCTCCAGAGCCTGTTCGGGTCGGCGTTCCAGGTCCAGCCGCGCTCGGTGACCACCGGGCGCTCCAGACCCGCGTCCCGCAGCATCCGCGCGAAGCCGTCGGGGGTCCGCTCGAAGTCCTCGTCGGCCGGGAGCTTCACCCCGACGAACGGCGCCACGCCCGCGCGTTCCGCAACGTCCACCCAGAGCCAGGAGGGCGAGAGCGTCCAGATCGTCGCGACCACGGCGCCACGGCTCACGCGCCGCAGTTCGGCCGCCGACCTGCGTGGCGAGTCGACATGGTTCAGCACGAAGTTCGCCACGACCACGTCGACGGCACCGTCGGGGAACGGCAGATCCGGCAGTCCCGCATCGATCATGTCGACCTGCGGACGGTCGCGATGCGCCACCGCCCGCATGGAGGCCTCCGGCTCGCACGCCTGGACGCGCCATCCCGCGTCGGCCCAGGCCGCAGCGAGCTTTCCGTCGCCGGCGCCGACGTCGAGCAGGCTGCGTCCGTGCGGTGCCCCGAGTGCGCGCTGCATCGCGGGCAGGGTCCCGGCACAGAGTGCGGCGTAGGAGGCGGAATACGCCTCGCCGACGCCGGCCCAGTCCTTCATCAGACGCGGGAACGCGCGAGCGGGGACAGCGCCACGATCGCGATGACCAGGATGAAAGCGGCCACGCCGAGCCCCGCGTACTGGAAGTTCGCCAGCACCACGCCGGCCAGCACCGACCCCGCCGCCGCGGACAAGCTCATCAGCGAATCGCTGCGGCCTTGCCTGCGAGTGCGGAGCTCGGGGGCGGACGCCTCGGTGAGAAGCGCGGCACCGGCCACCGTCGCCGCGCTCCATCCCAGGCCGAGCAGGATGAGCGCGACCATGACTCCCCACGCCTCCGTGCCGGTGAACACCGCGAACGCCAGGGCACCGGCGAGCAGCACCTGTCCGAGCAGCACCACCTGCAGCCTGCCCCAGCGGTCGGCCAGCACACCGAAGACGGGCGACAGCGCGTACATGCCGCCCACGTGCAACGCGATCGTGATCCCCACGAGCGCTGACACATCGGCGGGGGTCGCAGCCATGCCCCCGGCACCGTGCGCCATATGCGAGAGATGCACGGGCGTCATGGCCATGACCGAGGCCATGACCACATGGGATCCGGCGATCGCGAAGATCGCGTACCGGGCGACGCGCGGTCGATCGACGGCCACCGCACCGGCGGTCGCGGCGGACGCCTTCGCGAGCCGCTGCGCCGCGAGCAGCGGGTCCGGACGCAGAGCGACGACGTAGAGCACGAGCGCCGCGCACTGCGCCACGAACGAGAAGAGATACGAGCCCGTCTGCGGCGGCATCCCCACCGCCTGCCCGACGATCTCGCCCGGCCCGAGAAGGAGCGGACCGGCGACCCCGCCGATCGTGGTCGACCACACGACGATCGACAGATCCCGGCCGCGATGCTGCGGTGCCGCGAGGTCGGTCGCCGCGAATCGCGACTGCAGGTTCCCCGCGTTGCCTGCGCCGATCATCAGGATGCCGACGAGCAGCAGCGGGAAGATCCGCAGAGAAGCAGCGAGGATGACGACCGCGATGCCCACCAGGGCGAACAGGTTGCCGAGCGTGAGCGCACGACGACGCCCCACGCGAGCGGCGAGGCGGGCGAGCGGGATGGCGCACGCGGCCGCTCCCAGCGTCACCGAGGCCGTCGCCAGACCGGACAGCGCGTCGTTGCCGGAGATGTCCGCCGCCAGAAGCGCACCAAGCGAGACCGTGGCTCCGAAGGCGATCCCGCCGAGCACCTGCCCGAACGACAGCACCAGGACGGTCCGACGCTGGACCGTCGCCTGCTGCCTCGCCGTGAGGGCGATGTCGGTCATGTCGCGGGAACGGCGTCGCGCACCGTGTTGCGCAGGATGCCCAGCCCGGAGATCTCCACCTCGACCACGTCGCCCGCCTCGAAGGTGCCCACGCCCGCGGGAGTCCCCGTCATGATGACGTCGCCCGGCAGCAGTGTGAACACGGCGGAGGCGTACTCGATGATCGCCGGCACCGAGTGGATCATGTCGGTCAGCGGCGCGTGCTGGCGCACCTCGCCGTTGACCCGCGTCTCGATCGTGGCGTTGGCCGGATCGAAGTCCGTCTCGATCACGGGCCCGAGTGGGCAGAACGTGTCGAACCCCTTGGCCCGGGACCACTGTCCGTCCTTGCGCTGCAGATCACGGGCCGTCACGTCGTTGCCGATCGTGTAGCCGAGCACGTAGTCGAGCGCATTCTCGGACTTGACGTTCTTCGCGATCTTCCCGATCACGACGACGAGCTCGCCTTCGTACTCGGTGCGCTCGGAGAGCGTCGGGCGCACGATCGTGTCGCCCGGTCCGATGACGGCGGTGTTCGGCTTGAGGAACAGCAGAGGTTCCTCCGGCGCCACTCCCCCCATCTCGGCCGCGTGGTCGTGATAGTTCTTCCCCACGCAGACGACCTTCGACCGCGGGATGACCGGCGCGAGCAGAGCGGCATCCGCCAGCGGCACGCGTGCGCCCGTGGTCTCGTATCCGGCGAACATCGGATCCCCGGCCAGGACCACGAGCTCGCGCTCGTCGATGATCCCGTACATGATGGCTTCGTCGTGGCTGAACCGGGCGATCTTCATGCCCCCAGCCTAGATCCCCCGCGTCCCGTCCCCCACCCGTCGAAACCCCGGTTTGTCGCCCAGACCCCGGGCTGCTCGCGAAGGCAGGGCGGGGTCTCGCGGGGATTCCGGGGTCTCAGCGGGGCTCATCCGGGAGGACGGATGCCGAACGCGGCGAGCCGGCGCCCGAGGTCCTCCGGCGTGCGGATGTGTCGGGAGCCCCAGCGCACCACGCGCCATCCCGTGACCCCGCGGATCTCGTCCTCGCGGTGCTTCTCCGCCATCACCGCATCGGTCGCCGTGGCGGCTGTCCGCAGGTCCGCATCCCGGTACTTGTCCTCGCCGTCGAACTCGCCGAACGCCTGCGACCGCAGGAAACCGAAGTCGGCGAAATAGCGTGCGCCGTCGGAGCCCACGATCGGGATCTGCAGATCGACGTCCCGGAAGCCGAGCCGATGGAGCTGGAGGCGGCTCACACTCTCGCCCGGGAGCTGGGCCCGTCCGTCGGCGAAGGCAGCGATCCACCGCGCGCGCCGCACACCCCGGAGCCCTGCCGCGCACAGCCCCTCGACCTCGGCCCGCCACGCCGCGACGGCGTCGAGGTCGACCGCGTGCCCCTCGACCGAGATCAGGCGCAGGGCCGCGTCCCCCGCGGCGACGACGGCCTCCGGACGCAGCAGTCGGGCGAGGTCGAACACCGTGCGAGTCAGCGACGTACACCGGAGCCCGTGCCGCGAGACGATATCCGCCTCATCGAGCGCCAGCTGATGTCGGATGACCCCGGCTTCGGTCCTGGTGTGTCGACGACTGCGGATCGCCGTGTGCACGTCGTCCCGGATCGGCCCCACGAGCGGCAGCCCCCAGAGCGCCGCCGCGGAGAGATGCGAGAACACGGGACCTCCGCCGGGGCTTGCTCTGCGGACGGCGCAGACCCGGACGAGCTGCCGTCCCTCGGGCCACAGCTCGTCCCAGACCTCCGCGTCGACGTACGCCCCGCGGTGCACGCGCATCAACCTGCCGACTCCGACCGCCGCCGCCAGCTCCCGCTCCGTCAGCCCCGCGTAGAGGACATCCTCGCGCGACCGCACGAGATCCCAGGCTTCGGAGAACGAGAGGCGCCGCGACATCCCCTCACTCTCCCCCGCTCACCCTCTCCTCCCCCCGTTCTCCACACTCCCACCCCTCATCTCGCGCATCCACCTCCCCTGTGCAGGAACCATCCCAGCGCGCGAGACCCCGGGTACACGCCGAGACCCCGCCTTCCACGCGTCGACACGGCGGGGTGTCGGCGGGAAGGCGGGGTCTCGGGGAATGGAATCAGGCGTCGAGGCGGAGGAGCCAGCCGTGCTTGTCCTCGCGGCGGCCGTACTGGATGTCGGTGAGCTCCTCGCGGAGGGACAGCGCCAGCTCGCCCAGCGGCTGCGGCTCGTCGAAGCCGTCGCCCACGAGCGCGCCGATCGGGGTCACGACCGCGGCCGTGCCACAGGCGAACACCTCGACGATGTCGCCGGAGGCCACTCCCTCGCGCCACTCGTCGATCGAGATCGGACGCTTCTCGACCGTGTAGCCGCGGTCCTCGGCGAGCTGCAGCAGCGAGTCGCGCGTGATGCCCTCGAGGATGCTGTCGGACTCGGGTGTGACGACCCGGCCGTCCTTGAACACGAACACGACGTTCATGCCGCCGAGCTCCTCGACATCGCGGTTCTCGTTGAGGAACACCACCTGGTCGCAGCCCTTCGCGCTGGCCTCGGCCTGCGGCAGGAGGCTGGAGGCGTAGTTGCCCCCCGTCTTCGCCTTGCCGGTGCCGCCGCGGCCCGCGCGGGCGTAGTCCTCGGAGAGCCAGATCCGAACCGGCTTCACGCCGCCGGTGAAGTAAGCGCCGGCGGGGCTCGCGATCACGTAGTAGGCGACCTTCTGCGCGGCCCGCACGCCGAGGAAGGCCTCCTTGGCGAACATGAACGGCCGCAGGTACAGGCTCTGGTCGGCGCCGGAGGGCACCCAGCGGCCGTCGACCGCGATCAGCTCTCGCAACGACTGGATGAAGTACTCGGTCGGCAGCTCCGGCAGCGCGAGGCGGCGGGCGCTCGCCTGCATGCGCGCGGCGTTGCGGTCGGGACGGAAGGTGTGGATCGAGCCGTCGGCGTGCCGGTAGGCCTTGATGCCCTCGAAGATCTCCTGCGCGTAGTGCAGCACGGAGGCGGCGGGGTCGAGCGGGATCGGACCGTAGGGCTGCACGCGCGGACGGTGCCAGCCGCCCTTGGCCGACCAGCAGATGTCGACCATGTGGTCCGTGAAGACGACCCCGAACCCGGGGTTCTCCAGCACCTCGGCGAGGCGGGCCGGCGAGGCCGCGTTCAGGTTCTTCGTCACGGCGAACTCCAGGGGAGCCACGCTCGTCTCGGCGTCGATCGTCGTCATGTCATCATCCAATCCTCGTGGGGCGGGCGCATCCTCGCGCCCTGTCAGCCTACGCCCGCCGTTCAGAGACGGGCAGTGATCGCGGAGCCGATCTCCGCGGTGGTGCGGGCACCGCTGCGGGCGGCGATGTCCGCCTCGACCGCGGCGCTCACCCGCGCCGACTCGGCCGTCAGGCCGAGGTGGTCGAGCAGCAGCGCGATCGAGAGGATCGCGGCGGTCGGGTCGGCCTTCTGCTGACCCGCGATGTCCGGCGCCGAGCCGTGCACGGGCTCGAACATCGACGGGAAGTTGCCATCGGGATTGATGTTCCCGGAGGCGGCGAGGCCGATGCCGCCCGTGACGGCGCCGGCGAGGTCGGTGAGGATGTCACCGAAGAGGTTGTCGGTCACGATCACGTCGAAGCGCGAGGGATCGGTGACCAGGAAGATGGTGGCGGCGTCGACGTGCAGATAGTCGACGGCGACGTCGGGGTGCTCGGAGGCGACCTCGTTCACGACGCGCTGCCAGATGGCACCCGCATGCACGAGGACATTGGTCTTGTGCACGAGGGTCAGTTTCTTGCGCCGACGCTCCGCGAGGGCGAACGCATAGCGGACGACCCGCTCGACACCGAAGGCCGTGTTCACGGAGGTCTCGTTCGCCACCTCCTGCGGCGTCCCCTTCCGGATCGCCCCGCCGTTGCCGACGTAGGGGCCCTCCGTCCCCTCGCGGACGACGACGAAGTCGACCTCGCCCGGGTTCGACAGCGGACCGGGCGCCCCGGCGAAGAGCTTCGACGGACGCAGATTCACGTAGTGGTCGAGCGTGAAGCGGAGCTTGAGCAGCAGTCCGCGCTCGATGTTCGCATCCTTCAGCCGCGGGTCCCCCGGGGTGCCGCCGACCGCTCCGAGCAGGATCGCGTCGTGGGCGGAGATCGCGGCGAGGTCGTCGTCCGTGAGCGTGTCGCCGGTCTCGAGGAACCGGCCGGCACCGAGCGAGAAGCGGGTCTTGTCGAACGTCACGTCGCTGTCCGCGGTGACGGCGTCGAGCACCTTCTCCGCCTCGGCGATGACCTCGGGACCGATGCCGTCACCGGGGATGACGGCCAGCTTCACGACACGCGACATGAGACTCCTTGCGCACTGCACGGGGGTGGACCGGCTCCTGCCCGACCGGGAGCAGGCGAGCCGGTCCTCCCAGCGTACTGGTCAGTGCGTGGGTGCCTTGCGCAGTGTGACGGCGGCGATCACGCCCGCCGCGACCACGAGTACCGCGCCGATGAGCGAGGTCACCATGACTCCGGAGCCGAATGCCGCGGCCGCGGCATCCCACAGCGCCGCGCCCAGAGCGCCGGGCAGCTCCTGGGCGGCCGTGTACGCGCCGGCGAGGGTCTCCCCCGCCGCATGCGCGACATCCGCGGGCAGTCCATCCGGAAGCACGAGTGCACCACGGTAGAAGGCCGTGATGATGCCGCCGAGCACCGCGGTGCCCAGCACGGCGCCGAGCTCGTACGCGGTCTCGGACACTGCACTCGCCGCACCGGCCTTGGCCGCCGGGGCGCTCGAGAGGATCAGCTCGTTGGAGATGGTCTCGGCCGCGCCGATGCCGATACCCAGCACCACGAACGCGATCACGAGCGGCAGCACGCCGTGCTCGTGGGTGGTGAAGGCCACGATCAGGTAGCCGGCGACGGAGAAGGCCAGGGCCGCGGGGATCACGATGTGCGGCGGGACGCGCCGCGAGACCGGCACCACGGTGAGCCCGGCCACGATCATCGCGACCATTCCGGGCACGAGCGCGAGCCCTGCCACCATCGGCGACAGGCCCAGGACGAGCTGCAGATGCTGGGAGACGAAGTAGAGGAAGCCGACGAGCGCCACCACGCTGAGCAGGTTCACCAGGATCGCCCCGGAGAACGAGCCGCGCGTGAAGAGGGCCATGTCGAGCATCGGCGTCGTGGCTCGGAGCTGACGACGCACGAACAGGTAACCCATCCCGAAGCCGAGCAGCGCCCACGCAGCGGCCGTGAGGCTCGGACCGTCCACCGCCAGGGACTTGATCGCGTACACCACCGGGATCATGGTCGCCATGGACAGGAGGATGCTGAGGAGGTCGATGCGACCCGGGTTCGGGTCGCGGCTCTCCGGGACGAGGAGCGGTGCGGCGACCAGCAGCGGGATCAGGACCGGGACCGCGATGAGGAAGACCGAGCCCCAGGCGAAGTGCTCGAGCAGGAAACCGCCCACGATGGGGCCCAGGGCCGACCCCGCGGAGAACGCCGAGGCCCACACCGCGATCGCCATGCGGCGCTGGTCGCGGTTCTGGAAGATCGAGCGCAGGAGCGAGAGGGTCGACGGCATCAGCATGGCGCCGAAGAAGCCGAGCAGCGCCCGCGCCGCGATGAGCAGCCCGGCCGTCGGGGCGAACGCGGCGAGTGCCGAGACGGCGGCGAAGCCCGTCGCGCCGATGAGGAGCAGCTTGCGACGACCGAACCGGTCCCCGAGCGTGCCCATCGTCACGAGGAGTCCGGCGAGCACGAGGGGGTACACGTCGATGATCCACAGCTGCTCGGCCCCGGTCGGCGCGAGCGCGATGGAGATCTCCGGGAGCGCGAAGCTCAGCACCGTGTTGTCCACCGACACCAGCAGCACCGGCAGCATGAGGACGACGAGCGCCATCCAGCCGCGGACTCCGACGCGGGGAGCTTCCGTCTCTGTCGTCGGGACCGACGCAGTACGGGTCATGGAACACCTCTCAGATTCGTGATCACACGGTTAGTGAACCGTCCGGATGGTATAGTAACAGAATCCGGCCCGTCCCAGCTGTGCAGAGGATCCACGATGCCCCGACCTCCCCTCGCCCGCGAGAAGGTGCTCGACGCCTTCGAAGAGATCCTCATCATCGAGGGAGAGCGGGCCGCGACTCTCGAAGCGACGGCCAGAGCAGCGGGCGTCTCCAAGGGCGGGCTGCTGTATCACTTCGGCTCGAAGGAGGAGCTCGAGGGCGGACTCCTCGAGCGCCTCGATCACCTCACGACCTTGGACCTCGAGCGCATGACGGCCGCCGAGGAGGGTCCCGTCGCCTACTACGTGCGCACCTCCGTGATGGAGGACGATGCGCTCGACCGGGCGCTCATCGCCGCGACCCGGCTCGCCCAGGGCGGCTCCACCCGCGCGGGCGACATGCTCCGCGAGACCCGTCGGCGGTGGGCCGCGACCATCCGCCCGCACGTGCGCGACAACGCCAGCCTCGACCTCGTGATGCTGGTCAGCGACGGGCTCTACTTCAACAACTCGCTCGACGTGCACGGACCGGAGCGGCTGGTCCCCCGAAGCCACGAGCTCGCCGATCTGATCGCGCTGGTCCTGAAGGCGACCGCCTGACGCCGGCGGACACGGAAGGGGGCGGGAGCTTCGCGCTCCCGCCCCCGTGACGTGCTTCGGCTCAGATCTCGGTGATCTCGATCTGGCGGAACAGGTCGGCGTCGATCGCGTCGCGCACGTCGTCGAGCAGTTCGTCCGACACGGGCGAATCCAGCGTCAGCACGCTCAGCGCCTGTGCGCCAGCCGCCTGCCGGGCGATCTGCATCCCGGCGATGTTGATGCCGGCCTCGCCGAACTTCTGCCCGTAGACGGCCACGATGCCGGGACGATCGGTGTAGAGCATCACGACGTGGTGCTTCTCGATCGGCAGCTCGAGCGCGTGGTCGTTGATGCCGACCAGCTTCTCGGCCTGCTTCGGACCGGTCAGCGTCCCCGACACGGACAGCTGCGAGCCGTCGGACAGCGCACCCGTGAGCGTGATCACGTTGCGGTACTCGTCGCTCACGTCATCCTTGAGCAGCCGCACCGCGATGCCGCGCTGCTCGGCGAGGAGCGGCGCGTTCACGTACGACACGGTCTCGCTGACGATGTTGGTGAACACGCCCTTCAGCGCAGCGAGCTTCAGCACGCTCACGTCGTACTCGTTGAGCTCGCCGTGCACCTCCACGTCGAGGCTGGTGAGCGGCGAGGTCGCCAGGGCGGCGAAGATCTGGCCGAGCTTCTCGACCAGCGAGATACCGGGGCGCACATAGGGGTCGATCACACCGCCGGCGACGTTCACCGCGTCGGGCACCAGGTCACCGCCGAGGGCGAGGCGCACCGAGCGGGCGACCGAGACGCCGGCCTTCTCCTGCGCCTCCTCCGTGCTGGCGCCGAGGTGCGGTGTCACGACGACGTTCGGCAGGCCGAGCAGCGCGTGCGCCGTGCCGCCTTCGACGGGCGGTTCCGACGTGAAGACGTCGAGCCCGGCGCCGGCGATCTCGCCCGCGATCAGCGCTTCGCGCAGGGCCTCTTCATCGATCAGGCCGCCGCGTGCGACGTTCACGACGAAGGCGGTCGGCTTCATGGCCTTGAACTGCTGGGCACCGATCATGCCCGTGGTCTCGGGCGTCTTCGGCATGTGGATCGTGAGGAAGTCGGACTCCGCGACGAGCTCGTCCAGCGAGAGGAGCTGCACGCCGAGCTGCTGGGCGCGCGCGGAGGTGACGTAGGGGTCGTAAGCGACGACGCGCATGTCGAAGGCGGCCAGGCGGGCGGCGACGAGAGCACCGATCCGGCCGAGGCCGACGATGCCGACGGTCTTCTCGAACAGCTCGGCACCGGTGAACGAGCTGCGCTTCCACGCCCCCGCTGACAGCGAGGCGTGCGCGGCCGGGATGCGGCGGGCCAGGCTCAGGATGTGGCCCACCGTGAGCTCGGCGGCCGAGACGATGTTGGAGGTCGGCGCGTTGACGACCATGACACCGGCAGCCGTCGCGGCCTTGATGTCGACGTTGTCGAGACCGACGCCGGCTCGGGCGACGACCTTCAGCTTCGGGGCGTGCGTCAGCGCTTCCTCGTCGATGCGGGTGGCCGAGCGGACCAGGACGGCGTCCGCATCCGCCAGCGCGGCGAACAGCGCCTCGCGGTCGGTGCCGTCGACGTCACGGACGTCGAAATCGGGACCGAGGGCCTCGATCGTGGCGGGAGAGAGTACTTCGGCGATGAGCACGACGGGCTTCGGCACAGTGGATCCTTCGGGGCAGCGCGGCAGGCGGGAGGGGCCGATGCGCCGCACACCATGGGGGCGCGATCGCGTCAACTCTACCCGAGGGCCCATGCGGTCCCGTGCCGTGTGACACCCCGCGCAGGGCGGGATCGGCAGCGATCAGGCGCTGGGAAGAGTCAGGCTCAACGCGATCAGGCTCATCCAGAACACGGCGACGATGCCCAGACCGGCGAGGAACACCAGCGCGAGCTCCCCGACGCTGCGACGCCGACCGATGGCATAGGCGAAGGCGAAGACGATGGCCGGGAAGACGACGCCGAACAGCAGAGTCGCCCAGCCGCCCCCCGTCAGTCCCGTCTGCGCCATCGTGATCAGGTGGGCGACGGCGTTCCAGACCGCATACGCGTAGAAGAGTCCGGCGAGCCCGATGACGAGACCCACCAGCCAGCGAGGCGATCGGGCGACCGACGATCCGGTGTTCGAGGGGGAGGTCATCATCCGATCGCTCCTACGGTGACGAAGGGCCAGGGAACGAGCAGCACGACCCCGGCGAACAGCACCGCGATGCGTATCCACGCCGCCCGCCCTCGGGTGAGGACCCAGCTCGCGAGGAACCACAGCGCGGGTGCGGCGATCGCCAGCACGAACCACGGCAGGAACATGGCGTCCGAGACGAGGAACGACGCCAGCGGCTGCAGCCGCAGTCCGCCGATCAGCCAGCCGATCGTGTAGAGGAGGTAAATGCCGCCGACGACGCCCAGGATCAGCAGCATCGGAGTGCTCAACCCCACGGGTTCCTCTTCCTGCGGGGCGACGACGGTGCCGTCGTCCGCGAGGCGTCCGACCTCGTCGCTCCCCCTGCCGACGGCATTCCACCCTGGCGGGAGCGCTCCGTCCTTCGCGGGTGCCACCTCGTCGCCGTCCCAGCTCAGGGCGTCGTCGGAATCGGAAGTCATGTCCCCCAGCGTAGGACACCCGGTCCACTAGGATCGGGGTTGCCTTCAGCCGGAGCGGCGGGCAGCGGACGGAAAGGGAGCACCGTGGCCGAGAGCGACAGGACCGACGCCGGCATCGAGCATTCCCCGACGACAGAGCCGCCCGCAGGGTGGGTTCCGACTCCCGCGGCGAAGGCGAAGGCCACCCGTTTCCGGTGGATCGCCGGCGTGCTCTGGGCGCTCGCGATCGTCGGCGAGGGCGTCGGCATCTTCTGGCTCCTGCGTCAGCGGGTCTTCGTCGGCGAGGACGGCACGCTGGTGCGCGACCCCGACACGGGGCTGCTGGAGGAGCAGGGGGTCACGGCGACGTTCCCGCAGTGGGCGTTCATCACACTCCTCGTGCTGCTCGTCGTGATCGCCGCCCTGTCCATCACCGGTTCCGTGCTGTGGAAGAAGGCCAATCGCCTCGACCCTGCACGCCGATCGGACAAGACGCGGTTCTTCGTGCAGAACCAGCTCGGGGCCATCATCGCGGTGGTCGCCTTCCTCCCGCTCGTGATCCTGGTCTTCCTGAACAAGGACATGGACAAGGGACAGAAGGCCACGGCCGGGATCGTCGGCGTCGTGCTCGCAGCCCTCGCGGTCTTCATCGGCGCCGACTTCGACCCGCCGTCCGTCGAGCAGTACACCGCCGACCAGTCGGCCGTGATCCAGCTCCTCGGCAAGGACGAGGTCGTCTGGGTGGACGGAGGCAAGGTGTATCACGTCTGCGACGAGGTGCCCGCGATCCAGACCGGCAGCGAGATCCGCACGGGTACGACCGCGCAGGCCGTCGAGGCCGGCAAGATCCGTCTGACGCTGCAGTTCGCCTCGGAGCTGCGCACCTGCGGCCTCCCGGTCCCCGAGAACGACGAGGAGATCACGGAAGCGCTGCGGGCGATCCAGGCCGGCGAGGTCGACACCGTGCTGCCCGCTCCCGAGTGGGCTGACCCCGCCGAAGCCCCGATCCAGGTCGAGGACGCGCCCGCCGAATAGGCCGGCGACGCGGCTACTCCCCGGAGAGCGCCTCGACCAGGCGCTCCTCGGCGGAGGAGAGATGCGCCTCGAGGAGCGCTGCTGCGCGCTCCCCTTCCCCGGATGCGACCGCGTCGAGGATGTCGGCGTGCTGCGCGGCGATGTCTGCGGCGTCGAGCAGCTTCCTCCCTTGCACCTGCGCCATGCACAGCCGCACCTCGTCGAGGACGCTGCGATACATCCGGCCGGTGCGCTCGCTCGACAGCGCGTCGATCAGAGCCGTGTGGAAGCGCAGGTCGGGATCCACGGTCGCCGGGTCGGGCCCTGCCGGCATCGCGAGAAGCTCGGCGTTCGCATCGACCGCGGCCCCGGGGACGGCACGCCGTGCGGAGAGCTCGCGCAGCGCTGCACTCTCCAACCGCGTCCTGGTGCGGTAGACGTCGCGCACCGTCTCGGGGTCGATGCCGACCACGCGAGCACTGCGATGCGCGGTGCGCACCAGCAGCCCGCTGGCGACGAGCTGCTCGATCGCCGCCTTCGCGCTCGGTCTGGCCACCCCGTACGTCTGCGAGACGGCCGCTTCGGTGAGGGGCGCGCCGGAGCGGATGGCACCGCTCAGGATGCGCTCCCGCAGCTGGGCGGTCACCGCGTCCACGACGCCGACGATCCCGAGGGGCGCGGGCGGGGTCTCGGTCGTGCTCATCGCCCCAGCCTAATGAAGGACCGCGGCTCGGTACACTTGTCTGACAATCTTTCGACGGAGCAGAGGAGCACCGTGCCGACCACACTCGCCGAACCGCTGGACCCCGCCCTGCTGGGCTCGACGACCCGGGTTCACTCGCGCTCCATCGACCGCTTCTCCCGCGCGCACGATGCCTCTCACTATCTGCTGATCCCCGATGCCGTCCTCTCCCCCGCCGACGTCGAGGGTGTGGCGCGTGCTTTCGGCGCCGTCCGTGCCGCCGGGCGCACGCTCACCTTCCGGTCCGGGGGCACCAGCCTCTCCGGTCAGAGCGTCAGCGGCGACATCCTGGTCGACACGCGCAGCGGCTTCCGTGACATCCGCGTCGAGGACGACGGGGCGACGGTTCGGGTCGGTCCCGGGGCCACCGTGCGCCAGGTCAACACCCGTCTCGCCCGTCACCGCCGCAAGCTCGGCCCGGATCCCGCGAGCGAGATCGCGTGCACGATCGGCGGCGTCGTCGCGAACAACTCCAGCGGCATGGCGTGCGGCATCACGGAGAACTCGTATCAGACCATCGAGTCGATGACGATCGTCCTCCCCAGCGGCACGATCCTCGACACCGGGCGCCCCGACGCCGACGAGGTGCTGCGCGCGGCGGAGCCCGCGATCGCCGATGGCCTGCTCGCCCTGCGCGCCCGTCTGCTCTCCTCTCCGGAGCACGTGGCCTTCCTCCGCCAGCAGTTCTCGATGAAGAACACCATGGGCTACGGGTTGAACGCGCTGCTCGACTTCGAGGACCCCGTGCGCATCCTCGAGCACCTGATCATCGGCTCCGAGGGGACGCTCGCCTTCGTCGCGGAGGCCCGCTTCCGGACGATCGCGGTACGACCCGCCATCGCCACCGGCCTCCTGGTCTTCGAGACGCTGTCCGACGCGATGACGGCTCTCCCCGACCTGACACGACTCGGTCTGGCCACGATCGAACTCCTGGACGCGGCGTCGCTGCGCGTGGCACAGGGCCTCAGCGACGTGCCGGCGGCGATCGCCGAGATCGTCGTCGCCGGGCACGCCGCGCTCCTCGTCGAGGTCCACGCCGAGAGCGCCGAGGCCCTCGCGGACGCGAGCGCGTCCGCTCAGGCGCACTTCGAGGCGCTGCCGTTGGCGGTGCCTCCGCGTCTCACCATCGATGCGGCGGAACGTGCCGCTCTCTGGCACGTCCGCAAGGGGCTCTACACCGCTGTCGCCGGCGCGCGTCCATCCGGCACGACCGCTCTGCTCGAGGACATCGTGGTCCCCGTTCCCCGGCTGCTGCACACCTGCGAACGGCTCATCGAGCTGTTCGCCGCGCACGGCTACGAGGGTTCCGTCATCTTCGGGCATGCGAAGGACGGCAACGTGCACTTCCTTCTGAACGAGCGCTTCGACGACGCCGACAGCGTCGCCCGCTACCGGCGCTTCACCGACGACCTCGTGGAACTCGTGCTGTCGCAGCAGGGGTCGCTGAAGGCGGAGCACGGCACCGGCCGCATCATGGCGCCGTTCGTCCGTCGCCAATACGGAGACGCCCTCACCGACATGATGTGGGAGATCAAGGCGCTGCTCGACCCCGACGGCATCCTCAATCCCGGCGTCGTGCTCTCCGACGACCCCGAGTCGTACCTCAAGGACCTCAAGCGCGTGCCGACGGTCGAGCACGAGGTCGACCGCTGCGTCGAGTGCGGCTACTGCGAGCCGACCTGTCCGAGCAAGAGCATCACGCTCACGCCTCGACAGCGCATCGTGATCCGGCGCGATATGGCGTGGGCCGAGGAGCAGGGCGACACCGATCTGCTGCGCGACCTGCAGAAGGACTACGACTACGACGGCGTCCAGACCTGCGCGGTGGACGGCATGTGCGGCGTCGCCTGCCCTGTCGACATCAACACGGGCGACCTCGTCCGCCGTCTCCGGGCCGAGCAGTCCAACGCGGTCGAGGGTGCCGTGTGGGGCACCGCCGCCAAGCACTGGGGTACTGTCACCCGCGCCGGCGGTGTCGCGCTCACCGTCGCGGACGCTCTCCCTGCACCCCTGGTCCGCGGGGTCACGCACCTCGGCCGCGCGGTTCTGGGCACCGACACCGTGCCGCTCTACGACCGCGGGCTCCCCGGCGGCGGGTCGAAGCCGCCGCGCCCGGAGGCGCCGTCCGACGCGCAGGCCGTGTTCTTCGGCGCCTGCATCGGCACGATGTTCGGGGCCGAGGGCGAGGGCCAGGGATCGCGGGATGCCCTGCGCGAGCTGCTCGACCGCGCCGGGATCCCTGTCGTCATCCCGGAGGAGAACGGCGGCCTCTGCTGCGGCACGCCCTGGAAGTCGAAGGGACATCTCGACGGCTATGCGCTCATGGCCGACCGCGTGCTGGACTCGCTCTGGGAGGCCAGCAGGCACGGCGAGCTTCCCGTGGTGTGCGACGCGGCCTCCTGCACCGAGGGTCTGGACGTGATGCTCGCGCAGGCCGTGGCGAAGAATCCGCAATACACCGGGCTGCGCATCGAGGATGCGACCACCTTCGTGGCGCGCGAAGTGCTGCCGAGGCTGAGCGTTCCCGCGAAGCTGCCCACTGTCGCCGTGCATCCGACGTGCTCGACCACCGCGCTCGGAGCGACGGGAGCGCTGACCACGATCGCCGCGGCCGTCGCCGACGACGTGTTCGTGCCCGACGGATGGGGCTGCTGCGCCTTCGCGGGCGACCGCGGCATGCTGCACCCGGAACTGACCGCCAGCGCCACCGCGCAGGAATCCGCGGAGATCGCCGCGGCCGACGTCGAACGCGGCGGTTTCGATGCCTTCGTGTCGGCGAACCGCACCTGCGAGATCGGCATGACGCGCGCGACCGGCCGACCGTACCGCCACGTGATCGAACTGCTCGCCGAGCTCACGCGCCCCTGATCCTCGCGAGACGGCGTGGGCTCTCCCGGATGATCCAGGGAGAGCCCATGCCTCGTCGCGATCCGATCCGTCTCAGCCTGCGGACAGGACCGCGACAGCCTCGCCGCGCAGCCGCTCGGGGATCACCACGACCGCACGATCGCCGTCGGCCCTCTCCACCACGCTGCCGTCCGCCCACCGCAGGTCGGACTGCAGGAGTTCGTCCGGGAGGTCGAGCGTGCCGACTCCCGGGTCGAGAGCGTGCACGTGCACGGTTTCTCCGGTGGTCGTGTAGCGCCGCGGGGCACCGGTGCGCTCCCCCATCCGGATCCACGGGCGGGTGCCGTAGATCGCCGCGCCGTTGGTCTGCAGCCACGCGCCGAGCTCTCGCATCGCGCGACGCTGCAGTTCCGGGATGGAGCCGTCTGCGGCCGGTCCGACGTTGATCAGCAGGTTGCCGTTCTTCGCCACGACGTCGACGAGCAGGCGGATCAGGGCCGCCCCCGAGAGCGAATGCCGTTCGTCCTCGGCCTGGTTGAAGCCGAAGGAGTAGCCGAGGCCGCGCGTCGACTCCCACGGCTCCGGGATGATCTCCGGGATGTCCGTGTACTCGCGGGTGAGGAAGCCGTGGTACGGAACGCCCCAGCGGTCGTTGACGACGCCGTCGGGTACGGCGTCGAAGTACCGCTCCAGGAGCGCGGCGACCGCGTACTCGTCCCGCCCCTTGCCGCCGTCGGGCCACTCGATGTCGTTCCAGAGCACGTCCGGGGAGAAGCGCGCCACGAGCTCGTCCAACTGCGCGGCCGAGTAGCGCGCGAAGTGCTCATCGTTGCGGCGGTACCGGAAGAGGTCCGTGTCGGACTCGATGGGCGGGAAGTCGCTCACGTGCCAGTCGAGCGCCCCGGAGTAGTAGACGCCGAACTTGGCGCCCGCTCGACGCGTCGCGTCGTGGAACTCGGCGATCAGGTCGCGGCGCGGACCCCGTGCGGCCGTGTTGAAGCCGGTCGTGGCGGTGTCCCACAGGCAGAAGCCCTCGTGGTGCTTCGTCGTCGGCACGATGTACTTCGCCCCCGCTCCGATGAGCTCACCCACGAACGCATCCGCGTCGAAGGCGGAGGCATCCCACAGATCCGCCAGGTCCTCGTACGAGGTCCCCGGGCCGTACTGTCGCTGGTGCCGCTCCCACGTCGGGCTGCCGGCGATGCGCACGGTGTTGCCGTACCATTCCGCATACTGGTGCCAGGCGTAGGCGTCTTCGGTGGGGATGTTCACCCCTTCCCCGTGCTGCACCGCCCACGCCGGCACCGAGTACAGGCCCCAGTGCACGAAGAAGCCGAGCTTCGCGTCGCGGTACCACTCGGGCACGCCCTGCGTCGGATACACGGGGGCGTTCGCCCCGAGATCGGGGCCGGTGCGCTTCTCGAAGTTCATCATGCGTTCTGCTCCTCGGCGGCTCCGCGGCGGACGACCACCGCTGTCAGGTCGGGGCGCCCGTCCGGGTCGAAGGGATAGACGCCGGGCTGGAGGCGGTGATGCCCGAGCCGCAGCAGGTCCTGATCGACGCCGCCGGGTGTCAGGGCGAGGGTCCAGCCCTCGGCGAGTTCGTACAGCTCGGGCTCGAGGTAGCCGATCTTCACCACGACGATGTCGGCGGTGGTGGGCTCGAGGCCCAGCATCCGGAAGTCCGAGAGGTGGTGGAACGGCTTGCGGCGCTCGGTGATGATGGCGTGCAGTCCGCCCACCGCGATCACGACCTGGGTGCCGGCGTCGGCGTCTCCGTCCGTGATCGAGAAGACGGTGCCCGTGATGCGCACGGGGCCGCTCGGCCCCGCATCCACCCGGGCACCCGCATCGAGCGTCACCGGGGATCCGACACCCGCCGCCACAGCGTGCGCGACGGCTTCCCTGTCGAACACCGAGGCCACGAGGGTCGTCCGACTGCCGTCGGTGAGCTCCGACCGTGCGAGCAGATGCGCGAGCGTCCACGTCACATCACCGGCGCCGCCCGCGGTCGGGTTGTCTCCCGAGTCGGAGATCAGATACGGATGGGGAGCGCCGGGGGCGAGGGCTCTTTCCAGCGCTTCATCGAGTGAGCCGGTCTCGGCCACGAAGACGAAGTCCTCGCGGGCGTCCCAGAACATGCCGGCGACACGCTCCGCTTCGCGGGCGATCAGCTCCTCGTCGTCACCGGTCACGACCACGTACGCCTGGCACCGCGGCTCGTCCGCCCATGCATAGCCGATCCAGACCGAGGCGTCGACGACACCGGGGAGCGCCTCGATCTCGGGAAGCTGCGCGTAGATGCTGCGCGCGGGCTCCAGCCGGGTGCTGGTCTTCTCGCCCGGCAGTAGCACCGGAACCGGCACCCACGCCGTGTACGGCCGGCGGCGCAGGGGGTCGCTGCCGTGCGGCCCCCGCAGGCGGGCGAGCAGGTTCCACACCGCCCGCTCCTTCGTGTTCAACCAGTCCTCATGCGGCGCCATCCGGTAGCACGTGAGCAGGTCGACGGCATCGCGCAGCACCTCCGAGACGTTGCCGTGCAGGTCCATCGAGGTCGACACGAGCGTGTCGGGACCGAGCGCCGCGCGTACCGCGAGCGCGAGATCGCCTTCGGCGTCGTCCATGCCGACCACGCTCATCGCACCGTGGATGTCGAAGAAGAACCCGTCGAAGGGGCCCTGCTCGCGGATACCGGCGACGATCGCATCCTTCATCCGCCGATACGTCTCCGGAGCCACGGCGCCGCCGGGCAGCGAACGACCGTGCGTCAGCGGCACCCATTCGGCCGCCGCAGCCAGTTCTCGCCCGCGGTCCAGGAACGGGTAGTAGCTCCGCAGCGTCTCTCCCGTGCGCACGGTGAACGCCTCGTCGCCGGAGATGTGCGGGGAGAACGTGCTCGACTCGATGGAGATCCCGGCGATGCCGATCCGGGGCTTCGGGAGTCCCCCGTCGGCGACGGGCGGAAGGGCGCCCATCCAGATCTCGTGGGCTTCGGGACGTGCGGTCACGGGGTGCGCTCCTTGTCGGTGCCGGATTCGTCGGAAGAGGTTCGGACTCAGTGTGCGCCCGCCGGCACGAGCGCACGGCGAGCGGTCTCGATCGCGCCGAGCGCGACCGCGTCGGAGCCGAGGACCGCGGGGATGATGCGCAGCGGGATGCCGGACACCGGGGAGTCGGTCCGCAGGGTGAGGGCGATCGCGGGCTCCAGGAGGTCCCAGGCGGCGGCGACGCCTCCCCCGACGATCGCGCAGGGCAGGTCCAGGATCGTCGCCGCGCTCGCGCAGGCGAGCGCGACGGCCCGACCGGCCGCGTCGAACACGGCGACCGCATCGGCGTCACCGTCGCGAGCGCGATCCGCGACCGCGCGGGCGTCGAGCAGAGCACCGCCCGTCCGCTCCTGATAGCGCAGCGAGATCGACGTGCCGGATGCCAGCGTCTCCAGGTGCCCGGTCTGGCCGCACGTGCACACCAGGTCGCTGTAGCCGGGGGTGTGGCCGATCTCCCCCGCGGCGCCGTGCGGTCCGTGGTGGAGCTCGCCGTCGATGAGGAGGGCGCCGCCGACGCCGGTGCCGAGCATGACGCCGAGCACATCGACTTCGACGCGACCCTCGGCGGCCGCCTCGCCGAGCAGGAAGGCGTTCACGTCGTTCTCGACCCGCACCGGCACGCCGAGTCGAACCTCCAGCTCGTCCGCGAGCGGGAACCCTGCCCAGCCTACGAACGTCGCGGAGGCGGCCCGGATCGTGCCGGTGTCGTGGTCGATGACGCCGGCCGCGCCGACCCCTGCCGCCGCGATGTCCGCACCGGCCTCCGCCGCGAGCCTTCGGGCGAGATGGGCGGCGGCATCCGCCATCGCTCCTCCCCCGGCGGCCGCCGGCGCGGGCACGCTTCCCCTCGCGAGGACCGTTCCGTCGCCGCTGACGAGGAGGGCGGCGATCTTCGTGCCTCCGATGTCGATGCCCACCAGAGCGGCGCCGCTGGTGCTGTCGCCGGGCATGGTGATCCCCTGCTCCTGACCGATCATGTTCAGCGCCCGCCCAGTCCGGCCATCGCGATGCCCTTGACGAGGTGCTTCTGCAGCACGATCACGAGAATCGTCGTCGGCACCATCGAGATGATCGCGGCGGCCATCTGCAGATCCCAGCGTGTGCCGGTGAGCCCGGCGAAGCTCGCCAGACCCACGGGCAGCGTGCCGTGGGCGTTGTAGTCGACCGTCACGATGAGCGGCCACAGGTAGCTGTTCCAGAAGGACAGGAACGTGAAGACCGCGAGCACCGCGACCGCCGACTTCGACAACGGCAGGATGATCTGCAGGAACGACCGCACCGGGCCCGCGCCGTCCACGCGGGCGGCTTCCTCCAGCTCGTACGGGATACCGCGGAAGAACTGCCGCATCAGGAACGTCCCGAAGGCCCCGAAGGCGAACGGGAGCACCAGCGCCTGGTACGTGTCGACCCAGTTGAACCACTGCATGACCTGGAACATCGGGATGACGAGCACCTCCGCCGGCACCATGAGGGTCGCGAGGAACAGCACGAAGACGGCGTCCCTCCCCTTCCAGCGCAGGCGTCCGAACGCGTATCCCGCGGTCGTGGAGACGATCAGCACGACGAGGGTGCCGAGGATGGCGACGATGAACGAGTTCGCGATGTAGGTCACGAACGGGCCGTAGGCGAACACGTCGACGAAGTTGCTCCACCGCAGCTCCGAGCCGACCAGAGTCGGAGGCATCGAGAACATCTCGGAGTTGGGCTTGAGAGCCGAGAAGAACGCGTAGACCAGGGGCGAGATGAAGATGAGGGCCGCGACGTAGATCGCGACGTGCGCCAGGATCAGACGGGCGCGGGCGGCGGGCGTGGTCGCGGCTCCGCGTGCGCGCTCGCGATCGGTCCGGGTCCGACGACCCGTGGGGCGGATGAGGGTCTCAGTGCTCATAGTGCACCCACTTCTTCTGCGCGGCGAACTGGAGACCGGTGATGGCGATGATGATCGCGAAGAGGATCCACGCGGCCGCGGCAGCCAGGCCGAGGTCTCCGAAGGTGAAGCCCTGCTCCCAGATGTACATGACGAGTGGCTTCGTGGCGTTGCCGGGGCCGCCGCCGGTGAGCATCTGCGGCTGGACGAACACCTGCAGGGAGGTGATCATGGTCATGATCGTTGCGAAGAAGATCGACGGCGAGATCATCGGGATGATGATGCTCCACACCCGCCGGAGCCCTTGGGCGCCGTCGATGCTCGCGGCCTCCAGCACGCTCTCGGGCAGCTGCTCGAGAGCGGCGGAGAAGATCAGCATGTTGTAGCCGAGTCCCTGCCAGACGCTCATCACGACGACCATGATCATCGCCCAGGACGGATCGGCGAGGAAGTTGGGCAGCTCGATGCCGAACCAGCTCACGGACAGGCCGTTGAAGAGTCCCTGCGGCTGCAGCATCATCTTCCAGACCAGCACGTTGGCGACCATCGGCGTCACGACAGGGATGAAGAACAGCACCCGCAGCGCGCCGCGGCCGCGGATCCGCGAGTTGAGGCCGAGGGCGAGCACGAGCGAGAGAGCGACGCTCAGCGGCACGTACAGCAGGGTGTACACCGCCGAGTTGCGCAGCGCCGGCCAGAAGTCGGGGCTGCTGGTGAACAGCTTGACGTAGTTGTCCACGCCGTTGAAGGTCCGCTCGCCGAAGGTCGGCCAGTCGAAGACGCTCATCACGATGGACAGCCCGACGGGCACGATCGTGAACAGGGCGAGCCCGATCAGGGCTGGGCTTGCGAATCCCAGCGCCTGACCGGCCTCCACCTTGGCGAGCGATCGTCGACGTCTCGTCGTGATCGTCATCTCAGTTTCTTTCTCTGTTACTGCACTGCTGCTGCGGTGGCCGGAGCCGGGTCACTCGCCGAACTGCGCCTGCGCGTTCGACAGCAGCTCTTCCATCGTCATCTGCCCGTTGTAGACGCTGACGAGGTTGGGCTGGATGTAGCTGTCGAGCTTCTGCCAGTTCTTCGTCATGTAGAGCGGGACGGTGTCGCCGAACGCTGCCTCGAAGACGGACTGCACCTGGTCGCGGTACTGCTCGTCGATGGACTCGAAGTACAGCGGCTGCGACGAGATGCGCGCCGGGTACGACCGTCCGGACGAGGCGATGTAGTCCTGCGCGTCCTCACCGAGCAGCGATCCCATGACCTTGAGCGCGGCCTCCGGGTTCTTGCAGTTGGCGGAGATGCCATAGCCGGAGCCGAGGATCGGACCGGGGTTGCCGTCCACGCCGGCGGGCAGCGGCACCATGCCGGCGGCGAATCCGGACTCGTTGTTCAGGTAGCTGACCGCGTTCCAGGTGCCGTCGACGGCCATCGCCGCGTTGGCGCCGGTGTACTGGTTCTCGCCCCAGCCAGTGTCGGAGGCCGAAGCCACGGGAGCGGCGACCTTCTTCTCAGTGACCAGTCCGGCGTACCAGGAGGCCGCGTCGACGAAGTCCTCGTCGTCGATGTGCAGCGTTCCGTCCTCGGAGGCCGGCTGGGTCGCGGAGTACGCGATCGGCATCGACATCCACTGGTACCCGCCCATGCCCATGCCGAAGCCGTACTTGCCGTCCTTCGTGGCGTCGGCGGCGATGGCGTCGAAGTCGTCGAACGTCCAGCCGATCTCCGGGGTCGCCGCACCGGCCGCAGTCAGCAGGTCCTGGTTGTAGTACACGAGCATCGTCGCGACGTCGAACGGGACGCCGTAGACCTTGCCCTCGAAGCTCAGGATGCCGTCGGCACTCGGGTTGAACTCATCCCAGTCGATGCCGGCCGTCTTGAGGTCGTCCTCGCTGAGCTCGCGGAAACCGCCCGTGTACCCGCCCAGCTGGGCGCCGCTCATCCCGGTGACGCAGGCCATGTTGCCGCTGGCCATGTTCGTGGTCAGCTTCGTGAAGAAGTCGCTCCACGGCGACGTCTGGAGCTTGATGGTGATGTCGGGGTTCTGCTCCTGCGCGAACGCGACCTGGGCCTCGAGGGCGTCCACGTCCGACTCGCTGCCGGCCCACATGTCGACGACGATGGTGTCGCCGTCGGCGGACCCGCCGCTGTTGCTGCTCGCGCAGCCGGTCATCGCGACTGCGACGCCGGTGACGGCGACCACAGCCCCTACACGCAACTTCTTCATTGAATGCCTCCTGGAAGGGAACTGGTTATTTCGAGAGCCGAAGCAACCTAGTAGGATTTCGTATGAAGTTACCGTTTCATAGTTCGCAACGGGCCGCAAGCTGAACATCCGATGTTTATCGGACCTTGATAATTCGTAACTCCCGGGAAACATGACCATCCCCCGCTACGCTGACGATGCTCCGACAGGAAAGTGCTCCCATGACGAACACCGCTGACACCACCGTCGACGATCCCCATACGCGGCGGATCCTCGACCTCGTCGCGCGCGGCGAGGCGCAGTCCCGTTCGGAGCTCGCCTCCCGGCTCGGCGTTGCGGCATCGACGGTCGGGCTCCGGGTGCAGTCCCTGCTCGACGCCGGCGTCCTCCGAGAAGCAGGAGACGGCACATCCCGAGGCGGTCGGCGGCCGCGGGTACTGCGGATAGCCGCGGACGGCTTCGTCCTCACGGCCGACCTCGGCGGCGGCCATGCCCGCATCGGCCGACACTCCCTCAGCGGCACGCTGCTGGGCAGCGAGTCGATCTCCGTCGACGTGACCGAGGGCCCTGAGGCGACCCTCGACCGTCTCGCCGTCGTCTTCGACCGCCTCGGCACCGGGGGCAGGGTCCATGCGATCGGCATCAGCCTCCCCGGCCCCGTCGACATCGCCACCGGGTCCGTCGACCAGCCCTCACGGATGCCCGGATGGCCCGGATTCCGCGTCGGCGAGCACCTCTCCGCGCGCTACGGCGTCCCCGTCGCGGTCGACAACGACGCCAATCTCGCCGCGCTCGGCGAGCACCGCGAACGCTTCGGACACACCGGCCACAGCATCACCGTCAAGGCGGGGACGGCGATCGGCAGCGGCATCATCGTCGACGGACACGTCCACCGCGGCGCGACGTCCGCAGCCGGAGACATCACCCACACCCGCATCGACGGCAGCGGCGACATCCCCTGCTCCTGCGGCAACACGGGGTGTCTCGAGACGGTCGCGAGCGGGGCGAGCCTCGTCCGGCAGATGCGCGAGCGCGGCAACGAGAGCGTGCGGGCGACCACCGACGTGCTCGCCCTCGCGCGCGACGCGGATCCCCTCGCGACCACCCTCGTCCGGACCGCCGGGACCCACCTCGGACAGGCGCTGTCCGGCGTCGTGAACTTCTTCAACCCGCACGCCGTGTTCCTCACCGGCAGCATGAGCGCGTCGGAGCCGTTCATCGCGGCCGTCCGCAGCCGCGTCTACGAGGCGTGCCACCCGCTCGCGACCCAGCGGCTGCGCATCGAATCGGCGGCCACGGGAGCCGACGCGATCCTCTTCGGGGCGGCTCGACTCGCCCTGGAGGGCATGGAGATCCCGGTGGCGACGGCCTGAGCCGCCGCCACCGCCGGCGTCACTCCCTGGTGAGCGTCAGCTCGATCACGGGGACGAGCACGTCCGGGCGCCGCACCGGCAGGTGCACGGTCAAGGTGCCCTCCGCCTCCCCCGCCGGCGTCATCAGATCGGCTTCGCGATCCGGATCGGACACGCTCGTGCGCAGCCACGATCCGTCGTTCAGCAGCCGGGCGTACGACACCCTGCCGGCGAGTCCCGGAAGGTGCACGAACCCCATCGGCCAGCTGAACAGGCTCAAGTAGAGGCGGTCGCCGCGCCGCGTGTACACGCCTTCGCGCGGAGGGGTGAACGGCGCATGCCCCGCCCCGACCACGGCGTCGCGGTGCAGGCGCATCCACTCGCCGATCTCCGCGAGCGTGCCCGCATCGCGGGGCGCGATCGCACCGCGCCCGTCCGGCCCGATGTTCAGCAGCATGTTGCCGTCCATGGAGACCGAATCGACGAGCATCTGGACGAGGAGCGTGGACGACTTCTGGTCCGTGTTGTCGCGGTCGTAGCCCCAGGAGCCGTTCAGCGTCTGGCAGGCCTCCCACGTCAGCGGAGCACCGTCCCTGGTGAGGGGCGACGTCGGCTGATACTGCTCCGGCGTGACGAAGTCGGCGGGGATCCCCAGCCGATCGTTCACCAGCATGGCGGGCTGCAGTTCGCGGCACAGCGCGAGGAGCGCCGTCGCATCCCAGTCCTCGGGTCCCTTGCCCGCCCAGCCGTCCTTCTCCTCCGGATAGGTGAAGTCGAAGAACAGGTAGTCGATCTCGCCGTACTGGGTGAGCAGCTCCCGCACCTGGCCGTGCAGGTAGGCGCGGTAGCGCGACATGTCGCGGCCCTCGTTGAGCGCCTGCGCGTTCTCGTCGTCGCGACGTGGGTGGTTCCAGTCGATCGTGAAGTCCGGGTGATGCCAGTCGATCACCGAGTGGTAGAGCCCGACCTTGAGCCCTTCCGCGCGGAGAGCGTCCACGTACTCGCGCACGAGGTCGCGCCCGACGTTGGACACGGAGGTGAAGTCGGTCAGCTTCGAGTCCCACAGGCAGAAGCCCTCGTGGTGCTTCGTCGTGAGCACGACGTAGCCCATCCCGGTCTCCTTCGCCGTGCGCGCGAGAGCGGCGGCGTCGAAGAGATCGGGGTCGAAGTGCTCGAAGTACGGCCGGTAGTCCTCGTCGGTGAGGCGCTCGTAGTTCTGCACCCATTCGTGCCGGGCAGCGCCGCTGTAGAGCCCGAAGTGGACGAACATGCCGAACCGAGCCCGGTCAAACCATTCCTGTTGCATGCGTCCATCCTGGCATAGACATCGGATGTCTGCGGAGGAGTTCGAGCGGAGAACGCCGAAAGGGCGCCCCCGAAGGGACGCCCGTTCGTTCGAGGATCGAATCAGCGCGCGGCGCTGCCGTCGACGTAGTCCTCGTCCTGCTGCTTCCAGGCGAAGAGCGAACGCAGCTCCTTGCCGGTGACCTCGATCGGGTGCTGCTCCTCCTTGGCGCGCAGCGCGAGGAACTCCTCGGCCCCGTTGTCCTGGTCGTCGATGAAGCGCTTGGCGAAGGCGCCGGACTGGATGTCGGCGAGCACGCCCTTCATGCTCTCCTTGACACGCTCGTCGATGACGCGCGGGCCCGAGACGTAGTCGCCGAACTCGGCGGTGTCGGAGATCGACCAGCGCTGCTTGGCGATGCCGCCCTCCCACATCAGGTCCACGATGAGCTTGAGCTCGTGCAGCACCTCGAAGTACGCGATCTGCGGCTGGTAGCCCGCCTCGGTCAGCGTCTCGAAACCGGCCTGGACGAGGTGGCTGACGCCACCGCAGAGCACGGCCTGCTCGCCGAACAGATCGGTCTCGGTCTCCTCGGTGAAGGTCGTCTTGATGACGCCGGCCCGGGTGCCGCCGATCGCCTTCGCGTAGGACAGCGCCAGGTCCCAGGCCTTGCCCGAGGCGTCGCGCTCGACGGCGATGATGTCCGGGATGCCGCGGCCGGCGACGAACTCGCGACGGACCGTGTGACCGGGAGCCTTGGGGGCGACCAGGATCACGTCGACGCCCTCAGGAGCGTCGATGTAGCCGAAGCGGATGTTGAAGCCGTGCGCGAACGCGAGCGTCTTGCCTGCCGTGAGGTTCGGCGCGATGGACTCGCTGTAGATGGTGCGCTGGTGCTGGTCCGGCGCGAGGATCATGATGACGTCGGCCCACTCGGTGGCCTCGGCGACGGTCTTGACCGGGAAGCCGGCCTCCTCGGCCTTGGCGGCCGACTTGGAGCCCTCCTTGAGGGCGATCGCGACCTCGACACCCGAGTCGCGCAGGTTCTGCGCGTGGGCGTGGCCCTGCGAGCCGTAGCCGACGATCGCGACCTTCTTGCTCTGGATCAGGGACAGGTCCGCGTCGGCGTCGTAGAAGATCTCGGTGCTCACGATGTGTTTCTCCTTGGTTGTGGTTGTTCGGGACACCTGGTCCCTGAGCTTTTCGAAGGGTCAGCCGCGCAGGACGCGTTCGGTGATGCTCTTGCCGCCGCGACCGATCGCGAGAAGACCCGACTGCGCGATCTCCTTGATCCCGAACGGCTCGAGCGCCCGCAGCATCGCGTCGACCTTGCCTTTGTCTCCCGTGACCTCGATGACCAGGGCGTCGGCGGCATAGTCCACGACGGAAGCGCGGAAGAGGTTCACGACCTCGATCACGTTCGAGCGGGTGGCGTTGTCGGTGCGGACCTTCACGAGCATGTGCTCGCGCTGCACCGACGTGGCGAAGTCGAGCTCGACGATCTTGATCACGTTGATCAGCTTGTTGAGCTGCTTCGTCACCTGCTCGAGCGGGAGCTCGTCGACGTCAACGACGACGGTGATGCGCGAGATGCCGGGCACCTCGGTCACGCCGACGGCGAGGGAGTCGATGTTGAAGCCGCGGCGGGCGAACAGGCCGGCGACGCGGGTGAGGAGGCCGGGGGTGTTCTCCACCAGCAGGCTCAGCACGTGGGTCGACATGGTCAGTCCTCCTCGTCGAATGCGGGCGCGTGGTCGCGGGCGTACTGGACGTAGCTGTTGCTCACGCCCTGCGGCACCATCGGCCACACCATGGAGTCGGCGCTCACGACGAAGTCGATCACCACGGGGCGGTCGTTCGTCTCGAGTGCGAGCTTGATGGCGGCGTCGACCTCGTCCTCCTTCTCCACGCGGATCGCGAGGCAGCCGTAGGCTTCGGCCAGCTTCACGAAGTCAGGGATGCGGATCGTGCCGTGGCCCGTGTTCAGGTCGGTGTTCGAGTGGCGGCCGTCGTAGAACAGCGTCTGCCACTGGCGCACCATGCCCAGCGAGGAGTTGTTGATGATCGCGACCTTGATCGGGATGTTGTTGATCGTGCAGGTCGCGAGCTCCTGATTGGTCATCTGGAAGCAGCCGTCGCCGTCGATCGCCCAGACCGGACGATCCGGCTCGGCGACCTTGGCGCCCATGGCTGCGGGCACCGAGTACCCCATGGTGCCGGCGCCGCCCGAGTTCAGCCAGGCGTTCGGACGCTCGTACTTGATAAACTGCGCCGCCCACATCTGATGCTGCCCGACACCCGAGGCGAAGATGCCCTCGGGTCCGGTGAGCTCGCCGATGCGCTGGATCACGTACTGCGGGGCCAGCAGGCCGTCGGTGGTCGGGGCGTATCCGAGCGGGAACTCGGTGCGCAGTCCGTCGAGGTACGACCACCACTCGTCGATGTCGGGCTTTCCCCCGGCGGTCGCTCCGCGGAATGCCGCGTCGAGGTCGATGAGCACATCGCGCACGTCGCCGACGATCGGGACGTCCGCCGTCCGGATCTTGGAGATCTCGGCCGGGTCGATGTCGACGTGCACGACCTTCGCGTTCGGCGCGAAGAGCGCGGCCTTGCCGGTCACCCGATCGTCGAAGCGAGCACCGAGGGAGACCAGGAGGTCGGCCTCCTGCAGCGCGAGCACGGCGGGAACCGTACCGTGCATGCCCGGCATGCCGAGGTGCTGCGGGTGCGAGTCAGGGAAGGCACCGCGCGCCATGAGAGTCGTCACCACGGGCGCGCCGGTCGACTCCGCCAGCTCGAGGAGCTCGGCCGCAGCGCGACCGCGGATCACCCCGCCGCCGACGTACAGCACCGGCTTCTTGGCTTCGGCGAGCAGCGCTGCCGCAGCCTGGATCTGCTTGCCGTGGGCCTTCGTCACCGGGCGGTATCCGGGCAGGTCGATCTTCGGCGGCCACACGAACGGCGCGGTCGCCTGCTGCGCGTCCTTCGTGATGTCCACGAGCACGGGCCCGGGACGACCGGTGCCGGCGATCTCGTAGGCGGCCGCGATCGCGCCGGGGATGTCCGCGGCGTCCTTCACCAGGAAGGAGTGCTTGGTGATCGGCATCGTGATGCCCACGATGTCGGCCTCCTGGAACGCGTCCGTCCCCATCAGGGTGGAGAAGACCTGGCCGGTGATCGCCAGCAGCGGCACCGAGTCCATGTACGCGTCCGCGATCGCCGTGACGAGGTTGGTCGCGCCGGGGCCGGACGTCGCGATGCAGACGCCGACCTTGCCGGAAGCGGAGGCGTAGCCCTCTGCCGCGTGACCGGCACCCTGCTCGTGCCGCACCAGGATGTGGCGCAGCTCGGAGGCGTCCATGAGCGGGTCGTACACCGGGAGGATCGCGCCGCCGGGAAGACCGAAGACGTCGGTGACCCCGAGGAGTTCCAGTGAGCGGACGACGGCCTCGGCACCCGTGATCTCCGGGGCAGAGGGTTGACGGGCGGGCGGCCTCGGCACGGCCGAGACGGAGTCAGCAGTCATGACTTTCCTTCTGATGAACGGTGCAGGAAGGCGGAGGCCCGAGGGGACGGGATCCTGAGCCTGTCGATGGATCAGCCTGTGGTCGCTCCCTCGGCGGCGGACCGCACGAGGCGCGAGTACTTGGCGAGAACGCCTCGGGTGTAGCGCGGGGGAAGCGGCTCCCAGCCAGAGCGGCGGGAGGCGAGCTCTGCGTCGTCGACGAGTAGGTCGAGAGAGCGAGCTGCGATATCGACCCGTATCAGATCACCATCGCGCACGAAGGCGATAGGACCTGCGTCCACCGCTTCGGGTGCTATGTGGCCGATGCACAGGCCGGTTGTGCCGCCTGAGAATCGTCCGTCCGTCAAGAGTAGTACATCTTTTCCGAGCCCCGCGCCCTTGATGGCCGCGGTGATCGCCAGCATCTCGCGCATACCCGGTCCGCCCTTGGGTCCTTCGTAGCGGATGACGATGACGGTGCCGGGCTCGATCGTGCCCTCGGCCACGGCGTCCATCGCGGCGCGCTCCCGCTCGAAGACGCGGGCGGGTCCCTCGAACACCGCGGCATCGAAGCCAGCGGTCTTCACGACGGCGCCCTCGGGAGCGAGCGAGCCGTGCAGGATCGTCAGACCGCCGGTGGCGTGGATCGGGTTGTCGAACGTGTGGATGACCTCGCCGTCGATGGGCTGCGGGTCGAGCTCGGCGAGGTTCTCGGCGAGGGTCTTGCCGGTGACGGTGAGCGCGTCGCCGTGCAGCAGGCCTTCGTCGAGCATGGCCTTCATGATGACGGGGATGCCGCCGTGACGGTCGACGTCGTTCATGACGTACTTGCCGAAGGGCTTCATGTCCGCCACGTGCGGGACCTTGTCGCCGATGCGGTTGAAGTCGTGGAGGTTCAGCTCGACCTCGGCCTCGCGCGCGATGGCGAGCAGGTGGAGGACGACGTTCGTGGAGCCGCCGAGCGCCATCGCCAGCGCGATCGCGTTCTCGAACGCCTCCGGGGTGAGGATGTCGCGCGTCGTGATGCCCTGGCGCAGGAGGTTCACCACGGCCTCGCCCGAGCGGTGGGCGAAGTAATCGCGGCGACGGTCGGCCGCGGGCGGAGCAGCTGAGCCGGGAAGGCTCAGGCCGAGCGCCTCCGCGACCGAGGCCATCGTGTTGGCGGTGTACATGCCGCCGCACGCCCCCTCGCCCGGGGCGATAGCGCATTCGATGCGCTTGAGGTCCTCTTCGCTCATGAGCCCGGCGCGGCAGGCGCCGACCGCCTCGAACGAGTCGATGATCGTGACGTCCTTCTCGGTGCCGTCGGAGAGCTTGACCCAGCCGGGTGCGATCGATCCGGCGTAGAGGAACACGCTCGACAGGTCGAGGCGCGCGCTGGCCATGAGCATGCCGGGGATGGACTTGTCGCAGCCGGCGAGCAGCACCGAGCCGTCGAGGCGCTCCGCCATCATCACGGTCTCGACCGAGTCGGCGATGACCTCACGCGAGACCAGCGAGAAGTGCATCCCCTCGTGGCCCATCGAGATGCCGTCCGAGACGGAGATCGTGCCGAACTGCAGCGGGTAGCCGCCCCCCGAGTGCACGCCCTCCTTCGCCCCCTGCGCGAGCCGATCCAGGCTCAGGTTGCAGGGCGTGATCTCGTTCCAGCTGGAGGCGATGCCGATCTGGGGCTTGTCCCAGTCCGCGTCTCCCATGCCGACGGCACGCAGCATGCCTCGGGAGGTCGTGGCCTCGATGCCGTCGGTGACGACGCGGCTGCGGGGCTTGATGTCGATGGGCGCGCTGGAGGAGGGATCATGCGAGGACATGACGAGAGTCTATTCCTGCGCGGCGGCCCGTTCGTCCGCCAGCGTCTCCAGAAGCGCGGCGATCTGTTGTGGAGAGTCCACACGCAGTGCGGCAGCGCTCTCCCCCGGTCCCACACGGACCCCCAGGTCTCCGGGGCCGAGCACGCGCATCGCATCCTCATCCGTGACGTCATCGCCCGCGAACAGGATGCCCGTCGCCGCGAAGCGCTCTCGGAGCGTCGTCATCGCGGCGTCCTTGCCCTCGGCACGCGAGGAGAACTCGAGCACGCGGTGCCCCGCTCGCCGACGCCAGTGCGGGAAGCGCTCGGCGACGAGGGCGTCGATCTCGGCGAACACCTGCTGCTCGGTCTCGCGGTCGGCACGACGCGTGTGCACGCCCATCCCGAAGGTCTTGGGCTCGAACTCCGCGCCCTCGTAGCGGGCGATGATGGGCTGAGCCGCTGCCCACAGCTCCTCGCGCGCTCCATCCTCGGTGGCCTCGCCCGGGGCATCGGCAGCGCCCGCGCCGGGGAACCAGTACTGCGCGCCGTGAGACCCGGCCAGAGCGATCGCGGAGTCATCGTCGTGCTCGGTGATCACGCGGAGGTCGTGCATGCTGCGCCCGGAGACGTAGGCGACCACCGTGTCCGGCAGGGCGGCGAGGCGCGCGACCTGGGCCGCGACCTCCGGAAGCGCGCGCGCCGCCATCGGATCGGCGACCAGCGGGGAAGCCGTGCCGTCGAAGTCGAGGGCCACGACGAGCCGGGGCGTCGCCGCCAGGGCGCTCAGCTCGGCGTCGGGTGTTCCGGGAATCCAGGCGCGCGTCACAGGTGCTCCAATCAGAGAGGGGATGATCCCAGTATCGCGGAGACGCGTGCGTCAGCGACGGCGCACGTCGGCCAGCGCCGCCAGGAACGACGACGACCAGGCGTTGACGTCGTTGTCGAGGACGCGGCGTCGCAGCGAGCGCATGCGCCGGGCCTGCTCCGCCGGCGGCATCTCGATCGCCGTCATGATCGCGTCCTTCAGGCCGGCGATGTCATGCGGGTTCACCCGAACCGCCTGACGCAGTTCATCCGCTGCGCCCGTGAACTCGCTGAGCACCAGCACTCCCCTGTTGTCGGCGCGGGTCGCGATGTACTCCTTGGCGACGAGGTTCATCCCGTCGCGCAACGCCGTGACCAGCATCACGTCGGCCGCGAGATAGAGCGCGACCATCTCCTCGCGCGGGTAGCCCTGGTGGAGGTAGCGGATGGCCGAGTGCCCCACGGTGTCGTGGTCGCCGTTGATGCGGCTCACGGCCAGCTCGATCTCGTCGCGCAGGTGGGCGTACGCGTCGACGCGCTCCCGGCTCGGGCTCGCGACCTGGATGAGGGTGACGTCCTCGGGGTCGAGCCGGCCGTCCTCGAGGAGCTCGCCGTACGCCTTGATCCGGTGCCCGATGCCCTTGGTGTAGTCGAGGCGGTCGACGCCGAGCAGGATGCGCTTCGGGTTGCCGAGGCTGGCGCGGATCTCGGCGGCACGCGCCTGCACGTCCTCCCGCGCCGCGAGCTCCAGGTAGGGCTCGGTGTCGATGGAGATCGGGAACGCCCTGGCGAGCGCGGTACGGGTGGTGTCGCCCTCGGGGACAGCGATGTTCGAGCCCTTGACCTCGTAGCGCAGTCGACGGCGCACAGCCGTGAGGAAGTACGTGGCATCCTGCGCGCGCTGGAAGCCGATGACATCGGCACCCAGGAGTCCGCGGAGCACCTGGTCGCGCCAGGGAAGCTGGGCGTAGAGGCCGTGCGCGGGGAACGGGATGTGGTGGAAGTAGCCGATCGTGACGTCGGGGCGCAGGTCACGGACCATCTGCGGGACGAGCTGCAGCTGATAGTCGTGCACCCAGACCGTGCCGTTCTCGGCGACGGCCGCGGCAGCGGCTTCGGCGAACCGCTGGTTCACGATCACGTATGCCTCCCACCACTCGCGGTGGTACTGCGGAGGGGCGATGACGTCGTGGTACAGCGGCCAGATCGTGTCGTTCGCGAAGCCCTCGTAGTAGTCGGCGACCTCCTCCGCGCTGAGCGGCACGGGGATGAGGTGGATGCCATCGGCGTCGAACGGCTCGAGCTCCACGTCGGCCTGCCCCGGCCAGCCGACCCAGGCCCCGTGCACACTGCGCATCATGGGCTCGAGCGCGGCGACCAGGCCGCCGGGTGAAGTGCGCCAGATCTCCTCGCCGTCGGGCCCCTCCACCCGGTCGACAGGCAGCCGGTTTGCGACGACGACGAAATCTGCAGCGGTCACGTATGACTCCTCACGGTTGATTCCAACCTACCCAGGTTCCGCGATCGGCGCCGGAGTGCGGGTCATCCCTTGACAGACGCCCGACGAGGGTGCTCTCGACTCAGGAACCAGTTCGCGACACCGGCCGCGAACGCGATGGCGGCGGCGACCATCGGCAGCACCAGAGCCGCCGACGTGCCGACGCTCTCGGCGATCTCGCCCGCCACGGCCGCACCGAGGGACTGCCCCACGACGACACCGGATCCGAGCATCGTCATGACGGTGGCCGAGCGTCCGCGCGGACTGCGCGCGGCACCGAAGCTGTACTGCGTGACCAGGGTCGGGCCGATGCCGATCCCCATGATCGCAAGGGCCACCATCATGGTCGCCGGGGAGTCCACGAAACCGAGCAGGAGCGTCCCGGCCAGCAGGATCCCGGAGAAGACGAGCCAGCGCGCGCGGAGCGAGAACGCCGCGGGCAGCCAGGCGACGCCCAGGGCGAGCGCGGCGGAGCCCACCCCCATCACGCCGTAGAGGAGTCCGGCCTGCTCTGCAGCGCCGCGGTCGGCCATGAAGGACGTGAGCGAGGTCAGCATGGTGCCGAAGAAGATGCCGACGCCGAGAATGCCGAGGACCACGATGAGCAGCTGCGGACGGAACAGGTCCGACACCGCTGAGGGCGCCCTTCCCGCGGCGTCGCGGTCCGCGGAGACATGGCGCCCGCTGGGGTGCAACGCGAACGCACCGACAAAGAGCACGGTGAGGACGGCTGCTCCCACCAGCGGGGCCCAGGGAGCGATCGCCGATGCCAAGATCCCGACCAGGAACGGGCCGAACACGAAGACCGTCTCGTCCGCCGCCGACTCGTACGCCATCGTGCCCGACACGGTCCTGGCTCGGCGGGACTCCGGCATCCGCTCGCCGATGATCGTCACGAGCCGCGAACGCGAGAGCGGAGCGACCTGCGGTGCGGTGGCGCCGATGCCGACGGCGGCCAGGAGGACGAAGCCGTCGGGAGCCGTGCCGTAGACCACCAGCGTGAACAGCAGCAGCATCGCCCCGTTCGCGAGCGCGAGGACGACCAGCACGGCGCGTTGCCCGAAGCGGTCGGCCGCCGCGCCGAGGAGGGGGCCGAAACAGGCCGTGCCCAGGCCGACGGCCGCCGAGGTGAGCCCGCCCAGGGAGAGGGAGCCGCGCGCCGCGACCACGACGGTCAGGACGCCGACGACCATCATGGCGAACGGCAGCCGTGCGATGAAGGCGATCAGGAAGTACGGGAAGCCTGCGATGCGGAGAAGGCTCGGCTCGTGGAGCTGCTCATCCGAGGCATGTGTCGATACGTGTGTCATGGCTCTCGCGCGTCGGAGACGCGGTGTCGGGTGCCGCCGCTGTCCGTCGGAGCGCCGACGGCCGGTAGATACACGGTTGTGCGGCCGCGGACATGCCGCGACGGCATCCATGATACCGGGCGTGCTCGGGTGACTGCCGTGAGCGCGCGAGGACTAGTCTGGCGACACCTGTCAGGCTCTGCGCCCAGCTCGAGGAGAGATCCATTGCCGAACGTCCCCCAGGTCAGCGCCGCCCGCACCGCCCTTCCACTGCGCTCGCGGAGGGTCGGCGAGACCAGGACATCGCCCGTGCGCGACCTGCTCGCCCTCACCGAACGGCCGGAGGTGATCTCGTTCGCGGGCGGTCTTCCTGCACCGGAGCTGTTCGACCTCGAGGGCATCCGTGCCGCGTTCGACGCGGTGCTCACCTCCCCCGCCGTGCTGCAGTACTCCACGTCGGAGGGCAACCGCGTCCTGCGCGAGGAGGTGGCCGGTCGATACAGCGCCGACGGACTCCCGACGACCGCCGCCGACGTGCTCATCACCACCGGTTCCCAGCAGGGCCTCGGGCTGCTCGCGACGGCGCTCGTCGACCCTGGCGACACGGTGCTGGTCGAGGAGCCCTGCTACCTCGCTGCGTTGCAGACGTTCGCGCTGGCCGGCGCCCGCGTCATCGGTGTGCCGTATGCGGAGGACGAGCTCCAACTGGACGAGCTGGACCGCCTCGCCGCCGCGCACGCCCCGAAGTTCTTCTACACGGTGCCGACCTTCCAGAACCCCACCGGCCGCACACACGGACTCGAGGCGCGACGCCGGATCGCCGAGATCGCCGAGCGCCGCGGATTCCGCATCATCGAGGACGAGCCGTACCGTCAGCTGCGCTACTCGGGCGCGGCGCTGCCCTCGTTGGCGGCGTCAGCGCCGGACCACGTGATCAGCCTGGGCAGCTTCTCCAAGGTGATCGCGCCCGGTCTGCGCATCGGCTGGATCCGGATGAGCGCGGACGTGCGTCCGTCCGTGACGATCGCCAAGCAGGCCGCAGACCTTCACACCTCGACGATCGATCAGGCGGCGGCGGCACACTATCTGCTCTCCGGCCGCGGCGAACCAGCCCTCGCACGCATCCGGGAGGCTTACAGGGAGCGCCGCGATGCGATGCTCGCGGCTCTGCCCGCGGCTCTCCCGCAGGACAGCACCTGGAATCGGCCGGAGGGCGGAATGTTCGTCTGGGCGCGGCTCCCGCAGGGCATGGACGCCTCCGCAGCCCTCGGCCGGGCGCTCCGACACGACGTCGCGTTCGTCCCCGGCGCCTCCTTCTTCTCCGGAACCCCCGATGTGCGCACCCTCCGCCTCTCGTTCACGACCTACTCCCCTGCCAGGATCGAGGAGGGCTTGTCAAGGCTCGGTGCGAGCTGGGGTGCGGGCGGGTAGCGTAAGGACATGCGCTACCTCTTCAGCACCGGACTCGTCGCTGCGATCTCCGCAGGAATCTCGCTGTTGCGCGGCACCCGCGAGCAGCCCATCACCTGGCGCGCCGTGCTGTCCTGGGTGAGCTGGGGCATCACGATGGCCCTGGCCGTCGGCGCCGTGATCGACATGAACCGCGAGCGACGCGGCGTGCTGGTCGACGCCGACTCGCCCCAGTCGGTCAAGAAGGCGAAGAAGGCGCAGCGCCTGCAGTTCCGCTCGCAGAAGGCCCTGGCCGACACGCAGGACCACGCCAAGGACGAGCGCTCCTGAGCGGGGCGGCGAACCGCGCGCTCACCGGGTGAGGATGAGCGCTTCGCCCTGACCGCCGCCGCCGCACAGTCCCACGGCAGCCGTCCCACTCCCGCGGCGGACCAGTTCGTGTGCGATGTGCACGACGAGGCGATTGCCGGACGCCCCGATGGGGTGACCGATCGCGATGCCGCCGCCGTGGATGTTCACGATCTCGTCGTCCAGTCCGAGCTCGACCTCCGAGCGCGCGACGACCGCGCCGAACGCCTCGTTGATCTCCACGAGGTCCAGGTCCGACGGCGAGATGCCCTGCTTCTCGCAGGCCCGTTCGATAGCCCGCGCCGGCTGCGCCTGCAGCGAGTTGTCCGGACCGGCGGTCTGCCCGCTCGCACCGACCGTGACGAGCACCGGCCACCCCTTCGCCTCGGCGATGCCGCGCGTCGTGACGACCACGGCGGACGCGCCGTCCGAGATCTGGGAGGAGTTCCCCGCCGTGATGGAGCCGCCCTCGGCGAAGGCGGGGCGCAGTCCTGCGAGCGTCTCGACCGTCGTCTCGGGACGGACGCCCTCGTCCTTCGTCACTTGCACGGGTTCGCCCCGGCGCTGCGGGACCTCGACGGCGACGATCTCGGCGTCGAACACCCCGGCCTCCTGCGCCGCGGCGGCGCGCTGGTGCGACAGCGCGGCCACGCGGTCCTGGGCCTCGCGGGTGAGCTCGTAGCGGGCGTTGTGACGTTCGGTCGATGCCCCCATGCTCTCCCTGTCGTAGGCGTCGGTGAGACCGTCGTAGGCCATGTGGTCGAGCACCTCGACGCTGCCGTACGTCCACCCCTCGCGAGAGCCCATCAGCAGGTGCGGTGCGCGGGTCATGGACTCCATGCCCGCCGCGACCACGACCTCGGCGTCGCCGGTGCGGATCATCCGGGCCGCGTCGATGATCGCCGTCAGGCCGGACAGGCACACCTTGTTCACGGAGTGGGCGGGGACATCCCAGCCGATACCTGCTCCGATGGCGGCCTGTCGGGCGGCGTTCTGCCCTGAGCCCGCGGCGAGCACCTGCCCCACGATCACCGCATCGATCGTCTCGGGGTCGATGGCGGCCTGCTCGAGCGCACCGCGGATCGCGAAGGACCCGAGTTGCGGCGCGGTGAAGGCGGCGAGCTGTCCTTTCAGCCGTCCCTGCGGGGTGCGGGCAGCGGCGACGATGACGACATCGTTCTCAGTCATGGTCCTTGGTCCTTCCGGTGAGCAGTTCGGGGGCCACGGTGAGCGGCGGTTCCGTGGCGGCGATGACGTCCTCGACGGCGACGCCGGGGGCCGTCTCGACGAGGATGAGTCCGGCTTCCGTGACGTCGATCACGGCCAGATCGGTGATGATGCGATCGACGACTCCGCGTCCGGTCAGCGGGAGCGTGCACGAATCCACGATCTTCGCGGATCCGTCCTTCGCCACGTGCTCCATGAGCACGATCACCCGCCCGGCACCGTGCACGAGGTCCATGGCGCCGCCGGGGCCCTTCACCATCTTGCCGGGGATCATCCAGTTCGCGAGATCGCCGGACGCGGAGACCTGCATCGCGCCGAGGATCGCCGCGTCGATCTTCCCTCCGCGGATCATCCCGAAGCTGGTCGCGGAGTCGAAGAAGGTGGCTCCCGGCAAGGTCGTCACCGTCTCCTTGCCCGCATTGATGAGGTCCGGGTCGACGGCGTCCTCCGTGGGATACGGCCCGACCCCGAGGATGCCGTTCTCGGACTGCAGCACCACCGTGATGTCCGGCGGCACGTGGTTCGGTACCAGCGTGGGAAGGCCGATGCCGAGATTGACGTAGGCGCCGTCCTCGAGCTCCGCCGCCGCGCGGGCGGCCACCTGGTCGCGCGTGAGCGCCATCTCAGGCTCCTTCCGCGGCGACGGTGCGCCGTTCGATGCGTTTCGGGATGTCGACGCCGACCTCGATGATGCGATGCACGAAGACACCGGGAAGATGCACCGCGTCCGGGTCGAGCTCGCCGGGTTCGACCAGTTCCTCGACCTGCGCGATGCAGATGCGACCGGCCATCGCGGCGAGCGGGTTGAAGTTGCGCGCGGCCTTGTTGAACACGAGGTTGCCGTGCCGGTCACCGCGCGCGGCGTGCACCAGCGAGAAGTCGGTGGTGATGGCTTCTTCGAGCACGAACTCGCGCTCTTCGCCGTCGACGAGGAAGGAACGGACGTCCTTGACCGGCGACGCCACGGCGATGCTGCCGTCGGCACCGTAGCGACGAGGGAGGCCGCCCTCGGCGACCTGGGTGCCCACGCCCGTCTGGGTGTAGAAGGCGGCGATGCCCGACCCGCCGGCGCGGAGCTTCTCCGCCAGAGTCCCCTGGGGCGTCAGCTCCAGCTCGAGCTCGCCGCTGAGGAACTGCCGCTCGAACTCCTTGTTCTCCCCCACGTAGGACGAGGTCATCTTGCGGATGCGCTGGGCCGCGAGCAGGACGCCCAGGCCCCAGTCGTCCACGCCGCAGTTGTTGCTCACGACACGGAGATCCCTGGTGCCCTGCGCGAGCAGAGCCTCGATCAGGGCGATCGGGTTGCCGGACAGGCCGAATCCGCCGACCGCGAGCGAGGATCCGTCCTCGATGTCCGCGACGGCGTGCGCCGCGGACTCCCATTGCTTGTCGATCACGTCAGCTCCTTCGATTCCGTGCTCCCTCCAGCATCCGCCCGTGACCGGGATCGGCGGAACCAGCATCTTGCGATGTGGCCGAATCGAGCGGTAGCGTCCACATTATGGAACAGGTGGCCACTCCCGTCGCCGGAGCCCAGGCGATCGCGCGGGCGGCTCGCCTGCTGCGACTCGTCACCGCAGGAGGGGCGGAGGGCGTCCCCCTGCAGGAGCTCGCCGAGGCCGCTCAGCTCTCGCGCTCGACGGCTCACCGTCTCCTCAGCGCCCTGAAGGCCGAAGGGCTCGTCGACCGCGACGAGGAGAGCGCTCGGTGGATGCCCGGCCCCGAGCTCTTCCTGATGGGATCGGTCGCGGCGGCTCGGTACGACGTGACCGCCCTCGCCAGGGACATCGTCCGCTCGCTCGCCGTCAAGACCGAGGAGAGCGCGTTCTTCTCGGTTCGCCGGGCGGACGAGACCGTGTGCCTTCTTCGCGAAGAGGGATCCTTCCCGATCCGCTCCTTCGTCCTCAGCGAGGGCGTGCGGTTCCCCCTCGGTGTCGCCAGTGCCGGCCTGGCCATCCTCGCCTTCCTCCCTGACCACGATGTGGATGCCTACCTCGAACGCCATCCCGAGCTCGAGACCGGCTGGGGCCGTGCGCACGGTGTCCGGCCCCTTCGCACGCGCCTCGCCGAGACGAAGGAACGCGGCTATGCCGTCAACCCCGGCTTGATCGTCGAGGGCAGCTGGGGGCTGGGCGCGGCCGTCTTCGACCGGGCAGGACGACCGGAGTGGGCGCTGAGCCTGACGGGGGTCGAGTTCCGGTTCGGGCCGGAGCGTCGTGCGGAGCTCGGGCGCATCCTCCTGGCGCATGCGCACCAGCTCTCCGCGCGGATCGCCAACGCCAGGCGGTAAGACACATACATACCAACAGGTATATACTTCTTGGTATGAATCGTTCGGAGGTCATCCCCTCACTCGTCCTCTCGGGCTACGCGCTCGGGAGGATCGCCGCGCAGGACGCCGGAAACGAGGCACCCGCCGCGCAGTGGCGCGTTCTGAGCCTCCTGGATCAGAACGGGCCCCGGCGCGTCGGAGAACTCGCCGCAGCCGCGCGGACCACACAGCCGGGCATGACGCGACTGATCGGCGGCCTGGAGCGGGACGGACTCGTTCACCGCTCCCCCGACCCCGATGACTCCCGAGCCATCGTCGTCGGCATCACGCCCGACGGCTCGGACGCGCTCAGCGCCTGGCGCACGGAGTTCCGCGACACGATCGCCCCACGATTCATCGACCTGAGCGACGACGACTGGGCTGCCCTCACCCGGGCGGCGGAGATCCTCGCCGCTCGTACCATCGCCGACCGGACAGGAGAATCCCGGTGAACTCATCCGCCCCCACCACGCCATCGGTGTGGAAGCAGCCCGCACAGGTCTGGGCCGTCGCCTTCGCGTGCGTCGTCGCCTTCATGGGCATCGGGCTCGTCGACCCGATCCTCCCCGCGATCGCCGAGTCCCTCGAGGCGACGCCCGTCGAGACCGAGCTGCTGTTCACCAGCTACCTGCTCGTGACCGGCCTGGCGATGCTCGTCACGAGCTGGATCTCGAGCCGCATCGGCGCGAAGGCAACCCTGCTCATCGGCCTCGCGCTGATCGTCTGCTTCTCGCTCCTGTGCGCGCTGAGCGGCAGCGTCGACGCCGTCATCGGGTTCCGTGCCGGATGGGGCCTCGGAAACGCACTGTTCATCTCGACAGCACTCGCCACGATCGTCGGAGCCGCCTCCGGCGGCAGCAGCGCGGCGATCATCCTGTACGAGGCCGCGCTCGGCCTCGGCATCGCGATCGGCCCGCTTCTCGGCGGCATCCTCGGCGAGCAGAGCTGGCGCGGACCGTTCTTCGGCGTCGTCGCCCTCATGTCCATCGCCTTCGTCGCCGTCCTCGTCCTGCTGCGCGGCCCCGGCGAGAAGCGGGTGCCGGTGCCGTTCTCCGCACCGTTCACAGCGCTGCGTCGTCCGGCCCTCGCGATCCTCGCCGTCGCCGCCCTGTTCTACAACATCGGGTTCTTCGTGCTCCTGGCCTTCTCGCCGTTCCCCCTCGGATTCGGTGCACTCGGCATCGGCTTCACCTTCTTCGGCTGGGGTGTCGCCCTCGCCGTCACGAGCGTCTGGGTCGCACCCGTCCTGATGCGTCGGATGCCGCGCACGCGCATCATCCTGATCGTGCTGCCTCTGCTCGCCGTCGACCTCGTCGCGGCCGGACTCGTCGTCGGCAGCGCGGCCGCGCTGGTGGTCTGCATCGTCATCGGCGGACTCCTGCTCGGCGTGATGAACACCGTCCTCACGGAAGCGGTGATGGAGGCAACGGATCTTCCCCGGTCCGTCGCGTCGTCCGCGTACTCCGCGGTGCGCTTCCTCGGCGGCGCGATGGCTCCCCCGCTCGCCGCTCTGCTGTGGCACGCGTTCAACGCGACGGTTCCGTATGTCTTCGCCGCCGTGTCGGTGCTGCTCGCCGCGCTCACCGTCTTCCTCGGACGCCGCGTGCTGGCCCACATCGACGATGAGCCGACGGACGCCGTGACCGAGGACGCCGAGGCGATCCTCTTGGGCGACGCCGCCTGAGCTGAGGACTGCGGCGCCCGGCGGGTCAGTGAGGACCGGCCGGGCGCCGCTGCCAGGTGGATATCGTGGGGTGATGAGCATCGATGCGCCCCTTCCCGAACGCAGCCGCCCCGTGCAGGACCAGCTGACCGCGGCCGGTGTCGAGACCACGATCCGAGTCCTGCCCGACTCCGCCCGCACGGCGGCGGAGGCGGCGGCGGCCATCGGATGCGACGTCGCCGCCATCGCGAACAGCCTGGTGTTCGTCGCGGACGGCGAGCCGGTGCTGGTCATGACCAGCGGCGGTCATCGCGTCGAGCTCGCTGTCCTGACGCGGAACATCGGAGCGGAGGAGGTGACGATGGCGCCGGCACCCGTCGTGCGGTCGGCCACCGGTCAGGCGATCGGCGGCGTCGCACCCGTCGGCCACCCCGCACCGCTGCGCACGTTCATCGACGAAGCGCTGCAGGAGCACGACGAGCTGTGGGCGGCAGCGGGACACCCGCACACCGTGATGCCGCTGACCTTCGCACAGTTGCGAGAGCTCACCGACGGCTCTGTGATCGCCGTCGCCTGATCGCGACTCCGGGTCCCCGTCACCCTTCGGGCGCGCCGAGGTGGCGGGAGAAGAAGCGGGCCGCGTCCTCACCCACGAACCGCGGAACACCGGTGTGGCCGCCCATGTTGGCGTAGAGCGTCTTCTCCTCTGACCCGAAGGCGTCGAACAGCTCCAGCGCCATCCCTCGGTCGTTGCCTTCGTCGTCCCACTGCAGGAGGACGTGCAGCGGGATCGTGAGGCGGCGCGCCTCGTCCATCGTCACGCGCGGCACGTAGCTGCCGGCGAAGAGTCCCGCAGCCCGGATGCGCGAGTCGACGACGGCGAGGCGCGTCGCGACGGCGATCACGCCTCCGGAGAATCCGACGCGATCATCGATCTCCGGAAGCTCGAGAACCGCGTCGAGGGTGCGCTGCCACTCCGGCACCGCCTGCTCGACGAGAGGGAGGATCAACCGGTCGATGAGGTCGTCGGATGGTCGCTCGCCGGCACCGAGAACGCGGCGGAGGTCCGCGCGCACCTGCTCTGCTCCGGGAAGCGGTGGACGCTCCCCCGCCCCGGGGGCTTCGATGGCGACGGAGGCGAATCCCTGCGCGGCGGAGCTCTGCGCACGGGACGCCAGACGAGGATGCATCCGTCGGAGGCCGATACCGCCCGGCTGGCCCATCAGGATCAGCGGAACGGGAGCAGCCGGGGACGCTGCGGGCGGTGTCCAGAGGATGCCGGGAAAGTCGTCGAGAAGGAACTCCCGCTCGACGACACCGCCGTCGAGGATCCGTTCCGAGAGAAACTGCATGGGGTGCCTTCCGAGTGCGAGCGCCATCCGGCACTCCTGCACAAAAAATAGCGCCCGTTCGCGGATGCGAAAAAGCCCCGGAATCTGGCGAGAGATTCCGAGGCTGATCCGTGCACCCCCAGGGACTTGAACCCTGAACCCACTGATTAAGAGTCAGTTGCTCTGCCGATTGAGCTAGAGGTGCGTGGCCCGGGATAACCCCGACCGAGGAATTACATTACCAGCCGACCGGCCCCACGCGAAATCGAGCTCGGCCCGGGCGTGGCCCTCCGTCGACGCGGGGGGAAACATGGCCATCGGTCCCTCTGGGGCGCCGGATCCGCCGACTATTCTGAGAGCGTGACCGCCTCCCCCCGCGCCGATGACCTGTCCAGCGATCTCGAACTCGCGCTCCGCCTCGCCGATGCCGCAGACGCCGAATCCCTCCCCCGTTTCGACGCCGCCGACCTCGAGATCTCGACCAAGGCCGACAATTCGCATGTCACGGATGCTGACCTCGCGACGGAGCGCGCGATCCGCGCGATCCTGGCGCAGGAACGCCCGGAGGACGGCATCTTCGGCGAGGAGTTCGGCGCAGAGGGCAGCACCCACCGGCAGTGGATCATCGACCCGATCGACGGCACCGCGAATTTTCTCCGCGGCGTCCCGCTGTGGGGCACGATGATCGCCCTTGCGATCGACGGCGTCCCTCAGGTCGGAGTCGTGAGCATGCCCGCTCTCGGACGACGCTGGTGGGGGTCCGCCGGCGCGGGCTCGTGGACCGCCGCCGAAGGCGAGATCCGCCGCCTGCAGACCTCCTCGGTGTCGACCCTCGATGATGCCAGCGTCAGTTTCCAGAGCATCGCGCAATGGTCGGAGGCGGGCCGCCTGGACTCCCTGCTCGCGCTGGCCGAGCGCGTCTGGCGCGACCGGGCGTACGGCGACGTCTACGCCTACATGCTGCTCGCCGAGGGGCGAATCGACATGGTCGCGGAGTTCGGCGTCAAGGAGTACGACATCGCCGCCGCCGTGGCGATCGTGCGCGAGGCCGGCGGAAGGATGACCGCGATCGACGGGGCCGAGACGATCTCCGCGCGATCCACGCTCGCCACCAACGGCGTGCTCCACGACGACTTCCTGGCACTCCTGCAGGACTGAACAACCCCGAGGCCTGCGATGATCCCCCGCATCACTGCCGCGACCGCGGGCACGCTGCTTCTGCTCGCCGCCCTCACCGCGTGCGCGGCACCCGCGGAACCTGCGCCCGCGCCGACGCCGAACGTCATCACGCCGACCCCGTCATCCGGGGGCGACACCGCTGCGTCGCCGGAGCCGAGTGCCACCGCCACGGAGCTCACCTGCGAGTCGATGATCTCGGCGGGCACCGTCGCGGCCCTCACCGAGGCCGGGTGGACTGCGAAGCCGAAGGAGTTCGTCGCGGGAGGCGTCGAGCTCACGGAAGGGCTCCTGTGCTTCTGGGCGGATTACTCGGTCGCCTCGGACCACGGGCAGCTCTACGGGTGGGCCGCGCTGGGCGCAGAAGCGGCAGCCGAGGCGCAAGCGGGTCTGCTCGCTGAAGGCTGGAAGCGCGAAGACGGCCCCGACGGGACGTACATCACCGAAGACCCCCGCTACTCGATGGGTACGGATGAGGAGGGCTACGGCATGACCTACCTCTTCGGAGACGGCTGGGTCCGCTTCGCCGACACCCGTCAGGGACTGATCCTCATCGAATGGGCCGGCTGAGCCCCTTCGCACCTCACGTCCGCGCCGTACCCATCGAACTCTCGCGGATCGGTCCGAATCCACGCGTGACCGGCGGCGTCCACAGCAGGGTGATCACCCCGGCCGCTCCCGCCATCGCGACGGCCGCTCCCCAGTCCCAGCGGTCGCCGAAGATCAGCACGCTCGCGCTCACGGCGATGAGCAGTCCGAGGAAGATCGTGATCATGAGTCGCGAGAGCCCGCTGCCGCGACGGACGCCCGCGGCGACGGCCAGCACGAGCAGCCCGAACAGCGCGATGGCGGCTCCGGACAGCGAGAACGCCGACGTGCTGACGTCCGGATCGTACCGGCCGAGGAAGACCACGATGCCGAAGCCCGTCGCCAGCACTCCGGAGACGTAGGCGAGCGCCGCGACGGCCGTCGTGACGATCGAGACGATACGCGGGGTCGATGCCGCCGAGATGCGCGGATTCGTCTGCCGCGCACCGTCGTGGAGCACGAACCGGCGATGCACTGATCGCACGACCTCGATCGCGACCACCATGAGGACCGTGATGCCGGTGAGCGCGACCGCCAGCTCCTCACCGGGGTCGACGAGGACGAAAAACCGGCGGGCGAGCGGAATCGAGAACACGGCGATGAGCAGGACGAACATCGCGCCGACGACGAGCACCTTGAACCGGTTGAGGGGGCGGGCGAGGACGGCCAGCACCCAGATGCCGACCACGGCCAGGATCACGGTCGCTCCGGTGCGCAGCTGGTCCTGATGTGCTCCGAGACCCCGCGCGACGAAGGAGTACCACGTCAGGCCGAGCGCGACGACGATGCCCGAGGGCACGGCGAAGCTCAACGATCGGCGGAGGAAGCCGGGAACGTACCGCGCGGCGTTCGGCATGAGCGCCAGGAAGAACGCGGGAATGCCGATCGTGAGCCCATCGGTGATGGACAGCTGACGCGGCAGGAACGGGAACTCGAGCACGAGCACCCCGAAGATGATCGCGAGAAGCGTCGCGTACACCGTCTTGTTGAGGAACAGCATCGAGACCCGCTCGATGTTCGCGATGACCTGACGCCCCTCCGCGACGACATCCGGCAGATGCGAGAACTGTCCGTCGAGAAGGACCAGCCGCGCGACGGCTTTCGTGGCCGGCGAGCCCGAGTTCATCGCGATGCCGATGTCCGCCGCCTTGATGGCGAGAGCGTCGTTCACCCCGTCGCCCGTCATGGCGACGGTGTGTCCGTGGCTCTGCAGAGCCGTGACCATGCGCTTCTTCTGCTCGGGTGTCACGCGGCCGAACACGGCGTGCCGGTCGAGCACATCGGCGAGTTCGGCGTCGTCCTCCGGAAGCGAACGGGCGTCGAAGCCCTCGGCGACGTCGAGTCCGACCTCGCGGGCGATCGCCGCGACCGTGCGCGGGTTGTCGCCGGAGATGATGCGGATGCCGACATCCTGGCGGGCGAAGTACTCCAAGGTCTGCGCGGCGTCCGCCCGCACCTGCTCCCGGAACGTGAGCACGAGGACGGGCGAGACGCCGACGGGAAGCCGCTCGGCCTCGATGTCCTCCGCGGTCAACGGCTGCTCCGAACGGCCGAGCACCAGCGTGCGGCGACCGGACTCCGCGAGGGCCGTGACCGTGCGGCCGAGCGCCTCCCCCGTATCCGTCGCCCTGTCGCCGAAGACCATCTCCGGCGCCCCCATCACCCAGGTCCCGGCGGGCTCGGCGAACGACACCGCGCTCCACTTCCGTGCCGAGGAGAATGGGACGTACCCTGCCACGACGAGCGGCTCCCCGACCGGGTACTCGACCGCCATCGATCGCGCGGTCGCGTTCGCATCGGGCGAGGCCGCGGACCAGGCGAGGACCACAGCCGCGTCCTGCGCGGCGGGTTCAGCCCCGGGAAGGGTGTGGGCGGCGTCGAACGCGATCTCCCCCACCGTCAGGGTGCCGGTCTTGTCGAGGCAGACGACGTCGACCCGCGCGAGCCCTTCGACCGCGGGGAGCTCGTTCACGAGCACCTGCCGCCGGGCCAATCGGGAGGCGCCGACCGCGAAGGCGATGCTCGTCATGAGCACGAGCCCGAGCGGGATCATCGCGGTCAGCGCCGCGATCGTGTTGACGACCGCCTGCACCCAGGCCCCGCTCGAGAACACCGTGCTGTAGCCGCCGGTGACGATGATCTGGGCGTTGAGCACGAGGAGTCCCACCGGACCGATGATCCAGCTCACCCACTTCAGCACCCGATCGACCGAGGAGCGGAGCTCGCTGCTGACGAGCGAGAATCGACGCGCCTCTCCGGCGAAGCGATTCGCATACGAGTCGGCGCCGACGCGCGCGGCCCGCGCCATGCCCTCGCCCGCGACGACGATCGCTCCCGACAGCGCGTCATCTCCGGGCAGCTTCTCGACAGGGTCTGACTCCCCGGTGAGCATCGACTCGTCGATCTGCAAGCCGTGCGCTGTCAGGATCACCGCGTCCGCGGGGACCTGCTCACCGGCGCGCAGGACGAGGACGTCGTCGAGCACGACGTCAGCGGATGCGACCTCGTCCTCGGATCCCTCTCGGAACACGAGAGCGCGGGGGACGTTCATCAGCGCCAGTCGGTCGAGCGCACGTTTCGCCCGGAACTCCTGGACGCAGCCGATGATCGCGTTGGCGAACGCCGCCAGCCCGAAGAGCGCGTCCTGCCAGCGGCCGACGAGGAACAGCACGAAGAAGCAGGCGAACACGATCCCGTTGAACAGCGTGAACACGTTCGCACGGACGATGCTCCAGGCACTTCGGCTCGTATCCGGTGCGAAGGCGTTCGTGGTTCCGGCCGCGACGCGGTCTGCGACCTCCGCGGACGTGAGGCCGGTCGCGACCGCTGCGGTGGTGTCCACAGACTTCAATATAGGTGGCACCGGCCACTGCCCTAGGGTCGTGCGGCCGCCCATACCGGGGAAGACCCGCCACGAGGCCGGCTCAGATCGAGGGCGCTGCGTCCCGATCCGACACCGCGGACCCGGCTGCCGGGGTGGCCCGTCCGGCCGTGTCCCGCGGTTCAGCGGGGGCTCCTCCGCCGGTTCGCCAGCGGAACCGCTCGAGGAAGCGTCCGAGAGGCGGGATGCGTGACAGGAGCACGAACAGACCGTAGCCCACCGCCCCTCCTGCCACGTTCGACAGGAAGTCGTTGATGTCCGCGATGTGGCCGCCCGAGAAGAAGTCCTGCGCCGCCAGCTGGGCGAGCTCGATGCCCAGGCTCGTCCCCGCAGCCACCGCGATGACCTTGACTGCTGTGGGCCGTGCCATCAACAAGGCGATGAGCACACCGAGGGGCACGAAGACCAGCAGGTTCGTCACCGCGTCTTCGATCTCGTAGTCGGCGAACGGGATCAGCGCGACCGCGGGGATCCACGGTTCGCCCGTCTGCGGCGCGTCGAGGTAGATCGGGAAGACGGTGTTCCCGACGATGCCCGCTGCATAGACGGCCATCGCGGCGGCGACCGACGCCCGCGGCACGGAGAAGAGACGCCGGGCATGCAGACGCCACAGCAGCACGATGAAGACCACGAGGGCGAGAGGGACGACGACCGGGAGGACCGGCACCTCTCCGAAGGGATTGCTCACCGTCCCCACGCTATCGCGCAGTGCCGAGTCCTCGGCGTCTCCGCCCAGCTCGAGACAGCCGCGGTCCTCCTCGGACGCAGTCCGCAGAGTATCGCGGACGAGCTGGGGGCAGCAGAGTGCGGACGGCGATGGGCATGGACTACACGTCCGTCTGAAGAGTGGAAGCGAGCGTTCTTGCGTACCTCTTCCTGGCCTCGGCGTCCGACGGCGCACCCGGGGTGAAGGGCAGCTCCATCCTGTCCTTGCGCCTGTCGATGTAGCGCGGGATCACGTGCAGGTGGAAGTGGAAGACCGTCTGCCAGCCGGCGGTGCCGCAGCAGTTGAGGAGGTTCACGCCGTCTGCTCCGAGCCCGGAGTACATGGCTTTGGCGATCCGCTGGGCGAGCACCGTCGTCGCCACGAGATCGTCCGTCGGGACGCTGAGCAGGTCGGCACTGTGCCGTTTCGGGATGACGAGGAGGTGCCCGTCCGCGCCCGGGTCGATGTCCATGAACGCCAGCGTCTCTGCGTCTTCCGCGACCTTGTCACTGGGGACCCGCCCCGCGACGATCTCGCAGAAGACGCAGATCCCGTTCGTCGCTCCGCCGGATCCAGCGTTGATCATGCGCTACATCATGCCCTAACCCGGGGAAAGACCCTCGGCTGCTGCTGCGACACCGGCGTCGACGTCGGAGGCCTCGACGTAGAATCGATCTCTCGGCCGGAGGAAGGAACACACCGGCAATGGGGACCCCTGGGGCGACGCTCTCCGCGTACCGCGACAAGCAGTCGCAGGCCCGATCGATTCTCGAGGCTGCGAAGCGCGGCCCGCTGCAGTCGCTCACCGATCGCGAGCTCGACGTGCGCGAACAGCCGTTGACGATCCATCCGCGACCGAAGTCCGTGCGAGCGTGGGTGCGCTTCGGGCCTGAGGCGATCCGAGTGGATGCGAGACTCGTCCGCTCCTCTCCCCTCGCCGCCGGAATCGAGTTCCGCGCGGGCGATCGGACGTTCCGCTGCTGGGTGTGGGGGAACGCCGTCACGCTCGACGACGTCGACAGCCGGGCATAGGCTCTGAGAGGACGATGTCTATGTCCGCCAGGAAGGACCCCTCATGACCGCCTTGAGCATTCGATCGTCCCTTGGCGCGGAGGAGTATCCGGCACTCGTTGCGATCTGGCGCAGCGCTGTGGACGCGACTCACGGCTTCCTCGCGGAAGCTCACCGCGCCGAGATCGAGAGCCACCTGCAGTCGGACTACTTCCCTGCCGTGACTCTCTCGGTCGCTGATCTCGATGGTCGCCCGGTGGGATTCTCCGGCGTTCTCGACGGCAATCTGGAGATGCTGTTCGTGGATGCGGCGCAGCGCGGCGGAGGAATCGGCACCGCTCTCCTGAGCCATGCGATCACGGAGCACGGTGTCACCGCGGTGGATGTCAACGAGCAGAACGATTCCGCTGCGGGCTTCTACGCGCACCGCGGGTTCGAGGTCGTCAGCCGCAGCGAGACCGATGAAGCGGGTCGGCCGTACCCACTGCTCCACATGAAGCTCAGCGAGCACGGCTGACCAGCAGAACCTGCGACCACCTCCCTCACCAGCCGTCGCTGATGAGGGTCAGACGCCGATCGGGAGGATCGAGATGCCCAAAGTGACAGCCACCACCATCGCGGTGACGGCCCTGCTTCTCGTCGGACTCACCGGGTGCACCGGGACGACGCCGAGCGCGGGGAACGAGAGCACAGCGCCAGCAGCGAGCGAACCGGCGCCACCCCATGTGACGGAATCGCCGACCGCTGAGCCGGAGGCGTCCGACGCTGAAGCGGCGTTCCTCGCCCTCGTCGGCGAAAGCCTGCCCGTGGAGACGATCATCCCTGACGTCACCGATGCACAACTCCTGGCAGCAGGTCAGGAAGCATGCGACCGGCTCCGCGCTGGAGAAGTGCCAGACACCATGTCTCTGATCGAAGGTGAGCAGAAGAACGATGCCGACATCTACGCCGACAGCAGCGCCATCATCTCGTCCGCGCGTCTCACTCTCTGCACCGACCAGCTCAGCGGATGACGCGGGAGCCTGTCCCGATTCCAGAAAGGCCCGCCTCCCTGATGATCATCAGGGAGGCGGGCCTTCATGCTTGTGACAGCGACCTGGTGGAGCTGGGGGGAATCGAACCCCCGTCCAACGCTGAGTCTCCACGCCTTCTCCGGGCGCAGTCTGTGAAGACGTTCTACTCGGCTCCGACCTTTGTCACAGACACCTAAGTCGACGAGCCCAGCCTGGGAAGAGTCCCACGTGACGTCCAGACGCCGTCACGCAGCAAGATTCCTAGATGACGCCAGGATCCGTACCGGAATCACATACGGCCTGACGGACTATCGGGCTCGCTTATGCAGCGAGGGCGAAGTCGTTGCGCTTGGTTTCGGCAACTATTTTTTTGCAGAGAGCGTTTACGAGATAACTCTGCATCCTCGGCCCGCTTCTCGTGGATTCACAGGCGCTGTCGAAACCGATCAGCCCCGTGGTCCTTCTCTCGAAGGAGCCGCTGTCACACTGTGGAATTACCAACTCGGATGACGAACACCCGAGCATCACAGACTACAACGTTCGCGCCGGCTCCGCCATTCCGCGCCCGCCGAGACTGCTGGCGTAGAGTCGCCGCATGAGCGAAGTCACCGTCACCGTCCGCGGCGAGCATGAGGCGCGCGTCGCGCCCGAGCGCGCCACCATCCGCGTCGGCGTCCGCGCCGAGGGACCGGATCGCGCTGCCGTCGTCGACACGGCCATGCGGCTCGCGGAGCCGGTGCGGCGGAGCATCACGGAACGCGCAGACGCGGGGACCGTCGTGGACTGGACCAGCAAGCGACTCGCCGTCCGCGCCGAGCGCCCTTGGAACAGCGAAGGCAAGCGCCTCGCCCCGGTCTACTACGCCAGCATCGACTTCACGGCGACGTTCTCGGAAGCCTCCGAGCTGTCCCTCTGGGTGTCCGACATCTCACCCTGGGACGGCGTCGAGGTCGGCTGGGTCGACTGGCACCTCACGCCGGAGACGCGTGCGGATCTCGAGCGTGACGTCGCAGCCCGGGCCGTGGGTGTCGCCGTGACCCGGGCGCAGGCGTACGCGAGCGCGCTCGGTCTCGACGAGGTCACGCCTCTCGAGATCGCCGACGTCGGGTTGATCTCCCCCGGTCCCTCGGCCCCGGGCGCCCCGCTGATGAAGGCCCGCGATGCGGTGGCTTTCGCGGCCGAATCCGGCCCCGCGATGGAATACGAGCCGGAGGAGATCACCGTCTCCGCCACCGTGGAGGCCCGATTCCTCGCGCGCTGACGCCGGTCAGTCCCGACCGGTGAACGGAGCGAGATCCGCCGCGAGGCGTTCGGAGACCCGAGCGTGCACCGCCGTGCCTTCCTCCCGGTGCTCCACGGACAGCAGCATGCCGCTCTCATGGATCGCCGCCACCAGGTCTCCGCGGTCGTACGGCACCACGGCGTGGATCTCGACGGCGGGCTTCGGCAGCGCCGCTTCGATGGCCGCCCGGAGTTCGTCGATGCCCTCCCCGGAGCGCGACGAGACGAAGTGGGCCTTCGGCTGCAGCCCGCGCAGCACCAGTCTCTCGTCATCGTCGATCAGGTCCGCCTTGTTGAAGACGACGATCTCCGGCAGGTCACGCACTCCGACGTCGCCGAGGACATCGCGCACCGTCTGCAGCTGGCCCGCGGGGTCGGGGTGGGAGCCGTCGACGACGTGCAGCACGACGTCGGCCTCGCCGACCTCTTCCAGCGTGGAGCGGAACGCCTCGACGAGCTGGTGCGGCAGGTTGCGGACGAAGCCGACCGTATCGGTCAGCGTGTACACACGACCGTCTTCCGTCTCCGCTCGACGCACGGTCGCGTCGAGCGTGGCGAACAGCGCGTTCTCGACGAGCACTCCGGCGCTGGTGAGCGCATTCAGCAGGCTCGACTTGCCGGCGTTCGTGTAGCCGGCGATCGCCACCGAAGGGATCGTGTTGCGCTTGCGCTCGGCGCGCTTCGCCTCCCGAGCCGGACCGAAGTCGCGGATCTGCCGACGCAGCAGGGCCATCTTGGTGCGGATGCGTCGCCGGTCGAGCTCGATCTTCGTCTCACCGGGACCACGCGAGCCCATGCCCGCCCCGCCGGCGCCCACCTGGCCACCGGCCTGCCGGCTCATCGACTCACCCCATCCACGCAGACGCGGGAGCAGGTACTCGAGCTGAGCGAGCTCGACCTGAGCCTTGCCCTCGCGGCTCTTCGCGTGCTGGCTGAAGATGTCGAGGATGACGGTCGTCCGGTCGATGACCTTGACCTTGACGACGTCTTCCAGAGCGCGCCGCTGACTGGGCGCGAGCTCGGTGTCGGCGATGACCGTGTCGGCGCCGACGGCGGCGACGATGTCCTTGAGCTCCTGCGCCTTGCCGCGGCCGAGATAGGTGGCCGCATCCGGGTGCGGGCGTCGCTGAAGCACGCCGTCCAGCACCACGGCGCCCGCGGTCTCTGCCAGCGCGGCGAGTTCGCGGAGCGAGTTCTCTGCGTCCTCCTGAGCGCCCTGCGGGTACACCCCGACGAGAACGACGTTCTCCAGACGGAGCTGCCGGTACTCGACCTCGGTGACGTCTTCGAGCTCGGTCGAGAGACCTCCGACCCGGCGCAGCGCGTGCCGGTCCTCGAGGTCCCATTGCGCTCCGTCGGTGGTGGCGTGCGCCGCGGTCGATTCGTCCTGCAAGGCCTGGGCCGCGCCGAAGACGTGCACCTCGGAGCGCTTCTCTGCGTTCGCGAGCACGCGCTCGACTGCCTGGTCATCCGTGGAGGGTGTCGTGGTCTCCGTCATCCGTTCCTGATCTCTGGGATTCATAGCGAGCCTTAACCTTAGCCCGCGCTGTCCGGTACGCTCACCGTATGGGGTCCGATCACTACTTCACTGCGGCCCCGGCAAGCCCCGAGAACCTGCGTAAGATCCGCGTATCGCTCGCAGGCCGCGAGCTGGAAGTCACCACCGCCGGTGGAGTCTTCAGCCCGGACCGTCTGGATGCCGGCACTGCAGTGCTCCTCGCCAACATGCCCCCGGTCCCCCCGGGCGGCGATCTTCTCGACCTCGGAAGCGGCTGGGGCCCCATCAGTCTGGCGATGGCCCTGGCCTCTCCTCACGCGACGGTGTGGGCGGTGGACGTGAACGAGCGTGCGCTCGATCTCGTCCGACGCAATGCTGCGGCTCTCGGTCTCACCAATGTCAACGCATCACTGCCCGACGATGTTCCCGAGCACGTGTCCTTCCGCACGATCCGCTCCAATCCGCCGATCCGGGTCGGCAAGAATGAGCTCCACGGCCTCCTGGAGCGGTGGATCCCCCGGCTCGACGAGCGCAGCGATGCCTGGCTCGTCGTCCAGCGCAACCTCGGCGCCGACTCGCTCCAGCGGTGGATCGGCTCGACCTTCCACCCCGGTTACAGCGTGTTCCGCACCGCGACGGGCAAGGGCTACCGGATCCTCAAGGTCCGCAAGCACGGGAACCCGCCGACCGAACCGATCACCCTGAGCTGACGCCGAGCGGCGGGCGCGACGCTCAGAGGAGGTCGACCTCACCCTGGTAGACGAGCTGCGCAGGGCCGGAGAGCGCGACGTGCTCGCCGTCTTCCGCAGGGAACATCCGCACGCCGAGAGTTCCGCCGGGAACCTCGACCTGCCAGTTGTCGGGGGCATCGGCGCCTGCCCAGTAGCGCACGGCGAGAGCAGTCGCGGCCACTCCGGTGCCGCAGCTCAGCGTCTCGCCGACGCCGCGCTCGTGCACGCGCATGCGCACGTGACCGATGCCGTTGCGCACCAGCGGCTCCTCCGGCACGACGAACTCGATGTTCGCCCCGGCGGGGAGCATCGGCTCCAGCCCGGGCGCGCGATGCAGCTCGAGAGCCGCGAGCTCGCTCTCGGACGCGAGCGCGACCACCACGTGCGGGTTCCCCACGTCGATACCGAGCCCCGGACGCGTGACGGACAGGCCATCGACGCGCACGAGGGGATCGTCACCGGAGAGCTTCCACCGCCCCAGGTCGACCTGGTAGCCGGTCGCGCCGGCCGTCACATCGCGCACGCCGGCCCGCGTGCCGATCGGCAGCGTCGAGCCGGGCTCGATGACGGCGAGGCCGGACCGGACGAGGTAATGCGCGAAAACGCGGATGCCGTTTCCGCACATCTCCGCGATCGACCCGTCGGCGTTGCGGTAGTCCATGAACCACTCGGCGTCCGCCTCTTCCTGGAGCGCGGACGCGCCCTCGGGGATCGCGGAGGAACGGACGACGCGCAGGACGCCGTCAGCGCCGATGCCGAAGTGTCGATCGCACAGCACCGCGACCTGCTCCGAGGTCAGCTCGAGCCGTCCGTCGGGGTCGGCGATGATGATGAAATCGTTGCCCGTGCCGTGCCCCTTGGTGAATGCGACCATGGTCCCAGTCTAGAGATCCCCGCCAGGGGTTCCGTCCCGGATGACGCGGTACCGGCCGCACAGGAAGCTGCGGTTGCGCGCCACATCCAGGAGCTCGAGATCGAGACGGCGAGGCAGGAGCGGTGCTCCGGCGCCGAGCGTCACCGGTGCGTACTGCACCCACACCTCGTCGAGTAGACCCGCGTCCGCGAACTGGCCCGCCAGATCGCCGCCGCCCACGACCCAGATGTCGCGCTCCCCTGCCGCCGCGACCATCTCGGCATGCACCGACCGGACGTCGTCCCTGGTCAGCCGGACGTCCGCGTCGGCGGGCAGCGCCAGCTCCCTGTGGGTGAAGACCCAGGTCGGCTGCGCGTAACCCCAGACGCCCTCTTCGTGGCGCATCACCCATTCGTACGTCGATGCGCCCATCGCAAGCGCCCCGATGTTCTTCTCGAACCCCGGGTACGCCATCGGGCCGTCCTCGTCGATGTCCTGTTTCAGCAGCCAGTCCAGTGAATGCTCCTCGGTGGCGATGAACCCGTCGAGACTGGACGCGGTGTAGAAGTGGGTCGTCATGCCGCCAGCGTGCCACGAGCCGCCGACACTGGTTCGTCAGCTCTGGAGGACCGCGTCCGCGTCGGCAGGAGCATCCCACCACTCGATCTCGGGATAGCGCTTGAACCAGGACACCTGGCGGCGCGCGTAGCGGCGGGTGAGCGCCTGCGTCTGCGCGATGGCCTCGTCTTCCGAGAGAGCTCCGTCGAGCTGGGCGAGCGCCTGCGCATAGCCGATCGCCCGCGGGGCGGTGACCCCGCGCTCGAGTCCGTTCCGACGAAGCCCGGAGACCTCATCGAGCAGGCCGTCCTCCCACATTCTCCGCACGCGGGCGTCGAGCCGCTTTACGAGCTGCTCGCGTTCGACACGCAGGCCGATCACGCGCGTGTGCGGCAGCCAGAGCGTCGGCTTCTCGGGAAGCGCGGCACCGTGGGTCGCACTCCCCTGCTCGCGGACCTCGAGCGCGCGGATGATCCGCCGGGGGTTGCGGGGATCGACACGGGAAGCGGCGTCGGGGTCGAGCGCTCGCAACCGCTCCAGCAGGGGTGCGGAGCCCTTCGATTCGAACTCGCGCTCGAGCCGGTCGCGGAGCGCGGCATCTCGCGGCGGGAACCGGAAGTCGTAGATCACACTCGAGACGTAGAGGCCCGATCCGCCGACGAGGATCGCGTCGCCGCCACGCCGCTGGATGTCCTCCACAGCCTCTCGCGCTCTCGGCTGGTACCAGGCGACGGCGGCATCCTCGTGGACCTCGCGGACGTCGAAGAGGTGATGCGGGATTCCGCGCCGCTCCTCGTGGGGCACCTTCGCCGTGCCGATGTCCATGCCGCGATACAGCTGCATGGCATCCGCATTGACGATCTCTGCGGGGTTCCCCCGGGCGCGCAGTCGCTCGGCGAGGCCGATCGCGAGATCGCTCTTGCCGGTGCCGGTGGCGCCGACCACGGCCCAGAGGGTCGGTCCTGCGGTCACACGCCCACGCGCAGCGTCGGCAGGCCCAGGGAGACGGCGCGCGGTGCACCGTCGCTGCTCGCCGTCGGCACAGCGCACGACTCGGACTGGCTGCGGTCCCAGGCGTCGCCACCGCGGGTGCGACGGATGCGCAGCGGTCGTCCCGTCGGATCGTCCGCGAGCAGGTGGAAAGGGGCCGCATGCGTGATGACGACGGTGACCACGTCTCCCGGTCGAGGAAGATCCGAACCGGGGGTCACTTCGAAGTGCACGAGACGGTTGTCTTCGGCGCGGCCGGTGAGACGGTGGGTCTCCGCGTCCTTCTTGCCTTCTCCGGTCGAGACGAGGAGTTCGACCTCGCGGCCGACCTGCTTCTGGTTCTCCTCGAGAGAGATGCGCTCCTGCAGGGCGATCAGGCGGTTGTATCGAGCCTGAACGACGTCCTTCGGAACCTGGTTCTCCATCGTCGCGGCGGGAGTGCCCTCACGGATCGAGTACTGGAAGGTGAACGCTCCGGAGAAGCGCGCCTGTTCGACGACGCGCATGGTGTCCTCGAAGTCCTCCTCGGTCTCGCCGGGGAAGCCGACGATGATGTCGGTCGTGATGGCGGCGTTCGGGATGCGGGCACGGACGCGCTCGAGGATCCCGAGGAAGCGCTCGCTCCGGTAGGACCGCCGCATGGCCTTCAGGATGCGGTCGCTTCCCGACTGCAGCGGCATGTGCAGCTGCGGCATCACGCTGGGCGTCTCGGCCATCGCGTCGATCACGTCATCCGTGAAGGCGGCGGGATGCGGACTGGTGAAACGGATCCGCTCGAGGCCCTCGATCTCGCCTGCCGCACGCAGCAGCTTCCCGAAAGCCTGCCGGTCTCCGAATTCGACGCCGTAGGAGTTCACGTTCTGTCCGAGCAGGGTGACCTCGATCGCGCCGTCCTCGACGAGGAGACGGATCTCGTTCAGGATGTCGCCGGGGCGACGGTCCTTCTCCTTGCCCCGCAGGCTCGGGACGATGCAGAACGTGCAGGTGTTGTTGCAGCCGACGGAGATCGACACCCAGCCGCTGTGGGCAGAGTCGCGCTTGGTCGGGAGGGTCGAGGGGAAGACCTCGAGGGATTCGAGGATCTCGAGCTCGGCGTCGCCGTTGTGACGAGCGCGCTCGAGCAGACCGGGCAGGGAGCCCATGTTGTGCGTGCCGAAGACGACGTCCACCCAGGGCGCCTTGTCGAGGACGGCCTGCTTGTCCATCTGCGCCAGGCATCCGCCGACCGCGATCTGCATCCCCTCTTTGCGGCGCTTGACGGCGGCGAGGTGCCCGAGCGTGCCGTACAACTTGCCCGCGGCGTTGTCGCGCACGGCGCAGGTGTTGATGATGACGACGTCGGCCTCGGCGCCATCTGCGGCCCGGACATAGCCGGCACTCTCCAGCGATCCGGAGAGCCGCTCGGAGTCGTGCACGTTCATCTGGCACCCGAAGGTGCGCACTTCATATGATCGCTGTCGCCCGTCGTCGTCGACGGCCGCCGACGACGCGCTGATGATCGTCGGTTCACTGCGCGGGATAGTCATGATGATCCCATTGTACGAGCCGTTGCGCGGCCGGAGCGGCGGCCCGACTCAGTCGGAATCGACGAAACGCACCCCGGACGTCGTCGAGCCGAACGTCGTCTCGCGCAGCGCCGTCTTCGCGGCCTTCATCGCGACGGCGCCGTTGTAGCCGCGTCGGGCGAGCTGCCCCACCAGGCGACGCAGCGCGGTGTCGGGGTCGAGCCGACTCAGTGATCGAGCCTTCGTCCGGGCGAAGTCGAGGGCTCGCTCGTCGTCGTCATCGGGCAGTTCGTCCAGCGCGCGATCGATCACTTCGCGGGGGATGCCGCGCTGCGAGAGGGAACGGGAGAGCGCGACGCGCCCCTGTCCCTTGCGCTCCACGCCCGACGTCACGAGCGCTGAAGCGAGAGCGTCGTCGTCGAGGTATCCGCGGCGGCAGAAGTCGTCGATCACGTCGTCGACCGCGCCCGCGTCGAGTTCGTGTCCGCGCAACACGGTCCGAGCCTCCGACACGGAGAGCGAGCGGGCGCGGAGCTTTCGGACCAGCGCTTCCTCGGCGGTCGCGCGACGGTCGTCCGCGGCATCGACGTCGGCTGTCTCCGTCCCGGTATCCGGCAGGGCGCGCAACCGCGGTATGGCCGGGGCGGACGGCGATCTCTCCGACGCCGTGCGCGCGGAGGCCCCTCTGGCGGGGTGTCTCTCGCTCGGCGTGCCGTCGCTCCGATCGGCACCCGCGGCCGAGGCTGGCGGCTCATCCCAGGTCGAACGCCAGAGCTCGGCGCCTGCCCGATGTGCGGGCTTCTCCCCCGCGGAGTCCTCACCTGAACGCGGTGCGACGTCGCCGGACTTTCGCGAGGAATCGCCGAACAGAGGAATGATGGGGGCGATCCGCTCGGAATCGCCCCCACGGGTGTCACTCATCAGGCCGGACGACGCTCAGCGAGCTCGTCTGCGGCTGGAGCGGCCGTCGGGCCGCCGATGCCGAGCTTCTGCTTGATCTGCGTCTCGATGGCCAGGGCGATGTCGGGGTTGTTGAGCAGGAACGTGCGAGCGTTCTCCTTGCCCTGGCCCAGCTGATCGCCGTCGTAGGTGTACCACGAACCCGACTTCTTGACGATCGCGTGCTCGACGCCGAAGTCGATCAGGCTGCCTTCCCGCGAGATGCCGACGCCGTAGAGGATGTCGAACTCCGCCTGCTTGAACGGCGGAGCCATCTTGTTCTTGACCACCTTGACGCGCGTGCGGTTTCCGACGGCGTCGGTTCCGTCCTTGAGCGTCTCGATGCGGCGGATGTCCATGCGGACCGAGGCGTAGAACTTCAGCGCCTTACCACCGGCCGTGGTCTCCGGCGAGCCGAAGAAGACACCGATCTTCTCGCGCAGCTGGTTGATGAAGATCATCGTGGTGTTCGTCTGGTTCAGACCACCGGTGAGCTTCCGCAGCGCCTGCGACATGAGGCGGGCCTGCAGACCCACATGCGAGTCACCCATCTCGCCCTCGATCTCGGCGCGCGGCACCAGAGCCGCGACCGAGTCGATGACGATGAGGTCGATGGCGCCGGACCGCACGAGCATGTCGGCGATCTCGAGCGCCTGCTCTCCGGTGTCGGGCTGGGAGACCAGCAGGGCGTCGATGTCGACGCCGAGCTTGGCTGCGTAATCGGGGTCGAGCGCGTGCTCGGCGTCGATGAAGGCGGCGATTCCACCTGCACGCTGCGCGTTCGCGATCGCGTGCAGGGTCAGCGTCGTCTTACCGGAGGATTCCGGGCCGTAGATCTCGACGATACGACCACGCGGGAGACCTCCGACGCCGAGCGCGACGTCGAGGGCGATGGAGCCGGTCGGGATGACGGCCACAGGGGCGCGCTCATCGCTGCCCAGCCGCATGACCGAGCCCTTCCCGAACTGGCGGTCGATCTGGGCGAGGGCGGTCTCGAGGGACTTCTCGCGGTCGGCGGGTGATGGCATGATGTGCTCCTTCTGCGCGCGTGGTGCCGCCTGTAGGCTGTCGCGGCGCTCCCGGCTGGGAGATACTCTCCGACAAGGCGTATGGCTCTTGGCTTGTTCTCCACCGTAGGAGGGGCCACCGACATCGCGTCGGCGATCTCACCTGATGTGCAGATCGGCTTCTCTGAACCACTTGTGCAGAAGACTACGCCCGTTTCGAACACATCTTCGACGACACGCCGAATATCGTCACCCATGTCCCGTACGTTCCGGACACACGGCGCACGCGCTCAGCGCCCGCGGGGCTCCTGCCGACCGACGCCGTAGCGCCGGCTCTCGGGAACGTCCATCTCGGAGCACAGGGCCAGCCAGATGTCGCGCGGCGGCGTGCCGTCGGCCAGCGCCTCCACGGCCGTGCGTCCGCGAAGCGCCGTCAGCCCGAGGTCGTTGACGAGAGAAGTCGCACGCGCCTGGAACTCCGTGTCCACGGCGCGAAGGAACTCGCTGCGACGCATCGCTTCGCGGTCCGCGCGTCAGTGCAGCGAGAGCTGCGGCTCGACCGACGCGACGAGGTCGTCCGGAACGACATCCGGGAACACCTGGATGCCTTCGAGCACGGAGATGCGATCTCCTACCTCGCGCATGATCGTCGAGATGGGCACGTCGAGGGCATCAGCGACCGAAGCGAGGATCTCGCTCGATGCTTCCTTCTGCCCGCGCTCGACCTCACTGAGGTAGCCGAGCGCGACCGACGCCTTGCTTGCGACCTGCCGGAGCGTACGCCCCTTCTGCAGGCGGAAGTCCCTCAGCACATCGCCGATTTCCTGTCGTACAAGAATCATCGGAACCTCCTCCCCGTGTGTTCGGTCGAGGTCTCCCCCGAAGAGACAGCCAGTCTAGTACTGCTGACCTGCACAGAATCTACCCCTGCACTCTGTGGTTTGAATGTGAGCACATCAGAGATAACCCGCGGGACCCCGGCGCTATTCCTGGAGCGTGTCGAGCAGCTGCCCGATGGCGGCATCGACCGTCTGCCGACGGATCGAGGCGCGGTCGCCCGCGAAGTGAAAGGCGGCCGTCCGCGATGCCGTCGGAGTCACGATCCCGATGTGGACCGTGCCGACCGGCTGCCCGTCCGGCGAATCGGGACCGGCGATCCCTGTGGTGGACATGCCGACGTCCGCCGGGCGTCCTGCCACGCTCACGGCGCGCCGCACCCCGTCGGCCATCTGGGTCGCGACGAGAGGATGCACCGGGCCGTGTGCAGCGAGGAGATCGGCGTCGACACCCAGCAGGGACGCCTTGACGGGAGTCGCATACGCCACGACGGCGCCGAACAGCACCGCCGAGGCCCCGGGGACGGAGACGAGCTCCGCACACAGCGCGCCTCCGGTGAGCGACTCCGCGACGCCCAGGGTCCATCCGCGCCGCTGCAACTCCGCCAGTGCGGGCGCCGCACCGGTCATGGCTTCCGTCGCGAGCCGCGGACCTGCGCCACGATGTAGTCGATCCCGCTGGCGACGGTGAGGACGAGCACGATGAGCATGAGGATGAAGGTGATGAGCGTCCACGCATCCAGCCCGATGAGGTAATGCAGCGGAAGCAGCGCCCAGCCGAGGGCCACCCCCTGGAACGCGGTCTTGATCTTGCCCATCCAGGCTGCCGCGACGACATGCTCACTAGCGACCATCAGTCGATGGATCGTGATCCCCCATTCGCGGACGAGGATGATCGCGACGATCCACCAGTTCACCTCGCCGAGGATGGCGAGCCCGACGAATCCCGCTCCGGTGAGCAGCTTGTCGGCGATCGGATCCCACAGCTTGCCGAAGTCGCTGACGATGTCGTACCTGCGGGCGAGGTAACCGTCGACCCAGTCGGTCGAGATGCCGACGATGAAGAGGATCGCCGCCGTCCAGCGCAGCGCCGGCTCCAGGTCGCCGTACGTGCCGCCGAGCAGCAGCAGCACGAAGAAGACGACCGCGAGCGGGATGCGCGCGACGGTGATGGCGTTGGGCAGCTGCCGTGGGATCGCCATCAGTCGCGTCCCGTCAGGCCCCAGGCGTCTTCGTCGCCCTCTGCTTCGACCTCGGGGAGTCCCTCGTACTGCGCGGCGATCGGATCGTGCTGCGCCGGCAGCGGCGGGACGGGAGGAGCGGCCGGAGCGGCGGACGGAGCAGAGGCCGACGGCACGTCCTCGCCCCGCAGCTTCGCCATCACCTGCGGCAGCTGCTCCGCCGTCGCGAGCACGTCACGGGCCTTCGACCCCTCGGACGGACCGACGATCTCCCGGGACTCGAGCAGATCCATCAGCCGACCCGCCTTCGCGAAGCCGACGCGCAGTTTGCGCTGCAGCATCGACGTCGATCCGAACTGAGACGAGACGATGAGCTCGGCGGCCGCCAGCAGCAGCTCGAGGTCGTCGCCGATGTCCTCGTCGACTTCCTTCTTCTTGGACGGCTCGAGAGCCTCCTGGACGTCGGGCCGGTAGTCCGGACGCGCCTGACGGGTCACATGCTTGACGACCGCGTCGATCTCCTTCTCGTCGACCCAGGCGCCCTGCAGACGGAACGGCTTCGACGAGCCCATCGGCGAGAACAGCGCGTCACCCTGTCCGATGAGCTTGTCCGCGCCCGGCGCGTCGAGGATCACGCGGCTGTCGGTGACGCTGGTGACGGCGAACGCCAGCCGAGACGGCACGTTCGCCTTGATCAGACCGGTGACGACGTCGACGCTGGGTCGCTGCGTGGCCAGGACCAGGTGGATCCCGGAGGCGCGCGCGAGCTGCGTGATGCGAACGATCGAGTCCTCGACGTCGCGCGGGGCCACCATCATGAGGTCAGCGAGCTCATCGACCACGACGAGGAGGTACGGGTAGGGCTTGAGCACCCGCTCGCTGCCGACGGGCACCTCGACCTCTCCGGCACGGACGGCGCGGTTGAAGTCGTCGATATGGCGGAACCCGAACGACGCAAGGTCGTCGTACCGCATGTCCATCTCCTTCACTACCCACTGCAGCGCCTCGGCGGCCTTCTTCGGGTTCGTGATGATGGGCGTGATCAGATGCGGGACGCCGGCGTAGCTGGTGAGCTCCACGCGCTTCGGGTCGATCAGCACCATGCGCACGTCGGACGGGCGTGCTCGCATCAGCAGGCTGGTGATCATGGAGTTCACGAAGCTGGACTTACCGGAACCCGTGGATCCCGCGACCAGAAGGTGGGGCATCTTGGCGAGGTTCGCGATCACGATGTTGCCCCCGACGTCCTTGCCCACCCCGATGGTCATGGGGTGGGTGCTCTTCTGCGCGGCCGGAGACCGGAGCACATCGCCGAGCGCGACCATCTCCTTGTCGGCGTTCGGGATCTCGATGCCGATCGCGCTCTTGCCGGGGATCGGCGACAGGATGCGCACATCGTTCGACGCCACCGCGTAGGCGAAGTTGTTGCTCAGCTGGAGGATCTTCTCGACCTTGACGCCATGTCCGACCTCGACCTCGTACTGCGTGACCGTCGGTCCGCGGGAGAACCCGGTCACCTTCGCATCGACCTTGAACTGCGTCAGGACGCTGGTGATCTGCTCGATCACCTTGTCGGTGGCCTCCGAACGCAGAACGGGCGGCGGTCCTTCGACGAGCAGTCCGGGTGACGGGAGGATGTACGGCGCGACCGGGGCCTGCGGACCTCGGTCGCCGGGCCCATCGGTGCCGAATCCATCCAGGCCGGGAAGCTCTGGCACCTCCCCCGTCTCCGAGGAGTCGTCGAGCAGCGCGGTCGTCTGCTGCTCGGCGAGCGAGTCGGCGACCGACCTGACCTCGGACAGCACCTCGGTGGCCGCATCGTACGGGTTCTCGACGACCACGGCCTGGTCGTAGGCCGGCGTCGGGTCAGAGGTCGTCAGGAGCGCGGTGATGTCGTCGGAGCCGAGCGTGCCCTCGTCCGGGTCTTCCTCACGGCCTGTCTTGTTGCGTCGCCACCACGGCAGCACGTCGGGGTCGTCGACCTTGTCGGCTTCGTCGATCGTGGCGGCATCCTTGGCGGGCTTCTCGGGACGCTCGGCGTCGAACATCCACGCGTACAGGTCGCCGAGACGCGCGCCGATGCGGTTCGGCGGCGTCTTGGTGAGGATCAGGATGCTGAGTGCCGCGAGGAGCGACAGCACGATGTAGGCGGGGATGTCGGTGAGGTACGTCAGCGGCTGACCGACGAGCCAGCCCAGCAGTCCGCCCGATTCACTGAGGGCCGGCATGCCCTGGTTGGGATGAGGTCGCGGGCCGGCGACATGGAAGATGCCCGCGAGTGCGAGCACGAACATGCCGAAACCGATCCCGATGCGCCCGTTGTCATGCACCGAGGAGGGATGGCGGAACAGCCACCCGGCGAGGAGCAGAAGCAGCACCGGCATGATGAAGGCGACGCGGCCGACGAAGAGTCCGACGGAGTAGGCGCTGATGTTCGCGGCGACCTCGTTGCCGATGAAGAACCACTCGTTGACCGCACCGAGCACGGCGAGCAGCACGAGCAGGAAGGGGAAGCCGTCGCGACGGTCGTCCTTCTCAAGTGTCTCGGGCCCGAACGCGCGGAAGAGCCCGCCGACCCCGTGCGCCAGCCCGACCCAGGCGCGCACGATCACGGGAGGCTTGTCGGCCTCGTCGATGTACTTCTTGGGCGCGGGCTGGGCCTTGGGAGCCGTCTGCCGCTTGGGGCGCGACGGTGCGCTCGTCGACGCGCGCTCAGTCTTCGTGGTGCTCCTGGCCATGCTCCCACGCTACGACCAACAGCCGACATCTCCGCGTAATGACGCGGCTTTCCACGGATCCGAAGCCACTCGGCTACGCCGTGCGACGCACCATCGTGTCACGCGCGAGCCCCTCGGCGACGACAGCGAAACCCTCCGCCCGGTAGAGATTGCGCGCGAAGTTGTCGCGCTCGACGCTGAGGCTGATCCGAGCGTGCCCCTGCGTTCCCGCCAGCTCGATGAGACCACGCAGCAGAGCTCGGCCGACTCCTCGAGCCCGCCAGAGAGGATGCACGCCGAGGATCAGCTCCGGGACTGCGACGCCGACGAAGCCGAGTCCCGGCGCATCCTGTGGAAGCATGCGATACCACGCGGCGCCGACGGGAACACCGTCGGCACCGGTCGCGACGAGGCCCTCGTCGGCGGCGCGCTTCCACCCCGCCAGGTATCTCCGATGGTCCGGGGACATCAGCACCTCGTGCCGCGGACGCATTCCCCCGGCGCGCCAGTTCGCCGCCTCGACGAGCATGTCACCGAGGAACACGGCATCCGTCTGCGCGGCCCTCCGGAGGGCGAACCCGCTGTCCATGACGCGAGCATAGGACCGAGGTGTTACGTCGCGATGTCGAGCAGCCGTGAGTGCCGGCGCCGCTCCCCCGCCCTCACGCCTCGATGACGAGCGGCACGATCATGGGACGACGACGCAGACGCTGGTTGACCCAGCGGCCGATGGTCCGGCGCACGATCTGCGACAGGGCATGCGTGTCGCGCACGCCGTTGCCGGAGGCCTCCTTGAGGGCTGCCACGATCTTCGGCGTCACGTCGTCGAACACCGAGTCGTCCTCTGCCACGCCGCGGGCGTGGATCTCGGGACCGGAGATGATGCGTCCCGTCGCAGCGTCGACGACCACGATCACGGAGATGAACCCCTCCTCGCCGAGGATCCGGCGGTCCTTGAGGTCGGCATCGGTGATCTCGCCGACGGTCGAGCCGTCGACGTACACGAATCCGAGGTCGAGCTGGCCGGCGACCTTCGCGACGCCGTCCTTCAGGTCGATCACGGTGCCGTTCGAGGCGATGATCGTGTTGTCCTCGGAGATGCCCGTGTCCTGCGCGAGCTTCGCGTTCGCGATCAGGTGACGGTACTCGCCGTGCACGGGAAGGACGTTCTTCGGCTTCAGGATGTTGTAGCAGTACAGCAGTTCGCCGGCGGCCGCGTGCCCCGAGACGTGCACCCGGGCGTTGGCCTTGTGCACCACATTCGCACCGAGCTTGGTGAGGCCGTCGATCACGCGGTAGACCGCGTTCTCGTTGCCGGGAATGAGGCTGGACGCGAGGATCACGGTGTCGCCCTCGCTGACCTCGATCGCGTGGTCCATGTTGGCCATGCGGCTGAGCACCGCCATCGGCTCGCCCTGCGATCCGGTCGACATGTAGACGATCTGCTCGTCGGGGAGATCGCGCGCCTTCTTGAAGTCGATGAGCACGCCGTCCGGCACCTTCAGGTAGCCCAGCTGCTCCGCGATCGTCATGTTGCGCACCATGCTGCGGCCGAGGAAGGCCACGCGGCGGCCGTGGGCGGCTGCGGCGTCGATCACCTGCTGGACACGGTGGACGTGACTGGAGAAGCTCGCGACGATGACGCGACGGGGCGCCTTGCCGATCACCTGATCGAGTACCGGGCCGATCGAACGCTCGGTCGGGGTGAAGCCGGGGACGTCGGCGTTGGTCGAGTCGACGAGGAAGAGGTCGACGCCCTCTTCGCCGAGCCGCGAGAACGCACGCAGATCGGTGATCCGACCGTCCAGCGGCAGCTGGTCCATCTTGAAGTCGCCGGTCGCGAGCACCATGCCGGCAGGCGTGCGGATCGCCACGGCGAGGGCGTCCGGGATCGAGTGGTTGACTGCGACGAACTCCAGGTCGAACGGGCCGACCTTCTCCTGCTGGCCTTCCTTCACGGTGAGGGTGAAGGCCTTGATGCGGTGCTCCTTGAGCTTCGCCTCGACCAGCGCGAGCGTGAGCCCCGATCCGATGAGGGGGATGTCGCTCTTCAGGCGCAGCAGGTAGGGCACCGCGCCGATGTGGTCCTCATGTCCGTGCGTCAGCACGACGCCGACGATGTCGTCGAGCCGGTCACGGATCGGCTCGAAGTCGGGCAGGATCAGGTCGACGCCGGGCTGGTGCTCCTCGGGGAAGAGCACGCCGCAGTCCACGATCAGGATCTTGCCGTCGTACTCGAACATGGTCATGTTCCGGCCGATCTCGCCGAGACCGCCGATCGGGATGACCCGCAGCGTCCCCTCGTCGAGAGCGGTCGGTGCTACCAGGGGAATGGACATGCTGTCTCCTCAGTCGGACACTCCGCGCGTCCGTTCGTTCATGGGGACGCGGCTCAGCGCGTCGTGCCGTGCACCTTGGGCAGGGCACCACCCGCAGCCGCGTTGCGGTCGGGTCGGAAGTTCGAGAAGTCGGCGCCCGGGACGTTCTTGACGAGGTCGAGCTCATCCTCGATGAGCGCGGCCTCCCATTCCTCGGGGCCGACCAGGGGCAGGCGGACACGCGGGCTCGTGATGCGCCCGAGGCCGTGCAGGATGTACTTCGCGGCGACCGTGCCCGGCACGTGCGTCATCACCGCACGGACGAGCGGCTCGAGGCGCTTGTGCTCGGCGGTCGCGGTGGCCAGGTCCCCCGCGTTGACCGCGTCGATGATCGTGCGGTACGGCGCGGCCGCGACGTTCGCCGTGACGCCGATGAGGCCGGTGGCGCCGATCGCGAGGTGCGGCAGCACGTTCGCGTCGTCGCCGGAGAAGTACATGAGGTCGGTCTGGTTGAGCACGCGGCTCACCTCGGAGAAGTCGCCCTTGGCGTCCTTGACCGCGAGGATGTTCGGGTGCTTCGCAAGACGCAGGATCGTCTCGTACTTGATCGGCACGCCCGTGCGGCCGGGGATGTCGTAGAGGATCACCGGAAGGTCGGTCGCATCGGCGACGAGCCGGAAATGCGTCAGGATGCCGGCCTGGGTCGGCTTGTTGTAGTACGGCGTGACGATCATGATGCCGTCGGCGCCGGCCTTCTCGCTCGCCTTGTACAGCTCGATCGCGTGGGCGGTCTCGTTGGAACCGCCGCCGGTGATGATCTTGGCGCGACCCGCCGAGACGGACTTGCCCACCTCGACGAGCTTGAGCTTCTCGGGGTCCGTCAGGGTCGAGGTCTCGCCGGTCGTTCCCGTCACGACGATGCCGTCCGCTCCTGCGGTGATCACGTCATCGATGTGCTTCTCGACGGCGGGCCAGTCGACTTCGCCGTCGGCCGTCATCGGAGTGACGAGCGCGACGAGAACCTGTCCGAAAGGGTTGCCCGAGTGCGTCATGCGTCCAGCGTATCGGTTCGAATGGTGCTGCTGCAGACGCGGTGACGCACTCTACGCTCGAGAGATGGGTTGGGTGACACGCGAGTCGGAGACCGCATACGAGAATGCCTGGATCCGCGTGCGCGAGGACCGCGTCACCGGACCGAACGGACACGAGGGCATCTACGGCGTCGTCACGATGCGGCATCCGGCGGTGTTCGTCGTCGCCGTGGATGATGATGAGCGCGTGTGTCTCGTCACGATCGACCGCTACACCGTCGGCATGACGACGGAGATCCCTGCCGGCGGAAGCGACGGAGAGGACCCGCTGGTGGCGGCCCAGCGCGAGTTGCTCGAGGAGACCGGCTACGCGGCCGACGTCTGGACTCCGCTGGGCAGGATGAACGCTCTCAACGGCATCGCCGAGGCGCCGGAGCACGTCTTCCTGGCTCGCGGCCTCCGACCCGTCTCGTCCGCGCACGAGGCGGCCGAGAGTCAGGCGGAGGAGGGCATCGAGGCGGTGTCGTGGGTTCCGTTCCCGGAGGTGCTGGCCATGATCGGCCGAGGCGGGATCACGGACGGAGAGACGATCGCGGCCATCGCCAAGGCGGGGATCGCGCTCGGAAGGTTCCGCTGAGCCGCGGGCTCAGACCCGTCCGCGACGCGCCACGCGGGACGTGAGGGCGCTGGGCAGGAAGCGGGAGGTCCCCACGATCAGCTTGTATCGCAGCGACGGCACCGAGACCGACCGGCCGAGCGCGGCGTCCCGCAGGCCCGCGCGCACGACATCGCGGGCGTTCAGCCACAGGAAGCCGGGGACACCCTCGTCGCCGACGGCCAGGCCCATGCGCTCGTGGAAGGACGTGTGCGTGAAGCCGGGGCACAGGGCGGTGACGGTGACCCCGTCGCTCGCGTACTCGGCGTTGGCCCACCGGCTGAATCCGATCAGCCACGACTTGCAGGCGGAATAGGTCGACCGCGAGATGAACCCGGCGACGGAGGCCACGTTGATGATGCGTCCACCGCGTCCTCGCATGGACTGCAGGGCCGCGTGCATGAGCCGCATGGGTGCCTCGACGTGCACGCGGAGGTGACGGACCTCGTCGTCGATGTCGTTGTCGGCGAACTGCAGCGGAAGACCGAAACCGGCGTTGTTGACCAGCAGGTCGATGGGATCGGTCGTGTCACGCAGCCGCTCGGCGACCTTCTCCACCCCCGACTCGTCCGCCAGATCCGCGGCGAGGACCTCGACGGCCACGCCGTATTCGCTGCGCAGCTCCGCCCCCAGTGCGTTCAGTGCGTCCTCGGTTCGCGCGACGAGGACGAGATCGGCGCGGCGTCGAGCCAGCTGACGGGCGAACTCGGCACCCAGGCCGGCACTGGCACCGGTGATCAGCGCGGTGGGCATCAGCGCTCGTATCCGAGGAAGCGGTAGCGGACTCCGGAGCGGGAGGTCTGCCACTCGCCCTCGTCGATCAGGCGCCATCCGGACTTGGAGGGGGCGTAGGCATCGCCGTCGACGTCGAGGTCGAGCTCCGTGACCTCCAGGCGGTCGGCATCGCCGATCACCTGACGGAAGATCTCCGCCCCGCCGATGATCCAGACCCGGTCGAGACCCCGCACGGCTTCCGCGACCGTCGCGGCGCGCCGAGCGCCCTCCGCCGCCCAGTCCTGCTGCCGCGTCACCACGATGTTCTCGCGGCCGGCGAGGGGACGGAACCGCTCGGGCAGGGAGTCCCAGGTCTTGCGCCCCATCACGACGGGTGCGCCGAGGGTGGTCTCCTTGAAGTGGGCGAGATCCTCCGGAACGTGCCAGGGCATGCCGCCCTCGGCACCGATCACGCCGCCGTGCGCCTCGGCCCAGATCAGGCCGACCCAGGTCATACCGCCACCGCCGCGCGGATCGGGGCGTGGTGCTGGTAGCCCTCGACCACGAGATCGTCGTACGTGTAGTCGAGGATGGATTCCGGCTTTCGGGCGAAGCGCAGCGTCGGGTAGGGGTAGGGGTCCCGCGACAGCTGCTCGCGCACCTGCTCGACGTGGTTGTCGTAGATATGGCAGTCGCCGCCCGTCCAGACGAAGTCTCCGGGCTCCAGGCCCACCTGCTGGGCGATCATCATCGTGAGCAGCGCGTACGAGGCGATGTTGAACGGCACGCCGAGGAACATGTCGGCGCTGCGCTGATAGAGCTGGCACGAGAGCCGTCCGTCTGCGACGTAGAACTGGAAGAGCGCGTGGCAGGGAGCGAGCGCCATGTCCGGGATGTCGGCGGGGTTCCAGGCCGAGACGATCAGTCTGCGCGAGTCCGGAGAGCGGCGGATCTGCTCGATCACCTCGGAGAGCTGGTCGATGCTCCCCCCGTCCGGGGTCGGCCAGGAGCGCCACTGCACGCCGTACACCGGACCGAGGTCACCGGACTCATCGGCCCACTCATCCCAGATCGAGACGCCGTTCTCCTGGAGCCAGCGGACGTTGGAGTCGCCCTGCAGGAACCAGAGCAGTTCGTACGCGATCGACTTGAAGTGCACGCGCTTGGTGGTGATCAGCGGGAAGCCCTTCGACAGGTCGAAGCGGATCTGCCTGCCGAAGACGCTCGTGGTCCCGGTGCCGGTCCGGTCCGACTTATGCGTGCCCGTCTCCAGCACGTCACGGAGCAGGTCTTCATAGGGAGTCGGAACGGCTGCGCTCATGAGAGCCACGATACCTTCCCGCTCCTCCTCTCGGGCGGATCCCCGGCACGCAGCGGCCGCACGTCACGGTCTGAAACATCGGCTCCGGCGGGTGACGAGGCCCCGTACGCTCGAGCCATGTCTCCCGTGCTCGCCCTGGGGATCGCCGCAGCCCTTCTCGCGCTCGCGACGGTCGCGGGAATCGTGCTGCGCCGCCGTGACGGGCGGCGGCGCGACGGCGGTGCGCTGCGCTTCGATCCCGCCGATGCCGCGGCGACCGAGCTCGGCGCTCGGGCGACGCTGGTGCAGTTCAGCACGGAGATGTGCGCGAGGTGCCCGCAGGTGCGTCGACTTCTCGGTGCATACGCGTCCGAGCACGACGGGCTCCGCCATCTGGAGGTGGACCTGACGCACCGTCCCGATCTCTCGACGCGCTACCGGGTGCTGCAGACGCCGACGACCTTCGTGGTCGACGGCTCCGGCGCCGTCCGTGCGCGATTCCACGGAGTGCCGCGGCCACAGGCCCTGGCCGAGGCCCTCGCCGCCGTCTGAGGCACGAACACAGGAGCAGAGATGACCACACCCGCCGGCATCGACCCGCGAGGCCCCCGCTTCGCCGCGACCATCACCGCCGTCCTCCTTCTGGTCGCCACGTTCCTGGCGTTGATCGGCATCTCGACGGCACGGTCCACCTGGGTGGCGACCGCTCCCTTGTCGGGAGATGTCTTCCCCCCGGGTGGGACCTGGGCGATCTCGTCCGCATCGCTCGCACAGCGCGCGCTGGACCCCGGGTTCCTGCTGGCCCTCGTGATCGCGCTGCTCTTCCTCTGGGGCGTGCTCTCCCCGCGTAGCGCACCGTGGAGCGCGCTGTTCCGCTCGGTGGTCCGTCCTCGTCTCGCGCCGCCGACCGAGCTCGAGGATCCCCGCCCGCCCCGCTTCGCGCAGGGCGTCGGACTCCTCGTCGTCGGGATCGGCCTCGTGCTGCACCTCCTCGGTGTGCCGTGGGCACTGCCGATCGCGACGGCCGCCGCCTTCATCGCCGCCTTCCTCAACGCCGCCTTCGCGTTCTGCCTCGGCTGCCAGATCTATCTGCTGCTGCAGCGCTCCGGGGTCGTCGGACGCGAGGCCTCCGCCTCCTGAGAGCGGTTCCGCCCGGTCGAGGCTCTCGCTAGGCTGACCACGAGTCGACGCTGCAGTCGCGCAGCGCGAGAACCGGAGGAATCATGCCCGTCACCAGCGAAGCCACCAGCACGTGGACAGGATCGCTCCTGGAGGGATCCGGCACGGTCGCGTTCTCGTCGTCCCACCTCGGCACCTTCCCCATCGACTGGAAGGCGCGCAGCGAGGGCAGCGACACCACCACGACCCCCGAGGAACTCATCGCCGCGGCGCACGCCTCCTGCTTCAGCATGGCGCTGTCGAACGCACTGGCGGAGAACGGCACGCCACCGGAGCGCGTCAACACCACCGCGTCCGTCACCTTCAAGCCCGGCGTGGGGATCACCGGCAGTCACCTCAATGTGAACGCCGCCGTCCCCGGTCTCACCCCCGAGGCGTTCCAGGAGATCGCGAACGGAGCCAAGACCGGCTGCCCCGTGTCGCAGGCCCTGGCCGGCATCGAGATCACTCTCGAAGCCACTCTCGCCTGAACCCGGGCCGGCAGGGTCGGCGGGAGCCGTCAGCGCCGAGAGAGACGGATGGCTTCCCGGATGCTGGCCCTGGCGTCCTTCCGGCGGCCCGCGGCGTCCTGGACGACACCGAGGCGGTACCGCGCGCGCCAGTCGTCGGCGGCCGCATCCGCTGCGGACGCGTACCGCGCGATCAGCGGGTCGGCGTCGGCACGGGCGATGCGGCCGCTCGGTGTCAGCTCCGTCTCGACCGGCGGCATCCCGCCCTCGGCGTCGAGGATGCGTCCGAGACGATCCGCGCCGAAGCCGAACATCATCTCGCGGACGAGCGCCCAGGCGCCGATCGGCGCCAGCACCAGGAGCGTGATGCCCATGCCGATGGAGACGGGAGTGCCGACCGAGATGAACATGACGGCGAGCCAGATCGCGACCGCGAGGTAGACCAGCAGCGCCGCCGCCATCAGCCCGACGCCGATGCGGGACATCACGAGCGGATGCCGATGTCGATCATGTGCTCGAGCCCGACGACCACCCCGGTGGCCGAGAGCGCGTAGGGAACGGCGAGCCGGATGCCCGGCGCGTACGCGAGTGCCGAGTCCGTCGTGTCATGCGTGAACGTGAGGGACTCGCCGGGGCCGGAGAGGATGACCTCCTGCTTCGCGACGACGCCGGGACGCCGCAGCGAGTGGATGGGCACGCTGCCCACCTGCTGTCCCCGCGCGCGCTGATCCGCGTGGGGCGCGCTCACCGGGCCCTGCTCCGCACGTGCCGCGGCGATGAGCTCGGCGGTGCGCACCGCCGTCCCACTGGGCGAGTCGATCTTGGTCTCCCGATGCGCCTCGACGATCTCCGCGGATCCGAAGAACGGCGCCGCCGCCGCGGCCAGTGCCGAGCCGAGCACGGATCCGAGGGAGAAGTTCGGGATGAACACCGCTCCGGTGCCTGCGGCCTCGACGAGCGGACGCACCAGTGCGATCCGCTCGGAGGACCAGCCCGACGTGGCGACCAGGACGTTGATCCCCCGGTCGACGGCCGCGCGGACCACTTCGATGCTCACCTGCGGGGTCGACGCGTCGACGACCAGGTCGGCGCCGTCCACCTCCGACAGATCGCTGGACGACGTCAGCACCCGGCTCACTTCGAAGCCCTCGAGCTCGTCGATCACCCCGTTGATGATGGTGCCGAGCTTCCCGGTTCCGCCGACGAGTGCCACCTGGTAGGTCATGTGTCCAGTCTATTTCGCGGGCCGCGGGGTCCGGTCGGGGGCGCGCGGGCCGAGGGAGCGAAACAATCGTGCCGCCGTCGTTCGGGCGGACCTCCTCGCGCCCCGTCGCGTCGCGATCAGACCAGCAGCGCGTCGGGGATGCCCGTGCGGAGCTCGACCGGCAGGTGACCGGTGTCGTTGTGCGTCAGGAGCGTCCACGGCCGTCCCTGCTTCTGCGCGATGACCGTCAGACCGCAGTGCGACTGGTTGAGCGTCATCCACCGCCATTCGGGCGCGGCGAGCACCTCGCGCACGAACCAGGAGATGACGAAGTTGTGCGTGATGAGCACCTCGTGCACGTCGCCCGTCTTGCGCACCAGGAACTCGTTGACGGCGTCGGCCATCTGCGCGCGCCCCGCCTCGATCTCCGCCTCGGTCACCGACCCGAAGAACGGCTCGAAGACCGCGGGGGTCTCCTCGGTCATCCCGGTGGGCACGCAGTCGAACAGCAGGGCGGTGGGCTCGGGGTCCACCGAGGGCAGGCGAGCGGCGATCGCGCGCGCCGTCTCGTTCGCACGGAGCAGCGGCGAATGCCAGACGGCGTCGAGCGGCAGGCCCGAGAGCCGGTCCGCGATCAGCTCCGCCTGACGCTGACCCCGCGGGGAGAGGGGGCCGTCTGCGAGTCCATGCTCTGCATCCTGATGTTCACCATGTCTGACCAGATATATGTAGTGCGTCACAACTCGCTCGCTTCATCGCCAGCATCCGCCGGTCTTCTCTTCCACCCTACGTCACGGGCGGGACTGTCCTCAGTTGCCTGCCCGGGTGAGCTCGGCGACCTGGCTCCGCGACAGGGAGACGCCTGCTCCCTGCATCAGCTCGTCGACGTGATCGGCCGCGAAGGCGTTCACGATCGGCGCGGCGACCGTGCGCTGCGCGAGCAACCACGCGATCGAGACGGCCGCCACCGGCACGCCGAGCTCCTCGGCCACCTGGTCGAGGGCCCGGAGGATCTTGATGCCCCGTCGATTGAGGTGACCTCGCAGCTGCTCCCCCCGCACGCCGCGCGAGGTGAGCGCCTTGTTGCGGTGCCTGCCGGAGAGGAACCCGTGCTCGAGGGCGTGGGATGGCGTCACCGCGAGGTTCTGCGCACCGGCGACGAGCCGGAGATCGCCCTCGAACGGCTGTCGTCTGACGAGGTTGTACGGCGCATCGATCACATGGATGCGCGGGTAGCCCGCAGCGGCGAGGATGCGCGCCTCGACCAGACGCTCCGGAGCGAAGCCGTAGGCGCCGAGCGCGCCGATCTTGCCGGCCTCCGCCAGCCATTCGACCGTGGCGAGGGTGTCCTCGAGGTTCGTGGTGGCATCGAGCGTGGCATCGAGGTAGACGACGTCGATGCGCTCGACGCCCAGGCGCGTCAGAGAACCCTCGACGGCACGGACCAGATTGACCGACCCTAGGCCGGGGTTGTCCGCATGCGCGCCGATGCGCACGCTGAGAAGAGTGCGATCCCGGCGACCCCTCGATCGCAGCCACTGTCCGATGATGTGCTCGCTGCGCCCTCCGGAGAACCCGTCGGCCGTGTGGATCGCGTTTCCGCCGAACTCCATGTAGCGGTCGAGAAGGCCGTGGCTGGTCTCGAGATCGACGTTCCAGCCGAATTCCGCGGCGCCGAGGATCAGCGGGAACGCTTCATACCCCGTCTCGCCCAGCGGCACGCGGATGGTCTCCCCCACGCCAGGGCCCACGATCGGGATCGGGGCAGACGGGTGCTCCGAAGCCTCGTTCAGGGCAGTGTCTGCGGACGCCCCTGCGCCTACGCCGAACAACCGCATACTCTCTCACCCCCGCCTCGGTCGGTGCGTGCCGACCTGCGTACCTGCTGACTCTGCACCCCCCGGTGCGTACTTCGAGGGTAAGCGACTTCGTCGAACGTCCCGACCAATCCGGGGAACGGCGCGGAAACGTCCGATAACGATTCGGTCACACCGAAGACGACGGAACCCGGGTCCATCCGCGAGGACGGGCCCGGGTTCCGGATCCGGGAGACGATTACTCGGCGGCGGCGTCCTCCGCCGGAGCCGCGTCCGCAGCGGGCGCATCGTCGAGCACGGGCTCGAGCGACAGCTTGCCGCGGTCGTCGATCTTCGTGATCTTCACGAGGATCTTCTGGCCGACCGAGAGGACGTCATCGACGTTCTCGACGCGCTTGCCACCGGCGAGCTTGCGCACCTCGGTGACGTGGAGCAGGCCGTCCTTGCCCGGCAGGAGCGAGACGAACGCACCGAAGGTGGCGATCTTCACGACGGTGCCGAGGAACTGCTCCCCGACCTCCGGGTTGGTGGGGTTGGCGATCGCGTTGACCTGGGCACGGGCGGCCTCGGCCGAGGGGCCGTCGGTCGCGCCGATGTAGACGGTGCCGTCCTCCTCGATGGAGATCTGCGCGCCGGTCTCGTCCTGGATCGCGTTGATCGTCTTGCCCTTCGGGCCGATCAGCTCGCCGATCTTGTCGACCGGGATCTGCACGCTGATGACGCGCGGCGCGGTCGGCGCCATCTCGTCGGGAGCGTCGATCGCCGCGTTCAGGACGTTGAGGATCGTCAGACGAGCCTCCTTGGCCTGGGTCAGCGCACCCGCGAGCACCGACGACGGGATGCCGTCGAGCTTCGTGTCGAGCTGGATGGCGGTGACGAACTCGCTGGTACCGGCGACCTTGAAGTCCATGTCGCCGAGCGCGTCCTCCGCACCCAGGATGTCGGTCAGCGCCGCGTAGCGGGTCTCACCGTCGACCTCGTCGGAGACGAGACCCATCGCGATGCCGGCGACGGGAGCGCGCAGCGGCACACCCGCGTTCAGCAGCGACAGCGTCGATGCGCAGACGGAGCCCATCGACGTGGAGCCGTTGGAGCTGAGCGCCTCGGACACCTGACGGATCGCGTAGGGGAACTCCTCGCGGCTCGGCAGCACCGGCACGAGGGCGCGCTCGGCGAGGAAGCCGTGCCCGATCTCGCGACGCTTCGGCGAACCGACACGGCCGGTCTCACCGGTCGAGTAGGGCGGGAAGTTGTAGTGGTGCATGTAGCGCTTGCTCGTCGTGGGCGACAGCGAGTCGATCTGCTGCTCCATCTTGAGCATGTTCAGCGTCGTGATGCCCAGGATCTGGGTCTCGCCGCGCTGGAAGATCGCGGAGCCGTGCACGCGCGGGATGACCTGCACCTCGGCGTCGAGCGGACGGATGTCCGCCAGGCCACGACCATCGATGCGAGCGCCCTCGGTGAGGATGCGACCGCGCACGATCTTCTTCGTGACGGACTTGTACGCGGCGGAGAACTCGAGCGGAGCCGCGGCCGGGAGCGAACCCGCCTCGGTGGCCTCGATCAGCTCGGCCTTGACGCGGTCCTTGATCGCGTCGTCGGCCGTCTGACGCTCGGTCTTGTCGGCGATCTGGTACACGTCGCTGAGCTCGGCGAACGCGCGCTCGGAGACGAAGTCGTAGACCTCGTCGCTGTACGCGGGGAAGACCGGGTAGACGCCCGGCTCCTTCGATGCGGTCGAGGCGAGCTCGGCCTGAGCCTTGACGAGCTGGGCGATGAACGGCTTCGAGGCCTCGAGGCCCTGGGCCACGATCTCTTCGCTCGGCTTGGTGGCGCCGGCCTTGATCAGGTTCCAGCTGCCCTCGGTCGCCTCGGCCTCCACCATCATGATGGCGACGTCTTCCGAGCCGTCGGCCTTGGTGACGACGCGACCGGCGACGATCAGGTCGAACACGGCCTCGGAGACCTGCTCCGCGGTCGGGAACGCGACCCACTGGTCCTCGTGCTGGCCGTGACCCGGGATGAACGCGAGGCGCACGCCGGCGACGGGGCCCGAGAACGGCAGACCGGAGATCTGCGTCGATGCCGAGGCGGCGTTGATCGCGAGCGCGTCGTAGAACTCGCCCGGAGCGATCGAGAGGACGGTGATGACGATCTGGACCTCGTTGCGGAGCCCGTCGACGAACGACGGACGCAGCGGACGGTCGATCAGACGGCAGACGAGGATCGCCTCGGTCGAGGGACGACCCTCACGGCGGAAGAACGAGCCGGGGATCTTGCCCGCGGCGTACGAGCGCTCCTCGACGTCGACCGTCAGCGGGAAGAAGTCGAAGCCCTCGCGCGGGTGCTTGCCGGCGCTGGTGGCCGAGAGGAGCATGGTCTCGCCGTCGAGGTACGCGGCGACGGCGCCCTGAGCCTGCTGCGCGAGGCGGCCGGTCTCGAAGCGGATGGTGCGGGTGCCGAAGCGGCCGTTGTCGAGAACGGCCTCGGTGGCGGTGATTTCAGGACCTTCCAAGAGGTCTCTCCTTCTTTGTTTAGACTCGCGAGTCCGTATGACGCGCGAGCGTGTTCAAAGGAGCGGAACGGAAGGGTTCGGGCGCGCGGGCACTCCCGCGAATCTCGCCTGCGCTGGCCACCAGTAGAAAGCCACCCGACACCTGCCGAGGAACCCACCACAGGGGACCAGCTTCTCCGCCGATCGCTCCATGAGTCGATATGAAGTTGTGGAGTCGACGCAGGTCGACCCCGTCCACCCTACCAGCGCCCACCTGGAATCCGACTCCCGACGCGGATCACCGAGCCGACAGACCGCGGCAACGCGCCGTTCACCCTGCGGATGCCGCGGCGTGACGCTCATCCGCTGTGCTGGGCCGATGCGAACGTCAACGATCGACTCCGCGGACCTCGACCCGACCGGCCTCCGACAGCGGGACGACGTCGTCCGGCTCGCCGCCGACGCCCTCGGCGGACGCATCTTCGGACGACGGATCGCCGTCCTCGCGCAGGGTCACGCGTCCGATGACCCAGCTCATCCCCTCGGCAGCGAGGTGGCGACGCGCCTCCGCGGGCTGGGAGCCGACGTGGCCGTGTACGGCGCTGTCGTCGATGCCCCGGCCACCGGGGGCGCGAGATCCGTCGCTGCGCGCGATCGCGATGAGGCCCTGCGCGAGGCGGACGCCCTCGTCGTCACCGCGTGGGACCACGACGGCTCTCCCCTGTCGCCGGAACGAGCGGGCGGACTCGTGCGAGGGCGCATCGTCGTCGACGTCTCCGGGGCTCTCGATGCGGCGGCGTGGCGCGCTGCGGGGTGGCAGCACGTCGGCGCGGGATCGCACTGACGACGGCGCGGCTCAGCGGACGACCGCGCCCCGCGGCGCCGCGGATCGGCCCAGGTACACGTAATCGTCGTGCTTCGCGTTCCGTCCGTCTCCGGCCGTGCGACCGTGCAGCCGCCGCCACACCCACGGCAGAGCGTGCCGGCGCCACCACACCCCGGCGCCGACGGGCTCGTGCTCGTGCAGCGCGGCGTCGAGCACTCCGAGGGCGTCGGCGTCCGGCACGCCGAGCAGCTCGCCCGCGCGGTACGCGAGGAAACGGTGGCCGCGGCTGCTGAGGTGCACCAGGTCCTCACCCCAGTTCGGTCGATCCGCCAGCTCCGGATGCAGGTCGGTGTCGATCAGGATCGCTCCCGTGCGTGCGGCGACGCCGGCGAGAGCGGTGGCGAACGCGGCGAACCGGCGCGTGTAGATCGACGCCGCCCGCCGCCCGGGGAGGAACGGCGTGACGAGGAGGACGTCGGCGCCGGTGCCCCGGAGCCTCCGGACGGCATCCTCCACCTCCGCGGCGAGCGCCGCGATGTCGACGCGGTGCTTCACGAGGTCGTTGGCTCCGATCAGGATCGAGACCAGGTCGGGGCGGAGCTCCAGCGCCCGTTCGAGCTGGACACCGCAGAGGTCTCGCACACGCTTCGACCGGATGGCGAGGTTCGCGTAGTGCAGCCCGCCTCGGGCGGCGAGGAGCAGCGCGAGACGGTCGGCCCAGCCGCGCAGCGCGCCATCGGGTGCCGGGTCGCACAGTCCCTCGGTGAGGGAGTCCCCCAGGGCGACATAGCGATGCCAGCGCCGCGGTGCGACCGGGAGTGGCGGCTCGGGTCGCACGATGCGGCGAGCGCGGGCGCGCACGTCCGACAGGTGCAGGGTCCGTGCCTCGTCGAAGTGCTCCAGGAGCTGATCGCAGACACTCGCCCAGCTGCGGTGCTGGACGCCCTCGCGACCGGCTTCCCCGAAGGCGCGACGTTTGCGCTGATCGCCGGCGAGGTCGGCCACGCGCAGACGCAGGTCCTCGAGGTCGCCCGGGCGGTACAGCCAGCCGTCGATCCCCATCCGCACGAGGTCCAACGGGCCGCCGCGCCCTGTGGCGACCACGGGCACTCCGCTGGCGTGCGCCTCCTGCAGCGTCTGCCCGAAGGTCTCGCTCTCCCCCGGGTGCACGAACAGATCGAACGAGGCCATCGCTGTGGCGAGCTCCGCTCCCTCGAGGTGACCGAGGAAGAGGGCGTCGGGCAGCAGCCGCTCCAGGCGGGGCCTGCTCGGACCGTCGCCGACGATGACGAGCCGGCTCCCCGGGATGTCTCGCAGCGCGGCCAGATCCTCGACCTGCTTCTCGGGCGCGAGCCTTCCCACGTAGCCGACCACGATCTCGGCACCCCAACCGGCCCGGAGGGGGAGGGAACGGTGCGAGGGGTGGAAGCGCTCGGCGTCCACTCCTCTGCCCCAGCGTCTGACCCGGTCGACCCCGAGCTCCGCGAGCTGTCCCGCCGACTCCGCGGACGGCGCCAGGGTGAGGGTCGCCCGCCGGTGCAGCCGGGCGATGTGGGTCTGCGCCAGCCCGGTGGTCGCCGCGATCCGGTAGCGCTCGGTGTAGGCCGCCACATCGGTCTGGTACGCGGCCACGGAGGCGACGGAGAGGGAGTCGGCCGCCAGGACACCGCGCCACCCCAGGGCGAACGGTGAGGCGAGGTGCACGACGTCCGGGTCGAACCGGCGCAGGGACGCGGCGATGCGGGAGGAGCTCGAGGTGCCGACCCGGACGTGGCGGTACCCGGGAAGCGGGAGGCTGGGGATCGCCTCGATCCGAGCGCCGGAGACCTGGTCAGGGGCGCCGAGCGCGGAGGGGGCGATGACGTGAGCCTCGTGTCCGAGATGTTCGAGGTGGCGGAGGATCTGCAGCACCGAGCCGGTGACGCCGTTCATGTGCGGAAGGAAGGACTCCGTGACGATCGCTACTCTCACAGCCCCAGGATGACGGCGATCGGCGGTGCCTCCGCCCGGAAACGACGCTGGGCACCGGATGTTCACCCGATGCTGGGCAGCAGGTCACCGGCTATCCCGTCGTTGGTTGCCGTTCACCCTCGGCGGGCACAGTGGACCGCGTGCCGACGGACCTGCTGACCGACCTGCTCACGTCTCCATGGAGTCTGGGTCTGATGAGCCTTCTCGTCGTCGGGGACGCCTTCTTCGTGGTCGTGCCCGGCGAGATCGCGGTGACGGCGCTCGGAGCGCTCGCCGTGACGTCCGGATCGCCGCCGTTGTGGAGCGTCGTGATGTGCGCGGCGCTGGCCGCGTCCGTCGGCGACGCGTGCTGCTACGTCATCGGACGACGGGTCGGCCTCGAGCGCTGGCGGTGGATGCGGACCCCGCGGGTGCGGCAGGCCCTCGGCTGGGCGGCGAAGCGGCTGGACGGCGGGACGGCCACGGTGCTGTTCACCGCCCGTTTCGTTCCGTTCGCGCGGCTGGCCATCAATCTCGTCGCTGGCGCCTCACGCATCCACCCGCCGCGCTACCTCGGACTCGTCGCGCTCGCCGCGACCGGCTGGGCGCTGTACCAGGCGGCCGTGGGCGCGGTCGTCGCGAGTGTCGTCCCCGGAGGTCCGCTGGTCGCCGTGCCCGTGTCGATCGTGTGCGCTGTCGGCCTGGGCCTGCTGATCGACCTGTGCGTGCGCCGCAGGAGAGGGTGACCAGCCGCAACGCGTGCTCTAGGCTCGGGGCATGAGCACCGAAGAAGGCGCCAGCTCCTCCGAGGAGATGAAGCGCAAGTTCAAGGAAGCGCTCGAGAAGAAGAACGCGCACCACCGGCAGGGCGAAGCCCACCTCGACGGCGACTCCGCCGTGCACGGTGCGGCCGCTCCGCAGACGCGGCGCGAGTTCCGACGCAAGAGCGGTTGACCACTCGGATGCGGGAGCCCGCTTCTTCGGGCTCCCGCATCCCCCTCCGTCATCCGACGACACGACGCAGCGATGACCACGAGGCCTGAAGCGGTCTTCGAGGACCGCGACGACGCGGCGGCACAGCTCGCAGAGCTGCTGTCCGGCTCCGTCCTGCCGGAACCCGTGGTCCTCGGGCTCCCGCGCGGTGGCGTGCCTGTCGCGGCCGTGATCGCCCGGCGCCTCGGTGCGCCCCTCGACGTCATCGTCGTCCGCAAGCTCGGCGTTCCGTGGCAGCCGGAGGTGGCCATGGGTGCGATCGGCGAAGCGGGGGTCCGCATCCTCGACGATCGCCTGGTCCACTCCCTGCGCATCCCCGCCTCCGAGGTCGCCGCCGTGGAGGAGCGGGAGCGTGCCCTGCTCGACGCCCGAGTGCGGATGCTCCGACGCGGCCACGCGCTCCGGCCCCTGGGCGGACGCACCGCGTTGATCGTGGATGACGGCATCGCGACGGGAGCGACCGCGCAGGCGGCGTGCCTCGTCGCCCGAGCCCTCGGCGCCGGCACGGTCGTCGTCGCGGCGCCCGTCGGTGCCCCGGATGCGGCATCACGGATCACGGCGGCGGACTCGGTCGTGTGCGTGCGGCAGCCCGCCGGTTTCGTCGCGGTGGGGCAGTACTACCGGCGCTTCGACGAGGTCCCGGACGACGAGGTCACGACCGCACTCGCCGGTGGAGCCGCCGCGGGTGACGACGCCTGACCGCGAGACGACGAAGTGCCCCGCTCCGGGTCAGGAGCGGGGCACTTCCGGTCGTGCTGCGCGGGTCACTCCCCCGCGAGGCCACCCAGCATGTGGCCGAAGGATCGCCCTTCGCCGAGGTAGGTCGCCGGGTCGTACGGATCGGCGACGGCGGTGACCTCCCGGCGGGCGATCGCGTCCGCCAGCTCCCTGGCGCCCTTCTCCACGCGCTTGGCGAGCGGGGCGACGTCGTCTCCGGAGCCTCCCCAGTCGCTGGAGGCCGCGAACACACCGGTCGAGACGGCCTCCGCGTGCAGGTAGGCGAACAGGGGCCGGATCGCATAGTCGATGGCGAGCGAGTGCCGAGCCGTCCCCGCGTTCGCACCGATGAGCACGGGCTTGCCGGTGAGGGCGTCGGGGTCGAGCACGTCGATGAACGACTTGAACAGTCCCGAGTAGCTCGTCGAGAAGATCGGCGTCACGGCGATGAGGGCGTCGGCCGAGACCACCGTGTTGATCGCGGTCTCCAGCGCCGGCGGCGCGAAACCGGTCAGCATGTTGTTCGTGATGTCGTGCGCGTAGTCGCGCAGTTCGATCACGTCGACGGTGGCCTCGATGTCGTGTTCGCCGAGCGCCTTGACGGTCTCCGCGGCGAGCCGATCCGCGAGCATCCTCGTGGATGAGGGGTTCGACAGTCCCGCCGCGACGACGGCGATGCGACGCGTGGTCATCTCAGGCCTCCTTCCGGCCGAGTCCGAATGCGGCGCCCGCCGGTGCTGGCGTGTCCTGGTACGGCGAGTCGCCGGTCAGGTTGTCGCCCCGGTTCGCACCGGGACGCGCCTGACGGGTGGGCCCGTCGCCGTACTGGGCCTTGACGCGCGACGCGTGGGTCGGGGCATCCGGCACGGCGGCCGGCCGGTCCTTCGCGAGCTCCTTGCGCAGCACGGGCACCACCTCGGAGCCGAGGATGTCGAGCTGCTCGAGCACGGTCTTCAGCGGCAGCCCGGCGTGGTCGATGAGGAACAGCTGGCGCTGGTAGTCGCCGTAGTGCTCGCGCATCGCGGCGTACCGGTCGATGACCTGCTGCGGCGAGCCCACCGTCAGCGGGGTCATCTCGGTGAAGTCCTCCATGCTCGGACCGTGACCGTAGACGGGCGCGTTGTCGAAGTACGGGCGGAACTGGTTCACGGCGTCCTGCGACTTCGCGGCCATGAACACCTGGCCGCCGAGGCCGACGATCGCCTGCTCGCGGGTGCCGTGCCCGTAGTGCTCGAAGCGCTGCCGGTACAGCTCGATCAGGCGCTGGTAGTGCTCCTTCGGCCAGAAGATGTTGTTCGCGAAGAACCCGTCACCGTAGTAGGCCGCCTGCTCGGCGATCTCGGGCGTGCGGATGGAGCCGTGCCACACGAACGGCGCGATGCCGTCGAGCGGACGCGGGGTCGAGGTGAAGCCCTGGAGCGGGGTGCGGAACTTGCCCTCCCAGTCCACGACGTCTTCGCGCCACAGCTTGTGCAGGAGCGCGTAGTTCTCGATCGCCAGCGGAAGCCCCTGGCGGATGTCCTGGCCGAACCACGGGTAGACGGGGCCGGTGTTGCCGCGGCCGAGCATGAGGTCCATGCGTCCGTCGGAGACGTGCTGCAGCATCGCGTACTCCTCGGCGATGCGCACGGGGTCGTTCGTCGTGATGAGGGTGGTCGACGTGGAGACGATGAGACGCTCGGTCTGGGCCGCGAGGGCGGCGAGGAAGGTCGTGGGGCTCGAGGACCAGAAGGGCGGGTTGTGGTGCTCGCCGATCGCGAAGACGTCGAGGCCGACCTCCTCCGCGTGCACGGCGATGGCCGTCGTCGCCTTGATGCGCTCCTGCTCGCTGGGGGTGATCCCCGTCGTGGGGTCGCGGGTGATGTCGCTGACCGACATGATGCCGAACTGCATCGCCTGCGCGCTGGACTGCTCGCTCATGATTGCTCCGTGTTTCTCCGAACCGGATGACTCGGCATCCGTTTCTATTCATTTGAATGTATATGGGTCAACGCGCTCAGAGCAACTTTATTCCCGGCCTGTAATCTCGAACGATGAGCAGTGCCGGGGCGGACATCGCAGGGCCCACGACAGGATCCGTTCAGCGCAGGCGACGACGCGTGCCCTTCTGGGACAACGCCCGCTACGCGTGCATCGTGCTGGTGGTCCTCGGCCATGCGATCCAGCGCCTCATCTACGACTCGGACATCGCGTTCGCGTTCTACCTGGCGCTGTACGCCTTCCACATGCCGGCATTCGCGATCATCTCCGGATACTTCTCGAAATCCGGCTCGCCCACACGCACCCAGATGGCGCGGGTCATCACCGACATCATCCTCCCCTACGTGATCTTCGAGACGCTGTGGACCCTCACGAAGTGGCTCGTCGAGGGAGAAGCCACACCCAACTTCACCCAGCCCAGCTGGACGCTGTGGTTCCTGCTCGCCCTCGGCATCTTCCGGCTCGTCCTGCCCTATCTCGCGCTGCTGCGCTGGCCGCTGCTGTGGACCGTGATCATCTCGATCGGATCCGGGTACCTCCCCAACGTCGACAGCACCTTCTCGCTCTCCCGCACGCTCGGCCTGCTGCCGTTCTTCGCCCTCGGCTGGTGGCTGCGCGAGCGGGGCATCGTCGACCGGCTGAGGCTGCTGGACTTCCGTCCGTGGTGGATCCGCGCGTGCGCGCTCGCCGTCTTCGCCGCGACCGGCTGGGCGGCGTGGAACTGGCTGCCGGTATGGCAGGCCGTCGATCTGCGGCACTGGCTCTTCTATGAGGACTCCTACTCCGACCTGGTCGGCGAGCAGTGGTGGGCGGGAGCGATCCGTGTCGCGCTGATGCTGCTCGCCGTGGTGCTGTGCGCCGCGTTCTTCGCGCTGATCCCCCGCGGCTCGTACTGGTGGACCACGTTCGGCCAGTACACGATGTACGTCTATCTCCTGCACTCCTTCGTGCTGTACCCGTTCCGGGAGAGCGGCGTTCTGCGGGACCTCGAACCCACCTGGATCTGGCTCCCCCTGGTGACCCTCCTGTCCGTCGTCGTCGCCCTGCTGCTCGCGACGAAGCCCGTGCGGTGGCTCTTCCGGCCGCTCGTCGAGCCGCGACCGCGGTGGCTGTTCCGGGACCCGGAGCTCGCGTCGCGCGAGGGGCGCCGGAACGATCCGACCGGTTCGCGCCGTCCGCGACCGGAATCGCGTGCGTCGTGAACGCGGCCGAGGCCGTGCGCGATCGCATCGTCAGCACCGTGGCCGCTTCGGGATTCGACGCCCACGGACTGCACGTGCGCATCGGCGCCGACGAGGCCGAGCACCGCTGGGCTCCGGATGTGCGCGAGGATGTGCACTCGGTCGCGAAGGGCGTGTGCGTGCTGGCCGCAGCCATCGCCGCGGATGAGGGTGCGATCTCGTTCGACGATCCGGTGATCTCCTCGCTTCCCGCTGTCGCGTACGGCGAGGGGGTCGACGAGGTGACGCTGCGCCATCTGCTGACGATGTCCAGCGGCATCGACCTGCCGTGGTCGGAGACGCTCATGACCGACTGGCCCGACCTCGCTGTCGAGTTCCTGCGCCGCCCGTCCAGGGGGCGGGTCTTCCAGTACTCGAACGCGAGCACCTACACGGCCATGACGGCCCTCGCGGCGCACGTGGGCGACGTCGGCGACTATGTCGAGCGCCGTCTCTTCCGACCGCTCGGCATCGACGGGGCGCACTGGGAACGCTGCCCCCTCGGGCGCATCGAGGCAGGCGGCGGACTGCATCTCCGCACCACCGAGATCGCGCGCATCGGACTCCTCCTCCGAGACCGAGGGATGTGGGAAGGTCGACAGCTCGTGTCGCCAGAGTGGATCGACGGCATGCACCGGAACGGCGTGATCGCCGGAGAGAACCCCGGCTACTCCCGGTATGCGCTCGCAGGCTGGGGCGGCCCCGGGCGCGCCTGGCGACTGCACGGAGCACACGGCCAGCTGCTGATCCTCCTCGACGACGCCGTGGTGACCGTCACCGCGGCCGACCACTTCGGCGCCGACGCCTTCGCCGCCGCGGTCGTCGACATCCTCGAAGACGCCGACGAGACGGCCGCCTGACGGTCAGGCGAAGAGTTCCGCTCCCACATACGACCCGGGGGCGGCTCCGGCGGGGATCGCCCAGATCCCGGATCCGACATGCCGGATGTACTCGTTCATGCGGTCCGTCGACAGGCGTCGCTGCAGCGCGATGAACTGCGCGGGGTCGCGCTGATAGGACAGGAAGAACAGACCCGCGTCGAGCCGTCCGAGCGCGTTGTTCCCGTCGACGTAGTTGTAGCCGCGACGGAGGATCCGCACGCCCCCGTTCTGCTCCGGATGGGCGAGACGCACGTGACTGTTCGCGTCGATCTCCGAGCCGTGGAAGTCCGGGGCGGTGAACTCGTCTCCGCCGGAGAGCGGTGCGCCCTCTCCCTTGTCCCTGCCGATGATCGTGTCCTGCTCCGACAGCCGCACGCGGTCCCAGGTCTCGATCAGCATCGCGATCTTCCGCGCGACGAGGTAGGAGCCGCCCGTCATCCAGGCGGGCTCGTCGTCGGCCGCCACCCAGACGTGATCAGCGAGGGCTGCGGCGTCATCGGCCAGGATGTTCGCCGTGCCGTCCTTGAAGCCGAAGAGGTTCCTGGGTGTGGCCTGCGTCGCCGTCGTGCGCGAGGTCTTGCCGAATCCGAGCTGAGACCACCGCAGCCGGGCGCGCCCGAAGGCGATACGGCTGAGGTTGCGGATCGCGTGCACAGCGACCTGGGGATCGTCGGCGCAGGCCTGGATGCAGAGGTCGCCGTGCGAGGCCTGCGGGTCGAGGTCGTCTCCCAGGAACGCCGGGAGGCGTTCGAGGCCGGCCGGACGCCTGGATGCGATGCCGTAGCGGTCGCCGTCCTCGTTCTCGAAGAGTCCGGGGCCGAACCCGATGGTGAGGGTCAGACCGGCGGCGGGAAGTCCCAATGCCTCCCCCGTGTCGTCGGGAGGCGCCTCGGCGGGACCGTTCACCGCGCCGCTCGCGCTCACCTCGAGCCCCTGCGTCATCCGCGCGGCCGCGTACGACCAGTCCTGCAGGAGGGAGATCAGGTCGTCGCGATCCGTGCGGGGCATCATGTCGAAGCTCGCGAAGTGCAGATGGTCCTGCACCGGGGTGGTGATGCCCGCCTGGTGCTCGCCGAAGAACTCGTACACGGGGTTCGCGCCCTCGCCGGCCCGAGCCCGCCCGAGCGCGACGCCGCCCGTGAGCCCCGCCCCCATGCCGACGGCGAGGCCGGCGACACCCCCACCGACGGCGAGTCCGAGCAGCCCTCGCCTGCTCAGCCCGCCCCCGGCGGACGCCGCCTCCGATGCCGCCGACGCGTCTGCGGTGTCGGCCTCCGACTCGTTCACTTCTGCGACCGTTCCTGTGCGCCGTGACCGGACCGTCAGTCGAGCACCGTGCCCGTGAGCTGCGAGAGCGGCTCGGCCAGCGCGTTGATGAGGTCCGTGAACTCGCGCTTGTCCGCGTCGGTCAGCTCCGCATATCCGACGAAGCCCTCGGTCAGCGAGCCGTGGGCCGCCAGCGACGCTTCCAGCGCCGAGTAGCCCGACTCGATCTCGGAGACCAGCTTCTCGCCGTCGTCGCCCTGGGCGGCCGCGAAGTCCTGGACGAGCGAGAACGCCATCTTCGAGCCTTCGACGTTGGCCGCGAAGTCGTACAGATCGGTGCCGGACCACCAGTCCTCCTCACCGGAGATCTTGCCCGTGGCGACCTCGTCGAGGAGCGCGATCGCGCCGTTGGAGATGCCGCCGATGCCCTGGTCGTCGAGCGCTGTCGTGAAGTCGTCGGAGTGCACGTAGTCGTACAGCTCCTGCACGTCCGCGAGCAGCAGATCGCCGAAGTCCGCACGCTCTGCCGGCGTCGAGGGCGCCCAGTCCTGCCAGGCCGGGGTCTCGCCGTCGGCGTTCAGGGCGTCCTGCGCAGGAACCCAGAGGTCCTTCTCGATGCGGTGGAACCCGGTCCAGTCGAGTCCCTCCGCGACCGCATCGACTTCGCGGTAGTCGATACGAGGGTCGAGGTCGCCCAGCGCCTCGGCGACCGGCTCGATGCGCTCGTAGAATGCCCGGGTCTGCGGGAACAGCGTGCGGGCGGTCTCATCGTCTCCGGACTCGTAGGCGGCGACCAGGTCCTCCACCGCGGGGACGAGCTGTCCGACCTGATCCTTCACGAACGCGCCGTAGAGGTCGACAGCCTTCTGCTTCTGCTCCGCGTCGGGTCCGTCGACGGCGACGCGGTCGCCCGTGACGGTGAAGGAGGCCCGGCCGACGCCCTCGCCGACCATGCCCGGCTTGCAGAGCGTGAAGTACTCCCCCGGCTGCGCCACCACGGTGAGCGTGCGCGACGCCGCAGGGGCGATGTTCTCGACCTCGCCGACGATGCGCAGGCCGTCCTCGGCGAGCAGGTAGAACTCGGACACCTGGTCGGTGTCGTTCGTCACGTCGAAGGTCAGGGTCCCGCTCTTCGCGGTGGACCCGGACACGGCGCAGTCGCCGTCCGTGGAGGAGACCTCGAAGGCGGCCGCGGCTTTCGCATCGCTCTTCGCGACGCAGCCGCTGAGGAGGACGGCGGCGGCACCAGCGGCCACCACCGCTGTCAGGACCCGGTGCGAGGTGATCATGCTGCTCCTTGCTGTGAGAGTGAGGGAGAGGAGGAGGACGCGGTCCTCTGCTCGCGCCGCGACGAGCGCGCCGAGCGGAGTCCGCGGACGTAGAGCCATCCGACGACGGCGATGTAGACGACCCATGCGACGACCTGCAACCAGGTCATCGCCGGCATGAATCCGACCGTGGCCTGGAGGATCGAGGCGAGGGCGCCGCCGGGCGCGATCGCCGAGGAGACGTCGAAGGCCCAGCCGAACGGGAAGGCCGCCCACCCCACGGCGACCGCCCCCGTGACCGGGTCGAGAGGCGCGGCGGCCGTGAACGGCCCCGGCAGCGCGCCGGCCTCCTGAAGGTCCATCAGAGCGTACGCGAGGACACCGGCGGCGACGATCACGAGGAAGCCTCCGGTCCAGGCGAAGAAGCGGCGGAGGTCGAGGCGCAGGGCCCCGCGCGAGATCAGCCAGCCGAGCAGGACCGCGACGGTGAGGCCGAGCAACGCTCCCAGCAGAGCGGAGGGCGCGTCGCCGAAGGACTGCACCATCGACCACAGCAGCAGCGTCGTCTCGATCCCCTCGCGGGCGACCGAGACGAACCCGATCGCGATGAGCGCCCAGAGACCGCCGGCCGTGAGGGCGCGATCGATCCCGCCCTCCAGCGTCGACTTCATCGTGCGGCCGGCCCGTTGCATCCAGAAGATCATCCAGGTGACCATCGCGACGGCGACCAGCGACAGCCCTCCGCCGATCAGCTCCTGCGCCTGGAACGTGAGCTCGTACGCCCCGAACGTGAGCACGGCCCCGATGGCGAGAGCCAGGGCGATCGCGAGCCCGACCCCGGCCCACATCTTCGGAAGAGCGTCGCGACGCCCGAGACGACGCAGGTAGGCGACGAGGATGCCGACGACGAGCGCGGCTTCGAGACCCTCGCGGAGCCCGATGAGGAAGGTGGCGAGCACGGAAGAACACTCTCTGATGGCGACTGAGGTAAGGCAGCCCTTACTCACGAGACTCTAGCATCGGGATCGCTCCGTCTCGAACACCGTGACCGGAAGTAATGGAGCGCAACAGAGCATGACCGGGTCGCTCCTCCGACGTAGCCTCGGTCCATGGCTGAACTCTCGCTCCCCATCCTGGATCTGTCCCAGCTCGACGAAGGCCCCGACGCCGCGGCTCGTTTCCGCGACGACCTCCGCGCCGCGACGCACGACGTGGGCTTCTTCTACCTCACCGGCACGGGGATCTCCCCCGACCTCGAAGCGCGCCTGCACCAGGCGGCGCTCGACTTCTTCGCCCTGCCCGAAGAGGACAAGCTCGCGATCGAGAACGTGAACAGTCCGCACTTCCGCGGGTACACGCGAGTGGGTGGCGAGCGGACGCAGGGGAAGGTCGACTGGCGCGAGCAGATCGACATCGGCCCCGAGCGCGAACCCGTCGACGGCGGCCCCGCCTTCAACCGGCTCACCGGCCCCAACCTCTGGCCTGCAGCCCAGCCGGAGCTGAAGGAGATCGTCACGGAATGGCACGACACCCTGACCGAGATCGCGCACAAGCTTCTTCGCGCCTGGGCTGTCACGCTCGGCGCAGACGAGACCTACTTCGACGAGCCGTTCCGCGATCCGTCGACTCTGATCAAGATCGTGCGGTACCCGGGCACGGACGAGCCGGAACCGCAGCAGGGCGTCGGAGCGCACAAGGATTCCGGTGTGCTGACGCTGCTGTGGGTCGAGCCCGGCAAGGGCGGACTCCAGGTCGAGCGTGACGGCGAGTGGGTCTCTGCTCCCCCGGTGCCCGGCGCCTTCGTCGTCAACATCGGCGAGCTGCTGGAATACGCCACCGGCGGATACCTCAAGGCCACGAACCACCGTGTGATCTCACCGCGGGCACCGGAGGAGCGCATCTCGATCCCGTTCTTCTTCAACCCCGCGCTCGATCAGCAGCTGCCGCTACTCGAGCTCCCCGCCGACCTCGCTGCCCAGGCGACCGGAGTCACCGAGGATCCCGGCAACCCGATCCATGCGACCTACGGCGAGAACGCGCTCAAGTCTCGGCTTCGTGCGCACCCCGATGTCGCCGCGATCCATCACCCCGACCTCGTCAGCGCGACCGCTTGAGGGACGTCACAGTTCCGCCCCGCCGCTGAGGGCGACGATCTCGCGGAGTGCCTGAAGGTGCGCGGCGAAGGCATCACTTCCCGTCTTCGTCGGACGCACCCAGGTGCGCGAGCGCCCCCCGACCGTGCCCTTGCGCGCGACCACATACCCGGCGGCCTGCAGGTGCGCGATCGCCTTGCTCAGGGGGGAATCGCCGCACTGCAGCATCTCGCGCAGGGCTGAGAAGTCGAGCTCCATCCCGTCGCCAAGTCCGGCCATGAGGGAGAACCGGATCGGCGAGGCGAAGTTGTCGTCCAGCCGGGTGCGCGGGTGTGGGGCGGAGGCGGACTCACGCACGTTCGCCATGCCCCGCGACGAAGGAGACAGCCATGAAGGACGCGATCACGCCGACTCCGGCGCACACGCCGGCGAGTCCCGCGTTGTCGAGTGCTCCGGATCCCAGGACGATGCCCACGGGTATGCAGGCGGCGACGAAGAAGACAGTGAGGTGCGGCCAACGCCAGGACGCGCCGACAGCGGGGAGACCGAGGTCGGAGGCGGAGGCCGCGATCCACGCCACGAGGCACAGCATCACGAGCAGGGTGATGACACTCCTCAGCACGTCGTCCGGCGATCCCGCGAGCATCGTCAGCACGGCGAACGCGACGCCGACGAGGACGGTGCCCCAACGAAGCCGGCGCGGCAACGGACGGGGAGCCGGACGCGGACGACGCGGGTCACCCGCAGCCCGTCTGAGCTGCACGACGCCGTGCCCTCCCACTCCGGCGAGCACCAAGGCTGCCGGGATGAGCACCACCCCGACGGGGAGTCTCGTATCCAGAGCCGCGAACCCGAACACCACGAGCGCCCCGACGACGATCGCTGCGCCGCCGACCAGCAGCGGCCACCGCGAACGCGTCATCCGCCACTGCATGCCCGTGCGCTGCGCCATCCCGGTGGACAGCTGCCCCCAGACCAGGAGGGTGAACAGCACGATCTGCGACGCCAGCACGTCGTCCTGCCGGAGGACGAGCGCGAAGGCGACGAAGTACGCCGCCATGACCACGGCGTTGCCGATCTGCAGTCGGGCGAGAGCGCGTCGGTCGACGGCACGGTCGCGGCGGTCCACCACCGCCTCCACCGTCTCGAGATAGCGCCGGGCGGTCTCCGGGTCCGGGGGCACCAGAGCGTCCTGACCTTCGATCGGCTTCTGCTCCATGACGACCTCCCTCACTTTCCAGGTGGAAAGCCCTACGACTTTCCTATCGGAAAGTCGGGCAGGTGGCAACCAGCATCGCTACCCGCTCGGGTACGACGAAGGCCGCCCCACACCGTGGGGCGGCCTTCTCAAGAATGTTCTGCGCGATTGAACGCTGGGTCCGTGGTGCCTTATCGGCGAAGACCAAGGCGTGCGATCAGCGAGCGGTAACGCTCGATGTCGACGCTCTGGAGGTAGCCGAGCAGACGACGGCGCTGACCCACGAGCAGGAACAGACCACGACGCGAGTGGTGGTCGTGCTTGTGCTCCTTCAGGTGCTCGGTGAGGTCCTTGATGCGCTGCGTCAGCATCGCGGCCTGCACCTCGGGGGATCCGGTGTCACCGGGGTGCGTCGCGTACTCTTCGATGATCGCCTTCTTGACGTCTGCTTCCAGTGCCATAGATTCGATCCCCTCTCTGCTTGTTGCGCGGCGCCCGACGCCTGATGCGTGAGCTCTCTTTATCCGCGGCCGATCGAACGGCAACCTGACGAGTCTACCAGCCGAATCGCGCGTGGCGGGACACCAGTGCCGTCTCGCCCTCGCATGGGTCGACTAGGCTCGGGATGTGCAGAAGAAGATCGACCGGTGAGCACCCGACGCGGCCATCTGATCGACCTCACTCCGCTGAAGGCGAGTCCCGCCTTCGCTCGCATGTGGATCGGCTCCACGCTCGCCGGCATCGGCGGCCAGCTGACGATCGTCACCGTCATGCTCCACGTGTTCGTGCTCACCGGGAGCACGTTCGCCGTCTCGATGATCGCGGTCGCCGGCCTTCTCCCGATGATCCTCGCCGGGCTCTACGGCGGCATGCTCGCCGACGCCTTCGATCGCAGACGCGTCGCCCTGATCGCCGCGACCGTGACGTTCGCCTCGACGGCCCTGCTCGCCACCCTCACGTGGACCGGCACCGAGACGATCTGGTGGCTCTACGCGCTGAGCATCGTCAACTCGGCAGCGAACTCCGTCGGCATGGCCACGCGCACCGCCATCGTGCCCCGGCTCATCCCCCGCCGCATGCTCGCCGCCGCATCCGCCCTCAACGGTGTGGCATTCGGCCTCACCGTCATGGCCGGTCCGGCACTCGCCGGTCTCCTCGTGGCGCTCACGGGGTACGGCTGGACCTACACGATCGATGTCGTACTGATGCTGTCGATGTTCCTCGGGCTGTGGACGCTTCCCGCGCTCCGCCCCGAGGGCGAGGTCGTTCGGCCGGGGTTCGCCTCTCTCGTCGACGGCTGGCGGTTCCTGCGCCGAGCCGGCAACATCCGGATGCAGTACATCATCGACATCATCGCGATGACCTTCGGCCAGCCCCTGGTGCTCTTCCCTGCTCTCGGCACCGTGATCCTCGGCGGAGGCGCATTCACCACCGGGATCCTCACGGCCGCGGTCGCCGTCGGCACCTTCTCATCGAGCCTGCTCTCCGGGCGCGTGGTGCAGTACCGCTGGCACGGGCGCGGCATCGCGCGCGCCGTAGAGGCGTACGGAGCCGCCATCCTGCTGTTCGGCCTGGTGCTCCTGGTCGGCGCGTTCTCGACACCGGCGAGCGAGAAGGACCCGAACATCGGACTGATCGTCGCCGCGTGCATCGCGCTCGCGCTCTCCGGGGCGTCCGACAACGTCAGCTCCATCTACCGCAACACGATGATGCAGGCAGCGGTGCCCGACGCGATGCGCGGTCGCCTGCAAGGACTCTTCGTCGTCGTGGTGACGGGCGGCCCTCGCGTCGGTGCACTCTACGCCGGCACGCTCGCCACCCTCACCGCCCTGTGGTTCCCGCCGCTGCTCGGGGGCATCCTCGTGATCTCCCTGGTCGCCCTGCTCGCGCGGCGCAACCGGCGCTTCCGCGACTACGACGCAGAGAACCCCGAGCCCTGACGGGCCCGGGGTTCGAGGGATCCTGCCGCTCAGTCCTGCTGCAGGGCGCCCTGCAGGTCGAGGCTGATCGTGACGTCCTTGCCCACGAGCACGCCGCCGGTCTCGAGCGCCGCGTTCCAGGTGAGGCCGAAGTCCTCACGGTTGATCACGGTCTTCGCCGAGGCGCCGGCCTTGTAGTTGCCCCACGGGTCGCTGCCGAAGCCGCCGAAGTCGAGTTCGAAGGTCACTGGCTTCGTGATGCCGCGGATCGTCAGGTCGCCGTCGACGAAGAGCTCGCCCTTCTCGGCGCGCGCTCCCGTGGAGACGAACTCCATCGTGGGGAAGTTCTCGGTGTCGAAGAAGTCGGCCGAGCGCAGGTGGGCATCGCGCCCCTCGTCCTTGGTGTCGACCGAGGTCACGTCGACGCTCGCCTCGACCTTGGCGTCGAGCGGGTTCTCGGGGGCGATCAGCGTCGCGCTCTTCACGCCGAACGTGCCGCGCACCTTCGAGATCATCATGTGACGGACGCTGAACGTGACCTCGCTGTGCGCAGGGTCGAGGACCCAGGTGCCGGGACGGTAGCCGGGGATGTCGATGCTGGTCATGGGTTCTCCTTCGGAGAGATCAGCCGCTGCGGCGGCAAAGGGACAGGGGCCGCGAAGGTCGCGACCCCTGTGACAACTTACATTCATTCGCATGTATTCCCGCGCCGAGCAATATTCTGCGCGGGACGACAGAGGCGCCCCTCTCACGGGAAGAGGAGCGCCTCGTGATGGGGTTCGGTTCAGCCGACAGCCACCAGATCGATGATGAAGATCAGCGTCTTGCCGGAGAGGAAGTGTCCGCCGCCGGCGGGTCCGTATGCGAGGTGCGGCGGGATGGTGAGCTCACGACGGCCGCCGACCTTCATGCCAGGGATGCCGTCCTGCCAGCCCTGGATCAGTCCGCGCAGCGGGAACTGGATCGTCTCGCCGCGTCCCCACGACGAATCGAACTCCTCGCCGGAGTCGAACTCGACACCGGCGTAGTGGACGGTGACGGTGTCGCCGGGCTTCGCCTCGGCGCCATCACCCTCGATGATGTCGCGGATGACGAGCTCCTCGGGAGCGGGGCCGCTGGGGGCATCGAACTCAGGCTTTGTGCGATCAGTCATGCCTCCATCAAACCCGAGCACGCCGGAACGGGTCAACGCGAACGCACCTGCTCACAGCGAACACCCCGGCGACCGCCGGCCTGCGCCGTCGAAGAAGCTCTTGACACCCACGAGCGGGCGGGTGCACCCTGATTACAGATCAACTCAGCGCCCGGGAGACTCGCAGGCATCGCCGCAGCACCGGGCGCTGAGTCTTGCCGGACGGACCTCTCAGTAGGCCAGCAGCGCCGCTCTCGTAGCGCGCGTGCGGATCAGCAGCGCCCGCTCGTCGTCCACCGCCAGCGGGTCACGCCCGGTGATCGCGCGCTGTCGGACGGACGCGAGCTCCGTCGCGTCCTTGATGAACGCACGCATCAGCCGGCGCCGGTCGCCCCGGAGCTGCGCGGCCCACGCCAGGCCCACCTTGCGTCCCGCCGGAGTCGCGAGCATCGTGACCTCCTCCGGTGTGAACCAGCCGGCGGCCGCGTAGTCGCTCAGTCGTGCCCTGGTGAGTCTCGCCTCTTCCCGTCGCAGGGCGACGATGCCGAGGATGAATCCGACGAAGAGCGGCACCTGCAGTGTGAAATAGAGCCCGAAGAAGTCCGCGAACGTGGCGGATCCGTTCCACAGCGCGTGCAGCAGGATCGCCCCGATCAGTCCCACGGCCCCGGCCCCGAAAGCCGACCCCGCAGAACCGTGCCGCCGGGCGACGAGCCCGATCGCGAAACCCGTCATCGCCGTGAACATGGCGTGCGCGAACGGCGACAGGAGCCCCCGGACGACGAACGTGACCGTGAGCTGCTCCCCGCCGCCCTCGATCAGACTCAGGCCGAAGTACTGGATGTTCTCGGTGAAGGCGAACCCCGCGCCCACGAGTGCTCCGTACACGATGCCGTCGACCGGACCGTCGAAAGCCCGCCGTGCGAGCAGGAAGATGAGGAAGACGCCGAGCCCCTTCCAGAACTCCTCCACGATCGGGGCCTGCACGACGGCGCTGAACTCCTCCGAGCGGATGTCGAACAGCAGGGTCAGCGCGGTGTCCACGAGTAGGGTGAGCCCCACCGCGGCGACCGCGCCCCATGCGATGGCGAAGGCGATGAGCCGCTTGGGTTCCGGTTCCCAGCGGTCGATCAGGCGGACGCCCAGGAAGACGATGGTCAGCGGGATCAGGGCGAGCACCAGTCCCACGATCGAGGCCACCGATCCGAGTGCCCACACGAAATAGCCGACGAGGGCGATCAGCAGGAACCCCAGCACCCCGAACAGCCACAGCGAGACCGTTCGGCCCTTCCTGGTCGGGACAGGCAGCGCGGGCAGCGAGGGCGCCGGGGCCGGAGCCACCGGTGCCGGCGGTGTGTACGGCGTCGGCTGCGCGAGCGAGGAGGCGTAGCCCGTCGCGGGGGCCGGTGCCGTCGGGAACGTCGGCGACGGCGCGGCCGTGTACGCGGGCGGGGAGGCCTGAAGCGACGCGGGCGGCGGCGTGTACGGCGACGGCTGCTGCGGGGGCGGTCCTCCGAAAGTCATAGCCACAGCTTAGGCGGCACAACAGAGCCCGCACGGGTATGGCCGAGTCCTCCAACCGCTCACCGCCCGCCACCCGGTAGCGTAGAAGCATGCGGTTCGCTCATCTGCGCCGTCCTGACTCCCCTCATGCGGTTCTCGCCGTGGTGCAGGACTCGGACGCCATCCTCGTCTCCGACCTCGTGACCGATGCTCCTGCCACGCTGCAGCAGCTCATCGAAGGAGGCGACGCCCTGCTCGAGCGCCTCCGCTCCGCCGTGGCCGAGGGCGCCGCGGACCGGCACCCGCTCGGCGACTGGTCCTTCGCTTCCGCCGTGATCGCTCCCCCGGCGGTTCTCGCCGTCGGGCTCAACTACGCCGCGCACTCGAGCGAGCTCGGGCTCAAGACCGATGCAGCCCCGACGGTGTTCACCCTCTGGCCGAACTCGCTGACGGGTCACGAACAGACCACGTCCTGGCCGCGCAGCCTCAGCGAAGCCGTCGACTACGAGGCCGAGCTCGGCGTCCTCATCGGCACGCCGGCCAAGGACGTCGCCGAGGCGGATGCCCTCTCGCATGTCTGGGGCTACACCGTCGTCAACGACATCACCGCGCGGAACATCCAGTTCTCCGAGGCGCAGTGGTCGCGCTGCAAGTCCTTCGACGGCTTCACACCCACCGGTCCCTTCGCCGTGACCGCGGATGAGATCGCCGACCCGCAGGATCTGCACATCTGGGCGGTCGTCGACGGTCACACCGTTCAGGACGCGAGCACGGACCAGATGGTGCGCTCAGTCGCCAAGCTGATCGCGCACCTGTCGCAGTCGCTCACCCTGCTGCCCGGCACGCTCATCTCGACCGGGAGCCCGGGCGGTGCCGGCTACTCACGCGATCCGCAGATCTTCCTCCGCGATCACTCGACCGTCACGGTCGGCATCGACGGGATCGGCGAGCTCACCACGCACTGCCGGATCACGGACTGACGCACGACGCAGACAGAAGGGGGGGACGGATGCCGAAGCATCCGTCCCCCTTCTCGTCTCCCCCGGTCAGATCTCGATGAGGTCCTCGGGCGTGACCACGGGGATGGCGGCGGTGATGGTCTCCAGCCCGGACAGGCGCGCCGGTGACAGCTGCTTGGTGACCTCGTCGCGCGACATCAGCCCCGCCTCGACCACGAGGTCGGCGACGCTCCGGTTCGTGAGCAGAGCCGTCTTGGCGAGAGCGGCGGCGGCCGCGTAGCCGATGAACGGCGTCAGCGCGGTGATCACGCCGACGGATGCGCCCACCATCGCCCCGAGGCGGTCACGGTTGGCGGTGATGCCGTCGACGCAGTTGACGCGCAGGGTCCACATCGCCTGACGCATCCAGGTGATCGACTGGAAGATCGAGTGCGCGATGACCGGCTCGAAGGCGTTCAGCTGCAGCTGACCGGCCTCTGCCGCCATCGTCACGGTCATGTCGGCGCCGGCGACGGCGAACGCCACCTGGTTCACGACCTCCGGGATGACCGGGTTGACCTTGCCCGGCATGATGCTCGACCCCGCCTGCATAGCCGGGAGGTTGATCTCGCCGAGACCCGCCTGCGGACCGGACGACAGCAGCCGGAGGTCGTTGCAGATCTTCGACAGCTTCATCGCGTTGCGCTTGAGCGTCGAGGAGAACGACATGAACGATCCGGTGTCGCTGGTCGCCTCGACGAGGTCTCCCGCCGTGCGCAGGTCGAGTCCGGTGATCTCGCGCAGGTGCTTGAGCACGGCGGGAGCATAGCCGGGGTGCGTGGTGATGCCCGTGCCGATCGCCGTGGCGCCCATGTTGATCTCGAACATCAGCGAGGCGTTCTCGGTGAGGCGCGTGTGGTCGTAGCCGAGGGTCGTGGCGAAGCCGTTGAACTCCTGCCCGAGCGTCATCGGCACGGCGTCCTGCAGCTGGGTGCGTCCGACCTTGAGCACGTCGTGGAACTCGCGCGACTTGCCGAGGAACGACAGACGCAGCAGATCGAGCTCCTCGAGCAGCGAACGCAGCGTCAGGGACAGACCGATCTTCACTGCGGTCGGATAGACGTCGTTCGTCGACTGGCTGCGGTTGGTGTGGTCGATCGGCGAGAGGAAGGCGTAGTCGCCCTTCTCGCGGCCGGCCATCTCGAGCGCGATGTTGGTGATGACCTCGTTCGCGTTCATGTTGGTCGAGGTTCCGGCCCCACCCTGGATGACGCCGACCGTGAACTGCTCGTGGAACTCGCCGTCGATGACGCGTTGCGCGGCACGGTCGATCAGGTCGGCCCGTTCCGGGTCCAGCACGCCGATCTCGCGGTTCGCCCTGGCGCTCGCCTGCTTGACCATCGCGAGGCCCACGACGAGGTCGGGATACACCGAGATGGGCCGCTTCGTGATCGGGAAGTTCGCATCGGCGCGGGCGGTGTGGATCCCCCAGTACGCGTCGGCGGGAATCTCCATGCTCCCGAGCGAATCGGTCTCGGTGCGGGTCAGGGTAGGCGCGGCAGAAGCCATGTCACATCCTCGTGGGTCGTGGCGGGTGAGAAGGGTGGGGGATGTCCCCAGTCTACGCCGGTCACCGTCCGGGTTTGCGGGAGAAGGCCTCGAGTCGCGCCTCCGGGGTGAGCATCGCCATGCGCTCCAGCCACTCCTCCGAGAAGAAGTCGCCGGTGGGGGCGTCGACCACCGGAACCACCGTGTGCGTGATCGTGTCAGGGTAGACGTGCACCAGCTGGAAGGCCTGAGCAGCGTCCATGCCGTTCACCTCCGCGGAGGGCCGCGCGACGTTCATCGTGTAGCAGGTGGCCGACGCGACGCTCACCGGCACTCCGGCGAACGTGCCGTTCGAGGAGTAGTGCAGGTGACCCGCGAGGATCCCGCGGACATCGGTCCCGCGGATCACCTCGGCGAGCTCATCCTGATGGCGCAGCTCCAGGATGTCGAAGAGCCGGAGATGACTGGGCAGCGGCGGGTGATGCATCGCGAGGAGGGTGCCGTGCGGCGCCGGCTCGGACAGGATGCCGGCCAGCCATGTCAACTGCCCGTCGTCGAGATCGCCGTGGTGCCAGCCGGGCACGCTCGTGTCCAGGGCGACGAGTCGGAGGCCGTCGAGGTCCCAGACCCCGGTGACGGGTTCCTCCGTCGGAGCCAGGTCCCACAGCTCGGCGCGCAGCGCCGGGCGCTCATCGTGATTCCCGGCGACCCACACCACCGGTGCCCCGAGTTCTTCGGCGACCGGCTCGACCGCGGCGCGGAGCCGACGATAGGCGTCCGGCTCCCCCAGGTCGGCGAGGTCGCCCGTGATCACGATCGCCGCCGGATGCGGGTGCACCGCGCGGATCGCCTCCAGCGTCCGGGAGAAGTTCTCCTCGACGTCGTAGTGACCGCCCAGGAGCGCGCCGCCCGCGAGGAAGTGCGGGTCGCTCACATGGATGAGCACGTGCGAGGCGGGCCGATGACGACCGAAGACGTACGAGGGAGCGTTTCCTGCGGACATGGCATCAGCCTAGGCGTCCGCCGCGACGTTCCGCCGGGGGCTGCGCATCCGACTCAGGCGTCGGCGGACGATGCCGTCGTCAGTGCCCCACCACGAGCATCAGGATGCCGGCGACGACCGCCGCCGCGCACAGCGCGAAGCACGCGTACGCACCCACGAGGGCGAGCTTCTTCTGCCCCTCGGTGAGCGGGCTCTTGCGAGCCGCCTTCGCCGCCTGCTTCTCGGCGCGCTTGAGCTCCTTCTCGGTGATCACGGTGATCGCGTCCGTGAACTCCGCCGGACTCACCACGGGGGCATGTCCGCTGCGCACGAGCAGTCGGAGCCCGAGGGCGTAGAACGTGACGATCGCAGCAGCTCCGACGAGAGCCGCGACGAAGACCTGGAGGAAGGCGAGCCAGTCGATCACGACGTTCATTCCGAGTCCCCGTTCCGCTCAGCGGGCACGCCCGTCGACGACTTCGACGCCTTGGCTCCCGCCTTGGCCTGAGCCTTCTTCTCGGCCTTCGCCTTCGCGTCCTTCTTGGCCTGGGCCTTCACTTTCTCGCGGGCCTCGGCGCGGGCTTTGGCCTCCGCCTTCGCCTGCTCGATGCGCAGCTGTCGGCGCGTGGGCGGGGGCGTGTCCGGAAGCTCGATCGCCCTGCCCGACGCGGCGACGTCGCTCATGGCGTTCGCCGGCGTCACGGCATTCCGGCGCGAGCGCATGAAGAGGCCGAGGATGATCGCCAGGGCCAGCACGGCGTCGATCGCCACGCCCCAGTTCCCGAGCCACACGACCAGCAGTGCAGCCAGCGCACCGACGCCGCCCGCCGCCGGAAGGGTGAGCAGCCAGCCGACGCCGATACGGCCGGCGGTCCGCCAGCGCACCGTGGAACCGCGGCGCCCCAGACCGGAGCCGATGACCGAGCCGGAGGCGACCTGCGTCGTCGAGAGGGCGAAGCCGAGAGCGCTCGACGCGAGGATCGTCGCTGCCGTGGAGCTCTCCGCCGCGAAACCCTGAGCGGGCTTGACATCGGTCAGGCCCTTGCCGAGGGTGCGGATGATGCGCCATCCGCCGAGGTAGGTGCCGAGCGCGATCGTGAATGCACAGGCGATGATGACCCACAGCTCGGGCTCGTGGTGAGCACCCGACTGCCAGCCGATCGTGATCATCGCGAGGGTGATCACGCCCATCGTCTTCTGCGCGTCGTTCGTGCCGTGTGCGAGCGCGACGAGCGAGGAGGTGAAGATCTGTCCCCAGCGGAACCCGTCGCGACCGTCGGGCTTGCCGTCATAGCGACGGGTCACCGAGTACGCGATCTTGGTCGCCGCGAACGCGATGATCCCCGCGGTGACGGGCGCGATGAGCGCGGGCAGCACGATCTTGGACAGCACGGCCCCGAAGTCGATCCCACCCATCCCGGCACCGACGAGCGTGGCACCGATGAGGCCGCCGAAGAGGGCGTGCGAGGAGCTCGAGGGAAGCCCGAGCAGCCAGGTCAGCATGTTCCAGGTGATCGCGCCGATGAGTCCCGCGAAGATCAGCGACAGGAACAGATCGGCCCCCGCGTCGAGGATCGCGTCCTCGCGGATGATGCCGCCGGAGATGGTCTTCGAGACCTCCGTGGACAGGAACGCGCCGACGAGGTTCAGGACCGCGGCGAGCAGGACGGCGGTCTTGGGCTTCAGGGCGCCCGTCGCGATCGGCGTCGCCATGGCGTTCGCCGTGTCGTGGAAGCCGTTGGTGAAGTCGAAGAAGAGTGCCAGCGCGATGACAAGCACGACGATGAGGGCTGCGGTTTCCACCGTTCGCTTTCGGTCGTTGAGGACGAAGGACGTGTCGACGTGGTCGACGTGCTGAACGAAGAGTTCACCGTGGGTTTGACTTCCGTTAACCGGCCCCGGTAAATCCTCCCACCCTCCCCCGTGCCGGTCAACTCGACCTGGGATAGCGTGAGACGGTGACTGACGCACCCACGGCAGACCGCCGCTCCACCCTCCGCACGCACCACGGCGACACCTTCGACGATCCCTACGAGTGGCTCAGGGCCAAGGACTCGGACGAGGTCATCGCCCACCTCGAGGCCGAGAACGCCCACACCGACGCCGAGACCGCGCATCTCGCCGACCTCAGGGAACGGCTGTTCCAGGAGATCAGAGGACGCGTGCAGGAGACCGACCTGTCCGTCCCGACCCGCCGCGGCGACTGGTGGTACTACAGCCGCACCGAGGAAGGCGCGCAATACGGCATCCACTGCCGCGCCGCCGCCGATGCGGACGACTGGACACCCCCGCGGCTCGAGCCGGGCGTTCCCGTGCCGGGTGAGGAGATCCTCCTCGACGGCAACGTCGAAGCCGAAGGGCACGAGTTCTTCTCGCTGGGCGCCTTCGACACCTCTGACGACGCGACCAAGCTCCTGTGGTCGACCGACTTCGAGGGCGACGAGCTGTACACCGTGCGCGTACGCGACCTGACCACGGGCGCCACCCTCGACGACGAGATCCCGAACACCGGCGGGGCGTTCTTCACGCCGGACGGCACCGGCGTCCTCTACACGACACGCGATGAGGCGTGGCGACCGGACACGCTGTGGCTGCACCGGCTCGGCACTCCGGTCTCCTCCGACGTGAAGCTCTTCCATGAGCCGGACGAGAAGTTCTGGCTCGGGGCGGGGATCACCCGCAGCCGTCGGTACCTGGTCATCGGGGTCGGGTCGAGCATCACGAGCGAGGAGTACCTCGTCGACCTGGCGGGCGAGCTGACCGCCGAGCCGCGACTCGTCTGGCCGCGGCGGGAAGGCGTCGAGTACTCGGTCGATCATGCCGTGGTGGACGGCGAGGACCGCCTGCTGATCCTGCACAACGATCAGGCCCTGGACTTCGAGCTCGTCTCGGTATCCGTCTCCGATCCGCAGGGTGAGCGGCATGTGGTCGTCGCGCACGAGCAGGGGCGCCGCCTGCTCGGAGTGGACGCCTTCCGCGACTACGCGACGGTCGAGTACCGCAGCGAGGGTCTCGAACGCGTCGGGCTGCTCGACTACGCCACCGACACGGTCGATGAACTCCGGTTCGACGAGCCGCTGTACTCCGCGGGCGTGAGCGGCAACCCCGAGTGGCACTCTCCCTTCCTGCGCCTGGGTTACGCCTCGTTCGTCACCCCGGGCACCGTGTACGACCTCGACCTCGCGACGCGAGAGCTCGTGCTGCGCAAGCAGGTGCCGGTGCTCGGCGGCTACGACCCCGCCGAGTACGGACAGCGCCGCGACTGGGCCGTGGCATCCGACGGCGTGCGCGTGCCGATCTCCCTCGTCTGGAAGCGCTCCTTCGGAGAGCCCGGCTCCGAGGCGCGGCCCCTGCACCTGTACGGCTACGGCTCGTACGAGCACTCCATCGATCCGGCGTTCTCCGTCGCACGACTCTCCGAGCTGGACCGGGGCGTCGTGTTCGCCGTCGCGCATGTGCGCGGAGGCGGCGAGATGGGGCGGCAGTGGTACGAAGACGGCAAGCTCCTCCACAAGCGCAACACCTTCACGGACTTCGTCGCCTGCGCCGAGCACCTGGTCGAGGCGGGGATCACCGCGCCGGACCGGATGGTCGCTGAGGGCGGCAGCGCCGGCGGGCTGCTGATGGGGGCGGTCGCCAACCTCGCCCCCGAGCTCTTCGCCGGGATCCTGGCGGGTGTGCCGTTCGTGGATGCGCTGACGACGATCCTCGATCCCTCGCTCCCGTTGACCGTGATCGAGTGGGACGAGTGGGGCGACCCGCTCCACGACGCGGAGGTGTACGCGTACATGAAGTCGTACACGCCGTACGAGAACGTGCGGGACGGCGTCGCGTATCCGCGCATCCTGGCGGTGACGTCGCTCAACGACACGCGCGTGCTGTACGTCGAGCCGGCCAAGTGGGTCGCTCGACTGCGGGAGGCCGGGGCTTCGGACGTGCTGCTCAAGTGCGAGATGGTCGCGGGCCACGGCGGCGTGAGCGGACGGTACAACTCCTGGAAGGAGCGCGCGTTCGAGCTGGCCTGGCTGCTCGACACGCTCGGCCTCGCCGACGCCTGACCCCTGCACCCGCTCGCCCGCGCCCGCACCCGCACCCGCACCCACCCTCCCCGGATCAGGCGATCACGCGGAATCAGGCAGTTTTCGCCTCAGTTCGCCTGATCCGGGGTGTTCGCCTGATCCAAGCGCGCATCGCGTGGGCACGACCTCTCCTACACGGTGCAGTCGACGGTGATTGCTTCCCCAGACCCCGTGCCGGGCGCCCGGGCGACATCCCCGCGGGGCGCAGGCTGGACGGATGACGAAGCCGACGGTCGAGGACTGGGTGCGCGCGCGAGGCGGCTCCGCCCACTCCTCCGCCGCTCGCCTCTCGGGCTTCAGTGATCACGCGGTCCGACGCGCGGTCGATGCGGGCGCACTCCATCGTGTACGCCGATCGTGGCTCGTCACCCCCGACTGCGATCCGCGGCGTGTGGCCGCAGCCTCCGTCGGAGGACGCGCGACGTGCGTCAGCGCCGCGGCGTTGCAAGGGCTGTGGGAGGTCCGGACGGATGAGGTCCACGTCGCGCTCCCGCACAGCGCATCGCGGTTCGACCCCTCCGGAGTGATCGTCCACCGCGGCCGCGGTCCTGTCCCCGTGCACCCGCGATCCCCCGACGAGCCGGTCCTGAACGTGCTCTTCCACGTCGCGCGGTGTCTGCCCCTGCCGGATGCTCTGGCGATCTGGGAGTCCGCGGTGCGTCGAGGAGCCGTCGACCTCGACGTCCTCGAGCAGGTGAAGTGGCGCTCGTCCGCCGCGTCCCGCATCTCGGCGCTCGTCGGAGATCGCTCGGACTCCGGTCCGGAGTCGACGTTCGTCTCGCTCATGCGCGGGATCGGCGTCGAGGTGCGGCAGCAGGTCTGGGTCGACGGGCATCCCCTGGACGCCATGATCGGCGACCGCCTCGGCGTGCAGATCGACGGCTACGCCCATCACAGCTCCGCCGCGGACCGAAGGCGCGACATGCGAGCAGACGCCCGCCTCGCGCTGCGCGGCTACACGGTCCTCCGGTTCGACACGCAGCAGGTGATGTACGACGCACCCCATGTCGAACGCACCATCCTGACGGCGATGGCGCAGGGTCTTCACCGCAAGCGCTGACTTGCCCTTCTTTCGCGCCGTGCTTCCACTCCCCTGCCAGCACGGCGTGAACAGGCGGACGAGCGAGATCAGGCACTCTCCAGCGCGAACGGCCTGAACCGAGCGGAACGCCTGAACTCGCGGCCCGAACTCTGGCATGCGGGTGCGCAGAATGTCGAGACCACGGGAGACTGCGGAGGGCGCCGCCGCGCGGAATCAGGCGGATGAGCGAGATCAGGCAGTCTCCCGCACGAACGGCCTGAACCGAGCGGAACGCCTGAACTGGCGCGGCCCGGCTCGGCGGAACGCCTGAACGTGCGCGCAGCCGAGAGCTCAGCCGAAGAGCGCGGCAGCCTCGTCGTAGCGGTAGCGCGGCACCGTGTTGAGCTCGCCCAGCGCGTCCGCGAAGGGCACACGGACGATGTCGGTGCCCTGCATCGCGACCATCTGTCCCCAGGCGCCGTCGACGATCGCGTCAGCCGCATGCAGACCGAGGCGCGTGGCGAGCACACGGTCGAACGCGGACGGCGATCCGCCGCGCTGGATGTGTCCGAGGATCGTCGCGCGGGTCTCGATGCCCGTGATGCGCTCGATCTCCGGGGCGAGCAGATCGCCGATGCCGCCCAGCCGGGGCCGGTTGAAGGCGTCGAGGCCCTTGTCGCTGTAGGCCTCTTCCATTCCGAGAAGCTTGAACCCCTCGGAGACCACGACGAGCGGGGCACGTCCGCGGTCGTGGGCGCTGGTGACGAGCTCGGTGATGTCTTCGATGGACATCGGCACCTCGGGGATGCAGATCACGTGGGCGCCGGCGGCCATCCCGGCGTGCAGCGCGATCCATCCCACGTGGCGGCCCATGACCTCGGCGACCATGCAGCGCTGGTGCGAGTCGCCCGTGGTGCGCAGGCGATCCATGGCATCGGTGGCGATGTTGACGGCCGTGTCGAAGCCGAACGAGTAATCGGTCGCCTGCAGGTCGTTGTCGATCGTCTTGGGGACGCCGATGACCTTGATCCCATCCTTGGCGAGGCGGTCGGCGGCGGCGAGAGTGCCTTCGCCGCCGATCGCGATGACGCCGTCGATCTTGTGCCCGTACAGGGTCTTGGCGATGTTCTCCGCGCCGCCGCGCTCACCCTCGTAGGGGTTCGTGCGGCTCGTGCCGAGGATCGTGCCGCCGACTTTCGACAGGCCCTTCACCTCGTGTCGCGTCAGCGGCATGAAGTCGCCGTCGACGAGGCCCCGCCAGCCGTCTCGGATGCCGACGAACTCCAGATCGTACGTAGTCGTGCCCTTGAGCACGATGCCGCGGATGACCGCGTTGAGGCCGGGGCAGTCGCCGCCGCTCGTCAGGATGCCGATCTTCATGCTGGTGCCTTCAGACGTTCAGGAGATGGGGGAAAAGGCGACGCTGCCTTCGATCGACACTAGCGCTCCGGCGTGCCCGGCGCTATTCGACGTCGGAGAAAACCGTCGATCTTGACAGCCGCCGGCCGCCGAATCGACGAAGTTGGCGGTCACGGCCGATCTTGCCGCAGAACGGACGTTAAGAAACGTCGTTCTTGACGCTCAGGCCGACCCGAGCGCCTGACGCAGCAGGTGCATCAGAGCCGCCAGCTGGACCGGCTCACCTGCCGACTCCTCGACAGCCTCGCCGTCGAGTGCCCGCGCCGCGAGACCCTGCTTCTGGTCGATGAGCTCCGCGATCTTGGTGTCGATCGTGTGCGCCGCGATGATCCGCCACGCGGTCACCGGCTCGCCCTGTCCGATGCGGTGGACGCGGTCGATCGCCTGGGTCTGCTCCGCGGCCGTCCAGGAAAGCTCCGCGAGGACGACGTTCGACGCCGCCTGCAGATTCAGCCCCACACCTGCCGCGGTCAGCGAGCAGACGGCGATTCCGACGTCGGGGTCGCCGTTGAAGTCGTCGATCGCCTGCTGCCGCGCGGTGGTCGTCTGGTCGCCGCGGATCGAGACCGCACGGATGCCGGCGGCGGCGAAGTGCTCCTCCGCCTTGTCCATCACGTCGATGTGCTTCGCGAAGAACACCACCTTGCCGACCGAGCGCTGCAGCTGTGCGGCGTAGTCCGCGGCGAGCTGAGCCTTCGCCTGGCCGATGCGTCGGACCATCGTGAAGACGTTGTCTCCCCCGGTGCCGGCCGCCTTCGACTCCTCGAGCTCGTTCTGCGCGACGAGGCGCACGATGTCGTCGTCGATCTCCCCCGGTGCGAGTCCGCGGTCGCCGCGGGCCTCGATGATCCGCCGGTAACGGGCGGCGAGTCGCTCGCCCAGTTCCCGCTCCGCCTCACGGATGCTGCGTCCGAACTCGTCGTCGAGCTGCACGGGCAGGTCGGCGATCAGCTTGTCGGGCAGGTCGGCCGCGACGTCCTTCTTCTTGCGCCGGACGATGCCCATCGAGATGACGGCGTCCCTCGCTTCCGGGTAGAACGCCTTGTCCGCGGGCGTGAAGCCCGTGGCGTCGAGCTTCTCCATGAGCTCAGGGCCCGGCTTCTCTCCGTTGGTCCAGCCGAGGAAGCGCCAGATGGCGTCGAAGTCCTCGACGTCGTTGATCAGCGGTGTCCCGGTGAGGGCCAGCATGAGCGGATCGTGTCCCGGTGTGCGCTCGCGCACCTGGGCGGCGAGGGAGAGCACGTTCTGGGACCGCTGCGAGGAGAGGTTCTTGATGAAGTGCGCCTCGTCGACGACCATGCCGCGCAGACCGATCGAGGCCAGCCAGGAGAGGTGACGGTCGAGGATCTCGTAGTTGACGATGAAGACGTCCGCGAAAGCGTCGATGTCGGCACCATCGCCCTGGATCACGGTCGCCCGCCGCTGCGGCGTCCACCGCTCGACCTCGCGTGCCCAGTTCATCTTCACGACGTTCGGCACGACGGCCAGCAGCGGGTAGGCCCCGGCGACGGACGCGGCGAGCACGGACTGCGCGGTCTTGCCGAGTCCGGGCTCGTCCGCCAGGAGGAAGCTGCGGTGCCCGGCGCGCACGGCCTCGAGGAACCGCGACTGATGCACCATGACATCGAGACCCTTGGGCGAGATGTGGTCGAACTCGGGCGCCGGGGGCAGCTCCATGGACGCGGCGGATCCACCGGCGCCCGTCTCGAACGCCTTGTACAGCGGCCCCATGAGTTCCCACCCGTCGAGCCGGCGGCGCGGAGTGGCCGCAGGGCGCGGGGTGAGGTCGGGCGCGAGGAACGGATTCGCGAGCTGTCGCGCCTCGACGGAGGGCGGGGTGACCTGGCGTTCCGCGATCGCGGCGGGTACGACCGATATCTGCACGGGAGCGGCGTCGGCGATGATGAGCTCCTCGGGAGGCAGCTCCGCCCCCGATTCGAGCAGCCAGTCGCGGCGCATGCGCTTAGCGACGGGCGAGGTCGCCTGGTCGGCCTCGAGCAGCTGGATGAGCGAGGTGTCGCGTGCCGCGGTCTTCGCGAGGATCGTCGCGACACCGTCCAGACGCTTCAGCAGCTCGGCGCGGGCGGGATCGCCGATCTCCGCGTCGGCCTTCACCCTGGCGCGCTCCTCGCGCACCAGGAAGGCGATCACCTGGAACTTGACCCGGTTGGTCGGGCCCAGCTTGCCTCGCTGCGACTTCGCCTCGATCTCGCGCACCTTGCGCGCGAGGATCGGGATGAGGGGCGCCTCATCGTCGCGTCGGGACGTCTTCTTGCGCCGCGTGGCGGCGGTTGCCGTGGTCGGCATGCTCCTCCTGAGCGTGAAGGCCCTGGTTTCCCCATGAAACCGCGAACCGTTCTCGTTGTCCGCGTGTGGCGTGAGCCAGGACCGTACGAACAGTGGATCGTCTTCCGCCGCGGCGCGCGAGACGCACGAGGAACGGCGGAAGCCGATACCCATTCTATGTCATCGCGCCGGCTTCCTGCGGATCATCGCGCCGTGCCGCGGTTCGGCTCTGCGGAAGAGGTGCCTAGGACGAGAGCCCGAGCACGCGCGCAGCGTCGGTGACGTCCGCGGCCATCTGCTCCATGAGCTTCTCGATGCCCTCGAACGCGACCATCCCGCGCAGCCGCTCCACGAACTCGACCGTCACATCGTGGCCGTACAGATCCAGCCCGGTCTCGCCCAGCACGTGCGCCTCCACCTGCCGGACGAGCACGTCGTCGAAGGTCGGGTTCGTGCCGACGGAGATCGCCGATGGGTGCCGGATGCCGGTGTCGTGGTCGACGAGCCAGCCCGCGTACACCCCGTCTGCGGGGACGAACGCGTCGACGATGGTCGATAGGTTCGCCGTCGGGAAGCCGAGCTCCCGACCGCGCTTGAGCCCGTGCACGACTTCGCCGCGCACGTCCGGGTTCCGTCCGAGGACCCGGGCGGCCGCCGTGACGTCGCCGTGCATGAGCAGTTCGCGGATCCAGCTCGACGAGACGCGGCGCGTCGAACCCGGCAGGTACACGTCGTCGACGACCTCCACCGTGAAGCCGTCACGGGGCCCGAGTTCTCGCAGGAGCTCCGGCGTTCCCGCTCCCCTGTTGCCGAAACGGAAGTCCTCGCCGACCAGCACCGTCGACACCTGGAGCGCGTCGACGAGGATGTCGGTCACGAAGTCGTCGGCGCTGCGGGCGGCGAGCTGTTCGTCGAAGGTGAGCACGAGCGTCGCGTCGATCCCGAGCTCGCTCAGCAGCTCGAGCTTGCGGTCGACGGTCACGACGTTCTCGGGGCAGCGATCCGGTCGCAGGACAGCCAGCGGGTTGCGGTCGAACGTGACCACCACCGAACGGCTGCCGCTCGCGGCCGCCGCCTCATTGAGACGGTCGATCACGGCGCGGTGGCCGATGTGCACGCCGTCGAACTTCCCGATCGCGACGGCGCTGGGTCCGAAGTCGGACGGGACCTCCTCCGGGCTGCGGAAGACGATCACGCGGCGACCTCGACGGGACGCCCGGCGCCGACAGGACGATGCGTGCGGAGCCACCAGATGCCGAACACCGGGAGGACGAGCGGGATGAACAGGTATCCGCGGCCGAACAGGGACCACACGGTCTCGTGCTGGAACAGCGCCGGCAGCACGATGCTGAGCACCCCCACGACGAGGACACCCGTGAGCTCGAAGACGATCGCCACCCAGGCCACCGTGTACCAGCCGCGGCGGCGGGCGAGCACCAGCGCGAGCGTCGCGAGGACGTACACGACGGCGGCGAGTGCGGACAGCGAGTACGCCAGCGGCGCCTCGTCGAATCGGCGGACGATCTGCACGAAGCTGCGCCCCGTGGCGGCCAGCGCCATGACGGCGTAGACGATCACGAGGACGCGACCGATTCCGGTCATCCGAGTGGTGGGGGCGGTGGAGCTCATAGCGCATTCCATCCTAGAGCCGCGGGAGCGGGCCGGACTCCGCCGTCGTCCCCCGGCGTCACGCGATCTGCACGGACCAGATGACCTGCATGCGCCACAGCATGATCGCGATCGCCACGGCCGCCACGCCGAGGATGACCGTGCTCCAGCGGCTTCGCTCCATGAGCGCCCAGAGCACCGCCCCGATCGGCAGGAGCAGAGCGGAGACGAGATAGACCCAGTACTCGAGCAGGTCGCCCGTCGGCGGGTTGCCCGCCAGCGGCGCGATGATCGCGACGACCACCTGGGCGACGAGGAGCGCCTCCACCAGCGCCAGGGCGCCGACCGTGTAGTCGCTCGGCCGACGACCGGCCAGACCCGCCACGAGGCAGAACAGCCCCGCGGCCACGGCGACCGCAATCTGCACGATCGTGAACCACAGGATCATCGGGCCGCCTCCGGCATGTTCATGGTGCTCTTCAGATCGTTCCCGCGCCTCTCGACGATCCCGATGAGACCGCCCTCGGGGTCGACCGCAGCGGCGATCGCGCCTTCCAGACGCACGGCCTGCCCCGCGAGTCGCTTGCCGTGGCGCAGATCGCGGGCCTCCTCGGCGGACATCGGGAGCACCGGGAGGATGCGTGCTGCGGCCTCGGCCGGAGTAAGGGCCTCCGCGCCCTCCAGGTCGTCGATCCCGACCGCGTCAGCCACCTCGAACGGACCGACTCTGGTGCGACGCAGCGCCGTGAGGTGGCCGCCGACGCCGAGCGCCGCGCCGAGGTCGCGGGCGAGGGAGCGGATGTACGTCCCGGACGAGCAGTCGACCACGACATCGAGGTCGAGGTGTCCATCGCTCTGCCGCTTCTCGAGCATGTCGAACCGCGAGACGACCACCTCCCGTGCGGCGAGGACGACCTCCTCCCCCGCCCGCACACGGTCGTAGGCGCGCCGACCGTCGACCTTGATCGCGGAGACGGCGCTGGGCACCTGGGAGATCTCGCCCGTGAGCGCCCCGATCCCGGCCGCGATCGCCTCATCGCCGACAGCCTCCCAGGCGGATGCGTCCGCCGTCGTGAGGATCTGGCCGTCGGCATCGTCGGTGCTCGTGGTCTGTCCGAGGCGGATCGTGGCCTCGTACGTCTTGTCTGCCCCCACGATGTAGGTGAGCAGCCGCGTGGCGCCCTCGATGCCGAGGACGAGGAGTCCGGTCGCCATCGGGTCGAGCGTTCCGGCGTGTCCCACCTTCCGGGTGCCGAACGCCCGCCGTGTCCGCGCGACGACGTCGTGACTGGTCGGCCCCGTGGGCTTGTCGACGAGGAGGATGCCGGGCGAGACCATTCCTCCAGCCTACCGAGGGCCGGAGGCTCCCCTGTTCCTGCGCCGAGGCGTTCGGCGCGGGCGGAGGCGCGGCGACCGCTCCCGTAGGCTGGAAGGATGCCCGGACCGCAGGCCGCTCGCGACGTGACGACACCTCTGTCGGAGTGGTACCGGGCGTCGGCCAGGGATCTGCCCTGGCGACGGCCCGGGTTCCACGACGAGTTCGGCGCCTGGGGCGTGCTCGTGAGCGAGTTCATGCTGCAGCAGACTCCGGTGACACGCGTCATCCCCCATCTCGAGGCCTGGCTCTCGCGCTGGCCGACTCCGGCGTCGATGGCCGCGGCGACCACCGCCGACGTGGTGCGGCAGTGGGCGAACCTCGGCTACCCGCGTCGGGCGCTCTGGCTGCACCGTGCCGCCGTCGAGATCACCGAGCGTCACGGCGGAACGGTCCCCCGTGACGTGGAGGCACTGCTCGCCCTCTCCGGCATCGGCGACTACACCGCTCGTGCCGTCGCGGTGTTCGCGTACGGCGACCGCCATCCGGTCGTCGACACGAACACGCGGCGGGTGCTCGCGCGGGCCATCGGCGGTCAGGCGCAGCCCGGTCCCCCCTCTCGACGCGATCTCGAGCTCATGGCGTCGCTGCTTCCGACCTCGGTGGCGGAGTCCGCCGTGTTCAACGCCGCGGCGATGGAGCTCGGCGCGACCGTATGCACGTCGCGGGCTCCTCGCTGCGAGCTGTGTCCGCTCGCCGGTTCGTGCGCCTGGCTGGCGGCAGGACGACCGGAGAGCCGGGACGAGCGGCGGCGTCAAGCCACGTATGAGGGGTCGGACCGTCAGGCACGCGGAGCCGTCCTGCGCCTTCTGCGGGAGCTCTCCCCCGAGGCTGCGGCCCTGCACGCCGTGCTGCCGGATTGGCCGGACCCGCGTCAGCGCGACCGGGCGATCGACTCCCTCATCGCGGATGGTCTCGCGGAGGCCGACGGCGAGTGGCTCTCTCTGCCTCGCTGACCACTCACAGGTGCTGCTCGAAGCGGTGCGCCAGCACCGTGAGCTCGACCCTGCTGCGGACATCGAGCTTCGCGAACACCCGCCCGAGATGCACCTCCACCGTGCGCACGGACACGTTCAGCGCGGCGGCGATGTCGCGGTTGGCGGCACCGTGCACCGCGCGCATCGCGACCTCCACCTCGCGCGCGGTGAGGCGCAGCGACCAGGCGCGGCGGCAGGCCATGAGCGGGTCGACCGAGGGCACGATGCTCCCCTCTCTCGCGTCGAGGCGATCGAGACGATCCCGGACGGCCCGCGCCCAGGCCGTGGCGCCGGACAGTTCGAACAGGCGCTCCGCGTACTGCAGGTGCACCCTGGCGGAGGCGTGCTCCTGGCGTATCGCCTGCCGGGTGCCCAGCATCGTCTCCACGCGTGCTCGCGCGAACGGAGACCGCAGACTCCGCGCCGTCTCGCTGACCTCTTCGTACTCGGAACGCCAGCGTCCTTCGGCGACGAGGGCGACGCGGGCCCGCAGACACCGCGCGAGCGCGACGTCCGGCGGCGCGATCGACGTCCGTGCCGACGGTTGCCCGGACGCCGCGGCGAGCTCGTCCAGACCGGGAACGGCGATCGCCGTCGCCGGCGACCCGAGTTCGGTCCACAAGCGGATCGCCGCGGAGGCTTCATCGAAGTCACCGGACAGGAATGATCGGATGCCGTGATCGACGAGGCCGTCGCTCCCGACCGACGAGAGGTCGGTCAGCGCGCGAGCGTACGGGCCGAGTTCGCCGAGGACCGCCAGATCGAGCCGTCGTGCGAGCACAACGCCGAGTCCGGCCAGCGGGAGCGCGACCGGCAGGGAGAGCGACGACTGGATCAGCCGGTCGCGTGCGCGGCCGATGTCGCCGCGCCAGACGAGCAGCAGCACCTCCACGACGGCCTGACAGGCACGGACGATCGGGCTGTGCCGGTATCCCGGCACGAACGAGGACCGCGTACCGGACGCCATCCCCTCGTCGCCCGCCAGCAGTCGCAGCGCCACGTCGATGTCGCCGGTCACGGCGGCGTCCAGGATCCGGAGCAGACCCCCGTCGGACACGCGCCGATCCGCACGCCCCAGCGCCTCCGACTCTCCGACGAGGAGCCAGCTCAACGCGACGACCGCGTCACGCAGCTCCTGATCCGCGCCGGTCCTCGCCGCGCCCTCGCGCAGCGCGTCGAGCCAGCCGCGCATTCCGCGCCGGTCTCCCCGTTCAGCGCACAGCACCGCGCCGATGGCCGCAGCCCTGGTCCAGTGACGCCAGTCGCCGAGGGCGTCCGTGGTCGGGCGCAGCGCGCCGGGATCGAGCTCCGGCACGGCGCCGTGCACGAATGTCTGAGCGACGATGAGGTCGCCGAGGGCCTCGAGACGACGACTCTCGGCGGCATGCGGGAACAGGCGGCTCAATCGCTCGACGGCCTCGACGGCGAATCCCGCGTCGAGCGCCGACCTTCCGGCGACCAGCTCGACGCCCTCCCGATCCTCACCGATCGCGTGCTGCTCGGCCTCCCGCGCGAGAAGCAGCGCCCGCTCCGGGTGCCCTGCCCGGGCCAGCTGACTGGCGAGGAGTGCGAGGTCGGGCGCGGCCTCCGGAGCCTTCTCGAGCGCGGCCCCCGCTCGGTGCCAGCCGGCGCCCACGGCATCGCCGCAGCGCCGGAAGATCTCGCTCAGTCGGGCGTGCACCGCTGCTGTCTCCGCCGTGCCGGTGGTCGCCGCCACCCAGATCCCCAACCGCGCATCGACCAGGCGCACACGACCGGCGTGGATCGTGAGGTGCTCTCCGACGGGGTCGGCGGCGAGATCCGCTGCCGTCCGCCCGTCGAACACAAGCAGCGGATCGAGGGCGTCGTCGAGACCCACCGCGACGGCCAGCAGGAGCCGGCGGTTCCGGGCATCGAGCTCGGTCCCGTGGAATCGCTCGGTGATGGCCGGCACAAGCGGGAGCGGGACCGGAAGGGGCCGCAGACCGTGCCTCTGCTCGGACGTCAGCTGCGCGACGACCTCGATGATCGTGGTGCCGTCCCCGTCGAGTCGTGCGGCAAGTCCCGCCAGCACGTGCGGGGCGCAGCCCAGACCCCGGTCGAGGAGTTCGTCGAGGAGCAGCCCGACCGCTGCGGGCGCGACGAAAGACGCCCGCGACGCAGTCGTACCGTCGATGCCGATCCCCCTCAGCTTCGCGGGAGGCGATCCCGCGAAGCCGAGCGTATCAAAAGCGGATCACTCCGAATCGTTCTCGGCGCGGTACGGATCCGCGTCGCCCGCGTGCGAGGCCGAGGAGGCGAGCTTGGCCACCTCGGCGTCCCGCTCCTGCGCCTGGCGCAGAAGCGCGCCGATGTGGTCCGCGTTCTCCGGGAGCGCGTCGGGGATGAACTCGAGCGTCGGGACCAGTCGCGTGCTGAGCTGACGCCCGACCTCACTGCGCAGCATCCCGGTCGCCGAGGTGAGCGCGGCGCCGCTGGCGATCCGCTCCTCCTCCGTGCCGAGGACCGTGTAGAACACGGACGCATGCTGGAGATCTCCGCTCACGCGCACGTCGGTGATCGTGACGAACCCGAGCCGCGGGTCGCGGAGCCCCTTCTCGAGCCGCTCCGCGAGGATCACGCGGATACGGTCCGCAAGCCGAGCCTGTCGTTCGCCTGCCATTTCTCTCTCCCTGTCCAGGAACCCTCAGGGCGTCCCCCGCTCCGGACCGGAGCAGAGGACGCCCGAGGGGTGATTCGAATAGATCAGCCGCGCGGCTTCTCGACGAGCTCGGTCGTCTCGATCTCGTCGCCGATCTGGATGTCGTTGTACTTGCCGAGTCCGATACCGGCCTCGTAGTCCGTACGGACCTCCGTGACGTCGTCCTTGAAGCGACGCAGCGACTCGATGGCGAGACCATCGGCGATGACGACGCCGTCGCGGATGACGCGGGCCTTGGCGTTGCGCGTGATCGTTCCCGACCGCACGATGACACCGGCGATGTTGCCGAACTTCGAGGAGCGGAACACCTCGCGGATCTCGGCGACACCCGACTGGACCTCTTCGTACTCCGGCTTGAGCATGCCCTTGAGCGAGCTCTCGATCTCGTCGATCGCGTTGTAGATGACGGAGTAGAAGCGGATGTCCACGCCCTCACGAGCGGCACGCTCGCGCGCCTTCGTGTCAGGACGGACGTTGAAGCCCACGATGATCGCGTTGTCGATCGTCGCCAGGTTCACGTCGGACTCGGTGATCGCACCCACACCGCGGTGGATGATGCGCAGCTGCACCGAGTCGTCGACCTCGATCTTGAGCAGCGACTCCTCCAGCGCCTCGACGGCACCGGAGACGTCACCCTTGATGATGAGGTTGAGCGACTCGACCTTGCCCTCTTCGAGAGCACGGGTGAAGTCCTCGAGCGAGATGCGCTTGCGGGCCTTGGCCAGCTGGGCGTTGCGCTCGACCGCTTCACGCTTCTCGGCGATCTGGCGGGCCATGCGGTCTTCCTCGGTGACGATGAAGACGTCGCCTGCGCGGGGCACGGAGTTCAGACCCTGCACCTGGACCGGACGCGACGGGTAGGCCTCGAGGACCTGCTCGCCGTTCTCGTCCGCCATCGCACGCACACGGCCGTACGCCGTACCCGCGACGATCGCGTCTCCGACCCGGAGCGTTCCGGACTGGATGAGCACCGTTGCGACCGAACCACGACCCTTGTCGAGCTTCGCCTCGATGGCGACACCGCGAGCGGCCTTGTTCGGGTTCGCGGTCAGATCGAGGCCTGCGTCCGCGGTGAGCAGCACGGCGTCCAGGAGCTCCTGGATACCCGTGCCGGCGCGAGCGGAGACGTCGACGAACATCACGTCGCCACCGAACTCCTCAGCGACCAGACCGTACTCGGTGAGCTGCTGACGGACCTTCGACGGGTTGGCGTCGGGCTTGTCGACCTTGTTCACCGCGACCACGATCGGCACGTTCGCCGCCTGGGCGTGGTTCAGCGCCTCGACCGTCTGCGGCATGATGCCGTCGTCGGCCGCGACCACGAGGATCGCGAGGTCGGTGACCTGCGCTCCACGGGCACGCATGGCGGTGAAGGCCTCGTGACCGGGGGTGTCGATGAACGTGATCGCTCGCTCGATGCCCTCGTGCTCCGTCCACACCTGGTACGCACCGATGTGCTGGGTGATGCCGCCGGCTTCGCCCTCGATGACGTTGGTCTGACGGATCGCGTCGAGCAGTCGCGTCTTACCGTGGTCGACGTGACCCATGACGGTGACCACCGGAGGACGGATCTCGAGGTCGTCCTCGCTCTCCTCCTCCAGCTCCTTCTCCAGGTCGAGACCGAAGCCCTCGAGGAGCTCCTTGTCCTCATCCTCGGGAGAGACCATCTGGATCTTGTAGCCGAGCTCCTCGCCGAGGACCTCGAACGTCGCCTCGTCCAGCGACTCGGTGGCCGTGGCCATCTCGCCGAGGTTGAAGAGAATCGTCACGAGGGTTCCGGGCTGGACCGTGTAACCGGTCAGCGTCTCGATCTTGTCGGCGAAGTCCGCGATGGATGCGCCGCGACGCATGCGGATGATCTCTCCGTTGCCGCGGGTGACGTTGACGCCACCGACGACCGGAGCACTCCGCATCTCGAACTCTTGCCGCTTCGCCCGCCGCGACTTGCGCTGCTTGCTCTTGCCGCCGCCCTTGCCGAAGGCACCAGCGGTACCACCGCCGGGACCACGACCACGGCCGCCGCCACCGCCGGGGCGACCGGCGAAGCCGCCGCCCGGACGAGCACCGGGCCCACCGGCACCGGGTCCACCGGCACCGCCGGGACGACCGGGGCCGCCGGGACGCTGCTGGAACGGAGCACCGGGACGACCGCCCTGACCGCCACGAGGCGCTCCGGGACGAGGCGAGCCGGGACGAGGCGCACCCGGACGCGGGGCGCCGGGACGAGGAGCCTGCGGACGCGGGATGTTTCCGGGCGTCGGGCGCTGGCCCATGCCCTGCGCCGAGGCGAAGGGGTTGTTACCCGGACGGGGGCCGGCCGGACGCTGGCCCATACCCTGCGCCGAGGAGAACGGGTTGTTCCCGGGGCGGGGGGCGCCGGGCGTCGGTGCTCCGCCTTCTGCGGGCTTCGGGGCACCGGGAGCCGGAGCCGCCGGGGCCTGCGCGGAGGGAGCCGGTGCCGCGGGAGCGGGAGCGGCAGGCGCCGGTGCTGCCGGAGCAGCCGCCTCCGGGGCGGGCTTCGGTCCCGGCTTGGGGCCAGGGGTCGGCGCAGGCTTCGCGCCGGGCTTCGGTGCGGGCTTCGCCGCAGCGGGCTTGCCGGCGGGAGCGGACTCCGCCGAACCCTTGAGCGAACCGTCGGCCTCGATCGCCGCACGCAGCTTGCGCGCCACCGGCGGTTCGATGGTCGAGGACGGGCTCTTCACGAACTCGCCGAGTTCCTTCAGCTTCGCAAGAGCGACCTTGCTGTCGACGCCGAGTTCGGCGGCGATCTCATGTACGCGTGGTTTACCAGCCACAATTCTCCTGTCTGAGTCGGTCCACCCAGACAGGGCAGACCACTAGTCGCGGACGGGTCTCATTTCGAGCCGTTCACTTTGTTTCCATAGCTGTTCAGCCTTTGTTTCTTGGTGGGTGCTGTTCGAAGGTCCGTGTGTCCAGCTGAGTGGTCACACGCAGTGCTCGTCCGAAAGCCCGTCGCCGCAGAGCGGCCTCCATGCATTCGGGTGTCGGATGCACCCACGCGCCGCGCCCCGGCAGGACAGCACGCTCATCGGGGATGAGGGTGTCGTTCTGGGCAACCACCCTGAGCAGAGTGGAGCGGGGAGCACGCGTGCGGCAACCGACGCACGTTCGTACGGGTTCCATCTTACACCTGCGTTTCACCCCGCCTCGTCCGCGGACGGGCGTGGCGGGAGGCCGGAGCCCGGTCAGTCGAGGACGCTGTCGGGCTGGATGTCGATCTTCGCGCCCGTCAGCTTGGCGGCGAGTCGGGCGTTCTGGCCCTCCTTGCCGATGGCGAGCGACAGCTGATAGTCCGGCACCAGGGCGCGCACGGCCTTGGTGCCGGCATCGAGCACGAACGCGCTCGTCACCTTGGCGGGCGAGAGGGCGTGGGCCACGAAGGTCGGCAGATCGGCGTCGTAGTCGACGATGTCGATCTTCTCCCCCGCGAGTTCCTCGGTCACCGCGCGCACGCGACGGCCGAGCTCGCCGATGCAGGCGCCCTTGGCGTTGATGGACGGGTCGTTCGCCTTCACCGCGATCTTGGTGCGGTGGCCCGCCTCGCGAGCCAGCGCGACGATCTCGACCAGCCCTGCGGCGATCTCCGGCACCTCGAGGGCGAAGAGCTTGCGGACGAGACCGGGGTGCGTGCGCGAGACGGTGATCTGCGGACCCTTGAGGCCCTTGGCCACACTCGTGACGTAGACGCGCAGACGCGATCCGTGCGTGTACTCCTCGCCGGGCACCTGCTCCTCCGGGGGCAGGATCGCCTCGACCGAGCCCAGATCCACGTGGATCATGCGCGGGTTCGGACCCTGCTGGATCACGCCGGCGACGATGTCGCCCTCTTTGCCCTTGAACTCGCCCAGCACGGCGTCGTCCGCGATGTCGCGCAGACGCTGGCTGATGACCTGCTTCGCGGCGAAGGCGGCGATGCGTCCGAAGTCGTCCGGGGTCGCGTCCTCCTCGCCGATGATCGCGTCCTCCTCGTCACGGACGACCTGCAGCACCGCGACGTGGCCGGTCTTGCGATCGAGGTGCACCCGGACGCCTTCGGGGGTGGCGCCGTCTGCGGAGACGTGCTTGGAGTACGCGGTCAGGATCGCCTGCTCGATGATCGCGACGAGTTCGTCGAAGGGGATCGCCTTCTCCTTCTCGATCCCTCGCAGCAGACTCAGTTCGATGTCCATGACGGCCTCCCTATTCAGCTCTCGTCGCGCCTGTTCGCACGCGCGACATCCGTACAACGATACCCTGCGTCCCGGCGGCACTGCCACGCCGCCGCCTCACCCGCGCACGCAGGCCGACGCGCCGCATCAGGCGTGCGGACGCAGAAACCGCCTGAACCGGCGGGAACGCCTGAACCGGCGCGGGGTCAGTCCTTCGGTGCGGAGGAGAGGGCGTTGATCGCGCCGATCAGGCGGAAGAGGTTGCCGACCTGGCGCTGATCCAGGTGCAGGGCGAGGCGCGGCAGGTCGAGGCGATCGTCGTCGGCGACCTCGGGCGACCGGGGCGCGGTCCGCTCGATGCGGCCGGTCGAGAGGATCGCTGCGAACTCCGTGTTCAGCTCTTCGATCTCCTCATCCGTCGGCTCGGCCTTGAGACGCAGCACCAGCGTGTCCCCGACCCAGCGCAGCGAGTCGTAGTTGCGCCAGAAACCGGTGATCTCGGCGCGCGCCGCCTCGACGGAGTCGGTGATGACCACCCGATCGAAGTCGCCCGGGGAGATCACCCCCATCGGGGCGAGGTGCTCGTCGACGAACCGCCGCATCCCCTCCCAGAACGATCCGCCCTTCTCGTCGAGCAGCACGATGGGCGTCGGCTCGGCCTTGCCCGTCTGCTGGAGGGTGAGCAGCTCGAACATCTCGTCGAGGGTGCCGAACCCGCCGGGGAGGCAGATGAAGCCGCTCGACTCCTTGATGAGCATGAGCTTGCGAGTGAAGAAGTACTTCATCGCGACGACCTGATCGCTCCCCGCGACGAGGCTGTTCGCCTTCTCCTCGAAGGGCAGCCGGATCGAGACGCCGAGCGACAGCGCGGGGCCAGCGCCCTCGGCCGCCGCCTGCATGATCCCGGGCCCTGCACCCGTGACGACCATCCAGCCGTCGCTCGCGAGCGCCGCGGCAACGTCGCGTGCCTGCCGGAAGAGAGGGTCATCGGGGCGGGTGCGCGCGGAGCCGAACACGGTCACCTTGGGCACACCGCGGAAGGGCGCGAACAGACGGAAGGCATCGCGCATCTCGGCCAGAGCGGCGGAGGCGATCTTGAGGTCGAGGCGGTCGGTGCCGTCCTCCCCGAGGAGCAGCGCGGTCCGCAGCATCCGCATCACGAGCCGGCGGTCCGTGGACACGCCGGCCTCGTCCAGCACATGGTTGATCTCGTCGCTCAGAGCTGCCGGCAGCATTTCCTCGGTCATGATCCCAGCGTCCCATGGGGCGTGCGGTGGGCGACGCGCAACGCCGAGGGAGCACGCGCGATGAGCGGTGTCAACGCCCGTGCCCGACGCGTCCGCACGCGGCATCATGGCGGCATGACAGAGATCACCGGACCCGAAGCCCTCGCCCGCGTCGCCGAGCTCGTGGAGGACATCGACTTCACGATGCTCACGACCACCGACCCGGAGGGCAACCTCGTCAGCCGTCCGATGTCGACGCGACAGATGGACGACGCTGGCGCCATCTGGTTCTTCACTGCCGAGGACACCGAGAAGGTCGAAGAGGCTCGCCGTCATCATGACGTCGGGCTGGCCTACTGCGACGCCAAGGGCATGCGCTACGTGTCGGTCGCCGGTACCGCCGAGATCGTGCACGATCGCGCGAAGATGCAGGAGCTCTACTCCCCCTCGCTCGACATCTGGTTCGAGGACGGGCTGGACACGCCAGGAATCGCGCTGCTCAAGGTGACACCGGTCGTCGCCGAGTTCTGGGAGCCCGCGAAGGGGAAGGTCGCGATGGCCGCCGGGGCGCTCAAGGCGCTGGTGACCCGAGACACCCCGGACGACGACACCATGAACCACGGCCGCATCACCTGCTGAGCGGCAGGCACAGCGGGCGTCAGCGAGTGGAGCTGAGCCGCTCCACCGCGTCGGCGACCGAGACGGCCTCGCGCTCGCCCGTGCGACGATCCCAGAACTCGACCTGGCCGTCGGCGGCTCCCCGGCCGACGATCACGATCTTCGGCACGCCGACGAGTTCCGCATCGCCGAACTTGACACCCGGGGACACCTTCGGACGGTCGTCGTAGAGCACGTCGAGTCCTGCGGCTTCGAGCTGGGCGGAGAGGTCCTCGGCGACGTCGAAGGCGACCTGATCGCGACCGGCAGCGACCACCTGGACGTCGAAGGGCGCGACCGACGACGGCCAGATCAGGCCCTTGTCGTCGTTGTTCAGCTCCGCGATGATCGCCAGGATGCGGGTGACGCCGATTCCGTAGGAGCCCATCGTCACGGTGACGAGCTTGCCGTTCTCATCGAGCACCTTGAGGCCCAGAGCCTCGGCGTACTTGCGGCCGAGCTGGAAGACATGACCGATCTCCATACCGCGTGCCAGCTCCACGGGACCGCTCCCGTCGGGCGCGGGGTCACCGGCGCGGACGTTCGCGATCTCGACGATCCCGTCCGCCTCGAAGTCACGGCCGGCCACCACCGAGTGCGCGTGCTTCTGATCGATGTTCGCACCCGTGATCCAGCTGGTGCCCTCGCTCACGCGGGGGTCGACGAGATAGCGGATTCCGGTCGCCGACTCCTCGCCGAGGACGGCTCCGGTGGGCGACCAAGGTCCGATGTACCCCTTGACCAGCAGCGGGTTCCGCTCGAAGTCCTCGGCGGTGGCGGTCTCGACCTCGGCCGGCGCGAAGGCCACCTCGGCACGCTTCTCGTCGACCTCGCGGTCTCCGGGGATGCCGACGATCACGAGCTCCCGCGTGCCGTCGAGGTGCTTCAGCGCCAGCACGACGTTCTTGAGGGTGTCCGCCGCGGTGAACTCGCCGTCGAGGACGCGGTTGGCATGCGCGACGAGCGTCTCGATCGTGGGCGTGTCCGGGGAGTCGAAGATCAGGGGCGATCCGGCGACGTCGAAGGCGACGGGCTCGGGTACAGCGGTCGTGAAGGCCTCGACGTTGGCCGCGTAGCCTCCGGCGCTGCGCACGAACGTGTCCTCGCCGACCGGCGTCGGGTGCAGGAACTCCTCGCTCCGGGATCCGCCCATCGCCCCGGCGTCGGCCTGGACGATCGCGTACTCGAGTCCGAGGCGCTGGAAGATCCGCTCATACGCGTCCCGCTGCGCCTGGTAGCTCGCGTCCAGCCCCTCGTCCGAGGAGTCGAAGGAGTAGGCGTCCTTCATCGTGAACTCGCGCCCGCGAAGCAGCCCCGCCCGCGGACGAGCCTCGTCGCGGTACTTGTCCTGGATCTGGTAGATCGTCAGCGGCAAGTCCTTGTACGAGGAGTACAGGTCCTTCACCAGCAGCGTGAACGCCTCCTCGTGCGTGGGCGCGAGAAGGTAGTCGCCGCCCTTGCGATCCTGCAGGCGGAACAGCAGGTCGCCGTACTCGTCCCACCGCCCCGTCGCCGCATAGGCCTCGCGGGGCATGAGGGCAGGGAAATGGACCTCCTGCGCGCCTGCCGCGGCCATCTCCTCGCGGACGATCGTCTCGATCCGCGACTTCACTCGCAGGCCCAGCGGGAGCCACGCGAAGATGCCGGCCGCCTGCGGTCGGATGTAACCGGCGCGGATCAGCAGCTTGTGGCTGGCGACCTCTGCGCCGGCAGGGTCTTCGCGGAGCGTGCGGAGGAAGAAGTTCGAGAGACGAGTGACCACGGAGCAAGTCTAGTGAACCGCGGCCACCCGTCCCGGACGCTCAGTTGAGCGCGGGGAGGTTCGCCGGGACGACGCCGCCCGCGTAGAGGTCGGCGGCGAGCTCCTGCAGCGCGGTCAGAGCCACCCGCTGCGGAAGAGGGCCGTACGAGATGCGCGCGACGCCGAGCTTCTCATACTCGGACGCCGCGAGCGCACCCGGGATCCCGATCACGCTGACCTTGCGCTCGCCGATGCCCTCCACGAGCTGACGGGTCACGTTCATGTCGAGGATGCCGGGAACGAAGACCGCGGTGGCTCCGGCGTCGAGGAAGGCGCGTCCGCGCTGGATCGCATCGGCGATGCTCTCCTCGACCGGACGATGGCCCGCACGGACGAAGGCATCCGTCCTGGCGTTCAGCGCGAACGGCACGCCCTCGGCCTCCGCCGCCTTCACGATGGCTTCGACGGCGGCGACGGACTCGGCGAGCGGCTTGAGCCGGTCCTCCACGTTCGCCCCGACGACACCGGCTCCGATCGCGAGCCGCGTGGTCTCCCCCGCGTCGCCGTACCCGTCATCCAGATCGGCGGTGACGGGCACGGGCACGGCGGCGGCGATGCGCCCGACCATGTCGATCATGATCTCGCGCGGCGTCGTTCCGTCCTCGAAGCCGAAGGACGCCGCGACCCCGTGGCCCGCGGTCGCGATCGCCTTCGTCTCGGGAAGAGCGGCGACCGCGCGAGCGGACACCACGTCCCACACGTTCACGACGCGGAGGATCTCCGGTGCGTCATAGAGTCCGACGAGGGTCTGTGCCTTGGCTGCAGTGGTCATGCCTCCACGCTAACGCGGGTTGCCCTCGACGGGGCCGTGTTCGACGGGTCAGGCCTTGAGCACCACCTTGAGCGCCTTGGTCTCGGCGGCGCGGCTGAAGGTGTCGTACGCATCCTGGATGTCATCGAGCGCGAAGCGGTGCCCGCTCAGCGCGACCGGTGCCGGAGGCCGGCCGCCTAGTGTGGAGCCATGCCGCAGCGCCGATCCCACGTCGCCCCCTCCGCCGCCCAGACCGAGCTCGCCGCGGCCCTCGCCGCCCTGCGGGAGACCCTGGAGGCTCCGACGGACTTCCCCGTGGAGGTGCTCGCCGAGGCGGAGACGCTGACGGCTCCGGCGCCGGAGCTCGATCTCCGGGATCTCCCGTTCGCGACGCTCGACCCTGCGGGCGCACGCGACCTGGATCAGGCGTTCCACCTGGAGCGCGACGGCGACGGCTACCTCGTGCGCTACGCGATCGCGGATGTCCCCGGCTTCGTCGTGCCGGGAGGCGCGGTGGACGCCGAGGCGCGTCGCCGCGGACAGACCCTGTACGCGGCGGACGGCACCATCCCGCTGCATCCGCCGACCCTGAGCGAGGATCGCGCCTCGCTGCTGCCCGACGTCGACCGCCCTGCGCTCGTGTGGACGTTCACCCTCGACTCCGACGGCGCCGTGACCGATTTCCGGTTGCAGCGCGCGCTCATCCGGTCCCGGGCGCAACTGGACTACGCGACGACGCAACGGGCCCTGGACGCCGGAGAAGGCGGTCCCGCTGCCCTGCTGCCGGAGATCGGCGCCCTACGTCTCGAACAGGAGCGCCGACGCGGGGGTGCCAGTCTGAATCTGCCGGACGAGGAGGTTGTGCGCACGCCCGACGGCGGGTACGCGATCGAGCGGCGCAGCCCCCTGCCGGTCGAGGAATGGAACGCGCAGCTGTCGCTCATGACGGGCATGGCGGCCGCATCGCTCATGCTCGACGCGGGTGTGGGCATCATCCGCACGATGCCGGAGCCGGATGAGGCGGCCTTCGAGGCGTTCCGGCATCAGACGGCGGCGCTCGGGCGTCCCTGGGTCGGCGGGACCTACGGAGAGTATCTTCGTGGTCTCGACCGTGCCGACCCGATGACCCTGCCCGTGCTCGAGGCGGCGGCGTCCCTGTTCCGCGGCGCCGGATACCTGGTGTTCGACGGGGAGGCGCCGAAAGACGCCGTTCAAGCCGCGATCGCCGCCCCGTACGCGCACGCGACCGCTCCCCTGCGCCGCCTCGTCGACCGGTGGGCCCTCGCGATCTGCCTCGCCGCATCGGCAGGAGAACCCGTGCCGCCGTGGGTGCGCTCCTCCCTCGGCGATCTCCCCGCCCTGATGCAGCAATCCGGACAGCGCGCCTCGCAGCTGGACGCGGCCACGATCAATCGGGTCGAGGCGGCGCTCCTGACACCTCTGGTCGGGCGAAGCCTCGAGGCGACCGTGATCGAGCTGCGGGGCGACCGGGCAGCCATCCAGATCGCAGACCCCGCCGTCACAGCCACCGCGCCCGTGCCCGCCGACGCGAAGCCGGGTGACATCCTCCGGCTGCGCGTCGTCCGCGCGGACATCTCCGAGGGAGTGGTCGAGTTCGCCGTCTGAGCCCTCCCCGGCCGCTACGCTGACCGGATGGATCACGCGGGACTCGCCGAGCGACCTCGCCGGATCAGGCGATCCTGCCGGGTCAGGCAGTTTCCCGCCAGAAGCGCCTGATTCCGCAGGGTTGCCTGATGCGGGTGTGCCGTCACCCGAGGAAGCCTCCGGGCGTCACGGGGTCAGGCGCGGGTCGCGGTCGTGGTCATGACGAGCAGCTGAGGGTCGCTGAGGTCGAGCGAGACCGAGATCGAGGCGAACTCGTCGAGCGAGGCGACGTGCGTCCCGCCGCACAGGATCACGGCCTCCCCCTCAGGGAGGTCGCAGCGCCAGCGTCGACGGTCCACGATCGTCGGGCCGTCGACCTCGATGAGGCTCGCCGCGCCGGAGGCGACCCAGGCCGCGAGCTGAGCGTTGATGCGCTGCTCCCGATCGGAGAGCGTGGCAGCGAACATCTCGGTGTCGAACCCGGCACGACGCAGACTCTTGCCGAGTCGGTACTCGTCGACCGCGCCGTCCTCATGGATGCGGCTGGACTGGTTCGCGCGCCCCTCGAAGTCGGGATTGCCCAGCGCATCCTCCCCCGGGCCCTTGCGCCAGAGGTCCGCGACTGCGAGATCCAGGGCGAGAGACGCGAGGTGACATGCGGTGTGGCCGCGGCTCAGCCCGGCACGGTGACCCTCGTCGACCGCGAGAGACACTCCCGCACCCTGTGTGAGCCAGGCCGGTGCATCGCCGTCGAGTCGATGGCCGACCAGCCAGGTCCATCCCTCGGCTCCGCGCTTGACGGGGATGGCGCTTCCGACCGCGAACTCGCCCTCGTCCGACACAGCCGCCATGAGCGCCTCGGTCACGCGGACGGATCCGCCACCGGCCGTCAGCACACCGACGTCACCGGGCTGGTCGGGCCAGGTGTGGTCGACCGGGTGGAACGGCGTGGCGTCGACGACGACCACCGTCCCCTCGGGGTCGTCGGCCACGCGGGTCACGACGGCGTCTCCACGGAGGGTGCCGTCCGGGAAGGTAACAATCGTGGGCGTGGTCATGGGTCTCCTCGGAAAGGGCTCCCTCGACGGGGCCGATGCGGTGGGCGGTGTCAGTGTCAGTGCGATGGCGGGATCGTGAAGCTGGCGAGCTTGGCGCCCTCGACGACGAAGATCCCGTCGGACTCTCCGTTGAAGACGCGACTGGACCATCCGAATCGGATGCGCGTCGTGTCGCCGTCCGTCGCGGCGGAGAGCACCGTCATCCGCGCCCCCGCGCCGATCGCGTCAGTGTCCGCCCAGCTGCGCACGCCGTCAGCACCCGCCTTGACGGTGCCCCAGTCGTTCACGAAGCCGTCCGCGGTGAATGCGTCGACGAAGGCCGCGGTGTCCCCGGCGTTGATCGCATCGATCATCGTCTGGACCGGCGCTGGCAGGAGGAAGTCGGACACGGTGCTCCTCCGCTCAGGCGGTGACGACCTGGGCTGTGCCGAGCGGCGCCTCCGGGCCCATCTCGGCGGCGATCCGGTTGGCCTCTTCGATCAGGGTCGCGACGATGTCGGCCTCCGGCACCGTCTTGATGACCTCGCCCTTGACGAAGATCTGCCCCTTGCCGTTGCCCGATGCCACGCCGAGGTCGGCCTCACGGGCTTCACCGGGTCCGTTCACGACGCAGCCCATGACGGCGACGCGCAGCGGCACGGTCATGTCCTTGAGTCCCTCGGTCACGTCTTCGGCGAGCGTGTACACGTCGACCTGGGCGCGTCCGCACGAGGGGCAGGACACGATCTCGAGCTTGCGCTCGCGCAGATTGAGCGACTGCAGGATCTGATGCCCGACCTTGACTTCCTCGGCGGGCGGCGCCGACAGGGACACGCGGATGGTGTCGCCGATTCCCTCACCGAGCAGGATGCCGAACGCCGTGGCGCTCTTGATCGTGCCCTGGAACGCCGGTCCTGCCTCGGTGACGCCGAGGTGCAGCGGCCAGTCGCCGCGCTCGGCCAGCTGGCGGTACGCCTTGACCATCACGACGGGGTCGTTGTGCTTGACGGAGATCTTGAAGTCGTGGAAGTCGTGCTCCTCGAACAGCGACGCCTCCCAGACGGCGCTCTCCACGAGGGCCTCCGGGGTCGCCTTGCCGTACTTCTCGAGCAGACGGCGGTCGAGCGAGCCCGCATTCACGCCGATGCGCAGCGAGACACCGGCGTCCTTGGCAGCCTTCGCGATCTCTCCGACCTGGTCGTCGAACTTGCGGATGTTGCCGGGGTTGACCCGCACGGCAGCACAGCCCGCGTCGATCGCCTGGAAGACGTACTTCGGCTGGAAGTGGATGTCGGCGATCACCGGGATCTGGCTCTTCTTGGCGATGATGTGCAGCACGTCGGCATCGTCCTGCGACGGAACCGCCACGCGCACGATCTCGCAGCCCGACGCCGTCAGCTCGGCGATCTGCTGCAGAGTCCCGTTGATATCGGTGGTCTTCGTCGTCGTCATCGACTGCACGCTGACGGGGGCGTCACCACCCACGAGCACCTTGCCCACCTTGATCTGCCGAGACTTCCGGCGCGGGGCGAGGACTTCGGGGATCTTCGGCATTCCGAGGTTCACTGCTGGCACCCCCTCAGCCTACGCCGCTCGGATGCATGCGGGCTGGAAGCGCCTAGCCTGAGAGCATGCCCGTCATCCTGCTCACCGGCTTCGAGCCGTTCGCCGGCTCCGACCGCAACCCGTCGGCAGACGCCGTCGAAGCCGTCGCGCAGGGCTACGACGGCCCCCATGACCTCGTCGTCGCGACCCTGCCGGTCGCCTTCGACACCTCCGCGCGGCATCTGCGGGAGCTCATCGCGCAGCACTCTCCTGATGCCGTGGTCGCCACCGGTCTCGCCGGGGGAAGCGCGCAGATCGCGATCGAACGCCTCGGGGTGAATCTGATCGACGCGCGGATCCCCGACAACGACGGCGCCCGACCCGTCGACGCGCCCAGCGAACCCGGCGGTCCGGCCGCGCGCTTCTCCACCCTCCCCGCCAAGCTCCTGGTGAAGGAGCTCACGCTCGCCGGTCTCCCGGCGCGCGTCTCCCTCTCCGCCGGCACATACGTCTGCAACCACGTGCTGTACACCGCACTGGGGGCGGTCCGCACCGACGCCGTCGCCGGCTTCGTGCACCTGCCCTGGTCGACCAGCACCGCGCCCGACGGCGCACCGCACCTGCCGGAGGAGGAGCTGGCCCTGGCCGTTCGCCTCATCGTGGATCACGTCTTCGACGCCGAGGTCCGGGAGGCGGGCGGCACCATCTGGTGACGTCATCGCGCCGGGGAGCGCCGTGACCGTGTGGTAGTTTCGGCCCATGCTCGCGAACTTCACCTGGTGGCCCGCCTTCTAGGCGGTGTGTTCGCGTTCCCACGAATCCAGACCGCCTCCGGGGCGGTCTTTTCGTTGCGCCGAGCCGGAGCACTGCACAGGAGACATCGATGACCCTCTCACGACTGGCCGAGCTCACCGCGGATCCCACGGCATCCTTCGTGCTGATCGCGCGCGACAGGGCGGACACGGTCGAGCTGCTCACGGGCGAGGTCGCGGACGTCGACCTGCTCGCCGACATCCCCCTGACGATCGACGGCACACCGCGCGAGGTCTTCGCCCTGGTCCCTTACCGGCAGGTGCGTGAGAGGGGCTTCGTGGCCCAGGACGACGGGGCGCCGCTGCGCTGCCTGATCGTCGATGAGCACGGCGAGATCGAGACGCCTGCGCTCGTCGATGCGCTCCCGAGTGCACCGGTGCCGCTGCACGACGACGGCTTCGACATCGCCGACGAGGAATACGCCGCGATCGTCGAGAAGGTCATCGCCGAGGAGATCGGACGCGGCGAGGGTGCGAACTTCGTGATCCGTCGCGACTTCACCGCGAGCATCGACGTCGACGACCGCACGGCTGCCCTCACCTGGTTCCGCGCGCTGCTGACACACGAGCGCGGGGCCTACTGGACGTTCGCCGTCTTCACGCCGGGACACATTGCCGTCGGTGCGAGCCCCGAGGCGCACGTGGTCGCCCGCGGCGGCGTGGTCACCATGAACCCGATCTCCGGCACCTTCCGCCACCCGGCGGGGGGAGCAACCCGGGAGACGCTGACCGATTTCCTCTCCTCGACGAAGGAGACGGAGGAGCTGTTCATGGTGGTGGACGAGGAGCTCAAGATGATGAGCGCCGTCTGCTCCGACGGCGGCCGGATCACCGGTCCGCACCTCAAGGAGATGTCGCGCCTGACCCACACCGAGTACATGCTCCGCGGACGCAGCGGGCTCGACCCGCGCGACATCCTCCGGGAGACGATGTTCGCCCCGACCGTCACGGGCTCGCCGATGCAGAACGCGTGCGCCGTGATCCGGCGACACGAGCGGAAACCGCGCGGTTACTACTCGGGGGTCGCCGCACTGTTCACGCCGAACGCGGAGGGCGGCCACGACGTGGATGCGCCGATCCTCATCCGCACGGTCTACCTCCAGGACGGCACCCTCAGCGTGCCGGTCGGCGCCACGCTCGTGCGCCACTCCGACCCGCTGGGCGAGGTCTCCGAGACGCACGGGAAGGCCGCAGGGGTGCTGGGCGCGATCGGGGCCATCGACCGCGACCGGGTCGCCGAGGCGCGCAGCGACGCCGATGCACCCGGTGAGACCCGCGCCCTCGCCGACGACCCGGTGATCGCCGAGCTGCTGTCATCCCGCAACGCCCGTCTCGCCGAGTTCTGGCTCAACCCGCAGGGCGAGGACTTCACGGGACCGTTCGCGGGCCGCACCGCCCTCGTCGTGGACGCCGAGGATCGGTTCACGACCATGCTCGCGCACCAGTTGCGCCATCTCGGCCTCGGCGTGACGATCGCACCATGGAGCGAGGTCGCGGATGCCGATGTCGACGCGGCCGACCTCGTCGTCGCCGGACCAGGGCCCGGGGATCCCCGGGACACGGCGAGCCCCCGCATCGCCCGCATGCGGGACATCGTCGCCCGCCGTCTCGACGCCCGGGCACCGCTGCTCGCGGTGTGCCTCAGCCACCAGATCCTCGCTGATCGGCTCGGGATCGCGTTGACGCCGCTCGACTCGCCGCACCAGGGACTGCAGAAGTCGGTGCCGGTCTTCGGCGAGAAGGCCTCGATCGGCTTCTACAACACCTTCACTGCCCGCGTCGTTCCCGGAACGGAGCGCGTCGCGGGGGCGGAGGTGTCGGCCGACAGTGGCTCGGGCGACGTGTACGCCCTCCGTGGCGCGCACTTCGCCTCCGTGCAGGGGCATCTGGAGTCGATCCTGTCGCGCGACGGCATCCGGACCCTCGAGCGTCTCGTCGCGCACGCCGTCGCCTGATCACTGCAGCGCGCCAGGAACGCGCGCTCAGCCCAGCAGCTTCACCGGGTTGAACAGATCGGCGACCAGGAGCAGGGCGCCCATGCCGATCAGCAGCACCGCGACGACCACCGTCAGCGGTACGAGCTTCGTCGCATCCACGGGCGCGGGGGCGGTCGCCGGAAGAGCTTCGCCCACACTCGCCGAACGCCCTCCCACAGCGCCACCACGACGTGTCCGCCGTCGAGGGGGAGCAACGGGATGAGGTTGAAGACGAAGAGCGCGACGTTCAGCGAGCCGAGCAGGCTCAGCAGGATCGCGAAGCGGTTGAGCACGGGCGCGTCCGTCGCGGCGACCTCTCCGGCGAGGCGCCCCACACCCACCACGCTGAGGGGGCCGTTCGGGTCGCGCTCGCTCCCGGTCACGAGCGACACCCCGACGTCCCACAGGCGCACGGGCAGCGTGACGATCAGGGAGGCCACCCTGGAGACGTTCTCGGCAGCGAGCTGAGGGCCGGCGGTCAAGGGCTGCTGCACGTACCCCATCTGCGCCCCCATGCCGACGTAGCCGACCTCCTTGACGACGGGATCACCGGCGTCGTCGAGCACGGGCTGTCCGCTCGCGTCCGTGAGGGTGCGCTCGGCGGCGATCGGCGTGATCGACAGGGTCTTCTCCTCGCCCGCGCGCCGCACCACCATGTCGAGCGTCTCCCCGGGAGCGGCCTGGACGATCGCGGTCGCCTCCGCGAAGGTCGACACGGGTCGCCCGTCGATCGAGACGAGAACGTCACCCGGCTGGATCCCCGCTTCAGCCGCAGGCGACGGCGGGTCGGCCGACGTGCACTCGGTCGCGGTGGAGGACGCCGGCACGACGCACTCGTTCACCGAGGCGATCGTCGTGGTCCCCTGCTGCACGCCGATCCCGGAGACGAGGACCGTGAAGATCACGACGGCGAGGAGGAGGTTCATCAGCGGTCCGCCGAGCATGACGATCACGCGCTTCCAGACGGGGAGACGGTAGAAGACCCGGTCCTCCGCGCCCTCCGCGATGGTCTCGTCGTTCGCGGCCCGCGCGTCCTGGATGAGCGATCGGAACACCCCGGACGCCGGCCCCGTGCTCTTCGACGGGGGATACATGCCCGACATCGAGATGAACCCGCCCAGCGGCAGCATCTTGAATCCGTACTCGGTCTCGCCGATCCGCTTCGACCACAGCCGAGGACCGAAGCCGATCATGTACTGACCGACGCGCACGCCGAAGAGCTTGGCAGGGACGAGATGGCCGACCTCGTGCAGACCGATCGAGAGGCCGAGGCCGATCAGCATGAACACGATGCCCGCCACGTAGAGCACGATTTCCACGTGCCAACGCTAGTGCCCGCAGCTAGGAATCCGCCCGGCGCCGTCCGCGCGGCTAGGCTTGCCGTGTGAACGCCCGGCAGCTGCGACTCGTCCGCGCTGCGGCCGTATCCTCCGTCGCCACGCTGATCGCCGCGGTCTCGCACACTCTCGGCGGCGGATCCGCGCCCGCACCGCTGCTGATCCTGGCCGTCACGACGCTCCTGACGCCGCTGTCCGCTCTGCTCGTGGGAGCGCGCCGGTCACGGGGACGTGTCGCACTGGCCGTGCTCATCGCTCAAGGCGCGTTCCACGTCGTCTTCCAGGTCCTCGGCTCCCCGAGCGGGTCCGGCGCTGCCACCGCTCTCGGGCATTCCCACCACGTCGATCTGAGCCTGCTCGGCCCCGCGTCGCCCGCGACCGCACCCGGTGCCCTCATGCTGCTGGCGCACGCCGTCGCGGCGGTGCTCACCACGCTCCTGGTGTGGCACGGCGAAGGGCTCCTGCGCGCCGTCGCGCGCTGGGTCGAGGCGCTCCTCCTGCGGGCCGTCGCGTTCGCGTCGTCGGATCATCCCCGACCGCGGCCGCTGCGTTCGCTCCCGCTTCTCTCGATCGACGCCGCCGTCGCCGCGGCGGTGTCCAGACGCGGTCCTCCTCCGCTCGCCCGCGACTGACCGTCGCACCGGAACCCGTCGCCCATGGGCGGCATCACCCTTTCGCGGGGCCGTTCGTCGCGCCCCGCTCATTCCGAGCAATCAGGAGAATCCCGCATGTCCCGCAACACCTCTACCCGTACCCGCCGCACCGCCATCGCCTCCGCCGGCATCCTCGGCGGCGCCGCCCTCGTTCTCGCCGTCCCCGCGATGGCCGGCGCGCACGTCGGCGTCAGCCCCGACGAACTCGTCGCGGGCGACCACGGCGTCCTCACCTTCTCGTTCTCGCACGGGTGCGAGAACTCCCCCACCACCGCGCTCCGCATCACCATCCCTGACGGCCTCGCCTCGGTCGCCCCGACGATGGACGGCGACTGGGACATCCAGGTCGAGCGCGGCGATGACGGCCTGGTGAGCGCCGTGACCTACACCGCGCTCACCCCTGTCCCCACCGACCTGCGCGGAGCCGTCAGCATGTCGGTCGGCCTGGACGAGAGCACGCCCGAGTCCCTTGTGTTCCCCGTCGTGCAGGAGTGCGTCGAGGGCGCGACCGAGTGGACGCAGCTCGCGGAGGACGGGGAGGATCCGCACAGCCTCGAAGCTCCGGCCCCGGTCGTGACGGTCGCCGAGTCCCCTGCGGACGACGCTCACGGCGACCACGACGCGGCGGCGACGGACGGCGATGAGGCGACCACGAGCGATGTCGCGGGCATCGCTCTCGGCGCCGGCGGTCTCGTCGCCGGGATCTCCGCGCTCGTCGTGGCGATCCTCGCGTACCGTCGACGCGTCTGACGATCCGCACGGCTCCTCGCCCGCCGCATCCGAGCGCGCGAGGAGTCGTGCCGCAGAGGGGTTCGCCCTGAGGCCGTGAGATCATGGAGACGACATGTCGATTGAACAACAACCGAGCCTGCCTCCCGTGCTCCGCCCCGCGAACCCGCCCCGGCGTGAGCTGTCCGAACTCGCATCCCGTTTCGCCCGTGCCGTCCGCGGCGATGTCGACGGCATCGCCCTCACCGGCATCACCCTCGCCACGGCCGACCTCCGACCCGGCGAGGCGTTCGTGGCCATCCAGGGAGTGAACCGCCACGGCGCCGACTTCGCGGTCGCTGCCGCCGAGAAGGGTGCCGTCGCCGTCATCACCGACGAGGCGGGCGCGTCGATCGCTGAGGCTGCGGGCCTGCCGATCATCGTCGTCGATGACCCCCGAGCCGTGCTCGGCGACCTGAGCGCCTGGGTGTACGGCACCGGGGCGGACGACCCGCTCCCGCTGCTGTTCGCGACCACCGGGACGAACGGGAAGACCAGCACCTCCCACCTGCTCGAGGGGATCCTCGATCAGCTCGGCGTGGTCACCGGTCTCTCCTCGACGGCCGAGCGTCACATCGCGGGCGAAGTGATCGTGTCGCGGCTCACGACGCCCGAGGCGTCCGAGATGCATGCGCTCCTCGCTCTCATGCGCGAGCGGTCTGTCGAGGCCGTCGCGGTAGAGGTCAGCGCGCAGGCGCTGTCTCGTCATCGCGTCGACGGCATCCGCTTCGACGTCGCCGGGTTCACCAACCTGAGCCATGATCATCTCGACGACTACGCCGACATGGAGGAGTACTTCGAGGCGAAGCTGCCGCTGTTCCGTCCAGACCGCGCCCGGCGCGGCGTCATCTGCCTCGACTCCCCCTCGGGGGCGGTCGTCGTGGAGCGCGCCGAGATCCCCGTCGTGACCGTCGGTACTCCCTCCATCGCCGCCGATCCCGAGGCCGCCGCCGCCGCGGACTGGGTCGTCGTGATCGACGAGGAGCGCGCGTCCGGCACGACGTTCACGATGACAGGGCCCGCCGGATCGCTGACGACCACGGTGCCCGTGATCGGACCGCACATGGCCGCGAACGCGGCACTCGCGATCGTGATGCTGCTCGAGGGCGGGTACGCGTGGTCGCGCATCGTCGAGGCTCTCACGCGCGACGGCGGGATCCGCGCCTACCTCCCCGGGCGCACGCAGCTCGTGTCCGGTGAGGCCGGGCCGGCCGTGTTCGTCGACTTCGGCCACTCCCCCGACGCTTTCGAGAAGACCCTCGCCGCGGTGCGCCGGGTGACCCCGGGCAAGGTGCTGATGCTGTTCGGCGCTGACGGAGACCGCGACGCGAGCAAGCGGTTCGACATGGCCCGCACGGCCGTCGAAGGAAGCGACATCCTCGTCGTGACCGACCACCACCCCCGCTTCGAGGACCCCGCCTCCATCCGGGCCACTCTGATCGAGGGTGCCCGGCGCGCCCGCCCTGATGCCGAGATCCATGAGGCGTCCCCGCCCGAGAACGCGATCGTCACGGCGGTCGGACTCGTGGGCGAGGGCGACGCGATCCTCTGGGCAGGACCGGGGCACCAGGACTACCGCGACATCCGCGGCGTCCGCACCCCGTACTCGGCGCGAGAACTGGCCCGCCGGGCCCTGCGGGCGGCCGGCTGGCCGGTGCCCGACCCGAAGTGGCCCGTGCCCTATCCGGACGAGGACTGAGATCGGGAGGGGCTGCTCCCCCGGATCAGCCCTTCTCGATCAGTCGATCAGCGGTCGTCCGCGCCCACGACTCCGCGGCGGCGAGCGTCTCCACCGTGAGAGACTCCGGTGCGTCGTGGGCATCGACCACGCGGGCGATCGTGTCGACGATGCCGAGGAACGACAGTCGACCTTCGTGGAACGCATCGACGGCCTGCTCGTTGGCGGCGTTGTAGACCGCGGGGAAGGTCCCTCCCGCGCGTCCGACGGCCTTCGCGAGCGCGACGGAGGGGAACGCGTCGGCATCGAGGGGCTCGAACGTCCACGACGTGGCGGAGGACCAGTCCAGCGGCCGCCCCACCCCTCCGACACGGTGGGGCCAGTCGAGCCCCAGAGAGATCGGAAGGCGCATGTCCGGCGGCGAAGCCTGCGCGATCGTGGACCCGTCGATGAACTCGACCATGGAATGCACGATCGACTGCGGGTGCACGACGACCTCGATGTCGTCATAGGCGACGTCGAAGAGCAGATGCGCCTCGATCACCTCCAGGCCCTTGTTCACGAGCGTTGCCGAGTTGGTCGTGACCATGCGCCCCATGTCCCACGTCGGGTGCGCGAGCGCCTCGGCCGGTGTGACCTCCGTCAGCTCCGCCCGGCTGCGTCCGCGGAAGGGCCCGCCTGACGCGGTCACCACGAGACGCCGCACCTCGGCGTGCGTTCCGGCGAGGAGCGCCTGCGCGAGCGCGGAGTGCTCCGAATCGACCGGGACGATCTGGCCGGGGGCCGCAGCGGCGAGCACCAGCTCGCCGCCGACGATCAGCGACTCCTTGTTCGCGAGGGCGAGCGTGCGTCCGGCCTGCAGCGCAGCGAGGGTCGAGCCGAGACCGATCGAACCCGTGATGGCGTTGAGCACCACATCGGCCTCGACGTCGCGAACCAGCTGCTCCGCCTCCGCCGCGCCGAGCGCCGTGTGCTCGACCTGGAACTGGGAGGCCTGCTCCGCGAGCAGCTCGGCGTTCGAGCCGGCGGCGAGACCCACCAGCTCGAACCGACGAGGGTTGGCGCGGATCACATCCAGCGCCTGGGTGCCGATGGAGCCGGTGGAGCCGAGGACGATGACGCGACGCATACCGTCAGCCTAGGTCACCGCCTGCGGCGGCTCGTCCGCTACTGCTGTGCCTGGACCGGAGTCGTCGCCAGGATGTCGACGACGAACACGAGGCTCTCGTTCTGCAGCTCGTGCCCCTCGCTCGCCCCGTAGCCATCCGCCGGCGGCATCACGACGAGCACCTGCGAGCCGACCTTCTGGCCCTCGAGCGCCTTCTGGAAGCCGGCGACCACGCCGGTGGTCTGGAACTGCGCCGGCACGGCGTCACGGCTCCAGCTGGAGTCGAACTCCTTGCCGTCCGACCACTTCACACCGAGGTACTGCACGACGACGAGATCGCCCGACGAGACGGTGGCTCCGTCGCCCTGCTTGAGGACGGCCACCTTCGTCTCGGACGGTGCATCGCCGTCCGGGATCGTCACGGACGGTGCACCCTTGTCGTCGAGCTTGACGGTCGGCATTCCCGGGGTGGGGTCGACGGGAGTCCCCGTCGCCACCTCCGGCAGCTTCTCCACCGCCTCGGCGTAGACGACGACGTTGTTCTGGCCCTCACCGAGGACGTTGCCCGGGAGGGCGAGCGCGATGCGGGAACCGAGGGGCTTGCACTCCAGCGCTGCCACGAAGAGCGAGGACTGGTTGGTGTCCAGAAGCACGGGCAGCACATCACCGTCGCCGCGGGCTGAGGAGTCGAGCACCTGGTTGTTCGTGGCGTCGACGATCTGGTACTCGACCGACACCAGGTCGTTGACGCCGATCTCCTCGCCGTCCCCTTCCGAGATGACGGTGCGCTCGACACCGGCGAAGGCCGCGTCGGCCGGGATCGTCACCTTGGTGTCGGCTCCGTCACCCTCCACGACGACCGCGTCGGACGTCGCGCCCGGCTGAGCGTCCAGGGCGCACTGGCTCGCGGCGGTCGGCTCCGGCGTGCCGGAGCTCTGCGGCGCACCGCTGCCGGAGCAGCCCGCCAGCAGGAGGGTCGCGGCGGCGACGGTGGACAGGACGATGAGCGGACGCTTGCGCACAGTGGGACCTCGGAATCGCGGGCGGGAACCTCCATCCTGCCCTATACCCCTTTGCCCGCGCTGGGAGACGCGGCGCGAGGCTTCATTCCCACTCCGGCATGGATCCGGGAGTAACCTGCTCTGATGACCTCCGAGCAGTCCGTCGAGCCCGAATCCTCGTCAGAAGAGACTGCGAAGCCCCGCCACGCCGGGTTCGCGTACACGCTCGGCCGGAGCCTCATCACGCCCCTGGCCCGCCTCGTCTACCGCCCGCGCATCGAGGGGCGCGAGAACGTGCCGCTGGACGGTCCCGTCATCTTCGCCAGCAACCATCTGTCGTTCATCGACTCCATCGCCATCCCGGTCGCGGCTCCCCGCCCCGTGCATTTCCTCGCGAAGTCGTCCTACTTCGAGGGAACGGGCTTCCAGGGCTGGATGAGCAAGACCTTCTTCGAGTCGATCGGCGCGATCCCGGTCCGCCGCGGTGCGGGCCAGGCGGCGCTCGACGCTCTCGACCTGCAGCGTCAGCTCCTCGACGAGGGGCTTGCGGTCGCGCTCTACCCGGAAGGCACCCGCTCCACGGACGGGCGACTGTACAAGGGTCGGACGGGTGTCGCCTTCCTCGCGCTCCAGACCGGAGCCCCTGTGGTCCCCGTCGGACTCATCGGCACGGACAAGGTGATGCCGGTCGGCGCGAAGGTGCCGACGCTCAAGGAGCGCATCACCGTCCGCTTCGGCGAGCCGCTCGATCTGTCCCCGCACGGTCCCGCCACGAGCGGGCGCGCCCGCCGCCTCGCGACCGACGAGATCATGGCGGCGATCCACGCGCTGTCGGGCCAGGAACTCGCCGGAATCTACAACGAGGCCCCCGCCCAGAGCACGATCGAGAAGATCAAGCAGGCGCTCCCCCACGAGCGCCGCTGACCGCGCCGCCGCCTAGGCGAGCGCGGTCACCGTCGCCTCGTGCCGCACGGGGAAGTTCATCGAGTTCGCGATGAAGCACCACTCGTTGGCCTGCGCATGGGCGCGTTCGGCCGCTTCGATCATCGATGCCTCCGCCACGACCACCTCGGGACGCAGCGTCACCTCGACGAACGCCCCGCCCCCCTTTCCGTCCTCCCGCATGAATCCGGAGGCCGCGTCACGGTACGAGACGACGACGACACCCGCCGTGACGCACGCGTGCAGGTATGACAGCAGGTGGCACTCGGAGAGGGAAGCCAGGAGAAGGTCCTCCGGATTCCATCGAGACGGATCCCCGCGGAACGGCTTGTCGGACGACGCCAGAAGCTCCGGTTTGCCCGCGACCTCGATGGTGACGTCGCGGCGGTAGTCGCGGTAGCCGCTGGTGCCGGTTCCGGTGTTGCCCGTCCAGGTGGAGGTGAGCGCGTAGTGGTGTTCCCCCAGGGCACGAGCTGTCGACTCTGTCATGCGCCCAGTCTGCCAGGAGGCGCCGACGCGGCACGAGCGGCGGTGTCGGCGCGGTTAGAGTTGACGGGTGCTGGAGACTCTCACCATTCAGGATTCCGTGGAACTCGCCGTCGTCGAACGGAGCGGATTCGTCGAATCCCGTCATGCCGGCGCCGCCGTGGTGCTCTCGCCCGATGGGGATGTGCTGGCCCGTCATGGCAATGCGGACGCCCTGATCCTCCCGCGCTCCAGCCTGAAGCCGCTCCAGGCCGTCGCGTGCATCACCGCGGGCGCGAACCTGGAAGGCGAGCAGCTCGCGATCTCGACCGCGAGTCACACCGGCACCGACCGGCACGCGTCCGTGGTCCGCGACATCCTCACGGAAGGCGGGCTGACCGAGGACCACCTCGCCTGCCCGCCGTCATGGCCCGGGGATACATCCACCCGTGATGAGCTCGTGCGCGAGCACGGTCAGCCGGCGCGCGTGCGCATGAACTGCTCCGGCAAGCACGCGGCCATGCTCCGCGCCTGTGTGGCGACGGGATGGTCGACGGAGGGGTATCTCGACCCCGCGCACCCGCTCCAGGCCCACATCCGCGACGTCGTCGAGCGCCTCACCGGGGAGAAGATCGCCCACACCGCGATCGACGGCTGCGGTGCGCCCGTGCACGCAGTCACGCTCACCGGTCTCGCGCGCTCGATCCACCGGATCGGCACGGCCTCCGATCGCTCGCCGTTCGCCCTGCATCGCGTGGCCGGCTCGCTGGTTCGAGCGGTGCGCGAGCACCCGTGGACACTGGAGGGTCCCGGTCGGCCGGACACCGTGGCGACGGAGCAGCTCGGAGTGTTCACGAAGCACGGCGCCGAGGGCGTCATGGTGATGGTGGCTCCGAACGGGACGACCGTCGCCCTGAAGATGCTCGACGGAGCGACCAGGGCGTCCACCATCGTCGCCGCGACACTGCTCGCGCGCGCCGGAGGGCTCGGTGACGCCGAGGTGGCCGGCCTCGCGGAGGCCCTCCCCCTCGCGATCTCCGGCGGTGGCAAGGACGTCGGGATGATCCGTCCCGGGGCAGGTCTCTGACTCACCCGTCACGACGACGTCGGGAACGCCCCTGCGTCCGGGGAGACAGTTCGGGGAGCACGACCCGCTCCGGCGGGCGGCTGCCCCGCACGGACCAGGCGCGCCCCTCGTGGAGGCGTGCGAACGGCGGAAGGGTCCTGACGCCGACGAGCTGACGCAGATCGACCGGGTGCTCCGCGCGGACCAGCACCTCCCCCTCCGCGCGGATGCGCTGCCAGGTCGACCAGTTGCGCTGCCACGTCTCGGCGTCCGCGACGAAGATGCGAGGCCTGTCCTTCGCTGACGGTTCCGCTCCGACGAGAAGCACCTCGCCGTGCGGGTGCGCGCGCTGCAGACGCTCTGCCGCTGCCGGCGCCCCGGGGCTCACGAGCGCCGTCGACGCAGCGCGCGGCGTCCACGTCGATTCCGCGACGCTCCGGTGCGCCCGGGGTACGTCGCGCTCGGACCAGACGAGCTGGACCTCCCTCTCCCCGATCGTGGCGCGCCCCGGAGTGCGCCGGCGCAGGAAGGCCGAGGCCTCTCCCCCCGCCGCGAGATGCTCGATCCGGTTGGGCATCCTCAGGACGGCGCGTTTCGGAACCAGGTCGAGGGCGCGCCCGAGCTGCCCCGCGCTGCGCCCCGCCGTCAGCACGAACAGCGAGCCGGGAGACGTGCGGAGAACCTGTTCCCAGCCCTGCGCGAGCTGCTGACCGTAGTCGGGCGGAAGGCTCGCCACGAGAGCGTCCACGTCGTCGGCCAGCACGACAGGCGGAGGCGACTCCTCGCCGCTCGCCCAGGCGATCACCAGATCCCAGACCACCTCCGCGTCGTCGGGCAACCAGAGCGCATCAGGACGCTGATCGGCGATCGCCCGCAGCACGGTCGTCTTCCCCGATCCTGCGCCGCCGACGACGACCAGCCCCCTCTCCTCGCCGGAGCGCAGGACCTCCAGCGGCTGCTCCTGCCGATCGGGTTCGTCGGCGAGTCCGAGCACGATCTCGTCGACGCCCCCCGATCTCGCGGTGAGCTCCGCGAGCCCCACCCGCGTCGGGAGCGCCGGAAGCCAGGGACTGGGCGGTCGTGGCGCCGCCGCCCAGCGCCCGGCGACGCGACTCACGTCTGCGGCACCGGTCAGCGCGATGCGGACGGGCACGGGCTCGGTGTCGGTCGGACGACGCATCAGCGCGACGCCGCGGGAGGCCGTGCCGCCCGGAAGCGACGCCGCGGCATCCGTCCCGATCATGAGCCGGCTGTCCGCGGCGTCGCCGACCCGCAGGCTGATGCGGAGCGGGCAGTTGGCCGCCAGAGCATCCCGCACGATGCCGGCTGCTCGTTGCGTGCCGAGGATGACGTGCATGCCCAGGGCTCGACCGCGGGCGGCGATGTCGGTGAAGACCGCGCCGAGGTCAGGATGCTCCGCCAGCAGGGCGGCGAACTCGTCGACCACGACCACCAGCCGCGGAATCGCCGCATCGCGCACATCGCGCACCCCCGCAGCGGCCAGCAGCCTCTCCCGGCGGCGCAGTTCCGCCGCCAGGCTCGAGACGCCCCGCCGCGCTCCCTCGTCGTCGAGGTCGGTGATGACCGCGGCGACCTGCCGGAGCTCGCGGAGCGGTTCGAAGGCCGTCCCGCCCTTGAAGTCCGCGAGCACGAAGACCACCCGTTCCGGGCCGTGCTTCGCCGCCATCGCCGCCACCCAGGTGACGAGGAGCTCGCTCTTTCCGGTGCCGGTCGTCCCGGTGACGAGGGCATGCGGTCCGTCGCCCACGATGTCGACGACGACCGGCCCCCGCGCGTCCCGGCCGATCACCGCCGCGAGGCCCTCGGCGTCATCCGGCTGCTGCAGTTGATCGAGAGCCACGGCCTCGGGGAGGCGCTCCGCGTCGTCACGTCGTCCCGCCAGCTCGCCCGCGACGACGACGGCCTGCTCGCGCGACAGGCACTCGACGGCCACGTCGATCACCGCGTGCGGGGTGCGCACCGACGACAGCGTCGGCTCCGCGACGTCGATGACCGTCGTCGTCCCCTCGGGGACGTCGGCTCCGGGCGGCAGCATCAGAATCGCCGCATCCGCTGCCGACCGCGCTTCGTCGACCGCGCCGATGGCGACGCTCAGCCCGGAACCACCGACCCGAGCGGCGTGGGGCAGCCCCGCGAGTCCGTACTCCTCCAGTCGCTCGCCGACTATCGTCAACTGGGACGGCCCGAAGCGCAGACAGAGCTGAACCGCCAGCGCTCGGGCCACCGCCTCCACGAGCGGCTGTGACCCGCGCACGGAGATGCCCCCGCCGAGCGGAACGACGATCGGCGCCCTTTCGAGGACACCGGCTCTCATCCGGAACGAGCGCCCCCGCTCATCGTCGGCACCGCTGCAGCGAACAGCGCTCGAGACGCTCCCCGCGCCCACGACGATCGACGTGTCCGCGTCGGGCGGCCGCGTGCCCCGCAGAGGAGGCTGCGCCAGGCACCCCGCGACATCGGGAGCATGCAGCCACAGAGCATCCCTCTCCTCCTGGTGCCTTCTGACGAGCTCCGCCTCGACCGCCGCCCAGTCCCGTTCCGCCCGCGCTTCCCCTTCCCGACGGTCGCGTCGCCGATGACGTGCGGCGTCGACAGCGGAGGCGCCGATCATGAGCGGCCCCAGTGCCGCGAAGCACAGGGCGTACAGTGAGCCGGTCACGAGCCACAGCACCACGCCGCCGGCCACCGGAACGACGGCGGCGAGAAAGGGCAGCGGTGCGCGACGCGAAGGCGCGGGAGTCGTCGGGAGAGCGAGGGGAAGGGAATCCATGACCCCCAGTGCACCTCATGGCCGGCGCGGAGAACGGGCTGTCCACAAGCCCTGGCTGCTACTCGGCCGTGTCCTCGGATGGGGAGGAGGAGTCGGCTTCGTCAGCCACCTGCAGAACGATCAGCGTCACGTTGTCTCGCCCGCCGTTCTCGAGCGCCGCCGAGAGCATCGCGTCGACCGCGGCGGCCGGATCGAGGTGCTCGCGGAGGAAGTGCTGGATGCCGTAGTCGGTGAGCTCCTTCGTGAGCCCGTCCGAGCAGATGACGAACCGGTCTCCCGGCCGCAGGTCGATCGACACGTAGTCCGGCGCCGTGAGTTCGCTCGCTCCGACGGCACGGGTGATCACGTTGCTGTACGGATGCCCCTCCGCCTCCTCGGGGCTGAGCTTGCCGGCGGCGATGAGCTCCTGCACCACGGAGTGATCCGTGGTGACCTGCACGAGCCGGTCGTCGCGCAGCAGATACACGCGCGAGTCGCCGATGTTCAGCGCCACCCAGTGGGCTTCGTCGCCCTCGGAGTCGAGGAAGACCCCGGTGAGGGTCGTGCCGGTGCCTTCGTCGGTGGTGTCCGGGTGATCCGCGATGTCCCCCACCGCCAGCTCGAGGGCGTTCTCGATCCCGGGTCGACCGACCTCGCCCGCGGCGACCAGCGCCTGCAGACGACTGACGGTGCTCCGGCTCGCGATCTCGCCTCCGGCATGACCGCCCATGCCGTCGGCGACGATGAAGAGCGGGTAGTCCGCGAGGAAGGCGTCCTGGTTCGTCTCCCGTCGACGCCCCTGATCGGTGACGCCCGCCCAGGACAGCAGCAGGGGACGCTGCGCAACCGTGACGCGTTGCGTCTTCGTCTCAGCCACGTGCTGCCTCCGGTGGGTCTGCGACGGATCGGGCGGTCGCAGGATACTCACACATCGTAGTAGAACTCCTCGCCACCGCGATCACACCCGGGCACCCGGATCCTCCACCAGCGGGAACATCTCGTCGATGAGCCGGCGGTCCTCGTCGTCCGGTCGCCAGGCGTCACCGGCCGCGGCGTTGGCCTCGACCTGCGCTGCGGACGTCGCGCCGGCGATCACGCTCGACACCGAGGGGCGCGCCAGCAGCCAGCCGAACGACGCCTGCAGCATGGTGATGCCGCGCTCGTCGCAGAACGTCTGGAACGCTTCGAGCGCGTCCCAGGGCGCGTTCTCCCAGACGTGCCGCCGAGCGGACATGATCCGACTCGATGCGGGACCGCCGTCGCGATGGAACTTGCCGGTCAGGAGTCCGTTGTGCTGGGGGAAATAGGGGAAGAAGCCGAGGTCGTAGCGCTCGACCGCCGGCAGGACCTCGCGCTCGGCCGCGCGGGCCAGCAGCGAGTAGTGGTTCTGCGCCGAGATGAACCGCCCGGTGGAGCGGGCACGCGTCGTGAACTCCGCTTCCGCGACCTGCCACCCCGTGAAGTTCGAGTGCCCGTAGTAACGGACCTTCCCCTCGCGCACGAGCTCGTCGAGGGCGTCGGTCGTCTCGGCGATCGGCGTCTCCGGATCCGGCAGATGCAGCTGGTAGAGATCGATCCAGCCCGTGCGAAGGCGGCGCAGCGACTCCTCCACCGCTCGGCGGACGTACCGACGCGAGCCGCGGGCGGCGGGGAACGCGTATCCCATGTCCCGTTTCTGACCGAACTTCGTCGCGAGCACGATGCGGTCGCGGCGGCCTTCGAGGGCCTCCCCCATCAGCGTCTCGCTCGCTCCGGGTTCGGCACCGTACATGTCCGCGGTGTCGAAGAACGTGATCCCGTTGGCGATGGCCGCATCGATCACCTCGCGCGTGCCGCGAAGGGATTCGGTCGCGGTTCCCGCCCGCCCGAAGTTGTTGCAGCCGAGACCTGTGGATGTGACGAGCAGACCGGACGCGCCGACGCGACGCTGGGACAAGACCATGGGATCCACGTTAGCCGTCGCGGCGGACGGCGGACCACCGCGAACGGCTCAGGGCCCCCGACCGGAGTCGAGGGCCCTGAGTCAGGACGTCACGCGGGAGGCTGCGTGGGATCGTTCGGCGATGCCGGCGGCGCGGCCGGAGGAGCCGGCGGAGCCGCCGGGGGCGCGGTCGGCGGAGCAGGCGGAGCGGCGGGCGGAGCCTGCGGAGGTGCCGGCGGCGTCGTCGGGGGCACCGGAGGGACCGGGGCGCCGGTGGCGGGAGCCGCGGGAGCTGCCGGCGGAGCGTAACCGGGCTGCGCGGGCGGGGCGTAGCCCGGCTGGGCCGGCGCACCGTATCCGGGCTGCGCGGGCGGGGTGCCGTAGCCGGGGCCAGCGCCGTAGCCGGGCTGCTGCGGGGCTGCGGTCGGCTGGGTCGGGATGCCGTCCCAGACGGTGCGGTCCCCGAGCAGCGAGTTGGCGGCCCACGAGGCCGGCTGGATGTTCGGGTTCCAGCGGGAACCGTCGAAGGCGTTGATGCCGAGCCACACGGGCGGGAGGAAGAAGTACAGGATGACCCAGACGGCGTCCTTCTGGAGCTTCAGTCCGACGCGCCATGCTGCGATCAGGTCGAGCACGCGCGCGGCGATGCCCACGAGCGGGAGGATCAGGAACCAGCCCAGGAAGGGGATGATCGCCCCGATGATGCCGGCACCGATCAGGTAGAGCACCAGCCACGGGCTCAGATCGCCCAGCTTGTAGAAGATCATGGTGTTGTAGACGGGCACCCACGCACGCCACTTGCCCTGGACCCCCGCCTTGTCGAAGATCCGCATGTAGAACCACGAGTAGAGCGCGTAGATCAGCAGCGGCAGGACCGTGTACAGCAGCGCCAAGGCGACGATCGCACCCCCCGACAGGCCGTCATAGCCGTAGTAGTCGTCCATGTTCCCTCCAAGGAAATCGTGATGCGGGCGTTATGCGCTGATCACACTAGCGCGTCCGGGGGTCGCACGCATGCGCCGTTGGACCCGCGCGGGCGCCGCGCGCCATCGTGGCACGCGGTCCGACCACGGATGCTCACTCCGAGACGACGAGTTCCAGCACGCCGGACGGGTCGGCTTGGCGGAGCTCGAGCCCGTTCTCCTCGGCCCAGCCGCGCAGCGCGCGGAGCGATCCGATCCGTGGCCGGTCCTCTGCGAGGGCCCGCACGAGCAGGCCCTTCGACTTCTTGTTGAAGTGATTCAGCGCCCTCCCCTGGTCGGTCACGACACGGACGTACGCGGACGGCACGGTCGCCGGCACCGGACCGAGCGCCACGTAGGCCTCGCTGCGCAGATCCAGGATGAACGGCGGGGCTTCGGCGGCGATCGCCGCAGAGGTCGCTTCAGCCCAGAGGCGGCGGAGCGCGGGAACGCCGGGCAGCGAGGTGCCGGCCGCCAGGCGGTACGGCGGGATCGGGTCGAGAGCGCCGATCGGACCCAGCGGAGCGCTGTGGATCCACACGTGCGCACCCAACCAGCGACGTGACGCGGCCGGCAGCGAGCCGGCGTCGAGGGCGTCGAAGAGCACGCCGGTGTAGCGATCGACCGCCGGCATGGTGGGAGCGCCGAGCAGCGTGCGATTGTGCGCGATGTCGCCGAGCTGGCGGTCGCTCAGCTTGAGGACGCGACGGCTCGCGCCTTCGTCGGCGGCGAGCTCGCTCAGGGCCGCGAGCACCGCCGCGCGTTGCGGCCGCAGGGAGGGAAGGGCGAGCCGGTCGAGGTCGAGCGGGACGCCGTCACCGCCCTCGCGCTTCGTCTCGGACGGTGGGAGCAGGATCTTCATGGAACCTCGGTACATGCAGACGCGTCCGCCCCGGGTGCTTCCTCTGCTCGTGAACCGAGCGAGGAGCATCCGAGGCGGACGCGATGAGACGAGCTGCTAGGCGATGAGCGCCGCGTTGCCGGCGACGATCGTCAGGCTGTCGCCCTCCATGGAGAGGAAGCCGTCCTGTGCGTTCGCCAGCACCTTGGTGCCATCCGACTGGGTGATGCGGACCTGGCCCTCGGCGAGGATCGCCAGAACCGGCTCGTGCCCGCTCATGAAGCCGATCTCACCCTCGACGGTCTTGGCGACCACGAGGCTCGCCTCTCCCGTCCAGACCTCCGCATCAGCGGAGACGAGGCTGACGTGCAGCGCCATGGTCAGCCGTTCTCCTTCTGGATCTTCGCCCACTGCTCTTCGACGTCGGAGATGCCGCCGACGTTGAAGAAGGCCTGCTCGGCCACGTGGTCGAAGTCTCCGCGGGTGATCGCGTCGAACGACTCGATGGTCTCCTTGAGCGGGACGGTCGAACCCTCGACACCGGTGAACTTCTTCGCCATGTAGGTGTTCTGCGAGAGGAACTGCTGGATGCGACGTGCACGCGACACGACGATCTTGTCTTCCTCGGAGAGCTCGTCGACACCGAGGATGGCGATGATCTCCTGCAGCTCCTTGTTCTTCTGGAGGATCTGCTTGACCGTCGTCGCGACGCGGTAGTGGTCCTCGCCCAAGTAGCGGGGGTCCATGATGCGCGACGTCGAGGTCAGCGGGTCGATGGCCGGGTACAGACCCTTCGAGGCGATCTCACGAGAGAGCTCGGTCGTCGCATCGAGGTGGGCGAAGGTGGTCGCCGGAGCCGGGTCGGTGTAGTCGTCGGCGGGCACGTAGATCGCCTGCAGCGAGGTGATCGAGTGGCCGCGCGTCGAAGTGATGCGCTCCTGGAGGAGACCCATCTCGTCGGCCAGGTTCGGCTGGTAGCCCACGGCCGAAGGCATGCGGCCCAGCAGCGTGGAGACCTCGGAGCCGGCCTGCGTGAAGCGGAAGATGTTGTCGATGAAGAGCAGCACGTCCTGCTTCTGCACGTCGCGGAAGTACTCCGCCATCGTCAGAGCCGACAGGGCGACGCGCAGACGCGTTCCCGGCGGCTCGTCCATCTGGCCGAAGACGAGGGCGGTCTTGTCGAAGACGCCCGCCTCCTCCATCTCGTGGATCAGGTCGTTGCCCTCACGGGTGCGCTCACCGACACCGGCGAACACGGAGACACCACCGTGGTCCTGTGCGACGCGCTGGATCATCTCCTGGATGAGGACGGTCTTGCCGACGCCGGCGCCACCGAACAGACCGATCTTTCCACCCTGCACGTAGGGGGTCAGGAGGTCGATCGACTTGATGCCGGTCTCGAACATGGTGGTCTTCGACTCGAGCTGGTCGAAGTTCGGAGCCTTGCGGTGGATGGGCCAGCGCTCGGTCACCTCGATGGTCTCACCGGGTTCGCCGTTGAGGACCTCGCCGATGACGTTGAAGACCTTGCCCTTGGTGATGTCGCCGACCGGGACCGAGATGGCCTCGCCCGTGTCGCGGACCTCCTGGCCGCGGACGATGCCGTCCGTCGGCTTCAGGGCGATCGCGCGGACGAGGTCGTCGCCGAGGTGCTGAGCGACCTCGAGGGTGATCTCGGTGGACTCCTCGCCGATGACGATCGTGGTCTTCAGTGCGTTGTAGATGTCGGGGATCGAGTCATGGGGGAACTCGATGTCGACAACCGGACCGTTGACGCGTGCGACGCGCCCGACGACCGCGGTCGCCGGCTGGTCAGCCGTGGCGGTGGTGGTCATTTTCGTCTCTTTCCTGATGGTCTATTTGCTCGACGAGAGGGCGTCGGCGCCGCCGACGATCTCCGCGATCTGCTGCGTGATCTCCGCCTGGCGCGCGTTGTTGCGCAGACGGGTGTAGTCGGTGATGAGCTTGTCGGCGTTGTCGCTGGCCGACTTCATCGCCTTCTGCGTCGCCGCCTGCTTCGCGGCAGAGGACTGCAGGAGTGCGTTGAAGACGCGGCTCTGGATGTACACCGGCAGGATCGCGTCGAGAACGGTCTCGGCGTCCGGCTCGAACTCGTACAGCGGGTAAACGGTGTTACCGGCCTCCGACTCATCGGCTTCCGTGATCTCCAGCGGAAGCAGGCGCACGGACTCCGGCGACTGCGTCATCATGCTGACGAAACGGTTGTACACGAGGTGGATCTCGTCGACGCCGCCGTCCTGCCCACCGCGGGAGAAGGCCTCGAGCAGTGTCGCCGAGATCTCCTCCGCCGTGTGGAACGACGGGGTGTCGGTGTCGCCCGTCCACTCCGCAGCCGCCGCGATGCGGCGGAACTGGAAGTAGCCGACGGCCTTGCGACCGACGAGGTAGAACACCGGCTCCTTGCCCTGCTCGCGCAGGAGCTCGGCCACCTCGAGACCCTCACGGAGGATCTGCGAGTTGAAGGCTCCGGCCAGACCGCGGTCCGAGGAGAAGATCACGACCGCGGAGCGGTGGATCGTCTCGGGCTCACGGGTGAGCGGGTGATCGACGTTCGAGTGCGTCGCGACGGCCGACACGGCCCTCGTCACGGCCCGCGCGAAGGGAGTGGACGCCTTGACGCGTGCCATCGCCTTCTGGATGCGCGAAGCCGCGATGAGTTCCATCGCCTTCGTGATCTTCTTGGTCGTCTGAGCAGAAGAGATCTTCTGCTTGTAGACCCTGAGTTGAGCGCCCATATGTCAGTACCCCGCGCAGTTACGCGCGACGACCCTTGACGATCTTCTCCTGGTTGACGTCCTCAGCCTCAGCTGCAGCGTGCTCCTCGTGGCCGGGGGCGCCGATGGCGTGGCCCTTGCCGCCCTGGAACTCCAGGAGGAAGTTGTCCGTCTGCTTGTCGAGCTCTGCGACCGTGTCGTCATCCAGCACGTTGGTCTCGCGCAGCGTGTCGAGCACCTTGGTGTTGCGACGCAGGTAGTCGAGCAGCTCGCGCTCGAAGCGCAGCACGTCCTCGACCTCGATCGAGTCGAGCTTGCCGTTCGTTCCGGCCCAGATCGACACGACCTGCTCCTCGACGGGGTACGGCGAGTACTGCGGCTGCTTGAGCAGCTCGGTCAGACGGGCACCGCGCGACAGCTGGCGACGCGAGGCGGCGTCGAGGTCCGACGCGAACATCGCGAACGCCTCGAGCGAGCGGTACTGCGCCAGCTCCAGCTTCAACGTTCCGGAGACCTTCTTGATGGACTTGACCTGAGCGTCACCACCGACACGCGAGACCGAGATACCCACGTCGACCGCCGGACGCTGGTTGGCGTTGAAGAGGTCGGACTGCAGGAAGATCTGGCCGTCGGTGATCGAGATCACGTTGGTCGGGATGTACGCCGAGACGTCGTTCGCCTTGGTCTCGATGATCGGGAGACCCGTCATGGAGCCGGCGCCGAGCTCGTCGGACAGCTTCGCGCAACGCTCCAGCAGACGCGAGTGCAGGTAGAAGACGTCACCCGGGTAGGCCTCGCGGCCCGGCGGGCGGCGCAGGAGGAGGGAGACGGCACGGTAGGCCTCGGCCTGCTTCGACAGGTCGTCGAAGATGATGAGGACGTGCTTGCCGCCGTACATCCAGTGCTGGCCGATAGCCGAACCCGTGTAGGGGGCGAGGTACTTGAAGCCGGCGGGGTCGGATGCCGGAGCGGCCACGATAGTGGTGTACTCCAGGGCGCCGGCCTCTTCGAGCGCGCCCTTCACCGAGGCGATCGTCGAGCCCTTCTGTCCGATGGCGACGTAGATGCAGCGCACCTGCTTGTTGACGTCGCCCGACTCCCAGTTGGCCTTCTGGTTGATGATCGTGTCGATCGCGATGGCCGTCTTGCCGGTCTGGCGGTCGCCGATGATCAGCTGACGCTGGCCGCGGCCGACCGGGATCATCGCGTCGATGGCCTTGATGCCGGTCTGCATCGGCTCGTGCACGGACTTGCGCTGCATGACGCCGGGCGCCTGCAGTTCGAGCTCGCGGACGCCCTCGGTGGCGATCGAGCCGAGGCCGTCGATCGGGTTGCCGAGCGGGTCGACGACGCGACCCAGGTAGCCGTCGCCGACCGGGACGGAGAGGACCTCACCCGTGCGGGTGACCTCCTGACCGGCCTCGATGCCGGTGAAGTCGCCGAGGACGACGACGCCGATCTCGTGCTCGTCGAGGTTCAGCGCGAGGCCCTTGGTGCCGTCTCCGAAGGTGACGAGCTCGTTCGCCATCACACCCGGCAGTCCCTCGACGTGCGCGATGCCGTCGGCGGCGTCGATGACCGTGCCGACCTCCGTCGCTGCGGCGCCGGTGGGCTCGTATGCTGCGGCGAAGTCCTTCAGCGCGTCACGGATGACGTCGGGGCTGATCGATAGTTCTGCCATTGTCTTCCCTTTGTATCTGGGTGCGCGGTTCCCCGCGCGAAGTCGTGTTAGCCCGCGAGCTTCTGGCGAAGGTCGGCGAGTCGTGCGGAGATGCTGCCGTCGATCACGTCGTCGGCGATCTGCACGCGCAGGCCTCCGACGACGCTGGGGTCGATGACGAGGTTGAGGGACACCTGGCCGCCGTATCGCTGCGAGAGCGTCTGGCCGAGTCGCGTGCGCTGCGCGTCGCTGAGCTCGGTCGCCGTGTGCACCGTGGCCACGAGGCGGCCGCGCTGGCTCGAGACGATACGCATCGCCCGGCTCAGCAGCTGCCGCACCCGGCGCTCGCGCGGCTGACGCACGAGGGACGTGACGATGAGGGCCGTCGGAGCGCTGGCAGAGGCATCGACGAGGAGACGCTCGACCAGGGCGGCCTTCGCGTCCTCTCCCCCGAGCCGGCTGCCGAGAGCGAGCTCGAGCTCCGGGTTCGCCGCGATCACCCGCGAGAAGCCGAAGAGCTCTCCCTCGATGTCCGCGCCGGACTCGGCGATGGTCGCCGCCCGGATCGCGAGCTCCTCGAGACCGTCGATCAGCTCGGACGCGTTCGACCAGCGTTCAGCGACCGCGGTGCGCAAGACGTCCTGCGCCGCGGAGCCGTACTGCCCGAACACCGCGGACACGACGTTCTGCCGGGCCGAGGCCGGAGCCGAGGGGTCAGCCAGCGCGCCGCTCAGCTGAGACGATTCGCCCACGGCCCGCGCGGCCGCGAACAGCTCGCGCGCGGTCTCGAGGGTGACGTCCTTCGCTGCGGCAAGCGTCTGAGTGGATGCCGCGAGTGCCTGAGCGGTCGCGCTGCCCATTACGACTGCCCGCCCGGTACCTGAGCCTGTCGAAGGTCGGATGCTTCGAGATCGGCGAGGAAGCGGTCGACCACGGCGGCCGCGCGAGCGTCGTCGGAGAGCGTCTCGCCGACCACGCCACCGGCGAGGTCGAGAGCGAGCGAGCCGACCTCGCTGCGCAGGGAGACGAGAGCCGTCTGGCGCTCGGCCTCGATCTGCGTGTGCGCGGTGGCGGTCAGACGCGCTGCCTCGGCAGCGGCGGTCTCCTTCGCCTCGGCGACGATCTTCTTGCCGTCCTCGCGGGCGGCCTCGCGGATCTCGCCGGCCTCGGTACGCGCCTCAGCGAGCTGACGCGTGTACTCCTCGAGTGCCGCCTCCGCCTGCTTCTGCGCCTCGTCGGCCTTGGCGATGTTCCCCTCGATCGCGGCTGAGCGCTCGTCGAGCATCTTCGTCAGGCGAGGAAGGGCGACCTTCCACACCACGACGAGAATGATGAGGAACCACAGGCCCGACCAGATGATGTCGTACCCCGCGGGGAGCAACGGGTTGGGGGATTCCCCCTCCGCTGCCGCGAGGTTCGTGACAAGAGCGTTCAGCATCCTGTCTCCTTCAGAAGTCGGTGGGGATTACGGGAAGGGGATGAATCCGACGGCGATGCCGACGAATGCAAGCGCCTCGGTGAAGGCGATACCGATCCACATCAGGACCTGCAGGCGACCCGCCAGCTCGGGCTGACGGGCGACACCCTCGATCGTCTTGCCGACGACGATGCCCACACCGATGGCCGGACCGATCGCGGCGAGGCCGTAGCCGACCGAAGCGAGGTGGCCGTTGATTTCAGCGAGAACCGTAGTTGCGTCCACGGGTTTTTCCTTTCGTTGGGTGGGAGGGCTGTTGCCCGCCCGCTCAGTGCTCTTCTGCGACCGCGAGCTGGATGTAGACCGCGGTGAGGACGGTGAAGACGTAGGCCTGCAGGACGGTGACCAGAATCTCGAAGAGAGTGAAGGCACCGCCGAAGGCGAGGGTTCCGACACCGAGAACGGCCCAGCCGCCGCCTGCGGTGAAGAAGAAGAACTGGGTCGCTGCGAAGCACAGCACCAGGATCATGTGACCGACGACGAGGTTCATCAGCAGTCGCAGGGTGAGGGTCACCGGGCGGATGATGAACGTCGAGATGAGCTCGATCGGCGTGACGATGAAGTAGACCGGCCACGGGACGCCCGAGGGGAACAGGGCGTTCTTGAAGAAGTTCTTCGGGCTCTTCTTGATGCCGGCGTAGATGAAGGTGACGTAGCTGACCACGGCGAGCGTGAGCGGCACCGCGATGATGGCCGTTCCCGGCATGTTCAGGCCGGGGATGATGCCCGTCACGTTCATGAACAGCACCATGAAGAAGATCGTGGTGAGGATCGGCAGGAAGCGGTCGCCGTCCTTGCGGCCCAGCAGGTCGTGCGCGATGCCGCCGCGGACGAAGCCCAGGCCCATCTCCACGACGCTCTGGAACCGGCCGGGGACGACCTTCATGCGCCGCGTGCCGAGCCACAGAAGAAGGACGACAGCGATCACCGAGAGGAACTGGATCAGCTGGATCCGGGTCACCGGGAGCGGCCCGACGTGGAAGAGGATCGGCGGGAAGAACTCGTCGATCGAAGGGCCGTGGAACTCGCCGTCGGAGGCAAGTCGGGGGGTCAGGGTCGCAGCAAGATTAAACAGCGCGGGCTCCAGCTTCGGGGCACCGGTCTAAACCGGGGCGACGATGGTCGGTGTGCAATCAGCGCAAGCGCTCGCGGGCGAGCGGCGGGCACGTTTCAACAGTATCAGAATCTGAGGGTGCCCTAAGACCGCGGGCCCTCTTCGACGGGTCCCTCATCGATGTGATTCGCCGTGCCGGGAGCGCGATCCTCCGGAACCTCCGTCGGCAGCGTCGTGTCGCTGACGCTCGGCAGCCGCATCTGCGTGAGGACGACGACATCGATCGCGAGAGACATCAGCACTCCGGCCACGATCGACAGGAAGAACACCATCGGGTCGAGCCACGGCTGCCCCGCGAGCAGGATCATCACCAGGACGAACACGCCCAGCTTCAGCAGCCAGCCGCCGAGGACGATCGCGAAGAAGAGCTGCACGTAGAGCGGGTCGCCGTACCAGCGGTTGGCGATCAGGATGCTGATGCCGGTGATCGCGAGGAAGAGCGCGGCGAGCAGGACGCCGAGCAGCCCGCTGACGAGCCCCTCCCCCTGCGCCACGAGGAATCCCACGCCGCCGGCGACGACCGCCAGGACGCCGGTCGCCACCGCCGACCAGATCAGGGTGCGGCGCAGGATCGGCGTGCTGGAAACAGGACTCGGGCTCATGAGGGCTCCACGGGTGTCGGGTCGGGTTCGGCGTCCGCTGCGCGGCGACCGCTGCGGCTGGGGCTCAGGGTGATGAAGAGGCAGGCGGCGATGCCGAGGATGCCGAAGCCGACGCCGGGAAGGTACTGGCCGGGCCAGTCCTCCCGCGCGCCGACGTACATCAGCAGCACGGCGAGCGAGATCACGGCGGTCCAGGCGTAGAAGATCAGCACGGCGTCGCGATCGCGGTGGCCGAGGTCGAGCATGCGGTGATGCAGGTGCTTGCGGTCGGGCGAGAACGGTGAGCGCCCCGCGCTCATCCGGCGCAGCACCGCGAGGCCGAAATCGAGCAGCGGAAGCAGGACGACCAGCAGCGGAAGCAGGACGGGCAGGAAGGCACCGACCAGCTGAGACCGCCCGAGGCGCTCGGGGTCGAGGGCCGAGGGATCCATCTGGCCCGTGATCGCGATCGCCGACGTCGCCATGAGCAGCCCGATCACGAGCGCGCCCGAGTCGCCCATGAACAGCTTCGCCGGACTCCAGTTCAACGGCAGGAAGCCGAGGCAGGCGCCGATCAGCACGGCAGCGAGGAACGTCGACAGGTTGAAGTAGCTGGAGGCGCCGGAGTCGCGGGTGAAGATGTAGGAGTAGGCGAAGAAGACGCCGTTCGAGATGAGGCACACCCCGGCGACGAGTCCGTCGAGACCGTCGATGAAGTTGACCGCGTTCATCACGATCACGATCGCGAACATCGTGATCGTGATGCTCAGCCAGCTCGATACGACGATCAGGTCCCCGAACGGCAACGACAGGATCTGCAGTCCCCCGCCCACCGTGATGAGTCCCGCCGCGAGGAACTGCGCGCCGAGCTTGATCATCCAGTCGATGTCCCACAGGTCGTCGACGACGCCGATGGCCGCGATGAGCAGCGAGGCGCCGAGGATCGACCACATCGTCTGCGGCGGGATCCAGATGCTCTGGAAGAAGGGGTTCACCGCGGAGAACCCGAATGCCGCAGCGATGCCGAGGAAGATCGCGACGCCGCCGAGCCGCGGCGTCGGCGTCGTATGGACGTCGCGCTCCCGGATGCCGGGGTAGAGCTTGTAACGGAGGCTCAGCCGCCACACCGCCCAGGTCAGTGCGAACGTGATCGCGGCGGTGAGGATGATCGTGAAGAGATACTGCTTCACGAATCCCCGTCCAGCTCCTCCGGCTCGAGCAGGTCGCCGAGCACCTCTCTCAGCTGCTCGCGGCTGACGGCGCCGTCGCGCAGGATCCGCACGACTGCGGTGGCGTCCTCCGCATCGCGGCGCACGAGGGAGGTCGCATCGACGATGGTCGAGGCGATGCCGTCGCGACTGAGGCCGTCGTCGAGGTACACCGCGACGCTCTCGCCGAGCATCTTCTCGGCGTCCAGGGCGGAGATGGCCGCTGCACGGCCCGTGAGATTCGCGCTGGAGACCGCGAGCGGCCCCGTCTCCGCCAGCAGCTCGAGGGCGACGCGTCCTTCGGGCATCCGCACGGCGACGGTCCCGAGCGTCTCGCCCAGGTCCCACACCAGCGACGGCTGCGCAGGGAGCACGATCGTGAGTCCGCCCGGCCAGAAGACCTCGACGAGGCGCTCCACCGGCTCGGGGACGGACTCCGCCAGCGCGCTCAGCGTCTCCTTGGTGCCGATCAGGACGGGCGGCGGCTGGTCGCGGCCCCGCCCCTTCGCATCGAGGAGCCGCTGCACGGCGGCCGGGGAGAAGGCGTCGGCGGCGACGCCGTACACCGTGTCTGTGGGCATGACGATGAGGTCGCCGCGGCCGATCGCCTGGCGCGCATGGCGCATGCCGGCGAGCAGCTGCGACTCGTCGCGGCAGTCGAAGATGGGGGACATGACGGTTCGATTCTATGCGTCCGGGGTGTCGCGCATGCTCGGAGCCGCCTGATCAGGGTCGCAGCGCTGTGGTGGTGCGGTCTCGCAACGTGAGATCACGGTGCGTCGCCGCCGCCCTCCAGCCGTCCGCCGTGAGGATCGCCCTGATCGCCTCTCCCTGCAGCTCGCCGTGCTCGATGACCAGCAGCCCACCCGGGTGCAGCAGCCGCAGCGCGCGCGTGCTGAGCCTTCGGACGACGTCCAGACCGTCCTCGCCTCCGTAGAGGGCCATCGCGGGATCGAAGAGCCGCACCTCCGGGTCGCGCGGGACGGCGGCGTCCGGGACGTAGGGCGGATTGGAGATGACGACGGTCGCCTCACCGTCGAGTTCCGGGAAGGCCTCGTCGAGGTCCGCCAGCACGAGCGTCAGGTTCTCGACGCCGGCGACGTTGCGGCTGGCCCAGGCGTGCGCGTCGGCGGACAGCTCCGCGGCGAAGATCCGGGCGTGGGGCACCTCGGTGGCCATGGCGAGGGCGATCGCGCCGCTTCCCGTGCCGAGATCGACACCGATCGGCGCCGGCTCCGCGGCATTCAGCAGTGCGTCGATCGCGTACTGCACGACCGTCTCGGTCTCCGGCCGCGGGACGAACACTCCGGGGCCGACCGCCAGCTCGAGATGGCGGAACGGGGCCGTGCCGGTGATGTGCTGCAGCGGCTCGCGTGCGCAACGGCGCACCACGAGCTCCTCCAGCGCCGCCGCATCCTCCTCGTCGATCCGATCGCCCCGGACGATCGCCGCCTGCACCTCTCCCCTGCTCCGGCCGGTGACGTGACCGGCGAGCAGCTCGGCGTCCACCAGAGGTTCAGGCACGCCGGCATCGGCCAGGCGCTGTGCGGCGGCGCGGACGACGGCGGAGAGGGAGGAGTCGGGCATGCGTTCCAGCGTAGAGTGCCGACGGTCGTCACAATGCCCTCGCTCACAGGGCGCTCGCCTAGGCTGGTGCGGCAGCGACCCCGCACAGGAAGGCTCCTCATGCCCGGTATCCACGCCGACATCACCACCGCTTTCGGCAACACCCCGCTCGTCCGTCTGAACCGCGTGACCGAGGGACTCGGAGCGACCGTCCTCGCCAAGCTCGAGTACTACAACCCGGCGTCGAGCGTGAAGGACCGCATCGGCATCGCCATGATCAACGCCGCAGAGGCATCCGGCGAGCTGAAGCCGGGCGGCACCATCGTGGAGTCCACGAGCGGCAACACCGGCATCGCCCTCGCGATGGTGGGTGCGGCGCGGGGCTACCGCGTCATCCTGACGATGCCGGCGTCGATGTCGAAGGAGCGCCGCGTGCTGCTCAAGGCGTTCGGTGCGGAGATCGTGCTCACCGATCCCACCCTGGGGATGAAGGGGGCCATCGCGGAGGTCGAGCGCATCGTCGCCGAGACCCCCGGTGCCATCTGGATCCGCCAGTTCGAGAATCCGGCGAACCCGCAGATCCACCGGGAGACCACGGCGCAGGAGATCCTCCGCGACACCGACGGCGCGGTGGACGTCTTCATCGCCGGCGTGGGCACCGGCGGAACGGTCACCGGCACCGGGCAGGCTCTCAAGGCGGCCAAGCCCGGCGTCCAGGTGATCGCGGTCGAACCCAAGGACTCCCCCGTGCTGACCGAGGGCCACCCCGGCCCGCACAAGATCCAGGGCATCGGCCCGAACTTCGTCCCGGATGTCCTCGACCGCGAGGTGCTGGACGAGATCATCACGGCCGAGTTCGACGAGTCGCTGCGCGTCGCGCGGGACCTCGCGGCGAAGGAGGGCCTGCTGGTCGGCATGTCGTCCGGGGCGGCCGTCGCCGCCGCGCTGAAGGTCGCCGCGCGCCCCGAGAACGCCGGCAAGACCATCGTCGTCGTGATCCCGGACACCGGTGAGCGCTACCTCTCCACCGCGCTGTTCGAGGATCTGCGCGAAGCCTGAGTCGCACATGGGAATGATCGCGCGGATGCGCGAGGACATCGCGGCGGCCCGTCTGCGCGACCCCGCGGCACGCAGCTCTCTCGAGGTCGCGCTGCTCTACCCGGGACTGCACGCGGTGTGGGCGCACCGCGTCTCGCATGCGCTGTGGCGTCGCCGCCTCCGGCTGCTCGCCCGCGCCTGCTCGCAGATCTCGCGCTGGCTGACGGGCATCGAGATCCATCCGGGAGCGCGGATCGGTCGACGCTTCTTCATCGATCACGGCATGGGCGTCGTCATCGGCGAGACCGCCGAGGTGGGTGATGACGTGCTGATGTATCACGGCGTCACTCTCGGCGGTCGCACCCGCACCGCCGGCAAGCGGCATCCCACCCTTCAGGACGGAGTTGCCGTCGGCGCCGGCGCGAAGATTCTCGGCCCCATCACGATCGGCGCACACTCGGTCGTCGGGGCGAACGCCGTCGTGACGCGCGATGCCCCGGCGGACAGCATCCTCGTCGGCGTGCCGGCGAAGCCTCGTCAGCGCACGGTCGGCGATGACACGAGGGCGCTGCTCACCGCGCCCGACTACGCCATCTGAGACCTCAGCGTTCGGAGCCGCGGCGTCCCTTGGCGGCGTCGACCTTCTTCCGGAGGAAGAGGAGCGGCAGCAGGACGCTGCCGAGCGCGGTGATCAGCCAGACGATCACGGCGCCCAGCAGCCAGCCGGTGAGATCGGTGATGCGCAGACCGCCGATCGGCAGCAGCACCACGACGACGAGCGAGATCAGCGTCGACACGATCCCGATCCCGCCCATCAGCACGGGGGCGTATCTGTCGGCGACCTTGCTGACCCACGGCGAGAGCACGGTCTGCAGGATCGCGAAGATCAGCACGCAGACGACGAAGCCCCACCACTTGTCCCACTGGATCTGGAACCCGTCGAGCAGCAGATCGGCTGCGATCAGACCGAGCCCGGCGGACACGACGTACATCAGACCGCGGAAGAGAAAGGTGATCACGCGCAGAGCCTATCGCCCCGCGTGCCCGACGGTCACTGCGCCACGAAGAACGGGACGGCCCCGCTCACGATGCCGATGCCGAGCATGACCAGCGAGACGATCGCCGCGCGCCACAGCACCTTGCGGTGGTGGTCTCCGAGGTTCACGCCCGCGAGCGAGACGAGCAGCAGGATCGCCGGGACGAGCGGGCTCTGCAGATGCACCGGCTGCCCGGTGATCGAGGCTCGCGCCATCTCGACCGGGTCGATGCCGAAGTTCGCCGCGCTCTGGGCGAGCACCGGGAGGATGCCGAAGTAGAAGGCGTCGTTGGACATGAAGAACGTGAACGGGATGGAGAGGAGCCCGGTGATCGGGGCCAGGAACGGCCCGAGCGCCGGCGGCAGCACGGTGGTGATCCACGTCGCCATGGCATCCACCATCCCGGTGCCGGAGAGCACTCCGACGAGCACGCCGGCGGCGATCACCATCGAGACGACGCCGACGATGCTCGGTGCATGGGCGACGATCTCCGACGCCTGCTCCTTGACTCCGCGGAAGTTCACGAGCAGAGCGATCCCGGCCCCTACCATGAACACGTACGGCAGCGGCAGGATGTCGATCACCAGCAGGACCATCACCGCGACGGTGAGCAGGAGGTTGAACCAGATCAGTCGTGGGCGGCGCGTCGGCCGAGCCGGATCCAGCATCGTGTCGGCCATCGCCGTGTCCGCAGGGTCGACGCTTCCGGCGGCGACAGGGGCGCGGCCGCCCGCGACGACGACGAGGTTGCCCGTGCGCAGCGAGGCGCGCGCGCCCGGCTTCAGCTCGGCGCCACGGAAGATCCGCGGGACGTTCGTCAGCGCGCCTCCGTCCGCACCCGTGAGCCGCGCATCCGGGTCGAGGGCCCCGAGTCGGCGGCGCTCCCCCAGCCCGAGGAGCCAGGCGAACCCGAGTGCCACGAGGAGGCCGGCACCGAGCGCGGGCAGCATCGGCACGAAGATGTCGGTCGGCTGGAGCCCGAGCGCGGTCGCCGCCCGCACGGTGGGGCCGCCCCACGGCACGATGTTCAAGGTGCCGTTCATGAGCCCCGCGACGCACGTGAGCACGACAGGACTCATCCCGAGCCGCAGGTAGATGGGCAGCATCGCGGACGTCGTGATGATGAATGTCGTCGAGCCGTCTCCGTCCAGGGAGACCGCACCCGCGAGGATCGCCGTGCCCAGCACGACCTTCGCCGGGTCGTCTCCGAGCAGGCGCGTGATCATCCGGATGAGGGGATCGAAGAGCCCGACGTCGATCATGATGCCGAAGAACATGATCGCGAACATCAGCAGGGCCGCCGTCGGCGCCATCGTGCCGATGGAATCGAGGATCATGTCTCCGAGTCCCAGCCCTGCTCCGGCGAAGAGACCGAAAGCGGTCGGCACGAGGATCAGTGCCACCATCGGGGTGAGGCGCTTCGTCATGATGAGCGTCATGAACGTGAGCACCATCGTGAACCCGAGGAGCACCAGGATCCACTCCGGCGGCACGAACGCCACGTCGTACGTCGGCGCCTCCTCTTCGGCGGCAGCGATCAGTACGGTCAGTGCGTCAGGCATGCGGTGACTCCTTCGTCGTCGCTCCGTCCTCTCCGACGGATCTCGATGAGACTAGGCAATCGGCCGGCCCGAGGCGCGGTATGCCGCATTCCCGCGCATTGTGCGCGTAGCGTGAGTTCTGCGCATATTGCGCGAAAGGAGTCCGATGTCGAGGATGCCGAGGACCAGGCCTCGTTTCGCGACGCGCGCGCTGCTGATGCATCTCGCCGCCGTGGCCCTCGTGGTCGCGCTCTGCACCGGTGTGTATCTCGCCCTCGCGGTCCAGCAGCTGCGTGCCGAGGCCGAATCCACCGCCCTCGGCATCGCGCGGACGCTCGCGGAGGATCCGCAGGTCCGCGCCGAAGTGGCCGCCGTCTCCGCCTCTCCCGAGGAGCCCGACGCCGTCGCCCTGCGCCACGGAGAGCTACAGCGGATCTCCTCGGAGGTCATGGCGCGCACCGGCGCCCTGTTCGTCGTCATCACCGACGACGAGGGGATCCGTCTGGCGCATCCGATCCCGTCGCGCATCGGCGAGGTGGTGAGCACGCCGTTCGAGGAAGTGCTCGCCGGACGGGAGGTCGTCGACTGGCAGACCGGAACGCTGGGTGAATCCGCGCGGGCGAAGGTGCCCGTCCGCGACGACGCCGGCACCCCCGTCGGCGAGATCAGCGTGGGCTTCGAGCGCAACGGCGTGTTCGACGACCTTCCCCCGCTGCTCCTGGCGATCGGTCTCACCGCAGCGGGCGCCCTGGGTCTCGCCTTCCTCGCATTCCTGCTCCTCCGCCGCCGATGGGAGCGGCTGACCCTCGGCGTGCAACCCGAGGAGCTCGTGGCGCTCGTGCAGAATCAGACCGCTGTGCTCGACGGCGTGGACGACGGAGTGATCGCCGTGGATCCGCACGGCACGGTGCAGGTGAGCAACGCGGCAGCCGACCGCCTGCTCGGCCTCGACGCCCCTGTCGGCCGCACGCTGGACGAGCTGGAGGTCCCTGCCGCGGTGCGCGACGCGTTCACCGGCGGGGTCGACAGCACGAGCGCCGTGGTCGGCGATCGGCTGCTGTACCTCGACGCGCGCCCTGTCCGCCGAGAGGGCCGCTCGCTCGGCGACGTGCTGATCGTGCGCGACCGGACCGACCTGATCGCTCTCACGGAGCGGCTGGAGACCGTGCGGACCATGACATCGGCGCTCCGGGTGCAGCGGCACGAGTTCGCGAACCGTCTGCATGTCGCGGCCGGCCTGATCGATGCGGGGCGCGTGGACGAGGCGCGCACCTTCCTCGGAGAACTCGTCGCCCGGGGCTCCGTGGCCTTCCCCGTCGCCGGCCTCGCCCTGCTCGGCGATCCCTTCCTCCACTCGTTCCTCGGCGCCAAGGGTGTCGAGGCCGCCGAACGCGGCGTCGAGCTGCGGGTCGCGGAGGAGACCCAGCTGATCGGGAACGTGCGCGCGGCGGAGGACGTCGCGACCGTCCTCGGCAACCTCATCGACAACGCCGTCACGGCCGCGGTCTCCGGCCCGCGGGACCCGCGGTGGGTCGAGGTGTCCGTCCTCAGCGACGGCGACGCCCTCGTGTGCACCGTCGCCGATTCGGGACCGGGGCTCGGGTCCTCCGATGCGTCGACGGCACGCCACGCCGACGACGCGGACGATCGTCTGCACGGCCACGGGATCGGTCTGCCGCTGTGCACCGAGATCGCGCGCCGGAGCGGCGGCGACCTCTGGGTCATCGATCCGGGCGGCGACGAGCACGGCGCCGTGTTCGCGGCTCGCCTCGGCGGAGTCGTCGACGCTGCACCACACGAGCAGAAGGAGAACCCATGACCGAGCCGCTGCGCGTGCTCATCCTCGACGATGACTTCCGGGTCGGCCAGCTGCACAGGGCGATCGTGGACGACCACTCCGGGTTCACGGTGGTGGACACGGTGCGCTCCTGCGTCGAGGCGCGCGACAGCCTGCGCTCCTCGCGCCCGGACCTGCTCGTCGCCGACGTCTTCCTCCCCGACGGCGACGGGATCGCCTTCGCCCGCGATTCCGGTGTGGACACGATCCTCATCTCCGCGGCCGACGACGCGCAGACCGTACGGCGTGCGCTGAGGTCGGGAGCCGTCGGGTACCTGATCAAGCCGTTCGAGACGCGCGCCCTCACCGGCCTCCTCGACCGTTATGTGCGCTCCCGCAATCTGCTCGCCGGGGACCGGGCCCTGGGCCAGGAGGACATCGACAGGGCTCTCGCCATCCTGCACGGCGCCGGCGAGCCCGTGTCCCTGTCGCGTTCCGCGACGGAGCAGCTCGTGCTCGCCGCCCTCGGTGACGGCGAGGCCTCCGCCGCCGAGATCGGCGAACGCATCGGCATCTCGCGCGCCACCGCCCAGCGACATCTCGCCGCACTGGCGGGCAGGGCCGTCGTCGAGGTGCGCCTGCGCTACGGCACCACGGGCCGTCCGGAGCACCGGTACGCGGCGCGCACCTGATGCGCGCCCGCGCCGCGGCTCAGGACTCGGATCCGACCGCGGCGAGCCGCGCTTCCTCGTCGGCGGTGATCGCGCTCTCGATCAGCGGATCGAGGGCTCCATCCATGACCTGGTCGAGGTTGTAGGCCTTGTACCCGGTGCGGTGGTCCGCGATCCGGTTCTCCGGGAAGTTGTAGGTGCGGATGCGCTCGGATCTGTCCATGCCCCGGATCTGCGACTTCCGAGCGTCGGATGCCGCCGCGTCGAGCTCCTCCTGCTGCCGCGCGAGCAGGCGCGCACGGAGGACGCGCATCGCCGCCTCGCGGTTCTGCAACTGGGACTTCTCGTTCTGCATCGACACGACGATGCCGGTCGGGACATGCGTGATGCGCACGGCCGAGTCCGTGGTGTTCACGGACTGACCGCCGGGGCCGGAGGAGCGGAAGACGTCGATCTTCAGGTCGTTCTGGTCGATCTGGATCTCTTCGGGTTCGTCGACCTCGGGGAACACCAGCACGCCGGTGGTCGAGGTGTGGATGCGTCCCTGGGACTCCGTCGCCGGAACACGCTGGACGCGGTGCACTCCGCCCTCGTACTTCAGGTGCGCCCAGACGCCCTGAGCGGGGTCCGACGACGACCCCTTGATGGCGACCTGCACATCCTTGTAACCGCCGAGGTCGGACTCGTTGCGCTCGAGGAGCTCCGTCTTCCATCCCTTCGACGCGGCGTACTGGATGTACATGCGCAGCAGGTCGGCGGCGAACAGAGCAGACTCCGCGCCGCCCTCCCCCGCCTTGATCTCCATGATCACGTCGCGGGCGTCGTCCGGGTCGCGCGGGATCAGCAGCCGCCGCAGTCGCTCTTGCGCCGCCTGCAGACCCTCTTCCAGCACGGGGATCTCTGCCGCGAACGCCTCGTCCTCACGGGCGAGCTCGCGCGCGGCCTCCAGGTCATCGGCGGCGGCGATCCACGCCTCGTGCGCGGCGACGATACGGGACAGCTCGGCGTAGCGACGGTTGACGCGCTTGGCGCGCGCCGCATCGGCGTGCACCGCCGGGTCGGAGAGTTCCTCCTGCACCCGGCGATGCTCGTCGATCAGAGTCTGCACGGACTCGAACACGGCTCAGCCGATCAGCGGATGTTGTTGTCGTGCCCGTGCGCGCCCGAGGGAAGCGTCGGGATCGACTTCTGCATCTGCACGAGGAACTCGACGTTCGAGTGGGTCTCCTTGAGCTTGCCGAGAACCACCTCCAGCGCCTGCTGCTGGTCCAGGCCCGCGAGGGCGCGACGCAGCTTCCAGGTGATCTTGACCTCGTCGGCGGAGAGCAGCATCTCCTCGCGGCGGGTGCTGGACGCGTTCACGTCGACGGCAGGGAAGATGCGCTTGTCGGCCAGCTGACGCGACAGACGCAGTTCGCTGTTGCCGGTGCCCTTGAACTCCTCGAAGATGACCTCGTCCATCTTGGAGCCGGTCTCGACGAGAGCCGTGGCGAGGATCGTGAGCGATCCGCCGTTCTCGATGTTGCGGGCGGCACCGAAGAAGCGCTTCGGCGGGTACAGCGCCGACGCGTCGACGCCGCCGGTGAGCACGCGACCGGATGCCGGGGCGGCCAGGTTGTACGCGCGGCCGAGGCGGGTGATCGAGTCGAGCAGCACGACCACGTCGCGACCGAGCTCCACGAGACGCTTGGCGCGCTCGATCGCGAGCTCCGCGACCGTGGTGTGGTCCTCCGCGGGGCGGTCGAAGGTCGAGGCGATGACCTCGCCCTTGACCGTGCGCTCCATGTCGGTGACCTCTTCGGGGCGCTCGTCGACGAGCACGACCATGAGGTGGACCTCGGGGTTGTTCTGCGCGATCGCGTTGGCGATCTGCTGCAGGACGATCGTTTTGCCCGCCTTCGGGGGCGCGACGATGAGGCCGCGCTGGCCCTTGCCGATCGGGGCGACGAGGTCGATGATGCGCTGGGTCAGCTTCTCCGGCGCGGTCTCCAGGCGCAGACGCTCCTGCGGGTAGAGCGGGGTGAGCTTGCCGAACTCCACGCGGGTGGCGGCGTCGTCGACGGACAGACCGTTGATCGAGTCGACCTTGACCAGCGCGTTGTACTTCTGGCGTCCCTGCTGCTCGCCCTCGCGCGGCTGCTTGATGGAGCCGACCACCGCGTCGCCCTTGCGGAGGTTGTACTTCTTGACCTGGCCGAGGGAGACGTACACGTCGCTCGGGCCGGCGAGGTAGCCGGTCGTCCGCACGAAGGCGTAGTTGTCGAGCACGTCGAGGATGCCGGCGATCGGGATCAGGACGTCGTCCTCGCCGATCTCGGTGTCGAACTCATCGGCCGGAGCACCGTTGCGGCGCTTGTTGCGCTGGCGGTTGCGGCCGTTGCCGCCCGCCTGGTCGTCGTCGGACGACGCCTGGGCCTGCGGCTCCTGGGCGGCGCCGTTCTGGCCGCGCCCACGGTTGCGGCTGCGGCTGCGGTTGCGGCCACGGCCACCCTGCTCTTCGCCGCCGTCGCCGGAGTCTGCTGCGCTGTCGCCGTTGTTCGACGCCTCGGCCGAGGCGGCGGGAGCGGCCTGCTCTGCGGCGGGCTCAGAAGCCGAGCTCTCCGCCTCCGGCGCGCTCTTCTGCGCACCACGACGGCCGCGGCCGCTGGTCTTGGGAGCCGACTCGGCCGCTGCCTCGGCGGGGGCCTCGGCGGGGGCCTCGGCAGGGGCCTCCGCTGCCGGCTCGGCGGGAGCGTCGGCATCCGCCTTCTTCGCACGGCTGCGACGCGGGGCCTTCGCCTTCGGTGCGGCCTCTGCCGCTTCGCCGCTGCCGGAAGCGGCCTCGGCGGCCGCGCTGTCGTTCTTCGGCGCCGGCTTCTCGGGCTTCTCGGCCGTCTCCGCCTTGGCGCTGTCGGCCTTCTCCGCCTTGGCGGCCTCCGCCTTCTCCGCCTTCGCGGCCGCGGTCGCGGTGCTCGCGCGGCGGGGTGCCCGCTTGCGCGGCGGGGCGGTCTCCGCTGCCGCCGGGGCTTCGGCGGCAGGAGCCGACTGGTCGTTCTGGGTCTCGGAGAGGTTCTCCACGAGTACTCCCTTATATGTCATGGGGAATGAGCGTTGAACGCGCACAACGGGTGCTGCGCACGATCGCACGGGCTGACGCTCGGCGCCAGCCAGCCTCGGCACTTGTGCCTCAAGGGTTTGCGTGCGGGTCTTGCAAGAGTTGCAATGGGGCCAGATTCACGACGTTACGTGGAGCCCTCCGCTCGAGTCCCCACTGTACCACCACGGACGTCGACGGCGAGCAGGAGCGCCTCCCACGGGGTGTCGGTGACCTCGGCAGCCAGTTCCACGGCCTCCAGACGGCTCCCGGGCCCATCCGCAAGCACGAGGACGCTGGGGCCGGCGCCGGAGACGACGGCGGCGAAGCCCGCGGCACGCAGCGCCTGCACCAGGCGCTGCGTCTCGGGCATCGCCCCTGCGCGGTAGTCCTGGTGGAGGCGGTCGGCCGTCGCGTCCAGCAGCAGCTCGGGACTCTGCATCAGGGCGGCGATCAGGAGGGCGGAGCGCGAGACGTTGAACACGGCGTCCGCGGTCGACACCTGCGGCGGCTGCAGCGAGCGGGCCTGCGAGGTGGACATCGTGTACGCGGGCACGAGCACGAGAGGCGAGACGCCGCGGTGCACGAGGAGCTTCTTGTGCTGCGGTCCGCGCTCCGACATCCAGGCGATCGTGAGTCCCCCGAACAGCGCCGGGGCGACGTTGTCGGGGTGGCCTTCGAGTTCGGTGGCGAGGCGGAGCAGGTCCGCGTCTCCGATCTCCACGTCGCCCTCGAGCAGCCCCTTCGCCGCGAGCACCCCGGCGGCGACGGCGGCTCCGGAAGACCCGAGTCCGCGCCCGTGCGGGACGGCGTTCTCGGCGACGATGCGCAGCCCGGGGACGGGTCGCCCGGCGTCCGCGAAGACGTGCGCGATCGTCCGGACGATCAGGTTCGACTCGTCGCGCGGGATGTCGTCCGCGCCGGAACCGCTGACCTCGATCTCGAGCTCGCCTTCCGGCAGCGCCGTGACCTGGAGCGTGTCGTAGACGCTCAGCGCGAGTCCCAGCGTGTCGAACCCCGGGCCGAGGTTCGCGCTCGTCGCGGGCACCCGCACCTCGACGGTGCGGCCTTTTGCGGCACCCTCGACAGGGGCGAGGGGTGCGGTCATCGTCACTCGCCTTCCACCCGCAGCACCGAGACCACGCGCGCGACGACGGCGCTGTCGGCGAGGGCTTCGACGGTGGCGCTGAGCGCCTGCTCGGTCGCGCGGTGCGTGCCGATGATGAGACGAGCGGTGGGCTCGTCCTCGCCCTCGACGGTCTGCACCACGGTCGCCACCGACACTCCGCCGTCGCTGAGGATCCCGGCGACCGTGGCCAGGACACCGGGCGCATCGGAGACCTCGAGGGTGATCTGGTACCGCGTCGTGACGTGGCCGATCGGGACGACCGGAAGGTTCGCGCGGGTCGACTCGCCCACGCCGACTCCTCCGGCGATGTGGCGGCGAGCTGCGGAGACCACGTCGCCGAGGACAGCGGACGCGGTCTGCACGCCTCCGGCACCCGCGCCGTAGAACATCAGGGATCCGGCCGCCTCCGCCTCGACGAACACCGCGTTGTTGGCGCCGTGCACGGACGCGAGCGGGTGCGAGGTCGGAACGAGCGCCGGGTACACGCGCACGGAGATCGACTCCGCGCCGTTCGCCTCGATGCGCTCGCACACGGCGAGCAGCTTGATCACGAACCCGGCGGCACGGGCCTCCTCGATCATGGCGGCGGTGATCGACGTGATGCCTTCCCGGTACACGGCGTCCAGCGGCACGGCGGTGTGGAAGGCGAGGCTGGCGAGGATGGCCGCCTTCTGCGCCGCGTCGTAGCCCTCGATGTCGGCGGTGGGGTCGGCTTCCGCGTAGCCGAGGCGCTGCGCGTCGGCCAGCACGTCGGCGAAGTCGGCGCCCTCCGTCTCCATGCGGTCGAGGATGTAGTTGGTGGTGCCGTTGACGATGCCCATGATCCGCACGACACGGTCGCCGGCGAGCGAATCGCGCAGCGGGCGGATGATGGGGATCGCTCCCGCGGCGGCGGCCTCGTAGTAGACGGAGGCGCCGACGCGGTCGGCGGCTTCGAACAGCTCAGGACCGTGGGTCGCGAGCAGCGCCTTGTTCGCCGTGACGACGTCGGCGCCCGCGCCGATCGCCTGCAGGATGTTCGACCGCGCCGGCTCGATGCCGCCGATCAGCTCGATCACGATGTCCGCCCCCAGCAGGAGCGACTCGGCGTCCGTGGTGAACAGCTCCCTGGGCAGATCGACGTCGCGCGGGGCGTCCACGTCGCGCACGGCGATCCCGGCGAGTTCGAGTTCGGCGCCCGCACGGTCTGCGAGCTCGTCGCCGTGGCGCAGCAGGAGCGCCGCGACCTGCGAGCCGACCGCTCCTGCGCCCAGCAGCGCCACGCGAAGTCGTCGGTAGTCAGTCATGGTTGCTCCTTCGGAGGTGGGTCATTGTTCTCCCTCGGGGGCGTCCGCCCCTTCGATGCCCGCATCGCGGGCCAGCACGTCGTCCATGGTCTCGCCGCGGACGATCACCGTCGCGCGCCCGTCGCGCACGGCGACGATGGGCGGGCGCGGCACGTGGTTGTAGTTGCTCGACAGCGGGGCGCAGTAGGCGCCGGTCGCCGGGACCGCCAGCAGGTCGCCGGGAACGAGGTCGTCCGGCAGGTACTCGTGGTCGACCACGATGTCGCCCGACTCGCAGTGCTTGCCCACCACGCGGCTCAGGCGGGGCTCCCCCGTGCCGACGCGCGAGGCGAGGCGGGCCGAGTACTGCGCGCCGTACAGCGCCGGCCTGGCGTTGTCGCTCATACCGCCGTCGACGCTCACGTACCGGCGCACGGCTCCGGACGCGACCGTGACGTCCTTGGTGGTGCCGACTTCGTAGAGCGTGACCCCGGCGGTGCCGACGATGGCACGGCCGGGCTCGAACGACAGCGCCGGAACGGGGATGCCGCGCGCCGCGCAGTCGTCGGCGACGGCGGAGACGATGGCTCCGGCGAGTTCCTCGATCGGGGTCGGGTCGTCGACGCGAGTGTAGGCGATGCCGAAGCCGCCGCCCAGGTTGAGCTGGGGAACCGGACCGTCCTCGAGCAGCGCCGCGTGCAGGTCGAGCACGCGCGACGCGGATTCGCGGAAGCCGGCGACACCGAAGATCTGCGAGCCGATGTGGCAATGCAGCCCGGCGAAGTCAAGACCCTCGATCTCGCGGATACGGGCCACGGCAGCCTCAGCCTCCGGAAGAGGGAACCCGAACTTCTGGTCTTCGTGGGCCGTGGCGAGGAAGTCGTGCGTCTCGGCGTGGACGCCGCTGATCACGCGGACCATCACCCGCTGGGTCGCGCCGGTGCGCGCGGTGATCGCCGCGAGCCGTTCGATCTCGATCGCGCTGTCGACGACGATCGTGCCGACGCCGACCTCGACGGCGCGTTCGAGCTCCGCCACCGACTTGTTGTTGCCGTGGAATCCGAGCGAGCGCGGGGCGACCCCGGCCGCGAGGGCGACGGCCAGCTCTCCCCCGGTGCAGACGTCGATGCGCAGCCCCTCGTCGATCACCCAGCGCGCGACCGTCGTGCACAGGAAAGCCTTGCCCGCGTAGTAGACCTGAGCCGTCGTGCCGTTGTCGGCGGCCGCTCGATCGAAGGCGACACGGAACCGCCGGGCCCGACCGCGCACCTCGTCCTCGTCCATGACCAGCAGCGGCGTGCCGTACGTGCGCACGAGTTCCGGAGCGCTCACCCCGGCGATCGCGAGAGCGCCGTCACCGTCGCGGACTGCGGACGCCGGCCACACGCCGGTCGCGAGGTCGTTCGCGTCGTCGGGGACGACGAGCCATTCCGGAGCAAGCGAATCGGCAGGGAGAAGCACTGAGCACCAATCGTGGGACGGATCTCGGGCGGAGCGCGCGCATCGAGGTTGCCCCCGATTCTAGGGCAACGGCCGGAAGCTCCTGCTCACGGTGACGGCCCGCGTCAACCCCTTGCGGAGGGCCGCCGACGCCCTCGTAGGGTGGAGGCGTGGTGGACACGGATACACGAGACAGCGGGTCGCGCACGGACACGGCGAAGAAGCCCGGACTCATCGAACGCGTCAGCGCGCCCGTCATCGCCTGGGCGCTGGCCAGGCGGCCGGTGCGGGCGGCGCTGCTCTACAGCGAGCGACGCGGACCGATGCTCGCCGACAGCGTCACCTACCGGGCGCTGTTCAGCGTGTTCGCCGGCGTGCTGCTCGGCTTCTCGATCGCGGCACTCTGGCTCGCGGGGAACCCCGACGCCTGGCGCGCGATCATCGACGCGGTGCAGGCTGCGGTGCCAGGGCTGATCGGCAAGGACGGCGTGATCGACGCCTCCGACCTGCGCACGCCCGCCTCGTTCTCGATCGCCGGGATCGTGTCGCTGGTCGCCCTCATCGGCGCGGCGCTCGGAGCCATCGGGTCGCTCCGCACCGCCGTGCGCGTGGTGGCCGGGACCGTGCAGGACGACATCCTCTGGATCTGGGTGATCCTCCGCAACCTCGCCCTCGGCATCGGCATCGGCGTCTCCTTCGTGCTGGCGGCCGCGGTGACGTTCGCCGGCCAGCTCGGCGTCTCCTGGATCGCCGACCTGCTGGGACTCCCCGCCGACTCCGCTGCCGTCGCCTGGACGGTCCGGCTGCTCTCCCTGCTCGTGGTGTTCGCGCTCGACGCCGGTCTCATCATCGCGATCTTCCTGCTGCTGTCCGGTGTGCGGCCCGCGGCACGATCGCTGTGGGCCGGAGCTCTGCTCGGCGCCTTCGGTCTGATCGTGCTGCAGGAGCTCTCCGGGCTCTTCGTCGGCGGCGCGACGAGCAACCCTCTGCTTGCCTCTTTCGCCTCGCTGCTGGCCCTGCTGATCTGGCTCAACCTGTCATCGCAGGTGATCCTCGTCGCGTGCGCGTACATCGTGACCGCCGAGGAGGAGCGCAAGGACCGGCTGCACGAGCGGTTCGGCGCTTCGACCTTCGTCCAGCGCCGCCTGCAGCGCGCGGAGGTGGACGTCCGCATCGCGACGGCCGAGCTGCGTGCGGCGCAGCGCGCTGCGTCCGGCGACGACGCCGACTGACGCCCCGGCTCCCCCGTTGTGACCCATGCTGCTAGGTTGGTCACAACGAGGAGGAGTCCATGACCGCACGTCGCTCGGAACAGGTGCTCCCCTGCGCCACCGTCTCGGTCGTGGAATGGGTCCCCCGACAGGAGACGGGCGTTCCGGTCGTGCTGTTGCATGGAGGCGGAGCCGACAGCGCCGAACTCTCCTGGGGCGGCATCGGCCCTCGGCTCGCGGACGCCGGCCACCGCGTCATCGCCCCCGACCACCCGGGCTTCGGTCGCAGTCCGCGTGCCGCCCGGCCTCTCACACAGGAAGGCCTCGTCCGCTATGTCGGCGAGCTCGTCGACGCGCTCGACCTCGAGACCTACGCCGTCGGCGGCCTCTCCCTCGGCGGCGGCATGACGCTCGGGCATCTGCTCGACCGCCCCGGCAGGGCCCGTGCCGCCATGCTCCTGGGCTGCTACGGGCTGATGCCCCGCCTCGCCGAGGGGATCCGAGGCGCTGCCGTCCACTTCGCGACCTACGTCCTGCTGCACACCGGCGCCCTTTCCGCGATGACCCGCCGATACGCCCGCGACCCCCGCCTGATGGAGCGCGGACTGCGCGACCTCGTGCGCGATCCGGACGCGCGCACTCCCGAGCTCGTGGCCGCGGTGCTCGCCGAAGCGTCGGAGGGCACCGGCCTCGAGGTGTTCGGCGAGTGGCAGCGAGAGCAGGTGCGCTGGAACCGGCTGCGGACCGTGTACACCGAGCGACTGCCGTCGATCCGCACTCCCACGCTCTTCCTGCACGGCGACAGAGACACCGGCGTGCCACTCGCGCGGATCGAGACCGCCGCGCGGCTGCTCCCCGGCGCACAGCTGGTCATCGCCGCCGGTGCGGGGCACTGGGTGCAACGCGATCGCGAAGACGTGGTCCTCGCCGCCATGCTCGATCACCTCGGGCGAGCCGGCCGTGCCTAGGCCGCGGATCCCCGACCGCCGCGAACGCCTCCTCGATGCGGCGGAGGGGCTGGTGCTCGCCCGAGGGTTCGATGCGGTGAACGTGGCGGCGATCGCCGCGGAGGCCGGGGTGGGCAAGGGCGCCGTGTACCTGGAGTTCGCGAGCAAGCACGCGATCCTCGATGCGCTCCTGCAGCGCGGCAACGCGCGCATGGCGGACCGCGTCCGCAGAGAGTTGGGTGATCATCCCTCCCTCAGCGCGGCCTACCGGTCTTCGGCGCGCGCGCTGCTGGACGACCCGCTGATGTCCGCGGCCTTCCTCGACGACCGGGGCGTGCTCGGCGTGCACGCCCTGGATACGACGGACGACAGATACCGTGAGCGTCACACCGCCGTCATCGCCTGGGTGCGGCATCTGCAGGCGCAGGGCCGGATCGTCGAGGACGTGACCGCGGACGCACTCGCCCTCGCGCTGTCCAGCGCGACGATCGGCCTCCTGTCCGCAGCACGACTGCTCGGGCCGCTGGATGCGGCTCAGCTGGAGTCCGCGATCGATGCGATCGGCCGGATGGCCGCTTCCCTCGAGAAGGAGTGAGCCGATGCATCTCGACATCCCCGCACCGAGCGGTCTGCGCCCGCTGCTGCTCCTGCACGGCGGCGGCGTCGCCGGCTGGATGTGGGATCCGGTGCGCGCACACCTGCGCGGCGACCACCGCATCCTCGTCCCCGATCTCCCCGGGCACGGTCGCAGCGCCGACGAGCCCTACGTGTCGCACGCGGAGACGGTGCGGGAGCTCATCCGCATCCTCGAACGGGAGCGAGAGCCCGCAACGGTCGTCGGCTTCTCCCTCGGTGCGCAGCTGGCCGTGCTGCTCGCGGCGGAGCGCCCCGACCTGGTGGCGCGGGTGACGGCCGTCAGCGCCCAGGCCGTCCGGATGCGGGGCACCCGCCTGACCCTCGCACTGCTGTCCGCCACCGCCGGCCTGGCGCGCAACGAGCGCTTCGCGCGCGCGCAGGCACGACAGCTGTTCATCCCCGAGCCGCTTCTCGACGAGTACCTGCACACATCGGCCGCGATCTCCCGGCAGACCCTGATCGCCGCGGTGTCGGCGAACCTGCGTTTCACGCCTCCCGACGGGTGGGCGCACTTCCCGGGCCCCGTCACGCTCGTCGTCGGCGCCGCCGAGCGAGGCCTGCTGCACCGCTCAGCCGCAGCCCTGCGCGCCGAACGCGACGCCAGCACGATCATCGCCGTCGACGGCTGCGGGCACGGCATCCCGCTCCAGCGGCCGGACTGGCTCGCCGGTCACATCGACGGCTCGGTCGATCCGCGACCGTCGGTGCGCTAGCCGCACCGGTCAGTTCGGGCAGACGCCCTTCGCCTGCAGTGACTCGTCGGAGACGATCGCCCCGTCCACGTCCAGGTCGATCACGGCCGTGTCGTCCACGATCTCGAGCCCGGAGAGAGTGAGTCCGGCCGGCAGCCGGTCCGCGATGCACACCCGCTGCGGCTGTGTGAGCCCCTCCCCGAGCGACCCGAGGTTCGAGCCGAGCTGGTCCAGGTCGATGTCCAGCCCCCCGATGCTGGCGGAGACGGGCGTGAGCTCGATGTCGCCGTCCACCGCGCTCGGCGTGACGGTCAGGGAGAGCGGGACGGCCGCCCCGAGCAGGCTGATCGAACCGCCGACGGTCGCGTTCGGTGCGGCGAACTCCACCGTCTCGACGGGGAGGTCGCTCCCGGCGAGCAGGGAGGTGAACTGCGTCTGATCGACGGTGACCGTTCCGGATGCCCCGCCGAGGTCACCACCGCGCAGCGGCACGCTCGTGGCCGTGACGTCTGCCGCCCCCGTGATCCCCTCCAGCGTGACGGAGTCCGTCGACAGGTGCAGCGTGTCGAGCGTGCCGGAGAGGAGCTGGGGAAGCAGGATGCCCTCGGTCTCGACGTCGAGCTGCTGGTCTGCGGGCAGATCGAGCTTCTCGATCACGACGGAGCGGACGACGCCCGGAAGCACCGCACGCGCGACGAGCTCCGCTGCGACCACGAGCAGGGCGAGCACGACGACGACGATCAGCACGACCCAGGGCCAGCGGCGACGGCGCCGCCGCGTCGGCTGCTCGCCTGCGGCGGCGGAACCGGGGATGACGAGCGTCGGATGCTCCGCCGCGGCGTCCGGGTACGGCAGGGTGTGGTTGTCGTCGCTCATGCCTGCCATCCTGCCTCACGGGCGAACCCGCACACCTGCACTACATGCGCTCCGGTGCGGAGACTCCGAGCAGATCGAGGCCGTTGCGGAAGACCTGCCCCGCGGCGTCGTTGAGCCACAGGCGGGTGCGGTGCACGCTCTCGATCGGGTCGTCGCTCAGCGGGATCACGCGGCAGTTGTCGTACCAGCGGTGATACAGACCCGCCAGCTCCTCCAGATAGCGCGCGACCCGGTGCGGTTCGCGGACCTCTGCAGCGAAGGCCACGATCCGCGGGAACTCCTGCAGGGCACCGAGCAGGGCCGCCTCGGTCTCGTGCGTGAGCGTCTCGGGGGCGAACTCCGAGCGGTCAACGCCCGAGTCGGCCGCGTTCCGCGCCACGTTGTAGGTGCGCGCGTGCGCGTACTGCACGTAGAACACCGGGTTGTCGTTGGTGCGCTTCTGCAGCAGCTCGGGGTCGAGGTCGAGCGGGGAGTCGGCGGGCGAGCGCTCCAGCGAGTAGCGGAGCGCGTCCGTACCGAGCCAGTCGAGCAGGTCGTCCATCTCGATGATGTTGCCTGCGCGCTTGCTCAGGCGCGCGCCGTTGATCGACACCATCTGGCCGATCAGCACCTGGACGTTCTTCTCCGGGTCATCTCCCGCAGCGCCGGCGATGGCCTTCAGGCGGTGGACGTAACCGTGGTGGTCGGCGCCGAGCAGGTAGATCTTGTTCTGGAAACCGCGGTCGCCCTTGTTCAGGTAGTACGCGGCATCGGCGGCGAAGTAGGTGTACTCGCCGTTCGAGCGGCGGATGACGCGGTCCTTGTCGTCCCCGAAGTCGGTGGTGCGCACCCAGACGGCACCGTCCTGGTCGAACACGTGGCCCTGCTCGCGCAGGCGGTCGACGGCCTGATCGATCAGACTCGAGCCCGATGCGTCCTTCGCGTGCAGCGTGCGCTCCGAGAACCACACGTCGAACGGCACGTTGAAGCGGTCCAGCGAGGCGCGGATCTCGGCGAGCTGGAACTGGTAGGCGAGTTCGCGTGCCACGACCAGCTGCTCATCCGCTGCGAGGTCGAGCAGGTCGGGGCGCGCTTCACGCACGCGGCCGGCGAGGGTGGCGATGTACTCCCCCGGATAGCCGCCCTCGGGGGTCGGCTCCCCCTTCGCTGCGGCGAGCACGGACAGCGCGAACCGCTCCATCTGCGCACCCGCGTCGTTGATGTAGTACTCACGCACGGCGTGGGCGCCGCTGGCGAGGAGCAGACGCACGATGGAGTCGCCGAGCGCGGCCCACCGCGTGTGCGCGATGTGGAGAGGACCGGTCGGATTCGCCGAGACGAATTCGACGTTGACGCTGACGCCCGCCTGCGACGAGTTCGTGCCGTAGGCGGAGCCGGCATCGACGATCACCTGCGCGAGCGCACCGGCGGCCGCCGCGTCGAGGCGGATGTTGATGAACCCGGGGCCGGCGACCTCGGCGCTCGCGATGCCGTCGACATCCGCGAGACCTGCGGCGATCTGCTGCGCGAGCTCGCGCGGGTTCGTCCCGAAGGGCTTGGCAAGGCGCATCGCGATGTTCGACGCCCAGTCCCCGTGGTCGCGGTTGCGCGGGCGCTCGAGCACGATGTCGGCTGCGCTGAGCTCCAGCGGCTCGCCGGGGCGTCGCTCCTCGGCGATCGGAGCGAGGACGGCGAGAAGGGCGGCGGCGAGGGTTTCGGGGTTCATAGCCTCCCCAGTTTACGGGGCGCCGGGGCGCTTCCCGACGGCGCGATGAGCGACAGAATTCGCATTCGGCCCGCGGTGATCTACTCTCATGCCATGCCCGCCTCCGTCTCCCGCCGCCGACTGCGCACCGCAGGCGTCGGCATCGCGCTCGTGCTCGCCGCCGCCGCGGGCGTTCTCGGGGTGTGGCGGCCGTGGGCATCCCCGCCGTCGTCGGCCCCGGTCGGCGTCGGTGTCGAGGGCGGGAACGGCGTCGCATCCGTGATCGCCCCGGCCCCGCTGGTGCTTCCCGAACACCCCAGAGTGCTCGTGTTCGGCGACTCCTGGACGTACGGGTCCGCGGCCGACGAACCCACGCTCGGCTACGCCTACGTGCTGGCCGATCTGCTCGACGGCGAGACGATCGTGGACGGCGTCCGCGGCAGCGGGTATCTGAAACCGGGAATCGACGGTCCGACCTTCGGAGAGCGCATCGCGGCGCTCGACCCCGCCCTGGCTCCCGACCTCGTGCTCATCCAGGGATCGATCAACGACCGCGAGCAGGGTGCTGCCGGCTACCGCGAAGCCGTGACGGCCGCGTGGGATGCTCTCGCCGCGAAATACCCGGAGAGCGCGATCGTCGTCCTGGGCCCCGCTCCACACGTCCTGCCAGTCGGAGCAGGCACGGCCCGCATCGACGTCGACCTCTCGGAGCTCGCCGCCGCACGCGGATGGTGGTACATCTCTCCCATCGCCCAGAACTGGATCACGCCGGAGAACTACCTGGATGTGATCGACGTCGACCCGGGACGCCGCCATCCCTCGACCGAAGGCCACCGTTACCTCGCCGAGAAGGTCGCGGCAGCGCTCGACGAACTGCGCGCCGCCCCGGTCACAGAGGCGGGCGGGTCGGAGACCACCCCCGACGAGTGATATTGTCGATCGGTACGCCTCCGTAGCTCAGTGGATAGAGCGCCGGTTTCCGGTACCGTAGGTCGCAGGTTCGACTCCTGTCGGGGGCACACACATGACGCAGAAAGGCCGCTCTTCGGAGCGGCCTTTCTGCGTACGCGCCTCTGCGCCGTCACCGTGCTTCCCCCTCGCGGGAGCGCCAAGCTCCCCCGGGTGATTTCCCGCTCTTCCCGCCACTTCCGGGCACGCCCGTGCCTAGCCTGGCTCGAGGGGGCTGACGGCTCCCGCATCCGGCGGTCGGGGCATCGCGCCCCGGCTCAGAGAAGGGAAGAGCTCATGGCTGAACTGATCGTCATCTCCTACGATTCCGAGACGCAGGCCGAAGGCGCCTACGAACAGATCCAGGCGCTGCAGAACGACCTGGTCGTCGAGCTTGCGGGCCTCGCGCTCGTGAAGGTCGATCAGAACGGCAAGACCAAGGTCGAGTATCCGGGGGCCGCGGGCAACGTCGGTGTCGGAGCGGTCGGAGGCGCGCTGTTCGGCATGCTCATCGGCCTGCTGTTCTTCGTCCCGGTGGCGGGGCTCCTCTTCGGCGGGCTCTTCGGTGCGCTGTTCGCCGGCCTGGACAAGACGGGGATCGACGCGGAGTTCCGCGACCGGGTGAAGAGCACGGTGTCCGCCGGCAAGTCCGCCGTCGTGGTGTACGCGACGAAGATCACCGAGGACAAGTTCGCCGCCGCCCTCGCGCCGTATCAGGGCACCGTCGTGCAGACCTCGCTCTCCGCCGAGGAAGAGGCGGAGCTCATCCACGACCTCGGTGGAGCGAAGTGATCTGATGGCGGCAGATCTTCCGGGCCGTCTCGCCGACGTGCGCATGGACGGCGAACTCCCCGCGCGCACCGACATCCCGCTGATCTTCGACGAGCTCGACCACCAGTTCGCGTGCCAGGCGTACCTGTGGGCGCTGCCGCTGGTCTCCTATGCCCAGTGGAAGACACAGCACTACGACGTTTTCGGCGCCACCAGCAGCGACCTCGTGCGCTACCTCAGCTATCGCGATCGGCTCGGCCTCATCACGGCCAACGCGACGACCCCGTACATCCTGAACTTCTTCGATCTGTCGCAGACCGGTCCGCTCGTCATCGAGCTGCCGCCTGGTCCGACCGCCGGCGGAGTCTCGGACTTCTGGCAGCGGGAGATCGGCGCGATGGGCGAGATGGGACCGGACCGCGGGGAGGGCGGCAAGTACCTCGTGCTGGCCCCGGGGGTCGATGCTCCGGACGGGCTGGGTGAGGACTACCGAGCGCTGCGCTCCTCGGGCGTGAACATCATGTTCGGGTTCCGGACCCTCGATCCCGACCCCGAGCGCTCGGACGCGCTCGTGCGTGCCGTGCGGATCTATCCGTACGCGGATCGCGCCCACCCCGCGCCGACGCGGATCGTGTCGCCGGAGGGCAGACCGTGGAGCGGGGACCAGCCCCGGGGAATCGAGTACTGGCGTCGCCTGCACGACATCTACCAGTCGGAGGTCGTCGACGAACGGGATCGCTTCCACCTCGCCATGCTCCGGCAGCTGGGCATCGAGAAGGGCAAGCCGTTCGCTCCGGACGAGCGTCTCACGCGGATCCTCGAGCAGGGCGCCGCGGCCGGAGAACTCATGGCGCAGGCGAACACGTTCGCCAAGCGCTTCCCGCAGGGGACGTACTGGCCCGACCGGGCGTGGGAGCTCGCGATCGTGCTCGACAACTCCGCCCAGCGGGGAGACGGCTACGATGAGCTGCTGGAGCGGGCGTCGTGGTTCTACGAGGCCGTGTCGTTCTCTGAGGCGATGAAGAGCACGACCCCGGGCGTCGGCCAGGCCTACCTGGGGTCGTATACGGACGGAGCCGGCGAGTGGCTCGACGGAGGGCGGGACTACACGCTGCATGTGCCCGCCGACGTGCCGGCGAGGCTGTTCTGGTCTGCGACCGTGTATGACGCGACCACGCGCTGCCTGATCGACAACCCTCAGCAGCGCGGCGATCGCGGATCCCGTGACGAGCTCGTCCGCAACGCCGATGGATCGGTCGACCTGCACTTCGGACCCGCCGAGCCCGCGGAGGGCGAACGGAACTGGGTGCAGACCATCCCGGGTAAGCACTGGTTCTCCTACTTCCGCTTCTACGGACCGCTGGAGCCGTACTTCGACCGCAGCTGGAAGCTTGGGGACATCACCCCGCGCTGACTCCGGGGTGACGACGCGCCGATCATCGATCGAGGATCGCGCGCGTCGTCACCTCCGGTCGAAGGTCGAGGCGACGCAGCAGCTGGGCGTTCAGCGCCACGACGATGGTCGACAGCGACATGAGGATCGCTCCGACCGACATCGGCAGGACGAACCCGATCGGAGCGAGCACGCCCGCCGCGAGCGGAACCGAGATCAGGTTGTAGCCGGCCGCCCACCACAGGTTCTGCTTCATCTTCCGGTAGGCGGCCCTCGAGAGCTCGATCACGGACAGCACGGCGCGCGGGTCGTCGCCGGCGAGGATCACCCCGGCGGATGCGATCGCCACATCGGTTCCGGCGCCGATCGCCAGTCCCACGTCGGCCTGCGCCAGGGCAGGGGCGTCGTTCACGCCGTCTCCGACCATCGCGACCTTGCGCCCTTCACGCTGCAGCTCCTGCACCTTCGCGGCCTTGTCCTCCGGACGCACCCCGGCGAAGACCCGGTCGATCCCGAGGTCGGCGGCCACGGTGTGGGCGACCGCCTCCGCGTCACCCGTGATCATCACCACCTGCACACCGAGCGCGTGCAGCGCGTCGACCGCCTCCCGCGACTCCGGACGCACCTCGTCGGCGAGCTTCAGCGCACCGACGACCCGACCGTCGCGGAGCACGTGCAGGATGATGGCGCCGTCCGCGCGCCAGCCATCGGTCACCGGGAGTTCGTCCGCGCCCTCCTCGGAGAGCAGATGAGGACCGCCGACGCGCACCGTCGCCCCGCCGACAGTGGCCGTGACGCCCACCGCGGGCGACGAGCGGAAGTCGCGGCTCTCGGGCACGGAGAGTCCGCGGTCCGCAGCGGCGCGCACGATCGCCCTCGCGAGCGGATGCTCGCTGTCGGCCTCCGCCGCAGCGGCGAGCGCGAGCACCTCCGTCTCCTCCTGCCCCTCGACGGCCGCCACCGCCGACACGATCGGCTCTCCCTTGGTCAGCGTGCCGGTCTTGTCGAACAGCACCGTGTCGACGGTGCGCATGCTCTCCAGTGCCAGACGGTCCTTGACCAGCACGCCGCCTCGCGCCGCCCGCTCCGTCGCGATGGAGACGACGAGCGGGATCGCCAGACCCAGCGCATGCGGGCAGGCGATCACGAGCACGGTGATGGTGCGGATCACGGCCGCGTCGGGGAATCCGACGAGAGTCCAGACGACCGCGGTGATGGCCGCCGCTCCGAGGGCGAACCAGAACAGCCATCCGGCTGCCGTGTCGGCGAGACGCTGCGCTCGCGACGACGAGTTCTGCGCCTCCGTGACGAGGCGCTGGATCCCGGCCAGGGTCGTGTCGTCGCCGGTCGCGGTGATCTCGACGCGGAGCCCGGAGTCCGTCGCGACGGTACCCGCCGTGACGAGGTCGCCGATGTCGCGGGCGACCGTGCGGGACTCCCCCGTGACCATCGACTCGTCCATCGAGGCCCGACCGTCGATGATCCGGCCGTCGGCGGGGACGCTTCCGCCCGGCCGGACGATCACGATGTCGCCGACGGCGAGCTCGGTGGGCGAGACCACGACGACCTGTCCGCCCTCGACGCGCTCCGCCTCATCGGGGAGGAGGGCGGCGAGCGAGTCGAGCGCCGACGTCGTCTGAGCGAGGGAACGCATCTCGATCCAGTGGCCGAGCAGCATGATCACGATCAGGAGCGCGAGCTCCCACCAGAAGTCGAGCTCGTGATGGAGGATGCCGAGGCTCGCACCCCACGACGCCAAGAAGGCCACCGTGATGGCGAGGCCGATGAGCAGCATCATCCCGGGCTTGCGCGCCCGGAGCTCGCTCACCGCGCCGACGAGGAAGGGCCTGCCTCCCCAGACGTACATCACGGTGCCGAGGACCGGCGAGACCCAGGAGAGACCGGGCACGTCGGGGAGCGTGTAGCCGAGGATCATCGCGAACATGCCGGACAGCGCGACGGTCGGCACGGCCAGCAGGAGCATGATCCAGAAGAGTCGCCGGAACTGGGCGACGTGGTCGCCGTGCCCGCCGTGACCCGCGTGGTCGCCGTGCCCGCCGTGACCCGCGTGACCGGCGTGCGCGTCGTGACCGGCGTGCGCGTCGTGACCCGCGTGACCGGCGTGACCGGCCGGACCCGCGTGACCGGCGTGCGCGTCGTGCTCTGCTTCGGGCGCGGCGGAGTGGGATCCGCCGGCGTGTCCGGCGCCTGGATGGGTTCCGGTGCTGTCGCTGTGCTCGTGGTTCGGGGTGCTCATGGACCTCTCCTCTGCGGAAGACGGTACCCGTTCGGGGCCGGAGTGTCGCCGGCCCCGAACGGGACGGAGTGTGATCAGGCTGCTGCGGCGGCGTACTTCGCGGGGTCGGCGTCGAAGGCCGGGCCGCACCCTGCGCAGCAGAAGTAGTAGCGCGTGCCGTCATGATCGCGGAAGAGCCCTGCGGCTTCCGCGTCGGCGATCACGACGGGGCTGCCGACCATCACCGGGCACTCCGCCATGCCGTCGGCGGGCGTGGCGAGCAGGTCTCTGCGTCCTTCGGCGGACACGCGACTGCCGCGGTCGATGCTGCAGCAGGACGCTGCGGGGGAATCGGACATGTGATGCTCCTCTTTCGATCTCAGTGGGTGTCCGCGGAGGCGGCCGGCACCGAGCGCTCGCGCCGTGCCGTGGTCTCCGACGGGGAGGGGTCCACCGCCTGGCTCCGGAAGGAGCGGAGGCGGAGGCTGTTGCCGACGACGAAGACGCTGGAGAACGCCATCGCCGCACCGGCGAGCATGGGATTGAGCAGCCCGAGCGCCGCGAGCGGGATCGCGGCGACGTTGTACGCGAAGGCCCAGAACAGGTTCCCCTTGATCGTGCCGAGCGTCTTCCGGGAGAGCCGGATGGCGTCCGCCGCACTGCGCAGATCTCCGCGCACCAGGGTGATGTCGCTGGCCTCGATGGCGACGTCGGTGCCGGTGCCCATCGCCAGCCCGAGGTCGGCCTGAGCGAGGGCGGCCGCGTCGTTCACGCCGTCCCCCACCATCGCCACCACCCTGCCCTCGCGCTGGAGGCGCGTGACGACGTCGACTTTCTCCTGCGGCAGCACCTCGGCGATGACTTCGGTGATCCCGACCTCGGCCGCGATCCGCTCTGCGACGGTCCGGTTGTCACCTGTGAGGAGGATGGGCGTCAGTCCCAGACGCTTCAGCTGCACGATCGCCTGAGCACTGGTGGGCTTCACCGCGTCCGCCACGACGAGGACGCCGCGCGCCTCTCCGTCCCACCCCACGGCGACGGCCGTCTTGCCCTGGCTCTCGGCCTCGGCCTTGGCTGCGGCGAGCGCGGCGGGCAGGTGCTGCGACCATTCGGCGAGCAGCGACTCCCGGCCGACCAGCACCGCGTGCCCGTCGACCATCCCCTGCACCCCCTTGCCCTCGATGTTGGCGAAGTCCTCCGGCGCCGGGAGCGCTCCGGTCTCCTGCGTCGCCGCCTTCGCGATCGCCTGGGCGATCGGATGCTCGGACGCGTCCTCGGATGCTCCGGCGAGGCGCAGCAGCTCGTCCCGCCCCACGCCCTCCGCGGTGTGGACGCCGGTGAGCGTCATCCTCCCGCTGGTGACGGTGCCGGTCTTGTCGAGGACGACCGTGTCGACCGTCCGTGTGGATTCGAGAACTTCCGGCCCCTTGATCAGGATGCCCATCTGAGCGCCGCGTCCGGTGCCGACCAGCAGCGCCGTCGGGGTGGCGAGACCGAGCGCGCACGGGCAGGCGATGATGAGGACGGCCACGGCGGCCGTGAAGGCGGCGGACGGGGGGAAGCCCGCTCCGAGCCAGGCGCCGAGCGTGCCGAGGGCGACGGCGATCACGATCGGGACGAAGATCCCCGAGACGCGGTCGGCCAGCCGCTGCACCTCGGCCTTCCCGGTCTGCGCCTCCTCGACGAGCTTCGCCATCTGCGCCAGCTGCGTGTCGGAGCCGACGCGCGTGGCCCGGACGACCAGTCGACCTCCGGCGTTCACGGTGGCGCCGGTGACGGCGTCTCCCTCTCCCACCTCGACCGGCACCGACTCCCCCGTCAGCATCGATGCGTCGACGGCGGAGGTTCCCGAGACGATCACCCCGTCGGTGGCGATCTTCTCCCCCGGCCGCACCACGAACTCGTCGTCGGGCTTCAGGTCCGTCGTGGGGATCCGCATCTCGATGCCGTCGCGCAGCACGGCGACGTCCTTCGCCCCGAGTTCCAGGAGCGCACGCAGCGCCGCCCCGGCCTGCCGCTTCGAGCGCTTCTCGAAATAGCGGCCGGCGAGGATGAAGGTCGTGACCCCGGCGCCGACCTCGAGGTAGATGTTGGCGGCGCCGTCGCTCGGCGCCACCGTGAGTTCGAACGGGTGGGTCATCCCCGGCACCCCGGCGGTGCCGAGGAACAGGGCGTAGAGGGACCACAGCAGCGCGGCGACGGTACCCAGGGAGATGAGGGTGTCCATGGTGGCCGCGCCGTGGCGGAGGTTCGTCCAGGCGGCCCTGTGGAAGGGCCAGGCCGCCCAGACGATGACGGGGGCGGCGAGCGCGAGCGAGAGCCACTGCCAGGAGGTGAACTGGAGGGCAGGGATCATCGCCATCGCGACGACGGGGACGGTCAGCACGATCGAGGCGATCAGCCGGTGCCGGAGATCCGTCAGCTCCCTGTCCGATGCAGACTCGGCATCGGGCGCCGGAGTCGTCGCCACGGGCGCGGGAAGCGCTGCGGTGTACCCGGTCTTCTCGACCTCGGCGATGAGCACAGACGGGTCGATTCCCGCCGGCGCCGTGATCTTCGCCTTCTCTGTGGCGTAGTTCACGGTCGCCGTCACGCCGTCGATGCGGTTGAGCTTCTTCTCGATCCGCATCGCGCACGAGGCGCACGTCATTCCGCCGATCTCCAGCTCCACGCTGGCTGCGGCTGCGTGCTGCGTGTCGGTCATGATGATCTCCTCGATCCTTCGCGTTCCCCGCCCGGGAGCGCGGCTCCTCGGCGCGGGCGTCGGTACAGCACGGGTCTCAATGCCCTTCGTGGTCGTCGCCGGTCCCGGCTGGCGTCTCACCGGTGGGAGCGGCGGCCTCGATCACGAACGGCGCGGTGTGCACCGTCCCGTCGACCTGGAAGTCGAGGTAGAGCAGATATCGTCCAGCGGTCGGGGCCTGCACGGTGAAGCGCACCTCAGGACCGGAGAGCTCCTCCGCCTGCGGCTCCTCCCCATGGGCGTGGACGTGCAGATACGCGAGGTCCCCCTGGCGCAGGGCGACGAGGTGCCCGAAGGCGCCCAGATACGGCTCGAGCGTGGTGACCGCCTCGCCGTCTCGGGTGACCTCCACTGTCAGCTCGCTTCCGGTGCCGGCGACCACGTCGCCCCGGACTCGCACGTCGAACCCGTCGACACTCGCGGTCGTCCTCGTGTCGGCCGGCGCGGCCGGGGCGAGGGGGCCGGTGACGTCGACCATCCGCGACAGCGTCGCGCTGACGCCTCCTTCCCCGGTGAAGTCCGCGTACACCCGGTACGTGCCGGCGGCATCCCACGTCCACGGCAGCGACCACGTCCCGGTGGCGGTGTCCAGCTCGGGGTGGACGTGCCGGTATGCGGTGCCGTCACTGCGCACCACGATGAGGTGGAGCTGCTTGTCGTGCGCGGTCTCGTAGCCGGTGACCGGATCGCCGAGCGCATCGGTGATGCGGAACGACAGCTCCCCCGGTGCGCCGGGGTCGGCCGGCGCGGAGATCGGTCCGAGGACGTACCCGGATGCGGCGATCGTCACTCCGCTCATGTCTTCCTCCTGTGCGGCCGCGGGGCCCGCGGTGTGTCGTTCCTGCTCGGTCGGGGTCTGGTCGTGCCGCGCTTGATCCGTCCATGCGGAGACGGCGGCATCGGGCACCAGCGCGCCGGCGGTCGCGAAAGCCGCTCCGAACACGACGACGAGACCTGCGCCGTAGATGCCGAGACGGCCTGCGGTGTTCATCGGGAACGCGTCGCCTGGTAGCCGGCCTCGTCGACGGCAGCGAGGATCGCGTCGTCGTCGATCGGCCCGGCGCTCGTGACGACGAGGCGGCCCGTCCGAGCACTCACCTCGATCGAATCGACGCCGGGCACCTGGCTGACCTCGCCCCGGATCGCGACCTCGCAGTGGCCGCAGCTCATTCCGGTGACCTGGTACTCGCTCGTGCGCATGACCTCTCCTCTTCTCGATTCGGGATACCCCCATGGGGTACTTGTCTTTCCCAACCCTATACCCATGGCGGGTATTCCCGGCAACACGAAGACGCCGGATATCGGGGGCGTCCTCACCCTTCCCGGGCGACCTGCCGCGTCGCCTCTCGCCGTGGCGTGCCATGCTGGAGTCGCTCATCACTCCACGGGAGTCGAGGTTTCGAGATGACGGATCGGACGGCCCTGCCCTCATGGCGCGACACCCGCACGCGCCGAGACATCGAGGCCTTCGTGGCCGCCGTGAGCGAGGGACCCGATGCGGTGCCGGTGGCGGAGCGCGTCGCGGTGTTCGACAACGACGGCACACTGTGGACCGAGAAGCCGATGCCCACACAGCTGCACTATGTGGTCGAGCAGTGGCGCGCAGCAGCGCAGCGTTCCCCGGAACTGGCCGAACGGCAGCCCTACCGCGCGGCGGTGAGCGGCGACTTCGGCTGGCTGAGCGCCGCGATCGACAAGCACTACGGCGGCGACGACACCAACCTGCAGATCATCATCCAGGCGCTGGTCGGCCTCACGGACGGCGTGAGCGTCGAGGAGTACGCCCGATCCGTGGCGGAGTTCTACCGCACCGCACAGCACCCCACGCTGCGGCGTCCGTACTCCGCCGCCGTGTACCAGCCGATGGTCGAGCTCCTCCGCCACCTCGAGCTGCACGGCTTCACCTGTTACATCGTCTCCGGCGGCGAGCGCGACTTCATGCGCCCCATGACGCAGGCCAACTACGGCATCCCGCCCGAGCGAGTGGTCGGCTCTGCTTTCGGCCTCACCTGGAACGAGGAAGACGCGTCCGTGCACTACTCCTCATCGCTGGCCTTCTTCGACGACGGCCCCGAGAAGCCCGTGCGGATCTGGAGTCGGATCGGGCGACGGCCGCTCTTCGCCGGCGGCAACTCCAACGGCGACATGGCGATGCTCGACTTCGCCCGCCGCGGGCCCCGCCCCGGTTTCGCGATGCTCGTCCACCATGACGACGACGATCGCGGCGACGCCCCCTACGACGCGGGAGCCGAGAAGGCGCTCTCCGTCGCCGCTGACCGGGGGTACACGGTCGTGAGCGTGCGCGAGGACTGGGCGACGGTGTTCCCCGGAGACGGGGCGGGCCCGGTCTGACGGGCGCGGGGTCCGGGCGAACACCCCGCCGAGGACCCCGCGTCCGCGTCTCACTCCCGCGAGAGCATCGCGGCTGCCTCGAGCTCCAGGTCACGGTACTGCTCCGTGCTGACGTCGATCCCGACGCCGAGGAGCTTCCCGCCCGTGAACGGGAACGGGTTGCCGTACTGGCGACTCACCGGATCCGCGCTGTCCCATCCGACGCAGAGGCCGTCGCCGCACAGCGTGAACTTCCCGACCTGCGCCCGCATGGGACCGGAGGCGACGGCGCGATCGTCGACGTACAGTGTCGCCGTGCCGACGGATTCCCCGTGCTCGCCCGCGCCTTCACGGACGAAGTCGACGCCGACGGTGTGCGGGCCGGGCGTGAGCCTCTCCGACGTGAACGTCTGCTCCGGGGGGATGCCCAGGAAGTTGTAGACGTAGGCGAGTCGGTCGTCCTTGATGAACAGCGTGTGCCCGCCGAACCGCGAGCCGTGCGCGAAGATCACCCCCTGCGCCCCCTCGTCGAGCACGACGTCGGCGACGATCTTGTACGAGCGCCCGCGCAGGTTGACCGCGACGCTCTCGGGCACCGCGTCGGTCCCCGGATAGTAGACGTACCGCTCGCGGGGCGCCTCGGCCTGCGGCCGCGCGACACCCAGGATCTCCCGTGCGGAGCGGTCGTCGAGGGGAAGCGCGAAGTTCGCCTCCGCCTGCTGGAACCAGGCGGCGATGAGCTCCTGCAGCTTCTCCGGGTGGCTTTCGGCCAGGTCGTTCGACTCCGATCGGTCCTCCGCGACGTGGTACAGCTCCCAGACGTCGTCCTCGAAGTGTCCCTTGCCGCTGAGCGGCGCGTGCACAGCGGCCGCCTTCCATCCGTCCTTCCAGATGCCGCGGGTGCCGAGCATCGAGTAGTACTGCACGCTCTTCCTCGTCGATCCGTCCGGTTCGGCGTCGAAGCTGTACTTCATCGACACGCCGTCGAGCGGGTGCTGGGCGACTCCGCGGAAGGTCTCGGGCATCTCGATGCCGATCACATCGAGCACCGTCGAGACGATGTCGACCGAGTGGTGATACTGGTGGCGCAGTTCGCCCTTCGCGCGGAACCCGGCCGGCCAGTGGATCACCATCGGGTCGCAGGTGCCGCCGGCGTACTGCGAGTAGCGCTTGAACATCTGGAACGGTGTCGAGAACGCCGCAGCCCAGCCGGTCGGGTAGTGGTTGTAGGTGTCGGCGGACCCGAGCCGGTCGATCATGGTGAGGTTCTCGGCGAGGTCGTCCGGATAGCCGTTGAAGAACTTGTTCTCGTTGACCGATCCGTCCGGCGAGCCCTCCCCCGACGCGCCGTTGTCGGCGCAGTAGAAGACGAGCGTGTTGTCCAGCTGGCCGGTTTCCTCCAGATAGTCGATGATGCGTCCCACCTGCGCATCGGTGTACTCCGAGAAACCGGCGAACACCTCGGCGAAGCGGGCGAACAGCCGTCTCTCGTCGGCGGAGAGCTCCTCCCAGGGACGGACGTGGTCCGCCGGATTGGCCGCCTCCTCCGGCAGCGGATTGAACGGGGTCAGCGCCGTTCCCTCCGGCAGGATGCCCTTGTCGATCATGCGCGCGAGAACCCACTCGCGGTAGGCGTCGTAGCCGTCGTCGAAGGCACCGCGGTACTTCTCGATGTATTCCTCCGGCGCATGGTGCGGCGCGTGGTTGGCTCCGGGACAGAACCACATGTACCAGGGCTTCGACGGATTCGAGGCCTGCTGGTTGCGGATCATCTTGAGCGCCTGGTCGGCGAGGTCCTTCGACAGGTGGTAGCCCTCCTCCGGCGTCGCCGGCGCCTCGATGAAGTGGTTGTCCTCGACGAGGTCGGGGTACCAGTTGTTGGTCTCGCCGCCCAGGAAGCCGTAGAAGCGGTCGAAGCCGAGTTGGAGCGGCCACATGGATCGATTGCCCCCGGGGGCGATGTCCTCCTCCGGGACGTTGTGGTTCTTCCCGACCCAGAACGTCGAGTAGCCGTTCTGCTGGAGGATCTGCCCGATCGTGGCGCATTCGGCGGGCAGGCGTCCGGCGAACCCGGGGAAGCCGTTCGTGCCCTCCATGATGACCCCGGCCCGGTTGACGTGGTGGTTCCGGCCGGTGAGCATCGTCGAGCGGGTCGGCGAGCACAGCGCCGTCGTGTGCCATTGCGTGTAGGTGAGGCCGCCGCGGGCGAGCCGGTCCATCGTCGGCATGCTGATGCGCCCGCCGTACGGCGACCAGGAGGCCAGCCCCGTGTCGTCGTACAGCACGACGAGGATGTTCGGTGCGCCATCCGGTGCTGACGTCAGCTCGTACGGTGACCAGTCCGGCACCGAGTCTCGGACGTCCAGCGTGATCTCACCGGCGAAGTCCGAATTGAATTCCGGCATATCTGTCTCCTTCGATCGGGGTGCAGCTGACCAGCGTCGAGGCGAGTATCCCCCGCACGGGCGGGTGGAGCGGATGCTGCTCACCCCGGCGGGGTGAGCGTCCGCGGACGGCGCACCAGCTCGACCACGATGGCGAAGACGACGAGCCAGGCGGCCACAGCCACCACGGTGGCGAACGAGACCGGTCGCGTGGTGATCACGACCAGCAGGGCGACCGCCATCGCGACGACGACGATCACCCCGTGCAGGCGATCCACCTGTTCGCCGAACCGGCCGGTCGACAGGCCCCGCCGCTCCCACGTGCCGCGGACGGCGGCGAACCCGCTGTTCAGGAGGCCTCGGCTCGCGACGGCGCTGCGGCTGGTCCCGCCGAGCCAGGCCCACGCGGCGACGAGGACGCCGACGAGGGCCAGCGCGAGGATCGTCGAGCTGAGCAAGGAGGTCACCTGATCGAACAGCGCCTGCGCTGCGGACGCGGACATGACCGACGGACTCACCGCCGTCACGAAGAACGATCGCCCGATGCCCATCCCCGCCGAGAGGAGCAGGAACGCGCCGGCGAAACCGATGCTGGTCCACAGGAGCGCCCGTGCGCGGTTCAGCGCGAGCAGCACGCCGACCACGATCAGACCGAGTACGAGCCACGGCATCCAGAAACCCGCGACGACCGCGATCTGGTAGATGCTCCGCGTCAGCACGAGCGCGTCGGCCTGAGCGATGGGGACCGAACGGTCGATCGCGGGGATGAGGTCTGCGAAGCCGACCCCGCGTTCGGCGAGAGCGTCCTTGACCCGGTCCACGACGACGCCGAGGTCGAGCGACAGGACGCCGTCGTCAGCGAGCTGCAGCGCGGTGTCCGGGCTGTTCTGCATGATCGCGACCGCGCGTTCATGGGCAACGCGCAGCGACTGCGCCCAGATGTCCGCAAACTGGTCGGACCGGACGACATCGTGGACCACGCCGTCCACGAGCGATGCGAGACCGCTCGCCGCCGGAGCCTCGAGCAGGCTCAGCGCCGAGGCCGCGCGCGGCGGAAGGTCGAGTGCACGCAGGCCGTCGAAGACCTCGCCGACGACAGCGTCCAGGTCGACCTGCTCCTGGATCGCGTCGCCCACCTGCGCAGCGACGAAATCCTGCACGTCGGGATCCTGAGCCAGCGGGGCGAACGTCGCGACGAAACGGTCCGCGTCCACGAGCTGCAGGCGCGCCCAGGTCCCCATCGCCGCGATCGGGGCGATGAGCACTGCGAGAGCGAGGACGACACCGGCGAGGATGCTCCGACCGCTGGTACGTCGGCGCGGCACGCGCAGCGCGGCGTTCTCCTGCTCCAGGAGCACGACTCTGGCACGCAGCTCGTCCAGTTCGCTCATCCGCGACCTCCCCTGTCCGTTCCCGCCGCAGATGCGGCGAGCGCCGTCAGCTCAGCAGCTTCTGTTTGGCGGCGACGAACTCCTCGTCCGACAGCACGCCGGATTCCTTCATCGCCGCCAGCTGCTGCAGCTTCGCGATCATGTCGTCGGCGCCGCCCGACGTCGGCGGTGTGGGCGCGGCGTAGGACGACGCGGCGTTCTGCGCGGCGGCGTCGACCTGCGCCTGCCGCTGCGCCGCTTCGTACTGCTCCTGCTCGTACTCCTGCTGCGCCTGCTGCTGCTGGTGCCGCGACATGGCACCGCCGACGGCGCCGGCCGTTCCCGCGACGACGGCGGTCCTCGCGGCGAGTCCGATCAGACCGGGGCGACCGAATCTTCTCAAGGGCATGTCATTCACCTTCCTGATCGAGGATGTCCATCATGGCGTTCACCACCGGCGCCGGCACCCGCTCGCTGCGGAGCACCTCGCCCCCGGCCTCGGCGAGTCTCTGCGCGAGAACACGGGCGAAGGCGAGTTCCAGCACGACGATGGCGGCGGAGCGGCCCGGCGCGAGAGCGCCGGCCAGCGCTTCGGCGTCCTCCTCCCCGGCGAGACCGGCCGCGATCGGCTCGAATCCGGTGAGCCCGAGCACTCCCCCGTCCGACTCGAGTTCGACGATCTGCACCTCGCCGCTCTCGGACTTGGTGACGATCACGACGTCGAGGAGACGGACGACGCCGCTGTCGACGAGATCGGCCAGCGCGCGGAACGTGGCCGGATCGGGCCGCTCGCCCTCGAATCCGACGAGGTAGAACTCCGCAGGACCGAAACGGAAGTCGTTCATGGATCTGCCCTTCCCCGCAGGAGGCGACACGACCCCCGATGCGGACTCTGTGCGCTCATGCTCGCAGCGCGGTCGCCGACGGCGTCGACCTCCTCACCCCGAGCGGGTGAGAGCGCCGGAGGCGGGGTCGCCCGGTTCGGGTGAGCGGGGCGTGCTCCCCGGGGCCGGCACTGCCACGCTCCCGGTACGCGACAACTTCGACGAAAGGGGACCGACGTGTCCATTTGGGAAAGCTTCTGGGACATCATCTGGTGGTTCTTCTGGGTCTTCGTCTTCATCTCCTACCTGATGGTGCTGTTCAACATCGTGGCCGACCTGTTCCGCGATCATGCGCTCAACGGCTGGTGGAAGGCGGTCTGGATCATCTTCCTCATCTTCGTGCCGTTCCTGACGGCGCTCGTGTATCTGATCGCCCGCGGCAGTGGGATGGCGGAACGGAGCGCATCGGTCTATCGCGAACAGCAGCACGCCGCGGACTCGTACATCCGCAGCGTGGCCGGCTCCAGTCCGAGCGACGAGATCGACAAGGCATCCAAGCTGCTGTCGGCCGGCACGATCACGCCCGACGAGTTCGCCGCCATCAAGGCGCGCGCGCTGAGCTGACGCCATGACTGAGGTGGTCGATGCCATGCTGCAGGCGCTCGGCGACCTGGAGTTCGTCGTGGTCCGCCTCGACGACGACCACCTCAGCCGGAACCTCCTCGAGGCACTGCTGCGTCAGGTCGAGTCGGGCGGCCTCCGCCTGGTGGACGTCCTGGTCCTCCGCCGGACGGACGACGGCCGCGCCGAGCTGACCGAGATCGATCGCGACGACTTCGCACTGGCCGGACTCGGCCTGGACCTGCCCGGTCTCATCTGCGAGGACGACGCCCACCATTTCGCGTCCGCGATCGCAGCCGGATCCTGCGCTGCGCTGCTCCTGGTGGAGCCCACCTGGGTGGAGCGGCTCTCCCACGACATCGATCACCGCGAAGATCGCGTCCTCGCGACACAGACGATCCCCGCCCCTGTCGCCAACGCCTCCCTCGCTCTCGCACTGCGCCGGCTGTGAGACCGCACCATGCCGCCCCGGTGCCCGGCGCGTCAGACGGTCGTCCGCACCGCCTCGCGTCGTGAGGAGACGCCGAGCTTGCGGTAGATCGCACGCTGATGCGTCTTCACGGTGTTGATCGAGACGGCCAGCTCCCGTGCGATCTCGTGGAGCGTGCGAGCCGTCTGGAGCTGCTGGAAGACGTCGCGCTCCCGATCGGAGAGCGCATCGACCCGCGATCCGGTGGCGTCGCTCGCCAGACAGCGACCGATGAAGTCCTCGAACTGGGTGCCGAAATGCACATGCTCGTGCAGCAGCCGGCGGACCGCCGACTCGCGCGGTCCGAACGGCAGCCGGATGTCCTCCGCCGACGCGACGGCGATCGCCGCCTCGCACAGCTCCTGCGCATCCTCCTGATGTCCGGCGTGACGGCGGAGGACGGCGGCGGTGATGAGGGTCGCGGTCTTGACGTAGGAGACCTCGCCGAACGCCCGCAGCGCGCGCAGCATTTCCAGGGCGGCGGCGTACTCCCCCGCTCGGCGAAGCACTCCGGCGAGCGCGACGTTCACGACCGGCAGGTCGGGGCACTGGAGGTATCGCCGCGCGATCCGGATGGCCCTGTCCTGCCGGCCGACCGCCTCCTCGAGCAGAGCGACGGAGGACTCCCGGAAGGCCGGCCAGGAGACACCGTGGACGACCTCGAGCGGAATGTCCTGGACGCCGATCGCCGCTCGGCGGCAGACGGCCACATCTCCCTTCTCTGCGGCGGCGTAGGCGACCATCATGCGCCCGAGGCTCGTGAACGAGCGGTCGGAGCCGCCGTTGGCGACCAACGTGCCGAACACCCGGTGCGCTTCGTCCGACTCGCCCGACCAGTACGCGACGTAGCCGGCAGCGGCGGTGGCGCTCCCTCCTGCGTACGTGCTCCAGGGAAGGGCGACGTCCTCCTCGGCGCGCACGGCAGCGAGGGACTCGCGAGCGTCGATCAGACGACCGGCCCACGTCTGACCGAACGCGAGATGGCCGAGGGCGCGCGCGGCGAGCTCGCCGTCGCCCGAGCCGCTCGCCTCCCTCGCCGCAGCCGCGAAGTACTCGATGGGCACCGTCGGGTTGCCGCGGTGACGGATCTCGGTCCAGCCGAGCAGATAGTTCAGAGCCGCACGGTCCCACAGCTCGGTCGAGTCGGCATCCAGCAGCATCCGTCGGACGCCGGCACTCGCCGCAGCGACCTCCGCGCGCTCGTCGGCGATGAACAGGCGCGCGATCTGCAGCGTCGCAGGTTCGCCGCCGTCCTCTCTCCGAGCCAGTGCCCGCTCCGCTCGCCGATACAGCTCCCTGGCCACGCGGTGGTCGCCGAGGACGTCGCTCGCGCACGCGCGCACGAGCACCACTTCGGCATCCTCCGGTGAACGTCGCAACATCTCCGTCGCGGTCCGCTCGACGTCCGCGGCGCTCGCGCCGACCACGAGCCCGACCCAGTGGCGCAGCAGCGTGCGCCGAGCGGTCGCCGCGTCAGCTGCCCGCAGCGAATGGGCGATCGATGCCATCGGATCGTCCTGTTCGAGAGCTTCCGCCGCTCGACGGTGACATGCCGCGATCCGCTCGCCGTCGAGGCTCGCGATCTCGGCGCAGCGGCGCACGAAGGACGCATGCCAGCGATAGACCGGTCCGTGAGAGCCCTCGAATCTGTCGAGGAACAGACCGAGTCGCACGCACGTCTCGAGCAGCTCGCCGGCGTCGGGGCGTCCGGTGATGCGTCGCGCGAGTTCGGGCGTCAGCTCTCCGCAGACGCTGCCGTCCAGGACGAAGTCGGCGACGTCGGCGGGCAGGGCGCCCAGCACGTGCTCTCGCACATAGTCGCCGAGAAACCTCGACGCACTCTGTGCCGGAGAGTCGGGCCGTGCGCCGCCGATCATCATCAGGCGCACAGCGATCGGCCAGCCCAGCGTCTCCTCGAAGATCGTCTCCGGCGCGAGCCGCTCCGGGGCGGCATCATGAAGCAGACGAACCTCCTCCGCGGTGAACCCCAGCGTCTCCGCGCCGATGAACGACTGCGGGTGCGTGACGCGATGGCGGGACAGGGTCAGCTCCAGCAGCGTCGTCCCGACGAGCACGATGCGCAGCCCGTCCGGTGCCTGATCGGCGAGCATGCCGAGCAGGCCGCTGCGCCAGTGCTCGCCGGCACGGTGCGCGTCGTCCACGATGAGGTACGTGGGAGCTTCGATCTCCTCCAGCGCCCCGCAGATCTCCTGGTAGGCGCGGGCGGGATCCTCCAGATCCCGGGCGAGGGCGAGCGGGCGTCCCACGCGCTCGAAGCCGGCGAGAAGGGCGTCGACGACGCCCTGCGTGACGCGACCGGGATCTCCGTCGGAGGGACTGAGCGCGAGCCAGGCGACCTGGTCGAGCCCGGAAGCCCAGTCGACGACCGCGATCGTCTTGCCGTATCCGCTCGGCGCGCTGACGACCGTCAGCGAATCCCGCTCCACTGCCGCGGTGATCGCCGTGCTCACTCGCTGCCGGCGGATCGCGCCGGGCTGGGGAGACGGCGGCCGGAACCGGACCGCAGGTCCTGGCCTCGTCGAGCGCACGGGAGGCGACATGCCCCAAAGCTAGTGACGGGCCCCGACCGCCTCAAGATCATCGTCGGGTCCTCGCCCGGGTGATTTCCTTCCTCCCCGCTCAGATCTTGATCGGGAAGGTCGCCAGGAGGATGACCCCGACGAGAGCCAGGACGACGCTGAGCACGAGGAACACCAGACGACGCCATCGTGCTCCCTGGTGCTGCGACAATGCGGCGAAGAACAGGACGAGCGCGAAGAGCACGGTGAGCAGAGAGTAGTCGTCGCCCCGCTGGTTGTTGCGCAGAGCCTCGTCGAACTTCTCGTCGGCCCGGTCTCGGAGCTCGGCCGCCTCCTTCTCCCCCGGCGGCACGTACTCGGCCATCGCGAATGGGCCATCCGCGATACGGCCCTCGGCATCCCAGGCCTGGAAGGCCACCGCGAACTCGTCGGTGAACCGCTCCTCGATGAAGTCGACGAGCTCGTCGTCGCCGTCTCGCTCGGCGAGCACCCATTCGGTGTAGATCGTGAGGTCGTACTGTCGGGCGGCCTGCGCCCTGGCCTCGGCCGAGGCCGCCTGCACGCGCGCGCTGGACGCCTGGCTGAAAGCGATCGACATCTCGCCGCCCCACTTCGACGCCTCGAAGCCGCACCAGGCGGTGACGACCGCGGTGACGGACAGGAGGAGCACAGTCAGGACGTCGAGCACGCCGCGAGTGCGTTCGCGGGCGTTCCCGGTCCGTTCGTCCATACCGAGATCGTGGCGGTCCCCGTGCGTCTGATGCCCCGAGCCTCACCCTCGACGGGTGACCGCTGCGCGCGCCGCATGCGCATCGACGAACACCCTGGGGTGATGAGGCAGCGCGCATCCACACCGGCCGGTCATCGCTCGTGAACCTGGACGCCCTGTTCCCGAGTGGGCTGACCGGATGGCAGATCGCCTTGGCGCTGCTCTCCGTGCTCGTCGGCTGGCTGCTGTCCCGACTGGTCAGGAAGGGCGTGCTCAAACTCGCCGAACGCACCCCCGGCATATCGAACTCGGTGGCGCAGCTGTGCGCACGATTCACGCAGTACTCGCTGCTGCTGGTCGGGGTGGGCGTCGGCATGGCCTTCCTGGGGGCGAACGTGCAGCCCCTGCTCGCGATGACCGCGATCGCCGTGGTCGTGCTGATCCTGGTGCTCCGCGGCGTCGCAGACAACTTCGCCGCCGGTGTGCTGATCCAGTCGCGTCAGTCGGTGAAGATCGGCGAGGAGATCGTGGTCGAGGGCCCGGACGGCACACTCCGCGGTGTCGTGCAGGAGCTCAACGGGCGCGCGGTGCTTCTGACCACGGTCGACGGGCGTACGGTGCACGTGCCCAATGCGCTGCTGCTCACGGGCGTCCTCGTCAACGACTCCCGCCACGGCGCGCGTCGCAGCGAGCTCGACATCCGGATCCGACGCGCTGCCGACCTCGACCTCGACGACGTCATCGCGCTCGTCTCCCGCGCCGCAGGCGGCGTCGACGGGGTGCACGCACGCGAACACCCCGGCGTCTCCGTGGCATCGGTCTCTCCGGAGCGCTGGATGCTCATCCTCCGGATCTGGCATCACCCACTGCACGGCACCGCCGTGGTGTCCGCCACCGTCCGGGGCGTGGCGGAGACGCTGGAGAGGTCGGGCGTGCAGGCCGTCGTCGCCCCTCGACAGGGGCCGCCCCCTCTCGTCACCCCCGAGACGATCTGACGACTACGCTGACCGCGTGACCTCTTCGACTGCCCACGGCCCCGCTCCGGACCGCACGTTCTCTCCCAGCCTGCGAGTGCTGCTGGTGCTGGCGGCGACCGTCGTCGCCCTCGCCGGCGTCTTCTTCATCCGGGATGTGTTCGGGCCGGTCGCGCTGGCCATCGTGATCGTCATCATCTGCGAGCCGTTCCGGCGCCCCCTGGATCGGCGCGGCTGGCCGGCGTGGGCCGGCACGACAGCCGTGATCGTTCTCGCCTACCTGATCCTCCTCGCGATGGCCGCGCTGCTGTGGCTCGCCGGCACCCAGTTCGCACGCCTCATCGGAGACCTCGTCTCGGAGGGCGGTCTGGCCGGCACCGCCGACGACGTCGTGAGCTGGCTGCAGACGCTCGGTCTCGATGAGGAGGCCTCCGCCGCCGCGGCCTCCGTCCTCGATCCGGACACCCTGATCGGGATCGCGCAGAGTCTGGGAAGCACGGTCCTCAGCGTCGCGACCGCTCTCTTCTTCGTCTGCGCGTACATCATCTTCCTGGCTGTGGACGCCTCGCGGTACCGTCAGGCTCCCGCGCTCTTCGGGGCGACGAAGGGCGAGGTGCTCGAGCGGATCGCCCGCCTCAACACGGGAATCCGGCGGTACTACGTCGTCAACGCCGCGTTCGGAGCCGTCGTGGCGATCATCGACGGGCTGGCACTGTGGTGGATGGGCGTTCCTGCGCCGGTCGTCTGGGCGATCCTGGCGTTCGTCACCAACTTCATCCCGAACATCGGATTCGTCCTGGGCCTCATCCCTCCGGCGATCCTCGCCTTCGTGGTCGGCGGGTGGCCCCTGCTCCTCGGTGTGATCGCCGTCTACTGCGTCGTCAACGTGGTCCTGCAGGTCCTCGTGCAGCCGAAGTTCGTCAGCGACGCGGTGGACCTGAGCCTCACCCTGAGCTTCCTCTCGGTGATCTTCTGGACGTTCATCATCGGACCCCTCGGCGCGATCCTGTCGATCCCGCTCACCCTGCTCGCACGGGCCCTCGTCCTGGAGGGAGACCCGGGATCGGTGTGGCTGCGCTGGCTCTCTGGTGACAGGACCGCGGTGCCCGCCCCTCCCGCTCCCGCAGCACCGGTGGCGGTGCCAGCACGTCGGCGGAAGCGCCATCTGGGGCGCCGCGCGTAAATCACCCGGAGGAGGTTGCGCGGGCGGACTGGTCGCGGCATCGGACGCGGTGGGATCGTGGATCCGGAGTCGGCTCGCGGGAGTCCGGTCGAAGGAGGTCGCATGCAACGTCCACTCGCGGGACTGACGACGCGGAACCTCGCCACGGAGCTGACCGCGGGCGTCACCCTCCTGGCCATCGCGATCCCGCTCAACATCGGCTACGCGCAGATCGCGGGGCTGCCCGCCACCGCCGGACTCTACGCACTGATCGTCCCCACGGTCGTCTACGCCCTGGTGGTGTCGTCACGCCAGCTCGTCGCCTCGCCCGATGCGGCAGCCGCCGCTCTCGTCGCGTCGTCGGTCGGCGGGCTCGCCGTGGCGGGCAGTGCGGACTATGCGACGCTCGCGCTCGCCCAGGCCGTCATCTGCGGCGTGCTGTTCATCCTGCTGGCGGTGTTCAAGCTCGGATTCCTCGCCAACTTCCTGTCGAAGCCGATCCTCGTCGGGTTCGTGGGCGGACTCGCGCTGGACATCATGGTGAGTCAGATCGCCAAGATGCTCGGCGTCTCGATCGATTCCGGCAAGGAGTTCACCGGCAAGGTCGCCGACCTCGTGAGCGGTCTGGGCACGCTGAACGGCTGGTCCGTGCTGATCTCGGTGTGCTCCGTCGCCGTGCTCCTGGCCGGACGCGCCTTCCTGCGAGCCGTGCCGTGGGCTCTCATCGTGCTCGTGGTCTCGACGATCGCCGTCGTCGTCTCCGGGCTCGACCAGCAGGGCGTCGACGTCCTTGGCGAGGTTCCGGCGGGCGCTCCTGCGTTCACCTGGCCGATGATCGACTGGACGATGTGGCTCGCCCTCGTGCCGTCGGCGATCGCTCTGACTCTCGTCACGACCGCCGAGGGGCTGCTGGTCTCGCGCTCCTACGCCGAGAAGCACGGATACCCGTTCCGGGCGAATCGCGACCTGCTGGCCTTCGGTGTGGCGAACGTCGCCGCGGGGGCCCAGGGCAGCTTCTCCGTCGGCTCGTCGACATCGCGCACGGCCGCGATGGACCAGGCGGGCTCGCGGACGCAGCTCCCCGCGCTCGTGCTCGCGGTGGGCACCCTTCTGCTTCTCCTGTTCGGCACCGCCCTGCTCGAGGACATCCCCTCACCCGCGATCGGCGCGATCGTCGGCGTCGCCATCATCCCGCTGCTGGGCATCCGAGACTTCGCGGATCTGTGGCGCAAGGACCGGTTCGAGTTCCTCATCGGCGCGACGTGTTTCCTCGTGACCCTCTTCATCGGCTCCATCCCCGGGATCCTCGTCGCGTTCGTGCTCGCGCTCATCAATCTCGCCAAACGCGCCTCCAACCCCGCCATCGACGTCCTCGAATCGAGCGGAGACCCCGGGGAGTCCCTGCTGGAGGACGCACCGGCCGGCACCGTCACGGCACCGGGAGTCATCGTGATCCGGCTCGCCGCTCCGCTGTTCTTCGCCAACGGCGCCGTCTTCACGGGTGCGGTGAAGGACGCCGTCCGGTCCGCGGGCGAAGGAGCCGTGCGGCATCTCGTCGTGGACATGGAAGCCGTCACGGACGTCGACATCACCGGGGCGGAGTCGTTCGCCTCGCTGAAGGAGTGGCTCGCCGACCACTCGATCTCCCTCGCCTTCAGCAGGGTGCGGCCCAACACGCTGCACCGCCTCACCGCGCTCGGCCTCCTCGACGCCGAACAGGTCTACCCCACCAACCGCGCCGCGCTCGCGGATCTGACCGCGCCCGCGGTGCAGCGCCGTTCCACGGAGAGAGAAGGACTCTGACATGGGTACCGTCATCGGAGAGGTCCTCCCGCTCGCCCTGGGCGTCGCCATCAGCCCGATCCCGATCATCGCCGCGATCCTCATGCTGCTCTCCCCCAAGGCGCGCGTGACCAGCGTCGGGTTCCTCCTGGGCTGGGTGGTCGGCATCGTGGTCGCGGTGACCGTGTTCACCCTGCTGTCGTCGATCCTGCCCGCTCAGGACCCGGACGCATCGCGCCCCGTGCGCGGCATCATCCAGATCGTGCTCGGGCTGCTGCTGTTCCTGCTCGCCTTCTCGCAGTGGCGCAAGCGCCCGAAGGCCGGGGAGCAGGCGGCGTTGCCGAAGTGGATGAAGGCGATCGACACGATCACCTTCATCGCGGCGGCAGGACTGGGCTTCCTGCTCTCGGCCCTCAACCCCAAGAACCTCATTATGGCGGCCGGCGCCGGCGTCGATATCGGTGCCGCCGGGCTCTCGGCTGGCTCGTCGACCCTCGTCATCGCGGTGTTCACACTCATCGCCGCATCGACGGTCCTCGTGCCGGTCATCGGCTACCTCATCGCCGCGGACAGGCTCCGTGCACCGCTGGACGCGCTGCGTGGCTGGCTGGCCGCGGAGAATGCGGTGATCATGGCCGTGCTGCTGCTGGTCATCGGCGTCTCGATGATCGGCAAGGGCATCGGGAGCTTCTGACCCGCAGCGGCCGCAGAGATCACCCGGATGAACGGTCCCATCCCCCGTTCTCGTCGAGGGAGCGCGGCAGTACCGTACGGGTAATGCACGTTCCGGAAGATGAAGGAGACCGTCATGACCCGTGATTTCCAGGGCAGGATCGAACTCGACGTCCGCGATTCCGTCGCGGACTGGGATGCTTTCCTCCCCGCGAAGCCCCGGCAGGGCGCTCCGAACGTGCTGGTCGTGCTCTACGACGACACCGGCATGGCAGCCTGGTCCCCGTACGGCGGACGGATCAACATGCCGACCATGGACCGCCTCGCGCAGAACGGTCTGACCTACTCCCAGTGGCACACCACGGCGCTCTGCTCGCCCACCCGCTCGACCTTCCTCACCGGACGCAACCACCACCTCAACGGCTTCGCGACGATCTCCGAGTCCTCGACGGGATTCCCCGGCTACAACTCCCACATCCCGGACTCGAACGCGACGATGGCGCACGTCCTCCGCGACGCCGGCTGGTCGACCTTCTGGGTGGGCAAGAACCACAACGTGCCGATCGACGAGTGGACGGCCGGCGCCTCGAAGAAGCACTGGCCTCTCGCCCAGGGCTACGACCGGTTCTACGGATTCATCGGCGGCGAGACCAACAACTGGTACCCGTCGCTCGCGGAGGACAACCACTACATCGACCAGCCGTACCTCCCGGAGGACGGCTACCACCTCTCGAAGGATCTCGCCGACCAGGCGCTGTCGATGATCCGCGATGTCAAGCAGACCGAGCCGGACAAGCCGTGGTACCTGTGGTTCTGCCCCGGCGCGAACCACGCCCCGCACCACGCACCGCAGGAGTACATCGACAAGTACAAGGGCGCGTTCGACGACGGCTACGAGGCGTACCGCGAGTGGGTGCTGGCGCGGATGGTCGAGAAGGGCATCCTCCCGAAGGACACGGAGCTCACCGCGCTGAACCCCATGCCGGAGGGCTCGTTCTCGCCTGCCGACGAGGTGCGGCCGTGGGACTCGCTGAACGACGAGGAGAAGGCCATGTTCTCGCGCATGGCCGAGGTCTACGCCGGTTTCAGCGAGTACACCGATGCCCAGGTCGGCCGCATCGTCGACTACCTCGAGGAGTCGGGGCAGCTCGACAACACGCTGATCATCTACTGCGCAGACAACGGCGCCTCCGGAGAGGGCAGCCCGAACGGCTCGGTCAACGAGGGCAAGATCTTCGGCGGGTACCCGGACGACGAGGCCGAGAACCTCCGTATGGTCGACAAGCTCGGCTCGCCCGACACCTACAACCACTACCCGACCGGGTGGGCCGCCGCCTTCTCCACGCCGTACAAGATGTTCAAGCGCTACACCTACCAGGGCGGCGTGTGCGATCCGCTCGTGATCCACTGGCCCGCCGGGATCCGCGCCCGCGGGGAGGTGCGCCATCAGTACCACCACTCCACCGACATCGTGCCGACGATCCTCGAGGCCTGCGGGATCGAGTTCCCCGACGTCTACAACGGAGTCGAGCAGACGCCGCTCTCCGGCGTCTCGATGAAGTACTCGTTCGATGCCGCGCCGGATGCCCCGACGCACAAGCAGACCCAGTACTACGAGATGTTCGGTCAGCGCGGGATCTGGCACGAGGGGTGGAAGGCGGTGACGGTGCACGGCCCGATCAGCGGCAAGGGCAACTTCGAGGAAGACGAATGGGAGCTCTACCACACCGACGTCGACCGTGCGGAGGCCGAGAACATCGCGGACCAGCACCCGGAGAAGGTCGAGGAGCTCAAGGCGCTCTGGATGGAGGAGGCGAAGGCGAACGCGGTCCTGCCCCTCAACGACCTGCAGATCATCGGCAACCCGAAGGACTTCGAGACGTTCGTCGCGATGGAGTTCCACCAGCCCGCGCCGCCCTCCGGTCAGTTCGTGTACTACCCGGGCACGAGCGAGGTCCCGGAGCGCTCAGCGGCGAACACGCACGGCGTCTCCTTCAAGATCGCCGCGGAGGTCGAGTTCACCGCGGAGACCGAGGGCGTCATCTTCGCTCACGGCTCCCGGTTCGGCGGTCATGCTCTCGTGGTCAAGGACGGCCAGGTGCACTACGTCTACAACTTCCTGGGGATCCCGCCCGAGGACCGCGTCTCGGCCCCCGTGCCCGTCTCCGGCACGCATATCATCGGCGTGGAGTTCACCAAGGAAGGCACGGGCGAGCACCGCGAAGGCGTCGGGCCGGTGAAGCTCTACATCGACGACCAGCAGGTCGGGGAGAAGCAGATCCGCACCGTGCTCGGCCATTTCTCCCTGTGCGGTGAGGGACTGACGATCGGCCGCGACAGCGCCGATCCGGTCTCGTCGCTGTACGGCTACGGGTTCGACTTCGCAGGCGGGGAGATCACCAAGGTCGTGTTCGACATCGCCGACGACGCGTACCTGGACCTCGAGGCGCACCTGGCCGCGGCGATGGCCCGCGACTGACGCCGCCCGCGCACGCACTCAGCCGATGCCGAGTGCGTGCGCGGCGGCGGTCACTGCCTCTCGATCCGAGACACCCAGCTTGCGGTAGATGTTCCGCACATGCGTCTTCACCGTGTTCGGCGAGATGAACTCCTGCTGGGCGATCTGGCGCAGCGTTGCGCGGCGGGTCAACGCGGCGAGGACCACGCGCTCGCGCTCGGTCAGCTCCTCCTCGACCAGCACCCCTGCCGTCGCGAGGCGCTCCCGCACCTCGTCGGCGAACCGCGTGCGCGAGCCCGGTGTGGCTCTGGCGGCGAGCAGACGGCCGATCACGGGGTCGGCCAACGCCACGCGCCGGGCGTGCCCCTCGGGCTCAGCGAGAGCGAGCGCGGTGGCTAGCGAGAGCTGGGCTCGATCCGGCTCCCCGGCATGGACATCGAGTGCCGCCTCGACGAGCCACGCGTCGATCAGGGAGGCCGGGAGCAGGCACGGTGCCGCTCCCTCGAGCACGGTCGCGAGCTCCTCGCGCGCGAGGCCGTGGCGGCGGTCGTGGAGTGCGGCCATCGCGCGCATCACACCGGCGTCTCCGGCGGCGCCCAGCCCGCGGGTCATCGCCTCCAGGAAGCAGTCGCGCAGGGTGGGCTCCTCCAGGCGGTGGAAGGCATGCACCGCGAACGAGCCCATCATGGCGTACCAGTGCACCGGCAACGGCGCGTCGTCACGCGGTGCGAGGGTGTCCAGCAGTTCCAGCGCGACGTCGTGCGGGCCGTCGGTCCTCTCCGCACGCACGAGCGAGAGCATGCCGCGGAGTCCTCGCGCGATCGCCGGCTCGCTGCCGTTGTCGATGACCGCAGCGGCGGCGATCAATGCGCACTCAGCGTCGTCCTCGCGCATCGCCTCGTACGGCACCCAGTACCGCCAGACGCGCGTGACCTCGTAGAACGGGCTCTCCGGACGACCCAGCGCCTGCCAGCGATCATCGAGCCGGGTGGCCGAGTCGACCACGTCGCGCAGGCGACCGCGGAAGAGGGCGCTGGTATTGAGGATCGCTCCGGCCTGCAGCTCCGCCGCCGCCATCCCCGTCGTGCGCGCCTGATCGGATGCGAGTCTGGCGAACTCGTCCGCGCGGTCCAGGCGCCCCACGTAGAGCTCGCCCATCGCCGCCTGCAGGTGGGCGTACGTGTCCAGCGGCGCTTCTCCGATGGGTTCGTCCAGATCCGGCTCGCCCCGGTCGAGCGCCTCGAGGAGGCCGCCGCGCCGCAGTGCCGTGTGCAGGTCGATCCCCGTCCGCCACCGTCGCGCAGCGACGGATTCGCCCGCTCCCGCGAGCGAGGGCAGAGCAGCCGCCGCAGCCGACGCGTCTCCGAGATCGAGTTCGGCCGCGGCCAGCAGCATCCGCACCGCCGGGTCCGCGCGCAACCGCGGCGACACGTGAGTGATCGCCTCGAGGACGGCGGCCGCGTGACCGGTCAGGATCAGGTGCATCCCGCAGCGCCTCAGGATCACCTCGATGCATTCCGGATCTCCGCTGAGGATCGCGTGACGGAGGGCGGCGGGATGGTCCTGCCGCCCGGCGAACCACTCCGCCGCGATCGCCTCGAGCGCCTCGACCGTCGACCGTCCTCGAGCCCGCAGCCGGGCGAGGAGGAACTCACGCAGCACCGGGTGGTAGTGGTACTCCACCGCCTCGTCGCCGGGCTGCGCCGCCACGACGCTCAGACGCACGAGGCGGTCGATCGGCATCGTCGTCGGCGTGCACTTCGACAGCGCCTGCGCGAGCTCGAGCGTGAAGACCTCGGGGACAGACGTCACCAGCAGGAACTCCCTCAGCTCTTCATCGAGGTCGGCGAGCACTTCCTCGAGGAAGTAGTCGGCCACCGCCTGCGCGTCGCCACGCAGGGGCAGGGGCGTGAGGTGGGACTCGTCGATGGCCGGCACGACCATCAGCTGCAATCCGGTCGCCCATCCCTCCGTGCGCCGCAGGATGGCGCTGATCTCCCCCTGCGAGACGCGGATGTCCCGCGCGCGGAAGAACGAGCGGATCTCGTCCGCCGCGAAGGCGAGGTCGCGGACCCCGAGTTCGAGGGCCACACCCGTGATGCGTCTTCTGGCCACCGGGACCGCTCCGGTGCCGCGCCCGGACAGGACGACGTGGGCGTTGCCTGGAACGGCCTGGACGAACGCGGAGAGCAGCAGACCGAGCTGCGTCGACTCAGCATGGTGCACGTCGTCGATGATCACCACCACACGGCGATCGGTCGCGCTCAGCGCGCGCGCGAGAGCACGCGCGGCGTCGGCCGTGGCCGCACCGGACACCCTCTCGAGCGCCGTGGTCAGGCGCCGGTCCGCGACCCGCGCGATGGCGGATCGCAGCTCGCCGAGGTCCACCGCCCCTCGCGGCAGCGCGAGCCAGACCACGTCCGTCACCGGATCGTCCCCCACCTCGTGCGCCCACTGGCAGAGGAGGCGCGTCTTGCCCGCTCCGGCCGGTGCGCTGACGAGGGTCAGCGTCCACGGCTGGTTCAAGGCGGCGGACAGCCGCGAGAGCAGAGCAGGTCGACGAACGTCGTTGTCGATCATGACGGGGATGCGAGTCCACGGCGCGCCGGAATCTCGATCGTCCTCATCCATCGGAACCCCCCGAATGAATTGACTAGAGCCTCCCCGCCCTTACCGGGCAGTATGGCATCTCGGACCGGGGCGCTCAACCCTGCGCGGGATCACGGGCAGGTCCGACCGCGACGGCGTGCCGCGAACGAGAGCGCGGCGGGCACGAGCGCGCCGAAGAACAGCGCGAGCGCCACGCCGAGCAGCGTCTCGACGGAACGTTCGACGAAGCGCTGAGACGGCGAGGAGGACGAGGTCGAGAGGATCAGCGTCAGCGCGAGGAAGGTGGTGAACCCCGGGGCGATGTACCAGCGGCTCTCCTGCGTCGCGGACAACGCTCCGACGACGAGCAGGATCAGGGCCGCGTTGAGCAGGGGGCCCGGCCCGACGAGCGCGAAGCACGCCGCGGCGAGCGCGCCGAGCATCACGGAGATCGCCCGTCCCGCGCTGCGCAGGATGAGCTGCCCGCGCACCGGGCGCATGACCAGCAGGACAGCGCCGGTCGCCCACCCGACGTGCTCGAGGCCGAGGGCGAATCCGACGGCGGCCGCCGTGGCCGCGGCCGTGCCGAGGAGGACGCCGTAGACGACCATCGCCCGACCGCGGGGCACCGGTGCCGGCGACAGTGCCGGCGAGGTCCGCTCGGGCCAGGCGAGCGCCACCAGCCAGGCGTACAGCGAACCGGCCGCCATGCAGCCCGCGAGCGCGAGCACCGCCGCTCCCCACGGGAAGCTCAGCCCGATCCCGAACATCGGCAGGCCGAGGAGGAGGAACAGCTGCGCGAGCCGGCCGCTGGTCGCGGTGATGCTCGCCGCGACGGCGAGGGCGAACACGGCGACCACGGCGATCACGGGCGTGGAGGCGACCAGCGAGCCCAGGAGGAGTCCCAGCGCGCTCAGGGCTCCCACGACGGGGATGACCGCGCGCCCCGGGCGCCGCGGCGGCAGACCGAAGGCAGCGGCGGGAAGCACGCCCACCGCGACCGCCAGGCCCAGCGTCGGAGACCACGCGGCCACGACCACGGCAGGGACGGCGTAGGCGGCACCGAGTCCGAACCGGGACCAGCGCCAGGTGATGCCGCCGTCCGGCACGAGGCGCCCCCCTTCCCGACGTGCGTGGTTCGGCGCGCCGTCCGGCATGGTGTCCCCCGTTCGGTGTGTTCGCGGGCGCGACCCCGCCGTGCCGGTCAGCCTAGGCACCGCCTCGCCGATCGTCACGGCGCGTCGGCGAGTTCACCAGGGTGAACGGCTCAGGCGGGTGCGCCTTCGGACGCCGCCGTCATCCCCGCCCGAACGGAGTCGTGCACGCGACCGCTGGAGGCGAGGCGAGCGAACCAGGCCGTGCGCCCCGCGACGTCGGTCGCGGCGGAGGGAAGCGCCGCGAGGTGGAGCACGACTCCGAGCTGGGCGAGTTCGCGATCGAGGTTCTCCAGCGCGTCGAGCACCGTGATGGTCACGACCTCCTGCTGCGCCAGTCCCAGGACCACGGCCCGCACCGGAGGCGACTGCGCCGCGACCAGGTTCAGGATCACGCGTTCGTTGGCCAGGGCGTTGGCGGTGTACAGGCCGCGCTCCAACGCGATTCCGAGGACGCCGTCGGTCGGACCGACGACCGAGGTTCGGGGGATGTTCAGCTCCCGCAGGACGAGCACCAGCGTCACCACCACGCCGACGGCCACGGCCGGGAGCAGACCGGCGGTGAGTCCGATGACCGCCACCGCCAGCGCGACCCAGAAGTCCACCCGACTGATCCGCGCCCAGCGCACGAGCTCGGGGATGTTGATGAGGCTCGCGACCGCGACGAAGACCATCGCGGCCAGCGTCGCCTCGGGCAGCAGGCTCAGCACGGGCCCGAGGTAGAGCGCGACCAGCACCGCCAGCGCCACCGTCACCACGGTCGCGAGCTGGGAGCGGGCGCCCGCGCTCTGGTTCACCGCGCTCTGCGAGAAGCCTCCCGCCGCCGGCATCGTGCCGAAGAATGCGCCGACGGTGTTCGCTGCCCCGGTGGCCATGAGTTCCTGGTCGCTGTCGATCTGCGGTTCCGTCGCGACGCGGAGGCTGCGTGCCACCGCTGCGGACTCGAGGAACGCCATCACGGCGATCGCCAGGGCCCCGGGGACGAGGGCGGTGGCCTGCGCGAGATCCGGGATGGCCGGGACGGGCAGCCCGCTCGGCACCGCGGAGATGAGATCGACCCCGAGGGCGTCGATGTCGGCCAGCCACACCAGGAGGATGCCCCCGACCACCACCACGAGCGTGCCGGGGACCTTCGGGGCGAAGCGCTTGAGCAGAAGGAGCACGACGATCGATCCGGCCGAGAGCAGCACGGTCGGCCCGTTCACACTGTCCAGGGACTGTCCGACCGCGGCGATGGATCGCAGGAAGCCGTGCCCGGAGAAGTCGAACGTCTCGCCGAGGAGCTTCGGCAGCTGACCGACCGCGACCGTCGCTCCGACGCCGATCTTGAGCCCGAGAACCGTCGCGCCGCTGATGTTCTCGACGAGGGACCCGAGCCGGCACAGCCGCGCCACCAGCAGGACCGCGCCCACGAGAAGCGTCAGCATCATGAGCGAGCCCATCGCATCGTCCGCACCCGCCGCCACGCCCGCCGACACCAGCGTGGTCGCAGTGAGGGTCGCGATCGTGGAGGTCGTCGAGACGCTCATCGCACGGCTGCCGCCGAGCACCGCGTACACGAGCATCGGCACGATGCAGGTGTAGAGCCCCACCTGCACCGGCAGGTTCGCGATCGTCGCATAGGCCATCGCCTGCGGGACGACGACCGCCCCGGCGGAGAGCCCCGCGACGACGTCGCCGACGATCCACTGCCGCCGATAGCCGTCGAGCGTGCTGAACATCCACCGCGGCCTGCCCCGTGCACTCATATCGCTCCCTGTCGGATGGCCTGAAGCGTACTGCCTGGAGATGCTCGTCGGCAGCCGGGTCCTGTACCGCGGTCTGGAGTCACCCTGGTGAACCTTCGTATTGTGCACAATTGAATTGTCTGCAATGCTTAGCGCATGTCCGTGACCGATGAGATGGTGTGCTTCTCGCTGTACGCAGCCGCACGAGCGACGACGCAGGCGTACCGCACGCTTCTCGCCCCCTGGGGCCTGACGTACCCGCAGTATCTGGTCCTGGCCGTGCTGTGGATCGACGGCGAGCAGTCCATCGGCTCGCTCGGACAGGCGATGCAGCTCGACTCCGGCACGCTCTCGCCGCTCGTGCGGAGACTGGAGCAGGCGGGCCTGGTGTCGAGGAGCCGGCGCAGCGACGACGAGCGGGTCGTGCTCGTGCAGACGACCGAGAAGGGGGCGGCGCTGCGTGCCGAGCTCGCGCCGCTGCACCGCAGGATCACGGAGCTCTCCGGGATACACGACGACGCACACCGTCGACAGCTCATCGCCGAGCTGCAGGACATCACCACCCGCCTCCAGCACAGTTCCGACACCACCGCGGCCGCACACCCGGCCCACTGACACCGCACCTCGAACGGAGCACACATCATGCGCGCACTCATCCATCCCGCCTTCGGCGACCCGGAGCGGGTCCTCCACGTCGAGGACCGCCCCCTCCCGGAGCCCGCCGCCGGCCAGGTCCGCCTGCGGATCCTGCTCTCCCCCATCCACAACCACGACCTCTGGACCGTGCGCGGCACCTACGGATTCAAGCCCGAGCTTCCGGCCCCGTCGGGCACGGAAGCGCTCGGCGTCGTCGACGCGCTCGGCGAGGGCGTCGACCATCTGACGGTCGGACAGCGTGTCGCGACGGGCGGTACCTTCGGCGCATGGGCCGAGTACATCGTGGCGGACGCCGCGGGCCTGGTGCCGGTTCCGGATGCGGTGCCGAACGAGGTCGCCGCGCAGCTCGTCTCGATGCCCTTCAGCACGATCACGCTGCTCGACTTCCTCGGCGCCCGCGAGGGCGACTGGATCGTCCAGAACGCCGCGAACGGGGCCGTCGGGCGGATGCTCGCCCAGCTCGGTGCCGCACGCGGCGTGAACGTCCTCGGGCTCGTGCGCCGCAGCGCCGGCGTCGAGGAGCTGCGCGAACAGGGCATCGACCGCATCGTCGCCACGGACCAGGACGACTGGCAGGCTCAGGCCGAGGCGATCACGGGCGGCGCTCGCATCGTCGCCGGCGTGGACTCGGTCGGCGGTGCAGCGTCCGGTCAGGTGCTCTCGCTGCTCGCCGAGGGAGGCACCCTGGTCGCGTTCGGCGCCATGGACTCCCCCACGATGGAGATCGCCTCCTCGGACGTGATCTTCAAGCAGGCGATCGTGAAGGGCTTCTGGGGCAGCAAGGTGATCCCCGCGCTCGATCAGGCGACACGCGGTTCGCTGTTCGGCGAGCTCTTCCAGCGCCTCGGCGACGGCACGTTGACCCTGCCCGTCGCCGGCATCTTCGACGCCGCGGACATCGCCGACGCGGTGCGCGCCAGCAACACGCCCGGCCGGGTGGGCAAGGTCCTGCTGCGCTTCTGACGTCCCGCCGCCGACATCGCCCTTCCGCGATGTCGGCGGCCAGGGGCAGAGTGTGGTGATGGAGATCACACTGACACAACCGGCGGGGCTCGTCGTCAGCCCCGCGTTCAGTCACGTCGCCGTCGTGCCGCCCGGCGCGACGACCATCTACGTCGGCGGCCAGAACGGCGTCGACGCCACGGGAGCGGTCGTCTCCGCGGACGCCGGGGAACAGTCGCTGCGCGCCCTCGAGAACGCGCGCATCGCTCTGGAGTCGGCGGGGGCGGGCCTCGACGATGTCATCAGCTGGAGTGTGCTGATCCACCAGGAAGCGGATCTGCGCGCCGCCTACGGCGCTGTCGCGTCCACACTCGCCAGAGAAGGCGCCCCTCCTCTGGTCACCGCCGCGATCGTCGCGGGGCTCGGCGTGCCTGGCGCACTGATCGAGGTGAGCGCCGTCGCCGCTGTGATCCGGGACTGACCTGCGCGAGGCGATCCGGACTCAGATGCGTCCGCGCACGGGAGTGCGCTCGACCGGGTCGGATTCTTCCGGCATCGTCATCTCCGCCCTGACCCCGAGCAGGCGCACCTCCCGCGCTGCGTCGAGCGTCGCACAGAGAGCCAGCGCGGCGGCGACGAACACCTCACGCTCGGTCGTCGGTTCCGGCAGCTTCCGACCGAACGTCCTGGTCTCGAAGGGGGCGTAACGGACCTTCAGGTGAGCCCGGACCACGGGTCGTCCCTCGGCGGCGCAGTCGTCGAACGCCTGGCCGGCGAGCTCCCGCAACGCCGACTCGATCTGCGCGGGATCGACGAGGTTCTGCGGAAAGGTCGTCTCCCGGCTGTGACTGCGGGCCACCCAGGGCGTGTCGTCCACCACGCTCGGACCCAGGCCCGAGCCCAGTCCGTGATACCACACCCCCATCCGCGGACCGAACTCCCCGATGAGCTCCTGCTCGTCGGCGTCGGCGAGCTCCTGCACGGTCGTGATCCCGTGCTGCGCCAGTCGCTTCTGCACCTTGGGTCCGACGCCCCACAGATCCCTCGTCGCTCGGTCGCCCATGACCTCGAACCAGTTCTCCGCCGTGAGCCGGAACACGCCGCGCGGCTTGCCGAACTCCGTGGCGATCTTCGCCCGCACCTTGTTGTCGCCGATTCCGACGGAGCAGTGCAGGCCGGTGGCATCCCGCACGGCGGACTGCGCGGCGCGGGCGACGGCTTCCGGGTCGTCGCTCGTGACCCCGAGGAAGCACTCGTCCCAGCCGACCACTTCGAGCACGATGCCCGGGAGCGCCCGCAGCGCCGTCATGACCTCCGCCGATGCCGCCTCATACGCCTCGTGGTCCACCGGCAGGAACACCGCATCGTCGGGAGCCTTGCGCGCGGCGATCTTGAGCGGCATGCCGGAGCCGATCCCGAAGGCGCGCGCCTCGTACGAGGCCGTCGACACGACCGCGCGCTCGGAGGGATCACCGCGTCCCCCGACGATCACCGGTAGCCCGGCGAGTTCGGGGCGTCTCAGCACCTCCACCGCCGCGATGAACTGATCCATGTCCACGTGCAGCACCCAGTCGCCCATGCACCGAGTGTGGCGCGTGCAGGCGCAGAAGTCACCCCATGCGGGCGCGTCAGGCCGCCGCGACGCCGATCGCCGTCACGATGACGGCGAGGAGCGGGAGGGTGCCCTGCATCGCGGCCGCGCGCAGCTTCGACCGGTCGGACAGCACCAGCACGAGCGCCGCCGCGAGCATCATCCCCGTTCCCGCGAAGACCAGCGTCAGACCCACCGTCTGCCCCCCCACGATCACCAGACCGATGCCGAGCAGAGTCGTCAGAGCGAGGAACAGGTTGTAGAAGCCCTGGTTGAAGGCGAGCTGCTTCATCGTGACGGCGTCGGCCTCACTGGGGACGCCGAAGATCTTCCTCGTCTCGGGCTCGGTCCATCGGAGCGACTCGAGCGCGAAGATGAAGACGTGGAACGCAGCGGCCGCTGCGGCGAGGATGAGTCCGACGATGAGCATGGGCCGATTCTCCCGTTCCCGAGGGCCGAACGGCAACCCGAGCAACGACCGCCCCTCGACGACGAGCACGCCACCAGGCCACCTGTCGGACCATTTCCCGGATGTCGGACGGCTCCCCGGCGATCCGCCCGACATCCGTTGATCCGCCCGACATCCGTCCCGGATCTCCGCCCGACATCCGTCCCGGGTGCGCGTCCGGGGTGCTCAGACGAGGAAGACCGGCAGGAGTCCCGGATTGTGCGCGTGCACCAGCACGGCGAACACCACGGCGTCGAACAGCAGGTGCACCGTGACGACGTACGCGAGCGAGTGCGTCCGGAGGAAGATGTAGCCCTGGAGCAGCGCGAACGGGATCGTGAGCAGGGGTCCCCATTCCCGGTAGCCGAGCTCCCACAGGAACGAGACGAAGACGATGGCCTGCAGCAGATTCGCGACCAGATCGGGGAAGTGCCGGCGAAGCAGGGCGAACACGGTGCAGATGAAGAACAGTTCGTCCCAGATCCCGACCGCGCCGACACCGACGAACAGCCGCGCGATCAGCTCGGGCGTGTCCACGACCGGCCAGTTCTGGTACACCCCGCTGGTGATGAAGTAGAAGGGCAGGATCAGCCACCCGAGGACGAGCACCGCGACCAACCAGCCCCACTGCAGGCGTCCCCAGCGTCGATGGGTCCGCCAGGGGAACGCGATCGCGCGGTCGCGATACAGGAACCGCGAGATCGCGTACGGCACCGCGACGGCGCCGCCCAGCGCCAGGGTGAACCGCAGCATCGCCAGGTTGTCGAGTTCGGCGGCGAGCGGGATGATGCTGACGATCAGCATGCCCAGCGCGATCAGGGACAGGTCTCGGGTGAGCGACGGGGCGCGGCCGATCGCTCCCCCGGGCGCCTCGACAGGTCGCGCGCGCTCGATCAGCCATGCGGTCAGGATGCCGGCGGCGAGCAGCAGCCACCCCAGCCACGGGATCTCCAGCACGAAGAACGCCGGCGCGGCGGCGCACACGAGCAGGGCGGGGATCACGCCGACGTGCGCGGTCGCCGCACGCGGCAGGTCCGTCACGCCCGCGCCCTGCGTCGGTAGACGAGGTCGCGGATGTCGCGCCCCTTCGCGATGCCCTTCCGCTCGAACGCGGTCATCACGCGGCCGTCGAACCGCTCCGCCCACTCCCCGTCGAAGGCGCGTTCGAGCAGCGGCTCGGCGTCCAGGACCTCGCGCATCTGCAGCGCGTAGTCCTCCCAGTCCGTGGCCAGGCGCAACAGGCCCCCGTCACGCAGGGCGCGGGCCGCCGTGTCGCCGAATCCGGGGCGAACGAGACGCCTCTTGGTGTGCTTCTTCTTGTGCCAGGGGTCGGGGAAGAAGATCCACACCTCCTGCGCCGACGCCTCGGGGAGGTACGACGACAGCACCTCGGGGGCGTTCGCCTCGACCACCCGGAGGTTCCGGGCACCGGCGCGGTCGGCGTCGAGCATCGTGCGGGCGAGCCCCGCCCGGAACACCTCGACGGCCAGGAAGTCATCCTCGGGGCGCGAGGATGCGGCGGACACGATCGCGTGTCCCTGTCCGGAGCCGATCTCGACGTACAGGTCGGCCGAACGGCCGTATTCGGCGGCGGGGTCGAGGCGCGCCTCGGGGTGGACGGACGTCCATGCCACGTCACGCGGCACATCGAGCAGGTAGTGCGGCCCGAGCTCGGCGAACGCGCGCTCCTGGGCATCGGACATCCGGCCGCTGCGGCGCACGAACGACACCGGTTCTTCGCGGAAGGTACGGGGTTCGGGCATGTTCCCAGGGTAGCCGTCGGCGCCGAGGCGTCCGCTCGGGCCCGGTCTCGCCGCGCTCAGCCGGCGGGCGCCGTGACGAAGTCGATGAGTTCCTCGACGCGGCCCAGCAGCGCCGGCTCCAGATCGCGATAGGTGGTGACCCTGGAGAGGATGTGCTGCCACGCCCTCGCGATGTCGGCCTGCGTCTCGTGCGGCCAGCCGAAGGCACGGCAGATCCCGACCTTCCACTCGATGCCGCGCGGGATCTCGGGCCACGCCGCGATCCCGAGCGCGCGGGGCGTGACGCACTGCCACACGTCGACGAACGGATGCCCGACGATGCGCAGATGGCGTCCGTGCGGGCCGCGGGCGACGGCGTCGGCGATGCGGGACTCCTTCGACCCCGGAACGAGGTGGTCGACGAGCACCCCGTAACGGCGGGTGGCGTTCGGGGGCTCCGCGGCGAGCAGCTCATCGAGCAGGTCGACGCCCTGCAGGAACTCCACGACCACCCCCTCGACGCGAAGGTCGGCGCCCCACACCTTCTCGACGAGCTCGGCATCGTGCTTGCCCTCGACGAGGATCCGGCTGGGAAGGGCGACGCGCGCGCGCTGGTCCGCCACGACGAAGGACCCGGACGCTGTGCGGCGCGGGCCCTGCTCCTTCGCCGCAGGAACCACCAGCCGGACGGGGGCGCCGTCGATCAGGAAGCCGCCGCCCAGCGGGAAGAGGCGTCGTCGCCCGAGACGGTCCTCGAGCTCGACCGTGCCGCCGTGCACACGGGTGACGGCGCCGCAGAATCCGTCGTCGGCCACCTCGACCACGAGGTCGGTCTCGGCCGCGACCTGCGGCACCTGCTTCGCGCCGCGCTCGCGCCAGCCCGCTGCCAGCACGTCGGAGCCGTACATGTCATCCATGCCTTCCAGCGTATGTGTCTCCGCTGACGGCGAACGGCGAACCCGGATCGAGTGCTGTCGCGTGTCGGGCTCTGTGCATAGACTCGTGACATGGGGAGCACCGGTCTGTCGGAGGAGACACGATGAGGTCTCGATGGCTCGCGCCGATCGTGATCCTGGCAGCGGCCCTCACCGGCGCGTTGAGCGCCGCAGCGGCCTCCGCGACGGATCCCCTCACGCTCGACCCGGGCTATGTCACCGACAGCGCCGGCGTCCTCAGCGCGCAGGAGAAGGAGACGGCGGAGGGCCGCCTTCAGGAGCTCACCGAGAACTCCACAGCCGACCTGTTCGTCGTCCTCGTCGACAGCTTCACGTCGCCGAGCGACCGCGTCGAGTGGGCCGACACCGTCGCGGAGGACAACGGACTCGGCCCCGACCAGTACCTTCTCGCGATCGCCGTCGAGCAGCGCAGCTATTACATCTCGGCGGCCGAAGGCGGCCCGCTCTCGGGCAGCAAGCTGGACGACGTGGAGCAGCAGATCCAGCCGCTTCTCGCCCAGGAGGACTGGGAGGGCGCGATCGTCCTCGCCGCGGACGAGATCCAGGGCGACGGCGGCGCCGGGGCCCTCCGCGTTCTCCTCATCGTTCTCGGGGGGATCGCCGCGCTCGTGGTGATCGGACTGATCGTCATCCTCGTCCGCCGGAGCCGGCGCCGGGCGGTCGCCCGCAAACGCGGTGCGATGCCGGAGAAGCCGGACCCGAACGACCCGTTCTCGACGCTGACCGACGATCAGGTCGCCACGCAGGCAGGGCTCGCCCTCGTGCAGGCCGACGACGCCATCACCTCGAGCCGTGAGGAACTCGGATTCGCCATCGCCCAGTTCGGCGACGCCGCGACCGAGGAGTTCACGCGCGCCGTGGAGACCGCGAAGACCAAGATCGCCGAGGCGTTCGAACTCCGGCAGAAGCTCGACGACGAGATCGAGGACACCGTCCACGATCGGCGCGCCTGGAACATCCGCATCATCCGGATCGCCGACGAGATCGATGACGTGCTCGACGCCAACACGGAGGCCTTCGACGCGCTGCGCAAGCTCGAGCAGAACGCCCCGCAGGAGCTCGAACGCGTCCGCGGTGAGCGCGCAGCCCTGGAGCCGGTGCTCGCCGAGGCCGACGCCGCGCTCTCCGCACTCTCCGGGGTGTACGACGCCGACGCATTGACCACCGTCGCCGACAACCCCGCCCAGGCGCGGGAGCGCGCCGCTCTCGCCGATCGATCCATCGAAGCCGCGGCGACGGCGATCGCGGCGGGCAAGTCCGGTGAGGCGGCGTTCGCGATTCGCACGGCCGAGCAGTCGGTCGCGCAGGCATCCCAGCTCGTGCACGCGATCACCTCGCTCGGGTCGGACCTGTCGGCCGTCGACAGTCGGGCGCGAGCACTCGTGGCGGAGCTGCAGGCCGACGTGTCGACGACGCAGCAGCTTCCCGACCCGGATGGCAGCATCGCGCAGGCCGCCGCTGCGACGATCCGTCAACTGCAGGCTGCGGAGACCGATCTGACCGGCGCCGGCCGCAATCCCCAGCGTGCCTTCGACGCCCTCACCGCGGCGAACGCGCAGATCGATGCGGCCATCGCTCGAGGACGCGAGAGCATCGACCGCGCGCGTCGTGCGCAGCAGATGCTCGAGCAGACCCTCGCCCAGGCGGGCGCGGAGATCCGCACGGCGCGAGAGTTCATCGAGACGCGCCGCGGCACGGTCGGCTCGACGGCACGCACTCGACTCGCCCAGGCGGAGGCGAGCCTCACCCAGGCCCTGACCCTCCGCAGCACGTCGCCGGAGTCGGCGCTGGCGGAGGCCGGGCGGGCGCTCGAGCTCGCCAGGCAGGCCACGTCGTCCGCCTCTGCCGACGTCTCGTCCTACAACGCCCGCTCCTACGACGGCGGCTGGGGCGGCGGACCCTTCAGCGGCGGCGGTGGCGGATCTGGGATCGGCGGGGACATCCTCGGCGGCATCATCGGCGGTCTCCTCGCCGGCGGTGGCGGTGGCGGCAGATCCTCGTCCCGCGGTGGCGGCTGGCGCTCGAGCGGGAGCGGAGGCTTCCGCAGCTCGGGCTTCGGCGGCGGCGGACGATCCGGCGGCGGCCGCAGCGGTCGATCCGGGGGTGGACGCTTCTGATCCCCTCCACAGACACGTACGACAAGCTCTTGAAGACGCCCTCTGAAAGGAATCACGCATGACCAAGCAGTCCATCTTCGGACGTATCTCCACCCTCGTCCGCGCGAACATCAACTCCCTGCTGGACTCTGCGGAAGACCCGCAGAAGATGATCGACCAGCTCGTTCGCGACTACACGAACAGCATCGCCGACGCCGAGTCCGCGATCGCCGAGACCATCGGCAACCTGCGCCTGCTCGAGCGCGACCACGAAGAAGACGTCCAGGCCTCGACCGAGTGGGGCAACAAGGCTCTCGCCGCCAGCCGCAAGGCCGACGAGATGCGCGCGAGCGGCAACACGGCCGACGCGGACAAGTTCGACAACCTCGCCAAGATCGCTCTGCAGCGTCAGATCAGCGCCGAGCGCGAGGCCACCGGTGCCGAGCCGCAGATCGCGGCGCAGACCGAGATCGTCGACAAGCTCAAGAGCGGCTTGAACGGCATGAAGGACAAGCTGGTCGAGCTCAAGAACAAGCGCAGCGAACTCCTCGCCCGTGCCAAGGTCGCCGAGGCGCAGACCAAGGTGCAGGATGCCGTGGGCTCGATCAATGTGCTCGACCCCACCAGCGAGCTGGGCCGGTTCGAAGACAAGGTCCGCCGCCAGGAGGCCATCGCCCAGGGCAAGATCGAGCTCGCGGCGTCGAGCCTCGACGCCCAGTTCGAGAGCCTGGAGGACCTCGGCGAGCTGACCGAGGTCGAGGCTCGTCTCGCCGAGCTGAAGGCCGGTGGCAACGCTCCCCGTCAGGCCATCGAAGGCTCCTGACACCACCCGCGGATGGTCCGGGCCTCGTGCCCGGGTCGTCCGCGCTCTTCTTTCCGGAGGCACCCATGGTGCGATTCCTCGTGATCCCGCAGTGGCAGGGGTCCCCTGCTGCGCGGGCGATGCTGCTCGTCGACGGCGCCTCGGCGATCGCGGGAGACCTGCCGCGTGCCGCCACGACCGTCCTGGAGGTGCCGGTGGAGGCCGGCGAGTCGCTGGGAACCGGCGTGCGGAGGCTGAGCGCGCTGCTGCGGACACGCGAGCTCGTCCACGGTCACATCGATGCCGGCAACACCGTCGTGATCGGCGGCGACTGCAGCGTGACGGTCGCGGCACTCGACGCGCTTCCCGGTGGCACCGACGACCTGGCTCTGGTGTGGTGCGACGCTCACGGCGACCTGCACACCCCCGACACCTCCCCCTCCGGCGCGTTCTCCGGGATGGCGTTGCGCGCTGTGCTCGGCGACGGCGAACCGCAGCTCGTCCTCTCTCCCGCCCTCGCCCCCGATCGGGTGGTCACCGTCGGCATGCGCGCCCTGGATGACCCGGAGGTCGAGCAGCTCCAGCCGCTGAGGAACCTCACGGTCGCGGACCTCGAGCGCCCGGAGTCCCTCCTCGATGCCGTGCGGGCGACCGGGGCGACGCGCGTCTGGGTCCATATCGACGTGGACGTGCTGGACCCTGCCGAACTCGCCGGCGTCTCCTCCCCCGCGCCGTTCGGACTCTCCCCCGCCGCGCTGAGCGCCGCGATCCGCGCCCTGCGCTCCGAGATCCCGCTCGCGGGCGCGACCATCGCCGGCTTCGCGCCTCGCTCGCCCGCCGACGCGGTCGACGATCTGGGCGCCCTGCTGCGACTGGTCGGAGCCGTGGCATGACGACGGACGCGGACAACCGCGCCGCGGATGAGGCACTGGCCCGAGGACGGCGTCTGGATCGCCGCATCCCCTCGTTCCTGCTCCGCTCGCCGGTCAGCCGCCTCGGCTATGCGTGGGGCACGGCCGTCGGCTGGTTGTGGGGGTCGCTGTGGAGCACCGGGCGTGTGGAGCGGCGCGCGGGGCTGTGGGTCTTCCGCGGCATGCCCTCCTGGACCTTCAACCGCGGCGGCGTGTGCGTCGGCGGCTGCTTCCTGACCGGTGACGAAACCCCCAGCGAGGCGGTGCTCCGGCATGAGGCGGTGCACAAGGCGCAGTGGCTCCGGTACGGCTTCCTGATGCCCGTGCTCTACTTCTTCGCCGGACGGGATCCGCTGCGCAACCGCTTCGAGATCGAGGCCGGCCTCGAGGACGGCAACTACGTGCGACGGTCGCGCTGACCGCTCAGCGGTCGGCCGGGAGGAGCCCGAAGCGCTCTGGCGCGTGGATGCGAGCGGCGGAGATGCCCAGCGAACCCGTGAGGTGCTCGATGATGTCGGCCGTCCCGAGGTATCCGCCGAGGAGCGTGACGTTCGTCTCGATCTCGTCGTCGCACATCATCTCGTCGGCCCAGGCGCAGGTGGCCCGCGCCAGCGCCTGACCGGGCGCGCAGGCGCGGCCGCTGCCGGGGACTCCCGAGCGGGATCCGCGAGCGAGCCACGTGACCGTCATACGTCCTGGAGCATCGATCACACCGATGTCCGAGACCTCCGGCACCTCGATGAAGATGCGGCCCGATGCGCACAGCGGCAGTGTCGTCAGGAACACCTCGAGCTCGGTGAGAGACTGCTCATCGGCGGTCACCAGGTGGTGCGCGCGCTGACGTGCCGCGCGGCGCTCGGCACGCGAGCTGCGGGTCTCGACGGGGGTGCTCATGATGATCTCATCGTACACCAAGTAAAGGCTTGCCTAACCTTTGCCGCAGCCGCAGGGAGACTCGTCAGGAGACGGGCTCGACGAGAGCCGCCGTCAGCGCATCCAGCTCCTCGTCCGTCATCCCGTTCGCACGGAGGTAGTCCGCCGCCGAGCCCCAGCGTTCGTCGACCTGCGCCAGAAGGCGACGCATCACGTCGGCCGGCGACTGGGTGGCGAGCGCCACGGCGTGGACGGCATCAGGGTGGTGCGCCCGCAGATACTCCGCGATGCGCTGATTGCGCTGCGCCGGCAGCTGCGACTCGGTGAGGGCATAGTCCGCGACGACGGCCTCACGCTCGGCGCCGACGGCGGAGAGGGCGAGCGCGACGGTCACTCCGGTGCGATCCTTGCCGACTGTGCAATGGACCAGCGTGCGCTGCCCGGAAGCGATGATGCGGATGGCCTCGACCAGGCGCTCCCCGCTCTCCTCCAGCAGATGCAGGTAGAGCTCGTCGAGACTGGTATCGGCCTCGAAGAAGGACCGTACGGAGCCGAGGAACAGCGGCAGGTGCGTGGTGTCCGGGCCTTCGATCTCGGTGGGCTCGGCGGCGACCTCCTCGCCGTCACGCAGGTCGACGATGTGCTGCACGGCTGCCCGCAGCGCGGCCGCACCGGCGGTCGTCGCCCCCGACAGCTGCCCGGAACGCAGCAGCACACCGGAGCGGATACGACCACCCGCGGCCGGAATGCCGCCGACGTCGCGCACGTTCGTGACGCCGTCGACGTCGAGGACCGTCATGCCTGCGCCCGCGGGGCGCGTGGCGGAACCGGGTACCGTCCCGCGATAACGATCCGGTTGAACGCGTTGATCGAGACACAGGCCCAGCTGAGCGCCGCGTACTCCTTCTCGGTGAACACCCCTCCGACGAGGTCGTACACCTCGTCGGAGATGCCGTCTTCGGCGATGAAGGTGAATGCCTCGGCCAGTTCGAGCGCGGCGCGCTCCCGATCGCTGAAGACCCCGCTCTCGCGCCAGGTCGGAATCTGGGTGATCGTGTCCGTGTCGATGCCCGCAGCGGTCGCCCTGTCGACGTGGATGCGCGTGCAATAGCTGCAGCCGTTGAGCTGGGAGCAGTGGATCATCACGATCTCCTTGAGCCGATCGTCGATCCCGTTCGCCGCACAGATCTGCCCCACGGTCTTGGAGAACGCATCGAGTGCCTGGTAGGCCGCAGGCTCGGTCTTGGACAGGTGCACACGCGTCTCGCTCATGGCTCCATGATATTCGGAGCACGCCGACGCGCGGCCCGCCTTCGCTCGCGGCGTCGAATGCAGATTGCGAAGTGACTTGAGTAATTCAACGTCATAAAGCGAAGCATGCGGTCGTCAAAGATGAGCAAATCGCTCTCGCATTTCCGCCGGGTCTCTCGAAGGGCGCAGAATGTGGACGTGGCGATCGACAACAGCGAGTTCAGCTATCTTCCCGCACAGGCCGAAGCTCTCGGCGTACCGCTCCCCCCGGTGGAGCGTCTCGCCCTCCCCCTCCCCGACGGCCGCACGCTGAGCGCCCTCCGCTTCGGGACGGAGGCGCCCGAGGTGACGCTCCTGCACGGAGCCGGGTTGAACGCGCACACCTGGGACACGACGGCACTGGCGCTGCAGCGCCCGCTCCTGGCGATCGATCTCGCCGGGCACGGCGACTCGTCGTGGCGCGAGGACGCGGACTACGCACCGCGCACACTCGCCGAAGACGTCGCGCACGCTCTCGACGTCTGGACGACGCAGCCGCAGCTCGTCGTCGGGCAGTCGCTCGGAGGCCTCACGGGCGCGGCCCTGGCGGCGACCCGTCCCGACCTGGTCTCCGAACTCGTCATCGTCGACATCACGCCGGGTGTCGACGTCTCGGCAGGACCGGCCGCGCTGCGGGCGTTCTACGCCGGACCGACCGACTTCGCCTCGCGCGACGAGCTCGTCGAGAAGGCCATGTCGCTCGGCTTCGGGGGCACGCGCTCCGAGACCGAACGCGGCGTGTTCCTGAATACGCGTGTGCGTGCGGATGGACGCGTCGAGTGGAAGCACCATTTCGCGCATCTGGCGGCCCAGACCCTCGCCGCGCACGATCCTGGAACCTCCGCTACGCCATCCGCGCTGCACGAGACCGGGTGGGATGACCTGGCCTCCGTCACGGCGGCGACCACGCTCGTACGCGCCGAGCGCGGATTCGTCAGCGAGAGCGATGCCGCGGAGTTCCAGCGCCGCCTGCCCGAGGCTCATGTCGTCGTGCTCGATGCGACGCACAACGTGCAGGAGACGGCCCCGGTCGCGCTGGCCGCCCTCCTCGCCTCGACTCCCGCCCGCGGAATATGACGTTCCGTTCCGGCGCAGGCCCCACCCTCTTCCCGCATCCCTAGGCTCAGTTCCACGGCACACAGCATCTGCCGCACCGAGAGGAAATCCATGTTCCGACGCACCCGACGTCTCGCCCTGATCTCCGCCGTCGCGGCCGCAGCGGTGATCCTCAGCGCCTGCTCCGGCACTCCCGCCGAGGATCCGTCGACCGCTCCGAGCGCTCCCGACCCCGACGCCACGCTCCACGTCGGCCTCGTGCTGGAGCCCACCAACCTCGACATCCGACACACCAGCGGCGCCGCCCTCGAGCAGATCCTCATCGACAACATCTACGAGGGACTCGTCAGCCGCACCCAGGAGAACGAGATCGTGGCGCGCCTGGCGTCCGACTACGAGGTCTCGTCGGACGGCCTCACGTACACGTTCACCCTGAACGAGGGGATCGCGTTCCACGACGGCACCCCGCTCACGTCCGCCGACGTCGTGTCGTCCTACGAGACCGTACGCACGGATCCGACCGTGCAGGGCAACGCGGAGTTCGCGTCGGTCTCCTCGATCACGGCCCCCGATGCCACCACGGTCGAGATCGTCCTGTCGGAGCCGAACCAGAACTTCCTGTTCGCGCTGACCGGTCCGGCGGGGCTCGTCTTCAAGCAGGGCGACACGACCGACCTCAAGACCGCGGAGAACGGCACGGGACCCTTCACGCTGACGCGCTGGAACAAGGGCAGCAGCATCGCCTTCGCACGCAACGACGCCTACTGGGGCGAGAAGGCCGGCGTCGCGCAGGTCGAGTTCCAGTACATCCCGGACTTCACGGCCGGTGTCAACGCCGCCCTCGCCGGCGACGTCGACGTCCTCACGGCGGTGGACCCCAACCTCGCTCCGCAGCTGGAGGACTCCGGCGACTTCACGCTCACGACCGGCCGCACGACCGACAAGGCGACGCTGGCGTTCAACAACAAGAAGGCGCCGCTCGACGACGTCCGCGTGCGGGAGGCCCTGCGCCTCGCCATCGACCACGAGGCGCTCATCGACGCCGTCGGGGCCGGAACGCCGATGTACGGACCGATCCCGGAACTCGACCCCGGTTACGAGGACCTGTCGGACGTGATCTCCTACGACCCGGAGAAGGCCAAGGAGCTGCTGGCCGAGGCGGGCCAGGAGGATCTGGAGCTGACGCTCACGATCCCCTCGTTCTACGGCACGACCGTGCCGAAGGTGCTGATCTCGGACTTCAAGAAGGTCGGCGTGACCCTCGAAGTGGACGCGGTCGAGTTCCCGACGTGGCTGGAGGACGTGTACACGAACCACGACTACGATCTCAGCTTCGTGCTGCACGTGGAGCCCCGCGACTTCGGCAACTTCGCCAACCCGGACTACTACTTCGGGTACGACAACCCGAAGGTGCAGGACCTGTACGCGCAGGCCCTGGCTGAGGTCGACGCGGATGCGTCGGCCGAGCTCCTCGCCCAGGCCGCCCGCCTCGTCTCCGAGGACCACGCCGCCGACTGGCTGTACAACGGCGAGACCCTCACCGCTGTGAGCCCGATCGTGGTCGGCTTCCCCGAGGACTCGATCAACTCGCGCATCGATCTAGCCGGCGTCACCGTCTCCGCAGAGAACTGATCAGCGGCGACCCTTCGTGATCCGCTACGCGCTCGTCCGAGGAGCCCTGCTCATCGCAGGGCTCCTCGTGTCGAGCGTGCTCATCTTCCTCACGCTCCGCGTGTTCCCCGGTGACGTCGCTCAACTCATCGCCGGCACGCAGGCGTCGCCGGCGGAGGTCGGGGCCCTCCGGGAGTCGCTCGGTCTGAACCGCCCGCTGTTCGCGCAGTACGCCGACTGGATCGGCGGCATCTTCCGCGGAGATCTCGGGACGTCGCTGCTGTCCGGGGCGTCGGTCGGCGAAGAGCTGCTCCTCAAGGCGCAGGTCACCGTCCCCCTCGGCATCATGTCGCTCCTCATCGCCGTGCTCATCGCCGTCCCGTTCGGCATCCTCGCCGCCCTGCTCCGCAACCGCCGCGGCGGCACGGCGCTGAGCGTCGGCGCTCAGACGCTCGCCGCCGTCCCCGTCGTCTGGGCGGGGATGATGCTCGTCGTCGTCTTCTCCGTCTGGCTCGGATGGCTGCCACCGCAGGGCTTTCCGCGCACCGGATGGGCGACCCCGGGGCGGGCGATCGAGTCGCTCCTGCTGCCGGCGCTCACGATCGGCATCGTCGAGGGTGCGATGCTGATGCGGTTCGTGCGCAGCGCGACGCTGCAGGCCGCGGGCCAGGACTTCGTCCGCACGGCCGCGGCGAAGGGCCTCACCCGCACCAGGGCGCTGATCCAGCACGGCATCCCTGCGGTCGGGCTCTCGATCGTGACGGTGCTCGGTCTGCAGGTCGCCGGGATCATCGTGGGCTCGGTCGTGATCGAGCAGCTCTTCACCCTTCCCGGGATCGGGCGCATGCTCGTGGCCGACGTCGGGACCCGCGATCTCGTCAAGGTGCAGAGCGAGCTCCTCGTGCTGACCGGGTTCGTGCTCGTGGTGGGCTTCCTGGTCGATCTCGTGCACCGGGCGATCGACCCTCGGCAGAGGGAGGCCGCATGATCCCCCGCTGGCTCCGCCGACTCTGGGACACCGCCACCGGGCGGTTCGGGCTGATCGTGGTGCTCCTCGTCGCCCTGACGGCACTCGTCTCGCTGTTCTGGACCCCCTTCGACCCGCAGGCGTCCGACATCGGGGATCGCTGGCTGGCGCCGAGCTGGCCGCATCTGCTCGGCACGGACGACACCGGCCGCGACATTCTGAGTCTGCTCATGGCCGGAGCGCGGACGACGGTCTTCGTCAGCGTCGGCGCCGGCATCGTGGCGACCGCGGTGGGCATCGCGCTGGCAGCCCTCGGCGCGCTCACCGCCCGCTGGATGCGGGAGACCGTCGCCGTGCTCGTCGACATCCTCATCGCCTTCCCCGTGCTGCTGATCGCGATGATGATCTCGTCGGTCTGGGGCGGCTCCCTCTGGGTCGTGATCTGGGCTGTCGGCATCGGCTTCGGCGTGAACATCGCCCGTGTCACGCGGCCCGAACTGCGACGGGTGCAGCAGAGCGACTTCGTGCTCGCCGCCAGAGCCTCCGGACTCACCCCCGCTCAGAGCCTCGTCCGTCACCTCCTGCCCAACGTCGCGCCGGTGTTCATCGTGCAGCTGTCCTGGTCGATGGCGGTGGCGGTGCTCGCCGAGGCGGGGCTGTCGTACCTGGGCTTCGGGGCCTCCGTCGTCGAACCGAGCTGGGGCCTGCTCCTGGCCGACCTGCAGCGGTACATCGGCGTGCACCCGCTGTCCGTGATCTGGCCGGGCCTGACGATCACCCTCACCGTCCTCGCCCTGAACCTCCTCGGCGACGGGCTGCGCGAGGCCACCGACCCCACGCTGCGGCACCGTGCCGCGGAGACGCACACGCCGGCGGTGGTCGCATGAGCCTCGTGGTGGAGGACCTCGTCATCGAGATCGATGGACGGCGGGTGGTCGACCGCATCTCGTTCGAGGTCCCGGACGGCGCGCGGCTGGGCCTGATCGGCGAATCCGGCTCCGGGAAGTCGCTCACCGCCCTCGCGGTCCTCGGTCTGCTGCCCGACGGGGCGACCGCGCGCGGCAGCATCCGCTGGAACGGCACGGAGCTGATCGGCATGCCGGATCGAGAGCTGGCCCGACTCCGCGGCGACGACATCGGCATCGTGTTCCAGGAACCGCGCACCGCGCTGAACCCGATCCGAACCGTGGGACGGCAGATCGCGGAGTCCATCCGCATCCACGAGGGTCTGGGACGCCGGGAGGCCAGGACCCGTGCCATCGCCGAGGCGGCTCGAGTGCGTCTGCCGGATCCGGAGTCGATCGTCGACCGCTACCCCCACCAGCTCTCGGGCGGACAGCGGCAGCGCGTCGCGATCGCGATGGCGCTCGCGTGCCGTCCGCGCCTGCTGATCGCCGACGAGCCGACCACGGCGCTGGACGTCACCATCCAGGCGGAGATCCTGTCCCTGCTGCTGTCCCTCGTCGAGGACGAAGGGATGTCACTGGTGTTCATCACCCACGACCTGGCGGTCCTTGCGCAGGTGGCGACCGAGGGCGTCGTGCTCGAGCACGGCCGCGTGGTCGAAGCGGCGCCCGTGTCGACGCTGCTCACGACACCGGCGTCTCCCGTCACGCAGGGTCTGCTGCGCGACGCGACCGCGACCCTCTGGCGCCCCGAGGGAGAAAGCCGATGAGCCTGATCGAAGCGCGCGGGCTGAGCCGTGACTTCCCCGTCCGGAAGCGGACGGCTTTCGAGCGCACCCGCACGCAGACCGCGCTCGCCCCCACCGACCTCGACGTGATCGAAGGATCGTCCGTCGGGATCATCGGCGAGTCCGGATCAGGGAAGTCGACCCTGGTGCGATTGCTGCTCGGTCTGGATCGGCCGACGTCGGGGACCGTCTCCGTCGACGGCCGCCGCGTCGACGCCCGAGCATCCGCGCGGTCGCTGCACTGGCTGCGGCGGCAGACCGGCCTGGTGTTCCAGGATCCCTACGCCTCGCTCGACCCGCGGATGACGGCCGGCCAGATCGTCGGGGAGCCCCTGTGGGCCCTCGACATCCCCGGGGACCGACGCGCCAGGGTGCGCGAGGTGCTCGCCCAGGTCGGCCTGGAGCCCGAGGCGGTCGACCGCTATCCGCACGAGTTCTCCGGCGGGCAGCGTCAGCGGATCGCCCTCGCCAGGGCCATCGCGCACCGCCCCCGGATCCTCGTGGGCGATGAGCCGCTCTCCGCACTGGACGTCACGGTGCGCGCGCAGATCCTCGAACTCCTCGTCGAGCTCCGACGGACGAGCGACCTCACCCTCGTGTTCGTGTCGCACGATATCGGTGTGGTCCAGAGCCTGTGCGACACGGTCGTCGTGATGAAGGACGGCGCCGTGGTCGAACGGGGGTCTACGCGCGACGTGCTCCTGCACCCGACGCAGGATTACACGAAGGCGCTGCTCGCGGCGATCCCGGTGATCCCGGGTCGGTGACGGGGAGGACGTCGGCTCAGCGTCGAGCGCCGAACAGGCTCCCGCGCCGCCTTCCGATCGGAGTGAGCTGTCGGCGCATGTAGACGGTGCCGAGGTCGCGGCCGAACTTGTGCCCGACGCGTCCCATCCGCCCCGCCTCCACGAAACCGAGCTTCGCGTGCAGCCGGATCGACGCCTCCGCACCCTGGTCGCTGATCACGGCGACCATCTCCCGGAGCCCGATCCGCTCGCACGCGTCGATCAGCGCCTGGAGCAGGGCCGCACCGAGCCCCTTGCCGCCGGCGCCGGGTCCGAGGTAGATCGAGTCCTCGACGGTGTACTTGTAGGCGTTCTTCCCCGCCCAGGGCTGCGCGAGGGCATAGCCGATGACGACGCCCGCCGGCGAGACCGCCACCAGGAACGGCAACTGCAGACGCTCGAGCAGGGCGAACTTCTCGCGCCAGTACGGGATGCTGCTGCGCCGCTCGTCCAGCGTGACCGCCGAGTTGCTCACGAAGTGGTTGTAGATCTCGCGGACGTGCGGAAGGTCCGCGGCACGCGCCGGTCGGATCGTGTAGGAGAACACCTCGGGTGAGATCGTGGGGCGCAGATGGCGCGGAAGGACCCGGCGACGGTCCCCCGGCTCGAACTGCATGCGCTCAGCTTAGGGAAGCAGCCGCCTCGCCATCCACCCTCCAGTCCACCGGCGCCGCTCCCTGCTCCCCGAGCAGCGCGTTGGCGCGCGAGAACGGGCGCGAGCCGAAGAAGCCGCGACTCGCCGACAGGGGTGAGGGGTGAGCCGAGGCGATCACCGGTGTGGCCCCGAGCATCGGCTGGAGGTTCGCCGCATCCCTCCCCCAGAGCACGGCGACGAGCGGCTGATCCCGGGCGACCAGAGTGCGGATCGCGAGTTCGGTGACCGTCTCCCACCCCCACCCGCGGTGCGAGGCGGCGGCGCCGGGACGGACGGTGAGGACGCGGTTGAGCAGCAGCACGCCCTGGTCGCTCCAGGCCGTGAGGTCACCGTGCGGGGCCGGCGGGATGCCGAGGTCGCTCTGTCGCTCCTTGTAGATGTTGGCAAGGCTGCGCGGCAGCGGCCGCACGTCGCGATCGACAGCGAACGACAGACCGATCGGGTGACCGGGTGTGGGGTACGGATCCTGTCCGGTGATCAGCACCCGCACATCCGAGAGCGGACGCTGGAAGGCGCGGAGGACGTGCTCCCCCGCCGGCAGATAGCCGTGACCGGCCTGCTGCTCGGCGCGCAGACGCTCGCCGAGTCCCGTGATCACGTCCTGGACCGGAGCGAGCGCCTCCGCCCATCCCTGGTCGATGAGGCCGTCTTCGGCGAGTTCGGCGAGACCGCGGGGCATCGTCACTCGGTGGGCCGCGCGCGGAGGGGTCCGCGCGCCAGGAGGTGCTGGGCGGACTGCGCCACGGGACGCATGGTGATGAGGTCGAGGTTGACGTGGCCGGGCGATTCCAGGGCGTAGGCGATGACGTCGGCGACGTCGTCGGCGACGAGCGGGGCCTCCACACCGGCGTACACGGCCTCGGCGGCCACGGCGTCCCCGCCCAGCCGGTTGAGCGTGAACTCCTCGGTGTGGACCATGCCCGGCGCCACTTCGACCACGCGGATCGGCTCGCCGTTCAGCTCCTGCCGGAGCACTCGCACCAGCATCGCCTCCGCCGCCTTGGCCGCGTTGTACCCCGCGCCGCCGGCATAGGCGTTCTGGGCGGCCGTGGACGTCACGAAGACGGTGTCGGCGTGGCCGTCCGCGGTCGCGGCACGGCGCAGCAGCGGGAGGAGACCGGCGACGAGACGCTGGCTCGCCAGCACGTTCGCGTCGAACATCCACTGCCAGTCGTCCGCGGAGGCGTCTTCGATGCGGTCCGTGCCACGGGCGCCTCCGGCCACCTGCACGAGTGCGTGCACCGGCCCTGACTGCTCGAGCTGCGACACGAGCGCATCGACCGCCGTCGGGTCCGTGAGGTCGCACGCGATGGCGGACGCCCCCGTCTCGGCGGCGAGCGCTGCCAGTCGGTCCTCGCGCCGGGCCACGCCGACGACGTCCCATCCGCGTGCACGGAGAGCGCGCACCGTCGCCGCGCCGATTCCCGAACTCGCACCTGTCACCACTGCACGTCTGATCACCATTCCTCCACCGTACGATGTTCCTCCCACGGATTCCCGGGTCCCCGTCGGAGATGTGCCGGAATGCCGCTCCCGGTCGGTCGCGCAGGCTCCGCACCGAGCTGCCTGCCGCGCCGCGAGCCCGTGTTTCCGGCCCTCGACCGTGTTACGTCACATTTCCCGGCTGTGTAAGCCGATCCGCAGAACGACGCGGCTGAGCGAACCACTGTCGGGAGTCGTGCCACATCGTGCCAACACATGATGACTGAGTTTTCTTGGAATCAGCCCCTCTCATCCGTATAGATGCGAAGAGGGGCACCCATGCCGTACACCCGCACCAACACCGCCGCCTCTCAGAGAGAGGTACCCACGATGTCAACTTCAACCCCACGCATCAGACAACTGAAATCCGGACGCTGGCAGGTCAGAGTTTGGGATGGCACTGCATACGCGAGCCTGGGTACGTATCCCACAGAAGACGAAGCAAAGATAGTCGTGCTCAAGTTCCGAGCGGGAGTGTTCTCCGAGCCGAAGCAGACGCCTGCACCGATCCCTCGGGGACGGGAGAAGTTTGGCAAGTTCGCCCTGGAGGTCATCCAATCCCGTAAGCACACCCTCTCCCCCAGCACGTACCACTTCCACTTGTGGAACCTTGACGCTCACCTGAAGCCATTCGAGAACGTGGCCCTGGCAGATGTCACTTACAGCGCCATCGTCAAGTGGTGGCACTCCATGGACGACAAGCCGAACAGCCGGAAGAGTGCCTACGGCACACTCTCCACCGTGATGAAGAGGGCTGTGAAGCTCGGCAAGATTCCGTCATCGCCCTGCATGATCGAGGGCGCATCGAAGGACTTCTCGAAGCCCCGCCCGCTCGTGCCAACGGACGACATCAAGATGATGATGTTGGTTTGCACCGATCAGCAGATGCTCGCCAGCCTCTGGGTTCTTCTCGGCACGGGGTGCCGCATCGGAGAACTCCTTGCCCTCACGTGGGCGGACGTAGACCTCAATGAAGGAACGATCCGGATCGACAAACATTTGACCATCCACGGTATCCAGCGTGGCACCAAGGCACACGCGGACGGGAAGCGAACTCTCATCATGCCGGAGGAAGCCACAGACGCCCTCAGGACGCTCTCTCGGTCGCGCGTGCCTATGCCGGACGTTCCGGTGTTCCTCAACGCCCGCGGAGGACGCTTGACCTACCACAAGTACAGGCAGCGCTTCACTGCTCTTCGCGATTCTGTCGGCCTTACCAACGTCAACATCCATGACCTGAGGCACATCCATCTAACCGAGTATGCGAGACACGCCACCCTTCGAGAAGTGATGGATAGAGCGGGTCATACCGACGTCGCATCCGCAATGCGCTACCAGCACGCTTCCCCTGAACGAGAACGCGCCATCGTGGAGAAACTGAAGCTCTAACAGGATGTTCATCACTGCATTGGGAGCCGACACGCCCGACTTTGAGCCTCGGCGGGCGGTTCGAGCGATAAGTAAAGTGTGAAGATTCAAACCGCTCTCGCCATCCTCCGCACGCTTGACACTCTCCCTGAGGCCCGGAGGAAGCACCTGTGCGCGCTTGCGGTAGCCGCACTAACCGATGCTGACCGCGCGCGGATCGTGCTTGAGGCGCGGGCCGAGTGTCGCAGGGTAAGCGCAAACCTGGAGCGCGATCTACGGGCCGAACTTGATGCACGCGCGCAGTCGGCCAGCAGCGCCCCTCCCAAGCCGTCTAACACCCCTCAGGGGCCTTCCCGTCGCCGTTACGTCATGGCGGAGGGCGTCCGGTTCCCCGCACCGCGCGCGGTTGCTGTGAGATACGTCGAACCGACCAAGACGGCGACAGAAGCTCAACAGTCCGAGCGCCGCCCGCTGATGGGAAAAAACCGCGTCTACGAGAAGGAGACCCCCGAGCCGAAGGCTGAGCCGCTGCGAGAACCAAAGCCCACCTTCATTCCGGAACACGGGACGTTGACTCGTTATCAGAAGCCTCACTATTGCCGCTGCGCACGGTGCCGACGCGCTAAAAGCGAGTCGAACGCGCGCCACACTGCGCGCCGCGCGGAGCGTTCTAGAAATTCACCTACGTAATACGTATACATAGATGACCCCCGCCTGCCAGGAAGTAAGCGGGGGTCAAGGGAGATGCAATGACAATTGTACAGGACTTGTACCCTCATGAGGCTGATACTTCTACGCTCTTTGTTGATATGCAACAACTAACACTATCCAAAAGAGAAGAGGATGAGGCGTGGGAAAAGCTAGCCCACCAGGTGGCGCATAGCCGCAGACGGAATACAAACTTCACAACCAAGCCTTTGAAGTACGATCCTCAGCTCACCTTGGCGCAGAACTACTTCCGGATTCTATTCCAGAAGCTCATCAAGGCAGGAATGCGCGAGCTTGGTCAAGGGTGCACCCACGCATACCTGAGGTACCACCTGTGGGGAGATGTCTACAAAGATGCTCAACGCGAAGCGATGGCCGAGTGCGGGATTACTAGGTATACGGGCGATTACCTGTCATCCGAAGCGCTGTACCAATGCACCCGCGCCGCAGAGAAGTGCATCCAGAACTTCAGTGCTGAAACGTACCGGGAGAAGCAGGAGTGTGGACGGAAAGGTGGGCAGGCGTACAGCACGTACACTTTGGCGGATTTTCTAGAAACTCAGGGCATGACAGCGAAGCAGGCCGCAGAGCACCTAGGGATCAAGATCAGGAACGTCTACAACATGCGCAAGCGATACCAGCACATCAACACCGAGACAGGAGAGGTCACATGACCCATAACAACTGGCCAGCGACGGCGAAGCAACGGGCGTACGGGCTGGCGCTCGAAGACCAGCTGGACGAACCGGAATCGTCGTGGCACTCGATGACGGTCTCTGAAGCATCCCTCCGCATTGACGAACTGGTGACGCTGAAGCAGTTCAGGCAGATCGTCAATGCCCTCCCAGAGGTCACAGAAGCCCCGTAGAGCGCCTATCTACCCTTTCCTGGTACCTGCGGACCTGGACGCAATTCCAGCCGCGCAGAGAGCATTGCCCTCTTTGTGACCGCAGAAATGCTTCCCGAATTAATTCGAGAAATCCATGCATTCTGGGTGTCCGGCGAGCATTCTGGGTGTCCGGCGAGCGATAGTAGTAGTTAAGAGAATGAGGGTTCTTATTGGTAGTCGGTTCCTCATCCTTCAAGTGGGGGGAATGTCGTGGGGTAGACCCCAGCCCGCACAAAGTCCGCGACATTCCACAGGTTTTTAGTAGAAATTGCATCGAATGAGTAGACAGAGCACCGTAGCGCTTCACCCTCAGGTGGTCCGCATTAACAGCATGCTTGACGACGGCGTACCGTACGCAACCATCGCTCGTGAGATGGGCCTTAAGACATCGAGTGTCGGAAGATACGCTCTTGCCAGAAAAGGCCAGCTTGCACCGATGCTCGACGGGGAGCCGACGACGGCGAACGTCATCATTCGACTCGTTGAGGCCGCTGACCACGCCCGCGATGCCCGCCGCCTGGCGAAGGCGACCGGCTCGCCCGTGCACCAAGCACGGATGCTCAAGGCGGAGACAGACGTACTAACGAAGCTCGTGGAAGCGCTCGGCATCACGGACACGTCTGTCTCGGAATACATGGAAGAGGCGGAGCAACTGATGGCGGCTGTAAAGGGAATGGTCCACCACGACCGCCAAGCAGGGCTAGCCCTCCTGAACGAGACCTACCGAATCCCAGAACTCGCACCGTTCGCCCGAACGCTCGAAACCCTCCTTGGAGTACGACGATGACCAATCACAACTTCCCGTTCACGGCTCATGCGCGTTCCAGCGGATTCACTCTGCCCGGCATCCCCTCCGCAGTGGGAGGAACCGCGACAGGTCGAGTCTTGAGGGCTGGCGAAGAGTTTGAAGTGACCGCCGAACTCTATGCCGAGACTTTGGACCGTAACCAAAATTCCTTCCTGGACTTGGACGAAGCCGCCCAGGTCAAGAAATGGGGGAAGGTGCTCTGGGCACGCGGCCCAGCCCCAGAGGGCATGGGTATCGGTCAGGATGACGAAGGGTATAGGTACCGCAAGGGGCTCAAGGCCCGTGAGTACGCTCTAGCCATCTCTGATCCCATGGAGCGCGCCCGATCGCTTAAGCAGGTGCAGGCAGAGTACGCGGACGCCCTCAATCCGATTGCCCAAGGCCCACAGCACATCCCGGCGGGGAGAGTCTGATGGTGAACGACGATTACGTGAGAGCGGTGATCGCGTCAAACCACGAAGCCGAACGCGCCGCCATCGAAGAGAAGAAGCAGTTCACTTCTTGGACTGAGGCAGACATCGCCAAAGCGCTGGACCCGAACAACACTGAAGTGCGACGCCTGACCTCTGGCCCTGCCGCGAATCCCGAAGTCGAACGGCTGGCCGGATTGCTCGGCGACATCCTCAAGCCCTAACTAGACCTCTGATTGCGGCGACAACCCGCGATCAGACCCAGTCGCTCCGTGTCAGGCCGGGGCGACGCCCTCCACGGCCCTCCCGGCAGAGTTCACTCCAATTGCTCACCGGGAGGGCTGTCTCATGCGCGGAGCGTTCTCAAAAACGATGCTCACTTAAGAATCCAGACGGTCAAGCTCAGCCCCCGAGATTCCGGCAGTAGCTTACGGGATTCGTTGCCTCAGAACTCAGACCTTACTGAGTTGCAGAAAGGCACGAGTACATGCGACACTCAAGCCATGACGACCTCGACGGGCACCAAGCTTGGATACCTCCGCGTATCGACCGGCAAGCAGGACGAATCCCTTCAGCATGAAAAGCTTGATGAAGCTGGAGTCCTGAAGAGAAATAGGTACATCGATCACGGGGTATCCGGATCGAAGACCTCACGCCCCGGCCTGGATGCCCTCCTCGCAGACGCACAGCCGGGAGACACGATTGCGGTGTACAAACTGGATCGACTGGGACGCTCTACCGCTCACGTGGCCAAGATGATCGCAGACCTGACAGAGCAGGGTATCTTCATCGAGTCCGTCAGTGATGGCCTGAACTCCAGCACCCCGACAGGCCGGGCGATGCTGAACATGCTTGCGATTTTCGCAGAGATGGAACGTAGCTTCATCCAGGAGCGCACTGTCGCCGGTCTACAGGCCGCAAAGGCTCAGGGCCGCACCGGGGGACGCCCGAAGGTTACCGACAGCGCACAGACTCGCCAGGCGCAGAAGCTGCGGGATGCAGGAGAGAGCGTGCCTGACATCGCGAAGGCTCTCGGTGTCAGTATCGCCACGGTATACAGGATCACGAAGAGCAAATAGATCGACAGAACCCTTGGCTCATCACCGGGCGTCTCGTCGCGGACGGTCAGTTGTGATAGCGGATGATGATGTCCGTCGTGGACGTGATGTAGAGCTGATAGTGGTGGCTCCCCTGGTCGTAGGCGAGCCACCCACCTCCACCGTCGATGTGCTTGCGAACCGTCATGTCGAAGTGACTCACGTCACCGGACAAGATGTCGAGCTGAACTCCACCCACGTACACTTCATTCGCCATCGGTTTCTCCTTCGTCGGCCCAGCGGATGCTGAGGTTCTGCCAGTGAACAATCGACAGCGCTTCACTCCAGTCGCGCCCGCCATTGCCTGTCGCGATAAGGTCGCCCGATGCCCCGTCGTAGACGTCCACGTTGTACTTGTATGCGGGGTGAGACTCGTTGTCAGTGAAGTCAACCCGGATAGGGTGCCCTCGGAAGCTCGCCTTCGCCCGCCCGCGCTGAAAGTTGGGTTCGTTGGTCTCGAATACAAGCCCGGTCGCGCCACGCACTTCAGCCTGGCGGGCCGCTTCGTCCTTGATCGTTGTCATGGGTTCAAGCTAGCGCATCGATGGAAGCTTGATATTCGATAAGTTTCGAATGTCACCGGCGTGTCGGGCTAGTTTCTTCGGCATTTCGTCGTATGGTCTGGTACAGGTCGAAGTGACCTAGAAGGCCGTCAGGCGGAAAGCTGAGGTAAGAAACTACGCGAGCACAGTGCAGTACATGCCATCGAGTCGCAGGAGTCAGCGACGAAGGCGCACTACTGAGCCATGAGAATGGCACGGGGAAGAGATGCCCCGCCACCGGATCGATTGCAAGCGATCCATTCGAAGCCGCTCCTATCGAGAAGCGGAGACCCCGACACAGGAAGCCGCTCCCCCAGCCAGTCTCTGAGTACTGGCTCAAGCAGAGGGTGAAGCCTAAGGCGTCAGTTCCAGTAAAGAAGGCTACTGCGGAGTGGCCGCCTGGTACGCCGTACTGGCAGAAGGCCGGTTTCGCTAGCGAAGAGGCATGGTACCTGTCGCTACAACCGAGGAAGACCGAGAAACTAGTCCTTCCTCGCATCAGGATCGTCAGTGGTGGACTGCCAGGGTTAGGCCGCAGACGCTAGCGCTCAATCTCTAACAGACACAGGACCCACCTTCTCCAGTCGGAGGTGGGTCCTTCTGCGTAGGACTCCGTGCCAACTCGCGCCAACTCCCGTACCCTTGAGCCACCTGGAGAGGGTCTGAGTTTCTAGAAAATAGAGACATCCGGGTGTTACGTCACATTTCCCGGCTGTTGTTGACAAGCTCCGATATTCCGTACTCTCGCTGCAACGGCATCCGCCATCCGACCTTCCGACCACTTCTGGGGGAATCACATGTCCGCACCCGAGTCCTGGCGCTTCGAGACCAAGCAGATCCACTCGGGCGCCGCCCCCGACCCGGTCACCAAGGCGCGGGCCACGCCGATCTACCAGACCACCTCATACGTGTTCGACAGCGCAGACCACGCGGCCAACCTCTTCGCCCTCGCGGAGTTCGGGAACATCTACACCCGCATCCAGAACCCCACGCAGGACGTGCTCGAGCAGCGCCTCGCCGCGCTCGAAGGCGGCACCGGCGCCCTCGTCCTGGCCAGCGGTCAGGCGGCGTCGACGTTCGCGATCCTCAACATCGCCCAGGCCGGCGACCACTTCGTGGCGTCGAGCTCGATCTACGGCGGCACGTACAACCTCTTCAAGTACACGCTCGCGAAGCTCGGCATCGAGGTCACGTTCGTGGAGAACCAGGACGACGCCGAGGAGTGGCGCCGCGCGGTCCGCCCGAACACGAAGCTGTTCTTCGCGGAGACCATCGGCAACCCGCAGATCAACATCCTCGACATCCGCACCGTCGCCGACATCGCGCACGAGAACGGCGTTCCGCTCATCGTGGACAACACGATCGCCACGCCGTACCTGATCCGGCCGTTCGAGTTCGGCGCCGACATCGTCGTCCACTCGGTCACCAAGTTCCTCGGCGGTCACGGCACCACGATCGGCGGCGTCATCATCGACGGCGGCTCCTTCGAATGGTCGAAGAACGTCGACAAGTTCCCGGGTCTCACGGTGCCGGACCCCTCGTACCACGGTGCGAGCTACACCGCAGCGGTCGGCGACCCGCTCGCCTACATCATCAAGGCACGTGTGCAGCTGCTCCGCGACCTCGGCTCGGCCATCGCCCCGCAGAGCGCCTGGAACCTCATCCAGGGCGTCGAGACCCTCTCGCTGCGCATCGAGCGCCACGTGCAGAACGCGCAGGAGATCGCCGAGTGGCTGGACAGCCGTGACGACGTCGCGACGGTCAACTACTCGGGTCTGCCCTCCTCGCCGTGGTACGCCAAGGCGAACGAGTACGCCCCCAAGGGTGTCGGCGCCGTCCTGTCGTTCGAGCTCAAGGGCGGAGTGGAGGCCGGCCGGGAGTTCGTGAACAGCCTGTCGCTGTTCAGCCACCTCGCCAACATCGGCGATGTGCGCTCGCTCGTCATCCACCCCGCCTCGACCACGCACGCCCAGCTCACCCCCGAGCAGCAGCTCACGGCCGGCGTCACCCCCGGTCTCGTCCGGCTCTCGGTCGGCATCGAGAACGTCGAAGACCTCAAGGCCGACCTGGACCAGGCGCTCGCTGCCGCACGCGCCGTGTCCGAGGCCGCCCGCGCCTGACACGTCCGCACGACGACGCCCCGGCCCGCACGGTCCGGGGCGTCGTCGTGTGCGGGGGACATCCGGCGGCTCCACAGGCGAGGTCGTCGAGAATGGAGCCCTTGCCGTGAGGAGAGCATGATCGACGCCGAACCGCGCCCGCCGGGCCTCCGACGACGCACGACGCGCCAGGCGAGAGGGATCGCCGCCGTCAGCCTCCTGCTGACGATCGTGGTGGCGTGCGGCTGGATACCCGGCGTCGTCGGCACCGCGGTCGCGGCCGTCCTCCCCTGGCTCGGTCTGGTCCTGCTGGCCCTGCTGCTCACGGCGCTGCTCCGTGCGCGCCGTGTCATGGTCCTCATCCTGGTTCCGGCGCTGCTGTGGCTGCTCGCTCTCGCCCCGGCGCTCCCCGCCCCGGCGACCCCCGCGCCCGGCCCCTCGGCTTCCACGCTGACGGTGATGAGCCAGAACGTGCGCGCCCACTCGGGTGGAGCGGCGGCCTCGGCGACCGAGCTCGCGGCCGGCGGCGCTGATGTGATCGCGCTCACCGAGCTGGACGGCGACAGCCTCTCCGCGGCGCAGCAGGCCCTCGCCGAGGAGTATCCGTACGCGTACGCCGTCGGCACCGTCGCGGTCTGGAGCCGTTACCCCTTCTCGACCACGGAGCCGCTCACGCTCGGGCTCGGCTGGAAGCGCGCCCTCCGCGTCGAGGTCCAGTCCCCGCAGCGACAGGTGGCGGTGTACGTGCTGCACGCGGCCTCCGTACGGCCGGGACACCAGCACGACCGCGACACGATGCTGCAGGGCATCGCCACACAGGTCGCCGCCGACCCGGCCGCCGCGATCATCGCGGTGGGCGACTTCAATGCGCCGTCGACGGACCCGAGCCTGGCGGCGATGCGCTCTGAAGCCGACTGGGTGCGACCGACCGACGGCACCCTCGGGTTCACGTGGCCGGCCGCCTTTCCCGTCGTCCGCATCGACCACGTGTTCGTCCGCGGACTCGACGTGATCGCCTCCCGCACCGTGCGCGCCGGGAGCAGCGACCACCTCGCCACCGTCACCACCGTCCGCTGACGCTGCGCCGGCGCTCGCCCGCATCATCGCCGTCCGTCGATGCGACATCGGGTCGTAACCTGCCGCCCGCGCCCTCCGGTCCACGCGAGAATGGGGGGATGGACTGGCAGACGACCTCGGAGGACACGGTGCCTTCCGCGCCCGTGACGGAGGCCGACGTCCGGCTGCTCCGGGCGCGCCCTCCGGCGACGGGAGCCTGGCGAGACGGCGATCCCGTCGGCGGCCGTCGGTTCGCGGCCTTCGGCTCCTTCGCGACCGAGAGCGGCGCCGAGCTTCCCGGCATCCGGATCGCCTATGAGTCCTGGGGCGAGCTGAACGCCGCTCGGGACAACGCGATCCTGGTGCTGCATGCCCTCACCGGCGACAGCCACGTCCGCGGCCCTGCCGGGTCCGGTCACCCGACGGCCGGCTGGTGGGAGGACATCACCGGTCCAGGGGCCCCGCTCGACACCGACCGCTGGTTCGTGATCGCTCCGAACATGCTCGGCGGCTGCCAGGGCTCAACGGGGCCGGCCAGCATCGCGCCGGACGGCTACGAGTGGGCATCGCGATTCCCCTACCTGACGATCCGCGACCAGGTGGCGGCGCAGGTGCGGCTCGCGGACGCGCTCGGCATCGACAGCTGGGCCGCGGTCATCGGCGGTTCGATGGGCGGCATGCACGCCCTGGAATGGGCGGCCACTCATCCCGACCGCGTGCGGCGGCTCGCGGTGCTCTCCTCTCCCCCGGTGACCACCGCCGACCAGATCGCCCTCAACACGGTGCAGCTGGAGACCATCCGGATGGATCCGCGGTTCCAGGGCGGCGAGTACTACGACCTGGGCGACGGCGACGGGCCGCATCGAGGGCTGGCGCTCGCCCGCCGCATGGCGCTGCTGAACTACCGCAGCCCCATCGAGCTCAATCAGCGATTCCAGCGCTCCTGGCAGTCGGACGTGTCACCGCTCGGCCACGGCGGACGCTTCGCCGTCGAGTCGTACCTCGACTTCCACGGGAACAAGTTCACCCGGCGTTTCGATGCCAACAGCTACATCACGCTCGTCGAGGCCATGAACTCGCACGACGTCGGTCGGGGACGCGGCGGCGTCGAAGAGGCGCTGCACAGCGTCACCGCCACGACCCTCGTCCTCGGGATCGACAGCGACCGCCTCTTCCCCGTGGACGGGCAGCAGCGCATCGCGCGCAGCATCCCGAACGTGATCGACGGGGACGCGGTCGTCGTCACGAGCGACTTCGGGCACGACGGCTTCCTCATCGAGACCGAAGCCGTCGGCACGAATCTGCGCCGCCTGCTCGACAGCTGAGCCGTCGTCCTCAATCGGTCAGGAAGCGCCAAGGCAGCGCGCCCGCCTCGAGGCGCGCGTGGTCCCACACGAAAGCACGCCCCGATTCCGAGTCGACCACCCGGGTCTGGAACAGCTGCGCGGCCCCGGCCGAGGACACCGCCGAGGACACGTCGAGGAACGCCGACAGCTGATGGAGAGTGACCCAGGTCGGCGGGAAGAGCGTCCACTCCCCCGCCGCGTGTCGTGCGAGAGCCGAGGACGGCGTCACCCAGGCGATCTCCGCGACCTCAGCGGGCGACGGCGAGAGCTCGCCGACCGGAGCCTCGCCGAGGAAGAACCAGGCGCGGATCCGTGTCGGCGCCTCGATCGGCGGTCGCCACTCCGACAGCACCGTGAGCTCGGGGACCACGAGCCCCACCTCCTCGCGGGTCTCCCGGATCGCCGCCCGCCGTGCGGCGTCGACCTCATCGCCGTCCTCGCGGCGGTCGCTCTGCTCCACCTTGCCGCCGGGGAACACCCAGGCGCCGGCGAACGAACCGCGATCAGGGCGGCGCATCAGCAGCACCTCGAACCCCGGGTCCGCGGTGCGCAGCAGCACCGCGGTACCGGCGAGGGGCAGGGACTCCGGGGCGCTCACCCCGTCACTCTACGACGCGACGAGCTCCGCCTGCGCCGGACGACGCGCTTCGACGCGATACGACAGCAGAGCGATTAGCAGACCCGCCGCGGCGAGCGCGGCACCGGTCCATGCCGGGGCCGTGAAGCCCCAGCCCGCCGCGATCACGACACCGCCGAGGAACGCGCCCAGGCTGTTGCCGATGTTGAGCGCCGAATGGTTCATCGCGGCCGCGATGGACTGGTTGTCACCGGCCACGTCCATGAGCCGCGTCTGGATCGTCGGACTCAGCACGGAGGAGACGAAGCCGACCACGAGCACCGTCACGGCCAGGCTGATGATCCAGAACGACAGGAAGGCGAGCAGCGCGAACACGACAGCCATCGTCGCGAGGCCGAACAGCAGCGTGCGACGCAGGTCGATGTCGGCGAAGTGGCCGCCGACGAGGTTTCCGGCCGTCATCCCCAGGCCCATCAGCACGAGGACGATCGGGACCACCCATTCGGGCGAGCCGGCGACCTCGGTCACGAGAGGCGCGATGTAGCTGTAGACCGCGAAGAAACCGCCGAAGCCGATCGCTCCGACCCCGAGCGTGAACCACACCTGCGGGATGCGGAAGACCCGGAGCTCCTGCCGCATCGTCCGCCCGGGCTCACCGGGGTGCCGGGGGACGAACAGCGCGATGCAGAGGGTCGCGAGAGCGAAGACGAGAGCCACGACCGCGAAAGCCGACCGCCAGCCCCACTGCTGACCGAGGAACGTGCCCAGCGGCACTCCCACGACGTTGGCGACGGTGAGACCGGTCAGGATGAAGGCCACGCCCTTCGCGCGGTTGCCCGGTCCCATCACGTCGGCGGCGACCAGCGCGCCGATGCCGAAGTACGCGCCGTGCGGGAGTCCGGCGAGGAACCGCGATGCGGCGACGAGCTCGAACGTGGGCAGCACGACCGTGAGCGCATTGAACACCGTCAGGGCGAGGGCGAGCACGATCATCACCCGATGCCGCGGGAAGCGCGCCACGAAACCGGCGATGGTCGGCGCTCCGACGACGACGCCGAGCGCATAGAGGGAGATGAGCCAGCCGGCCTGGCTCAGCGCTTCCTCCGGACGGGCGGCCCAGAGGGACGGCAGAAGGCCGGCGGCGATGTCGGGCAGCAGGCCCATGACCACGAACTCGGTCATGCCGATGCCGAAGCTGCCGATGGCGAGAGAGAGGAGCGCCCACTTCGCCGCACCCCTCGATGGCGTCGAGGGATTCACCGGTACAGCCTACCGGGCGTCGGGCTCCTCGATCGCCTGCCCGGTCCCTGACCGCCCGGTGCGGTCGAGGCTCATGAACACATCCACGTCCGCCGCGAACGTAGCTCGGAGCGTGACCGAGGCGGACGACAGGAGATCAGTCATCCGACTCCTCGACGGCCGCCCCGTCGATGGCCGCCTCCAGACGCTCGATCTTCGCGTCGAGCTCTCCGGAATACCCCGGCCGGATGTCGGCCTTGAGCACCAGAGAGACCCGCGATCCGAAGGGCATGACGGCCTCGGTCGCACGCTTCACCACGTCCATGACCGAGTCCCAGTCCGGACCCTCGATCTCGGTGAACATGCTCGTGGTGCGGTGCGGCAGCCCCGATTCGCGCACCACGCGAACCGCGGCTGCCACGGCGTCGTGCACGGAGGCGTCGGTGCGCTCTGCACCCTCGGCGGGTGTGCCGCTCGGGGCGACGGAGAAGGCGATCAGCATGGTTTCACTCCCTGGTTTTCGGTGGCGAGACAGGCACCCGCACGAGAGCGCGGATACCCAGGACGAGAAGGACGAGAAGCAGAGCGTTGCGCATCGTCAGCACCCCGACCGCGAGCGCATCGGCGCGCAGCAGGGCGTCGTAGCCCAGGGGGTAGACGAGGCACGTGAGCAGGCAGAGAGCGAGGACGACGACCACGGGGACACGCGCTCGCACACGGTCGAGGACGACCCACAGGATCACCGGCGCGATCAGCCAGGTCTGGAACTGCGGGGATCCGACCTTGTTCGTCACGATGAGCAGCACCACCAGGGTGAGGGCGAGCGGCGGGAAGAGCCGAGCGAAGGACGCCCCGCGCACGGCCTTCATCGCTCCGATCCCGGTGACGGCCAGCACGCAGAACGCCATGAGCGGAGTGAGCGCCGCAGCGACGGTCTCCACCCCTGGCGCGGTGATCTGGAACGTGAGGATCTCGAAGCTGTAGTCGATGCGTGCCGCCCCGGCTGCGGCGAGCCACAGGAACGGCGTCGCGGCCACCGCCTCGATCTGGAGCCCGCGGCCCGCCTGCTCGGTCAGGAAGCCGAGGATCTCGGTATCCGCACCGAGCAGGAGCAGCGCCACGACGACGCCTGCAGCGACCAGGACCGCCGTGAGCAGCACCCGCACACGTGCCCGGAGTGCGACCACGGCGGCGAGCACGAGCGCTCCGGGCCAGATCTTGATCCACGCTCCGACCGTGAGCAGGGCGGTCGCGACGACCGGCCGGGAGGCCAGCCAGAGCCCTCCGATCACCGCCAGCGGCACGGTGATCGCATCGATGCGGTAGAGCGCGATCGGTCCCAGGAGAAGCAGCGCACCGCACCAGAACCAGGCGGCGGCGCGGCGCGCACGGGACGGCGCGCCGCCCACCAGGACCCCGAACGCCACCGCATCGAGGACGAGGACGAGCGTCGCCCATCCCACCAGATAGGCGCCCGAGACCCCGAGCAGCGCGACCAGCGGTGCGGCAAGACCTGCGGCGAGCAGCATCGGCAGAAGCGCCAGCTGCGGATACACCCAGGTCTCGGTGATGCCGACGATCGATCCGCCCCCGAGCGCCGACGACGCCCAGGGTTCGTACACGAGCACCACGTCGCCCATGGGCTGGTTCGGGTAGACCCAGCCCAGCCACGCCGTGACCAGATGCACCACGAGGAAGGCGCACCACAGCGCGAGTACCCGGAGTGTGGAGGTGCGGGTCACGCCAGGAGGTCCGCGATCGCGGGCGGAAGGGCATGCGCGACATCCAGCGCGACGATCGGCTGCCCGGGAGACCCGTCGAGGACGCCCGCGGCGATCCGCGCGGCGTGTCCGTGCAGCCACGCGCCCGCTGCGGCGGCCTCGGCGGGTTCGGCGTCCGGGTTCGCGGCGAGCACCGCGCCCAGCACACCTCCCAGCACGTCGCCGGTCCCCGCGGTCGCGAGCCAGCCGGTGCCCGCCTCGACGGCGAGCGCCGGTCCGTCCGGACCCACGATCAGCGTACGGGAGCCCTTCAGCAGCACGACACCGCCCAGTTCGACAGCCGTCCGGCGCGCAGCCTCAGCCCGATCCTCCAGGAGAGAAAGTCCCAGCTGCTGCTGCAGCCGTTCGAACTCCCGCGCGTGCGGGGTCGCGACGAACGGCGCACGCGCGTCCGCCGCCAGGTCGAGGGCTCCCGCGTCGACGATCACCGTCACGGCGCCGGAGAGGATCTCCCGCAGAGCAGCGGTCTCGGCGTCGTCGCGATGCGCCGGGTCGGTGCCGGAGCCGATCACCCAGGCGCCGATCCGGGAGTGGCCGACGTCCGCGCCGCCGACGGTCTCCGGCCTTCGTGCGAGCACGGCGTCGATGACCGGCTGCTCGCCGACGTACCGCACGAAGCCCGCTCCGGCACGCCATGCGGCGTCGACTCCGAGCACGGCGGCGCCCGGGTACGCGGGCGATCCGGTGCGCAGAGCCACCACTCCGCGGGAGTACTTGTCGTCGTCCGCCGTCGGCGCGCGGAAGAACCGCGCGGCATCGCTGCGTGACCATTCCCGCACCTCGACCATGACTCCACGTTAGTGCGGTGGCCGTCCGGAAGCCTGCACGGGAGTACCGTCGAACGGTGAGTCTTCTCTTCTCCCCGCTGACCATCCGCTCCCGCACGTTCCGCAACCGACTGTGGGTGTCGCCCATGTGCATGTACAGCGCCGTGGACGGCATCGTGCAGGAATGGCATCACGGGCACCTGACGCCGTTCGCTTCCGGCGGCGCCGGCCTGATCGTCGCCGAGGCGACGGCTGTCGTTCCTGAAGGCCGCATCTCCCCGCGCGACGCGGGACTGTGGAACGACGAGCAGCGCGACGCCTGGGCACCGATCGTCGCGGCCATCCACGGTCGAGGAGGCCTCGCCGGGATCCAGCTCGCCCATGCCGGACGGAAGGCCTCGACGTGGTGGCCCTGGGCTCCGGAGCGGGGCTCGGTGCCTGTGGCCTCCGGGGGCTGGACCACCACGGCTCCCTCCGCCGTCGCGTTCGACGGGTTCGCCGAACCGCTCGCCCTCGACCTCGCCGGGATCGAGAGGATCGTGGCCGCCTTCGCCGCGGCCGCGAGACGAGCTCTCGAGGCGGGCTTCGACGTGCTCGAGCTGCACGGCGCGCACGGCTATCTCCTGCACCAGTTCCTGTCCCCGCTGTCGAACCGCCGCGACGACGACTACGGCGGGACGCTGGAGAACCGCGCACGACTGCTGCTGCGCGTCATCGATGCCGTGCGCGCGGTGGCCGGGGAGGATATCCCCCTGTTCGTCCGGATCTCCGCCACCGATCACGCGGAGGGCGGCTTCACCCCTGAGGAGGCCGCGGTCGTCAGCACCTGGGCCACGCAGCGCGGCGCCGACCTGATCGACGTGTCCAGCGGCGGCCTCGTCGCACACCAGAGCATCGATGTGTTCCCCGGCTACCAGGTGCCGCTCGCGGAGTCCGTGCGCCAGAGCGGGCGGATCCCGGTCTCCGCCGTCGGGCTCATCACGGCCGCAGCACAGGCGGAGCAGGTGCTCGCCGACGGCGCGGCGGACGCGGTCTTCGCCGGGCGCGAGTGGCTGCGCGACCCGCACTTCGCGCTCCGCGCGGCCCACGAGCTGGGTGTCGAGGTCCCGTGGCCTCCGCAGTACGATCGCGCCCGCTGGCGCTGATCGACACCGACGACGACGGCCGCCGCCCCATCCGGGGTCGGCGGCCGTCGTCGAATGAGCCGGACTCAGCGCCCGCGGAAGCGACGGGTAGCGTCCTGCACCTCACCGACCAGTTCCTCCAGGATGTCCTCCAGGAAGAGCACCGCGGTCGTGTTGCCCTGGGCGTCCCGCACCTTGGCCAGGTGGCGACCCGCCCGGCGCATGACCGCCAGCGCGTCCTCCAGATCCGTGTCCTCCTGCACCGGCACCATGTGGTGGATGCGCTTGGCCGGGATGGGCTCGACCATCTTGACCTCCGCATCCGGCCCCTCGGACGCCCGGAGGATGTCCTTCAGGTGCACGTAGCCGATCGGTGCGGCATCCTCGTCCACGATCACGTACCGCGAGAAGCCGTAGCGCGCCACCGCCTTCTCGATGTCGTCCGGAGTGGTCGACTGCGGCAGGGTCACCAGGTCGCTCAGCGGCACGGCCACATCCCTGGCCTTCTTGTCGGTGAACTCGACCGCCGCCGTGACCGTGCCGGCGGTGTCCATGAGGACACCCTCGCGACGGGACTGGCTGACGATGGTCGCGACCTCGTCGAGGGTGAACGTGGACGCCGCCTCGTTCTTCGGTTCGACGCGGAACAGCTTCAGAACGCCGTTCGCCGCCGCGTTGAGCACCCAGATCACCGGCATGAACACCTTCGACACCCACACCAGCGGGGGTGCGAGGAGCAGCACCGCACGGTCGGGGACCGAGAACGCCAGGTTCTTCGGCACCATCTCTCCGAACACCACGTGCAGGAACGACACGATGAGCAGCGCGATCGTGAATGAGACCGCATCGACCGCACCGTCCGGCCAGCCGAGGGCGTGCAGCGGCACGGCGAGCAGGTGGTGGATCGCCGGTTCCGACACGTTCAGGATCAGCAGCGAGCAGATCGTGATGCCGAGCTGCGAGGTGGCGAGCATGAGCGTCGCATGCTCCATCGCGTACAGCGCGGTCTTCGCCGCGCGCGACCCCTGCTCCGCGCGGGGCTCGATCTGCGACCGTCGCGCGGAGATGACGGCGAACTCCCCGCCGACGAAGAAAGCGTTCGCGACCAGCAGCACGACCAGCCAGGCGAGTCCTCCCCAATCGTTCATCGGGTGGCCTCCTCTTCGGCGTCGACGGGTCTCGGAACGTAGCGCACCCGATCCACGCGGCGGCCGTCCATGCGGACCACCTGCAGGGTGCCGCTGTCGAGGGGGACCTCGTCGCCGACCGACGGGACCCGCTCGAGGACGCTCATGACGTAGCCGCCGACCGTGTCGTAGACATCACCCTCCGGCACCTCGACGCCTGCGCGACGTCGCAGCTCGTCCGGACGCAGTTCGCCGGGGAACGTGATGCCCTCGCGGTTGCGGATGACGCCGGCGCGCGTGCGGTCGTGCTCGTCGGAGACCTCCCCGACGAGCTCCTCCACGAGGTCCTCGAGAGTCACGAGTCCGGCGGTTCCGCCGTACTCGTCGACCACCACGGCGAGCTGGTAGCCCCGAGCTCTGAGTTCCGCGATGAGGCCGTCGACGTGGGCGGTCTCGGGAACCCGGAGCGGCTCCGTGGCCAGGGCGCCGACGGGCACCTCGCCGCGGCGTTCGCGGGGCACCGAGATCGCGGCCTTGAGGTGCACGACCCCCATGATGTCGTCGAGGTCGTCGTCGTACACCGGGAAGCGGCTGTGCCCCGTGCGGCGGGCGAGCTGGATCACGTCGTCCACCGAGTCGCCGGCGGCGATCGCGTGCATGCTCGGGCGGGCCGTCATGACGTCCGCGGCGGTGAGCCGGGAGAACGACAGCGTGCGATCGAGGAGGGTGGCCGTATCGGCTTCCAGCACGCCGGCGCTGGCCGAGCGACGGACGAGGGACGAGAGCTCCTCAGCGCTGCGCGCGCCGGAGAGCTCTTCCTTCGGCTCGATCCCCATGCTGCGGAGAACACCGTTGGCGCTGCCGTTGAGCACGACAACGGCCGGCTTGAAGATCGTGGTGAAGGCCGTCTGGAACGGGACGACGAGCTTCGCCGTCGCGAGCGGCAGCGCCAGCGCGAAGTTCTTGGGCACGAGCTCGCCGAGGATCATCGACAGCACCGTCGCGACGAACATCGCCACGACCGTCGCGATGGGCGCGACCGCCGCCTCGGGGATGCTCCAGGCGACGAGGGTCGGACGGAGGAGGTTCGACAGTGCCGGCTCCATCGTGTATCCGGTGAGCAGCGTCGTCAGCGTGATGCCGAGCTGGGCTGCCGAGAGATGCGTCGAGGTGTGCTTGAGGGCGCTGATCGTGAGCGAGAGCCGCGATTCGCCGCGAGCCTGGCGAGCCTCGAGGTCGGCGCGGTCGAGGTTCACCAGCGCGAACTCACTGGCGACGAAGAGACCGGTGCCGACCGTGAGCAGGAGCCCCACGCCCAACATGATGTAGTCCATCAGCGGTTCCCCTCCGAGGAGAGAGGCGGACAGTGGGGCGATGTTCTACAACTGGGAGGGTCGTCCATTATGCGGACGATTGTACAGAACGCGGCTGGGTCTGCGCTCGCGATCACCAGCTGACCGGCAGCGCCTTGCCCTCCTCGTATCCGGCCGCCGACTGCAGACCGACCAGTGCTCGATCGTGGAACTCCGGCACGGAGGACGCGCCGGCGTAGGTGAAGGAGGAGCGCACGCCCGAGGTGATCATGTCCAGCAGGTCCTCGACGCCCGGCCGCAGGGGGTCGAGGTAGATCTTGGACGAGGAGATGCCCTCGGCGAAGAGCTCCTTGCGCGCGCGCTCGTACGGGTCCAGCCGCCCGAAGCGCGCCTGCACGGCCTTGGTCGACGCCATTCCCCAGGACTCCTTGAACAGCCGCCCCTCGGCATCGCGCTGGAGTTCGCCCGGCGCCTCGATCGTCCCGGCGAACCACGAGCCGACCATGACGGACGCCGCACCCGCGGCGAGGGCGAGCGCCACATCGCGGGGGTACCGCACGCCGCCGTCGGCCCAGACATGCGCGCCGACCTCTCGGGCGGCCTGGGCGGTCTCGAGCACGGCGGAGAACTGCGGCCGACCGACCGCGGTCATCATGCGGGTCGTGCACATCGCACCGGGCCCCACCCCGACCTTCAGGATCGTGGCGCCGGCGTCGACGAGGTCGACGACGCCGTCGGCGGTGACGATGTTGCCCGCCACGATCGGCAGACCCAGGTCGAGATCGGCGACGGCGCGCAGTGCCCGCAGCATGCCCTCCTGGTGGCCGTGCGCGGTGTCGACGACCAGGACGTCGACACCGGCTGCCGCCAGCGCCTTGGCCTTCGCGGCGACATCGCCGTTGATGCCGACGGCTGCCGCGACCGCGAGGCGACCATCGGCGTCCACCGCCGGCGCGTAGAGCGTGGACCGGAGGGCGCTGCGGGCGCTGAGGGTGCCGACGAGGTGACCATGGTGCACGACCGTCACCATCTCGACGTCCGCGTCGGTGATGACGTCGAACGCGTGGCGCTCCGAACCGATGTCGTCCGCGTCGATGGACGGCGTGCCGCGGTGCACGAGGTCGCCGAGCTGCGCGTCGGGCAGAGCGGTCGCGAGGCGTGTCGCGGGCAGGACGCCGACGATGCGGTCCACGTCGAACGGCGCGGAGCCGTGCGCGACCACGATCCCGTGCCCCGGCGCCGCGGGCAGCAGGCGCAGCGCGTCGGCGACCGAGGCCTCCGGCGGGAGGACCAGCGGGGTGTCCCACAGCACCGGCTGCGCCTTCACCTCGCGGATCGCGGAGTCGAGGTCCTGCAGCGGCAGGTCCTGGGGCAGCACGCCGAGCGCACCGCGCCGGGCCAGCACCGCGGCGATGCGGGGCCCGGTGACCGAGTTCATGTTGGCGGCGACCAGCGGAAGGGTGGCCGGGGTGCCGTCGAGCGGTGCGAGGTCCACCTGGAGACGGCTGGTGACGCCTGAGCGGCGCGGCACCAGGAACACGTCAGAGTAGGTCAGATCGACGGTCGGCTGCGCTCCAGAGAACTCCATGTCTCCACGGTACTCAGAACACGCGCGGGCGGGCGCACGGCTTCGACGATTCCCTCCGGGAAACACGTTAGGCTTGGTGGTCGAGAGCGTGCGGACCCGAACGCATCCTGCGTCGACGGCCGCATCAGAGAGCTTCAGCGATGAAAGAGGGCGATAGAGCGTGTCGAACCAGGTGACCGGCGTCGGCGGCGACGGGGGGTTCGGAGCCAATTCCTGGCTCGTCGAAGAGCTCTACGAGCAGTTCAAGGTGAACCGCGACTCGGTCGACAAGGAGTGGTGGCCGATCCTCGAGAAGTACCACTCGGAGGTCTCCGCTTCAGGATCGGGCGCCCCCTCCACGGGTGAGCAGCCGGCGCACCCGGTGACCGCCCCCATTCCCGTGATCGGCTCGCAGCCGGTGGCTCGCACGACGGCGAAGCCCGCGGCGTCCGCTCCGATCCCGGCCCAGGCGCCCAAGCCGGCGCCGAAGGCCGAGGCAAAGGAAGCACCGGAGCCCGCCGAGGAGGACAAGGTCACTCCCCTGCGCGGCCTGCCGAAGACCCTCGCCGCGAACATGGACGAGTCCCTGACCGTCCCGACCGCGACCAGTGTGCGCACGGTCCCGGCGAAGCTGATGATCGACAACCGCATCGTCATCAACAACCACATGGCCCGCACCCGCGGCGGCAAGGTCAGCTTCACCCACCTCATCGGCTGGGCGCTCATCCGCACCCTCGACGAGTTCCGCAGCCAGAACGTCTTCTACGCAGAGATCGACGGCAAGCCGTCCGTCGTGGCGCCGGCGCACGTGAACCTCGGCATCGCGATCGACCTCCCCAAGCCGGACGGCACCCGCGCCCTCATGGTGCCCAGCATCAAGCGCGCCGACACGATGACCTTCACCGAGTACCTCTCCGCGTACGAGGACCTGGTCACCCGCGCGCGGGGCAACAAGCTCACGGCCGCCGACTTCCAGGGCACCACCGTCTCGCTGACCAACCCGGGCGGGATCGGCACCGTGCACTCGGTGCCCCGTCTCATGAAGGGCCAGGGCTGCATCATCGGCGCCGGCGCCCTCGAGTATCCCGCCGAGTTCCAGGGCGCGAGCGAGAAGACGCTCAACGAGCTCGCGATCGGCAAGACGATCACCCTCACCAGCACCTACGACCACCGTGTCATCCAGGGCGCCGGCTCCGGCGAGTTCCTGAAGAAGGTGCACGAGCTGCTCATCGGCCAGCGCGGCTTCTACGACGACATCTTCGCTGCGCTCCGCATCCCGTACGCGCCGATCCGCTGGAACCCCGACATCGCCGTGGACCTCGCCGAGCGCGTGGACAAGCAGTCCCGCGTCCAGGAGCTCATCAACTCCTTCCGCGTGCGCGGACACCTGATGGCCGACATCGACCCGCTCGAGTACCGGCAGCGCTCGCACCCCGACCTGGAGATCGAGAGCCACGGGCTCACCTTCTGGGATCTGGACCGCGAGTTCGTCACCGGCGGTTTCGGCGGACGCCGCGTCGCCAAGCTCCGCGACATCCTCGGGGTGCTGCGCGACTCGTACTGCCGCACGCTCGGCATCGAGTACATGCACATCCAGGACCCGGAGCAGCGCCGCTGGTTCCAGGAGAAGGTCGAGGTCAAGTACCAGAAGCCCGGCCACGACGAGCAGCTGCGCGTGCTGCGCAAGCTCAACGAGGCCGAGGCGTTCGAGACCTTCCTGCAGACCAAGTTCGTCGGCCAGAAGCGCTTCTCCCTCGAGGGCGGCGAATCGCTGATCCCGCTGCTCGACGAGGTGCTCCAGGGGGCGGCGACCGCCGGACTCGAGGGCGCCGCGATCGGCATGGCCCACCGCGGTCGCCTGAACGTGCTCACCAACATCGCCGGCAAGACCTACGGACAGGTATTCCGCGAGTTCGAGGGCACGCAGACGCCGGGCAATCAGCGCGGCTCGGGCGACGTGAAGTACCACCTCGGGACCGAGGGCACTTTCGTCGCCGACGACGGCTCCTCCCTCCCGGTGTACCTCGCCGCGAACCCCTCGCACCTCGAGACGGTCGACGGCGTGCTGGAGGGCATCGTCCGCGCCAAGCAGGACCGCAAGCCGATCGGCACATTCGCCTGGCTGCCAATCCTTGTGCACGGCGACGCGGCCTTCGCCGGCCAGGGCGTCGTCGTCGAGACGCTGCAGATGTCGCAGCTGCGCGGCTACCGCACCGGCGGCACGATCCACGTGGTCGTGAACAACCAGGTCGGCTTCACCACGACGCCGAACGACGGTCGCACCTCGATCTACTCGACCGACGTCGCCAAGACGATCCAGGCCCCGGTGTTCCACGTGAACGGCGATGACCCCGAAGCCGTCATCCACGTGGCGCAGCTCGCATTCGAGTACCGCGAGCGCTTCCACCGCGACGTCGTGATCGACCTCGTGTGCTACCGCCGACGCGGCCACAACGAGGGCGACGACCCGTCGATGACGCAGCCGCTGATGACCGACCTGATCCAGGCCAAGCGCTCCGTCCGCCGGCTGTACACGGAGTCCCTCGTCGGCCGCGGCGACATCACCGAGCAGGAGTACGACGAGGCGAAGGCCGACTTCCAGAACCGCCTCGAGATCGCCTTCGCCGAGACGCACGCCGCCGAGACGGGCGCAGTCCCGGTGACCTCGGAGGAGCAGCCCGCCGAGGAGCAGGTCGGTGCCCCGGACGTCACCGGCGTCCCCGGCGAGGTCATCCGACTGATCGGCGACGCCTTCGTCAACAAGCCGGAGGGCTTCACGGTCCACCCCAAGATCCAGCAGCTGCTCGAGAAGCGGCTCGACATGAGCCGCAACGGCGGCATCGACTGGGGCTTCGGCGAGCTGCTCGCCTTCGGGTCGCTGCTCGTCGAGGGCACGCCCGTGCGTCTGGCCGGACAGGACGCGCGCCGAGGCACCTTCGTGCAGCGGCACGCCACGCTGCACGACCGCGCCAACGGCCAGGAATGGCTGCCGCTGTCGAACCTCTCCGACGCGCAGGGCCGGTTCTTCGTGTACGACTCGCTGCTCAGCGAGTACGCCGCGCTCGGCTTCGAGTACGGGTACTCCGTGGAGGCCCCCGAGGCCCTCGTGCTCTGGGAGGCGCAGTTCGGCGACTTCGTGAACGGTGCGCAGTCGGTCATCGACGAGTACATCTCCGCGGCCGAGCAGAAGTGGGGCCAGCAGTCCAGCGTCACCCTGCTCCTCCCCCACGGATACGAGGGCCAGGGACCGGACCACTCGTCCGCCCGTATCGAGCGCTTCCTGCAGCTGTGCGCGCAGGACAACATGATCGTGGCGCGGCCGTCCACGCCGGCGTCGTACTTCCACCTGCTGCGTCGCCAGGCATACGCCCGCCCGCGCAAGCCGCTCATCGTGTTCACACCGAAGGCGATGCTGCGTCTGCGCGGTGCGACGAGCCCCGTCGAGGCCTTCACCCAGGGCCGCTTCGAGCCGGTGATCGACGACGATCGCGGTCTCGACCGCTCCGCCGTCCGGCGCGTGCTCGTGCACTCCGGCAAGGTGCACTGGGATCTGCGCGCCGAGCTCGAGAAGAACCCGAACCCGGCGGTCGCACTCGTCCGCCTCGAGCAGATGTACCCGACGCCGATCGATGAGCTCAAGGCGATCACGGACTCGTACCCGAACGCGGAGCTGGTCTGGGTTCAGGAGGAGCCGGAGAACCAGGGCGCCTGGCCGTTCCTGGCTCTGGCCTTCGCCGACGTCCCGGGCGACCGGTCGTTCCGTCCGGTGTCGCGTCCCGCTTCGGCATCGCCGGCGACCGGATCCTCGAAGGTCCACGCCGCCGAGCAGGCCGCACTGATCCGCGCGGCGGTCACGGTCGACTGACCCTCTCCCACGACGAAGGGCGCCCCGGCTTCGGCCGGGGCGCCCTTCGTCGTGTCGGGACCGAGGTCAGTACCAGATGTCCAGTGACGGAGCAGGGAAAGCGGCGAAGGCACGGTCGAGGGCGACCACGGACGCCGGAGACGCGTCGATGCGGCCGGCTCCGTGGAGGGCAGCGGCCCGCACACCCCCGACGTACAGCGCCGAGAGCGCGGACACGTCGAGGGTGATGTCCGGCTCGGAGCCTTCCTCCCCCGCCTCGACCGTCGCCGCGCCCGCTCCGTCGACCCGCAGACGCCACGTCCCCGCGGTGAAGCCGAGCGCGTCCTCGACGCGCAGGATCGTGTCGATCGGCGCCGAGTAGCGGCGCGCCATGAGTGCGGTGGGGAGGTCGAGGATGCGCAGCCATCCGTGGTCGTGCACCACCTGCACGACCCCGCGCGGATCGGTCACCAGCCACGGCAGCGGATCGTCGACCGGACGCAGGTCCGCCGTGACCTCGTCCACCAGGTCGTGCTGCACCGCGAAGCGCCACAAGGCCGCGACGGCCTCCGGCGTCTCGCCGACGAGCAGACGCACGTGCAGGGAGAACCGGAACGAGTCGCCCCGCTCGCTGAGCGCGAAGCTCAGGACACCCCGGACCTCTCCCTCCGCGTCGAGGTAGCGCACGCCGCGCACCTTGTCGCGATCGGATTCGTTCGAAGCGAGGCCGCCCAGCCCTGCCCAGCGGGCGGCCCAGCCCGGAACCTGTCCTGCACGGGTCGTCCGGGCGCGCTCATGCACGGCGCTCAGCTCTTCCGCGAGCCGCTCGCGCTCCACGTACTCCACCCGCCCCGGGGGCACCGGTCCCGCCCATCCCGCGCGCCGGACGTCGACTGTGAAGTGCGAGACAGGCACCGCGGCCCCGAACCCGTAACGGCCGTAGATGGTCGCCTCGGAGACGGTGAGACCGGCGACCGCGACCCCGCTGTCGGAGGCGGCACGGAGCTCTCCCTCGAGCAGGGAACGAGCGATGCCGCGCCGTCGGTGGGTGCCGGCGACCGTCACGCCGCTGATCGCCCACATGTCGATCTCGCCACCGGGGATCGTCAGCGGCGTCACCCAGGAGTCGATCGTCGCCACCGGGAGCGCACCGCTGTCCGCACCGCGTTCGTACACGCCGATTCCCCGGCGGCTCCGCACGGTGGGAGCTCCTTCGGCGAGCACCGCCTCAGTCGGGTCGCCACCCAGGAACCCTCTCGCCATCGCCCGCTGGAAGGCGGTCAGTCGAGCGGAGTCCTCGGTATCGACGACGCGATAGTCGAGCCCCTCCGCGGCGAGCCGGTCGACGGAGGTCTGGTCGGCGGGGATCCCGCGTGCATCGATGAGGGCCATGAGGACAGCCTACGGTCGTCCACGGACACCCTCCGGCGCACGCCGGGGGTCAGTGCTGGGCGGCCTGGACCTCGCGGAGGCGGGCGAACACCTGATCGCGCAGCTCTTCGGGAGCCGTCTCCTTGCACGCGCGGGCGATCACCTCGGTCAGCGTGGTGGCGACGAGAGCCTCGTCCCGGCAGGACGGGCAGTTCTCCAGGTGCTCGCGGATCTCGGTGTGCTCGGTCTTGCACACCTCGTTGCGGAGGTACTCCTCCAGATCCTGACGGGCCTTGTCGCAGCCGCAGTCGCTCATCTCTTGCTCCTCGTGTCAGCCGCGGCGATGCCCCGCTCAGCGGCGTACTCTGCCAACAGCTCCCGCAGCATGCGCCTGCCACGGTGCAGACGGCTCATCACGGTGCCGATGGGGGTCTTCATGATGTCGGCGATCTCCTGGTACGCGAAGCCCTCGACATCGGCGAGGTACACGGCCAGACGGAAGTCCTCGGGAACGGCCTGCAGCGCATCCTTGACCACCGACGCCGGCATGCGGTCGATCGCCTCCGCCTCGGCCGAGCGGCTGTGCGACGCGGTCGTCGACTCCGCCCCGCCCAGCTGCCAGTCCTCGAGCTCGTCGATCGTGCCCTGGAACGGCTCGCGCTGCCGCTTGCGGTAGATGTTGATGTAGGTGTTCGTCAGGATCCGGTAGAGCCACGCCTTCAGGTTGGTCCCCTGCGAGAACGTGGACCACGAGCCGTACGCCTTGACGAACGTCTCCTGGACGAGATCGGCGGCGTCGGCCGGATTGCGCGTCATGCGCATGGCCGCCGCGTAGAGCTGGTCCATGAAGGGGAGCGCCTGCTCCTCGAACTCGCGCCGAGGGTCGCCGACGGTGTCTGCGGTTGCGGTGTCATCCATCACCGGCCAGTCTAGGCCGCTGAGGTCGATCACCTCGCGCTCCAGCGTCGCCGTCATTCGCTCTCCTTCTGGTCGGAAGCCTCGTCTTTCGCGACGAAGCTCCGTGCGTTTACTAAGGTGAGAACCGATGAGCGCTGACAGGTATTCCCCCACCCGAGTGCAGGGCGCCTACTCCGCGCCCACGATCGACGAGCCCCTGCACGCGGAGCTCACGATCCCCGGCTCGAAGTCGCTGACGAACCGCGAACTGATCATCGCCGCGATCGCCGACGGTCCCGGTCGACTGATCGCCCCGCTGCACTCCGACGACTCCGCCCGCATGGTCGACGCCCTCCGCGCTCTCGGTGTCGGCATCCAGGAGGTGGACGCCGGCAACGAGTTCGGGCCCGACCTCGTGATCACGCCGGCGAAGCTGCACGGCGGCACGACCGTCGACTGCGGACAGGCCGGCACCGTGATGCGCTTCATCGCCCCGCTCGCCGGCCTCGCCGAGCACGACGTGCACCTCACCGCGCACGAGACGGCTCTGCACCGTCCGATGGGCGGCCTGATCAGCGCGCTGCGCGACCTGGGCGTCGACATCGACGACGAAGGCACCTGGGCGCTCCCGTTCACGATCCGCGGTCACGGTCGGATCCGCGGCGGTCGCGTCGAGATCGACGCGTCCGCGTCCAGCCAGTTCGTCTCGGGCCTCCTGCTCGCCGCTCCGCGGTTCGATGTCGGACTGCACCTGGTCCACACCGGAGAGCACCTGCCGAGCCTCCCCCACATCGACATGACCATCGAGGCGCTGAGCCGACGCGGCATCCGCATCGAACGTCCGGCGGTCGGCGAGTGGCTCGTCGAGGCGGGCGTGCCGCGCGCGAAGGAGATCGCCATCGAGCCCGATCTCTCCAACGCCGCCCCGTTCCTCGCGGCCGCGCTCGTCACGGGCGGCTCCGTGTCCATCACGGGGTGGCCCGCGCACTCCACGCAGCCCGGCGCCCTCCTGCCGGACCTCCTGCAGGCCGCCGGCGCGCATGTCGGCCGCCACGGCGGCACCCTCACGGTCCGCGCCGGCTCCGCCATCCGGGGGCTCGACCTCGACCTGTCCGCAGCCAGCGAGCTCACGCCGACCCTGGTCGGCCTCGCCGCCTTCGCCGAGTCGCCGACGACGTTCCGCGGGATCGGACACATCCGCCTGCACGAGACCGACCGGATCGCGGCGCTCATCCGCAACATCCGCGCGCTCGGCGGCGAGGCGGAGGAGCTCCCCGACGGACTCCGCGTCATCCCGCGCCCGCTGCGCGGCGGCACCTGGGCGGCGCATCACGACCACCGGATGGCCACGACCGGCGCGCTCATCGGCCTGCGCGTCCCCGGCGTCGAGATCGACGACATCGGCACCACCGCGAAGACCCTCCCGGAGTTCACGATGCTCTGGGAGCGGATGCTGCGAGGCTGACGGATGAGCTGGCTGGACGACACCGACGACCTCGACGACGATTTCGAGGACTTCGACGAGAGCAGCATCCGCACCCGCCCCAACCCCAAGGCGAACCGGCCGCGCACGAAGCGCCGACCCGCGCACGAGGACGCCGAGATCGGACGCGTGCTCGGGGTCGACCGCGGCCGCTACACGGTGCTGCTCGGCGAGGACACGGACCAGGAGCGCACGATCACGACGACCAGGGCTCGCGAGCTGCGACGCACCCCGATCGTGACGGGGGATCAGGCGCGCGTCGTCGGAGACACCTCGGGCGACGAGGGCACGCTCGCGCGCATCGTCGGCATCGTCGAGCGCACCTCCCTCCTCCGCCGCAGCGCGGACGACACCGACCAGGTCGAGCGCGTCATCGTCGCGAACGCCGACCAGATGCTCGTCGTGGTCGCCGCCGCCGACCCGGAGCCGCGCGCACGACTGGTGGACCGCTACCTGGTCGCAGCGCTCGACGCGGGCATCCGGCCGCTGCTGGTCGTCACGAAGACGGACATCGCAGACCCGACCGAGTTCCTCACGCACTTCGACGGGCTCGACCTGCGGGTGTTCACGAGCGCTCAGGACGAGATGCCGGTCGACGAGATCGGCGAGGCGCTGGTCGGCCACTCCACGGTCTTCGTCGGACACTCCGGCGTGGGCAAGTCCACGCTCGTCAACGCCCTCGTGCCGAGCGCGGGGCGGGCGACCGGCCATGTGAACCAGGTGACCGGTCGCGGCCGCCACACGTCGTCGTCCACGGTCTCCCTGCGCTACCAGGGCGCCGCCGGGACCGGCTGGGTCATCGACACCCCCGGTGTGCGCTCTTTCGGTCTCGGGCACGTCGATCCGGCGAACATCCTCGCCGCCTTCACGGAGCTCGCGGTGATCGCGGAGAACTGCCCCCGAGGGTGCACACACCTCGCGGACGCCCCGGACTGCGCCCTCATCGAGGCGGCGGAGCGGGGCGAGCTGGGCGAGACCGGACGCGCGCGCCTCGACTCCCTCCAGCGCCTGCTCCAGACCTTCGCGGACAAGGCGGAGCAGCCGCCCGGCCGATAGGCTGAGGGGGTGACTCAGCGCCTGGAACCCGGAACCGCCGCCCCCGACTTCGCTCTCCTCGACCAGGACGGCAACACCGTCCGTCTCGCGGATCTCCGCGGTCAGAAGACGGTTCTCTACTTCTACCCGGCCGCGATGACCCCCGGCTGCACGACCGAGGCCTGCGACTTCCGTGACAGCATCTCGTCGCTCCAGGGCGCCGGCTATCGCGTCATCGGCGTCTCCCGCGACGACCCGGCGACGCTGACGACGTTCCGCGAGCGCGACGGACTCACCTTCCCGCTCCTCAGCGACCCCGACCATGCCGTCCACTCCGCCTACGGAGCCTGGGGCGAGAAGATGAACTACGGCAAGCTCGTCGAGGGCGTGATCCGCTCGACGTTCGTGCTCGACGAGCAAGGGACGATCACCCTCGCCCAGTACAACGTCAAGGCCACCGGTCACGTCGCGCGACTGCGCAAGCAGCTCGGCATCGACGCCTGAGCGCTCCGCACCCCAGCGGTCGCGGCTCGGTCGGAGCCGACGGGCTCACTCCGCCTCGCGGCGCTCCCCTTCGCGGCGCGCGCTGGAGATCAGCAGCACGAAGCCGACGAGCGCGGGAAGCCCCACGCCGAGGACGAACGTCCACGAGACCGGCCGCAGCGTGAGCGCGGCCAGCGCCAGCGCGACCGCCAGCACCTGGAACACCACTCCCCCGGAACGCGCCCAGGAGCGGCCGGCGCGGGTGCCCAGCGCGAACGCCACGAGGGCAGCGGCTCCGATCAGGGTGAGCACGATCAACGCGACAGCGGTCGGGAGCGACGCCGCGTCACCGGCGCCCAGACCGACCAGCTCGATGATCGCGAAGACGAGGAGCGCGAGCGCCTCCAGGCCGAGGACAGCCGCTGCCGCGAGAGCCAGTCCAGGTGCGCGCACGGTGTCTCCCGGGGATCGATGACAGAAGAAAACCCTTGATTTCGGGGTTTTCATGTAACAGAATAGAGAAAGTCATGTGCTCCCACAGCGGCGTGGGGCGAGCATTCACACTCGCATCACAATTCGCGGGCATCCGCCCGCATCTCAACAGGGTAGCGGAACCCGAACCGCCGCTCGAATCCGAGGGGTCGCTTTGCGACATCTCACGAAAATCCACACCGAGGAGCCCCCATGGACTGGCGCGATAAGGCCGCCTGCCTGACTGTCGACCCCGAGCTGTTCTTCCCCGTGGGGAACACCGGACCCGCCGTCGACCAGATCGAGAAGGCGAAGACCGTCTGCGCCACCTGCACGGTCACCGAGATCTGCCTGCAGTACGCCTTGGAGACGAGCCAGGACTCCGGCGTCTGGGGCGGTCTCTCCGAAGACGAACGTCGCGCCCTCAAGCGTCGCGCCGCCCGCGCTCGACGCGCCTCCTGATCATCCCGGAAGCGGCCTGAGATCCACTCTCAGGCCGCTTCCGTCTGTCCGGCCCCTGCGGCGCTCAGCGCTCCAGCCAGCGCAGCGGGATGTCGATGACGACCTCGGTGCCCTCGCCGTCGGTGCCGTGCCACTCGATCGTGCCGCCGAGCTCGCCCTGGATCAGGGTGCGGATGATCTGCGTCCCGAGCCCCTGGCCGATCCGCCCCTCCGGCAGCCCGAGTCCGGTGTCGCGGACGGTCACCCGCAGGTTGTCCTCGGTGCGCTTGGCATCGATCGTGACGACGCCCTCCTGCCCGGCGAGACCGTGCTCCACGGCGTTGGTGACGACCTCCGTGAGCGCGAGAGCGAGGGGCGTGGCGTACTCGCTCGGCAGCACACCGAAACGCCCCGTCGACTGCGTGCGCGCGCGGGTGTTCGGAGCGGATGCCACCTCGGCGACCAGCTTGAGCACCCGGTGGAAGACCTCGTCGAAGTCCACCTTCTGGGTCAGGCCCTGCGCCAGGGTGTCGTGGACGACGGCGATCGCGTCCACGCGACGCATGGCCTGCGTCAGCGCGTCGCGCGCCTCGTCGGAGTGCGTCCGGCGCGCCTGGATCCGCAGCAGCGACGCCACGGTCTGGAGGTTGTTCTTCACCCGGTGGTGGATCTCGCGGATCGTCGCATCCTTGGTGATGAGCTCCTGCTCCTGATGGCGAAGCTCCGAGACGTCTCGGCAGAGCACGATCGCGCCGATGCGCGTGCCGTGGTCCTTCAGCGGGATCGCGCGCAGCGACACCGTGACGCCGCGGGCTTCGATGTCGGTGCGCCACGGCGCCCGACCGGTGACCACCACGGGGAGCGACTCGTCGACCTGCCGGGAGGGCGGGACGAGCCGCGTCGTCACCTCGGCGAGCGACTCCCCCTCCAGCTCGTCGTCGAAGCCCATGCGGTTGAACGCGGAGAGCGCGTTGGGGCTGGCGAAGGTCGTGATGCCGTCCACGTCGATGCGGATGAGGCCGTCCGATGCACGCGGCGCCCCCCGCCGAGGGGAGGTCGGAGCCGCCAGGTCGGGGAAGCTGCCGTCGGCGATCATGCGGAACAGGTCGTTGGCGCACTCGTCGAAGGTGATCTGCTGACGCGACGGCGTGCGCACCTCGCCCAGGTTCGTGTGCCGGGTCACGACGCCGATGACGGTGGCGGGCGCGTCGGCCGCGCGCCGCTCGCTCACGATCGGCACGGCACGCACCCTCGTCGGGGTTTCCTCGAACCAGTCCGGCGAGGAGGAGTCGACGATCTCGGCGGACTCGAAGGCGCCCTGCACCTGGGTGCGCCACTGCGGACGGACCCGCTCGCCGACGATGTCCCGGTAGAAGAGCGTCGCCGCACCGCTGGGCCTGGCATGGGCGACGGCGATGAACGACCCGTCGTCCGTCTGGATCCAGATCACGATGTCGGCGGAAGCCAGGTCGGCGAGCAGCTGCCCGTCCCCGGCCAGGCGGTGAAGCCATTCGACGTCGCTGTCGGTCAGGAGGCCCTGCTCATGGGCGAGATCACTGAGGGTTGACACCTGTCCAGCCTACGGTGACATCCGTCACAGGATCGCCAGGGACGTGGCGCGCCAGCGCCGGTCGATGCCCTCGAGCCGGATGGCGACGGCTCGTGTGCGCCCGGGGCCCGCGACGACGACCGCCGCTTCGATCACGCCGTCGACGGGTTCCGTGACGCGTTGCGCCCGGATCTCGAACTGCGGACGCCGGGGTGCCACGCCGCGCGCGCTGCGCGCCCTGGCGGAGAGGTTGGCTCTGACGACGAGGCTGCGGAACGCGTCTTCGCTGAACCAGCGCGCGAGCTGATCGACCTCCCGCACACCCGCGAGGACCTCCAGCACGCCGTGGGTCAGGCTGCGCAGCAGCGGTGCAGGATCCGGCAGTTCACTGGTCGGGGTGGGCTGGGGTGCGAAGTACTCGTGCGGCATCGTGTCGATCTCTCGGTCGGGGAGGTCTGCGAGGCCGTCAGTACAGCACCGGGTCGCCGGTCCGCGGGCCGCCGCGGCAGAAGAATGTGGATAACTCGTACATCCCGCACGCCCGTCGCCTACGCTCTGTCGGATGCACTGGGACCGCCTGTTCGAAGACCTCGAGGGTCAGCTCGCGTCGGAGTGGGAGGCCGAGCGCGCCGTGCTCGATGCCGAGTCCGAGCGGCTGCGCATCGCACGGCTGGAACTGCGCTCCCGCCTGCGCGTGCTCTGCGGCGCCGAGGCCGACGCGACGATCGAACTGCGCAACGGGCGTCGGCTGCCGGTCACCCTCCGCACGCTCGGCGCGGACTGGGTCGCCGCATCATCCCGCAGTTCCGGGGACGGGCACCCTGAGCAGTCCTCCGTGCTGTTCCCGCTCCATGCGATCGTCGGCGTCGCGACGGACCACGGCCTGCTCCTGGCGAGCCTCGAAGCCGCCGAGTCGACGGATCGCACCCTGCGGGAGCGGATGACGCTCGGCTTCGTGCTGCGCGACCTCGCACGTCGCCGCATCCCCGTGCACCTCAGCACTCCCCTCGCCGACGTGCACGGCACGATCGATCGTGCCGCCTTCGACCACCTCGACATCGCGGTGCACGACCCCGACGAGCCGCGCAGGGCCGGAGCCGTGCGCGGGTTCCGCATGATCCCCTTCGCGTCGCTGGTCGCGGTGCAGGCGTCGAGCGATCAGATGCCGTGAGCCGAGGAGACTCCCCAGACCTCCGGGAAGCTGGCAGCCTGGGACTGGCGCCACAGCGCCATCCTCCGTGCGTTCTCGGACTCCTCGGCCAGGTACCCGTCCAGACTGGATTCCTCCACCCGCCAGCGCCCCGGCGACCCGAGCTGCGCGCCGCGGAGCCGCCCCTCGTGGAGCAGGTCGATCACCTCGCCCACCTCGATGCTCAGCAGCTCCGCCACTTGGGCGGGGGCGAGGAAACGCGGCGCGCGGGCAGAAGGGGGTGCCATTCCCCCATTGTCGTCCCGGACGCCCCGGCGCCCGCTCCCGCCCGCGTCATCCTGTGGATAACCGGATCGGCGCCGGCGACGTTTCTGTGACGATGTCGCCATGGCTTCCCTCTCCCGGTCCCGACGTGCGTTCTGGGGCGACATCCGCTTCCTCGTGGGCATCGCCCTGGTGCTGCTCTCGATCGCCGCCGTCTGGCTCATCGTCGCCGCCGCGGACGATGCGAGTCCCGTCCTCCGCGCCCACCGCACCATCACGCAGGGCGAGGCGCTCACCTCCGACGACTTCCAGGTCGTCGAGGTGGGGCTCGGGGCGCTCGCGGACGACTACCTCGCCCCGGAGGGTCTGGAACCGGGCCAGGTGGCCGCACGCACCATCGCGGAGGGCGAGCTCGTCCCGGCGCGCGCCCTGACCGCGGCGGACCGCCTCCGCACCACGACCGTGGTGATCGAGAGCGGCACCGGAATCCCCGAGGACGTGCAGGCGGGCACCGCGGTCGAGGTGTGGAGCGCACCGCTGCTCGAAGACGGTCGCACGTTCGACGTCCCGCGCATCCTCGTCGCGGATGCCGTCGTCCGCGAGGTGCTTCGTCCCGAGGGCGTCCTGGCCGACACCCGCACCAGCCTCGAGGTCGTGATCGGCAGAGCGGACGTCGCCGACGTGCTCGCGGCGGTGACCGGCGGCGCCACGCTCTCGGTGGTTCCCTCGGAGTCCGGAGAGTGACGGCCGTCGTCGTGGCCATCCCGCAACCGCGGGCGGACGAGCTCGCCGCGGAGCTGGAGCTCGAGGGCGTCGTCGTCCTGTCGGTCGTCGGGACGCCTGCCGCTGTCGGAGCGGAGCTGCTGTCGGGAGCCGGTGCCATCATCGTGCCCGCCTCGCGCGCCGTCCTGACGGCGGACCTGATCGCGACGTGCGATCGCGCTGGCGTGCGCATCATCGCGCTCGGCGGAGCGGACACCCGGCTGCTCAGCCGTCTCGGGCTGTCGGCGTCCCTCCCTCCCGACGCGGCGGGGTGGCAGGTGGCGGAGGCGCTGGCGGCGGACCCGGAGCCGACGACCGAGGGGCCCGCCGCGCGGGCACCGCGTCGCGTCATCGCCGTCTGGGGGCCTCAGGGCGCACCCGGACGCTCCACCGTCGCGATCCAGCTCGCCGTGGAGCTGAGCAGGCGCGGCCGCAGTGTCGGTCTCGTCGACGCCGACACCGTCGCGCCGTCCCTCGCGCTGCTCCTGGGGCTCAGCGACGACGCCCCCGGCACGGCTGCGGCGTGCCGTCGGGCTGAGCGCGGCGTCCTCGACGCAGCGGAGCTGACCAGACTCGCGACACGGATCGGCGCCGGCGCCGGCGAGTGCGAGGTGCTTCCCGGCATCAACCGGCCGAGCCGATGGCCGGAGCTGTCGGACGCGCGTCTGCGCGCGGCGCTCATGGCCTGCCGGGACTGGGTCGATGACACGGTCGTCGATGTGGCCGGCGCCTTCGATGCGGACGACGAGCTCACGTACGATCTGACCGGCCCCCGACGGCATGCGGCCACCTCTGCGGTCCTGCGGGAAGCGGATCTGATCGTCGCGGTCGCGACGGCGGATCCGCTGGGCATCAGCAGGTTCCTCCGCGACCACGCCGAACTGCGGCGGCTCACGTCCCCGACGCCGCTCGTCGTGGTCGTCAACCGCGTCCGCCACGGACCCCTGGGCATCGATGCGCGCGGGCAGGTGCGCAGAACCCTGGAACGGTTCGGAGGCATCGACGACGTCGTCTTCCTGCCGTTCGACCAGCGGGCGACGGACGCCGCCCTGCTGCATGCGAGGCCGATGTCCGAGGTCGCGCCGCGGTCCGCCTTCGTCGCCGCCGTGCGCGGCCTCGCCGCGTCGCTGTCCCCCGAAGGGCCGACGACGACTACTGCCGGTAGCTCGCGAGGAAGTTCCCCAGCCTTTCGACGGCTTCGCTCAGCACTCGCGGCTCGGGGAGGGTCACCAGGCGCAGATGGTCCGGGGTCGACCAGTTGAATCCGGTGCCCTGCACGAGCAGGATGTGCTCCGAGACGAGCAGGTCGTAGACGAGCTTGGCGTCATCCCTGATCTCGTGCACGTTCGGGTCCAGACGCGGGAAGGCGTACAGCGCTCCCTGCGGCTTGACGCAGGAGACACCCGGGATCGACTCGAGCCCTTCCCAGGCGATGTCCCGCTGCTCGTGGAGGCGACCGGTCGGCGCGATCAGCGCGTCGATGGACTGCACGCCCGAGAGCGCGGCCTGCACCGCGTGCTGCGCCGGCACGTTGGGGCAGAGCCGGGTCGACGCCAGCAGCGTGATCCCCTCGATGAAGCCCTTGGCGTGATCCTGCGGGCCGGTGATGACCATCCAGCCGGAGCGGTAGCCGGCCACGCGGTACGTCTTCGAGAGCCCGTTGAAGGTGAGGCACAGCAGGTCGGGGGCGAGCGTCGCGGTCGGGATGTGCACCGCGTCGTCGAACAGGATGCGGTCGTAGATCTCGTCCGACAGCAGGAGCAGCTGATGCTCGCGCGCGATCTGCACGAGTCCTTCCAGGATCTGCCGCGAGTACACCACACCCGTGGGGTTGTTCGGATTGATGATCACGAGCGCCTTGGTGCGCGGTGTGATCTTCGAGCGGATGTCCTCGAGGTCGGGCTGCCAGCCGTCTTCCTCGTCGCAGAGATAGTGCACGGGGGTTCCGCCGGCGAGGCTGGTCATGGCCGTCCACAGCGGGTAGTCGGGCGCCGGGATCAGCACCTCGTCGCCCTCGTCCAGCAGAGCCTGCATGGTCATCGTGATGAGTTCGGAGACGCCGTTGCCGAGGTACACGTCGTCCGGATCGAACCGCGGGAAGCCCTCGATCTGCTCGTAGCGGCTCACGACGGCTCGGCGTGCCGAGATGATGCCCTTGCTGTCGCTGTAGCCGTGCGCGGTCGGCAGCGCCGCGAGCATGTCGTGCACGATCTGGTGGGGAGCGTCGAACCCGAAGATCGCCGGGTTGCCCGTGTTCAGCTTGAGGACCTTGTGCCCCTCCGCTTCCAATCGCGCCGCCTCGACGAGGGCGTTTCCGCGGATCTCGTACAGGACGTTCTTGAGCTTCGACGACTGGTCGAAGTTGCGCATCGGGGTCATCGATCAAGCCTACAGCGACGAAAGGAGGGCCAATCCACACGGACTGGCCCTCCTTCTCGGCGCGTGACTACTTCTTCTTCTTGCTCTGCGCCCGACGCTGCTCGCGGTTGCCGGCGGCGGGCGGCTCGGCGTCCGTCCGCTGCCCGAAGGCGCCGCGCGGCGCCTCTTCCGGCTCGGCCTGCGGAGCCTGAGCGCGCGCGGCCGCCTGGCGGACGCGATCCGTCGCCGCCTGCTGCACCTGCCCGCGGTCGTTGCGGACCTCGACCTCGCCCGCGTCGTTCGCCGCGGAGTACTCCAGGCGCTGCTCTCCGCCGCCCGTGGCGAGGCCCTTGGCCTCGACCTCGGCGGTGTCGGAATCGCCCGCGCGGCGGACCTCGACCTCGAGGTTGTAGAGGTAGCCGACCGACTCCTCCTTGATCTGCCCCATCATCGACTGGAACATCGCGTACCCCTCGCGCTGGTACTCGATGAGCGGGTCGCGCTGGGCCATCGCACGCAGGCCGATGCCGTCCTTGAGGTAGTCCATCTCGTAGAGGTGGTCGCGCCAGCGGCGATCGAGCACCTGCAGCACGACACGACGCTCGAGTTCGCGGGTGGCGGCCTCGCCGAGGGACTCCTCGCGCTTCTCGTACGCGATCTTCGCGTCCGAGAGGAGCTCTCGCGTGAGGCCCTCCGCCGTGATGCCGCCCTTGCGGCCCGCGGCCTCGGAGACGACCTCGTCGATCGTCACGCTGACGGGGTAGAGCGTCTTGAGCTCGGTCCAGAGGGCGTCGAAGTCCCAGCTCTCGTTGTGGCCCTCGCCGGTGTGGTCGCGGACGACGCCGCTGATGGCGTCCTCGATGAAGTGCTGCACCCGGTCGGCGATGTCGTCGCCCTGCAGGATCTGCCGACGGTCGGCGTAGATCGCCTCGCGCTGACGGTTGAGGACGTCGTCGTACTTGAGGACGTTCTTGCGCATCTCGGCGTTGCGCGCCTCGACCTGGGACTGCGCGCTGCGGATGGCGCGGGACACGAGCCCGGACTCGATCGGCACGTCGTCCGGGAAGTTGGTGCGCGCGAGGATGGCCTCGGCGGCGCCCGACTGGAACAGGCGCATCAGATCGTCGGTGAGGCTCAGGTAGAAGCGGCTCTCACCGGGGTCGCCCTGACGGCCGGAACGACCGCGCAGCTGGTTGTCGATGCGACGGGACTCGTGGCGCTCGGTGCCGAGCACGTACAGACCGCCGGCCTCGATGACCTTGGCGGCCTCCTCGGCGACGACCTCCTTCATCGCCTCGTACGTCTCGTCCCATGCGATCTCGTACTCCTCGGGCGTCTCGACGGGGTCGAGACCCTTGCCCTTGAGTTCCTGCACCGCGAGGAACTCGGCGTTCCCACCGAGCATGATGTCGGTTCCACGACCGGCCATGTTGGTCGCGACGGTCACCGCACCCAGACGTCCGGCGCGGGCCACGATCTCCGCCTCGCGGGCGTGGTTCTTCGCGTTGAGCACCTCGTGCTTGATGCCCTTCTTGGCGAGCAGTCGCGAGAGGTACTCGCTCTTCTCGACGCTGACGGTGCCGACCAGGACCGGCTGGCCGTTCGCGTGGCGCTCGGCGATATCCTCGACGACCTGGGCGAACTTCGCGGTCTCGTTCTTGTAGACGAGGTCGGACTGGTCCTTGCGGATCATCGGCTTGTTCGTCGGGATCGGGATCACGCCGAGCTTGTAGGTCGACATGAACTCCGCCGCCTCGGTCTCGGCGGTACCGGTCATGCCGGCGAGCTTGTCGTACAGGCGGAAGTAGTTCTGCAGCGTGACGGTCGCGAGGGTCTGGTTCTCGGCCTTGACCGGCACGCCCTCCTTGGCCTCGATGGCCTGGTGGATGCCCTCGTTGTAGCGGCGCCCGACGAGGATGCGGCCGGTGTGCTCGTCGACGATCATGACCTCGTCGTTCATCACGACGTAGTCGGTGTCCTTCTTGAACAGGGCGAGCGCCTTGATCGAGTTGTTCAGGAAGGAGATGAGCGGCGTGTTGGCGGACTCGTAGAGGTTGTCGATGCCGAGGTAGTCCTCGACCTTCTCGATGCCGGGCTCGAGCACGCCGACGGTGCGCTTCTTCTCGTCGACCTCGTAGTCCTCACCGGCGACGAGGGTGCGAGCGATCTTCGCGAACTCGGCGAACCAGCGGTTGGCCTCGCCCGACGAGGGGCCGGAGATGATGAGCGGGGTCCGCGCCTCGTCGATGAGGATCGAGTCGACCTCGTCGACGATCGCGAAGAAGTGCTCGCGCTGGACGAGGTCCTCCTTGCGCCACGCCATGTTGTCGCGCAGATAGTCGAAGCCGAACTCGTTGTTCGTGCCGTAGGTGATGTCGGCGGCGTACTGCTCGCGGCGCACCGCGGGCGTCTGGCCGGAGACGATGATGCCGGTGGTCATGCCGAGGGCGCGGAAGACGCGACCCATCAGCTCGGCCTGGTAGCTGGCGAGGAAGTCGTTGACCGTGATGACGTGCACGCCCTTGCCCGCGATCGCGTTCAGGTACGCGGGCAGCGTGGCGACGAGGGTCTTGCCCTCACCGGTCTTCATCTCGGCGATGTTGCCCAGGTGGAGGGCGGCGCCACCCATGATCTGCACGTCGTACGCTCGCATGCCGAGGGTGCGCTTGGCGGCCTCGCGGACGGCGGCGAACGCCTCCGGCATCAGCTGATCGAGGGTCTCGCCCTTCTCGTACCGCGCGCGCAGCTCGGTGGTCTCGTTGCGCAGTTCGTCGTCGGTGAGCTTGGAGATGTCCTCTTCCAGCGCCCCCACTGCCTTGACGACCTGATTCAGGCGGCGGATGACGCGCCCTTCACCGGCGCGCAGCAGCTTCTCAAGAGGATTGGCCACGGATGTCATCTCCCTGTCAGTGGGTAAATCGCCGGCCGCCGGTGAACCCGACGCCAGGCATGCTTTGCCATGTTACCGGCCTGTGACCTGCACGTCGCCTGCAAGACCGGACAGCGCGTCGTGCAGCGAGGTTGCCGGGTATCCATATACTCGGTATCGCATTCGACCGGACCGCGACAGGAGACGACATGTCCGTACGCCAGAGCCTGCTCGCCATCCTCGCGCAGGGCCCCTGCTACGGATACCAGCTGCGGCACGAGTTCGATCGCCGTACCGGTTCGGTCTGGCCGCTCAACGTCGGGCAGATCTACAACACTCTGGAACGGCTCGAGCGCGACGGCCTGGTGCGCCGCGGAGCGACCGATGACCACGGCCACGTGTACTGGGAGATCACCCCGGCCGGAGCGGACGAGGTCGACCGCTGGCTCTCCTCCCCCGTCGTCCGCGGTCAGGGAACCAGGGACGAGCTCGCCATCAAGCTCGCCGTCGCGGCCACGCTGCCGGGAGTCGACGCGTCCGCGGCGATCCGGGCGCAACGCGCGGCGTCGATGTTCCAGTTGGAGCAGCTGCGGCATCGACGCACGGAGCGCGACGAGGAGACGCCGGAGGAGCTGGCCTGGTCGCTCGTGGTCGACTCGCAGATCTTCGCCGCCGAGGCCGAGGTCCGCTGGCTCGACCATGTCGAGCGACGGCTCGCCGCGCACCCGCGGCACGCCGTGGCCCTCCAGCTGACGGCCGAGCGCCCCAAGCGGGGGCGTCCCGCCAAGGCGGCCGCCCTGGTCGCGGACCATGTGCCGGCCGCGTGACGACCCCGAAGCGCCGCATCGCCACCCTTCATCGCCGCCGATCGCCGTTCGCCCGGAGCGGATGCTCAGCCAGCGCGGGCGCGCGGGAAACTAGGATCGGTTCATGGCTGGATTTTGGGGCAGACGCAAACGCGAACAGGAAGAGCTCGCCGCACAGGATGCCGACCTCGCCCGGCGTGCGGAGCAGGCCCTCGTCGGCGCGGACGAGCGGATCCGCACGACCACCGATGAGCTCTCGTTCGCCGAGGCCGAGCTCGGCGAATCGCTGACGGCCGACCTGCGCCGGGCACTTGCCGCGGTGCGGACGCACCTGCGGGAGGCCTTTCAGCTGCACCAGCTCAACCACGACGAGATCCCGGACACCCCCGAGGAGCTGCGCACGCGGAACGCCCGCATCCTGCAGCTCTGCGACTGGGCGCAGGATCTCCTCGACGAGAAGACGGCCGTCCTCGCCGAGTCCGTCGCCAAGGTGCGCCGCGCACCGGAGATCATCGCGCAGGTGCGAGCCGACGCTGCGGCGCTGAGCGCGAGGGTCCCGCAGACCAGAGAAGCGATCCAGCGACTGGCCGCCCGCTACGCCGAGTCGGCGATGCACCAGATCACGGCGAGCGCCGCCGAGGCGGAGCAGCTCATCAGCTTCGCCACGCACAGCGCCGACGTCTCGGAGCGCCGTCGCGCCGCGAAGCAGAACGAGGAAGCGAACGTCGCCCTCGAGACCGCGACCGAGGCCACACGGCGCGCGTCGGCGCTGCTGGACGCGGTCGAGGACTTCGAGATCGAGGCGCTGCGCGCCGAATCAACGCTCGCCGAGGTCGTGGCGGATTCCCGCGGCGACCTGATCGCGGCGCGCAACGCGCCCGCCACCCCCGAGGTGGCTCAGGCGGTCAGCGCGCTCCAGTCCGCCCTCGCCGCCCTGACGCCCTCCGGCACCCCGAACGACCCCTTCGCGGAGCTCTCGCAGCTGCGGGAGGCGAACTCGGCGCTGGACGAGGCGATCGCCAAGGCCCGGCACCGCGCCGAGAACCCCCTCCCGAGCATCGCCCAGGTGCAGCACGCCATCGATGACGCGGATCGTCAGCTCGGGGTGGCGCGCGGACTCATCGCCGGACATCGCGGCTGGATCGGCGCGGACGCACGGACACGCCTGGCCGAGGCGGAGCGCCTGCGCGTCGACCTGTCCGATCTGCTCCCTGCGGAGGACACACGCGAGGCCGCGCTCCTGCAGGCGCGCCGTGTCGCCCACCTCGCCTCCGAGGCCCTGCAGCTCGCCCAGCGCGACATCGACTCCTCCCGTCCTCCCGGGCAGGACTGGGGCGGCGGAGGCTGGGGCGGCGGACCGCGGCGCGGTGGCGGCGGTGGAGACCTCGCCTCCGGCATCCTCGGCGGTCTGGTCATCGGCAGCCTGCTCGACGGCATCTTCGACTGACCGGCCACGGCGAGCCCCGACAGCACAGGAACGGCCCGACCCCGAGAGGGGCCGGGCCGTTCCGCTGTCCGCGTCAGGAGGCGAGAGCCTGCGACGGCGGCGCCTGGGTGCTGAGCGCGATCACGCCGTAGTCCCAGCCCTTGCGCCGGTAGACGACGCTCGGGTGATCCGTGCGGACGTCGACGAACAGGAAGAAGTCGTGTCCGACGAGCTCCATCCGATCGACGGCCTCCTCGACGGTCATCCACTCCGCGTCGAAGCTCTTGGTGCGGATGACGACCGGCGAGTACTCCTCTTCCTCGGTCTGCTGCACCGGAACGCTGCCGGTGGCGACGGCATGGAGCACGTCTGCCGATGCCGGCTGCACGTCGATTCCCTCGAGGGCTCCGCTCTCCTTCTCGAAGTGGGCGCCGCGCGGGTGCTGTCTGCCGTCGACCCGCTTCTCCTTCGCACGGCGCAGCTGTTCGGCCATCTTGTCGACGGCCAGGTCGAGGGCGACGAACTTGTCGCCGTCCGTCGCCTCGGCGCGCACCACCGGACCCTTGCCGATCAGTGTCAGCTCGACCGTCTCATCCGGGATACGGCCGTTGCGGTAGACGCGATGCGTGACCTTCACGTCCAGACGCTGCGCTCGTGACGCCAGCATCTGAATCTTGGCGATCTTCTCTTCGACAACGGTTCGGAAGCGATCGGTGATACCCACTCCGACGCCGACGATGCTCGTTTCCATTGCTGCCTCCTTGTCCCGGTCCTCCCGGCCAAGGGCGGACCGTGGTCGCCTTGTGACACCCCACCGTAGTCCGACCGCCGACGGATGTCACGGGTCTCACCCTGATGTCTGCGTCGAGTTCGCCATGAGCTTCATCCGAATCCTTCCCGGCGCGGCGTGGCGGCGAGCGCGACGGCGCCGACGACACGGAAACCGGCCTCCTCCAGCGCGCGAGCCGCCTCGTCGAGTGTGGCGCCGGTCGTGACGACGTCGTCGACGATCAGCGTTTCCGCGCCGCGCCCGGATCGGCGGGCCCGCATCGCCCCGCGCACGTTCTCCTCCCGTGCCGCGGCCCCCAGCCGCTTCTGCTCGGTGGTCCCCGCCGCGCGCGTGAGCACCCGCTGCGGCTCGACGCCGGCCCGACGGAGCAGGAGCTCGGGGACGCGGTAGCCGCGCCGGCGGAAGGCTGCGCGCGCCGTCGGCACCGGCACGACCCACGTCATCGGCGTCATCGCGGGCAGCAGGACCTCGCCGAGCGCGGCGCCGAGGGGCCGTGCGAGGAACGTGTCGCCCTCGCCCTTGAGCCGCCGGATGCAGCGCGCCGTGACGCCCTCGAACGGCAGTGCGGCGCGGAAAGCCATCCCGCGCGGCGTCGTACCGGCCTGGGGATCCGCCGTGACCGCGCGTCGGCATCGCCCGCACAGCAGGGCACCCGGTTCGCCGCATCCGGCGCACGAGGCGGCGAGGAGGAACGCCGCCAGCTCGGCACCGACCCGCGCCACATCATCCTTGGTCACCATCGGACGATTGTGCGGCTGCGGTCCCCGGGCGGGGACCGCAGCGCCCGTCCGTGATCAGAACAGCGCGGCAGGGGCCGCCGGTGCAGGAAGGGTCATTCCCCGGCGCGCGTGGCGAGGACGGAGACCCCCGACGCGATCTCGCGCCAGGCCGAGCCCGCGTGCGCGAACAGCGCGCCGTCCGAGCCGAGGATCCGCACCCCGGCGGACGTCCGGGCACCGGCCGCCGAGACGGCCGTGCTCGGGGCGGCCTCCGCCGACCCCGGTCCCCCGACGACCTGGGTGATGAGCCGCGGGCTGCTGGGATCGACCAGCACCGCGAGGCGATCGGCTCCCACCCACCCGAGCGCCGAGGCCTGGCCGGAGAGCTGCACGAGGGGCTTCACGTCGCCGAGCTCCGTCGGCGCGCCGGAGGAGTCACGGACGACCGCGGCGACGACCACCCAGATCTGCTTGCCGACGGTCAGGACGGCGGCCACGCGCGCCCCGTCGGCCGAGACGCGCATCGCGGACACGGACGAGGCGGTGGGCCACGCGTTCGCGACCTCGAGAGGGGCGACGTCGCTCCCCGTCACCTGCAGCGCGCTCGGAGTGCTCCGCGGCACCGTCCAGGTGTAGCCGTACGGGTCGATCGAAGGCTCGATGAGCCCGGAACGGTCGTCCAGCTCGTCGACGGCGCCCTCCCGGACGAGATACACGTGGCGGTCGGCGAGCTGCACGGCGGCCCGCGAGTCGTCCGCAGCCAGGTCGAGGGAGAGCACCGGCTGCGGGAGCCGGGCCACCTCCGCGCTGATGCCGTCGATCGGCGAGATCTCGTCGCCGACGATCCGGCCGAACGCGCCGTCCTTCAGCACGAGGGTGCCGACCTCGGCCGGCGGCTCGACGACGTCGACGACGCCCGCGTCCAGCGCACGTCCGTCGACCGTGAACCGCACCTGGGTCACGGCGACCCCCGCCGCACGCAGCGTGGACTGGAGTTGGGTGCGCATGCGGGAGAGGGTGGTCGGATCGAGTCCGGCCGCCGGGCGGGTGAGGGCGACCTCCGCCACCTGTCCGACGATCGGAACCGCGTCCTGGGCGAGCTGCACATCCGCGGGGAACGCCGTCTGCACCGCGGGCTTGAGCCAGTCGCTCGGCCCGCCCCCGATGAGCTGCTGCGTGACCGTGGTGGCCGGGCTCTGTCGGCGGGGGAACCAGCGCATGTCCGGCACCAGGCGCGACCAGGCGAGGTCGAAGTACTGCAGGGGGTACCCCTCGAAGACGTTCGGGAACCGCTGCTCGTCGATCACGACCCCGTCCGGCGCATCGGTGATGCGCCATTCTCCGTCCTCCATCCGCTCGAGGGTGAACGGGACGGGCGAGGGTCCGAGCGCCTCCGAGTAGCCTCCGGAGTCGTCGACGCTGGCGACGAGATCGAGCAGTACCTGCACCTCTGCCGTATCGGCGTCTTCGACAGCGTCGTCGGGAACGGAGGAGGTGATGGTCCTGGTGTCGACGCCGAGGTCGATCGAGACTCCGGCGCTGGGTCGCCACGTGCGCTGCAGCGACGGGGCGAGGAAGTCGCGGGCGGTGTCCCAGTTGTCCGTCGTCGTGATGCCCGCTTCCAGGAAGCCCTCGACGATCTGCTCCGGTCCGGCACCGGTGATGGGGCCGGACGCGACGGGGAGGAAGTCGACCTCCTGCTCGGATTCGCCGAGCTTGAGTCCTACGGAGACGCCGCCGCTCGTCGGGAGCCCCGCACAGGCCGGCAGCAGGAGCGCCGCGACCGCCAGGGCCATCACGCGCAGCGACCGTCGTCCGGTCCGTCGACTCATGACCGCTCCTCCTCGTCGTCGAACAGCCCGGCCGGCGCATCGGTCAGCGAGATGGGCTGCGTCGCGTCGCCGATCTCGGCGAGGGGCTCCTGCGGCTCGATCGGGATGGGACTCGGCCCGTCGAGGACGCCGTCGCGCCGCGGGATCGTGAGCACGAAGTTCGTCCCGACCCCGAACTCGGACCACACGGCGAGCGTGCCGCCGTGCAGCGTCGCATCACCGAGGGCGATCGAGAGCCCGAGCCCTGTGCCGCCGATGGTGCGCTGGCGAGACGGGTCGGCGCGCCAGAAGCGGTCGAACACCCGCTCCACATCCGCCGGCTGCATGCCCAGTCCGAAGTCGCGCACCCCGGCCGCCACGGCGTGCTGGTTGCTGTCGACCGTGATCACCACGGGACGCCCCTCCCCGTGCTCGATCGCGTTGCCGATCAGGTTGCGCAGCACCCGCCGCACCCGTCGCGGATCCATGTCGACCGGCGAATAGCCCCCGGGCGCGACGAGTCGGAGTTCGGTCCCGCGGGTCTCGGCGAGCGGTCGCATCTGCTCGATGATGTCCTCCGCCAGGTGGGCGAGGCTCGTCGCCTCCAGCTCCAGCTGCACCGAACCGGCGTCGTACCGGCTGATCTCGAGCAGGTCGGACAGCAGCGTCTCGAACCGCTGGACCTGCGCATGGAGCAGCTCTGCCGTCCGCGCGGTCGTGGGGTCGAACTCGCCGCGCTGATCGTTCAGCATGTCCGCGGCGAGGCGGATCGTCGTCAGCGGCGTGCGCAGTTCGTGCGAGACGTCGGAGACGAAGCGCTGCTGCACCATCGACAGCTCGCCGAGCTCCTTGATCTGCGCCTCGATGCTGTCGGCCATGGCATTGAACGAGCGCCCCAGAGTCGCCAGCTCGTCCTCGCCGTGGACCTCGAGGCGCACGCCGAGGTCTCCGGCCGCGAGACGGGCACTGGTCTCGGCGGCCTGCACGATCGGGGCGGAGACCGCCCGCAGGACGATCCAGGAGATCGCCGCGACGATCGCGACGAGTCCGATCCCTGCGATCCAGAGGGTCCGCTGCACGAACACGAGGGTCTGGTCGGCGTCGCCGAGGTCGTAGGCGAAGTAGATCTCGAACGCCCCCGCCTCCGGCACCAGCAGCTGCTGTCCGACGACGATGCCCGGCGTCTCCCCGCCGTCCTCCGCCGGGAGCGCGATCGACTGCCACTGCTGCCGGTCGGCGAGCTCGACCACGCGGGCACGGAGTTCCGGGCTCAGCAGGTCGGCGCTCAACCGCGCCTCGAAGCCGTTCAAGCGGATGCCGTCCGAATCGTTGTCGATCGGGTAGCCGGCCAGCTGATCGGTGCTCGACGTCCGGGCGAGGGTGCTCTGCACGCCGTTCCACAGCTCCGTGAGGGCGGCGGGGTCGTCCCCCACCTCCGCCACGTCGAGCGTCGCCTGCACCTGGTCGACGGCGCGCCTGGCATCCTCCAGGGCCACGTTCTTCCGTGAGATGAACAGGTCGTTCTGGATCACCAGAGCCATCGTCACGCAGGTGATCAGAATCGCGAGCGACGTCGCGATCAGCGTGATCGAGAGAGTGCGGAAGCGCAGCGACCGACGCCAGAGGAGGCCGAGCATCGCCGGCCACCCGCGCCAGTCGCGCAGCACGGCGACCGTCGTGGTGGTCGCTGTGGTCGCGGCCATCGTGCTCCTATGCGACCGTCCCGGCACGGTAACCCACGCCGCGCACGGTCATCACGATCTTCGGATTGTCCGGGTCGAGTTCGACCTTGGCGCGCAGACGCTGCACGTGCACGTTCACCAGACGGGTGTCTGCTTTGTAGTGGTAACCCCACACCTGTTCGAGGAGCATCTCGCGCGAGAAGACCTGCTGCGGCTTCGACGCCAGCGCGACGAGCAGCTGGAACTCCAACGGGGTCAGCGCGATCGGGGTGGTGCCGCGACGCACCTCGTGCGCGTCGACGTCGACGGTCAGATCGCCGACCCGCAGCTGCTCGCTGGTCGTCTGGGGCGTCGGACGCAGGCGGGTGCGGATGCGCGCGACGAGCTCCTTCGGGTTGAAGGGCTTGACCATGTAGTCGTCAGCGCCGACCTCGAGACCCCTGACCACGTCGGCCGTGTCGCTGCGTGCCGTGAGCATGATGATGGGCACCCCCGATTCCGCGCGGATGCGGGTGCAGATCTCGATCCCGTCCATGCCGGGCAGCATGAGGTCGAGCAGCACCAGATCCGGGCGCTGGGCGCGCCATTCGTCGACGGCCCGCGCGCCATCGGCGCAGAAGACCGGCTCGAAGCCCTCGGTGCGCAGCACGATCCCGATCATCTCGGCGAGCGCTGTGTCGTCGTCGACCACGAGAATGCGTGAGGTCATAACAGTTACCTTATGGCACCGAGTCCCGCGTGCCGCAGGTCTGCGCTCCACGCCGCGGATATGACACGATGGGAGCGCACGACGGAGGGAGTGCCATTGAGTGGCCAGACGTGGACGCCTGCCCCGAAGAAGGGGATCATCCCCCTTCATCCGCTGACCTTCGGGATGCTCCTGGGCAAGGCCTTCGCGGCTCTCCGCCACAATCCGAAGGTGCTCTTCGGATTCGCCGTCGCCATCCAGCTGGTGGTGGTGATCGCGACGGCGACGGTCATGGGACTCGTGCTGTTCACCACCTTCACCCGGCTCTCCACGGTCTCCCCCTCGTCTCCCGACTTCGAAGCGGTGTTCGCCGGGACCGTGGCCATCAACCTGATCGCCGGACTCGCGGTGGGACTCGCATCGATCGCGTTCACGGCGATGATGCAGGGAGTCGTCGCGGCCGAGATCGGCTATGCCGCGATCGGTGTGAAGGCGACGCTGCGCATGCTGTGGCGCCGGATGGCCCCGGCGTTCTGGCGTCTCGCCGGATTCGCCTCGCTGTCGGTCGTGGCCGTGTTCGGGGCCTTCATGATCGTCGCGGCCGTCGCCGCCGGTCTCCTCGCCGGCGGGCTCGGCGACAGGGGGGAGCTGGTCGGTCTCGTCGTCGTGGTCATGATCCTCATCGTGCTCCTGTGCATCCCGCTCGGCGTGTGGCTCACGACCAAGCTCCTGCTCGTCCCGTCCATCCTCGTGCTGGAGCGCGCCCGATTCCGCGAGGCGTTCGTGCGCTCCTGGCGCCTCACGCGCGGCCGGTTCTGGGTCGCATTCGGGGTCATGTTCCTCATCAGCGCCATCATGGGACTGGCGGCGCAGGTGGTCGGCATCCCGGCCACTCTGCTCAGCTCGCTCCTCGGCTCGGTGGTCGCTCCGACCGGGGCGGAGGGGCCGAGCGCCGTCGTCGGCTACGCCCTCACCCTCATCGCCCCGCAGATCCTGCTGCTCGTCATCCAGGCCATCGCCCTCGTCGTGCAGAGCACCGGGTCCGCTCTGGTCTACCTCGACTGCCGGATGCGGTACGAGGGACTCGATCAGACCCTGCTCAGCCACGTCGAGCGTCGAGAGCTCGGCTGGACCGACGAGCAGCTGGGCGATCCGTTCGCCGTCGACCCCTCGCGTGCCGTCACCTCCGCACCCCCGCCGCGGCAGGTTCCCGAACACGTGCTGATGACGCAGGCCGGCCTGTATGCGCCGACCGGAGCCCCGGGCTATCCCGCCCCGCCGGCACCGTACCCCGGCCAGACGTACCCCGGCCAGACATACCCTCCCGCGCCGTACCTCGCTGCAGCACCGCAGGCCCCGGCGCCGCGGCCCGCCGCGGATGCCGCGTTCCCTCCCCCTCCGCCCCCGCGTGACCCCGAGCCGCGCTCCGCCCCGACCGGGAACGAGTGGACGGCGCCCGGCAGCGACGCGACGACATGATCCGACGCATCGACGACGTGTTCGTCCCGGATGGGGATGACGCCAGACGCTGGGCGGAAGAGGAACTGTCCAACCCGCGCTACGCGGATGCCAAGCCGACGTGGTTCGACCTGCTCGCCCGCGACGTCGGGCGCTTTCTCGCCGACCTGTTCAGCTCGGAGAACGGGGCGGGCGTCGGCCCGTCCGCGCTCATCATCGTCATCGTCATCATCGCTGCTGCTCTGGTCGCGGCACTCCTCATCTGGGGACGCCCGCGCCGTTCGCGTGCCGTTCGCCGCGGACGCCTCGATCTGCTCGGAGCGAGCGACGACCGCACCGCCGCGCAGCTGCGGTCCGACGCCGAACGCAGCGCCAGGGAGGGCGACTGGGATGCGGCGACCGTCCTCCGCTACCGGGCGCTGGCGCGCGGACTGCTGGAGCGCGACCTGATCGATCCGGCCCCCGGCGCCACCGCGCAGGCCATCGCGCGTGAGGCGAGCGCGGTGTTCGCCGACGAGTCGGACGCCCTGCGCCGCGCCGCCGTCGCCTTCGACGACGTCCGCTACCTCGGCCACCGCGCGACGGCGGCAAGCTACGGAGAGCTCGCGGCGACCGACGAACGGCTTCGCGCCCGTCGCACCGAGGCGGTGGCAGCATGACGGCCGTCCGCGAGGGGACCGCGCCGCCGTCCACCGCAGATCCCCGACCGCGCCGGGGCAGGACCATCGCGGGATGGAGCATCGTCGTCGCCCTCGTGCTGCTGGTGTCCTTCGCCGCGCTCCGCGTCGCCGCCACCGGACCGGCGGCACAGGGTGCGCTCGACCCGGAAGGTGCAGGCGAAGGCGGAGCGCTCGCTCTCGCCGAGATCCTGCGCGAACAGGGCGTGGACGTCTCCGTGTACCGATCTCGTGCGGAGGCGCGTGCCGCGATCGATCAGGACGCGACGCTCGTGATGACGAACCCGTACACGCTGACCGACGAAGCCCTGGAGACGCTGATGGAGCCGGCGGAACGCGTCGTCTTCCTCTCCGCCGGGACGCACCTGCTGAACACCCTGAAGATCGGCGAGAACGCGACCGGCGCGCTGTCCGAGGTCACTCCCGGATGCGACCTTCCCGAGTTCGCCGAGGTCGGCTCGATCCGCGCCGACCGGCTCTTCTCCCCCGCCGACGGCGTCCAGGCGTGCTTCCGGAACGACGAGGGCGCCGCGGTCCTCGTGGACGCGCGATCGCGGCCCCGCCAGGCGGTCGTCGAGGGCACCCGGCTGTTCGACAACGAGGGCCTCGCCGAGGACGGAAACGCCGCCTTGGCTCTCGCTCTGCTCGCGCAGACCGACCGCGTGGTCTGGTACGTCCCGAACTTCGCCGACTCGGACATCGAAGGCGAAACGGTCGACACTCTGGGCAGTCTCACGCCACCCTGGGTCACGCCGGCCATCCTCCTGCTGATCGCAGCCGGGATCGCCGCGGCGATCTGGCGGGGCCAGCGCTTCGGACCCCTGGTCGCCGAGACGCTGCCGGTCACGGTCCGCGCCTCCGAGACCATGCACGGCAGGGCGCGCCTCACCGCGAAGGCCGCGGACGCGCAGCATGCCGGAGAGGCGCTGCGCGACGGCGCACGGCGACGACTCGCCCGCCGCCTCGGCCTCGCCGTCCACGCCGGAGCGGACGACGTCGCCGATGCGGCCGCGGATCGGCTCCGGGTCCCTCGCGGCACGCTGCAGGAGCAGCTGTCCGGGCCGCTCCCCCACGACGACGCCGCTCTGATCGAGCTCGCCCGTCGGCTCGAAGCGCTGGAGGACGCCGTTGACGACAGCATCCGCAGCGCGAAGGACACCCCGTGACCGACCACGCACACTCCCATCCATCCGAGACAAGCCGAGGGAACCCCGTGACCGTTGAGAATCAGACCGCGGACGACGCCGCGCTCCGACAGGCCATGCACCGAGTCCGCACCGAGGTCGACAAGGCCGTCGTCGGCCAGGCCGGCACCGTCACCGGTCTGCTGGTCGCTCTGCTCGCCCGCGGACACGTCCTCCTCGAGGGGGTGCCGGGGGTCGCGAAGACCCTCGTCGTGCGATCCTTCGCCCGCGCGCTCGGACTCGACACCAAGCGCGTGCAGTTCACCCCCGACCTGATGCCGGGCGATGTGACGGGCTCGCTCGTGTACGACGCGCGCACCGGAGAGTTCGACTTCCGCGCCGGCCCGGTCTTCACCCACATCCTCCTCGCGGACGAGATCAACCGGACTCCGCCGAAGACGCAGGCCGCCCTGCTCGAGGCGATGGAGGAGCGTCAGGTCTCGGCGGACGGTGTCAGCCGTGCTCTGCCCGACCCGTTCCTGGTCGCGGCGACGCAGAACCCGATCGAGCACGAGGGCACCTATTCCCTGCCCGAGGCTCAGCTCGACCGGTTCCTGATGAAGCTGGTCGTCGGCCTGCCGGAGCGCGACGCCGAGGTCTCGGTGCTCCGACGGCATGCCGAGGGCTTCTCGCCGCGCGAGCTGACGGGCGTCGAGGCCGTCGTGTCCGCCGAGGAGATCCGCGCGGCCCAGCAGTCCGCGGCGGCCGTCGAGGTCACCGACGACGTCCTCGGGTACGTCGTCGACCTCGCGCGCGCGACCAGGCAGTCACCGTCGGTCGAGCTCGGCGCGAGCCCGCGCGCGTCGACCGGACTGCTCGCGGCGGCCAAGGCCTGGGCGTGGCTCAACGCCTCCTCCGCAGTGACGCCCGACCATGTGCAGACCATGCTGGTGCCGGTGTGGCGCCACCGCCTGCAGCTGCGACCGGATGCCCAGATGGAGGGTGTCTCTGCCGATGCGGTGCTCACCTCGGTCGTGCAGCAGACCAGGGTTCCGATCTAGGTGTTCGTCACCGGCCGCCTCGCCGTCGCCATCGCCGTCGGTGTCGTCCCACTCGTCCTCGCCGGGCTCGCGGGCTCTCCGGCGTACGCGGTCCTGGGCGCCTGGCTCGCGCTGTGCGCGCTGCTGGTCGGTCTCGACGTGCTCCTCGCCGCAAGTCCCCGGTCCGTGATCGTGACCCGCCGCCTGCCCCGGCGCGTGCGTCTCGGCGAGCCCGTCCCGGTCAGCGTGGCCGTCCACAACCACGGGTCCCGGCCGCTGCACGCGGTGATCCGCGACGCCTGGCAGCCGACCGCGGGCGCCCCCGAGGAACGGCAGCGGCTGAGCATCCCCGCGGGAGAGCGGCGACGCGTCGCGATTCCGCTCCTGCCGCGGCGGCGCGGAGAACTCGTGAGCGAGTTCGTGATGGTCCGCTCCCGAGGCCCGCTCGGGCTCGCCGGCCGACAGGCACGGCATGCGGTCCGCGGCGCGATCACGGTGCTGCCGGCCTTCGCCTCGCGCAAGCACCTGCCGTCCCGCCTCGCCCGGCTGCGCGAGCTCGACGGCAACACGAGCATCCAGGTGCGCGGCCAGGGCACCGAGTTCGACTCGCTGCGCGAGTACGTGCGGGGCGACGACGTGCGCTCGATCGACTGGCGTGCCACGGCCCGCGCCGGCACCACGATGCTGCGGACGTGGCGCCCGGAGCGCGACCGCCACGTCGTCATCATCCTCGACACCGGACGCACGGCCGCCGCCCGCGTGGGAGACGGCACGCGGCTCGATGCCGCTCTCGAGGCCTCCCTGCTGCTCGCCGCGCTGGCCTCGCGTGCCGGAGACCACGTCCACCTGCTGATGTACGACCGCGTCGTGCGGGCGCGGGTGTCCGGCGTGGAGGGCACGGCGCTCCTGCCGGCGATGACGGACGCGATGGCCCCCATCCACGCCCGCCTGGTGGACACCGACTGGCACGGGGCGTTCGCCGCCGTGCGCACGCTCACCACGCGCCCGTCCCTGATCGTCGCGCTGACCGCGCAGGACGCGGCCGAGTCCGCCCGCGGATTCCTCGGAGCGTTCCCGAACGCGACACGGGCGACCACCGTGCTCGTCGGCTCCGTCACCGACGACGGCATCGCCGAGCTGGCGCGTCGACGCGGCTCCCGGGAAGAGGTCTACCTCGCCGCCGCGGCCGAGCGCACCCTGCGCGACGCCGAGGACGTCGCGGACGCGATCCGTCGCGCCGGGGGCGAGGCGATCGCCGCCGACCCTGATGCTCTGCCGCCGCGGATCGCCGATCGCTACCTGGAGCTGAAGGCGGCCGGCCGGCTCTGATCCCCGAGCGGACGGGATCAGCCGGCGACGAGGCGAGGAGTGCCCGCCTCGTATTCGACGAGGTCCCCCGTCTCACCCGAGCGGTGCGCCCGCCCTCCGACCACGAGCATGTAGATCAGGAACACCGCGAGCGCCGCCGCGCCGATGCCGATCTTCAGCGGCCAGGGCAGCGCCCATCCGGTGACGAACCCCTCGACCAGCCCGGCGAGGAAGAGGGCGAAGACCAGCCCGAGCGCCACGGTCGCGAGGGCGCGGCCCTGCTCGGCGAGCGCTTCGCCGCGCGTGCGTCGCCCCGGCGCGACCCACGCCCAGAACACATGCAGTCCGGCTGCGGCCGCCACGAAGATGCAGGTCATCTCGAGCATGCCGTGCGGGAGGATGTACAGCACCATGAGGTCGGCATGCTCGTGTGCCGCCATCACCGCGCCCGACGTGCCGAGCCCCATGGCGTTCTGCACCAGCATGTACACCGGCCAGATGCCGGTGACGCCGAAGAGAACGCACTGCATCGCGATCCAGGCGTTGTTGGTCCAGACCATGCCCATGAACACCGCGGCCGGATTCTCGGTGTAGTACCCCGTGAAGCTCTCGTCCGCATACTGCTTCAGGGCATCCGGGGCGCCGAGCGTCGCGACGAGGGCGGGGTCGCTCGAGATCCAGGCGGCGGTGCCCACGGCCACCGCGATGAAGGCCACCGCGATGACCAGGGTCGTCCACCGCAGCCGGTACAGGGCGGCGGGCAGCTGCAGACGGAAGAAGCGCGCGGTCTGGGTCAGGATGCTGTCGGATGCGCCGGTGAGACGCAGCCGTGCCCGCACCAGGATCGTCGACAGATACGCACCCTGCGGGGAGTCGCCTATCGACGTCTTGAGCTCGGCGAGGTCGGCCGACGCCGCGCGATAGCGGACGATCAGCTCATCCACTCCCGCACCGTCCAGACGGGCACGGCTGAGCTCGTCGAGCCGCTCCCACTCGGCGCGGCGTGCATCGGTCAGCGCATCGGCGTCCACCTGATTTACTGTACTCATGTCCGCCCAGATCGACGTCTCCGACGAGGTGCTCTCCGGCGAGGCCGTGGCGATCGACGTGCAGCCGGTCGGCTTCCTGCTGCGGGCGCTCGGCGCCATCATCGACATGCTCCTCGGCTACGCCGTCTTCGTCCTGTGGATCTTCCTGCGCATCTGGCTGCTCGACGCCGGCGTGCTCGACGCGGCGACCGACCGCATCGCCGTCGTCTCCGCGTTCGTGGTGAGCTTCGTCGTCCTCCCCCTCACGATGGAGGTCGCGCTGAAGGGGCGCAGCCTCGGCAAGCTCGCGGTCGGCGGACGGATCGTGCGCGTCGACGGCGGCGCCGCAGGATTCCGCCACGCCTTCATCCGCGCCCTGCTGGGGGTGCTCGAGATCTACATGACCTTCGGAGGCATCGCGGTGCTCACCGGCGCGTTCACCGCCCGGTCGCAGCGCCTGGGCGACCTGGTGGCGGGAACCTACAGTCAGCGCGTGCGCACCCCGGCCCTCACCACCCATGCCCCCGTGCTGCCGCCGGCTCTGGCGGGCTGGGCACAGGTGGCGGACGTCGCCCGGCTTCCCGACCGTCTGGCGCGTCGCATCTCGCAGTTCCTGCAGAGCGCGCCGCGGATGGTCCCGGTCGCTCGGGCGCGCGTCGCGGCGGAGCTGCTGGCGGAAGCGGCTCCGTTCGTCTCGCCGATGCCGCCCGCTCCCCCGGAGCACGCGCTCGTCGGCATCACGGTGCTCCGCAGGGAACGCGAGCGCCGCGCTCTGCAGAACGCGGACCGCAGGGCCGAGCGGCTCACCGGCCGACGCGTCGGGGTCTGACCGACGCCGACGCGCTCCGACGTGCTCAGACGTGCTCAGACGTGCTCAGTAGCGGTAGTGCTCGAGCTTGTACGGACCCTCGACGGGCACGCCGATGTATGCCGCCTGCTCCGGCGTGAGAGCGGTCAGCCGCGCGCCCAGCGCGTCCAGGTGGAGTCGCGCCACCTTCTCGTCGAGCGCCTTGGGCAGCACGGAGACGCCCGTCGGGTAGGCGGCGATGTTCGTGTACAGCTCCAGCTGCGCCAGCACCTGATTGGTGAAGGAGGCGCTCATCACGAAGGAGGGGTGCCCCGTGGCGTTGCCGAGGTTCATCAGTCGCCCCTCGCTGAGGACCAGCACGCTGCGTCCGCTCGGCATCCGCCATTCGTGCACCTGCGGCTTGATCTCGATCTTCTCCACCCCGGCGAGCGCCTCGAGGCCTGCCATGTCGATCTCGTTGTCGAAGTGTCCGACGTTGGCGACGATCGCGAGGTGCTTGAGCGCCTGCAGGTGCTCGACCGTCACGACGTCGCGGTTCCCCGTGCCCGTGATGACGATGTCGACCTCGCCGGCCACGTCGATCAGTCGCGCCACCTGGAAGCCGTCCATGGCGGCCTGCAGAGCGCAGATGGGGTCGACCTCGCTCACGATCACGCGCGCGCCCTGGCCCCGCAGCGCCTCCGCCGCCCCCTTGCCGACATCGCCGTAGCCGCAGACGAAGGCGACCTTGCCGCCGATGAGCACATCGGTCGCCCGGTTGAGTCCGTCCGGGAGGGAGTGCCGGATGCCGTATCTGTTGTCGAACTTGCTCTTGGTCACCGAGTCGTTGACGTTGATGGCGGGGAAGAGCAGGTCTCCGGAAGCGGCGAGCTCGTACAGTCGGTGCACGCCGGTCGTGGTCTCCTCGGTCACACCGATGAGACCGGCGGCGAGCTTCGTCCAGCGGTCGGGAGAGGCGGCGAGCGAAGCACGCAGAAGGTCGAGGATGACCGTGAACTCGTGGGCATCGGCGTCTGTCGCGGCGGGCACCGCACCGGCCTTCTCGAACTCGACGCCCTTGTGCACGAGGAGGGTCGCATCGCCCCCGTCGTCCAGGATCAGGTTGGGCCCGTCGAACCCGGACGACGACCAGTCGAAGATGCGCGCGGTGCACGCCCAGTACTCCTCGAGCGTCTCCCCCTTCCAGGCGAAGACCGGAGCACCCGCCGGCGCATCGACGGTGCCCTCGGGACCCACCACGACGGCCGCCGCCGCCTCGTCCTGCGTCGAGAAGATGTTGCAGCTCGCCCATCGCACCTCGGCGCCGAGCGCGACGAGCGTCTCGATGAGGACGGCGGTCTGCACGGTCATGTGCAGCGAGCCGGCGATCCGCGCGCCCTTCAGCGGCTGAGCGGCACCGTACTCCTCCCGCAGCGCCATGAGCCCCGGCATCTCGTTCTCCGCCAGTCGGAGCTGATGACGGCCGGCTCCGGCGAGCGACAGGTCGGCGACACGGTACTCGAGCTCAGACATCCTCACATTCTTCCATCCCGTCAGAATCGCATCCTGGCATGTCAGAAGCGGATCGCGTCGATGACCTTCACCCGCAGAGCGACGAGCGCGGGGATGAAGCCGGACACCGCCCCCACGACGACCGAGGCGAGGAGTCCGATCATCGCGGCCCGCATCGGGAACGGCGGGACGTCCTGGATGCCGGAGAACAGCGAGGTGACGATCCAGTCCGACCGCAGGATCGCGACCACGATCGCGATCCCGATCACGCCGGCGACCGTCGTCGCGACGAGGCTCTCCAGGAAGACGGAGAAGAACACGCGTCCGGAACTGGCCCCGAACGCGCGGCGCACGCCGATCTCGCGCACCCGCTGACGCATGGCCACGAGCTGGATGTTGATCAGGCTGAGCGCGCCGAGGGCGAGGATGAGCGCGGCGATGCCGCCGGTGATCATCTCGAAGGTGGCCTGCGCGTCCAGGGTGCCCGGTTGCGCCGCCCAGTCCGATCTGCTCACCGAGACGGTCTGACCGGCGGGGAGCCCGGCCCGCAGATCCATGGCGAGCACGGGGGCGATCCGATCCACCTGATCCTGCCCCATCCAGATCTCGTACTGCGTCCAGGCGTCGGCCGGGAGCGCATCAACGCGGGCGCGGTAGGAGTCGTACAGCAGGTCGACATGCAGTTCCTCATCGCCCATCCCCTGGCGCGGCGTGATCCCGATCACCTGGTACGTCCCCCGGCCGCGCCGCTGAGCGTCAGCGTCGGGTGCTGCGTGAGCGGCACGCGCCCGAGGCGATCCCACAGCGCTTCGCTGATGACGACCGCCGGCGCCAGGGCTTCGGCGTCGGAGTCCAGGAACCAGCGTCCGTCGAGGAGGCGTTCGCGGTGGATCTGTGAGAACGCCGGATCCATCACCCGTGCGGCCACCTGCGTGATGCCGTCCGGGAGCTGAACATCGAGCATCACGCCCTGCGCGATGCGCGCCGTGTGACTGAACCCGAAGCGCTCGGACACCCGACTGAATCGCTCATCGAAGCCGTCGGTGTCCACGGGAGATCCGTCGTCGCGCGTGACCGAGACCACCACCGTCGCGGCTCGGCCGCCGAAGCGGTCCGACTGCTCGGTCTGGAACTGCCTCTGGTACTCCGAGATCGCCACGACGGCAGTGAGCGCGCCGACCGAGACGGCGATGCCGATCAGACTGAGCAGCACGCGGAGCTTGTGCACGCGGATCTCGGCCCATGCATCGGCGAGCGCGCCGAGGAAGCCCGTCATGCGTCAGCCCTCGGCGGCGTCGACGGCACGGATGCCGCGAGCGTCGACGCTTCGAAGGCTCGACTCAGATCGGCCGTCTCCAGGCGTCCGGCGTCGAGGCGGTAGTGGCGACGGGCGCGCGCGGCGACGTGGAGGTCGTGCGTGATCGTGACCAGCGCGGCATCGGTCTCGGTGGCGACCTCGTCGAGGAGCGACATGACCGACGCCCCGGTGTCGATGTCGAGGGCGCCCGTGGGCTCGTCGGCGAGGATCAGCACCGGGCGGCGCACGAGAGCCCTGGCGATGGCCACGCGCTGCTGCTCGCCGCCGGAGAGCTTATCCGCGATCTGGTCGACGCGGTGTCCGAGCCCGACCCGTTCCAGCATGTCGGCGGCGATGCGACGACGGTTCCAGAACATCCGGCCCCGCGCATGACCGAGCGGCATCATCACGTTGTCGATGGCCGTCCTCCCGGCGAGGAGGTTGAACTGCTGGAAGACGAAGCCGACGTTGTCTCCGCGCAGGCGGTCGAGACGGCCGGATCGCATGCGGCGCACCTCGCGCCCCTCGAAGGAGACCGAGCCGGAGGTCGGCGCATCCAGCATCCCGAGGATGTTGAGCAGGGTGGACTTCCCCGACCCCGAGCGGCCGACGATGGACACGTGATCCCCGGCGCCGACCTCCAGGCTGACGCCGCGGAGGATCTCGAGTCTCGAGTCATCCGCCAGGAGCACGCTCTTGGACACGTCGTCGAGCGCGACGAGACTCACCAGCTCATCCCGCTGTCGCACTGCTCCACGCCCGGCGAGACCTCGTAGCAGATCTCCTCGACGGGTGCGACGAAACCGGGCACGAACTCGCGGATGCTGTCGCCCTCCGCGAGGCCCTCCGTGACCTCGACCATCACGCCGTCGTTGACGCCGAGCTTCACGGCGCGCTCCTCGGGCTCCGACCCGTCGGCGGCGTCGATCCAGACGCTGCCCGTCCCCGAACCACCCTTGACCGCGGTCACGGGGACCACGAGTGCGTCGTCGACCTGGCCGAGGGCGAGATCCATGGTGGCGGGGAGTCCGGCGAACACGGTCTGATCTCCCGGGATGGCGCACCGGACGTTCGCCGTTCCCTCGGGCGTCACCTGCACGCCCACGCCGGTGCACGCGAACGGTGCGGGACCGCCGGTGATCGTGACCGTCGCCTCGGTCGGCGCGTTCACGAGCCGATACAGCTGCACCGGCTCCACCGTGGCGAGCAGGTGGTAGCGCGCCGGTGTGAGTTTGTAGGTCTCGGTGCCGACGGTCGTCGTCTGCCCCTTCACGACGGCCAGCTCCGAGACGTCGCCGGCCTCCGGCGCGAGCACGTCGATGTCCTTGCGCGGGTCGTCCTGGCGGACCGTGAAGAGCTTCTGTCCCGCGGCCACGGCGGCACCGTCGCCGATGTGCACCGCGATGACGGTTCCGTTGATCTCGCTCCGCACCGGATACGCCTCGTCTCGGGCGACGTTGCCGCTCAGGCTGAGGGCGTTCACGACCGATCCGCGCTCCACCGCGACCACGGGGTCGGTGATCGCGGCCTCGGGACTGACCACGCTCTCCGCCCGGTCGGGGAAGAAGGCGATCTTGACGAGCGCGGCCGCGCACGCCCCGATCAGGAGGACGAGCAGCAGGGGGAAGATCCAGCGACGCCAGACGATCACGAGTGCCTTTCCGGCCGCGCCGCCCTGGCACGCCTGCGGTCAGCGTATCCAGACTTCGATTCGACCTCGGGCCCGGCGACCGCGTGTCGAACGGACGCGCTCAGGCGCGGAGAGCCTCGTGCCTCACCACGAGCCACCCGGCGGGCACGGAGAGCCGATCCGCATGCGGGGAGCACAGGTCGTGCGCCTGCGGGTCGTTCGCAGCGCCGAGCGAGCCGAGGGCCGCCATCTGATCCCCGTAGTCGTACGTGAGCGTCGCCACGGCCTCTCGCGCGCAGCCGACCTTCGAGCACAGTCGTTCGTCCATCTCCGTCAGCGTACGGCCGGCGCGCGCCGGAGCCGGGCATGCCGCGCCGCGCGACGCGGTACGGCCTAGACTTTCGTCATGCCCCGTCGTCGTGCCACCCATGCCTCCGCCGCACCACGGCGCGGCGCGCGGCACGGTCGCCACGGGAGGCTCGGCCGCAGCGAGGTCGTGCGTCCGCCGCTCGCTCCGCTCGACGGCCGCATCGACCGATTCGACCTCACCGTCGGCACCGCGGTGGAGTTCCTGCGCGGAACGTGGCCCGAGCTGCAGGAGGTCCGCTTCGAGATCGGCGCGATCCCCGGTTTCGACGCGACGGAGGAAGTGCCTCGGTGGTATCTCGACCGCGAGAATCGGCGCATCGTGCTGTTCCGGCTCCCCATCGAGCGGCTCCTTCCCCCCGGGCACGACGACGCCGCACACCGCCGCATGGCGATCGAGAGCGCCGTCTTCCGCGCAGCCGCGGAGTACGTCGGTCGCGAGCCCTGGGACCTCGGGCACGATCACTGACTCCTCGCGCCGCGCGTGCGCGTCAGCTCACGGGTAGACCGTGATGGACCGTTCGACGCCCGGGCTCGCCTGCACCGGAAGCACAGCCAGGCGTCCGGGAGCGGTGAGCGTCACAGCGGCGTGCACCGCGCCGGTCGTCCGCATGCGGTAGGTGGTGCGCGCCTCGACCTCCACCCCTCGGGTCTCGCCGGCGGCGATGCTCACCTCCTGGGGTTCGCCCCCGTCGAGCGGTTCGAGCGTCACGGTCGCGTCCTGGTCCGAGGTGTTCGCGATCTGCAGGCGCGGGGCGGGACCCGAGGGCACCGCGAACACGACCTCGTCCTGGATCTCCGGCGCCGGGGTCGCCCAGGCGAAGTCGGAATCGAGGCCGAACCCGTCCTGCTCGCGGATCGCGGCCACCACCGGAGCTTCGGCGTCGACCTCCACGGTGTAGCGCCCGGGCTCGAGGCCGCTGAGGGAGACCTGAGCCGGCACGTCGGCATCGAGCGGAACGGTGAACTCGTCCACGGTCGAGCTCGACCCCTCGCGCTGGACGCGGACGGTCGCCGTGGTGCCTGCGCCCGGCGAGAGCAGGCGCAGCACGGTCATCTCCGCGTCGTCTCCGTCCGCGGCGAAGGCCTGCACGCCGGTGAACACGAGGTTCTGCTGCGCGCCGGCGACCGCATCCTGCAGGTCGACGCCCGCCGGGTCGAGCACCCGCACGAGCGAGGACTGGAGGACGGCCCGCACCGGGGCGCCCACCGCGGCCACCTTGACGACCGGCGCCTCCTCTCCCGCCGCGACCGCACTGAGCGGAAGGCCGATCTGGGTGCGAGCGGGGACCACCGTCGTCGTCGTGCTCCGGGTGGCGCCGTAGATCGTCAGCGTGACGGTCGCCGGTACTTCGGCGGCGTTCGTGAGGGTCACGATGTCCTGGGCGCCGGTGGCGACGCTTCCTCCGACGAGCCAGGAGTCCAGCCGCGGCACGCCGCAGGGAAGGGCGGCATACCCGGCGAGGTCGTCCGCGGCGACGGCGATGGACTCGGCGCCGGCGATCAGCGGGGCCGAGCGCTCCTCGACCGCTCCGGTCAGCACCTGCGGGCCGGAGTCCTGTCCCAGATCCGGAGCCGCGAGCTGCATCGCCGCGGGCGGCCCTGAGGTGCCTCCGGCGGTGAGCGACGGCGTCCCCGCCGCGCGCATCTCCAACGGCGCGGCGGCATCCCGGCCGAGGGCGCGGAGATCTCCGTTGCACACGAGCACGCTGTCGCCGGGAAGCGGTGTGACGTCGACCTGTGCCGGCTCGTGCCGGACGGTCGGCCAGGGAGCATGGATCGCGGTCGCGACGCCGACGACGCACGCCGCCGCCACGACCACACCGGTGACGAGCCTCGCGCCGGTCGCGGCGACCCGGAATGCACGTGTCCCCGTCATCGGTCCTCCTCCTTGCCTGTCGGCGCCGGCCGATCGGCATCGTCGGGTTCCGCCTCGCCGTCTGCGCCGGACGCCTCGTCGACGTCAGGGACGGGTTCGGCGATCGGCGCCAACGCCTCGTCTTCCAGCGCCGGAGCGTCCTGCGGCTCCTCGATCGCTCCGATCGGCTGGTCCTCCGGGTCGTCTCTGTCCTCGGCGTGGCGCGGAAGGACGAGGGGCTCTTCGGGAGCACGGCCGACGATGCGGGACTGGGCGCGCGCCGCGCGACGGGAGGCGCGGGTGGGGATCGCGAGGAGAAGGGCGGCGAGCACGGCCAGCAGCTGCAGGGTGACGACCAGCCGGGCGGTCCCCTCCTGTGCGGAGGTGAGCTCCGGAGCGGCCGCGGCGTCGGCCTCCAGCCGCCAGAGGACACCGCGATCGGTCGAACCGGCGTGCACGAGCCCCGGGCGCTGATCGATCGACGCGATGGCGGTGGTGCGCAGCGTCCGCGCACGATCGCCCTCCCCGCCGGCGACCGCGGACAGGAGGACGTAGCTGATCCCCTTCGCCGCCAGCTCGCCCGGTGCGTCGAAGTCGCGGGCGGAGATGAGGTCGACCGCGAGGGTCGAGACGTCCTCGCCCTGCGGCTCGACGGCGGTCGACAGCATGGTCGTCTGCGATCCGAGCGTCTCGCTGGCCCCCCAGACGACCTCGGCTGCGAGGCCGCCGTCATTCTGCGGCGTCAGCACGAGGGTGGCGACCGACGCGTCGCCCGCGGCCTGCGCCGCGACGTAGGCCGGCAGGGTGGACTCCGGGCCGTTGGTGAGGACAGTGCGACCGGCGTGGAAGGCGGTGAGCGCGGGCACGGCGCAGACCGCCAGCGCGACGCCGGCGGAGACCGCGGCGATCACGCGCAGCCGCGGCAGCGTGAGCGCGGTGTCGAGCGTGACGAGAGCCGCTCCCAGCACCCCGACCCAGGCCAGGCTGAGTCCCGCACCCGGCCAGATCGCGACGGGAGCGCCCTGGACGAAGCTGACGGTGACGCCGACGGCCAGGAAGGCCGTCGCGAGCCCCGCGAGGGCGACGACGAGCAGGGTGATGCCGGCCCGCCAGCGCGGGGCGACGGCGGCCCCGAGCGCCAGGAGCGCGAGCGGCGCGCACAGCACCGGCGCCCACACCGCGATCGAGGCGGGGACGAGCGCCGTCCATTCGGCGAGACCCGTGGTCGGGAATCCGGTGGCGAGGGCCAGACGACCCGCCGCATCGGCTGCCGCCTGCGGTCCCGCCCAGATCGATCCGGGATCGGCCAGGATTCCCAGGGGCGTGCCGTTCGCGAGCTGCCAGAGCACGAGAGGGGCGAACATCGCCACGGTCGGCACGGGCAGCCAGAGCAGCCGCCCCGCCCCACGGAACTGCGCCGTGCCCAGCACGATGCCGAGGGCGACGACCCACAGCAGCGCGAGCGCGGGTGCCAGCGACGGGGCGCAGGCGATCACGGCGGCGAGCAGCAGGGACGCGCTTCCGGCAGCTCCCCAGGAGCGGTGCGCGACGACGGCGCTGTGGAAGAGCCAGGGCAGCAGCAGGTGCACCAGGACCGCGGCAGGCCGCCCCTCCACGAGCGCCGTGAGGAAGGTCGGCGCGAGCGCCCACGCGACGCCGGCGAAGATCCGCAGTCCCGCCCGGTCGGTCACGCGCGTGGCAGCGAACCACCCCCCAAGGACGGCGAGGGGCAGGGCGAGGATCCACAGGAGCACCATCGCGAACGAGGGCGCCCCCGGCCACAGCGTTCCGACGACCGCCACCACCGCGGCGAACGGATCGGCCGGACCGACGACATCGACGCCGATGCCCCGCAGACCCCAAGCGGCGTCCGCCCAGAGCGCCGACACGGTCTGCCGGAGCGGGAGCAGTCCGCCTCCGCCGACCGCCGGCCAGGCGATCAGGGTGGTGAACGAGGCGATGCTGACGACCAACGCCGCCAGCACGGCCCAGGCGCCACCGCCGGAGAAGAAGCGCAGCTCGCTGACGGCACCGCCTTCACTGCCGTGCCCGTCGTCCAGCCGCCGTCGCAGGTCGGAGGAGGTGACCCGCAACGGCGCGATGCTGGCCCATGTCGAGGTGCGGAAAGCGCGGATGCGCGACCGGGAACGAGCGACGGCACCGACGCGCACCATCGCGGTCAGAGCGGCCCACCACTCGGGCAGCACGGACTCCGGGCGCTTGCCGACGAGATGCGTCAGCGAGCGCCACAGCGCGAGCGGAAGCAGACTGAGCCAGTGCAGCGGCACGGCGGCGGCCGGCGCATATGCCAGGCGGCGATGCAGCTGCGCGAGGCGTGTGACGTAGGCGCGGCGCGTCCTGCCGGACGGCAGCGCCGCCGGCCCCCCGGGCGCTGCGGAGACCCGCGCGCTCGGCGCCAGGACGACCCTGCCGCCCCCGAGGCGCGCGCGCACGCCGAGGTCGAGTCCCTCGTCTGCACCGGCGAGCGCCGGATCGATGCGCAGCGCGTCACGGACCTCGCCGCGGATGAGCATGCCTCGCACGTCGGCGCCGAGGGCATCGTCCATGCGATCGTGCTGGCCCTGGTCGAGCTCCCCGGCAGCCAGTTCGACCGACCGTCCCAGCGCCGTCATGCTGACGCCGAGCGAGACGATCTCGCGGTCGTTGTCCGTCGCGACGAGCTTGGGGGCGACGATCGCCGCAGAGGGAGAGCGCTCCAGCGTCCCCCTGAGACGTTCCAGCGCCCGCGGATGCGGGGCGGTGTCCTGCGCCAGCAGCCAGATCGCGGAGCCCTCGAGCACGCGCGGACGGGCGAGTTCGACCGCCTCGGCGAACGTCGTGGTCGACCGCGCCTCGATGATGCCCTCCACGGTGCTCGCGACGGCTTCGCTCTCGCGTGCCGAGGAGGCGTCGCCGCAGACCACGAGCGTGATCGCGGCCGGGGGCGCCGTCTGATCTCGCAGAGCTTCGAGAGTGCGGAGGAGCTGCGCTCGGGAGGAGGATCCGTGGCGCGCGACGATGATGGCGTGAACTCGGGCTGGCATGACGTCGTCAGCCTATGCGCGCGATACTCCGGCTCGGGTCAGCGGACGCGGCGCGCCCGCGAAGCCATCGGCTCCCACGCGGGAGGGTGACGACGGTCAGCTCGCGCGGCGCTTGAGCTTGCGGCGCTCGCGCTCGGAGAGCCCGCCCCAGATGCCGAACCGCTCGTCGTTGTTGAGCGCGTACTCGAGGCACTCGCCGCGCACGTCGCACGAGGTGCAGATGCGCTTGGCGTCACGGGTCGAGCCGCCCTTCTCGGGGAAGAACGCCTCCGGGTCGGTCTGCGAGCAGAGCGCGTCGCTCTGCCAGGCGAGGGCGTTGTCGTCGTCCGGGTCGGCTCGCCGCACCCCGGGGACGCCGAGGTTCACCGGGTCGACGTACCAGTTCTCCGGCACATCGGAACGGTATCCCGTCATCTCGACCTCCAACCCTTCAAACCGCCCCCCTGGCGGGCCGTGCTCAACTAATTACACCCGTGTCATTCGCTCCGGTCAAGTCGCGGATCGTAAACCCTCAAGCGACTCTTGAAGGTTCTTGAGCCGGCGTCGGCGTGTCGCGACGCGTCGGCACGGCCCTCAGACGCCGGGGCGGGCGAGGAAGGCCTCACCGGTACCCGACAGCGTGATGCCCTCCTCATCGGCTCCGACGAACGCCGCCGTGCCCACCGCGAGGGAGAGCCGTGCGCCCGAGAGCGCCGCGACCGTCACCGCTCCGGACGTGGCGAGGACCATCGTCGGACCGGAGACGGGGAGCGCGACCGGCTGACCGGTGAGCTCGATCCGGTCGAGAGCGAAGTCGGGCACCGGGACCGGGTACGAGGTGACGGCGCCGTCGCCCGTCCCCCGCAGCACCGGCACCGCGCCCGGAGCGGTGTCGAGGATCGCGAGCAGTTCCGGGACGTCGATGCGCTTGGGCGTGAGACCGCCGCGGAGCACGTTGTCGCTGGCCGCCATGATCTCCACACCCAGGCCGGAGAGGTAGGCGTGGAGCAGCCCGGCTCGCAGGAAGACGCCTTCACCCCGTTCGAGCACGACGTGGTTCATCAGCAGAGCGACGACCACGCCGGGATCACCGGGGTAGGTCTCCGCGACACCGGCGATGGCCCGCAGCGTGACATCCCACTCCCCCGGCTCCTGCCGCGCGGCCGCGACCTTCACGGCGGAGATGATGTCGTCGACCTCGCGCTGCGCGTGTCCGCCGAGCAGCCAGCCGATCACCTCGCGCAGCACGTCCCCGTCACCACGCAGGCGCTCTCGCAGACGTGTCACACCGGCGTTGTCGTCGATGCCGTCGAGCAGTTCGAGCGTCTCGGCGACGGGACGCAGCCCGCTCAGCGACTCGAAGCGCTCGCTCAGGGCCACGAGGAGCTCCGGCTTGTGGTTGTCGTCGCGGTAGTTCCGCTGCGGGTCGTCGATGGCGAGTCCGCTCTCGCGCTCCCATCCGGCACGGGCCTGCTCGATCGTCGGGTGCACCTGGATCGACAGAGGCCGGCCGGCCGCGAGCAGCTTGAGCAGATACGGCAGGCTGCCGCCGGTCACCTGATCCAGCGTTCCGTCCTCCGCGACGTCGGAGGGGTCGGCGGGATGGTCCCCGAACCACACCTCCGCCTCGGGCGCGCCCGTCGGCGTGCGGCCCTCCAGTCCGGCGAGGAGGGTGTCCGATCCCCAGGCGTAGTCGCGGGGCGTGTTCGAGAGACGCAGCAGCATGCCCCCAGCGTAGAGCCGAGCTGCGCTGATCCGGGACGCTCCGAGCGCGGCGCGGTAGCCTGAACGCGATGGCCCAGTACACGAAGCATCCGGTGTCCGCTCCGCCCACCGCGCCGGAGCGCGAGTCGACGGGGCACCTGCTGCTGCGCGGGTACGTGATCCTCGTCCTGGTGATCGCCTTCGCACATTCGGCCGTGTACAACCTGCTCGGGCAGACCGGCGCCGCGCTGACCCTGGTCGTGTTCACCCTCGCGACCGCCGCGATCGGCGTCCCGATGCTGGCGCGCAACCGGCCGCAGCCGTTCCGCTGGCGGCGGCTCCCCTGGGCTGCGCTCGGCTACACCGCGCTCGCCCTGCTCTCCATCGTCTGGTCGCAGTGGCGCGGACCGACGCTCATCACGTGGTTCCTGCTCGCCGCGATCACCGTCAACGGGCTCTTCATCGCGCACGTGCTGACCTGGCACGAGATCGTGCGCGCCCTCTCTTCGGCGTTCAAGTGGATCCTCGGGCTCTCGCTGGCCATCGAGCTCTGGGTCTCCCTCGTGCTGCACGGCCCCCTGCTGCCGAACTTCGCGACGCTGCCGGACGGGAAGATCGACCCGCAGTGGTACTGGGTGCGCGACAACCTCTTCGACGGCGGACGGATCCAGGGCATCGTCGGAAACGCGAACCTGCTGGCGATGATCTCGCTGTTCGCCCTCATCACTTTCGGGGTGCTGTTCGCCGCGCGCGCACGGTGGCGCACGACGCTCGCACTGTGGATGCTCCTCGCCGTGTACTTCCTGTTCCGGACCTCGTCCGCCACCGCGCTCGCGTGCGCGGCGGCCGTCGTCGTCACCCTCGCGGTCGCCCTGCTGATGCGGCACGCGCGGACCCCAGGGGCGCGGACCCGCATCTATGTGGTCGCCATCGGCGGCACCGTGCTCGCCGTCGCCGCGGTCTGGCTGCTGCGGGGACCGCTCCTCGCGCTGCTCGGACGCGACGTCGACCTCACCGGTCGCTCGGATCTGATCTGGGCCAAGGTCCTTCAGCGGGCGGGCGAGCACCCGATCATCGGTAACGGCTTCTCGAGCCCGTGGGTGCCCACCGACCCGGCGTTCGACCACTGGATCACCGACCACGGCATCACCGTCTTCCATGCGCACAACATGTGGCTCGACGTCCTGCTGCAGCTCGGAGCCCTGGGGGTCGTCGTGATGGCGGTCGCGTACGGCAGCCTCCTCTGGCGCTCGTGGTTCTTCGCCGTCGACCGGCCGCGCTGGGACCTCGACGCCGCACGCCCGTACTCTCCGCTGACCCTGCTGCCGAGCCTGTTCACGGTCACCCTCCTCGTGCAGGGACTGTCGGAGTCCACGCCCATCATGCTGTGGGGCTGGCTGCTGCTGGTGCTCCTTTCGTTCAAGCTCAAGTCCGTGCCGCTGGTGGGCGTCGGCGAACGCGATCTGGTCTTCGAGCGGGGCGCACGCCAACGGCGGGTGCCGTGACCCCGGTGCGGACGCTCGCCCGGCTCCTCGGCTCCGTCGAGCTCGCCCGCGCGTTCACGATCGCCGCGCTCACGGCGGTCTTCGGCTCCTTCGCGATCGAGCGGATGACCTCAGCCGTCACGCTCGCGACCGTCATCGCGGTGCTGTGCCTGGTCGGGGCCGCGATCCTGTGGGTGCGCCGCGAGGAGCTCTCCCTGCTGCGGATCGCGCCGTCCTCCCTCATCGCGTTCCTCGCGTGGGCGCTCGTCAGCGTGGTGTGGTCGACAGACAAGTCCGACACCCTGTTCGGCTGGATGTCGCTGTTCGGCTTCGCGTTCCTGGCCATCACGGTGGGGCACATCCGCGACACCCTGCAGACGGTCCGCGCGATCGGCGACACCCTGCGCGGCCTGCTCGCGGCCTCGCTCGCCGTCGAGATCCTCTCGGGCATCCTGCTCGATCTGCCGTTCACGTTCCTCGGCATCCAAGGCAACCTCGCCGTCGGCGGGCCGGTCCAGGGCCTGTTCGGCAGTCGGAACATGCTCGGGTTCGTCGCCGTGATCGCGCTGATCACGTTCGTGATCGAATGGCGCACGCAGTCGGTCGACCCGCCGCTCGCCGTGGTGTCCATCGCCCTCGCCGGGTCGCTGGCGTTCCTCTCGGCCTCGCCGACCGTGCTCGTCCTCGCCGGCGCGGTCGGGGTCGTGACGGTCGCGCTCACCATCGTGCGGCACACCTCGCCGGCCAGACGCAACCTGGTGCAGTGGGCCCTCGGTGTCCTCGTCGCGCTCGCGCTCACGATCGCGTTCGCGCTGCGTCACCAGATCATCGCCCTGCTCGACGCCGGCTCCGACTTCTCGATCCGCGGGTCGCTCTGGAACACGATCCTCGACTTCGTCGCCCTCAAGCCCGTGCAGGGGTGGGGGTGGTTCGGCGACTGGGCCCGCGGGGAGTACCCCTTCACCTACATCAACTTCCAGCTGGACGACCATCACCAGAGCGCCCTGAACGCCTTCTTCGACGTGCTGCTGCAGCTCGGCGCCGCAGGGCTGGTGCTGTTCCTGCTGCTGGGCGGTGTCGCGCTGATCCGCTCCTGGCTGGTCGCGAGCGTGCGTCGCTCCGTCGTCTATGCGTGGACGCCGATCACCCTCGTCACGCTCGCCGTCGATTCGATGTTCGAGAGCTTCACGCTCGTCGGCGCCGGGTGGTTCCTGCTCGTGCTGTGCGCGCTGCGTGCCGGTCAGTCCCGCTCCTGGCGCGAGAACATCGACGCCGCCCAGACCGGCGCGATCCCGACCCTCCGGCCTCAGGAGTAGCCGGCGCCGTCCGCGTCCCCGAGGAGGGCGCGGAGCCGCTCCGACCAGGCGATCGCGTCGCGCACCCCGTCGTCGACGGACCGCTGGGCGCGCCACCCGAGCTCGTCGGCAGCGCGTTCCACGATCGCGAAGGCGCCCGCCTGATCCCCCGGCCGACGATCGGTCTCGACGACAGCGAGGGGCGCCCCGGTCACGCGCTCGAAGGCGGCGATCAGCTCGCGCACCGTCACCCCGTCGCCGGTGCCGAGGTTCACCACCCGGTACGGCCGGGTCGCGGTGGCCACCTCGTCGAACCTCTGCACCGCGGCGACATGCGCGAGAGCGAGATCCCAGACGTGGATGTAGTCGCGCAGGCCGGAGCCGTCTCGCGTCGCCCAGTCGGTGCCCGTCAGGTGGAAGGGCTCACCCGTGGCGCGGGCCTGCATGATCTTGCCGAGCGCGTGCGACGGCGTCGGCGTCTGCTGCCCCGTGCGCAGCTGGGGGTCGGCGCCGATCGGGTTGAAGTAGCGCAGCGCGATCGCGCGGAAGTCCCCGGCGGTCGCGGCGTCCTCGAGGATGCGCTCGACCATGGCCTTCGTCACGGCGTACGGGCTCGCCGGGGCGAGAGCACCGCTCTCGTCCACCCCTTCCCCGCTCTCGCCCGCGTAGACCGCCGCCGACGAGCTGAAGACGATCCGCGAGATGCCCGCGTCGCGCAGCCGTCGCAGCAGGACGATCGTCTTGCCCACGTTGGTGTCGTAGTAGCCGAGCGGATCGGCGACCGATTCCGGCACGACGATGCGCGCCGCGCAATGCACCACGGCGTCGATGTCCGAGTGATCGGCGAGCAGGCGGTCGAGCAGCGATGCGTCGGCGATGTCGCCCACGTAGAGGTCGCGGCCCTCGCCGAAGGCCCGGAGTCCGCGGGAGAGGTCGTCGAGGAGGACGACCTGCAGTCCCGCCTCGATGCACGCGGTCGCGACGGTCGAGCCGATGTAGCCGGCTCCGCCGGTGATCAAAACCTTCATCGCGGTCAGTCTAGCCAGTCGCCCCGACGCCGCCCCGGGGCCTGCTCTCCGCAGATCCGCAGGCGACGGACGGTAGGCTACTCACTGCTCGTCGAATCCCGCGCTGCCCCGTCGCAGCGGACCGCGGTACCAACATCGGAGAACTCCCCAGTGGCCCACGTCCTTCAGAACGTCGTCTTCCCACTAGATCGCGACCCCGATCTCCTCCCCCTCTACGCCGACCCCGAGACGTGGTCGGTCATCGAGGACGAGCCCGTCCGGGTGTCCAGCAGAGCGCACCTCGGGAACATCCTCGGGCGCCACCGGGCACGCATCGTCGCAGGGCGGCGCGTCTCGCTCGGCACCTACTTCAACGCGTTCCCCGCCTCCTACTGGCAGCACTGGACGAGCGTGCGCGCGGTTCAGCTCACCGTCCGCACGACGGGGCCGGCGACGATCCTGGTCTACCGCTCGAACGGCTCCGGCGTCCGCCAGCGCGTCGCCACGCGCGAGGTCACCGGCGAGGCGACGACGTCCTTCGATCTCGACCTCACCCAGTACAGCGACGGCGGATGGATCTGGTTCGACATCGTCGCCGACGAGAAGCCCGCCGTCCTCGAGGGCGCCGAGTGGACCACAGAGCAGGAGCCGGCGCGCTCCGGCAAGGCCTCGCTGGGCATCACGACCTACAACAAGCCGGACTACTGCGTCGAGACCCTGCGAGCGCTGGCGGCGTCGCCGGACGCACTCGAGTTCGTCGACCGCATCTTCCTCGTCGATCAGGGGACGCAGCTCGTCGCGGATCAGGAGGGCTTCGACGACGTCGCCGCCCGGCTCGGCGAGACGCTCCAGATCATCCGTCAGCCCAACCTCGGCGGCTCGGGCGGCTTCGCCCGGGCGATGCATGAGACGCTGCAGCGCCCGGAGAGCGACTTCGTGCAGCTGCTCGACGACGACGTCCGGCTCGAGCCGGAGTCGCTGCGGCGCTCGATCGTGTTCGGACAGTTCGCGACGAACCCGGTGCTGGTCGGCGGCCACATGTTCGATCTGCTCGACCGCCCCAAGCTGCACGGCTGGGCCGAGGTGGTCGACGAGGGCCCGTTCATGTGGCGCAACCTCTACCAGGAGAAGATGCCGCACGACTTCGGCGCCTCGAACCTGCGCCAGTCGACGCTCCTGCACATGCGCATGGACGCCGACTACAACGGCTGGTGGATGTGCCTCATCCCGCTCGAGGCCATCCGCAAGGTCGGCCTCGCCCTCCCCGCCTTCATCAAGTGGGACGACGCCGAGTTCTGCCTCCGCGCCGGCGAAGCCGGCTTCCCGACGGTGTCGATGCCCGGCGTCGCGCTCTGGCACGTGTCCTGGGTGAACAAGGACGACTCGATCGACTGGCAGGCGTACTTCCACGCCCGCAACCGCATCGTGGCCGGGCTCATCCACTCCAACGCTCCGCGCGGCGGGCGTCTGATCGTGCACAGTCGTCGCGTCGACCTCAAGCACCTGATGATGATGCAGTATTACCCCGTCGCTCTGCGTGCGCAGGCCCTGCGGGACATCCTCTCCGGCCCCGACCACATGCGTCGCAACCTGGCGACGGCGATGCCAGCCGCCCGTGCCCTGGCTGCCGAGTTCCCGGAGACCGTCGTGCATCGCGACCCCTCCACGGTCCTGCACTCCCGGCGCGGACGCCAGGTCTACAAGCAGCTGCCGAAGAACGACCTCGACAACCCGACGGGCCTGCGGCTGCGCTGGTTCACCCTGTCGACGCTGATCTCGCACCTGATCCACCGCCCGGATCCCGCGAACGTGGCGCAGCCCGAGGTGGAGTTCGGCAAGGATGACGCGCACTGGTGGCGCGTTCCCGCCTTCGACAGCGCTCTGGTGAGCGCGGCGGACGGGTCGGGGAAGAACATCTACACGCGCGATCGCCGGAAGTACCGCCGGATGCTGCGCGAGACCGTGCGGCTGCACGCCGAGCTCCGCCGCCGCTGGCCGGAGCTGCAGCGGCAGTATCGTGCCGCTCTCCCCGAGCTGGTGTCTCCCCAGTCCTGGCAGCAGATCTTCGAGGAGAAGGCATGACCGCGGCGCCCGCTGCATTCGACCCCACGGCCGCGACGATCGTCATCGTCACCTTCAACCGCTCGCATCTGCTCTCCGGTCTGCTGACCAGCATCACCGCGATGGATCCCAAGCCGGGCCACGTCGTCATCATCGACAACGCGTCCTCCGACGACACGACCGCCGTCGTCGACTCCTTCCGCGACGGCATCGGCACCGAGATCGTCTACCGACGCCTCGAGACGAACACGGGCGGCTCGGGCGGCTTCAGCGAGGGCATGCGCACCGCCTACGAGCTCGGCTCGGAGTGGATCTGGCTCATGGACGACGACGTCGAGGTCCTCCCGGAGGGTCTCGCGAAGATGGGCGTCTGGAGCAGCCGGTTCAAGAGCATCCAGGGGCGCCGCTACGACTACGACGGCAGCGAGTTCTACTGGCAGTACCGCATCGCGGAGCGCATGGGCATCCCGATCCCCTTCGCGCCGTCCGGCTTCGACGAGTCCGGCTACAAGGAGATGAACAGCGGCTGCTTCGAGGGCATGTTCATCCACCGCTCGATCGTGCGCCAGATCGGTCTGCCCGACCCGCGCTTCTTCATCTACTGGGACGACCAGATGTACGGCTGGCTCGCGTCCCGTCGCACCACCTCGGTCATCGTGGACGAGTTCGTGCTGCGCCGCACGCGCGAGATCAAGCAGTGGGACATGGGCATCCGCCACATGAACGCCTCGAGCAACGCGTACCGCTACTACATCATGCGCAACCGCGGCTTCATCAAGCAGTACTACCGCGCCCACGGCGTCTACAACCCGGTGCTGTTCGCACTCGGCTCCACGGCGACGTTCTTCAAGGAGCTGATCCGGCTGGTGTTCGTGGAGCGGACCGTGCGCGGCACCAGCAACCTGTTCCGCGGCATCCGCGACGGCGCGAAGGTGGGCCGCGACCGTTCCTGGCAGCCGATGGCCCCGTTGGAGGCGTGACGATGGACGAACAGCAGCCGGAGCTGCGCTGGGCGCCGCTCCCTCCCCAGCCGAAGCGGACAGGGCGCGTCTGGGCGATCATCGGCCTCGTCGTCGCTGTGATCGCGATCGTGGCGGCGCTGCTCTTCTTCCTCCTCCCCCGCGGCGATGCGCCGACGCCGACCGAGAGCGCCACGCCCACGCCGTCCATGTCGTCGAGTCCGTCGCCCTCCGGCTCGCCGACAGCCGCGCCCGAGCCCTCCGAGACCTCCGTGGCGACCCCGCCGCCCGTGCCCGACCCGACGATCGAGGGGTTCCGCGGTCAGGTGAGCGGATGGCTCAACGACGCACCCCGCGGGCTCGACATCGTCGCCGGCGCGACCGGCCAGGACGCCCTGCCCGTCGTCGACACGCTCCAGCAGGACGCGCAGCGCCTCTCCGACGCCCAGCCGCCGTCGAGCATCGCCGCCGCGTGGGAGGACGGCGTCGCGGCCTATGCCGAGCGACTGACGGAGCTTCGGACGGCGATCAGCGACGACGCGGACGTCGCGTCGGCCGTCGATGCCGCGCGAGCTGCCGCTCAGGAGCTCAGGAGCCTGGTCGGCCTCTGAGCCTGCCCGGACCCCCGGGTAAGCTCCCGAAAGGCCTCGCGCCCCACCCGCACGAAGAACCGATCGACCGAGGAGAAGAAGACCAGGATGCCTGTGCCGCGCACCGTCGAGTCCGAGACCGCCGAGGAGGCGCCATGACCAAGCGCATCGCGATCGTCGCGCACTACGACCCCCGCGGCGACGTCGCACCTCATGTCCTTCGTCAGCTGGATGAGCTGGGCACGGTCTTCGACGACGTCGTGCTCGCGACGACGGTCGACCTGAGCACCGCCGCCTCCGACGCGATCTCCTCCCGCGCCACGCTGGTGCGGCGCGCGAACTACGGCCACGACTTCGGCTCCTGGCGAGACTGCCTCGAACGTTACGACTGGGGCCAGTCGCACGACGAGGTCCTCCTCACGAACGATTCCTACGTCGGCTTCTTCCGCCCGCTCAGCAAGATCGTGGCCTCGATGAGCGCGCGACCGGTCGAGCTCTGGGGGATCACCCGGTCGAACCGGCATGCCCCCCACGTGCAGAGCTACTTCCTCCACTTCTCCGGAGCGGCGGTCCACTCGCAGGCGTTCCGTCGTTTCTGGACCGACGCCAAGCCGGCACCGGACCGCGCCAGTGCGATCGCCGAGCAGGAGATCGGGATCAGCCAGGCCATGATGAACGCGGGGTTCAGCATCGGGTCGTACTTCGAGCCGACCAGAGCCGAGCGACTCCTCGCCGTCCGCCGGGGTATCCACTGGCTGCGCAAGCGTCGTCAGCGCTTCCCCGCGCGATTCGACTCGGCGGAGGACAGCTACTTCGACGCGCGTCGACGCAGGGATCCGGCACAGGCGGACAACCTCAACTGGTCGAGCGCCTTCGCCGACGCGACGCTGGACGACGGTCGGCTCCCGCTGATCAAGCTCGACACGCTGCGCTACGACCCCTACTGGCTCGGCGCGGGGACGCTGCTGACGGCACTCGAGGCGCGCTACCCGGAGCAGATGCAGGGCGTGCGCGACTATCTCGAGCAGACCCGCTCGGCATACAGCGAGCGCCGTTACGAGAACTACGGGTTCGCCAAGCTCAACCCGATCGAGCGTGCCGCCTTCGGTTACCGCACACCGAAGCGCACCGGTAAGAGAGGACTCTCCCCCGATGTCGACGATTCGTGAACTGTCCAGGCTCGCGCGACGCGTCCCGGTCGTCCGACGCGCCGTCGAGGCCGGAGACCCGCGTCGTCGCGCCGAGCGGCTGGCGCGCCTGGGGATCGTCGACGCGCCGCTGTACGCCGCCCAGCTCGGTGTGCCGTCGATCACCGTCGAGGACGCGGCGATGCACTACGCGACCGTCGGGTTCCGGCTCGGCTACACGCTCAACGTCCTGACGGACCCCTTCGTGCTGCGCCGATCGATGATCCGGACGGACCGACCGGCGCTCTACGACTACTTCAACTCCGCCGCCTGGCATGCCAGGACCACCGAGGTCTGGAGCGTCGCTCGCTACGTCGAGGAGAACCCCGAGGCGCTCGAGCATCCGGCGGGACCCGTCGGTCACCTCTGGGAGCGCGTCACCCGCGACCCGAGCACCGAGGTCAGCATCGAATCCGGTGGGGCGCACCCGGTGCCGTGGTCGGAGATCTACCCCGTCCTCCGTGACGCCACCGCGGAGTGGGCGGAGCTCGAGCGCGACCGCCGCGAGCGCTACCCGCGTCGGGAGCTCACCCACGCCGAGTCCCTCGCTCCGGCTGACACCGACCGCGGCGGCAAGGTCAGCATCGTGATGCCGGTCTGGAACCGCGGCGGCGCCATGCGGCGGGCCGTCGAGTCGATCATCGCGCAGACCTGGTCGGACTGGGAGCTGCTCATCGTCGACGACGGCTCCTGGGACGACACGGTCTCCGCCGCCGAGCTGCTCGCTTCGAGGGACTCGCGCATCCGCGTGCTGAAGAACGATCACCAGGGCGTGTGCGCCGCGCGCAACGCGGGGATCGCCGCGGCGACCGGCGACTACGTCGCCTTCCTCGACAGCGACAACACGTGGCTGCCGACCTTCCTCCACGACATGGTCACGACCATGACGCGGGAGAGCATGACGACGGCGTACGCGACGATCGCCATGGAGGACGAGGCGGGCACCAGATACCGCTACGGATCGCCGAGTCCGACCAGTCTGCTCCGCGGAAACTCGATCGACCTGAACACGCTTGTCGCCCGGCGAGACGCGATCGAGGCGGTCGGGGGCTTCGACCCGACTCTCCGCCGCGCGGTCGACTACGACCTCATCCTCAAGCTCGCCGCTCACGCGCCCATCCGACACGTGCCAACGCTCGGAGCCCGCTACGACAACTCCGAGGATGCGTCCGACCGCATCTCGACGACGGAGGCGTTCGGCTGGAACACCGAGGTCCGGCTGCGCCATTCGGCGAAGAACGGCACGGAGGGACGAGGGCCGGACGCAGACACCACCGTCGTCTGCCTCGTCCAGCGCCACGATGCGGCGCTGGCCTCCAAGTTCGTCGCGCTGACCGAGATCGCCGAGGGCTCCGCAGACGTCCGCATCGTCGCGGTCGGCGTCAAGCCCGACGAGTGGCGGAACATCAGCGCGTATGCGAGCGGGCGCGATCGCGTGTCCGCGATGCTCCACCAGAGCGGCGAACCGTTCGCCTACGTGGTGGAGCGCGAGCTCCGACGCAGCACCGCGCGGGTCTTCGGCGTCATCGACCCGCTGTCCCTGTTCACCGCGGCCGGTGTGCGCGAACTCGTGGATGAGGTCTCCTCGGGCCGGGCGACTGCCGTGATCCCCCTGACCGTGAGCACCTCGGGGACGGTCGAGAGCATGGGCTCCCTGCTGGTCGGCTCGCAGCGCACTCCCGTCGCGATCCTGGGCGGGCACCCGATCGAGGACGCGCGCCGGCTCGGTCCCACGGTCGAGCTGCGCGCACTGTCCGGTCGCAGCGCGTTCGTGTCGAGAGCGGCGCTCTCCGAGGCGGGTGGCCTCGACCCCCTGCTGTTCAACGAACACGAATGGGCGGGCCTGGCGAACGCGTTCGAGGACCGATCTCTCGCGGTCCGCACCGATGTCGAGTTCACGCAGATGGCCGCGCCGTGGGAGTTCGTCCAGCTCGACCCGGCGGAAACGGCCTCCGCGCTCCGCTCCCGGCTGGCGGGATGCGCCGTGACGCCGCCGGAGCGCTGGTACGCCCCGCTCGACATGCGGGTACCGCACTGGCGCCAGGTGCTCCCCTCTGTCGCCACGGAGGACGACGACAGCACTCCGGAGCCGCAGCCCGAGCTCCTCCTCCCTGTCGTGACGCGCGACCGGAAGACCACCACGCTCGACGGCCGCGTCATCCCGCGCCTGCGATGGGCGATCAAGACGGCATCCCCGTCGGGGCCGGTCGGAGAGAGCTGGGGCGACACGCATTTCGGCCGCGCTCTCGCCGATGCGCTCACCGCCCTCGGGCAGGACGCGGTGGTCGACGCGCGCGAGGCGCAGCATCGCGAGACCGAGTATCTCGACGATGTCGTCGTCCACTTGCGCGGGCTGGACGAGTTCGTTCCGTCCCCGGGTTCGCTCTCGTACCTCTGGGTCATCAGCCACCCCGACATGGTCGCCAAGGCGGAGGCGCAGCGTTTCGATCGCGTGTTCGCCGCCTCCCTGAGCTGGTCCGCGGACGTGACGCGCCGCTGGTCGCTGCCGGTGGAGCCGCTGCTGCAGTGCACGGACCCCGACCGCTTCCGCCCCACCGCCGCCCGTGAGCGCGAAGGCCTGCTGTTCGTCGGCAACAGCCGGGGCATCCCGCGACCGACCGTGATGGAGTCGGTGCGCGGCGGACTCCCGCTCGAGCTCTACGGCGGCGATTGGGAGCGCTTCGTCCCGGCGGAGGCCATCGCGGGGTCGCGGGTCGACAACGCCGCCCTCGGCGAGATGTACGCCGGCGCCGCCGTGGTGCTGAACGACCACTGGGCCGACATGCAGCGAGAGGGGTTCATCTCGAACCGCCTGTTCGACGTCGTGGCCGCGGGCGGACGCGTGTACAGCGACACCGTCCCCGGGATCGACGAGATCTTCCAGGGTGCCGTCCAGACCTACCGCAGCGTGTCCGAGATCATCCCGTTCCTCAGCGGAGACCTCGATGCGCAGTTCCCCGACGAGGACGAGCTCGCGCGGATCAGCGCGCATATCCGCGCGGAGCATTCCTTCGCGACGCGCGCCAGGGTCCTCCTCGAGCACGCTATCGCCGACCTCGAGAACACCGTCGCATGAGCGACGCGGTGACGACGGCCCGACGGAAGCTGGGATCGCGACCTGATCTGATCGTCTGGGGCCTACTCGCGATCACGGTCGTGGGTGGCGTCCTCCGCTTCGCCGGCATCGGGTGGGGGCTCCCGTTCGCCCTGCACGCCGACGAATGGGTCGTGGTCGAGGGTGCCATCGACATGGCCCAGCGCAACTCGTTCGAGCCGCCGCACTTCTTCCGGCCGGATCATCTCGAGACCCAGCTGAGCTACCTCGCCTTCCAGGCCTGGTCGCATCTGTTCGGCGGCGGCTCCCCCGAGGTGCTCTTCGCCGTCGACCCGGCGCCGTTCTACGCCCTCGCGCGCGCCGTCACGGCCGCGCTGGGGACCGCGTCGATCGTCGTCGCGTACTTCATCGGCGCTTCGTTCGCCCGCACGACCGGTCTCTGGGCGGCGTTCGCGGTCTCCTTCTTCCCTCCCTTCGTCGAGAACTCGCGCTACGCCACTCCGGACGTGCCGCTCGTCTTCGCCGTGCTCCTGGTGATCCTCGGGTGCGTGCGGTATCTGCAGACCGAGTCATGGCCGTCGCTGGTCCTGGCCAGCGCCGGCGTCGCCGTGGGTGTGACGGCGAAGTACCCGGCTCTCGCCGCGACCGTCACGATCGCCGCCGCCGTCGTGATCGCGTCGATCCGATCACGCCACCTCTGGCGCATCCCGATCCGCGGCCTCGCCGCGATCGGCATGACGATCGGCTTCACCTTCGCGCTCTCGCCCTCCCTGTTCACGAACTTCTCGGCCGTCCGCGCGCAGCTGCTGCAGCAGAACTCGACAGGTCACCTGGGCGCCGACGGACTGGACTGGGCCGGGAACGCGGCGTTCTATGCGACCGGCTTCCTGAACAACGCGGGCGTCCTCGTGGTGCTGTTCGCCCTGATCGGTCTGGTCTCCGCGGTGCTGACCCGACGCTGGGACATGACCCCGCTTCTGACGGGCCTCGTCTTCTGGGTCGCCATCTCCGCCCTCACGCTGCACTGGGACCGATGGGGGCTGCCGATGTACGTCACGCCCCTGCTGTTCGCAGCGGTGGGCGCCGATGCCGCATGGCGCTGGGCGCGTCAGCGCGGCACGATCGCCCGTGTCGCGGTCGGGGTCCTCGGGGCCCTCTCGCTGCTGTCGCTGCTCCTGGCCTCGACCGCGCAACTCGCGAGCGCCCTCGCCGCGGACACGCGCCAGACCGCGGCCGCCGACCTCGACGCACGCGGCATCGAGGCGGACGACACGTTCTACGACGGGTACACGCCGTTCCTGACCGACGGGCCGCGCAACCTCGCCTCCGAGCTGACGGTCGAGGACGGAGTCGTGCAGCCCAGGGAGGGCATGGATCCGCTTCCCTATGTGCTGACGTCCTCCGCGATGGTGTCCCGCTACCTCAACGCCGATTCGATGCCCGAGGAGCAGAGCGTCTACCGCGCGATCCGAGAACTCGAGCCGGACACCGTCTGGAGCAGCATCGGCACTCCCCCGGCGAGTCCGTGGGAGCCGGTCCGCATCTGGCGCAGCGTCGAGTACCTCGCGAAGGTGATCGGGGGCGCGCACACCGGACCCGAGCTCATCCTCTACCGGATGCCAGGAGCAGCCGGCGACTGAGCCGTCAGGCGGGCGCGTTGTCGGCGTTGTACCTGTCGAGCACGTCGCCGATGGGGCCGTCGAGCACGAGGCGGCCCTTGTCGAGGTACAGCCCGCGCGCGCAGAATCGGCGCAGGTCGCGTTCGTTGTGGCTGACGAAGAAGAGCGTGCGCCCGTCGGCGAGCAGCTCGTCGATCCGGCGGTAGCATTTCTCGCGGAAGGCCTTGTCGCCGACCGCGAGCACCTCGTCGACGAGGAGGATCGGCTCTTCGAGTTGAGAGACGACCGAGAACGCGAGCCGCACCTTCATGCCGCTCGAGAGGTGCTTGTACGGCGTGTCCAGGAAGTCCTCGAGCTCGGCGAATCCGATGATGTCGTCGAAGCGGCGGGAGATCTCCGCGCGGCTCATCCCGTGCAGACCGGCGGTCAGGCGAACGTTCTCCCGCACGGTCAGATCGCCCACGAAGCCTCCGGTGAGCTCGATGAGCGGCGCGACGCCGCCGTGCACGACCACTCGTCCTTCGTCCGGCAGCAGGACGCCGGCCACGAGCTTCAAGAGCGTGGACTTGCCCTGCCCGTTGCGTCCGACCACGCCGATGGACTCGCCGGGCGCGACCGTGAAGGAGACGTCGCGCAGCGCCCAGAACTCGCCGGGGGGCCGGCCCCGGCCTCGCCTGCCGAAGATGTCCTTGAACGTGCGCCTTCCCCGCCGGTTGCGACGGAAGCGCACGCCGAGCCCCACCACTTCGATCGCGGTCATCACAGCTCCTTCAGCACGGCGGGCTCGAGTCGGCGGAACACGGTGATGCCGACGACGAGGATGAGGAGGGTCATGAGCACAGCGCCGATCACCGCAGCCGTGTTCCACTGATCGGGGAAGAACCCCACGCGATAGAGGCTGAAGATCCCGAACAGCGGGTTGAACACCGCGATGTCCTTGAAGGCCCCCGGGAGATCCGCGGCGCCGTAGATGATCGGCGAGGCGTAGAACAGGATGCGCAGGATGAGACGCGTGGTGCGCTCGAGATCCGCGTACAGCGTGCACAGCGGCGCGATCAGCAGACCGAGACCGACCAGCAGAGCCGCCTGCAGGATCAGTGCCACGGGGATCCACACCAGCTGCCAGGAGACCGTGGCACCGGAGAAGATCGCGAACACCGCCAGCACGGGCAGCGAGCACAGGAACTCCACCCCCTTGCTCAGCACGATCCGGTTCACCCAGATCGATCGGGGTATCGAGGTCGAGCGGACGAGCTTGGAGTCGCGGTTGAAGGCCTTCGTGAGATCGGACACCGAGGAGTTGAACCACACCCACGGCAGGAGGGCCGTGATCAGGAAGACGATGTAGGGCTGCTCCCCCACGGTCCGCTCGAAGACCTGCGTGAAGACGAACCAGTAGATCAGGCTCATCAGCAGCGGGTCGAGGATCGACCACAGGTAGCCGAGCCAGCTCGTGGCATACCGCACCCGGAGGTCGCGGGAGGACAGCAGCCACAGGGAGTGGAGGTACCGCCGTGCCGAGCCAGGCGCGCCGATCGACGTCGCACTCATCCGGTCCCCTTCAGAATCGATCCGGTCGCGGGTCAGGCGAGGGTGTTGTTCCACATCGACAGCGCCGACCCGATGGCCATGTGCATGTCGAGGTACTGGTAGGTGCCGAGGCGTCCGCCGAAGTGCACGTCCTTCTCCCCCGCCATGAGCTCGCGGTACGCCAGGAGGCGCTCGCGGTCCGTCGCCGTGTTGACCGGGTAGTACGGCTCGTCGTCACGTCCGGCGAACCGGGAGAACTCGCGCATGATGACCGTGCGGTCCTTCGGGTAGCGATCCGCGCGCTCGGGGTGGAAGTGGCGGAACTCGTGGATGCGCGTGAACGGCACGTCCGCATCCGGGTAGTTCATCACGCTCGTGCCCTGGAAGTCGCCGATGTCGAGGACCTCCTCCTCGAGATCGATGGTCCGCCAGCTCAGCTCGCCCTCGGTGTAGTCGAAGTACCGGTCCACGGGACCGGTGTAGACGATGGGGACCTGTCCGACGACCGCCGCGCGGTTCAGCGGCTGCGCCTCGTCGAAGAAGTCGGTCGACAGGCGGACCTCGATGTTGGGGTGGTCGGCCATGCGCTCCAGCCAGGCGGTGTACCCGTCGGTGGGCAGGCCCTCCCAGGTGTCGTTGAAGTACCGGTTGTCGTAGGTGTAGCGCACGGGCAGACGGCTGATGATCGATGCGGGGAGATCCTTGGCCTCGGTCTGCCACTGCTTGGCGGTGTAGTCGCGGATGAAGGCCTCGAACAGCGGGCGGCCGATGAGACCGATACCCCGTTCCTCGAGGTTGCTCGCCGACGAGGGGTCGAACTCGCCCGCCTGCTCCTGGATGAGCGCGCGCGCCTCGGCGGGGCTGTAGGCGGCCTGGAAGAACTGGTTGATCGTGCCGAGGTTGATCGGCAGCGGGTAGACGACGCCCTTGTGCGCGGAGTAGACCCGGTGCACGTAGTTCGTGAAGGTGGTGAAGCGGTTGACGTACTCCCACACGGTCGCGTTGGAGGTGTGGAACAGATGCGCGCCGTACCGGTGGACCTCGATGCCCGTCGTCGCCTCCGCCTCGCTGTACGCGTTGCCGCCGATGTGGTGGCGTCGCTCGAGGATCGTCACCTTCCGTCCGGCCGCGGCTGCCCGCTCGGCGATGGTGAGTCCGAAGAGACCGGAGCCGACGATGAGGAGGTCCATTGATGCATCATTCCTGTCTGGATCACGCGCAGGCGGCCGTCGTGGCGCGCCCCGGCGTCGCGGAGCCGATAGCGTACCCATGCTACCTGCGACGACTGTCCTCCCCTGTCAGGGAGCGCCCTGACACCATGCGGTACGCTCGATGAGCACCGGCACCGCGGTGACGAGCGAGAGTGCAGGGCAGGTGGTCGAGCCGATGAGCGATGCGCGACACGGCGACGAGATGGCAGATCCGGACTCCGACCAGGAGGTCGTCGAGGACCGCTCCATCGCCGGGATGACCGGCCCCGATGGTCCGCTGCTCCGACTGTTCCGCGACCGACGGGTCGCCTTCCTCTTCGTCGGCGTGATCAACACGGTCGTCGGATTCGTCTGGTTCGCGCTCTTCGACATCACGGTGGGCCGCCTCTGGGGCTACATGGTCACGCTGCTGTTCGCGCATGTCGCCAGCGTCCTGTGCGCCTTCGTGCTCTACCGCCGGCTCGTGTTCCGCGTCCGCGGTCACGTGTGGACCGACCTCGTCCGCTTCGAGACCGTCTACCTCGTCTCGCTCGGCATCAACGCGGTCCTGCTTCCTCTGCTCGTGGAGTTCGCACATCTGGAGCCGATCGTGGCCCAGGCCCTCATCGTGTTCGTGACGACGCTGGTGAGCTATTTCGGCCACAGCCGCTTCTCCTTCCGTCGAAAGGAGCACACCCCGTGACCGCGCCGACCGTCAGTGTGGTCGTCCCCGCCTACAACAACGCCGCCACCCTCCAGGAGACCATCGACTCGGTGCTCGCACAGGAGGGCGTGGACTTCGAGCTCATCGTCGCGGATCATTCATCGGCCGACGCCACGCGCGCGGTCATGGACCGGTATGCGGACGACCCTCGTGTGACGCTGCTGGACACGCCGGCGGGCGGAGGCGCCGAGCGGAACTGGAACCGGGTCACCGAGGCCGCCACGGGAGAGTTCCTCAAACTCGTCTGCGGGGACGACGTGCTCCGCCCGGGGATCCTCGCTCGACAGAGCGAGCTCCTGCGAAGCAGCGGCGCGGTGCTGACGGCGTGCCGACGCGACGTCACGGACGCCGACGGCCGCGTCCTGATGCCGGGGTGGGGCCTCAGAGGCCTCGCCGGACCGATGCCGGGTGCGCGAGCGGTGGCCAAGGCCGTCCGGGCCGGTTCGAATCTGTTCGGAGAGCCGGCCTCGGTCATGATGCGCCGCGACGTCCTCGAGCGCGCGGGTGGCTGGAGCGCCGAGTTCCCGTACCTCATCGACCAGGCGACGTACTCCCGCGTGCTGCTCACGGGCGAGTTCGTGCCGGACACGACCGTCGGTGCGACGTTCCGCCTGTCCGATTCGCAGTGGAGTGCCGTGCTCATCGCGTCGCAGGCTGATCAGGCCCGTCGCTTCCACGCCGACCTCCACCGTCGGCACCCCGCCGTGGTGTCCCGCGCCGATGTGCTGATCGGCAACGTCCGCGCCAGCGCGATGGCCCGTCTCCGGCGCCTTTCCTACCTCGTACTCAGATGGAGGAGTCGATGAGCGAGAGCTACATCCACCGTGTCAGCGTCGTCACCCCGGTGTACCAGGGCGAGCGCACCCTGGACGACCTGGTGGCGAGCATCGCGCCGTTCACGGAGGACTTCACCACCCCGGACGGCCATCGCGCCAGGGTCACCGAGGTCATCCTGAGCTACGACCGGGGCCCGGACGACTCGGCTGCGGTCATCCGCCGTCTCGCGGACACCTGGCCCTGGGTCCGAGCCGTCTGGCTCAGCCGCAACTTCGGCCAGCACGCGGCGACCCTCGCCGGCATCGCCAGCTCGGGCGGCGACTGGATCGTCACGCTCGACGAGGACGGCCAGCACGACCCGGTCTTCATCGGCGGCATGATCGACACCGCGCTGCGGGAGCAGGCCGATCTCGTGTATGCGGCACCGAGCAATCGCCCTCCGCACGGCTTCGTCCGCAACACGGCCTCGAAGAGCTCGAAGAAGCTCCTGGAGTCCTTCCTCGGCGGAGGTCAGGCCTCGCAGTTCAACAGCTACCGGCTCATCCTGGGCGAGATCGCCCGGAGCGTCGCCGCGTACGCCGGTACCGGTGTCTACCTCGACGTCGCGCTCAGCTGGGTGTCCGCGAAGACGGTCACCTCGCCCGTGCTGCTCCGCGACGAGGGCGAGCGCACCTCCGGCTACTCCTATCGACGGCTGTTCGCGCACTTCTGGCGGATGGTGCTGACCTCGGGAACCCGCGGCCTGCGGTTCGTGACGGGCGTCGGGGCGCTGTTCTTCGCCGGCGGGATCCTCTTCGCGCTGTATCTGGTGATCATGCGGGCGTTCGCCGTGGACATCCCGGCCGGATGGACGTCGCAGATGGTGCTCACGGCCGCCGGGATCGGTGCCGTGCTCATGGCGCTCGGGATCATCGCGGAGTATCTCGGCGTGACGGTGAGCTCCGCGCTGGGCCGACCGACCTACCTCATCGTCCGCGATCCGCAGTCGGGTCCGCTCGGACACGCGCAGATCACGTCCAGGGACTCGAGTGACGAGCACAGCGCGTAGATGGATCATCGGCCGCGGACTCCTCGGCCGGGCCGTGTCCCGCTCGCGGGCCGACACGCCGTTCGCCGTCGACGTCTCGTGGGATGATCCGGAGCGCGCGATCCGAGAGCTCACGGCGGGCGCCGAGGCGTTCCTCCGCGTGCCGGGCCCGGTCGAGATCTACTGGTGCGCCGGCAAAGGCGTGACCTCGACCCCGCGGGAGTCGCTGTTCGCGGAGGTCGCGCTGTTCGGCGCGTTCCTCGACGTGCTGGCGCGCTCACCGCTGGCGACCGCTGATCGCCTGGTGCTGTTCCTCGCCTCGTCGGTCGGCGGCGCGTACGGTGGCGCGGTCGAGCCGCCGCACCGCGAGTCCACTCCCCCCGCCTCGGCCTCCGCCTACGGCGATGCCAAGCTCGCCATGGAGGCGCTGGCGGCGGAGCGCGGTGCCGAGCAGGGCTGGCGCACCGTGATCGGCAGGCTCACCAACCTCTACGGCCCCGGCCAGGACCTGACGAAGAAGCAGGGACTGATCTCGACGCTCGTGGACAGCGCGATCACGATGCAGCCCGCGATCATCTACGTGTCCCTGGACACGCTGCGCGACTACATCTTCGAGGACGACGCTGCCGCGGTGGTCAGCGCGGCAGCATCTCGCGCCCGCCTGCTCCCCGCCGGGGCCACGGTCGTGAAGATCGTCGGCACCGGTCGTGCGGTCTCGGTCGGCGCGATCCTGGGCGAGCTGAGGCGATTGCGACGCCGCAGCGGCTTCTCCCTCCTCGGCCAGGGACCGGCCACGGGCCAGGCCCTGGACCTGCGTGTGCGGTCAGAGGTGTGGACGGATCTGGATGCGCTGGTCGCCACGACCCTTCCCGAGGGCCTCGACCGGGTGCTGCGGGCACGGCTCGCCATGCTGGGCCGGCCGTGACCGACGCGATGTCCCCGATGTTCGTAAGCTGGTGGCGATGACGATCGATATCATGCTGCCGTTCTGGGGTGAGCCGGAGCTCCTCTACCGGACGGTGGAATCCGTCCGCGCGCAGAGCGACGGCGACTGGCGTCTCACCGTCATCGACGACGCCTACCCCGACCCTGGCGTGGCGGAGCACTTCGGCCGACTGGACGACCCGCGCATCCGCTACGTTCGCAACGACGAGAACGTCGGGATCATCGAGAACTTCCGGGCGAGCGTGCGTCTCGCGACGGCCGACCACCTGATGGTGCTCGGCAGCGACGATCTGCTCCTGCCCGGTTATGTCGCCTCCCTCCGTGCCGCGATCGCTCGGCACCCGGAGGCCGCCGTCTTCCAGCCGGGGGTCCGCGTCATCGACGAGCACGGCGCGCCCTCGCTGCCTCTCGTCGATCGGGTGAAGCAGCGCCTGCTCCGCCCGGACACCCGGTCAGGCGACGTCGAGATGCAGGGAGAGCGCCTCGCGACCAGCCTCACCCGGGGGAACTGGCTGTACTGGCCCTCGCTCGTCTTCCGCGCGGATGCGATCCGCGCACACGACTTCCGCGACGACCTGCCCATCGTGCTCGATCTGGCCATCCTCCTGGACATCGCCTTCGCCGGCGGGTCGCTCGTCGTGATCGACGACGAGGTGTTCGCCTACCGTCGGCACACCGAGAGCGCCTCGCAGAAGGCGATCCTGGACGGGACGCGCTTCACGGACGATCGCCGATTCTTCCTCGAGACCGCGCGACGGGCGGAGGCGCACGGATGGCGGGCGACGGCGCGGGCCGCCCGAGCGCGCGTTCTCGCCCGCCTCCATGCGCTGACGACGGTGCCCGCCGTCGTCCGTCACGGAGACGCCGACGGTCGTCGCGCGCTCTGGGCGCACATCCTGCGCTGATCAGCGGCGGCGGGCCGTTCCCCACGCCCGCAGCAGCATGATCCGCGCCCGCAGCACGGCGCGGATGCCGCGCGGCCGCGAGGGCGAGGCGTTCGTGTCGTGGATCCGGCGGCGGATCGTCGCTGCCTCGATGTGCGTCATCGTGCGATGCGCATTGCCGAAGAGCGCCAGCCACAGGTCGTGGCTCTCGTCCAGGTAGGCGGGGAACGGAAGCACGCGGTCCACGGCATCGCGGCGGATCGCCATGGCGCAGCCGTAATACGGCGCCATCCCGGCCAGGATCCGCAGCCCGTTGCGCACGCCCTGCCGGGACCACGCCGCCCGGAGACGCCAGGGTCGCCTCGTGACCGGATTGGGCAGCGGATCGTCCGAGCCGAGCAGCACCAGGTTCGACGCCGCGACCGCGGAGTTCGTCAGCGCCTCGACGAACAGCGCCCTGCGGCCGGGGATCCAGACATCGTCCTGGTCGGAGAGCATCAGGATGTCGCCGGTCGCCCGCTCCATCGCCTCTTCGAAGGTGCGGACGTACCCGCGGTTGTCCGCGCGTGCATGCACCCGGATGCGCGGATCGTCGAACCGCTCCAGCGCGGCGACGGTGCCGTCGGACGAGGCGTCGTCCACGACGACCAGCTCGTCCTGCGGCTCGAGCTCCTGCAGGATGGATTCGATCTGCGGACCGAGGAACCGCTCGCCGTTGTACGTCGCCATGCAGACGCTCACGCGCACCGTGCTCACGCCGTGACCTCCTTCTCGGACGTGCGGAGCTCCGCCCGCAGCACGAGGACCTGGTAGCCCGCCACGCAGAGCTCGGACAGCGCCACGGCCCAGGCCACCGCCGGCACCGATCCGAGGGCCGCGAAGAGCAGGATGAGAGGCGCTCCGACCAGCGCCCCGATGAGCGTCGACGCCGCCAGGGCCCGCACGCGGCCGACGACCACGAGACAGGCGTATCCGACGATCGCCGCCGTGGCGATCCCCACGAAGGCCACGCCCAGCGGCAGCGACACCTCCCACGGGACCGTGATCCGGCCGACGGAGAGGAGCGTCGACACCCAGGGGCTCAGTGCGGCGATGCACGCGCCGCCGATGACGCCGATGATGACGGCGGCGAGGGTCGCGATCCGCGCTCGTCGCCGGAAGTCCGCCCCCGGGTCGGGCACCCAGCTCTGGAAATACTGCTGGATGGGCAGCAGCGCGACCGAGGCGTACTTGAACAGGCGATCGGCGATCGCGTACATCGGCTGCAGCGCGGGGAGGAATGTCTGCACCGCCACCATCGGCAGGATCACGTAGAGGCCGCTGACGAGCGTGGCGGAGACGGCGTGGCGCTGTCCCCCCAGCGCCGTGCGCAGGGAAACACGATGGTGCGGCCGCGCAGAGGAGCCGCGGAGGACGATCACGGCATCCAGGATGACGGCGCCCATGAAACCGAGCCCTTGAGCGACGATGTAGACCCAGAGCTCGCCGGTGACGACAGCGCCGATCACACCGGCGATGGCACCGAGCATGGTCGGCAGCGTGTCGCACAGCAGCAGGCGCATCGGACGCCCCTCGCCGGTGAAGTACCAGGTCGCCCCGAGGTTCGGCAGCAGGTACACCGCCGCGCCGAGGAACAAGATGAGGACGTCACTGCGGGTCAGGAACCAGAGCACCATGGTGAGGGCGGGCACTACCAGCAGGTACAGCAAGGCGCGGACCCGGAGCGAGCTCCGATAGAAGGCCGGCCTCTGATCCGCCGCGATGCCGGCCACCGTCGCCGCCCCGGTCGCACCCCAGCCGAAGGCGACGAGGATGCCGCCGAACTGTGAGACGGTCTGGATGAGCGCGAGCCTGCCCCACGTCGCTTCCCCGAGCGCAACGGTCAGCAGCGGAATCGTGATGATGCCGATGAGCGTCACGACGCCGACCGAGACGGTGAAGCCGCTCAGACGTCCCGCCGCGGTGCGGACGGCGCCGCTCACCTCTGCTCCGATTCGATCACGGGTGCGCTCCACCGGATCTCGGCCGCGATGGGTGCGAGCGCCGCGGGCATCCGACCCATGCGTCCGCGCAGGGCGGCCACGAATGCGGCGCGATACAGCCGCAGCAGCGCACGTCGAGGTCGGGCGACCCAGGCCGCGTTGACGAAATGGATGCCGTCGAGCAGCGAATCCCTCGCGATCTGACGCGGCGCCGAGACGAAGTACTCCCTGTTGAGCACGAGCCGATTGCGCAGGCGGTAGAAGTAGCGGAACGGGGTGCTCAGCGTGATCTCCGGCGGGATCCCGGGCAGCGCCACGGTCCGGCCGAACAGCTCACGCCGGTACTTCGTGCCGAGCGCGTGCTCCATGCGCACACCGCCGGCCGCGAGCACCCGCCAGCCGCGCCGGCGCAGGCGCAGCTCGAACTCGGTGTCGACGAGGTCGATGAAGAAGTCCTCCCGGAGGGCGCCCTCTGCGGCGATGACGGACGCCGGGATGAGCATCCCCGACTGGATCACGTTGACGGCATCGCCGAACGGGGCGACGGGCCCCCTCTGCTGCCGCACCCCGGCGAAGTGCTCCGGCACGATCAGCCCGACGCGGTCGCCGGCAGCGGTCGCGGCATCGTGAGCCGCCACCAGGGCGCTCACGAAGCCCGGCCCGACCCAGGAATCCTGGTCGAACGTGACCACGAACTCCGCTCCGGCCTCTCTGGCGCGGTCGATGCCGTCGTTCAGCGCCGCCGCGATGCCGTCGTTGGCCCCGCGTCGCACCACCGTCACGCCGCCCGCTTCGAGCGCCGACAGCACGGCGTCGGCCGCGGGACCGGAGCCGTCGTCGACGACGATCACGCCCTCGACCTGCGCGGTCACCGAGGCGACCGCGTCGAGGGCGGCTTCACCGGGCCGAAAGGTCGAGAAGACCGCCCAGACATGCGCGGCGCTCATCCGAGGCGCACCGGACGTCGAACGGGGAGCGGAGACAGGAGCATGGCGCATTTAGACTAGCCTCATTCGCTGATCGATCCCCGCAGACCCGGAAGGCCCTCGCGTGTCGACTTCCCCCTTCGGCACCATCGTGCTCGCCGCCTACTCCCCTGATCCGGAGCTCCTTCGCCGCCAGCTCGACTCCCTGCGCTCGCAGACGGTGCGGAACTGGGAGTGCGTGATCTCCGTGGACAGCGACCCCGCCCCGGTCGCCGCACTCGTCGAGGAGATCACCGAGGGCGACGATCGCTTCCGGATCATCGGCGACGGCACCCGGCTCGGCTTCTACCTGAACTTCGAACGCGCTCTCCTCGAGGTCTCCGAACACAGCACCTGGGTGGCGCTGTGCGATCAGGACGACCGGTGGGACGCCGACAAGATCGAGCGCCTGCTCCCCCATCTCGACGAGGTGTCGCTCGTCTCCGCGCAGGCGAGGATCCTCTCCTACCCCTCGGAGACGGAGACGGGCCGCACAGAGCGTCGAGATCACGGCGCTCTCTTCACGCTGCTGTCCAACGAGTTCACGGGCTCGCTCTGTCTCTTCGGACCGGAGCTGCTGGCCACAGCGCTTCCGTTCCCGCGCGCATCGACCAGGGTCGCGACGCACGATCACTGGCTCGCCGTCGTCGCGTCCGCTCACCGCGGCACCCGCATCGTGGACGACGTCGTGCAGGACTATGTCCAGCACGACGCCAACGTCTTCGGGGATCCGAGCCGTCTCGGCGGCGGCAGCATCCGAACCTCCGTGGCGAACGTCCTCGGCCAGGCCGAGCGCTTCGAGGGCTCCCGCTCCCCGTTCGCGGTCGCGAGGATGACGTTCTGGACCTACGTGGGATGGCGCCAGCTGATGGTCGACACCCTCGACTCCCGGATTCCCGCCGACCGCATCGACGTCCGCCGCGATCGCGCCTTCGGGCATGCCCGGCGCCTGACGGCGGTGTCCGCCCTCCTCCGCGAAGCGCGCCGGCGGGAGATCGTGCCGCCCCGATTCGCCGTGGAGTACCGGGCGAGCTGGTTCTGCGGTGCCATCACCGGCGGGCGCCGAGCCGTGCGGCGGACGTCGGGCGTCTGAGCGGCCGTCAGTCGACGTCGTCGGGTCGCTGGCCCTCCAGGCGAGAGGTCCTGCTCTCGAGCCGGTCGAGCTGGGTCCGCAGGATCGCCGACTCCTCCGCGAGGCGTCGCGTCTCCTCCTCGACCTGGCTCAACTCCCAGGAGAGGTGCAGCGAGACTCCGAGAAGGAGGAGGATCGCGGTCGCGAAGAGCAGGTTCGAGGGCACCTGCACGCCGAGGAAGGCTGTCAGACCTGCGAGGAGGCCGGGGAACAGCCCGACGATGAGCACCGACACGGCGATGATCAGCCACAGGACGGCGTACTTCTCGCGCAGCCTGCGGGTGAGCAGCATCCACAGCACGACCACGAGGATCAGGATGGCGAGGGCGATGCCGACGAAGACGATCATGCGCGGGGCTCCCCTGCTCGCGATCCCGTCCGTCGCATCGCGGCGAGCATCAGCGCGAACACGGACCTGAGCAGGTAGACCGTGGAGCCGAGAGGCCCCTGGCTGGGGTTCCCGTGGACGCGAGGACGCATCGCGACCCCGACCTGGGTGACGGTGAGTCCCGCGTGGAGGGCGGCGACGAGCGAGTCCAGCGTGTCTCCCAGGTACTCGGCCGGGTAGTAGCGCACATACTGGTCGATCGCTCGGGCGTTGGCCGCACGGAATCCGCTCGTCACGTCGGTGAGGCGGGTCTTCGCGATGCGCGAGACCACGGAGGCGAGGAACACCATGGCCCACCGGCGCGGGCCGCGCACCGAATAGTCGCCGACATCGGAGAACCGCGCTCCGATCGAGATGTCGGCCCGGTCGAGGCCGGCGAGCACCCGCTCGATGTCGACGGGGTCGTGCTGCCCGTCGGCGTCGACCTGGATGGCGGCTCCGTAGCCTTCCCTGGCGGCGTAGGTGAATCCGGTGCGCATCGCGCCGCCCACGCCGAGGTTGAAGGGCAGGGAGAGCACGGCGGCGCCGGCGTCCCTCGCCACCGCGGCCGTCGCGTCCGTCGATCCGTCGTCGATCACGACGACGTCATAGCGCGACGACGCGGCACGGATCTCCCGCACGGTGGTTCCGACGTTGCGTTCCTCGTTCCACGCGGGCACGAGGACGAGAACGCGGTTCGCACGCGTGTTGTCGGTCATGTCAGGATCTCCGAGTTCAGCCCAGACCGCACGCGGTCACTTCGTACAGTCTGGCATCGCCCTGGCTGTCCACCAGGCGCACCACCCCGGAATCCGCGAGCTCGTCGAGGCCGGGGAGGGGGTGCGAGCCGTTGTGCACCTCACGCTCGCCGAAGTCCAGCACGAAGCCGACCCCGGTGGCGCGCAGCGCGTCGCAGACCGACGGCTGCGTCGCGGCATCGGCGAGATGGTCGTTGACCGTCTGCGCGTCCTCGGAGACGTCGACCAGGATGTGCGGCATCAGGACGGGCCGTCCGCCGATCGCATAGGCCAGGGCGGTGCCGGTGTACGGGTTGCCTGCGATCGTCTCCCCCGCGGGCACGTGCTCGGGAATGCGCTCGAGCAGGTCCATCTCGTCCGCGCTCACCAGAGCCGAATCGTCGGTCAGTGCGAACTGCCGGTGCGCCTGCTCGACCGCGTGCGGCATGGCAGGGAGCGGGAACAGGACGAAACCGACGACCGCCAGCGCCAGACCCGTGATCGTCCGAGCCCGCACGGCCTCGGGGCGAGCGGTCCGCCAGCGTCGCGCGACGGCCTGGACCGTGCGTGCCAGGCCGAAAGCCGCCAGCGGGACGAGCGCCACGCCGAACACCGCCGCGAGCCGCGGCCAGTTGTTGTACCAGCTCCCGGTGAGCGCATCGCGGAGCGTGGGGAACGGCGAGGCGATGACGACGATGAAGAGGCCGGCACCCACCACCCAGGACAGCACGGCGACCGCGACGGGGCCGGTGCGCTCGCGAACGGCCCAGACGAGACCGAGGAGGATCGCGACGGCGACCCCGATCGACACCGTGCCGTAGAACATCGACACCTGGGCGACCTCGACGGCCGCCTGGGCGGGACTGAGCGCGGTCGGCCAGAGTCGGGTCGGCAGCGGCGGGCGCAGGACCTTGAGGAGCAGGAGTCCGAGGCCGAGGTAGGCGAGCACGCCGACGATCAGACCGATGCGTGCTCCCGCGCGGGCGTGACCGCGCCAGAAGCGGACGGCGAAGACCGCGACCATCGGGACGGAGAGGGCGAGCCACGCGACGAAGCCGCCAGGATGGGCCAGGGCCACGCCGGGGATCGCGCCGAGCACGATGAAGGCCCACCATCCCGGCGCGCGCTGCCCGGAGGACGAGCCGATGCCGAGCATCGAGGCGGTGGCGGCGAGCGTGACCGGAGCTGTGGCGAGTGCGAGCTGGAAGGGGTAGAGGACGCCGTAGTCCATGGGGAGCAGCGGGAACATGGGCACCGACGCGCTGACGATCGCGGCGCTCACCGTGACGGCGGCTGTGGCGCCGCCGAGCACCCGGGAAAGCAGCACAGCGCCCGACGGCCAGATGACGGCCGCGATCACCAGGGTCTGGGCGTTGACCACGGTGGCGATGCTCGCGCCGCTGAGCTGGGCGACGATGGCGGCCGTCGCGTGCCACACGGAGGGGTAGAACGGCACTCCCCCGTTGGGGCTGGTCATCTGTCCGAGCTCGAGCGGCGAGGCGGCCCCGGTGTCGAGGATGTAGCGGATCGCATTGAGGTGGAACACGTTGTCGAAGGTCTGCGAGATGGCCGTCGGACCGCCGATGACCGACAGCGTCTGCCAGCCGATCACGACCGCGGCCAGGCCGACGGCGAGCACGGTCCACCACGGCGAGAAGGATCTGGGCGACGCGACGGGCGATGCCGTCCTGCGGCGCACGAGCACGACCCCGACGCCGATCACGACGGTCAGGATGAGACTCGGCAGGATCGACCAGCCGAGGCCGAGCCAGCCGGCGACCACGCTCGCGCCGCCGATCACCGTCGTCGCGAAGGCCGGGGCCGCGGCGACCGCCCACAGCCCGCGCAGCCCGATCACCCACGCCAGCGACCCGCCGAGAAGCGCGTACACCGCGACCAGGACGACGGCGGGCCACAGCAGTTCGAGCATTCCCATTAGTTCCAGACCTCTCGCGGACAACCGAATCAGGATAGCCCGCACGCTTGTCGATCCCCTGCGTGCAGCACCGCATGAGAGCGCTTACCGCTCGCGCCCCGGGGTTCCAGGAACAGTGTGACAACATAGAGGCGTGAAAGGCATCATTCTCGCCGGGGGCTCCGGCACACGTCTGCACCCCATCACTCTCGGAGTGTCGAAGCAGCTGATCCCGGTGTACGACAAGCCGATGGTCTACTACCCGCTGTCGACGCTCATGCTCGCAGGGATCCGCGACATCCTCGTGATCACGACCCCGCATGACGCCGCGCACTTCGAGCGGCTCCTGGGCGACGGATCGCAGTTCGGGATCAACCTGCAGTTCGCGCAGCAGCCGTCGCCGGACGGGCTCGCGCAGGCCTTCACGATCGGGGCGGACTTCATCGGAGACGACTCGGTGGCCCTGGTCCTCGGCGACAACCTGCTCTACGGCCCGGGACTCGGCAGCCGCCTGCAGCGGTTCGAGGACATCGACGGCGGCGCGGTCTTCGCCTACTGGGTGGGCGAGCCCCAGGCGTACGGCGTCGTCGAGTTCGACGACGAGGGCCGCGCGGTGTCGCTCGAGGAGAAGCCGGCACAGCCGAAGAGCAACTACGCCGTGCCCGGTCTCTACTTCTACGACAACGACGTGGTCGAGATCGCTCGCAACCTCGCGCCGAGCGCGCGCGGCGAATACGAGATCACGGACGTCAACCGCGCCTACCTGGAGCGCGGCAAGCTCCAGGTCGAGGTGCTCCCGCGGGGCACTGCCTGGCTGGACACCGGGACCTTCGACCAGATGACGGACGCCGCCGAGTACGTGCGCACCATGGAGCGGCGCACCGCGCTCAAGATCGGCGTTCCGGAGGAGGTCGCGTGGCGTCAGGGCTTCCTGAGCGACGACGAGCTGCGTGAGCGCGCAGAGAAGCTGGTCAAGTCGGGGTACGGGGTCTACCTGCTCGACATCCTGAAGAGAGGACACGCATGAGCCGCCTGCTCGTCACCGGAGGCGCCGGCTTCATCGGCTCCAACTTCGTCCACCACGTCGTCGGTCACACGGATCACCACGTGACCGTCCTCGACGCTCTCACCTACGCCGGCAACCGCCGGTCGCTGGAGGGCCTCCCCGAGGACCGCGTCACGTTCGTCGAAGGCGACATCACCGATGCGACGCTCGTCGACCAGCTCTTCGCCGACGCCGACGCCGTCGTGCACTACGCGGCGGAGTCGCACAACGACAACTCGCTGAACGACCCGCGTCCGTTCCTCGACACGAACATCATCGGAACGTACACGCTGCTCGAGGCCGCACGCCGGCACGACCGCCGGTTCCACCACATCTCCACCGACGAGGTGTACGGCGACCTCGAACTCGACGACCCCGAGCGGTTCACCGAGTCGACCCCGTACAACCCGTCCTCGCCGTACTCGTCGACCAAGGCCGGCAGCGACCTGCTGGTCCGGGCCTGGGTCCGCTCGTTCGGGGTGCAGGCGACGATCTCGAACTGCTCGAACAACTACGGCCCCTACCAGCACGTCGAGAAGTTCATCCCCCGTCAGATCACCAACGTGCTCCGCGGCATCCGCCCGAAGCTCTACGGTGCCGGGGAGAACGTGCGCGACTGGATCCACGCGGACGACCACTCCTCCGCCGTGCTCACGATCCTCGACAAGGGTGCGATCGGCGAGACGTACCTGATCGGCGCAGACGGTGAGCGGAACAACAAGGACGTCGTCGAGCTGATCCTGACGATGATGGGTCAGCCGGCGGACGCCTACGACCACGTGACGGATCGTGCCGGACACGACCTGCGGTACGCGATCGACTCGACCAAGCTGCGCACCGAACTCGGCTGGCGCCCGCAGTTCTCCGATTTCGAGGCCGGCCTGTCGGCGACGATCGACTGGTACCGCGACAACGAGTCGTGGTGGGCGCCCAGCAAGGACGCCGTGGAGGCGTTCTACGCGGGCAAGGGCCAGTGAGCACGGCGTTCGGGAAGTCGCTCGAACGGATCGAGACGCCCATCCCGGGTCTCGTCGTGTTCGAGCTGCCCGTCCACGGAGACTCCCGCGGCTGGTTCAAGGAGAACTGGCAGCGCGAGAAGATGACCGCACTCGGCCTCGAGGACTTCGGGCCGGTGCAGAACAACATCTCGTTCAACGATGCCATCGGCACGACGCGCGGCATCCACGCGGAGCCGTGGGACAAGTGGGTCTCCGTCGCGACCGGCCGCATCTTCGGCGCCTGGGTCGATCTGCGGGAGGGCCCGAGCTTCGGGACCGTGTTCACGACGGAACTCGACCCCTCGCGGGCGATCTTCGTCCCTCGCGGCGTCGGCAACTCCTACCAGACCCTCGAGACGGACACCGCCTACACCTACCTCGTCAACGACCACTGGTCGCCGGACGCGTCGTACTCGTTCCTGAACCTGGCGGACGAGACCGCCGCCATCGACTGGCCGATCCCCCTCGCCGAGGTCGAGATCTCCGCCAAGGACAAGGCGCACCCGCGTCTCGCGGAGGTCACGCCGATCCCGCCGAAGCGGGTCCTCGTGCTGGGCGCGTCCGGCCAGCTCGGGCTCGCACTGCGGGCCCGGTTCGGCGACGCCGCGCACATCGAGTACGCCACGCGCGAGGACATCGACGTGACGGCTGCCGATCTGGCCGACGCCCGCCGTTGGCGGGACTACGGACTCATCGTGAACGCGGCCGCCTACACGGCCGTCGATCAGGCGGAGACCCCGGAGGGGCGCGAGCAGGCCTGGGCTGCCAACGCGACGGCGGTGGCAGCGCTCGCCCGCGTCGCGACGGAGAACGGCATCACACTCGTCCACGTGTCCAGCGACTACGTCTTCGACGGCACCCTCGAGGGCGCCTACACCGAGGACGCCCCGCTTCGCCCGTTGGGCGTCTACGGTCAGACCAAGGCCGCCGGTGACCTCGCGGCGTCGACGGCCGCGCGGCACTACATCGTCCGCACCTCCTGGGTGATCGGCGAGGGCGGCAACTTCGTCCGCACCATGCATTCGCTCGCCGAGCGGGGCATCGACCCTCGTGTGGTGGGCGACCAGGTCGGACGCCTCACGTTCACGTCGGACATCGCGGACGCGATCGCGCATCTGGTCGAGACGGACGCCCCGTTCGGCGTCTACAACGTGACGGGATCGGGCGACGCCTCGTCCTGGGCGGAGATCGCGCGCGAGGTGTTCCGGCTGGCCGGCCACGACCCCGACCGCGTGACCCCGGTCAGCACGGACGAGTACTTCGCCACCGCCGCGGGGCCGGTCGCCCCTCGGCCGCGCAACAGCGTCCTCGACCTCACGAAGATCGTCTCGGCCGGGTTCTCGCCCGCCGACGCGGAAGAATCACTGCGCGCCTACGTCGCAGGCCTGAAGGGTTGATGGAATGAGACTCAGCGTCATCGGCTGCGGATACCTCGGGGCGGTGCACGCGACGGCGATGGCGTCGCTCGGCCACGAGGTGGTCGGGATCGACGTCGACGAGAACCGGATCGCGATGCTCGCATCGGGGAAGGCGCCGTTCTTCGAGCCCGGTCTCGACGACCTCCTCGGTCAGGCGCGCGATAGCGGCACGCTGACGTTCTCGACCGACTTCGCCGCGGCATCCGAGGCGACCGTGCATTTCATCGCGGTGGGCACCCCCCAGAGCGCCGACGGCGACGGCGCGGACCTGCGCTACGTCGACAGCGCGATCGCCTCCCTCACGGCCGTCCTCTCCCCCGGCGATCTCGTCGTCGGGAAGTCCACGGTCCCGGTCGGCACGGCCCGGCGCGTCGCCGATGCCATCCGCCCCACCGGCGCACGGCTGGTGTGGAACCCGGAGTTCCTCCGCGAGGGTTTCGCGATCCAGGACACCCTGGCACCGGATCGTCTCGTGTACGGAGTCGAGAGCGATGACGCGTCCGCCGCGGACGTCGCCGTCCTCGACGAGATCTACCGGCCGGCGATCGAGTCCGGCACACCGCGCGTGGTCACCGACTACGCGACCGCGGAGCTCGTGAAGGTCTCGGCCAACGCCTTCCTGGCCACGAAGATCTCGTTCATCAACGCGATGGCCGAGATCGCCGAGGTCACCGGCGCCGATGTCACCCAGCTCGCCGACGCCATCGGCTTCGACGCACGGATCGGTCGCCGGTTCCTCAACGCAGGCATCGGATTCGGCGGCGGATGCCTGCCGAAGGACATCCGGGCGTTCGCCGCGCGTGCCGAGGAGCTCGGCGTCGGCGAGTCCGTGCGGTTCCTGCACGAAGTCGACGCGATCAACCTGCGCCGCCGGCAACGTGTCGCGGACCTCGTCGTGGCGGCCCTCGACGGCGCCCCGGAGGGCCGTCGGGTGGCGGTCCTCGGACTCGCGTTCAAGCCCGACTCCGACGACACCCGCGATTCGCCCGCTCTGGATGTCGCCCGACGTCTGCACGCTTCCGGCGTCGACGTCCAGGCGTTCGACCCGGCGGCGAATGAGACGGCACGGCGTGTCGCTCCCGACCTGTCCTACGCCGAATCGGTCCTCGCTGCCGTCGACGGCGCCGAGGTGGTCGTCGTGGCGACCGAGTGGCGGGAGTTCCGCGACCTCGATCCGGCGACCGTCTCTGCAGCCACCACCGCTCGGACCATCGTGGATGCGCGCAACTGCCTGGATCCCGTGGCCTGGCGCGCCGCTGGATGGACCTACTTCGGCATGGGGCGCCCATGACCGGCCCGCGCGTGAGCATCGTCGTCCGAACGAAGAACCGTCCGGACTTCCTGACCCGAGCGCTCTCCAGCATCACCTCCCAGGTATTCGACGACTGGGAGGCGATCATCGTCAACGACGGGGGCGACGCGGCGAAGGTGGCGGCGCTTGTCGCCGCGCTCCCCGATCCGTCGCATCGCGACCGCGTCCGCGTCATCGACCATCCGGAGTCCCGCGGTCGCTGGGTCTCCGCCAACGCCGGCGTCCTGGCGGCGACGGGCGAGTTCCTCGTGCTGCACGACGACGACGACTCCTGGCACCGTGACTTCCTCGCCAGGGCCGTCGAGTATCTCGACGCCCACCCTGAGCGGCAGGGCGTCGTCTCTCGCATCGAGATCGTCTGGGAGCGCGAGGAGCAGGGCCGCTTCGTCGTGGAGGAGCGCGAGGAGTTCCAGTCCCAGCTCACCGCCCCCCTGCTCACCGACACCCTCCTTTTCAACAGGTTCGTTCCCATCGGCTTCCTCTACCGTCGCTCGCTGCACGCCGAGATCGGCCTCTACGACGAGAAGCTGCCCGTCGTCGGCGACTGGGACTTCAACCTGAAGGTGCTCTCCCGTGGCGCTCTCGAGTACCTCGGCGATCAGCCTCTGGCTTACTGGCATCAGCGTCGCGGCGCCACTGGCAGCGCGGCGAACAGCGTGGCCGGCGCCCGCAGCGACCACGCCCGGTACGACGCGAGCATCCGCGAGGAGGCCCTGCGGAGCTGGGTCGAGGAGAACGGCACCGGCCTGGTGCTCTACCTCACCAAGTTCATCGACCAGCGATTCGTCGACGTGGAGAACGGCATCCGCGAGGAGATCGTCGCCTCCTCGTTCTGGCGGCGCGTCGAGCGCCGCCTGCGCCGGCGCCGCTAGGAGCGCAGGAGCTCGACGGCGTCGGTGATCGGTCCGTCGAAGATCATCTTCCCCTTCGAGATGACGATCCCCCGCGAGCACAGCTCCTGGACCATGTTCATGTCGTGGCTGACCACGAGCATCGTCACGCCGCGGGCGGTGAGCTCCTTGATCTTCTGCGCGCACTTCGCACGGAACGGGGCGTCACCGACGCTCAGCACCTCGTCGACGAGCAGCGTGTCAAGGTTCACGTGGATCGCCACCGAGAAGGCGAGCCGCATGAACATGCCGGACGAATAGTGCTTGACCTCCTGGTCGATGAAGTCGCCGATCTCGGAGAACGCGACGATGTCGTCGAACTTCTCGTCGGTCTCCTTGCGTGACATCCCCAGGATCGCGGCGTTCAGATACACGTTCTCGCGGCCGGACAGATCCGGGTGGAAGCCGGCGCCGACCTCGATGAGACCGGCCACCCTGCCCCGGGTGAGCACCCGTCCGCCGTCCGGCTCGAGCACTCCGGAGACCAGCTTCAGCGTCGTCGACTTGCCCGATCCGTTCATGCCGAGGATGGCGACGGATTCGCCCTCCCCCACCTGGAAGCTGATGTCGTCGAGAGCCAGGAACTGATCCGTCCTGACCTTCTTCTTCTGCAGCCATCCGATGAACGCCTCCTTGAAGGAATGCGAGTTCCTCCGCAGGAAGTACTTCGATGCGCCCTCGACGATGATGGTGGGAGGGGTGGCGGTCTGCACCGCGATCAGATCTTGCATGTTGTGCTCACAGGTCCTGTGCGAAGCTGCGCTCGAAACGGCGGAAGACGAGCTGTCCGATGACGAGCATGATCAGGCTGACGACGCCGGCGACCACGGCGTACACGCCGAAGTGCGGCGGCAGGCCGGGGGTCGACGAGGCGGTCGGCGCCCAGAAGCCGTAGTGGAAGAACTCGACAGCGACCGTCAGCGGGTTGCTCATGTAGATGTGGAACAGCCACGGCGGCATCTTGTCGATCACGAGCGTCCACATGTAGAGCACGGGCGACGTCCACGTCGAGAACATGCGGATGATCTCGACGACGTTCTGGGCGTCGCGGAAGCGCACGTTGATGCCGCCGAAGAAGAGCCCCAGACCGGTCGCGAAGACGAGCACGATCAGCACGCCGGCGAGGACGGCGGCGATGCCCAGCAGAGACGGAGTCCACCCCAGCAGCAGACAGATCGCCAGCAGCACGGCCACCTGCGGGAGGAAGTGGACGAACGCGACGATGATCGCCGCGACCGGGAACAGCTCTCGGGGAAGATAGATCTTCCGCACCAGCGCTCCGTTGTCGACGATCGAGTTCGTCGCGTTGCCGAATCCCTCGTTGAAGAGGTTGATGATCACGATGCCGGAGAACAGGTAGATCGCGAAGTTGTCGACGTCGCGATGGATGTTGAGGATGATCCCCATCACGAAGTAGTACACGGCGAACTGCGCCGCCGGTTTCACGTAGGACCAGGTCCAACCGAGGACGGAGTTGCGATAGCGAGTCGCGGTCGCCTTGCGGACGAGAAGGTTCAGGAGGTACCGACGCCGGAAGACGTCGAGCACCCCTCGTCCGCGCCCGGGAGATTGATACAAGCGCGCGTCGACTGTGCTCACCTGGTTACCACCACGCCTCCTCGTCGCGCGCCTCGGGCAGGCACGCATACCGCCCTTCATCGTAGTCGGTGATCCTGGGCGCACTCTTTCAGGAGGACGGGTGTTCGCCCGTCCTCCTGTGTCCGTTCTCAGCGCGTCGGCAGCTTCAGCGTCGCGCAGTTGGCCGGCGAGAGTTCGGTGATGGCGACGCCCCGCGGATCCGTGATGATCGTCAGCTTGCCTGCGGCGGCGGAATAGAGGACGCCGTTGCATCGGACGACCGTGGTGACCGTCCCCGCCTTGGGCATCGCCGCGCCCGCCGCGTCGGAGATCGCCACGGCTTGCCTCGGGAGGCCCAGATCGTCGGCGCGGAGCCAGGAGTTGAGGTAGATCAGGCGTCCCGCATCCGCGAGGTAAACGCGGCCGTCGCCCGGCGTCACCACGAAGCCGATGTCGGCGCGCAGCATCGTCCCCTTCGGCTGGGCGGCCATGTCAGCCGCCGCCAGGGTCACCACGCGCACGGCGCCGGGGCCGTTCAGCGCCGTCAGCGTCGCGGGGTTGGCGACGTGGCGGAAGACTCCGCCCGTCGCCATGTGGATGGCGCTGTCGCCGGCGCCGTTGACGAAGAGAGGCGAGGCCGTGTCGTTCCCGATCCGCAGCAGCGCACACGTCCGGGCGTCGACCGCCGCGACTCCGAACCCGCCCGAGGAAGCCACGCGCCAGAGCGTGCCGCCCGCAGCGAAGTACACGCGACCGTCGCACGAGACGAAGCGGCTGAGATCCGTCGTGGTCCGATGCTGCGCGACCGCCGTCGCGGCGACGTTCTTCGTGACCTTCACCGGCAGACCGAGGTGGGTGGCGAAGTCGAAGGAGGACACGTAGTGCAGCTCCCCGTCGGACGTCGGCAGGTACACCCTGGTCGATCCCGCGATCGTGATGAACTCGCCCGGAACGAAGCGCGTCGGGATCGCTCGGTACTTGGAGGCCCCGCCCGGCGTCATGGTCGCCGCATAGAGGCTCGGGTTCTGTCCCCACGCCGTCGCCGCTGCCGCGGTTCCGTACGGCACGAGGTCCTTGCCCTCGATCACGAAGACACGCGCATCGCCTGCCATCTTCGCCCGCACGGTCATCTCCGGCCCGGCGCCGGGCCTGCGGAAGTCGTCGGAGTCGAACTTCGTGAGCGCGTTGCAGTTGGATCCCCAGCTCGCGACGAGGTCGCAGGTCGGGAACCGGTGCGTCTTCCCGTCGCTGAGATACGACACCGTGAGGGTGGACGCGTCCTGCAGGAACAGGGTCGCCGCCCCGCCCTGCCGGAGCGACCCGATGTGGTCGTTCGTCGTCGGCGCCGGGTCGCCGAAGGCGGCCTTGTACTGGCCCCAGACATCGGCCGTGACGTGGTACGCGGTGCCGTTGGTGATCGCGTAGATGTCCTTGCCGACGTTGACGATGGGACCGTCCGGCCTCTTGATGCCCTGCGTGCTGCCGAACCAGTCCGTGAAGTAGTTGTAGAAGTTGCGGTTGCCGTATGCCGAGCAGCCGTCGCCGGTGCCGTAGCCGGCCCGGAGGGCGGCGGCGTTCGGCTGGTAGGGCGTGTAGTAGTACAGCGCGGAGGTGGCCTTGTTGGCGACGGCCACCGGCGACGAGCCGCACGAGGCCTTCGGGTTGTAGAGGATGTTCCAGGTCCGCCCTGGGGCGTACCACTGGAACCAGCGGCCCTCCATGTAGATCTGCATCTGACGCGCTGCGCCGTAGATCTGGTGGAAGAAGCCGATGTAGTTGGGGTCGCACGGCGCCGTGTCCGGGCATCCCTGCCCGAGGGCGATGCGGTAGCGCCACGCGCTCGGCCAGGTGTGGGTGATGAGACCCTGCTCCTTCTGGAGCATCACGATCAGCACCTGCGGGTTGATGTTGCAGGCCTGTGCCACGCGGTAGATGATCCGCGCCGCTGACTCGTTCGCCGCTCCCGAATAGCCGGAGCAGTACGCGTCGCCTGGGCGCGACACCGTGTTCATGCGGAAGTCCTTGAGGCACACGATCGGCTCGTTGTTCTCGTCACGACCGCCCAGGCAGCGCGCCACCTTGCCGTTGAAGAAGCTCTGGATCTGCGCTTCGGTCATCGTGCTCTTGTTGGTGAACACGGCGTCGCTGATGATGTTCCCCGCATTGAACCCGGCGAGGGTGGTCTTCACGATCCCCCCGGAAGCGGGCTGGACCGACGCGCGCGCGAGGTCGGCACTGCTCGAGGAGGTGGACGCCGAGGCAGCGGCGGCGGGGACCGCCGTGCCGAGGAGCAGGGCGGAGACAGCGAGGAAACAGACGAGGAGTGGGGCGGTCCTCGGTGTGTTTCGAGAGCGTGGGGCACGTCGAGACATGTGACCAGTGTGACGGAAGTTGCGGGATGATGCCACTGTTACGACAGTTGAGACGCAATCCGTCGGCGTGTCGCAGGGATGCGCAGGCTGCTCCCAGCGAATCAGAGGTCCGCGTGCAGGCCCCAGAGACGTTCGGCCGAACTCGCCCAGGAGAAGGCTCTGGCGCGGTCCAACCCGAGTACGCGCAACCGCTCGGCCGCCGCGTTCGCGGCCTCGGACAGCGCTTCCGCGAGGTCCTCGGCCGCGACCAGCATCCCGCCGTCGGCGATCACATCACCGTGCGATCCGCTGTCGACCGCCACGACCGGCACGCCCAGGACCATCGCCTCGATCGCCCGCCACGGCCAGCCGGCCACCGGGTCGCTCGCCGCGAAGGCCGACGCGCCTGCCAGGACGGCGGCGCGGTCCTCGACGGGCAGAGCACCCCGCACATGCACGCGCCGCTCGGGCAGTCCGGCCGCCGAGGCCACCTCGGCGTAGCGCGGCTCCGAACCCTCTGGCGCGTCCAGAACGACGGCATCGAGACCAGCGGCGATCGCGCCGCGGAAGCCCTCGGTCAGCGTCGCCAGCGACCCGACGAGCACGACGTACTCCTCCGGAAGGGACAGCGCTGCTCGCCGTCGCACCGCGTCGGTCGGTGCAGCGAAGCCGCGGGGAGGAGCACCGGCGATGACACGGACCCGGTCGCCCAGGCGCGCCAGCTCGCTCAGTCTCTCTGCCATGGCATGAGAGGGGACGACCACCGCGTCGGCATGCTTGACCGCACGGCGGAGCATGCCCCGCTGCCAGGCGACCGTGCCCTTCGACAGCTGATCGGGCGCCTCCCAGGCTCGCAGGTCCCACAGGGTCACAGTGGTCTGGTCGTTGTCGTGCAGCCGGTCGTGGCGCACGAGCGGCGCCATCAGCGTCGGTGCGTGGATCAGGCCCCCGCCGACCCCCGGGGCGATGCCGAGCTGCCAGGACGCGGCGAGTTCGCGGCGCCCGAGGCTCAGCGTGCGCACCTCCGAGACGCCAGCCACGGGGACGGACGCGCCGGCAGGGACGATCGCCTCGACCGTGCAGCCGGAGGGAGCCGTCGCGACCAGTCCCGCCGCCAGATCCACGGACGCGGCAGCCTGGTCGGGGTCGACGATCTGCACGAGCTGATCCAGAACAACACGCAGTCGAGCACCCATGGCATCAGGGTAGCCGCGGGCGCCCTTCGCTCCTGGGAGCACCGGGCCCGCGCCGCCCGAATGTCAGCGTTCCCACAGATTCCGCGCCCACGGACGGCGCTGTTCATGTTTGAATGCTCGAGTGAGCGATGGTCGACTTCCCGCCCGGCGCCGATGGATCGGGTGGACCGTCGGCATCCTGTTGTCCCTGCTGCTGATCGCGATCGGCTGGGTCGCCGTCCGCGGGATCGGGGCCGTGAACGATCTCCAGCAGGTCGCCAAGGGAGCGACGCAGCTGAAGTCGTCGATCGCCGCCGGCGATCTGGAGGGCGCGCAGCCGATAGCGAAGAGCATCGCGCGCAATGCGGCGTCGGCTCGCGACCTCACCTCCGATCCCGTCTGGCAGGTCTTCGGCGCGGTGCCGTGGCTCGGTCCGAACTTCCGCGCGGTGAGCGAGGTCGCCGAGATCGCCGACGACGTCTCGCAGGAGGCGCTGTCGCCCCTGCTCGACGTGGCGGCCGACTTCGATCTCGCGAACCTCGGGTTCTCGGGCGGCAAGATCGATCTCGCTCCGTTCGCCGCGATCGCGGAGCCGCTCGGCGCGGCCGACGCCGCCCTGAGCGCAGCCCAGCGCGACGCACGACGCATCGACGCGGATGCCACGCTCCCGCCGCTCGCGGATGCCGTCGAAGAGCTGCGTTCAGCGGTCACCGAGGCCGCGACGGTCGTCGGCTCACTGCACGGCGCCGCCGTCCTGCTGCCGACCATGCTCGGCGGCGAAGGCCCCCGCGACTACGTCCTCGCGATGCAGAACAACGCCGAGCTGCGCTCCTCCGGCGGGATCGTGGGCTCGATCGCCCTGCTGCACGCCGAGAACGGGCAGATCACGCTGCAGTCCCAGGCATCGACGCTGGACTTCCCGCCCCTGGAGACACCGCTGCCGCTGAGCGAGTCGACGGTCGCCCTGTTCGAGGATCGTCCGGGCCGTTACCTGCAGAACATCACCAGCATCCCCGACTTCAGCGAGGCCGGCGCCACCATCGCCGCGCGATGGGAAGGCCGCTTCGGGCAGAAGGTCGACGGCGTGATCGCCGTGGATGCCGTCGTGGCCCGACACCTCCTGAAGGTCACCGGCGACCTCACCTTCGGCCCGTTCACGGCCACCGCGGACAACGTGACCGACATCCTCCTCTCCGAGATCTACGCCGCCGTCCCCGATCCGGCTGCCCAGGACCAGATCTTCGCAGGCGTCGCGAGCGCCCTGTTCGGCGCGGCACTGTCCGCCGGCGACCCCGAAGCCCTGGTCGGCGCCCTCGCGGACGCGGCCGGCGAGGGACGCATCCGCATCTGGAGCGCGCACGAGGACGAGGAGTCCGTGCTGGCGGCCTCGGCTCTGGGCGGCACGATCCCGGAGGACACCGCTGACGGCTCGTCGGTGGGCGTCCTGATGAACGACACCACCGGCGGCAAGATGGACTACTACACCCGTGCCTCCATCGCGACCGCGGTCGGCACCTGCCGCGGACTGCCCACGACCCAGGTGAGCGTGACCTGGACGAACACGGCCCCCGCAGACGCGGCGACGGCGCTGCCGAAGTACGTCACAGCGGACGGGTTCTACGGGGTTCCCCCCGGGAGCGTACGCACCCTGATCGCCGTCTTCGGTCCGCAGGGCGCCACCCCCGACCACATCGACAGGGACGGCGAGGAGGATGCCGTGCAGACGGCGGTTCTCGACGACCGCACTGTCGTGCAGCACGAGGTCACCCTGGCCCCCGGCGAATCGACCACCATCACGGTCGAGTTCCAGGGCACGGGCGCCGGAGAGCGCCTGACCGAGGTGCTGCACACCCCGTTGATCGACGCTCCCGAGACGACGCGGAAACCTCTGACCTGCGCTTCGTGACTTTCACCCGCCGATAGGGTACTGTCGACTCACTGGGGAATATCTGGTGTCTGCAAAACTGCCGTGGGGGCAGGAAGACACCACGCAGTCGGACGCAGGGGTGTGTCCGAAGGCGATTCCGCGTGAAATTCTGGGGAGAAATCATGCTGAAGAAACTGGCTGCCATCAGCCTCACCGCTGGCGCGCTGGTCCTGCTCGCGCCCGCTGTCGCCACCGCCGCGCCGACTGTTCCGGCCGCGTCGACCGACTCGTACTCGACGCCTCCCGGCGTCAAGGTCGGCGACCCGATCATCGACATCTGCGAAGTCTCGACCATCGTTTTCGGTCCCGGGTTCTTCCTCCCGTCGGAGAACGTCAACGTCGCGGTCTCCGGGCTCAACGCCGCGGATGCAGCCGTGTCGGGCAACACCGCCACAGCCGACGGGAGCCTGACGCTCACGTTCCGTCCGCCGTCCGACGGCGAGGGCTCCTACGCCATCGCCTTCAACGGGTCACGCGCGTACACCGCCACGATCACGGTGTCGCACGGTCACGACGCGGCGGTCAGCTGCGACCACGACCCCGGGGTCGCGGCCGCGGGTTCCGAGCTTCCGCTCACCGGCGACGGCTTCGAGCTGGCGCTCACGGGCGGAAGCGTCTCTCCGTGGGTGCTCGGAGGCGGCGCCGCGGCGCTCGTCGCCGGCGGCGCTCTCGTCGCGGTCGGAGCCTCCCGCCGCAAGCGCGCCTAGGTCCGGCTGCCGCCTCGCGCGGTGGTCGACTGGACGACGGTGATCCCTCCCCCTCCGATCACCGTCGTCTGGTGCATCCGGTGAACTCACCGGAAGCCCACGGCCGTCCCTCTCCTGGGGACGGCCGTGGGCTTTGGAGCGCCCGGACGGTGCGATCACGATCGCCCGCGCCTCGGGTCGGGTGTCAGGGCTGCGGTGTCGGCGTCTCCGTCGGCGGGTGCAGGGACTGCGTGATCATCTCGCGGATGTGCGCGTAGTCGGGCTGGTGCTCATCCACACCGAACTCGGGCGTGAGCTCGATCGTCGTCACCGGCTGCTCCTTCGCCTTGAGCATCAGATCGAAGAACTCGGGGAGCTTGTCGGACGGGAGGTCCGTGCTGATGAGTGCGGTTCCGGCCGCGGCGACCTCGTTGAACCGGGTCAGCACGGTCTGCGGCGTGAACTGCGCGAGGATCGCCTCCTGCAGCTCCCGCTGACGCTTCATCCGATCCCAGTCGTCCGTCGTGTAGCGCGACCGGGCGTACCACTGCGCGGTGTCGCCGTCCATCCGCTGCTGACCGGGCTCGATCCATCCGATCGCCCACTCGTTCACATCGGTGCCTGTCCAGCCCTCCGGCGGACCACCCTTGGGCAGCCGCTCGGTGACGTTGATGTCCACACCTCCGAGCGCGTCCACGAGCTCCGCGAATCCGTGCATGTCGACGAACACGTAATACGGGATCTCGATGCCGAGGACACCCTCCGCCGCATCCTTGGTCGCCTCGATGCCGGGGGCGGAGCCGTGCGCGTCGGCGTCGGGGTACAAGCCTGTCCCGTGGTCCTCCCGGCACACCTCCGCGGCGTTGCGCACATGGTTCATCCAGCCGTTCCAGCCGCAGGTCGACGAGCTGTGCCCCTCGAAGCCGTCCGGGTACAGCTCCTGCATCGGACTGCCGTCGCTGAACGGGGCGTTCGGGAGCTCGCGCGGGATCCCGGTGATCGTCACGGCGCCGGTGTCGGCGTTGACCGAGACGACGGAGATGCTGTCGAAGCGCATCGAATCGCGGCCGTCGCCGCTGTCCGCGCCGAGCAGCAGGATGTTGTAGTAGCCGTCGCTCGGCTCGACGCTCGGCCCGCTCTGGCCGAAGATCGATCCCAGCGTGCTGCGCACCGATCCGACCGCGGTCGCGGCGTACGCGGTGCCGCCGCCGACCAGGCCGAGGAGCACGAGGGCGACGACCGGGATCGCGAGGCGCGACACCCCTGGCACCTTCACCAGACGCACCAGGCGCAGCGCGTCGAAGGTGAGCACGATCCAGAGCACGACATACCCGACGAGCAGAACCTGGACGATCGTGAGGACCGCCGCCGAGAAGAATCCCCCGCCGATCGTGAACCACAGCAGGACAGGACGGGCGAACAGGGCCAGTCCTGCGGTCACGAGCACCAGCAGCCAGGCCACCAGCGTCGCGCCGAGCCCGAATCGGCCGAGCCGACGATTGCCTGCGAGGATCTGCGCGGATCCGGGCAGCACGAGGTTCAGGGCGACGAGCCACCAGCCCCGCTTCGCCATCATCCCGGGATCAGAGGAATCCGGGTGCCGCAGCGGCCGGGTCTCGATGAGCGGGCGCTGCGATGCGCGCGGCGGCGCAAGGGTCACAGCGAGTCCTTCAGCCGTTCGTTCTTCGCCTCGACCTGCGCCTCGAGGTCGCGGGCATACGCCTCGACCCGGTCGGCGAGCGCGTCGTCAGCGGTGCCGAGGATGCGAGCGGCGAGCAGACCGGCGTTGCGCGCGCCGCCGATCGAGACCGTCGCGACGGGGATGCCCGCCGGCATCTGCACGATCGAGAGCAGCGAGTCCATCCCGTCGAGGTAGGCGAGCGGCACCGGCACCCCGACCACCGGCAGCGGCGTCATCGACGCGAGCATGCCGGGAAGATGGGCTGCTCCCCCGGCACCGGCGATGATGACCCGGATGCCGCGGGACCGCGCCTCACGCGCATAGGACATGAGCTTGTCCGGAGTCCGGTGCGCCGAGACCACTTCGACCTCGTGCGGGATGCCGAAGTCCGTGAGGGCCTGAGAGGCGTCGCTCATCACGCGCCAGTCGGAGTCGGATCCCATGACGACGCCGACCAGGGGCGCGGCGGAGGAGTGCAGTGGCTCGGTCACCAGATCAGGCTACGGTCTGGTGCTGGGAGATTCCCCGAACGGCGCGCGCTTGAATCGCATGTCTGCTCGGTGACGCGCCGCTCAGTCGAAGTGCGCGGCGACGGCGCGGGCCACGTACACCGCGTCATCGAGATCCTCGTCGGCGACGTTGACGTGTCCGACCTTGCGACCGGGGCGGGGGGCCTTGCCGTAGGTGTGGATCTTCGCCTGGGGGTGCTCGGCCATCGCCGCCGCGAAACGGTCACCGAGAGTGCCCTCCGCCGGACCGCCCAGGATGTTCACCATGACGGACCAGGGCGCACGCGCAGCCGTGCTGCCCAGCGGCAGGTCGGCGACCGCCCGCAGGTGCTGTTCGAACTGCCCCGTGACCGCCCCGTCCTGGCTCCAGTGTCCGCTGTTGTGCGGCCGCATCGCGAGCTCGTTGACGAGGATGCGCTCGTCGTCGGTCTCGAAGAGCTCGACGGCGAGCATCCCCGTGACGCCGAGTCCCTCGGCGATCGACTCGCCGATGCCCCTGGCCACGGCGGTCAACCGCTCACCCGCGGCCGGCGCGGGCGCGATGACCTCGGCGCAGACCCCGTCTCGCTGCACGGTCTCCACCACGGGGTACGCCACGATCTCACCGCTCGGACGACGGGCGACCTGCTGCGCGAGCTCGCGGACGAACGGCACGAGCTCCTCCACGAGGAGCGCGTCGCCATCGTCGAGCGCGTCCATCCAGTCCTCGGCCTCGCCGGCAGCCCGCACGACGCGCACGCCCTTGCCGTCGTAGCCACCGCGCGGCGTCTTCACGACGCCCGCGCCGCCGTGCTCGTCGAGGAACGCCTGCAGCTCGTCGATCGAGCGCACGGGCGCCCAATCCGGCTGCGGGACCCCGAGCTCGGCGAGGCGAGCGCGCATCACCAGCTTGTCCTGCGCGAACTGGAGGGCGTCCGGGCCGGGGTGCACGACGACCCCGTCGGCGACGAGAGCGCGCAGCACCTCCTGCGGGACGTGCTCATGGTCGAAGGTCACGACGTCGACGTCCGCGACGAAGGCGCGCACGGCCTCGAGATCGCGATAGTCCCCGACCGCCGTGGCCGCGAGTCCGGCGGACATGCCGTCCTCCTCGGCGAGCACTCTCAGATCGAGTCCCAGTTCGACCGCCGGGGCGATCATCATCCGGGCCAGCTGTCCTCCGCCGATCACGCCAACTCGCAGCGCCATGTGCCGCCTCCATTCGTCTGCCCCCATTCTTCCGCACCGGGAGCCGCCCGCTCGACATCGGACGCGACGCCGAGACGGCGCGAGGACCCGTCTCGGGTCACAGCGAGCCGGGTTCGTCCCCGCCGGACTGCGCGTCGCGGTGCGCGAGGATCTGGCCGACCTCGATCTGATCGGCGAGGGTCTCATGCACGAGCGTCACGTTCGGCACGTTCGACAGCCGCAGCGGCGCATCCACGCCGTTCGACAGCGTGATGGTCCCCGTGCCCCACAGGCGCTGCAGCGGACCGCGGCGGACCGCGATCGTGTAGCCGCGGGAGTGCGACATCTCACGACGGCGACGTGCGCCGACGCCCTGATGCGCGATGACGCGCCGCGTCGTGACGGTCGTGCTCCGGGAGAACCAGACCACGAAGGGGATGACGACGGCGATCAGGACGAGCGCACCGGCGGCGGCGAGCAGCATCCAGTCCTCGAACCCCTCGGGGAGGTTGCCGTAGAGATAGGCCGTGGCCCCGAAGGTCGCGATGAGCACGAGCGCCGACCAGAACAGCCGGCGGGCGTGGCTGCGGAAGCGCGCGATCAGCAGCTCTTCCGCAGGCGTACCGGGTGGCGGCATCAGGGGCCGCCCGCCGAGCGTCACAGGCTGGGTCACCCCACCATTGTGCCCGTGATCGGCGACATCCCCGGCTGTACCGCGGCGTGTCAGCTTCCGGCCGGACGCACGTGCACGACGTCACCGGCCGAGATCGCGTGCTCCGCACCGTCGACGACCACCACCAGGCGCCCCTCGCGGTCGAGGCGCGAAGCGGTTCCCTCGACGACGCGATCGCCCGGCATCGAGACCCGGACCGTGTGCGCGAGCGTCGCGCATCGTGCCGAGACAGCGTCGTGAAGGCCGCTCGCGATGGCGTCGCCCGCCTGGAGGAGGCCGGACAGGTAGCCGTCGAGCGTCGTGAGGTAGCCGGAGAGCAGACGATCCTCGTCGACGTCGGCGCCGAGGACCGCGAACGAGGTCGCCGTCGGCACCGGCAGCTGTTCGGCCGTCATGCGCGTGTTCACACCTGCGCCGAGGACCACCGCCCCTGTCGTCGCCTCAGCGAGGATGCCGCAGATCTTGCGTCCGTCGACCAGGACGTCGTTCGGCCACTTCAGGGCGACGTCGCGTCCCGGCAGCTGCTCGGCGACGGCAGCCGCCATCGCGGCACCGGCAGCGAGCGGGATCCATCCCCGTGCGGTCGGGGCGGCAGGAAGCTCCCGGAGCAGGACCGAGACCGCGAGGGCGGAGCCGGCCGGCGCCACCCACGTGCGATCGAGGCGGCCTCGTCCCGCCGCCTGGTCGTGCGTGGTCAGGACCGACAGGTGCGGCCAGCCCTCCGCGTCCTCCGCGTGCGCCCGGAGGTCGGCGTTCGTCGAGCCGGTGCGTGTCACGTGCTCCAGCCGTGAGGCGACCGTGCCCGCGAGCGGGAAGGAGGCCGTCATGCCTCGTCCTCGTCGGCTTCCTCGTCGTCGTCGTCCTCGTCGGGACGGACCGCTCCGACCTCGCTGGCCTCCCAGCGCTCCCACTCCTGCATGAGCCGCTCCACCGCGGCGTGGAACTTCTCGGTGGCGACGCCGGGGGTGGTGTCGCCGAAGTAATGCTGCACCCACATCCGCAGGCGCGCGATCGCCGCCTCGTCGGAGCGCACCCGCTCGACCTCCGCGACGATGTCCGACGCGCTCTCGACCGTCAGCCATTCGCAGTCCGCGAGGTACCCCTGCGTGTCCACCGAGGCGCGCTCATCCGCCGGACGGGTGATCATGAGCGGTTTGCCCGCGGCGAGCCGGTCGTACACCATCGCCGAGATGTCGACGACGGCGACATCGGCCGCGGTGAGCTGCCAGCCGAGCTCGGGCCCGTGATCGTAGACGTGGTGCGCCGAGGGATCCGCGGCGTTCGCCGCCTCGATCGCCGCGATGATCCGACGGTGGGCCGCACCGTAGGCCTCGTCCACGACGCCGCTGCGCGGGTGCGGTCGGTAGATGACACGGTGCTCGCCGGTCGCGAGCAGCCGCGCCACGAGCGTCTCGCCGTGCGAGGCGATCGAGCCGTAATGCGCGCTGGGGCGGTCGCCCTCCCACGTGGGCGCGTACAGGACCACCGTGCGGTCGTCCGGGGTGAAGGGGAGGATGCCCGAATAGTGATCGGCCTGCGGGCGGCCGATCTCGATCGTGCGCCGGTCCACGTCATAGTCCCACAGTGTGCGCGAGAGCCTGTCCCGCGCGGCCTGGCCGGCGACGAAGGCGTAGTCGTAGGCCTTGTACTGGTTGGTGGTCATGTACATCTTGTCGGATTCGCCGTGGTTGATGAACACGTGCCAGCGCCGCCCGTAGCGGAACATCTGGAAGTTCCGGGTGTTCTGGTTCACGTACAGCACGACCCGGATGTCCTGCGTCGCGATGAAGCGCTCGAGATCGCGGATCTTCGGCACGAAGGCGACGGGCGGGGCATCCTCTTCCAGGAGCTTCTCCGCGCCGGTGGCCTGGCGGGCGAGCACGACGACCGGCCAGCGCTCGGCCAGCTCGGCGAGCGGTCGGTACCACTGACGCATCTGGTACATGTTCACGTCGCCGTCGGCGAAGTAGACCGCGACCTGGAAGCGACCCTGGGGGTGCGGCTCGCGCTCGGCGAGGCGTCGACGCACGCGCTGCACGGCGGACCGGGACGCGAGCGCCCGCTTCAGCAGACGGTAGGCCTTCTTCGCGTCAGACAGTGCACCCATCCCTCCAGGATAGTTCGTCGTCTTCCGCGGGTCGGGTCCCCCCTGTCATCAGGGAACGCGCGAGACGTCGTGCCATGATCGACATGTGCCCGCTGACGAATCCCCCACTCCCCCGTCCGGGGTGTCCTTCGTGATGCCGGTGCTCAACGAGCGTGCGTACCTCGAGCATGCGGTCGCTTCGGTTCTCGCCCAGGACGTGGACGGACCGGCCGAACTGGTCCTCGCGCTCGGGCCGTCGACGGACGGCACGACGGAGCTCGCGCAGAGGCTCGCCGCTGCCGATCCGCGCATCCGCCTCGTCGACAACCCCGCGGCGCACATCCCGGTCGGACTGAACGCGGCGATCCGCGCGAGCCGCTACGCGACCATCGTGCGCGTCGACGCGCACTCCGAGTTGTCGCCCGGCTACGCGGCGCGGGCGCTGCAGACCCTCGAGCGATCCGGAGCGGCGAACGTCGGCGGGGTGATGCATGCTGAGGGGCGCTCTCCTTTCCAGAAGGCCGTCGCGCGCCTGTACAACTCCCCCGTCGGGCTCGGCGGAGGCGCCTATCACGGCGGCACGCAGGAGGGCGAGGCGGAATCGGCGTACCTCGGCGTCATGCGCCGCGCCGTGCTCGACGAGGTCGGCCTCTTCGACGAGTCCATCCGCCGCGGCGAGGACTGGGAGCTGAACCTGCGCATCCGCCAGGCCGGGCACCGGGTGTGGTTCGATCCGGACCTCTCCGTGACCTACTGGCCGCGCGAGAGCTGGCTCCGACTGGCCAGGCAGTTCCGGGCGACCGGGGCGTGGCGCGGCGAACTCGTCAGACGCTTCGGACGCCGCAACGGCATCCGCTACTTCGCTCCCCCGATCCTGCTGCTGGTCGTCGTCCTCGCCCTCGTCGTCGGCATCCTGCAGCTCACCGGAGTGCTCAGCGGGCCGGCGTCGCTGATCGCCTCGCTTCTCGTCTGCACCCCGCTGGCCCTGTACGTGCTGCTCGTGGTGGGCGTCGCCCTCGCGCCCGGCGGCGGCGGCCTTCGCCAACGGCTGTGGACCCTGGCGGTCCTGCCGACCATGCACCTCTCCTGGGGGCTCGGCTTCCTCGGCGGAGTCCTCCGCGGAGCGAGGGACACGGTCGACGCCTCCCGTCTGGGAACGCGCAACACCCCGCTCCCCTAGCGCCGACTCCCGGGCTCAGCGGGTGACGAACCCCAGGTCCAGAAGGCGGTCGACGACGCGTCGAGCGGCGTGCCCGTCGTCCCGCGTGTTGAACTGCCGCCGCCAGGCGGCGTACCGCTCGGCGTAGGTCGCGACGTGGTCCGGATCGTCCAGAGCGGCAGCGAGCTCGTCCTGGGTGCGCACCAGCGGACCGGGCGCGCGATCGGCGAGATCGAAGTAGAAGCCGCGGAGCTGGCCGCGGTAGTGGTCGAGATCGGGCACGAGGAAGTACATCGGCTTGCCGGTGACGCTGAAGTCGAACATGACCGAGGAGTAGTCCGTGATGAGGGCGTCGGCGACGAGCAGCAGCCGTGACGTCTCCGGATAGCCGGTGACGTCGATGACCCGCGCTCCCGCCCTGTCCCTGCCCTGCTCGATCGTGCGGGAGTGCCCACGCACGAGCACCACCGCGTTCGCCTGGCGGGCGAGCAGCTCGGCGTCGACGAAGTCCACCATCTCGGTGCGATCGTCACGCCAGGTCGGGGCGTACAGCAGCACCCGCTCGTCCGCGCCGATCCCCAGCGCCTCGCGGACGGCCGCGGCGTCGCCCGTGACGAGAGCGTCGTTGCGGGGATAGCCCTCGACCCAGATCGGCCGCCCGAAGAACGCGTACGCCTTGCGCAGGATGCGCTCGGAGTAGGTGTTCTGCGCCAGCAGGACGTCCCATCGCCGCGACTCCTTGACGACGGCAGCCATGCGCCGCGGGTCGAACCCCGGGCGGTGCAGGGCGAGTCGTTTCAGCGGCGTGCCGTGCCACGTCTGCAGGACCTTCTGGCCCGGCTTGCGGGCGAACCGACGGCGCAGCCAGTCGTTCACCACGAGCAGTCGAGCGGCTCCGCGAGCATGCCACCACTGCGGGCTGCCCTCGACGACGGCGATCGCCCCCTCCGGCACCTCGACCGAGAGGTCGGTCACGCTCCAGTACCGCCGCACCTCGGGCGCACGGGCGGCGAGCTCCCGGTCGATCGCCCGCGGGTTGCAGCCGACGCTCCGGCCGTAGAAGCTCTCGAAGAACACGGCGTTCTCGGTCCCGCCGGTCTGCGCCACGTAGCGCTCCTCCAGCGTCGCGCGCCCTTCGGCCGTCTCGTACACCGGATCGATGGGCGCGGCGATCCGCACCTCGTCCCCGTCCACCGCGATGCGCACGCCGGTCAGGACCGCGGGTGGCACACGGAGGTCGGCGAGGTCGGCATCCGCGATCCGCAGTTCGTATCGTCCGGCCGGCAGCGGGAGCAGGGGCCCGCCCCACCGTGACGCCTGCAGCGGGAAGGTGGCCTTCCACGTCTTGCCGCCGCCGGTGATGCGCGCGTCGACGCGCGCTCGTGGTCCGACCAGGACGGCCGCTGCCGGTCGCGCACCGGTCCCGGCGATGACCAGCGCCTCTGCGGCGTCATCGATGCGGGCCGTCGTCATGCTGCTCCCTTCGGCGCGGGAATCCCCCGCGCGCGGATGACCTGGTAGACGCGCTCGGTGTTTCGCCCGTCCCGATGCGCATGCATCTCCGCGCTGAGCGTAGCGGAACGCGAGGAGGCGATGTCGTACGCCCGATCGTCGGACAGCAGCGCCTCGAGCTGCTGCACCACCTGCGTCCAGTCCCTCGCCGGGTCGGGACCTGCGACGTCCTCGTACCTGCCGTAGAAGCCGCGCGTGCGCGCGTATTCCTCGGCGTCGGGCGCGAGGAACAGCACCGGCATGCCCAGCAGACCGACGTCGTAGGCGAGCGAGGAGTAGTCGGTGACGAGGACGTCGATCGCGGCGAGGGCCGGAGTCACGTCGGCGAGTCGATCGGCGCCGAGCGACCGCACTCTGCGGCTCGGCTGCGGCGGCGCGTAGCGTCCGGCACCGAGCGGATGCGAGCGCACGAGGAGAACCGCGTCGGCCTGCTCGAGCGCACGGAGGATGAGAGTCCACTCCGCCGCGGTCGGCACGGCGGGGTCGGGCGCCCCGTCGCGCCAGGTCGGCGCGTAGAGGACGGTGCGCGCGCCCTCGGGAAGGTCGTCGACGGCGGCATGGAGCACCGCCGACGCGGAGCGCCGTCGCTCCTCGGCGGGACCGGCCGAGAGCACATCCACCCGGGGCTCACCGGTCACGACCACGCGGTCATCGCCGAGACCGAAGGCGGATTCGAGGCGTCCTCGCGCGCGGTCGGATGCGGCGGGCAACACGCGGATGCGCTGGGCGGCCGCGCGATACAGGAACCCGACCAGACGACGCAGCACAGCCGCTCCCGGTACGTTCGGCACCTGGGTCGTCGCGGAGGAGTCCAGGCCGATCCGCTTCAGCGGGATGCCGTGCCAGAGCTGGACCACGAAGGCGCCACCGTTCGCGTAGCGGTTCACGTCTCCGAGACCGTGCGTGACCACGAGCACACCGGCGCGCGCCGTGGCCCACCATCCGCGGGCACTGTTCTTCGGGGCGGTGGGGATGCCCAGGGCCGCTGCGTCGCGCTCTTCGCGCGCGGTGGCCGTGAGCCACAGCGTGTCGTGCCCCATCGCGGATGCGTGGCGGTGCAGCGCGAGCGCTCCGTCGCCGATACCGGCGCCGCAGCCGAACACCCAGCGACGGCCGCGCGGGAGGATGAGGGTGCCGATGCGTCCGACGGCATACAGCGGGATCCGGAGGAGCTTGGCCGCGTTGCCGGTGCCGAAAGAGAAGGACGCCACCCCGCGAGCCTATCGCGCGGGTGGCGTCCTTCTCCGTGACGGGAGGATCAGCCGGCGAGTTCGCCGAGCGTCACCTCGATGTCGTACTCCTTGCCGCCTCGGACGTAGGTGACGTCCGCCTTGCTGCCGGCCGCCGCCGCGCGCACCTGCGCGGTCAGATCGCTGGCGCTGGTGATCGGCACACCGTTGAACTCGGTGACGATGTCGCCCGCTTCGAGACCGCCCGCGGCCGCGGCGCCACCCTCGTTCGCCTTGGCGATGTACGCCCCGGCGACGGTCGCGCCCTCGACGCTCGACGCGTCCTGCACGGAGGCCCCGAGCAGACCGTGCGTCGCCGCGCCGTCGGCGATGATCTCGTCGGAGACGCGCTTGGCGATGTTCGACGGGATGGCGAATCCGATTCCGATCGAGCCGGAGTCCTCGGAGCTTCCCGAACTCGCGATCGCCACGTTGATGCCGATCAGCTCACCCTTGCTGTTCACGAGTGCGCCGCCCGAGTTGCCGTGGTTGATCGCGGCGTCGGTCTGGATCACGGCGATCGAGATGCTGTCGGAGGTCTGCGGGGTGCCGCTGCCGGGGATGTCGAACTGGAACGGCCCCTGGCCCTGCCCCTGGTCGGGCGACTGCTGCTGATCCGGCGCGTCCTCGGAGGACGAGTCGGGCAGCGCGGACGACGCGATCTGGATGCTGCGGTTCAGCGCGCTCACGATGCCGGTGGTGACGGAGTTCGCCAGTCCCAGCGGCGCGCCCAGCGCGACGGCCGTGTCACCGACGTTGAGCTTCGACGAGTCGGCGAAGTCCATCGGCGTGAGCCCCTCCGCCCCCTTCAGCTTGATGACGGCCAGGTCGTAGATCGGGTCGGTCCCCACCACGGTCGCCTCGAAGATGCGGCCGTCGGAGGTGGTCACCCGGATCGTCGGATCGGCGACCGCGCCGCCCAGGGTCACGACGTGCGTGTTGGTCAGGACGTAGCCGTCGTCGCTGATGATCACACCCGAACCGCTTCCCGCCTGGTCGGAACCGGCGACCTCGATGGTCACCACGGACGGCAGAGCGGCCGTCGCGACCGCGGTGGTCTCGTTGACCGAGCCCGGATTGTTCACGGTGACGGTCTGCGGTCCGGTGGCCGTTCCGGAGGACGGGGTCTCCTGCAGGCCGTTCAGCAGGGCGCCGCCGCCGAAGCCCGCGACGCCGCCGACGAGGGCTGCCGCCACGATGAAGGCCGCGATCCTCGTGCCGCCTCGCTTCTGCTCCTTCACCTTGGGCCCAGCGGTGGAGGCGTCGCCGAGCGGCTGCGTGGGCTGGGTGTGCGAGGCAGCCGTCGGGATGCCGAAAGCGGCGCCGGGCGCGTGTCCTGCGGACGGGGGCGCGTAACCGTGCGGCACCGAGGCGATGACGGGGGCGGCGGGCGCAGGGGACGTGAACGTCGACGGCACCTCGTGTCCGTGCACCGGCGCGGCAGGGGCCGGCTTCGGCGTGTCAGCGGCGGCACCCGTCGCCGACTGGGCGGCGACCTCTGCGGCCTGGGTGGACGGCACGGCGTCGTTCGACGCGGCTGCCGACTGGTCGGGGGTCTTGTCTTCGTTCATGGTGTGTGCTCCTTCAACGACCATTTCAGAATGACGCCTGTGTCTGTGCGTTCCTTATGTCGAGGATGAGTTTCAGCTATGGCCTTAGCCTGTTCTTCATGAGTGTCATTCCCGGCGCATGGCGGCGCACGGCAGCGGGTGCAGGTCTGCTCGCTGCGGACGGAACCGTCGCGCCCACCATCTTCGCAGAGATGTCCGCCGCAGCGGCCCGAACCGGGGCGATCAATCTCGGGCAGGGCTTCCCCGACGAGGACGGCCCTGCCGAGGTTCTGGAGGCTGCGCGCCGTGCGATCGCCGACGGTGCGAACCAGTATCCGCCCGGTCGAGGCGTCCCCGACCTGCTCGCCGCCATCAGCGAGCACCAGCAGCGGTTCTACGGGCTCGACGTGGATCCTGGCACCGAGGTGATCGTGACCGCCGGAGCGACCGAGGCTCTGACGGCCACACTGCTGGCCCTGATCGACGGCCCGGACGACGAGGTCGTCGTCTTCGAGCCGTACTACGACTCCTACGCCGCCGCGGTCGCGCTGGCCGGCGCGCGACTGCGCACGGTCCCGCTGCGAGCCCCGGACTTCCAACCGGACCTGGAACAGCTCGCCGCGGCGGTCACCGACCGCACCCGGATCATCCTCGTCAACGACCCGCACAATCCCACGGGAGCCGTCTTCGGCCGGGAGGTGCTCGACGAGGTCGTGCGGTTGGCTCAGCAGCACGATGCGGTGATCGTGACGGACGAGGTGTACGAGCACCTCTCCTTCCACTCCCCGCACACGCCGATCGCGACCCTGCCCGACGCGGCGGAGCGCACGCTGACCATCTCCTCGGCAGGGAAGACGTTCTCCACGACGGGCTGGAAGATCGGCTGGATCCACGGCCCCGCGGCGCTCATCACGGCGGTCCTCACGGTGAAGCAGTACCTCACCTATGTGAACGGCTCGCCCTTCCAGCCTGCGATCGCCGTGGGACTGCGCCTGGACGACTCGTACTTCTCGAACGCGGCGACCGAACTCGCGCGCAAGCATCAGATCCTCGGCCAGGGGCTGCGCGCCGCCGGGTTCACGGTGCATCCACCGCGGGGCGGCTACTTCACCGTGGCCGACGCGACGGCCCTCGGCGGGGCGGACGCTGCGGCGTTCTGCCGCGCCCTCCCGGAGCGCGCCGGCGTCGTGGCCATTCCGCTCTCGGCCTTCGTCTCCCCCGAACATCGAGCCGACTACGCCGGCCTCGTGCGCTTCGCCGCCTGCAAGCGGATCGACGTGCTGGAGGAGGCGGCGGCCCGGCTGACGCGGTACTCCGCCTGACGGGGATCCTCAGGACTCGCGGGCTGTCACTCCGTACCGGCGAACCCGCAGCGAGGGGTTGGTGGTCCGCACCGTCTCGATGGCGGCGCGCTCGACGGTCGCCACCGCGATCCCCTCCGCCGTACCGACTCCTGCCAGGACGACCCCCTGCGGGTCGACGATCTGCGAGTGCCCCACACCGATCGGGGTGGGGTGGTCGGCGGCGATCACGTAGACGGTGTTCTCGATCGCACGCGCGCCGAGCAGCGTCGTCCAGTGGTGCTCCTTGAGCGGCCCCCTGACCCATTCGGCCGGCACGACCAGCGCATCGGCGGCGGCGTCGACCAGGACGCGGGCGACCTCGGGGAATCGCAGGTCGTAGCAGGTCATCAGTCCGAAGCGCAGCCCTCCGAGCTCGAACGTCGCGGCCTCCCCGACCTCACCCGGCTCGACCCAGTCCGACTCGGTCTGCCCGAAGGCGTCGTACAGGTGCTGCTTGCGGTAGACCGCGAGGACACCGTCGCCCCGCGCCGCGACGACCGTGTTGCGGACATGCCGCTCGTCGGACGCACGCTCGACGAGCCCGGCGACGATCACGACCGCGAGATCCGCGGCGAGGGCGATCAGCGTCGTCACGAACGTGCCGTCGAGGTCCTCCGCGTTGGCGGCGAGACTCTCATCCAGGGGGTCGACGAAGTAGCTCGAGTACTCCGGGAACACGATCAGCCTCGCTCCGCGTGAGGCGGCCTCGGTCGCGAGCTCGGCGATCCGCTCGAGGTTGTCGGGGCGGGAGGCGGTGGGAGCGAACTGGCACACGGCGACGGGGACGGCTGCAGGTGCGGACATGCTCTCATCCTCTCGCATCCACGACGCGCCCGGGTTCCCGTGCGGCGTCGCCTCGATTCGACCGACCCCGGAATCCGTGATAAGTTATCTCTTGTGCCGCGGGGTGGAGCAGTTCGGTAGCTCGCCGGGCTCATAACCCGGAGGTCGCAGGTTCAAATCCTGTCCCCGCAACAAATGAAGGGCCCTCTGACTCGGAGAAATCCAGGTCAGAGGGCCCTTCTCCTTTGCACTCTCCGTCTCGGGTCAGCGCACGACCGCGGTCGGCCCGACGAGCGCCGCGAGCACCTCGTGGCTGATCGAGCCGAGCAGGAAGCGCGCGACGGCGCCGCGGCCGTGCGAGCCGACGACGGTCAGACGCGCCGTGGCAGCCAACCGATTGATGACCTCGGACGGATATCCGCGTTCCACGCGGGACTGCAGGTCGAGGTCGGGGTACGTCTGTCGCAGGCCGGCCAGCGCGAGGGCGAGCGCCTCCTCCGAGAGCGCCTGCATCGACGTCAGATACTGCTCGGGATACACCTTCGGTCCGCGCGGGACGGCCACGGGCGTCCAGACGATCACCGGGATCAGAGGCTCTCCGAGACGGTCGGCTTCCGCAGCCGCGAAGGCGACGGCGGCTTCTGACGTGGGCGATCCGTCGACGCCGACGACGATCCCCCGTCGTCCCTCGGTGGCGACATCGGGGATGACGACGACCGGGCAGGCGGCTCCGGCGACGATGCGCAGGCCGTGGACCCCGCGCTGCGGGGTGTCGCGGTCATCGCTGCGGTAGTCGCTGCCGATCACCAGGAGCGTGGCCCCGGCCGTGGCCGACACCAGCTGTCGCACCGGGTCTCCACGGAGCACCACCACGTCGACGGCCAGTCCTTCCGCCTCCAGGTTGCGCGCGTGCGCTTCGAGGAAGGCGTTCGCCGACGCGATCGCCGCCTCCACCACAGGACCTTCGCCGACTGCTCCGACCGCTCCGCCGACGACGCTCACCAGGAGCAGCGAGGCCTTTCGGGATCGCGCCCGCTCCGTGGCCCATTCCAGAGCCCGTCGACCCGCCGACGTGTCCAGCACTCCCACAACGATCCGCTCAGCCACCGAGGACCTCCCTGTTCGACTCCCACCCTCGCACGGCGGAGCGCACGGCGCGAGCCCTCCGGCGTGATCCGCGGCCACCCACGGCCGCAGCGCCGGCGTGAAGACGCGAATGGGCGCCCCCGAGGGGGCGCCCATTCGTCGAGAGGCGGAGGATCACTCCCCGGCCGTGGACTCCAGCTCGATCAGCTTCTGCACGGCCGCGGTGAGCCGCTCATCCGCCTCGGCGAACTTGGCGAGGTCACCCGCCTTCAGCGCCGTCTCACGGTCGACGAGCGCGGACTGGGCCGCCGCGAGGGCGTCGGCCTGGGCGTCGGTCGGCTGCGCCGGCTGCGTCGGCGTCTCGCCGGTGTCCGGATCCACCGCGTCGGGGTCCGGCTCGACCGTGTCGTCGCCGCCCGTCGCGCCGGAGTCACCGCCGAACAGCGTGTCCAGCGCCTCGGTCAGAGTGTTCTCGAAGGCGACCCGGTCACCGAAGGCGACGAGCACCTTCTGCAGACGCGGCAGCTGCGTCCCCTCGGACGACTGCACGTACACCGGCTGCACATAGAGCAGACCACCACCGACCGGCAGCGTCAGCAGGTTGCCGTAGATGACCTCGGACTCTCCCTGCTGCAGCAGGTTGAGCTGCGGGACGACCGCGGTGTCGGAGTTGTAGGTGTTCTGCACCTGACCGGGACCGGGCACCGTGGTGTCGGTGTCGATCTCGAGCATGCGCAGCTGGCCGTAGCCCTCCGCCTTGACGCCCTTCTCCGATCCGGCGTCCGAGTCCACCGCGAGGTAGCCCATCAGCACGTCTCGGCTGCCGCCGGCGCCCTGCGAGTTCGGGATGAACGTCGAGAACATCGAGAATCGTGGGGAATCCTGGCCGGGCATCTGCATGGTCAGGTAGTAGGGCGGCTGGAGCATGTCGTTGCTGCGCGGGTCGTTCGGCGTCTGCCAGCGGTTGTCCTGCTGCGCGAACGAGCCGGCCTTGTCCACGTGGTAGACACCGAGGATGTCGCGCTGCACCTTGAAGAGGTCGGTCGGATAGCGGACGTGGCTCATCAGCTCGCCGGACATCTCGCTGATGGGCTTCAGGGTCGACGGGTAGACCTTCTGCCAGGTCTTCAGCACCGGATCCTCGTCATCCCAGGCGTAGAGCGTCACGGAGCCGTCGTAGGCGTCCACCGTGGCCTTGACCGAGTTGCGGATGTAGTTGATGTCGTCGATCGCGAGCGTCGGCGACGGGATGTTCGAGTCCGCGATCGCGTCCGAGAGGCTCACGCTCGTCGAGTACGGGTAGGTCGAGCTGGTGGTGTAGCCGTCGACGATCCAGACGATGCGCCCGTCGACGACGCTCGGGTACGGATCGCTGTCGAGCTCCAGGTACGGCGCGACCTTCTGCACGCGCGTCTTGGGGTCGCGGTCGTACAGGATCTGCGACTCGTCGTTCACGAGGTTCGAGAAGAGGATCTGCTCGGACTGGAACTTCAGCGCGTACAGCAGCTTGGTGAACGTGTCGCCGATCTTCGGACCGCCGTCCCCCTCGAACGTGGTCTTCGTCTCGCTCGAGCCGTCCTTGCCGCGCGGGTAGTCGATCTCCGCGGGTTCGGCGCCGTCGGGAGCGCCCACGATGGAGTACTCGGGCGAGTTCTCACCGAAGTACACGCGCGGTTCGAAGTTCTCCCGGTCGGAGAGGAAGCCGGAGGTGGGGATGCCGCGCTCCAGGAACACCGGCTCGCCGTCCGACGTGCGCTGGTTGCCGGCGGCGGCGACCAGGCCGTAGCCGTGGGTGTAGACGGCGACGCGGTTGTTCCAGTTGTCTCCGTCGCCGAGGCCGGACATGTCGAGGTCGCGCACGGACACCACGGTGTCCTGCATCTTCCCGTCGATCTCGTACCGGTCGACGTCCATCGTCTTCTGGAACTGGTAGTACCCGCGGTACTGCTCGAGCTGGCGGACCGTCGGCGGGATGACCTTCGGGTCCATGATGCGGGTGGACGCGGTCGTCTCGGCGTCGGCGCGCAGCTGCCCCGCCTCGGCGTCGGTCTCGGCCTCGAACGGCGTGGTCTCGAGGTTCGCGACCCCGTACGCCTCCTTGGTCCCGTCGATGTTCCGCTGGTAGTACTCCGCCTGATAGGCGTTCTGGTTCGGCTTCACCTGGAAGGTCGTGACCACCCACGGGTAGCCGATGCCGACGACGAGCGAGGCCACGATGAGCAGGGCCGTCGCGGCGAGCGGGAAGCGCCAGCGGCCGATGACGGCCGTGACGAAGAAGAGGATCGCGACGACGGCGGCGATGATGGCGAGGATCGCGAGACCAGGGATCGTGGCGTTGACGCCGGTGTACGCGGCACCCGTGATGCGATCGTCGCGCTCGACGAGGGTCTTGTACTGGTCGAGCCACAGGCTCGCGGCCTGCACGAGGAGGTAGAGGCCGGCGATCACGGCGAGCTGGATGCGTGCCGGCTTCGAGATGCGCAGCTCACCCTGGCCGATGCGCACCGAACCGTAGAGGTAAGAAACGAGCGCGGTGACCAGGAGCGAGAGCAGGAGCACGGCCGAGACGAACGCGAGCAGGATCGTGTAGAACGGCATCGCGAACATGTAGAACCCGGTGTCGAGACCGAACTGCGGGTCGACCTCCGACGTCGCCACGCCGTTGGCCCAGAGCCAGACGGTCTTCCACTGACCCGCCGCCGCGAAACCGGCGAACAGCCCGAAGAAGATCGGCATGCCCCACATCGCCAGACGGCGCAGGGGCTCGATGACCTCCTGGTACCGGTCGAGCTGCGAGCTGAGGCGAACGTAGACCGGGCGCAGCCGGTACGCCAGCTGGATGACGACGAACAGCGGCACCGCCATACCGAGGAAGCCCACCACGAACATCACCGCCGTGGCGATCCACTGCGTGGTCAGCACGCCGGTGAAGCCGAGCTGGTCGAACCAGAGGAACTCGGTGTAGAGGGAGGCGAACACGAAGAACACCGCGATCAACGCGGCGATGATCACCAGGGAGATGCCGAGGATCCGTCGGGAGGTTCGAGGCGTGGCCGGGTTCTGAGCTGAGGTCGAGGTCACCGTTCCATCCTAGGCATCGCTCACTGTGCGCGGGCTGTCATCGCGATCACGGCGAGGTCACGGTGCCGAGGTCGGATCAGCTCGCCGGGAGCTCGCAGGTCGGCAGCGCGTCCACGTCTCCCCCGTCGGCGATCACCTCGAGGGCCTCGAGCGACTCGTCGAGCGTGGCCGTGCGGATCACCTGCAGTCCGTCCGGCACGTGGCCGACGACCTCATCGCAGTTCGATGCCGGAGCGAGGAAGTACTCGGCCCCCGCGTCGCGCGCCCCGTAGAGCTTCTGTCGGATGCCGCCGATCGGGCCGACGGTGCCCTCCGCGTCGATCGTCCCCGTGCCGGCGACGTTCTCCCCGCCGTTGAGCTCCCCCGGCGTGAGGGTGTCGATGATGCCGAGCGCGAACATCATGCCGGCGCTCGGCCCGCCGACGTTGTCGAGCTGGATCGTCACATCGATCTCGAAGTCGTAATCCGTGCGCAGCGTCACGCCGATGAGCCAGGTGGTGGTCCCGCCCTCGGTGCTCTTCTCCGGCGTGACCTCGACGGTCTTCTCCTCGCCGTCGCGCTGCACCGTGAGCTGCACGGGCTGGCCGTCGGACTCCTGGATCGCCTCGCGCAACTGGGTCGCGGAGGTGACCGCAGTGCCGCCGATGCCCGTGATGACGTCGTCCGCCTGGAGGATGCCGTCGGCGGGAGTGCCTTCGACCGCGTCGACGACGACGACCTGCGCTCCGGTGTCGTAGCCCAGCTCGTTCAGCGCGGCCGCGGTCGCCTCATGCTGGGAGTCGATCATGAGCGTCGCGTTGCGCTCGTCGCGCTGCTCGGTCGTGACGCCCTCCGGGAACACGGAGTCGAGCGGGACGACCGCGCGGGAGGAGTCCATCCACGCCAGGGCGAGTTCGAACCAGCTGGGCGTGCGCTCGCGGTTGCCCACGACCTGCACGGTCGTGAGGTCGAGCGTGCCCGCCGTCTCGAACGTCTCGGCGCCCTCGACGCTGATCAGCGGAACCTCCTCGCCGTCCTCGTCGGTCGCGGTGCCGAGGGTGTCGTACACCGGGCCCGGTCGCTGGATCACGTAGGGCGACGGGAGGAAGGTCAGCACGACGAGCGCGATGAGGGCGACGATGAGCGCCCAGACTCCGAGTCCGAGCTTCCCAGACCGCGTTCGATCCACTGCATTCCTCCGTCGTTCGCGAGCGGCGTACACCGATCTGCCCGCAACGGGTTCGCGCGCAGAAAGCTGTGACTAGCGTAGATGCCACGGCGACAGATGTGCTGAGAGGGCGATCGACATGGCAGACAACGACCCGACACCCGAGGACTTCCAGGAGTTCCTGCGACGGATGCTCGCGAACCAGGGCGGCGGGGACATCGACCCCGAGGCTCTGCGCGGTGCGTTCGAGGGCATGGACGGATTCCAGCTCGATCCCGCGATGATGCAGACGATCATGGCGCAGCTCCAGGGCGCGTTCGGCGGCGACCCGTGGGAGAACGCCCTGCGTCAGGCCCTGCACATCGCGAACCGCGACGGCCAGGGCATCAGCGACGGCTCCCGCGGTTCGCTCGCGGACTCCTTCGCCCTCGCCGACCTGTGGCTGGGCGAGGCGACGACCATCTCGGAGCTCGCCGAGGCCCCCACCGCGATGACGCGCGGCGAATGGGTCGAGAAGACGCTTCCGGTGTGGAAGGAGATCGCCGATCCGGTGTCCACCAGCATCGCCGACGCGCTGACCTCGGCGCTCGACACGCAGGTTCCCGAGGATATGCGGGGGGTCGTCCAGGGCGCCGGCCGACTCATGCGCGGTCTCGGGGGCTCGGTGTTCGCCGCGCAATTCGGGCAGGTGCTGGGCAACCTCTCGCTCGAGGTCGTCTCGGGCGGAGATGTCGGCATCCCGGTGCTGCCGGCGGGGACCGCGGCGATCATCCCGCAGAATCTGACCGCCTTCGGCGAGGGCCTGGAGATCCCCGAGGACCAGATCGCCCTCTACCTCGCCACGCGCGAGCTCGCCTACGCGCGCCTCTACCGTCACGCGAAGTGGCTGCACCTGCACGTCATGGCGCAGATCACGGACTTCGCCCGCGGGGTCACCGTGGACGTCGACGCGCTGGAGGACGTCGCCAGTCGCCTCGACCCGTCCGACCCCGAAGAGCTGCGGGCGGCGATCGAGGGCGGAGCGCTCCTGCCCGTGCAGAGCGAGGCGCAGCGCGAGGCCCTGACCCGGCTGGAGAATCTCATCGCGACGATCGACGGCTGGGTGGACGTGGTGACCGCCGAGGCGACCTCGCGCCTCCCCGACGGTGCCCGCATCGCCGAGGCGGCCCGCCGCCGCCGCGCCGTCGGCGGCCCCGCTGAGGACGCGCTGGGCGCTCTCGTGGGGTTGAAGCTGCGGCCGCGTCGCATGCGCGAGGCGTCGGCGATGTGGCAGGCGGTGACCGACGCCGTCGGCATCGGCGCCCGCGACGCGCTGTGGGACTACCCCGACCTCATGCCGACGGCCGAGGACATCGACGACCCGAGTGCTCTGGTCGCCCGCCTGCAGGCGGCGGAACGCGGCGAGCAGCCGGCGGCCGACGAGTTCGACGAGGCGCTCGCTCGCCTCCTCGACGGCGACGACTTCTCGGACGAGAAGCCGTCGACCGACGGCGACGAGGACGGCGACGCCGCGGCGCCCGAAGGCGACCGACCGGTCTGAGCGTGACGGCGGTCGCGGCGTCGATCCGCGGGCGCTGTCTCCTCCTCCCCTGATCGGGACACCGACGAAGTTGTCCACCGAAGCGTCGCTCCGCGTCCAGCCCCCTGTGAGCGGCCTCCAGAATCGGAGGGATGCCGCTCACACCGCCGACCCTCACCCGAATCGACCCGGGCCTGCCGCTGCTGTGGCGCGACGAGGAGACGCTGCAGCTCGGCGACGACGGAGGCCTGTGCATCGCTGCGGACGCCCCCTGGGTGGAGCTGCTGCTCAGCCGGCTGCGCTCGGGCTTCCGCCGCAGCTCGTTCGATGTGCTCGCACACGCGGCCGGCGCACCACGGGAGGCGGCCCGAGAGCTCTTCGCCCGCCTGCAACCCATGCTGCTCGACGATACGGCCTCGCCCCGGCCCGCGTGGGTGGAGAGCATCGGTGTCACGGACGCCCGCAGCGAATACCGCATGCGGGAGGCCCTCGCAGACGAGGGCGTTCGCCTGGTCGAGGTCAGCGGCACCGCGGCGGTGGCGGTCGTGCTGGTTCCCGGAGCCGCCGCTGCGCTGCAGTTCGCGCGCCATCTGCGAGAGGACGTCTCGCATCTGCCCGTGTCGTTCGAACACGGACGCGTCACCGTCGGCCCTCTCGTCGTCCCCGGACGGTCGCCGTGCCTGAGCTGCCGTGACGGGCATGATCGGGATCGCGATCCCGCGTGGCCCCTGCTGCACGCGCAGCTGATCGGCAGGGACCCCGGACCGTTGCGCGCCGCACAGGTGGCCGAGGCCGGGCGGCTCGCGGCCCTGATCCTCGCGGAACCGGCGAACGACTCCAGCCCGATGGTGCGTGTCAGCGCTGACGGCTCCCTCGTCTGGCGTTCGGTGACGTTTCACGCAGAATGCCGGTGCCGCGAGCCGTGGTCCCGATCTCGGCCAGGAAACGCGACGGCGCCCGCTCCCCTCGCCCCGCCGAGCGTGCCCAGGACAGCGTCAGCGTACGCGCGGCCCGCGTGACGCCGACGTAGGCCAGACGTCGTTCCTCGTCGATCGCCTCGAACGTCGTCGCATAGGAGATAGGCAGAGAGCCCTCGGCCCAGCCGGCGAGGTGGACGTGCGGCCACTCCAGGCCCTTCGCCGCATGCAGCGTCGACAGCGTGACGGTCCGCATCGTGGGTTCGTGCTGATCCTTCGCACGCGCCATGAGCGCATCGCTGAACGTGCGGAGATCCGCATCGGGGCCGGCCTCCTCGGCGAGCGTGAGGATGGCTCGTCGCGCTTCCCATCCGCTGCGCTGGGCGCCGCCCGCCGCCGGGGGCTCGTCGGTGAGTCCGAGTTCACGCAGGACACGCTGAACGCCGGGGAGGAACCCGTGCTCGGTGGGCGCCACGGCCGCAGCGCGCAGCGCGAGGATCGCCTGACGCACCTCGGGCATCGCGAAGAACCGGGTGCCGCCGAGCACCGAGGTGGCGATGCCCTCCGCCGCGAGCGCCTGCTGCAGCACGGCCGACTGGGCATGGGCGCGGTAGAGGACGGCGATCTCGGACGGCGCGGCACCGGCCGCGATCTGCGCCGAGATCGCGGCTGCGATGCCCGCGGCCTCCTCGCTCTCCGTGTCGTAGGCCGTGACCGTCGGTGGATCCGCCGTGAACTGCTCGCGTGCCGGGACCAGCTCGAGCGCACCGGGACGCCCGTGCATCAGCGCGTTGGCCGCGGTCAGGATCGGCGCCTGCGAGCGGTAGTTCGTCTCCAGGCGGACGACGGTCGCATCGGGATGGCGACGTTCGAACTCGAGCAGATAGCGCTGCTCGGCCCCGGCGAACGAATAGATCGTCTGGCTGGCGTCGCCCACCACGCAGATGTCGTGCCGATCGCCCAGCCACAGTTCGAGCAGCCGATTCTGGAGCGGCGACACGTCCTGGAACTCGTCGACGGTGAAGTGCCGGTACTGCTCGTGCACGGACGCGGCCACCCGGGGCTCCGCCTCGAGCATCCCCGCGCAGGCGAGGAGCACGTCCTCGAAGTCGAGTTGGCGGCGGTCGTCCTTCAGCGCCTCGTACCCGCGCATCAGTTCCACGAGCTGCCCGGCGTCGACACCGCTGACGGGACGACCGAGCGCCGCATACTGGTCGATCGAGAGCATCGAGACCTTGCGCCACTCGATCTCCGACGCGATGTCACGCAGTGTCGCGGTGCTCGGCCGGAGCCGGATCGCGTCGGCGGCCTGACCGAGCATCCGCACCTTGTTGTCGATGAGGGAGGGCGCCGGCGAGCCTGCCAGCGTCGGCCAGAAGAAGTTCAGCTGGGCCAGGGCGGTCGCGTGGAACGTGCGGGCGGCCACCCCCTCGACCCCGAGCGCGCGCAGCCGGCCCCGCAGCTCTCCCGCCGCCTTGGCCGTGAACGTCACCGCCATCACGCGCGACGGGGAGTACGCTCCGGTGTCGACCCCGTGGGCGATGCGGTGGGTGATGACCCGGGTCTTGCCCGTGCCCGCTCCCGCGAGCACCACGACCGGTCCCCGCAGCACCGATGCCGCCGCCCTCTGCGTTTCGTCGAGGCCATCCAGCGCGCTCACGCGCTGCCCTCGTACCAGTCGACGATCAGCGCCCTCGCGATGGATGCGGGCCCCGGTAACCCGACCGGACCGTCTCCGGCGAGCGCGGAGGCGATCTCGGCACGGGTGAACCAGCGCACATCGATGATCTCCTCGCCGTCGGCGATCGCCGCGGACTCGTCCTCCACGACCGCACGGAAGCCGACCATGAGCGAGCGCGGGAACGGCCAGGCCTGCGAGGAGATGTAACGCAGGGCGGAAAGGCGCACGCCCGACTCCTCCTCGATCTCGCGGTGCACGGTCGCCTCCAGCGACTCTCCGGCCTCGGTGAACCCGGCGAAGCAGGAGTACATCCGGCCGCCCCAGTTCGCATTGGCGCCGAGCAGGAGGCGCTCGCCGTCACGGCTCTCGACCGCCACGATGACGGCGGGATCCGTACGAGGGAAGTGCTCCCGCCCGCAGACCAGGCAGCGTCGCGACCATCCGGCCTGACGCAGTTCGGTGCCGCCGCCGCACGTGGGGCAGAACGGCGCGTCGCGCAGCCAGCCCGCGAGCGCGATCGCTCCCGTGAGCAGTTCGGCCTCCCGCGCATCGATGCGTCCGCCGAGGTCGCGCAGTCCGAGCCAGATCTCGTCCGGCGCCGCGTCCAGCGCGTCGGTCTCGGGCGGCGCGGCCGCGAGCAGCAGCGCGGTGCCGTCCGCGTCGCGTCCGAGGAGAGCCCAGGTGGCCTCCTCCACCGCCGTCGGCGGCACCCGCAGGAGCGCGGAGTCGACGACTCTGACCCGTCCCTCGCGCACGACGATCACGCGGGTCGCCGGATCGTGGCGCAGACGATCGAGCACGCCCTGCTCCTCGCGGAGCTCGGCTGCACGGTCGAGGGTCGGGCGCGGAATGGTCATCGACTCCCTCTCTCACGGGCGTGGCGGAGGCGGGACCGCCCCTGAGCCGACCTACCCTGGGGGCATGGGACGCTCTCCTTTCACTCTAGCCGCGGCTGTGACCGCCGCACTGCCCGGGGCGGAGGTCACGGGTGCCCGGAGCCTCAGCGCCGGGGGCGACGGCCGCTTCGACTCGGGGATCGCCTCGCTCGCCGACGGACGAGAGCTCGCGATCCGCGTCGCCGACGACGACGAGACGGCGCGAGAGCTCGCGGCCGAGGCGATCGCGCTCCGTGCTCTGACCGACGGCGCTCGCGCCATGCTCCCGTTCGCCGCGCCGGCCTACATCGGCGAGACGCGTATCGGCGACGGGCGCGCGCTCGTCACCGAGCTCCTCCCGGGGTTCCAGATCGAGGCCGCCATGGTCCCCCCTGGACGCGGCGCCGCAGAGTCCATGGGAGCGTCGATCGCGGCCGTGCACGGCCTGCCGACGTCCGTCGTGCGTAGCGCCGGTCTCGCCACCCGCAGTGCCGAGGAGAGCCGCGCCGAGATCGAGCGGCTGGTCGACACGGCCGCGGCGACGGGCCGGGTGCCCGCCCGGCTGACGGTGCGCTGGCGCGATGCCGTGGCCGACGACGACCTCTGGCGGTTCGAGTCCACCGTGACGCTCGGCGGCGTACAGGCCACGTCCTTCCTCTTCGAAGACGACCCGGATGACGGCCCCGCCGTGATCGGCCTCCTGGGGTGGCACGGCCTGTCGGTCGGAGACCCCGCGCTCGACCTCTCCTGGCTGTCTGCAGCCCCCGACGCCGCCGACGACGTGCACGCCGCCTACGCCCGAGCCATCGACCGCGCGCCCGACAGCGGCCTGGAGGTGCGCGCCCGCCTGCTCGCGGAACTGGAGTTCGCACGATGGCTGGTGCACGGCGACTCGATGCGCCGACCCGACATCGTCGACGATGCCGCCGCCCTGCTCGTCGCCCTCGCCGAGGGCCTGAACTCCGACGATCTCCACATCGACGAACCACGGGGCACCGGCGTCGACTCGGCTCTGGACGCTCTGGATCGTGTGCCGAGGGACACGGCGAGCGAGGTCGACACCTCGATGCACACGGATGCCTACAACCCCGAGGAGCTGTGGGCGCGCGACGCTGAGACGAGCGACGAGGAGACCACCCGAGCCGGGGACGCGCCGACGCCGCTCCCGGGGTTCGCTGCCGATGCCGAGGATGCGCGGCGGGCCGAGATGCTGAACATCGAGACCGAGGATCTCTCCGGCGTCACGAACGCGTTCGCGGGCAGCCGTGACGTGCGCGACGACCCTGCGTCGTCGCACCGGCCCGCTGCGGCGGCCCCTGAGGACGACGAGGACGACACCGACGAGGCTCAGCGGGCCGCGCGGGCGGCGCTCCAGCGGTGGAAGAGCTCCTCCTCGGAGTAGACCCTGTCGCCGCGGATGACCAGGTCGTCCGCCACGTAGTACAGCGCCACGTCGATCTCCTCCAGCGGCACCTCGAAGCGCCGGTGGTAGGCGAGTCGGTAGAGCGCGAGCTGCAGCATCCGCTCTTCGCGCTCCTGCGGCGTGCGCGGGGCCCGACCGGTCTTCCAGTCCACGATCTCGATGCGGTCGCCCCGATCCGCACGGCGGTACACGGCGTCGAGCTTGCAGATCACGATGTGCGCCTGCCCGTCGCGGTCGCCCGATCCGGCGCCGAGGGCGAAGTCGATCTCGATCTCGACCGCGATGGGTTTCAAGCCACCCCACTCGCTGCGTTCGAACGTCGCCTGAAGGGCTGCCAGATCGGCCGCGTCCGCCGCGGCCCCCGCAGCGTCCGGGACCGTCGCGTCGTGCCAGGGCTCCGATGCTGGCTCATCCTCGTCGACCTCCCACAGGGCCTCGTCCACCCTCCTGCCCACACCGACCAGCTCCGAGCGCTGCTCGACCCAGGCATGGAAGAGGGTCCCGAGGCGGGTCTGCCGGTACGGCCGCTCCGGCATCGGCCGCACGATCGACGACAGGGTGCCGGAGAAGTCCGTGACGTAGTCCTTGAACCGCGACGCCGGCACGCGCGTCGGCGGCAGGGCATCGGTTCCGCGCAGGCGCGCGGCACGCTCCGCGAGCAGGCGCGTGAGCTCGACCGACGGCTCGGCCGTGCCGGCGTCGACCGCATCCTCGACCAGGCCCGCCGCCGCCGAGACGATCCGGCGGCGGGAGCCGAGCGGATCGAGCGGCCAGTGGAGGGTCGCCCCCGGGCCGTCGTACGGGTTCTCGTCCGGATCGACGGCTTCGATCGCCTCCCCTCCCTGGGCGTCGATCGCCTCGAGCAGGTAGGGGCTCGGCGTGCGCGGAGCCTTCTGCCCCGCCCAATGGGCTCCGCTGAGCAGGAGATCGGTGCGCGCTCTGGTGACGGCGACGTACGCGAGGCGACGCTCCTCCTGCTGCTGGTACGCGCGGTACGCGTCCTTGAACCGCTTGAGCGCGCCGCCCTCCGGGTTCGCCTTGGTCGCCCCACCGGACAGCGAGGCCTGAGCGAGCCGCTGACGCTTGACCGGGTCGGTCTCCTCGCCCATCGCCGCCACCGGATCCCAGGTGAAGCGCGGGAGGGCGGCGCGGTCGCCACGCAGCGCGAAGGGCACCACGCCGAACCCGAACCAGCCGGAGGTGTCGGAGACCCGGCTGGGGAGCTCGTCGGCGACGAGCCTGACCACGGCGACGGCGTCCCACTCCAGGCCCTTGGAGCCGTGGATCGTCAGCAGTTGCACGACTCCCGGCTCCGGGGGCTCCGGCCGGGGCATCAGCTCGTCCGTGCTCTCCGCCTTGTCCAGCCAGGCGAGCAGACTCCCGATGCTGCCCCGCTCGTCGGCGGCGAGGAACGCGCGGACCTCGTCCGAGAAGGCGCGCAGCTGCGTCGCCGCGACCCGCGCGGGCCCGCGGGTCTCGTTCGCCGCGAGTTCGATGTCCAGACGCAGTTCGAGTTCGATGAGCCGGATCAGCTCGGGGATCGGCTGCGACGACGCACGGCGGAGCCGCTCCAGCATCTCCCCTGCCGCGCGGATCCGCGCCCTGCCGTCGGGCGTGATCGCCTCGAGCAGCCGATAGTCGTCGCGCACCGCTCGCACCACATCGACCGCGTCGACGATGGAGACCGCCTCGTCGGCGCCCCGCGAGGAGCGCAGGCGAACCCGCACCTCCTCGGGAAGGGGCATCATCGCGGTGTCTCGTTCCGACAGGGTGCGGCCCAGATCGTAGAGCGCGGCCATGTCGGCGACGCCGACCCCGAATCGCGGACCGGTGAGGAGGCGGATCAACGCCGACCCCGCAGTCGGGTCGTGCACGACCCGCAGCGTGGAGACGACGTCGACCACCTCCGGTGTCGCGAGGAGCCCACCGAGCCCCAGGATGCGATGCGGGATGCCGCGGGCGGCGAGCGCGGCGGCGAACGTCTGCATGTGCCGCTTCGATCGGAACAGGATGGCGCCGGTGTGCGGCTTCCTCGTGCCCTCTGCGACGCCGGCCGCGTCGTGAGCGGCCCGACGCTCCGCGAACCACTCGGCGACCGCTGCGGCCTCGTCGTCGACCGTGAACGGGAACTCCACGGTGACGTCGCCCTCCCCTGCTCCCGGCCGCGGTTCGAGCGGAGGCACGTCCAGTCCCGGGCGCTGCAGAGGTTCCAGCACTCGATTCGCGATGTCAAGGATGCGCCGGTCGTTGCGCCAGCTGGTCATGAGGCTGTAGGTCTGGGCGGTGCCGCCACCGGCGAAGGTGCCGGAGAAGGCGTAGAGGTTGTCGGCGCTCGCCCCGCGCCAGCCGTAGATCGATTGGTGCGGGTCGCCGACCGCCATCACGGCGGAATCGCGGAAGAGCTCCGCGAGGAAGCGGGTCTGGATGACCGAGGTGTCCTGGTACTCGTCCAGAAGCACCACGCGGTGCTGCTCTCGGAGCTCTGCGCGCACATCGGGCGCGGACTCGACGATGTCGTACGCCCCGCTGACCTGGTCGGCGAAGTCCAGCACGCCGCGGCGCTCCTTCTCGGCGATGTAGTCCCGGACGAGGTGCGCGAGCGTCGGGAGGCTGAGGAGGTTGAGCGCCGCCTTCTCGACGTCGCCGTTGCCGCGGTAGGGCTCGAACGCGAGGGCCTGCTCCCGGGCGAGACGTTCCGCGACGGTCAGGTCGACGCGGTGGTCGAGAGCCTCCCCGGCGAGGCGCTGCACGGCGTCGATGATCGTGGCCAGCGCGAAGTCGATCTGCTCGAGCTCGGGCAGATCGCTGCGCAGCACCACCTCGCGTGCCAGCATCCAGGAGGCCGCCTGGCTGAGCATCGCCACGTCGGGGTCGCGGCCGATGCGCGCGGCGTGCTCCCGGACGATGCCGTCGGCGAAGGCGTTGTAGGTCGACACGCGGGGCCGGATCATGAGGTCCTCTGCCGCACGCGGGGTCGCCGCGTCCCATCCGGTGCTGTGGCGAGCGGCGAGCTCATCGAGCACCCTCGCACGCACCAGCTCACGCTGGCGCCCCGGGGCCGCCTCGTCCACGCGACGCAGATCGCCGTCGCGCACGATCGCCGGCAGGTGCGGCAGCAGGCCCCGCCGGCCGTACTCGTCGATGACGGCCAGGCGATGGCTGATCCGCTCGGCCAGTTCGCCCGCGGCCTTCCGCGTGAAGGTGAGGCCGAGGATCTCGTCCCGGTTCACGTGCCCGTTGGCGACGAGCCACACGACCCGTCCCGACATGGTCTCGGTCTTACCCGATCCGGCGCCCGCCACCACGAGCGCTGGTGCGGGCGGAGCCTCGATGACCCGTTGCTGAGCCGCTGTCGGCGGGGGCTGGCCGAGCGCGGCGGCGATGTCGGTCGCCGAGATTCCCAGACTGCCCTCCCATGCCGTCACGAACTCACCGCCGGAACCGTGTGCACGCGGCACGGGTGCACACGACGCTGGGTGTCCGCGCAGTGCGATTCGACCTGCGCCGTGAAGCTCGACGCGGACATGCCCCGGGCGGCATCGGAGACGCGACGCAGGAAGGCCGCACGCGCCTCGTCATCCAGGGTGTGCTGGTGCGCGATGCGGTAGTCGCTCTTGGCGAGGGTCTTGGAGACGATCACGAGCCGCGCCCCGGCCAGGGAGTCCGGAGGAGCGCCCTCGACCAGTCCCTGCTGCACCGCGATCTGGTAGGCGGCCAGCTGCGCGTGCTCGAGGACGCCGGAGTCCGACTCCGGGTCGTTCTTGCCCGTCTTCAGGTCGACGACGACGGTCGGCCCCGCTTCGGCTCGCGCGATCCGCTCCCAGCCGCGCCCGCGTGCGTGCGGATGATCGCCCGCGCCGGGCGGGTACGCCTCGATCCGGTCGATGTACCCGTGGATGATCGCCTGGTCGCCCCGGTCCTCCACGACCGGATGCACCGCCGGCACAGCATCCTCCCCCGGCGCGAGCACGTCCACCGCGAAACGGAACTCCACCTCGCTGCCGATCACGCGCCCTCCGTCTCCGCGCACATCGCCGAGGTAGGTGTGCAGCCGGTCGACGAGCAGATCGGCTCGCCGTCGCTCCTTGCGCCCGATCCACTCGGTCTCGAAGTCGAGCTCGGGCCAGCGCTCGGCGACGATCTCCCGCATGCGCTCGATGTCTCCATCCGGCACCCGTTCCATCGCCTCGTGCACGATGGTCCCGATGCCGGCGGTCGGGGGCATCACGGTATCGCCGCCGAGTGCGGACACGACCCAGTTGAGGCCGCATTCCTCGTAGGACTCCATCTTCGACGGCGACACGCGAGCGCCCGTCACGGTCAGATCCCGCAACGGGGCGTCGGTCGACGCGGGCATGATGCCGTACCACTCGGCGGGGTGGGCCCCGGGCACCCCCTCCCGAGCGAGCACGGCGAGCTGGGCGGCGGCATCCCGCCTCGCACCCTCCGCCGTCGCCGTCGTGAGCGTGCGCCGATGCCGGGCGACGAGCCCGCGCAGGGTCAACGGGTGCTCGGCGGAGGCGTGACGCTCCGGCGGCTCCGGAGCGGGAAGGAAACCGAAGAACGCGCTGGGCGTGAGGTCGTCGTCGTCGACGGCCGTGATGAGCAGACGGCTCCGCGCCCGCGAGACGGCGCGGACGAACAGCCGCAGTTCGTCATGCAGCGCGGCACGACGCCGGTCGAGCACACCGGGTGGCTCGACACGCGTACCGGTGCGCGCTCCGAGCATCGCATCGGCCAGTCGCCAGGTCTGCAGCAGGCCGCCGCGCAGCCGGACGTTCGGCCACACGCCGTCCTGCACCCCCGCGACGACGACCGCGTCGAACTCGGTGCCGAGCGCCGTGGCGGGTGTCAGCAGTGTGACGGTCCCTGGACGGTCCGGGCTGGACAGCGAGTCCTCGGGGACCTCGCTGTCGAGGATGTCGCGGACGAACGCCTCCGGCTTCTCGTTCGGGGTGCGTTCCACGAAGCGCTTCGCGGCGTCGAACAGTGCCACGAGCGCGTCGAGGGACCGTGCGGTCTCGGCGCCGGTCGGCAGGAGCGAGATCTCCCGCCACGCGACCTGCAGCTTGCGCCCGTCGACCGCCCTCGCCTGATCCCACACCCGCCAGAGCAGGTCGTGGATGGTCTCGCCGGAGGTTGCGGCGAGCGCGAGCGATCGGATCGTGTCGGCGAAGCGCTCGGCCGTGCGGGACTCCGGCGAGTCGATGAGGGTCAGGTGGGACGGCTCCGCCATCGCCTGCCGCAGCAGCTCGCGTGCCGGTGTGGATCCCCCCTGCTCCAGCTCGAGGTGCCGCAGCCTGGCCCGCAGTCGGCGCAGCCCGATCGCGTCCATCCCGCCGAACGGCGTGCGCATGGCCTCCTCGAGCGCCTGCGATGTGCGCTCCTCGACGGGTGTCAGCGCCAGCCGCACGATGCCGACGATGTCACGGACGATGCCTTCGCTGCCGAGAGGACGCTGCACTCCTGCGGCCCTGGTCGGGACCTCGCGCGCCGCCAGCTCGGTCTCGAGCGTGGTCACCTGGCGCGTGTCATGCGCGATGACAGCCATGCGGTCCCAGCGGACACCCTCGGACAGGTGCCATTCACGCAGGACTCCGGCGATGCGGTCGAACTCCTCGTACGGCGAGGGCGCGATGAACGTCGACACCGCCGCCTCGACCTCGTCGGGGTCGACCGGGACCGGGGGGCGTCGATGTTCCACGCGCCCGGACGCTCCGATCGCCTGCGTCACGGTGCGGGTCAGCGCGGTCAGCGCCGGCTTCTGCCGGTGCGAGCCGTCGAGCACGCGCACATCGCCCAGGACGCCGGCGAGCTGGGCGAACAGCTCGGGGCTCGCGCCGCGGAAGGATCCGGACGAGATGTCGGGATCGCCGAAGGCCAGGACGGCGATGCCCCTGTCGCGCAGCGCCGTGACGACCGCGATGCCGCCGCGCGTGAGTTCCTGCGCGTCGTCGATGAGCACGGCCTGCAGCGGGGCGAGCGGCCCCAGGGCGACGGCGTCCGCCGTGCGCAGGATGGCACTGGCCTCGCTCAGCAGATCCGCCGCATCACGGTGCGCTGCGCGCAGCGCATCGAGCACGGTGCGGTATTCGATGAGGAACTCCGCGGTCGCCGCCCAGACCGGATCGCCGGAACGACGGAGCTCGTCGGGCCGCACCCCGAGCTCCGTGCATTCGGCGAGGAAGGCCCGCAGCTCCGAGCGGAATCCCTTGGACGCGCGCACCGAGGGGCTCAACGCCTCCGGCCAGGCGATGCGACCGTCCTCGGCGTCGCCGGCGAGCAGCTCGGCGATGATGCGGTCCTGGTCTGCTCCGGTGAGCAGCGCCGGCGGTTCCGCGCCCTCACGGACCATCGCCCCGCGGACCAGCTGGAACGCGAAGGATCCGAGCGAGCGCGCGAGCGGTCCCGGCGTCGCCTGGCCGATCCGCACACCGATCCGGTCCCGCAGGGCCGTCGCCGCCTGACGGCTCGGGGTGAGCGCGAGCACCTGCTCCGGCCGCAGCTGCTCCTCTTCGAGGAGGTGGACGGCGCGTTCGATGAGCGTGCGCGTCTTCCCGGTCCCCGGCGCGCCGATGATCACGCCGGACGACGCGGGTGCAGCGGCTATCACGGCTCGCTGTGCGGCATCGGGTGTCATGCCCTCCACGCTATCCGGACGCGCGGACATCCTCGTGCTCCCGACGCGGGGCTGCCGAGGGAGCACGACGGCATCTGTGCGCTCAGGGCGAAACCGGCGATGGCGGCCGATCCCGCCGGGTGCGTGCGCGATAGAGTTGCCCCAGTCCCCGAACTTCAAGGAGCACGCGTGGAAATCCGCATCGGCATCATCAACACCGGCCGCGAGCTGAGCTTCGACACCAGCACGAGCGCCGACGAGGTCCGCACCCAGGTCGCCGCGGCGCTGGAGCAGAGCGCGACCCACCTGAGCTTCGCCGATGTGAAGGGGAACTCGTACATCGTCCCCACCGCGAACCTCGCGTACATCGAGCTGGGAACCGAGGAATCGCGTCGCGTGGGCTTCGTCGCCTGACCCGCCGATGTACATCCTCCTCGCGCTCATCGCCGCGTGCGCACTGGGCATCGCCGTCCACTTCCTGATCGGCGGACGCGAGCTGCGCGGCGTCGCTCTCGCACCCGCGATCGCGACAGCGGTCTCGGCAATCGCCTACACGGCCCTGCAGTGGGCCGGCGTGGGCGAGGACAGCGTCTGGCTGTGGCTCGCGACCACCCTGGGTGCCGCGGCCGTCTCCGCGCTCGCGACGGCTGCGATCACCGGCATCCGCCGTCGTTCGGACGCTGCGGCGCGCGCGGCGCTCGGGATCTGACCCGTCGTCGAGGCAGGGGCGTCTAGGAGGCGAGTCCCATCGCGTCCATGCGTCGTGCATGTGCGCCCATGAGCTCGGTGTAGACCGGCTCGATGCGCTCCTCCTCCACGGCGAGCACCTCCGGCCGCAGCGCGGAGCGGCACACCAGGATCGTGTCGCCGACCAGCCGCCGCGCCCACATCGACAGCAGCGAACGCCATTCCTCGTCGCTCTCGATGGTCTCCTGGATGATCGCCACGATCTCGTGCCTGGCGTCGTCCTCACGGAGGATCTCCGCCACGCGACGGCCCGTGTCGCCGTAGCTGGAGGCGAGCGCGAGATAGAAGTCGTCGAGCATGCCCGCAGTGATGTAGACGGCCAGCAGCGTCTCGCGCGGCCGAGCTCCGATGGTCTTGCGCCGGAAGGCGTCGAGGTTCTCCCGGAACGGCAGCATGAGCTGCGTCGGATCGTCACCGCGCTCGGCGATGAGATCGACGATCCCGCGGTGCTTGGTCAGTGCCGCGCCGGCCGCCCGGGAGAGCGACTCCTTCTCTGTCAGCTCCGGCGTGGCGCGGATCAGGCGCGTCAGCGTCTCGAAGTACCCCAGCTGCAGGTACGCGGCCTGCCCGAGGAAGCGGTTGAGCTCCGGCGCCAGCTCGGCGAAGTCGATACGGGTCGCATCTCCCTGCTCGCCTCTGCTGCGAAGGGAGAGAGTGCGTCGGGGCGCGGCGTCGCGCTGCCAGAACCACTTAACCACGAGGTCGTCCTCCCGAGTTCACCACCTGGTTCACAATACCCGTGCACGCCCGCTCTTCCTGGGTGACGGGCCCCCTCGGGTAGGCTGGGCGTGTCCCCGCCGTCGGAGCGGGGCCCCGCGCCTGTGGCACAAGAGACGGCGTGGCTCCGTTTACGTGGCGATCCCGCAGGGTCGCCGGACAGGCAATCTGAACAAAGTGACAACATTCGCTGATCTCGGCATCGATCAGGACATCGTCGACGCACTCGCCGCGAAGGGCATCGTCGACGCCTTCCCGATCCAGGAGCAGACCATCCCGCTCGGCCTCCCCGGCCAGGACATCATCGGACAGGCCAAGACCGGAACCGGCAAGACCTTCGGCTTCGGCATCCCCGTGGTCCAGCGCCTCGGCAAGGACCCGGAGCACGGCGTCAAGGCGCTCATCGTGGTGCCGACGCGCGAACTCGCGGTGCAGGTCTACGAGGACATCGACCTGCTGACGAGCAACCGTTCCACGAGCGTCGTCGCCATCTACGGCGGGAAGGCGTACGAGGGTCAGATCGACCAGCTCAAGGCGGGCGCGCAGATCGTCGTCGGCACGCCCGGACGTCTGATCGACCTCGCCGGCCAGCGCCTGCTCGACCTGTCGAACGCGACCGAGGTCGTTCTGGACGAGGCGGACAAGATGCTCGACCTCGGCTTCCTCGCCGACATCGAGAAGATCTTCCAGAAGGTCCCGGCGGTCCGTCACACGCAGCTGTTCTCGGCCACCATGCCCGGCCCGATCGTCGCGCTCGCGCGTCGCTTCATGACGAACCCGATCCACATCCGCGCCAACGACCCCGACGAGGGGCTCACGCAGGCGAACATCAAGCACCTGGTGTACCGGGCGCACTCGATGGACAAGGACGAGGTCATCGCCCGCATCCTGCAGGCGGAGGGGCGCGGCAAGACGGTCATCTTCACCCGTACGAAGCGCGCTGCTCAGCGACTGGTCGATGAGCTCAACGACCGCGGCTTCAACGTGGGCGGTGTCCACGGCGACATGGGCCAGGACCAGCGCGAGCGCTCCATGGCGGCGTTCAAGGCCGGCAAGCGCGATGTCCTCGTGGCGACCGACGTCGCCGCCCGCGGTATCGATGTGGACGACGTGACCCACGTCATCAACCACACGATCCCCGACGAGGAGAAGACCTACCTGCACCGTGCCGGCCGCACGGGACGCGCCGGCAAGACCGGCATCGCCGTCACGTTCGTCGATTGGGAGGACCTGCACAAGTGGGCCCTGATCAACCGCGCACTGGAGTTCGGCCAGCCCGAGCCGATCGAGACCTACTCGTCGAGCCCGCACCTGTACGAGGACCTCGACATCCCCCAGGGAACGAAGGGTCGACTGGTCTCGGCACCGAAGACGCAGGCCGTGAAGACCGAGCGCACGCGCCGACCGGAGAGGGCAGCGGACGCGGCGGAGCAGGGCACGGACGAAGGCGGGACGCGTCGCCGTCGCCGTCGCCGTGGAGCATCGACGCCCGTCGGCTCGACGTTCGCCGAAGGCGCGACCGACAACACCTCCGGCGAGGGCCAGTCCTCCGCTCCGGCCGACCGTGACGCGGAAGGCGCCGGCACCCACGACGGCGCGGGCAAGGAGCACCACGACGGCAAGCCCGCCCCCGCACGTCGTCGCCGTCGCCGCCGCGGCGGTTCCGGCGCGGGCGCCGCTCCCGTCGCGGGCGCTTGACTCCTGAGCACCAGTGAGGGGCGCGTGTTGCGGACCATCCGCGGCACGCGCTCCTCTGCTTACACAAGCAGCGCTTCCCTAGCGGACTCTTCTGACGCGTGTTAGCGTGGCGGTAACGTGTTACACGCTATTGAAATGAGGGAACTGTGGTCACAATCAACAGTCCTGGGCTCTGGCAACGCGCACGGGTGCAAGCCGCGAACTGCGCCGACGACATGTACATCGGCTGGCGGTCGTACAAGAACGTTGCCTCGTCCGCCTTCAACAACGGTCGCTATCAGGCGTCCTACCTCTACGCGGGGACATACAAGACGGGAAGATCGATCTCCTTCCCGAAAGGGACGGGCGTGCCGAACCTCGGAACGCTGAGCTTCAATGACAACGCCGAGTCCGGCTACTTCGATACGACCCGCAGCGGTTCCGGTTCGGCTCTCTGCCTGTGAAGCACCGGTGCGTGTGCCGAAGGCGCTGGGCTCTGCTGACGCTCGCTGTCGTCCTCACCGCGGGTGCCGTCGGCTGCACCCCCGCAGCGCTCCAGACCGGTGAGAGAGTGCGGAACCAGGCCCTGTGGACGATGCCGCTCGACGAGTTCTACGTGTACTCCCCCGAACTCGACAACTACGCAGAGCAACTGCAGATCGCGAAGTGTGTGCGCGCGCAGGGACGTGACTGGCCCGTGCCCTGGCAGAACACCGATTTCCCGCAGGCGGAGAACGTCAACACCACGGGACTGCGACTGTTCACCCTGGACATCGCCCGGCAGTGGGGCTATCGGCTGGCCCCGCCAGCGGATCCGGAGAGCGCGCGGCTATGGGAGGAGTTCGCCACGACCGCAGACGCCTTCTTCCCCGATGCGGAACTGGACGAGATCCTGCTCCATTGCACCGATGAGGTGAGGACCGTCGATGCCGAGTTCACGACCACATTCGACGGAGTCAACTATCTCTCCGGCTTGGCGCTTCAGGCGGAGGAGGTGGTCCTACAGGATCCAGCGGTGATCGAGGCGACGGCCCAGTGGCGCGATTGCCTCGAACCGCTCGTGAGCTTTTCGCTGCGGTCGATTCGCGACCCCTGGACCGAAATGCCTCCGAGATCCGCCGCGACGGCCTGGGGCGCCACCGCAGACGGTACCGGCACGCCTTCCGCCGAGGAGATCGCCGTCGCGATGGCCGACGCGGAATGCCGCGATTCCAGCGGCCTCGCCGGCACCAAGTACGAGAGGAGCTGGGATGAACAGCAGAACCTCGTCGATCAGAACCGCGACAAGCTCGACCGCATCCGCGAGGCGGCCGCCGAACGCAAGGCGAAGCTGCTCACGATCGTGGCTGAGAACGCACCGAAGGCACCATGAGGCCCCAAAAGCCACTCGGCCGATCCCGTCTTATCGCACCGGCCGCGGTGACGGCGATCATCGCGGTCCTGGGAGCCGGATTCTGGTTCGCCGCCCAGTTCCAGTCATCCGCACAGCACGAGGCGAATGCCAAGGCCCCATCACCCGGCCCGGTGCTCGCGGAGGTGACCCACGGCACGCTGGCTGAGGAGATGAGGTTCACCGGCCACGTCGGCCCCTCGCTGCAGACCCCCGTGACATTGCTCCCGATCCCCGAGACATCGATCGCGGTTGTCACCGGGCACCCGCTGGAAGCGGGAGCCTCCACGACGTCGGGGCAGTTGCTCACCGAGGTCAATGGGCGACCGGTGTTCGGGGTGCACACACCTTTCGCTTTCTATCGCGACATAGGTCCTGGCGATCGAGGACCGGATGTCGAAGCGCTGCAGATCGCACTGGCGGCGCGGTCTTATCCGGTGAAACCGGACGGGCGCTACGGGGCTGAGACGGCCGCGGCCGTCCGGCGGTGGTACCGGGACAGCGGCTACGACGCCGCCAGTCGCAGTACCACGGACACAGAGAAGGACCGCCAGGGCGGCGGTGACGCCCCCGTCACCAGCCCCTCTCCGATGCCATCCACCGGGGAATACGTGCCCCTCACCGAGCTCGTGGCAATCCCCACCTCGTCGGCTCGCGTCGTCCAGGGCGTGCAGATCGGTCAGCGCGTGGCGGAAGAAGGAAGACCGGATCTCATCCTGGGTTCCGCTGACCTCGTCGTCACGGTGGTGGTGTCGGTCGCCGAGCTGGGTGATGTCCGCGCGGGAGACGACGCGACGGTCTCGGTCGACGGCGCCGAAATCGGGGGCGTGGTCGGTGATATCACCCCAACCGCCACTGCCGAGCCCGACGCTGGCTCCCCTTCCGCGGCGGAGGACAGCGGCGCCGCATCGGACGTCACCTTCGTCGTCACGCCCGCGACGTCGTTGCCCGCCTCTGCGAGCCGGGCGCAGGTGACGGTGATCGAGGAGATCGTGGCCGAGGATGCTCTGATCGTCCCGGTCCTCGCCGTCTCCGATCGAGGACGAGGGAAGTCCGTTCTGCGCACCCAGCAGGACGACGGGACCATCATGGAGGTGCCGGTCACCGTTCTGGGCAGCGTGCACGGCGAAGTCGCTGTGAAGCCGACGGAAGACCGTGCTCTGGAAGCAGGCGACCGTGTCGTCGTCGGCTGATCAGCCAGTGATACGGATGAGAGGCGTGCAGCGGACGTTCTCCGCCGCGGGGCGGCCGGATGTCCGAGCCCTGCGCGGCATAGACCTCGACATCCCCCGGGGCGAGTTCGTCGCCGTCATCGGCCCCTCGGGAGGCGGAAAAACGACCCTCTTGAACATCCTGGGCCTTCTCGACGCCCCCACGTCGGGGTCCTACCACCTCGACGGGCAGGCGGTGCACGCCAACGGCGGACCGGAGGCGGCGAGCGTGCGCGCCCGCACGATCGGCTTCGTGTTCCAGGCATTCCACCTCCTCGAGGGACGGCCTGCCGTCGACAGCATCGAACTGAATCTGCTGTACCGGGGCACCCCGCGCGCGGAACGGCGCGAGAAGGCGCTCCGTGCGGCAGCGGCGGTCGGTCTCGACGACCGCTTGTACCAGAGCACATCGACCCTGTCGGGAGGCCAGCGGCAACGCATCGCCATCGCGCGAGCCATCGCCGCCGAGGCGAAGCTGATCCTCGCCGACGAACCGACCGGGAACCTCGACTCCGCCAACGCGGCTCGGGTGCTCGACGAGCTCGAGCGTCTCCATCGCGACGGGGCGACGGTCATCGTCGTCACGCACTCCCCCGAGGTCGCGCAACGGGCTCATCGAGTCATCCGCATCGTCGACGGAACGGTGGTGTCGGATACGACACGGCCGAATGCCGCCGTGCCCCCGACGCGCGCTCCGGCCGGAGCGGCAGCACCGGCTCCGTGCCCACGAGAAGCCCAAGGCCCCCCGCGGAGTCCCGGGAAGACGAGTGTCCGGATCTGCGACATGCTCCGCGACACGTGGGCCTCGCTATTGTCACGAAGACGGCAATCCATCGGTCAGACACTCGCCGTCGCGATCGCCGTAGCATTGACGATCACCACGCTCGGCCTGTCGACGTCCGCCCGCGCGCAGGTCTCCGCGACGTTCGACGCACATGTGAACCGAGAGGTCTCCGCGACCTGGTCGACCGCGCTCCCGCACGCCCTGCCCCTCGTGACGGTGGCGGACACCGTCGACGAGCTCAGCGGGGTCGAGGCCTCCGCGGTCGTCGTCGACCTCTCGGTGGGCACCGTTTCGACGTTCGCGGAGTCCCGACAGGTCCAGCCGCACGTCGCCTTCGGAGACATTGCAGCTGCGGCACGATTGTCCATCGACGAGGCCGCATGGCATGACGGGAGGCTCGGGGCGGGTGAGGTCTTCGTGGGAGACCTCCTCGCACAGGACTTGCAGCTCAGCAGCGTCGATGCCGCCCCGACCGTGGACATCGACGGCAGCACCTATGTCGTCGCGGGCCTCATCACCGAATCATCGCGCCTGCCCTTGCTCCGGGGGGAGGTCGTCATCGGGCCTCGGGACGACCTCACTGCAAGGGGACCGATCGATGTGACGATGCTCGCGGTGACGCAGCCCGGCGCGGCACAACAGGTCGCCGCCCAACTCGCCGCCGCGCTGAACGCCTTCGAGTCGGAGCAGATCGCGGTCGCCGCCCCGACGGACTCCGCGCAACTGCGCGGACAGATCGAGCAGGGCGTTCAGGCGACGCTCACGGCGTTCACAGTGCTCGCCCTGATCGTGGCGATCGCCGCGCTCATGAACGCGACGCTACTCGCCCTCAATTCTCGCCGCGGCGAGATCGGCATGCGCAAGGCTCTCGGCGCGCGGAGCCGGCAGATCGGCGGGCTCATCACCCTGGAGTCGGCGAGCATCGGCATCGTCGGCGGCGCGGCTGGGCTGGTACTCGGCATGGGCGCCATCCTCGCGGTCACGATCACGCAGCGATGGACGCCCGTCTTCGACGTCGCACTGCTTCCGCTGGCGATAGCCGTCGGTCTGGTCGTCGGCGCGGGCGGAGGCGGGCTGGCTGCCGTTCGCGCCGCTCGGCTGCGTCCTGCGGAGAACCTTCGGAATTGACGGGCGCAGCGCGCAGGGAGGATGACGATCGGGCCGACGACTGCGCGCTCATGCCATCGTCAAGGTCGGACACGCCGCCGATCATCGACGGGCTCGCTCCGCAACACCGCTGCCGGAACCTGCGGCGGATAGACCCAGGCGACCAGCACCACCGAGATGATCATCAGCAGGAACCACGAGGTCAATTTGCTGAGCGACACCGGCTGCCAACCTCCGGCCTGGTCGGGATACGCCCAGGCGCCGGCCCAGGTGCCGATGTTCTCGGCGAGGTAGATGAAGAGGGCCACTCCGGCGAACACGAGCAGAAGCGGCAGTCGGATCGTGCGACGCCAGACCCGGGCGTGCATCACCGTCGGCAGCCACAGCAGCACGACGCCGGCGAGCAGCACCCATCGCGCGTCCCACCACCAGTGGTGCGTGAAGAAGTTGAGGTAGATCGCCGCGGCCAGGATCGCCGTCATCCAACGTCGGGGATACCGGGTGAACCCGAGGTCGAACAGGCGGTACACGCGGACCATGTACGAGCCGACGGCCGCATACATGAAGCCGCTGAACAGCGGGACCCCGCCGATGCGGAGCACACCGTCCGCCGCGTATGCCCAGGAGCCGACATCGGTCTTGAACAGCTCCATGACTGTGCCGGTGATGTGGAACAGCACGATGACCCACAGTTCCCGTCCGCTCTCGAGTCGGAAAGCGAGCATCGCGACCTGGATCAGCACGGCGGCGATCGTCATCGCATCATTGCGGGCGAGCGGGGCGTCGTCCGGGTACCAGAGGCGTGCGGCCACGATCACGACCAGCAGCGCCGCGCCGAAGACGCAGGCCCATGCCTGTTTCAGGATGAACACCGCGAACTCGATCAGGCCGGCGCGGATGCCGTTCGCCGGAGCATCACGGAGGACGCGATGGGCGAGCGCATCGACGCGGCGCTCCAGAGATGTCGCTCGCTGCATGCCTCGGACGGTATCGGTTCCGTTCGACAGCGCGCAGAGAGATCGCCGACAGTACGCCGAGGATCAGGGAAAACGCGGTGAGGTACCGATGCCGCGTGCTAGGAGCCGCGCCACCATCTCCTCCGACGTGGTGTGCTCGCCGGGACGGTTCGGCTTTCCGGTGCCGTGGTAGTCGCTCGACCCGGTGACGATGAGGTCGTGCGTCGCGGCGATCCGTCGCAGCTCGCGCTTGCCCGCCTCGGTGTTCTCCCGGTGGTCGATCTCGAAACCGCCGAGCCCCGCCTCGATCAGGCGCTCGATGTACGGCTCGGGCATCATGCTGTCCCGACCGCTCGTCACGGGGTGGGCGATGATCGCCACTCCCCCGGCATCGGTGATCAGACGCACCGCGGTGAGCGGATCCGGCGCATAGTGGGGCTCGTAGTACCCCTCGCGCGGGTGCAGGATGCCGTCGAAGGCCTCCGTACGGTCGCGCACGATGCCGCGCGCCACGAGCGCGTCGGCGATGTGAGGCCGCCCGACCGTCGCGTCGAGCGTGGTCTGGGCGAGCACGTCATCCCAGTTCAGGTCGTAGTCGCGCCCGATGTTCCGGACGATGCGCTCCGCCCTGCCGATCCGATCGCCGCGGATACGGTCGGTCTCGGCACGGAGCGCCTCGTCATCGGGGTCGAAGAGGTACCCGAGCACATGGACGCTCCGCCACCCGTGCTTCGCCGACAACTCCATGCCGGGGAGGAAGGTCATCCCCAGAGCGACCGCGGCGTCTCCGGCCTCCTGCCATCCGGTCGACCGGTCGTGGTCGGTGAGGGCGAGGGTGCGGACGCCGTGGGCGTGCGCCTGTGCGACGACCTCGGCGGGCGACTCCGTGCCGTCGGAATGGTTGGAGTGCAGATGCAGGTCGGCGGGGCCGGAGAACCCGTGTGACGCGGAGGACATCCTCCGAGCGTACCGAGCACCGGAGCAAGGGGACGCGAAGTCGACGTCGGGATGTCGGGGAGGGACTTCACAGGCGGCGCTTCTAGGCTTGAGGGGATGTTTCGTCTCCTGGGGATCCTCTTCACCGTGCTGCTCGCGATCGCGACGGCGGTCGTGGTGTGGCCGCAGTTCTTCCACCTCGAGCAGACCTACCCGTTCGCGCAGCTCGTCGCGGCCCGGGGCATCGTGCTCGGCGGTTTCCTCGTGGTCGCCGTCGTCGCGCTGCTGCTGCTGTTCGCGAGGCCCCTGCGCGGCTTCGCCGCATCCGTCCTGATCGTGGCGCTGCTCGGCGCTGCAGCCACCGCCGCCATCGGAGCGGTCCGCGGCTTCGGCGCCTCCGCCCTCCCGGACGCGACGGACACCAGCGTCCGGGTGCTCACCTGGAACACGGCGGGCGAGGCGGTGACGGCCGAGAGGATCGCGCAGGAGATCCTCGACCAGGGCGCGGACATCGTCGCGCTCCCGGAGACCACCGAGGCCGTCGGCGAGCGCATCGCGATCATGCTCCGCGAACAGGGGCACCCGATGTGGGTGCACCACGTGCAGTTCCGCCCGGATGTGCAGGACGGCCCGCAGTCGTGGCAGACGACGGTGCTGGTCGCGCCGGACCTGGGCGAGTACTCGGTGATCGAGTCCTCGAAGGACGGCTCGAACAACACCGGCTCGGTGCCGAGCGTCGTCCTGATGCCGGTCGACGGCTCGGGACCGACCATCGTCGCCGTGCATGCGGTCGCACCGCGCATGGAGGAGATGCAGCAGTGGCAGAGCGACCTGCAGTGGATCGCCGACCAGTGCCCGCAGGGCGACTTCATCCTCGCCGGCGACTTCAACGCCACGGTCGACCACATGGCCCCGCTGGGCGTGGACGGCGGAGACATCGGCTACTGCCGGGATGTCGCCTCGCGGACCGGCAACGGACTCGCCGGCACCTGGCCGAGCTCGCTTCCTCCGCTGGCGGGTGCCCCCATCGACCACGTGATGGCATCCGGGAACTGGACGCCGACCGGCTCCGCGGTGCTCGATGACGCGGGCGGCAGCGACCACCGCGCGCTGGTCGTGCAGCTCGAGCCCGCGCGCTGAGATCCCGCGACCGCCCCTCAGGTGACAGACTGGAGGGATGAGCACCGGAGAGCGCGACACGATCGCAGAGCCCACTGTCGAAGCCACCGCGGACAACGGCACGACCAACCGCAAGCAGCCGTTCCCGCAGGGCTTCCTCGACACGATCTCGACGGGATGGTCCGAGCGCCCGGAGACTCTTCCCGCTCCTCGAGCGCAGGCTCCGTACGCCGCCGTCCGCCGGGCCGCCGTCTCGGCCGCCTTCCCCGGGAAGCGGCTCGTGATCCCGGCCGGCTCGCTCAAGCAGCGCAGCAACGACACCGACTACGTCTTCCGCGCGCACTCCGCTTTCGCCCACCTCACCGGCTGGGCGTCGGATTCCGAGCCGGACTCGGTGCTCGTGTTCGACCCGTCCGACTCCGGACACGACGTCACCCTCTTCTTCCGCGAGCGCGCCGACCGCACGACGACCGAGTTCTACGCCGACGCCACCGTCGGCGAGTTCTGGATCGGCCCGCGCCCGTCTCTCGCGGGTGTCGCGGCCGACCTCGACATCGCCACCGCGCACCTGGACGGCTTCCGCTCCGTCGAGGGCGAACTGGTGCTCGATGTGGATGATGCGCTCACGCGCTTCGTGTCGGAGCTGCGTCTGATCAAGGACGAGTTCGAGATCGCGGAGATGCGCCGCGCGGTGGACATCACCGCCCAGGGCTTCGACGACATCATCCGCGAACTGCCTGCCGCTGTCGCGCACGCCCGCGGCGAGCGCGTGGTCGAGGGGGTCTTCCACCGGCGCGCCCGCGAGGACGGCAACGGCGAGGGCTACGACACGATCGCCGCGTCTGGGCCCCACGCCTGCTACCTGCACTGGACCCGTAACGACGGCACGGTCGTGCCGGGAGACCTGATCCTCGTCGATGCGGGCGTCGAGGCGGACAGCCTGTACACGGCCGACATCACCCGTACGCTCCCCGTGTCGGGCTCTTTCACGGACGTGCAGCGTCGCGTGTACGAGACCGTGCGCGAGGCTGCGGACGCCGCGTTCGAAGCCGCCAGGGTGGGAGTGCGCTTCCGCGACGTGCACGCGGCGGCGATGAAGGTGATCGCCGAGCGGACCGCCGAGTGGGGGCTTCTTCCGGTCTCCGCCGAGGAGGCGCTCGATGCGGACAAGGGCGGACAGCACCGCCGCTACATGGTGCACGGCACGTCGCATCATCTCGGCATCGACGTGCACGACTGCGCCCAGGCCCGCAGGGAGATGTACTACGACGGCATACTCACGCCCGGGATGGTGTTCACGATCGAGCCGGGACTCTACTTCCAGATCGACGATCTCACCGTCCCCGCGGAACTGCGCGGCATCGGCGTGCGCATCGAGGACGACATCCTGATGACGGAGGACGGGCCCGTGAACCTGTCCGCCGGCATCCCGCGCACCGCGGACGAGGTCGAGGCCTGGATCGCGCGCCTGCACGCCTGAGATCCGATGCACGAGGACGAGCTCGCGCTCGACGATGCCGTCGCGGCGCGGCTGATCGCCGGAAGGTTCCCCGAGCTGGGCGACCGGGAGCTGCGTCCGGTGCCCGGATCCGGAACCGTGAACCGGATCTTCCGTATCGGGGAGGATCTGGTCGCGCGCTTCCCGAGGCTCGGCGCGACCGTCGCGGACCTCCGACGCGAAGCTGCGGCGCTCGACGAGTTCGCTGCCGTGTCACCCGTCGCGGCCCCGCGCCCGTACGGCATCGGCGCGGCGACGCCGGACCATCCCTCCGCCTGGTCGGTGCAGACGTGGGTCGAGGGCGACCCGGCCGATCCCACGCGCTTCGCCGACTCCGCTCGGCTCGCTCGCGATCTGGCCGCGCTCATCGTGGCGCTGCGCAGGACGGACCTGCGCGGCCGTGTGTTCGACGGGCAGGGCCGCGGCGGCGAGCTCTCCGATCACGACGACTGGCTCACCGAGTGCTTCGCACGGAGCGGGCACCTCGTCGACGTGCCCCGTGCGGCCGCCCTCTGGCAGGAGCTGCGGACGATCCCCGCCGCGGGCCCGCCGGCGATGAGCCACCGCGACCTCACCCCCTTCAACCTCCTCGTGCAGGGCCTCGGGAACGATGCGCGCCTGGTCGGTGTCCTGGACGGCGGGGGTTTCGGTCCGGCGGACCGCGCCCTCGACCTCGTCGCGGCGTGGCACCTGTTCGACGCACCGGCCCGCCGGCAGCTCCGCGACGGTGTCGCCGCCGAAGACGGCGAGTGGCTCCGGGGCGCGGCATGGGCCCTGCAGCAGGCGATGGGGCTCGTCTGGTACTACGAGCACACGAGCCCCGACCTGAGCACACTCGGCCGCTCCACGATGCGGCGCCTGCTCACGGACGTCGACCTGTCCGCGCTCCTCGACTGAGGCGCGTCAGCGGTCCGCTGCGCCGCGGACGAAGTCGGCGACGAGCGGGGCGAGGGACGCGCCGATCTCCGCAGCGGGACGTCTGCGCCCCTTCACCTCGAAGGTGTGCCCTGCACCCTCGATCCACTCCACCCGCGCGTCCTGGCAGCTCGCCAGCGCCTCCTCGAACTGCGAGAGAGGTTGGATGAACGGGTCGGTCGTGCCTTCGACGAAGAGCTGCGGCACCGCGATCAGGGGCAGGTGCTCCACCCGGGGCCTGTCCGGACGGCCAGGGGGGTGCAGCGGATAGCCCAGGTAGGCGAGGCCGTCGACGACGAGACCGTCGGCGACCGCCATCGACGCCATCCGTCCGCCGTAGGACTTCCCCGCCGCCCAGACCGTCGCCGCCGGCTCGCGGATGCGAGCGAACTCCACCACGCTGCGCCAGGTCGCGACGGCGTGCGCGGCGGGCCCCGGCATCCGGCGCCCCTGCTCGACGTAGGGGAAGTTGAAGCGGAGCGTCGAGAAGCCCTCGTCGTTCAGCGCGTCGGCGAACCCGGTGAGGAACGGATGATCCTTCCCCGTGCCGGCGCCGTGCGCCACGGCGATGATCGCGCCGTTGTCACCGTCGACCCAGTCGGCCGTGATCGTCACGTCGCCCGCAGGCAGCGGGACGAGGATCTCGACCATCAGCAGAGCGGGCGGCGCGTCACGCCCGGCCGCCCTCAGGACCCTCGACGCCCGGGATCGCCGGTCCGGCTGGACGGGGCGTGCCTTCGGGCTCCGCCTCCGGTTCTCCGGCCTCGGGCTCCGCGGGAGGCTGCGGGTCAGCAGGTCGCGGCGGGATCACGGGTTCTTCCGGAGCCGGAGCGGGAGCGGTCCCTCCCGGCGCGATCCGCTCGCCGTACTTCGGCGGCTCGTCGAGGTTCACCGGCGGACGCACCGGGGCGACGCGCGCCGCTCCCAGGACCTGGCGCGCCTTGGACAGCGACGTCGCCATCACCGTGACCTCGTAGTGGTCCGCGGCGAACTGCGTGACGCTGGCGAAGTCGCGCCGACGACGCACGATCGCGTAGGTGACGAGGCTCAGGATCATCCCGACCGCGACACCGATGAACACGAAACCGACGAACAGCTGGATCGGAACCTCCGGGTTCCCGAGGACCAGGATCGCCGACAGGAACAGTCCGATCAGCACGCCGTTGATGGCGCCGGAGCGGGCGGCCGCGGCGTAGCCGAGCTTGCCGGTCACGCGTTCGACCGTGCGGACGCTCTGACCGACGATCGCGATGTCGCGGGCGGGCACCTCCCCCGCGATCAGCTTCGAGACCGTCTTCTGCGCGCTCTCGTAGTCGCGCGTCGACGCGACGATCTCGCCGGTGTCCGTGCCGTTCGCGGGGCGGTTCAGCATGCTCATCCGGCTATTCTTCCACGCGCACCCCCGGAAGGCCCGAGGCGCGACCCGACCCGCCGCCGGTCCGACCCGCCGACTACGCTGGAGAGGTGAGCACACAACGGGTTTTCGCCGCGCGCCTCGCCGGGTGCGCCGTCTTCGATCCCGTCGGCGACCGGCTCGGCAAGGTCCGGGATGTCGTCGTGGTGTACCGAAGTACCGCGGCGCCCCGCGTGATCGGCCTCGTGGTCGAGATCCCGGGACGACGGCATGTGTTCCTCTCCATCGGGCGCGTCACGTCGATCCGCTCGGGTCAGGTCATCACCACCGGGCTCATCAACGTGCGCCGATTCTCCCCGCGTGCCGGGGAGGTGCGCGTGCTCGCGGAGATGCTCGGCCGCCGCGTGAGCTTCGCGGACGGCAGCGGCACGGCGGTCATCGAAGACGTGGCCATCGAACCGAACCGCCTGGGCGAATGGGCGATCAGCCAGCTCTTCCTGCGCCGTCCGAAGACGAGCGCGTCCCCGTTCGCGAAGGGTCCGACGACGTTCGCCGCCTGGAGCGAGGTCGCCGAAGAGCGCGCGCCGGGCGAGTCGCAGTCGGCGGAGCAGCTCGTCGCGTCCTACTCCGAGCTGCACGCCGCCGATCTCGCCAACACCCTGCTCGATCTGCCGCAGCAGCGCATGATCGAGGTGGCCGAAGAGCTGTCCGACGACCGACTCGCCGACGCGCTCGAGGAGATGCCGGAGGACGAGCAGGTGCACATCCTGGACCGGCTGGGCGATGAGCGCGCCGCCGACATCCTCGACCAGATGGAACCCGACGACGCGGCCGACCTGCTGGCTCAGCTCGACCCGGACCGTCTGGAGCAGCTCCTCGAGCTCATGGAGCCGGAGGAAGCAGAGGACGTCCGCATGCTGCTGCGGTACGGGCCGGACACCGCGGGCGGTCTGATGACGCCGGAGCCGATCATCCTGTCGGCCGACGCCACCGTCGCGGAGGCCCTCGCCCTCATCCGCCGCCACGAACTGCACCCCGCCCTCGCGGCCGCGGTCTTCGTCACGCTCCCGCCGTTCGAGACGCCGACGGGGCGTCTGCTCGGCATGGTGCACTTCCAGCGGATGCTGCGCTACCCGCCGCACGAGCGGCTCGGCGCGATCATGGACGACAGCCTCGAACCCGTGCCGGTCACGGCCTCCGCTGCCGAGGTCGCCCGCATGCTGGCCAGCTACGACCTCGTGTCGCTCCCGGTCATCGATGCGGCGCACCGCCTGGTGGGAGCCATCAGCGTCGACGACGTGCTCGACTACCTGCTGCCGGACGACTGGCGCTCGCACGATGCCGATGACGCCCCCTCCCCCGCGAAGGACGTGCGCTGATGGCGCGGCAGCAGCCTCGGCTGGATGCGCCGGGACGCACGGGAAGCCGCCCGCGGACGACATCGCGCGACCGCTTCGGGCGGTTCACGGAATGGGTGGCGCGGGCGATGGGCACCCCCGCGTTCCTGCTCATCCTCAGTCTCTTCTGCGTGCTCTGGATCGGGTGGAACACGCTGATGCCCGATCACCTGCGCTTCGATGACGCCGCCCTCGGTTTCACCGCCCTCACTCTCATGCTGTCCCTGCAGGCGTCCTACGCCGCGCCGCTGATCCTCCTCGCCCAGAACCGGCAGGACGACCGGGACCGCGTGCAGATCGAGCAGGATCGGCAGCGCGCGGAGCGCAACCTCGCCGACACCGAGTACCTCGCGCGCGAGATCGTGGCGCTGCGGATGTCGCTCGAGGAGCGCAACTCCCAGGCGGTGACCCGCGACGTGCTGCGGCAGGAGCTGAAAGCCCTCCTCGCCGAGCTGGGCGACGACGGGGAGAAGCCCGCGACGGGCAGCGCATCGTGAGCGGGGCCGAGCTCGTCCGGTCCGCGGTGTCCGCCGTGACCGATCCGGAGCTGCGCCGGCCCATCGGCGAGCTCGACATGGTGCGCGAGATCACCGTCGAGGGCGACACCGCGCACGTGGGCATCGTCCTGACCATCGTCGGATGCCCCGCGGCCGCCCGCATCGAGTCGGATGTGCGCCGAGCGGCCGCGGCGGTCCCCGGTATCGGAGCCGTCGAGGTGCAGGTGGGAGTCATGACGCCCGCCGAGCGGAAGGCGCTCACCGAGAAGCTGCGCGCTGGCAGGCCGGCCCGCGAGATGCCCTTCGGCCCCGACTCCCTGACGCGGGTGATCCTCGTCTCCAGCGGCAAGGGCGGCGTGGGGAAGTCGACCGTGACGGCGAACCTCGCCGTCGCGCTCGCAGATCAGGGGCTGTCGGTCGGTCTCGTCGACGCAGACGTGCACGGCTTCTCGATCCCCGGCCTGCTCGGCATCCCGTCCGGCACCCAGCCGACGCGGATCGACGACCTCATGCTGCCGCCGGTCGCCTACGGGGTGAAGACGATCTCGATCGGCATGTTCCTCCGCGACGGCGAGTCCGTCGTCGCGTGGCGTGGTCCGATGCTGCACCGCACGGTCTCCCAGTTCCTCACGGACGTGTTCTTCGGCGACCTCGACGTGCTCCTCATCGACATGCCGCCGGGCACCGGAGACATCGCGATCTCGATAGGACAGCTCCTCCCGCATGCCGAGGTCCTGGTCGTCACCACCCCGCAGACCGCGGCTTCCGAGGTGGCGATCCGCAGCGGGCTAGTCGCGCGCCAGACGGGGCAGCGCGTGATCGGCGTCGTCGAGAACATGGCGGCGTACACGCTCCCCGACGGCACCGTGGTGGATCTGTTCGGAGCGGGAGGGGGTGCGGCGGTCGCCGACGCCCTCTCGGAGCCGGGAGCGCCGGTGCCCCTGCTCGCCTCCATCCCGCTGAGTCCTGCCCTCCGCGAAGGCGGCGACGCCGGAGTGCCCGTCGTCAGCACGAGGACCGACGACCCGGCGGCCGTGACCATCCGCGACCTCGCTGCCGCCTTGGCCCGGCAGGGGCGGGGCCTGTCCGGCCGGTCGCTGCCGATGTCGATCGGTTGAACACGCATGGGAGAATGAGCGGATGCCTCCTCGCTCCGTGACCGTCGATGAGGGTCTTCTGCGTCGGATGGCGCGCGACGCCGCGGTCTACTCGCTGACCCGGCCGATCGCGATCGTCATGTGGCTCGCCCTCGCCGGTGCTCTCGTCCTCGGCATCCTCAACCTCAGTGCGGGAACGTCGGGAGGGCGCGAGGTGAGCGCCATCGTGGCCTGGATGCCCGTCGTCATCGTCGCCCTGGCGCTGTTCGCGGTGGGGATGACCGTTTCCGGCGCCCGCACCGCCGTGCGCGCCGCGATGCCGGCGGAGTCGGTCGTGTGGCTCACCCTCGACGACGATCGGCTGCAGATGGGGAGCGGCCGACGACGCTCGGACATCCCCTACAGCACGTTCCAGCACCTCAGGGTCGGCCGGGATGCCGTCCTCCTGAAACTGCGGGACGCTTCCGTGGCGACGGCGATCCCCCGCGTGCTGCTGTCCGACGACGACATCGCGGCTCTGCGCGCACGGATCCGGTAGCCCGTCGAACCCTGGTCGGGTCGGCGCGGCCTCAGGTGGCTTCGGGGTCGAACGGCGGCCTGTTGGTGGCGCTGAAAACCTCGGGAGCGCGACGGGGTGCGACCGGCTCCGCGATCGTCGCCGTGGCCTGCGCGGGTGTCGCGGGCTGCGGCTCCTCCAGGAGCGCGTCGCGGATGATGCGACGGGGGTCGTACTGCCGCGGGTCGAGCTTGCGCCAGTCCACGTCGTCGAGCTCCGGACCCATCTCCTCGCGGACACGGGACTTGGTGTCGCGGAGGTACTCCCCTGCCTTGCGCACCACCCGGGCGAAGCCCTCGGCGGCACGGGGAAGACGGTCGGGACCGATGATGAGCACTGCGATGAGACCGATCAGCAGCAGCTTCTCGAAGGTGAGCCCGAACGTCATCTGTCCAGGCTACCGCCGCGCCTGCGGTCCCCGCACTCGCCGACCGAATACTCTGGAGAGGATCACAGGCAGGCAGGGAGAGACAGGCCATGAGCGAGCATGACGCCAACGCGCGTTTCCTGCGCGAGTCCATCGTGGAACCGGATTCCATCGCCCGCGCCCGTGCGCACGCCGTCGAGCTGGGCGCTGCTCCGATCAGTGCGGCCGTGGGCTCGCAGGTCGCCGTCCTCGCGGCGGCCACCGGAGCGCGGTCGATCGTCGAGATCGGGACCGGCGCCGGGGTCTCCGGGCTGTGGCTGCTGCGCGGAGCGCCGCAGGCGGTCCTGACGTCGATCGACAACGAACCGGAGCATCTCGCCGCGGCGCGACAGGCCTTCTCGGATGCGAAGGTGCCGTCCACGAAGGCCCGCTTCATCACCGGCCGCGCGATCGACGTGCTGCCGCGGATGAACGAGGCCTCGTACGACATCGTGCTCGTCGATGCCGACCCGGACAACGTGATCGAGTACGTCGAGCACGGCCTGCGCCTGGCGCGCACCGGAGGGCTCGTGCTGGTTCCCCGCGTCCTCGCCGGCGGCAAGGTCGCCGATCCCGTCCAGCGTGACGAGGTGACCTCCGCCTACCGGTCGCTGGTGCAGGAGACCCAGGAGTCGTCGGCGGTGCTGGCGACCGTGTCCTCCGCCGGCGAAGGACTCCTGCAGCTGGTCAGTCTCGCCGAGCGCGACTGACGACACCGGCGCGAGCGCCACGCGACGAAGGGCGGTGGATCCGCAGATCCACCGCCCTTCGGATCCGCATGCGCGGGTCCTCGTTCGATCAGGCCGGTGCCACGACGGCGGCCAGCACGTCGTGAAGCTCCTTGGCCTCGGCGTCGTTCACGGAGACGACCAGGCGGCCGCCGCCCTCGAGCGGAACGCGCACGATGATGAGTCGTCCTTCTTTCACGGCCTCCATGGGTCCGTCTCCGGTCCTCGGCTTCATCGCTGCCATCGTGGCTCCCTTTCCTCCGGTGGTATGGATCGAGTTTATCGGGTGTCACCGGGACCTGGAGGTCACCGGACGACATTTGGATGAAGCATCGGCGTCAGGGCACCTGCCAGAACGTGCTGCCGAGCGCATACATGTGGTAGATCCAGACCCATTGGCCCAGCAGGCAGGCCACCAGGACACCGCAGCGCCAGAGGCGCGATCGAGGCACGGCGACCGCACCCCAGAGGGGGCTGAGGGGCAGCAGCAGGCGGAACGTGCTCGACTGCGGGAAGAAGACGGCGAGCAGATAGAGCAGATATCCGGCGCTCCACAGCCGGAGGTCGGCACCCAGCGCGCGCACCTGCGGCAGGAGCAGCAGGGCGGCGCCGGCCGCGACCACCAGCAGCACGAGGGCAACCGGCCCCCATGTCTGCGGCATCCCCCAGAAGCCGAACCAGAACTGCGATGCCTGGATCCATCCCTCGAACGGCACGAAGCCGCCGACCCCGCCGTCGATCCAGTGCCGTCGCCAGGCGAGCTCGGTGGCGAGATACGCTCCCGGGTCCCCCGTGACGATCCCGGCGATCACCTGCCAGGCGAAGCCGGTCGCCGTCGCCAGCACGCCGAGCAGGACGATGTGGACGATCTCCCTGACGACGAGCGGATCCTCGCGACGATGCACCCAGCGCACGACGCCGTGCAGCCCGAGATAGAGGGCGAAGGCGAGAATACCGGGGCGGGTGAACGCCATCACGGGGATGAGCAGATAGAGCCAGGCGTAGCGACGACGGATCGTCGCGTCCAACGCCAGGAACAGCAGCAGCAGGAACAGCGTCTCGGCGTAGCCCACCTGGAACATCGCGGCGAGCGGCCCCGAGGCGAAGAAGGCGACCGCCCACAGGGCGGCGGATCGGCCGATGCGGTCTCGAAGCAGGCGGTGCAGCGCGAGGCAGGCGAAGTATCCCGCCGTGAAGGACAGCAGGAACGCCCCGACGCCCCAGGAACCGAACACGAAGCCGACGATCTTGGCGGCGTATGCGAACACCGGCATGAAGGCCCAGGCGTTCTCGGCGACGTCCCCGCTCTCGGTGAGGGGCAGCGTGGACGGATAGCCGCTCTCGGCCACCAGCCAGTACCACTGGGCATCCCACCCCACCACGATGTCGCCGAGTCCGGCATCGGCGCCGAACCGCGACGTCGCCGTCGACAGGGCCGACGCGATCAGGAGGAACCCCGTCGTGATGATCCGCGCCGCGAGGTAGATGACGGCGATGCGTCCCGCGACGGGGAGCCGCGCCCAGCGCCGTGCCGTGCTCAGTGCGAGCCGAGCCATGCGCGCAGGCCCCGCTCGACGGCGTCGATCTGCGCGAGCGGTACTCGTTCTTCATCGTGGTGAGCGAGGTGCGGGTCGCCGGGGCCGTAGTTCACGGCGGGGATACCCAACGCGGAGAAGCGGGCGACGTCGGTCCAGCCGTACTTCGGACGCGGCTCCGCGCCCACGGCAGCCACGAACCGCTGTGCGATCTCCGCATCGAGACCCGGGCGCGCGCCCTCGGCCGCATCGGTGATCTCCACATCGAAGCCGGCGAGCACGGCCCGGATGTGGGCCTCGGCCTCGGCGGCCGTCTTGCTCGGAGCGAAGCGGTAGTTCACCTCGACCTCGCAGGCGTCCGGGATCACGTTGCCGGCGACGCCACCGGCGATGCGCACGGCGCTCAGGCTCTCGCGGTAGAGCAGTCCCTCGACCATGACCTCCCTGGCGCGGTACTCCGCGAGTCTGGTGAGGATCGGCGCCGCACGGTGGATCGCGTTCTCGCCGATCCAGGCGCGCGCACTGTGGGCGCGCACGCCGCTGGTGCGCACGATCGCCCGCAGCGTGCCGTTGCATCCGCCTTCGACCTCACCGTTGGACGGCTCGCCCAGGATCGCGAAGTCGGCGCGGAAGAGATCCGGTCGGTCGGCCGCGAGCAGGCCGAGGCCGTTCTTCGACGCCTCGATCTCCTCGTTGTCGTACCACATCCAGGTGATGTCGATCGCAGGTTCCGTGAGCTCGGCGGCGAGCTTCAGCTGCACCGCGGTGCCGGCCTTCATGTCCACGGTGCCGCGACCCCAAATGAAGGGCTCCCCGTCGACCTCGATGTCGCGGGTGGGCAGGTTGGCGTTGATGGGGACGGTGTCGATGTGCCCCGCGATCGCGACGCGCTGCGGTCGACCGAGGTCGGTGCGGGCGACGATCGTGTTCCCGTGGCGGAAGACCTCCAGATGCGCGAGGGGCGTGATCGCCTCCTCGATCGCATCGGCCAGCGTCTTCTCATCGCCCGAGACGCTCGGGATGTCGCAGATCGCACGGGTGAGGTCCGCGGATGACGCGGTCAGATCGAGCACCATGGGGTCCAGCCTACTTACCCCGTCACGCGGCACGTCCAGGGGTGCGCGGCGCGATAGCGTGGAGGCATGAGCGACGCACGCACGGTATGGGGTTTCGGTCTGACCACGATCGCCGGGGACGGCACCGTCCTCGATGCCTGGTACCCCGAAGTCCGCACCGGCGACGCGGCTGCCGGCGACGTCGACCGCGGTGCGTTCGAGTCCCTGGTCGGACCGGATGAGCGCCGCAACGTCACCGTCGAGACGGTGCAGCTGCAGGTCGATCTGGATCAGGCGCCGACGTCGACGGCAGACGCCTACCTCCGTCTGCATGCACTGTCGCACCTCGTGGTGCGCCCGAACGAGCTGAACCTCGACGGCATCTTCGCGCATCTTCCCACCGTGGCGTGGACGAACGCCGGCCCGATCCTCCCGGCCGACGCGGCTCGACTGCGCCCCGCGCTCCAGCGCGCCGGCATCCAGGTGCAGGGACTCGACAAGTTCCCGCGCCTGACCGACTACGTGCAGCCGAGCGGCGTGCGCATCGCCGACGCATCGCGAGTGCGCCTCGGCGCCCACCTCTCCCCCGGGACCACGGTGATGCACGAGGGCTTCGTCAACTTCAACGCCGGGACGCTGGGCGCCTCGATGGTCGAGGGCCGCATCTCCCAGGGAGTGGTCGTCGGCGACGGGAGCGACATCGGCGGCGGCTCGTCGATCATGGGCACGCTCTCGGGCGGAGGGACGCACCGCGTCTCGATCGGTGCGCGCACGCTGCTCGGCGCGAACGCCGGCATCGGCTTCTCGCTCGGAGACGACTGCATCGTCGAAGCAGGGCTCTACGTCACCGCCGGGACCAAGGTCGTGCTCGCCGACGGCCCGGCCACTCCCGACGGCGGACGCAAGACGGTCAAGGGCGCGGAGCTCTCCGGCCAGGACGGGCTGCTCTTCCGCCGCAACTCGCTGAGCGGCGCCGTCGAGGCCGTGCGGCGCGCGGGCGTGGGCGTGACGCTGAACGAGGCGCTGCACGCCTGATCGCGACCCACGGCGCGAGCCGCATGCGGCCTGTGGCATGCACGTCCTGATAGACTGATGTCGTTGTCCGCACCGCCGGTGCTGCAACATCGTCGTCGTCACGGGGTCTCCGAGGACCGAAGCGAGCGCAATCGCTCCCATCACCAGCATGTGCTGGCCTTTCGAACGGCGAACCGGTGCGCACTTCCTGCGCCGTCGCCCACCTCACCCCCTATCTCGCGCCGTTCACTCGTGCGCTGACGGAGTTCTGCATGTCTACTTTCCTCGAACTCGGCGTTCCCGCCGAGCTGGCCGCTGTTCTCGCCGATTCCGGCAAGACCGAAGCCTTCGCCATCCAGCGCGACACCCTTCCCGACTCTCTGGCCGGACGCGACCTCCTGGGTCGCGGTCGCACGGGCAGCGGCAAGACCATCGCCTTCGCCCTGCCGCTCGTCGCCCGGCTCGCCGCTTCCGGCGGACAGCGCCGCGCCGGTCTCCCCCGCGGACTCGTCCTCGCTCCCACCCGTGAGCTCGCGACGCAGATCGCCGCCACGATCGCTCCTCTCGCCGAGGCAGCGGGCCTGCGCGTGACCACCGTCTTCGGCGGCGTCAGCCAGCGTCCGCAGGAGCAGGCGCTGCGCGGCGGCGTCGACATCGTCGTGGCCTGCCCCGGCCGGCTCGAAGATCTCATGAAGCAGCAGGTCGTGCGCCTCAGCGCGATCGAGGTCACCGTGCTCGATGAGGCCGACCACATGGCCGACCTCGGCTTCCTGCCCGGCGTGACGCGCATCCTGTCGGCCACTCCGGCCGGCGGACAGCGCCTCCTGTTCAGCGCGACGCTGGACCGCGGCATCGACACCCTCGCCCGCCGCTTCCTCTCGAACGCGGTCAGCCACGAGGTCGACGAGGAGAGCGTGCCCGTCGGCGAGATGACGCACCGCGTGCTGGTCGTCGACTCCACCGACAACAAGACCGTCCTCGTCCGCGAGCTGGCCTCCGGCACCGGCCGGCGCATCCTCTTCACCCGCACCAAGCACCAGGCGAAGAAGCTCGCGAAGCAGCTCACCGCCGCCGGCATCCCCGCTGTGGACCTGCACGGCAACCTGTCCCAGAACGCCCGTGAGCGCAACCTCGGCGCCTTCTCCGCTGCCCCCGAGGACGGCGGAGTGCGGGTGCTGGTCGCGACCGACGTCGCCGCCCGTGGCGTGCACGTCGACAACGTCGACCTCGTCGTCCACGTCGACCCGCCCGTCGAGCACAAGGCGTACCTGCACCGTTCCGGACGTACTGCGCGTGCCGGTGCCGCAGGCACCGTCGTCACCGTCGTGCTTCCCGAGCAGCGCCGCGACGTCAAGGACCTGCTCCGCAAGGCCGCGATCTCCGCTCCTCTCGAGGACGTGACGGCGGCAGCCGTCACCGAGCTCGTTCCCGAGCGCGCCCCGCATGTCCGTCCCGCGCCCGTCCAGGCGCAGCAGCAGCAGCGCGCGTCCTCGAAGCAGCGCCCCGCAGGAGGCGAGCGGAACGGAGCGGCGAACCCGCCCTCTCGTCGTCGTCGCCGTCCGCGTTCCGGCGGCGCGGGCCAGGGTGGGGGCTACTCCACCCAGAGCGGCCAGTCGCGCCAGGGCGGACGCAGCTCTCAGGGTCGCTGACCCGCGCCCCCCGGACAGCAAAGCGCCCCCTCCGCTTCGGCGGAGGGGGCGCTTTCGTCGTACGCTCAGCGCGTGGGGAACGACCGCTCGGGCGATCCCGTGTACAGCTGCTGCGGGCGGCCGATCTTCGTCTGCGGGTCGAGCTGCAGCTCGCGCCACTGCGCCAGCCACCCCGGCAGTCGGCCGATGGCGAACAGCACGGTGAACATGCGCGTCGGGAAGCCCATCGCCTTGTAGATGACGCCGGTGTAGAAGTCGACGTTCGGGTACAGACGACGCTCGCGGAAGTAGTCGTCGGCCAGCGCGAGCTCTTCCAGCTCCTTGGCGAGGTCGAGGAGCGGATCCGTGACGCCCAGGGAGGAGAGCACCTCGTCCGCGGCGTCCTTGACGAGCTTGGCGCGCGGGTCGTAGTTCTTGTACACCCGGTGCCCGAAGCCCATCAGCTTCACGCCCTCTTCCTTGTTCTTCACCCGCTCGACGAAGCGGGAGACGCTCTGGCCGGAGTCGCGGATCTGACCGAGCATGGTCAGCACGGCCTCATTGGCGCCGCCGTGGAGGGGTCCGGACAGGGCCTGGATGCCGGCGGAGATGGACGCGAACTGGTTGGCACCGGTCGAGCCCACCAGGCGGACGGTCGAGGTGGAGGCGTTCTGCTCGTGGTCTTCGTGCAGGATGAGGAGCAGCTCGAGAGCCTTCGACATCACCGGGTTGACCTCGTACTCCTCGCTGTGCACGCCGAAGTTCAGCTTGAGGAAGTTGTCGACGAAGCTCAGCGAGTTGTCCGGGTAGAGGAAGGCCTGGCCGACGCTCTTCTTGTGCGCGTATGCCGCGATCACGGGCAGCTTGGCGAGCATGCGCACCATGTTGAGCTCGACGTGCTCGGGGTTGTGCGGGTCCGTCTGACCTTCGTAGTAGGTGGACAGCGCGGCGACGGCCGAGGAGAGCACCGACATGGGATGTGCGGTGTGCGGCAGCGCCGAGAAGAAGCGCTTGAGGTCTTCGTGCAGCAGGGTGTGGCGGCGGATCTTCTCGTCGAACTCCGCGAGTTCGGAGGCGGACGGGAGCTCACCGTAGATGAGCAGCCAGGCGACCTCGAGGTAGCTGGTGGAGCCGGCGAGCTGCTCGATCGGGTAGCCCCGGTAGCGCAGGATGCCCTTGTCGCCGTCGATGAACGTGATCTCGGACTTGGTCGAGGCGGTGTTCACGAAGCCGTAGTCGAGGCCGGTGTACCCGGTCTGCCGCGTCAGCGTCGAGAAATCGATGCTGTCGTGGCCTGCCGTACCGCGCAGGACCGGGAATTCGGCGCTCGTATCGCCGATCGTCAGCTTCGCCGTCTGGTCTGCCGCAGCGCTCACGCGGACCTCCTCCTGGTGTCCGCCCCGCTCGTCGCGGTGTTTCGGACAAGATCTTGATCAAGTCGGAACTGGCGATCTCTCGGCACTGAAGCACCAGGTCGGGTCACGACCGAATCGCCTTTACAGCCTAGTAGGCGCACAGGCCTACTGTGACATCCGCCAAACAGATGCCCCGTGCGAGGAGGGAACCTACAGCGGCCCGGCGGAGAGTCGGCGTGCGGCCTCCTGCACTCGTTCGGTCGGGGCCGTGAGCGCCAAGCGGACGTGCTGCGCGGAGTCCGCGCCGTAGAAGGGCCCTGGTCCCGCGAGGATGCCCCGTTCGGCGAGTCTCCCCATCGACTCCCAGGCGTCGCGTCCCTCGGTCGCCCACAGGTACAGTCCCGCCTCCGAGCCGTCGATGCGGAAGCCCGCGATCTCCAGAGCGGGACGCAGAGCGGTCCGCCGCGTCCGGTAGAGCTCCTTCTGCGCGGCGACGTGCTCGTCGTCTCCCAAGGCGACGGCCATGGCGTGCTGCACCGGAGCGGGCGGCATCAGCCCGAGATGCTTGCGGGCGGTGAGGAGCTCGGCGATGACGCGCGCGCATCCGGCCACGAAGGCCGCGCGGTAGCCGGCGAGGTTCGACTGCTTGCTCAGCGAATAGACGCTCAGCAGCCCTTCGCGGGTTCCCGCGGTGACGCGCGGGTCCAGGATCGAGGGAACCGGCTGCTCCGCCCAGGGTCCGTCCCAGCCGAGCTCGGCGTAGCACTCGTCGCTCGCGAGCACCGCTCCGAGCTCACGCGCACGACGGACGGCGGCGGCGAGCTCCTCGACCGTCCAGGTGCGGCCGTCGGGGTTGCCTGGGCTGTTGATCCAGATGAGCTTGGTGCCCTGCGGCCACTCGGCGGGGTCATCCGCGGGCACCGGGGTGGCGCCGACGACCCGAGCGCCGACCTCATATGTCGGGTACGCCACACGCGGATGCACGACGATGTCGTCGGGTCCGAGACCGAGCAGCGTCGGCAGCAGCGCGACGAGCTCCTTCGACCCGATCGTGGGGAGGACGTTGTCGACGCGGAGGTCGGTCACTCCCCGGCGCCGCGCGTACCACTCGACGATCGCCTCGCGAAGGCGAGGGGTGCCGAGCGTCTGCGGATAGGCATGCGCGTCCGTCGCATCCGCCAGAGCGCGGCGGATGATCTCGGGGGTCGGATCCACGGGTGAGCCGACGGACAGGTCGACGAGGCCTCCCGGGTGCTGTGCGGCGCGCTCCCGGAACGGCACGACGGCGTCCCAGGGGTAGTCGGCGAGGTCGCGGACGCTCACGGAGCGGGCCTACTCGCCCTGCGGCGGCAGCGCGGCGATGATCGGGTGGTCGAAGGGATACACGCCGACCTTGGCGGCACCGCCCGGAGAACCGATCTCATCGAAGAACTCGACGTTGGCCTTGTAGTAGTCCTGCCACTCGTCGGGCAGGTCGTCCTCGTAGTAGATCGCCTCGACCGGGCAGACCGGCTCGCAGGCGCCGCAGTCCACGCACTCGTCGGGGTGGATGTACAGCGACCGTTCACCCTCGTAGATGCAGTCAACGGGGCACTCGTCGATGCAGGCGCGATCCTTGACATCGACGCACGGGAGGGCGATCACATACGTCACCGCTCCAGTCTACGACTCGCGAGCCTCTGCTTCCTCCGAGCCCCGCCCGGTGGGGCGCGCCGGGAGCTTGGAGAACGAGGGCCAGGCGACGACCAGGAGCACGATACCCGCCACCAGGTAGGTCCAGATGCGGCCGGCGAACGAGTCCTGGACCACGACGGAGCCGCCCGGCCCGACACCGGAGATCAGCACGAGCATGCCGAGCATCCCCAGACCGGCGGCGACCGCTGCCCCGCGGTCATGTGTCAGGGCGCGCACGGCGACGAGGATCGCGGCACAGGCGATCGTCGCGACGATCAGTCCGACCGGAACCGGCCCCCACATGACGCTGTGGCCGATCGTGCCGGCGATGCCGTAGACGCCGCCCACCAGGGCGGCAGCGATCCACGACAGCACTCTCGACACCCAGCTCACCCGCACCCGTCGATCCTACCCGCGCCGTCGCGCCCCTCGAACGGGTATCAGGCCGCGAGACCGAACAGGCGCAGCAGGGCGGCGACCAGTGCGGCCGCGACCACGACGACGAGGAACGACTGCCGCAGCCACAGCAGCCCAGCGGCCACGAGCAGAGCAGGCACCCTGGCATCGACCGTGATCGCCTGCCCGGCGCCGAGGGTCTGCACGGCGACGAGGGCGGCGAGGAGGGCCACCGTCAGCAGATCGGAGATGCGTGCCGTGCGAGGTGCTTCCAGGGCTTTCGGCGGCACGAGGTACCCGGCCGCCTTCAGGGCGAGGCAGATCAACGCCGCGAGCAGGATCGCGCTCCATACGCTCATGCGGACTCCTCCGGGCGCGCGTGCGGCGCGGAGGGATCGCCCGCCCGCCCGAGCCAGTTGAACCAGCCGACCACGATCGCCACGACGGCGGCGACCAGCACGGGGAGCCCGGGAAGAAGGAACGGCGTCAACGCCGCGGCCACGACGGCAGCGGCCACACCGACGGCGATGGCCTGTCGTCGGCGGAGCCGCGGCCAGAGGAGAGCCAGGAATGCGGCGGCGGCCGCCGCGTCCAGACCCCAGGTCCGTGGGTCGCCGAGCACGTCGCCGACGAGCGCACCGATCAGCGTGGTGATGTTCCAGCCGACGAAGATGCCGACGCCGGTCACCCAGAAGCCGACCTGGCGCAGCCGCGGATCGTCCTGAGAGATCGCCACCGCGGTCGATTCGTCGATCGTGAAGTGCGCGGCCGCCGCCCGTCGCAGCGGCCTGCCGCCGACGATCGGCGACATGCGCATGCCGTAGGCGACGTTGCGCACGCCGAGGAGCGCCGCGGAGGCGATGGCGGACGGCAGCGCCGCGACGCCGCCGGCGGCGAACACCCCGACGAAGGCGAACTGGGAGCCGCCGGTGAACATCAGCAGGCTCAGCACACAGGCCTGCCAGACGTCGAGCCCTGAGGCCACGGCGAGAGCGCCGAACGAGACCCCGTAGGCGCTCGTCGCGAGCACGACGCCGAGGGCCTCCCGCCACACCTCGCGCTCGGCGGTCATCGCCGCCACTCCCCTGGTGTTCGATTCAATGAACGCACGCCCATCATTCTGAACATCGCCCAGTGAATAGTCAAGTGAACGAACGTTTGACATGATGAACGCATGGAGGATCTCCGCACCCGCATCGCCCGCACGCTGCGCAGAGAGCGCGAGGCGAGCGGCCTGTCCGTCTCGGAACTCGCACGACGAGCCGGCGTATCCAAGGCCACCGTGTCCCAACTCGAGGGCGGTTCCGGCAACCCCAGCGTCGAGACGCTCTGGGCGCTCGGTGTGGCCCTGGGCGTGCCCTTCGCCGTGCTGGTCGACCAGCAGGCGAACGCGCCGACGCTCATCCGCGCCGACGACCTCGCCGGCGTCCCCTCCTCCGCCGCGGCCTACAGCGCCACCCTGCTCTCGGCCAGTCCCCCCGGCGCCCGTCGGGACATCTACCTGATCCAGGCCGAGCCCGGCGACGCGCGCCGTTCCGACCCGCACCACCCCGGCACCATCGAGCACGTGATCCTGCTCGCGGGCGAGGCTCGCGTCGGACCCGTCGACGACCCCGTCGCGCTCTCCCCCGGTGACTACCTGACCTATCCCGGTGACGCTCCGCACATCTTCGAGGCCACGGCTGCCGGGACGAGCGCCGTGCTCATCTCCGAACTGCGCTGAGCCTCATTCCGAGCCGCCCGACGGCGAAGGATCGGGGATCTCGTGCGGCCGGTACTGCGGCAGTCGAGACGCAGGGAGGATCGCGAGCGCGCTGATGGCGGCGAGGATCAGCAGCCCGAGCTTGAGCGTGCTCAGGCGCGACTCCTCGTTGACGGTGACGGCCGCATCCACCTGCTCGGGCGTCGCGTCCGTCGAATCCTCCAGCACGGTGCGGAGGTCGTCGTTGCTGATGAAGTTGACGTCATCCATCGGCACCTGCGCGACCAGCGACGGCGGCAGCTCGGGATGCTCGACGACGGCGCGGCCCACGTTCAGGGCGAGCAGCGAGACCAGCAGAGCTCCCGCCAGCGCGGTGCCCACGGCCGAGGCGAGGTTCTGCGTCGTCCCGCGGAGGGAGCCGACGTCACCCGCGAGCTCGGCGGGGGCGGCGGTGACCAGGACGTTGAACACGAGGGTCACGAGGGCTCCCTGGCCGATGCCGAAGACGATGAGACCCGCGATCGTCGGAACGGTCTCCCAGTTGTTGGTCACGACCACGGACAGCCACACGAGCGCGGCCGTCGTGAGGATGAAGCCGAACACACCGATCGTGCGCGGCGGGTACCTCTTGTAGAAGCGCACCACCAGCGTGGCCGTGATGAACACCGTCAGGTTGAACGGCATCATCGCCAGTGAGGTGTCGAACGGCGTACGCCCCTGCACGATCTGGATGTACAGCGGGATCGTGAAGTTCACGCACGCCTCGAGGGCGACCACGATGAACATCGCGTACACCGCCGCGCGCTCGCGAGACGAGCCGAGCACGCTCAGATCGATCAGGGGCACCTTCCCGTCCGCCATGCGCTTGCGCGTCCAGAGGAAGAACGCCTGCCCCAGGATGATGCCCAGCACGATGAACACCGGCGCCGGGGACAGACCGAGGACGGTGAACGGGGCGGTCGGCGTGGGAGCCAGGGCGCCCCAGCTGTTGAGGTTGTTGAACCCGAGCGTGAGCAACACGATCGCCGCACCGATCAGCAGCGACGCCACGAGATCGATGCGGATCGACGCGTCGCCACGGTCGCCGCGCAGCGTGAAACTCAGCCCGAAGACGACCACCGCGATGCCCAGCACGATGAAGAACATCGGACGCCAGCCGACGAGCGTGCCGAGCGTGCCCCCGATCAGGAAGGCACTCACGCCCGAGATCGCCCTGGCGGACCCGATCGCGCCGATCGCGGTGGCCTGCTGCGGTCCGCGGTAGTTCTCCGCGATGAGCGCGACGATCGACGGCACGATGATCGCCGCCGCCGCACCGGCGACCGCTTGCCCCGCGATCGCCCACCACACGGTCGGCGCGAGCAGCATCATGACCGCCGAGCCGGCGAACAGGGCGATCACGATGCGGAAGATCAACACCCACCCCACACGCTGCCCGAGCTTCGCACCCGTCATCACCAGGGCGGCGACGGCCAGCCCGTACATGACGATCGTGGTGCTGGCGACGGTGGGCGGCACACCGAACTCGCTGACGATCCCGCCGAGGGAGATCGGCAGGGCAGCCACGTTGAAGGACATCAGCACCTGCGCGAGGAAGAGGCTGACCATCGGCAGCCAGGACGTCTTCGGCGGTGCCGGCGCGATCCGAGTCATCTCGTCTCCTGTTCCTGCGACCGGACCCCATGCCCGGAGACGTTGTCGCGTGCCGGGGCGGACGCGAAGAGGTTGAGTCCCAGCGAGCGGGAGAGGTGTCCGATCGCCATCTGGGAGCGCACGGAGTTCCCCGCATCGTCGAGTCGCGGCGAGAAGCCGGCAGCCGCGCCCTTGCCGGGGGCGACCGCGACGATGCCTCCGGCGACCCCGGATTTGGCGGGGAGACCGATCTCGAACAGCCAGTCGCCCGATCGCTCGTACAGTCCGCTCGATGCCACGACGGCGAGGGTGTCGCGGCAGACGTCCGCCGACACCACCCGCTCCCCCGTGACCGGGTTCACTCCCCCGTCGGCGAGGGTCGCTCCCATGACCGCGAGATCGTGAGCCGTGACGTTCAGCGCGCATTGCCGCGTGTACACGTCGACGATCTCATCCGGATCGCCGTCGAGACGCCCGTAGCTGCGCAGCAGACGCCCGAGAGCGCGGTTGCGGTCATTGGTCTCGGCCTCCGAAGCGTAGACGACGCCATCCAGGCTCAGAGGTCGGCCGGCGAAGGCGGAAAGCCCCTCCCTGACCCGCTCCCATTGCTCGACGGCCGTCGCTCCGGGCATCAGGGCGGTGGTCGCGATCGCCCCGGCGTTGACCATCGGATTCATCGGATGGCCGCCGTTGAGCTCCATCGCGATCACCGAGTTGAACGCGAGCCCGGTGTTGTTCACACCGACGATGTCCCTGACCTTCTCGTGTCCATGTTCCTGGATGGCCAGGGCGTAGACGAACATCTTCGAGATCGACTGGATGGAGAACGGATGCAGGGCATCGCCCGCGTCGTGCAAGCCGCCGCCGACCTCGATGACCGCGAGTCCGAACAGTTCGGGGTCGACCTCAGCCAGCACGGGGATGTAGTCGGCGACCCGGCCGCCTCGCTCTGAGACGTAGCGCGCGTGCGCCTCCTGCACGATCTCATCGACACGATCCCATCCGGGCAGCGTGCCGGTCGACACCTCCTGCGGGACATCGAGCCATGCGACGGGGTCGAGCACACGTCCTCCTCGGATTCGCGACGCCCCCAGCCGTCACAGTCACCGTAGTCCTCGACGCGCCTCCCCGGCTAGTGCGCGTCTCCGCGTGCTGACTGCGGCCCGACTCAGTACCAGTTCATGGCCTGCGAGTGCGACCACGCGCTGCACGGAGTGCCGTATGCGGAGGAGATGTAGCCGAGACCCCAGGCGATCTGCGTCGCGGCGTTGGACTGCCAGTCCGAGCCGGCTGCGGCCATCTTGCTCCCGGGAAGCGCCTGCGGGATGCCGGTGGCGCCGCCGTCGGCGTTGTAGGCCTGGTAGTTCCAGCCCGACTCCTTGGTCCACAGCGACTCCAGGCAGGAGAACTGATCTCCGCCCCAGCCGTAGGTGCTCGCCATCAGCTGCCGGGCCGTGGCCTTCGCGCCGTCCACGGTGTTCGCCGCCGCGAGCGCCGCGGCGGCCTCCTGCGCAGCGTGCTCCTCCGCCGCCTTCTGCTCCGCCGCGGCTCGCGCCGCATCCTCGGCGGCCTTCTTCTGCTGGGCCGCGGTGAACGCGTCTCGCAGGACGCCCGTCTCGGAGACGACTCGTCGCGTCTCCGCGGCGGCCTCCTCCATCCGGGTGTCCAGCAGCAGCAGCGGCATCACCTCGGCATCGTCGAGGGCATCGATCCTGTCCTCCAGGGTGGAGGTGTCGACCTTCACGGTCGTTCCGACATCGAGGCCGGACGCGGCGACCTCGTCGCTCAGGGCGTCGGCGACAGACGCCGCGGCCTCGGCAGTGCTCACCGCGGATCGGGTGTCGTCGGCGATGCTGCTGAACTGGTCGGCGCCCAGCACCGTCCGGGGGAACGCGGCCGCGACGTCGGGGGTCACGGCGCCGGCAGCAGGGGCGGAGGCGAGGCCGACGCTGAGCGTGACACCGAGGAGGGTCGCGCAGACGGTGCCGAAGATGGTCATCGGGCGTCGGGCGGTGACTGCGGCGCGAGCGGAGGCCGCCGCGGAGGCGCGCCGAAGCGCACGGGTGTTCTGAAGCATGGGTTCGACTTTCGGGTCGTCGTACGCCCTTGCAGGGGACTCATCGGGAGCTCGCCCCAGGCGCAAGTCAACGAGTCTGCGTCATCAACCTGAGCGAAAACTAGCCCTCACCTGGGATTTACATGAGAAGAGGGCCCTGCAGGCGCCTTTCGGCGCGGGCAGGGCCCTCTCGCGGAGCGTGCTCCGGGATGTCCTCAGGCGTTCGCGTCCTGACGCTTCAGGCGCGAGGCCTCGCGACCGCGGATGGTCTGGTCGAGGATCACCTTGCGGATGCGGACCACCTCGGGCGTGACCTCGACGCATTCGTCGTCACGGGCGAACTCGAGGCTCTCCTCGAGGGTCAGCACGCGCGGAGGCGTCATCGACTCGAACGTGTCGGAGCTGGCCGCACGCATGTTGGTGAGCTTCTTCTCCTTGGTGATGTTCACGTCCATGTCGTCGGCGCGCGAGTTCTCGCCGATGACCATGCCCTCGTAGACCTCCTGCGTGGGCTGCACGAAGAACGACATGCGCTCCTGCAGGGCGATCATGGCGAACGGGGTGACGACGCCCTGACGGTCGGCGACGATCGAGCCGTTCTGGCGCGTCGTGATGGAGCCGGCCCACGGCTCGTAGCCGTGCGAGATCGCGTTCGCGATACCGGTGCCACGGGTCGTGGTGAGGAACTCGCTGCGGAAGCCGATCAGGCCGCGCGACGGGACGATGAACTCCATGCGCACCCAGCCGGTGCCGTGGTTGGTCATGTTCTCCATGCGACCCTTGCGGTTCGCCAGCAGCTGCGTGATCGCGCCGAGGTGCTCCTCCGGCGTGTCGATCGTCAGGTGCTCGAACGGCTCGTAGGTCTTGCCGTCGATCTTCTTCGTGACCACCTGCGGCTTGCCGACGGTGAGCTCGAAGCCCTCACGCCGCATGTTCTCGACGAGGATGGCGAGGGCCAGCTCGCCGCGGCCCTGCACCTCCCACGCATCCGGGCGTCCGATGTCGACGACCTTGAGCGAGACGTTTCCGATGAGCTCCTTGTCGAGACGGTCCTTGACCATGCGCGCCGTGAGCTTGTGTCCCTTGACCTTGCCCATGAGGGGCGAGGTGTTGGTGCCGATCGTCATCGAGATGGCGGGGTCGTCGACCGTGATCGCGGGAAGCGGACGGACGTCCTCCGGGTCGGCGATGGTCTCGCCGATGGTGATGTTCTCGAAACCGGCGATCGCGACGATGTCACCGGGGCCGGCGGACTCCGCGGGGTAGCGCTCGAGAGCGCGGGTCTTGAGCAGCTCGGTGATGCGCGCGTTGCTCGTGGTGCCGTCGGCGCGCACCCAGGCCACCGTCTGGCCCTTCTTGAGCGTGCCGTTGAAGACGCGCAGCAGGGCGAGTCGACCGAGGAACGGGCTGGAGTCGAGGTTCGTGACCCAGGCCTGCAGCGGAGCCTCGTCGTCGTACGCCGGAGCGGGGACGTGCTCGAGGATCGCTTCGAACAGGGGCTCGAGGTCGTCGTTGTCGGGCAGCGCTCCGTCGGCAGGACGGTTCCGCGACGCGGCGCCGGCGCGGCCGGAGGCGTAGACCACCGGCACATCGAGCAGCGCGTCGACATCGAGGTCCGGCACGTCGTCGACCAGGTCGGAGGCGAGACCCAGCAGCAGGTCGTGCGCCTCCTCCTCGACCTCGGCGATGCGGGCATCGGGACGGTCGGTCTTGTTGACCAGGAGGATGACGGGGAGCTTGGCCTCGAGCGCCTTGCGCAGCACGAAGCGGGTCTGCGGCAGCGGACCCTCGCTCGCGTCGACGAGGAGCACGACGCCGTCGACCATCGACAGGCCGCGCTCGACCTCACCGCCGAAGTCGGCGTGGCCGGGGGTGTCGATCACGTTGATCGTGATCTCCTTGCCGTCGGCGTGCTTGCCCTTGTAGGTGATCGCCGTGTTCTTGGCGAGGATCGTGATGCCCTTCTCACGCTCGAGGTCGTTCGAGTCCATCGCGCGCTCTTCCACGTGCGAGTGTTCACCGAAGGAACCCGTCTGGCGAAGCATCGCGTCGACAAGAGTGGTCTTGCCGTGGTCGACGTGGGCGACGATTGCGACGTTGCGGAGGTCAGAGCGGAGGGCGTGCGCCATACAAGGGTCCTCAAAGAGTGTGGGGTTGCGCCGGGAAGCCGACGTTCCAGGATAACGCAAGCTCAGGGCATGTTCCTGAATACGGGTCGTAGCATCGAGATCGTGACCCCCACTCCCCCGGCTCCCGAGCGCTCCGCCCCGGTCCCCGAGCGGCCTTCCTCCCCTCGCACCACGTCGGAGTCCGACGCCGCGAGGGGACGCGAAGGGCGCAGCCGCCTGTGGTGGGAGATCGCCATCGTGCTCGCCCTCGGTCTCGGCCAGTCGGCCGTGTACGCGATCGTGCAGCTCGCGTACCGCCTGACCGATGAGACGCCGCTCGCGGATCAGACGGCGACGCTCAATCCCTCCCGCAGCGACCGCGAGCTCTTCGACCTGATCTATCAGGTGCTCTCCATCGGGTTCTCCCTCGTCCCGGTGCTGCTGGTGTGCTTCCTGCTCTGGCAGGCGCGGCGTCCGCACCTGGGCAGGCTCGGACTCGATGGAACGCGGGTCATCGGCGACGCGGGCCGTGGCATCCTCCTCGTGGTGGCGATCGGCGTTCCCGGTCTCGGACTGTACCTCGCGGGACGAGCGCTCGGACTGTTCGTGGCCGTCAACCCCGCCGGTCTCGACGCGCACTGGTGGACGGTGCCCATCCTGCTCCTCGCCGCGGCGCGGGCTGCCCTGCAGGAGGAGTTCGTGGTGCTCGGCTACCTCTTCGCGCGGCTGCGGCAGCTCGGCTGGTCACCGTGGGCGATCATCATCGCGACCTCGCTCCTGCGTGCCAGCTACCACCTGTATCAGGGGCCCGGCGCGTTCATCGGGAACCTCGCCATGGGGCTGCTGTTCGGCTGGCTCTACCAGCGGTCCGGCCGCCTGCTGCCTTTCCTCGTCGCGCATTTCCTCATCGACGCGACCGTGTTCGTCGGCTACCCGTGGGCAGCGGCGACGTGGCCGGATCTATTCGGACTCCCGAGCTGACGGCTCGGACGTCTGCCCTCCGTCCGCACCCGATGATGCCCTCGACGGACGTTGACACCCGTCAGGGGTCCCCTTAGGCTCGGGGCCACCCACGACGTCGTGGGTACGACAATCCGGGGGGGATTCGAATGAAGAAGAAACTGTCCGCAACAGCCGCAGGCATCGTCCTCGTCACGGGAATGGTGTTCGGCGGGGCCGCCGCAGCGCAGGCCGCGTCCTGGTTCGGCCCGTTCACCGACCTGGCCTACTGCCAGGCCGAACGACGGATCTTCATGCAGGAGGGTTACAGCGTCGGACCGTGCGTCTACCGCGCCAACCTGCCCGGCCACTGGTTCTCGTATTCCTGAACCAGGTCTCGGGCCCTGTGATCACGCGCCCCTGTTCTCGCCCGAGGACAGGGGCGCGTGACCGAGTGGCACATCCTGCTCAGCCAGCGGCGACGATCAGGACGGCGACGACCGCCCACGCCACGATCCCTGCGAGCGCCAGCAGCGCTTTCGTATCCCAGGAACGGCGGATCGGCGCACTCGCCGCGTGGCCCGCAGCCGCCTGCCAGCGGTCGCGGATGTCGGTGAGGCTCTGCAACGAAGCCGAGACCGTCACTTCCTCATCTCGCATCTTGCTGCGCCTCGGGCGGGCGTGGGCCGGCCCACCCCAACAGGTGAGCTCCGTGCCGTCGTCGAACGCGAAGCTGAGCTGCCACTGCAGATCGATGTCGCGGACCCGGTGCCAGCCGAACTCCGTCCGTCGCAGCATGTTCTGCACGAGCGCCCCGTCATCGCCGATGCGGACCATCGACACGTAGCTGATCTCGTAGATGATCCACAGCCCGAGCAGCACCCAGGGCGCCAGCAGCAGCGTCTGCCCCCAGCCTCCGCGCACGACGGCGTCGCCGAGCAGGAACACCGCTAGAGCGAGGCTCACGACCATGACAACCGTGCCCGAGGACGAGCGGAAGGTCCGCCCGTCCTCGGGAGAGTTCGGCATCGCCACGATCAGAGGCCACCCAGAGGGATGGACGCACCGGGGATCGCTTCGAGCAGACGGCTCGTGTACTCCTGCTTCGGGTTGGCGAAGGTCTCGTCGACCGTGCCCTGCTCGACGATCCTGCCGCGCTCCATGACGCAGACGAGGTCGCTCGAGACACGCACCACCGCGAGGTCGTGCGTGATGAACAGGTAGGTGAGCCCGAGCTCGGTCTGCAGGTCGGCCAGCAGCTTGAGGATCTGGGCCTGGACGAGCACGTCCAGCGCCGAGACCGCCTCGTCGAGCACGACGATGTCGGGCTTCAGCGCCAGAGCGCGCGCGATCGCGACACGCTGACGTTGTCCTCCGGACAGCTCGCTCGGATAGCGCGTGGCCAGGTCCTGCGGCAGTGACACCTGGTCGAGCAGCTCGCGCACGCGCTCACGACGCGACGCGCGGTCGCCCACGCCGTGGATCTCGAGCGGTTCCGCGATCGTGTTCTCGAGGTTGCGCAGCGGATCCAAGGATCCGTACGGGTCCTGGAAGACCGGCTGCATGCGACGCCGAAGACCGAAGGACTGGGCGCGGGAGAACCCGGACACGTCCATGCCGTCGATCTCGATCGTCCCCGACGTCGGGTCCTCGAGCTTCAGAACCATCTTCGCGACGGTCGACTTGCCGGAGCCGGACTCGCCGACCAGAGCCAGCGTCTTTCCTCGCGGGATCTCGAACGACACGTCGTCCACCGCACGGAACATCTCACTGCGGAACCCACCCTGACGGATGCGGTAGTCCTTGGTGAGGCCGGCCACCCGCACCGTCGGCGGGATGGCGGCGAGATCCTCGAGCGTCTCCACGCCGCGGTCCTCGACCACGGCCTGGATGCGCTGCGAAGCCACACTGGGTGCCGCCGCGACGAGGCGCTTGGTGTACGGGTGCTGCGGGTTCTGCAGGATCTCCTTACTCGGCCCCGATTCCACGATCGACCCGTTCTGCATCACGATCAGGCGCTCTGCGCGCTCGGCCGCAAGACCGAGGTCGTGCGTGATCAGCAGCATCGAGGTTCCGCGGTCGCGGGTGAGGCTCGCCATGTGGTCGAGGATCACACGCTGCACGGTGACATCGAGCGCCGAGGTCGGCTCGTCCGCGATCAGCAGCCGCGGGTCAGCAGCCAATCCGATGCCGATGAGCGCACGCTGGCGCATACCGCCGGAGAACTGGTGCGGGAACTGACGCAGCCGCTTGGCCGCGTCGGCGAGCCCCGCCTGCTGGAGCACCTCGATCGCACGAGCGCGCACCGCAGCGCGGCCCTGCGCGAGACCGTTGGCACGAACCGCCTCCTCGACCTGGAAGCCGATGCTCCAGACGGGATTGAGATTCGACATCGGGTCCTGCGGCACGTAGCCGATCGCTCTGCCGCGCACCCTCTCCATCTCCCGTTCGGAGAGATGCGTGAGCTCTTCCCCGTCCAGAGTGATGCTGCCACCGGTGATCCGACCCGTGCCCGCGAGGAGCTTGATGATCGAGGTCGCCGCCGTCGACTTGCCCGAACCGGACTCGCCGACGATCGCGACCGTCTCCCCTGCCATGACATCGAAACTGATGCCGTGCAGGACCTGTCGTGTGCCGTTCTGCGTGTCGAACGCGACGGTGAGGTCGCGAACGCTCAGCAGCGGAGCTGTCGATTCGATCATCGGCGTGCCCTCGCCCTCGGGTCGAGGGCGTCTCGGATGAGTTCGCCCAGGAGGATGAACGCGAGCACCGTGATGGTGAGCGCGATCGACGGATAGATCAGCGCCATCGGCGCGACACGCAGAGAGCGCTGCGCCTGGCTGATGTCGTTGCCCCAGGACATGACATCGCTTCCGAGCCCGACACCGAGGAAGCTCAGGGTCGCCTCGGCGACGATACCGCCGGCGAGAGCCAGCGTCGCCAGGACGAGCAACGGAGCGAAGGCGTTCGGGATCACGTGCGACAGGAGGGTGCCGAAGCGGCCTTTGCCGAGCGCGGCCGAGGCCATCACGAAATCAGCCTGTTTGACTCTGAGCACTTCCGCCCTGACGACACGCGCCGTCGCAGCCCAGGCGAATCCACCGATCGCGAGAGCGAGGGTGAAGACGTTGCGGTACTGGGAGAACACCGTCATCACGACGACCGCCGCGAGGATGTAGGGGATCGAGAAGAAGATGTCGCCGACGCGGGAGAGCACCGCGTCGAGCCATCCGCCGTAGTAGCCGGCGAAGGCGCCCATGATCAGTCCGAGCGTCGAGCTGATGATGGTCGCGAGAAGGCCGACGCTGAGGGACGTGCGCGAACCCCAGACGATGCGGGACCAGATGTCGCACCCCTGGAAGGTGTATCCGAGCGGGTGGCCTGCGGCCGGTCCCGCGTTGGAGTTCGCGAGCTCGCACTGGTTGTTCGGCGGCGTCTGCGTGAAGAGCGTCGGCCACAGGGCCATCAGCAGGATGAGCGCGACGATTCCGAGCGAGATCCAGAACGAAGGACGGCGGCGCAGGTCTGTCCACGCGTCCCGCCAGAGACTCGCGGGCTTGCCTTTGACGCTGATGGCATCCGTCGGCGGCTGTTCGGCCACCACCGGTGCGACGTAGTGGGTGGGACGGTCACTTGACATAGCGGATCCTCGGGTCGAGCAGCCCGTAGAGCAGGTCCACGAGCAGGTTGACGAGAACGTAGATGATGACGAACACCGTCACGAACGACACGATCGTCGGTCCTTCGTGCCGCAACGTCGCCTGGAAGAGGGTCTGGCCCACGCCCGGGATGTTGAAGATGTACTCCGTCACGGTCGCTCCGACGAGGAGGACACCGAAGTTCGTCGCCGAGTTGGTGATCACCGGGATCAGGGAGTTGCGCAGCACGTGCACGGGGATCACGCGGTTGCGCGACAGTCCCTTGCCGTACGCCGTGCGCACCCAGTCCTGGTTGAGGGTGTCGAGCACAGAGCCGCGCATCAGGCGCATGCTCGTCGCATACAGGCTCAGCCCGAGCACGATCGCCGGGAGCCACAGGTCGCCCCAGTCGTTCTGACCGCCGACCGTCGGACGGAACCAGCCCAGCTTGATGGCCAGGAAGTACTGCGCGAGGAAGGCGACGACGAAGATCGGCATCGACAGGAACACGAGCGAGACGATCAGCGAGGCGTGATCGAAGAACTTGCCCTTGCGGAGCGCGGAGAGCGTTCCGATGATGATCGCGAGCGTGAACTCGATCGCGATCGCCATGATGGCCAGACGACCGGTGATCGGAAGCGTCCGGGCGAGCACGGTGCTCACCGACTCACCGGAGAACGTCGTTCCCATGTCGCCCTTGAAGACGCCGGTGATGTAGTAGAAGTACTGGACGAGGAACGGGTCGTCCAGGTGATACTGCGCTCGGATCGTGGCGAGCAGCTGCGGGCTCGGCGGTTTGTCACCGAAGAGCGCCGCGATCGGGTCACCCGGCATCAGGAAGACGAGCGCGTAGATGAGAAGCGTCGCACCGAAGAAGACCGGGATCAGCTGGAGAAGTCGCCGCAGGGTATAGGCGAGCATCCTTGCTCCTTTCGTGGAGTCGGAGTCAGCCGGAGTGCACGACGCGAGGCGGTGACGTCGCCGCCACCGCCTCGCTGCCGTTCACCCCGAGGACCTACTCGGCCTTGGTGATCTCGTAGTAGAGCGGAACCGAGTTCCATCCGACGGTCACGTTGTCGACGTTCTCGCCGAAGCCACCGATGGAGTTCTGGTACCAGAGGGGGATGACGGGAAGATCCTTGAACAGGATCTCCTGCGCCTTCTCGTACGCGGCGTTGGCATCATCCGCGCTGGTGGCTGCTGCGCCCTCGGCGAGCAGAGCGTCGACCTCGGGGTTCGAGTAGTCGCCGTCGTTCGACGATGCTCCCGTGCCGTACAGCGGCTGCAGGAAGTTGTACACCGCCGGGTAGTCGCCCTGCCATCCGGAGCGGTTCGCCGTCTGGATGGTGCGCTTGCCCGCGTCGTCGCGCGCGTTGACCGCAGCGCGGAGCGTCGCGAGGTCGACGTACGGTGCGCCCGACGCCTCGATCCCGAGCGTGTTCTTCAGCGAGTTCGACACGGCGTCGACCCACACCTGGTGTCCACCGTCGGAGTTGTACGCGATCTGGAAGGTGCCGGACCACGGGGAGATGGCGTCGGCCTGGGTCCACAGCTCCTTCGCCTTCTCGGGGTCGTATGCGAGCACCTCGGCGCCGGGGATGCTGTCGCTCCAGCCGTCGATGACCGGAGTCGTGAAGTCGCTCGCCGGAGTACGCGTGCCGGCGAAGATCTTGTCGGTGATCTCGTCGCGGTTGATCGCCATCGAGATGGCCGCACGACGCAGCGCGCCCTCTTCACCCGAGAAGTGCGGGAGCTGGCCGCCGATGGTGAACGACTGGAAGATCGCGGCAGGCTGGTTCGTCGCCCGCTCGCCGAGCTCGTCCTCGAACACCTCGAGCGAAGCCTCGGGGATCTGGTCGATGACGTCGATGTTGCCACCGAGGAGGTCTGCGTACGCACCCTCCGGAGCGGTGTAGAACTTCAGCGTGAGGCCGCCGTTCTGTGCGACGCGCTCGCCCTTGTAGTCATCGTTCTTGACCATGTCGATCTGGACGTCGTGCTGCCAGGCGCCGTCTTCGGCGAGCTTGTACGGGCCGTTGCCGATCGGGTTCTCGCCGAAGGCATCCATGTCCTCGAATGCCACATCGGGCAGCGGGTAGAACGCCGAGTAGCCAAGGCGGGTCACGAAGTCGGAGGCCACGTCGCTGCTCAGGTCGATCGTGAAGGTCTGGTCGTCGACCTCGGTGAGACCGGTGAGCTCGGAGTCCGCATCCGGGTTGAAGCCGACGATGTCGGCGAACCAGGACTGGTTGAGCTGCGCGTTGGAGAGCTGCGCGCCGTAGTTCCATGCGTCGATGAAGTTGTGGGCGACGACGTCTTCACCGTTGGTGAACTTGTTGCCCTCCTTCAGCTTCACGGTGACCTTGTTCGGAGCGTCGACCGTGATCGACTCGGCCATGTCGTTGACGAGGGCGCCGTCGCCGTCGTAGAAGGCAAGACCTGCGAAGATCGAGTCGAGGATCTTGCCGCCATTGACCTCGTTCGTGTTGGTCGGGATCAGCGCGTTCTCCGGCTCGCCTCCGTTCGCCGAGATGATCGCGGTCGTCGACGCCGTGGAGTCGTCGTTGCCTGCGTCGTTCCCGCCTGCGCAACCGGCCAACGCCAGGGCGCCGACCACGAGCAGAGCGCTGCCCGCGAGGGCAATCCTGTTTCTTTTCACTTTTCGTCCTCCTGTGGACAGTGCTGAGTCTGCGCGCTCACCATCGAACACGCAGGGATACCTGAGCGTAACCCGCGGTTTCGTCGGCACTTCACTCAGCTAACGAACTGTTACTGAGTGGTGACCATCTGTAACACGGGCGAAACACCCGGAAACGCGGCGACGCCGTACCCCTCTGCCGGGGCACGGCGTCGCCGTCGTGGGGTGTCGATGTCAGGCGAAGGCCTCCACCGGCGGGCAGGCGCACACGAGGTTGCGGTCGCCGTAGGCCTGATCGATCCGACGCACCGGCGGCCAGTACTTGCCGGCGATGAGGGAGCGCACCGGGTATGCGGCCTCTTCCCGCGTGTATGCGTGAGACCACTCCCCCGCGATGAGCGAGACGGCGGTGTGCGGGGCACGCACGAGCGGGTTGTCGTCAGCCGGCCAGCGTCCGGCGGCGACGGCATCCGCCTCGGCCTTGATCATGATCATCGCCTCGATGAACCGCTCGATCTCGTCGAGGTCCTCCGACTCGGTCGGCTCCACCATGAGGGTGCCGGCGACCGGGAACGACATGGTCGGGGCGTGGAAGCCGTAGTCGATCAGACGCTTCGCGACGTCGTCGACCGTGATGCCGGTCGCCTCCTTGAGCGGGCGCAGGTCGAGGATGCACTCGTGCGCGACACGGCCGTTCTCCCCGGTGTAGAGCACCGGGAAGTGCTCGCCGAGACGGGCGGCGATGTAGTTCGCGGAGAGCACGGCGGCCGCCGTCGCGCGACGCAGTCCGTCGGCGCCCATCATCCGCACGTAGGACCACGAGATCGGGAGGATGCCCGCGGATCCGTACGGTGCGGCCGAGATGACGCCGCCCTCGAACGTGTAGCCGCCGAAGTGCTCGGCGCGCTGCGCGAGGGGGTGCGAGGGCAGGAACGGCGCGAGGTGCGCCTTCGCTGCGACCGGACCGATGCCGGGACCGCCGCCCCCGTGCGGGATGGCGAACGTCTTGTGCAGGTTCAGGTGCGAGACGTCCCCGCCGAGGTCACCGAACCGCGCGTACCCGAGCAGCGCGTTCAGGTTGGCGCCGTCGACGTAGACCTGGCCGCCCGCGTCGTGCACCGCGCTCGTGATCTCGACGACCTGCTCCTCGTAGACGCCGTGCGTCGAGGGGTAGGTGATCATCAGGGCGGACAGGTCGTCCGCGTGCTGGGCGATCTTCGCGCGCAGATCGTCGAGGTCGACGTTGCCGAGCTCGTCCGTCGCGACGACGACGACCTTCATGCCGGCGAGCACGGCCGAGGCCGCGTTCGTGCCGTGCGCCGACGACGGGATGAGACAGACCGTGCGGTGCTGGTCGCCGTTCGCGTGGTGGTAGCCGCGGATCGCGAGAAGGCCCGCCAGCTCACCCTGCGAACCGGCGTTGGGCTGCAGCGAGACGGCATCGTATCCGGTGACCTCCGCGAGCCAGCCCTCGAGCTGATCGATGAGCTGGAGGTAGCCCTGCACATCGGCCGCCGGAGCGAACGGGTGGATGCCGGCGAACTCCGGCCACGTGATGGCGGCCATCTCCGTCGCGGCGTTGAGCTTCATGGTGCACGAGCCCAGCGGGATCATCCCGCGATCGAGCGCGTAATCCCGGTCGGAGAGGCTCTTGAGGTAGCGCATCATGGCCGTCTCGCTGCGGTGCGCGTGGAAAACGGGGTGCGTGAGGTACTCGTCCTGTCGGCGAAGCTCCGACGGCAGGGCGTTCTCCCCGCCGACGAACCCGAAGGCGCGCTCCTGCGCTCCGCCGAACACCATCGCGACCTGGTGGAGCTCGGTCACCGTGGTGGTCTCGTCGACCGAGATGCCGATCGTGTCGGCGTCCGTCACCCGGAGCAGGATCCCGTAGCCGTCGCGTGCCTGCGCGGCATGCTCCGCCGCCCGGCCCGGCACGCGCACCGACAGCGTGTCGAAGAAGGACTCGTGCACGACCTCGGCGCCGGCCTCGGTCAGCCAGTCGCGCAGCAGCGCGGCCTTCGTCGCCGCCCCCGAGGCGATCTGGCGCAGTCCGTCGGGACCGTGATAGACCGCGTACATCGACGCCATGACGGCCAGGAGCACCTGCGCGGTGCAGATGTTCGATGTGGCCTTCTCGCGGCGGATGTGCTGCTCGCGGGTCTGCAGCGAGAGCCGGTAGGCGGGCTTGCCGTCGGCGTCGACCGACACTCCGACCAGGCGACCGGGGAGCTGGCGCTCGAGCCCGGAGCGCACGGCCATGTAGCCCGCGTGCGGTCCGCCGAAGCCCATGGGCACGCCGAAGCGCTGGGTCGTCCCCACCGCGACGTCGGCGCCGAGCGAGCCCGGCGAGGCGATCAGCGTGAGGGCGAGGAGGTCGGCGGCGGCGACCGCGAGACCGCCGGCGAGGTGCACGGCATCGAACACCGCCGAGGGGTCCCACACCCGACCGGAAGCCCCCGGGTACTGCACGAAGACGCCGAACAGGCTCTCGGGCAGCTCCTCCCCCGCGGCGAAGTCGACCGAGACGATCTCGATCCCGAGCGCCTGCGCGCGCGTGGCGAGCATGGCCACGGTCTGCGGGAGGGCATCGGCATCGACCGCGAACACGTTCGAGGAGGACTTCGACGCGCGCCTGGCCAGCAGCATGCCCTCGACCACCGCGGTCGACTCGTCGAGCATGGACGCGTTGGCCGTGGTGAGCCCGGTGAGGTCGGCGACCATGGTCTGGAAGTTGATGAGCGCCTCCAGGCGCCCCTGCGAGATCTCCGGCTGGTACGGCGTGTACGCCGTGTACCAGGACGGGTTCTCCAGCACGTTCCGCTGGATCACCTGCGGAGTGATGGTGCCGTAGTAGCCGATGCCGATCATCGGGCGGTTCACGGTGTTGCGCGACGCGAGGCCGCGCAGTTCGGCCAGGGCCTCGGTCTCGCTCGCGGCGCCGGGGATCCGGGACGCGGAGTCGTCCGACGAGGGGCCGGTGTAGATCGATGCGGGAACGGCCTGGCGCATCAGCGCCTCTACGGCGGTCAGCGCGTCGTCGGCTCCCGCGGCGTCGATCCCGAGCGCATCGAGCATCGTGCGCTGCGCGGCATCCGTGGGTCCGATGTGACGATCGGCGAAAGCAACCACTTCTGGATCAGCCCTCCGTGAGTGCGACGTACGCGTCGCGGTCGAGCAGTCCGTCGAGCGCGCCGTCGGCGACCTCGACCTTGAGCAGCCAGCCGCCCTCGAACGGAGCGGAGTTGACCAGAGACGGGTCGTCGACCGCGGCGTCGTTGATCTCGACGACCGTGCCGGAGACGGGCGCGTACAGCTCGCCGACCGACTTGGTCGACTCGATCTCGCCGACGACGGATCCGGCCGTGACCTCGGTGCCGACGGCGGGCAGCTCGACGAACACGACGTCGCCCAGCTTGTCGGCGGCGTAGTCGGTGATGCCGATGGTCACGACGGTCCCCGAGCCGGAAGCGCCGTCGACACCGGCGATCCACTCGTGCTCATCGGTGTAGTGGAGTGCATTGAGGTCGGTCATTTGGTCCTCCGGTAGAAAGGCAGGGCGGTCACGGTCGCGGGGATCCTGGTCCCCCGCACATCAAGGAATACTGCGGTTCCCTCCGCAGCGGAAGAAGGATGCACGTAGGCCATGGCGATCGGGTGGCCGAGAGTCGGGCTGAGCGCACCGCTGGTGATCTCGCCGAGCACTGCTCCCTCGTCGTCGACGACGGCGTACCCCGCGCGCCCGGCCCGCTTGCCCTCGGCCACGAGACCGACCAGCACCGGTGCGTCCGGGCCCGGCTCCGTCGCAGCCTTGCCGACGAACTGGTCCTTGGCGGTGACGACGACGCGTCCGAGTCCGGCCTGGGCGGGTGCCGTGTCGAGCGAGAGCTCGTGCCCGTACAGCGGCATACCGGCCTCGAGGCGCAGCGTGTCGCGGGCGGCGAGGCCGGCGGGCACGAGGCCGAGCGGCGCCCCCGCGGCCAGGAGCGCATCCCACAGCGCCGCGGCGTGCTCCGCCGGAACGAGCAGCTCGAAGCCGTCCTCCCCGGTGTAGCCGGTGCGGGCCAGCAGCAGCGGCTCCCCGGCGAAGCGGGCCGACGCCCAGGCGTAGTACTTCTGCTCAGACCACGGCGTGCTCACATCGGTGATCTCGGCCGTCGCGGCGAGCACAGCCTCGGCCTGCGGCCCCTGGACGGCGATGAGGGCGTAGGCGTCCGAGACATCGTCGACCGCGACGTCGAAGCCCTCGGCGCGGACGGCGAGCGCCGCCGCCACGGCCTCCCGGTTGCCGGCGTTGGAGATGATGAGGAAGTCGTCTTCGTCGAGACGGTAGACGATCACGTCGTCGATGATCCCGCCCGACTCGGTCAGCAGCAGCGAGTACTTCGCCTTGCCGACGGGCAGCGCCGAGAGGCGTCCGGCGAGCGCATAGTCCAGGAACTCTCCCGCCACGCTGCCGCGGACCGTGAACTCGGCCATGTGCGAGATGTCGAAGATCCCGGCGCTCTGCCGCACCGCGTGGTGCTCGGCGAGGTCCGAGGTGTAGCGGACGGGCATCTGCCAGCCGCCGAAGTCGGTGAAGGACGCGCCGAGGGCCTCGTGGCGTTCTCGGAGCGGGGTGTAGCGGGGGTTCGACATGGAGTTCTCCCGGGTGCGTACGGGCGGCACGGCGGCGTCGCCATACCTCGGAACTCCCCCTCTGTCATAGGCCTGAGAGCTTCGCCCATGCATGGCTGCGGGGCTTTCACCGTCGGCGGATCCGCGCTGTGCGCGAGATCGCTTTTCAGAGTGGCCGGAACCGCGCGGTACGCATACCTGAGAGATTGGCGGGGAGGCTTGCTCCTTCGGTGCCCGGCTGCGTTCGCCGGGGCTCTCCCGCGGGGTTCATTCGGCCTGTCTTCAGTTGTGCGCCCCAGTCTAGCCGGTCCGTCCCCCGACTCCACGGCCCCTCCCGTCGGCGGGGCGAGGGCGTCAGGCGTCGAGGGCGAGCTCGGCGCGGACCTCGTCGCGGAGGCGTCCGAGGTTCTCCGGCTCGGGTGCGGCCCCCAGAAGCGTCTTGGTGTACTCGTGCTGCGGGTTGAGGATGACCTCGTCCGCGGGACCGCGCTCGACGACGTCTCCCTTGTAGAGCACCATGATCTCGTCCGAGAAGTGCCGAGCGGTGGCCAGGTCGTGCGTGATGTACAGCACGCCCAGGTTCTCCTCACGCTGCAGGTCTGCGAGCAGGTTCAGCACCCCGAGCCGGATCGACACGTCGAGCATCGACACGGGTTCGTCGGCCACGATGAACCGAGCCCCCGGCGCCAGCGCGCGCGCGATCGCGACACGCTGCCGCTGACCGCCCGACAGCTCGTGCGGACGCCGTTCGGCGAAGCTCTCCCCCGGCGTCAGACGCACGCGCTCGAGCAGCTCGACCGCCCGCTCCCGCACCTGCGCGCGCGACAGCTCCGGGTGGTGGAGGCGGAGGGGACGCTCCAGGTGATGCACGATCGTGTGGAACGGGTTCAAGGACGCGAACGGATCCTGGAACACCATCTGCACGTCGGAGCGGTACCGCTCCAGCGCCCGTCCCCTGGTGCCGGACTCGACGCCGTCGAGCAGGATCTCCCCGCTCGTCGGCGTCTCCAGCTTCATCAGCATCCGGGCGATCGTGGACTTCCCCGATCCCGACTCCCCCACCAGCGCGATCGTCTTGCCCGCCTCGATCGTGAACGACACGTCCTTCACGGCGTGCAGCACGCTCGTGCGGAAGCCCGACCGCAGCGAGAAGTCCTTCACCAGGTTCCGGGCCTCCAGCGTCGCCGTGCCGGTCGCCGTACCCATCGTCGCGCTCATCGGATCCCCTCCTGGTTCACACCCGTGCGCACGAAGTCGCCCCGCTCCCCCGTCAGCGACGGGAAACTCGACAGCAGCCGCTGAGTGTACTCGTGCTGCGGGGTGCGGTAGATCTCCTCCGCTGTCCCCTCTTCGACGATGCGGCCCTGCAGCATCACCGCGATCCGGTCGCTGATCTCGATCAGCATCGGCAGGTCGTGCGTGATGAAGATGACCGCGAAGCCGAGCCGTTCCCGCAGGCGCATGATCTCCCGGATGATGCCCCGCTGCACGACGACGTCCAGCGCGGTCGTCGGCTCATCCATGATCATCACCTGCGGGTCCAGGGCGAGCGCCATCGCGATCATCATGCGCTGCCGCATCCCGCCCGACAGCTCGTGCGGGAAGCTCGTCAGCCGGTTCGGATCCACTCCCACCAGCGTGAGCAGCTCCTCGGCGCGCTCCTGCTTGGCCTTCTTCGACATTCCGGGGCGATGCGTGTCGAAGATGTCGAAGATCTGCGCCTTCACGCTGATGACCGGGTTCAGCGAGTTCATCGCCCCCTGGAACACCATCGAGATCTTGTCCCAGCGGAACGCGCGCAGCCCCTCGCCGTCGAGCCCCACGATGTCGATGTCGTGTCCGTCGCGATCGTGGAACACGATCTCGCCACCGGTCATCAGAGCCGGCGCCTTCAGCAGCCGGTTCATCCCGTACGCGAGGGTGGTCTTGCCGCACCCGGATTCCCCGGCGAGTCCGAGGATCTCGCCGCGGTGGAGCGTCAGGGAGACGTCGCGCACGGCCTTCACCGGCGGGTCCACCTCATACTCGATCGACACGTTCCGCGCCGTCAGCACTGCCTCACTCATGCGGTGACGCCCTTCTCCTTGGCGGCCTTGCGCAGACGTCGCGCGGCATCGGGCGCGTTGCGCAGCTTCGGGTTGATGACCTCGTCGATCGCGAAGTTGATCAGGGCCAGGCCCGCCCCGAGGATCGCGATCATGATCCCCGGCGGGATGAACCACCACCACGCGCCACGGCCGAGCGCCTGCCCGGACTGTGCGTCGTTGAGGATGGATCCCCACGTGATCGACGAGTTCGGCCCGAGCCCCAGGTAGGACAGACCGGCCTCGCCGAGGATGGCGAAGATGATCGCGAAGAGGAACTGCGCCGTCAGCAGCGGAAGCAGGTTGGGCATGATCTCGACGAGGATCACCCGCAGCGACTTCTCGCCCGCGACCTTCGAGGCGTACACGTAGTCGCGCGTGCGCAGTGAGCGGGTCTGCAGCCGCAGCACGTATGCCGCTCCTGCCCAGGATGTGATGCCGAGCACGAACGCGACCAGCTGCCAGCTGCGCTGGGGGACGAAGGATGCGATGACCATCGTGAGCGGCAGACCGGGGATCACGATCATCACGTTCGTGATCAGCGCGAGGCCGTCCTCGCGCCAGCCGCCCAGGTATCCGGCGAGGACGCCGAACAGCAGCGACAGCACGATCGCGATCCCGCCGGCGGTGACCCCGATCAGCAGGGAACCCTGCGCACCGATCGCGAGCTGGGCGAACACGTCGTTGCCGAGCTTCGTCGTCCCCAGCCAGTGGGCTGCCGACGGCGCCTCGAGCGCCGGGTTGTCGGTGCTGCGCGGGTTCTGCGTGAAGAAGGGGGCGATGATCGCGAAGAGCACGATCGCGAGCACGAGGATCGAGCCGATGATGAACTTCGGGGACGTGCTCGGGAGCACTCGCCGGCGCTTGCGCTCCTGGCGCTGGGTGGCCAGGGCGACCGTGCCCTCGGGGGCGACGGTGGGCGGTTCCTCCAGGAGGAGCGGGTTCTTGGTGTCAGACATTCTGGCGAGCCCTCGGGTCGATGAAGCCATAGACGAGGTCCATGAAGAAGTTGGCGACGAGCACGGTGAGGGTGATCACGAGGAAGAGCCCCTGCATCAGCGCGTAGTCGTTGTTCGTGACGGCCTGGAACATCAGCTTGCCGACACCGGGGTAGGTGAAGACCTGCTCCATCACGATGGATCCGGCGACCACGAATCCGAGCGTGATCGAGAAGCCGGCGATCGACGGGATGGCGGCGTTGCGCGCCGCGTACGTGGTCATGATGCGCCTCGGACGCAGGCCCTTGGCCTCAGCGGTGAGGACGTAGTCCTCGGCGAGCGTCGAGACCATCATGTTGCGCATACCGAACATCCAGCCGCCCACCGAGCTGATGACGATGGTGATGGCGGGCAGGAGGGAGTGGGCGACCGCGTCGGAGAAGAACGCCCAGGTCGGCTCGGGACCGTCCGGGAAGTCGAAGACGTCGTAGCCGCCGAACATCGGGAACCAGCCGAGCCCGACCGCGAACACGGCGACGAGGACGAGTGCGAGCCAGAAGTACGGGATCGACTGCAGGACCGTCGTGGCCGGGATGAGGTGGTCGACCCAGGTGCCGCGCTTCCATCCCGCCCAGGCGCCCAGAGCGACGCCCAGCAGGAAGGAGATGACCGTGGCGGTGCCGACGAGGATCAGCGTCCACGGCAGCGCACCGGCGATGAGCTCGGTCACCGGCGTCGGGAACTTCGTCACCGACACGCCCAGGTCGCCTTGGAACATGCGCCCCCAGTACGCGAGGTACTGGTCCCACAGGGACGAATCGTCGCCGCCGAGCAGCAGCCGGATGTTGCGGATGGTGGTCTCGGAGACCTCCCCGCCGGCCCGCTGCATCTTGGCGATCATGATGTCGGCGGGATCCCCTGGCATGAGCCGGGGAAGAAGGAAGTTGATGGAGATCGCGGCCCAGAGCGTGAACGCGTAGAACCCGATTCTTCGTGCATAGAACTTCATGTCACTGTTTCCTGACTTCCTTCTTCCCCGACTCCTCTCGACTCAGCCGGCCGGCTTGATCTGCGTCAGCACGTAGCCCGCGGCGATCGCACCCCAGGACGGCGGGAAGGCGTAGAGGTCCTCCTCGGTCGGCCAGCCGGTGTAGTCCTTCGTGTTGTAGAAGGTCTGCGTCGCGTTGATCACGAGCGGGATGTAGGGCAGGTCACGGACGATCTCGGTCTGGATCGTGCCGTACAGCTCCTTCTTCTCGGCCTCGTCGTTCGTGCTGATCGCGGCCTGGATGGCCTCGTCGACCTTCGGGTTGCTGTACCGGCTGAAGTTCCAGCGACCGGCGGGGATCTCCTCGCCGACGGGGCTGGTGGACTCCACCGCGGTGCCGCCGAACCAGTCGCGGTAGATCTGGAACGGGTCGGCGACCGACGTGCCGATGACGCCGCCGACGATGAGCTGGAAGTTGCCGCCCTGACGAGCGTCGGAGAACTCCTGCCACTGCACGGTCGAAGCGGTCACCTTGATGCCCGCTGCCTCGGCCTGCTCGGCGATCAGCTTCGCGGCGTCGTTGTAGTCCGTCCAGCCGTCGACCGAGATCAGGTTGAGCTCGACGGGGGCGCCGTCCTTCTCGTAGATCCCGGACGAGCCCTTCGTGTATCCGGCGGCCTCGAGGATCTCGCCGGCCTCTGCGGCGTTCGCCTCCTGCGGGCTGACCTCGTTGGCCGGGTCGGCGAGCCACTTCTCGTCGCGCGGCAGCAGGGTGTACGCGGGCGAGATGTCGCCGGTCAGACCCACGAACGCCTTGTCCTTGATGGTCGCGCGGTCGATGGCGACGTTCAGCGCCTGGCGCACCGCGACATCGGTCTGCGGGCCCGTGCATCCGAGCTCGGCGTTCGAGCACGTGTACAGCACGGTCGGGTCCTGGGGGGTGTTGATCCAGTCGATCTTGCCGTTGGAGGTCACGTCGTCCGGGTTCGGGATGAACATGCCCGTCCAGTCGAGCTTGCCGGCTGCGAGCAGGTCCTGCGCGGTCTGGTTGTTGTCGACCGCGATGTACTGGACCTTCTTCACGGCGAGGTCGTCCGCGCCGCGGTAGTTCTCGTTCGCGACCAGGGTGTACGACTCGCTGGTGGTCTTGTCCACCACGTACGGGCCCGAGCCGACGGGCTCCTCGTTGGTGAAGTTCGCGAAGTCGTCGACGTCCTTCCAGATGTGCTCGGGGAGGATGTAGCTGGAACCCATGCGCTGGAACTCGGTGGTGTACTGCGCGCTGGAGTAGGTGAGCACGGCGGTCGTGTCGTCCGTCGCCTCGGCGGAGATCAGACCGTTGCCCTCGGGGTTGTTCGCCTCGTAGTTGAACGAGAACGCGACGTCCTTCGCGGTGAGCGGCTCGCCGTCGCTCCACTTGAGGTCGGGCTTGATCGTGACGGTGATCTGGGTGCCGTCCTCGTTGTACTCGAACGAGTCGCCGATCAGCCCGACGGGCTCGGCGTCCTTCGTCTTGTTGTAGAAGAAGAGCGGTTCGTAGATCGGACCGAGCGCGCCGTGGAGCACGGTCGGCGCGAACGGGTTGTAGTTCGCGGTGATCGGGGTCTGGCTTCCCGCCCAGACACGAAGGGCACGGTCGCTGTCGGCGTCTCCGCCTTCGTTGCCACCGGCGCCGCAGGCGGTGAGGCCCAGGGCGAGGACGGAGGCTCCGGCGACCGCGGTGAGCGCGAGTCTGCGCTTTCCGTTACGGATCATTTCTGTTGTTTCCTCTCGGTGCTGCACTGCAGGAGGGATCGCTCCGGATGGAGCAGAACCCCGCGATGGGGTTCCCGGACGCCCAGGGAGGCGGTTGGACAGCCACCTCGAAGGGGTTTGTTAGGACAGTAACCTAACAAACCCCGCCCCGACGGACAAGACTCTCGCAGGCCCGCAGATAACGTTTCGGACTCGACGACCCCGCGGCGTCATCTGCGTGCACAAAGAGTCGAGGTGACACTAAGATCGACGACAGGAGGTTAGGGTTACAATGACTCAAAGTGACGGGATCCAGGTCGCGGTGTCGACCGTGATCCTCACGCTGCGCCGGGGCGAAGACGGGAGCGCAGTCCTCGCCCTGCCCCTGGTCCTGCGCACGCGGGACCCCTACGCCGACCAGTGGGCGCTCCCGGGTGGGTGGCTCACCGCCGCCGAGTCGCCCGTCGACGCCGCGGCGCGCACGCTCGCCGAGACGACCGGCCTCTCCCCCAGCTACCTGGAGCAGCTCTACGCCTTCGGTGCGGTCGACCGCTCCCCCACCCGCGTCGTGTCGATCGTGTACTGGGCACTTCTGCGGCAGGACGATGTGACCGCGCAGATCGCCGCACACCGCGCCTCCGGCCGCGCTCCCGAGAACGTGCGGTGGTTCGACGTCGACGAGCTGCCCGAACTCGCCTTCGACCACTCCCGCATCGTCGACTACGCCCTCTGGCGCCTGCGGAACAAGGTCGGCTACAGCCGCGTCGCGCAGGGATTCCTCCCGGAGGAGTTCACGCTCGCCGAACTCCGTGAGGCGTACGAATCGATCCTCGGTCGACAGCTCGACCCGGCGAACTTCCGCCGTCAGGTCGAGGCGGCGGGAAACCTGATCCCCACCGATCGATTCCGCACCGGCAGCCACCGCCCAGCGCGTCTGTACCGCGACAACACCGACGTCGAGCTGGCCGATCGCGGCCCCCTCGGTCCCGAAGAAACGAGCACCCGATGAGCATCACCGTCGTCCCCGCTCCCGCGGTCCCCCCGCGCGACGCCTCCGTCGACCACGCGATCCAGGCGATCGTGAGCGGCGCCTCGACCGACGCCACCTGCACCACCGATCTCGCCGCCGGCCCGTGGGACTTCGACGCCCGCCCCGGCTACGGCCCCGGCTCCTCGATGGGCGACGTGATCCCCACCGGCGCTCCGCGTCAGGGCGAGCTGCCCGCCGCGTACCGCGAGGCCGGAGAGGACGAGCTCCACGAGCGCATCCGCGCCGCGAAGGACACCCTCGGCGACCGCGTGGTGGTCCTCGGTCACTTCTATCAGCGCGAGGAGGTGGTGCAGCACGCGGACTACGTCGGGGATTCGTTCCAGCTCGCGACAGCGGCCAAGGGCAGGACGGAGGCCGAGGCCATCGTCTTCTGCGGGGTGCACTTCATGGCCGAGACCGCCGACCTGCTTTCCCGGCCCGACCAGGCCGTGGTCCTGCCGAACCTCGCCGCCGGATGCTCGATGGCCGACATGGCGGACATCGACCAGGTCGAGGAGTGCTGGGAGCAGCTCGAGGAGATCTTCGGCGACCTCGAAGCCGTCGATCCCGAGGGCCGCGTGCCGGTGATCCCGGTGACCTACATGAACTCCTCCGCGGCGATCAAGGGCTTCGTCGGGCGGCACGGCGGGATCGTCTGCACCTCCTCCAACGCCCGCACCGTGCTCGAGTGGGCCTTCGAGCGCGGACGCCGGGTGCTGTTCTTCCCCGACCAGCACCTCGGCCGCAACACCGCCAAGGCGATGGGCGTGCCGCTGGACCGCATGCCGATGTGGAACCCGCGGCGAGCGCTCGGCGGATCGTCCGCCGACGAACTGCGGGACTCCCGCGTGATCCTGTGGCACGGGTTCTGCTCGGTGCATCGCCGCTTCACGGTCGAGCAGATCGACCGTGCCCGCGTCGAGCACCCCGGCGTGCGGGTCATCGTGCATCCGGAGTGCCCGATGGAGGTCGTGGACGCCGCCGACGAGGCAGGCTCTACCGAGTACATCCGCCGTGCCATCGACTCCGCCACCGAGCCGACGACCTTCGCGATCGGCACCGAGATCAATCTCGTCCGCCGACTCGCGGCCCAGTACCCGCAGCACGAGATCTTCTGCCTCGACCCCGTGGTGTGCCCCTGTTCGACGATGTACCGCATCCACCCCGGCTACCTCGCCTGGGTCCTCGAGGAGCTCGTCGCAGGACGCACCCCGAACCGCATCACCGTGAGCGACGAGGTGGCCGACCCCGCGCGCGTGGCCCTGGAGCGGATGCTCGCCGCGAAGCCTCCCGTGAGCGCCGGCGCACGATGAACGTCGTCGTCGCGGGCTCGGGCATCGCGGGACTCACGGCTGCTCTGCATGCGCAGGAAGCCGGCCACAGGGTGACGCTCGTCACGAAGGGCAGCCTGGGCGACGGGTGCACCCGGCTCGCGCAGGGCGGCGTGGCCGGGATGTACGGCGAGCGCGACTCCGCCGCGCAGCACGCGGAGGACACCATGGCGGCGGGAGCGGGACACGCGGATCCCGCGGCCGTGCAGGCCCTCGTGGCGGACGCCGGCGCCCGGATCGCGGAGCTCATCGCGCGTGGCGTCGCGTTCGACCGCGACGAGGACGGTGCTCTGCAGCTCGGCCGAGAAGCCGCGCACCGGCACGCGCGCATCGTCCATGCGGGTGGGGACGCCACCGGAGCAGCGATCGCGACTGCTCTCGTGGACGCCGTGCGGCGCACCATGATCACGGTGATCGAGCAGGCGTTCCTGCTGGACCTCGTCGTGGTCGACGGCGCGGCGACGGGAGTGCGTCTGCTGCGCCGGGATGCGCTGACGGAGCTCGCGGCGGATGCGGTGATCCTCGCGACCGGCGGCGCCGGTCAGCTCTACGCGCACACCACCAACCCGCACGGCGCCACCGGCGACGGGATCGCTGCCGCCCTGCGGGCCGGCGCGGCCGTCGCCGATCTCGAGTTCGTGCAGTTCCACCCCACGATCCTGGCGTCCGGGCCGCCCTTCCTCATCTCCGAGGCCGTGCGAGGCGAAGGCGCCGCCCTGATCGACGACCACGGTCGGCGCTTCGCGTTCGACAGCCACCCCGACGGCGAGCTCGCCCCGCGGGACGTGGTCTCCCGCGCGATCGCACGCCAGGCCGCCATCCAGGGCTCCCCCGTCCGTCTGGACGCCACGGGCCTCGGTGAGGCCGTTCTGATGCGACGGTTCCCGACCATCGACCGCGTGACGAGGGCCCGCGGCTTCGACTGGTCGCGAGAGCCGCTCCCGGTGACGCCCGCAGCGCACTATCTGATGGGCGGAGTGGTCACCGATCTCGACGGCCGCACGTCGCTCCCCGGCCTCTTCGCCGTCGGAGAGGTCGCTCGGACCGGCGTCCACGGCGCGAATCGTCTGGCCTCGAACTCACTCCTCGAGGGTGCCGTCTTCGGTGCCAGGGCGGCGGCTGCGCTCGCTCCGTCGACCGCCCACCCGCCCGGCCCGCGGCGTGCGGCGACGGTCGCTGTCGAAGCCGCGCCGCCGAGCTCCTCCTCCCCCACCCCGCCCTTCAGCCGCGCGGCGCTGCAGCAGCTCATGTGGGAAGCGGTGGGGCTGCTCCGCAGCGAGACGGGTCTGGTGGACGCGCTCGCGACGCTGCGGAGCTGGTCCGCGAGCACCGCCGACCCCGCGACGATCGCCGAGCACGAGGACGCCAACCTCCTGCTGCTCGCACACGCCGCCGCCACGGCGGCCCTGATCAGGACGTCGTCCCTGGGGGCGCATCACCGGATCGACGACACGGTGCCCGAAAACGCTCACGCCCGCCCTCTCGCCTCGATCCTGGAGTCCGTCTGATGCTCACCCGCGCCACCATCGATCGCGTCGTCGGCGCCGCCCTGGAAGAGGACGCCCCCTGGGGAGACCTCACGAGCACGACGCTGCTCCCGGCCGATGCCACCGCCACCGCCGACCTCGTCGCCCGCGAGCCGGGGGTCTTCAGCGGCGGAGAGGTGTTCGCGACGGCCTTCGCCCGCACGGACCCGGGCCTGACGATCGACCTGCACGTCGCGGACGGCGACGAGTTCGCCGCGGGCGACGCCCTGGCTTCGGTGTCCGGCGCGGCGCGCAGCATCCTCACCGCCGAGCGCGTCGCGCTCAACTTCGCCCAGCGCATGAGCGGGATCGCGACGCTGACCGCCGCCTACGTGGCCGCGGTCGCGGGCACGCAGGCGCGGATCGCCGACACCCGCAAGACGACTCCGGGTCTGCGCGCCTTCGAACGACACGCGGTCGCATCCGGAGGCGGCCGCAACCACCGGTACTCGCTGTCCGACGCCGTGATGGCCAAGGACAACCATCTCGCCGTGCTCACCCGTTCCGGCCTCGACCTCGCGTCCGCGCTGCGCGACGCCCTGTCGCGGCTGCCGCACACCACGCACGTCGTCGTCGAGGTCGACCGCCTCGACCAGATCCCCGCCGTCCTCGACGGCGGCGCGCACACGGTGCTCCTCGACAACTTCTCCCTCGACGAGCTGCGTCAGGGCGTCGCCCTCATCGGCGACAGGGCGATCGTGGAGGCCTCCGGCGGCGTCGACCTGGACACGGTCGGAGACATCGCGCGCTGCGGCGTCGATGTGATCTCCGTGGGCGCGCTCACCCATTCCGCGCGTGCGCTCGACCTCGGGCTCGACCTGCGGATCGACTGAGCCCGTGCTGTATCTCGACCACGCCGCCACCTCCCCCGTGCGCACGGAGGTGCTCTCCGCCATGGCGCCGTACCTCACCGGGGTGTTCGGCAACCCCTCGAGTCACCACACCGCGGGCGAAGCGGCGGCGAACGCGCTCGAGGATGCTCGCGCCCGGGTCGCCGGGGTGCTCGGGATGCGCACCGGCGACGTCGTCTTCACCGGCGGCGGCACCGAGGCGAACAACCTCGCGGTGAAGGGCATCGTGCTCGCCGGGCTGCAGGCCGGGCGGCGGCACCTGGTGGTGTCGCCGATCGAGCACGAATCGATCCTGGAGTCCGCCTCCTACCTCGAGCGCTTCCACGGCGTGATCGTGACGCGGCTTCCCGTGGACGAGACGGGGAGGATCGCCCCCACCGACCTCTCCGCTGCCCTGCGCGATGACACCGCGCTCATCTCGATCGGCCACGCCAACAACGAGATCGGCACGGTGCAGGACGCGGCAGCGCTCTCGGCGGTCGCCCACGCAGCGGGGGCACTGCTGCACCTGGACGCGGTGCAATCGGCGGGCTGGCTGCCGCTGCGGGGTGTGGGCGCGGATGCCGTCTCGCTCGCGGGCCACAAGCTCGGCGCTCCGAAAGGCACCGGAGCGCTCGTGGTGCGTGGCCGTGTCCCGCTGGAGCCTCTGCTGCACGGCGGGGGCCAGGAGCGCGGACGACGCTCCGGCACCGAGAACGTCGCGGGCGCCGTGGCACTGGCGACCGCGCTGGAGCTCGCCGAGGCGGACCGCGAGGCCGCTGCGGCGCGGATCGGCGCGGCGACGACGGCGTTCATCACCCGGGTCCTCGACCGTGTCGAGGAAGCCGCGCTCACCGGCCACCCCGTGCATCGGCTCCCCGGCACCGCGAGCTTCACGTTCGCCGGTGTCAGCGGGGAATCCGTGCTGCTGGAGCTGGAGCGGCGCGGAGTCATCTCGTCCAGCGGCTCGGCGTGCGCGGCAGGGCGTGACGAGCCGTCGCATGTGCTGCTCGCCTGCGCCGTCGCTCCGGAGATCGCTCAGACGTCCGTGCGGTTCACGTTCGGTCGAGAGGCGCTGCCCGACGACGCGCCGGACCGGCTGGCCGCGCTCGTCGCGGACGCCGTACGCGCGGCTCGCGCCTGAGCCGTCGCCCTAGACTCGGCTGGTGACTGCATCCGCCCCGATCGCCACGCTGATCGTCCCCGGTCGAGACATCGCCGCGTTCGCTCCGGCCGCCATCGCGTCGCTGCGCGGGCAGACGGAATGCCGTTGGCGCGCGATCCTCATCGACGACGGATCAACCGATGACACGGGAGCGATCTTCGCCGCCGCCGCTGCCGACGACGACCGGTTCGCGGTGATCCCGCATGAGGCCTCCCGCGGGCTGGGCGCCGCCCGCAACGTCGGCCTCGATCGTGTCGACACCCCGTACGTCGGGTTCCTCGACGGCGACGACGAACTCCGCCCCGACGCACTGGCCCGCCTCGTCGGCACACTCGAACGGACGGGCAGCGACTTCGTCGCCGGCGCCTACGTGCGCACCCGCCTGCACGACGGCCGCTACCGGTCCGGGCGCGTCCAGCCCTGGGTCGCTGCCGCGACGGCTCCGGAGCGCCTCGCGACGACGCTCGCCGCCCATCCGCGGGCGGTGTCCAACATCGTGGCCTGGTCCAAGCTGAGCCGCACCGACTTCTGGCGCGACCTGCGCTTCCCGGAGGGCGTGGCATACGAGGATCAGGTCGTGGCGCAGCAGATGTACACGCGGGCGAGGACGTTCGACGTGATCCCCGACGTCGTCGTGGACTGGCGTCTCCGCGCCGACGGAACCTCGATCACGCAGAGCAGGTCGAAGCTGCCCGTGCTGCGCGACTACCTCGACGCCCTGCGCGGGGGCATCCGCGTGCTGCACGAGGCCGGGGCCCGCGAGGCCGTCATCTGCCGACTGGAGCTGATCCTCGCGATGGACGTCGCGCCGCTCCTCGAGATCGCCGCAAGCCACCCCGACCCCGCCTACGCGTCCGAGGTCGACGCGTTCATCCGCGAACTCCGGTCACTGCCGGAGTTCGCCGACGCCGCCCCCGACCCTGCGCTCGCCGCCGCCCTCGCGTGGTGACCGTGCTGTGCCCTCTCCCGACGAAAGCCCTGGTGACCACATGAACGACTACCTCGCCTCCCTGTTCTCCCTGGACGGCCGCACGGCCGTCGTCACCGGCGGCAGCTCGGGCATCGGCCGCGGCATCGCCACGGCGCTCGCCAGGGCGGGAGCGGCGACCGTCGTCGTCGCCCGGGGCGAGGATCGTGTCGGCGAGACCGTCGACGAGCTGCGCGGCCTCGGCTGCCGAGCCGCCGGAGTGGTGGGCGACCTCAGCACCAGGGCGGGGATCCGCTCGGTCGCGGATGCCGCCGCGGCGCCCTTCGGAGAGCCGGACATCCTCGTGAACTCCGCGGGGATCAACATCCGGCCGCCGTACCCGGAGATCACGGAGGACGACTGGGACGCGACGATGACGGTCAACGCGCTCGCTCCGTTCCTGCTCGGTCAGGCCTACGCCCGGGGTATGGCCGAACGCGAGTACGGCCGCCTCATCCACATCAGCTCGCAGCAGGCGCACCGCGCCTTCGTCGGCAGCGGCGTGTACGGCGCGTCGAAGGGCGCGGTCGAGTCGCTCATGCGCTCCGAGGCGGAGGCCTGGGGCGGCACGGGCGTCACGAGCAACAGCCTCGTCCCGGGGTTCGTCCTCACACCGCTCAACGCCCGCCTGCAGGAGGATCCGGAGAAGGTCGCCGAACTCGCCGCGCGCACGATGATCGGTCGGAACGGGGTGCCGAGCGACTTCGCGGCCGCCGCGGTCTTCCTCGCCGGGGCAGGATCGGGGTACATCACGGGGCAGTCGCTGTTCGTCGATGGCGGGCTCTCGGTGCACTGAGACTCGGGCGGACTCAGGCCTCGGGCGGGTAGACCCTCTCGTCGGGGCGCGGCTCCGACAGCAACGGCACGGCGGCGGTGATCACGGCGACGGCGTCGGCACCCGCCGAGTCGGCCGGGGCACGGTCTGCGCGACGCTCCGCGAGGGGGGCCGTGGCGCCGCCGGTCACGGCCTCCTCGACCTCCGCCTCGGTCTCGAGCACGCGGGTGGCCGCGACCTGCTCGGCGGCGAGCTCGGCATAGAGCCCACCCCGGGCCAGGAGTTCCGCATGAGTCCCGGACTCGACGATACGGCCGGCCTCGAGGACGTGGATCACGTCGGCGCCCATGACCGTGGACAGACGATGGGCGATCGACAGCGTCGTGCGTCCCTTCGCCGCCTCGTCCAGCGCCTCTTGCACCACGCGCTCCGACACCGTGTCGAGCGCCGAGGTCGCTTCGTCCAGCAAGAGCACCGGCGGGTCCTTCAGCAGGACGCGCGCGATCGCGATGCGCTGCTTCTCGCCCCCGGAGAGGCGGTAGCCGCGCTCGCCCACGACGGTGTCGTACCCCTCCTCGAACCCCGCGATGATGTGGTGGATGTTCGCCGCCGTGCAGGCCGCGACCAGCTCCTCGTCGGTCGCGTCCGGCTTGGCGTAGCGCAGGTTCTCGCGGATGGTCGCGTGGAACAGATACGTCTCCTGGGACACGATGCCGACGTTGTCGATGATCGACTCCTGCGTGAGGGTGCGCACGTCGGCGCCGGAGAACAGCACCGTGCCGCCCTTCGCCTCGTACAGTCGCGGCGCGAGATACAGGATCGTCGTCTTGCCCGCCCCCGAAGGGCCGACGAAGGCGACCTGCTTTCCGGGCTCCGCCACGAAGGACACGCCGTCGAGGGTCGGACGCGCGTCCGGTGAGGCGTCCGGGTAGCGGAACACGACGTCGGCGAACTCGATCCGGCCGCGCGGGCCGGGAGCCTCGTCCACGGTGATGGCGTCCGCCGCGTCCTCGATCTCCGGCACCAGGTCGAGGTACTCGAAGATGCGCGCGAACAGCGCCGAGGAGGTCTGGAGGTCGAGCGAGACGCGCATGAGCCCCATGAGCGGCATGAGCAGCCGCGCCTGCACCGTGGTGAAGGCCACGACCGTTCCCGCCGTGATCGCCCCCGTTCCACCCGCGATCAGATACCCCGAGACCAGGTAGATCACCGCGGGCACGCTCGCCATGAGCACCTGCACGACCGCGAAGAAGCCCTGCCCGCTCATCGCCCGCCGAACCTGCAGCCGCACCTGGTTGCGGTTCTCGGCCTGGTAGCGCTGCGATTCCGTGCGCTGCCGGTTGAACGCCTTCGACAGCAGCATGCCGGACACGCTCAGCGTCTCCTGCGTGATCGAGGTGAGCTCCGACAGCGACTCCTGGGTCTCCCCCGCGATCCGCGCCCTGACCTGGCCGACCCGGCGCTGCACCACGATCAGGAAGGGCATCATGATCACCGCGATGAGCGTCAGCCGCCAGTCGATCAGGATCATCGCGACGAGCGAGGCGATGACCGTCACGACGTTGCCGAGGATGCTCGTCACGGTGTTGGTCAGCACACCGGAGACACCGCCGACGTCGTTCTGCAGACGCGACTGGATGACACCCGTCTTGGTGCGGGTGAAGAAGCCCAGCTCCATCGCCTGCAGGTGTTCGAAGAGCTTCACGCGGAGATCGCCGGTGACGCTGTTTCCGACCGTCGCGGTGAGCCATGTCTGCGCGACGCCCAGGACCGCCGACAGCAGGAACAGTCCCACCATGGCGGCCACGAGCCACCCGAGCAGCTCCAGGTGCGGACCGCCGCCTGCGACCGGGAACAGCGCGTCATCGAAGATGCGCTGGACGATCAGCGGGGGCACGACCGCGATCGCCGCCCCGACCACGACCAGGACGCCCGTGAAGAGGATGCGCCAGCGGTAGGCGCGGAACAGCGCGATCACGCGGCCGCCGAGACCGGGGATGCGGGGCGCCTCGGCGTTCAGCCTGCGCTGCGCATCCTCGTCCACGCCACGGAATCCGCCGCGGGGACCGCCGCCCATTCCACCACCCATGCTCATGGCGCCAGCGTACCCAGCCCCGAGGACAACGAGGCGCGTGAGTCTGCCGACGGCGGATTCTCTGTGAATTCGGAATGAAATGTCCGAGAGTGCCGTTACGCTGAATGACTCTTGCGAACTCTCGCGACATCCACTTCTTCCTCGCCTTGGAGGCCGCCCATGTCTGCCGTCGATACCGGCTCCATCTCGACGCCCCCTGCACCGGCAGCGGCCGAGATCTCCCGCAAGGACATGCGGGTGATCTGGCTGCTCCTCGTCGCCGCTTTCGTCGCCATCCTCAACGAGACCACGATGGGCATCGCGATCCCGCATCTGAATGCGGATCTCGGCATCCCGCCGGAGCTCGGCCAGTGGCTGACCAGCGCGTTCATGCTGACGATGGCCGTCGTCATCCCGACGACCGGATTCATCCTGCAGCGCTTCACGACCCGTCAGGTGTTCATCGCCGCGATGGTCGCGTTCTCGCTCGGCACGCTGGTCGCCCTCGTGGCGCCCGGTTTCTCCGTGCTGCTCATCGGCCGCGTGATCCAGGCCGCCGGCACCGGCATCATGATGCCGCTGCTGATGACCACGATCATGAACGTCGTCCCGCCGCAGTCCCGCGGCCGGATGATGGGTCGCGTCGGTCTCGTCATCTCGCTCGCTCCGGCGATCGGCCCGACCCTCGCCGGCGCGGTCCTCGAGACGCTGAACTGGCGCGCGCTGTTCGCCATCATCCTCCCGATCGCGATCGTGGCTCTCGCCATGGGCGCGAAGTGGATGACGAACCTCGGCGAGACGCGTGCCGTCCCGCTCGATGTGCTCTCGATCTCCCTCGCGGCGCTCGGCTTCGGCGGCATCGTCTTCGGCCTCAGCCAGTTCGGCGGAGAGGGCGGGTCGGGTGAGCTGACCGGCATCATCGCCCTGGTCGTCGGCGCCGTCTCGCTCGCCCTGTTCGTGTGGCGTCAGCTCGTGCTGCAGCGCATCGACGACGCCCTGCTCGACCTGCGCGTGTTCCGCTCGAGCAACTTCACGTTCTCGGTGATCATCATGACGATCCTGGCGCTGTCGATGTTCGGGACGCTCACCCTGCTGCCGCAGTACCTGCAGAACGTGGCCGGACTGAACGCCCTCGAGTCCGGACTGATCCTGCTCCCTGGTTCCGTGCTGATGGGTCTGCTGGGTCCGATCATGGGTCGCGTGTACGACGCGCGCGGCACGCGGCCGCTGCTGATCCCCGGCACGATCCTCGTGTCCGCGTCGCTGTTCTTCTACTCGACGGTCGGCGAGCACACCGTGTGGTGGGTGCTGATCATCGTGCAGGCCGCGATGTCGGTCGGACTGGCGATGTCGTTCACGCCGCTGTTCTCCGCTTCGCTGGGCTCGCTCCAGCGCTCCCTGTACTCGCACGGATCGGCGGTGCTGAACACGCTGCAGCAGGTGGGCGGCGCGGCCGGTGTGGCCCTGCTCACGGTCACCTACTCGGCGATCCTGCACGCCGGCGAGGCCGAGGGCCTGTCCCGCGCGGTCGCGGGTGCGCCGGGAGCGCGGATGGCCTTCCTGATCGCGGCGATCATCTCGCTCGCGGCGGTGGCGCTCAGCCCGTTCGTGCGGAAGCCGGCCGACGACGCCGGCGAGGGGTTCCACGGCGGGCACTGACCCGACGGTCAACGGCGACGGCGTCTGCCTGTCACTGCGTCTTCGGCGCGGGGATGTGGCAGACGCCGTTGCTGCAGTACCCGACGGCGTCGCCGTCGAGCAGGTTCAGCGCGTCGGGAAGCGGCTGCAGCCCGTTGGGCGCATCCTGTTCCGTCTCCTGCTGGATCTTGGTCATCCCTCGATCGTACGCCTGCTCAGCGGAGGTGGCGCCGCCAGCGGTTGGACAGCTGGATTCCCGTACGGTGGACAGATGCTCAGACGCCTCTTCGCCCGCATCTTCTGGACGCTCAGCCGGTGGACGCTCGTGAGCGAAGCCGCCCCCACCCGCCCCACGGTCCTGGTCGGCGCCCCGCACACCTCGAACTGGGACTTCGTCCTGATGCTCGCGATCGCCTGGCAGCTGCGGATCGATGTGCACTGGCTCGGCAAGAAGAGCCTGTTCCGGGGGTGGCGCGGCCCGATCATGCGCGCGCTCGGCGGCATCGCCGTCGACCGCGACGACCCCGCGCGCGTCGTGAACAACGTCGTCGGGCAGGTTCATGCGGGTGAGGTGTTCGGGCTCGTGGTCACTCCCGACGGAACGCGGGGCGGCAACGACTACTGGAAGTCGGGGTTCTACCGGATCGCGCGGGCCACCGGAATGCCGGTGACCCTGGGCTTCGTCGACCGCACGACCATGACCACCGGACTCGGTCCGACCCTCGACCTGACCGGCGACGTGGCTGCCGACATGGACCGGATCCGCGCGTTCTACGCCGACAAGGCCGGCCTGCGGCCGGAACGACGCACCGAGCCGCGGCTCCGGGAAGAGCTGTCGCCCGACTCCGACGACTGAGGCGATCGGAGCGCGCTCCCGGCGCTCAGTCGTCCGGCTCGGCGTGCGCTCGCACGTAGTCGAGATCTTCATCGGTGAGCTCCTCGACCATCCCGACGACGGCGCCCGTGACCTCGCGGATCTCCTCGCGGACCGTCTCCTCCAGGCGCGGCGAGGCGCTGTCGAGCACCTCGCGTCGCGCCTCGGGCGACAGGCGCGACCACCACTCCCGAGCCGGAGGAAGCGTCATCGCGCCGCCCCGCTTCGGCGCGCTGACGCAACCCTGTGGACACCATCGCCCATCGGCCGCGAAGATGAGGCCATGACGACGGATTCACCCGGCACGGCGCGCGACCATGACGACCGCCGCGACGGACGCGACGAGACGGCGAACGAGCGCGCCGACCGCAACTGGGACGAGCTCCTCCAGGAGCTTCGAGTCATGCAGACGGGTACCCAGATCCTCACGGGATTCCTCCTCGCGGTGGCTTTCCAGCCGCGCTTCACCGACATGGACGCGGTGCAGCGCGATGTGTACGTGGTCCTGGTCGCTCTCGCCGCAGTGGCGACGATCCTCGCGCTCGCTCCCGTCGGCCTGCACCGAGCGCTGTTCGGCAGTCGACGAAAGCCCGATCTCGTCCGGGTCGCCGCGCGCATCGTGAAGATCGATCTCGTCGTGATCGGCGCCCTCACGATCGGTGTGACGACGCTGATCGTCGACTTCACGGTCGGACGGACCGCGGGTGTGGTCGCCCTCGTGGTCTCGCTCATCCTCGTCATCGCCCTCTGGCTGGCGCTGCCTCAGGTTCTCCGCCGCGGGCGCGGCCAGGATGGGCCGTCCGCGGCGGAGAACACCTGAGTCGGCGTCAGCGACCGGCGGGGCTCCGGTTCTCTGCGCTGACCATCCACGCGAACTGCTCGAGGCGCTCGATGATGGCGTGCAGGAGATCCGCGGATGTCGGATCCTCCTCGTCCACGGCGTCGTGCACGTCGCGTGCGGTGCCGACGGCCGCCTCGAGACGGGCGGTCACGAGGTCGATGGTCTCCGTCGTCGAGACCTCGCCGGCGGGGAACTCGGGCAGGGACGAGGTCTTCGCGATCGTCGCGCTCCGCCCGTCGGGGACGGCGTGCAGCGCGCGCATCCGCTCCGCGATCGTGTCGCTGAACGTGCGGGCGTCCTCGATGATCTCGTCGAGCTGACGATGCGTGTCACGGAAGTTGCGACCGACCACGTTCCAGTGCGCCTGCTTGCCCTGGATGGCGAGGTCGAGCAGGTCGACGAGCACCGCCTGAAGGTTCGCCGCGAGAGTGGACGAGGCGGTGAAGCCCTTCTCCGCGTTCTGCTGCCTGGTCGTCTTGACCGCGCCCTTCGAGCTGCCGGTCTTCTTCGTCGTCTTGTTCTCAGCCATGTTGTGACCTCCTGAGGGCGACGCTAGCGTGGCCCTCCGTCCCGTCAGGAGGGGGTTGACACCGATGACTCCCGGCACGGAACGTGTCTCCTGACCCCAGAGAGGAAGCACGTGACGAACGAGCATGACCAGGACCCCGGAGAGGTCGTCATCGCCCCCATCAGCGATGCGGATGCCGGGGAGGTGCTGACCGTCCAGCGCGCGGCCTTCGTGTCGGAGGCGGCGATCTACGGCAGTGTCGACATGCCGCCGCTCACGCAGACCCTGGCGGAGCTGGAAGCGGAACTCCGCTCGGAGTCGGGCCTCACGGCGCGCATCGACGGACGACTGGTGGGCGCGATCCGCTACGTCGAGAAGGACGGCCTGCTGCTGATCGGTCGTATCGCGATCGCTCCGGACATGCAGGGAGAGGGCATCGGGCGCAAGCTGCTCGAGAGCGCAGAGAACGCCTCGACTGCCGACGAGGCCGAGCTGTTCACCGGAAGCCTCAGCGAGGCGAACATCCGCCTCTACGAGTCGTGCGGATACGTGGAGCACGAGCGGGTGCCCGACGGCGACGGGACGGAGCAGGTCTTCCTGCGCAAGCGACTGCGAGAAGGCTAGGAGCCTCCTCCGAATAGCCGCAAGGGGGTTGAGACGCTCCGTCGAGTCCGGAATCGTGGCCCGGACACATGCCGCGACCGTGGCATGCCCCAACCGGAAGGAGAGTCTCGTGCTCACCCTCACCGACAACGCCACCGCCATCGTGACGACCCTCGTGAGTCGCCAGAACGACGCCCCGGACGCGGGGCTCCGCATCCACTCCACGGAAGCTCCCGGCGCAGACGGCGCCCGCCTCGCGGTGCTCGTCACCGCTGATCCCGAGCCCGAGGACCAGGTCGTGGAGATCTCCGGCACCCGCCTGTTCCTCGACGAGACGGCCGTGTCCGCTCTCGACGACAAGATCCTCGACGCGGGAGTGGATGAAGAGGGGTCCGTGTCCTTCGCGGTCCTCCCGCAGGTCGCCTGACCGCGATCCCCCCGGATGCCGCGACCGCTTCGGTCGCGGCATCTGTCGTCTGTCGGACATCACGTTTCGATCCCGACTGCCGAGGGAGCCGGGGACGCCCCCCGGCAGTCGATAGTGTCGCTGCATGCGACGTTCTTCTCTCTCCGCCCTCGCCGTTCTGGCCGGCTCAGCGGCGCTGCTGATCGGCTGCGCCCCCGCCTCTCCGTCTTCCTCGACGCCGTCGAGCACACCCGTCGCGTCCCCCTCGGCGTCCACCGAGCCGGAGGTCGACGCTCAGCTGGTCATCTCGCTCGATGGCGTCAGCTTCACGGATGACGACGGCACCGTCACCGCGGCGTACGACGATTCCGCCGCGCTCCTCGCGCTGCTCGAGGATGCCACGGGCGAGCTGCCCGCCCCTGAGGCCGTCGAGGGCATGGAGGGCTACGACGTCGACATGCAGTCCTACGACTGGGAGGGGCTGAGGGTCCTGGCCGACAGTGCGGGCGAAGGACCGGCGTCGATCGCGGTGACGGCGGCCGAAGTCGACGGGATCACCGTCACCACCGAAGAGGGCGTCGGGGTCGGTGCGACCAGAGCGGAGCTCCTCGACGCCGGCGGCTGGGCCCTCGTCGACGACGAAGACCCGACGACAGCCGCCAACCTCGGCCTGGGCGGCCGCGAGGTTCCGGACACCGAGTCGCTGACGCACCCCGGCTCGGTCGGAACCCTCTACCTGCTGTTCCTGCTGGACGGCGACACCGTCACGCAGATCAACGCGCCTGCCAACGACTTCAGCGACGTCTGACCCGCCGACTCCCTCCGGGGACTCGCGTAGCCTGGGGAGTGCTCCCACTCCCCAGGCTCACCTCGAAGGGCACCCGTGAAGATCTCCCTGCTCCGGCGCTTCGTCGTCCTCGCGGACGAACTGCACTTTCCGCGGGCGGCGGAGAAGCTCGGCATCCCGCTCGCTTCGCTGTACACATCGATCGACAAGCTCGAGGCCGAGGTCGGACACCCGCTCGTGAACCGCGAAGGTCAGACGCGTCTGACGCACGTCGGAGAGCTCTTCCTCGAGGAGGCGAGAGCGGCGGTCGCTGCAGCGCCCGAGCCCGTGAAGACCGTTGCCGCTCCCCGCGGCGGCAAAGCCAAGGCATCTAAGGGGAAGGGCCGAGCGCCCGCGGTGAAGGGGCAGCCGAAGCCGTACAAGAAGAGGCAGGGCCGCTGAGGGCTCAGTCCCAGTCGAGGTACTCCTCGATGACCACGGCCGTCTCGATCGGATGGGTCATCGGGAACAGGTGCTCTCCGCCGTCGATGCTCTTCACGCTCGCCCGTTCGGGCGCGGTCGCCTGCAGGCGCTCACCGTTGGCGAAGGGGGTGTCGGCGTCGTCAGTACCCTGGATGATCAAGACCGGCATGACCGGGGCCAGCGGGATGTCGGAGTCCTCCACGCCGAGCAGTGCCAGACCGTTCACGCGATCGGCGTGGCTCTGCGCGAAGGCTCGGGCGATCGTCCCGCCGAAGCCGTGACCGCCGATCCAGGTGTCGCCGAGACCGACGTGGTCGATCACGGCGAGCGCGTCCTCGACACGCGCATCCACGGACACGTCCTGACCGTCGGTGCGGTGGCCGATCCGCAGCACGTGGAATCCGGCTTCCTCGGCGAGGTAGTGCGCCACGACACCGAGGACGTCGGCTGCGACGTCGCGCTCCTGGATCAGCACGAGCTTGACGGGACCGTCGCCCTCGTCGACGAAGGGGATCGCGCGGCCGTCGGGCTCGAAGATCTGGGTCTCGGTCATCGGCGTCAGTCTCCTCATGCCGTCGGTGTCAGGTGCTCAGGCGGAACGTCCACGGTGGACGCCTGCGACCGAACCGCGGCCCGCGCCGCCGTCTTCCAGCCTAACCGCATGTCGGACGGGCTCCGAAGCTACCAGGCCCGCCCGCGCAGATTGATCGATCCGGTGGGCCACGGTGACGGATCCGGACCGAGTGGGAGGGTCAGCAGCGGGGGTCCTGGAGGCTGGGTGACGGGCTGCCCGGTGCGGTCGATCGATCGCTCGGATGCCGTGATGCGGCGCCACCCGCACGCCTCGTAGAACGGGACGACCTCTTCGCGGCAGCCGAGGTAGCCGAACCGCACGTCGCCGGCGGATGCCATGGACTCGGCGGCGCGGGCGAGCAGCAGTGCACCGAGCCGATCCCCGCGGGCGTGTGGCGAGATGAGGACGCCGCCCACACCCGCGACTGCGACGTCGTCCGCGCCGACGCCGATGATGCGCCGCTCCCACCCGACGTGCCCCACGATCGTGTCGCCGCGGCGGGCGGTGATGTGCACATCGTGGGGCGCGTAGCCGTAAGGCTGATCGGGGTCCCACGCGCCGAAGTCCGCGAGGTACTCGGTGTCGAAGAGGGCTCGCAGTCGCGCCATGTCGTCGACGGTGAGCCGGGCGTGCGGGGTGACCTCGATGGCGAAGGACGTCATCGCTCGACGACCTGCCCCGCCTCCACCCGCCACTGCCGGTCGGTCTGGACGCGGGCGAGCATCCGTCGATCGTGGGTGACGAGGAGCAGGGTGCCCTGGTAGGACTCGAGCGCCTCTTCCAGCTGCTCGATGGCCGGCAGGTCGAGGTGGTTGGTGGGCTCGTCCAGCACGAGGAGGTTGATGCCGCGCGCCTGCAGCAGCGCCATCCCTGCCCGGGTGCGCTCGCCGGGCGAGAGTTCATCGACGACTCGCGTCACATGATCGGCCTTGAGCCCGAACTTGGCGAGAAGCGTGCGGATCTCCCCCGACGCCATCGCCGGGACGAGGTCCTCGAACGCCACCGCCAGCGGTCGCGAGCCCGCAAGCTGTGCCCGGGCCTGGTCGATCTCGCCGATCTCGACGCTGGCTCCGAGGCTCGCCGTACCCTCGTCCGGCAACTGCCGTCCCAGCAGCCCACGCAGCAGCGTCGACTTCCCGGCTCCGTTGGGGCCCGTGATCCCGATCCGCTCCCCCGCGTTCACCTGGAGCGAGACGGGTCCGAGCTGGAAACTGCCCTGCCGGAACACGGCGGAGCTCAGCGTCGAGACGACGGAGCTCGAGCGCGGAGCGGAGCCGATCGTGAACTCGAGCTGCCACTCTTTGCGCGGCTCCTCGACCTCTTCGAGCCGCGCGATCCGGCTCTCCATCTGACGGACCTTCTGGGCCTGCTTCTCGCTCGACTCCGCAGAGGCCTTGCGCTTGATCTTGTCGTTGTCCGGCGACTTGCGCATCGCGTTGCGGACGCCCTGGCTCGACCACTCCCGCTGCGTCCTCGCGCGGGCGACCAGGTCGGCCTTCTTGTCCGCGAACTCGTCGTACTTCTCCCGCTGGTGCCTGCGGACGGTCTCCCGCTCCTCCAGATACGCGTCGTACCCTCCGCCGAACACGCGGTTGCTGTGCTGCGCGAGGTCGAGTTCGAGCACTCGCGTCACGCAGCGGGCGAGGAACTCGCGGTCATGGCTGACCACCACGACGCCGCCACGGAGCCCGCGCACGAACGTCTCCAGCCGTTCGATGCCGTCGAGGTCGAGGTCGTTCGTCGGCTCGTCTAGCAGCGCGATGTCGAATCGCGACAGCAGCAGCGCGGCGAGACCGACGCGCGCGGCCTGACCCCCGGACAGCGAGGTCATCATCGTCTGAGCCGGGTCCTCGCCGAGGTCGAGTCCGAGATCCGCGAGGACCGCGGGGAGCCGCTCATCGAGGTCGGCGGCGCCGCTTGCCAGCCAGCGGTCCAGCGCGACGGAGTACACATCCGCCGGATCCGTGCCCGGGGCGGCGAGGCTCGGGTCACCGAGGGCCGCGGCAGCCGCATCCATGTCCGTCGTCGCCGTCGCGCACCCCGTGCGGCGGGCGATATAGTCCACCACGCTCTCCCCGGCGATGCGTTCGTGCTCCTGCGGGAGCCAGCCGACGAAAGCATCGGCCGGAGACAGCCGGATCGTCCCCGCCTGCGGCTCGTCGACCCCGGCGAGCAGACGCAGCAGCGTCGATTTGCCGGCGCCGTTCGCGCCCACGAGCCCCACGACGTCGCTGGGTGCCACCGTCAGATCCAGCGAATCGAACAGGGTGCGGTGGCCGTACCCGCCGGCAAGCCCGTGGGCCACGAGTGTTGCGGTCATCCCTCAATCCTGTCACCCGTGCGGGTGGTGAGCCGACGGGCCTCCTCTCCCCTGGTCGGTCACCGCGACCCTGCGGCGCTCAGAAAGGGGGAATGCTGAACCCGCCGGAGAACAGCACCGCTCCTACGCCGACGATCGCGAGCATGACCAGGACCACGTAGCAGGTGACGCGAAGGGCGCCGGGAAGCCGCCGATTCGAGAGTCCCGCAATGATCAGAACGAGCGCGGGAATCAGCATCAGCGCACCGAACAGGATCGCGGGCGCCACCCGCACATCCGGTGCGGGGCAGGGGTTGGCCAGGGCGCAGAGCGTGGGGATTCCCTGGGCTCCCCAGAACAGCAACCACACACCGAGCAGGATCGCCAGGGCGGGCAGAAGATCCCGCCGTGCCGAGCGACGCGGGGGATCCTTCATGCCGCCAGTATCGCAGGCCCCACGGGTGCGACCCTCTGTGGCAGAGGCGGCACGGCGTGGACGCTGAGCGCGTCGAGCTCAGTTGTTGAAGCGGAACTCCACGACGTCGCCGTCCTGCATGACGTAGTCCTTGCCCTCGAGGCGGGCCTTGCCCTTGGCACGCGCCTCGACGACGGAGCCGGTCTCGACCAGGTCCTCGAACGAGACGATCTCGGCCTTGATGAAGCCCTTCTCGAAGTCCGTGTGGATGACGCCGGCGGCCTGCGGCGCCTTCGCGCCCTTGGGGATCGTCCACGCGCGGGCCTCCTTGGGACCGGCGGTGAGGTACGTCTGCAGTCCGAGCGTATCGAAGCCGATGCGCGCGAGCTGGTCGAGGCCCGACTCGTCCTGACCGGTGGAGGCGAGCAGCTCGGCCGCATCCTCGGGGTCGAGGTCGATGAGCTCCGACTCGATCTTCGCGTCGAGGAAGATGGCCTTCGCGGGTGCGACGAGCGCGGCCAGCTCCGCCTTGCGGGCGTCGTCGGTGAGCACGGCCTCGTCGACGTTGAAGACGAAGATCACCGGCTTCGCGGTCAGCAGTCCGAGTTCGCGGATCGGCGTCAGGTCGATGCCGGCCACCGAGAGGAGCACGCCGCGCTCCAGGGCGTCCTTCGCGGCCTTCGCGGTCTCGAGCACGATGGGCTCGATCTTCTTGCCGCGCACCTCCTTCTCGTACCGAGCGATCGCCTTGTCGACGGTCTCCAGGTCGGCGAGCATGAGCTCCGCGTTGATCGTCTCCATGTCGGACGCCGGGTTGACGGCTCCATCGACGTGCACGACGTCGTCATCGGCGAATCCGCGCACGACCTGGGCGATGGCGTCGGCCTCGCGGATGTTCGCGAGGAACTTGTTGCCCAGTCCCTCGCCCTCGCTCGCCCCGCGGACGATGCCGGCGATGTCGACGAACGACACCGCTGCGGGGAGGATGCGCTCGCTGCCGAAGATCTCCGCCAGCTTGTCCAGGCGCGGATCCGGCAGGTTCACCACGCCGACGTTCGGCTCGATCGTCGCGAACGGATAGTTCGCCGCGAGCACGTCGTTCTTGGTGAGAGCGTTGAAGAGGGTGGACTTGCCGACGTTGGGCAGGCCGACGATACCGATAGTGAGAGCCACGGGGCACGAGTCTACCTGGCCGCTGCCGCGTGATCCTGCGGGAGGCCCGCGCGAGGTCAGGCACGTGACCGAGTTCAGGCGGTTGCGGAGCGGAACGGCCTGACTCAGCGTGATCGCCTGAGCACGCCGCATCCAGCCCACCGCGGGGACGCCCGCGCGAGGTCAGGCGAGTGAGCGAGTTCAGGCGGTTGTGGAGCGGAACGGCCTGACGCCGCATGATCGCCTGAGCTTGCGCGTCAGTCCCGCACTGCCCTGTAGGCCCTCGTCACATAGGGCAGGTCGATCGTGGTCTCCCCACGCAGTCCGAGTTCATCGAACAGCGCGTCGAGCTCGCCGTGGATGCGCGCCTTCTCATCCTCGGGAGCGGTGATGATGTAGCTGCGGGACGCGGCCATGCGGTGCAGCACGTCGCGGGTGACCGGTCGACTCCACTCCCAGCGCTCCTGCTGGATCGGGCCGAAGGGCGCCGCGACGACCGGGTCGCCCTCGGCGAGCATGAGTTCGGCGTGACTGCCGTGCATGATCTCGGTGAGCCTCCGCACCCACTCCACACGGTCGTCGCGAAGGTTCCAGATGAGCCCGAGCACTCCCCCGCTCCGCACCGCGCGCCCGATCTCGGCCGAGGCGGCGATCGGCTCCACCCAGTGCCAGGCCTGGCCGAGCACGACCGCGTCGACGCTCGCATCCGGCAGCGGCAGCCGTTCCGCCGACCCCAGGAACGTCGGCACACCCGGCACGGCACCACGAAGCGTCGCCAGCATCTCGGGATCGGGATCGACGGCCACGACCTCGGCGTCGGGCGCCTTCGCCAGAACCCGGGTGAGCTTGCCCGTCCCGGCCCCGACGTCCGCGACGCGGCGCGAGCCGGCCGGCATCCGCTCGAGCATCCAGGCCACCGCCTCGAACGGATAGTCGGGCCGCCCGGCCTCGTAGTCTCCCGCCTGCGCGCCGAACGACGTCGCCATCTCGTCAGCCATGTCGCCAGCATACGGCGAGTCTGCGACGCGGCTTCCGGCACGAGGGAGAAGGTGGGGATGTGCCACTGGACTTCACTGCGATCGACTTCGAGACCGCGAACTCCAGCCCGGCCTCTGCCTGCTCGGTCGGACTCGTCCGTGTGCGCGGCGGAGAGGTCGTCGCTGCGACGGGATGGCTGATCCAGCCGCCGCCCGGGCACGACGAGTTCCAGGAGTGGAACGTGCGCATCCACGGCATCCAGCCGGAGCACGTGCTCTCCGCATCCACCTGGGTCGACCAGTTCGATCGGCTGTGCGCCTTCGCCGGAGCCGACGTGCTCGTCGCGCACAACGCGGGCTTCGACCTGAACGTGCTGCGGCGGGCGTCGGAGGCCACCGGGCAGCTCTGCCCGCCCTACCGCTCGCTGTGCAGCCTCCAGGTCGCCCGCAAGACTTACGAACTCGAGTCCTACCGCCTTCCGATCGCGGCGGCCGCCGCGGGATTCGCGGAGTTCTCCCACCACGACGCCCTCGCCGACGCCCGTGCCTGCGCGCAGATCATCATCGATGCCGCGGGGCGAGTGGGGGCCAGCGACGTCTTCGCCCTCGCGGATGCCCTGAGCCTGCGGGTCACCGCACCCGTCGCCCCGGTCGAGGCGGCCCTGGAGCGCGCGGTCGCCTGATCCGTCCCGTGCCGGTGTGCGCGACGTCGGAATGTCGGAACCCGGCGGCATCATGAACACATGGATGCTCTGTCGATCGCTCTCGTGCTGCTGGCCCTCGCCGCCGGTGTCGCCGTGGGATGGTTCCTGCGCGCCGGACGCGGTGCCGCCGATGTCGCCCGCCTGCAGGCCGAGCTCTCCGCGGCCAGAGACGACCGCGACCGCCAGTACGACCTGTACCGCGATGCGGTCGAGCACGCGCGGAACGAGCAGCGTGCCGAAGCGCAGCGGGTGCAGCAGCAGAACGCCGTCCTGACCGCGCTCGCTCCCGTGCGGGAGAGTCTGCAGCAGATGCAGAACAAGGTCACGGCGATCGAGCGCGAACGCCACGCGCAGTTCGGCACCCTGGAAGAGCAGCTGCGACGTGCCCAGGAGTCCGACGAAGCGCTCCGCGCGACGACCGAATCCCTGGCCGGGGCCCTGCGCTCGACCGCGACCCGCGGTGTGTGGGGCGAGACGCAGCTGCGCCGTGTCGTCGAGGCCGCGGGGCTGACGCGACACGTCGACTTCGATCTGCAGGCGACCATCTCGTCCGATCGCGGTCAGGGCCGACCCGACATGGTCGTGCGTCTCGCCGGCGGCAGCTCCATCGCCGTCGATGCCAAGGTCCCCCTCGATGCCTATCTCGAGGCGTCCGCGCTGCCGGCGGGAGACGCACACGAGCCGCAGCGCCGTGCTCTCATGCAGCGCCATGTGAAGGCGGTCCGCGCGCACGTCGACGCGCTGGCGAAGAAGGCGTACTGGGCGGGACTCGATGCGAGCCCCGAGTTCGTGATCTGCTTCCTGCCGAGCGAGTCGCTGCTCGCCGCAGCGATCGACGAGGATCCGACACTCCTCGACTACGCGTTCAGCCGCCGCGTCGCGCTCGCCTCACCCGTCAACCTGTGGGCGGTCCTCAAGACGGTGGCCTTCACCTGGACGCAGCAGGAGGTATCCGCCGAGGCACGCACCCTGCTCGCACTGGGCACGCAGCTGTACGACCGCCTGGGCACTCTCGCCGGGCACGCCGACGACCTCCGCAGGGCTCTCGAGCGCACAGTCGACAGTTACAACCGCTTCGCCGGTTCTCTCGAGACCCGCGTGCTGGTGACAGCTCGACAGTTCCCCGGCGTCGACGCCTCGGCGCTGTCCTCTGCTCCCCCCGCCGCTGCCGGGACCACGCGCCACTTCACCGCACCCGAGCTGATAGCGCCCGATGCCCCTGGGCACGAGGACGCGACGGAGGCTGGGAGTGCTGCGACCGCCGCATCACTCCGTGCGGATGTGGGCGAGGTGCGGATACGCCTCGACGGCGACTGAGCGGGTCTCTCCGGCGTGGGCCGGAAACAACGCCCCTCGTTCAGGCAGCGCCGGGAACGCCGCTCAGCAGCAGGATGACGAGGCCGCTCGTGGCGAGGAAGGCGCCGATCATCCACCAGGCGCTGATCTCGTGCCCCTCGGCGCGACGGACGCGGAAGAGCACGTCGGCTCGTCGCGCGGGGTCCGTGACCGCAGTCTGCTGAACCGTGACGGGCGGCTTGGGGGCCACCGATTCGGCATCCGCACTCACCCGGAGGATGCGTCCGGTGTTGGTCGTGATGATCTTCGTCGGCGCGGCCTTGGAGCCACTCGTGTGCTGCGTTGTCATCTGTTCGCCCTCCTGTGCCTGCGGTGCCTGGCGGCTCCGTCGACGGCGACAAACCCAGTGACAATTGTGACACGGGGCCGCGGAGAAGCGTGGATCGTGCCGTTCCGACCCGATACCGGCTCGGTAACGATGGCGCCGGGGACGCTCCTGCCGCGTGTCGCTCCTCAGCTCTCCCGGCGCCCGGGGAGGCGGCTCAGAGCCACTTCGAGACGAGGTGCTCCGAGGCGATGCGGCGCAGCGTGCCCGAAGCACCGCGGAGCACGACGCTCTCCGTGTAGACGTAGCCGCGCTCACGGCGGACACCGGCGACCAGCTGGCCGTCGGTCACGCCCGTGGCGACGAAGATCGTGTTGTTCCCCTGCACGAGGTCATCCGCCTCGTACACCTTGTCCATGTCCAGACCGGCGTCGATCCCGCGCTGACGCTCATCGTCGTCGCGCGGCCAGAGGCGGCCCTGGATGTGTCCGCCGAGCGCCTTGATCGCGCACGCCGTGACGATGCCCTCCGGGCTGCCGCCGACGCCGACGCACATGTCGGTGCGCGCATCGTGGCGCGCGGCGTTGATCCCGCCGGCCACATCGCCGTCGCTCATCAGACGCGTGCCAGCGCCCGCGTCGCGGATCTCCTGGATCAGCTGCTCGTGCCGCGGACGATTGAGCACCGAGACCACGATCTCGTCGACCGGCTTGTCCAGCGCCCCTGCGAGCTTGCGGATGTTCTCCCCGATGGGGAGGCGGATGTCGACCACACCGACACCGGCCGGTCCGGTGACGAGCTTGTCCATGTAGAACACCGACGAGGCATCGAGCATCGTGCCGCGGTCGGACACAGCGATGACGGACAGGGCGTTCTGCCGACCGGCCGCGGTGAGAGAGGTGCCGTCGATGGGGTCCACCGCGATGTCGCAGAGCGGTCCGCGTCCCGTCCCGACGACCTCGCCGTTGAAGAGCATCGGGGCGTTGTCCTTCTCGCCCTCGCCGATGACGACGCGCCCCTGGAAGTCGACCGTGCCGAGGAAGGCGCGCATCGCGTCGACGGCAGCGCCGTCCGCCGCCTCCTTCGCCCCTCGACCGATGAACGGCACCGCTCGGATCGCGGCCGCCTCGGTCGCGCGCACCAACTCCATCGCGAGGTTGCGGTCGGGTCGAAGCGGGCTCAGATCAGCAGTCAGACTCACCATGCGGCCAGCCTATCCACCGCACCCGCGAAGACCGCGGCCTTTCGGGCACACGGGCGCGAAGGATCCGCGATTCTTAACACGGGAGCAGGACGGGCGGGCCTCGCGGCGGATCCCCCGGGCCGCATCGCCGCACGCTCCCCGATAGAGTGGCACCTGTCCCGGCTTCACCTACCGCAGGAGTTCTCATGCCCGTCGCCACCCCGGATCAGTACGCCGACATGCTCGACCGCGCGAAGGCCGGCGGCTTCGCGTACCCCGCGTTCAACGTCTCGAGCTCGCAGACCATCAACGCCGTGCTGCAGGGCCTGACCGAGGCCGGCTCCGACGGCATCATCCAGGTCACCACCGGCGGCGCCGACTACTTCGCCGGCCACACCGTCAAGGCCCGGGCCACCGGCGCCCTCGCCTTCGCCCGGTACGCGACCGAGGTCGCCAAGAACTACCCCGTCACGGTCGCCCTGCACACCGACCACTGCCCGAAGGACGCCCTCGCGGGCTTCGTCGAGCCGCTGATCGCCGCTTCGGAGGAAGAGGTCAAGGCCGGTCGCAACCCGATCTTCCAGTCGCACATGTGGGACGGCTCGGCGGTCCCGCTCGCGGAGAACATCGAGATCGCCAAGGAGCTCCTCCCCCGGATGAAGGCGATCAACGCCATCCTCGAGGTGGAGATCGGCGTCGTCGGCGGCGAAGAGGACGGCGTGCAGCACGAAGGGTCGAACGAGGCTCTCTACACGACCTTCGCCGACGTCGACCAGGCCGTCCAGGCGCTGGGCCTCGGCGAGCAGGGCCGCTACATCGCCGCCCTCACGTTCGGCAACGTGCACGGTGTCTACAAGCCGGGCGGCGTGAAGCTGCGTCCGGAGCTCCTCGGCGAGATCCAGGCCGAGGTCGCCGCCAAGTACAACACCGGCGCCAAGCCGCTCGACCTCGTCTTCCACGGCGGCTCCGGCTCGACGGACGAGGAGATCGCCCTCGCGGTCGCGAACGGCGTCATCAAGATGAACATCGACACCGACACGCAGTACGCCTACACGCGCGCGATCGCGGACTACATGTTCAAGAACTACGACGGCGTGCTCAAGGTCGACGGCGAGGTCGGCAACAAGAAGCAGTACGACCCGCGCGCCTGGGGCAAGGTCGCCGAGTCCGCGATGGCAGCCCGCGTCGTCGAGTCGACCCGCCAGCTGGGTTCGTACGGCCAGTCGAAGAGCTGACCGCACCACGATATGACAGATGCCCCGGCGGATCCGCCGGGGCATCTTCGCGTCTGCGGGCGGTACCCGTTGCGGCGGGGGCGAGGCTACTTCGCGACGGAGGTCAGGTACGAGACGAACGCCGGATCGTTCATCATCGGCACGGCGATGCAGGCCGTCACAACGCCCATCGTCACCACCGCACCCACGATCGGCACCCACCACGCGAGCCGTCCGCTGCGCAGGCGTCGGATCGACAGCGCGGCAGTGATCGCCCAGCCGACGGCGAGGACGATCGCGGCGACCGTGCCCCAGACCCTCCCCTGCGCGAAGTTCGTGAACTCCCCCTCGATGCCGAGGATGTCCATGGTCTGGTTCATGACCTGCGGCAGGTCCAGGTACGACAGGCCGGTGATCACGATGTTCACCAAGCCGTAGGCGAGCAGTCCGATCGTGGCGAATCGGTCCACCGGATGAGCCCGCTTCGGACCGGCGGCCGCGACCGAGGACGACACCGGCATCACGGGCGGCGGCGGCGGAGCCATCTCGCTGAGCGGCGGCAGCCCGGCGGCGCGTCGCTGCTCCTCGGGAGTCGCGAGTTCGCCGTACTGGGGCCGCTGATCGGTCATCCCGCCATGCTAACGGCTCGACCCGTGACGGGTTCACAGCGGAGGGACCGCCTGAGCGGTGGCACGATAGCGGCCCCGGAGAAGTGGGGACTTCTCGGGGCCGCGGATGCGGTGCGCTGGGGACGCTCCTCATCCAGATGATCGCCGGGCGCTGGGGACGCTGCGGGCGATCAGCAGCGTTCATGTTTACCGCTGCTCACTCGATCATAGGAAAACGCCTGCCGCGGCACCAGGGGTCTTCCTTCAGATAGTGAACTCCGCCCCGTCGTCCAGCGCATCGGCGCCGAGCTGCAGGGAGAGCCGACGCGCGGTCCGCTGCAGTTTCGAGACGAGCTCGCGATCGACGACGGCACGGTCTGCGGGGAGTGAGATCGCGAGCGACGCCGTGACCCCCGGGGCGTTGACGGGGACGGCCACGCAGGTCGCGCCGATGGCGTACTCCTCCTGATCGAGGGCCCAGCCGGGTGAGTGCTCCAGCTGCGTGAGCAGGGTCGTCCGGTCGCTGATGGTTCGCGGCGTGAGCTCTTCCAGTCGATGGCGGGAGAGGTAGTCGAGTCGATCCTCGTCCGGCAGGTCGGCGAGGATCTGCTTCCCCAGCGCGGTCGCGTGGGCGCTGGACTGCAGTCCGACCCACAGCTCGATGCGCGGGTTGCGGACGGCGTCGACGATGTCGACCAGGTGCATCTCGCCGTCGGCGAAACGGGAGAGGTAGGCGGTGGCTCCCACGTCTTCCGTCACCTCGCGCAGTGCCGCCCGCACTCGGGCGAGGAAGACCCCGCGGGAGTCGATCTGCTGCTGGAACGCGGGGAACCGCGTGCCGAGCACGAGGCCGTCGGGTTCGGAGCTGAGATACCCCTCGTGCACGAGGGTGCGCACCAGGTTGTAGGTGGTGCCGGGAGTCAGGCCGGTGATCGCGGCGAGCATCTTGGGCGGAAGGGGCCGCGGAGAGTTGGCGACGATGTCGACCAGCCGCAGTGCGCGCTGCACGGACCCGATGAGGGTCGGCTCCGCTTCCGCGGCGCTCAACGCTACGCGCCTCCTCCGGAGGTGCGTCCGCCGAGCGCCCGTGCGTCGCGCTGACCCGCAGCGTCCTGACGAAGCTCCTTGGGGAGCGAGAACATGAGGTCCTCCTCCGCCGTCTTGACCTCTTCCACGTCGCGGTATCCGGCGTCGCCGATCGCGTCGAGCACCTCGCGGACGAGGACCTCGGGCACGGACGCCCCGCTGGTGACGCCGACCGTCTCGACGCCGTCGAGCCACTCCTGCCGGATCTCCTCGGCGTAGTCCACACGGTAGGCGGCCTTCGCTCCGTATTCGAGCGCCACCTCGACCAGGCGCACGCTGTTGGAGGAGTTGGCGGAACCGACCACGATGACCAGGTCGGCGCCCGCGGCGACCTTCTTGATAGCGACCTGACGGTTCTGCGTCGCGTAGCAGATGTCGTCGGACGGCGGGTTGTGCAGCTCGGGGAAGCGGGTCCGGAGCCGGTTGACGGTCTCCATGGTCTCGTCGACCGAGAGGGTGGTCTGCGACAGCCACACGACCTTGCTCGGGTCCTTCACGACGACGGTGTCCGCCTCCTCCGGGGAGTTGACGACCGTGACGTGCTCGGGCGCCTCGCCTGCCGTGCCCTCGACCTCCTCGTGTCCGTCGTGACCGATGAGCAGGATCTCGAAGTCGTCGCGGGCGAACCGCACGGCCTCGCGGTGCACCTTGGTCACCAGCGGACAGGTCGCATCGATCGCATGGAGGCCGCGGTCGGATGCCGCATTCACCACCGCCGGCGACACCCCGTGCGCGCTGAAGACGACGTGCGCACCCCCCGGCACCTCGTCGACCTCCTCGACGAAGATCGCCCCCTTGGCCTCGAGTTCGGTCACCACGTGGATGTTGTGCACGATCTGCTTGCGCACGTAGACCGGCGCGCCGTAGCGCTCGAGCGCCTTCTCGACGGCGACGACCGCGCGGTCGACACCCGCGCAGTAGCCGCGAGGAGCGGCGAGCAGAACCCGCTTGTGTCCGGCCACCGGGTTATCCTGAAGCCGCCCGGCCGCCGCGCGCACGCGTGGAAGGCGAGGGACGGGGAGATGAACGGCAGTCGAAGTCACCCTTGAATTCTACCGCCGCGCAGCTGTGCGGGGCCGGGGAGACTCGAGGGCAGGAACGGGAGCGATGACAGTCTTCGAAGCGACGGCAGGACCGGGAGAGACGCCGCCGGCGGATTCGGTGGCCCCCCGCGACTCCACCGCCCAGGCCCCGACCTCGGTCACGCGACTCAACGCGACCATCCGCGACTTCATCGCCCGATGGAACACCGTGTGGGTCGAGGGGGAGATCACGTCCTGGAACGTCCGCGCCGGTAACGTGTTCGCGCGCTTGAAGGACACCCGCTCCGACGCGCAGATCTCGATCAGGGTCTGGTCGAGCGTGCGCGGCCGGATCCCGTCCGACATCGGCATCGGCGACCACGTGGTGGCCGCGGTGAAGGCGGACTACTTCGTCAAGTCGGGCGACTTCAGCTTCACGGTCTCGGCCATGAAGCACGTCGGACTCGGCGACCAGCTCGAGCGCCTCGAGAAGCTGCGCGTGCAGCTGCGTCAGGAGGGACTGTTCGATCCGTCCCGCAAGAAGCGGCTGCCCTTCCTGCCGCACGTGATCGGGCTGATCACGGGCGAGCGGTCGGATGCCGAGAAGGACGTGCACCGCAACGCCGAGCTGCGCTGGCCGCAGGTGCGCTTCCGCACCGCGTACGCCGCCGTGCAGGGCGACAGGTGCGTGCCCGAGACACTCGCCGCGCTCTCCCGGCTCGACGCCGACCCCGAGGTCGACGTCATCGTCATCGCGCGCGGCGGCGGAGATCCGCAGACGCTCCTGGGCTTCAGCGACGAACGCCTCCTCCGCGCCGTCGCCGCCGCCTCCACCCCGGTGGTGAGCGCGATCGGTCACGAGAACGATCATCCGCTGCTCGACGACGTCGCCGACCTGCGCGCCTCGACGCCGACGGACGCCGCCAAGCGCGTGGTGCCCGACGTCGGCGAGCAGCGTGCGCTCATCGCACAGCTGCGGTCCCGCGCGACGACGAGACTCACTCAACGCATCTCGCACGACATCGCGCAGCTGGAGCAGCTCCGCTCACGCCCGGTGCTGCGCTCCCCCGCGCCGATCATCGACGCCCGCGCACAGGAGACCTGGCTTCTGCTGTCGCGCGGGAGAGACGCGGTGAACCGGCAGCTCGACGACGCGGGACGACGCACGGGAGAGCTCCGCGCCTCGCTCAGGGCGCTCTCCCCTGCCGCGACGCTGGCGCGCGGCTACGCCATCGCGCACCTCGACGGCGGGGTGATCCTGCGCGATGCCGCAGCCGCGCCGTCGGGGAGCTCCCTCACGATCACGCTCGACAGGGGCTCGCTCGCGGCACGCTCGGAGGGCGAGATCCCGGAAGGCGCCTGAGCCGAGGGGCCGCGGCGCACGACGTAGGATGGAGGAGTGAGCGCCGTGAACGACATCCCCGTGGACACGCTGTCGTTCGAGGCGGCCCGCGACGAGCTCGTGAAGGTCGTCGCCGAACTCGAACAGGGCTCTCCGACCCTCGAGCACTCGCTGGCGCTGTGGGAACGCGGCGAGGCTCTGGCCGCCCGCTGCGAGGAATGGCTGCTCGGGGCCAAGCGCCGTCTCGACGCCGCACGGGCCGAGGCTTCGGACTCGGAGACCCCGGGGGCACAGCTGTGAGCAAGCAGCCGCCCATCATCGCGGAGCTCGGCCGCCCCGAGACGCCCGACGAGACCGCGGCCCGCAAGGCCGCCTCCAGCAAGGCGTACCGGTCGAGCCAGACCGTGCGCAACCTCATCGCCGCCCTGGCGGTCACACTCGCCGTGGTCGCCGTCATCGTCTTCGCCGTCCCGCGAGGCGAACCCGTGGAGCGCGCTCCCCTCGACGTGGCGGCCATCGCGGAGGGAGTCGAGTCCTCCCTGCAGAGCCCGGTCCTGATCCCGGAGCTCGGCGACTTCTGGCGTGCGAACGACGCGGAGCTGCAGAGCGGCGCCACGGTCGTCTGGGAGGTCACGCTCGCCCCCCGGGCGGACGAGGAGCGCGGTTTCATCAAGGTCGCCCAGGCGTTCGACGCCGACGCCTCGTGGGCACCGCAGCGGCTCAACGGCATCGCTCCCACCGACACCGTCCGGATCGGCGGGCGCGACTGGGACGTCTTCGAACCCGCCCGCGCCGAATCCAACGCCAACGTCTCGTACGCGATCGGCACGCAGGCCGGCGACGACTACATCCTCCTCTACGGCTCGCGGTCCCCCGATTCGACCGCCGAGCTCGCCGAGTCCCTCATCCCGCAGATCCGCACCATCTCGGAGGCCTCATGACGCACCCGCTCACCCCCGCCGCGGCCTGGGCGCAGATGCAGGAGGGCAACCGCCGCTTCGTGGCGGACGAGCCCCGGCATCCGAACCAGGACGTGCTCCGCCGCAAGGACCTCGAAGCCGCCCAGCATCCCGTCGCGACGCTGTTCGGCTGCTCCGACTCCCGCCTCGCCGCGGAGATCATCTTCGACCTCGGCCTGGGTGATCTGTTCGTCGTCCGCAACGCCGGACAGGTGATCGGCGAGTCGATCGTTGCGAGCCTGGAGTACGCGGTCGCGGTGCTCGAAGTGCCCCTCATCGTCGTGCTCGCCCACGACTCGTGCGGAGCCGTCCGCGCGGCGATCGACGGAACCGCGATCGATGCCGCTCCCCTGCCGCCGCACATCTGGAAGCTGATCGCGCCGATCGTCCCCGCTGCGAGGAAGGTGCTCGCCGAGAGCGGCGGAACCACCGTCGCCGAGATCGACTCCGAGCTGGTCGGACGCGAGCACCTGCGCAACACCGTGCACGACCTGCTGCAGTCGTCCGAGATCATCAGCAACGCGGTCGCCGAGGGCCGGCTCGGCATCGTGGGAGCGAACTACCGTCTGGCCGAGGGCGCCGCCGTGCCCGTCATCACGGTCGGGATCGACGAAGACGCCGACACCAAGGGGACCGTCCCCGCAACCAAGGAGGGTTCGGAATGACCGACACCGAGTACCGCATCGAGCACGACACCATGGGTGAGGTGCGGGTGCCCGTGAATGCGCTCTACGGGGCGCAGACGCAGCGCGCCGTGGAGAACTTCCCGATCTCGGGCAAGGGGCTGGAGTCGACGCAGATCGCCGCCCTGGCACGGATCAAGAAGGCCGCGGCTCTGGCCAACAAGGAGCTCGGCACCCTCGACGGCGCCATCGCCGACGCCATCGCGCAGGCCGCCGACCAGGTCGCCTCCGGCGCGCACGACGGCGAGTTCCCGGTCGACACCTACCAGACCGGATCCGGCACCTCCTCGAACATGAACATGAACGAGGTGCTCGCGACCCTCGCCACGCGCATCCTCGGCTCGGCTGTGCACCCCAACGACCACGTGAACGCCTCGCAGTCGTCGAACGACGTGTTCCCCACCTCGGTGCACATCGCCGTCACGCAGGCGCTCATCGACACGCTCATCCCGGCCCTCGACCACCTCGCCGTCGCCCTCGAGGCGAAGGCCGAGCTGTGGAAGGACGCGGTCAAGTCCGGTCGCACGCACCTCATGGACGCGACGCCCGTGACCCTCGGCCAGGAGTTCGGCGGCTACGCCCGTCAGATCCGCCTGGGCATCGAGCGCGTGCAGTCGGCTCTCCCCCGGGTGGCCGAGGTCCCGCTGGGCGGCACCGCGACGGGCACCGGCATCAACACGCCGCTGGGCTTCCCGCAGAAGGTCATCGAGCTGCTCGCAGCCGAGACCGAGCTGCCCATCACCGAGGCCAAGGACCACTTCGAGGCGCAGGCCAACCGCGACGGACTGGTCGAGGCCTCCGGCGCGCTGCGCACGATCGCGGTCTCGCTGACCAAGATCAACAACGACCTGCGCTGGATGGGCTCTGGCCCCAACACGGGCCTCGGCGAGCTCCACATCCCCGACCTGCAGCCCGGCTCCTCGATCATGCCGGGCAAGGTCAACCCCGTCGTGCCCGAGGCCGTGCTCATGGTCTGCGCGCGCGTGATCGGCAACGACGCGACCGTCGCCTGGGCCGGCGCGTCCGGGTCCTTCGAGCTCAACGTCGCCATCCCCGTGATGGGCACTGCGGTGCTCGAGTCGATCCGCCTGCTGTCGAACGCCTCGCGCGTGCTCGCCGACAAGACCATCGACGGTCTGCAGGCGAACGTCGAGCGCGCCGCGGCCTTCGCGGGCATGAGCCCGTCGATCGTGACGCCGCTGAACAAGCTCATCGGCTACGAGGCCGCGGCGAAGATCGCCAAGCACGCGGTCGCCAAGGGCATCACGGTGCGCGACGCCGTGATCGACCTGGGCTACGTCGAGCGCGGCGACCTGACGCTGGAGCAGCTGGACGAGAAGCTCGACCTGCTGTCCATGACGCACCCGGGCTGACCCGCACACAGCGAAGACGGATGCCACGACCCTGAGGGGTCGTGGCATCCGTCTTTCGTGCGGTCACACGCGGGCGTCGCGTCGCGCACCTCGCAAGGCCGCGAGAACCCGCGGCACGACGATCGCCGCGATGGCCAGGGCGATCACGGCGACGGCGATCGGGCTCTCGAACATCACGCCCAGGTTGCCCTTGCCGATGGCGCTGGTCTGGACCAGCGCCTTCTCCAGCAGAGGCCCGAGGACGAGCCCCAGCACGAACGGCGCCATCGGCAGGTCGACCTCCTTCATCAGATAGCCGATCAGTCCGAACACGAACACCAGCCACACGCTGAACATGTTGTTGCTCACCGAATAGGCGCCGATCAGCGAGGTCAGCAGGATGATCGGATAGAGGTACCCGTACGGGATCCGCAGCATCTGCGCGAACACCGGCGCGAGCGGGAGGTTCAGCACGAGCAGCAGGACGTTGCCGATGAAGAACGACACCAGCAGCCCCCAGACGAGCGCGGGCTGGGTCTCGAACAGCAGCGGTCCGGGTTGCAGTCCGAAGATCGTGAACGCGCCGAGGAGCACCGCGGTCGTCGCCCCGCCGGGGATCCCGAGTGCCAGGGTCGGCACGAAGTTGGCGTTCGCGGCCGCGTTGTTGGCGCTCTCCGGACTCGCCACGCCCTCGATCGCGCCCCGGCCGAAGTTGTCGCGATTGCGGCTGACCTTGCGCTCCACCCCGTAGGCCATGAACGATGCGAGAGTCGACCCGGCACCGGGGAGGATGCCGAGCAGGAAGCCGATGCCCGAGCCGCGGAGGATCGCCGGCATCGAGTCCTTGACGTCCTTGCGTGTGATCAGCATGTCCTGGAACCGGGCGCGGATGGGAGCGGCTGCGCCCATCCGGATCTGGTGCAGCACTTCGCCGAGCGCGAAGAGACCGATCATCACCTCGACGAAGGGGATGCCGGAGAGCAGGTTGACGTTCCCGAACGTGAACCGCGCCTCGCTGGTGCCCTGCGCGATGCCGACCGTCGCGACGAGAAGCCCCGCGACGGCCATCAGCGCACCGCGGATCATGTCCTTGCCCTGGAAGGTGATGACGACCACGAGCGCGAGGATCATGATCGCGAGCATCTCGACGGGGCCGAACTCCAACGCGAGGTCCGCGAGCGGAGGCGCGAGTGCCATCAGCAGCGCGAGGGAGATGATCGCGGCGATGAAGGATCCGATGGCGCTGATCGCCAGCGCTGCACCCGCACGGCCTCTCTTCGCCATCTGGTAGCCGTCCAGCGTCGTGACCACGCTGGCCGCCTCGCCCGGCGTGGAGATCAGCACCGAGGTGATCGTGCCGCCGTATTGGGCGCCGTAGTAGATGCCGGCGAGCATGATCAACGCGGTGACCGGCTCGAGCGTGAAGGTGACCGGCAGCAGCACGGCGACGCCGGTCGTGGAGCCGAGCCCGGGCAGCAGGCCGATGACCGTGCCGAGGAGCACGCCGACGAAGCACCAGAGCACGTTCTCCAGCGTGAGCGCGGTCTGGAAGCCCAGAAGAATGTTCTCGATCATCAGATGAGTCCGATCAGGCCGGTGGGCATCGGCACCTTCAGCAGGACGGCGAAGACGACGTGCACGACGGCGATGGCGATGGCGCCCACGAGGAGCGCAGCGAGGATATGGCGCCGCTCGACGATCGTCGCGATGGCGACGACGAGCAGCCCGAGCGCGATGAGCAGCCCGGTGACGGGGACGAGCAGGAGCGCCAGGAACAGGAGGCCGACGACGAGCGCCAGCATCCCGTTCCGCTGGCGCTGCGAACGGCCGAGCACGTCGATGTCGGACTGCTCCGTGCCCGCGCCCGCGTCCGCGTCCGGGGGTCGACGCAGGGTGGCGACCACGTCGACCACGGCGAGCACCGCCATGACCACGCCGAGGACGACCGGCATGAAGCCGGCGCCGATCTGACCGTTGTCGGTGGTGAAGCCGTACCCCGACCCGATGAGGGCGGCCACGGCTCCCACGACGACCAGGACCCCGCTCGCGGCGACCCTGGCGATCCGGGGTGACATGATCACTTTCCGACGACCGCCTCGAGGGCAGCGGAGTTCTCCGCGAGGTAGTCGGCGAACTCGTCGCCGTACGCGGCGTTGGCCTGCATGAGGTTCTCCTCGATGTAGGCGGTGTACGCCTCGGACTCGGCGAACTCCTTCGCGGCGTCGATCCAGAACTGCTTGGCCTCCTCGCTGATGCCGCCGGGGGCGATGAATCCGCGGAACTGGGCGAACGCGACGTCGATCCCCTGCTCCTTCGCCGTGGGGATGTCGGCGAGCTCCGCGTACTCGTAGCGTTCCTCGGACAGCGCGCAGAGCGCCTTCAGATCACCGGATTCGAGCTGGCCGAGCACCTCGCTCGGGTTCAGGGAGCCGACCTCGACGGTACCGCCGAGGAGACCGGCGATGACCTCGCTGCCGCCCTCGAACGGGACACGGTCGAAGGTGATGTCCTGGTCCTTCTCGATGAGCGTGAACACTACCTCGTCCAGGCTGACGGTGCCGGACACGGCGGCGACGACGCCATCGCTCTTCGCCGCGTCGACGACGTCGGTGCACGTGTCGAACCGGCTGTCGCCGGGAGCGACCACGAGCGTGTAGTCGTCGCCGAGCTTCATGATCGGCGTGAACGACTCGTAGCTGAAGCCCACGTCGGTCGTCAGCGGCAATGCGAGGAGCGCGGTCTCCGCCGCGAGCAGGTAGTTGCCGTTGCCCTGCTGCGCGAGGAAGTGCGAGTACCCGACGGCTCCGGATCCGCCCTCGCGGTTCTCCACCGTGACCGTGGAGCCGGTCGCCTCCTCGAGGCCGCTGGCGATGGCACGACCGGAGACGTCCGAGCCGCCACCGGCGGCGAACGGCACGATCATGCGGACGTCCTGAGGCGCGAACGCATCTCCTCCTCCGCCGCCGTCACCCTGCGCGGTTGCGGAGCAGCCGGCGAGAGCCATGACGGATACGGCGCCGATGGCGATTGCTGCGAAACGTGACTTCATTGTCTTTCCTTGTCTCTTTGTCGGGTTCGAACGGAGGAATGGGGGGATCAGACGGACTCGCGGGCGGCGCGTGCCTGCGCGCCGACGTCGACGGCTGTGCGGAACGCATGCTCATACGCCCCGGTGGACGCGGACCGGGTGCCGACCACGTCGAACGCGGTCCCGTGAGCCGGCGTGCAGACGGGCACGCTGAGGCCGCCCGCCATCGTGACGCCGCGGTCGAAGCCGAGCAGCTTCACGGCGATCTGCCCCTGGTCGTGGTACATCGTGAGGACGCCGTCGAACCCGCCGTCACGCGCCTTGAGGAAGATGGTGTCGCTGGGGAACGGGCCTGCCGCGTCCACTCCCCGCCGCTGCAGCTCGGCGATCGCCGGAGCTATGAGGTCGATCTCGTGGCGACCGAACTTCCCCGACTCCCCGGCATGCGGGTTGAGGGCGCAGACGCCGATGCGCGGCTCGTCGATGCCGCGTGCCCGGAGCACTCGCTCGAGCAGCTCGCCGCGTTCCACGATGAGGTCGTAGGTGATCAGGTCGGCGACCTCGGAGATCGAGCAGTGGCTGGTGACGCGACCCGTGACCAACTCCGGGAGGATGTTCAGCTCGGTGGCGGAGGTGCCGTCGTCGAGCACCGTCTCGAACCATGCCATCTCGTCGTTCTCGGTCATCCCGGCCAGGTGCAGCGAGGACTTGTTCAACGGGGCGAAGACGATCGCATCGACGTCACCCGCCTTCGACAGCTCCAGGGCGGTGCGCAGGCTCGCCATCGCCCAGAGACCCCCTTCGCGGGTGGGCTGCTTCCGCACGAAGCCGCCGGGCGGGCGCGTCCCGCCGTTGTCGATCAGCTGCGGGACGCCGGTTCCCCGCTCCCTGGTCCAGGCGAACTCGACGCCGGCGTCGGCCATGGCCTCGAGGAGTTCCTGCTCATCGCCGATGATCAGGATGTCGGCGACCGCGGTGGACGCGGGGTCGGCGAGCTGCCGGGCGACGAGTTCGGGGCCGACTCCGGCGGGGTCGCCGAGGGTCAGGGCGATGCGAGGGTGAGAGGTCATGGCTGTCCTTCGTTCGGGAGGGTCAGGGCACGGGCAGTACGGCGGATGCGGGGGCGGCGGCACGCTCGCCGGCGGCGAGCACGTCGCGGATGTATCGCTGGTTCGCGGCGCACATCCCCAGGCTGTCTCCTCCGTAGTGCTCGCACAGGATGACGCCGTCGAAGCCGACGGCCACCGCCTGCTGGATCACGTGGCGGTAGTCGATCAGGCCCGATGCCATCGTCGACGGAGCGCTGGTGGCGCGTGAGCGGTCGAACGTCTCATCGCGCGTGTAGTTCTTCACATGCCAGTAGTTCGCGTAGGGAAGCGTCTTGGCGTACGCCTCGCGCCAGTCTTCGATGGGCCGGTGGAGGCGCACGAGGTTGCCGATGTCCGGGTTGAGTCCGACGTTGTCGAGCCCGATCTCCTCGACCAGCCGGACGGCGGAGTCGGCTGTCCCGAGATAGGTGTCCTCGTACATCTCGAGCGAGACCCGGAGGCCCACTTCGCCGGCGTGCCTGCCGAGCTCGCGAAGCCGCGTCACGGCGAGCGCCCACGTCGCCGGGTCGTCGGCGGGGTCGCGCGGGCCCTCGACCGACCAGAACCACAGCGCGCGGCGCTGCGCGTCGCTGAGAGGTCGGTGCAGTCCGGTGGAGAAGACGCTCATCCCCATCTCCGCCGCGGCATCGATCGTGCGGTGGGCGTACGCGAGGTTCTGCTCGCCACGCCCCGGTTCGATCACACTCTGCCGCTGCACATGCACCGAGGGGATCGCGATGCCGCGCGCGGCGGCGACCGCGACGAGCTCGGCGCGGTGCGCGCTGCTCAGGTCGGCGGGACGGATGTGACTGTCGGCGAGCTCTGCCATCGAGAAGTCGACCGCGGCGACCTGGGCGAACGCCGCCTCCCACGCCTCCGGCCCGGCGTCGTGCAGGGTGCGGCCATCGGCGAGCACGGTGGGTACGCCGTGCAAGCATGCGGCGATCGGCCATTCGGCTGCGGGGAACGCAGGCATCTCACTCCATCGTGTCCGGGGCTCCGATCGACATCGGAGCCTGCCTTCGTAAATCCTATAGGAAATATTCAATCGCCGCACAACGAATATCGGTTGCTCTCCGCGCGATCCTCTCCCGACGGGCGCGCCGAACCGTGGCCTCCCAGTCGAGCTCGCAACGAGGCTTCCAGACGATCAGCCGGCGTTCGGACGGCGCTCTTCAGGTCAGCGCAGGGGGTCGCCGTCGGCTTCGCGCCAGGATCGATCACGCACGCCCTCGATGTGCGCCCGCATCGCGGCGGCCGGCGCTTCCGGGTCTTCGGAATCGAACGCGTCGATGATCGCCGCATGCTCGGCATGCGCCTCTTCCACGTCGTTCGCCCCCCGGAGGACGGCCTGGCGCATACGGTGCGTCAAGGCACCGAGGTCGGCATGCATGCTCATGATGTAGCGGTTCCCCGCCGCCCGCAGGATCACCTCATGGAAGTCGGCGTCCGCTGCGAAGTACTCCTGCATGTCCCGCACGCTCGCGGTCCCCGAGCGCATCGAGGCGGCGATGCGCTGCGCCCAGTCCTGGTGACGATCATGCGCCGCGCGCAGGTCCGCGAGCAGGTCAGCGGCGTGCGGGGTCGCCAGCCTGGCGGCTTCGACCTCGAGCATGAGGCGTGCCGCGAAGAGCTCATCCAGCTGGTCCGGTCCGAGCGGCGGCGCGACACGATATCCCCGCAGGGCCTCACGGGTGACGAGCTCGGTGCGCTCGAGCTGCACCATCGCCTCCCGCACCGGGGTGGGCGAGACATCGAGTTGGCGGGCGAGCGTGTCGATGGACAGACGCGCGCCCGGCTCCACGTCGCCGTCGAGCAGCATCTCGAGGATCAGGTCGTACACACGGTCGCGCAGGTTGCGCCGCTCCATCTCGGTGACCCGCCGCGGGACCGGTGCCGTCATCGCATCTCCTCCATGTCGAGCGCCTCATCAAGAATTCCGCCGAAAGCGAGCGGATCATGGGCGAAGCGACCCAGGAACACACCGTCGACCGCATCGCCGATGCGAGGCAGCAGACCTGGTCTCGCACTCCCACCGTAGATGACCTGAGCGGAGAAGGGGGTCGCGACGAGCGCAGTCTTGATGGCACGGGTGACCAGGCGGATGTGCTCATCGTCGGCCGGATCCGACCTGCCGATGGCCCACACGGGTTCGTAGGCGACGACCAGTCGGTTCGCCAGGGAGCCGTCGACGCGAGCGAGCGACGACTCGAGCTGCGATGTGCACACCTCGGCAGCCCGTGTCGGATCCGACTCGACCGTCTCGCCGATGCAGAGGAGCGGCGTCAGTCCGTGCCGCACGACGGCCGCGGTCTTGCGTGCGACGGTGTCGTCCGTCTCGCCGAAGTGCGCGCGCCGTTCCGCGTGCCCGATCTCCACCAGGCTGACGCCGTGCTCGGCGAGTTCCGCCGCGGAGACCTCGCCGGTGTATGGCCCTGGCTCCGCCCAGTGCACGTCCTGTGCGCCGACGAGCATGCCGGCAGCACGCGCGATGGGCATCACCTCCGCGATGGACGCGAAGCTCGGGATGACGAACGGCTCGACCAGGCCTTCGCGCACAGCCGGATGGGCTGCGCAGATGTCCGCGACGGCCCGGGTCCACTCCACCGTGCGTGCCCGCCCGAAGTACATCTTCAAGCTCGAGCCGATCAGCACGCGTCAGCCCTCGTATGCGCAGATGTCGGCGACGTTCGCCTGAGAATGACTGGACGGATCGAAGGTGTAGCCGAGCCACTCCCCCGCGAGCCTGCGCGCCAGCTCGATGCCGACCACACGCTGGCCCATGCAGAGGATGTGCGCGTCGTTGGAGAGCACCGAGCGCTCGACGGAGAACGAGTCGTGAGCCGTGACCGCACGGATGCCGGGGACCTTGTTCGCGGCGATCGCGACGCCGAGCCCCGTGCCGCAGAGGAGGATCGCCCGGTCGGCCTCCCCGCGCGCCACCCGTTCGGCCGCCTCGATGGCGACCTTCGGGTAGGACGTCGACCCCGCGGCATCGTCCACGCCGACATCTATCACGGACGCGACGAGCGGATGCGCCTCGAGGTCTCGCTTGATGATCTCCTTGTAGTCGTATCCTGCCTTGTCGCTTCCGACGATCAGACGCCATGCCATGCGATCAGTTCTCCTTCTGTGCAGCGAGGACGCCGTGCACCGTGCGGCACACGAGCGCGAACGACACGGCCCCGGGATCAGGGGTGCCGAGGGACCTGTCGCCGTGCGCACGCGCACGGCCGAGAGTGGCCGTGAGAGAAGCGGTCGCGTCCGCGGCCGCCTGGGCCGCATCGGCGGCATCTCCCCAGGCGTCGAGCAGCGGCCGTCCGTCGGTCACCAGGTGCGCGAGGCGGTCGCTGAACGGCACGATCGCGTCGACCATGGTCTTGTCCCCGACCTGCGCCTTGCCGAACGCCATGACGGCTTCTCTCGCGGCGACGATCCCCGCGGCGACCCTCTCCCCGTCGGCGCGCTCGTCGTCACCGAGCTGCCGGCCGAGCGCACGGAGCATCTCGCCCCAGATGGCGCCGCTGGTGCCGCCTGCTCGGTCGCTCCAGGCATCCCCTGCCCGCTGCAGGGTGGTCCGCGCCCCGGCAGCTGCGTCGACGGCCGCTCGAGCGGCGTCGGCGGCGGCGCGGGTGCCGCGCTCCATGCCGATCCCGTGGTCGCCGTCTCCGGCGATCTGATCGATCCGGCCGAGCTCATCGGCGGCGGAGGCGACGGCGTCGGCGACCGCTTCGAGGGCCGTGGCGAGGAACCGCGCCGTCTCGCGGGATGCGGCGGTCGCCGCCGGCACGTCCGCATCCGGCGCCTCGGCGGTGACGGACGGGGCGCGCCGGCGCGCCTCGACGGTGCCCTTGCGGTACCCGGGCGCGTCGGCGGGAGCAGCCCACAGCTGTTCGAGTTCTTCATCGAGCCAGAGCAGTGTGAGCGAGAGACCCGCCATGTCGAAGCTGGTGCACAGTTCGCCCACCTCGGGTTCCACGACGGTGATCCCTCGCGATGCCAGGGCCTCGTGCACGCGCCGATAGACGACGAAGAGCTCCTCGTACTTGACGGAGCCGAGGCCGTTGAGCAGCGGCACGACGCGCGCGCCGGCGAATTCCGCCCCGTCGGGGCGCTCCTCCAGCAGGGCGTCGACGAGCAGGTCGGCGAGCCCGTCGGCCGTGGGCACATCCACCTCGTCGATACCGGGTTCGCCGTGGATGCCCAGCCCGACGGCCATCCGCCCCTCCGGCACGGTGAACAGCGGCTCTGCGGCGCCGGGCAGCGTGCACCCGGTGAAGGCCACGCCGAAGGAGCGGGTGCGTGCGTTCGCGTGACGGGCGACGCGTTCGACGTCGTCCAGGTCGTAGCCCGCCTCCGCCGCAGCCCCGGCGACCTTGAACACCGCGAGGTCTCCGGCGATGCCGCGCCGCTTGTGGGCCTCGTGCTTCGGCGCGCTCCAGATGTCGTCCGTCACGACCACGGTGCGCACGTCGATCCCCTCCGCGCGCAAGCGCTCCTGCGCCTGATCGAAGTGGAGCACGTCCCCGGCGTAGTTGCCGTAGCTCAGCAGCACGCCGCGACCTCGCTCGACGGCGCCGACGATCTGGTACACCTGATTCGCTGACGGCGAGGCGAAGAGATTGCCCATCGCGGCTCCGTGCGCGAGTCCGGTGCCGACCAGCCCGCCGAACGCCGGGTAATGCCCCGAACCCCCGCCGACGACGACGGCCACGGTGGGTTCATCGGCCTCGGTGGCGCGCACCACGCCGCCCGGCGCCGACTGCACCCACCGGGACGCCGCAGCCGCGAAGCCCGCGGTCATCTCGTCGGCGAACTGGAGCGGATCGTTGAACAGACGCGTCATCGCGTTCCTCCTCGGGTCTGCGCGGAGCCCTCCGGACTCCGTGGCCAATATCCTATAGGAAATTGAATGACGAGTGTCGAACAAACAGAGAACGGCGGATGCCGCAGCATCCGCCGTTCTCCTCCCCCGCGTCGTCAGCTGAGCTCTCCGCCCTCCAGGAGCTCGGTGACGAGCGCGGCGATCGCGGAGCGCTCCGACCGCATCAGGGTCACGTGTCCGAACAGGTCGTGGCCCTTCAGGGTCTCGATCACGCTGGCGATGCCGTCGTGGCGTCCGACGCGGAGGTTGTCCCGCTGGCCGACGTCGTGCGTGAGGATCACCCGCGAGTTCTGACCCATGCGGCTGAGCACCGTCAGGAGCACGTTCCGCTCGAGGGACTGCGCCTCATCGACGATGACGAACGCGTCGTGCAGCGAGCGCCCACGGATGTGGGTGAGCGGGAGCACCTCGAGGATGCCGCGTTCGACGACCTCCTCCATCACGTTGCCGGAGACCACCGAGCCGAGGGTGTCGAACACCGCCTGCCCCCACGGACCCATCTTCTCGCCCTGATCGCCGGGCAGGTATCCGAGCTCCTGCCCGCCGACGGCGAACAACGGTCGGAACACGATGATCTTCTTCTGCTGCTGTCTCTCCAGGACCGCCTCGAGCCCGGCGCAGAGGGCGAGAGCAGACTTCCCGGTTCCGGCGCGACCGCCGAGGGAGACGATGCCGACCTCCTGATCCAGGAGCAGATCGATCGCGATGCGCTGCTCCGCGGAGCGACCGTGCATGCCGAAGATGTCCCGATCGCCGCGCACCAGCCGGTACTCGCCGTCGCCGGTCACCCGGCCGAGCGCCGATCCGCGCTCGGAGTGGATGATGAGGCCCGTGTTGACCGGAAGCCCTCGCGCATCCTCGCTGATCCCGACCTCGCTCTCGTACAGGTCGCTGATGTCATCTCCGGAGAGGTCGAGCGTCGAGATCCCCGTCCAACCGGAATCGACGGCCTGCTCGGCGAGATACTCCTCCGCACGCAGGCCGAGAGAGGCGGCCTTGACGCGCATCGGCAGATCCTTCGACACGATCGTGACGTCCTGCCCGTCCTGCGCGAGATGCATCGCGACGGAGAGGATACGGGTGTCGTTGTCGCTCAGCCGGATGCCGGCGGGGAGCACCGAGGAGTCGGTGTTCGCGAGCTCCACCCGGAGGGTGCCGCCCTCTCCGACCTCGACCGGGAAGTCCAGGCGTCCGTGCTCGATGCGCAGGTCGTCCAGGTGACGCAGCGCCTGGCGCGCGAAGTAGCCGATCTCCGGGTCGTGGCGCTTGCCCTCGAGTTCCGTGATCACGACGACCGGCAGCACGACCGAGTGCTCGGCGAATCGGAAGAACGCCTGCGGGTCACTCAGCAGGACCGAGGTGTCGAGGACGTACGTGCGCAGATCCTGATCCGGATCGGCGGTCGCGTCTCGACGCGTGGTCTTACGGGTGGACTGCTGCGCGGTGCTGGTGGCCTGCTGCGCTGTACGTGTGGTCACGACCCACTCCCGACCCGGGGGAATCCCGGCTATTCGAACGAGTCGACCAGGGGGTCACGAGCCGTCAACCTGAGGCCGACTCGAACGGGCGCCTTGCCCGATGCCTAGAACGTACGACCGCGTGAGGGATTAACCCGCATTCGACACGCCAGCGATTCGTTACGCGCTGATGAACGTCTCATTGCCGAACGCCTGCAGCGTCTCGTCGAGCAGCAGCAGGGTCTCCGCATCCGTCCCCGCGTGCGGAGCCACCCGCACCGACGAGCCGCGTGCGGTCACCACCAGACCGGCGTTGGCCAGGGCGGCCGCGAGACGCCCCGGCTCCTGAGGGGCGAGGGCGACGATGCCGGCCCGCTGCGCGCGGTCCCGGGGAGACGTCACCTCGATGCCGTGACGGTCGGCGATCTCGATCACGGTGTCGACGTGCTCGGAGAGCCGCTCCTCGATCGCGGCGACGCCGCCGTCGCGGACGTCCCGCACGCCGATCGCGAGCCGACCGGCGGCGAGGGTGTCCGGCTGGCTCACGGTGTAGGCGCGTGCGGATGCCGCCGGCGCGGGGAGCTCATCGACGAACAGACCCGTCGCCGTCGTCCCGGTGATGCCGGACAGCACCGGCGCGATGCGCTCCCTCGCCCGCGGAGCGAACCAGGCGAAGGCGCTGCCTCGCCCGGCGCGGAGCCATTTGTAGCCGTGGCCGACCACCACGTCGGCGACGGAGAAGTCGACGTCGACGATCCCGAACGACTGGACCGCATCGACGATGAGGAGGCGATCAGGGCCGATCGCCTCCCGGAGCGCCGCCAGGTCGGCGCGGTAGCCGGTGCGGAAGTCGACATGGCTCACGGCCAGCGCGACGACGTCGTCGTCCAGCTCCTCGGTCAGCGCATCGGGCGTCACGCGGCCGTCGTGCGGTGTGATCCAGCGCGGGGTCACCCGGTGATCCGACGCGGCGGCGGCACGCTCGACGGTCAGGCTGACGCTGGGGAACTCCGCGGTGCTCGCGATGACCGCGCCGCTGAGCCCGTACAGGGCGTGCATGAGCCCGTGGGTGGACGACGGCTGCAGCGTCACGTCGTCGGCCTCGCCGCCGAGCAGCTCGGCGACGATCTCCTGGGCCTGTCCGATGCGTTCCGCGACGAGCGACAGCGAGGAGGGCCTGCCGCTGCCGAGCAGATCCGCATCGGCGAAGACCTCTTCGCGGACCGAGGGCGACAGCGGTCCGAACGCCGCCCAGTTCAGGTAGCCGGACTCGTTGTCGAAGGTGTCGACGTAGTCCTGGAAGGTGCTCACTGCGTCATTGTTGCACGCGTCGACCGGCGCCGTTCCCCGGTCAGCGGCCGAAGCGTCGATCGCGGTCCGCATAGTCGCGGATCGCCCGGAGGAAGTCGACCTGACGGAGGTCGGGGCCGAGCGCCTCCACGAAGTAGAACTCGCTGTGGGCGCTCTGCCAGAGCAGGAAATCGCTGAGTCGCTGCTCGCCGCTCGTCCGGATCACCAGGTCGGGGTCCGGCTGGCCTCCCGTGTACAGGTGCTCGCCGATCATCTCGGGGGTGAGATGCGCGGCGAGGTCCTCCATGGTCCCGCCCGAGGCCTCGTGCTTCGTGATGATGCTGCGCACGGCGTCGACGATCTCGTTGCGTCCGCCGTAGCCGACGGCGAGGTTCACGTGCAGTCCGGTGTGATCCTTCGTGCGCTCCTCGGCGGCGGCCAGCACGCGCGCGAGCTCGGGAGGGAGGATGTCCGAACGCCCGACGTGCTTGACCCGCCAGTTCTCCTCCTGCGACAGGGCCTCGGCGAGCTCGGCGATGATCTCGATGAGGTCGGCGAGCTCCGCCGAGTCCCGCTTGCGCAGGTTGTCGCTCGACAGCAGGTACAGCGAGACGACGCGCACGCCGAGCTCGTCGCACCAGCCGAGGAACTCCCGCATCTTGGCCGCGCCGGCCCTGTGCCCCTCCGCCGCCGAGTCGAACCCGAGCTGCCGCGCCCATCGACGATTGCCGTCGATCATCATCGCCACGTGGTGGGGGACGGATGCCGGATCGAGGTGGCGGCGCAGCCGACTCGTGTAGAGCCGATAGAGCGGCCCCCGCACCGGGCTCTCGCGTGGAATCACCTGTCTACGCTACCGTGCCGACCGCAGAGACATCGTGTGCGGATCCTGGGGAAATCTGCCCTTCGCGCCTCGGTGAGCGGCTTAGAGTGAGCACGTGAGCACTCCCGAGCAGCCCGGCCCCGACGTCCCCAAACTGCCCCTCATGGAAGCCGCGGACGTCGATGCGGCCGTCGAGATCCGACCGACCTGGCGCGGCTGGATCCATGCCGCGACCTTCCCCGTCGCCCTCGTCGCCGGCATCGTTCTCATCGTGGTGTCGCAGGGGGCGCCGGCCAAATGGGCCGCCGCCGTGTTCATGGCCACGTCGCTCCTCCTCTTCGGCAACTCCGCGCTCTACCACCGCTTCGACTGGAGCCCACGGGTCAAGGTCGTCCTGAAGCGCATCGACCACGCGAACATCCTGCTGCTCATCGCCGGGACCTACACGCCGCTCGCGACCCTCGCGCTGCCACCCGAGAAGGGCGTGCTGCTGCTGTCGCTGGTGTGGAGCGGGGCCCTGCTCGGCATCCTGTTCCGCGTCTTCTGGATAAATGCACCGCGCTGGCTGTACGTCGCCCTGTATCTGCTCCTGGGCTGGGCCGCGGTGATGTATCTCGTCGACCTCCTGCATGCGAACGTCGCGATGATGGTCCTGGTGATCGTGGGCGGACTGCTCTACACGGGCGGCGCGATCGTCTACGCGCTGAAGAAGCCCAACCCGTGGCCCGGCCACTTCGGCTTCCACGAGATCTTCCATGTCTGCACGGTGCTGGCGTTCCTGTGCCACTGGACCGCGTGCCTGCTCATCGCCCTGGCACCGCTGTCGCCCTCGCTGGGCGCCCCCTGATCGACGCTCAGCGCGTGGGCGGCTCGGGGTCCTGATCCGTGTCGCTCGACGCGTCCGTGCGCCGTGCCGAAGGAGGCTCCTGTCCCGACGCCTCCCGTTCCGCGGCGAGCGCGGCCTCTTCCGCGTCGAGCTCCTCGCGGACCTCTTCGCGGTAGCGCACCCGCCGGATGCGACGGTTCATGTCCCAGATCAGCAGGATCACCGCGAGCACGACGATCACGATCGCCGCGAAGCCGATGAACCCCGGGGTGACGGAGACCGGATCGACTGTCATGCTGGGCGTCGGCATCGGGGTCTCGGACAGAGAGAGCATGAATCGGCCTTTCGTACGCAGGTCGCATAACCTGGTAGCACCAGCCTAACGACCGGAAGAGCCCCCTGTGACGACCGCCCGAGACCTCGACGCACGCTACGGCCGTACCGGGCCCCGCCGACTGCCGTGGATCATCGCGGGTGCCGTCGCCCTGCTGCTGGTCGGCGCGTTCAGCTGGATGACCGTCGCCCAGTCCATGGGCTCGGTCGACGCCGACGATCTGGGTTTCGAACTGGTCGACGAGCACTCGGTGAACGTGAGCTTCCAGGTCACCGGCGTGCAGGGCAAGGACGTCGTCTGCGCCGTGGAGGCCCTGGACGAGGAGTTCGGCGTCGTCGGGTGGAAGATCGTCGAGATCCCCGCAGGAGACAGCCATTCCCAGGCTCGATCGGTCACTGTGCCCACGGTCGCGGAGGCGACGACAGGTTTGGTGAACACCTGCTGGGTCGCTTAGACTCGAGCCAGACAGACGACGCCCCGGCACCGTGCCGGGGCGTCTTGGCATATCCCCCGCAGCATTCCGGAGGATCCCGAAAGAAGGAGCTTCGTCATGTCCACCGATGCTCAGGTACCCTTCCTCACTCAGGAAGCGTATGACCGACTCGTCGCCGAGCTGGAGCACCTGTCCACCGTCGGTCGCGATGAGATCGCCAAGCGCATCGAGGCGGCCCGCGAAGAAGGCGACCTCAAGGAGAACGGCGGCTACCACGCCGCCAAGGACGAGCAGGGCAAGCAGGAGGCCCGCATCCGCACGCTGGAAGGGCTGCTGAAGACCGCTAAGGTCGGCGAGGCCCCCGCGAGCCGCGGCATCGTCGAGCCCGGAACCGTCGTCACGGCCGTCGTCGCCGGTGGCGAAGAGGTGTTCCTCCTCGGCAGCCGCGAGATCGCCGCCGGCAGCGACCTCGACGTCTACAGCGAGGCCAGCCCCCTCGGGCAGGCCATCCTCGGCCTCAAGGTCGGCGAGAAGTCCTCCTACGAGGCGCCGAACGGACGCTCGATCAGCGTCGAGATCGTCAAGGTCGAGACCTACACGGGCTGACCGCTCCCCCGACGCCGAGCGCCCCGACCTCCCGGTGGAGGTCGGGGCGCTGTCGTGTGGACAGGCGTCCGGTCAGTCCGGGACGAGCATCGGCTCGAACCCGGCGCGGCGGAGGGTGTCGAGAGTGAGCTCCGAATGCTCCGGACCGCGGGTCTCGACGCTGAGCTCGAGGATCACCTCGCTGATCTGCAGACCGTGGCCGTGCCGGGTGTGCATCGCCTCGATCACATTCGCGCCGGCCTCCGCGATCAGCTCCGACACGCGGGCCAGCTGGCCCGGGCGGTCGGGCAACGGGATGCGGACCGTCAGGTAGCGGCCGGATGCCGCCAGCCCGTGCGAGACCACGCGCTGCAGCAGGAGCGGGTCGATGTTGCCGCCGGAGAGCACGGCCATCGTCGTCCCGGTCCCGGAGACCTTGCCGGCCAGGATCGCCGCGACGCCCGCGGCTCCGGCCGGTTCCACGACCACCTTTGCCTGCTCCAGGAGCACGAGGATGGCGCGGGCGAGGTCATCGTCCGACACCGTGACGACCTCGTCGACGAGGTCCTTGATGATCGCGAACGGGAGGGCGCCAGGACGCGCGACCAGGATGCCGTCGGCGATCGTCGGCCGCGTCACGATGTCGACCGGCTCGCCCGCGGCGAGGGACGGCGGCATGGCTGCGGCGTTCTCCGCCTGCACGCCGATGATGCGGACCGTGCGCCCGAGTTCCGCCGCACGGGCCTTCACCGCGGCGGCGACGCCAGCGATGAGTCCGCCTCCGCCGATGCCGAGCACGACCGTGTCGACCTCCGGCGCGTCGTCGAGCAGCTCGAGTCCGAGCGTTCCCTGTCCGATCACGATGTCGCGGTGGTCGAACGGGTGGATGAGAACGGCGCCGGTGCGCTCCGAGAACTCCGCGGCGAGGCGCAGCGAGGTGGCGACCGTCTCCCCTTCCAGCACGACCTCCGCGCCGTAGCCCCGCGTGGCGAGCAGCTTCGGCACGGGAACGCCCAGGGGCATGAAGATCGTGGCGGGGATGCCGAGGGCCTGGGCGGCGAGAGCGACACCCTGCGCATGGTTGCCCGCAGAGGCCGCGACCACTCCGCGCGAGCGCTCCTCGGCGCTCAGCCGCGACAGCCGGTAGGCCGCACCGCGGATCTTGAACGACCCGGTGCGCTGGAGATTCTCCATCTTCAACAGCACCGGAGCACCGAGGGTGTCGGAGAGGGCCCGCGACGGCAGCGTCGGCGTGTGCGAGATCACCTCAGCCAGACTCTGAGCTGCGCTTTCGAACTCAGCCAGGCTGGGGACTGCGCTCATCGATTCCTCCGTCTCCGCTCACGCGGTACTGTGCTCCAGATCAGGTCGCCACTCGGACCGACGCCGGTGCGCCAGGAGCCCGAGCTGATGGTCACCGCCGCGACGTTCACGAACGCGGCCAGCGGAACGGCGAAGAGGGCGCCGGGGATGCCGGCGATCATCGCACCGCCCGCGACGACGAGGACGACGGCGAGCGGATGCACCTTCACGGCCGAGCCCATCATGATCGGCTGCAGGATGTGACCCTCGATCTGCTGGACGGCCAGGACGACCACGAGCATCCACAGCGCGATCCACGGGCCGTTGTAGACCAGGGCGAGGAACACCGCGACGGCACCCGTGACCACCGCACCCACGATCGGGATGAACGAGCCGAGGAAGACCAGGACGGCGACCGGCAGGGCGAGCGGCACCTGCAGCAGGAAGGCGCCGAGTCCGATGCCGATCGCGTCGATGGTGGCAACGAACAGCTGCGTCCGCGCGTAGTTCACGATCGTCGTCCAGCCGTTGCGGGCGGCACCGTCGACGGCGGGACGCGACTTGCGCGGGAAGACCTTCAGCGTCCAGCGCCAGATGCCGGCGCCGTCCGCGAGGAGGCAGATGAGGATGAACAGCGACAGCAGCGCACCCGTGGCGACATGGCCGACGGTCGTCCCGATCGCCAGAGCACCGGTCCACAGCACCTGCGCCTGCTCGTTCAGGAAATCGAGGCCCTGCTGCAGGTAGTTCGCGATCTGGGTGTCGGAGAGGCTCAGCGGTCCCTCGTGCAACCAGACCTGGAACTGGTCGAAGGCCTCGGTCGTCCGCTGCTGCACGTCGGGGAGCTGGGCGCGCACCTGCCAGACGACGAGCCACATGAGACCGGTGACGATGGCTGCGGTGCCGATCAGCGAGATGGCGATCGCCAGCCAGCGCGGGAGGCCGTGTCGGAGCATCCACGAGAACGCAGGCCAGAGCAGGGCCGTGATGAGGATGCCCACCATGAGCGGGATGACCAGCAGCTTCAGCAGCATGACCAGCCAGATGAAGACGCCGATCGCCGCCGCGATGATCAGCAATCGCCAGGCGTAGCTCGCCGTGACGCGCAGAGGCAGGGGCACCGCCTCATCGGCCTCGGTCGTCACGGTACGGTCGGTGGAGACCGGGCGCGGGCGGAACAGGTCGCGCAGCCGGGGTCGCTGGTCCTCGTTCATCGCCCAAGTCTACGGTCAAGCCGTATGCCGTTCCGCGCATCCTTTCCCCACGCGCAGGATGTCGGGGGCCGGAGCTACGCTGGCGGCGTGACCGATACCCTCAGCGCCGCCCAGGCACGACGCATCGCCCTGGCTGCACAGGGCTTCACCCGGGCGCGTCCGACGACCGTCTCGGCGCGGCATGTGCACCGCGTCATGGATCGTCTCGGCGTGCTGCAGATCGACTCCGTGAACGTTTTCGCCCGTTCGCACTACCTCCCCCTGTTCTCCCGGCTCGGCGCCTACGAGCCCGCGCTGCTGGACCGTGTCTTCCTGTCGCGCACGACGCACTACGTCGAATACCTCGCACACGAGGCGACGTTCATCCCGGTCGCGGACTGGCCGCTCTGGCGCTTCCGGATGGAGGACTTCCGTCGCCGCTGGGCCGCGGAGGACTCCTGGGCGAGCACCAACGCGCGTACGATGCGGTGGGTCCAGGACGAGCTGCGGACCCGTGGACCGCTGCGCCCCGTCGATCTCCGCGCCGACGCTCCCCGCGAGCGCGGCACGTGGTGGGATTGGGACGACGTCAAGCTCGCGCTCGAACACCTCTGGCGCACGGGCGACGTGGCGATCAGCGGTCGGCGCGGATTCGAGCGCACGTACGCTCTGGCGGAGCACGTCATTCCGCATGACATCCGCTCGCAGGAGATCGCCCGGGAGGACGCGATCCGGGAGCTGACGCGAAGGGCTGCGCGTTCGAGCGGCGTCGCGACGTCGTCGGATCTCGCCGACTACTACCGGATCCGCGACCGAGCGGCCGTGGTCCGCTCCATCGGAGAGCTCGTCGACACCGGCGAGCTCGAGCCGGTGCAGGTGCGCGGCTGGGAGCGGGCGAGCCGTCCTCTGCCCGCCTGGCGGCACCACGACGCGGTCCTGCCGCGCAGGGTCGACGCCGCCGCGCTGCTGACGCCCTTCGATCCGGTGGTGTGGTTCCGGGATCGCGCGCTCCGCGCGTTCGACCTCGACTACCGCATCGAGATCTACGTCCCGGCGGAGAAGCGCCGTTTCGGCTACTACTCGCTGCCCGTTCTCGTCGGAGACCGCATCGTCGCGCGGGTCGATCTCAAGGCGGACCGGCCGACGTCGACGCTGCAGGTGCAGTCCGCCTGGTGGGAGCCGCAGGCACGACCCGGCGACGCGGAGGCGATCGCCGCGGAACTGGCGCTCGCGGCCACCTGGCAGGGCCTCGAGCACGTGTCGGTGTCCGGCTGGGGCGATGCGACCGCTGCGGTGCATGATGCGCTGGTGGCCGGATCGGCATCGGGACCGGCGGTGCGGCGCCATGTGCATGCGCGCGAGGTCACGGCATGACGTCCCGACGGTGGTGGCTCGTGGGAGCCGCCGCCGCTCTCGCCCTGCTCATCGCCGGCGTGTGGTTCTGGGTGGCCTCGACGCGCTCGTCGACTCCGGAGGAAGCGGCCCTCGCCTACCTGCACGCGCTGGAGTCCGGCGACCCGGAGAGGGTGGCCGCGACCGGGGCCGCCGTGCCGGAACCCGCCCTCGAGGCCTTCGCGGCCGCGACCGCGCTGATCCAGGACGCCGAGGTCACTCACCGGGCCGATGGCGGGCCCCCCGCGTCCGCATCGGTCGACATCGGCTTCCACCTCGAGGGCGAGGAGCACATGGCTCGCTTGACGCTCGAGTCCGTCGATGGACGCTGGGTCGTCGACGAGTCCGGGCTCGGCACGGTGGCTGCCGATTCGGCGATCGGCACGCACGTCGCCGTCGGGACGGCGTCCGCCGCCGTCGGCGACGCCTTCCCCCTCGTGCCCGCCGCCTACGCGGTCGCCGCCGCGCCCACCGGGCTGCTCGCCGGCGAGAGCACGGTGCGCGTGCTGCCCGGCGAGAACGTCGCCGCGACCGTGGACGCACGACTGCGCCCGGAGGCCACGACGGCCGCGCAGGAGCAGCTGGATGCGCACCTCGCGACCTGCACGGAGCCCGCGGACACGGCGCCGGCGGGGTGCGGGATCCGGATCCCGTGGGGCACGGAGTTCCGCGAGGTGAGCGAGATCCGCTACCGCATCGAGCGGTCACCGACGGTGACCCTGACGCCGACGGCCTTCGTCGCCGACGGTGGGATCCTCGTGGCGACGATCACCGGCACCGGGCAGGACGGCTCACCGCGGACGACCACGTACCGGACGGATTCCTGGAGCGTGCGCGGCGACGTCGCGTTCAGCGCCGACGGGATCGAGCTCTCGGTCTGGTGAGCGCCGGTGCGGTCAGAACTGCACGCGCGGCGGCTCGGAGATCGCGCTGCTGTCGGCGACCTCGAAGAACTCGCGCTCGGTGAAGCCGAGACCCTTGGCGAACAGGTTGTTCGGGAACACCTTGATCTTGGTGTTGAGTTCGCGCACGCCGCCGTTGTAGAACCGGCGCGCCGCCTGGATCTTGTCCTCGGTGTCGACCAGGGCCTGCTGCAGCTGCAGGAAGTTCGTGCTGGCCTGCAACTGCGGATACGCCTCGGCGACGGCGAACAGACTGCGCAGAGCCTGCTGCAGGTGTCCTTCCGCGATGCCCGCTTCGCCCGGTCCCGAGGCGGTCAGGGTCTCGGCGCGGGCGCGGGTGACGTTCTCGAACACAGCCTTCTCGTGGGAGGCGTATCCCTTCACCGTCTCGATGAGGTTGGGGATGAGGTCGGCTCGTCGCTTCAGCTGCACGGTGATGCCGCTCCACGCCTCATCGACGCGGACGTTCAGCTGCACCAGCGAGTTGTACGTGGCCCACAGATAGATGCCGACGAGCAGGATCACTCCGACAACGATCAGTACCGGCACGAGCCATTCCATCAGAGGCCCACCCTTCCTCGTGTTTCTCTCATCCTAGACGCGCAGTCTGCACGTGGACTGGGCATGCGCGGGCTCGGGAGACCCGGTTCACGCGCCGAGGACCCGTTCGAGATAGCGGTTCCCGAAACGGCGGTCCGGGTCCATCCGGTCACGCAACGCGAGGAAGTCGTCGAACCGCGGATAGCGATCGCGCATCGTCTCCGCCGTCAGCGTGTGGAGCTTCCCCCAGTGCGGACGCCCACCGTGCTCGCCCATGATCTCCTCGACCGCTCCGAAGTACTCTGTCGGGTCGGCGCGCCAGTACCGGTGGACCGCGATGTAGGCGCTCGCGCGACCGTGGGCGGTCGAGAGCCAGCGGTCGTCGGCTGCCGCGAAGCGCACCTCGATCGGGAACTCGATCCGCCACCCGCGTCGGGCGATGAGGGCGCGGACCGCCTGGAACGCCGGGACCACGTTCTCGGCCGGGATCGCATACTCCATCTCCCGGAAGCGCACGGTCCTGCTCTGGATGAGCACGCGATGCGACAGCTCCGTGTACTCGCGGTCGCCGGTGAGCTTGACCGCGAGCCGGCTGAACGGCGGAGTGAGGGCCGGAACCACCTGGCCCGCCGCGCAGACCACGCGGTAGACGCCGTTGGAGAGCAGCGTCTCGTCGATCCAGCGCCCGACGACCGGGAGCGGTCTGCGCACGGTCGATTCGGGCAGGCGCGTCTGCCGCTTGGTGAGCGCGACCTCCGTGTGCGGGAACCAGTAGAACTCGAAGTGATCGGAGCCTGCGACGCGTTCACCGAGCGTGGCGAGGACGTCGTCCAGCGGCACCGGCTCGTCGATCGCGTGCATCACGAAGGCCGGCACGCACTGCAGCGTCACTTCGACGATGATGCCGAGCGCGCCGAGGCCGAGAGCGACGGCCGGGAGCAGATCGGCGTCGTGCTCCTCGTCGATCCGCCGGAACTCTCCGGATGCCGTGACCAGGGTGACGCCGACGACCTGCGTCGCCAGGCCGCCGAACCCGGCGCCCGTGCCGTGCGTGCCCGTCGAGATGGCACCGGCGATGGACTGCCGGTCGATGTCGCCGAGGTTCTCCATCGCGAGACCGTACGGTGCGAGGAGGCCGGGGATGCGATGCAGTCGGGTTCCCGCCAGAAGCGTCACTCGTCCGGTGCCGACGTCGGCCGAGATGAGCCCCTGCATGTCGTCCAGCTCGAGGAGGACGCCCGGGGCCACGGCGATCCCGGTGAAGCTGTGCCCAGCGCCGACCGCCTTCACCGGGAGTCCGTGCTTGACCGCGGCGATCACCGCGCGCTGAACACCCTCCGGGGTCCGCGGACGTTCCACTCGCACGGGCCGCACCGACGCCGACCGGCCCCAGTTCTGCCAGGTGCCGCCGATCCGCGTCACAGGAACGCCTTCCCCTCGCCACGGTAGGTCGGCAGCTCGTCGACGACCTCGTCTCCCGAGACCAGGTGGTACCGGTCGATGCGTTCGGCCGGTTCGCCGCTCTTGGCATGCCGGAACCAGACCCGGTCGCCCACCCCGAGCGCAGCGGCCGTGGGGCCCTGCAGCGGCGTCTGCACCTCGCCGGCCGCTTCCCGCGGAAGGGTGTGCAGCCGCTCGGGCCAGACCGGGCGCGGCTGTCGCGAGGCCACGGCAGGCCCGGAGGCGATCCAGCCCCCGCCGAGCACGGTGGCGATGTCGACGGCCGGGCGGCGGACGACATCGAAGGCGAAGGCGGAAGCGGGGGCAGGGCGGAAGGACCGATACCCGTCGAACAGGTGTCCGCCGAGGAGGCCGCTGCCCGCGCTCGCCTCGGTGAGGGACTCATCGCTCCCGGTGAACTCGAGCGACCCGGTCCCTCCTCCGTTGAGGAACTCGAAAGGAGCGATCCCGCGGACCGCGTCCACGATCGCCGCTCGGCGTTCGCGCAGCTCGTTCCGGGAGCGGGCCTGGACCATCCGGATCACGGGGGCGTCCGGTCCGGCCGCATCGCCCTGCCCCGCGATCTGGGCGTCGTACATCTGCAGCCCGACCAGGTCGAAGCCGGGCCGCGCGACGACCTTGCGCGCGAAAGCGGCGACCTCTCCGGCCGAGAACAGCGCCGAGCGCCGGACACCGATGTGCCCGAGGAGCGGCGAACGCCACGAGGCGTCGACGTCGATGGCGACCCGGATCGGAGGGCGGGTGCCGGGACCGGCGACGCTGTCGATCACGTCGAGATGAGCGAGGTCGTCGATCATCAGCGTGATGCGCCGAGCGGCCTGCTCGTCGGCGAAGAGACGCGCCAGGGCCGCACGGTCGACCGTCGGATAGCCGAGGACGATGTCGTCGTGCGTCTCCGCGAGCCAGAGGGCCTCCTCGAGCGTGAAGGCCAGGATGCCGCGGAATCCGGGGAGCTTCAGCACGGCATCGAGCACGGCGCGCACCCGCACCGACTTCGAGGCCACGCGGATCGGAAGGCCGCCGGCCCGCACCAGCAGGTCCATCGCGTTGTACCGCAGAGCCTCCCGGTCGATCACGGCGACGGGCGCCGGCAGATGTCCGGTGGCCGCCGACAGGCGCGGCCAGTAGCGGGCGGGATCCTCCCACTCGGGCGCGACCGCGGAGGCGCCGGAGGCGGGGCTCAGTTCATCGATGAGGTCGAGCACTCCCCCACCATACGGCCTGACGGCACCGCGGATCACCCCCGATGGCACGGCGTCGCACGCCCACCGCGACGATAGGCTGGCCGCGCGGCCCCCGTAGCCCAATGGCAGAGGCAGGCGACTTAAAATCGCTTCAGTCTGGGTTCGAGTCCCAGCGGGGGCACCCCCGCCGTCACGCCGGTGTCGACGTCGCGTCGCCGTCCTCGGCGGCAGCCCGCCGCTCGCCCGCCGCCTCCCGCATCCGACGGATGACGAGCACGATGAGGGCGATCGCGATCGCGGCATAGACGACGTAGTCGAGGTATCCGAGGTAGTGCTCGAGCTGCTCATGCTGCGTTCCGAGCGCTGCGCCGACGCCGATGAGCAGGGTGTTCCAGAGCCCGCTGCCGATCACGGTGTAGACGCTGAACAGGGCCAGGTTCATCCGGGACGCGCCGGCGGGGATCGAGATCAGACTGCGTACACCGGGCACCATCCGGCCGACCAGCACGGTCCATCCGCCGCTGCGCACGAACCAGTCCGAGCCGCGTTGCAGATCGGTCCGGCTCACCAGGCGGGTCGCGGCGAGCAGTCGGATCGCGCGGTCCATGCCGATCGCCGCCCCCAGGCCGTAGAGCAGGAGGGCGCCCAGCCAGGACGCGAGAGTGCTCCAGAAGATCAGCCACCCCAGGTGCAGTTCGCCGCTCTGGCTCAGGTAGCCCGCGAACGGCAGGATCACCTCGCTCGGGATCGGCGGGATGAGGACCTCGAGGAAGACGAGAACCCCGACTCCGATGTCGCCGAGCGCCGTGAGGACGTCGGCGGCGAACCCGGTCAGACCCGTGAAGCCGTGCTCGGCCTCGGTGACGACGAGCATGCCCGATCAGCGCCCGAACAGATCGCCGAGGCCCGGGACGCCGAGGTCACCGAGCCGGTCTCCCCATCCGGAAGCCGCGTCGCCGAGCCCGGACACCGCTTCACCCGCGGACCCGACGAGGTCTTCGGCTCCCCCGGACAGAGCATCGACGTCCACGCCCGCGGCGAGCGACTCGATATCCACGCCTTCCGCGAGCGCGCCGAAGTCGACTCCGAGTCCGGCCGCCTGCTCGAGGATCGGACCGGCCACGGTGCTGAGCACCGCGCCTCCGGCGACGACACCGAGGATGCCGACCGCGGCACCGCCGGCGGCGACGGCTGCACCTCCGACACCCGCACCGCGCACGCGGGAGAGCAAGCCGCGCATCCGCCCCGGCGTCATCGCCTCGGCGCGCCCTGCGGCGCGGGCCAGGTCGTCGGGAGAGGACGAGCGCGGACGCTCGTACGATGGGAGCTCTTCGCGCATGCGCGCCTCGACGAGGCTCCGCTGCGCCGGGCTCAGCCGCGCGAACGCCTCGCGGTGGATCTGCTCGATCCGCTGCGGATCAGCCGTCTGCAGGAGGTAGTCGTAGCGGGCGATCGCGGCGCGATCTGCCTCGGACGGCGCCTGCGGGGCCCGCGACGCACCGGCGGGCGGCGGCGCGTAGGGGTCAGCTGACCGGGGAGCCGGTGCGGCGCCGCTCCGCCCGGTGCCGGCGCCCTTGTCGAGCGCTTCGGAGGCGAGGCCGATCAGACGGGAGAGCTTGCCCATGGGTGGTCCCTTTCGTGGGGCGGGCCACCGGTTCCACGACGTCGCAGGGACGGCAGGGGCGCTCGGCAGCCCGCAGTGCGGGTGCCAAGGTCTCCTCCACCCTCGCGGGCCAGCGGGCCGGAGCATGACCTCATGCTCGTAATGACGACGACGCTGCAGACGGGAGTACTCCCCTTGTCCGACCGAAGCTACCGTCCGCACCTGTGCATCGCCTCCGAGACGTACCCGCAGACGAGGATCGGCCCCGACGCGGACGCGTCGGGGCCGATCCAGGTGGTACGGAGAGCTGTTACTTCGCCGCAGCCTCGACAGGCTGGTCGGCCGGCTTCGCGGATGCCTTCTTCGCCGCGGGCTTCTTCGCAGGCTCGGTCTTCGCCGCCGGTGCATCTGCGGTCGGAGCAGCGGGAGCGGCCGGACGCGGACGTGCGGCGAACTCCTCGAAGACGTAGCGCGGGTTCTGCACGGTCTCGAGGTTGACGAGGTCGCGGCCGAGCCACAGGTTGTTCCACCAGCCCCACAGCACGCGCCACTTGCGCTCCCACGTCGGCATCGCGAGGCCGTGGTAGCCGCGGTGCGCGAGCCAGGCGATGAAGCCCTTCAGGGCGATCTTGCCGGACTGGAAGACACCGTTGTAGAGGCCGAGACCCGCGACAGCGCCGAGGTTCTTGTGGAAGTAGTCCTTGGGCTTCTCGCCCCGGAGCACGCCCACGAGGTTCTTCGCGAGGAGCTTCGCCTGGCGGACCGCGTGCTGGGCGTTCGGCACGCAGAAACCGCCGACACCGCCGCCGGACAGGTCGGGGACGGCGGACACGTCACCGGCGGCCCAGGCGCCCTCGACGAACGCCTCGGGCGTGCCGACGCGCAGGTCGGCGCGGGTCTGGATGCGACCGCGCTCCTCGACCGGGAGGTCGCCGCCGCGCACGACGGTCGGGTTGGCCATGACGCCGGCGGTCCAGACGATGACATCCGTCGGGATGACCTCGCCGGTGGAGAGCTCGACGTTGCCGTCGACGGCTCCCGTGACCTGGGTGTCGAGGTGGATGAACGCGCCCCGCTTGCCGAGGTCCTTCATGACCCACTTGCTGGTCTCCAGCGAGACCTCGGGCATGATGCGGCCCATCGCCTCGATCAGGTGGAAGTGCGTGTCCTCGAAGCGCAGCTGGGGGTACTTGCCCACGAGCGAGGAGGCGAGCGAGCGCAGCTCGGCGAACACCTCGATGCCGGCGAAGCCACCGCCGACCACGACGACGGTCAGTAGACGGTCACGCTCGGGACCGGCGGGGAGCGAGGCGGCCTTGTCGAAGTTCGACATGACCTTGTCGCGGATGGCGACGGCCTCTTCGATCGTCTTGAGCCCGATCGCGTTGTCGGCGATGCCGGGGATCGGGAACGTGCGGGAGACGGCACCCGCGGTCACGACGATCTGGTCGTACGCGAACTCGTAGGGCGTGCCCACGGGCGGCGTGATCGTGGCGACCTTCTGCGCGTGGTTGATGTTCGTGACCTTGGCCGTGACCACGTTCGTGCGCTTGAGGTGACGGCGGTGCGCGACCACGGAGTGGCGCGCCTCGATCGAACCGGCGGCGACCTCGGGCAGGAACGGCTGGTACGTCATGTACGGCAGCGGGTCGACCATGGTCACATCGGCCTCACCCTTGCGCAGGTGCTTCTCGAGCTTCCACGCGGTGTAGAAACCCGCGTACCCTCCGCCGACGATCAGGATCTTGGGCACAGTGCTGTTCTGAGGCACAGAAGAACTACTCCTCGGAGTCGGGAATTTGGCGTACGGGAACGCGCGCCGATCGGATGCGCCGGGCAGCTGCGGTGACGCCAAGCGCTATCAGGATACCAGGGACCGTGAGCGCGATGAGCGGCAGGGTACCGTAGCGCAGCGAATCCGGGCTGGGAAGCAACGGTGAACCGGGTTCGGTGGGCGCGTCGGCGGCCGGAAGAGGAGGGATCGCGACCGGAGTCACGGTCGGTTCCGGCTGCGGCTCGGTCTCCGCGCGGCGGTACACGCGGATCCATTCGGCCAGATCGCCCATCGGGTTCTCGGTGACCGTGGGGATGCTGGCCGAGATGGCCGCTTCGGCGTCGACCAGGCCGTACCCGTACAGCGGGTCCTGCGGCCTGGTCGCGTCCGGGACGGGCATGGCGGTCTTGATGATGCGGTTGATGACGTCGATCGCGGCGATGTCGGGATGCGCCGAGCGGATGAGCGCCGCGATGCCCGCGACGATCGGCGCAGCGCCGCTGGTCCCGCGCCAGCGGACCACCTCGCCGTCGGCCGAGACACCGAGCAGCCCCTCGCTCGGCGCGGAGATGCCGATCGTGATGCCCTGCGTCGACGCCTCGACGCTCGCGGTTCCGGTCTGGTCGACGCCGCCGACCGTCAGCACGCCGGGGATCGTGGCCGGTGCCCCGATGATGTTGGTGCCGCTGCCCCGGTTGCCGGCGGCGACCACGACCACGACGTCGTGCTCGAACGCGTAGAGGAACGCGTCGTCCCAGCTCTCGTCCCAGTCCAGCGTGTTGGTCGTGAACGAGAGGTTGATGATGTCGGCGCCGTGGTCGACCGCCCAGCGCATGCCCTTCGCGACCTGCTCGGTGAACGGCACGGCGGCGGCGGCGCCGAAGCCCACCGAGATCGACAGCAGATTGGCCTCGGGCGCCACGCCGATCATGCCGGTCCCGTCGGGAGCACCACGGCCCGCCGCGAGCGAGGCGACCCAGGATCCGTGGTCGCCGTCGACGGCGCCGAGCGGCGTGCGGCCGTCCGCACTTCCCGCGCCCGAGACGTCGGTACCGCCGACCACCGCGTCCCCGAAGGTCTGCGGGACCTTGCCGATGCCGGTGTCGATCACGGCGATCGTCACCCCTTCGCCGCGGGTCGTCTGCCACGCCTCGCGGATCCGCGCCCCGTCGAGCCAGTACTCCGACGCCCGCACCGGGTCGCTGGGGTCGTCGGGCACCGGAGGCGGTGTGGGGGTCGGGGTGGCTCCGAGGAGCAGCACGGATGCCGCGACCACCGCGAGGGCGGCGGCGCTGCGCAGCGTGCGGCGCGCGGTCATGCCGGAGCAGCCGCCTCGGCGCGGAGAGCGGCGCCGGGGTCCTCGCAGCGGCAGACCGAAGGGGACCAGGCGGAGCGGGCGAGAGCCGCGTCGCCGATCGGGTTGACGCCGGGACCGGCCGCGAGCGCGTGACCGGCGAGGGCATGCAGGCACTTCACGCGCGTCGGCATTCCGCCGGCGGAGATGCCGTCGATCTCGGCGACCTCCCCGAACTGCGCACGGTCGGCCAGGTAGGCCCGGTGGGCGGCGAGGTAGGCCTCGGCCGTGTCCTCGTCCTCGGCGAGCAGGGCGGCCAGCTCTGGCATCACCTGCGTGGCCTCGAGCGTCGACATCGCCGCGGTCGCGGCCGGGTGGGTCAGGTAGTAGAAGGTCGGGAACGGGGTGCCGTCCGGAAGGCGCGGCGTCGTGGCGACCACGGTCGGGTTGCCGCAGGCGCATCGGGCGGCGATCCCCACCACTCCGCGGGCGGGGCGGCCGAGCTGGGCCGAGACGACGGCGAGCTCGGCGGGCGTGGGCGCGGGGAACGGGGGCGTGGTCACCCCTCCAGCGTAGGGGAGCCGACCGAGAGGATGCTCGACGCGCCCCTCAGCGGGTGGCGGCAGCGGTGTCGCTGAGACCCGTCGAGACGAGTGTGCGCAGCAGCTGGGGCATCCAGTCCGAGGGCTTCTCCTCGAGCGTGTCGCTCACGGGCTCCTGCTCGCGGGGCAGCGCCGACGGGTCGAGGTCGTTGTCGACCAGGTAGACCACCTCGCCGGGCTTGACGTAGTACAGGCGCTCGCGGGCCTGCGTGGTGATGTACGCCGGATCGTTCCAGCGTTCGCGCTCTGCCTCGAGAGCGGCGATCTGGTCCTGGCTGACCTGCACCGAGGCTTCGAGCGCCGCGATCTTCTGACGCTGATCGATGTAGGTGCCCAGCGTCGGCACGAGCACCCAGGCACCGAGCACCACGAGCGAGAGCATGATGACCGAGAAGGCGGACAGCCGGATGCCGGCGGTCCACTCCCGCACATCGACACGCGGCGCTGCCCCGCGCCCTCGGGCCGGAGAAGTCGCTCGCGTCGACGTCCGCCCCGCAGGGCCGGAGCCCTTCGCCGCGGGAGACGGCGAAGGAGGAGCCGGTCGTCGTGCCACGGCCCCTCCTTCGTCATGCCGCTTCCGCGGCGGATCTCACCGCCCGGACGGCGGCGTGCTTCGTCTTCTCGGCTGCGCTCAGGCCTGGTAGCGCGGGAACGCCGAGCGCCCGGCGAAGACCGCGGCGTCGCCGAGCTCCTCCTCGATGCGCAGCAGCTGGTTGTACTTCGCGACGCGCTCGCTGCGAGCGGGCGCGCCGGCCTTGATCTGTCCGGCGTTGGTCGCGACGACCAGGTCGGCGATCGTGGTGTCCTCGGTCTCGCCGGAACGGTGCGAGAGCATCGCGGTGTAGCCGGAGCGCTGGGCCAGGCTGACCGCGTCGAACGTCTCGGTGAGCGTGCCGATCTGGTTCACCTTCACCAGCAGCGAGTTCGCGACGCCGCGCTTGATGCCGTCGGCCAGACGCTGCGGGTTGGTGACGAACAGGTCGTCTCCGACGAGCTGCACCTTGGTGCCGAGCGCGTCGGTGAGGTGCTTCCAGTTGTCCCAGTCGTCCTCGGCGAGGGCGTCCTCGATCGTGACGATCGGGAAGTCGTTGACCAGTCCGACGTAGTACTCGGTCAGCGCGGCGGCGTCCCAGTCCTTGTTGTCGAGACGGTAGACGCCGTCCTTGAAGAACTCGGTGGCGGCGACGTCGAGGCCGAGCGCGATGTCGGTGCCGGGCGTGAAGCCGGCCTTCTCGATCGCCTTGACCAGGAAGTCCAGACCTTCGCGGTTGCTGGGCAGGTCGGGGGCGAAGCCGCCCTCGTCGCCGAGGCCGGTCGCGTAGCCCGCTGCCTTCAGCTCGGCGCGCAGCACGTGGTAGGTCTCGACACCCCAGCGCAACGCCTCGGAGTACGTCTCCGCACCGATCGGGGCGAGGAAGAACTCCTGCATGTCGATGCCGTTGTCGGCGTGCTCGCCGCCGTTGATGACGTTGAACAGCGGAACGGGCAGGACGTGCGCGTTCGGGCCGCCCAGGTAGCGGAACAGCGGCAGGTCGGCGGAGTCGGCGGCGGCCTTGGCGACCGCGAGGCTCACGCCGAGGATGGCGTTGGCGCCCACGCGCTTCTTGTTCTCGGTGCCGTCGACGTCGATGAGGATCTCGTCGACGATGCGCTGCTCGCTCGCCTCCACGCCTTCCAGCGCCGGGCCGAGCTCGTCGATGACGGCCTCGACGGCCTTCAGCACGCCCTTGCCCCCGTAGCGGCTCTTGTCGCCGTCGCGGAGCTCGTACGCCTCGAACGCACCGGTGGACGCCCCGGACGGGACGGCCGCGCGCTGCACGATGCCGTCGTCGAGGAGCACCTCCACCTCGACGGTCGGGTTTCCGCGCGAGTCGAGAATCTCGCGTGCGCCTACAGCCTCGATCAGTGCCACTGATGTGCTCCTTGCTCAGGGGGAAAACGTGGTGTGGAGCGTCGTCGATCCGCGCTCAGTCTAGCCCGGCCGCCTCGACCACGACGGCGAGCGCGAAGCCGTCCCATCCCTTCGCCCCGACGGTCTGCAGGGCGGTGGCGTCGAACCGCGGGTCCTCCCCCAGCATCCGCAGCCCCTCGCGCGTGCCGATCACCTTCGGGTCGGTCGTGTGCTCGTCGACGATCTCCCCTTCGCGACCGACGTTGTCCAGCACGATCACCGTCCCCGGGTGGCCGAGCTTCGCGGCCCAGTCGAGGTAGATCGTGTTCGACTCCTTGTCGGCGTCGATGAACACCAGGTCGAAACCGCCGACGAGAGTGGGCAGCACGTCCGCGCCTCGGCCGACACGGATGTCGACCCGCTCCCCCACACCAGCCGCGTCGATGCTGGCCCTGGCGATCCCCGCGTTCACCGCCTCCGCCTCGATCGTCACGACGCGACCCTCCGGGCCGACCGCGCGCGCCATCCAGATGGTGGAGTAGCCGCCCAGCGTGCCGATCTCGAGGACCCGCCGCGCGCCGCTGATGCGCACCAGCAGGTTCAGCAGCTTCCCGGCCACGGGTGCGACCTCGATCTCGGGGAGACCGGCGGCGCGCTGCGCGTCGAGCGCCGCGGCGAGGGCGTCGTCGTCTCCGACGAGCATGTCTTCGAGGAAGTCGTCGGCGTGCGACCAGGCGGCGGGGGTGGGTTCCATGCCCTCAGCCAACCGCCGGCGCCGCGCGCCGTCAAGGGCGCGGCGCCGGCGCCGGCGATGCGGTATCGGCGAGGGCGGGCTGCGGGCGGAACTGTCCCGTCAGCACCAGCACCGCCGCGACGACGGCGAGCACGATCCAGGCGGCGACGCCCAGCGGTCCGGCCAGAGCCAGGTCGGGCTGCGCGGCGGCGAACAGCACGATGAGGCCGCCTGCGGCATTGAGCGATCCGTGCGCGATCACCGCGGGCCAGACCGACGCCGAGCGCAGGCGCAGCCAGCCGAGCAGCACACCCCAGGCGACGCATCCGCCGATCATGAAGAGCACGCCCGTGATGTCCGTCCGCCCGAAGTTGTAGCCGAGCAGGATGACCGGACTGTGCCACAGCCCCCAGATCACACCGCTCAGCACGAGCGCCGGCCAGGTGCCCAGCGGGCGCAGCGCCGGAAGAAGCCAGCCGCGCCAGCCGATCTCCTCTCCGAAGGCGAAGACGCTGTTGAACAGCGCACCCACCGGGAGCAGGGCCAGCTGGGCCAGCACCACGGCGCCGACAGGCGGCACCGGGACCCCGTCGGGAAGGGCGCCGTCGAGCTGAGACGCGAACGCCGAGAAGGTCAGGTCCAGCTGCACGAAACCGAGGGCGGCGGACAGCAGGATGCTGAGGGCGACCAGCAGCGGCGGCACCAGCCAGCCCGCGACCATCAGCCACACCACGCGCTTGGCCGGACGCAGCGGCCACAGCCCGAGGAAGCGCGCGCGCCTCCCGGGCCCGGGGACCTTCATCACGAACGTCACGACGAGCGTCGCGATCGCCGGGGTGAACATCATCACCGGCAGGAGCACCGTGGAGATCGGCTCGGCGAGGCCCCGCCCCAACCACAGCGGCAGCACGACCACCCAGGCGAGAGCGCAGGCGATCAGGACGAAGGCCGCGACGGCGGGCCAGTGCACACTCTCCGCACGCGTCGTCCGAGAGGTCACGCCGTCACCTCCCCGGTGCCGGAAGCCGATCCTGACGGCGCCTGTCCGCGGTCGACGTACGCCTGCAGGAGGGCGGCCCCCTCCTCTGCACCGTCGATCGTGACGAGGAACGGCCGTCGATCGCGGCGCGACACCTCGATCGCGGACCCGCGTCGCATGACGATCCCGGAGCGTCCGTCCACCGCGATGCGCCAGCCCCAGCCGCCGAACTCGCCGAACGGGGAGATGTCGACCGCGCGCGCCGAGACGATCTGGTCGAGCGGGATGCGGATGCGCGGCCATCCGAGGCGTCCGCGGGCCGCGAAGCCCTCCGGGGTGATCGTGACTCGGAACGATGCGGTGGCTGCGAGGGCGAGGGCGACGAGCACCACCACCACCGCGACGATCCCGCCGCCGGCGACGCCGGTGCCGAGCATGTAGCCCGCGAGCGCGACCAGGCCGAGCAGGACGACGATCAGGAAGAGGAGCGCCCCGCGCGGCATCGAGGTCGTCGCCACCCAGACCACCCGTTCCCCCTGCGCGATGTCGATCACGTGCCGCGCCTGCAGCGTCCGACCCGCTTCGGGGCGCACCCGGGGCTGCACGGCCCAGGCCGCGGCGCCCACGAGGAGGAGGGCCGCGAACGACACGGCCACGACGCCGCCGATGCCGGGGACCCGGGTCGTGTCGACGAGGTCGCGCTGGATCCACAGGGAGCCGAGGGTCGTGACCGCGGCGAAGGCGGCCATGCCCGCGGCGAGCGCGCCCATGAGTCGCGCAGCGCCACCCCAGTGCGCGCCGACCGCGAGAAGCGTCGTGACCGCCATCAGCACGGGGATCCCGAGGCCGATGGTGAGGAGCATCCAGAGGTAGACCGAGACGGGGCCGAAGGCGTCGGCACCGTTCATGCCCCAGTGCGTGGCCACCTGCTCCGGCAGCGTGGGCAACCAGGTGAGGAGCACGATGACGGCAGCCGCGGTGATCAGGACGGGGACGACCAGCGCCACGAGGAAGAACCGCGCTCTGGCGCGCCGCAGCAGCGCGGGCGGTGTGCGGGTGAGGTCGTGTGTCGTCATGGCGAGTCCTCCTCAGGTGGTGCGGACGGCGTGGGGGCGTTGCGGGGATCGCGGTGCGCGTGCACGATGCCGGCGAGAGTGTCGACCGAGACGCCGAGCGCCGCTGCCCGGCGCACCAGCTCCTCGATGTCGTGGGCGAGTTCGGCGAGAGGGGCGGCGGTCGCCGCGATCACGGCGCCCCGACCTCGACGCAGATCGACCAGCCCCTCATCGCGGAGCCGCTGGTACGCGTGCAGCACGGTGTGCTGGTTGATCTCCAGCGCTTCCGCGACGTCGCGCGCGGCGGGGAGCCGATCGCCCGGCGACAGCACGCCGGCGAGGATGTCGGAGCGGATGGACGCGGCGACCTGGTCGTAGAGGGCCCGCGGACTGTCGGCATCGACGCGGATGAGCATCCGGTCCCCCTCTCGTCGTGATCTCTAGTTATTCTATGTGAACTAGAACTTATGTGGCAACCCTCCACAGAAGTTCCCCACCCATGGCGGATTGCTCCACACTGGCCGCATGCGCATCACTCCCCGCCGTCTCGCGATCGGCATGAGCCTGTGGATCCCCAACCTCTTCAGCGGCATCAGGGTGCGCCGCTTCAGCGAGGACTGGACCCATGTCACCGTCGAACTGCACGTGAACGTGTTCACGCGCAACTACGTCAAGACCGCGTTCGGCGGCTCCATGTCCGCGATGACCGACCCCTACTTCTTCATGCTGGTGATGCACCAGCTCGGCCGCGACCACGTCGTGTGGGACACCCGAGGCGAGATCGAGTTCCTCAAGCCGGGCCGCGGCGTGCTCACGGCGGAGTTCCATGTGTCGAAGCAGAAGGCGGAGGAGATCCGGGAGCGTGCGCGCGGCGGGGCCAAGGTGCTCGAGTGGTTCGAGACGGTGATCACCGATCGCGAGGGCGATGTCGTCGCCAAGGTGCGCCGCGAGGTCTACATCCGCGAGAAGAAGCGGGTCACGGCTTCTTCTCGGTCCTGACCTCCGGGGGCACGGCGGCCGCGATCGGGACCGACAGCGTCGACGCCCGCGGAACGAGTGTCGGGGCCAGTCGGATGGTCCCGTGCTCCCTCGATGCGCCGGACACCAGCCCGAGGACGAGCTCGAGAGCCGTGCGCCCGCTCTCCTCGAAGGGCTGACGCACCGTCGTGATGCCCAGAGCTGCGGCCGCCTCGCCGTCGTCGTATCCGACGACGGCGAGCGGAGCGCCCCCCGGTTCCGCATGCAGCGCCGTCAGGACCGCCACGGCGAACTGGTCGTGATTCGCCACGATGGCCGTCGCCCCGGCGGACCGTGCCGCGGCGATCACGCGCCCATCGACCGACGCGGGAGCATCGACCGGCAGATCGGTCACCGCGACGTGCGGCATCAGCCCCTCGACGCGCAGCATGCCCGCCGACACGTACGCCGGGGACCGCTGCGGCTCGTGCACGAAGAGGACCCTCCGGTGTCCGAGCTCGGCGAGATGACGCCCGATCTGCGCGCCGCCGTCCCGATCGTCCACGAGGATGACGGGTCCGCCCGCCTCGGCTCTGGTCGGCACGACGTCGACGTACACGACCGGGATGCGGGCCGCCCTGCTCGCGCGCCGGGCGGCACCTCCCAGCGGCACGCCCATCACCACGAGCCCCGAGACGTCGGTGCGCGTCGGCAGCACGTCCAGCAGCGGCTCCTCCGCGGCGGCGGCGGAGTCGAGGTCGTACGGGATGATGTCCACCGCCGCGTCCCTGGCACGGCGGAGCATCCCCGACAGCCGGCGGAGGTACGACGGGTACGTCGTGAAAGGGGCGGCGACCGCGATGCGAGCGGCCCCCACTCTGCGTCCGGAGGTCATGCGGTAGCCGAGCTCCGTGGCTGCCGCGACGATGCGCTCACGGGTCTCCTGACGAACGCGGTGCGGAGCGCTCACGGCCAGCGAGACCGTCGAGATGCTCACTCCGGCGCGCGCGGCGACGTCGTAGATCGTGACCCGACCGGGGCGTGCGCGCATCCTCCGCCTCCTGCTTCATCGAAGTTCTTCGATTGCTCAGACTAGTGCGGAACTCGTCGAAGGAGATGCCGGATGCACGCACATCGATCCCGATTCCGTCGTCCCGCGCTGGACAGCGCGGTGGCCGCCCTCGAGCAGCGCGTCGCGCCGCTGCTCGCCCCGGAGCCCGCCGACCCCGCAGGACGACGGCGTGTGGCGGCGGCGAACGACGTCGCGGTGAGCGCCGCGCTCGGCATCGCCCCGCCGCGCACCGCTGCCGAGGAGCACATCGTGCCGGTCGACGGCCACCCCGATGTGCGCGTCCGCGTGTACTGGCCCGGCGAGGAGCGCACCCCTCCCGGTGCGGGGCTGCCCGTGCTGGTGTACTTCTACGGCGGTGGATTCACGATCGCCGGGATCGACTGGGTCTCCTGGGACGCGCGACTGCGGACCCGCGCTCGCGACGCCGGGATCGTGATCGTCGCTGCGGACTACGCGCACGCGCCGGAGCAGCGCTTCCCCACGCAGCCGGAGCAGTGCTGGTCCGCATTCGAATGGACGCACGCGCATGCGGCGGAGCTGGGCGCATCCCGCGACCGCATCGCCGTCGGCGGCGCCTCGTCGGGAGGCGATCTGGCCGCTGCCGTGACTCTGATGAACCGCGACCGCTCCGCGCACCCGATCGCCTTCCAACTGCTGGAGAACCCGGCCCTCGACCTCACCATGGGCCACGCCGACATGGCCGGCATCGACGCGCGGATGCCCGGCGTCATCGTGCGCGCGGCCGGACGGAACCTGGTGCGGCAGTACCTCGGAGACGACGCGGCGATCGCGCGCCGGCCGTACGCATCGCCTCTGCGCGCCGCATCGCACGCGGGACTCCCGCCGACCCTGATCCTCACGTCGGAGCTGGACCCGCTGCGCGGAGACGGTGAGGCCTACGCACGAGCGCTCTCGGCAGCCGGCGTCCCCGTCACCGCGCTCCGCTTCGTCGGACAGACCCACGGCTCCCTCGGCTCGACCGGCTTCGTCCCCGCCGCGGATGTCGCGCACCGGCTCATCGTGGCGCAGCTGCGCACCCTGCACGAGGAGGCGGCGGCATGACCGTCCCTCTCGAGGACCTGCCGCCGCTGAGCCCCGCGATCCTGGAGTGGCTGCAGCGCGCCGCGGAGATCTCCGCCGCTCTTCCCGGTCTCCGATCCGAAGAGCCGACCGAGCGGCGCCGGGCGGAGCGCGAGCTGAGCGATCTCCTCGCGGCCGAGTTCACCGATCCGGCGCCGACCGGGGTGGAGATCAGCGATCGGGAGGTCGACGGCGCGTCCGGCCCCTGCCGCGCTCGCGTGTTCCGCACCGGAGGAGCGGTCGGGCCGCAGCCGACCCTGTTGTGGCTGCACGGCGGAGGCTGGACGGGCGGCACGATCGACGAGCTTCTCAACGACCGCATCTGCGCCGACCGGACGCTCCGCTCGGGAGTGCAGATCATCGCGCTGGAATACCGGCTCGCCCCCGAGCACCCCTTCCCCGCACCGGTCGACGACGCCGTCGCCGCCCTGGCGGACCTGCGCCGCCGCGCCGACGACCTCGGGATCGACGCCGAGCGCCTGGGCGTCGGCGGCAACTCCGCGGGAGCGACCGTCGCGGCGACGACGGCGCTGCGCGAGCGCGATGCCGGACGACGCCTGCGACACCAGGCCCTCGAGGTGCTGCCGGCGGCTCTCCGCCTGGTGGGAGCGTCGGGGCATCGGCATCGCGCCGCGTCGGGCATGCAGGGCGCAGAGAGACTCGCCGACCTCTATCGCGCCGGTGCCCCGCTCTCCGCCGCCTCCCCGCTGGACGCGGCGGACCACCGCGGACTCGCTCCCGCACTGATCCTCGCGGCGGAGTTCGACCCCCTCCGCGACGGGGCGATCGCCTACGCTCGCGTGCTGCGGGAGGCGGGAGTTCCCGTCCGGCTGCACGTCGGACCCGGGCACGTGCACGGCTCCCCCGGGCTCACCGCCCGCTGGCAGGGAGCACGGGACTGGCAGGCGGTCTTCGCCGACGAGCTCGCGATCGCCTACCGCACCAGGAGCGGAGACGATGCCTCGCGTCGCCCCGCCACGACCGCCGCCGCCACGGACGCCTGACCACCGCACCCGCCCGAAGACCGCACCCGTCCGACGACCGCACTGCCATGCCCGCACCCGACCGAGACCAGGAGACGATGATGTCCACCCACGCCGTAGATCCCGTGTTCCCCTCCCTCCCCGCACCTCCGCTCACCGCGGACGCCATCCCCGGCCAGCGGCAGACGCGGTGGTTCTGGGTGACGTTCGTCCTCGCCTGGCTCGGCTCCGGCATCGCCCAGGGCGTCGCGAGTGTGGCCATCCCGCAGCTCCTCAAGGAATGGGATCCCGATCAGGCGACCGGGAACCTCAGCATCATCCTCACCCTCGGCGGCGCTGCGATCCTCATCACGACACCGATCTTCGGGCGCCTCAGCGACCGCTCGATGTCCCGCCTCGGCATCCGCCGCCCGTGGATCCTCTCGGGATCGCTGATCGCCCTCGCCGGCTACGCGATCCAGGCGACCGCCGCGTCCCTGCCGGTGCTCGGGATCGGCACGATCCTCGTCCTGGTCGGGTGGGGCGCGGTGTCGATGACCGTGCACACGCTGTTCGCCGACCAGATCCGCCGCAGCATCCGGGCCATCATGTCGGCCGTCACGGGCGCCGCCACCGCCATCGGGATCCTCGGCGGTGTCGCGCTCGCGGGCGTCGTCGCCCCGACCGGCCAGCTGGGCATGTTCCTGATCCCCGGGGGACTGTCCGTCCTCCTCGCGATCAGCCTCTTCTTCGCGCTGAAGGACATCCGTCGCCGTCAGCCCGCGGAGCCGATGGACTGGCGCGGCGTGCTGGCCACGTTCTGGCTCAGCCCGCGGCGCTACCCGGACTTCGCGTGGGCGTGGATGTGCCGCTTCTTCATGACGGCATCCATCGTGTCCGTCACGAGCTACCTCTACCTCACGATCTCGGGCCGGTTCGGCATCGACGACCCCACCGAGATCGCCGGTGTGCAGACGCAGGCGACCGCCGCCTTCACGCTCATGAACCTCGTGATGGCGTTCGTCTTCGGCGTGATCTCGGACCGGACGGGACGCCGCAAGCCGAGCGTCGTGATCGGCGCGCTCGCGAGCGCCGGCGGGCTCCTCCTCGCGGTCTCCTTCGGAGACATCGCGTTCTTCCTCATCGGGATCGCGATCGTCGGAGCCGGGCAGGGCGCCTACATCGCGGCGGACGTGGCGCTGATGACCGAGTGCCTGCCGTCCGTCGAGGATGCGGGCAAAGACCTCGGCATCGTCGCCCTGGCCTACCTGCTCCCAGGGATCCTGGTGCCCGTTTTCGGTTTCTTCGCCACGCGCATAGGCTCGCCGACAGGTGAGAACTTCGCGGCCCTGTACATCGGCGCGGTCGTGATGGCCGTGATCGCCGCGTTCGCGGTCGCCCGAGTGAAGGGCGTGCGATGACCGGGTCACCCCGCCTCCGCGGTGCGGCCCGCCGCGAGTACCGGCGCTTGGCGCGCGCCGCGGACATGCCACCGCGAACGCATCCGTCCGTGCACCGCACACGCGACATCCGCGTCCGCGCGAGCGACGGGACCGTGCTCCTGACGGACCACTGGCACGCGGACGGCGCCGGCGGGGACACCGTGCTGATCCGCACTCCGTACGGGCGCGACGGCATCGGCGGTGTCGCGCTCTTCCTGGCCGCGCGCGGTCATCACGTGGTGGTGCAGAGCTGTCGCGGCACCTTCGGCTCAGCCGGAGCCTTCGACCCGCTGCACGACGAGGCCGCGGACGGACAGTCGACTCTGCGGTGGCTGCGCGCGCAGCCCTGGGCGACCGGACGCGTGCACTCCTGGGGCGGGAGCTACTTCGGCGTGACCCAGTGGGCGTACTGCGACGGCGACGACCGTCCGGATGCGATGGGCATCGCGATCTCGGCGCGCCGCTTCGACGACGCCATCCTGTATCCCGGCGGCGGGTTCTCGATCGACACCCCTCTCACCTGGGCGTACGCGCTGGACATCCAGGAGCGCGCGCTGCCGTCCCGGATCGGGGCGCTGGTGCGGGCGCGGTGGGCGCTGCGCCGCGGCGCTCTCGCCGTCCCTCCCGCTGACGCGGTGCGGGTCGCTCGCGGAGCGGATCCGCAGTTCTTCCGCGACTGGGTCGAGCACAGCGATGCGGGCGACCCGTGGTGGCGGCCGATGCACTTCGCCCAGGATGTCGACACGATCCCCCCGGTCACCCTCGTCGCCGGGTGGCAGGACCTCTTCCTGGTCGGACAGCTCGCCGACCACGCGGCGCTCCACGAGGCCGGCCGCCCCGTCCGCCTGATCGTCGGCGACTGGGTGCACGGGGCGCCGGAGATCACCGTGATCGGCGTGCGGGAGGCGCTGCGATCGTTCCCCGAGACCGCGCCGCCGACCGGCGCTCGCATGGAGGTCACCGGCGGCGGCGGGTGGCGAGACCTGGAGAGCTGGCCGCCGCCGCACACGCGCCTCAGCGCCGAGCTCACCGCCGACGGCCGCCTCGACCGCAGCGGCGACGCCCACCCCGCCGGCGCGCTCTCCTACCGATACGACCCGGGCGATCCGACACCGGACGCCGGCGGGCGCACCCTCAATCCGTTCTCGGCCGGCCGTCGCGTCCAGCGTCGGCGCGAGCAGCGCGCCGACGTGCTCGTCTTCACCGATGAGCCCCTCCGCGAGGATCTGCTGCTGATGGGGACGCCCGAGGTCGCGCTGGCCCTCACCTCGTCGAACCCGCGCGTCGACCTGTTCGTGCGGCTCTGCGAGGTGGATGCGAAGGGGGTCTCGCGCACCCTGACCGACGGCTATCGGCGGCTGTCGGCCGAGGTCTCGGAGGACGGGAGCGGGCGCATCCGGCTCGAGCTCGCCCCGCTCGCCCACCGTGTCGCCGCGGGATCCCGCCTGCGCGTGCAGGTGTCCTCCGGCGCGCACCCCCTGCACCTGCGGAACCCGGGGACGGAGGACCCGGTGCGCGACCACTCGCGCCTCATCCCGAGCGAGCAGACCCTGCGCCTGGGCGGAGACGCTCCCGCCCTGCTGACGCTGCCCGCGGTGACCACGACGCCGAGGCAGACGCCCTCCGCGTCACCCGCCGTTCACCGCGACGTGCCACGATGACGGGATGCCCCTCGCCCGCCGCCTGAGCCTCGTCGACGCCGTCGCGATCGGCCTCGGCTCCATGATCGGCGCCGGCGTCTTCGCCGTCTGGGCTCCCGCGATCGGCGTGGCCGGCAGCGGCGTCCTGATCGCGCTCGCGATCGCCGCCGTCGTCGCGTACTGCAATGCGACCTCGTCCGCTCAGCTGGCCGCGGTGCATCCGGTGGCCGGCGGCACGTACGCCTACGCCAGAGCCGAGATCGGCCCGTGGTGGGGCTTCGTCGCCGGATGGAGCTTCGTGATCGGAAAGATCGCGAGTTGCGCGGCCATGGCGATGACCTTCGCCGCCTACGCCGCGCCCGCCGGGTGGCAGGTGCCGGTCGCGGTCGCCGCGGTCGCCGCCCTCGCCGTGGTGAACTGCTTCGGCGTGACGCGCACCGCGCTGCTGACGCGCATCCTCGTCGTGTGCTCGCTCCTCGGACTCGCGGTGGCCGTCGGCTTCGGGCTCACGGCCGTTCCTGCCGGAGCGCCGCCTCTTCCGGACGCGACCGTCTACGGCGTGCTCCAGGGGGCTGGGCTGCTGTTCTTCGCTTTCGCCGGCTACGCCCGCATCGCCACCATGGGCGAGGAGGTGGTCGATCCCGCGCGCACCATCCCCCGGGCGATCGTGCTCGCCCTCGGCGGTGCGGTGGTCGTGTACGCCGTCGTCGGCACGGCCGTCGTGCTCGTGCTCGGAGCCGACGCCGTCGGATCCGCCGCGCCGCTCGTCGATCTGCTGGAGCGCGCGGGGTGGCCCCAGCTCGGTCCCCTCATCCGGATCGCCGCCGCCACCGCGTCGCTGGGCGCCCTGCTGGCTCTGCTGACCGGTATCGGCCGGACGACCCTGGCGATGGCCAGGGAGAGCGACGTCCCGCGCTTCCTCGCGAAGGTGGATGCGCGCCACCAGGTGCCGCAGCGTGCCGAGATCGCGATCGCCGTCATCGTGATCGTCATCGTGCTCGCCGCCGACCTGCGCGGTGCGATCGGGTTCTCGTCGTTCGGCGTGCTCCTGTACTACCTGATCGCGAACGCCTCCGCCTTCCGGCAGACGGGGCCCGCGCGGCGCTACCCCCGCGCCCTGCAGGTGGTCGGCGCGCTCGGGTGCCTGGTGCTCGTGAGCACGCTCCCCGTCCTGGCCTCGCTGATCGGGATGGTCGTCGTGCTGGTCGGCGTCGGATATCGACTGCTGCGTCTGCGCCTGGCGCGCGCCGACGATCAGTCCGCCGCCTCCGAGCGGTAGACCCGCGGAGCCACGCCCAGCACGGCCCGGAAGTCGCGGGTCAGATGCGCGTGGTCCGCGTAGCCGAGCTCCGCGGCGAGCGAGGCGAGGTCCGTGCCCGGCTCCTCCCGCACGCGCCGCGCCGCCTCCTGCAGACGCCGTCTGCGGATCATCGCCGCGGGCGAGAGACCCACGTGACGATGCGTCATCCGCTGCAGTGTGCGCACCGATACGGCGAGTCGCGTCGCCGCCTCCTCCGGTGTGAGGGCGGCGTCATCGCCCATCAGCGCGTCCATCAGCGCATTCGCATGACGCGACGAGTCGTCCACGGCACCCGCACGCGCGGCGAGCCAGCGGGCGAACTCCGCGACCGCACGCTCCCGATGGCCCTCCCCCGTGCCCATCGCCCCGACGACCCGCTCGCGGAGACCGGCGACGTCGCCGAACCGCTTGTCGAGGTTACGCTCGGCGTCGACCAGCGACGCGGGATCGTCGATCAGCGCCGCGACCGCTGCAGGTCGCAGCAGCGCGCCCACGGCCCAGCCGCTCCCGCGCAGATCGCGATGGGACGCGCGCGTCGTCGCGCCGGACAGCGTCACGGCATGCGGGTCCACCACGAGGTTGAGCGCGGGAAAGGAGACCACCTCCTGGCGCGACGAACGACCGGGGGCGATGTCCCACTCCGGGATCCAGAACCACGCGACCAGCTCCGCGGCCTCCGCCGGTGGTGGCAGCCGGTGGAACTGCGGCAGGCGGGCGGGATACAGCACGCCGCCGGTCGGGTTCACCATGCGCCCAGCGTAGGCGCCGGGACGGACATGCGGAGCCTGTCGCGCAAGTTCAAGCGGCGGAGCCCGCGGGCCGCTTAGCGTGGCGGCATGACCCACGACACTCCCACGACCGGTGCGACCGGCACGTACACCACCGACGGACGTCCCAACGGCGCCACCTCCCTCACGCCCTTCCTGGCCATCCCGGATGCCAAGAGCGCGATCGCCTTCTACCGGGACGTGCTCGGCGCCCGCGTCGTCGACGTCACCGAGTTCGAGGGCGTCGTGGCGCACGCAGACCTCGACTTCGGGCTCGGTCTCCTCCAGCTCGGCGAGCCGAATCCGGAGTACCACCTGGTGCCCGCTCCCGGAGGCGACGACGACTGCTACTCGATGGGCCTGTACGTCTCGGACGTCGACGCCGTGGTCGAGAAGGCGGTCGCCGCGGGGGCCACCGTGCGCGAGGCTCCGGCACCGTTCGTCTCGGGCGACCGCTTCGCCAGCATCCGCGATCCGTTCGGCGTGCGGTGGTCGATCATGACCAGGGTCGAGGACATCTCCGAAGAGGAGAGCAGCCGCCGGGTGGCGGAGTGGGCGGCGTCGTTCAGCGCGGCTCCTGCGGACGACGCGAGCTGACAGCAGCCTCCGCGGCCCGGCACACGGCGGGAAGCAGGGCCTCGGCGGTGCGACGGTAGCCGAGCGCGCTCGGGTGGAAGCGGTCGAGGCTGAACATCGCCTCCGGCTCGTCGAAGAACATCGGCCCGACCGCGCGGCGCAGATCCACCGGCTCCGCCCCCGCGTGCCTGGCGGTCTCGGCCTGCACGTCCGCGAGCCGTCTGGACAGGCTGGAGGCGATCCGGCGCAGGGGCTGCGGCACCGCGCGCAGAGCGCCGAGGTCGGGACAGGTGCCGACCACGACCTCGGCGCCTCGCGCTCGCAGCCTGCGGATCGTCTCCTGCAGGTGCTGGGCCGACAGCGCCACGGGAAGCCGATGCGTCACGTCATTGCCGCCGACCACGATGACCGCCACGTCCGGCCGGCAGTCCGGCTCGAGGGCTGCGAGCTGGGCGGGGAGGTCGGGCGACTCGGAGCCGACCACCGCGAGGGTGCGCAGGCGGACGGGCCGCTGCAGTCGCCGCGCCGTCGCCTTGGCGAGTCTCCCGCCGAGGGTCTCCTTGCGGTGCTCGGCCCCGAGGCCGGCGGCGAGCGAGTCTCCGAGCAGCACCAGTTGCAGCGGTTCCCCCTCGAGGCGCGGTCGCCAGACCCGATCCGCATCCAGCGACCGCTCGCCCAGCGGCTTCCCGATCCGGCGCCGGGCAAGGGCGGCCTGCTGCGTCAAGGCGACGCGGAACACGACGACAGCGACGCCGACGGCCGTCCCGGCGGCGATCACGAGGCGGAGGCGGCTCACATCCTCATCCCATCCCCTGCCCGTGAACTCCGGGTGAACGCCCGCCGCACCTCCCCGGCGGCCCTCCCCGGCGGCCCGACGGTCAGCCGCACAGCTGTCGGACGGATGCACGGATGTCGGACCGGAACACGGCATCCGGTCCGACAGCCGTCCTTCGGTCCGACATCCGTCCCGGGTTCGAAGGGCGGGTGACGGAGCCGGGGTCAGGAGAGGGGCTTGAGCTCCAGGTCGCCGCCGGCGGTGACGGTCGCGAAGGCGGTGTAGCCGTCGGCGGCGGAGCGCTCCAGCAGCGCCTTGAGGTTCTTGGTGCGCCGCTCCAGCCGCACGCGGGCGCCGTCCGCGATGAGTGCGGCCTTGTGGCGGATGAGCTCCGCGACAGGGACATCCGCGTCATGGATGAGCACGACCGCCTGTGCTGTGGCGTCGGCGGTCTCGGTCACCAGGTCGACGAGGCGCTCGAAGCCGAGGGAGAAGCCCACCGCGGGGACCTGCTGCCCGAGGAAACGGCCGATCATCCCGTCGTAGCGGCCGCCGCCGCCGAGCGAGTAGCCGACGGAGGGGTGTGCGAGCTCGAAGATCGTGCCCGTGTAGTAGCCCATGCCGCGCACGAGGAACGGGTCGAACACCAGCGGGATGTCGGACTGCCCGCGACCGACCGCGACGGCCTCGCCGATGCCGACCAGATGCTCGACGAGCTCGGCCGGAGCCCCCTCCGGCAGCGCCTTGCGGATCTGGCGTTCGCCGAACGGGTGGTACTCCATCGTCTGCGGGCGACGGAGGAAGGCCTCGAACGCGTCGGCCGCCGCCGGGGACGCGCTCCGTTCGCGAAGCTCCGCCGCGACCCCCTCCGGTCCGATCTTGTCGAGCTTGTCGATCGTGATCAGCACGCCGGGGCGCTCGGCGTCGGTGAACCCGAAGCTGTCGAGCATCCAGTCCAGGATCCGGCGGTCGTTGATGCGCACGGTCGCGCCCTCGAGCCCGAGCGCGTCGACGGCGTCGAGCGAAGCCACCATCAGTTCGGCCTCCGCGCGCGCGGAGTCGTCGCCCATGATGTCGATGTCGCACTGCACGAACTGGCGGTAGCGGCCCTTCTGCGGGCGTTCGGCGCGCCACACCGGGCCGATCTGGATCGAGCGGAACACCGAGGGGAGCTGGCCGCGGTTGCTGGCGTAGAACCGGGCGAGCGGGACGGTCAGGTCGTAGCGGAGCCCGAGGTCCGAGAGAGCGGCCGGGTCGTCGGCCGCCGCTCTGATCGCGTCGGCGTCGAGGCCGCGGCGCAGGATGTTGTAGGAGAGCTTCTCGTTGTCGCCGCCGATCCCGGCATGCAGGCGGTCGTAGTCCTCGACGACCGGCGTCTCGATCTCGTCGAACCCGTGCGCCAGGTAGCGGTCGCGGATGACGGAGAGCACGCGCTCACGTCGGGCCTTGTCGGCGGGGAGGATGTCGCGCATGCCGCGCGGCGGGTTCACGGTAGCCACGGTTCCATCTTCCCAGGTCTGCCGACGCGGACGTGCCGACCGGTCAGGACGCGGCTTCCGCGGCCCGCACGTCGTCCTCGAGCGCGCGGAGCCGTTCCCGCAGGGCGCGTTCGGCATCCCACCCCTCGGCGCGCGCGGTGGCCACGAGGGAGAGCAGCGCGTCACCGAGCTCGGCCTCGGATGCGGGAGCCGCAGCGGTGCTCGCGGGCGCGACCGTGACACCTGCCCCCGCCGCACGGCCGGTGAGCTTCTGGGCGCGGGCGAGGGCCGGCATCCCCGGCGGCACGCCGTCAAGAACGCTGGTGCGCGTGCGCTTCTCCGCGGCCTTCGCGGCGTTCCAGTGCACCAGCACCTCCTCCGGCGTCTCCGCGACCTCGCCGGCGAACACGTGCGGGTGCCGACGCACCATCTTCTCGGTCAGGGTGCGGGCGACGTCGTCGATGTCGAACGGGTCGTCGGTGTCCTGCGCCGCGATGGCCGCGTGGAACAGCACCTGCCAGAGCAGGTCCCCCAGCTCCTCGCGGAGGTCGTCGCGCGTGCCGGTCTCGACCGCGTCGATCACCTCGTGCGACTCCTCGATCAGATACGGCACGAGGTCGCGGTGGGTGATGCGCTGCGACCAGACGCAGCGCTCCCTGACCGCGCGCATCGTCTCCGCCGCGGTGCGGAGCGGGTCCTCCGGAGCGCCGGGGGTCTCGGGCAGTGAGGTCATCGTTCCTCCTCGGATGGGTCCGGAGCCGGACGCCGCGCTCACGACGCGGCGGATGCGACCCGACGGTACCAGCGCGCCCGCAGCGACACGAAGACACCCGACACGGCGAGCGCGATCAGGGATCCGACGAGCACGCCCAGGATGGCCTGATCACGGATGCCCGCGTCAGCGGCGAAGGCGAGGTTGGCCAGCAGCAGCGACACCGTGAAGCCGATGCCGCCGAGCGCGCCGGCTGCGAGGATGTCGGCGAACGGCAGCGCGGGGTCGGCGCCGCGCGGGCGGATCCGCATCGCGAGCCAGCCGAACAGCGAGATGCCGATGACCTTGCCGACCGGCAGCGCGACGACGATGCCCCAGAACGCCGGTGACAGCTGGGTCGGCGAGACGGCGGGGATCACGACGAACGCCGCCACGAAGGCGAAGACCGGAAGGATCGCGCCGTTCACGGTGGGCTCGAGGGCGTGTCGGGTGCGACCGGCCGGCACGGGTGCCATCACCAGTCCCAGCATCACGCCGGCGATCGTGGCATGGATGCCGGAGGACGCGACGAGCGCCCACGTGACGATCCCCACGACGGCCATCGCGATCGCGATGAGCGGGTGCCCCTTCGCGTGCAGGAGCCGGCTGAGCGCCCAGAAGACGGCGACTCCGACGATCGCGAGGCCGAAGAAGAGCCACTGGACGTCATGGGCGAAGAGGACGGCGATGAAGATGATGCCGATGATGTCGTCGAGGATCGCCAGGGCGAGCAGGAACACCCGCACCCGGGACGGGAGCCCGCGGCCGAACATCGCCAGCACGCCGAGGGCGAAGGCGATGTCGGTGGCGGTCGGGATCGGCCAGCCCGAGACGGTCGCGCTGTCCCCCGCGATGAGCAGGTAGACGGCGATCGGCACCAGCACGCCGCCGGTCGCGGCGATGGCAGGCTGCACGGCCTTGCGCGGCGAGTCGAGCTCCCCGTGGGTGAGCTCATGGCGGAGCTCGATGGCGACCACGAGGAAGAAGACCGCGAGCAGACCGTCGGACACCCAGTGCGCGACGGACAGATCGAGGGACGTGCCGGGGACCGCGATGTGGAAGTCCAACAGGCCGGCGATCGCATCATGCGTCGGGAGGTTCGCGAACAGGAGGCCGAGACCGGCCGCGACGAGCAGGAGGACGGCGGGGAACTGCTGCCCGCGGAGCGGGTTCGGTGAGATGCGCATCCCCTCCATCGTAGGTCGCGCCGCGGCGGCCCACCCCGCCGTCGGTGCGGCCACGGGGTCGCATCGCCGTGTGTCGTCATGCGTGCAGGCCACCACTGCGACGAGGGATACTCTCGAGGGGTGACCCCCGCACACTCCTTCTCCGAGCCCACGAACACCGAGGCCATCCGCGTGATCGGCCGCTTCGAAGCCGGCCGCGGCATCCCCGATGCGATGCGCTCCGACGTCCGGATGCTGGGCGCGCTCCTCGGCCAGGTGCTGCGCGAAGCCGGCGGCGACGGACTCTTCGAAGACGTCGAGCGGCTCCGGCTGGCGACCATCCAGGCGTACGAGGACGAGTCCTCCGACGCCTTCGAGCGAGCCGCCGCCATCGCCGAGTCGTTCACGATCGCGCGCGCCGACGAGGTCGCCAGGGCGTTCACCTGCTACTTCCACCTCGTGAACCTCGCCGAGGAGCACCAGCGCGTGCGAGTGCTCCGCGAGCGCGCCGGGCAGTCACCTTCGACGAGCTCAGGGACCCAGAACCAGGCGGGGTCCCCTTCGACGCGCTCCCGGACCCAGGCCCAGGCGGCGGACACCGTCGCCGGGGCGTACGCGCAGCTGCGCACCGAGGTGGGCGACGCGGAGGCTCGCCGACGCCTCGAGGGGCTCCGCTTCCACCCCGTCTTCACGGCCCACCCGACAGAGGCGCGACGGCGTGCGGTGTCGTCGAGCATCCGCCGCCTGTCCGAGCTGCTGACGCAGCACGACGCGGCGAGCGCGGGGGGTGCGGAGGAGCATCGAGCGCGCCGCCGGATGCTGGAGGAGATCGACACGCTGTGGCGCACGGCTCCGCTGCGGGCGCAGAAGCCCTCCCCGACGGACGAGGTCCGCACCGTGATGGGCGTGTTCGACGAGACCCTCTTCACGACGGTGCCGCACGTGTACCGGCGCATCGACGACGCGCTGCGCGGTGAGGAGTCGGGCGCCAGCGCCCCCGTGGTCCCCGCGTTCGTGCGCATCGGCTCCTGGGTCGGCGGCGATCGCGACGGCAACCCCTTCGTCACGGCCTCGGTCACCCGCGAGGCCTCGCAGATCGCGGCCGACCACGTGCTGCGCGGTCTCGAGCGCGCCCTGGAGCGCATCGGCCGGACGCTCACCCTCGCCGCGGACGACACTCCGCCCAGCGCAGAGGTCACCGCGCTCTGGGATCGCTTCGCCGCCGCGGAGCCCGAGCTCGCGGCCGAGCTCGCCACCCGGTCCCCCGACGAACCCCACCGGCGCGTGCTGCTGACGCTGGCACGACGCGTCGCCGCCACCCGGCACGGGGACGGGGCGCAGGGCTACGCGCGCCCGGAGGAGCTGCTCGCGGACCTCCGCGCCGTGCAGGCGTCGCTCGCGGCCGCGGGGGCGAAGCGCCACGCCTTCGGCGGTGTGCAGCACCTCATCTGGCAGGTCGAGACCTACGGCTTCCACCTCACCGAGCTCGAGGTGCGTCAGCACTCCCAGGTGCACGCGAAGGCACTGGCCGAGCTCGATGCCGGCGAGGCCATCAGCGCGCAGACCGAAGAGGTGCTGGAGGTGTTCCGCGCCATCGCGGACATCCAGCGCGACCGCGGGCTGCGCGCAGCCGGGCGCTACGTCGTCTCCTTCACGCAGGCCGCCTCCGACCTCGCCAACGTGCACCGTCTCGCCCGCTACGCCCTCGGCGACGATGCCCCGGTGCTCGACGTGGTGCCGCTGTTCGAGACGTTCGCCGACCTGCAGGCGGCGCCCGGCATCCTCGCCGAGGTCGTCACATTCCCGCAGTTCCGCGAGCGCATGGCCGCGACCGGCAACCGCCTCGAGGTCATGCTGGGCTACTCCGACTCCTCGAAGGACGTCGGGCCCGTGGCCGCGAACCTGGCGCTGTACGAGGCGCAGGAGAAGATCGCCCGCTGGGCGCAGCAGTCGGGCATCGAGCTGACCCTGTTCCACGGCCGCGGCGGCGCCCTCGGCCGCGGCGGCGGTCCCGCGAACTCCGCGATCCTCGCCCAGCCGCCGCACTCGGTCGACGGCCGGTTCAAGCTCACCGAGCAGGGCGAGGTCATCTTCGCCCGCTACGGCGAGCCCGCCATCGCGATGCGGCACATCGACCAGGTCGCCGCGGCGACCCTGCTCGCCTCCTCGCCGTCGGTCGAGGAGCGCACCAGCCGCGCCGCAGAACGCTACGCCGAGGTGGCCGCGACCATGGACGCCGCCTCGCGGGAGCGCTTCTTCTCGCTCGTGAAGGCCGAGGGGTTCGCGTCGTGGTTCGCCACGGTCACGCCGATGGAGGAGATCGGTCTGCTCGCCCTCGGGTCCCGTCCTGCCCGGCGCGGACTGTCGGTGGAGTCGCTGGAGGACCTGCGGGCGATCCCGTGGGTGTTCGCCTGGACCCAGGCGCGCATCAACCTCGCCGGCTGGTTCGGGCTCGGCTCGGCGCTGGACGCGGTCGGCGACGCGGACATGCTCTCCGAGGCCTATCGCGAGTGGCCGCTGCTGCGCACCATGATCGACAACGTCGCGATGAGCCTCGCGAAGACCGACGAGCGCATCGCCCGCCAGTACCTCGCCCTCGGCGACCGCGACGATCTCGCTCAGCTCGTGCTCGACGAACTCGCCATCACCCGGCGCTGGGTGATCCGTCTCACGGGAGGCAAGGGCCTGCTGGAGAACAAGCCGATCCTGCAGCGCGCCGTGCAGCTGCGCAGCCCCTACGTCGACGCCCTCTCCCTGCTGCAGCTGCGCGCCCTGCGCGCCCTGCGGTCGGCTCCAGAGGGTCCCACCGGATCCGGTGCCGACGCGGAGCAGCAGCGCCTGCTCCTGCTCTCCGTCAGCGGCGTCGCCGCCGGCCTGCAGAACACCGGATGATCGGGAGCCGGCCAGAGGGAAATGGCCCCCTCCGGTCCCCGCTAGAGTGAAAACTCCGCCGATCCGGCGCAGCCTCACGCGACACGATCGCCCGCACCACCATCCCCCACCCCAGAAAGCTCCCGCGTGACCGCTCCGACCACTGCCGACTTCCACCCGCTCGCTCCCGCCGTGCAGCCCGTGTTCGACACCGTGCTGACCCGCAGCCCGTACGAGCCGGAGTTCCACCAGGCCGTCCACGAGGTGCTGCACTCGATCGCCCCCGTGCTCGAGCGCCACCCGGAGTACATCGACGGCGGCATCCTGGAACGTCTCGTCGAGCCCGAGCGGCAGATCCTGTTCCGCGTGCCGTGGATCGACGACTCCGGGAAGCTGCAGGTCAACCGCGGCTACCGCATCCAGTTCTCCTCCGTGCTCGGTCCGTACAAGGGCGGTCTGCGCTTCCACCCCTCGGTGAACCTGTCGATCATCAAGTTCCTCGGCTTCGAGCAGATCTTCAAGAACGCGCTCACCGGCCAGGGCATCGGCGGCGGCAAGGGCGGCTCCGACTTCGACCCGCACGGCAAGTCCGACGCCGAGGTCATGCGCTTCTGCCAGTCGTTCATGAACGAGCTGTACCGCCACCTCGGCGAGCACACCGACGTCCCTGCGGGCGACATCGGCGTCGGGGGCCGGGAGATCGGCTACCTCTTCGGCCAGTACCGCAAGGTCACCAACCGCCACGAGTCGGGCATGTTCACCGGCAAGGGCACCGGATGGGGCGGCGCCGAGGTGCGCACCGAGGCGACCGGCTACGGCGCGGTGTTCTTCGCACAGGAGATGCTGGGCGTGCACGGCGACTCCCTCGCGGGCAAGCGCGTCGGCATCTCGGGCTCCGGCAATGTGGCGATCTACGCGATCCAGAAGGCCGCGCAGCTCGGCGCGACCGCGGTGACCGCGTCCGATTCCTCCGGGTACGTCGTCGACGACGCCGGCATCGACCTCGACCTGCTGCGTCAGCTCAAGGAGGTCGAGCGCGCCCGCATCGTCGAGTACGCGAACCGTCGTCCGAGCGCACGCTTCGTCGAGGGCGGCAGCGTGTGGGAGGTGCCCGTCGACATCGCGGTGCCGTCCGCCACCCAGAACGAGGTGAGCCTGGCCGACGCGGAGGCTCTGATCGCGAACGGCGTGCGGGCCGTGTCCGAAGGCGCCAACATGCCCTGCGTGCCGGAGGCCGTCGAGGCCTTCCAGAAGGCCGGCGTGCTGTTCGCCCCGGGCAAGGCCGCGAACGCCGGCGGTGTCGCGACCTCGGCGCTCGAGATGAGCCAGAACGCGTCGCGTCAGCGCTGGACCTTCGGCGACAGCGAGAACAAGCTCCGCGAGATCATGTCCGACATCCACAGCGCCGCTTTCGAGGCCGCCGAGCGCCACGGCGTCCCCGGCGACTACGTCGCGGGCGCCAACATCGCGGGCTTCGAGCGCGTCGCCGCGGCGATGCTCGCCCAGGGCGTCATCTGACCCGAACGACACGATGCCGGGCGTCCAGGGGGCGTCCGGCATCGTCGTGTCCGCGCTACAGACCGACCTCCCGATCGTCGGCGTGCCGGGCCAGCGAGCTGCCGTAGCGCTCGGTGAGCTGCACCATCAGGTCGGGGGTGTCGCGGTCGACCCCGAACACATGACCGGGGAAGTCGAGTTCGGGCTGCGCGGCGGCGATCTCGTCATCGCGATCCGGTGACAGCAGCTGCACAGGGTCTCCGACGGCCACCCAGCCGATCGGGACCACCGTGCCCTCGGGAAGCACGGCGCGGCGATGCACGATCGCGTTCACCCGTACCTCGCACCGGTTCCCGACCAGGGCCCCGTTGAAGACGCGGGCGCCCGACGCGAAGAACACCTCCTCGCCCACCGTCGCGCCGGCGATGCTCGCGAGCGTGCCGATGAGCGTGTGCGCACCGATGTGCACCGCGTTCGCCGCGGTCGCGCGGATCAGCGCGTTCTCCATCACGATCACGTGCTCGCCGAGGGTGATCGGTCCGCCTTCAGCCGTGATGACGGCGCCGTGCAGCACCTGGCACCCCGGTCCGACCTCCACGTCTCCGGAGATCACGGCGGTGGGGGCGATGACAGCGCTGTCGTGGATGCGGGGCCGAGCCCCGAGGTGCTCGTACAACATGCCGCCAGACTAGTCCCCGCCGCCCCTCCCGCGTCTCCCCCTCCCCCTGCCCCTGCACGACTTCGGAGATCGCGGGCGACACGCCCCCCCCCCTGCACAACTTCGGAGATCGCAGGCGACACGCCGCGCTGTCTCGGCCTGGCATCGGCGTGTCGCCCCGGGTCTCCGAAGTTGTGCCGAAGACGTCGCGACGCGGACTGATACTCGGGCTCGGGGGGCTCGGGGGGCGGGGGGGTTACTCGGGCTTGGGGGGTTCGGGGAAGATCGCGGTGAAGAGCTGGGCGACCCACTCCAGGAGCTCCGCGTCGGGCAGGGGCTCCACGCCCACGCCGATCGCGGCCGGCACGGTCGGCATCGGCACGACGAGCGCCTCTCCCCCGGCGACGAGCTTCGCCTTGGGATACAGCCGCTGCAGACGCACCTTGATCGAGTCCTCCAGGCGCGCGGGCGCGATCCGGAGGTTCGACCCCATCGTGACGACGTCGGTGAGTCCGGCTCTGGCCGCCCGACGACGCAGACGCGCGATCGCGACGAGCCCCTCGACCTCTTCCGGCGGGCTGCCGTACCGGTCGACGAGCTCCTCGATCACGAGGTCGATCGCGTCGTCCTTCGCGGTCGCGGCCGACGCGGCGGAGAGCTTCTGGTAGGCCTCGAGCCGCAGACGCTCACTGTCGATGTAGTACTCGGGGATCCGGGCGTCCAGCGGCAGTTCGAGCCGCAGCTCCTGCCCGGTCTCGACGTCTTCGCCGCGGAAGGTCGCGACGGCCTCGCCGATCATGCGCAGGTACAGGTCGAAGCCGACGCCCGCGATGTGTCCCGCCTGCTCCGCGCCGAGCATGTTGCCTGCCCCGCGCAGCTCGAGGTCCTTCAGCGCGACCTGCATGCCCGAGCCGAGCTCGTTGTTCACCGCGATCGTCTGCAGCCTGTCGGCCGCGGTCTCGGACAGCGGCTTCATCTCGTCGTAGAGGAAGTACGCGTAGGCGCGCTCCCGACCGCGACCGACCCGCCCGCGCAGCTGATGCAGCTGGCTGAGGCCGTACTTGTCCGCGCGGTCGATGATGATGGTGTTCGCGTTCGAGATGTCGAGGCCGGTCTCGATGATCGTCGTCGACACGAGCACGTCGAACTTGCGCTCCCAGAAGTCGTCCACGACCTGCTCCAGCTGGTGCTCCCCCATCTGCCCGTGGGCGACGGCGACACGCGCCTCGGGTACGAGCTCCGACAGCTGTGCCGCGATGCGCTGGATCGACTGCACGCGGTTGTGCACGAAGAACACCTGCCCCTCGCGGAGGATCTCGCGGCGGATGGCGGCCGCGATCTGCTTGTCGCTGCGGGGTCCGACGAACGAGAGGATCGGATGCCGGTCCTCCGGCGGCGTTGCGAGGGTCGACATCTCGCGGATGCCGGTGACCGCCATCTCCAGCGTGCGCGGGATGGGGGTGGCGCTCATGGCGAGGATGTCGACGTTGGTCTTCAGCTTCTTGAGCGCATCCTTGTGCTCGACGCCAAACCGCTGCTCTTCGTCGATGATCATCAGGCCCAGGTCCTTGAAGATGACCTGCTCGGTGAGGATGCGGTGCGTGCCGATCACCATGTCGACCGTGCCGTCGAGGAGCCCCTGCAGCGTCAGCCGGACCTCCTTGTCGGTCTGGAACCGCGACAGCGCCCGCACCTTCACCGGGAAACCGGCGAAGCGCTCCGTGAACGTCTCCATGTGCTGCTTGACCAGGAGCGTCGTCGGCACGAGCATCGCGACCTGCTTGCCGTCCTGGATCGCCTTGAACGCGGCCCGCACCGCGACCTCGGTCTTACCGAAGCCCACGTCGCCGGAGAGCAGCCGGTCCATCGGGATCGGCCGCTCCATGTCGGCCTTGATCTCGTCGATCGTCTGCAACTGGTCCTGCGTCTCCGCGAACGGGAACGCCTCCTCCAGCTCGCGCTGCCAGGGCGTGTCCGGACCGAAAGCGTGCCCCTTGGCGCTCATGCGCGCCGAGTACAGCTTGACGAGTTCGACCGCGATGTCGCGGACGGCCTTGCGGGCCTTGCCCTTGGCCTGCGCCCAGTCGCTGCCGCCCATCTTCGACAGGGTCGGCGCCTCGCCCCCGACGTACTTGGAGAGGGCGTCGAGCTGGTCGGTCGGGACGAAGAGCTTGTCGCCGGGGTACCCGCGCTTGGACGGCGCGTACTCGAGCACGAGGTAGTCGCGCACCGACTTGGTGGCGTTGCGTCCGCCTGTCGAGACTTCGCGCTGCGTCATCTCCACGAACCGGCCGATGCCGTGCGTGGCGTGCACGACGTAGTCGCCCTGCTTCAGCTGCAGCGGGTCGACGACGTTCTTGCGCCGCGAAGCGAGCTTGCGGACGACGCGCTGGTCGCCGCCGATCGTGCGGCCGTAGAACTCGTTGTCGGTGAGGACGGCGAGTTTCGCCTCCGGCACCTGGAAGCCCGCCTCGACCGAGCCGGTCACGAGCGTCGCGACCCCGATGTCCGGTGCATCCTCGAGCGACTCGACGACGCGGGCGGCGATGCCCCGATCGGAGAGCACGTCGCGCGCGCGGTCGACCAGTCCGTGGCCGGCCGCGATCACGACGACACGCCAGCCGTCGGCGACCTTGGCGTCGACGAAGGCGATCGCCCCGTCGACGTTGCCCTGGAAGGACGGGATGACGGCGGAGGCCTCGATGCTCTCCGGGTCGGCGTCGCCGATGCCGAACGGGCTGAGCCGCCACCAGACGCCGCCCCGGTCGTGCACGACCTCGCGGAGGTCGGCGATCGTGAGGAAGTCTCCGGCGCCCAGATCGATCGGGGCGGAGGCACCCGATGTCGCGGCGCTCCAGGCCGCGTCGAGGAACTCCCGGTTGGTGTCGCCGAGAGTGATGGCGCGGGCCGTCGACCGCTCCGGGTCGATCACGGCGGTCGCACTGCCCTCCGGCAGATACTCGACCAGCGACTTGAGGGGTCCGGCGACCGCCGGAAGCAGCGATTCCATGCCCTCGACGGGGATGCCCTCGGCCATCTTCTCGAGCATCCCGGCGATCGCGGGGAAGCCTCCGATGAGCGCCCGCGCCCGGTCACGGACCTCCGCGGTCAGCAGGAGCTCGCGGCTCGGCGGCAGATCGACACCGGGCACGTCGCCGGGGAGCGAACGCTGATCGGCGACGGAGAACGCCCGGATCTGGTCGATCTCGTCGCCGAAGAACTCGACGCGGAACGGATGCTCCGACGTCGGAGGGAACACGTCGAGGATGCCGCCGCGCACGGCGAACTCGCCACGCCGCGACACCATGTCGACCCGGGAGTACGCGCGCTCCACGAGCTGCTCCGCGACCCGGTCGAGTTCGTTGCCGCGTGATCCGACGGTCAGTTCGAGGGGCTCGATCTCGCCCAGGTTGCCGGCGATGGGCTGGAGCGCCGCACGCACGGAGGCCACGACCACGAGCGGGTGCTCCCCCTCCCATTCGGCGATGCGGCGCAGCGTCTGGAGCCGCTGTCCCACGGTGTCGGGACTCGGGCTGAGCCGCTCGTGCGGGAGCGTCTCCCACGCGGGGAAGGTGAGGACGTCGGCGTCGGGCAGATACGCCCCCATGGCCAGCGCGAGCGTCTCGGCGCGGCGCCCGGTCGGGACGACCGCGAGGACCGCCGCGGGCTGTCCGGCGGCGGCGCGCTTGTTCAGCAGCCCTGCGAGCGTGGGCGCATCGAGCCCGTCGACCATCCCCAGGTCGGCGTCGGTTTGCGCCCAGGCGAGGGCGTCACGAAAAAGAGACGCCTCTTCCAAGGCGCGCAGAATCCCCGGAACAGTCACCGGACAAGACTAGTCCGGCCCGCCGACACTCCGGCCGGACCGGCCCGTCCGAATAGAGTGCAGGGATGCAACCGGTCGTCCTCACCACGGAACGTCTCGTGCTTCGCGCCCCGACAGCGGCGGACGTGGATGCGATCACCGCCGCGTGCCAGGATCCCGAGATCCCGCGGTGGACGCCGGTGCCGAGCCCGTACACCCGCGCCGACGGCGAGGGCTTCGTCTCGCTGGTCGCACAGTGGTGGGAGAGCGACAGCCAGGCGGTGTGGGCCGTGTTCGCGGACGGCGTGCTGGTCGGCACGGTCGGCCTGCACCACATCACGCCGCACGACGCCGGGGGTCAGGCCGAGCTGGGCTATTGGATGGCGGCGGAAGCGCGCGGGAAGGGCTATACCGTCGAAGCCGCGCGAGCGGCGATCGACTGGGGATTCGGGGAACTCGGGCTCGCGCGCATCCGATGGCAGGCCGTGCTCGGCAACATCCCCTCGGCTCGGGCCGCACGGACGCTCGGCTTCCGCTTCGAGGGCACGATGCGCCAAGCCCTGACCAGCCCGCGCGGCCGCGACGACGGCTGGATCGCCGGTCTCCTCCCTTCCGACGACCGCGCCCCGGTGGACTGGCCCGTGCTCTGACGAGGAGGCGTCCGCCTCGCGTCGCGTGACAGCGTCGGACCTCGATGCCAGGATGGCTGCATGCCCGAGATGCCGGAGGTCCAGGGACTCGCTGCGTTCCTCGCGGAGCGCGCGGTCGGACGAACCATCACGCGCACGAACGTGGGCGCGATCGCGGCGCTGAAGACCTACGACCCACCGAACACGGCCCTGCACGGCGCGACGATCACGGCGTCCACGCGACAGGGCAAGTTCCTCGTCCTCTCCTGCGGCGACGACCTGCATCTGGTGTTCCACCTCGCCAAGGCCGGCTGGCTGCGCTGGTACGACGCCCTGCCCACGACGCTCATCAAGCCGGGCAAGTCGCCGATCGCGCTGCGGGTGGCGCTCGACGACGGCAGCGGATTCGATCTGACCGAGGCCGGCACCAAGAAGTCGCTCGCCGTCTACGTCGTCCGCGACCCGCAGGAGGTTCCCGGCATCGCCCGGCTCGGGCCCGACCCGCTCGCCGCCGACTTCACGCTGGATGCCTTCTCGGCCCTGCTGACCGATCGGCGGATGCAGATCAAGGGCCTGCTGCGCGACCAGGCCGTGATCGCCGGGATCGGCAACGCATACTCCGACGAGATCCTGCATGCCGCGCGCATGTCACCGTACGCGATCGCCGGGAACCTCGACGGGGCCGACGTCGAGCGGCTGTATGACGCGATGCGCACCACCCTGACCGATGCCGTCGCGGAGGCCTCGGGCAAGCCGCCCGCCGACCTCAAAGACGCCAAACGGCGCGGAATGCAGGTGCATGCGCGCCGCGGCGAGACCTGCCCGGTGTGCGGGGACACGATCCGCAGCGTGTTCTTCGCCGACCGCTCCCTCGAGTACTGCCCGACCTGCCAGACGGGCGGTAAGGTCCTCGCGGACCGCCGGCTCTCCCGCCTGCTCAAGTGACCGGCAGCCCGGCGTGGCGCAGATCCATGTCTTGGAATGAAATCTGCGCAGACGCGTTGAGTACACTCAGAGCAACAACGTGCTCCGGGGTCGGTGAGAATCCGAACCGGCGGTGACAGTCCGCGAGCGTCTCGAGAGATCGGGATGCCGATCCGGTGGAATTCCGGGACCGACGGTGATGCGAGGGAGACCTCGCTAGTCCGGAAGGGAGGCAGCACGAGACGCATCCGTGCGTCCGTTCCGCCATCCCTGCTCGACCCCGGAGCCTCAGAGGAGGACGACGGATGGCAGTGAATGCGGCAGAGCGCACCGCGATGAGTCGCGCGCTCGAGCTCGCCGCCCGGGGGCCGCGCGGAGCGAACCCGCAGGTCGGCGCGGTCATCCTCTCCTCCACCGGCGATGTTCTGGCCGAGGGCTGGCACCGCGGTGCGGGCACTCCGCACGCGGAGGTCGACGCCCTGTCGAAGCTGGCCCCGGACGCGGCGCACGGTGCCACCGCTGTCGTGACGCTCGAGCCCTGCAACCACACCGGGCGCACCGGTCCCTGCGCCGTCGCGCTGATCGAGGCCGGCGTCGCCCGCGTCGTCTACGCCCTCGACGACCCGGGCGCCGTGTCGGGCGGCGGGGCCGAGCGGCTGCGCGCCGCCGGGGTCGAGGTGGAGTCCGGCGAGCAGGCGGACGCCGCCGGCGCACTGATCGAGGGCTGGCTCACGGCCCAGCGCCTCGGACGCCCGCACGTCACCGTCAAGTGGGCGCAGAGTCTGGACGGCCGTGCCGCCGCCGCCGACGGATCGAGCCAGTGGATCACCGGTCCCATCGCCCGAGCCGACGTGCACCGACGCCGTGCCGAGGCCGACGCCATCGCGGTCGGCACCGGGACCGTTCTCGCCGACGACCCCGCGCTCACCGCCCGCGACGGCGACGCACTGCTCCCGCACCAACCCGTGCCGGTGGTGATCGGGACGCGTTCGACGCCGGAAGACGCCGCTGTGCATCGGCATCCGCACCCCCCGCTCTTCTTCGACACGCACGACCTCGCAGCGGTGATGGCCGATCTGCACGGTCGCGGCATCCAGCGCCTGTTCGTGGAAGGCGGCCCCACGCTGGCCAGCGCCTTCCTCGCCGCAGGACTCGCAGATCAGGTGCTCGCTTACATCGCGCCGGTCCTGCTCGGAGGTGAACGCCTCGCCCTCACCGATATCGGCGTCCCCTCGATCGCCGCAGCGCGTCGGCTGACGGTCGACGGATGGGTTCCGCTCGGCGACGACCTGCTCGTGGTCGCGCGCCCTGTGGAAGAGAACGAATCGCACAACGAAGGAGCCGCCTGATGTTCACCGGAATCATCGAGGAGATGGGCGAGATCACGGCGGTCGCGCCCTCGGGTGACGGCTGGCGCCTCACCGTCCGTGCGCCGCGGGCCGCGGCGGATGCCGTGCACGGAGAGTCCATCGCGGTCTCCGGCGTGTGCCTGACGGTGGTGGGCTCGACGGCCGACACCTTCGACGCCGATGTCATGAAGCAGACGCTCGACATCTCGGCGATCGGCTCCGCGACGATCGGCACCAGGGTCAATATCGAGAAGGCGATGCCCGTCGGTGCGCGGCTGGGCGGACACATCGTGCAGGGCCACGTCGATGGCACAGGCGACGTGCTCGAGGTGCGCCCCGGCGCCCAGTGGAGCGTGCTGCGCATCAGCCTTCCCGCCGACCTCGCTCCCCTGGTCGTCGACAAGGGGTCCATCTCGGTCGACGGCACCTCCCTGACGGTGAGCGCTGTGAGCCCTTCGACAAGCTCAGGGACCCAGGACGGACACTGGTTCGAGGTCTCCCTGATCCCGGAGACGCTCGCCGCGACCACGCTGGGACTCCGCGCCGTCGGCGACCGCGTCAACCTGGAGACGGACATCCTCGCGCGTCACGTGGAGCGGCTGCTCGCGTTCCGCGCCGCACCGGAAGGAGGCTCGCGATGAGCCTTTCCACGATCCCCGAAGCCCTGGACGCGCTGCGCGCGGGGCGCCCCGTCCTCGTCGCCGACGACGAGAACCGCGAGAACGAGGGCGATGTCGTGCTCTCCGCCGAGCTCGCGACGCCCGAATGGGTGGCCTGGACCGTGCGCTGGTCCTCGGGATTCATCTGCGCCCCGATGCCGACCGACCTCGCCGATCAGCTGAACCTGCCCCCCATGGTGGCCGCCAGCGAGGACGCCCGCTCCACCGCCTACACCGTGAGCGTCGATGCGGCGGAGGGCGTCACGACCGGCATCAGCGCCCACGATCGCGCCCACACGCTCAACGTGCTCGCGGACCCCGGGTCGACGGCCACCAGCATCATCCGCCCCGGCCACGTGCTGCCCCTGCGTGCCGTGGACGGCGGTGTGCGCGAGCGCAGCGGCCACACCGAGGCCGCGGTCGAGCTGATGAAGCTCGCCGGACTCCGACCGGTCGGCGCGATCGCCGAGGTCGTGGCCGAGGACGGCAGCATGATGCGCCTTCCCGGACTGCTCGAGCTCGGCGCCCGCGACGGCGTGCCGGTCATCACGATCGAGCAGCTCATCGCCCACCTGAACGAGATCGACCCGGACGGCGCGACCCCGTCCGCCCACCGCGGCCGTCGGGTGAGCCTGCGCGCCGACGCCACGGTTCCGACCGACCACGGCGTGTTCCGCTTCCTCGCCTACAAGGACAGGGTCACCGGCACGGATCACATCGCCGTCGTGTCCGGCGAACCCGGAGACACGGCGCTCGTGCGCGTGCACTCCGAGTGCCTGACCGGAGAGGCCTTCGGATCCCTGAAGTGCGAGTGTGGCCCGCAGCTCGACGCCGCGCTCGACGCGATCGAACAGGATGGCGGCATCGTCATCTACATGCGCGGACACGAAGGACGAGGGATCGGCCTCATCAACAAGCTGCGCGCATACAGCCTGCAGGAGGAGGGGCTCGACACCGTCGACGCGAACCTCGCACTCGGACTGCCGGCCGATGCGCGCGACTACGCCGCTGCGGCCGGGATCCTCGCCGACCTCGGCGTGACGAAGGTGCGTCTGCTCACGAACAACACCGACAAGGTGAATCAGCTGCGCGAGCTCGGTCTCGACGTGATCGAGCAGGTGCCGCTGATCGTGGGCGTCGGCCCGAACAACCACCAGTATCTGGAGACCAAGCGTGACCGGATGGGTCACATCATCGGCGAAGCGGAGCTCGCAGCGGCGCTCGCCCACGGAAAGGACGAGGAATGAGCGGCGCAGGAGCACCGAAGACCGGCAGCATCGACGGACGCGGGCTGAACGTCGTGGTGATCGCGGGCACATGGCATGAGACGATCTCCGACGGCCTGATCGCCGGTGCGCAGCGCGTGCTGGACGAGGCGCACGCCACGTCCCGCGTCGTGCGGGTTCCCGGCTCGTTCGAGCTCGCGGTCGCCGCGCAGGCCGCCTTCGCCGGCGGAGCGGACGCGGTGGTCGCGCTGGGCGTCATCATCCGCGGCGGCACTCCGCACTTCGAGTACGTGTCCTCCGCCGCGACCGACGGCCTGAAGCGCGTCTCGCTCGACGCCGGCAAGCCGGTCGGCTTCGGACTGCTCACTCTGGATGATGAACAGCAGGGGCTCGACCGTGCGGGGCTGGAAGGCTCCAAGGAGGACAAGGGTGCCGAGGCCGCGGATGCCGCGCTGCGGACGGCGCTCGTGATCCGGGAGCTTCGCGGCTGAGGTCAGCCTGCCCTTGCTAGCGCAGGAGAGCCCTCGACTTCTACGGTGAGGACATGGAGATCCTGCGTCATATCGTCGTGTTCATCCACCTGATCGGCTTCGCCGTGCTCTTCGGAGCGTGGGCCGCACAGGCGTTCGGCGGCAAGCGTCAGATCACCAGGATCATGGACTACGGTCTGGCGATCGCCGGTGTCGCCGGCCTCGCTCTGGCCGCTCCGTGGGGCATCGAATACGACCTGAACTACGTCAAGATCGGCGTGAAGCTCGTCGTCCTGCTGATCATCGGCGCCCTGCTGGGCATCGGCTCGGCGCGTCAGAAGCGCGGTGCGGCGGTGCCCCCCGCCGTGTTCTGGCTCATCGGCATCCTCGCGCTGCTGAACGCAGGCCTCGCCGTCATCTGGCGCTGATCCCGCGCCCGCCCTTCGGCGCTGCCGTGCTCTCCCGCACGATGAGCTCGGTGGCGACCAGGGGCGTCTGCCGTCGTCCCGCGCCGTCCAGTTCGGCCAGCAGCGCGTCCACGGCGAGAGCGCCGACGCGCTCAGGATGCTGCTGAACGGTCGTGAGCGGTGGCCACAGCTGCGCGGCGTCCGGCAGCCCGTCGAACCCGACGATGCTGACGTCCTCCGGCACCGCGCGCCCGACTTCGCGGAAGGCCCGCAGCACTCCGATCGCCATCTGGTCGTTCGCGACGAAGACGGCGGTGACGTCGTCGAGCTCGCGCAGCGCTCGGCCCGCGGCATAGCCCGACGCGGCGGTCCAGTCCCCCGACAGCGGCTCCGGCACTTCACGCCCGTGTGCCTCGAGGGTCTGCTGCCAGGCTTCCCGACGCCTCTCCGCGGAGTACGAGCGTGCGGGGCCGGCGACGTGCCAGACGGTGTCGTGGCCGAGTTCGAGGAGGTGCTCGGTCGCGAGCCGAGCCCCCTGGGCCTGATCGGTGTCGACGAACGGGTGGGTCTCCGCGCGGTTCGAGTCCACGAACACGACCGGGAGGGCCTCGGGGATCTCGATGTCCGCCTCATCGAGCTGGTGCGCCTCGATCACGATGATGATGCCGTCGACCGCGTGCTCCTCGAGACGCCGGAACGCTCCTGCCACGGTCTCGCCGGCGGTGGACTCGACCGGGATGAGGGTCAGGGCGTAGCCGAGCTGCGCGGCGCGCACTGCGATCGCGTCGAGCGTGCGCTGATTGCCGTAGGAGCTGAACGAGAACATCACGACGCCGATGGTGCGGAATCGTCCTGAGCGCAGCGCCCGAGCGGCGCTGTTCGGCCGATACCCGAGGCGCTGCATCGCGGCCTCGACGCGCTCGCGCGTGGCGGCGCCCACGTATCCCCTGGCATTCACGACACGCGACACCGTCTGACCGGAGACCCCGGCTTCCCTGGCCACGTCTTCCATCGAGGGTTCCCGGCGACGAAGCGACGTCTCGGTCGGATGCTCTGGGGTCATGATCACCCATCCCCTCATGTGTTGACGTTGACACACTACCAGCGCATCACATATGTTGACGTTGACACACGGCGCACGGAGCGCCCGCAACGTGAGAAGGACTCGTCGATGACGACTGATATCCCCGCAGCACAGGGCGCCCTCGGCCCCCGACGCCGCGACCGCCGCGACTGGAAGGGTTGGGCCTTCGTCGGTCCCTTCATGGTCGTGTTCGCCCTGGTGTTCCTGACACCGCTCGCCTACGCCCTGTACCTGAGCCTCTTCCAGGAGAAGCTCATCGGCGGCACCGCGTTCGTGGGCCTGGACAACTACGCCCGCGCGCTCACCGACCCGCAGTTCTGGGAGGCGTTCGGCCGCGTGCTCGTCTTCCTGGTCGTGCAGGTGCCGATCATGCTGATCCTCGCCCTCGGCGCCGCACTCGCCCTCGACAGCGCCCGCCTGCGCGGAGCGTCCTTCTTCCGCATCCTGATCTTCCTGCCCTACGCGGTCCCCGCGGTCGTCGCCGTTCTCATGTGGGGCTACATCTACGGCGATCAGTTCGGCCTCACGAGCAACATCAACGACTTCCTCGGCGTCGATGCGATCACGCCCTTCGCGAAGGAGTGGATGCTGCTCTCGATCGGCAACATCGTCACGTGGGAGTTCGTCGGCTACAACATGCTGATCTTCTACTCCTCGCTCAAGACGATCCCGAGCGACATGTACGAGGCCGCGTCGCTGGACGGCGCCGGCGCATGGCGCACCGTCTTCTCGATCAAGATCCCCTCCGTCCGCGGGGCTCTCGTGATCGCGACCATCTTCTCGATCATCGGCAGCTTCCAGCTGTTCAACGAGCCCAACATCCTGCGTCCGCTCGCCCCGAACGTGATCACGACGTTCTTCACCCCGAACATGTACGCGTACAACCTGTCGTTCGCGGGCCAGCAGTTCAACTACGCCGCGACCATCGCCATCATCATGGGCGTCATCACCGCGGTCATCGCCTACGTCGTGCAGCTGCGCGGCTCGAAGTCGGAGGTGCGCTGACATGGCACTCCCCCTGGCCCGCCCCTCCCGCCGACGCCACGACCCGATGAATCCGCGGAAGTCGAACACGCTGCTGATCGTGATGATCGTGTACGCGCTGTACACGCTCGTCCCCCTGGTCTGGCTGCTGTTCAGCTCGACCAAGACGCAGGCGGGACTGTTCAGCTCGTTCGGACTGTGGTTCGCCGACGACTTCGCCTTCTTCGACAACCTCGTGGCCACGTTCTCCTACCGCGACGGCATCTTCCTGCGCTGGCTCGGCAACACCCTGCTGTACGTCGTCGTGGGCGCCGGAGGGGCCACGCTGCTGGCCACCATGGCCGGATACGGCCTCGCGAAGTTCCGGTTCCCCGGACGCCGCGCGGTGTTCGCCGTCGTCCTCGGCGCGGTGGCGGTGCCGGGCACAGCCCTCGCCGTGCCGACGTTCCTGCTGTTCAGCGAGCTGGGTCTGACGAACACCCCCTGGGCCGTCATCATCCCCTCGCTCATCAGCCCGTTCGGCCTGTATCTGATCTGGGTGTTCGCGTCGGAATCCGTGCCGACGGAGCTGCTCGAGGCCGCGCGCATCGACGGCGCCGGCGAGTTCCGCACCTTCTTCACGATCTCGATGAGGCTGCTCGCCCCGGGCATCGTGACGGTCGCGCTGTTCACGGTCGTGGCGACCTGGAACAACTACTTCCTGCCGCTGATCATGCTGTCCGATCCCGCCTGGTATCCGCTCACCGTCGGACTGAACCAGTGGAGCGCCCAGGCCGTCGGCGCCGGATCCCAGCCGATCTACAACCTCGTGATCATGGGCTCGCTCCTCACGATCGTCCCGATCGTCATCGCCTTCCTGCTGCTGCAGCGCTTCTGGCAGTCAGGGCTCACCGCGGGGAGCGTCAAGCAGTGACTCCCCGCATCCTCTGCATCACCCCCGCGACCCGACGCTGGGCCGCACCTCCCGAAAGGACACAGCAATGAAGCACCTTCCCTCATCGACCCGGCGCACCTTCGCGGTGCTGGCCGCTGGCACCGTGGCAGCGCTGACGCTGGCCGGATGCAGCACCGGTGGCGACGCCGGCTCCGACGGCAGCACGGGCTCCGGTTCGTTCGACTCCGTCGAGGCCGCGCTCGAGAAGGGCGGCGAGATCACGTACTGGTCGTGGACGCCGTCGGCTGAGGCTCAGGTCGAGGCCTTCGAGAAGGAGTACCCGAACGTCACCGTGAACCTCGTGAACGCCGGCACGAACAACGAGGAGTACACGAAGCTGCAGAACGCGATCAAGGCGGGCTCCGGCGCCCCCGACGTCGTGCAGATCGAGTACTACGCCTTCCCGCAGTTCGCTCTGACGGATGCGTTCACCGACCTTTCGCAGTACGGGTTCGCCGATTTCGAGGACGACTACACCGCCTCGACATGGAACTCGGTGAGCGACGGCGATGCGATCTACGGCCTGCCGCAGGACTCGGGCCCCATGGCGCTGTTCTACAACAAGACCGTGTTCGACGCCGCGGGCGTCGCCGTGCCCACCACCTGGGACGAGTACTACGAGGCCGCGAAGGCGATCCACGCGGCGAACCCGGATGCCTACATCACCAACGACACGGGAGATGCGGGCTTCGCCACCTCGATGATCTGGCAGGCCGGCGGCAAGCCGTTCGAGACCTCGGGCACCGACGTCACGATCGATCTGCAGGACGACGGCTCGAAGAAGTGGACCGAGAACTGGAACCGCCTCGTCGAGGACGACCTGCTCGCCCCCTACGGCAGCTGGAGCGACGAGTGGTTCCGCGCCCTGGGCGACGGCAGCCTCGCCAGCCTCGTGATCGGCGCCTGGATGCCCGGCAACCTCATCTCGGGAGCCCCTGACGGCTCCGGCGACTGGCGCGTGGCACCGATGCCCACCTACGACGGCTCCCCTGCGACGGCGGAGAACGGCGGCGGCGGTCAGGCGGTCACCAAGCAGAGCAAGAACCCGGAGCTGACTGCCGGATTCCTGTGGTGGCTGAACAACTCCGAGGAGAGCATCTCGATCTTCCTCGAGTCGGGCGGCTTCCCGTCCACGACCGCCGAGCTTTCCAGTGACGAGTTCCTCGCCGAGGCCCCGGAGTACTTCGGTGGGCAGAAGATCAACGAGGTGCTGGCCGCCGCCGCGGACGACGTGGTCGAGGGCTGGAGCTACCTGCCGTACCAGGTGTACGCGAACAGCATCTTCGGTGACACCGTCGGACAGTCGTACCAGAACGGAACCGACCTGAACGAGGGCCTCGTGTCCTGGCAGGACGCGCTGGTCGAGTACGGCAACGCGCAGGGCTTCACCGTCAACAAGTAGGACCGCGGCAGAGCCGGTCCCGGATCCCCGTGCCGGGACCGGCTCGACCCGCCTCATCGAAAGCACCACGACACGTGACCTCCTTCTCCCTCGGTGACACCGACTTCCTCCGCGACGGCCAGCCGCACCAGGTGATCTCCGGCGCCATCCACTACTTCCGGGTGCACCCCGATCAGTGGCAGGACCGCATCCGCAAGGCCCGGCTGATGGGGCTGAACACGATCGAGACCTATGTCGCGTGGAACGCGCATGAGCCGGAGCGGGGCGCCTGGGACACGACCGGATGGAACGACCTCGGCCGTTTCCTCGATCTCGTGCACGAGGAGGGGCTGGACGCGATCGTCCGTCCCGGCCCCTACATCTGCGCCGAGTGGCACAACGGTGGCCTCCCCGTCTGGCTCACCGGCAGTGTCGACGGGCTGCGCTCCTCGGCCCCGGAATTCCTCGCCGAGGTGAGCGCGTACCTCCGCCGCGTGTACGACATCGTCGCCCCGCGGCAGATCGAGCGCGGCGGACCCGTCGTGCTGGTGCAGATCGAGAACGAATACGGCGCCTACGGCGCGGACCAGGCGTACCTCGAAGCCCTCGTCGCCGTCACGCGCGATGCCGGGATCACCGTGCCGCTGACGACCGTCGATCAGCCGGTCGATCAGATGCTGCGCGACGGCAGCCTGCCCGAGCTGCACAAGACCGCGTCCTTCGGCTCGCGCAGCACGGAACGCCTCGCGACGCTGCGCCGCCACCAGCCGACCGGACCGCTGATGTGCTCGGAGTTCTGGGACGGGTGGTTCGACTGGTGGGGCGGAGTGCACCACACCACGGATGTGCACGCGGCCGCAGCCGACCTCGACGCGCTTCTGGCTGCCGGAGCGTCCGTCAACATCTACATGTTCCACGGCGGCACCAACTTCGCGCTCACCAACGGCGCCAACGACAAGGGGCGATACCTGCCCTTGGTCACCTCCTACGACTACGACGCCCCGCTCGACGAGGCGGGAAACCCGACGGCGAAGTTCTTCGCCTTCCGCGAGGTGATCGCCCGCTACGCACCGGTCCCCGACGAACTGCCCGCCGCGGCCCCGGCGGCTCCCGCGTTCGAGGTGGACCTCCGCGCGGCAGGGGCGTGGACCGAGGGGGAAGGAATCGAGCCCCGCACCGCACTGCCGCAGACCTTCGACGCGCTCGGGCACCGCAGCGCTCTGATCCGGTACGACGTCGAGCTGCCGACGGAACACGGCGGACTCCTCCTCGTCGGCGAGGTGCGCGATCTCGCGTGGGCGAGCGTCGACGGCCGCCCTGTCGGCACCCTCTCCCGCACGCGGCAGGACCGGGCGCTTCGGATTCCCCCGGGACGAACGCTCAGCATCCTGGTCGAGGACCAGGGGCGCGTGAACTACGACCACCGGCTCGGCGAGGAGAAGGGGCTGATCGGCGAGATCACTCTCGACGGCGTTCCCTTGGCGGGCTGGCGCTCCACTCCGCTGGACGTCGCGGAGCTGGCCGCAGGTGTCGCCGCGCGCGCGACCGCGGACGGCGGCGGAGACGGGCCGAGTGCCTGGACCGCGGAGTTCGCCCTGGATTCCGCTGCCGATCTCTTCCTCGACACCGCAGCGTGGAGCAAGGGATACGCGTTCATGAACGGCTTCTTCCTCGGCCGGTACTGGCGGAACGGTCCGCAGCGGACGCTCTACGTCCCGGAACCGGTCACCCGGGCCGGCGCGAACAGCCTCGTCGTGCTGGAGCTCGAGCAGGTGCTCGATCCGGTCGCGCGCTTCGTCGGCGGTCTCGCGCTCGGGGCGACCGAGGAGTAAGACCGCCGACGCGCCCCGTCGCTGTCACGCCTCAGAGAAGCGTTCCCACAGGGCGACGGAGGCGCTCGAGACCTCGACATCTCGGATCTGCTGCCAGTTGCGGCCTCCTCGGGCGAACGCGGCCCTCACGGCGCCGGGGACATCGCGCGGCGGGACGGGATCGGCCAGCCAGCGACAGGGTCTGACGTGCACGAGGTCGACCTCGTGGGCCGCGGCCCGCATGTCGTACCGCCACGCGCCGTCGAGCCTGCCGAGCCACAGGAGACCGTCCTCGTCGCGGGTCCAGACGTGCCCGCCGTCCGGAGCGGCGGCGAACCGTTCGAGCCGACGGGCCACGCGCTCTCCGTGGGCGGCGTCGACCAGGGCGAGCGCCTCCGTCAACGATGCGGGCGCCGCGTCGAGCCGCCCTCCCACGCCGCAGACTCCGAGTGCCAGGGCCCGTTCCACCGCCGGCCCGTCCGGGACGCGGTCATCGCGGGAGCGCATCGGAGCACGGTAGACGGGGGGATGGATCACGGCAGCGACACCAGCGTGACGTCCACCACGGCCCGGTCGACGATCGCCCACATCATGGTGCAGACCGGCTGGCGTCGACGATCCGTCGGCGAGCCGGGGTTCAGCAGCCGCATGCCCGAGGGCGCCAGTGTGTCCCAGGGGATGTGCGAGTGCCCGAACACCAGCAGGTCGATGCCGGGATACTCCTCGTCCATCCGGGCTTCGCGACGCAGAGAGGGCCCTGTCTCGTGCACGACCGCCACCTCGAGGTCCTCCACCGTGAAGCGGGCGACCTCCGGCAGGCGTGCGCGAAGCCCCTCGCCGTCGTTGTTGCCGAACACGCCCTGCAGCACCGCGGCCCTCGCCTCGAGCAGATCGAGCGTGGCCTCGTCGACCCAATCCCCCGCGTGCACCACGAGGTCGGCGTCGTCGACTGCGCGCAGGACCGCATCCGGCAGCCGCTTCGCACGCTTCGGGACGTGGGTGTCGGCCAGCAGCAGTATGCGTGTGGTCATCGCGGCGTGCCTCCCTGTCGACTCCGACTCTACGCGCGGACACCGGCCGTCATTGCGCACAGCAAACACTCAGGAAGGCGTAAACTCGCCCGAGTCCCCTGGTATACCGGGGCCGATCGGAGAAGAGACATGACCACAGCCCCGGCACCCGCGAACCCGCGTTCGCGCGTCATCACCGCCAGCCTCGTCGGCACCACCATCGAGTTCTACGACTTCTACGTCTATGCGACGGCGGCCGTGCTCGTGTTCCCCACGCTGTTCTTCCCCAGCGACAACGACACCGCATCGCTGCTGGCGTCGTTCGCCGTGTTCGGCGCCGCCATGGTCGCCCGACCGATCGGCGCCGTCGTGTTCGGCCACTTCGGCGACAAGTTCGGACGCAAGGCCACTCTCGTCGCGTCGCTGCTCACGATGGGCATCGCGACCTTCGTGATCGGACTCCTCCCCACCTTCCAGCAGATCAACTGGGTCGCACCGCTGCTCCTGCTGGTCCTGCGGCTCGCGCAGGGCTTCGCGCTCGGCGGCGAGTGGTCGGGCGCCGCTCTCGTCGCGACGGAGAACGCCCCGAAGGGCAAGCGCGCCTGGTACGGCTCCTTCCCGCAGCTGGGCGCCCCGCTGGGGTTCATCATCGCGAACGGCCTGTTCCTGGCGATCAACTTCGCCCTGCCGCACCCGGAGAACCCTGTCCTCAAGTCCGAGGCGTTCCTGTCCTGGGGTTGGCGTGTGCCGTTCCTCTTCTCCGCGGTCATGGTCATCATCGGCCTCTGGGTGCGACTCAAGCTCGTCGAATCGGACACGTTCAAGAAGGCCGCCGAGAAGGGCACCATCCGGAAGCTGCCGCTCGCGACCGTCTTCCGTCACCACTGGAAGCAGCTGATCCTCGGCACGTTCATCATGCTGGCGACGTATGTGCTGTTCTACCTGATGACGAACTTCACGCTGACGTACGGCACCAAGGCCGCCGACCTGGAGACCGCGTCCGCCGCCGCCCAGGCTGCCGCCGAGGCGACGGGCAAGCCGTTCGACCCGAGCGTGTTCGCGCAGCAGTTCTACCCCGGTCTCGGCTTCGGCTACACGGACTTCGTGCTGATGCAGATCATCGGCGTCGTGTTCTTCGGTGTCTTCACCCTGCTGTCCGGCCCCATCGCCGACGCGATCGGACGCCGGAAGCTGCTGCTCTGGGTCACGGGACTCATCATCGTGTTCGGTCTCACGTTCAACCTCTTCCTGCTGCCGCAGGCCGACCCGAAGTTCACCGGTGCGCTGACGCAGGCGTTCCTCGTGTTCGGGTTCGTGCTGATGGGAACGACCTTCGGCCCGATGGGCGCGCTGCTGCCCGAGTTGTTCCCGACGAACGTGCGCTACTCCGGCTCGGCGATCGCCTACAACGTGTCGTCGATCCTGGGCGCGGCTGTCGCCCCGTTCATCGCAGTGGCGCTGTGGGCCGCGGTCGGTGGCCAGCCCTGGTTGGTCGGGCTGTACCTGTCGGCGATGGCCGTGCTGACCTTCGTGGCACTGATCTTCACTCCGGAGACGAAGGACCACGACTACGAGGAAGACCTCGGTCTCGCGTCCGCCGTCGAGCTCTAGGCAGCGCAGTGACGGCGCCCGTGTCTGCGGACACGGGCGCCGTCTTGTGTCTGCGAAGGCACCTCAGAGGACGACGACCTCGCAGTAGCGGGAGGCGGTTCTCGCCAGGCGACCGTCCCGAGTGAGCAGCGGCAGTCCGAGCGCCTCGGCGAGGGCGACGTAGCCTGCGTCGTACGCGGACACCTCATCGCGAAGGGTCCAGATGCGCGGGATCAGCCGTCGCAGCGGATGCCGCGTGATCTGAAGGTCCCCGAAGGCATCGAGTGCCTCCCGCGCGACATGGGAGGGAAGCTGCGAGCGAAGCGTCTGCCGCCGTAGCACCGAGACGACCTCGATGTCGAGACCGGCGTGGGCGTGGAAGTCCTCGCCTCCGACCCAGGGCTCCTCGCCGAGTAGAGCCTCGATCGCGGCGGAGGCATCGAGCACGACCGGTCCACGCGCGCTCACCGGAGGGATGCCCCGTCATGCTCCGCCCGCTCCTGGTCGCGCGCCGTGAGGATGTCCGTCCGCGATAGCGCGACGCCGGCTGCGCGTGCTCGCTCCCTCGCCGCGGCGATGACCTGAACGTTGCTGCGGTAGCGCACGAGGTCTTCGAGTTCCCGCGCCACATAATCGGACAGCGTCATGCGCTCCGCGGCGGCACGCTCCTTGAGCTTCGCGTGGACGGCGTCCGGGAGGTTCCTGACTTGCAGCATGCGTCCCATGCTCCCAGGATCGCATGTGACGCACATGCGCGGAAGGTCGATCTGTGGACAACTTCTCGTCAATCCATGTTGACTTCGAACCCGCGTCAATATAAATTGACGGTGGAGGTTCTCCGATGACACACACCACTGCTCTCGCCCAGGATGACGGCGGCGAACCGCTCGCGGCGCTGCACCGACTCACCGAGGCCCGCACGGAGCTCGCCCGGGCCGAGGAGGCTCAGGTGCGCCGCGCTCGCAACCAGGGTTACTCGTGGCAGGCGATCGCGAGCGCGCTGGGCGTCAGCAAGCAGGCCGCGCACCGCCGCTTCGGTCGATCCTGAGCCATACAGCCCCTCCATAGGATTCCCCCGCGAACGAAGTACGGTCGAAGTACCATCTCCAGATCGAGGTCCCCCATGTCCGGTTCGGCGACCGCACGCCGCCGCGGCCGTGGCGCACAGCCCGAAGGCCCCCGCGCCACCTTCCGCCAGCTCCTCCCCTTCCTCTTCGAGCACAAGCGCACCCTCATCGTGGTCGCGGTCCTCAGCGTCGTCGGCGCTGCGACGTCGCTCGTGCAACCGCTGCTCGTCGGGCAGGTCATCGAGGCGGTGCAGTCCGACACCGGAATCGGCATCCTCGTCTGGCTGCTCGTCGGATTCGTGATCGTGTCGTCGATCATCTCCGGTTTCCAGCACTACCTCCTGCAGCGCACGGGCACCGCGGTGGTGTACTCCAGCCGTCGCAAGCTCATCGCACGGATCCTGCACCTGCCCACCTCGGAGTTCGACTCACGCCGCACGGGAGACCTCGTCTCCCGCGTCGGCACCGACACCACGCTGCTGTACGCCGTGCTCACGCAAGGGCTCGCGGATGCCGTCGGCAGCGCCGTGCTCTTCCTCGGCGCCCTCATCGCGATGCTGCTGATCGACCCCGTCCTGCTCCTGCTCATCGTGGTCGTGATCGGCGTCTCGGTCGCCGTCGTCGTGCTGCTCAGCGGCCGGATCCGCACCGCCTCGACCGCCCAGCAGGAGAAGGTCGGCGAACTCGCCTCCGGTGTCGAACGCGCTGTCGGATCGATCCGCACCATCCGCGCGTCCGGAGCGACGGAGCGCGAGACCGCCTCCGTATCGGAGCTCGCCGCCGACGCCTACGGCATCGGCGTGCGCATCGCCAAGATCTCCTCGCTCGTGGTCCCGGTCTCCGGCATCGCGCTGCAGTTGTCGCTGCTCGTGGTCCTCGGCGTCGGCGGGTTCCGTGTCGCCGCCGGAGCGATTACGATCGCCTCGCTGATCTCGTTCATCATGTTCCTGTTCCTGCTCGTGATGCCGCTCGCCACGACCTTCGGTGCGATCACCTCCGTGAATCAGGCGCTGGGCGCGCTCGGCCGCATCCAGGAGGTGCTCGACCTGCCCACCGAGACGCAGGACGACCAGGCGATCGCAGCAGCCCTCCCCCGCGAAACCGCGGCACCCGACGCTCCCGCGCTCGAGTTCCGCGACGTGCGCTTCCGCTACCCCGAGAACGTGGTAGCAGCCCGCCAGGCGGCGGCGAAGGCCGCGCAGACCCTGCTCGCGGACGCCCACCTCGAGTCGGCCGAGGCGGAATCCCCGACGGTGCAGGATCACGAGGTTCTCCGCGGCGTCTCCTTCGCGGTCCCGCGCGGCGCCAGAGTCGCCCTGGTCGGGCCCAGTGGTGCGGGCAAGAGCACGATCCTGTCGCTGATCGAGCGCTTCTACGACCCCACCGGCGGGTCCATCCGATTGCACGGCCACGATGCGCGCACCTATCCCCGCGACGAGCTGCGCGCGCACTTCGGCTACGTCGAACAGGACGCCCCGACGCTGGCAGGCACCCTCGCCGAGAACCTGCGGCTGGCCTCTCCGGATGCCTCTGCCGCGGATTGCGAGCGCGTGCTCCGAGCGGTGAACCTCGGCGACGTGCTCGAGCGGAACCCGCTGGGCATCGACGCCCCGGTCGGCGAGGACGGCGTGATGCTGTCCGGAGGCGAGCGTCAGCGCCTGGCCATCGCCCGCGCGCTGCTCACGGACGCCCCGATCCTGCTGCTGGACGAGTCCACATCGTCGCTCGACGGCGTGAACGAGCAGCGGATGCGGGAGGCGATCGACGCCGTGTCCACCGATCGAACGCTCGTCGTGATCGCCCACCGCCTCTCGACGGTGGTCGACAGCGACCTGATCGTGGTGCTGCAGGACGGCGTCGTCGTCGGCCAGGGCACCCACACCGAGCTCGTGGAGTCGACCCCGCTGTACCGCGACCTCGCGCGGCACCAGCTGCTGGCATAGCACTCCCCCAGCTCGCCGAAACCCCGGCCTTCCGTCGAGACCCCGCCCTGCGCGCGTGCGCAGGGCGGGGTTTCGCCGTGAAACCGGGGGCTCGCGAGAGCACGGCAACACGAAGGCGGGACGTCCGAGACCACTCAGCCATGGGTTCGTCTCGGATGTCCCGCCTTCGCGGATCTGCGGGGCACGGGGCCCCAAGGTGCCGGCTCCCCCGAACCGGCACCGGTCTGGGGGCTACGCCTTCGCGAGGCGGTAGCGCAGCGAGGCCAGCTCGGCGCGCAGCGCCGCCGGAACCTTGTCGCCGAACGTGTCGTAGAACTCCTCGGTGAGGTCGGCCTCGGTCTTCCACGCCTCCGCGTCGACCGAGAACAGCTCGTCGAGGTCGGCGGCGGGGAGGTCGAGCCCGTCGAGGTTGAGGTCCTCCACGCGCGGCAGGCGTCCGATCGGGCTGTCGACCGCGGGCACGTCACCGGCCACGCGGCGGATGATCCAGTCCACGACGCGCGAGTTGTCGCCGAACCCGGGCCACAGGAAGCGGCCGTCCGCACCGCGACGGAACCAGTTGACCTGGAAGATCCGCGGTGCACGGTCGAAGCGCAGACCGCGGCCGACCGAGAGCCAGTGGCCGAAGTAGTCCGCCATGTTGTAGCCGCAGAACGGCAGCATCGCGAAGGGGTCGCGGCGCAGCTCGCCCACGGTGCCCTCGGCCGCCGCCGTGCGCTCCGAGGAGATGTTCGAGCCGAGGAACACGCCGTGCGTCCAGTCGGTGGCCTCGACGACGAGCGGCACGTTGCTCGCGCGGCGTCCGCCGAACAGGATCACGTCGAGCGGCACGGCCTCCTCCCAGTCCTCGGAGATCTGCGGGCACTGGGCCGCCGACACCGTGAAACGGGAGTTGGGGTGCGCGGCAGGGCGTCCCGACTCGGGGGTCCAGTCGTTGCCCTCCCAGTCGATCAGGTTCGCGGGCGCCTCGTCGGTCAGGCCCTCCCACCACACGTCGCCGTCGGGGCGGAGCGCGACGTTGGTGAAGATCGTGTTGCCCCACAGGGTCTCGACCGCGGTGACGTTGGTCGACTCGCCGGTTCCCGGCGCGACGCCGAAGAAGCCGGCCTCGGGGTTGATGGCCCACAGGCGGCCGTCCTCGCCGGGGCGGATCCAGGCGATGTCGTCGCCGAGGGTCTCGACCTTCCAGCCGGGGATCGTCGGGCGCAGCATCGCGAGGTTCGTCTTGCCGCAGGCCGACGGGAACGCGGCGGCCACGTGGTACGCCTTGCCCTGCGGGTCGATCACGCGGATAAGCAGCATGTGCTCGGCGAGCCAGCCCTCGTCGCGGGCGATTACCGAGGCGATGCGCAGCGCGAAGCACTTCTTGGCCAGGATCGCGTTGCCGCCGTAGCCCGAGCCGTAGGAGTAGACCTCGAGCGTCTCGGGGAAGTGCACGATGTACTTGTCGTCGTTGCACGGCCACTCGACGTCGGGCTGACCCGGAGCCAGCGGCGCCCCGACCGAGTGCACGGTCTTGACCCACGGCGCCCCCTCGGCGATCTGTCGCGTGACCTCGTCGCCGACGCGCGTCATGATGCCGATCGAGGCGACAGCGTAGGCGCTGTCGGTGATCTGCACGCCGATGTGGGAGAGCGGCCCGCCGACGCGGCCCATCGAGAACGGGACGACGTACATCGTGCGACCGCGCATCGAGCCCTCGAAGATCTCGTCCATCTTGGCGTGCATCTCGGCGGGATCGGCCCAGTTGTTCGTGGGGCCGGCGTCCTCCTCGCGCTTGGAGGAGATGAACGTGCGACCCTCGGTGCGCGCGACGTCGCTGGGGTGCGAGCGAGCCAGGTAGGAGCCGGGGCGCCATTCCGGGTTGAGCTTGATGAGCTTGCCCTCGTCGACGAGCCCGCGCAGCAGCCAGTCGTTCTCGGCGCGCGATCCGTCCACCCAGTGCACCGCGTCGGGCTGCGTCAGCTCCCGGATCTCCTCGACCCAGGCGGCCAGCTCGGCCATCGCGGGAGTGTCATAGGTCGGCGCGGTACCGAACGTGCGCGTCGCGGCGACGGGGGACGTGCGGGGCGTGAGGACTTCGGCCATGGCCATGACTGCTCCTTAGAAGTGGGGGCGTTGCATCCATCTTCTTCGGAGTCCGCGCGAAGTTTTCGCCAAATCGGATGATAAGAATCGCGGTTCTTTCGCTAGACTCAAACAATGGCGTCCTCCGGTATCCACCTCACGACCCTCGGCCACCGCATCCGTCATCACCGGCTGGAGAACGGGTTCACCCTCGACGAACTCGGCGCGCAGGTCGGCGTCGCCGGATCGCAGCTGAGTTTGATCGAGAACGGCAAGCGCGAACCGAAGCTCTCCCTGTTGCAGGCGATCGCGCAGGCCACGAAGACCGAGGTGACCGACCTCATCTCGGGAGAGCCGCCGAACCGGAGAGCCGCGCTCGAGATCGCTCTGGAGCGCGCGCAGGAGAGTCCGCTGTTCCGACAGCTCGGCATCGCCCCCGTGCGCGTCACCAAGGGCATGAGCGATGAGACCATCGAGTCGATCCTCGGCCTGCACCGCGAGTTGGAGCGCCGTGAGCGCGAAGCCATCGCGACACCGGAGGAGGCCCGCCGTGCCAACACCGAGCTGCGCCTGCGGATGCGCGCGCAGAACAACTACCTCCCCGACATCGAACGTCTCGCCGAGAAGCAGCTCAAGGCCGCCGGTCACACACAGGGCGCGCTCACCCACCGCACCGTGAGCATCATGGCCGAGAAGCTCGGCTTCGAACTCATCTACGTCAACGACCTCCCGCACTCCACCCGCTCGGTCACCGACCTCGAGAACGGGCGCATCTACCTGCCGCCGGCGTCGATCCCCGGGGGACACGGCCTCCGCTCGATGGCGTTGCAGGCCATGGCGCACCGTCTGCTCGGTCACACCCCGCCCACCGACTACGCCGACTTCCTGCAGCAGCGCCTGGAGATCAACTACTTCGCCGCGTGCTGCCTCATGCCGGAGACGGCGTCCGTCGCGTTCCTGCAGCAGGCGAAGAAGGACCGCAACCTCGCGGTGGAGGACTTCCGCGACGGCTTCGGCGTCACGCACGAGGCGGCGGGCATGCGCATGACGAACCTGCTCACGCAGCACCTCGGGATGTCGCTGCACTTCCTGCGCGTCGACTCGACCGGGGCCATCACGCGCGTCTACGAGAACGACGACCTGCCACTGCCGATGGACGTCACTGGCGCCGTCGAGGGCCAGCGGGTATGCCGCAAGTTCCAGGCCCGCGCCGCGTTCACCCAGCAGAACCGCACGGTCGAGCACCACCAGTACACCGACACCCCGTCGGGCACGTTCTGGTGCTCGACGCAGACCGGCTCCTCGACGGACGGGGAGTTCTCGGTCACGGTCGGCGTGCCGTTCGACGACGCCCGCTGGTGGCGGGGACGCGAGACGAACGACAGGGCCGTGTCGACCTGCCCCGACGAGTCGTGCTGCCGGCGCCCCTCGACCGAGTTGACGGAGCGCTGGAACGGGAAGGCCTGGCCCAGCGCCCGCGTGCACACGCACATGTTCTCCCCGCTCCCCCGCGGCGCGTTCCCCGGCGTGGACGACAACGAGGTCTACAACTTCCTCGGCCGGCACGCGAGCGAGTAGCCGTCCGGCATCGCCTCCGCCCCTCGGTCCGCCCGCTCAGTCTCCGGCGAAGGACGCGAAACGGGCGAGGGCGGCGTCCACCGCGGCAGGGTCGCGCGGCCCCTCGAACAGTTCCGGCGGAGTGTCGCGCAGGGCGACGGCGTGCGTCCAGCAGCCGATGACCCGACCGTCCTCAACGAGCGTGGCCCTGACCATTCCGTTCTTGCCGGGGCCGACGGCCGCCAGATGCTCGGGCGCGCACACCGCGGTGCGGTCGGCGTAGGAGATGTAGTACTCGTCGAAGGCGCCGAGCGCGTGGACTGCTGTCGCTGCCGACGTCCGTCGCGGACGAGCGGCGGCGGAGAAGAGCCCCTCCTCGACCTGCTCGACACGACCGGATGCATGGTCCGCAGCCTCGCGCGCCTGTCCCAGCGTGAGTCCCGACCACCAGGCGAAGTCCGCGACGCTCGCCGGTCCGTGACCGTCGATGTACCGGACGAATAGCTCGCCGAGGGGGTCGTCGGGGGCGGCGTGCTCGCGGATGTGCTCCTCGACCAGGACGAAGCGCTGCTCCCGCGTGATCCCCTCCCGAGGGACGACGGGGCCCTGACAGATCAGCCCGTCGATCGTGAGCCGGAAGAGCAGGTGGATGCCCCGCTGCCCCGTCGGGTCGATGCCGATGCCCTGCAGGACCTCGAACACCTCCCCGCGGGTGAGGCCGCCGTCGCGGAGCCTCGGCGTGAGGGCCGCCACGACGGCGGTGATCATCGCCTCGTCGATCCCGAGATCCCGCTGCCGTGACGCCGCCTGCTGCCGCTGCCGGTCCGCCGTGACCTGCAGCACCCAGCCGAGATCACGCGACCGCACGGTGTGCAGCGTGCCACGCATGGTCCAGGCCCGCACGAGCCGGCCCCGGTCGAATGCCCGGTCGACATCGCGCAGCCGCACGTCGCCGCGGGTGCGGACCGCGAGTGCCCACCGGCCCGCGGTGAAGTCCTGGCTCTGCACGGCGAGCATGTGGGCGGCCGCATCGGTCGCCGTGCGCGTCGGCGCGCTCAGACGGTGCGATCGGAGGCGCTCGGCGCGCAGGGTCGCGGTCTTCATGCCCCCATCATGCCGGGCGCCTCCGACGCGGCGCGCGGGGTCAGCCCCGCAGCGTCACCTCTCGGCGCTCGGGGAGCACGATCGGGTGCGAGCCGGCCATCACCTCGAGCACGCGGATCACCTGGCACGAGTAGCCGAACTCGTTGTCGTACCAGACGTACAGGATGAGGGTGTCCTCGTCGGCGATGGTGGCGAGCCCGTCGACGATGCCGGCCCGGTGCGAGCCGACGAAGTCGGTGGAGACGACGTCGGGACTCTCCACGTAATCGATCTGCTGGCGCAGCTTCGAGTGCAGCGAGACGCGGCGCAGGTAGTCGTTGACCTCGTCCTTCGTGGCGGGTCGCTCGATCGTCAGGTGCAGCACCGCGAGCGACACGTCGGGGGTGGGGACGCGGATGGAGCTGCCCGTGAGCTTGCCCTCCAGCTGCGGGAGCGCCTTCGCGACGGCCTTCGCGGCGCCGGTCTCGGTGATGACCATGTTGAGCACCGCCGAGCGTCCGCGCCGGTCGCCCTTGTGGAAGTTGTCGATCAGGTTCTGATCGTTCGTGAAGGAGTGCACGGTCTCGACGTGTCCCTTGACGACGCCGTACGCCTCATCGATCGCCGCGAGCACGGGAGTGATGGCGTTGGTTGTGCAGGACGCGGCCGAGAGGATGCGGTCGGAGTCGGCGATGGTGTCGTCGTTGATGCCGTGCACGATGTTCTTGAGCGGGCTCTTGCCGGGGGCCGTGAGCAGCACGCGGGCGGCCCCCGTCGAGCGCAGGTGCTGCGAGAGGCCCTCCTCGTCGCGCCAGCGTCCGGTGTTGTCGACCACGATCGCGTCCCTGATGTCGTACGCGGTGTAGTCGATCGTCGAAGGGTCGTCGGAGTAGATGACCTGGATGCGGGTGCCGTTGGCGATGATCTGCTCGGCCTCCTCGTCCACCGTGACGGAGCCGGCGAAGCGTCCGTGCACGGAGTCGCGCAGGAGCAGGGAGGCGCGCTTGACGAGGTCGTTCTCGGCGCCGCGTCGGACGACGATGGCTCGCAGACGCAGACCGCTGCCTCCGCCCGTGTGCGCGATGAGGATGCGCGCGAGCAGTCGGCCGATGCGCCCGAAACCGTAGAGCACGACATCGGTCGGCTCGGCTGCGACCGCCCCCATCGCGGGGGCGAGCACCTCGGCGAGGTAGGTCTCCAGCGGCTGACCGCTCTCGGCGTGCCCGGCGACGAGGCGCGCGACGTCGAGGGATGAGGCACCGGGCGCGAGGGCGTGGATCGCCTCCAGCACCGCCAGTGTGTCCTCGATCGGGAGCCGCTCGTGTCCGAGCTGCGCGACGCGCTCGTGCACCTCGACCAGCCCCGTCGCCGACAGCCCGAGCAGGCGGTGCCCGTGGAGAGAGGTGACCACGTCGTGCTCCCGTCGGAGCGCCCCGATGAGCGGGATCATCCGCTCCGCCAGCTCTTCGCTCTCGGTCCAGTCGTCGCGGTGTGCCGCGGAATCGTTCATCTGCGTCCTTGCATGTGTGAGCGCGCGCCGAGGTCGCCGGCGCGCACGAGGTTGCCGGGTGTTTCGGGGGATGAGTCCAGGGTACAAGCCGCATCGGGGTGCACCGAATCGCCCGGCTCACGCTCTCGTCTCGGGACGATCTTTACGTCTACACTGGTGGAATAATGAGCCCTTCACTACACGGCGACGACGCCGATCTGATCATCCGCGGCGGTCGCATCCACACCCTCGACCCCGCGGACGCCGTGGCCGGCGCCCTGGCCGTGCGGGACGGGGTGATCATCGCCTTCGACGCCGAGGCCGAGGCGCTCGCGGCGCGCGAGATCATCGAGCTCGACGGACGCACCGTCGTCCCCGGCATCAACGACGCCCACCTGCACGGCGCGTGGTTGGGCGCCCGGTGGCCGCACCTCTTCTTCTCCGACACCCCTCCTGACCAGCAGCCGTCCGGACGACTCGTGTCGACCGCCGCCGAACGCCGCTCCGCGCTCCGCCGCGCCTGGAGCCTGCTGGCCGAGCTCGGCATCACCAGCTACACCGAACCGGGCATCGGCCCCGGGGAGGACGACGGCGAGACCGGATGCTTCGGCTCGGACATGCTCGACGCCTATGTCGAGCTGCACCGCGAGCGCGCGCAGACCTCCCGGATCACCCTCCTCCGGCTGTTCGGCACGATCGACGGCGAGAGCGCGCTCGAGGACTTCGAGCGCGGCATCCGCACGTCCGCACCCGAGACCGACGCCCGATGGCTCGCGATCCCCGGCGTGAAGATCTTCGCCGACGGGATCCCCCCGATGGCGACGGCGTGGGTCGAGGAGCCGTACCCGGACGGGACGACGGGCGCCCTCCTCACCCGGGGGGAGCGCGGCGCGCTCTTCGCGTTCCGGCGCATGGTGGAACTCGCCGCCGCCCGCGGCCTGCAGATCGCGGTGCACGCGACGGGCGATCGTTCGATCGCGGAGTTCCTCGCGGTGCTCGAGAACCTGGCCGGAGCACCCGCGCCGGCCGCACCGCACTACGTCGTGCACGGCGACCTGGCCACACCCGCGCAGATCGCCCGTATGAGCCGCATCGGCGCGGGCTTCGCCGTGCAGCCACTGATCGCAGCCCACACCCACTCCTGGGCCGCACTGCAGCTCGGGGAGGCACGCACCGCCGCGGCCTGGCCGCTCGCCGAGATGCTCGGCTCCGGCGCGCTCACGACCGTGACGAGCGACTCCCCCATCGCGAGCCCCGACTGGCGGCTCGGCCTGGACGCCTCGCTCGGACTGCTCACGGGTGCGGGCCTCCGCGACGACCGAGGGACACGGACGCGACTGCTGCGCACCCTGACCGTCGATGCCGCACGCCAGGACGGCGCCTCCGCCTGGAAGGGCTCGCTGGAAGTCGGGAAGGTGGCCGACCTCACGGTTCTGGACGAGGACCCGCTGACACCGGGCCGCCCCTTCGCCGGGATCGCGGTCTCCCGCACGATCGTCGACGGACGCACGGTCTACGCGCGCGCAGGCGTCGACGCACGTCCGGGCGGGTCCACACGCTGAGCGGGCGGACGAAAACGGCGGGCGGCATGTTCACGCATGCCGCCCGCCTCTGATCCCCCTCGGACCAGCCTGCTGCCCCGACGCCGCGTCGCGGCGCCGGGGCGGATCTCAGATCGCCGTGGCGACGAGCACGCGGGGGCTGCCCGCCAGTGCGATCTTGTCCTGCACCTGCCACCCGGCGTCCGCGAGCCAGGAGCGCACCTCGGCCTCCGGGTACACGACCGTGCCGTCGATCACGAGATACTCCCCCGCGTGCAGCGCGTCCAGCGCGCGCTGCTCCGGGTCGTCGTCGAGGAAGAAGTCGAGCACCGTGAGCGTCGCACCCGGAGCGGCGGCCGCACGGAGGTTGCGGAAGATGCGGGCGTTCTCCTCGGCCGAGAAGCGGTGGATGACATGGTTCGCGAACACCGCGTCGAAGTCGCCCTGCGGCGTCGCGGTGGCCGTCTCGCCGACCTGCACCTCGGCACGATCGGCGACGCCCGCTGCGGCGACGGCCTCGGCGACGCCGTCCTCGAATCCGGGTGCGTAGACGAACGTGGTGTGCAGTTCGGGGTTGCGGGCCATGACCGCGAGGGCGAAGTCGGCGGAGAGACCGCCGAAGTCCAGGGCCTTCGTCGCGCCGGCCAGGTCGACGCGGCGGCCGAACTCCTGCGCGTGCAGCCGGTTGTAGGTCATCACGCCGGCCATGAACGTGCCCCACCGCGCGTCGTCCATCTGCAGGTCGCCGGGCTCGGTCGTGTCGACGGTGTGGGCGAACTGCAGCCAGTGCGGGTAGCTGATCTCGTCGAGGAAGGTGAGGAACGGGGCGAGGTCGATCACCGCGTCCTCCCCCGTGAGGTAGGCGGAGGCGTCGGGGGTCAGGGCGTAGCGCCCCTCCGTCCGGACGAGGAGCCCCTTCGCGGCGAGGGCGTCGGCGAGCAGCCGGGCGATCCGCTCGCTGACCCCGCAGCGCTCGGCGATCGCCGCGGCCGTGTCGGCGCCTGCGGCGATGGCGGCGAACAGGCCGATGCGACTGGCCTGGAAGAGCTGCTTCGCGGCCATGTAGCCGGTCGCGATGTCGAGGATGCGGGCAGCCTCGGGAGTGGGGGTGTCGGTCATGGCGGATGCCTTTCGGTATGTCTACGAACGTGGGAAATAAAGAACAAGAAGAGGCCCGGCGTGGGTCGCGCAGGTCAGTCCGCGAGGAACCCGCGCACCGCGTCGCGGAACTCGGGGGTGTGCAGTGCCGCGAGGTGATCGCCCGGTACGCGCCGCACGCGGACGTCCGGCAACCGCGCGGCGAGCTCGTCGATGCCCGCGGCCATGGGGTCGTCGACACCGCCCAGCAGCAGCACCGGCATCGCCGGCGCTCCGGCCTCGGGCGCGAACGGCTCGGTCGCGAGCCCTTCGATGAGGTCGAGCAGATCGTCCGGACGGTTGCCTGGCAGGCTCGCCATGTGCACGATCATCCCGGTCAGCGGGTCGACGGGGGCCGGCCCGCCGCCGACCGCGCTCCGGGCGGCGGGGAGGTCGACCAGCGCGAACGGCTCCCCCGCGCTGAGGCCGCCGAGCACGAGGCGCCGCACCGCGACGCCCGGGTGTCGGGCGAGGTCCCACGCGAGCCGGGCGCCGAGCGAGTATCCGACGAGGTCGATCTCGTGCGGACCGATCGCTTCGGCGAGCGCATCGAGCACGGCGGAGGTCGGGACGGCTCCGAGCCCTGGCGCATCGCCGTGCGCCGGCAGGTCGAGGACGCGGCGCGATCGGTCGCCGAGCACCGCCGTCCACTCGCTCTCCGGCCAATCCTGCGTGCCGCGCGAGGCGAGGCCGTGCAGGAACACCACGGGCGGTTCGGGGGTGAGGGTCATGACGGGCCGTCCTCTCGGGACCGGCCCCTCATCCTCAGCGCAGCCGCGCGAGGAACCGGTCGATGTAGTTCTCGTAGTCGGCGATGCGGTCGCCGTCCGGGTACATGAGGTTGATGACCGTCGCCCCGACCGCCGCCGAGATGTACTCGTCCGCCAGCGGACCGTAGTCCTGGTCGCGGATCGCCCCCTCGTCGCGGGCGGCCTCCATCCGCTCGATGAGCGAGGCGCGCCAGGAGGCCAGATGTCCGCGGTACAGCTCCGCCAAGGACTCGTTCGCCATGGCGTACTCCCAGAGGGCGAGCAGCACGCGCCCCGCGGCGATCTGCTCCCGATCGCGCGGGATCGTCGCCTGCAGGAAGCCCTGCAGGGCCGCATCCGCCGACGCCGGCTCCTCGCCCGCCGCCTGCACGCCCTCGGACATCTGCTGGAGGATCGTCTCGAACGTCGCCGCGACGATGCTCTCCTTCCCGGGGAAGTAGTGCTTCAGCGCACCGTTCGCGAAGCCCGCCTCGGCGGCGATGCTGCGCATGGTCGCCGCCTCGAACCCACCCTTCAGGATGATGCTCTTGGCCACCTCGACGATGTCCCGTCGCCGCTGGTCGTGGTCGATGATCTTCGGCATGGCGTCCTTCCGGCCGAGTCCGGGGTGTGGCGAGTTCCGGCCTGGAGCTACCGTACCGCCGCATCGGGCACCTCCCGCAGAGCGAGCCACTGGCGGCGGCGTTCGCGTTGTGCGGCGGGATCGGCCACCGGCGACGCCAGACGCAGCCGCTCGGCGTACGGATGCCGCGGCGCACGGGTCACCTGCTCGCCGTCGCCGACTTCGACGAGCTCGCCGTGGTACATCACGGCGACCCGATGACAGACCCTGCGCACGACGCCGAGATCGTGCGATACGAACAGGTAGGCCACTCCGGTGTCGCGCTGCAGCTCGATGAACAGGTCGAGGATGGCGGCCTGCGTCGTGAGGTCGAGTGCACTGACGGGCTCGTCACACACCACCAGGCGAGGACCGCGGACGAGGGCACGGGCGATCGCGATGCGCTGACGCTGACCGCCGGAGAACTCGCTCGGATATCTGTCCATCGCGGCGGCGGGAAGCCGGACCCGGTCGAGCATCTCGCGGACCTTGCCCTCGGCGGCCTTCGGCCCCATTCCCGTGGTGAGCAGCGGCTCGGCGAGCACATCACCGATCGTCATGGCCGGATTCAGCGAGCCGTAGGGATCCTGGAAGACCACCTGCACGTCGTCGGCGAGCGCACGGCGGGCACGCCCGCTGAGGCGGCTGATCTCCCGGCCGTCGAAGCGGACGCTGCCTGCCGTGATCGGCGCGAGGCCCAGGATCGCCTTGCCCAGGGTGGACTTGCCGGATCCGGACTCCCCGACCAGGCCGAGGCATTCGCCGGGGGCGATGTCGAGGGAGACGCCGTGCAGCGCGCGGAAGGCGTGTCTTCCGCGGCCGTACTCGACCACGAGGTCGTCGACCTGCAGCAGGGGGTTCACCGGAGCGGCGTTCATGCGGGGACCTCCGTCCTGTGCCGGTCGAGCTCGGCGCGCCCCTCGGCCTCGTCGAGCGACGCGGCGATGAGTTCGCGCGTGTAGTCCTGGTCGGGAGCGGCGAAGAGGTCGTCCACGGGGCCGGATTCGACGATGTCGCCGCCGCGCATGACGATCACGCGGTCGCAGATGTCGGCGACGACGCCGAAGTTGTGCGTCACGATGAGCAGCGCCATGCCGTATTCGGCCTGCAGCTCCCGCAGCAACTCGAGGACCTCGGCCTGCACGGTCACGTCGAGGGCGGTGGTGGGCTCGTCCGCGACGAGGAGCGAGGGGCGCCCCGCGATCGCACCGGCGATGAGCACACGCTGGGCCATGCCGCCGGACACCTGGTGCGGGTAGCTGCGCATCACGCGATCGGGGTCGGACAGCCCGACCCGCAGGAGCACCTCCCGCGCGCGCTGCCGGGCGGCGGCCTTCGCGAGCCCGTGCGTCCGGCGCAGCGGCTCGATGAGCTGATGCCCGATCGTGTACGAGGGGTCGAGGTTGCTCATCGGCTCCTGCGGCACGTAGCCGATCGTGCGGCCGAGCAGCGCCTGTCGCTCCTTCGGCGTCGCGTGCGTCACCTCCGCGCCGCCGACCCAGATCGCATCGGCGGTCGCCCGGCCGGTCGCGGGGAGCAGGTCGAGTACCGAGAACACGGTCTGCGATTTGCCCGACCCGGACTCGCCGACGATGCCGACGACCTCCCCTGGCGCGACGTCGAGCGTGACGCCGTGCACGACCTCGGTCTCCCCCGTCGGCGTCGCGTGGACGACGTGCAGGTTCTCGACGCGGAGGGCCGACGCCGGGGCCTCGTGACGGACGCTGCCCGTGGCGGGAGCCGCGGCGACCTCGTCGGCGGTCTCGAGCACACCGCGCCGCCGCCGTCGGGCCGCACGCGGCGTGCGCACCTGCACGAGCTCGGCGAGCGTGGAGCCCATGATCGCGAGGACGGCGATCGTGAGACCGAGCGCGGCGGAGGGCCACAGCAGCATGAGGGGGTAGGTGAGCATGAGGCGGAAGCCCTCGAGCATCATCGCACCCCAGCTCGGCACGTTCGAGTCGCCGATGCCGAGGAACTGGAGTCCGGCCTGCATGCCCATCGCGATGCCGGCGGTGAGCGCGGTCTGGATGATGACCGGCGGGTAGACGGCCGTGATGACGTGGCGGAAGATGATCCGCGCGTCGGACAGCCCGGAGACCCGGGCCGCGTCGATGTAGGGCTCGCTGCGCACGGCGAGTGTCTGCGACCGCGCGATGCGGAAGTAGCCGGGGACCATGAAGACACCGACGGTGGCCATCAGCAGCTCGAAGTTGTTGCGGCTGCCCGCGGCGACCACGAGGAGGATGATCATCCCGGGGATCGACTGGAGCGCATCGCTGATCCAGGTCGCCACCCGGTCGAAGACTCCCCCGAAGTACCCGGCCGCGACACCCGACGGCACGCCGATGACGAGGGCGGTGACGATCGTGATGAGCGCGCCCCACAGGGTCGTCCTGGTGCCGTAGATGAGGCGGCTGAGGATGTCGCGCCCGGTGGAGTCGCCGCCGAGGAGGTGGTCCGGCGACGGCGGGGCCTTGGCTGCCGCGAGGTCGACGAGGTTGGGATCCATCGGAGCGAGCAGCGGCGCGAACACCCCGACCAGCACGATGAGCACGAAGATCGCGAGCGGGATGTAGCCGCCGGGGTGGCGGAGGAAGCGCCGGAACAGGCTCGACCGGCGCTTCTGAGCGGCCCGGTCGAAGGCGACGCGGATGTCTGTCGTGGTCATGCGACGCGCACCTTCGGGTTGATCCAGCCGAGCACGAGGTCGAGCAGGAGGTTGATGAGCACGACGAACACGATCGAGATGACCGTGATGCCGAGCAGCATGGGGATGTCGCCGTTCTGCGACGACTGGTTCGTCAGCTGGCCCAGGCCCGGGAGGCTGAAGATCTGCTCGACCACGATGGCGCCGGAGAGCAGACCGACGAACATCAGGGCGATGACCGTGAGCGCGGCGGGCGAGGCGTTGCGGAGGATGTGCACGTTCACCCTGGCGGCGGACAGCCCGCGGCTGCGGAGGGTGCGCACCCAGTCCTGTCGGCTCTGGGCGATCACGGCGTTGCGCAGCTGCTCGGACACCGCGACGATGCCGCCGAGCGCGAGGGAGATTGCGGGCAGGGTGATCGAGCGCAGCCAGCCTTCGACGGACTGCGTCGGCGGGACGTAGCCGACGGCGGGGAACCACTTGAGCTGCACGGCCAGCCACATCACGAGGACCAGGCTCACCCAGAACCCGGGGAGCGCGAACAGGACGACGGAGATCCCCTTGATGATGCGGTCGAACCAGGTGCCGGGGCGGAGTCCGGTGATCATGCCGAACGCGACGCCGATGACCGCGGTGATGAGGGTTGCGAGGGTCACGACGGAGAGCGTGACGGGCACCTTCACCGCGAGCTGCGCGCCGACCGGCTGGAAGTTCCTCCAGGAGACGCCGAAGTCGAGCAGCACGGCGTGGGAGAACCAGTCCCAGAACTGCACGAGGAGCGGACGGTCGAGACCGATCTTCGCCGCCAGGGCCTGCTGCTGCGCGGGACTCGCGGTCGTGCCGAGGAGCGAGGCGGTCGGATCGCTGATCGCGAGATGGGCGAGGAAGAACGTGCCGATCGAGACCGCGACGAGGAGAAGGATGCCGGACAGCACCCGCTTCGCCGTGAAGAGGAGCATGGGGGCCTCTCGGAGGGAGGGTCGGAGGGGGAAGGGGTGCCGGGGCGGTCACGGAAGGACCGCCCCGGCGGGCGATCAGCCCTGCGTGATGTACCGCAGCGTCGGGAACATCATCCCCACGACGGGCTGCAGTTGGATGCCGGGCGCCGTGTAGTAGATGTTGTTCGCCTGGTACCAGACCGACCACCAGGCCTGGTCGACGAGGGCTTCGTTGAGCTCCTTGATGGCGTCGGTCTGCGCGTCGCCGCGCTCCGTCTGGACCTTCTCCACGAGCGGGGCGATGACCTCGTTCTGCGCGTAGTCCGGCTCGGGGTTGAACCACTGCACGCTCGTCAGCTGCCGGGAGACCGTGGCCACGTCGTTGCCGTCCATCGCGAGGAACGAGATGAACATGGGGTAGTTCGGGGCGTTGAGCTGATAGTCCGGCATCTGCATGTTGTCCCAGGTGACCGTGATGCCGAGCTCGTTGAGGGCCTGCTCGGCCGACGGCTTCCACATCTCGAAGATCGGGGACATCGGCATCGAGATGTCGAATCCGTCCGGGTACCCGGCGTCGGCCAGCAGCTCCTTGGCCTTGTCCATGTTGAACGCGTACGCGTCGTTGAGTCCCGGGTCGTTGATGTCGCCGCCGTCCGGGAACACCTGGTTGGTCGCCACACCCGCCCCGCTGCCGACCGCGGCGAGCACGGCCGCGCCGTCGAACGCGTAGTTCAGCGCCTGGCGGACCTCGAGCTTGCCGAGGGGCTCGCTCTTCGCGCCGGTGTGATCGGTGATGACGAGTCCGGCCCAGCCGGAGACCCGCTGCGCGGTGTTCCACCCCTGCTGCTCGGCCTGCTCGAGGTTCGCGACGTCACCGTACTGCACGTTGATCTGACCGCTGAGCATCGCGTTGTGGCGGGCGGTCGCGTCGGTGATCGGGTAGATCGCGAGCTCGGAGAACGGATACGTCTTCGCGTCCCAGTGGTCCTCGGTCTTGGTGAAGTGGTACTCCGCGCCGGGAACGCTGGTGGTGTCGTCGAGCACATAGGGCCCGGAGCCGATGGGCTCGGCGCCGAGCGTGCCGGCCTCGATCGAGGCGGGCGACATCACGTAGCTGCGGCCGAGGCCCATCAGGTACAGGATCGTGTCGTCGCGCTGCGTGAGCGTGATGCGGACGGTGTCGTCGTCGACCTTCGCGAAGCCGGAAACGTTGACGTAGGCCTCACCGGAGCGCGCGCCCGCCTTGAGGTATTCGAGGCTGGCGACCACCGCATCCGCGTCGACCGGGGTGCCGTCGCTGAACACGGCGTCGGTGCGGAGGTCGAGGTCGATGCTGAGGTCGTCGTCGGCCACGGTCCACTCCGTCGCGAGCGAGGGGATCGGGGTGCCGTCGGCGTCGAGGGCGATCAGGGCGTCGTACACCGCGGACAGGTAGGGGCCGTCGAAGCCGATGTCGGCGAGGGACGGGTCCCAGGACGTGACATCGAGGAAGTTGCCGATGTTGAGGGCGTCCGGGCCTTCGGCGCCACTGCCTTCGGACGGCGAGGGCGTTCCGCCGCCGCTGCAGCCGGCGAGCGCGAGGGTCGCGGCCACGGCTGCGGCGAGCGCAAGGGGCATTCGTTTCATGGTTCCTTCTCTCGGGTGCAGGGGGTGGTGAAGAAGGTTCGGAGTGCCGCTGACCGGGAGCCGGGTCCGACGCCACTTCGATGTGTCGTGGTGGTTAGTCTACATGTGTGGAAAAAGAGCGCAAGAGCCATTCCGCTCACGGTGGCTCGCCCCCATGCCCGGGGATGCACCAGGCTTGTCTCAGCGCGCAGTCCTGCACACCGCGTGCCCCTCCGCCCGCCGGGAATCCCGCGCCTTCCCCTCGCGTTCCCTCCCTCGAACCCTCCACGAAAGGCATGCGATGACCGCTCGCCCCGGCCCGTCGGCTTGGCCCCCTCTGCTGATCGCGATCGCGCTGGAGGTGTCGGCGACGCTCTCGCTGCGCGCCGCCGAGGGATTCACCCATCCCCTGTGGCTGATCGTGGTGGTGCTCGGCTACACCGGCTCCCTGTGGTTGCTGTCGGTCGTGCTCGATCGCGGCATGGCGGTGGGCGTGGCATACGGCATCTGGTCGGCGATCGGGGTCGTGCTGACCGCGGTGCTCGGCACGGCGCTGTTCGGCGAGGTGCTGGGACCCGTGCAGATCGTGGGGGTCGGGGTCATCGTGATCGGCGTGCTCCTGGTCGAGCTCGGGTCGCACGAGCGGAAGACCGAGGTCGCCTCGTGACGTGGCTGCTGCTCGCCCTCGCGATCGCGAGCGAGGTCACCGCCACGCTGAGCCTGCGCGCATCCGAGGGGCTGCGCCGGCGGCGGTGGATCCCGGTGATCGTCGTCGGCTATCTCGCGGCGTTCACCCTGCTCGGCACCATCCTCGCGATGGGCATGCCGGTCGGGGTCGCCTACGGCATCTGGGCGGCCGCGGGCGTGGCCGTGACCGCGGTGCTCGGCCGGGTCATCTTCAAGGACCACTTCTCGGCGATGATGGCCGTCGGTGTCGCCCTCATCGCGGTCGGCGTCGCGATGATCGAATTCGGCGGCGCGCACTGACGCCCCGTCGTGACGGCCGCCGTCACCACGCGCCGTCCGCCCGCACGTCTCGGTCGACCCAGCATGCGGCGAGCGCGGCGCGCACCTCGGCTCCGTGATCACGGACGAGGGCGAGAGCGGCGTGGTTCTGCTCCAGCTGCGCGACGCGTGAGGCCCCGAACAGCACGTTCGCGGTCGCGGGGTTCGCCAGACAGAAGCCGATGCCGAGCGCCGCGGGGGTGACGCCGAACTCGGCGGCCACGCGGGCAACCTCGGGATAGACGGCGGCGATGCGCTCGCGGATTCCGCCCACGTCGGCGCCGATCTTCCGCTGCGGCGTGCGCCCCGTGGCGAGGATCCCTCCCTCGAACACGTCCGAGGCCTGCAGCGTGAGGGTGCCGTCCGCGAACAGCGGTCCATAGGCGTCACCTTCGGCCATCGAGCGCCGTGCGATGCCGTATTTCAGCTGCGCGAAGGCGGGACCGGCCGCACTCTGCGCCGCGGATTCCGCGAGCGCCTCTCGCGTGTGCTCGATGCGCCAGTTGTTGATGCCCCAGGAGTCCACGAGCCCCTCAGCGATGAGCTCGTTCACCGCGCTGACCAGCCGCGGGATATCGGGGGCGTCGAGGTAGTCGCCGACCACCAGCGTGTCGAAGCGGTCCAGGCCGGCGCGGTCGAGGGATTCCACGAGCTGCGCCCGGAACCCCTGGTTCGGCCAGTCCCACAGCCAGAGCTTGCCGCACAGCACGATGTCGGCACGGTCGACCCCGCTGGCACGGAGCGCTTCCCCGAAGAGGATGTCGGTGCGGGAGTTCTCGGCGTGCGGGCCCATGTTGTAGTACGCGACGTCGAAGAATCCGGCGTCCAGTTCGACGGCGCGCTGTATCAGGGCGATCGCCTCGTCGCCGGTCATCCGGTCCCAGGTGTTCCACGATCCGAGCGCCAGCGGCGGGACCGGCCGCCCGCCGGGTTGCAGCGGGGTGCGCGGGAATGTCGATGCGGACATGAGGCTCCTTGGTGCGTCGTCGCGGCGCGGCGCGCATCGCCGACCGGTGGACCGGGGTTGTGTTTTTCTATGTTTGTAGAATATAACGGACTCATCCCGTCAGAGCACCCGTCAGTGAGGACGAATCATGACCGCTTCCCCCCGTCGCATCCTGGTCACCGGAGGCGCGTCCGGAGTGGGCCGCGGTATCGCCGGCGCCTTCCGCGCAGCCGGTGACGTCGTGTTCATCGGGGATGTGGACGCGCAGGCTGCGGCCGCGGTGGCGGACGAGATCGGCGCCACCGCCCTCGGCCTCGACATCGCCGACGAAGCGTCGGTGCAGGCGGCGTGCGAGCGGATCGCGGAAGCCGGCGGGCTCGACGTGCTGGTCAACAACGCCGGCGTCGTCGCGGGCGGCGGCACGCTCCAGGAGGTTGCCGTCGACGCGGTCGACGCGGCCCTGCGCGTCAACGTCCGCGGCACGTTCCTCATGCTCCGGGTCTTCGGCGCCCTGCTCGCCGACTCCGGTCACGGCGCCATCGTGAACATCTCGTCGATCGGTGCGCGGCAGCCCACTCCGGGCCTCGGTCACTACGAGGCCACGAAGGCCGCCGTCGACGCGCTCACCCGCACCGCGGCCATCGAGCTCGCCGGGTCGGGCGTGCGCGTCAACGCCGTCGCCCCTGGGCCCGTGCTCACGCCGTTGACCGCGGAGTTCGCCGCGAACCCCGACGCCCGCGCCGCCTGGGAGTCGCGCATCCCCCTCGGCACGATCGCCGAGGTCGACCAGATCACGCCGCTCGTGCTGTTCCTCGCGAGCGACGCCGCCAGCCACATCACCGGGGTCTCCGTCGCCGTCGACGGCGGACAGCTCCTGGTCTGACCCCGGAGACGACACGATGCCCCTCCTCACCGACCTGCCCGCGACGACCCGCGCCGCCGTGCTCACCGCGCACGGCGAACCGCTCACCCTGCAGGACCTCCCCCTGCCCGCCGAGATCGAGCCGGGCGCCGCCCTCGTGCGCATCGCCTGCACGACGCTGTGCGGCACCGACATCGAGATCTGGGAGGGGAAGATGTCGTTCCCCGGGATGCTGCCCATGGTCCTCGGCCACGAGATGGTCGGCGAGATCGTGGCCATCGGTCCCGACACCCGCGATGCCCTCGGCCGCCCGCTCTCCCCCGGCGACCGCATCGGCTGGTCGGAGTCCACCTGCGGCGAGTGCCACGGCTGCGTCGTGCTCCGCGAGCCGGTCGCCTGCTCCCGCCGCGGCTACGGCTTCCTCCAGCGCGCGGACGTGCCGCCGTTCGCGACGGCCGGGCTCTCCGAGTACGCGTACGTCACTCCGGGTGCCGCCAAGCTCCTGCTGCCGACGGCCGTCAAGGACACCTGGGCCTCGATGGCGGGCTGCGCCGCGAAGACCGTCCTGCGAGCTTTCGAGCGGGCCGGCCGGATCCGTCCGGGCTCCCGGGTGGTGGTGCAGGGCTCCGGAGCCCTGGGCATCTTCGCCACCGCGGTCGCGACCATCGCGGGCGCGGGTCAGGTCATCACCGTCGGCGCCCCCGCGGCTCGTCTGGAGCTCGCCGCCCGCTTCGGCGCCGACGCCGTCGTCGACTTCCGCGACGGGCCCGTCGTCGACCAGGTCCTGGCGCTGACCGGAGGCCAGGGGGCGGACCACGTGTTCGACTTCGCCGGAGCCCCGAGCGTCGGCCCGGACGCCGTGGGCATGGCCGCCCAGCGCGGCACCGTGGCGATCGTCGGCTCGACCGGTCCGGCCGGAGACGGCTTCGCCCTCAGCACCATCATGGGCAAGGAGCTCACGGTGGTCGGCTCGCTCAACGGCGACATCTCCGACTACGCCCGCGCGATCGACTTCTTCACGGCGTTCGCCGACCGCTTCCCCTGGGACGACCTGTTCAGCGCCCCGGTCGGACTCGCCGACGCCTCCGCCCAGATCGCCCACATGCACCACCTCGATGAGGTCAAGGCCGTCATCGACCCGAGCCTCTGAGGAGCATGATGACCACTCCCCTCCCCGTGCGCGAGATCGGCCGCAGCGGCCTGCACGCCGCCCTGTTCTCCCTCGGCTCGTGGCACACCTACGACCGCATGGACTTCGCCGACGCTGTCGCCCTGCTGCGCGAGGCCACCGACCGCGGCGTGAACCTCTTCGACGTGGGCGTGTACTCCGCGCCCGACGCCCCGCCCGTCTTCACCGACGTGATCTTCTCGGCGATGGTGCGCGCGGCCGGACTCCGTCGCGAAGAGTGGCTGCTGTCGTCGAAGCTGTGGCTCGAGGCCTTCGGCAGCGACGGCTTCCGCCCGCAGCTCGAGAACGCCCTGATGCGGGTGGGCACCGAACACGCCGACCTCGTGATCCTCGGCGACCTGCGTCGCGACGACCTCGAGCTGCGCGACCTCGTGCTCGACCTCGCCGCCCTCACCGACGCCGGGCTCATCCGCGCGTGGGGCGTGAACAACTGGTCGGCGGGGAGCATCCAGACCCTGATCGACCTCGCCGCCGCGGAGGGCGTGCCCGGTCCGCAGATCGCGCAGCTCAAGTACAGCGTCTCGCGGCGGTCGATCCCGGACGGCGAGCCCTTCGCGCGCCTCTGGGAGCAGGGCCTCACGCTGCAGGCCTCGGACTGCCTGGAGGGCGGGATCCTCGCCGGGAAGGTGAACAGCGACCGGCAGATCGGGCGTGACCCCGGCGGCATCCGCGAACGGATCATCACCGACGTCCCCGCGTTCACCGCGGTCGCGGAGGATCTCGACGTGACGCCGGCCCAGCTCGGCATCGCCTTCACCCTCACCCACCCCGCCCTGACGACGACCCTGTTCGGTGCCTCCAGCGTCACGCAGCTGCGGGCGAACCTCGACGCGGCCACCCTCGTCGACCGCATCGGCGCCGCCGAGCTGCGCCGTCTCGTCGAGCCCTTCTGGGCCGACCGCGGGGTCGTCGACCCCGAAGGCCCCTGACGCCGTCCCACCCGAGGAGAACCATGACCATCCCCGTCCCCTTCGATCCCGACGTGCAGGCCGTGCTCGACGAGATCGCGAAGAACCCCCAGCCCGCCCTCACCCGCGAGACCCTGCCGCGTGACAACGTCGACCGGATGTTCCCGGACAACGACGCCGTGATCGCCGGCCGGGACATCACCTGGGAGGACCGCGTCATCCCCGGCCCGCCCGGAGCACCGGACATCGAGGTCACGATCTTCCGCCCCGCCGGTTCCGAGACCTCGACGCTCGCCGGCTTCGTGAACATCCACGGCGGCGGCATGATCGTCGGCCACCGCTCCTGGGAGACGGCTCGCGTCGTCGACATCGTCGCGGAGCACGGCGTCGTGGCCGTGAACGTCGAGTACCGCCTCGCTCCGGAGGACCCGTACCCCGCGGGCGTGGAGGACTGCTACGCGGCGTTCGTGTGGACGCACGCCCATGCGACGGAGCTCGGGATCGACCCGGCGCGCATCGTCGTGGGCGGGGGAAGCGCGGGCGGAGGTCTCACCGCGGCCGTCGCCCTGCTGGCTCGCGACCGGCGGGGCCCGGTCATGGCCGGGCAGCTGCTGCTGTGTCCCATGATCGACAACACCAACACCACGGTGGCCAGTCGGCAGTACGACGGCATCGGCACCTGGCAGCGCGACATGAACCTCCTCGCCTGGTCATGTGTCCTCGGTGAGGAGCTCGCGTTCAGCACCGAGGCCCCCGCCTACGCCGCTCCGAGCCGCGCGACGGACGTCTCCGGCCTCCCGCCCGCCTACATCGAGGTCGGAGAGGCGGAGATGTTCCGCGACGAGGACACCGAGTACGCCCTGCGGATCTGGGCGACCGGCGGGCAGGCCGAGCTGCACGTCTGGGGCGGCGGCGCCCACGGCTTCGACATGTACATGCCGGACGCCGAGATCACCCGTGCCGCCCTCGCCGCGCGTGCCTCCTGGCTGCGACGGATCTGGCGGGCCGCCGCATGAGCACGCCCGAACCGGTGCCCTACGACCCGGATCTCGTCGCGGGGCTGGATGCTTTCGTCGACCTCGTCGAGGTCATCCCGCTGCGCGCGGACACGATCCACGCCAACCGCGATCACTTCGCCACGATCATCCCGCCGATGTCCGTGCAGGCCGCCGGCCGTGCCGTCGCGTGGGAGGACCGGGTTATCCCCGGCCCCATCGGGGCTCCGGACCTCGAGATCACCGTCGTGCGCCCGGCGCAGGCGCCCACGGACCCGGCACCGGCAGTGCTGTCGATCCACGGCGGCGGGATGGTGCTCGGCACGCGCTACTTCGGCACCGCCGAGCTCATCGACCTCGCCGAGCGGCACGGCATCGTCGGCGTCGCGGTCGAGTACCGCCTCGCCCCCGAGCACCCCGGACCGGCCCAGGCGGAGGACTGCTACGCCGCGCTGGAGTGGATGGTCGCCCACGCGGACGAGCTCGGCATCGACACCTCCCGCATCATCGCGTCCGGGCAGAGCGCCGGCGGCGGGCTCTCGGCGGCGGTGGCGCTGCTCTCCCGCGACCGCGGCGGGCCACGGCTGGCCGGACAGCTCCTCGGCTGCCCGATGCTCGACGACCGCAACGAAACTCCGTCGAGCCGCCAGTACGACGGCTTCGGGGCCTGGGATCGGAACAACAACGACACCGCGTGGGACGCGATCGCCGGAGCCGACCGGTTCACCGACCGCGTGTCGCCGTACACGGCGCCGGCACGGGCTGCGGATCTGTCGGGACTCGCTCCGGCGTTCATCGAGGTGGGCGCCGCGGAGACCTTCCGCGACGAGGCTGTCGACTACGCGCTGCGGGTCTGGGCCACGGGCGGGCAGGCCGAGCTGCACGTCTGGGCCGGCGGCTACCACGGCTTCTCGGGGTTCTCCCCCGATGCCGAGGTCTCCCGGGCCGCGGTCGCCGCGCGGGAGAGCTGGCTGCGCCGCGTGCTGCGCCTCGAGGGATGAGTCTTCCGTTCGCCGCTGACGCCCCGCGGCCCCGCATGGGCACGCTGCGGGCGATGCTGGTGCTGGGCATGCTGGAAGCCTTCGGTCCGCTGTCGATGGACCTCTACCTGCCGCAGCTCCCCCAGCTCGCGGCCTCGCTCGGCACGACCGAGGCCCTGGCGCAGGCGACGATGTCGGCGTGCATGATCGGTCTCGGTCTGGGCCAGCTCGCGGCCGGTCCTCTCAGCGACCGGCTGGGCAGACGCCTGCCACTGCTGGTCGGCGTCGCAGCGTTCGCGGTGCTCTCCGCGGTGTGCGCCGTCGCTCCGAACATCGAGCTGCTGCTCGTCGCGCGTTTCCTGCAGGGGCTGGCGGGATCGGCGGGCATCGTGATCTGCCTGGCGATCGCCCGCGACCAGTTCGAGGGGGTCGAGCTCTCCCGCATGCTCTCGCTGCTGTTCCTCGTCTCGGGCACCGCCCCGATCATCGCGCCGGTGGTGGGCGGACAACTCGCCCGCATCATGGACTGGCGCGGCATCTTCGGGGTGCTCAGCGGGGTCGGCGTGCTGTTGTTGCTCGTGGTGGCGTTCGCCCTGCCGGAGACCCTGTCGCCATCCGCCCGTCACCACGGGGGCCTCCGGGTGTGGGGCGCGCACGCCGGAGCGGTCGTCCGCGACCGGCTCTTCGTCGCCGTGCTGTGTGCCGCGGCCGGAGGCGGTGTCGCCTTCTTCACATACCTGTCGATGTCGTCGTTCGTGCTGCAGGACGAGTTCGGTCTCAGCCCGCAGGAGTTCAGCGTCGCCTTCGCGGCCGGCGCCCTGGCGAGTATCGCGGGCAGCCAGCTGAGCCGACTCGTGGTGCGGCGTTGGGGGCCCCTGCGCGTCTACCTGGGCGGGATCACCGCGACGCTCCTGGTGACGACGGCTTTCCTCGTGCTGGCGCTTCTGGGCGTCGGCATGATGGGTGTCGTCATCGCATTGGTCGGGTTCATGCTGTGCTCCGGCATCGGCGGTCCGAACGGCCAGACGCTGGCGCTCGCTCATCACGGGGTCCGTGCCGGCACCGCTTCGGCCCTTCTCGGGATGGCGACGTTCCTGTTCGGTCCCGTGCTCGCCCCCGTGGCTGCCGGTCTCGGCGGGACCACGGCTGTCACGATGGCCGCGACGATGACGGTCGCGGCTGCGGCAGCGGCGTTCGCCGCCTGGGCCTTCGTCCGGCCCGCGGCGCGCGAACAGTAGGCCGCGGGCGACGAGGGCGGTTGGGGTATTTGCGGCCCTTGCTGGCGTCCAAGGCTCCGTGCGTTAGCGGGGGCGCCTCTCAGTCGCTCGGTGCCTGCAGAGGCGTCGGGTCGCCCATCTGTTTCGCGAGCTCGTGGAACTCCGCCGCCCGCACGAGTTCGCCGTTGTCCCGCAGCATCACCGCGAGGTTGTGCGCGCTGTGTGCGTCACCGCTGGCGATCCCCGCCCGATAGGCGGCTTCAGCCGCGTCGAAAGCTCCGGGCAGCTCACCGAGGAGGTTCCCCAGCAGAAGCGCGGCTCCGTAGACGTCGGTGGCAACCGCTCGCTCTAACAACTCGCGGGCGTCATCCGCGCTTCCGCGCTCGAGGAGAAGCTGTGCCAGGGGAACCCCGAACTCCGTCGATTCCTGCAGCCCCATCGTGAGAAGGCGTTCGGCTTCTTCGCGGTCAGCGGGCCCTCCGGTGTGCATCAAGACTTCACCGAGCAGGCCAGCGAGTCGGAGAGAATTGCCAGCTTTCGCGTCGATCGCCTTCCTCAACCAGACCACGGCTTCTTCGTCGTGACCCATCCACTGCAGGCTCTCGCCGAGCGCAGCAAGCGCTTCGGTCGACCCGCCGACGGCTGCTTCGCGAAACATCGAGAGCGCAAGACGCTCGTCGACCTCCCAGACGAGCGCCGCCAGTTCGAACAGCGCCTTTGCTGTCGGCTCCTGCCCGAGGTCTGCGGACTCCAAGTCCACCGCCGGGATCAGCTCCCCGATGAACGCATGGTTCTCGCCATCCTCTGCGCCGCCCACAGCTTTCACGAAGTCCAAGAATCGGCCAGCGGCGAACGCTTCCTCTGCTGCCCGTCGATCCGGTTCCATCGTCACCTCCTCCGGTCTGTTTCGTGACGTGGAAGCCCTTCGACACAGATCAGACCAGCAGACATGCCTAGGAGCTTCGTCTAGGTTGACACCGTCGAGCCACGGCCGCCAGCAAGGAGAGGAACTCAGACCGATCGAGCGGGGGCAGGGAAATCTGAACTCCGTGCAACGGATGCCCCTCAGGCACGCCCACGTCGACGGGGAGCCCGCGACGGGTGTCCAGGACTTGAGCCCCGTATCCGTAGATGATCCGCGGCAGATCGAAATTCGAGTGCCATTTGGGGTCTTCGAGCGAGAATCCCATGATCACATGGGACTGATACGCGACATTCTTCTTGCCCCAGATGAAGAACTCCCAGCGCAACTCCGGATGACGATCGATCATCACGTCACCGAGCAGCAACGTAACGTCCTCACACACGGACTGTGACCGCCGATCGGGGTCATTCCGGTCGGCGGCGGGCGTCATCGTCTCGACGAACCAGTCATTCAATGACTGAACCGATCCATCGCTGCCGTCGAACTCGATACCAGACTTCGTCAACAGATCGCGGATGATCGCAACACGTTCGTCCTTCTCCCGCATTGTGCGGTCGAACTCGGCGCGCGCGACAGAGCGCGGCAACTCGGAAAGCGCCCACCACGGCATCGACTCGTTCAACGGATACTCTGCACAACCGTTCACGGCATCACCTGCCACTGGGTTCCGCGGAGGTCACCGCGAGTCGCGCGGATCGGCCGCCTCGCCCGGAGGGAAGTGACATTCCAGCGCGGCTCGTCATCAGGAACGAGCACTCCCGTCTTTCGTCGAAACCATGCGCCGAACTCGCGACCCCCTCGGCGCCTGAGGGAAGTGCGCTCCACACTAGCCCCAACGCCACGAACGTGCGGGGACGAATGGCTACTCGTTGCGCGCACGACTGTTTCGCGCACTCCGACGCTGCCCGACACCCGCGCCGACATCGAGTCCCAGGTCGCGATTGAGCGCCTCCGCAATCTCTCGAGCGACACGTCGATTGCAGACGGTGCCCCCAAGTGGTCGCCTGCGACCATCCGCGAACTCCAAGACGAGGTGGCCGCTCTCGAAGCGTCCGTCGTAAACCGTCCACCCAAAAACGAAGAAGAATCCTGTGTAGGGCTCAGCGCGGAATCGTTCGACCGCCCCCCGCTCGTACTTTCGTCGCGACCACCACGACGTCGCCACCACGTGCGAGGAGGTCAGAGTGACGCCCGTGAAAGGAAGGCGAATCCAAAGCCACATACACAGCGGGAGCGCGATCACGGAGAACCAGATCAGGACGCTCGGCATGCTCGCTGACGAGTAGTTCAGAAGAACCGCTACGGGGAGCACGCCGATGAACAGAGATGCAACGCCAAGGCGGCGAGCCCTTCCGGGTCTGCCGCGTCTGAAAGCCTGGTCAAGCGGCATCGATCGTGTCCCTCCCCAGCTTCTTCGTGACACCCGATGCAAGCGGCTTGCGCACGCTTGGTCGGCGCAAGGTCGAGCTGAGCGAGTTGGCGGCTACGACCTCTGCTCCTCTCGCGGAGATTCGAATCGCGCGGTTCGAAGAATGGAGCGAATTTCGCGTCACCGCCCCTGGAGCACTTCGAATCACTCTAGCGTTTGCACCACCATTCCGCCTGCTTTGATCGCCTTGCCGGCAGTCTCGTCCGTTACCGCCGACGCTTCCTTGCCCAGAACCAGTGGGGATTTAGTAGTGAGCACCGAAAGAAGAGTCCTCTCGGAACTTTGCCATGCCACAACTCATGCCCGAAATCAGCGCCGACACCAACCTGACGTGCGACCTGCTTCGACCGCTACCAGTACGAACCGAGCAACTCCCGGTAATGGGGATTTTCGAGCAGCTCTGGATGCGCGGCCTCGATCTAATGGCGAACTTTCGAGAGCAGGCCCTCCGCGGCCCGCGAGAACTCGCTGACAGACACCGTCACAGTAGCTTCCGCGTACTCGGCTCGAATCTCGACCCCCTCCCGCTGCAGCGTGAACTCGATCGTAGAATCCGATTCGGTGAAGCTGTACACCTGATCCTCACCGCCGGCGAGGGCTTCAGCTATTCGACGCATTTGGAACGCAAAATCGAACACCGGCACCAATCCCCAGCTGACACTGAGATCGACATCATCCACCTCGAATATTACGTCACCCAAGAAACAAGAATAGTAAAATGGCGCCGCCCCTATTTCATGCCAAATGACGTTGTCTAGGTCCGTCTCACGGAGAACCTTGAAGTCGAAGACAATCAAAGCCATGTTCCTCAAAATGGAAATGCGGTGATCACTTAGCCGCTAGAGTCTACTACAACACGAAGGGAGTACGCGGGCTTACTGGATGATTTCGTGCCAAATATCCTCCAACATCGTCGACTAAACCATCTCGCTCAGGAAGCTGATCCTGTATGTCTTGACCACCCGCATCTCCGATAAACGCAAGAATTTGGCCGACCTGAGCTTAGGATTCACGAACCTCAGATACCGGAAGGGCACGAGGATCATAAAGGCTAAGAAGTTTTGGTCATACCAACATATTGACTGTCCGATCGTTGACTTTTGCACCCATGAATGCACGAATAACCAAGCTAGGACGGCGTAAGGTATCAAAATCCACAAGACGAACGCGCGAATCACATAGATAAGGAACCAGCTGAGGCCATAGATAAATCTCATTTCAAAAGCCTCCCACGAACTCAATGACACCTTCGGAGAATGAAGGCAATATGCCGAAAGCTACATCTCTCACCCACGGGCCTGCCGCGGTTTCCACCCACGGCTTCTCCGTTGCTCCCGTGAGCTGTCCGGCGCCGCGAATCGCTCTGGCTGTCCCGGTAATGATTTGCCAGGCTCCGACGCCCCACGCAGGTAAGGTCACTGCCCATCCTACATACGGGACTGACAACGACAGGGGTGTCGACAATATCATTCTCGCAATTCCGTTCCCAATACTGAGAGCACCCACGACTAGGTTTACGGTGCCCGAGACCCACTTCGGGTTCACCCAACGATCGCGCGGCTTGTCGTACTTCGACCGTTGCGCAGCGCTGGTTCGAATGAAGGGCGAACTTGCGAGCCGTCGCTCGGCTCGTGGCGCGGACACTGCAGTTTTGCTATCGAAGTTTTGCGCCGCCCATTTTTCCCCGCTGAGGTCGTGTCCGTTGATGGGGTCGGTGGGCCAGGAGTAGTCGTTCGCCCCACCACCCTCGACGGGGTCGACTTGCAGGAACCGCCCGAGGGCGGGGACATACAACCGGGCTCCCATCTCGACCACCAACGCCGACCCCGCGGACTCCGCAGGCTTCAACGCACCCTGATGCCACAGCGTGTTCCCTGCGATCTGACCCGCGTCATCCGACGCCACCGTCCCGATCGCGAACGTCACCGGATCCACCGGCTGACCGAACGGGTCCCACAACAACAACCCGCTCGTCGTCGTCCCCGTGCGGGTCACGAGACCATGCCCGCCCAGACCGGGGAACGACCACGTCACCTCCCCAGCCTGGTTCGTCCATGACACGCCGCCCGGCAACCCGACACTCCGAGTCAGCTCCGCCCCGGATTTCTGACCCCACGCCGCGTCGCCATCAGCCGCGTACAGGTAGTTGGTCGTCGCCGCCGGATCGGCCCCCGCCGGATCCGTCGTCCGCGACACGATCCGCCCTGACGCATCGCGCACGATCCGCACCACCGTACCGTCGTCATAGGTCGTCCCCACATGACGGTTCACCGCGTCGTAAGAGAACTGCATGTCACCGAGACGAACCGTATTCCCGCGCACGTCATACACGACCTCCGAAGCGGTCAAACCACCCGCAACCGTCGTCGCGTCCGGGATGACCTCCGTCACAGACGAGGAGACCAACCGGTCCGCCCAGTCGTAGCAGTACGCCGTCGACGTCGTCACCGCCGCTTGGCCCGGCGCCGTCCACACATCCGTCGCCCCTGTCCGGTTCCCGGACATCCCCGCCGCCGTGTTCGGGCCGCACCCGCTCGTCGCCCCGAAAGCGTAGGTGAGCGTGTGCCCCGGAATCACCGCCGACGTCAGCCGACCCGCCGTGTCATACGCGTACGTCGACGAATACGACGTCGATCCCATCGACGACTGCTGCTTCACCACGCGACCCGACTGCGACCGCACCACCGCGTCAGACACGACCTGCCCGCCGACCAGCCACTCCTGACCGATCACCCGCTGCGCGGCGTCACGGCTGACGGCGTTCAGCGCTGACCCATCCGGATACGCCACCTGCTGCAACCGCTGCAGCGCGTCGTACGTCACGCCAGCGAGCTGCTGGCCGTCGACCGACACGGTCTTCACCTTGCCGTCGGCGTCGTACGTGTACGCCGTCACTGAGACGGCGCCACCGGCCGGCGTCGTCGAGATCTGGGTCACGCGCCCTGAAGCCGCGTCGTAGGTCGGCGTCGTGACCGTGCCCCATACGTCCGTATAGCTCACGGTCCGACCGAGCAGGTCCGTAACCGTCGTGATCGTCGAGTCGTTCGGTGACCCCGCGACCGGGACACCGCTCGTGACGAACGTGTATCCCCCGCCGACGACACGCGTCGTCTCGGTGGTCGTGCTGGAGATCGTCGCGACTCCGGAAGGGCCGACGGTCTTCGTCGAGATGACCTTGCCACGGGCGTCGTACCCGGTGCATGACCAGTCGGTGTCCCCACTCGTCTTCGTCGCGACCGTTCGGCCCCACGCGTCGTACGCGTACTCCGTGGTGATCGCACCGCCGCTGGCAGGAGTCGGGCCGGTCGTGGACTTCAAAAGACCGAACTGTCTGGTGCCCGACGGTATGCCGCACACCGCAGGTGCGCTCTCGAGATCGCCGTAGTAGGCGCTCGTGGTCTTGGCCGTGGAGGGCGCACCCGCTGCTGCGCCCGCGGGGAGCGTACGGGTGAGTCGCCGCAACCAACCGGACGCACTTGGTTGCTCAAAGGTGGTCGACGTGGTGAGCGCAAGCCCGCCGGGGTCGACCGTCGAAGCCGTCGCTTGCCCCAGCCAGGGATGCTGATAGCTCACAGCAGCCGTCGTCGAGGGGGCGGCAGCGCCGGGGGTTCCCGTGGAATCATCCGTCGTCGTGCGTGTCACCAGGCCGTAGTCGGGGCGCAACGCGGTCCCAGGAACGACCGATGCGGTGGTGCCGGACGACGGCGTACGCCACTTGAGTTGCAGGAGCGCGGTCGACGTGTCGTCGCGGTACTCGACGCGTATGCGGCGCGTCTCGCCTGCCGTGACGGTGATGGGCGAGCCGACGCGCTCTGCGACGCCGCCTTCCCACTTGTCGACGAGCAGAGTGTCTCCCACCCATACCCGCGCACCGTCGTCGCTGTTCGTGACGAACGTGTACTGACCGGCCGCGGGGAAGGTCACGAGTCCAGTCAGCCGCAGCGACCAGTTGTCCGCGGCGATGCCTGTGCCCGGGGACGCCGCTGCCCAGTTGCGGTCCACCGCGCCGGCGGCGCCGCCGATGCCGAAGGCGATGAGGGAAGGCTTGCCCGCCAACGACTTGTTCGCGTAGTAGGTCGCTTGAAGCCCCTGCATACCGCCGTCGTACGTGGTCGCGGTGTGCGCAGGAAGGATGCCACACCCCGTCGTCGCCGCCGGTGCGGCGACAGGCCTTCCGCTCGCCGAGAAGCACGCCGCTGGCGCTGGCCCATACGAATCCGTGGCCCGATCTGTTGCCGGATCGTAGATCGTCGTCGATGTCATCCCCAGGGAATCGGCGGCCGACAGCACGAGGTCTTTGGTGGGATGCCATTGCTGCGTCGACGTCACGCCCATCGGACTGGTCGCCGAGACTTGACGCCACTCGGAGTCATAGGTGACCGCACTCGTGGAATTCGCGACGCCAGCGACGGAGACTGTGCTCCGCTTCGCTGCGAGATCGTACGCGTATGTCTTCTTCAGCCGCGGTGCGGGGCCCCCGTCGGCTGACGGAAGCCGAACGGCACTCACCCGCGAGTCCGTGTAGTCGATGGTCGTTGCCGGAGGGTCGTACTCACTCGGCACCGCCTGGGCGAGCAGATAGTCGTTGGCCGCGGAATCGACGACGGAGGTCAACACGTTCGCACTGTTGTATGTGAAGACGGTTCTCTCAGACCCCGGGTCTTCGATGATCCACAGCTGCCCACCCGCGTAGTACAAGTTGGTGACGGGCACTTCACCAGAGGCGAGTGCGGGGTACTTGATCTGGCACAGTGAACCCGCGCGCGCCGGGTAGTAGTTCGGCGGCAACGTCGGGCACGTCGTCTGCGCCGCATTCTGGTAGACGAACGAGATCTTGCGATGGTACGTCGTGCCATCCTTCGACAGCGGATCGACGATCTCCTTGGTCGTACCGTCCGCGTTGTAGATCGCGAAGGGCGCGGCGGGCTTCTGACTGTCTTCCGGTGGCGTGGATGACTCGACCGTCCCGTGCGCCGAGAACTGGTGAACCGTGCCACCTTCGTCGGTGAAGACGACACGCCCCATGCCGTCAAGCGCAACGACGCCGTACTCTCCCGTGGGCGGCTTGTATCCGCCGTTCGAGGTACGGGTATATGTGTGCGCTTTGCCCGAGATGTCCGTGAGCACGACGGCCTGCGGTTCGATGGCCGCCTTCGCCCAGGCCGTGCGGTCACCGGCGATCGGAGTCGATGCCGACCACCCTTCGCGCATCACCGACCGGTACGTGGTGAACCAGGAAGCAGGCACGAGCACGGGGCCTGCGGTGTCGGCGAGATCGTCCGCCCACAGCTCGAGATAAGCACCTCCGTTGAGTTCGTAGTAGTCGAGCTGGAGAGGAGCCTCGGCGGTGTTCAGGTTCATGTTCCCTGTCCACTCCACGCCGGTCGCGCCATCCACCCACCGATCGATGACCGTCGAGTTGTTGACTCTCAGACGCACACCATCGTCGTGTCGGACGCCGAGCTTCCACTGCGACGAAGCATGCGGCATGCGGATGAAGCCCGACCACTGCCCCATGAAGTAGTCGTTTGCAAGGGCCGGCCCTGGGGAGCCGCTCTTCCAATCAAAGGAGATGGCCGAGTCGGTGCGCACCATCAGGGGTGTCTTTCCGGCGAAGGTGTAGCCAGCGGGCGACGTCGGGATATTGCCCGCCGCATCGCGCCCGTCGTAGTACGACCCCGTCAGGCCCTGATTCGACGTTCCCGCGTTCAACGAGTTATAGCTGAAGGACATCCCCATCGGTCCCCCGAGGGTGTTGATCACCGGCGAGGAGAAGGAGAGGTTCGCGTTGCCGTTCGCGAGGTTGACGGTGACCGGACCTGTCGAGTCATAGGGCGACGGCCCGGAAGCCCCGAGGCGCATCCGAGAAGACGCGGCGCCTCTGCCGCACAGCTAATTCATAGCGGAACCACGGGCGACGGAAGGGCCTCGCGAGATCACGGATTCATAACTTCGATCGACCATCCTCGCTGCACCCCCGCAGTCAGTAGCGGGCCGAAAAGGCGCCGTCCGCCTGCAGGAGCTGGCCGGAGATCCATCGCCCCTCTTCGGAGACGAGGAACTCGACGACGGCGGCGATGTCCGCGGGCCGGCCGAGCCTGCCCAGCGGCGTCATCTCGCCGAGGGAGGTGCGGGTCTCATCGTCCATCCAGCCGGTGTCGATCGGACCGGGGTTCAGCACGTTCGCGGAGATGCCGCGCGGACCCAGTTCGCGGGCGGCGGAGATGACGAGCCGATCGAGCGCGCCCTTGGAAGCGCCGTACGGGAGGTTGCCGGTGACGTGGTCGCTCGTGAGCGCCACGATCGCACCGCCGTCCTCGCCGACCTGGCGTGCGAACGCTGCGATCAGGAGCAGGCTCGCCCGCGCGTTCACGGCGACGTGCAGGTCGAAGCTCTCCGCCGTGGTGTCGAGGATTCCGGACTCGACATCGTGCGCGTGGCTGAGGATCAGCGCCGAGATCGGGCCGTGCTGTGCGGTCACCTCTGCCACGAGCGATGCGGGGCCGTCCGGCGTCGACAGGTCCGCCAGGTGGTCGGCGTCGCGCAGATCGCTGGTGACGACCGTCCACCCCGCGGCGCGCAGACGGGGGACGATGCCGGCGGCGATGCTGTTCGCGCGGGCGGCACCGGTGATCAGGGCGAGGGGCATGCGTTCACGCTAGCGGACCTCCCTCACGGTCCACGATCACATCCCGGCGCACATCGCGACGACACCGCCGGCCATCGCCCAGGACTCGACCGTCAGCGACCGCACCGCGCCCCCGCGGTGCAACTCCGGACGGCGCCACGGCGCCACGACCGCCCACCCGACGACCGCCAGCGTTCCCACCACCACGAACGCCGAGAGCACACCGCCGAGACCATGCCCGCCGTGGCCGGTAGCGGTCTCGGTGCCGGCGACCGTTCCCGGGGTCGAGGCCGAATCGAACATGCATACCGCCATCACGAGCGAGCCGAGCGCCCGGTGACAGCACGCGGGTGCGGACGGCGTCCCGCGCACCCCCATCGTCCCGAGCATGGCCGAGAGCAGCAGCAGCGCTCCCAGGACGACCCCGCCCAGCGGGTCGAGGACGCCGGTGGCCATCAGCAGCATGCCGGCGGCCATCACGAGCGCGGCCTGCCGCCCCTGCCACGGCACGGCGCGCCGCGCGGCCAGGCAGGCGACGGCTGACACGAGCGCCGCCACCGCCATCAGCCACGATGCTGCCGGGAGCAGAGGATCCACAGCCGAAGTATATTGATCGCCCGCTCAAAAAAGCGAGACCCGGCATCCATGCGCCAAGATGGGCAGGTGCCCCGCATCGTCGACCACGATGAGCGCCGCCGGCAGATCGCCGAGGCGCTCCTGACCGTCGCCGCACGAGACGGACACGAGAGCGTGTCATCGCGCGCAGTCGCCAAGGAGCTCGGGGTCGCGACCGGCTCACTGTGGCACTACTTCGACGGCTTCGACGACGTCATCCGCGCCGCCGCCGCCGAGGTGACCCGCCGCACGGATGCACGCATCGCCGCAGCCACGACCGGGCTCCGCGGACTCGCCCGCCTGCACGCCCTGATGCGCGAGGTGCTTCCGGTCGACGAGGGAACCCGCACGGAAGCGCGCGTCGTGGTGGGGTTCTGGGGCCGACTCGCCACCCTCGCCCCTACGCCCGACGCCTCCGCTCCGACCCTCGTCACGTGGCAGGGCAGCATCCAGGCGGCGCTCCAGGAGGCTGTCGTGGATGCCGAACTGCGCAGCGACACCCCGACCGAGGCGCTGATGGCGCTGCTGCGGTCGATCACCTACGGCCAGCAGATCGTCGAGGTCACCGAACCCCAGCCCCCGCCGCGCACCTCGCGGTGCTCGACGGCATCCTCTCCCCCTGGCGAGCCTGACCCCGCCTCGAATCTCGCGCCCCCCACGGACCCGTTGCTTGTGCAGGTCACGGCGGCGCCGTATCATCGTGCCAACCCGTTTATTGAGCGTCCGCTCGAAAATAGTGAGGTCGATGATGTCCCACCACGCTCCGCAGCCCGTGTCGATCGAGAAGATCGCGCCGTCGCACCCGCACGATCCGCTCACCGGCGCCGAGATCGCCGCGGCGCGCAGCATCCTCGACGCGGCAGGTCTCCTGACCGAGACGACGCGCGTGCCCATGCTGCTGCCCGACGAGCCGACCAAGGAGGAGTTCGCGGCGTGGAATCCCGGCGACCCCATCGACCGTCGGGTCGACGTCACCCTGCTCGACATCGCCACCGGTGTCGCGACCGAGGCGATCGTCTCGCTCACCCGCGGCGAGGTGCTGCGCACGCACCGCGTGCCGAACGACGCGCCGCCCTACGGACAGCCGCAATACCTGTTCGAGGAATACGAGCGCGCCGAGGCCATCGCGAAGGCATCGCCCGAGTGGCAGGCCGCCATGCGGCGTCGCGGCCTCGAGCAGCATATGGCGCTCGCCTTCTGCGGCCCCCTCGCCCCCGGCTACACCGGGCGGGCGGACGAGGTCGGCCGCCGGGTGATCCGCTCGCTGACCTTCCTCAAGTACGACGAGCAGGACTCGCCGTGGGCGCATCCCGTCGAGGGGCTCATCGTGCACATCGACCTGACCGCGAACACCGTGATCCGCGTCGAGGACCACGGCGACGTGCCCGTGCCGGAGGGCCACGGCAACTACTACCCCGAGACGCAGGGCGCAGCGCGCACGTCGCTCAAGCCCATCGAGATCACGCAGCCCGAGGGTCCGAGCTTCACGGTCTCCGGATCCCTGGTGGAGTGGGAGGGCTGGTCGATGCGCGTGGACTTCAACGCGCGCGAGGGGCTGGTGCTGCACGACGTGACCTTCCAGGGTCGCTCCGTGCTGAGCAGGGCGAGCGTGCCCGAGATGGTCGTGCCCTACGGCGACACGGCACCGGGGCGCTTCTGGATCAGCTACTTCGACGCCGGGGAGTACCTGCTGGGCAAGAACGCCAATCACCTCGAGCTCGGCTGCGACTGCCTCGGCGTGATCCGCTACCTCGACGGCTGGGTCGCCGACGACCACGGCCACCCCGTTCGCATCCCGAACGTGGTGTGCATGCACGAGGAGGACTTCGGCATCCTCTGGAAGCACACCGACCTGTCCGGCCGCGCCGACGTGCGCCGCTCCCGCCGATTCGTCGTCTCGTACTTCTCCACGATCGGCAACTACGACTACGGCTTCTACTGGAACTTCGGACTCGACGGCTCGATCGAGGTCACGGCCAAGGCCACGGGCATCGTCTTCGCCGCCGCGGGAGAGCCCGGCGTGCGGCAGCAGCACGCCACGGAACTCGCTCCCGGTGTCTTCGCGCCGGTCCACCAGCACCTGTTCTGCGCACGGCTCGACGTCGCGATCGACGGCGAGGACAACCGCCTCGTCGAGGTGGATGCGAAGCGCGTGCCCATGGGGCCGGAGAACCCCTTCGGCAACGCGTTCAGCTGGTCGGAGACCCCCCTGCGGACGGAGCAGGAGGCACAGCGGGAGGCCGACACCTCCGTCGCGCGCGTGTGGGAGGTGCAGAGCGCGTCGCGGACCAACCGCGTCGGCCGCCCGACCGCTTACCACCTCATCCCGGAGCCCACCGCGCTACTGATGGCCGATCCCGAATCGTCGGTGGCCGCACGCGCCGCGTTCGCCACCAAGCACCTGTGGGCCACCCGCCACGAGTCGGGGCAGATCTGGCCGGCCGGACGGTACCCGAACGCCCACCAGGGCGGCGCGGGGCTCCCGGAGTACACCGCCCGGGATCGCTCCATCGACGGCGAGGACCTCGTGCTGTGGCACACGTTCGGCCTCACGCACTTCCCTCGACCGGAGGACTGGCCCATCATGCCGGTCGACTACGCCGGGTTCTGGTTCAAGCCGAACGGCTTCCTCGACGAGAACCCCGCGATGGACGTGCCGCAGTCGTCGCAGGCGCACGCGGCGACCGGGGCAGGCTCCTGCTGCGGGGGCGGCGCAGCCTGCACCTGCGAGCACTAGGCGAGGGCGGCGATCGCTTCCCGGAGGATGCCGTGTGCTCGTTCGAGGGCGGTCGCCGCGGCCTCGGGCGTCGCGCCGGTGGCGAGCATCAGCAGCGCGAGCTTGACCGATCCGTCCGCGCCTTCGAGGGCGGCGGCCGCCTCGTCGACACCCACGCCGGCGAGCTGCGAGACCGTGCGGATCGACCGCGCGTGCAGCTTCTCGTTGGTGGCGAGCAGGTCGACCATGACCCCGCGGTACGTCTTGCCGAGGTTGATCATCGACAGCGTCGTGAGCATGTTGACCACGAGCTTCTGCGCCGTGCCGGCCTTCAGCCGGGTGGAGCCGGAGATGAACTCCGGACCCGTCACGACCTCGATCGGAATGTCCGCGACGGCGCCGATGGCCGAATCCGCGTTCGAGGCGATCGCGACCGTGAGCGCGCCCACGCGGCGGGCGTACTCCAGACCGCCGATGACATACGGCGTGCGGCCGGAGGCGGAGATGCCCACGACCGTGTCGTTCTCGGCGAGGTCGAGCTCCCGCAGCGAGGCGCCTGCGGCCTCCGCGTCATCCTCCGCGTTCTCGACGGCGGACCGGATCGCGGTCTCGCCGCCGGCGATCAGACCGACCACCATCGAGGGGTCGGTGCCGAACGTGGGCGGGCACTCGCTGGCGTCGAGCACGCCGATGCGCCCCGCCGTGCCCGCGCCGATGTAGATCAGGCGTCCGCCGCGACGGAACCGCTCCGTGATGCCGTCCACCGCTGCCGCGATCTCCTCGGCTCGCTCGGCGACCGCCTCGGGCACTCTCCGGTCCTCCGCATTCATGCGGCGCACGAGCTCGGCGGTGCCCAGCAGATCCAGGTCGCCCCGTTCGGTGGTCGACGCCTCGGTGTCGAGCTTCTCGAGGACCGAGAGCAGAGCGGAGAGGCGGGAGTCGTCATTCGGCACGATGCACGAACCTTTCGTGGGGGAGATCTGCGCGACGCGCCAGCAGCAGCGCACCGTCGAGGGCGTCGCCCTGCGCGGGCACGACCCGGCGGCCGGCGGTGTGAAGAGAGGAGGCGAGAGCGTCGCGGAACCACGCGTGGCCGGTGAGCCCGCCATGCAGCACGACGTCGACGGTCTGGGCCGATGCCGCCACCGCGGTGTCCGTGAGCAGCCGCACGGCCTCCAGGGCGATGCTGCCGGCGACCGCGTCTCCGCCCTCCGCGGCATCGAGCACGAGCGGCGCGAGTGTCGCGAGCCGACGCGGAAGCGGACCGGGCTGCGCCAGCCAGCCCTGCACATCGGAGACGGTGCCCACCGGTTCGGCGACGGCGTCGCTCAGGGTCGTGGCGGGTCCGAGGCCGTCGGCCTGACGCAGCACGGCACGCAGCGCCTCGCGCCCCAGCCATGAACCGCTGCCGAGGTCGCCGAGTTCGGGTCCCCAGCCGTCGACGAGGCGGGCGCCCTCTTGGTCGATGCCGAGCGCCGCCGCACCGGTGCCCGCGATCAGGAGCACTCCGGCTTCTCCGGCGAGCGCACCGACGTGCGCGGTGACGACATCGGACGCGACGACGGTCCGCGCCCCTGTCGCGGCGGCGAGGCGGGAGGCCAGCTCTGCGGCGCCCTCGGGCGCCAGCCATGCCCCGGCGGCGCCGACGCCCAGGAGTCGGAGTCCGGGGACGTCTCGGAGCAGAGGGAGGATCGCGGCGGCTGCCGCCTCCACTCCCCCGGCGGCCGTGAGCCCGGGCGACCCGATCCCGTCTCGTGTGCTCCGCTCACCCGCAGCGTCGATGACGATGCGACAGCGGGACTTGCCGAGGTCGACGGAGGCGGTCGTCGGCGCGCTCATCGGCTCTCCTCGGGGACACGGTCAGGAAGGTCTGAAAAGATAGTACAAGGCGGCAGGATCTGCCGAAAAGAATTTACCACCGATGTCGCAGCCGCCGTCGCGACATACTTGAGAATCCCACATCCCCGGAGGACCGATTGAGCATCCAGTCGACGATCGAAGCCGCCGCATCGACCCTGCCGCCCTCGCTCACCCGCGTCGCCGCCGTGATCCGGGAGAACCCCGCGGTCGTGATCGACCTGACCATCAACGAGCTGGCCGAGAAGTCGAACACCTCGGTGGCATCCGTCGTGCGCTTCTGCCGCGCGATCGGCTTCAGCGGATACGCGCCCCTGCGCATGGCGCTGGCCACCGAGCTCGGCAAGGAGGCCGCGCAGTTCTCCGCCCGCGGTGCATTCGGTTCGGAGATCTCCGAGGAGGATTCCCTCGAGGAGGCCGTGTCGAAGCTCGCCGGACTCGAACTGCTCGCCATCGAGGAGACCGTGGCCCAACTCGACTTCCGGGTGCTCGAAGCAGCGATCGACGCGATGGACCGTGCGGAGCGCATCCTCCTCTACGGCATCGGGGCGAGCCAGTTCGTCGCGGAGGATCTGGCGCACAAGCTCCTGCGCGTCGGCCGGAACGCCCATGTGCTCGCCGACCCGCACGAGGCCGTCGCCGCGACGGTGCTGCCCGTCGCCGGGACCGTCGCCATCGGCTTCTCGCACACCGGCTCCACGGTGGAGACCGTGCGGTTCCTCGAGACCGCCAGAGCCAACGGCACCACGACCGTCGCGGTGACCTCCGCCAAGGACTCCCCGCTCGCCCGCGCCGCCGACCATGCGCTTTTCACGGAGGTCAGGGAGTCCGCCTTCCGCGCCGGCGCCATGGTCAGCCGCATCGCGCAGCTGACCCTCGTCGACTGCCTGTTCATCGGTGTCGCCAAGCGCCGCTATGCCGAGACCGTCGACGCGCTGCAGCGCACCCGCCTGGCCACGCACGCCCTCCGCGGCTGAGGCGACCGCTCAGCCGACCGCTCAGCCGACGGCCGGCACCGCCTGATCACGCGGGGCGGCCGCCGATCCGACAGATCCGGCCGTGCGCAGGAACACGATGATCCAGCTGAAGATGAGCACGGCCGCGATGAGCTCCACCGCGGTGAGGTTGTAGTAGCCGACCGCGAAGAAGGCCGCGAGCAGCACGATCACGAGCACGTAGGCCCACCCGAGCCCGACGAACACCCGCGGGATCGACGGCAGCAGCCAGGGAAGCCCCACGACGACGACGGCGAAGACGACGACCATGCCTGTCGCGACGGTGTTGTGCAGCAGGAAGAACTCGTCGACGGGGAAGATCCCCACGCATCCGAGGAAGACCCCCAGCAGGATGAGACCCCCGCGCACGATCCGTCGTCCGCGACGCTCGGCAGCGTCGCCGACCGGGAGGCCCGCGGTGGCGTAGCGGGAGATCGTGGTCACCATGATCCCCGCGATGATGAGGGTCGCATTGAAGGCGACCGACGAGCTGTTCGTGCTCATGCCGAGCGCCGACAGGTTGTCGCGCCACCAGTGCACGTCGCTCGAGGCGAGCATGCTGGCGAAGGCCCCGACGACGAGGAACACGGCGAGGACGAGCGACAGCACCATCGGCGTGAGCGCCACCGAGCTGAGGAACGTCACGTACGCGGTGAGCGCGAAGGCGACGGCCACGAGCACGGCACCAGGGAACGCGAAGACCGGGGCATCCGTGAAGCTGCGCTCCAGCAGCTCGGCGATGCCCAGCCAGCCCAGGTAGGCGATCGCGGCATGCGCGAAGGCGATCGCCACGAGGTCGTACCAGCGCAGGCGATCGCCCGGGACGCTGAATCCGTCGCGCAGCGCATCCGCGTCGACGTTCTCGGGGCGCACCGCCAGCCGACCGAGCGCGAAGGCGACCGCTGCGGTGATCGCCCCGCCTGAAGCCGCGAACACCCCGATCGACCCGGAACCGCTGATCGCGAGCTCGTGCCCCCAGAACACCGGAAGCGCCACCGCGAACCCGAGCACGAGGAACGCCGCGCCCACGATCAGGGCCGTCGCCTCGAACACGGCCGCCGAGGTGTCCGGCCCGCGCACCTGTCGCAGCACCCGGCCGATCCTGTCGCCGATCACCCGCATCGTCCCGTCGCTCACGGTCCACATCCTAGGAGGCGTCCCGTTCGCGCGTCGCCGGTGATACCATCGCGGAACGGATCGTATACAACGTCGTCGTTCCCACCACCCGAGGTGATCATTCATGAACGGTGCACCCGCCGCCCCTGCCGAATCGGTGTCCACGCTCGTCGCGCGCAACATCAGCGAATTCCGCGCCGCCGTCTCGGAGTCGTTCGTCCCGCTGCAGGTGTCCACCGGGGGTCCCGATCACTTCCGCGGCGTCATCCGCGGCGCATCCGTCGACGAGGTGCACGTGACCGAGGTGCGGGCGACCTCGCACGTCGTGGAGCGCACGCCCGAGCTCATCGCCCGGGGGGACAACTCGTACTTCAAGGTCAGCCTGATGCTCGCCGGCACCGGCCTGCTCATCCAGGACGACCGGGAGGCCGTGCTCGAAGCCGGAGACCTCGCGGTGTACGACACCGATCGCCCCTACTCCCTCGTCTTCGACGCCGACTTCCGCACCATGGTCGTCATGTTCCCGAAGCACCTCATCAGCCTGCCGTCGACCATGATCGGCCAGCTCACCGCCGTGCGCATCTCGGGACAGGAGGGGCTCGGCGGCATGGTGGTGCCCTACCTCACGCAGCTCGCGGGAAACCTCGACCAGCTCGCCGGCACCACCGGAGCCCGCCTCGCGCACAGCGCCCTCGACCTCGTCACCACCGTCTTCACGCGAGAACTCGGCCTCGACGGGGTGTCCGCCGATCCGCATCGCGCGCTCGTCCAGCGCATCCGGGGCTACATCGACCGCAACCTCGCCTCGACCGACCTCGGCCCCGCATCGATCGCCTCGGCGCACTACATCTCGACGCGTCACCTGCACGGACTCTTCCAGGAGCAGGGTGTGACGGTCTCCACCTGGATCCGCACGCGTCGCCTCGAGCAGTGCCGTCGCGACCTTCTCGACCCGATGCTGGCCGACCGTCCGGTCGCGGCGATCGCCGCCCGTTGGGGCTTCGTGGACGCCGCGCACTTCAGCCGCGCGTTCAAGTCGGCGTTCGGCGTCTCCCCCAGCGAGTACCGCGCCGCGCACTGAGCCAGGACCGGGTCACGCAGGCTCTTGCCCCGGACGGCACGCCGGTTGACTCTCGGCGCGCGATGGAGGCCGAGACCTTGAGGGCATGACGGCCCCGGACCGAGCATGAGGCAAGCGCACCGCGAAGACGCGGTGCCCGGGGCGCAGCAGCCCCGCCGCGTGCGACGTCTGGACCCGCATGACCGACATCTCCACCGACCCGGCACTCGACGAATGGCGCACCTACGACGAGTTCGCCGCCGGCATCGACACCTTCCGCCTGCCGAGCACGACGCTCGCCGGCACCGACCTCGCGCTGACCCTGGACGACGGCGGCACGCTGACGCTCCGCTTCGACGAGGACGCCGTCACGTGGAGCGGCCTGGACGCCTCGGGGACCGATCCCTATGACGCCGTCCGCGTGCGCGACGACGTCGTCTTCGTGAACATCCCGCTGGCGAGCCGCGAGCGCGAAGCGCTCACCGTGGTCTTCTCGACCACGACGAACCGGGCGACGGTCATCCGCTCCCGCATCGCCGCGGAGGCCGTCGAGGGCACGCCGCAGGTCGGTCAGGACTTCTGGGCCGCGACGACCGACCAGGGCCCCGCGACCGGCGAGATCCCCGGCCCCAGCCGCGACCTGATCGGCAAGCGCAACATCTACCGCTACAGCCCGCATCACCTGTACGAGCACGTGTACGTCTCCAGTCAGCGCTACGCGTGGCAGTGCCTGGAGGGCGTGCAGCGGGGGCACGGCGATATGGACCTGTCGACCGTGTGGAAGTTCGCCGACGGGCTGTACCTGTTCTGCTTCCGCGAGTTCCGCATCGCCGTCGCGAGCGTCTGGCTGCACGACCTCGGCTATCAGCTCATGACCACGGGGATCTTCCTCGGGCTCAACGGCGACGGCGAGTCCGAGCACTCCCGCGCCGGAGGGCACATCTACCCGCTGGGCAGCGTCGCCTACCCCGACGCCCAGCCCGTCTGACCCTTCGACCCCTTCGACCCCTTCGACCCCTTCGACAGGCTCAGGGACCCAGGACCGGGACTCAGGGATAGGCCCTTCGACAGGCTCAGGGACCCACAACCCGCACGGGACCCAGAACGAGAGAGAACACATGAGCAACGCAGACCTGATCCGCGAGCACTACGCCGCCAACGACCGCGGCGACCTCGACGGCATGCTGGCGCCCTTCGCCGCCGACATCCAGTGGACGGAGGCCGCCGGCTTCCCCTACGCCGGCACCTACATCGGCCCCGCAGCCGTCGCCGAGAACGTCTTCGGCCGCATCCAGGAGGAGTGGGACGACTACACCGTCGCGATCGACGAGGTCGTCGACGGCGGCGACGTGGTGGTCGGCATCGGCACCTATTCCGGCACCTACAAGGGCACAGGACGCTTCTTCGCCGCCCGCGTCGCCCACGTCTGGCGCGTGGCCGACGGAGAGATCGTCGCCTTCGAGCAGTTCACCGACACCGAGCTCGTCAATCGCGCACTGCGCGACCCGTCGACGGGCTCCGCGACCCAGCCTTCGAGCTGACAGCACGACCCGAACACGAGAGGCAGGAATCACATGAACAAGCGAGTATCCGGCACCGCGGCCCTCATCGCCGTGGCAGCCCTCACCCTCGCCGGCTGTGCCGGCGGAGACGGAGCCGGGGGTGAAGGATCCCCGATCGTGGTCGGCTCGGTCAACACCATCAGCGGCCCGGCGACGTTCCCCGAGGCGTCCCAGGCCGCCGCCGCCGTCTTCGACGCCTTCAACGAGGAGGGCGGTCTCGACGGCCGGACCATCGACTACAAGATGCTCGACGACAAGGGCGACCCCGCCACGGCCACCGCTTCCGCCCGCGAACTCGTCGGCAGCGACGGGGCGGTCGCGCTGGTCGGCTCCGCGAGCCTGATCGAGTGCGAGATCAACGCGAAGTACTACGAGCAGGAGGGCATCCTCTCCATGCCCGGCATCGGCGTCGACACGGGCTGCTTCGACAGCGACAACATCTCCCCCGCCAACGTCGGTCCTTTCAACGACATGACCCTCACCCTGCAGTACGGGTCCGAGGTGCTCGGCCTCGACGACATCTGCATCCTGCTCGAGATCGCCGGCTCCACACGCCCCACCTATCAGGCGGCCATCGACAAGTGGACCGAGATCACCGGCAAGGAGCCGAAGTACGTCGACGACACCGTCCCGTACGGTGCCTCCGACTACACGCCCTACATCGTCAAGGCGCGCGACCAGGGCTGCAAGGCGCTGGCGATCAACCCGGTCGAGCCCGATGCGATCGGACAGGTCAAGGCCGCGAACGCGCAGGGCTGGGACGACGTCACCTGGCTGTACCTCACCAGCGTCTACAGCGAGAACTTCGCGCAGGCGATCGACGACGCGGGCGCCGGCATCTACGTGCCCGCCGAGTTCTACCCGTTCACGGACGACAGTGAGATCAACGCCGACTGGCGCGAGCTGATGGAGAAGAACGACATCGCGCTCACCTCGTTCAGCCAGGGCGGCTACCTCGCGGCGACCTACTTCATCGAGGTTCTCAAGAGCATCGACGGAGACATCACCAGGGAGAGCGTCTCCGCGGCGTTGAAGGACATGGACCCGATCGAGAACCCGATGGTGGGCACGCCGTACGCCTTCGGCACCCAGAACACCGCGGGCTGGCCGATCATCCTGAAGTCCGGCACGCACGCCTGGGAGCAGGTCGCCGACGACTGGCTGCGCATCGGCGAGTGACCCGCGCTTCGACAGGCTCAGCGACCCACTCCGGTGCGTCCCTGAGCGTGTCGAAGCCCCCGCCCCGTCGCCCCTTGGGTCCCTGAGCTTGTCGAAGGGCCCCCACCCTGGGCCCCGCCCTTGGGTCCCTGAGCTTGTCGAAGGGCCCCCACCCTGGGCCCCGCCCCTGGGTCCCTGAGCTTGTCGAAGGGCCCCCACCCTGGGCCCCGCCCCTGGGTCCCTGAGCTTGTCGAAGGGCCCTCACCAGAAAGGACGCCTCATGCTGCAAGGCGCCATCGCCGGACTCGCCGCCGGCGGCCTCTACGCCGTTCTCGGCGTGTGCCTCACCTTGATGTCCCGCCTGGTGCGGGTCGTGAACTTCGCCCAAGCCGCGACCGGCATGTTCGGCGCGTTCACCGCGGTGTGGTTCGTCCGCGAGATCGGACTCGCGATCTGGCTCGGCTCCGTCCTCGGCGTTCTGATCGCGGGGCTCCTGGCCGCGGCGATCGGGTTCATCGCCGCGACGTGGCTCTCCGAAGCCTCCACCACCACCCGGTCGGCCATGACCGTCGGACCGCTGCTGCTGCTGATCTCGATGTCGTTCATCCTGTTCGGAAACAAGCCGCAGCCGTTCGCGCCGATCATCGCCGGACCCGCGTTCTCCCTGGGCGGCGTCGTCGTCAGCCAGGTGACCGTCGCGACCGTGGCGATGGCGATCGTCACCGCCATCCTCGTGCGGATCGTCCTGCGCCGCACGAGGGTCGGCACGCAGCTGCGCGCCCTCTCGGAGCGGCCAACGACCGCCGAGCTGCTCGGCATCCGCTCCCGTCCTCTCTCCATCGCGGTGTGGTTCGTCACCGGCGTGATCAGCGCGATCGCGATCATGATCGTCGCGCCCTCGCAGTCCAACGACGCCACGAGTCTGTCGATGCTGATCGTGCCGGCGGCCGCGGCCGCGCTCCTGGGCGGGTTCCGCCGCCTGGACCTGGCCGTGGTCGGCGGCATCGTCCTGGGAGTGCTCGGCGGCCTCGTCGCTCAGATCGACGAGGTGGCGCTGGTGCGCAACTTCCTCCCGTTCCTGTTCATCGTCGTCCTGCTGCTGTGGACGCAACGCAAGGAGGTGTGGGATGCCGCTCGCTGACCGCCCCTGGTTCCGGGCCACCTGGCCGTTCGCCGTCGCCCTCGCGGGGATCGGTGTCGGCGCCATCCTCAGCTCGGCGCTGCCGGGATACTTCGTGTTCCTGGCCATCAGCGCCGTCACCGCGGCGATCGCGATCCTCGGCCTCGGCATCGTCACCGGTTCCGCGGGGATGATCGCCCTGTGCCAGCTCACCTTCGCCGCCGTCGGCGCGTGGATCGTCTCGCTGCTCAACGTGATGCAGGCGCCCGGCGGGTTCCTCGTGTGGCTGCTCCTGGGCGGCATCGCCGCCGGACTCGTCGGCATCCTCGTCGGGCTCCCCGCGCTGCGCCTGCGCGGCGTGAACCTCGCGGTCGTCACCCTCGGGTTCGCTGCCGCGGCCGACGTGACGCTCGTGCAGATCCAGTTCCCCGGGTCCGCCGACGGCACCGCCATCGAGCGGCCTGCGATGTTCTCCAACGACCGCCAGTTCTTCTTCCTCTCGATCGTCGTGCTCGCGGTCTGCGCGCTCGGGGTGTTCTTCCTGCAGCGCGGCCGCTGGGGCTCGAGCTGGAAGGCCGTGGCGTTCTCCGAACGGGGAACCGCCGCCGCGGGCCAGAGCGTGCAGTCGGCGAAGCTGACCGCGTTCGCCGTGTCCGCCGCGCTCGGAGGCATCTCCGGGGGGCTCCTCGCAGGACAGGTGCAGCTGCCGTTCGCGTCGAGCTTCACCCCGCTGCAGTCGCTCGCCCTGTACGTGCTGGCGATCATGTCCGGCGCCCACCTCATCGACATGGCGATCTTCGGCGGCCTGCTCTGGGTGCTCGTGCCGGAGCTGCTCAAGCGCTGGGGCGTGCCGCAGGACTGGGGTTTCGTCGTCTTCGGCGTGCTCGGGGTGCAGGCCCTCACCAGCGGCACCAACCTCGGCCAGGGCATCCGCAATCTGCTCTACCGGCGCGCCGACCGGCGGACGGCGAACGCCGAGCTCTCCGCCCTGCCACCCGACGCCGGAGCGGATGCCGCAGCGATCACCACCACGACCACGGCCACCGTGGACGAGGCCGCCCTCGATGGCGCTCCCGTGCTCACCGTCGAAGGGCTCACGGTGCAGTTCGGGGCCCTCAAGGCGCTGGACGACGTGTCGTTCACGGTGCCGGCCGCTTCGATCATGGGGCTCATCGGCCCGAACGGCGCAGGCAAGTCGACCTTCGTGGATGCGATCAGCGGATTCCTTCCCAAGCACGGCGGCCGGGTGCTGCTGGGCGACCGCGACCTCGCCGGCCTCTCCCCGACACGGCGCGCCCGGCTCGGCCTGCGTCGCACGTTCCAACAGGATCGCGTCCCTCCATCCCTCACCGTCGGGGCGTATGTGCGCTTCGTCGCCCGGCGTCGTCTCGCCACCGCGGACATCGATGAGGTGCTGGCGTTCTTCGGCTGCCCGCCCGCCCGATCGCGGCTGTCGAGCGTCGATGTGGGGACGCGCCGACTGGTCGAGGTGGCCGCGAACGTCGCGGCCCGCCCTCGCCTGCTGATCCTCGACGAACCCGCTGCCGGGCTCTCTCACGAGGAGCACCTCGCCCTCGCCGCCCGGCTGCGCGAGCTGCCGACGCGCTACGGCGTCGCCCTCATCATCATCGAACACGACCTGGACCTCGTCCGCTCGGTGTGCCCGACCCTGACCGTGCTCGACTTCGGTCGAGTGCTGGCCACCGGGCCCCAGGCCGAGGTCCTCGCGAACCCCGACGTCGTCAAGGCGTACATGGGAGAGACGGAGCTGCTGACATGAGCGAACTCGTCCTCGACGCCGTGACCGTGAGTCGCGGCGCCGGTCCGGTGATCTCCGACGTCTCCCTGCGCGTCGCCGGCGGAGAGGTGCTGGCCCTGGTCGGCCCGAACGGCGCAGGCAAGACCAGCCTGATCGAATCGGTGTCGGGTGTGACACCGCACTCGGCCGGAACCATCACGCTCGACGGGGAGCCGATCGACAGGCTGTCCCGCGTCGCCAGGGCCCGTCGCGGGATCGTTCACATCGAGCAGGGGCGGGCAGTGTTCCCCTCGCTCACCGTGCGCGAGAACATCTCCCTCACGGCGCGCACCTCTGCGGAGCAGGACGCGGTGCTGGCGCAGTTCCCGGAGCTGGAGAAGCGCATCGACGCGCCGACGGCCCTCCTCTCCGGGGGCGAGCAGCAGATGGTGGTGCTGGCGCGGGCGTTCGCCGCGAAGCCGCGGATCCTGCTCATCGACGAGATGTCGCTGGGGCTGGCACCCGTGGTGTTCATGCGGCTGATGCCGATCGTGCAGTCGATCGCCGAGTCCGGGGTGGGTGTGCTGCTCGTCGAGCAGTTCACCCAGCTCGCTCTCGGGCTGGCCGAGGAAGCGGTGGTGGTCGCCGGGGGTCGCGTGTCGTTCCAGGGCACGGCCGAGGCCCTGCAGGCCGACCCCGCCCTCCTCCACCGCGCGTACCTCGGCGGCTGAGCACGTGTCAGGGGCGAGCGACCGGCGGCGATGAACGGGACGTGGGATTAGCCTGAGACGATGACCCAGACCATCCACGCCCGCGCCGCCCTCCTCGACATGGACGGCACCCTCGTCGACTCGACAGCTGTGGTGGAGCGGCTGTGGCTGGCCTGGGCGGAGCCGCACGGGATCGCCCCCGAGACGGTGCTGAGCGTCGTGCACGGGCGTCAGGGCCACCAGAGCATGGCGATCATGCTGCCCGAGCGCGATCACGCGATCAACCTCCGCGAGAACGAGGTCATGCTCGCGAACGAGGCGTCCGACGTGGACGGCGTCATCATGATCCCGGGCGCCGACGGTCTGCTCGACGCCCTGGAGCCGTTCCCCCACGCCGTGGTGACCTCGGCCAACGTCGCCCTCATGACCGCGCGGATGCGGCAGGCCGGACTGACCGTGCCCGCCCTCGCCGTGACAGCCGAGAACGTGTCCGCCTCGAAGCCGGACCCGGAGGGTTTCCTCCTCGCCGCGCGCACCCTCGACATCGACCCGGCCGACTGCGTCGTGTTCGAAGACTCCGGCGCCGGGATCCAGGCCGCCCACGCCGCGGGCATGCGCGTGATCGGGGTCGGCCCGCACGCGGCCGCCCACGCCCCGACCGCGCACGTCGACGACCTCACGCACGTGTCGATCGTCGCCCGCGACGAGGGCTTCGAGCTCAGGATCGGCTGATCGGCCGCAGCCGCGCCCGCCGCGCCGGCTAGGCGGCGGAGCGCTGCGCCACGGGTCGCCGTCGCAGGGCGGACTCGAGCACGGCGGGCGGGTTGTACTGCTGGTCGAGGCGCCCGACGTCGGTGCCGGGCGGGACGATCGCGTCGATGCGGTCGAGCACCTCATCCGTGAGCGCGACGTCCACTCCCGCGAGCAGGTCGTCCAGCTGCTCCATCGATCGCGGGCCGATCAGCGCGCTCGTGACGCCGGGATGCGCGATCGCGAACGCCATCGCGAGGTGGGTCATCCGGATGCCGGTCTCCTCGGAGAGCGCGACGACCTGCTCCACCGCGTCGATCCTCCGCTCGTCCTGGTTGTGCCGGAACATGGTCGCGCGGGCGAGGTCGGTCTGCTGTCCCCTCCGGAACCGCCCGGTCAGCATGCCGCCGGCGAGAGGACTCCAGACGAGAGCGCCCATGCCGTAGCGCTGTGCGACAGGCAGGACCTCTCGCTCGATGCCCCGGTTCAGGATCGAGTACGTCGGCTGCTCCGTGCGGAAGCGCTCGAGGCCGCGTCGCTCCGAGGTCCACTGCGCCTCGACCTGCATCGATGCGGGGAAGTCGGAGCTGCCGATCGCCCGCACCTTGCCGCTGCGGACCAGATCGGTCAGCGCGGAGAGCGTCTCCTCGAGGTCGACGGTGTCGTCCGGACGGTGCGCCTGGTACAGGTCGATGTAGTCGGTTCCCAGCCGACGGAGCGAGCCCTCGACGGCGCGCATGATCCATCGGCGCGAGTTGCCGCGGCTGTTGGCGTCATCGCCCATCGGCCCGTTGAACTTCGTGGCGAGGACGACGTCGTCGCGGCGCCCGGCGAGCGCCTTGCCGATGAGCTCCTCGGAGCCGCCCTGCGAGTAGCGGTCGGCCGTGTCGATGATGTTGATGCCTGCGTCGATGGCGCGGTGCACGATGCGGATGGAGTCCCGTTCGTCGCCGTTCCCGATGCTGCCGTCCGTCCCGAGCATCATGGCCCCGAGGGCGAACGGGCTGACCTGGATGCCGGTCCGGCCGAGAGTGCGGTAGTGCATGTCGTGTTCCTTCCGTCGATGGCGCCCTGCTGTCCGGTGCCTTATCCTTGACCGAAGTGGAACGCCTTTCCGGAAGCATACGGAACGTTGTTCCGTTTACGCAACCCCGGGAGGAACAATGCGCGCCGACGCCCGCCGCAATGCCGACGCTCTCACCGACGCCGCGCGCGAGATCTTCGCGACAGAGGGGGTCGATGCGCCCGCGCGGCTGATCGCCGAGCGCGCAGGTGTCGGCGTGGGCACCCTGTATCGGCGGTTCCCGCAGCGCTCGGACCTCGTGGTCGCCGTGTTCCGCCACGCCGTCGACGCCACCGCAGCGGCGGCGGACGAACTCGCCGCGGCGCACGCTCCGGATGAAGCGCTCGCCCAGTGGCTGCAGCGCTTCACGCAGTTCATCGCCACGAAGCGCGGCCTCGCCGCCGCGCTGCACTCCGGCGACCCGGCTTTCGAGGCCCTGCCGTCCTATCTCACCGCCGAGCTCGGCGGAGCCCTCGAACGTCTCCTCGACGCCGCCGCTGAGGCGGGGACGATCCGTCCCGACGTCGACGCGACGCAGCTCCTGTACGCCGCGGCGAACCTCTGCCATTCCGCGGGATCGGAGGAGCAGAGCCAGATCCTGGTCGGGCTGCTGGTGGACGGACTCCGCTACCGCGCCGCGGCCGACAAGGCCTCCTGACGCGCCCTCCGGCTACATCCCTGCGTGGTCGAACGCGATCGTCGGAACGTCGACCACGTGCGACCCGCCGTCCGCCACGATCACCGCGCCGGTGATGTACGACGACTCCCCCGACCCGAGGAACCGCACCACGGACGCGATCTCGGACGGACGCGCCGGTCGGCGCAGCGGCACATCCGCCGTCACCGTGGCGTAGCCCTCCTCCCGTGATGCGAGCCCGGCGTGCGCGGCGAACTCGTCCATCTCCTCGTCCGCCATCGGCGTCTGCACCCACCCGGGGCAGATCGCGTTCACCCGCACCCCGTGCCGGCCGTAGTCCCGCGCGAGCGTGCGGGTCAGGCCGATCAGCGCGTGCTTGCCCACCGTGTACCCCGCCACCGACGGCCCGGCGAACAGCCCGGCGAGCGAAGAGACGATCACGATCTGGCCCTTCGCCTCGATCAATGCGGGAAGCGCCTCCCGCGCCATCGTGAACGCGGTGGTGAGGTTCGCGCGGATCGCCGCCTCCCAGCTCGCGTCGTCGGTCTCGGCCACCGGCGAGAACCCGTGACCGCCCGCGTTGGCGACCAGCACGTCGATGCGTCCGAACCGGGCGAGCACCTCCGCGACCGCCGCCTTGGCGGATTCCGTGTCCGCCGCGTCCGCGATGATGGGCATCGCGCCGACGGCCCGCTCGACCTCGTGCAGCGGCTCGGGTCGGCGACCGACCACGACGACGTGCGCGCCCTCGGCGGCGTACCGCTCGGCGATCGATGCCCCGATGCCGGTGCCGCCTCCCGTGATGACGACGACGCGTCCGGAGACGCTCGATCCGACGACCAGTCCCATGTCTTCTCCTGCACTGCTCTGGCGCGAACTCGCGCGGTGGTTGTCGGCCTGCCGCGGTCGCGTCAGGCCGGGAATCCGGAACGGGCGGCATACCCGAAGTCGCTGAGGAGGCTCGTCCCGTTGACGGCCCTCGCACGCGGCGAGACCAGGTATGCCACGTGGGCGGCGACCTCTGCCGCCGTCTGCACGGGGAACCCGGGATCGACGAAGGCCTGCGCTCCCAGGTCGCCTCGGCTCATCGGGGTGTCGACGATCGAGGGGGCCACGGCGTTCACCCGGATGCCGGTGCCGGTGAGGTCGACCGACAACGCGCGTCCGAACTGGACGAGAGCGGCCTTCGACGCGCAGTAGGGCACCATGCCGGGCGAGGCGACCGAGGCGGAGTCGCTCGCGAGCAGCACGACCGACGCTGAAGCTGCAGCACGCAGGGCGGGAAGCGCGTGTCGGAGCACGAGGAAGGGCCCGGTCACGTTCACGGCGAACACGGCGTTCCACGCGGCCAGGTCGATCTTCTCGATCGAGGAGCCGACGGGCCCGGAGACCCCGGCACAGCAGACGACCGCATCGAGTCGCCCCAGTTCCGCGACAGCGGCGGCGACGGCGACCTGCACCTGGTCCTCGGCGGTGACGTCCGCCACGACCACGACCGGAAGCGCGCTCCCCTCCCCCCGGAGCAGATCCGCGGTGCTCTCGAGCGCGTCGGGATCGCGGTCGAGCAGCGCCACTCTCACCCCCTCTGCGGCGAGCGCGACCGCCGTGGCACGGCCGATGCCGCTTCCGGCGCCCGTGATCAGGGCCGTGGTGCCGAGCAGCTGCAGATCCATCTCGTCCTTCGCGTGCCGTCCGGCACCCGGTGGTGCGCAGGGAGGACGGCGGTGTCTTCCCGGTCATCCTGCTCCCCCTGCTCGGTCGCGGCGACGCGCGAGTGCGGGCTGTGCACGCTGGCACCATCGTCCTTCCCTCAGGGTCAAGTGCGACGGCGACCGCGCGAGCAGACTCGCTCTATCGACGATTCCCCTCGTCGTCGGTGCCGTGTCCGCACGGCCGTCACCCAGCAAAGGAGCCGACGTGGCAGACCCGACATCCGCGTCCACGACGCACACCCATACCTCTCTCCGCCCCGGCGCCCTCGGCGTCGCGGGCATCGTCTTCCTCGTCCTCGCGGCGGTGGCCCCGCTGACCGGCATCGTGGTCGTCGCCTCCCTCGCCATCGCCCTCGGCAACGGCGGCGGCACCCCGATGTCGTTCTTCCTCGTCGCGGCCATCCTGCTGCTGTTCGCGATCGGCTACGCCCAGATGTCGAAGCAGCTCGTGAACGCGGGCGGCTTCTACGCCTTCGTCGTGAAGGGCCTCGGCCGCACCGGCGGACTCGTCGCGGGCCTCATCGCCACGCTCGGCTACAACTTCTTCGTCGTCGGCACGATCGGCACCAGCGGCTTCTTCATGCAGACGATCATCCGCGACCTCACCGGACTCGACGTGCACTGGCTCGTCTGGGGCCTGCTGTCGATCGTCGTGTGCTTCATCCTCGCGCGGATCGGCGTCGACTTCAGCTCGAAGATCCTCGGCGTGTGCCTCGTGCTCGAGGTGCTCATGCTCGTCGTGTTCGACGTCTCTGTGCTCGTGCAGACCGGCTACGACGTGTCGGCGTTCAGCCCGGAGGCCGTGTTCTCCGGCTCGCTGCCCATCGGCCTGCTGCTTGCGGCGACCGGCTTCCTCGGCTTCGAGGCCACTGCGCTCTTCAGCGAGGAGGCCAAGCAGCCGCTGCGCACCATCCCGCGGGCGACCTACACCTCGATCATCGCGATCGGCGTGATCCTCGGCGTCACGACCTGGGCCGTGGTGAGCGCGACCGGCGTCGCACAGGCGCAGGCCACGGCGCTGGAGCACCTGCCCACCGGCGACCTCATCTTCTCGCTCTCGCAGCAGTACCTGGGCGGTCCGCTCACGACCGTGATGATGGTGCTGCTCCTGGTGAGCCTGTTCGCGGCGATGCTCGCGTTCCACAACTCGGCCACCCGCTACCTGTACTCGCTGGGTCGCGCGAAGATCCTCCCCCAGGCCCTCGCCCGCACCCGGCCGAACGGCGCCCCGCAGCTCGCGGGCATCGTGCAGGCCGGCTTCGCGGCGATCATGGCGATCCTGTTCGCCCTCGCCGGCGCCGACCCCATCGTCACGCTCGTGCCCGCAATGCTCGGCTTCGGCACCCTCAGCGTGCTGATCCTGCAGGGGCTCGCGGCGATCTCGATCGTCGTGTACTTCCGGCGCCGGAACGACCCGCGGTGGTGGAGCACGTTCATCGCGCCGGGCATCGGCTTCCTCGGCATCGCGGCCATCTCGATCCTGGCGATCGTGAACTTCAACATCGTGGCCGGCTCCGAGGAGCTGGCGATCCGCCTGATGCCGCTCCTGCTCGTGCTCGCGCTGATCGGCGGCATCGTCTACGCCGCCTACCTCCGCCGCGCCAAGCCCGCCGTGTACGACGGCCTCGCCACCGACCTGGAGCGGTTCAGCGATCGCTGACGTCCGCCCCGACCCCGTTCTCCGAAGGAAGGAATCCCCATGACGACCCTCAACCCCGCCGACACCTCCACCTGGCTGCCGCTGGAAGGCCTCGCCCCCGGTTTCGACGCCAACAAGGCCCCGCACAGCACCGCGCTCAGCGGTCGCGAGATCGCTGTCGTCGACGCCCGCGGCACCCGCATCGTCCACCGCTTCGACGACTCGACGGTCGCCTGGGAGTACCAGCCCGGCACCGAGGACCCCACGGAGGCCGCGTCCGACACCGACGACTACGAGGCGTTCGAGGTCGACGACGAGCTCTACTTCGTGCAGTTCCACCACCGCTACCTCCCGAACGAGGCGGTCTCGCTCGTGCTCGATCTGCGGCACGGACGCTCCCTCGCCGTGATCTCCGAGATCCTCCCCGCGCCCGAGCAGGGCCGCACCCGCGTGCAGCACCACTTCGCCCCCGGCACCATCGAGGGCGCCGCCGTCACCGGTGCCGAGGCCGCCCCCACGACCACGCTCATCGGCCGCCGCGTCGAGTGGGTCTACAGCGAGGAGCACGCCTACGAGCACGTGTACCTCTCCCCGCGCTGGTACTCGTGGCAGTGCCTGGCCGGTCCCGAGCGCGGGCTCGCCGACACCGACGAGAACAGCGTGTGGGAGGTGCGCCCCGGGATCTACATCTTCGCGTGGCGCGAGAAGGTGATCCCGTGCGCCTCGGTCACGATCGCCGACCACCGCGACGTCAACGCGATCCGCTCCCACGGCGTGCTGTTCGGCCTGGACGAGAGCGGTGAGGTGCCGACGCACTTCACGTTCGGCGCGCACGGCCGCCTGCTGTCGACCACCCACCACACCCCGTCGCTCGAGCCCGCGACCTTCGGAGACGCCTGACATGACCGACGTCGCCGACCTCATCGTCACCGGCTCCGTGATCCGCACGTCCGACCGTGCCCGTCCGCGCGCCGAGGCCTTCGCCGTGCGCGACGGACGGATCCTCGCCGTCGGCGACCGCGCCGACGTGGAGCCGTTGCGGGGCCGCCGCACGCGGCTGGTCGAGGTCGGCGACGCGGCGGTCTATCCCGGGTTCGTGGACGTGCACAACCACCACGCGCTCGCCGGACGGACCGAGCTCTTCGAACTGTCGCTGGCCCCTTCCCTCACGCTCGACGAGATCCTCGACCGAGTGCGGGAGAAGGCGCAGACCCTGCCCGAGGACGCGTGGATCGTCGGCGGCGCCGTGGCCACGACCCTGCTTCCCACCCTCGCCAACACCGCCACGCGGTTGCGTCTCGACGAGGCAGCGGGCGGACGGCCCGTGGCGCTCATGGAGGACTCCCGCCACAACCGCTGGGCCAGCACCCGGGCGCTGGAGCTCGCCGGCATCACGGCGGCCAGCATCCCGACCTCCGGGGTCACGGTGCTCGACCCCGACGACGGCACCCCCACGGGAGTGCTCCTGGAAGCCGCCGGCATCCCGGTGCAGGAGGCATACGACCGCAGCGGCGGACTCACCGCTGAGCAGCACGCGGCCGCCTCCCGCCGCGGGATCGAGCTGCTGAACTCGTTCGGGATCACGGCGTTCCAGGACGCGGGGGTCTCCGTCGACATCCTCGCCGCGCTCGCCGGACTCGACCGCGCCGACGAGCTGCACGCCTGGGTGGTCTCCTCGCTCCTCATCAACGACGAGATCTTCGGGTTCGACCCCATCGGCGCTCCCCTGCTCGACCGCGGCGAGGAGTTCCGCACGCCGCATCACCGTCCCGACTTCGTGAAGATCTTCCTCGACGGCGTGCCGCCCGCCCGGACGGCCTCCTTCCTTGACCCGTATCCGGCCGATCCCGTGCACGGGGCGCACTTCCACGGCGAGACGACCATGACCCTCGACGAGCTCACGGGGTGGCTGCGCACCGTGGCCGAGCGTGGCCTCGGCGCCAAGGTGCACTGCACGGGGGACGGCTCCGCGCGCCTCGTGCTCGACGCCGCGGAGCGCCTGCGCGCGGAAGGGTTCACGACGCCGGTGCAGATCGCGCACGGACAGTTCCTCGCGGAGAGCGACATCCCCCGACTCTCCGCGCTGGACGTCTCGGCCGACATCTCGCCCTTCATCTGGTACCCGGGTGTGATCCCGCAGGCGCTGGCAGACGTGCTGGGCGATCGTGCCGAGCACTCGCAGCCCAACCGCGCGCTGCTGGACGCAGGGGCGCTCGTGGCCGGCGGCTCGGACTGGCCGGTGAGCGAGTCGCCGAACACGCTCGAGGGCCTGCAGGGGCTGGTGACACGGGCCGATCCGCTCGGCCGGGCCGCGGGCACGCTGTGGCCGGAACAGGCGATCTCGGCCGAGGAGGCACTGGGGGTCTTCACGATCAATGCCGCGACGGCGATGGGGCTCGGCGCCGAGACCGGTTCGCTGACCCCCGGCAAATCGGCCGACTTCGTGATCCTGGAACGGGACGCGATCGGCGGACCGGCGGAGGAGATCGTGCACACCGAGGTCGTCTCGACGTGGTTCGCCGGACGCGCGGTGCACGAGCGCTGAGCGGGCCGCGCCGTACGATGGGCGCATGCGCCGCTTCCCCGCCTCCGTCTACCGGGTCGGGGACGAGCCCGATCCCCGGTTCTCCCTCGCCAACGAGCGCACGTTCCTGGCCTGGACCCGCACCGGCCTGGCGCTGATCGCGGGCGGCGTCGCGCTCGAGGTCCTCGGGCTCGATCTGCACCCGGGCTTCCGCCTGGCCGCATCGCTGCTGCTGATCATCGCCGGCACGGCCGTGGCGCCGCTCGCCTGGTTCGAGTGGATGCGGGCCGAGCGCGCCCTGCGGCAGGGACGACCGTTGCCCGGCGCGCTGTCGGCCGTGGTGCTCGCCGTGGTCGTGGTGGCGACGGGGCTGCTCGTCCTCGCCGGGGTGCTGTGGCGCTGACGGAGCGGAGACGATGACCACGCCCGACACCCCCGCGCCCGATCTGTACGACCCCGGGCTGCAGCCGGAGCGGACGGAGCTGGCCTGGCGGCGCACGGCCCTCGCGATCGCGATCGGCTCGCTGCTGTCGCTGCGGGTGTTCCCCCTGGTGCTGCCGACCGGCGCCGAGGGGTGGGGCCTCGTACCGGGCGTGCTGGGCGTCGGCACGGCGGCGCTGCTCTGGATCGCCGCGCGCCGGCGGCAGCGCCGGACGACCGCGGTGCTCACCGCGCGCACGAGCGGACCGCTGCCGGGGGGCGTGCTCCCGCTCGTGCTGACGGTGTTCGCGACCGGCTTCGGCATCGTCGCCCTCGCGCTCGTGATGGTCGCACTGCTCACCGGCTGACCCCTGGTCCAAGGGGGTGGCGCGGGAGCGCGGGGCGACCGCGGCTCGCGCCGCGCCGCCCCGCGTCCTCGCCGCCCCGCGTCCTCGCCGCCCTCCCTCAGCCGGCGAGGAGGAACCGCGCGCCGCGTTCGCCGATCATGGCCGCGGGTGCGTTGGTGTTGCCCGTGGGCACGGTCGGAATGACCGAGGCATCGATCACCCGGAGCCCCTCGATCCCGCGCACCCGGAGCTGCGGATCGACCACGGCTTCCGGATCGGAGCCCATGCGGCACGTGCCGACCTGGTGGTGGTAGGTGATGGCGGTGCGGCGCACCCACTCCTCCACGTCGTCGTCCGCCACGTCTGGCCCGGGGTAGACCTCGACCGCTCCCCACTCCTCGGCGAGCGCGGGCTGCCCGCCGATGCGGCGGCACTGCCGCACGGACGCGGCCAGGGCGTCGGCGTCGCGCTGATCCTCCAGCGCCGCCAGGTCGATGTGCGGCAGGTCGTGGAGGCCGGGGCCGGTGAGACGCAGCTCGCCGCGGCTGTACGGCGTCACCAGGCCGGCCATGAGCGTGAACCCGTCGGTGCCGCGCGGCTCCAGCTCGCCCCACATGGGCACGGAGAAGTGGATGGGCTGCGTGTCCGGCTGCGCGAGGCCGTCCCGGCTGCGCCAGAACAGGTGGCTCTGCGTGACGGAGACGCCCGGTTGCGGCGGCCCCACCGGCTTCTTCTCGGTCGCGAAGATCACCGGCGAGAGCAGATGGTCGTGGAGATTCTTGCCCACGCCGGGCGCATCGTGCACCACGGGAATGCCGAGCGCGGTCAGCTCGGCGGCGGGACCGATGCCCGAGCGGAGCAGGATGACGGGAGTGCCGAGGGCGCCCGCGGACAGGATCACCTCGTCCGCGAAGACCTCCTCGGCCTCGTCGCCCTCCCCCAGCCGGATGCCCACCGCGCGCCCATCGCGCACGATCACGGAGTGGACGGCGCGGCCGGTGAGGATGGTCATCCGGTCGGCGATCGGCTGCGCATAGGCGGTCCAGGTGTTGACGCGCCGGCCGTCCTTGATCGTGACCTGCTCCTGCGAGACCCCGTCGAGCGTGCCGCCGTTGTAGTTCGGGTTGCGCGGCAGCCCCTCCTCGACGGCGGCGTCGATGATCGAGGCCTGGATGGGCGAGAGGGCGTAGTCGTCGGTCACGGGCAGCAGGTCGTTCTCGATCGCGTCGTAGATCGGCTCGACGTCGGCCCAACCCCACCCCGTCGCCCCCGCGGCCTCCCAGGCGTCGTAGTCCGAGGCCGCGCCGCGCACCCAGATCATGGCGTTCAGCGCGTGCGAGCCGCCGGTCACCTTGCCTCGCGGGAGGTGGAGCCGCCGGCCGCCGGCGCGCGGCTGCGGCACAGTGAAGAAGTCCCAGTCCTCGGTCGAGTGCCACAGCTCCCCCGCCCGCGACGGGTCATGGATCGCCGGGTTCGTGTCGTAGCCGCCCGCCTCGACGAGCGTCACCGCGACACCGGCGTCCGTGAGGCGTCGGGCGACGATGGCCCCCGACGTCCCGGCTCCGACGACGATGGCGGAGCGCACCTCGCTGTTCGCGCCGGTCACGCTCAGGCCTTCCGGCCCGGTCCCGAGACGACCTGGCTGACGGCGACGGACTTGAGCCCCTCGACGCCGAACTCCAACCCGTACCCTGAACTCTTCACTCCGCCGAACGGCACCATCGGGTGCAGGCCGCCGTGGGAGTTGATCCACACCGTGCCGGACTGCATGCGTGCGGCGACGGCCCGCGCTTCGTCGGGGTCGCTCGACCACACCGACGCACCGAGCCCGACGTCGAGCGAGTTCGCCAGCTCGAAGGCCTCGTCGACATCGCTGTACCGGATGACCGGGAGGGCCGGGCCGAACTGCTCCTCCTGCACGAGCGCGGCGTCGTTGTCGATGTCGGCGACGATCGTCGGACGGTAGAACAGCTCGCCGAGGTCGGATGCCGGTTCGCCGCCGGTGACGATCCGGGCGCCGCGGCTCCTCGCATCGTCGACCAGGCGGCTGACGATGTCGAACTGCGGACGGTTCTGCAGCGGTCCGAGCACGTTGCCCTCGTCGAGGCCGTTACCCATCGGCACCTGCTCGGCGATCGCGGCGAGCGCGTCCACGACCTCGTCGTACACGGAGTCGTGCACGTAGAGGCGCTTCATGGCGGCGCAGGTCTGTCCGGTGTTGATGAACGCGCCCCAGAAGAGGTCTTCCGCGATGGCCGAAGGATCCGTGCCCGGAAGCACGATGCCCGCGTCGTTGCCGCCCAGCTCGAGCGTGAGACGGGCGAGGTTGCCCGCGGAACTCTCGATGATGCGACGGCCCGTGGCGGTCGAACCGGTGAACATGATCTTGTCGATGTCGGGGTGCGAGGCGAGACGCGCGCCGACCTCGCGATCGCCGGAGACCCCGATGAGGACGTCGGCGGGGAGCACCTCGTTCATCACGGCGAGCATCGCCAGCACGCTCAGCGGTGTGTACTCGCTGGGCTTCGCGACGACGGTGTTCCCCATGCGCAGCGATGGCCCGATCTGCCAGATCGTGATCATGAGCGGCCAGTTCCACGGTCCGATCGCGCCGACGACGCCGGCCGCCTTGTAGACGAGCTCGGCGTGCAGCGTCTCGTCATCGACGAGCACCTGCGGCTCGATGACGGTGGTGGCGTTGGTGCGCAGCCACGCCGAGCACGCGCCGAGCTCGAACCGTGCGTTGGGACCGTTGAGCGGTTTGCCCTGCTCCCGCGACAGGAGGTACGCCAGGCCCTCGGCGTTCGCATCGATGGCGTCGGCGGCGGCCAGGAGCAGTTCACTCCGCTTCTCGTGCCCGAGCGCCTCCCACGCGGGCTGCGCGGCCTTCGCGCGGGCGATCGCGTCGTCCAGATCCTCGACCGAGGCGACGGGAGCCCTGCCGATGACCTCGCGGGTCGCGGCGTCCGGGATCTCCCGTCCGCTGCCCTCCGGCGCCTGGATGCGGTCGAGCAGCGCGGCCGCGGCGGCTGCCGCGGAATCGGCGGGTCCGGATGCGACGGGGACGGAAACGGCGGAATCGGACATCAGGGACTCTCCTTCGAGCGTGGCGCTGGTCGACGGCCGTGGGGAAGCGGTCGCCTCTCTCATTGTCGGGCGCGGTCTCGCGCCGCACTTGTCGCGGAGCGCGCCGCAGATGTCCGAGTGCGAAGGGTTGCCCGCGGCGGACTGTCGGGTCAGCGCGTGCGGAGTCCGTCGAGCGCGACGGTGAGCACGTCGCGCGCGAGAGCGTCGGCGTCTTCGGCCCCACCCGGCCGGTACCACTCGACGAGGGAGTTCACCATGCCGAACAGGAGCCGGGTCGCGACGGCGGCGTCGAGGTCAGCCCGCACGGTGCCCTCCTTCTGCGCCGCGCGGACGATGCCGGTGACCTGCTGATCGAACGCGCGGCGTCGTTCGAGCGCGCGACGTTCGATCTCGCTGTTGCCTCGCACACGCAATAGCAGCGTGACCGCGGGCAGGTGCGCGGCGAGGACGCGCACCGCACCCTCCAGCACCGCGGCGAGGCGTTCGCTCGGAACGACCGACTGCGTGCGGACGAGCACACCCTCGAGCCCGTCGAGCGCTTCGCTCAGCGCGGTCTCGAGGATCTCCTCCTTCGAGGAGAAGTGGTGGTAGAGCGCGGCCTTGGAGAGGCCGAGGCGCGCGGCGAGTGCGGAGACGGGCGTCGCGTCATAGCCGGACTCGTTGAACACGGCGACGGCGGCGTCGAGCAGGCCGCTGCGGTCGTACCCCGGACGTCCGCGCTTCGCCGGCTGCGCCGCGCCCTCGACCGTCTGACTCACAGCCTCAGTGTGCCACGCCCGCCGGTTCAGGCCCGAACGGTCGCGTGCCTGTCCCGCGACGGGCCGCTCCGATGTGGTTTGACGTGTGGGGTGCGCCATTGTCGGGTGGGGTCCCACCAGGCGGGGCCGCGGATGTGGGGGGTGCCGTGGTGCATGCGGATGTCCCATCCGCTGGTGGGGAGGGTGCGGTGGTGGTGCCAGCAGAGGGTGACGCCGTTGTCGGTGTGGGTGGGTCCGCCGCGGGAGTGTTCGGTGACGTGGTGGATCTCGCACCAGGTTGCGGGGACGTGGCAGCCGGGGATGAGGCATTCGCGGGCGCGGAGGGTGATCGCGCGGCGTTGGGGTGCGGTGAAGATGCGGTCGGTGGTGGTGATGCCGATGATGCGGCCGTGCGGGTCGAACAGGACGCGTTGGATGCCGCCGGCGCAGGCGGTGTGCGCGGCGGTGCGGGGGTGGGTGGGTGTGTCGATGCCGTCGATGTGCGCCCATCCGGTGCCGGTGGCGTAGTCGCTCGCGGTGATGGAGACCACCAGGGTCGGGGCGGCGCCTCCCAGGCGGGGGGTGTCGTCGTGGCGGGCGGCGATGCCCAGGATCGCGGCGAGCGTGTCGTGCTGCCGTTGCGCTCTGGTGCGGGTGTCGACCATCCGGGTCGGGTCCTCCGAGGGAAGAACCCCCTCACCCATCCCCGCGTCCTCGCCCCCGTCGTGCTCGTCGGAGCCGTCAGCGCTTCCTGGATGCTGTGGGTCGCGGGTCGGGGTGAAGTGGACACCGCCGGGGTGGGGTGGGCCGTCGACTTTCGGGTTCAGGTATGCGTCGAACAGGCGCTGCAACTGTCCCGCGACCTCCGGGAGCAGCCGCCCGTGGATCGGGATGGTGCCGTCTTTCGCTCTCCCCAGGGTGAGGGCCCGCCCGCGCATCGCGATCTCGTCCGCGGGCTCGGCACCATCCGGGTCGAGGTACTGCACGATCACCCGGGACAGCAGCCGCAGATCCTCCGGCGTCGCGGCCGGCCCAGCGTCTCGGTTTCCAGCATCGGCCATATCGGGATTCGCGGCGCTCGTGTCGACTTCTTCCTCGACACCTGCATCACCGGGCGTGTTCCCGTCACCGTCACCGTCTCCGGCGCAGCCGCGGGCATACGCGGCAAGCTCCGCATCCGCGCGGAGCCGGTCGGCGGTGCCGACCCGGGCACCGGCCTGCTCGATCGGCCCGATCGCGGCCAGCAGCCCGGAGACGCCGATCACCCCGTCCAGCAGCGCCTCCCGCAACCCCGGCCACCGCGCCGGCAACCACGCCCCGCTGGACACATCCACCTCCCGGCGCACCGCCCGCGCGGCCGTGACCACCCGCCCCGCACCCGGAGCATCCACCCGCAGCACCCGCTGCAGCAACTCGCTCACCGTCCGACACCCGAACTGTCCGCAGAACGCCGCATCCCCCGACCCCGCCGCCCGCGCCGGCACCGACGCGACCGTCTCGACCACGACCGCGTCCACCCGCCGCTGCACCCGACCCGCGACCTGCAACAACGCCATCTTCGCCTCGTCCGACAGCCCCGCGATCACATCCCCGGCCAGCACCGCATCCAGGTCGATCACGACCTGCTCCAACAGCTCCGCGGGATTGCTCATGCCCCCAGTCAACCCCGGGGCACCGACATTCCCACCCCGAAAAGACCCAGCTCAGGCCAATATTCCAGCACACATGCATCTCCGAAGCCGTGCCCCGCGACGGCCACGGCGCAGACCCGCTCAGTCGCGCTGGAAGTCCTCGAAGATGAGAGTCGTCCTGGTCGATCGGATCGACGGGATCGCCTGGATGTCCTCCAAGACGATGCGCCGCAGGTCTCGCGCGTCGTTGGCCCGCACCAGCAGGATCACGTCGAAGTCTCCCCCGACAAGCGCCATGTGCTCGATCTCCGGGATGGCCCGCAGCCGCTCGCTCACGGCTTGCCAAGTTGCCTGCTCGATCGCGAGGGTGACGTAGGCGCTGGCGTGGTGGCCGAGCAACACGGGATCCGTGCGAACGGTGTAGCCCGTGATGACACCCGCGTCCGTGAGCCGCTTGATCCTCGCGTGCGCGCCGGCCCGCGAGACGTGCACTGCCTCGGCGATCGCCGTCATCGAGGTGCGCGCATCACGGCGCAGCTCTTCCAGGATGGCGCGATCCGTCTCGTCCAGCGCGACCATGCGCCCCTCCATTCGTGCGGGAATTCTGACACTTCGCTCAAGGATGCCCCACATCGAAGGATTTCATCCAGGAATCGACGAAAGATCTTGGATGAATGTCGCGTCGGGAGCATGCTGTCCTCATCGAGTTCGGCAAGGAGGGCGAACGGATGCTGCACACCGACCTGCTCCCGCGAGACACCGCGGTGCGACTGATCGACGAGAACGGGGAGTCCGTCTCGGATGAGCGGTACGCCCTCCCGGAATCCGGGGCCCTGCTCGCCGCCTATCGCGGCCTCGTCGAGGGTCGGCGCCTCAACGACCAGGCCAGCGCGCTGGTCCGTCAGGGCCGCCTCGCCGTATACCCCTCCTCTCACGGGCAGGAAGCCTGCCAGGTCGGCGCCGCGATGGTGCTGAGCGCACAGGACTGGCTGTTCCCGACATACCGCGACTCGGTCGCCCTGATCGCCCGCGGCGTGGCGCCCGCCGAGGCGATGGTGCTCCTCAAGGGCGACTGGCACTCGGGGTACGACGTCCGCGCCCACCACGTCGCCCCGCAGGCCACTCCGCTCGCGACGCAGTTGCTGCACGCTGTCGGGTTCGCACACGCGGCGAAGCACCGCGGCGAGGACACGGTCGTCCTCGCCCTGTGCGGCGACGGCGCGACAAGCGAAGGCGACTTCCATGAGGCGATGAACTTCGCGGCGGTGTTCCACGTGCCCGTGGTCTTCTTCGTGCAGAACAACGAGTTCGCCATCTCGGTCCCCCTCTCCCGCCAGACCGCGGCGCCCTCCCTGGCCCACAAGGCGATCGGCTACGGCATGCCGGGCCAGCGCGTCGACGGCAACGACGTCGCCGCGGTCCTGGCCGTGCTGGGTGAGGCCATCGACCGCGCCCGCGCCGGCGGCGGCCCCTCACTCGTCGAGGCGCACACCTATCGGATGCAGGCGCACACCAACGCCGACGACGACACCCGCTACCGCGAGCGCGACGAGGTGCAGGCCTGGGTCGCCCGCGATCCGCTGCGGCGCCTGCGCGCGCACCTCACCGCGACCGGGGCGCTGGACGAGGAGACCGAGGAGCGGTTCGCTCGCGGCGCGGACGGGATCGCCGACGAGATGCGTACCGCTCTGAACACCGACGCCGACCTGGACCCCGAAGACCTGTTCCGTTTCGTGACCTCGACCCGCTCGCCGCAGCTCGAGGAGCAGTGGCGGCTGCTGCGGGGAGAGATCGAGCGGTCGCAGCTCGCCGACGCCTCCGGCCCGTCGAACGGAGAATCCCGATGACGATCGCGCAGGACGACACCCGCACGACGGCCGACGCCGGCACCGTGACGACCATGACCATGGCCGGGGCTCTGAACCGCGCTCTCGCCGACGCCCTCGCTGCCGACCCCGACGTGATCGTGTTCGGGGAGGACGTGGGAGCGCTCGGCGGTGTGTTCCGTATCACCGACGGACTCACCGCCCGCTTCGGCGAAGACCGCTGCTTCGACACCCCGCTGGCGGAGTCCGGCATCGTCGGAACCGCCGTCGGCATGGCGATGAACGGCCTGCGGCCGGTCGTGGAGATGCAGTTCGACGCCTTCGCGCTGCCCGCCTTCGAGCAGGTGGTCAGCCACGTGGCCAAACTCGGCAACCGCACCCGCGGAGGAATCCGGATGCCGCTCGTGATCCGCATCCCCTTCGGCGGCGGCATCGGCGGGGTGGAGCACCACTGCGACTCCTCCGAGGCGTACTACGCGCACACCCCGGGCCTGACCGTCGTCAGTCCGTCCACTCCGCAGGACGCGTACTCGCTGCTGCGCGCCGCGATCGCCTCCCCCGACCCGGTGATCTTCCTCGAGCCGAAGAAGCTGTACTGGTCCAAGGGAGAGGTCGACACCGCCGTCACCGCCGAGCTCGGCACGGCCCGCATCGCGCGCGAGGGCACCGACGTCACTCTTCTCGCCTACGGAGCCTCCGTCCCCCTCGCCCTGGAAGCGGCGGAGGTCGCCGCCGCCGAGGGGCGCAGCGTGCAGGTGGTCGACGTCCGCTCGCTCTCCCCCTTCGACGACGCCACCGTCACCGCGGCGGTCACGTCGACCGGGCGGGCGGTGGTGATCGCCGAGGCGCCCGGCTACGTCAGCGTCGCCTCCGAGATACAGGCCCGCGTCTTCGAGCGCTGCTTCGAGTACCTCGAGGCGCCGGTGCGCCGGGTGACGGGGTTCGACACCCCCTACGCGCCGCCGAAGCTCGAGCACTGGTACCTGCCCGACGTCGACCGCGTGCTCGATGCGATCGACACGCTCCACTGGGAGGACGCATGAGCACGCCCCTGAAGTCCGACACCGCTGGACGAGTCTTCCGTCTGCCCGACCTCGGCGAGGGGCTGACCGAGGCCGGGCTCGTGCAGTGGCTCGTCGCGGTCGGCGACACCATCGCCACGGATCAGCCGATCGCCGAGGTGGAGACCGCGAAGAGCGTTGTCGAGCTGCCGTCCCCCTTCGCAGGCGTCGTGACCGCACTGCACGGCGCCCCGGGCGACACGATCGACGTCGGCGCTCCGGTCCTCGAGGTCTCCGCAGCCGCGGGACCCGGGGCATCCGAGCCCGGAGCGGAGGCGGCGGAGACACGCGAGCCGGAGCACGAGGCGTACCGGGAAGAGGAGCGCGCCGGCTCCGGGAACGTCCTCATCGGCTACGGCACCACGGCCGGATCCGCCACGGGTCGACGCCGCCCGCCGGCCCGCTCCGCCGACCCATCCCGCGCCGCACAAGCCTCGCCCGTCGCACCGGCCGCGCCCGTCGCGAGCCGGACGGACCGGGCGCAGGCATCGTCCGCGCGAACTGGTGCGGAACAGCCGGGGCAGGATGCCGTCGCGCGTCGCCGCCCCGTCGCCGTCCGCTCCCCGCTCGTGCGTCGCCTGGCCCGCGATCTCGGCCTCGACGTGCACACGATCACCGCGACAGGACCGGACGGCGCGATCACCCGGGCCGACGTGCTGCAGGCGGCTGTCGAGAATGCCGTCGACGGCGCGGCGGCGCATCACCGGAACGCCACGGAAGCCGGCGAGACGCTGGACGGCCTCGGTGTGCGGTCCCGCGAGCCGCTCTCGCCGTTGCGGCGCGCGGTCAGCGCCAAGCTCTCCCGGAGCCGCTCCGAGATCCCGGAGGCGACGGTCTGGGTCGACGTCGACGCGACCGAGCTGTGGGACCTCCGTCCGCAGGTGGCACCCGAGGGCGAGAAGGCGCCGTCACTGACGGCGCTGCTCGCGCGCTTCGTGCTCCTGGCGCTGGAGGAATACCCCGTGCTCGCCTCGCGTCTGACCGAGAGCAGCGACGCGCTGATCTCCTTCGACGGCGTGAACCTCGGGATCGCCGTCGACACCGAACGGGGACTCCTCGTCCCCGTGCTCCCCCGCGCCCACACGCTCAGCGTGGGCGAACTCGACGCCGCGCTGCGGGAGCTCACCGCGACGGCCAGAGCCGGATCGATGCCCCCTGAGCGGCTGCGCGGGTCGACGTTCACCCTCAACAACTACGGAGGGCTCGGGGTCGACGGATCGGCGGCGATCATCAACCACCCCGATGTCGCGATCCTGGGGATCGGCCGGATCCTCGAGCGGCCGTGGGTCGTCGACGGCGCGATCGTCCCCCGGCGGATCATGCAGCTCTCGCTCGCGTTCGACCACCGGGTGTGCGACGGCGGCTACGCGGCCGGCTTCCTCCGCCGGGTGACCGAGCTCATCGAGCATCCGCTGCGCGCGTTCGGGAGGGTCTGATGACGGAGGCCTATCTCGTCGGAGGCGTCCGCACCGCGGTGGGCCGGTACGGCGGCGCTCTCGCGAGCGTGCGTCCGGACGACCTCGCCGCGATCGTAGTGCGCGAGGCGGTGACCAGGGCCGGACTGCCGGATGACGTGATCGACGAGGTGATCCTCGGCGCCGCGAATCAGGCGGGCGAGGACAACCGCAATGTCGCCCGGATGGCCGTGCTGCTCGCGGGCCTTCCCGACAGCGTGCCGGGGATCACCGTGAACCGCCTCTGCGCTTCGGGGATGTCGGCGATCGCGATGGCCGCGCAGGCGGTCCGCGCGGGAGACGCCGACGTGATCGTCGCGGGCGGGGTCGAGTCGATGACGCGCGCGCCGTGGGTGCAGGCCAAGGCCGAGCGCGCCTGGGCCAAGCCGGGAGAGGCCTACGACACCTCGATCGGATGGCGTTTCACCAATCCGCGCCTGGCCGCGCGCGCGAGCGCGACGTTCTCGATGCCGGAGACCGCCGAGGAGGTCGCCCGTCGCGACGGGATCACCCGCGAGGATGCCGATGGCTTCGCCCTGCGCAGTCAGCAGCGCGCGGTCGCGGCGATCGACGCGGGCCGTTTCGCGCCGGAGATCGTGGCCGTGCCGACCCGCAGCGGTGAGGTCCGCGTCGACGAGGGGCCGCGGCGAGACACCAGCAGCGAGGCTCTGGCCGCCCTGCGCCCGGTGGTGGCCGGCGGCGAGGTCGTCACGGCCGGCAACTCCAGCGCACTCAACGACGGCTCCTCGGCGATCGTCGTCGCCAGCGCCGAGGCCGTCCGCACCCACGGGCTCGTGCCTCGTGCGCGCATCGTCACCGCGACCTCCGCCGCACTGGCTCCCGAGATCATGGGGCTCGGTCCGGTGCCGGCGACCGAGAAGGCTCTGGGTCGTGCGGGGCTCCGCCTCGACGCGATCGGAGCCGTGGAGCTGAACGAGGCGTTCGCGACGCAGTCGCTCGCCGTCATCCGCCGTCTCGATCTCGACCCGGAGATCGTGAACCGCGACGGCGGCGCGATCGCCCTCGGCCACCCGCTGGGCTCGAGCGGCTGCCGGATCGTGGTCACCCTCCTCGGCCGCATGGAGCGCGAAGACGCGGAGCTCGGGCTCGCGACGATGTGCGTCGGCGTCGGTCAGGGCACCGCGATGATCCTGGAGCGCGTGCGATGACCCTTCGCATCGAGGAGCAGGACGACCGGGTGGTGGCCACCCTCGACCGCCCGGAGAAGCGCAACGCGATCGACCAGGAGACCATCGACGCCCTGCACGTCCTGTGCGCTCTGCTCGAGGAAAGACCTCGCGTGCTCATCCTCACCGGATCCGACGGCGTGTTCGCCGCCGGCGCCGACATCGCGCAGCTCCGCGAGCGCACGCCCGATGACGCCAGGCGCGGTATCAACGCGACCGCGTTCATCCGTGTCAGCGAACTGCCGATGCCCGTGATCGCGGCGCTGGACGGATGGGCGCTCGGCGGCGGAGCCGAGCTCGCCTACGCGGCCGACATCCGGATCGGCACGCCGGCCCTGAGGATCGGAAACCCGGAGACGGGGCTCGGCATCCTGGCCGCGGCCGGAGCGACCTGGCGTCTGCCCGAGATCGTCGGACAGGCCCGCGCGAGCGAGCTGCTGCTCACCGGCAGGCTCCTCGACGCGGACGAGGCGCTGGCCTGGGGACTGGTGTCGGCACTGCATCCCTCCGCCGACCTGCTCGACGCGGCGCACGCGATCGCGGACCGCATCTGCGCCAACGACCCGCTCGCCACCCGGCACACCAAGCGCGCGCTGCGGGCCCCGCACGCTGAGCACCCCGCCATCGAGTTCGAGCTGCAGGCGGAGCTGTTCGCCTCGCCCGAGAAGCACCGGCGGATGACCGACTTCCTGGAGAGGCGGGCACGGCGATGACCGACACCGAGGCGACAGCACCGGCACGGGTGGGCGTGCTCGGCGGCGGACGGATGGGCGCCGGCATCGCGCACGCCTTCCTGCTCGCGGGGTCGCGGGTCAGCGTGGTGGAGCGCGACCACGCGGCGGCGCGAGCGGCCGCCGAGCGGCTGGGCGACAGCATCCGCCGCTCCGTCGAGCGGGACCCCCTTCTCGACGCGGTGCCGTTGGGCGAGGGCTACGAGTGCGGCACCGACGTCTCGCTCTTCGCCGATTGCGATCTGGTGGTGGAGGCGGTCCCCGAGGACCGCGCCCTCAAGGAAACGGCGCTCGGTCGCGCCGAGGCGGCGATGGCCGAGGGGGCGATCCTGGCGTCGAACACCTCGTCCATCTCGATCGACGACCTCGCCTCAAGGCGCCTCCGCCCCGCGAGCTTCCTGGGACTGCACTTCTTCAACCCCGTCCCGGCCTCCGCCCTGGTCGAGGTCGTTCGCGGGGCGTCGACCGGCGACGCCGTCGTCGACCGCGCGCGGTCCTGGGTGCAGGCGCTGCGGAAGACACCCATCGTCGTGCACGACTCCCCCGGCTTCGCTTCGTCGAGGCTCGGCGTGCTGCTCGGCCTGGAGGCGATCCGGATGCTCGAGGAGGGCGTGGCCGATGCGGCGGACATCGACGCGGCGATGACTCTGGGCTACCGGCATCCGATCGGCCCGCTGCGCACCACAGACCTGGTCGGACTCGACGTGCGGCTGGGCATCGCGGAGGAGCTGGCCGCCGCGCTGGGACCGCGCTTCGAACCGCCCGCTCTGCTGCGGGCGATGGTCGCGGACGGCCGGCTCGGCCGCAAGAGCGGAGAGGGCTTCTACCGATGGAACGAGGAGACGTCATGACGGAGTATCTGCCGAGCTATGTCGAGGGCGCGTGGTGGACGCCCGCCGCCGGAGCGGACCGGAGCCCTGCCGGGACTCCGGTGCGCGACGCCTCGACGGGTGAGGTCGTCACGACGGTGAGCGCCGAGGGCCTGGGCCTCGCGTCCGCGCTGGAGTACGGGCGGACGACGGGCCAGGCGAGCCTGGGTGCGCTCACCTTCCACCAGCGTGCCGTCCTGCTCAAGAAGCTCGCCCTCGCTCTGACCGAGCGCAAGGAGGAGCTGTACGCGCTGTCGGCGCGGACGGGCGCCACGAAGACCGATTCCTGGGTCGACATCGACGGCGGCATCGGCGTGCTGTTCTCCTACTCCGGCAAAGGACGCCGCGAGCTGCCGAACAGCAGGGTGCACGTCGACGGGCCGGTGGAGCCGCTCTCGAAGGACGGGTCCTTCCTCGGCCGCCATGTGTACACGACCCTGCCCGGCGTCGCCGTCCAGATCAACGCGTTCAACTTCCCGGTGTGGGGCGCGCTCGAGAAGCTCGCCCCGGCGTTCCTGGCCGGCATGCCGACGCTCATCAAGCCGGCGACTCCCACCGGCTATCTGGCCGAGGCGATGGTCCGCATCCTCGTCGACTCCGGTCTGCTCCCCGAGGGATCGCTCCAGTTGGTCACCGGCGGCGTCCCCGCGCTGTTCGAGCATCTGCGGCTGGGAGACCTGGTCGGCTTCACCGGCAGCGCTTCGACGGCGGAGAGCCTCAAGGCGCATCCGGCGGTGCAGACCGGCGGCGTGCGCTTCACGGCGGAGACCGACTCCATCAACGCTTCGGTCCTCGGCACGGATGCGGTGGCCGGCACCCCGGAGTTCGACGCCTACGTGCGCCAGCTGGTGACCGAGATGACGACGAAGGCCGGACAGAAGTGCACGGCGATCCGGCGGGCCATCGTCCCGGAGGCCGCCGCCGACGACGTGATCGAGGCCGTCCGCGCGCGCATCGCGGACAAGACCGTGCTCGGCGACCCGCGCGCCGAAGGCGTGACCATGGGGCCGCTCGCCTCGACCGCGCAACGCGATGAGGTGCTGCGTCAGGTGCGCGCGCTGCAGGACGCGGGCGGGCGTCTCGTGATCGGCTCGACCGATGCCCCCGAGGTGCGCCGGGCCGACGGCGCGACGGGTCCGGCACCGGACGGCGCCTTCGTCGCTCCCGTCCTCCTGCGATTCGACGATGCTCAGGCCGACGCGGTGCACACGGTCGAAGCCTTCGGACCGGTGGCCTCGCTCCTCACCTACGCCACGACGGCCGACGCGGCGGCGCTGGTCGGGCGCGGCGGAGGCTCGCTCGTGACGAGCATCGCGACGCACGACCCCGCCCAGGCCGTGGAGCTCGCGACGCGGATCGCCCCGTTCAACGGCCGGATGCTGCTGCTCGACCGTGACGACGCCCGCTCCTCGACAGGACACGGCTCACCCCTGCCGAACCTCGTCCACGGGGGTCCGGGGCGCGCCGGCGGCGGCGAGGAACTCGGCGGCATCCGCGCGGTGCTGCACCACATGCAGCGCACCGCCGTGCAGGGGTCCCCCGAGATGCTGACCGCTCTCACCGGCATCTGGCATGCGGGCGCGACGGCCCACAGCGAGGGACGACACCCGTTCCGCAAGTCGCTCGCGGAGCTGCGCATCGGCGACCGGATCGCCTCGGCCGCGCGGGAGGTCACCCTGGACGACATCGAGACCTTCGCGCATTTCACCGGCGACACCTTCTACGCCCACATGGACCAGGACGCCGCCGCAGCGAACCCGTTCTTCCCCGGTCGCGTCGCCCACGGCTACCTGCTCGTCTCGTGGGCGGCAGGACTGTTCGTGGACCCTGAACCGGGTCCCGTGCTCGCGAACTACGGCCTGGAGAACCTGCGCTTCCTCACGCCGGTTTCGCCGGGCGACAGCATCCGCGTCGAACTCACCGCCAAGCAGATCACGCCGCGCGAGACCGACGAGTACGGCGAGGTGCGCTGGGACGCCGTGATCCGGAACCAGGATGACGGGACGGTCGCGACGTACGACGTGCTCACCCTCGTCAGCAAGGAGCCCGCCGCCGAGCCCGTCTCCGTGTGAGGGACACGATCCCGCGGCCGGCGCCGCTCGCCGCGTCCGCGGGGTCAGCCGAAGTTCAGCGGCGTGCGCAGCGTCGCGTCCTCGACCAGGATCCCGGTGATGACGGCGGCGGGATCGGTCGCCTCGCGGTCCGCCCGGAACCGCAGCGTGATGCCGTCGCGCGAAGCCGACTCGTAGAAGAACTCCCCGGAGGACACCACGCGGCTCGTCGTCCCCTCGGGGAAGGCGGCGATCGCCGCCGAGACCGGGTCGCCGACGCGCACGCCGCCGGCCGCGGGGAGCGCGGCGCCGTCGTGCGTCCGGTCACCGCTCACATTCGCCGCTCCGACCGAGATCCCCGACACGACGTCGTCATCGTCGGCCCACAGCAGGAGCGAGGCGGAGCCGTCCGCGGCGATGAGGCGCGTCGGGCCGCCCCAGTCCGACTCCTCCACGTGCGCACCCGGAACGGCGGCGATCGCTTCGGCGACGTCGACGCCGAGAGGCACCGGTCCCACTCCCGCAGCGGAGATCTCCCATTCGCCCCACGGCGCGCTGGGGTCGGCGGCAGCGGGGGTCGGCGCCGGGGTCGGCGGGTTCGCCGTCAGCTCGTCGATCAGCATCGCGCGCGCCTCGCTCGCGCGATCCCGCAGCAACGCGGCGGCCTGTGCGGTGTCGAAGTCCGGTTCTCCCCCGAACGGCTGCCAGAACGAGACGATGACGTTGCCGACCGAGGCGTAGCCCTTGTATTGGTTCCAGCCGTCGTCGCTCCCGCGCGGCACGGTGAGAGAACCCGCGATCGCGCGCACGCCCCCCTCTCCTTCGGCCGAGGACGACACGAAGGACGACGCGTCTTCATACTCGAACTCGACGCACTGATCAGCAGCTTGGGCGTACTGGTCCATTCGCGCCTGCGCGGCCGCCTCGTCGGCGAACTGCAGGACGTGCAGCCAGCCGTCCCGTTCCGGGGGAGCCGCCGTCGTCCAGGTCATCGTGCGGGCGCCGACCGAGCCGAGCGCTGCTTCGGCGAGCAGAGCATTGCAGGCCGCGGGGCTGGCCACGGGTCCGCCTCCGTCGGAGATGGCGATCAGGGACGAGGACGGGGCGCTCACGTCGCCGACCGAGGGAAGCATGTCGGCGATCTCCGCCGCGGCGGGCAGGAACCAGTCCAGCTCATCGCCGACGAAGTCCAGGGGCCCCGCGTACGGGTCCGGCGTGGCGCTCTCGCTCGGCGTCGGCTGCGCGGTCGGCGTGGACTGCGGAGCGGGGGCGCACCCCGCCATCGCGAGCAGGGCGCCGACGGCGGCGACCCCGACCGTGGTCGTGATGACAGAACGCGAGCGCGACATGGATCCTCCGATGGACACGTGCGCCGCTGGTCGGCGCCCCCCTGAGAGGAGACTAGACGGCGACGCGGCCCTGCCGGCTGCTTGCGGGCTGGTCGAGACCAGAACGATAACAACCCCATGCCGCACGGGGCATATACGCCCGGTGCAGGCGTCAGTGGCCGTGGGTCTCGCGGAGGACGGCGCCGACCGCGACGCGTGCATCGGCGGCGGTGGCCGCGTTCCGTGCGACCTCGGCCGCGCGTCGGCAGTCCTCCTCCGACACCGCCGCCAGTGCTTCCGCGACGCGACCGAGGGACCGGGGCGTCATCGACAGCGAGGTCGCTCCGAGCCCGACGAGCACCGGCGCCAGCGCGGGATCGCCGCCTGCCTCTCCGCACACTCCGACGGGCTTGCCCGCCGCTCGACCCGCCGCACCGACCTCGCCGATCAGCCGCAGGACCGCCGGCTGCCACGGATCGTTGAGATCTCCGAGATCGCTCAGCAGTCGATCCGCCGCCATCGTGTACTGGGCGAGGTCGTTGGTGCCGAGGCTCACGAAGTCGACGACCTCGAAGAGCTGCGCGGCGAGCAGGGCGGCCGCCGGAGTCTCGATCATGATGCCCACGCGTTCGAGCCCGGCGGCGTGCGCCTCGGCGGCGAACTCGCGCGCCTCGTCCACGGTCGCCACCATCGGCGCCATCACCTCGACCAGGGCGGACTCCGCTTCGGCGGCCGCAGCGAGCGCCTTCAGCTGATCGCGGAGCAGCTCAGGACGCCGGCGCGCGATCCGCAGTCCGCGGACGCCCAGGGCCGGGTTCTCCTCGTCCTCGGCGTTCGCGAAGGGCAACGGCTTGTCGCTTCCCGCATCGAGCGTGCGCACCACGACCTTTCGTCCGGGGAACGCCGCGAGCACCGCACGGTACGCCGCCGTCTGCTCGTCGACCGAGGGGGCGTCCGTCCGATCGAGGAAGCAGAACTCGGTGCGGAACAGCCCGATGCCCTCGGCGTGGGCTGCCGCGGCGACGGCGGCGTCGGGGGCGCCTCCGACATTGGCAAGGAGCGCGACGCGATGCCCGTCCCGCAGGCTCCCGGTGCCGTCGAACAGGACCGGTTCCGCCGCCGGGGCCGCCTCTGCGACCCGCTCCGGGCTCGGATCGACCTCGACCGTGCCGCGGTCGCCGTCCACCAGCACCACGGCACCGACCGGGATGCGTGTCGCCTCCGCCCCTCCGACGACGGCGGGCAGTCCCAGTGAGCGCGCGATGATGGCGGTGTGCGACGTGGGACCGCCCTGTTCCGTGACCAGCGCGACGCAGCGCCCGCCGGCCAGCGCCGCCGTGTCGGCCGGTGCGAGGTCGACGGCGACGAGCACGAACGGCTCCTCGCGCTCCGGCACTCCCGGCATGTCGACCTCGAGGATCTCCGCGATGATCCGGTCTCGCACGTCGCGGATGTCCGCCGCGCGCTCCGCCATCCGGCCGCCGAGCGCGGCGAGCCCGCGCTCATGCGCGGTCGCCGTCTCCCACACCGCTCGAGCCGCGGTCCGGCCCTTCTCCCGCACGAGCGCCGTCGCCTCCGACACCAGCTCGGGATCGGAGGCGAGCAGTCGCGACGCGTCGAGGATCGCCTTGGCCTCCCCCGTCGCCTCCGCCGTCCGTCCGCGGAGCTGATCGGCGACCGCCACCGCCGCCCACTCGATCGCCGACACCTCCGCCTCCCGCTCGGACGGAGGCACGAGCACGTCGGCGTCCGGTTCCGGCAGCGCCGGCGCGAGGTGCACGACCGGAGCGGCGACCCTCCCGGGGCTCACCCCTCGTCCGCGCAGCACGGTTCCCGCGGCGACCTCGCCCGCATCATCGGTGTGGTCCGGGACGTCCTGGCTTACTGCGGGAGCGGTCTCGCCGCCGCGCGCCTTCCCCGGCGGGAGGGGCTCCGTGCCTTCGCCGAAGCCGTCGTCGAAGAGCGCCACGAGCCGGTCGAGCACGCGTCGCGCGTCCCCGCCGCGCACGGTGAGCTCGAGCTCATCCCCCTGGCGCGCGCCGAGGATGAGCAGCCGCGAGAGACTCGCCCCCGTCGCCTCGGGCCCGGCGGGAAGACCGCGGAGTCGCACATCCGCGCCCGCCGAGGCTTCGGCGATCAGCGCCGCGGGACGGGCATGCAGGCCCTGCGGGTTGCGCACCCGCACCGTGGCACGCGCCGTCGCCTCGCCCTCCGCCGGCCGGTCGGTCGCCGGAGCGCCCTGCGCGTCGGACTCCGTCGGCGCCTCGTCGACCGGAGCGAGCTGTCCGGTCTTGGCGGCGAGGGCGGCGGAGGCCTCCGCCGCCACGGCGTCCAGGCCGTTTCCGGCAGCGGCGGCCACGACCGCCGCGAGCAGACCCTCCACGAAGGGTGCGGGCGCGAGACGCACCGGCACGTCGCTCGTGCGCAGCTCGACCGCGAGCTCGGCGCTCAGCACGGCGGACCCGAGGTCCATCAGGACCAGCACGCCATCGCAGTCCGCGGCGAGCTCGTCGATCGCGGTCGCCACCGCGACGGCATCGGTGCCGAGGATCGGCGCACCGTCGGCGTCGACACCGGCGCCGGCCGCGACCTGCACGCGCACGCCTCCGCCCTGGACCATCTGCAGGGCGAGCTCGAGCGCCGCCTCCCCGAGCCGTGCACTGTGGGAGACGGCGACGATCCCGATCATCCGGCGCTGCCCGCCAGCGCGTCGGCGAGCGTGTCGAAGAGGATCGCCGTCGATGCCGCTCCCGGGTCGAGGTGGCCAGCGCTGCGCTCACCGAGGTAGCTCGCCCTGCCCTTGCGCGCCACGAGCGGGAGCGTGGCGTCGCGCCCGGCGGCTGCCGCCTCCGCTGCCGCTCGCGCGGCGTCCGCGACAGAGGAGTCCGCGGCGAGCGCGGCATCGAATGCGTCGACGGCGGGAGCCATGGCGTCGAACATGGTCTTGTCCCCCGCCTCGGCCTTGCCGCGTGCGACGATGCCGTCGAGCCCGGCGCGCAGGGCGGCCGCGAGTGCCGGTCCGTCGAGCTCGGACACGGCACCCGCTGCCATGCCCATGCGGAGGAAGAAGGTGCCGTAGAGCGGACCGCTGGCTCCGCCCACCGAGCTCACGAGCGTCATGCCGACCGTCTTCAGCAGCTCGTCGACCGTGGCGGGGGTTCCCGCGGCGAGCTTCTCGCCGACCGCGCTCATGCCCCTGGCCATGTTGACTCCGTGGTCCGCGTCGCCGATCGCCGAATCGAGTTCGGTGAGCCAGTCGCGCTTCTCCGCGACGGCCGCGCCGAAGCGCGAGACCCAGTCTGCGAGGACGGCGGTGTCGACGGCGACCATCAGGCGCCCCACCGCAGGCCGGGGGTGTTCACGGGAGCGTCCCACAGGCGCAGCAGCTCGTCGTCCGCCTTGAGCACGGTGACCGAGCATCCGGCCATGTCGAGCGAGGTGATGTAGTTGCCGACGAGGTTCCTGGCGATCTGGACACCGGCCTTCTCCAGGATCGCCGCGACCTCGCCGTACATGAGGTACAGCTCGATCAGGGGCGTCGCGCCCATGCCGTTCAGCATGACGATCGCGGGCCCTGCTGCGTCGATGTCCGCGAGGATCGGCTCCACCAGCTGACGGGCGATGTCGGAGGCCGGGGCGAGGGGTTCGCGATGGCGGCCGGGTTCGCCGTGGATGCCGATGCCGATCTCCATCTGGTCGTCCGGCAGATCGAAGGTGGGCTTGCCGGCGGCAGGCACCGTGCAGCTGGTGAGCGCCATGCCCATCGACCGCCCCTGGCCGTTGACCTTCTTGGCCAGCTCGACGACGGCGGCGAGGTCACGCCCCTCCTCCGCTGCAGCGCCGACGATCTTCTCGATCAGCACGGTGAGTCCGACACCGCGACGCCCCGCCGTGTACAGCGAGTCCTGCACGGCCACGTCGTCGTCCACGGTGACGCTGCCGACCTCGATGCCTTCCATGGAGGCGAGCTCGGCGGCCATCTCGAAGTTCAGCACGTCGCCGGTGTAGTTCTTCACGATGTGGAGCACCCCGGCGCCGCGGTCGACGGCCTTGGTGGCGACCTGGACGCGGTCGGGTGTGGGCGAGGTGAAGACCTCGCCGGCGACCGCCGCGTCGAGCATGCCGGGTCCGACGAAGCCGCCATGCAGCGGCTCGTGCCCGGAACCGCCGCCGGACACGATCGCGACCTTGCCCTGCGCCTTGGGCGTGGCGCGCGTGATCACGTGGTTCTCGAGGTCCACGGAGAGTTCCGGATGAGCGAGCGCGACCCCCCTCAGCGACTCGACGAGAACGTCTTCAGGGGCATTGATGAGCTTCTTCATCGTCCGATCTCCTTTGATCCTTCGTGAGTTCTTCCGCAATAATCCGAAAGCAATTCGTTAATGTCGAATATGCTCGGGCCGTGCCGGGTTGTCAAGACTCTCGGCCTCCTGCACGACGCCCCGGCTCGACGACGCACCGGAAGGAGGGCTCCCCGTGATCCAGGCGATCGACCGCGCCGCGAAGATCCTCGAACTGCTCCAGGGAGCACGCCACCTCGGCATCACCGACCTCGCCTCCGCCCTGGACCTGCCGCCGTCGACGGTGCACGGGATCGTGAAGTCGCTCCGGGCGCACGGCCTCGTCGCGAAGGAGCGCGGAGGTCAGCGCTACATGCTCGGGCCGACCCTCCTGCGGCTGAGCAACGTCTACCTCGACACGCTCGACGTGCGTGCGCGGGCGATGCGGTGGACGCAGGAGCTCGCTCGACGCACGAACCTCTCGGTGCGGCTGGGCGCCCCCCACTTCACCGACGTGCTCGTCATCCATCACAACCTGCGCCCGGACGACAGCCAGCAGATGCTCGAGACCGGCGTCGCCATCCCCGCGCACGCCTCGGCGATGGGCAAGGTGCTGCTCGCCTACGACCTCGGCTTCCAGCAGAGCGTGTTCGCCCAGCCGCTGCGCAGCCTCACCGGCGACACCGTGACGGACATCGCCCGGCTCACGCTGGAGCTGCCGTCCATCGCCGAACGCGGCACCGCCGGAGAGTTCGACGAGGCGGTGCTGGGGGAATCCTCGATCGCGGCTCCCGTCGCCGACGCCGCGAACGACATCGTGGCCGCCGTGGCCGTGGTGCTGCCGACCTCGCAGACACCCGCGACGGATGCCATCCTCAACGCGCTGCGCGAGACCGCGAGGAACATCTCGCGGGAGCTCGGAGCCACCGCCTGGCCCCCGCGCGTCGCCCCCGCCGACGACTGACCACGCGACCGCTCAGCCTCGCGACGCGAGGGCGAAAGGCAGCACGGCGGTCGCGCCCGCCTGTCGGAGCACCCGGGCGGCGACGGTCATCGTCCACCGACTGTCGACCAGGTCGTCCACCAGCAGCACGGGTCCGGCCGGAATCTCGAGATCGTCGGCGCTCAGACGATCCCAGAGGCCCGCGAGACGGAACACGCTGTTGCCGCCCGGCTGCCCGGTCGGGCCGCCCGCGACGGGCTCGAGGGCTCCCAGATACGGGAGCCGTCCGATCTCGGCGAGACCCCGCGCGAGGGAGTCGACCAGCAGCGGATGCGAACGCGACGGCAGAGCGACGACCGCCGCGGGCCGCTGCTCCCACCCCCAGCCGGCGAGCACCCGGACACAGGCCTGCAGCAGCTGCGGCGTGACGGGCGCGTCGGCCGCCCCTGCCGCGAACAGCTCGCGCAGGGCTCCTCCCCATCCCAGGTCTGTGAGCCGGGCCAGCGCCCGCCCCTCGCTCGCCTGCTCGTCGGCGGGGATGCGTCCCTTCACGGGAACCTCCAGGCGATCGGCGCCGGTCGGCCACGCGCGACGCGGCTCGATCGGCACCCCGACGCGATCGAGCGACTCGGCCGCCTGGGTGCTCGCCGCCTCCCCGATCTCACGCGGGAACCACACGCCGGCGCAGTTGTCGCACCGCCCGCAGGGTGCGGCCGTGTCATCATCGAGGGCCCGCTGCAGGAACTCCATGCGGCAGCCATCGGTCTTCTCGTACTCGAGCATGTGCTGCTGCTCGGCGACGCGCTCCGCCGCGATGCGCTCGTACCGCTCGGCGTCGTAGGTCCACGGCTCTCCCGTGGCGATCCAGCCGCCCTGCACGCGCCGCACGGCCCCGTCGACGTCGAGCACCTTGAGCAGCAGCTCGAGCGGCGTGCGACGGATGTCGACCATCGCCTCGAGCGCCGGCGTGGAGACCGGAGCGTCTCCGAGCGCCGCGATCACCCGCTCCGCCCGCTCCCGGTCGGGCATCGACGCGGTCGCGAAGTAGTGCCAGATGTCGCGATCCTCCACTCCGGGAAGCAGCAGCACGTCGGCGCTCTCGCTGGCGCGCCCCGCACGACCCACCTGCTGGTAGTACGCCACGGGCGACGACGGGGCGCCGAGGTGCAGCACGAAGCCGAGATCCGGTTTGTCGAAGCCCATCCCGAGCGCACTGGTCGCGACGAGCGCCTTGACCTCGTTGCGCTTGAGCATCCCCTCGGATTCGGCGCGTTCCTCGGTGTCGGTCTGCCCGGTGTATGCGCGCACCTCGTGCCCGTGATCGCGCAGCAGCCGGGCGGTGTCGACCGCGGCCGCGACCGTGAGCGTGTAGATGATGCCGGAGCCGGGCAGGTCGTCGAGGTGGCTGAGCAGCCAGGCCAGACGGCTCGCCGAATCGCGCAGCCGCAGCACCCCGAGACGCAGCGACGTGCGGGCGAGCGGTCCGCGGATCGTCAGCACCGGTGCCGAGCCCCCCGCCTCGTCCGCCTGGAGACTGCCGAGCTGCTCGGCGACGTCGGCGACCACACGGCTGTTCGCCGTCGCGGTCGTCGCCAGCACCGGCACGTCGACGGGCATCCGGGCGATGAGATCGCGGAGCCGCCGGTAGTCCGGGCGGAAGTCGTGCCCCCAGTCGCTGATGCAGTGCGCCTCGTCGACCACGAGCATCCCGAGGCGTCGTACGAGCGTCGGCAGCTGCTGCTCGCGGAACGCCGGATTGTTCAGCCGCTCCGGCGACACCAGCAGCACGTCGACCTCGTCGCGGTCGAGCTGCGCGAGCACCTCGGACCACTCGTGCGCGTTCGTCGAGTTGATCGCGACCGCGCGCACGCCGGCCCGCTCGGCCGCGGCGATCTGGTCGCGCATGAGCGCCAGCAGCGGCGACACGAGGACGGTCGGGCCGGCCCCCTGCCGCCGCAGCAGCAGCGTCGCCACGAAGTACACCGCCGACTTGCCCCAGCCGGTGCGCTGGACGACGAGAGCGCGGCGGCGCCCCTCGACGAGCGCCTCGATCGCCTCGTACTGCCCGTCGTGGAACTCGGCGTCCGGTCGGCCGACGAGTTCGCGCAATGCGGCACGGGCGGCCTCACGGGTGTCGACGGGTGCGGCGGAAGTCATGTCTCCACTCTGCCCCACGCCGCCGACACCCGCCCCACCGTCCACAGCCGACGCGAAGCCTCGGGCACATCGTGTCGTCTAGCGTGAGGGGATGATCACCCGCGAGCTCGCCGTCGCCCTGAGAGACGCAGGTCTCGCCTGGAACCCCGCCGAGGGCGATCGCTTCCAGCTCGACCTGCCCGACGAGGTGGAGCTCGAAGCGGAGGCCGAGGTCTTCACGGTCAGCGAGATGACGATCGAGGCCCGGCAGACGCCGAGCGGCACGGATCTGGCGTTCAACGGCACGACCGAGTGGGCGCTCGACGCCGTGACGCTCGCCGACGCCGTGTGGCTGCCCCGGGAGGACCAGCTGCGCGAACTCCTCCGCGGCACCTTCCGCGCGCTGGTGCGCCTGGACGACACCTTCCGCGTCGACGCCGAGATCTCCGGAGTGCCGGCCTCCTTCGAGCATCCGGACCCCTCGGAGGCCTACGGCCGCGCGCTTCTGGAACTCATCTCCCGCACGCGGTGAGCGGTGGCTTGAAAGCCCTGTTCTGCTGTGTCAGAATTACCTAACGATCGGTCAGTAAAGATGGCCCGATGCCGAGGAGTCGATGATGACCAGCCCTGCAGACCTGTCCCTCGTGGACGAGCCGTCCGATGAGGAGCGCCTGTTCGACGAGCTCATCGCGAACGAGCAGCGCATCGAACCCCGCGACTGGATGCCCGACGCCTACCGCCGGACGCTCGTGCGGCAGATCTCCCAGCACGCCCACTCCGAGATCATCGGCATGCAGCCGGAGGGCAACTGGATCACCCGAGCGCCCAGCCTCAAGCGCAAGGCGATCCTCATGGCGAAGGTGCAGGACGAGGCGGGCCACGGCCTCTACCTCTACTCCGCGGCGCAGACGCTCGGCACGACACGCGAAGAGATGATGGACCAGCTCCTCAGCGGCAAGGCCAAGTACTCGTCGATCTTCAACTACCCCACACCCACCTGGGCCGACATGGGAGCGATCGGCTGGCTCGTCGACGGCGCCGCGATCTGCAACCAGGTGCCGCTGTGCCGCGCCTCCTACGGCCCCTACGGGCGCGCGATGGTGCGCATCTGCAAGGAGGAGTCCTTCCACCAGCGGCAGGGGTTCGAGATCCTCCTCACCCTGATGCAGGGCACCGATGAGCAGCGCGCCATGGCGCAGGACGCCGTCGACCGCTGGTACTGGCCGAGCCTGGCGATGTTCGGTCCTCCCGACGACCAGTCCCCCAACTCGGCGCAGTCGATGCAGTGGAAGATCAAGCGGTTCTCCAACGACGAACTGCGTCAGCGCTTCGTCAGCATGCTCGTTCCCCAGGCCGAGATCCTCGGTGTCACCCTGCCCGATCCCGACCTGCGCTACGACGAGGAGACCGGCCGCTACGAGATGGGCGAGATCGACTGGGACGAGTTCTTCGAGGTGCTGCGCGGCAACGGACCCTGCAACGCGGAGCGCATCGAACGCCGACGCACCGCGCACGAAGAGGGAGCCTGGGTGCGGGAGGCCGCAGCGGAGTACGCGCGCAAGCAGCGCTCGGCTCTGGTCCCCGGGCCGGCCGAAGGGGCGGTGGCGTGATGGCGACGCCCGGACACGACCCTTCGACGAGCTCAGGGACCCACGGTCGGGAGGTGTGGCCGCTGTGGGAGGTCTTCGTGCGGGCGAACCGCGGACTGAGCCATGTGCACGTCGGCTCGCTGCACGCCCCGGACGCCGAGATGGCGATCCGCAACGCCCGCGACCTCTACACCCGGCGCGGCGAGGGTGTCTCGATCTGGGTCGCCCCCGCCGAGGCCATCACCACGAGCGACCCCGACGCGAAGGGCGCCTACTTCGAGAGCCCCGCCGGAAAGAACTACCGGCATGCGGTGTACTACACCGCCTCCGAGGGGGTGCCGCACCTGTGACCCTTCGACAGGCTCCGGCCCTTCGACAGGCTCCGGCCCTTCGACAGGCTCAGGGACCCAGCGACGCGCACGGGGACGTCTCCGTGGATCAGCTGCGCCTGAGCGAAGAACTCGCGGGCGCCGGCGACGTCGCGGCGAGCGCGGACCTCGCGGAGTACGCGCTGTGGCTGGGCGACGACGCCCTCATCCTGTCGCAGCAGCTCGGCGCGTGGATCTCCCGCGCCCCCGAGCTCGAGGAGGACGTGGCCCTCGGCAACATCGCCCTCGACCTGCTGGGACACGCGCGATCCTTCCTGCACTTCGCCGGATCGTACGACGGCCGGTCGGAGGACGACCTGGCGTACTTCCGCGACGAGCCGGACTTCCGCAGCGCCTGGATCATGGAGCAGCCCAACGGCGACTTCGCCCAGACCATCGCTCGGCAGCTGGTCGCCTCGGTGTATCTGGTCGAGCTGTACTCGGCGCTGCGGGCGAGCTCGGAGCCCACGTTCGCGGCGATCGCGGAGAAGGCGCTCAAAGAGGTCGACTACCACCGCGACCACGCCGTGCAGTGGGTGCTGCGTCTCGCCGGCGGCACCGAGGAGTCCCGGCGGCGCATGATCCGCGCCCTGACGGATGTCTGGCCATACGTCGCTGAGCTGTTCCGCGACGAGCCGCTGATCGACCGCCTTGGTGACGCGGCCGTGCGTCCCTCCACGCTCCGCGCGCCCTTCGACGCCGTCATCGACGCCGTGTTCGCGGAAGCGGGGCTCGAGGTGCCGCCGGTGGCGCCGTCCTCCGCCGGCGGTCGCCGCGGTGCGCACGCGACGCCCCTCGGGCACATCCTCGCCGAGATGCAGGTGCTCGCGCGACGGCATCCGGGGGCATCATGGTGACGCACCCCACCTCCGATCCGCAGACCGACGCCGGCACCGACGCCATCGCCGACGCGTGGCGCATCGCCGCGGCCGTGCCCGACCCGGAGGTCCCTGTCCTCACGATCGAGGACCTGGGCGTGCTGCGCGCCGTCGAGGTGGACGGCGCGGGAGTGCGCGTCGACATCACCCCGACCTACAGCGGCTGCCCCGCGATGGACGCGATCCGCGACGACGTGGTGTTCGCGCTGACGGCCGCGGGCTTCGCCTCGGTGTCCGTGCGGCTCGTGCTGTCCCCCGCCTGGACCACCGACTGGATGTCGGACGAGGGCAAGCGGAAGCTCCGGGAGTACGGGATCGCCCCGCCGAGCGGCCGGGCCGCCGTGCCGACGGGCCCGATCCGGCTCGCGCTGAGCGTGCGCTGCCCGCGCTGCGACTCGCTCGACACGCGAGAGGTCTCCCGCTTCGGCTCCACCTCCTGCAAGGCGCTGTACGAGTGCCGCGCCTGCCTGGAGCCCTTCGATCACTTCAAGGTGCACTGATGTCGCTGTTCTCCCCGGCCCGCGCCACCCCGCCGCCCCGCGGCTCGGTCCCCGCCGCGCGCGGGCGGACCCGCGCGCGCTTCCACACCCTGACGGTCGAGGACGTGCGCCCGCTCACCGAGGATGCCGTCGAGGTGACGTTCACGGTTCCGGCGGACCTCGCCGACGAGTACGACCACCTGCCGGGGCAGTACGTCGCCCTGCGGACCATCCTCGACGGCGTGGAGGTACGCCGCTCGTACTCGCTCTGCCGCGCCCCGGAGCACCGCGCGGACGGCGGGCCGACTCGACTCAGCGTCGCGGTCAAACGCGACGAGGGCGGCCTGTTCTCCACCTGGGCGCAGACCGGCCTGCGCCCAGGATTCCGCATCGACGTGATGAGCCCGCAGGGCACGTTCACCTCGGCGCTGGACGACCTCGACGACAAGCACGTCGTCGGCGTCGCCGCAGGGTCGGGCATCACGCCGCTGATGGCCCTCGCGCACACCGTGCTGTCCCGGTCGCAGACCTCGCGCTTCACGCTGCTGTACACGAACCGGTCGACGCTCGACGTGATGTTCCTGGAGGACCTCGCCGACCTCAAGGACCGCTACCCCACCCGCCTGACCCTGCACCACGTGCTGTCCCGCGAGCAGCGGACGGCCCCGGTGCTCTCGGGGCGGCTCGATGAGACCAAGCTGCGCACGATCCTCGGCTCCCTCATCGATCCCGCCGACGCCGACGAGTGGTTCCTGTGCGGGCCGCTCGCGCTCGTCGACCTCTGCCGGCAGGTCCTCGCCGACGTCGGGGTGCCGCGCGAGCACATCCGCTTCGAGCTGTTCACCACGGGCGGCGAACCGGCGCGCGCGGCACGCCCCGTGACGGTGCGCTCCGACGAGAAGACCGTGCGCATCGAGGTGAACCTCGACGGCGTCTCCTCGACGGTGGAGAGCCCGGTCGCCGCACGGGAGTCGGTGTTGAACGCGGCGCTGCGCGTGCGACCGGATGCGCCGTTCGCGTGCGCGGGGGGCGTGTGCGGCACGTGTCGAGCCCGGGTCATCGAGGGCAGCGTCACCATGACCGAGAACTACGCGCTCGAACCGGACGAGCTCGAGCGCGGCTATGTGCTCACCTGCCAGTCCCACCCCACCAGCGACCGCCTGGTCGTGGACTACGACGTCTGACCCGGAGGCCCGCCATGATCGACCTGACCATCTCCGACGACGTCGCCACGATCGTGCTGAACGCTCCCGCGAAGCTCAACGCGCTCGATGAGGCGGGGCTGGACGAGCTGGATGCCGCGTACGACGCGGCCGAGGAAGCAGGCGTGCGCGCCCTGCTGCTCCGCGGTGAGGGCAGGGCGTTCTGCGCGGGTCGTGACATCTCCTCGGTCGACCCCCGCGATGACGATGTGCTCGGCTACCTGGGCGGCGCCGTCACCCCGCTGATGCAGCGGATCGCGCGCTTCCCCGCCCCCACGTTCGCCGTCGCGCACGGTGCGTGTCTCGGGGTCGGCCTCGGACTGCTCATCGCGACGGACGTCGTCTACGTGGCGGAATCCGCGAAGATCGGCTCCCCGTTCGCCGCGCTCGGCGCCACCCTCGACTCGGGCGGTCACGCGCTCTTCCTCGAGCGGCTCGGACCGCACAAGACGCTGGACCTCATCTACACGGGGCGGCTCATGACCGGCGCGGAAGCCGTGCAGTCCGGCCTGTTCTCCCGCGTGCTCCCCGACGACGCCGTCGTGACGACGACGGCGGACGCCGCGGCCGCAGCGGCGCGCGGAGCCACCGCGGCCTACCTCGCGAGCAAGGAGCTCGTCTCCCGCATCCGCGACGAGCGTCTGACCCTGTGGGAGTCGATCGGCCTCGAGAACACCGCGCAGGCCGCGCTGTGCGACACCGACGACTACCGCGAGGGCTTCGCCGCGTTCCAGGAGAAGCGCCGCCCGACGTTCCTCGGGCACTGACACAGCCGGCTGCGCGCGCTGTCAAGCGCCTCGCCCGGTGTCCGCCCCGGGTGGCATGATGCGGGGATGCTGCTCTCCGAGCTCGTCACCACCACCGATCATGTCGCGGCCACGTCGTCGCGGCTCGCCAAGATCGACGCCATCGCACGGCTGCTCGACGGAGCGGACGAAGGCGACGTCGCCGCGCTCGTGGGTCTGCTGCTCGCGGCTCCCCGACAGGGGCGCCTCGGCATCGGTTGGCGCGGACTGGCCGCGCTCGACATCGCCCATGCAGAGGAACCATCCCTCACGATCGCCGACGTCGACCACGCCTTCGACGAGCTGGCCACCACCTCGGGAGCGGGGTCGGCCGGCGTGCGCAGCGACCTGCTCCGCGGACTCGCATCGCGCGCGACGGCCGCCGAGTGGGACTTCCTCGCCAGGGCCATGCTCGGCGAGCTCCGCACCGGCGCGCTGAGCGGCGTCCTGCTGGATGCGGTCGCGCGCGCGGCCGACGCCCCGATCGCGACCGTGCGACGCGCCGCCATGCTCTCCGGAGACCTCGGTGAGACCGCACGCATCGCTCTCACCGGTGGCGACGGCGACCTCGACGCGATCGGTCTGCGGGTGGGACGCCCGGTGCTGCCGATGCTGGCTGCGACCGCCGCGACCCCGACCGCGGCGCTCGAGATCACGGGCACCGCCTCCGTGGAGTACAAGCTCGACGGCGCCCGCATCCAGGTGCACCGCCACGGCGACGAGGTCGGCATCTTCACGCGGAGTCTCGCGGACGTCACCCACCGCCTCCCCGAGATCGTCGACATCGTGCGCACGCTGCCCGCAGACGACCTGATCCTCGACGGGGAGACCCTCGCGCTCGACGAGGAGGGCGGCCCCCGCCCGTTCCAGGAGACCATGTCGCGGTTCGGTGCGGACGTGGCGCGGGAACTCGCCCTCCGGCCCTGGTTCTTCGACGTGCTGCACGTCGACGGACGAGACCTCATCGACGAGCCGCTGTCCGTCCGCCAGGAGGTGCTCGACCGCATCGCCGGCGAGTGGCGGATGCCAGGGGTCGTCACCGACAGCGCCGACGAGGCGGAGCGTCTGTCCCGGGAGGCGCTCGCGGCAGGACACGAGGGCGTGCTCGTGAAGTCGATCGACGCGCCCTACGCGGCGGGGCGCCGCGGCAAGTCCTGGGTGAAGGTCAAGCCCGTGCTGACATTCGACCTGGTGGTCCTCGGCGCCGAGTGGGGGTCAGGGCGACGCCGGGGCTGGCTCTCGAACCTGCACCTGGGGGCGCGCGACCCCGAAGGCGAGTTCGGAGACCCCGGGAGCTTCGTCATGGTGGGCAAGACGTTCAAGGGCCTGACCGATGAGCTGCTGCGCTGGCAGACCGCCGAGTTCCCCGCCCACGAGACGCACCGTACGGCATCCACCGTCTTCCTCCGCCCCGAGCTCGTGGTGGAGATCGCGATCGACGGCGTGCAGCGGTCACCGCGGTACCCCGGCGGCATCGCCCTGCGGTTCGCGCGCGTGAAGGGCTATCGCTCCGACAAGTCGCCGGCGGAGGCGGACACGATCCAGACCCTGCGCGCGCTGCTGCGCGGCTGACCCGGCCTCGTGGACTCAGGCCGAGGCCGTGAGTCCCTGATCCTCTTCGCGCACCGTGCCCTGGAACGACCACGGGAAGTTGATCCAGAGGTCGGTGTCCTTCCAGGCGAAGTCGGGCTGGATGATGGTGGAGGGCTTGGTGTAGATCGTGACCGACCGCACGTCGGCCCCCTTGTCCTTCAGCAGCTGCACGGCGAGGGCGAGCGTGCGGCCGGAATCGGCGACGTCGTCGACGAGCAGCACGCGGCGTCCGTCGAGATAGGCCATGTCGAGCTCGGGAGGAAGCACCTCGGGTGCATCGAGCACCGTGCCGATCCCGGTGTAGAACTCGACGTTGATCGCGCCGCAGTTCTTGACACCCAGGCCGTACGCGATCGCGCCGGCGGGAAGCAGCCCGCCCCGGGCGATGGCGACGACCACCTCCGGCTCGAAGCCGCTGGCGAGGATGCTCCGCGCCAGATCGCGCGTCGCCGCTCCGAAGCCGTCCCAGGTGAGCGTCTCCCGCTCGGTCATCGCATCCGTCATCCGTCCATTCTCGCGTATCCGCCCGCCTCGAGCCGCCGCTAGACTGAGCGGGTCCGGCCCGGCCGGTGCCTGAAAAAGAGGCACGAAGCACTTCGCGATGACGCGGAGGCGAGACACATACGGATCCCGCAGTTCCTCCGTCCCTGTCTCGAAAGGCTTCCGCATGCCCACCGTCTCCGCGCACGTCGCCCTCACCCTCGCCCAGCACATCGATGCCGTGTTCGGCGTGATGGGCAACGGCAACGCCTACTTCCTCGACGCGCTCGAGAAGCAGACGGATGCCGTGTTCACCGCCGTCCGACACGAGCAGGGAGCGGTCGTCGCCGCCGACGCCCACTTCCGCGCCTCGGGGCGCATCGCCGCGGGCACCTCCACCTACGGCGCGGGGTTCACCAACACCATCACCGCCCTCGCGGAAGCCGTGCAGGCGCATGTCCCTCTGGTGCTCGTCGTCGGCGACGAGCCCACGTCCGGACCGCGCCCGTGGGATGTCGACCAGATCGCCCTCGCGTCCGCCGTCGGCGCCCGCACCTATACGGTCGGGCGCGCTGACGCTGCGGCGACGACGGTCATCGCGATCGAGCACGCCCTCACCTACCGGGTTCCGGTCGTGCTCGCGATCCCCTACGATGTCGCGGCGCTCGAAGCCGGCGACGTGCCCGAGGCCCCGTCGCCGCGTCTTCCCGCACCGCTCGCGCCGCGGGGGGAGTTCGCGGAGGGGATGCTCGACGAGATCGCCGAGGCCCTTCGCGGGGCGCAGCGTCCGTTCCTGCTCGCCGGACGCGGCGCCTGGCTGTCGGGTGCGAGCGCCGCGCTGGGTGAGCTGGCCGCGGCGACCGGCGCCCTGACGGCCTCCTCCGCCCTGGGCCGAGGAGTCTTCCCCGAGTCGCAGTACGACCTCGGGGTCACCGGCGGGTTCGGGGCCGACGGCGCCATGGAGCTCATCCTCAGCGCTGACGTCGCGGTGGTCTTCGGCGCATCGCTCAACCAGTTCACGATGCGCTTCGGCGAGCTGTTCGCCCCTGGCACCAGAGTGTTCCAGATCGACACCGCCCCCGCGGCGACCCATGCCCACGTGGGCGGCTTCGTCCGCGCCGACGCCCGCCTGGCCGCCGAAGCCCTCGTCGCCCGCCTCTCCCCCGCACCCACCTCCTCCCCCTCCTCCCCCTCCCCCTCCTCCCCGCACGACTTCGGAGATTCGCCCCGACACGCCGAGGCTGACCGCGGATCCACCGGCGTGTCGAGCCCGGACTCCGAAGTTGTGCAAGCGACGGGGCAGCAGGCGCGGGCGGGCGCATGGCGCGAGTCGGTGGACGTGTCGGCGGCTCGGGCGTACGCGCCGGGAGATGAGCTCGCCGCGGATGGCCGGCTGGACCCGCGCTCGGCGGCGCGGCGCATCGCCGAGCTCCTCCCGGAGGACCGCGTCGTGGTGTCCGACGGCGGCCACTTCATCGGCTGGGCGAACATGTACTGGCCCGTCGCCGCTCCCGACCGGATGATGATGGTCGGCACCGCGTTCCAGTCCATCGGCCAGGGATGGCCGAGCGTGGTCGGCGCGGCTCTCGCACGGCGGGACTCCACCATCGTGCTGACCTCCGGCGACGGCGGCGGTCTCATGGCGATCGCCGACCTGGAGTCGGCCGTGCGCGCAGCGGGCGGGCGCGGCATGGCGGTCGTCTGGAACGACGCGGCCTACGGCGCCGAGGTCAACCTCTACGGGCTCAAGGGTCTCGCCGAGGGACCGATGCGCATCCCCGAGGTGGACTTCGCCGCGTTCGGAGCGGCCGTCGGCGCGGAGGGCGTGGTCGTGCGGACCCTCGCGGATCTCGACCGCCTGGCGACCTGGGCCGCGGAGGATGCCGCGACCCGCCGGTTCCTGCTTCTCGACCTGCGCATCTCGGGCGACGTCATCGCGCCGTACCAGCAGGAGATCATCCGCGTGAACTCCTGAGAGGCGCGGCCGGTAGGCTCCGGGCATGACGACGACCCCCGAGATCCTGCGCTACAGCGCCTTCGCCGCGACTCCGGAGGGCGGGAACCCGGCGGGGGTCGTGCTCGACGCAGACGGGCTCGACGAGACGCGGATGCAGCGGATCGCCGCCGAGGTCGGATACGCGGAGACGGCGTTCGCGACGCCCGTGCCCGGCGCCCCCGGACACCACCGGGTCCGATACTGGTCGCCGGCAGCCGAGGTGCCGTTCTGCGGTCATGCGACGGTGGCGACGGCTGTGGCGCTCGCTGAGCGGGACGGTGCCGGCACGGTGGTGTTCGAGACCGCGGCCGGATCGATCTCGATGGAGTCCTTCGCGGATGCCGACGGGCGCGTGACCGTGTCGTTCACGAGCGTGGAACCACAGGTGCGAGACCTCGACGTCCGCGTGCGCGACCGGCTCCTCGACCTGCTCGGACTCGTCCCCTCCGACCTCGATCCGCGTTTCCCGGCGCGCGAGTCGTTCGCGGGCAACTGGCATCCGATCCTGGTCATCGCCGATCGCGAGGTCTTCCACCAGTTCCGGTTCTCGCCGCCGGAGGTCGCCGCGCTCATGCGGGAACAGGGCTGGCTCGGCACCGTCACCGTGCTCTACGGGGAGGACCCGGCCGACCTCGAGGCGAGGAATCTGTTCCCGGTGGGACGCATCACCGAGGACCCGGCCACGGGTTCGGCCGCCGCCTCGACAGGCGCGTATCTCCGGGCGCAGGGCTTCCCCGGCACCTCCGTCCGCATCCGCCAGGGCCGGCACGTCGGGCGTCCCAGTGAGCTGCTCGTGGCGATCCCCGAGACCGGAGGCATCGTGGTCTCCGGCGGGGCGACCCCGATCAGCTGACGGAACCCGGCTGGTGCGGGGCACGCGGCGCCGGACGACACGATCCGCCCGGCACCGCCCTACTCGTCATCCGAGACGACGCCTCCGCCGCAGAACGACGAGCCCGAGTCCGGTTCCGAGCAGGAGAACGGCCCCCAGGAGGAAGGGGAGGCTGTCCGCTCCGGTCGCGGCGAGCGAACTCGCGGCTCCCGTGTCGGATCCGCTCCCCGGTACGGGAGCAGCGGCCCCACCGGCGCCCGGCGCGCTTCCACCCGCGCCGTCCCCGGGTCCGCCTGCGCCCGGGTCGCCACCGCCGGCAGCCGCGGTGACCGTGAGCGGCGTCGAGGTCTCGACGCCGTCCGGATCGACCACGACCAGGCTGTGCGCTCCGGGCACGGTGTCCGCGGGCACGGTCATCGTCGCGCGGAAGCTGCCCGTCCCATCGGCGGTGACCGTGCCGAGCAGCACGGGCGTGGAGCGGAGTTCGACGCGCAGCTCGGAGCCGGGCGCGAATCCCGTCCCCAGGACGACCACAGCACCACCCGCGACGGCGGAGGTCCCACCGAGCTCGAGGCGCGGCGTCTCCGGCTCCGGCTCCGGCTCCGGTTCCGTGCATCCGCCGTCGCAGATCGTGAAGTTCGCCAGGACCGCCTTGTGGTCGGACGGCCATACGGCGTCCGGCGTGAGGATCTCGTCCGCGCTGTCGTCGTCGACCCGCTGATCGCGCACGATCGTCGACTGCGGGCCCACCACGGATGCCCCGTCGATCGACAGTCGCGCGTCGGGGGTCGCGAAGATGTAGTCGATGCGGTCGCGCTCATCGGCCTCGGGTGCCCAGGTCAAGGACGACGTCGGGAACAGCGGGTTGTCGGACGGCCACGTGAAGCCGGGGTTCGCCACCGGATCGGGGTGCACCGTGCGGAAGGCGTCGACCAGCCCGCCGTCGAGGAGCGTCTGCGTCGTGTGCCAGGGGATCACAACCCCGTTGTGGTCGAACAGGCCGGCGGTCGCCGCGGTCCAGTCCTGCGACGGCGGTTCGTTGAAGTCGCCACCGACGACGGCGAGCCGTCCGGCGGCGCGCTCAGTGGTGATGTCGGCGACGAGCTCGGCCGCGGCGGCGGGACGGCCGGACTGCTCGTTCGCCTGGAGGATGGCCTCGACGTCCGTCACCGGCGCATCGAGCTTGTCCCAGGTGTTCCACCCGGCCGGCCAGTCGCCGTGGATCTCGCCTCCGTAGCCGCGCGGGAGGTATGTCGTGTACCAGCGGTACTCCAGGTGTCCGCCGTACACGACGACCTCGGAGCCGTTGACGTCGATGACCGCCTTCGACCACCACCGGCCGATGGTGTCGGTCGAGATGATGGGATAGCGGGAGACGACACCCGTGTCCGTCGCGATGAGGTGCTGGTATCCGAGGAGCGCCGCGACCTGCGCGGGTGCCTGGCCGACCTCGGGGAGGAACGTCACGTCGGCGTCGGTCTGGGTGATGATGTCGGCGATCTGCCGCGCTCCATCGGCGACCTGCGTACCGCCGTGCCACACGTTGAACGAGAGCACGTTGAGGCTGCTCCTGCCGTCGACCTCAGGCTTCGGCTGCGCAGACGGGACCGGCGGTTCGGCATCCGCGTCCGTGACAGTCAGATCGACGGGACCCGCGAGGACCGTGTAGCCGTCGTCCTCGAGCAGGTAGACGTCGTACTCCCCCGCGCCCATGTCGGCGGTGTTGCGCGTCCACCCGTCGCGTGCGGACGGCCCCCACGTGAGCTGGCCGCTCTGCTCCGGGACGTAGCGCCAGTCGAGCGAGGCCGGTCCACCGGGCGTCGCGCCATCGCGGTAGATGCCGACCCAGTTGCGATCGTGGACAGCCGTCCCGGCGTCGAATGTGATCGTGACGGTCTCGTCGGCGGTGATGGACGGGGTGTCGACGGTGAGCGCCGCGTCGGCGGCGTGGGCCGCGGGAGCGACGAGGAGGCCGGCGACAGCGACACCGATGCCGAGGGCGGCGAGCAGCCCTCGGCGCGACCGGTGGAGCGGGGAGTTCATCGGGGGTGGTCCTTTCGAATGCGTGGTCGGTCGCGACCGTAGTCGCCCCGGGTGTCCGGTCCGTGGCGACGAGGTGAACGAGGCGGCGGCGACGCCCAAAGGAATCGCGGTTTGGGTGCTGGAATATTGGCCTGATCTGGGTCTTTTCGGGGTGGGAATGTCGGTGCCCCGGGGTTGACTGGGGGCATGAGCAATCCCGCGGAGCTGTTGGAGCAGGTCGTGATCGACCTGGATGCGGTGCTGGCCGGGGATGTGATCGCGGGGCTGTCGGACGAGGCGAAGATGGCGTTGTTGCAGGTCGCGGGTCGGGTGCAGCGGCGGGTGGACGCGGTCGTGGTCGAGACGGTCGCGTCGGTGCCGGCGCGGGCGGCGGGGTCGGGGGATGCGGCGTTCTGCGGACAGTTCGGGTGTCGGACGGTGAGCGAGTTGCTGCAGCGGGTGCTGCGGGTGGATGCTCCGGGTGCGGGGCGGGTGGTCACGGCCGCGCGGGCGGTGCGCCGGGAGGTGGATGTGTCCAGCGGGGCGTGGTTGCCGGCGCGGTGGCCGGGGTTGCGGGAGGCGCTGCTGGACGGGGTGATCGGCGTCTCCGGGCTGCTGGCCGCGATCGGGCCGATCGAGCAGGCCGGTGCCCGGGTCGGCACCGCCGACCGGCTCCGCGCGGATGCGGAGCTTGCCGCGTATGCCCGCGGCTGCGCCGGAGACGGTGACGGTGACGCGGACACGCCCGGTGATGCAGGTGTCGAGGAAGAAGTCGACACGAGCGCCGCGAATCCCGATATGGCCGATGCTGGAAACCGAGACGCTGGGCCGGCCGCGACGCCGGAGGATCTGCGGCTGCTGTCCCGGGTGATCGTGCAGTATCTCGACCCGGATGGTGCCGAGCCCGCGGACGAGATCGCGATGCGCGGGCGCGCGCTCACCCTGGGGAGAGTGAAAGACGGCACCATCCCGATCCACGGGCGATTGCTCCCGGAGGTCGCGGGACAGTTGCAGCGCCTGTTCGATGCATACCTGAACCCGAAAGTCGACGGTCCACCCCACCCGGTCGGTGTCCACTTCACCCCCACCGACGAGCACCACAGGGATGGGGATGATGGGATGGGTGAGGGGGTTCTTCCCTCGGAGGACCCGACGGGGATGGTCGACACCCGCACGAGAGCGCAACGGCAGCACGACACGCTCGCCGCGGTGCTGGGCATCGCCGCCCGCCACGACGACGCACCCCGCCTGGGCGGTGCCGCCCCGACCCTGGTGGTCTCCATCACCGCGGACGACTACGTCACCGGCACCGGCTGGGCGCACATCGACGGCATCGACACCCCACCCACCCCCGCACCGCCGCGCACACCGCCTGCGCCGGCGGCATCCAACGCGTCCTGTTCGACCCGCACGGCCGCATCATCGGCATCACCACCACCGACCGCATCTTCACCGCACCCCAACGCCGCGCGATCACCCTCCGCGACCGGGAATGCCTCATCCCCGGCTGCCACGTCCCCGCAACCTGGTGCGAGATCCACCACGTCACCGAACACTCCCGCGGCGGACCCACCCACACCGACAACGGCGTCACCCTCTGCTGGCACCACCACCGCACCCTCCCCACCAGCGGATGGGACATCCGCATGCACCACGGCACCCCCCACATCCGCGGCCCCGCCTGGTGGGACCCCACCCGACAATGGCGCACCCCACAGCCCGCCACCCCTTCCAGCACCCGGCGCTCCACCCGACACAGAGCCGAGAGAATCCGGGCCTGAGGCCAGCACCACGGTGCCCTCCTGGCAGACTCGGATCATGCCTGGCTTCCATCACGTCGAACTCTGGATCGCCGACCTCGACGCGACGCGCGCCGGATGGCGGTGGGTGCTCGGCCGGTTGGGCTTCTCGTTCGACGACGAATGGACCGGTGGGGAGTCCTGGGCCGCGGGCGGCGCCTACCTCACCCTCACCTCGTCGCCGAACCTGTCCGACCCCGCGCACGACCGCCGCCGCGCTGGCCTCAATCACCTCGCCTTCCACGGCGGCGCGCGCGACGCCGTGGACGCGCTCATGGCCGACGCATCCGCCCACGGCTGGAGCCCGCTCTATGCGGACCGCTACCCGCACGCCGGCGGGCCCCAGCACTACGCCGGTTGGCTCGAGAACGCGTCGGGCTTCAAGATCGAGGTCGTCGCCGACGCCGAGTGAGTCCCTGGCCTCGCCCGCCGCACGCGGGCGAGCCCGCTACGCGCCGTAGTCCGGCAGCTGCTGCAGCGTCCAGGAGTTGCCGTCCGGATCGTCGAACGACACGAACCGCCCCCAGTCCAGCTCCTGAACGCCCCGCGCTTCCACCCCCAGACCACGCAGATGCGCCAGAGCCTCGTCCGCGTCGGGCACGACGACCTGGATCGTGTTCTGCTTACCCGGTTCGAGGTCGATGCCCAGCCCCGTGCCGAACGCGATCGAACAGGCCGACCCCGGTGGCGTCATCTGCACGAACCGCAGGCCCTCGGTGGGCGTGTGGTCCCAGTCCGCGTTGAAGCCGATCTTCTCGTAGAACTCCTTCGACCGGTCGACATCGGCGACCGGGACGAAGATGAGCTCGATCTTCCAATCCATCACGCACTCCTCCTGTCGGGCGTCGTCGCCCGTCGGCGCCCACCGTACGCGGGGCCACCGACGTCGCGCCACCCCGCCACCGCTGCCCGGGCATCGCGAGCCTGCCGTCGTCAGATCCAGCCCTTGTCCTGGGCGATCCGCACGGCCTGCGTGCGGTTGGCCGCCCCGGTCTTCCCGATCGCCGAGGACAGATGGTTGCGCACGGTCCCGGCGGACAGGAAGACCTCCGCCGCGATGGCGGCTGCCGGACGCCCGTCGGACGCGAGGCGCAGCACCTGCCGTTCGCGGTCGCTCAGCGGGTTGGCGCCGTCGAACAGGCTGTCGGCGGCGAGGACCGGATCGAGCACCCGCAGCCCCGCGTGCACGCGGCGCACCGCCTCGGCGAGCTGTTCGGCGGGAGTGTCCTTCACGAGGAAACCGCTGGCACCGGCATCCAGAGCCGCCCGCAGGTACCCGGGGCGCGCGAAGGTCGTCACGATCAGCACTCGCGTCCCCGGGCTCGCCGCTCGGATCCGGCGGGTCGCCTCGACGCCGTCCGTGCCCGGCATCTGGATGTCCATCAGGCACACGTCCGGCTGCAGCTCCTCCGCGCGGCGAACGGCCTCGGCGCCGTCCGAGGCCATGCCGACCACCGTGAGGTCCGCCTCGAGGTCCAGGAGCGCGCCGAGGGCGCCGCGCACCAGGGCCTGGTCATCCGCGATCACCAGACGGATCGCCGCGTCCTCGTTCGCCTCGCTCACCAGCTCACCTCCACGCGCGTGCCGGATGCGCCGACGCGGCCGAGAGCGAAACCCGCGCCGGCCGCGGCCGCGCGCTCGCGCATGCTGCGGATGCCGTTGCCCTCGGCGGCCTGCACCCCGATCCCGTCGTCTTCCACGACCAGCAGCCCCGGCGCGACCCGCACCCGGACGGTGCGGGCGCGGGCATGACGGAGCGTGTTGGTCGTCGCCTCGCGCAGGATCCAGCTCGCGGTGAGCGCCTGCACCGGGGACAGCGATCGCGGATCCCCCTCGAGCTGCATCTCGATGTCGGCTGCGCGGAGGGCGTCCTGCGCCGAGGCGAGCTGTTCGACCAGCGTCGTCGCCCGTGCCCCCGCGACCGTCGAGCGCACGCCCGCGATCGCCTCCGCGGTGAGCCGCTCGATGTCGGCGAGCTCGACCTTCGCCCGCTCCGGATCGGAGTCCATGAGCCGCCGCGCCAGCTGTGCTTTGAGTCCGACCACCGTGAGGGAATGGCCGATGAGGTCGTGCACGTCGCGCGCCACGGCTTCGCGGCCCTCGCTCGTCGCCAGCTCCAGACCGAGCCGCTCCGCCTCCGCCGAGCGGAGGATCAGCCAGGTCGAGACCGTGTTCACCACTCCGAGCAGCGCGACGATCGCGAGGATCGACAGGTAGTCGATGCCGCCGGGAAGCAGGAACACGCACAGGGCGGTCACGGCGACGGCCGCGACCGTCGTGATCCAGTGCCACACCCGGGTCAGGCCGTACGACGCGAACGACATGACGAAGGGCAGGAAGCTCAGCGCGGAGCCGCCCTCGGCCGGCACGGACACGAGAGCGCATCCGATGAGCGCGGCGAAGGTGATCCACTGCCGCAGCGACGGGGGCCGCCCCAGGCCTCCGCCACCGCGCATGCCGTGCATGAAGCCCGTGACGTAGAGCACGATGAACGCGACCAGCGCGATCCACCCGACGACGATCCACGCCAGCGAGGCCTCGGAATGCAGCAGGGCGAGGACCGGGTAGACCAGGAACACCAGCCAGATCACGGCCATCAGCCAGCCGAACCGCGCCCAGGGGTCCTTGCCGGTCGCCGCGTCGGCCACCCGCGCCCCCGGTGCGGACCAGGCCCCCGGAGGAGCACCGAGGGCCGCGAGGTCGGCCGCGTCGCGGGATCGCCGAGCGGACTCCGGCCCTCCGGGGGTGGCGTGCTGCGTCATCCGTCCAACCTACTGTCGTCGCCGACCGTCACCGCGTCGCCTACTGGCGCGCGCGCGAGCGCTTCATGCCCATCGCCACGAGCGCCGCGAACACCGCGAGCCAGACCACGACGTTGAGCAGCAGCATCCACAGCTCATCCGTCTGCCCTGTCGTGAGCACGCCGTCGGTGAGCGGCCACCGACTCAGGGAGACGAAGCCGTACAGCGGCGTGAACCGGGCGATGTCGAGCATCACCCCGTCCAGGGGCATGAACACGTTCCCGAAGAACGCGAAGAAGGTCATCGAGATGGATGCCAGTGCCGCTGCCGAATCCGAGCTGAAGAAGAGCCCGACGCCGAGGCCGAACAGGCCGTACATGAGCCCCAGCCCGAGCACGATGCCCGCCGTGGCGACCCACCGCCAGGCGTCCTCGGCCTGAGCACCGGTCATCATCCCGGCCGCGAACACCGCGACCAGGGCGAGCGCGGCGAAGGACACGGCAGTGAGCAGCTTGGTCAGCGCATACCCCGCCGTGGTGAGCGGAGTCATCGCCAGCTGGCGCCCCCACCCCTGCTTGGCCTCGGTCGCGGCGAGGGAGGTCAGCGAGCTCATCGCGACGGCCGTGCCGTATGCGGCCATCGACGTCATGACGTAGAACGACACGTTGCCGTGGCCGGCGGAGAGCGAGCCGTAGCCCATCCCCGCGCCGAACAGCAGGTACATCGCGACCGGCATCGCCAGGGTGAACGCGAGCGTGTAGGGATTGCGCAGCTGGCGGATGCCTTCGATGCGCAGCATGGTGGGCGAGACGAGCATGTCAGTTCTCCGTGAGGGCCGTGAAGGCGGTTTCGAGGGTGGGAGCGGCGATCTCGAGATCGTGGGCGCCGCTGTCGAGGAGGAGGCGGGCGGCGGCGTCGGAATCGGTGGCGCGGACGCGGAGACGATCGCCGTCGACCCGCACCGCGGTGACCCCTTCGGTCGCCCGCAGCTTGCCGGCGAGCTCGGCGGGGGCCGTGTCCACGGTGGCCGAGACGGTCCGCTCCCCGAGGCTCGCCCGCAGCAGCGCCGTCGGAGCATCCGCGACGACCGCTCCCCGGTGCATGACCACCGTCCGACGCGCGAACTGCTCGGCCTCCTCGAGGTAATGGGTGGCGAAGACGATGGTGCGCCCGGCGTCCGCGTCCGCGCGCATCACGTCCCAGAACCGCCGCCGCGCCGTGACGTCCATGCCGGCCGTGGGCTCGTCGAGGACGAGGATGTCCGGGTCGGAGAGCATCGCGAGCGCGAACTTCACCCGCTGCTGCTCACCCCCGGAGCACTTCGACACCCGTCGCCGGGCGAGCCGTCCCAGGTCCGCCCGCACCATGACGTCGTCGACCCGTCCGAGCGCCTCCGCGCCGTAGAGGGAGGCGATCAGCCGGACCGTCTCGCCCACGGTCAGGTCTCCGAGCAGTCCCCCCGTCTGCAGCACGGCGCCGATCGCGCCGCTCGCGGTGGCCCGCTGCGGCGTCCCCCCGAGAACGCGGACGGTGCCCGTGCTGGGGTCGGTGAGCCCGAGCAGCATGTCGAGCGTGGTCGTCTTGCCGGCGCCGTTCGGACCGAGCAGCGCCACGACCTCCCCGCGCCGGATGGACAGGTCCACCCCGGCGACGGCCTGCACGCGGCGGTCGCCGGAGCCGAAGTGGCGGGTCACGGCGCTCAGTTCGAGCACCACGGGTTCAGCGGTCGGGGAGGCGGGCGCCGGTCGCGCGACGGTCTGCGTCGCCGGACCGTCCATGGAGGAGTCGTTCATGCCTCCAGCCTCGTCCCGCAGCGACGACGGGACCGGAGGGCGGTGTCATCTCTTCGACATGACAGCTGTCATGTCGAAGGGCTCAGCGCACCGGGAGGAAGGCCCCCCGCAGGAAGCCGTCGAGCTCGGCGGTCGTACCGAGCGGGAACACGGCCGCGACGTACTGGTCGGGCCGCACCACGACGACCACCCCGTCACGGGAGAGCTCCCGCGCGTCGAAGATGTCCGTGTCGCACCACTTGCTGGGCCCGGCCGCGTAGACCTTCTCCCAGTCCGTGAGTCCGAGCGGTCCCGTCCTCGGCTGGAACAGCGCCGGCCTCGAGGTGACCTCGACCTCTTCGAACGGCTGCTGGTACACGGCCTTCGCGTCGAAGACCGCATCCGCATCGGCGTCGGCCGGGGTGTATCGGGCGAACACCGGCTCGGACTCTGCCGCCCAGGCGGCGAGCGCCTCCCCGGTGCGGTCGCCGAACGCGTAGACGCGCCAGCGCCCGTCCGCCTTGGCGTGGTGTCCGAGGTGCACGACGTTGCCGTCGCCGACCCGGACGACCTCGGCGGACTTGAACCGCTTGCCGAGCGGGAAACCGGCGGCGAGCCCCTGGTGCGCGTCGGTTCCGGTGATCATCGAGGCGGTGTACTGCGTCATGAACCCGGAGGGGAACTCGGCCGTGGCGAGGTAGTACGTCGCGAGCTCGTTGGGGTCGGAGATCTCCTCGGGCTTGCGCGCCATCAGGCTCGACCACTCGCGGTCGAAGTCGATGAGCTGCTGGGCCACGGGGCGGCGCTCGGCACCGTACGTGGCGAGCAGGCTCTCCGGGGCACGGCCGGTGAGCACGGACCCGAGCTTCCAGCCGAGGTTGAAGCCGTCCTGCATCGAGACGTTCATCCCCTGCCCGGCCTTGGCGCTGTGCGTGTGGCAGGCATCACCGGTGAGGAACACGCGCGGTGTGCGGCCGGAGTCGTCGATCACGTCGTCGAACCCGTCGGTGACGCGGTGGCCCACCTCGTACACGCTGTGCCAGGCGACCTGCTTCACGTCGAGCGTGTACGGGTGCAGGATCTCGTTCGCCCTGCGGATGATCTCCTCGATCGGCGTCTGCCGCACGCGGTGGTCATCGTCCTCCGCGACCTCGCCCAGGTCGATGTACATGCGCGAGAGGTAGCCGCCCTCGCGGGGGATGTGCAGGATGTTGCCGGCCTCGGAGTTGATCGCGCACTTGGTGCGCCAGTCCGGGAAGTCCGTGTTCACGAGGACGTCCATCACGCCCCAGGCATGTGCGGCGGAGGCCCCGACATGCGTGCGGCCGATCGCCTGACGCACGCCGCTGCGGGCGCCGTCGCTGCCGACGACGAACTTCGCCCGGATCGTGCGCTCCTCGCCGGCACGCTCTCCCCCGACGTAGCGGATCCGCACCTCGACCGGGTACTCCCCGTCGGCGTGCACGGTGAGCCCGGCGAACTCGACCCCGTAGTCCGGGACGATGCGGCCGGGTCCGTGCGCCGCCGCCTCGGCGAAGTAGTCGAGCACGCGCGCCTGGTTGACGATCAGGTGCGGGAACTCGCAGATGTCGTACGCGTAGTCGGCGGTCCGGGTGGTCCGCACGATCTCGCGCGGATTCTCGGGGTTCGGGCCCCAGAAGTTCATCCAGCCGATGTTGTACGCCTCGGCGATGATGCGCTCCGCGAAGCCGAAGGCCTGGAACGTCTCGACGCTGCGCGGCTGGATGCCGTCGGCCTGGCCGAGCGGGAGACGGCCCTCGCGCTTCTCGATGATGCGGGTGGCGATGTCGGGGTACTGCGACATCTGCGCGGCGAGCAGCATGCCGGCGGGACCGGAGCCGACGATGAGGACGTCGATCTCATCGGGGAGGTCGGTCGGCCGGTCGACGCCGACACCGGCCGCATCCTGCACGCGGGGGTCTGCGGAGACATAGCCGTGGTGGTGGAACTGCATCGTCGTCGATTCCTTCCGGACGTCTTCGTCGGGTGTTGCGCCCTGAAACTGAGTGTTCTATATTCGAACACACTGTTCTACTATTGAACACAGACTAATGCGCCCTGTCCGCGACCGCAAGGAGCACGACCATGCCCGACACCAGCGCGACGAGCTCCCCCGCCTCGCAGACGCTCAGCCGCGGCATCCGGATGCTCGAGGTGCTCGCCGATGCGCACGGAGCCCTGTCGATCGACGAACTCGCGACGCACCTCGGCGTGCACCGCTCGATCGCCTATCGCCTGCTGCGGACGCTGGAGGACCACGGTCTCGTCTCGCGCGACGCCGCCGGAGCCGTGAGCCTGGGCGCGCGCATGGCCGCGCTCGCCGCCGGCGTGGCCCACGACCTGCAGGCCGAGGCCCTCCCCGAGCTCACGGCGATCGCGAACGAGCTCGGCATGACGTGCTTCCTCGCGGTGCTCGACGGCGCCGAGTGCATCACCCTGGCCAGCGTCGAACCCCGCCACGCGGTGGCCAGCGTGGCCCAGCGCCCCGGGGCGCGGCATCCGGTGACCGTGGGGGCGCCGGGCAAGGCGATCCTGGCGCAGGTGCCGACCGCGGACTGGCCCTCCGGGGTCTCGGCCACGCTCGCGGCCGAGGTGGACACGACCGGAGCCCGCGGCTTCGCGACCAGCCACGACGAGGTCATCCCCACCGTGCAGTCGGTCGCGGTCCCCCTGATCCTGCGCGGTCAGCGCCCCGCGGCGATCGCGGTCGTGCACGTCGCGACCGACCTGGACGACGCCGCGATCGCCGCGCGGCTCCGGCAGTCCGCCGCCGTCATCCGCGAGGCCCTGGACGGCTGACCGCCTCCACGCCCCTTGCACCCGCTCCCGCACAAAGCACGCTCCCGTCGCACTTTCTGTCGGAAAGGATCGGGCGCAGGCGACAGGAAGTGCGACGGGAGCGTGGGGAGGATGCGTGCGTCAGGCCTTCGCGAGTCCGCGGATCGGGCTGACGGACTGCTCCTCCTCGTGATCCGGACCGAGCGGGATGCCCGAGCGGTCGCGCAGCAGCAGCGTCGCGATCAGGCCCAGCACGGTCATACCTGCGAGGTACCAGGTGACGGCCTGCGTCGACCCGGTCGCGCGCACGATGGCCGTGGCGATGGTCGGCGCGAAGGCACCGCCGGCGATGGCGCCGATCGCGTAGGAGATCGAGACACCCGAGAAGCGGATGCTCGCCGGGAACAGCTCCGTGTACAGCGCCGCCTGCGGGCCGTAGGTGAAGCCCAGTCCGACCGTGAGGATCGCGAGCCCGGCGAACAGCAGGCCGATCGAACCGGTGTTCACGAGCGGGAACAGCGTGAACACGCCGATGAGCTGCAGCGCCCAGCCGATGATGTACGTCGAGCGGCGGCCGATCCGGTCGGACACCCAGCCGGCGAGCAGTGTCGTGAGCAGCCAGGTGACAGCCGAGCCGGCGACCGCCCAGAGCACCGGACCGCGCTCGAGCCCGATCGGCCCCTCCGGGTCGGTGGCGTAGCCCTGGATGTATCCGCCCGTGGTCATGTAGCCCACGGCGTTGTTGCCCGCGAACACGAGGGCCGCGATGATGACGAGCAGCAGGTGCTTGCGGAACAGCTGCACGATCGGCATCTTCGCCTTCTCCTTGCGCTCGGCGAGCTCGGTGAAGACCGGGCTCTCCTCGACGCGGCGGCGGACGTAGTAGCCGACGAGGATCAGCACGACGCTCAGCAGGAACGGCACGCGCCAGCCCCACGTGAGGAACTGGTCGCCGGGGGCGATCGCGGTCATGACGGCCATGACTCCGGACGCCAGGAGGAGTCCGAGCGGCACGCCGATCTGGGGGGACGCCCCGAAGATGCCGCGCTTCGTGCGCGGGGCGTGCTCGACGGCCATCAGCACCGCACCGCCCCACTCACCGCCCGCCGAGATGCCCTGGATGATGCGGAGCAGCACCAGCAGGATCGGGGCCGTGAGGCCGATGGTCTCGTAGGTGGGCAGCAGACCGATCAGTGCGGTGGCCGCACCCATCAGGATCAGCGTCCACATGAGGACGGCCTTGCGTCCGAGCTTGTCTCCGAAGTGACCGGCCAGGAACGCACCGAGCGGACGGAACAGGAAGCTGACGCCGACCGTCGCGAAGGCGATCAGCGCGCTGTCGGCACCGAGCGGCGCGAAGAACAGCTGACCGAACACGAGTCCGACCGCTGTCGCGTAGATGAAGAAGTCGTACCACTCGACCGTGGTGCCGACGACCGTGGCGAAGACGACGCGGCGCCGATCGGCCGCTGTCGCGATGGTTCCGGTGGGCGTGAACCCAGCCTGTGACTGCCCGCTCATGGGGTGTCTCCTTTTGTTGTGACCGCATTGTCACGGCGTGCGCGGACGTGAATCCGAAGTGCTTGCCGAGGGGTGACCCGATAATATATGATTTCGGATACGACGCACAAGCGTCCGAAGCACAACGCAGTCGAGCGCGAGGAGGCGCCCCGTGACGGACACCATCAGCCGCCCCGGAAAGATCATCGCGATCCACCTGAGCTACGCCTCTCGTGCAGATCAGCGCGGCAGGCGACCCGCCGCCCCCTCCTACTTCTTCAAACCGGCGAGCTCTGTCGGCGTCTCCGGCGGCACGGTCGAGCGCCCTGCCGGCACGGAGCTGCTCGCGTTCGAGGGCGAGATCGCGCTCATCATCGGCACCGCCGCTCGTCGCGTCCCGCTCGAGGAGGCCTGGTCCCACGTCGGCTGGGTCACCGCCTCGAACGACCTGGGGCTGTACGACCTCCGCGCGAACGACAAGGGCTCGAACGTCCGATCCAAGGGCGGCGACGGCTACACCCCGCTCGGCCCTGAGCTCATCGACGCCCGCTCGGTCGATCCGGCCGCCCTCCGGGTGCGCGCGTGGGTGAACGGAGACCTCCGCCAGGACGACACGACCGCGGGACTCATCTTCCCGCTCGCACAGCTCGTGGCCGATCTCTCCCAGCACTTCACGCTCGAGCCCGGCGACGTCATCCTCACCGGCACCCCGGCCGGCTCCTCCGTGATCGTGCCCGGCGATGTGGTCGAGGTCGAGGTGGACGCGCCTGATGCCCCCGGTGCGCCGAGCTCGGGACGGCTGGTCACGACCGTCGTCCAGGGCGACACGCCCTTCGACGGCACCATCGGGTCCCTCCCCGCCGTGGACGACCTGCAGCGCACGGAGGCCTGGGGCTCCCGCGAGGAGGCGGGCCTTCCCGCCGAGGAGCCGGTGCCAGCGATCGATCCCGAGCTGCGTGCCCAGCTCCTCGAGGCGCCGACGGCCGGGCTCTCCGCACAGCTTCGCAAGCGCGGCCACCACTCCTGCTTCATCGACGGCGTCTCCGCGAACCTGCCGGGCGTGAAGATCGTCGGCGTCGCGAAGACCCTGCGCTTCGTCCCCTTCCGCGAGGACCTCTTCGCCAGCCACGGGGGCGGCTACAACGCCCAGAAGCGCGCCTTCGACGCGGTCGCCGACGGCGAGGTCATCGTGATCGAGGCCCGCGGCGATGCCACGACCGGCACGCTCGGCGACATCCTCGCCCTGCGCGCGACGACCCGCGGCGCGGCCGGCGTGGTGACCGACGGCGGCGTGCGCGACTTCGAGGCGGTCGCCGAGATCGGACTGCCCGTCTTCTCGCAGGGGGCGCACCCCTCGGTGCTCGGCCGCAAGCACGTGCCGTGGGACGTCGACGTCACGATCTCGTGCGGCGGCGCCACCGTGCAGCCCGGAGACATCATCGTCGGCGACAGCGACGGCGTCATCGTGATCCCCCCAGCCCTCGCTGCGGAGGTGGCCGCCGCCGCCGTCGCCCAGGAGATCGAGGACGCCTGGATCGCGGAGCAGGTCGCCGCAGGGCACCCCGTCGACGGCCTGTTCCCCATGAATGCCGAGTGGCGCGCCCGCTACGAGCAGGCCACGGGCACCGGAACGGACACGAAGTGAGCACGGTCGAAAGCGCCAGCAAGTCGGAGCAGGCGTACACGTGGATCCGCTCGCGCATCTCCGCGCACGCCTACGGCCCGGGCTACCGCCTGGTGCTCGGCCCGATCGCGGAGGAGCTCGGGATGAGCGTCGTCCCGGTGCGCGAGGCCATCCGCCGACTGGAGGCCGAGGGACTCGTGACCTTCGAGCGCAACGTCGGCGCCCGCGTGACCCTCGTCGATGAGGGAGAGTACGCGCACACGATGCAGACGCTCGGGCTGGTCGAGGGGGCGGCGACCGCGCTGTCCGCTCCGCTGCTCGATGCGGATGCGCTCGCACAGGCCGCCGAGGTCAACGACCGGATGAGCCGCCTCCTCGATCACTTCGACCCGCATACCTTCACCGAGCTGAACCGCCAGTTCCACTCCGTGCTGTTCGAGCCGTGCCCCAACCCGCACCTGCTCGACCTCGTGCACCGCGGCTGGGCCCGGCTGTCCGGCATCCGCGACACCACGTTCGCGTACGTGCCCGGACGAGCTCACCACTCGGTCGACGAGCACACCCAGATCCTCGAGCTGATCCGCGACGGCGCCGAGCCGCTGGAGATCGAGCTCGCCGCCCGCAACCACCGGTGGCGCACGAGGGACGCGTTCCTCGACGCCCTTCACACCCGTTCCGTTCCCGCCGAAGGAGAAGCATCATGACCGACTCCCGCATCCCAGCCGACCTGCCGGACCACATCCAGCACTACATCGACGGCGCCTTCGTCGACTCGATCGACGGCGACACGTTCGACGTGCTCGATCCCGTGACGAACCAGACCTACACGACGGCGTCCGCGGGCAAGAAGGCCGACATCGAGCTGGCCGTCGCCGCCGCGAAGCGCGCGTTCGACGAGGGCCCGTGGCCGCGCATGCTCCCCCGCGAGCGCTCGCGGGTGCTGCACAGGATCGCCGACATCGTGGAGTCCCGTGACGCGCGTCTGGCGGAGCTCGAGTCCTACGACTCGGGTCTGCCCATCACGCAGGCGCTCGGCCAGGCCCGTCGCGCCGCCGAGAACTTCCGCTTCTTCGCCGACCTGATCGTCGCGCAGGCCGATGACGCGTTCAAGGTGCCCGGCAAGCAGATGAACTACGTCAACCGCAAGCCGATCGGCGTCGCGGGACTCATCACGCCGTGGAACACGCCGTTCATGCTGGAGTCGTGGAAGCTCGGCCCCGCGCTCGCGACCGGCAACACGGTCGTGCTGAAGCCCGCCGAGTTCACACCGCTCTCCGCCTCGCTGTGGGCGGGCATCTTCGAGGAGGCCGGGCTCCCGAAGGGCGTCTTCAACCTCGTCAACGGCCTCGGTGAAGACGCCGGCGATGCGCTCGTGAAGCACCCCGACGTGCCGCTGATCTCGTTCACCGGTGAGAGCCGCACGGGCCAGATCATCTTCGGCAACGCCGCTCCGTTCCTCAAGGGCCTGTCCATGGAGCTCGGCGGCAAGTCCCCTGCCGTGGTCTTCGCCGATGCCGACCTGGAAGCCGCCGTCGACGCCACCATCTTCGGCGTCTTCTCCCTCAACGGCGAGCGCTGCACCGCCGGCTCCCGCATCCTCGTCGAGCGTTCGATCTACGAGGAGTTCGTGGAGCGGTACGCCGCGCAGGCCGAGCGCGTCAAGGTCGGCTACCCGCACGACCCGGAGACCGAGGTCGGCGCCCTGGTCCACCCGGAGCACTACGACAAGGTCATGAGCTACGTCGAGATCGGCAAGACCGAGGGTCGCCTCGTCGCCGGCGGCGGTCGACCCGAGGGCTTCGAGGAGGGGAACTTCGTCGCCCCGACCGTGTTCGCCGACGTCTCCCCCGACGCCCGGATCTTCCAGGAGGAGATCTTCGGCCCGGTCGTCGCGATCACGCCCTTCGACTCCGACGACGAGGCGCTGGCCCTGGCGAACAACACCAAGTACGGACTCGCGGCCTACATCTGGACGAACGACCTCAAGCGCGCGCACAACTTCGCGCAGTCCGTCGAGGCCGGCATGGTGTGGCTGAACAGCAACAACGTCCGCGACCTGCGCACGCCGTTCGGCGGTGTGAAGGCGTCCGGTCTCGGCCACGAGGGCGGCTACCGCTCCATCGACTTCTACACCGACCAGCAGAGCGTGCACATCACGCTCGCCTCGACCCCGCACAACCCGACCTTCGGCAAGGCCTGACCCACCCCGCTCCGGTCGCGATATGTCAGCTGTTTCACCCCGAAATGGCTGACATATCGCGACGGGAACTCAAGCAAGGACGCTGACATGACACACCGCGAAGACATGACCCTGACCTCCTCGGGGTACTACGTGAGCCAGGAGGCTCCGATCCACTCCGACAACCCCGTCGCGACGCCGAAGAGCACCCCGCCGGACATCCTGCGCTGCGCCTACATGGAGATCGTCGTGACGGATCTGGCCGCCTCCCGCCAGTTCTACGTCGACATCCTCGGCCTGTACGTGACGGAAGAGGACGACGAGGCGATCTACCTGCGCTCCACGGAGGAGTTCATCCACCACAACCTCGTGCTGCGCAAGGGACCGATCGCCGCGGTCGCCGCGTTCTCGTACCGGGTGCGCTCGGCGGAGGACCTCGACCGCGCCGTGGAGTTCTACACCGAACTCGGCTGCGACGTCCGGCGTCAGGAGAACGGCTTCGTGAAGGGCATCGGCGACTCCGTGCGCGTCGTCGACCCGCTCGGCTTCCCGTACGAGTTCTTCTACGCCACCGACCACGTCGAGCGCCTGTCCTGGCGGTACGACCTGCACACCCCGGGTGAGCTCGTGCGCCTCGACCACTTCAACCAGGTCACCCCCGACGTGCCGCGCGCGGTGCGCCACTACCAGGACCTCGGTTTCCGCGTGACCGAGGACATCCAGGACGACGAGGGCACCGTGTACGCCGCCTGGATGCGTCGCAAGCCCACCGTGCACGACACCGCAGCGACCGGCGGCGACGGTCCGCGCATGCACCACGTCGCTTTCGCGACGCACGAGAAGCACAACATCCTCGCGATCTGCGACAAGCTCGGGGCGCTGCGCCGCTCCGACGCCATCGAGCGCGGCCCCGGCCGGCACGGCGTCTCCAACGCGTTCTACCTCTACCTGCGCGACCCCGACGGGCACCGCGTCGAGATCTACACGCAGGACTACTACACCGGCGACCCGGACAACCCGGTCGTCACCTGGGACGTGCACGACAACCAGCGCCGTGACTGGTGGGGCACCCCGGTGGTCCCCTCCTGGTACACCGACGCCTCGCTCGTGCTCGACCTCGACGGCAACCCGCAGCCCGTCGTCGCCCGCACGGACTCCAGCGAGATGGCCGTGACGATCGGCGCCGACGGCTTCTCCTACACCCGCGCGGACGAGGGCGAGACCTCGATGCCCGAGTACAAGCAGGGCGAGTACAAGCTCGGCCACCAGCTCTAGGAGTCACGGATGCTGTCTGAGGAGACGATCGCGCAGATCGCGGCGGAGCTCGCGGAGGCCGACCGCACGCACGGGGTGATCCCGCGCATCACGGCGCGGTACCCCGAGGCGACCGTGGGGGACTCGTACGCCATCCAGGGCGTGTGGCGGGACTCGCAGGTCGCGGCCGGCCGCCGGCTCGTGGGGCGCAAGATCGGCCTGACCTCGAAGGCCATGCAACAGGCGACGGGGATCACCGAGCCCGACTACGGCGTCATGTTCGACGACACCGTGTACGAGTCCGGCGCGGAGATCCCCACGGATCACTTCTCCAACGTCCGCATCGAGGTCGAGCTCGCGTTCGTGCTCAAGGAACCGCTGGAGGGCCCCGACTGCACGCTGGAGGACGCCCTCGCCGCGATCGACTACGCCGTGCCGGCCCTCGAGGTGCTCAACTCGCACATCGAGCTCGAGGGCCGCACGATCGTCGACACCATCAGCGACAACGCCGCCTACGGGGCGATGGTGCTGGGGACGGTGCGCAAGCGCCCGGACGAGATCGACCTGCGGTGGGTTCCCGGCGTCCTCTCCCGCAACGGGGAGATCGAGGAGACCGGCGTCGCCGCCGGCGTGCTCGGTCACCCCGCCACGGGAGTCGCGTGGCTGGCGAACAAGTTCCACCAGCACGGCGCGCGTCTGGAGGCGGGCGAGATCATCCTGGCAGGATCGTTCACACGCCCGATGTGGGTGTCGCGCGGCGACGAGGTGCTGTGCGACTACGGACCGATGGGGACCATCACATGCCGCTTCGTCTAGATCCGTCCTTCCGCGAGCAGCTCGCCGCGTCCGACCACCCCTTCGTGGGGATGTGGGTGTGCTCCGGCAGCCCGCTGCTCGCCGAGGTCGCCGCCGGCTCCGGACTGGACTGGCTGCTCATCGACATGGAGCACTCGGCCAACACGCTCGAGTCCGTGCTGCTGCAGCTGCAGGCGGTCGCGGCCTACCCGGTCACCCCGCTGGTCCGGGTGCCGTTCAACGACGCGGTCGCGATCAAGCAGGTGCTCGACCTCGGCGCGCAGAACCTCATCGTCCCCATGGTGTCGTCCGCCGACGAGGCCGGGGCCGCCGTGGCCGCGACCCGGTATCCCCCCGAGGGTGTCCGCGGGGTCGGCAGCGCTCTCGCCCGCAGCGCCCGCTGGAACCGCGTCGACCGCTACCTGCAGGAATCCGCGCAGCACGTGTCGCTCACCGTGCAGATCGAGACGGTCGCCGGGGTCGAGGCCGCCGCCGACATCGCCGCGGTCGACGGAGTGGACGCCGTGTTCGTCGGCCCCTCCGACCTGTCGGCGTCGATGGGCCTGCTCGGACAGCAGACGCATCCGGACGTGGTCGCCGCCGTCGAGTCGGTGTTCGCCGCGGTCAAGGGCGCAGGGAAGCCGGTGGGCGTGAACGCCTTCGACCCCTCCGCCGCCGACGCGTACCTCGCGGCGGGCGCGGACTTCGTGGCCGTCGGTGCCGACGTGGCTCTCCTCGCCCGCGCCTCCGAGTCCCTCGCCGCGCGCTTCCGCGGAACCGACGACGCCCGTCGGTCGAGCTACTGACGCGCGTCGCGGAACAGCGGCCTGACGGCGCCGAGTCCCGCGCCCGTCGGCCGTGGCAGGATGGACGGATGCGCAGGAGCGAGGCCGGGACATGATCCGCGGACTCGCCGCGATGCAGGACCGCAACTTCCGCTGGTTCTTCCTCGCGCGCGCGATCACCATGGTCACGGGCTCGATGTCGTCGATCGCCCTGGCGTTCGCGGTGCTTGAGATCGACAACGACGCGCGATCCCTCTCGCTGGTCCTCGCCGCGTTCACGGTCAGCAACATCGTCTTCGTGCTGTTCGGTGGTGTGATCGCCGACCGCCTGCCGCGCGCCCTCATCATCCAGGCCTGCTACGTCGTCGACATCCTGTCCATCGGCACGATCGCGGCCCTCCTGTTCACCGGCACCGCCACCGTCCCCCTCATCGCGGTGCTCTCGGTCGTGAACGGCGCGTCGACGGCGTTCGTGCTGCCGGCGATGCAGGGCATCATCCCGCAGCTGACGACGCCCGAGCACCTGCAGCAGGCGAATGCGATGCTCTCCTTCGTGCGGTCGGCGGTCACGATCGGCGGCCCGATCATCGCGGGCATCCTCGTCGCGACGGCAGGGCCCGCATGGGCGATGGTGGTCCAGGCCGCCGGGTGGGTGATCGCGATCCCGGTGCTCGCCCTCGTGAAGCTCCCCCCACCCGCGCACGGCGGCGGCACCACGATGTTCCACGATCTGCGCGTCGGCTGGCAGGAGTTCTGGAGCCGCTCCTGGCTGTGGACGATCGTGCTCGCCTTCATGGTGATGAACGCCATCCATGTCGGTGCTTGGGGTGTCGTCGGGCCCTACATCGCGAAGAACGACGACCGGCTCGGCATCAGCGGCTGGGGATGGGTCGTCAGCGCGGAGGGCGCCGGCGTCCTGCTGATGACCCTGCTGCTGATGTGGTTCCCGCTGCGGCGGCCGCTGCGCTACGGGATGATCGGCATGGCCGCCTTCGCGATCCCGCTGACCGTGCTCGGCGTGCACCCCGCCGTCGTGCTCCTCGCGATGGCCGCGTTCATCGCGGGGGCAGGCGCCGAGGTGTTCTCGACCGGCTGGAACCTCGCGATGATGGAGAACATCCCCGGCGAGAAGCTGTCCCGCGTCGCCAGCTACGACATGCTCGGCAGCTTCGTGGTGATGCCGATCGGCACGCTCGTGTACGGCTGGCTCATCACGCACGCCGATCCCGCGACCGTGCTGGTCACCTCCGGCGCGGTCTATGCGGTGATCGCCCTGGTGACCCTGGCCGTGCCGAGCGTGTGGCGGATGGGGCGCCCGGACGGCGTCGCCGCGTCGCCCGCACTGGCGGATTCATAGCATCTCCGGCGAGACTGTCGGCATGACCTTCGCCGCGCTCCAGCCCCTCGCCGACCGTGCCGCGCTCTTCGTCGCGCTTCGTCAGGATGCCCTCTCCGCCGCTGCCGATGCCCTCGGCGACCATCGCTGGGATGCGGACATGGCCGCCGGCACCCTGACCTTCACGGCGAACGACGACCCGTCCCGCCAGCTCGCCACCCGGTCGCACCTCGTGGCGACGATCGCCCCCGGACCCCGTTCGCTGCTGTGGGCCTGGGCACACCCGAGCGGCGACCCGCAGGGCATCGCCGCTCAGCTGCGTGCGTACGGCGAGCAGCACGGCATCGCAGAGCTGACCGCGGCCGAGGTCCCGTTCCCCGCCGATGCCTCGGGCGACGAGGACTGGATCGCGCAGGCGGCGCACACCATCGGAGGGGTCGCCGTCGAGCTCACCGGCCGCGCCCCGTACTATTCCGCGCCGGTGGGCAACGGCACGCGTGCGGTGTTCCTGCTCGACGCGCCGCTGCCCCCGCTGACGGTCGCGGAGGCGGTGGTGGCCCTGCCTCGGATCCTGTCCGGCACGGCGCTCTCCGATGCGCGCACCTCGGTGTGGGACCTCGCTCGGCTCGCCGGCTGGACCCTCACCTGGACGGACGAGTCCTTCTCCGGCGCCGAGGTGGCCGATGCCACCGGCACCGCGACCTTCCGCTTCGACGAGCAGGCGCGCATCGCCGGCATCGAGTCCTCCCTCCGCTGACCCGCGTTCCGGTCGCGAAAAAGCACCCATCCGAGGCCTGGATGGGTGCTTTTTCGCGACTGGAGCGGGTCAGGCGAGACGCTCGGCGGCCTCGACCACGTTGGTCATGAGCAGCGCGACCGTCATCGGGCCCACGCCGCCCGGGTTCGGGGAGAGGTATCCGGCGACCTCGGCGACCTCGGGGGCGACGTCCCCGAACACCAGGCTCTTGCCCGTCTCGGGGTCGGTCTCCCTCGTCACGCCCACGTCGAGCACGGCGGCCCCTGGCTTGACGTCCTCCGCACGGATGAGGTGCTTGACGCCCGCGGCAGCCACGATCACGTCGGCCTCCCGCAGATAGCGCGGCATGTCCACCGTTCCCGTGTGGGTCAGGGTGACCGTGGCGTTGAGGTCGCGGCGGGTCAGCAGCAGCCCGATCGAGCGGCCGATCGTCACTCCGCGGCCGACCACGACCACGTGCTTGCCCTGGAGGTCGTAGTCGTTGCGCAGCAGCAGCTCGATCACACCGCGCGGCGTGCACGGCAGCGGGGTGTGGATCGGGCCGTTGACGTTGAGCACGAGCCGGCCGAGGTTGGTCGGGTGCAGGCCGTCCGCGTCCTTCGCCGGGTCGATCCGCTCGAGGATCGCGTCCGTGTCGAGGTGCTTCGGCAGCGGCAGCTGCACGATGTAGCCGTGGCAGGCGGGGTCGGCGTTGAGCTCGTCGATCAGGGCTTCGACGTCTTCCTGCGTGGCGTCCGCGGGGAGCTCGCGCTGGATCGAGTTCATCCCGATCGCCTCGGACTGCCGGTGCTTCATGCCGACGTACAGCTGCGATGCCGGGTCCGCACCAACGAGCACCGTCGCGATGCCCGGCGTGATGCCCTTCGCCGTGAGCGCGGCGACGCGCTCGGTGAGCTCCGCCCGGATCGCGGCGGACGCCGCCTTCCCATCCAGGATCTTCGCGGTCATGTCTTCGTCCCTTCTTCCTTACGTTGTCGCCGCCGAGTGCACGGCCTGTCGGCGAGTGCACGGCTTCGTCGCGTGGCGAAGCCGTGCACTCGGCGGGTTGTCGTGCACTCGCGAGGATTACTGCTGCAGGTCGGGGTAGAGCGGGAACGCGGCGGCGAGGGCGTCGACGCGGGCGCGGAGGGACTCCACGTCTGCGCCGGGGAGCAGCGCGAGAGCGATGATGTCGGCCACCTCGGTGAACTCGGCGTCGCCGAAGCCGCGGGTCGCGAGCGCCGGGGTGCCGATGCGCAGGCCCGAGGTCACCATCGGCGGACGCGGGTCGTTCGGGACGGCGTTGCGGTTCACGGTGATGTGGATGTCGTGCAGGAGGTCTTCCGCCTGCTTGCCGTCGATCTCGGCGTCGCGGAGGTCGACCAGCACGAGGTGCACGTCGGTGCCGCCGGAGCGTACGGCGATGCCGGCGTCCTTCACGTCCTGCTGCGACAGGCGCTCGGCGATGAGCTTCGCACCGCGGAGCACGCGCTCCTGACGCTCCTTGAACTCCGGCGTGCCTGCGAGCTTGAAGGCGGTCGCCTTCGCGGCGATCACGTGCATGAGCGGGCCGCCCTGCTGGCCGGGGAACACCGCGGTGTTGATCTTCTTGGCGAGCTCGGCGTCGTTGGTGAGGATGAAGCCGGAGCGCGGGCCGCCGATGGTCTTGTGCACCGTCGAGGAGACGACGTGGGCGTGCGGCACCGGGTTCGGGTGCAGCCCCGCGGCGACCAGACCGGCGAAGTGCGCCATGTCGACCCAGAGCAGCGCGCCCACCTCGTCGGCGATCGCACGGAACGCCGCGAAGTCCATCGTGCGGGGGTAGGCGGACCAGCCGGCGATGATCACCTTGGGCTTGTGCTCGATCGCGAGACGACGCACCTCGTCCATGTCGATCGTCGAGGTCTCGGGGTCGACCCCGTAGGCGACGATGTCGTAGAGCCGGCCGGAGAAGTTGATCTTCATGCCGTGCGTGAGGTGGCCGCCCTGGTCGAGCGAGAGGCCGAGCAGGGTGTCGCCGGGGCGGGCGATCGCGTGCAGGACGGCCGCGTTGGCCGAGGCGCCGGAGTGCGGCTGGACGTTCGCGAACTCCGCCCCGAACAGGCTCTTCGCCCGCTCGATCGCGAGCTCCTCCGCGACGTCGACCTCTTCGCAGCCGCCGTAGTAACGGCGTCCGGGGTAGCCCTCGGCGTACTTGTTGGTGAGCACGGAGCCCTGCGACTGCAGCACCGAGACGGGGACGAAGTTCTCCGATGCGATCATCTCGAGGAAGGTCTGCTGACGCTTCAGCTCGCGGTCGAGCACCTGGGCGATCTCGGGATCGACCTCGGAGAGCGGGGCGTTGAAGTAACGGTCGGTCATGACGTGCTCCTTTTGACGACGGATTCGAAAGGGGTGTTCCTATCGGCCCAGGCGCGCGGTCGAATTCCGTGGTCAGTCGCTCCCCGGTGGTAGTCCACCCAGACGCCAGTCGCGACGGTTACGAGCATAGCGGATCGCCGACGCCTGCACGGCGGCGGATCGGATCGCGGGGCCGGGTGATCGCAGAATCGATTCGACGTCTCCCATTCCGCCGGAGCGTCGCGCCGGGTAGGTTTTGTTCATGGTCCTTCCTCATTCTCTTCCGCTCGTGCCCGCGCCGGTGTCCGCCCTCGCACGAGAGGGACGGATGCCGGTCACCGCGACGACGCGCGTGCTCGGCTCCTCCCCCGCCGCCGCCCAGCTGATCGACGCGGTGGAGCGCCGCACCGGGATCCGCCTCGACAGCACCGTCGACGGACCAGCGGAGATCGAGCTGTTCATCGATCCGGACTCCTCCGCGGCGGAGGGCTACACGCTGGAGATCGGCGATCGCGCGATCATCATCGGCGCCGACGAAGCCGGGCTCTTCTACGGCGTCCAGACGCTGCTGCAGCTGCTCCGGGAGGACGACGCCGGCTGGGGGCTGCTCCGTGCCGACATCGCCGACTCCCCTCGGTTCCCCCGTCGCGGCGTGATGCTCGACGTGACCAGGCACTTCTTCGGCGTCGACGACGTCAAGACGTTCATCGACAGCACGAGCGCCCTGAAACTGAACCACCTGCACCTGCACCTGAGCGACGACCAGGGCTGGCGCGTGCAGATCGACTCCTGGCCGCTGTTGACCGAGCGGGCCGCGGCGAGCGCCGCCGACGGCGCGCCGGGCGGCTTCTACACCAAGGACGACTACCGGGAGATCGTCGCGTACGCCGCCGCACGTCACATGATCGTGATCCCGGAGATCGATCTGCCCGGCCACACGCACGCGATCGGCGTGGCCTATCCCGAGCTCGTCGAGGCGCCGGTCATGAACGACGCCCTGATCGCCGACTCGAAGCGCCTGGGTCAGCCCCTTCCGGTCGCCGGCGAGCCGTACCTCGGCTGGGGCGTCGGGCACTCCAGCGTCCGCATCCACTCGGAGCGCACGTACGAGTTCGTGCGCGACGTCGTCCGCGAGCTCGCCGAGATGACACCGGGACCGTACATCCACATCGGCGGCGACGAGTCGCTCGGCACCCCGCAGGCCGACTTCGACCTCTTCGCCGAGCGCGCGACGGCGATCGTCGTCGAAGCGGGCAAGGTCCCCGTGGCCTGGCACGAGATGGGCTCGGCCGCCGCCATCGCGGAGGGGACGATCGGGCAGTACTGGGGCAAGACGACGCCGGAGGGCACGCACGCGGAAGAAGCGGCGCACTTCGTCGAGCGCGGCGGCGCCCTCATCATGTCGACGGCGAACGCGACGTACCTCGACATGAAGTACTCCGAGGACTTCCCGCTCGGGCTGACCTGGGCGGGCATCATCGACGTCCGGACGGCGTACGAGTGGGAGCCCACCGCTGTCCTCGACGTGCCCGAGTCCGCGATCCTCGGGGTCGAGGCGCCCCTGTGGTCCGAGACGACGCGCACGCTCGACGAGGTCGAGCAGCTGGTGTTCCCCCGTGTCGCAGCTCAGGCCGAGGTCGCCTGGTCTCCGCGGGAGTCGCCGGAGCGCGGATGGGAGTCGTTCCGGGTTCGTCTCGGGTCGCTGGCGCCGCTGTGGAAGGCTGAGGGGGTCGATTTCCACCCCGCAGACGAGATCCCCTGGAGCACACGTTGAGCACCCACTCCTCCGCGACCGGTTCGCTGGTCATCCACTCCGCCCGCATCGTGGATCGCGGCGAGATCGTCGAGGACGGCTGGCTCCGCATCGAGGACGGCTTCATCGTCGCGCGCGGGACGGGATCGGAGTGGACGGCGGCGGATGAGGTGGTCGATGCCACCGCAGTCGCCGGAGCCGGGGCGCTGCTCACGCCCGGGTTCGTCGACATCCACGGCCACGGCGGTGCCGGGGCGGCGTTCGACGACGGCGTGGAGGCGATCCGCGCCGGACGCGCTCTGCACCGCGAACACGGCACCACACGCGCCGTGATCTCGCTCGTGACCGCGTCCGTCGACGCGCTCGCCGAGAGCGTCGCGGCCATCGCCGATCTGACCGAGACGGATGCCGACGTCCTGGGCTCCCACCTCGAGGGCCCCTTCCTCGACCCCGGTCATCACGGTGCGCACGAGCCCTCGCTGCTGCGGCATCCGACGGCGGATGACGTCGCGCGGCTGCTGGCGGCAGGCCGCGGCACGATCCGGCAGATCACGATCGCTCCCGAGCTGCCGGGGGGCCTCGACGCGATCCGGCAGATCGTGGCGGCCGGCACCGCCGCGGCGGTCGGACACACCGACGCGGACGCCGCGATGGCCGTGGCCGCCTTCGAGGCGGGAGCATCGATCCTCACGCATGCCTTCAATGCGATGCCGGGGATCCATCACCGGGCGCCCGGCCCTGTGCTCGCTGCCGCCGCGGACCATCGGGTCGTCCTGGAAGCGATCGCCGACAACGTGCACCTCGACCCGCACGTCATCAAGCTCGTCTTCGACTCCGCCCCCGGGCGTGTGGCTCTGATCACGGATGCGATGGCAGCCGCGGGAAGCGCCGACGGCCACTACGACCTCGGCGCCGTGAGCGTCACGGTCGAGGACGGCGTGGCACGGGCGGACGACACCGGATCGATCGCCGGCTCGACCCTCACCCAGGATGTGGCGCTGCGACGGGCCGTGCAGGCGGGAGCGACGCTCCCCGCGGCGGTGCAGGCGCTCACGGAGACGCCGGCGCGGGCGATCGGGCGCGACGCCGTTCTCGGCCGACTCCAGGAAGGGCTGCTCGGCGATGCGGTGCTGCTGGATGCGGACCTGCGCGTCGCACGCGTCTGGACGGGAGCCCGGCTGATCGTCTGAGGGCATCGAGAACTGCGCGCGACGCGCAGCTCTGCGCTCTCCGGTCGTACGTGTGGCGGAGGATGGGAGGCCGCCGTTCCCCAGATCGGCGGCCTCATCCCCCCTCGTGAGATCGGGCGGCCGGGAACTCCTCCCCCGAGGGTCCCGACCCGCCCAGCCGGTGCAGTTGCCCCCCGCACCAGCAGCCTGAACTCCGCCCCCCGGTGGAGTTCGCACGGCTGTCTCACTGGATGAGATGTCACTCACCCGTTTTCATTACGCGACTTCTCGAAAATCCTCGGGAAGCTCCTCGATCCGTGATCGATGCGTGTGGGAGGCCGCCGTCCCCGATCGTCGGCCTCGTTCGCGAGACGCGGGCGGTCGGGCACTCCTCCCCCGAGGCTCCCGACCCGCCCTCTCGACACGGAACCCCGTGTCGATACCTGAACCCCGCCCCCCAGCGGAGTCCGTACGGCTGTCTCACCGGAAGAGATGGCGTCGAGCCGGTTTCATTACGCGACTTCGCGAAAAAACCTCCCCGACTCGCTCGCCCCGCGACCGACGCGGACGGCGGGACGAGTGTTCCCGAGGATCGACTCGGAATCCCGACGAGGGCTGGCTTCCCTGGGAGATTCGCGAGAGAATGGAGAAGTCGCGTGATGAGAGGCGCTCTCACGCGTCTCTTCCCGCGGAGGCGTATGCGCGCCCTGCGACAGATGGATGATTGTGCACGAAGAGAACACGAGTCACGACGAGATCGTCGGCGATGCCGACCTGATCCTCCGCACCCGCTCGGGTGACACGGAGGCATTCGGGGAACTCTGGCGACGCCACTACCCGTCCGGCCTGTCCGTCGCTCGCTCGATCACCTCCTCCATCGACCCCGACGACCTCGTGCAGGAGGCGTACACCCGCATCTACCAGGCGATCGTCAAGGGCGGCGGGCCGAACGGCTCCTTCCGCGCGTACCTGTTCACGAGCATCAGGAACACGGCGGCCGGATGGGGACGCGCGCGCCGCGAGACCGCGATCGACGAGCTCGACGCCGTCGCCGACCCCGAGACCACCGATCAGGCAGCCAACGAGGCGCTCGACCGCAGTCTGACCGCCCAGGCGTTCCGCAGCCTCCCGTCCCGCTGGCAGGAGGTCCTCTGGTACACCGAGATCGAGCAGATGAAACCGCAGGAGGTCGGTCCGCTCCTCGGGATGAAGGCCGGCGCCGTCTCGCAGCTCGCCTTCCGCGCCCGGGAGGGCCTGCGCGAAGCCTGGATCCAGGCGCATCTGCGCAGCGCGGCCGAGGGCTCCGACTGCCAGTGGACCATCGAGCACCTGGGCGCGTACTCCCGCGGCAACCTGGGGACGCGCGACCACCGGCGCCTCGAGCTGCACCTGGATGAGTGCGCCCGGTGCATGATCGTCGCCGCCGAAGCCAAGGACGTCTCCAAGCGCCTCGCGCTCGTGCTCCTCCCGCTCGTCCTCGGCGTCACGGGCGCCTCCGGCTATCTGGCCACCCTGCAGGGCGCCGGCACGCCGATCGTCGCGCTGGCCGCGATGCCCTCCGGCATCACCGGCGCCGTCTTCGCGGGCGACCCCGCCTCCGGTTCGGCCGTCACCGGCATCGCGGGAGGCGGCGCCTCCGGCGCGGGCGGATCGGCAGGAGGAGCCTCCGGCACGTCGGCCGGCGCGGGCTCGACCGGCGGCGCGTTCACCGGCATCGGCGCGCTGGTGGGTGCCGGATCCGCGGCTCTCGTGGTCGCCGGGGTCGTCGCCGCCGCGACGATCGTTCCCGGGCTCACCGGAAACGACCCCGAGACGTCCCTTCCCAGCGCGGGAGACAAGGATCCGTCCTCGATCGCGGCGGACGTGGGACCCGACGAGAAGATGAGTCTCGACGAGCCCGTCGTCATCGAGACGTCCGACGAAGAGGTACCCGCGCCGCCCGCGGAGGAGCCCGCCGTGCCGCCGGTGGTCGAGCAGACCGGGCCCGACGTCGCGCCCGCCCCTGTCGTGGTTCCGCCGACGCTGCCCGTCATCCCGGCAGAGCCTTCAGACCCCGCGACCCCCGTCGAACCGGAACCTCCTGTCGACCCGGAGACCCCGGTCGACCCGGAGACCCCGGTCGACCCCGAGACTCCCGTCGACCCCGAGATCCCCGTCGACCCGGAGATCCCCGTCGACCCCGAGATCCCCGTCGACCCGGTGACGCCGCCGGTCTGGGCGCCGGCCAGCGTCGCGATCTCGGAAGACGAGCTCGGCATCATCCACATCCTCTACCGGGTCCCCGTCACCGGGGCCCCGGGGACGACGATCGAGGCGCTGCTCAACGGCAGCCCGCTCGGCGGCGGCACCGTCGTGCTCGACGACACCGGAGCAGGCACGATCACGCTCACGCCCGACATCGTGCAGTATCTGCTCGCGCCGCTCACCAACGTCACCTTCCGGTATGTGCTCGCGTCGGGCGTCGGCCCTTCGACCGAGACGAGCCTCTTCTCCCTCGGTTACCTCGGCGCCCCCGTCGAGGAGGCTCCGGTCGAGGAGGCTGCGGTCGAAGAGGCTCCCGTCGAGGAGGCTCCCGTCGAGGAGGCTCCCGTCGAGGAGGCTCCCGTCGAAGAGGCTCCCGTCGAAGAGGCTCCCGTCGAGGAGGCTCCCGTCGAGGAGGCTCCCGTCGACGAAGCGCCCGTCCAGCAACCCGCTCCCGTTCTGGAGAACGCCCCCGTCGAGGCCACCCCCGCCCAGGAAGCTCCCGTGGAGGCCTCCGTCCAGGAGGCTCCCGTCGAGGAGGCTGCCGTCGAAACCGCAGCCGCCGCGCCGGAAGCCGCGGTCGCCGGTGCGGAGAGCGCGACGGTCGATGCCTCGGCAGAGGGCTCCCCGGTCGCCGAATAGACTGGATCCATGTCCTCGGATCCCGCACCCGTCCCCGGCGTCGAACGCCCGGCTCTGTCCGCGCTCGACATCGTCCGCGCCGTCGTCCTGGTCGTCGCCGTGGCCTCGCTCGCGCTCTGGGGCTTCGCCGCGTGGGCGTTCCCGTGGAACATCGTCGTCGGGATCGGAGCCCCGGTCCTCGTCCTTCTGGTCTGGGCGCTGTTCCTGTCTCCCCGTCCCGTCCTGCGCGTGCACCCGTTCCTCCGTGCTGCGGTCGAGCTCCTGATCTACGTGGGCGTGACGATCGCCTGGTGGTCGATGGGTCAGGCGCTGATCGGCACGGCCTTCGCTCTCGTGGCCGTCGTCGCCGGCGTGCTCAGCGGCCGACGCGCCCTGTCCTGACCCTGGGCCCCGCCCCTGCCGCCGTGAGCGTCCGATCGTGACCCCCCTCGCCCTGCTGCAGGAATCGCTCGGCGCGCTCGTTGACACGCGTGAGGCGTCGCTCGAAGAGGCCAGAGCCGACCGCTCCGGCCACTCCGCGCCCGGCCGCCCCCTCGCCGTCGTGCACGCCGAACGGGTGGAGCACGTCCAGGAGACGCTGCGCATCGCTACCGCGACCAGAACCCCCGTCGTCGTCCGCGGGGCCGGCACCGGGCTCGCCGGGGCCGCGAACGCCGGGACCGGCGAGATCGTGCTCTCCACGCGGCGCATGACCGCGATCCGCGAGGTGCGGCCGGACGATCTGCTGGCCGTCGTGGAACCTGGCATCCTGAACGCCGAACTCAACGCCGCCCTCGCCGCGCACGGACTGTGGTGGCCGCCCGACCCCGCGAGCCGCGACATCTCCACCGTCGGCGGCAACATCGCCACCGGGGCAGGAGGCCTGCTCTGCGCCAAGTACGGCGTCGTGCGCGAGGCGGTGCTCGGCGTCGACCTCGTGCTCGCCGACGGCCGTCTCCTGCACCTCGGACACCGCAGCGTGAAGGGCGTGACCGGACTCGATCTGACCTCGCTGGTCATCGGCTCCGAGGGGACTCTGGGCGTGGTGGTCGGGGCGACCCTCAAGCTTCGGAGACTCGTGCCGGGCGAGACCTGCACGGTCACGGCCACTTTCCCCGGCGTGCGCAGCGCGGCTGCGGCCTCCGCCGCTGTGACCGCCGCGGGCGTGCAGCCGGCGATCATGGAGCTGATGGACGCCGCGAGCCTGACCGCCGTGCACGCCCTCCTCGCGCTGCCGGCCCCGACACCGGGTGCCGCGCAGCTCACCATCCAGACCGACGGCCCTGCCGCGGGTGTCGAAGCGGAGACGATCGCCGGGATCCTGCGCGCGCACGACGGCGTCACGATCGTGTCCCGCGATCGTGACGAGGGCGAGCGCCTCCTCGCGGTCCGGCGTTCGATGCACGCCGCGATGGCCGCACTGGGCACGACGCTGATCGAGGACGTCTCCGTCCCTCGCAGCGCCATGCCCGCGATGTTCGACGAGATCGCCCGCATCGAGCGCGAATACGGACTCACGATCCCCACGGTCGCCCATGCCGGAGACGGCAACCTGCACCCGAACTTCATCTTCGACGGGCCGGAGACGCCGCCGAACGTGTGGGCCGCGGCGGATGAGCTCTTCCGTGCCGCCATCGCTCTCGGCGGCACCCTCACCGGCGAGCACGGCATCGGGGTCCTCAAGCGCCGCTGGCTCGCGGCAGAGCTGGGCGACGACCAGTGGGAGCTCCAGCGCCGGATCGCGGCGGTGTTCGACCCGCTCGGCATCCTCAACCCCGGAAAGGTGTTCGATCCCGATGCCTGACATCCATGTGAGCGCGGCCGTGATCGTCGATGCCGCCCAGCGCGTTCTGGTGGTCCGCAAGGAGGGGACGACCCGTTTCATGCAGCCCGGCGGCAAGCCGGAGCCCGGGGAGTCCGCCGCGCAGACACTGATCCGCGAACTCGAGGAGGAGCTCGGCCTGGTCCTCCGCGAGGGCGACCTGCGCCCTCTGGGCACCTTCGTCTCGGCCGCAGCCAATGAGCCCGGTCACCGTGTGGTCGCCGAGGCGTTCGCGACCACGATCGATCCCGACGCCGTCACCGTGCAGGCGGAACTCGCCGAACTGCGCTGGATCACCCCGGCCGACGTCGCGACGCTGCCTCTCGCCCCGCTGAGCGTGGAGCACCTGCTCCCGATCGCGTGGCCCGCCCTCGCGGGCTGAGTGCGTTTCCTCGCCGTCTAGATGCCCTGCCAGTCCGGCTTGTTGGCGAACGTGTAGCGGTAGTAGTCGGCGAGGCGGAGTCGCGAGGCTGCGGCCTCATCCACGACCACCGTGGCGTGCGGGTGAAGCTGGATCGCGGAGCCGGGGAGCAGCGCCGAGAGCGGGCCTTCCACCGCGCCGGCGACGGCTTCGGCCTTGCCCTCGCCGAACGCGAGCAGCACGAGGTGACGCGCCTTCAGGATCGTGCCGAGCCCCTGCGTGATGCAGTGCATCGGCACATCGTCGATCGAGTCGAAGAAGCGCGCGTTGTCCTCACGGGTCTGCTCCGTGAGCGTCTTCACCCGGGTGCGGGAGGCGAAGGACGACCCGGGCTCGTTGAAGCCGATGTGTCCGTCCGTGCCGATGCCGAGGATCTGCAGGTCGACGCCGCCCGCTGCCTCGATGGCAGCCTCGTAGTCCTCGCCCGCGTGCTGGATCGTCGCCTGCGCTCCGTTGGGGACGTGGATGCGCTGCGGGTCGAGGCCGAGCGGCTCGACGACCTCGCGCGTGATGACCGACCGGTAGCTCTCGGGGTGGTGAGGATCGATGCCGACGTATTCGTCGAGCGCGAAGCCGCGCACCTGCGAGACGTCGCGACCGGCGAGCTCGGAGCGCAGCGCCTGGTAGACCGGCAGCGGGGTCGAGCCGGTGGCGAGTCCGAGGACGGTGTCTGGACGGCGCTCGATCAGCTGCACGATCTCACGGGCGACCAGCGCGCCGGCGGCCTCGGCATTCTCGACGATGACGACCTCAGCCATGCGGGACGATCTCCTTCTCGGTGATGGATGCGCCGACGAGTGCGGCGCCGAAAGCGGCCGCGGGAGATCCCGCGGGAAGCAGTTCGATTCTCTCATCCAGGCGGAGCGACCGCATGAACGGCGATGCCTCCGCGCCGGCGTGCAGGGCGGCCCTGATGCCGCTCTCCAGACGGTCGCCGAGCGCTGTCAGTCCGCCCCCGATGACCACGGTCTCGACGTCGGCCGACAGCACGAGCACCCGCACCGCGGCTGCGGCGCCGTGGAACAGGTCGTCGCGGAGTCCGGCGGCCTGCGGGTCCCCCGCGTCGGCCGCGTCGAAGATGTCCCTGATCGGCAGGGCACCCGGGCGTCCCCAGGCCTTCGCCAGGGCACCGCCGCCGCAGAACGTCTCGACGCATCCGCGCTGCCCGCAGCCGCAGAGCCGTCCGCGCGGGTCGACGGAGAGGTGTCCGACCTCACCCGCGGTCCCCCGCGCACCGCGCCAGATGCGTCCGTCGATCACGATGCCCGCTGCGACACCCGTCCCGAGGTTCAGATAGGCCATCGAGCCGGCGACACCGCTCAGCGCGGCGGCGCCGAGAGCGGCCGCCTTCACGTCGTTCTCCACCCGGAACGGGACGCCGAGCGTCTGCTCCGCGCGCGTCGCGAGATCGAGGGACTGGACGCCGAGATTGACGGCGTGATCCACCCGACCGGCGTCCACGTCGACGAGACCGGGGATGCCGATGCCGACCGAGCCCACGTCGGCGAGGGCGAATCCGCTCTCCTCCGCGAGGGCGGTCACCGCCGAGGCGATGCTCTCGACCACGGCGTCGTCGCCCCAACCGGTCGCCCGGCGGAGGCGTCCGCGGATGTCGCCGGACGCGTCGACGGCCACGGCGTCGATCTTGGTGCCGCCGACGTCCAGGCCCACGCGAAGACGCCGACCGGAGGGGTCGGCCATTCCTGCATCCGTCATCGGATGCCGTTCCCCACCGTGGCGGCGGGGGCGATGACGCGCGTCACGACACACCCAGCTGCCCGGAGAGCACCATGACGGCGGCGCCGCGCAGCACGATGTCCTCCTGATGCGTCCGACGCACGCTGACGTCTTCGAAGACTCCCTCGAGCGTGCGTGCGTGGAGGGTCTCGATCGCGGCGTCGATGAGGATGCCGTCGAGCAGGTCGGCCGGACCCGACAGCACGACCTCGGACAGGTCGAGGGCCGCCACGATCGGAGCGACGGCGATCGCCATGCGGGTGCCGGCGTCCCGGAGGATCTCGTCGCGCGCCTCGGGCTCCGCGGCCAGCGCCGTGCGCAGACGGCTGACGCTGAGCCAGGCCTCCAGGCACCCGTCCTTGCCGCAGGCGCAGCGCGGTCCGCCGTCGGTTCCGACCACGACGTGGCCGATCTCGCCCGCGGCGAAGCGACTGCCCAGCAGCGGCTGGCTGCCGGTGATGAGTCCGGCTCCCACGCCGCGGCCGATCTTGATCAGCATGAAGTCGGCCTTGGCCTCGCCGAAGGTGTATTCGGCGAGCACCGCGGCGTTGGCGTCGTTGCGCGCGAGCACCGGCAGGTCCAGATCCACACCGAGCTTCGCCTCCAGCGGGAAGTTCGTCCATCCGAGGTTGGGCGAGCTGAGCACGACGCCGTCAGGCCGGACGACGCCGGGGGTGCCGATCCCGACTCCCAGCAGGGGCTGCGTGGATGCCTCGACCAGGCTCTGCGCCAGCTCCCGCAGCGCCGCGTAGGCGGCCTCGCCGTCCGGGGATTCCGGACGAGCCACCTCGCGCCGCTCGAGGACGTCTCCGTCCAGGCTCAGCACAGCGCCCGTGAAGGCGTTGGGACCGGAGAGGTCGAGGCCGACGATCTGATGCCCGAAGCGGTCGATGTCGATGAGGATCGGGGGCTTTCCAGGGCCGACGGCTTCGCGGACGCCCATCTCGATCACGATGCCGTCGGCGATGAACTCGGCGACGAGATCCGAGATCGTCACCCGCGTCAGACCGGTCTCGCGGGAGAGGTCCGCGCGACTCATCGCTCCGGCGTGGTACAGCGTCTGCAGCACCAGCGCGCGGTTGTGTCCGCGGGCGTGCTCTGGCAGGACCTTGGATCGCGAGCGCAGGTGGCGCCCTGGGCCGAAGGCGTGCGCGTTCGCACCGACGTACTCCGACGTCGATGTGGGACGCTGATCATCCGAAACGGACATGTTTGTTAGTAGACCTTACGAACAAAATTTGCGCAACCTCAGCTCGCGCACGCGCGAGGAGGGTTACCGAAACGTTACATTACTTTCGATCGCCGCCGTCGACGGTCGTCGAGCGTGCGATGAGTCGCGCCACCAGGCCCGCCACGATCGTCTCCCGCGCCTCGACCGTGAGCGGCTTCCCCGGCACCCCAGGACGGCGCTGATCGGGTGCAGGCCCGTCCAAGGGACGATACCGCACCCCTGCCGCGTCGAGGCGGCGCAGGTGCGTCGGCAGCCGCCGCGCGAAGTCCGGGAAAGGACCCGGCTCACCCCCGTCCCAGAGCCGCTCGGCGATCGCCGCGAGTCGGGGGAACAGCGCGAAGTCGACGCGATCCCTGGTCGGCAGGTGCTCGCTCCACACGTTCGCCTGGCCACCGACCGCTCCGTCCTCGACGCGCAGCGTGTAGGCGCGTTCGATGCTCAGCGGCGGTCCGACCCTGATCGGCTCCTCCTCGGACTCCGACTGCGGGTAGTCGAGGTACACCTCGAGGTCGGGGCACGCGACGACGTCGATGCCGCGGCGCAGAGCCTCGCGCATCGCGACGGGTCCGCGCCAGGCGAGGATCCGCACGCCGTCCGGCACATCCCCTTCGAGGACCTCGTCCCATGCGAGCGCCGTCCGCCCGCGAGCGCGGACGTGCGCGACGAAGTGCGCCGTGAACCACGGCTGCACGTCGTGCGGCGTCGCCAGGCCGAGCACGCGCATCCGCTCGCGCGCCGCGGCGCTCTGCTCCCACTCGGTGACGGGGACCTCATCGCCGCCGATGCCGATCCACTCCGCATCGAAGACGTCGCACAGGGCGTCGATCGCGGCCCGCCCGAAGGCCAGCGAGGCCTCCGTCGGCGCGAGGGTGCGAGGATTCACCCCGAAGCGCTCCCACGCCGAGGACGCCGGCTCACCGACGTCGAGGTTGCCCAGCTCCGGATAGGCGGCCAGCGCCGCCTGGATGTGCCCGGGCAGCTCGACCTCCGGCACGAGCGTCACGAAGCGCTCGCGCGCGTAGGCGACCAGGTCGCGCAGCTCGGCTGTCGTGTAGAAGCCCTCGTGGACGCCCGGCTCGACGGTCGCCAGGGGCCCGTGGCCGAGCTGCGTCGCCTCCCGACGTGCACCGACCTCTGTGAGCCGCGGGTACCCGGGCACCTCGAACCGCCAGCCCTGATCGTCGGTGAGATGCAGGTGCAGGATGTTGAGCTGGTGGTCGGCGAGCAGGTCGATCAGCCGACGCACCTCGTCCGCCGTTCGGAAGTGCCTCGCCACGTCGAGCATCGTCCCGCGCCAGGTGTAGGCGGGTGCGCCTTCCCAGACCCCGGCAGGGATCAGAGCCGTCGACGCATGCGGGTCGCGGAGCTGCCGCAGCACGGTGGCGCCGCGGTACACGCCCACAGGGCTCGCGCCGCGGACCTCGACCCCGGACGACGTCACCGTCACGCGGAAGGCCTCCTCCGCGATGCGGCCCGCGGCCGCCGCGTCGGCCCCGAGCGATTCGTCGACGACGAGACGGATCGGCGGCTGCGACTCGTCATGCCCGTCGCGGCGCAGCCGCATCACCGACGCCGCGAGTTCGGACGGACCGACGACGGGCGTCGAAGGCGACCACGGGAAGCAGGGCGCCGCCGGGTCGATCTGCGCATCGATGCGGGGAACGGTCGCCCGATGCGCGGGCGGCGGCATCCGCAGCGCTCGCCCGGCCGCGCGTCCTGTCGGTCGCCCGTCCGCGACGACGGGAACGCCCCCGACCAGCACCTCCACGATGCCCTCCGGGGCGGCGAACGGGTCATCGAAGGTCGCGCCCGCGGCGACGGTCTCCGGATCGAACAGCACCAGGTCCGCCGTCGCGCCCCGGCGGATGACGCCTCGCGGGGCGTCCCCGCGGTCGAGCCCGAGACGGCGGGCAGGGGTGCCGGCGAGGTGGCGCACGGCCTCCTCCCATGTGAGGATCCCCCGCTCCCGCACGTAGTGGCCGAGGTAGCGCGGGAAGGTGCCGCGGCCGCGGGGGTGCGGTCGCGCTCCGATCAGGATGCCGTCGCTCCCGCCCGCGTGCTGCGGGTGGCGCATGATCGCCTGGACGTTCTGCTCATCCCCGATGTGCATCAGGATCCCGGTGGCCCCCGCGTCCGCGATGACCGTGTCGAGCACCACGTCCACGGCACGCCGCCCGCTCGTCTCGGCGATCTCGGCGACCGTGCGTCCGACGAGGTCGGCGAGCGCGGGATTCGCCGTGCCGGAGATCTGGATCTGGGTCCAGTCGGCCTTCTCGCCGTGGAACCCGTCGCAGCCGATCTCCTCGAGCTCGACGCGCAGGGCCTCTCGCCCGTCCGCATCGAGCGCGGCGACGGCTCGCAGCAGGTCGCCCGTCGCGGCGAGCCGGCTGGGCAGGAGGGCCGACAGCGTCGTGGCGCCCGGCAGGTAGGGATACGTGTCGAGCGTGACGTCGACGCCGTCCGCGATGGCCTCGTCGATCAGCGCCAGGAGCTCATCGGCGCGACCGCGGTTCGGGGCGAAGTTCATCGTGGCGTGCGTGAGATGCACGGGGCATCCGGTGCGCCGACCGATGTCCAGCGCCTCCCGGTAGGCGTCGAGCGCTCCCCCGCCGTAGCTGCGGGTGTGCGGAGCCCAGTAGCCTCCGCGCTCCGCCACGACGCGGCACAGCGCCTCGAGTTCGGCCGTGTCGGCGTACATCCCGGGCGTGTAGGTCAGGCCGCTCGACATCCCGAAGGCGCCGGCATCGAGCGCTCGACCCAGCAGATCCGCCATCTCGGCGAGCTCGTCCGTCGTGGCGGGGCGGTTCTCGTGACCGATGACCATCATCCGCAGGTTGCCCTGCGGCACCAGCACGGCGGCGTTCGCCACGGCAGCCGCGTCGATCGCTGCGAGCAGGTCCTCCATGGTGCGCCACGGCACCTGCGCCGGCATGCCGTTCCATCCCGCGATCTGCGCCGGGATGACGGCCGCAGTGGCATCGTCGAGCGGCGCATAGCCGAGACCGTCCTGACCGAGCACCTCGGTGGTGACGCCCTGCCGGATCTTGGCGTCGTGCGCGGTCCCGCTCAGCACCGCCAGCTCACTGTGCGCGTGCATGTCGATGAAGCCCGGCGCCAGGAACAGGCCCGTCGCGTCGGTCTCGATCGCGCCGTCGGGCAGCTCGAGGTCGTCCCGTGATCCGTGCGGCAGCACCGCGACGATCCGCGCTCCCTCCACGGCGACGTCGCCGACGAACCGCGGCGCCCCTGTGCCGTCCACGATTGTGGCCCCGCGGTACACCCGCACCAGCCCGGCCGTGGCCTTCTCCGCGCTCAGAAGCATGTCGCGACAGCCCCGATCACGCGGGGATCCGCGGCGTCAGGATCGTCGAGGACCGCGACCACCCGCCACTTGTCGAAGGCCGTGCACGGGTGGGACAGGCCGAGGCGCACCACCTCGCCGACACCGACGGTCGCGCCGTCCGCGAGCCTCAGGAACGCGTGCTGATCGTTGAGCGCGGTGATCTCACCCGCGACGGACTGCGGAATGGGCAGGTCGAGATCGAACGGGACATCGCGTCGTCCGGCATCGAGCAGCGCGAGTCCGTCCTCCGGCTGCGACACCACGCGCGCCCAGGCATGCATGCCGGACCGCAGGGGCGCGGTGCCGGTCAGCGGCCCGAAGGGCGACATGCGGGAGTAGAAGCCGTCGTCGTGGATCTGGAAGGCGCCGGACCGAAGCACCACATCCGCGTCCTCGCCGGACGGTGCGAGCACCGCTGCCGCCCGATCGGGGAAGGAGCTGCCGCCGGCACTGAGTACCGGCCGGACACCGTCCGGGTATGCGAGCTTCTCGTGCAGCTCGACGAGGGTCCGCAGGTACGCATCGACCGCGGCGACGGATTCCGCGCTGCGGTCCGGCCCGAAGGGCCCCTCGTAGCCCGCCACGCCGGCGAGACGCAGCCCCGGGGCCGCCGCGATCGCCTGTCCGATGCGCTCGCCCTCCGCCACGGTCCTGGCGCCGGTGCGCCCGTGCGCTCCCCCGAGCTCGACCAGCACGTCCAGCGGGCGGACGGCGTCGCGCGTGGCCTCGGCCAGGATCGCGACGCCGGCGAGCGAGTCCGCCCAGCACAGCACGCGCAGCCCGTCATCCGCAGCGAGCAGCTGCGCGAGTCGGCGCACGGCCGCGGCATCCGTGACCGCGTTGGCGATCAGCACCGTGGCCACACCCGCGTCGACGGCGACCTCGGCCTGCCAGGGGGTCGCGACCGAGATCCCCCACGCCCCCGCGTCGAGCAGTCGCTGCCACAGCGCCGGAGCCATGGTGGTCTTGCCGTGCGGCGCCAGCAGCACGCCCTGCTCCCGCGCCCAGGCGAAGACCGTGTCCTCGTTGTGCGACAGCGCGTCGGCGTGGACGGTGAGCACCGGAGTCACCAGGTCGGAGAGGCGCAGGCCGGCATCGGGGACCTCCGAGAGACGGAGCCCTGCGGCACGCGCCGGGAAGCCCTTCGTCCAGGCGCCGAGAACGGGATCCGGAATTTGTAGAGGCATCTAACAAGGCTACTAGGCTGACAGCATGACCGCGAAGATCCGAGTTTCCACCGACGCCGCCCCCGCACCCGCCCACACCTTCTCGCAGGGGATCCGCAAGGGCCCCTTCGTGCAGGTGTCCGGCCAGGGCCCCGTCGACCCGACGACGAACGAGTACCTGTTCCCCGGGGACGTCGCGGCACAGACCACCCGCACGCTGGAGAACGTGAAGGCGATCGTCGAAGCATCCGGCGCCACCTTCGACGACGTCGTGATGCTCCGCGTCTACCTCACCAAGCGCGAGGACTTCCCGATCATGAACGAGGCGTACGGCGCCTTCGTGACCGCGCACACCACCAGCGGCGTGCTGCCGTCGCGCACCACCGTGTTCACCGGCCTCCCCCGCGAGGAGATGCTGGTCGAGATCGACGGCATCGCCATCGTCGACTGATCCGAAGGGCGCGGGGCGGCACCGTATCACGACCGTTGCCTCCCCGTTACCTGCCATCCCGTACCATTGGACGTCAGGACACGTTTGAGAGCCGGGGGGTGAAGTTCGTGACCGATCTGATTTCCGCGCCGGGCGCAACAGCCGGGGCGCACGGCGACGACTCCGCACCCACTGCGGTGCTCACGCCGTCGGACGCCCGCACAGCGGCAGAGCCGCCCACCACGGGCGAGCAGCCGCTGGCCTGGGCGCCCATCGAACCCGCTCCCAAGAAGCGCCGGCTCGGACTCTGGATCGGCCTCGGTGTCGGTGCCGTCGTTCTGGGTGCCGGCGCCGCGTCCATGATCCTCATCGCGCCCGGCACGACCGTCGCCGGAATCCCGGTGGGGTGGATGACTCCGGGAGCCGCGGCCGAGGCCATCGCCTCGCACGTCGCCGACACCGAGGTCACCCTCACCGGCGCCGGAGACGGCGCGGTGCTCACCGGTGCCGACCTGGGCGCCACCGTCGACGCGGCAGCACTCGCGGACACCGCCTTCGCCGAGCACCCGATGTGGAATCTCGGCGCATGGATGGGCGACCCCGTCTCCGCCGACATCGTCCTCGACCCCGACACGGCATCCGCCGCTCTGCGCGGTGCCGTGCCCGTGAGCTTCGAAGACCCGGTCGACGCGGGCGTCGCCTTCGACGCCGCGAGCGGCACCTATGTCATCACCCCGTCTGAGAACGGCACCGGGATCGACGTCGCCGACCTCACCGGAGCCTTCGTGGATGCGATCGCCGCGGGTCGCACCTCGCTCGAGTACTCGGGCGATCCCGCGCAGGCGACCCCCGCTGTCACCGACGACGACGCCACCGCGACGGCCACCGAGCTGAACTCGATGCTCGGGACGATCGGCTTCTACGTCGGCGAGGAGCGCACCGTTCCCGTCGCCCCCGAGGTCGCCGCCTCCTGGCTGACGGTCGTCGACCAGGACGGCCAGCTGCGCATCGAGGCCGACCCGCAGGCGATCCAGGCCACCGTCGACACGCTCCCCTCCCTCGTGGATCGGGCGCCGGTCAACGCGACCAACATCGTCGACTCCGCCGGGAACGTCCTGCGTGCCGAGCGGGAGGGTGTGGCAGGGCGCACGGTCGGAGACACCTCAGGAGTCGCGGACCAGTTCGCCCAGCAGCTCGCCGCGGGCGACGGCGTCTTCGCGCTGTCGGTGAGCGAGACCCCCTTCGAGAGCGTGAACCTCTTCCGCCGCATCGAGATCAACCTCAGCTCGCAGCGGGCGTACCTGTTCGAGAACAACGAGGTCGTGAAGTCGTGGGCGGTGTCCACCGGCCTTCCGGGCACGCCGACGCCGACCGGCAACTTCAAGGTCTTCGCACACACGTCGATGCAGGACATGGGCTGCTACGAGGGTGCTCCGTACTGCACGGAGGATGTGCCCTGGATCACGTGGTTCGCCCCGAACATCGGCTTCCACGGCACTTACTGGCACAACAACTTCGGCAACCGGATGAGCCACGGCTGCGTCAACCTGCCGATCGACCTCGCCAAGTACGTCTACGACTGGTCGCCCGTCGGCCTCGAGGTCTCCGTCTACAACTGACCCCGGCCCCGTCCCCGTCCCCGTCCCCGGCCCCGGCCCCTGTCGGTGGACGCCGCGCACTCCCGGTCCGTCGACACAACTTCGGAGTCCCGGCGCGACACGCCGAGATCCCGCTGCCGTCGACCGGCGTGTCGGGTCCGATCTCCGAAGTTGTGCCGAGTACGGGGGAACGGGGCAGGGACAGCAGAAGGGGGCGGATGCCGCAGCATCCGCCCCCTTCCTTCGTCTCAGCGCAGGGCGTCGACGATGCCGTTCAGCGTCGTGGACGGGCGCATGACCGCGGCCACGAGCTTCTCGTCCGGACGGTAGTAGCCGCCGATCTCCACCGGGGCGCCCTGCACGGCGTTGAGCTCGGAGACGATGGCCTCCTCGTTCGCGGCGAGCTTCTCGGCGACGGGCGCGAAGGCCGCGGCGAGCTCCGCGTCCTTCGTCTGCTTCGCCAGCTCCTGCGCCCAGTACAGGCCGAGGTAGAAGTGGCTGCCGCGGTTGTCGATCGTGCCGAGCGCACGGCCGGGCGAGCGGTCCTCCTCGAGGAACGTTCCGGTCGCGGCGTCGAGCGTCGCCGCCAGGACGCGGGCCTTCTCGTTGCCCGTGCGGTCGGCGAAGTGCTCGAGCGAAGCCGCCAGCGCGAAGAACTCGCCCAGCGAGTCCCAGCGGAGGTAGTTCTGCTCGACCAGCTGCTGCACGTGCTTCGGGGCGGAGCCGCCGGCACCCGTCTCGAAGAGTCCACCACCGGCGAGCAGCGGCACGATCGAGAGCATCTTGGCGCTCGTGCCGACCTCGAGGATCGGGAACAGGTCGGTGAGGTAGTCGCGCAGCACGTTGCCGGTCACCGAGATGGTGTCGAGGCCGTGGCGCATGCGCGCCAGCGTGTACCGCGTGGCCTCCTCCGGCGCCAGGATCGTGATGGTGAGGCCCTTGGTGTCGAGCGTCGCGAGCCCCTGGTGCACCTTGGCGATGATCTGCGCGTCGTGCGAGCGGTTCGCGTCGAGCCAGAACACGGCCGGCACTCCGGTCGCGCGGGCGCGGGACACCGCGAGCTTCACCCAGTCCATCACGGGGATGTGCTTGGTCTGCGTCGCGCGCCAGATGTCGCCCTTGCCCACGGTGTGCTCGATGAGCACGGTGCCCTCGCTGTCGAGCACCTGGACGATGCCGTCTGCCGCGATCTCGAAGGTCTTGTCGTGGCTGCCGTACTCCTCGGCGGCCTGCGCCATGAGGCCGACGTTCGGCACGGTGCCGATCGTGGCGGGGTCGAGCGGGCCGTTCGCGATCACATCGTCGATCACGGCCTGGTAGACGCTCGCGTAGGACGAGTCGGGGATGACGGCCAGGGTGTCTGCCTCCTCGCCGTCCTTGCCCCACAGCTTGCCGCCGTTGCGGACGAGCGCCGGCATGGAGGCGTCGACGATGACATCGCTCGGAACGTGGAGGTTCGTGATGCCCTTGTCGGAGTTCACGTACGACAGGCGCGGCCCTTCGGCGATGGCCTTGTCGAACGCCGCGGCGATCTCGTCGCCGCCGGTGACGTTCGCCAGGCCCGCGAGGATCGAGCCGAGGCCATCGTTCGCGCTGAGCCCGGCCTCGGCGAGGTGCGTGCCGTACTGGTCGAAGACGTCCTTGAAGAACGCCTTCACCACGTGGCCGAAGATGATCGGGTCGCTGACCTTCATCATGGTGGCCTTGAGGTGCACCGAGTAGAGCACGTCGTCGGTCTTGGCCTCCGCGAGCGTGTCGGCGAGGAACGCGTCGAGCTCCTTCGCGGAGAGGAACGTGGCGTCGATGATCTCCCGCGGGAGGACCTTGAGGCCCTCCTTGAGGACCGTGACGGTGCCGTCCTCGGCCGTGTGCCGGAACGACAGCACGTCGTCGTGGGCCGCGACCCAGGAACGCTCGTTGTGCTTGAAGTCGTCGTGGCCGAGCGTGGCGACGCGGGTCTTCGAGCCCTCGGCGAACGGCTTGTTGCGGTGCGGGTGCTTCTTGGCGTAGTTCTTCACCGCGAGCGGAGCGCGACGGTCGCTGTTGCCTTCGCGCAGGACGGGGTTCACGGCGGAGCCCTTGATGCGGTCGTAGCGGGCGCGCACGTCCTTCTCCTCGAGGGACGTCGGCTCGTCCGGGAAGTCGGGGATGTCGTAGCCCTGAGCCTGAAGCTCGGCGATCGCGCCCTTGAGCTGCGGGATGGATGCCGAGATGTTCGGCAGCTTGATGATGTTCGCCTCGGGGAGCGTGGCGAGCCCGCCGAGCTCGGCGAGCGCGTCGCCGACCTGCTGCTCCGGCGTGAGCTTCTGCGGGAAGGCGGCGAGGATGCGGCCGGCGAGCGAGATGTCGCGGGTCTCGACCTCGATGCCCGCCTGGCCGGTGTAGGCCTGGATGATCGGCAGGAACGAGGCGGTGGCGAGCGCCGGAGCCTCGTCTGTGTGCGTGTAGATGATGGCGTCGTCGGTCACCGGGAGGTTCTCCGTTCACGGGGCGATTTGTCTCGATACCAAGATACCTGAGCGGGCTCCGCCCCCGTGGCCCGACAGCGGCAGCGGCAGCCGTCGGAGCATGTTGCCGAGGCAGCCGAGGTGAAATGTTCGCCGGAAACGTGTCCGGCCACCCCGGAGGGGTTAGCCTGGGGTCATGTCCGAACTGCGCATGGTCGAACTCTCCGCTGCGACGATCGTCGCCGTGAACAACCTGTCGCTCAAGCCCGGACAGGAGCAGTTCCTCGCTCCCGTCTCGTACGGGATCGCGGCCACGGTCATCAACCCTCAGACGTCCTGGCAGCGGGTGATCCTCGACCGCAACGAGGTCGTCGGCTTCGTGAGCGCGAACTTCGACGATGAGGCTCCGGAGGAGCACTTCCGCTCCGTGCTGTGGCGCATCAACGTCGACGCGGACGACCAGGGTCGCGGCATCGGCCGCTTCGCCGTCGAGAACCTCATCGACGAAGCGCGCCACCGCGGCGTCGACCACGTCAACGTGATCTACGAGGCCGGCGAGGACGGCCCGGAGGCCTTCTTCCGTCGCGTCGGCTTCACCCCCGTCGGGGAGACGGCCTACGGCGAGGTCATCGCCGAGATCCGCGTCCCCTCCTGAGACCGGCGGCGGGGTCTCGAATCCCCTCCCCCATCGAGACCTCGTCGCCTTCACCCTCGACGGGGAGCGCTCCCACGACACCCCTGCTATTTGTTGGCGAAAACCACAAAAGCCTTGCGCTCGGCTGTCCGGTCTGTCTACTATCGCTTCAGCAGCGCAAGCGAAGCGCTTCGACGATCACTTCCCGCAGGATGACGATGGAGTCCCGATGACGACGATCCATGAGGTGGCCCGCGCCGCCGGCGTGTCGATCAGCACGGTCTCGTACGCCCTCAGCGGCAAGCGCCCGGTCTCGGAGAAGACCCGGCAGCGCATCGAGGGCGCGGTCAGGGAACTCGGCTACGAGCCCGACGCCGGCGCGCGGATGCTGGCCGGACGACGCACGCACATCTTCGCCCTCACCGAGCCGCTGCGCGCGGACACGCACGCCCCCACGCACATGGCGTTCGTGCTGGCCGCCTCCGTGGCGGCGCGGCGTCAGGGCTACGACATCCTGCTCCTCACCGACGAGCAGGCATCCGAGGGCATGAACCGGGTCGCCGCGAGCAACCTCGTGGACGCGATCCTCGTGCTCGACGTGGCCCCCGACGATGAGCGCGCCGTGATCGCGCGCGCCGTCGGCACGCCGACCGTCTTCATCGGCGTCCCCGACGACCACCAGGGCCTCACCTGCGTCGACCTCGACTTCGAGGCCGCCGGCCGGCTCGCCGTCGGCCGCCTCGCGGATGCCGGGCATCGCCGCATCACGCTGCTCGGTCAGACCGAGGCCGCCTACCGCCGATCGAACTTCCCACGCCGGCTGCTGCGCGGAGCGCAGGACGCCGCCGCCGAGCGCGAGGTCGTCCTCGACCGGGCGGCATCCGGCGCCACCGTCACGGAACCGTCCACGGTGCGGACCGCCATCGCCTCGGCTCTCGACCGCGGCGACCGCGCGTTCGTCGTGCACGCGGCGGACGACGTGCACGAACTGCTGCTCGGGACCCTCGAGGAGCACGGCCTGGTGGTCGGCGAAGACGTCTCCGTCGTCTCCGCCGCCGCCTCGTTCGACACGTCATCGCTGCGAGCGCCTCTGGACACCATCCCCCTGGTGCCGCAGCAGTCCTGCGACCTCGCCGTCGAACTGGCGGTCCGTCGCCTCGACGAGGGAGCCGCGACGCCCGAGATCCACCTCATCCCTCCCGAATACCGCTCCGCCGGCTCCGTCGCCCGGGGCTGACGGCATGCGACGGAGCCACTTCCGCACGAGCAAGGTCGAAACGCTTCGATGATCGCTCCCCACAACTGAATATCCGACCCGACGAAGTGTCCGGCCCTTGGGCCACCGAGAAAGGAGTGCCGACGATGGCACGCAGCAACCGCAGGATGAAGGCGCTGGCCCTGATGGCCGCGATCACGGCGACGGGCATCGCCCTGAGCGGCTGTACAGCCGGCTCGGGCGACGACGGCGGCGACGGTCAGACGCTCAAGCTCTGGCACTACGAGAGTTCCGACAGTGCGATGGGCAAGGCATGGGACGAAGCCATCCGTGTCTTCGAGAAGGAGACCGGAGCGACCGTCGAGTTCGAGGAGAAGTCCTTCGAGCAGATCCAGAAGACCGCGAGCCAGGTGCTCGACACGGACGCCGCCCCCGACCTGATGGAGTTCAACAAGGGAAACGCCACGGCAGGATTCCTCGCGTCGACCGGTCTGATCTCCGACATCTCCGACGCCGTCGAGGAATACGGCTGGGACGACAAGCTCGCCCCGTCCCTGCAAACCACGGCGAAGTACTCCGAGGACGGCGTCATGGGCGGTGACACCTGGTTCGGCGTGCCGAACTACGGGGAGTTCGTCGGCGTCTACTACAACGAAGACGCGTTCGCCGCAGCCGGACTCGAGATCCCGACCACGTACGAGGAGTTCGTCGACGTGCTCGACGCCTTCGTCGCGAAGGGCGTCACGCCGCTGGCCGAAGCCGGCGCCGAGTACCCCCTCGGTCAGCTCTGGTACCAGCTCGCGCTCCTGGAGGGCGATCGCAGCTTCGTCGACGCGTACCAGCTCTACGACGGAGAGGTCGACTGGCAGGGCCCCGAGGTCACGTCCGCCACGGAGACGCTGAAGGATTACGTCGACAAGGGCTACATCGCCTCCGACGTCTCCTCGGTGAAGGCCGAGGACGCGGGTGTCTCGTTCATCAACGGCACATCGCCGATCTTCGTGTCCGGCTCCTGGTGGTTCGGCCGGTTCGTGGCGGAGGCGACCGGGTTCGACTGGAGCATGACCGCCTTCCCCGGCGCCGACCTCTCCCTCGGCTCCTCGGGCAACCTCTGGGTCGTGCCGGAGAACGCCGCGAACAAGGAGCTGGCCTACGAGTTCATCGACATCACGATGCGCCCGGAGATCCAGGCGATCATCGGCAACAACGGCGGCCTGCCCGTCGCCGCCGACACCGCGGACATCACCGATGAGAAGAGCGCCGCGCTCATCGACACGTTCAACGGGGTCCTCGACGCCGACGGCCTGTCGTTCTACCCGGACTGGCCCGCGCCCGGCTTCTACGACGTGATCGTGCAGGAGCTGCAGGGCCTGGTCACCGGTGTGCAGGACGTGGAGACCACCAACGCCAACCTCGGCGAGCAGTACGACGAGGGCACCGCGGAATTCCGTTGATCGATCCGTGGGGGTGCACCGCGTCGGTGCGCCCCCACACCCCCTGGAGATGAACATGTCACTCGCCACCCGCCGCGAGGGCCGCACGAAGCTGCCGCCCGAACAGCCGTCGATCCCGCAGCGCCGCGGAGGGACCGGCGCCTACTGGATGTATCTGCTCCCCGGCTTCGTCCTGCTGCTCGTCATCGTGATCGTCCCGCTCATCTGGAACGTGTACCTCACGTTCACCAAATGGCGGGGCGTGCGCAGCCCCGAGTTCATCGGCCTCGAGAACTGGCAGAAGATCCTCACCGACAGCGACTTCTGGACGTCGTTCACGAACTCGGTGTGGATGATCATCGCGATGGTCGTCGTTCCCACGATCGTCGGTCTCATCGTCGCCGCCCTCCTCTTCGACGTCGTCGGACGCAAGTTCGGCGGCAAGGTCGGCAGCTTCCTGCGTGCCACCTACTACCTCCCGCAGATCCTCCCGATCGCCGTCGCCGGCATCGTCATCGGCTGGATCGTGCGCCCCGGCGGGGACGGGGCACTCAACCAGATCCTCGGCTGGTTCGGCCTGCCCGCCTACGACTGGCTCGGCCAGATGCCTTCCGCGCTCATCGTGCTGATGGTCGTCATGGTCTGGGTGCAGCTCGGCTACCCGGTCGTGGTGTTCATGGCGGCGCTGCAGCGCGTCGACCCCGAGCTCTACGAGGCGGCGGAGCTCGACGGGGCGAACTGGCTCCAGCGCTTCACGGCGATCACCATGAGCATCATCCGGCCGGAGATCTTCGTCGTCACCCTGACCTGCACGATCGCCGCCCTCAAGGTGTTCGGGCCGGTCTACATCATCACGCGCGGTGGTCCCGCCGGCGCCACCCTGGTGCCCGCGTACTACGCGTACCAGGAGTTCTTCACGAAGCGGAACGTCGGCTACGGCGCCACGATCGCCACCGTCCTCACCATCGTCGTGGTGATCGTGTCGATCGTGTTCATCCGCGTCCAGAACTCGCTCGAGCGCAAGGAAAGGGCGGGTCTGTGATGCACGCCACCACCGCCATCGTCACCGGAAAGCCCGCGAAGACGCGTCCGCGCGGCGGCATGACCAAGAAGCGTCGGATCGACTGGCTGCTGCTCGCCCTCGTCATCGTCGGCGCGCTGCTCGTGATCGCGCCCTTCTACCTCGTGCTCGTGAACTCGTTCAAGTCGCCCGTGGACTACGCGACCTCCGGACCGCTCGCGCTCCCCGAGACCCTCGACTTCGGAGGGATCGTGAAGTTCTGGGAGCGGGTGAACTTCCCGGAGAAGGTCTGGAACTCGATCTTCATCTCCGGCATCGTCGCCGTGCTGGCCGTGGTGATCTCGATGCTGAACGCGTTCGCCATCGGCATCGGACGAGTGCGCGGCCGCTCCTGGATCGTCCTGCTGTTCCTGCTGGCGAACCTGCTCCCGCAGGAGGCCCTGCTCTACCCGCTGTACTACATGTTCAAGTCGGTCGGGCTGTACGACAGCGTGTGGTCGGTCATCATCGTGTTCACGGTGATCCAGGCGGCCTTCGGCACCTACCTGCTGTCCTCGGTGTACGGCACGTTCCCGAAGGAGGTGCTGGAGGCGGCGTCCCTCGACGGGGCGAGCCGCTGGCAGATCCTGTGGCGGGTGGTCTTCCCGATCAGCCGACCGACGCTCTCGGTCCTGCTCATCTTCTTCTTCATCTGGACGTGGAACGAGTTCCTCATCCCGCTGACGTTCCTCGCCTCGAACGCGAATCAGACCGTTCCCGTGGCGATCAGCGTGCTGCAGGGCGACCGGCTGATGGATGTCACCACCACGAGCGCCTCGGCCCTGCTGGGCATCATCCCGACGCTCATCTTCTTCCTCATCTTCCAGCGCACCCTCACCCGGGGCATCACGGCAGGAGCAGTCAAGTAATGAAGTTCACCGACGGGTTCTGGCAGCTGCGCCCCGGCGTCACGGCGCTGTACGCGCAGGAGGCCTACGACATCGCCGAGACCGACGCGACCCCGGACGGCCCAGGGCTGGTCATCACCGCCCCCACGATGGTCATCGCCAAACGCGGTGACACCCTCAACCGGCCCGTGCTGACGACCACCCTCTCCTCGCCCGCCGAGGGCGTGATCCGCGTCCGCGTCGCCCATCACACCGGCGGCCGCTGGCACGGCGGCTTCACCCTTCCCGGGGGCGGCCGAGGTACGGCATCGGTCTCCCTGTCGGAGACCGGCGGCGTCCTCGACGCCGGCTCCCTCGTGGCGACGATCGCACCCGGATCGCCGTGGGATCTCTCCTTCGCGGTCGACGGGCGGCGGGTGACCGGCAGCGGACACAAGGCGCAGGGATACATCCGCCTCGCCGCCGATGCGCAGGTCGATCCCGGCATCGTGAGCAACGCGCGCCAGGGCGGCGGCACCCCCGCCGCGGACGCGTTCGTCCACGAGCAGCTCGACCTCGGCGTGGGCGAGCACATCTACGGACTCGGCGAGCGCTTCGGCCCCCTCGTCAAGAACGGTCAGACCGTCGAGGTGTGGAACGCCGACGGCGGGACCTCCAGCGAGCAGGCGTACAAGAACGTGCCGTTCCACCTCTCCAGCCGCGGCTACGGCGTGCTGGTGAACGACCCGGGGCACGTGTCGTACGAGATCGGCTCCGAGGCCGTCGAGCGGGTGCAGTTCTCGGTGTCCGGCGAGGTGCTGGAGTACTTCGTGATCGCCGGGCCGACGCCGAAGGACGTCCTCGGCCGTTACACCGCGCTCACCGGCCGCCCGCCGGTCGTGCCCGCGTGGTCATACGGGCTGTGGCTCTCGACGAGCTTCACGACCGACTACGACGAGGAGACGGTGAACTCGTTCCTCGACGAGATGGCGACGCGGGAGCTCCCCGTCTCGGTCTTCCACTTCGACTGCTTCTGGATGCGCGAGTTCCAGTGGTGCGACTTCGAATGGGATCCGCGGGTCTTCCCGGACCCGGAGGGGATGCTGGACCGCCTGCACGACAAGGACCTGCGGGTCTGCGTCTGGATCAATCCGTACATCGCCCAGCGTTCCCCTCTGTTCCGGGAGGCGGCCGATCAGGGCTTCCTCGTGCGACGCGCCGACGGCTCGGTGTGGCAGTGGGATCTGTGGCAGGCCGGCATGGGACTGGTCGACTTCACGAACCCCGACGCGACGGCCTGGTACCAGTCCCACCTGCGTCGGCTCATCGCACAGGGGGTCGACTGCTTCAAGACCGACTTCGGCGAGCGCATCCCCACTGACGTGGTGTGGGCGGACGGCGCCGACCCGGAGCGCATGCACAACCTCTACGCCGACCTGTACAACCGCGCGGTGCACGAGGTGCTGACCGAGACGCGCGGGGAGGGCGATGCGGTGGTGTTCGCCCGATCCGCGACTGCCGGCGGACAGAGCATGCCCGTGCACTGGGGAGGCGACTCCACCTCGACCTACACGTCGATGGCCGAGACGCTGCGCGGCGGCCTGTCGCTCGCCCTCTCCGGCTTCGCCTTCTGGAGTCACGACATCGGCGGCTTCGAGGGCACGCCCGATGCCGGGGTCTTCAAGCGCTGGACCGCTTTCGGACTGCTCGGGTCGCACTCGCGCTTCCATGGCTCGAGCTCGTACCGGGTGCCGTGGGCGTTCGACGAGGAGGCCGTGGAGGTGACGAGGCAGTTCACGCACCTCAAGATGCGCCTGATGCCGTACCTCTTCCAGCAGGGGCTCGATGCGGCGGCGACCGGCGTTCCCCTGCTGCGGCCGATGGTGCTGGAGTTCCCGGACGACCCCGCGGTCGCGTACCTGGACCGGCAGTACATGCTCGGGTCGTCGCTGCTGGTGGCCCCGGTGTTCACGGAGGACGGCGAGGTCGAGTTCTTCCTCCCGCCCGGGGCCTGGACGTCGCTCCTCACCGGAGAGACGGTCAGCGGGGGCGGATGGCGGCGTGAGCGCCACGGATTCGACTCGCTGCCGCTGTACGTGCGCCCCGGCACCGCCCTGCCCTGGGGAGCGCGCGTCGACCGCCCGGACTACGACTACCATGAGGGACTCCGATTCCGCGTCTTCCCCGGTGGCTCCGGCAGCACCGTCGTGACCGTGACGAACCCGGACGGGCGCGCAGAGGAGCACACCATCGACCTCGAGGAGATCACGGCATGACCACCCTCTTCCCGCCCCGCGACGACTACCGCGGCTCCGGCCTGGTGTTCCCGGAGGACTTCACGTTCGGGTCGGCCACGGCCGCGTACCAGATCGAGGGCGCCGCGGCCGAGGACGGACGCACCCCATCGATCTGGGACACGTTCAGCAGGACGCCGGGGCGGGTGTGGAACGGCGACACCGGCGACGTCGCGTGCGATCACTATCACCGCGTCGACGAGGACCTCGACCTGATGGCCGCGCTCGGGCTGCAGGCCTACCGGTTCTCGATCGCGTGGCCGCGTATCGTCCCCACCGCCACCGGAGAGGTGAACCAGGCGGGGGTGGACTTCTACTCCCGGCTCGTCGACGGGCTCCTCGAGCGTGGCATCCGTCCGGTCGCGACGCTGTATCACTGGGACCTGCCGCAATACCTGGAGGACGCCGGCGGCTGGACCTCCCGAGCCACGACGGATGCGTTCGAGCGATACGCCGAGGTCATGGGCGCGGCGCTGGGTGACCGCGTGCACACCTGGACCACGCTCAACGAGCCCTGGTGCTCCGCGTACCTCGGGTACGGTCAAGGCGGTCACGCGCCAGGCCGCCACGAGCCCGCCTCCGCGCTGTCGGCGGTGCACCACCTCAACCTCGCGCACGGTCGGGCTGTGCAGGCGCTCCGCGCCACCTCGACCGGGGATCCCGACTACTCCGTCACGTTGAACTTCCACGTACTGCGCGGGCAGGGCGACGGGGCGGCCGAGGCCATGCGCCGCATCGACGCCCTCGCCAACCGCGCCTTCACCGGTCCGATGCTGCGCGGGGAGTACCCCGCCGACCTCCTCGAGGACACCGCGTCGGTGTCGGACTGGAGCTTCGTGCGGGAGGGAGACCTCGCCACGATCGCGCAGCCGATCGACGTGCTCGGGGTGAACTACTACTCGACGGCGACCGTGCGCCTGTGGGACGGCGTCTCTCCGAAGCAGGAGAACGACGGCCATAAGGGTGCCACGGGCGGAACCGCCTGGCCGGGCAGCGACCGGCTGGTCGAGTTCGTCGAGCAGCCGGGACCCTACACCGCCATGGGATGGAACATCGCTCCGGAGGGGCTCGAGGAGCTGCTCGTCTCGCTCTCGGAGCAGTTCCCGGAGCAGCCGCTCATGGTGACCGAGAACGGCGCGGCCTTCGACGACGAGGTCGCGCCGGACGGCGCCGTGCACGACCGCGAGCGGACCGACTATCTGCGCAGGCACTTCACCGCCGCCCATCGGGCCCTGGAGCGCGGCGTCGACCTGCGCGGGTATTTCGTGTGGTCGCTGCTCGACAACTTCGAATGGGGATACGGCTACGCCAAGCGCTTCGGCATCGTCCGCGTGGACTTCGACTCGCTCGAGCGCACGGTCAAGGACTCGGGCCACTGGTACCGGGAGCTCATCCGCACCCGCAGCGTCGAGGCGTGAGCGCGCAGCCCCCGACGGAGATCAGGGTCGGTCGTCGGGGTTGCGCGGCTTCCGGCGGTTCGTCCACGACGAGAGTGCCGCGGCCGCCGCTCCCGCCGCGCGGTCGATGGCCTCGGCCGACCGGCTGAGCATCTCCTGCGCGGTGTCCTGCCACGCGGGGGTCGTCGGCACCTCCCCCGCGTGCACCTTCGCCTCGTGCTCTGCGGCCTCGAAGGCGCGCTCCAGCTCGGTCACGGCATCGCGATACGCGGCGAAGTCGGCAGGGGTGATGCGTCCCGTCGCCGCGCGGCGCATGTCCGCAGCATGCCCGGCCGCACGGAAGTACGCCGCCGTCGCCGGTCGCTTCACATCCGTCATGGCGGGGTAGGCGATCTGCAACGAGGGGTCGGTCTCGTAGCGCATCCAGCGTGCGGTCACGGCGTCGTGCGCGGCCTGGAGCCGCTCGACCGGAGAGGGCTCGGAGGCGGACGGGATCGCGGCCCGCGCGGCGTTCAGCCGAACCTGACGCGCTCGCACGTCGGCCGACATCGCCTTGGCGTCGCGCTCCCGCTCCCGCAGGATCCGCCGGGCGGCGGCGACCTGCTCGGCTGTCGCGCGCTGGGCCGCCCGCTCCGCGGTGACGCGAGCCAGGTCGGCGCGGGCGATCTTCAACGCGATCCGACGCTCGGCCAGGGCCCGCTGCGCGTTCCGGAGGTCGTGACGGGCCGCGTCGACCTCGAGGCGTCGGCCGCTCACGGTGCTCCGCCTCCGGAGCCCGAGCGCACCCGCCGTTCCCGCAGCCGCTGCGGTGGGCGCGATCCACCACCACTCCGCGACGAGCAGCAAGGGATCCATGTACCGATGCTACCCACGCCGGAGACGACTTCCGGTCGCGATATGTCAGCCATTCTGAGCCAGATGGCTGACATATCGCGACCGGAAGAAGCTGGCGTCATCAGACCAGTGTCTCCTGCCAGGCCGCATGCAGCTGGGCGAACTTGCCGGTACCGCCGATGAGAGCGGCGGGGGTGTCGTCCTCGATGATGCGGCCGTGCTCCATCACCAGCACCCTGTCGGCGATCGCGACCGTCGATAGGCGGTGCGCGATGATGATCGCCGTGCGGTCCTTGAGCAGGGTCTGCAGCGCATCCTGGATCAACCGCTCGGACGGGATGTCCAGCGAGGCCGTGGCCTCGTCGAGGATCAGCACCGACGGGTCGGCGAGGAAGGCCCTGGCGAACGAGATGAGCTGCCGCTGACCGGCCGACACCCGGCCTCCGCGCTTGTTCACATCGGTGCCGTAGCCATCGGGCAGCGACGAGATGAACCCGTCGGCGCCCACCGCTCGCGCCGCCGCCTTGATCTCGTCGAGCGTCGCATCCGGCTTGCCGAGCGCGATGTTGTCCGCGACCGTCCCGCTGAACAGGTACGCCTCCTGGGTGACCATGACGATCGCGCGCCGAAGGTCCTTCGGGTGCAGCGATCGCAGGTCGACGCCGTCGAGCGTCACCCGCCCCTGGGAAGGGTCGTAGAACCGAGAGATGAGCTTCGCCAGCGTGGACTTGCCCGCACCGGTCGTCCCCACCAGGGCGATCGTCTGCCCCGCCGGGATGTCGAGGGAGAAGTTCGGGAGGATCGTCTTCTCGCCGTTGTACCCGAACGTCACCTCGTCGAAGCGGATGTGTCCACGCGATTCCCAGAGGTCGACCGGCTTCTCGGGGTCCGGAACCGTCGGCACCTCCTCCAGCACACCGGACACCTTCTCCAGCGCGGCCGTCGCCGACTGGTAGGAGTTCAGGAACATCGCGATCTCCTGCATCGGCGCGAAGAAGTTGCGCACGTACAGCACGGCCGACAGCAGCACGCCGACGGTCAGCGCACCCTCGGAGACGCGGATGCCGCCCCAGAGCACGACGATGCCGAGCACGAGCGCTGCGACGCCCATCAGGCCGGGCTCGAACGTGCCGAACAGCAGCATCGAGCGGCGGTTCACGTCGCGGTACTCCCCCGCGATGTCCTGGAAGGCCTTGTCGTTGCGGGGCTCCTTGCGGAACGCCTTGACGGCGCGGATGCCGGTCATCGTCTCCACGAACTGCACGATGACCTTGGCGCTGATGACGCGGGACTCGCGGTACACGAGCTGCGATCGGGAGTAGAACCACCGCATCAGGAAGAAGAGCGGCACCCCGCCGATCGCGAGGATCAGCCCCGACTGCCAGTCCCAGAAGCAGAGCGCGATGAACGTGAACAGACCGAACAGCACACCGGAGACCAGCTCGTTCAGGCCGCCGTCGAGGAGTTCCTTGATGGAGTCGAGGTCGCTGGTCTGACGCGAGATGATCCGGCCGGACGTGTACGACTCGTGGAACTCCAGGCTCAGGCGCTGGGTGTGCAGGAAGATGCGCTTGCGCAGGTCGAGCAGCACCGCCTGGGTGAGCTTGGCCGCGATGATGACGTACCACGCGATCAGGGCCGCCGCGAGCGCACCGGCCAGCAGGTAGATGCCTCCGATCATGAACGTCGGCATCCAGTCGGCACGCTCGAGCACCGCAGGCAGCGCCCGGTCGAGACCGATGCTGATCAGGATCGGTCCGGCCACCTGCAGTGCGGTCGAGATGACGAGGACGACGGCAGCGAGCACGATCCGCGGCTTCAGCGGGCTGACCAGGGATCCGAGCAGACGGAGGGACCGACGACGGATCTCCCTGCTCTCCTCGCGGGTGTACTCGGAACGGTCCTCGTTCTGGGTTCCGGTGACGGCGGAGCTCATCGCTGCACCTCCTTCTCGGTGATCGGGTCTTCGTCGGCGGCCTGCATCCCGAGGCCCGCACGGACCTCTTCGTCGATCTCGGCCTGCTCATCGCGGATGATCGGGATCGCTCCCGTCCGCGCCGCCTCCTCCGCCTCCAGGCTGGAGATGACGTGACGGTAGTGCCGGCTCGTCTTCAGCAGCTCGGAGTGCGTCCCGACCGCCGTCACACGGCCGGCTTCGAGCAGGGCCACGCGATCGGCGAGCGCGACCGTCGACGGGCGATGCGCGACGATCATGGCGGTGGTGTCGGCGAGCACGTGGCGGAGCGCCTCCTCCACCAGCGCCTCGGTGTCGACGTCGAGCGCCGACAGCGGGTCGTCGAGCACGAGGACCTTCGGCTTCGCCGCGACCGCACGGGCGAGGGCGAGCCGCTGACGCTGACCACCGGAGAGGCTGAGCCCCTCTTCGCCGATCACGGTCTCGACGCCGTCGGGCAGCGAGTCCACGAATCCGGCCTGGGCCACGTCGAGCGCTTCGCGGAGCACGCGCTCGGCCTCCTCGCTGTGCACGTCGAGCTCGGCGCGACCGAGCAGCACGTTCTCCCGGACGGTCGCCGAGAACAGCGTCGCGTCCTCGAACGCCATGGCGATGTGCTGGCGGAGCTCTGCCAGCGGGAGATCGCGCACGTCGACGCCGTCGAGCGTGACTCTGCCGCCCGTGACGTCGTAGAGACGCGTGGGCAGCGTGGTCAGCGTCGTCTTGCCGCTGCCGGTCAGACCCACGAGGGCCATCGTCTCGCCGGGGCGGAGCACCAGGTCGATGCCGTCGAGCAGATCGCGCTCACCGGAGCCGGCGTCCTGGTAGCGGAAGTGCGCGTTCTCGAACGCGAGCTCTCCGCGCGGGTTCTCGATGTGCACCGGGTGCTCGGGGTCGGTGATGGTGTTGGTCTCGGAGAAGATGTCGAACACGCGGTCCGTGGCCGTCCGGGCGTCGAGCATGAACGAGAACAGGAAGCCGATCGACTCGATGGGCCACCGCAGCACGACGGCCATCGCGAAGAAGGCGAACAGCTGCGCCTCGTCGATCTGCCCCTGAGAGATCAGCCAGATGCCCGACATCAGGCTCAGACCGAACGCGATCTGCGGCATGAGGTCGAGCCAGAACCAGATCGACGCGATCGCGCCCGCCTTGCTCATCTCGGTCTCGCGCAGCGTCTCGGCCTGGCGGCTGAAGCGGCTGAGCGCGTGCTTTCCGCGACCGAAGGCCTTGAGCACGCGGATGCCGTGCACACTCTCCTCGACGCTGGTCGCGAGGTCGCCGGCCTGATCCTGGCTACGGCGGGTGAGCGCACCGTAGCGCTTCTCGAACAGGTAGCCGCGGATCCACAGCGGGATCGCCGTGACCAGGAAGATCGTGCCGAGCAGCCAGTGCCACCGGAACAGGAGCACGGAGCCGATGATGATCGTGAGGATGTTGACGACCAGCAGCACGAGGCCGAACGCGAGCCAGCGGCGGATGAGGCCGATGTCCTGCATCATGCGGCTGAGCAGCTGTCCCGACCCCCACCGGTCGTGGAAGGACACCGGCAGCGTCTGCAGCCGCGAGTACAGCTCGGTGCGCATCCTGTACTCGACCTGCGTGGCCGGGTTGAGCACGAACTGGCGACGCAGCCACACCATGAGCGCCTCGCCGAGGGCGAGCGCGAACACGGCGAGCGCGCCCCAGACGATCGCACTGATCTCGCCGGAGCGGACGGGGCCGCTGATGATCTGCTCGAGGACGATCGGGATCATCAGGGCGATGACGGCGGCGATGAGCGCGCTGGCTGCTCCGCCGGCGAGCCGCCAGATGACCGGCTTCACGAAGGGCTTCAGGCGCCACAGTGCGGCCGGAGTGGAAAGGGTCGATGAAGGGGAGGGATTCTGCACGGAGGGCGAGGAGGACATGTCTCTCAGACGAGTTTCGTATGGACAGCGGTTGCGGAAGGGGACGGATGCGAGAGCGGACCCACAGGGTCCGGCATCCGATGCAGAAGGGGCGGGGTGGCTCTAGGAGAGCGGGCGCGCCGGGGTCGAGCCGAGAGCTGCGATCCGCGCGGTGGCGATCGTGGTCATGGTGTCCTCCTCAGGGGCTCGGCGATGTCGTCCGGTTGGCGCGACAGCCCACCAGCCTATTGCTGTGAACCAGCTGAACACAAGACTCATTCCCGATTCGAGCGTTGGGCTCGCATCGGCGCGGCTGACTCAGCGGGCGGCGGCCTCCCGGGCGAGGAGGCGCTCCTTGACGTCGAGACCCCAGGCGAATCCCCCGAGGCTGCCGTCCGTGCGCAGCACGCGGTGACAGGGCACGAACAGCGCCGGTGCGTTGCGCGCGCAGATGGACGCGGCGGCGCGCACCGCCGTCGGGCTTCCGAGCCGAGTCGCGAAGCCGGTGTAGGTGAGCGGCTCTCCCGGCGCGATGCTGCGGAGCGCAGACCAACCCGCGAGCTGGAGCGCGGTGCCGGTCTGCTTCACCGCGACAGCGTCGATCGCCGTGACGTCACCGGCGTAGTACGCGTGCGTCGCCGCTGCCGCCTCGGTCTCGCCGTCCGCGAGATGCTCCGGACGGACGGCGGGCGAGAGTCTCGCCAGGATCGCCTCGACGTCGGAGGTCCAGCCGGATGCCAGCACCCGCTGCCGGTCGTCGGCGAGGATCGTGAAGGCCCCGTCCGGGGTCTCGATGGTCTGGATGAGAGCGGTCATGACTTCTCCTTCGTGGACGTGTCTGCGATGGGGTGCTGCGCCGAGGGCGATGCTGCTCGCCGAGGGCCGGCCGGACGCACCGGGGCGGCGCGCCAGAGGTGGGCGCTCAGATAGCTGCGCCACGGGGCCGTGCGCTCCGCCCAGGCGGTGAGCGGCTTCGCCTCGGCGGGGAGTCCGACGGCGGCGGCACCGGCGCGGAGGGCGACATCCCCCGGCAGCAGGACGTCGGGGTCGCCGAGGACCCGCATGCGCACGTAGTCCGCGGTCCAGGGGCCGATCCCCGGCATCGCCAGCAGCCGGGCCCGCTGCTCCGCGCCGTCGTCGCCCACCGTGAGTGGCAGCGAGCCGTCGGCGAGGGCGGCGGCAGCACCGGTGATGGCACGGATCCGCGCGGCCGGACCGCGGAGCACCTCGGCCCCGTGTTCGGCGATCGCGTCCATCGTGGGGAAGAGGAGTCCGTCCTCGGTGCGCTCCCCCAGCGCCGCGGTGAGCGCCGTGAGCGCCGTGCGAGCTGCGACCACCGTGATCTGCTGCCCGATCATGGCGCGGATGAGCATCTCGTGCGGGTCCGCAGACCCCGGCACGCGCATCCCGGGGGTCCTGGCCACGATCGGTGCGAGCTCGGGATGCGCGGACAGCGCCTCCTCGATCGCCAGCGGGTCGGCATCGAGATCGAAGATGCGGCGCACGGTCGAGACCAGCGGGGCGAGGTCACCGAGCCTGGCGACGCGGGCCCGCAGGTGCAGACGCGACGATTCGTCCTGTCGCACCTCGAACCAGGCGGGGCCGCCGGCCATCCGCAGGTGTCGCGAGAACGAGCTCGGGCCCGCCTCCTCCACGCCCGCGACGGCACGGGCATCCATCCAGGCGAAGATCCCGCTCGCATCGAGAGGCCCCCGATAGGGAAGCACGAGGTCGATCGAGCCGGGAACCGCGAGAGCGGGGGTCCGGCGACGCGCCCTGAGCTCACCGGGGGTCAGGCCGAACACCTCGCGGATCGTGTCGTTGCACTGGCGGATGCTGGCGAATCCGGCGGAGAACGCGACGTCGGAGATCGGCATGTCGGTGCCGACGAGGAGCATCCGCGCGGTGTGCGCGCGGTGGGCGCGGGCGAGCGCGAGCGGTCCAGCGCCGAGCTCCGAGGACAGCAGGCGGGTCAGGTGTCGACTCGAGTACCCGAGACGCGCCGCGAGCCCGGGCACGCCTTCGCGTTCGACCACCCCGGCGGAGATGAGGCGCATCGCCCTCGCCGCGACGTCACCGCGGACGTCCCACGCCGGGGACCCGGGCGCGGCTTCGGGAAGGCAGCGCTTGCACGCGCGGTAGCCGGCCTCGTGGGCAGCCGCGCTGGTGGGATAGAAGGTGACGTTCTGGGGCTTCGGCGTGCGCGCAGGGCAGCTCGGTCGGCAGTAGATTCCGGTCGAGCGCACGGCCGTCACGAACTGTCCGTCGAAGCGGGTGTCGCGCGCGCTGATCGCACGGTAGCGCTCATCGAAGTCGACCAGGGGGAGGCTCATCCCCCCACTCTGCCACGCGCCACCGACCTCGACTGGCGGAAATCGGACATCGCGGTGCCGCTTCGCCGAGACCCCGCTCTCGCGACGAGACCCCGGCGTGCGGACGTCTGCACACCGGGGTCTCGACGGAAACCGGGGGTCTCGGCTCAGTGGAAGAAGTGACGCTCTCCGGTGAAGAACATCGTGACTCCGGCCTTGCGGGCAGCGTCGATCACTTCCTCGTCGCGCACGGAGCCACCGGGCTGGACGATCGCCTTCACGCCGGCGTCGATCAGCACCTGCGCGCCGTCCGCGAACGGGAAGAACGCGTCGGAGGAGGCGACGGATCCGGCCGCGCGATCGCCCGCTCGCTCCACGGCGAGGCGGCACGAGTCCACGCGGTTGACCTGGCCCATGCCGACCCCGACCGTGGCGTTGTCCTTCGCGAGCACGATCGCGTTGGACTTCACGGCGCGGCAGGCCTTCCACGCGAAGATGAGGTTCTCCATCTCCTCGTCGCTCGGGCGCTCCCCCGAGACCAGCTCCCAGTTCTTCGCGACCGAGACGATGTCGTCGGGGAAGCGGTCGGCGTCCTGCAGCAGGAGCCCCCCGGAGACCAGACGCACATCCATCCGCTCCTGCTGCCAGTCCTCGGGCAGCTGCAGCAGACGCAGGTTCTTCTTGGCCTTGAACACCTCGAGCGCAGCCGGCTCGAACGAGGGTGCGACGATGACCTCGGTGAAGATGTCCTTGAGGTTCTCCGCCATCTTCAGCGTCACGGTGCCGTTCGCGGCGATCACTCCGCCGTACGCCGAGACCGGGTCGCACTCGTGGGCGCGCAGGTGCGCGCTGGCGATAGGGTCGAGGGCGTTCGGGGCCGTGGTCGCGATGCCACAGGGGTTGGCGTGCTTGATGATCGCGACGGCCGGCTTCACCATGTCGTAGGCCGCGCGCAGAGCCGCGTCGGCATCGACGTAGTTGTTGTACGACATCTCCTTGCCCTGCAGCTGCCTCGCCTGGGCGATGCCGTGGCCGCCGGCCCTGGTGTAGATCGCGCCGCGCTGGTGCGAGTTCTCGCCGTAGCGGAGGGTCGCGAGGCGCTCGGCCTGGATCGTCAGGTGAGTGGGGAGGTCGCCGTCGTCCTGCAGCGTGCCCTCGGCGAACCAGGAGGCGACTGCCGTGTCGTACGCGGCCGTGTGCGCGAAGGCGCGGGCAGCCAGCTCACGGCGCTGGGCGAGAGAGGTGCCGCCGGCGTCGAGCGCGGAGATGATGCCGGGGTAGGACTGCGGCGAGACGACGATGGCGACGTTGGCGTGGTTCTTCGCCGCGGCGCGCACCATCGCCGGTCCGCCGATGTCGATCTGCTCGACGACGTCGTCGCCCTGGGCGCCGGAGGCGACCGTCTCGACGAACGGGTAGAGGTTCACGACCACGAGTTCGAACGGCGTGATGTCGAGGTCGGCGAGCTGACGCTCGTGGTCCTCGAGGCGCAGGTCGGCGAGCAGGCCGCCGTGGATCTTGGGGTGCAGCGTCTTGACCCGTCCGTCGAGCATCTCGGCGACGCCGGTGACCGCAGCGACGTCGGTGACCGCGAATCCGGCGTCGCGGATGGTCGCAGCCGTCGAACCGGTGGAGACGATCTCCACGCCGGCGTCGGCGAGGGCGCCGGCCAGCACGAGCAGGTCGGTCTTGTCGCTCACCGAGACGAGTGCGCGCCGGATCGGCACGGCGTCGCGATCGCGGTAGAGCGTGGGGTCGTGGCGGGGGCCGGCCATGATGGGCTCCTTCGTGCGGGGGCTTCGGGATGGAGTTCGGTTGCGGAAGGTCAGGGTGCGGGGTCCAGGGAGACGTCGCCGGTGGCGATGCCTCGGACCACGTCGATGAGGAGTCGACGTTCGACGGGCTTGATGCGCTCGTGCAGGGAGTGCTCGGTGTCGTCGGCGCGGATCTGCACGCGCTCCTGAGCGAGGATCGGTCCGGTGTCGACGCCGTCGTCCACCACGATCACGCTCGCGCCCGTCTGCGTCACGCCCGCGGCGAGCGCGTCGCGCACGCCGTGCGCGCCGGGGAACTCCGGCAGGTAGGCGGGGTGCGTGTTGATCAGGCGCGGCGAGTACCGGGCGACCAGCGACGCGGGCAGGAGGCGCATGAGACCGCTGAGCACGACCAGGTCGGGTTTCCAGACGTCCAGCTGGCGGCCCAGCTCCTCGCCCCAGGCCTCGCGGCTCTCATGCTCATGCCACGGCACGGTGAAGCTGGGGATGCCGAACTCCTCGGCGTGGGCGAGCCCTTCGGCTTCGCGGTCGGCGCCGACCACGATCACCCTGGCAGGGAAATCGGGATGACGAGCGGCCTCGAGGAGGGCGCGAAGATTCGAGCCGGTGCCCGAGATGAGAACGGCGACCGTGAGCACGCGCCCAGTCTAGCGGGGGACGCGCGATGCTCCCTCCGCCGGTCGCGCCCACGGTGCCCGTTCAGTCGCGACGGTCGGCCGGGTCGACGGGCGGGGCGGTGAACCCGCGGAGATCGTCGAGCGGTGCCGTGTCATCGAAGGCCGTGACCTCGCGGACCGGCACGTCGGAAGCGGGCGCGGGCGTCTCCGGCAACGGCTCGAGCTCGGTCATCTCCGCCAGCCAGCGGTCGGTGCGCTCCTCGGCCAGCTCGTCACGGTTGCGCGGGGAGAGCAGCAGGATCGCTGCTCCGATCAGGACCTCCACCCCGAGCGCGAGAGCGAACGGGCCGACGGAAGGACCCGCGTCCGACAGCCGACCAGGTCCGATCGAACCGTGGGCGAACACGGCTGCGAGCGCGGCGATCCCTGCCGTCACGGCGGCGATGCCTCCGGCGATCACGGCGCGCTGCACCATGCCGAGCGGGGTGCCCTCCCACACGAGGCGCGACCGCACCGCCCAGCCCGCGAAGGCACCGGCGGCCACGGGGACGATGACCACGATCAGCATCCAGATCGAGCTGTTCTCGGGCAGCAGTCCGAACACGGGGATCCCGGGGACGACGCCCAGCTGCGTCCCGGCCGGCGACACCGCGGTGCCGACGCCGACGGCGAACCCCGGGCCGGCGAGCCAGGAGGCGGTCCACACGACGATCGTCGGCAGGTAGAGCAGCTGCGCGAGAGTCAGCACGGTCGCGCCGAGCGCATCCACGCGCGCGGACTGGAACAGCGCGACGACCTCGCCACCGCGGAAGAGCGTCGTGAGCGCGAGGGCCAGGGCGGACGCCCCGACGACGCCCACCAGGGCGAACGCCGCACCGCGGACGACCGCTGCCGGAACCGGGGCCCAGTCCGCACGGGCGTCGACCCGGTCGTGCAGCCGATCGAGGAGACCGCCGTCGCCGTCCTCCCAGGCGATCCGCACCGCTCCGCACAGCGCCCCCACGAGATAGACGGCGGCGGGGAGCACGATCGCGAGAGGCAGCGGCGTCTGCGCTGCATCCAGCCGTGCGGTCAGAGCGACACCGGCGGAGATGAGAGAGAACACCACGGCACCGGAGAGCGACCCGAGCAGCCACGCCCCGGAGGACGCCGCCCGGCGGCCCGATCGCGCGGCGAAGAGGAGCGTGAAGAGCAGGAACGCGAGCGGGGTGACCGACACCGCGAACGTCGCGGCCTCCGGCGGGATCGCGAGCGCCACCAGAAGCTCAGCCGGGATCGTCACGGCGAGCGGAACACCGTGACCGAACTGCCACAGCGTTCCGGTGAGCGGCCAGAGCGCGCCCCAGTCCGCCGTGATGCCGAACGCCAGTGTCCACAGCAGCGTCAGCGGCGCCAGGAGCACGACGAGACCGACCGCCGCGGCGATGGCGGCGTCGAAGGCAGCGAGGAGCGCGACGAGGAGGCGTTGCATAGCGCTTCGAGACTACGACGAGTTCCTCCGCAAGCCCCGGGGGCGCGCGTGGGGTCGGCGACACGATAGCGTTTCTCCGGAGGTTTCCCGATGACAACTGCCCCGCCCGCCCCGGCACCCACCGAGCCCAAGAACTCCCTGGACCGCTTCTTCGAGATCAGCAAGCGCGGATCCACGATCGGCACCGAGATCCGAGGGGGTCTGGTGACGTTCGTCACGATGGCCTACATCGTGATCCTCAACCCGATCATCCTCTCCGGCAAACCCGACGTCGCCGGCGACATGCTGGAGTTCAACGCGGTCGGCGCGGCCACCGCGCTGACCGCCGGCGTGATGACGATCCTGTTCGGTCTGGTCACGCGCCTGCCGTTCGGCTTCGCGGCCGGTCTCGGCATCAACGCCTTCGTCGCGTTCTCCGTCGTCGGCCAGGTGACCTGGCCCGAGGCGATGGCGCTCGTGATGATCAACGGTGTCGTGATCGTACTGCTCGCCGCGACCGGCCTGCGGAAGGCGATCTTCGACGCGGTGCCGTTCCAACTGAAGATCGCGATCACGGTCGGCATCGGTCTGTTCATCGCCTTCATCGGCTTCGTCAACTCCGGCTTCGTCACCGCGACGGGGTCGTCCTCCCCGCCGGTCGGGCTGGGCGTCAACGGGTCCGTGGCCACCGTGCCGACCCTGCTCTTCGTGATCACGCTCCTGCTGACGGGCATCCTGGTCGCCCTCCGGATCAAGGGCGGCATGCTGATCGGACTGATCGGCGGCACCGTGCTCGCCGTCATCGTCGAGGCGATCTGGCACATCGGCGCCCGCGGATTCGACGACGAGGGCAACGTGGTCAACCCCGGCGGATGGGGACTGACCGTCCCCGCGCTCACCGGATCGCCTGTCAGCGTGCCCGACCTCAGCCTGATCGGCGCCGTCGACTTCACGTTCGACCTCGGCAAGGTCAGCCTCGTCGCCCTGGTGATGATCGTCTTCACCCTGCTCTTCACGAACTTCTTCGACGCGATGGGCACCATGACCGGACTCGCCAAGGAGGCGAACCTGGCCGATGACAACGGCGACTTCCCGCGCATCAAGTCGGCGCTGGTGGTCGAGGGCGTGGGTGCGATCGCCGGTGGCGCGACCTCGTCCTCCTCGAGCACGGTGTTCATCGAGTCCGGAGCGGGCATCGGAGAAGGGGCACGCACGGGACTGGCGAACGTCGTGACGGGCATCGTGTTCCTGATCGCGATGTTCCTCACGCCGCTCACCTCGATCGTGCCGACCGAGATCGCCGCCGCCGCGCTGATCATCGTGGGAGCCATGATGATGGCGCAGATCCGCTACATCGACTTCGCGGACTTCCGGGTGCTGCTGCCGGTGTTCCTCACCGTCTCCGTCATGCCGCTGACCTACTCGATCGCGAACGGCATCGGGGCGGGATTCGTGAGCTGGGTGCTGATCCACGCGTTCTCGGGCAAGGCCAAAACCATCAGCCCGCTGCTGTGGGTCGTCGGCGCCGGGTTCCTGATCTTCTTCGCGAGAGGCCCGATCGAAGCCCTGTTCGGCGTCGGGATCTGATCCGGACCGGACGACGACAGAGGGGCGGGTGCTGCGGCATCCGCCCCTCTGCTTTTCCCTCAGCCCGCGTAGGCCTCGGCGAACTCCGCTGACGGCTCGATGGGCTCGATCACGTCGATCAGCACGCCACCGGGTGCTTCGACGATGAAGTGACGCTGCCCGAAGGTCTCATCCCGAAGAGCGAGGCGCTCGGTCAACCCGCGCTCACCCACGAGCCGACGGTGCGCTGCCGTCGCGTCGACGACCTCGACGTTGAGCAGCAGTCCTCGGACGGGCTCACGGAAGCCGCCGGGGATCGTCTCGTGACCCCGGTCGAGGAGCGCGAGCTCTCCCCCTTCGACGCGCAGGCTCACGTACCAGTCCGCCTCGAAGGTCGTCTCGAATCCCAGTTCCTCACGATAGAACTGCGCGGCAGCGGCGACGTCGTCGACCATCAGCACCGGGTAGAAGCTCGTGATCTCCATGAACCCTCCTTTACATACAGTGTGTTTGTAATATCCGTGGCTAGAATACATACAATCCGCACGTAAAGGAAGTCCCATGCCGCGAGCATCCGCTGCCGACGCCGCCGAGACGGCTCGACGCATCCTCGAGACCGCCACCGCGCACTTCGCCGAACACGGCTACGCGTCCTGCTCCGTCGATGACCTCGCACGCGCCGCCGGAGTGACCCGCGGGGCCGTGTACCACCACTACGCATCGAAGCCGGGACTGTTCGCCGCGGTCGCCACGCGCCAACAGGAGCGCGTCGCCGAGGCGATCGTGGCCGCGACGAGGGACAGCACCCCGCAGGCCGCACTCCGCGAGGGGAGCCATGCCTACCTCGACGGCATCACGGGCAGGACAGCCGCGCGCGTACTCCTCATCGACGGACCTTCCGTGCTCGGCTGGGAGGAGTGGCGCCGCCTCGACGCGGAGGGGCCGGAGCGCGAGCTGCGGACTGGACTGCGTGAAGCCGGAGCCCCGCCCGCGCTCCTCGACGCCCTGACCGCGGCCCTGTCCGGCGCGATGAACGAACTCGCCCTCTGGCTCGCCGTCCGCCCGGACGACGCGGAGGCACGCCGCCAGGCCCACCGGGCGCTCGACGCGCTTCTGGATACAGCAGTCAGCCGAAGCTGAGCGACGCTTGCGGGGCGACCGCCGGCGCAAGGGTGGAAGCTCGACGACCGGGAGGAGCTGCGTACACGTGGCAGACGAACATCGCGCCCCGTTCGACCTGAGGGAAGACCTCGATCGGCGGCTCGCCCAGTACCGGGAGCTGATCCTCGCGAGCCTCGAAGCGTCTCCGAGGACGAGGCGCGCTCGTCACCGGTGTACGTGCATGTGCTGAGCGAACTCGGCTGGAACACCGGACAGCTCGACGTCCTCCGCGCCGCGATCCTGGGCGCCCGGACGGAGCGACCCCCGGCATGAAAGAAGGCCCCGGGGTGGAGCCCGGGGCCTTCAAGGTCAAGCGTAGCTCAGATCAGAGCGACTCGATGATCGCGCGCATCAGGTCAGCGGTCTCGGACGGCGTCTTGCCGACCTTGACACCGGCGGCCTCGAGGGCCTCCTTCTTCGCCTGAGCGGTACCGGCCGAGCCGGAGACGATCGCACCGGCGTGACCCATGGTCTTGCCCTCGGGAGCCGTGAAGCCCGCGACGTAGCCGACGACCGGCTTGGTGACGTTCGCCTTGATGTACTCGGCCGCGCGCTCCTCGGCGTCGCCGCCGATCTCACCGATCATGACGATGGCCTTGGTCTCGGGGTCGGCCTCGAACGCGGCGAGCGCGTCGATGTGCGTGGTGCCGATGACCGGGTCGCCGCCGATGCCGATGGCGGTCGAGAAGCCGAGGTCGCGCAGCTCGAACATCATCTGGTAGGTCAGGGTGCCGGACTTCGACACGAGGCCGATCGGTCCCTTGCCGGTGATGTTCGCGGGCGTGATGCCGACGAGCGCCTCACCGGGCGTGATGATGCCGGGGCAGTTCGGCCCGATGATGCGGGTCTTGTTGCCCTTGCTCTGCGCGTACGCCCAGGCCTCGGCCGAGTCGCCCACGGGGACGCCCTCGGTGATGACGACGAGCAGCGGGATCTCGGCGTCGATGGCCTCGATCATCGCGTCCTTCGTGAAGGCGCCGGGGACGAAGGCGATCGACACGTCGGCGCCGGTCTCCTTCATGGCCTCGGCGACCGAGCCGAAGACGGGGAGCTCGACGGCGTTGCCGTCCTTGTCCGCGTGCGAGACCGTGGTGCCGGCCTTGCGGGCGTTGACGCCGCCGACGACCTGGGTGCCGGCCTTGAGCATCAGCGCGGTGTGCTTGGTGCCCTCACCGCCGGTGATGCCCTGGACGATGACCTTGGAGTCCTTGTTGAGGTAGATAGACATAGCTCTGGTTCCTTGTGTCTCAGGCGATCAGGCGTTGGCGAGCTCGGCGGCCTTGTCGGCGCCCTCGTCCATGGTTGCGGCCAGGGTGACAAGCGGGTGCGCGTACTCGGCGAGGATCGCGCGACCCTCGTCGACGCGGTTGCCGTCGAGGCGCACGACCAGCGGCTTGGAGGCAGCAGCGCCGAGCGTCTCGAGAGCGCCCTTGATGCCGTTGGCGACGGCGTCGCACGCCGTGATGCCGCCGAATACGTTGACGAACACGCTCTTGACCTGCGGGTCGCCGAGGATGACGTCGAGGCCGGCGGCCATGACCTCGGCCGAGGCGCCGCCGCCGATGTCGAGGAAGTTGGCGGGCTTGACGCCGTTGTGGTTCTCACCGGCGTAGGCGACGACGTCGAGCGTGGACATGACGAGTCCCGCCCCGTTGCCGATGATGCCGACCTCGCCGTCGAGCTTGACGTAGTTGAGGCCGGACGCCTTGGCCTTGGCCTCGAGCGGGTCGGCGGCGTCCTTGTCCTCGAGCGCCTCGTGCTCCGGGTGACGGATCTCGGAGGCGTTGTCGTCGAGCGTGACCTTCCCGTCGAGGGCGATGATGTCGCCCTCTTCGGTGCGGACGAGCGGGTTGACCTCGACGAGCGTCGCGTCCTCACCCTTGTAGACGTCGTAGAGCTTGACGAAGACGTCGGAGACCTTCTCGATCAGGTCCTCGGGGAAGTTGGCGGCGCGAGCGATCTCGACGGCCTTCTCCTTGTCGATACCCGTGAGCGGGTTGACCTCGACGCGCGCGAGCGCCTCGGGACGCTCGACGGCGAGCTCCTCGATCTCCATGCCACCCTCGACCGAGCACAGGCTCAGGTAGGAGCGGTTGGCGCGGTCGAGCAGCACGGAGAAGTAGAACTCCTCGGCGATGCGCGCACCCTGCGCGACCATGACGCGCTTGACGACGTGGCCCTTGATGTCGAGACCGAGGATGGCCTTGGCCGCCTCGTATGCCTCATCGGGGGTCTTGGCGACCTTGACGCCGCCCGCCTTGCCACGGCCGCCGGTCTTCACCTGGGCCTTGACGACGACCACTCCACCGATCTTCTCGGCAGCCGCCCTCACCTCTTCCGGGGTGTCCGCGACGATGCCGGCGAGGACCGGCACTCCGTACTTTTCGAAAACGTCTCGTGCCTGGTACTCGTACAGATCCACTGTGGTTCCTTCACTGGGCTGCTGTCTGGTAATTCTCTCGATGTCGAGACATCGACCAGTCCCCCAGCCTACTACCTCGGCCTGGACGCTCCCGGCCGCGATTCCGGCACCCCGCGGCGGCGCGCGGGAAGAGTCACGAGGCGCAACTGCTGGGCGATCAGGAACGGGACGATCACCAGCGCTGTGCCCGCGGCGACGATCACCGGGCGGACGACGACGACCGGCATCGCTCCCCAGAACGCGATCAGGAGCGCCCCGACGAGCACGGCGGCGAGCACGATCTCGCAGAGCAGCAGCTGCCGACGGACGGCGGCGCGATCATCCGAGAGGGTGGTCTCGCGTCCGCGCACGGCGATGCGGTCCGTCCACTGCGTGCCGTCCCACCAGCGCAGCGTCCCCCGGCGTCTCGTCTCGAACCATCCGGCCGCAATCCCGTTCGCACGCACGCCCTCATTATGACGGTCGCGCACGTTCAGCCCGGACGGCGAGGTCTAGGCTTTCGCCATGCACGAATCCGCAGAACTGCGCACCGGCGTCGTCGCCGCGGCGCTCGAGCTCTTCAGCACTCAGGGGTTCGACCAGACCTCGGTGGAGCAGATCGCGAAGGCGGCCGGCGTCTCCCGGTCGACCTTCTTCCGGCAGTTCGGCGGCAAGGAGGACGTGGTCTTCGCCGACCACGAGGTGCTCCTGGAGCAGCTGCGGGAGTTCCTGGCCGAGGGCCACGACGACCCGTGGGGCGCCGTATGCGCGGCGTCCGAGTCGGTGTTCGCGCACTTCGCCCACGATCCGGAGCTCGCCCGTCGCCGCTACCAGATCGTCCGCCAGGTGCCCGTGCTGCGCGAACGCGAGATCATCACGGTCTTCCGCTACGAGCGCCTCTTCGACGACTACCTCCGCGGCGCGCTCCCGGGGGTCGACCCGCTGGACGCGGTCGGCTTCGCCGCCCTCGTGACGGCGGTGCACAATCACGTGCTGCGTCAGCTCCTGCGCGGCCGCAAGAAGGTGCCGCTGGCCACGCTGCAGACCGCGCTGGCGGATGTGCGTCGCCGCTACGGAGTGGCCGAGGATGCCGCCCCCGACGCACCGGATGATGTGGTCGTCGCGGTGTTCCCCCGCTCGATGCCGCTCGCCGAGGTCACACGCCGCCTGCGCTCCCAGCTCGACTGACCGCAGGGCGCGTCATCGGCACTCGTGGCACCGAGTATCGCGGGGTACGATACTGAGGTCCACGAAGGAGCCCCCATGAGCACCGAAGCTTCCCCGTTCCCCGGCGAGCGCGTCTCGTCCTACGACGTCACCGGACGTCAGGACAGCGACTACTACGCGGTCTTCTCCGACATCCCCTCCGCCGACCGCGCGGCCTGGGACCGCGCGAAGTCGTATGTCGACGAGGTGGCCCCCGGTATGGCCGAGGCCTGGGACCGCGCCGAGTACCCGCTGGAAGCAGCACGGCGCATGGGCGAGATGGATCTGGTCGTCGACGGGGTCCAGCATCCGTCGCTCACGAGCCTGTCCCCGCTCGCCGCCGGACTGGTGAACATGGAGATCTCTCGCGGCGACGGCTCGCTCGGGACGATCCTCGCCGTCCAGGGCGGACTCGCCCTGCGCACCCTTGCGCTGTTCGGCTCGCCCGCTCAGCAGGAGAAATGGCTCACGGCCCTCGCCGACGGATCGGTCCTCGGCTCGTTCGCGCTGACCGAACCGGACCACGGCTCGGACTCGGTCTCGCTCGAGACGGTCGCCCGCCGCGACGGCGACAGCTGGGTGATCCGGGGCGCGAAGAAGTGGATCGGCAACGGAGCGTCCGGCGGAATCACCTTCGTCTGGGCGCGCGTCGACGACGAGCACGCCGAGGAGCACGGTGCGGTGCGGTGCTTCCTCGTCGAGCAGGACACCCCGGGATACACCGGCTCCGTGATCCGCGGCAAGGCCTCGCTGCGCGCGATCCACCAGGCGCACATCACCCTCGACGACGTGCGCGTGCCTCTCGACGCGGTGCTGCCCGGGGCGAAGAGCTTCAAGGACGCGTCCACCGTGCTGTACGCGACACGGTCGGGTGTGGCGTGGTCGGCGCTCGGACATGCGACCGCCTGCTACGAAGCAGCCCTCGCCTACGCCAAGGAGCGCGTGCAGTTCGGCAAGCCGCTGGCGAAGTTCCAGATGGTGCAGGAGCGCCTGACGCACATGCTCGAGGACCTCACCGCCATGCAGCTGTACTGCCGACGGATGGCCGACCTCGAGACGGCGGGCGCCCTGCGCCCCACCCAGGCGTCGCTCGCGAAGTTCCACAACACCCGCGCCGCGCGCCGCGTGGCATCGACAGCGCGCGATCTGCTCGGCGGCAACGGCATCCTGCTCGAGAACGGCGTGATGCAGCACATGGCCGACATCGAGGCCATCCACACCTACGAGGGCACCGAGTCGGTGCAGGCCCTGCTGCTCGGGCGCGACATCACGGGCATGAGCGCTTTCGCCTGACGACGGAGCGCCGGCCCGCCCCGGTCAGACGGTCGCGGGGCGGACCCGCGGGGAAGGCTGTTCGCGCTCGACCATCAGTCGCAGCCGCAGCCCCCGGAGGGCGTCTTCACCATGAAGCACACGTCGCACACCCCGTAGTCGCGGTCCGCGACGGGCTGGGGAGCCTTCTCGGCCCGAGGCGCCGCGACGCGCGGGGTGGTCGAGCGCTTCGCGGCGCGCGGCGGGGTGAGCGGGATGAACTCGCTGGGGTGGGTGACATAGAAGTACGGCGCCCTGCCCTCACTCGGCTGCAACCGCAGGGGCGCGGATCCCACGACGAGCCTCTCGTCCTCGGTGAAGCCGTTCGTGTAGGTGCGACCGATGTGCAGCGAAGCCCCCTCGCCGCGGCGGATCGCCTCGATGTAGCGACCGCGGTCGATGAACGAGCTGATCCCGATCGCGTCCACGATCGCCGTGATGAACGCGTGGTTCGCCGGGTCGATGCGGTGCGCGCGGAGCGCTTCCGGGAGAGAACGGTATGGACGGGAGGTGCCTGCGGGGGTCGGCCCCTGTACTTCTTTCATCCCTTCCAGGATCGCACGTCCGGAAGACCTCTTCGACCGCTTCCGCGGTGTGCGTGACAGACTGGCCTCATGGTTCGCGCGACGATCATCGGCTCCGGCCCCAACGGCCTCGCCGCCGGGGTCTCGCTCGCACGCGCGGGCTATGACGTGCGCGTGCTCGAGGCCGCGGACACGATCGGCGGAGGAGTGCGGACCGCGGAGTCCACCCTCTCCGGATTCCGGCACGATGTGTGCTCCACCGTGCATCCGGCCGCCCTGTCCTCGCCGTTCTTCCGCGCCTTCGGGCTCGCCGAGCGCATCGAGTGGATCACTCCGGAGATCTCGTACGCGCATCCGCTCGACGCCGGCGGCGCGGCGATCGCGTGGCGTGACGTCGAGCGCACCGCCGCGGGGCTGGGTGTCGACCAGCGGGCGTGGCTCGCGCTGCTCCGTCCCCTCAGCCGGCACATCGACGGCGTCACCGACTTCACCGGCAATCAGCTGTTCCGCATCCCCCGGGAACCCGTGACCGCCGTCCGCTACGCACTGCGGATGTTGGATCAGGGAACCCCGCTCGCCGCCCGCAGCTTCCGGACCGCGAAGGCTGCGGCCCTGATCTCGGGCGTCGTCGCGCACGCAAACTCCCCGCAGCCCTCGCTCGCGGGAGCGGCCGCGGGTCTCCTGCTGGCCGCCCACGGGCACGCCGGAGGGTGGCCGCTCCCCCGCGGGGGCGCACAGCGGATCGCCGACGCGCTGGTGGCCGATCTCGAAGCGCACGGCGGATCCGTCGAACCCGGCACGCCCGTCACCGACCTGGCCGCGCTGGACTGGGGCGACCCCGGACGCGGCGACCTGCTCCTGTTGAACACCTCTCCGCGCCTCGCTCTCACGCACCCGGACATCCCGTCCGGCTACGGGCGCGCCCTCGCCTCGTACCGCTACGGCGCGGCAGCCGCCAAGGTCGACTTCGCCCTCGACGGGCCGATCCCGTGGACGGACGCGGACGTGCGGCAGGCCGCGACCGTGCATCTCGGCGGCACCCGCGCCGAGATCTGGGCGAGCGAGAACGCCGTGGCCTCCGGCCGCGTGAGCGAGCGTCCCTACGTGCTCGCCGTGCAGCCGACCGTGCTCGACCCGTCGCGCGCCCCTGAAGGCAAGTCCGTGCTGTGGGCGTACATCCACGTGCCCAACGGCTCCGACCTCGATCCGACAGAGCTCATCACAGCGCAGGTCGAGCGCTTCGCGCCCGGATTCCGCGACCTCATCCTGGCCCACCACGCCGTCCCCGCCTCCTCCCGCGAGGCGATCAATCCCGCGGAGATCGGCGGCGACATCTCCGGCGGGGTGTTCGACATGCGGCAGGCGCTGCGGCGGCCCACCCTGTCCCTCGCCCCCTGGCGCACTCCGATGCGCGGCGTCTACCTGGCCTCCGCCGCGACCCCGCCCGGCCCGGCCGTCCACGGCATGGCCGGCTGGCACGCGGCGCGCACGGCGCTCGCCGACGCGGGCGAACCGGCCACGCTCGACGACCTGTTCGCCTGAGCGCAACCCCTTCCGCCGCGACGTGCGTCGCGTCCAGGATGGGAGCATGCGCTACGACATCCCCTCCCCGATGCTCGCCAAGGCGGTCGCCGCCGTCCCCGATCCGGACAAGACGCCCGGCGGACTGCTGTTCGAGCCGAAGTGGGACGGGTTCCGCGGCCTCATCGCGTGGGACGGCGAGACGGTCGAGATCGGCTCCCGCGGGGCGAAGCCTCTCACGCGCTACTTCCCGGAGCTGGTCGAGGCGATTCCCGAGGTGCTGCCCGGTCCCTGCCTGCTCGATGGGGAGATCGTCGTCGCGACCGGCCCGCAGGGGGCGCAGCGACTGGATTGGGAGGCGCTGAGCCAGCGCATCCACCCGGCGGCATCACGGGTGGCGAAGCTGGCAGCGGAGACGCCGGCCATGTTCATCGCCTTCGACCTCCTCGCCTACGGGGAGGACGACCTGATCGACCAGTCCTTCGAAACGCGACGGGAGCGGCTGGAGACCGTCATGGCTGCGGTGGAGCATCCGCTGCACATCACCCGCACCACCGCAGACCGCGAGGCGGCGGTCCGCTGGCTCGCCGAGTTCGAGGGCGCAGGACTCGACGGGGTCGTCGCCAAGCCCCTCGCCCAGCCGTACGCGCCAGGCAAGCGCACCCTCTTCAAGATCAAGCACGCCAGGACCGCGGACGTCGTCGCGCTGGGCTACCGCATCCACAAGTCGGGGTCAGGCGTGGGGTCACTCCTGGTCGGCCTCTACGGGGACGACGGCGTCCTGCGGCAGGTCGGCGGCGTCGCCGCGTGGAGCGACGCGCGACGGCGGGAGCTGGTCGACGAGCTGGCACCGCTCGTGGAGCGCGACGACGACGGTGCCACCGTGACGGCGGAGGGCGAACGGTCCCGCTTCAGCGGCTCCAAGGACGTCTCGTTCGTGCGGCTGCGGCCGGAGCGCGTGCTGGAGGTGCGCTACGACCAGCTCGAAGGGGCGCGATTCCGTCACACCGTGCAGTTCGAGCGCTGGCGGCCCGACCGCGACGCCCGCTCCTGCACGTACGACCAGCTCGACACCGTCGCCGGCTACGACCTCGCCGACGTCCTGGCCTGAGCCGTCGCGATCAGTCCTTCTCGGCGGGACTGCCGTCCTCGTCCCAGTTCGCTGCGACCTTCTTGCTCGGCTGCACGCGCGGCGGCTCGCCCGGCATCTTCGGGAACTCCGGCGGGAAGGGCAGCTCCCCCAGGCCGTTCTCCGCGTCGCGCTCCCACCACTGCAACAGGGTGTCGATGCGTCCGGCCGAAGCCTGCATGTCCGCCCACGGGTCACCCAGGTCGTCCAGACGCTTCGGCACGCTGCGCACCGTGAACTCGCGGGGGTCGAGCCCGTCGAGCTCCTCCCAGCGCACCGGAGTCGCGACGGTCGCGCCCGGCAGCGCGCGCGGGCTGTAGGCGCCCGCCATCGTGCGGTCACGGTTGGCCTGGTTGAAGTCGACGAAGATCCGCTCGCCGCGCTCCTCCTTCCACCAGTTCGTCGTGACCCGGTCGGGCATCCGCCGCTCCAGCTCACGCCCGGCGGCGATCACGGCGTGCCGCACATCGAGGAACTCATGCGTCGGCTCGATGGGGGCGAAGATGTGCAGACCGCGGTTCCCGCTGGTCTTCGCGAACGCCTCCAGGCCCGCTTCCCGCAGCACCTCGCGCAGGGTGTGCGCTGCGGTGACGGCGTCCGCGAAATCCGTGCCCGGCTGCGGATCGAGGTCGATGCGCAGCTCCACGGGGTTGTCGGAATCCGTCGCGAGCGACGCCCACGGGTGGAAGACGATCGTGTTCATCTGCACGGCCCAGACGATCGCACTCGTGCGGTTGAGCACGATCTGCGGATGCTGACGCCCGCTGTTGTAGGTCACGGTGACCGCGTCGACGTAATCCGGCGTGCCCTTGGGCGGGTTCTTCGAGAAGAAGCCCTCCGCCCGGGGGCCGCCGGAAGGGCCGATCCCGTCACGGAAGCGCTCCAGGGACACCGGGCGATTCCCGTTCGCCGCGAGGAACGGCACGGACACCAGCTGGACGTACTCCGCCAGCTCCGCCTTCGTTATGCCGAGATCCGGCCACACCACACGATTGGGACTGGAGAGCGCGACCTCGCGCTCTCCGTCGGAGTCGGCGACGGTCAGTGTCACACGTTCGGAGGCCATGATCCGACCCTAGGGTGCGGTGGCGGCGGGCGGAACCCCGCGCCCCGGTGTCAGCCGGCCGCGCCGTCGTCGCCGAGGTCGACCGCGAGCACGAGCACCGGCGTGAGCGCGTCCCGCTCGACCACGATCGAGGGCCCTGCGGAGTCCACGATCACCCCGGCCATGTCCGCGTGGGTCGTGAGGACCTTGGCGAGCTGCTCGGGCGCGAACGGCAGCGGGCGATCGCCGCGACCGAGGGCGATGACCTCGAGCGGGTGGGAGAAGAGCTGCAGGAAACGGCGCCCGTCCGTGGTCTGCGCCTCCGCGATGCCGACGGGGCCGCCGCCGGTGCCGTCGTTGACGGCGACCCACATCCGCTTCGCCGCCAGCGCCTCACCCACCTTCACGGCCGAGTCCTGCTCGCGGGGAGCCGCGAGGATGCTCTTCACCGTCATGTCCGGATCGGCCTGCTCGAGCGTCTTCTGCAGCAGCTCGGTCGGGAAGACGACGCGGTGCGGAGCAGAGGCGTTGTCGACGATGAGGCCGGCGAAGTCACCGGACACGACCTGCTGCAGCACGGAGGTGACCGGCTGGGCCACGGCAGAGGTCGCGGTGGGATCGGTCTCGAGCTGCACCGAGTCGCGCACCGCACGCGCCGAGCTGAACGCGAGCATGAACTGTCGGTCTCCGTCGCGGACGACGGCGACCGACAGCGGCTTGCCCTCGCTGATCTGCGCCCGGGCGTCGCCGTTCACGCGGATGTAGAGGTGTCCCTGCAACGCCTGGCGCATGACGCCGAGCAGCTGCTCGTTCGACGCACCCGCTTCGATCTCGGTGAGGGCCTCGCGGAGCAGGACGTTGTCCTTCATGCCGGCGACGGTCTCGGTCTGCTCCGGAGGCAGCGGCGAGGCGAGCGGCAGGCGGCGTTCCGGCACGGGCGCGGTGGCGGTGGCGGCATCCGCAGCGGGCGACGACGGCGGGCTCGTCACGGCAGGGCGGGCCTGTGCGGGGGCGGGCTTCGCATCCGCCGCAGGCAGCGCGACCTCCGGTCCTGCTTCGGCGCCGACACCGCGGAAGGCCTGCACGGAGATGCCGATGGCGGGAACGTCGGCCGGCTGCTCGGCCTGTTCGCCCTCCTCCGACGGAGCCGACGCGTCCTCGACGGGTGCGGCGGTGGGGGCGACGGCATCGTCACCGGACTTCTTGCGGCGGGAGAAGAGGGCCATATGAGCCAGCCTAACCGCCATCTCCGACGACTTCTGCGCGATTGCGCCGCACGCGAACCCCGCAGCAGAGGGTGCTAGATCTTCTCGATCGGCGCGACCTTGATGAGCAGCTTCTTCTGACCGGCCGAGTCGAATCGTACGTGCGCGATGCGCTTCGCTCCCTCGCCGGTCACGGCATCCACTCGGCCTTCCCCGAAGTCGACGTGACGGATGCGGTCGCCGGCAGCGAGCTCGAGGTCTCCGTTGTCGCGCATCTTCGCCGTGACGCGGTTGGGGAACTTGTCCATCGCGGTCGACAGGGGCTTCAGGCTGTCGCGCCCGGGAAGCGCCTTGACGGCGAACCGGTCGTTCGAGGCGGATCCGCCGAAGCCGCCCTGGCGGCGCGCATTGAGCGCCCGAGACTGCATACCGCCCCGCGAGTTCACATCGCCCGGCGATTGCCGCCAGTCGATGAGCCCGGCCGGGATCTCCTGCAGGAAGCGGCTGGGCATCGCCACGGTCACCTCGCCGAACTGGGCGCGGGTCATCGCGAGCGACAGGTGCAGCCGCTTGCGCGCCCTGGTGATGCCGACGTAGAACAGGCGCCGTTCCTCCTGCGGGCCACCGGGCTCCCCCGCCGAGATGCGGTGCGGGATCAGGTCCTCCTCGACACCGGTCACGAAGACGGCGTCGTACTCGAGGCCCTTCGCGGTGTGCATCGTCATGAGCGAGACCGAACCGGACTCGTCGTCGAGGTCGTCGGCGTCGGACACCAGCGCGACCTCGGTGAGGAAGTCGGTGATCGTGCCCTCCGGGTTGTTGCGGGCGAAGTCGCGCGTGACCGCGACGAACTCGTCGAGGTTCTCGACCCTGGCCTCGTCCTGCGGATCCCGGCTCGCGCGCAGCGCGTCCAGGTAGCCGCTCTTGGCCAGGAGCAGGCTCAGCCCGTCGGCCACCGAGGTCGGCGGCGGCACCTCGCCCGACGGCGGCAGCATGATGGCGGTCGCCTCGGTGAGCACCGCATCGAGCTGTGCGATCGCGGCCTGGATCTTCGGTCCGACCCCGAGTTGCCCTGGCATCGACAGCGCATCGCGGAAGCTGATGCCGTGCTCATCCGCGAACCGCGCGATGGCGGTCTCGGTGACATCGCCGATGCCGCGCCGCGGCTTGTTCAGGATGCGGCGCACCGACATCTCGTCCGCGGGGTTCGCGACGGCCACCAGGTACGCCAGGGCGTCCTTGATCTCGGCGCGCTCGTAGAACTTCGTGCCGCCCATGATCTTGTACGGCACCGCCGAGCGGATGAAGATCTCCTCGAGCGCGCGCGACTGCGAGTTGGTCCGGTAGAACACGGCCATCTCCGAGTACGGCATGCCGGCGCGGTGCAGGGCTTCGACCTCGTCGGCGACGAACTGCGCCTCGTCGTGCTGCGAGTAGCCGGTGAAGCCGATGATCTTGTCGCCGTCGCCGCGGTCGCTCCAGAGCTTCTTGTCCTTGCGGTCGAAGTTGTTGCCGATCACCGCGTTCGCCGCCGAGAGGATGTTCTGCGTCGACCGGTAGTTCTGCTCGAGCAGCACCACCTTGGCGCCGGGGAAGTCGCGCTCGAACTCGCTGATGTTGCGGATGTCGGCCCCGCGGAAGGCGTAGATCGACTGGTCGGAGTCGCCGACCACCGTGAGGGATGCCCCCGCCTCTCCCGCATCGGCCGCAGGGGCGGGGTCGGGCTCGAAGATCATCATGCCGTTCGAGGCATACGGGTCCGGAGCGGATCCCTCACCCGACACCGGCCGCGTCAGCTCGTGGATCAGGGCGTACTGGGCGTGGTTGGTGTCCTGGTACTCGTCGACGAGGATGTGCCGGAAGCGGCGGCGATAGGTGTCGGCCACCTGCGGGAACGCGCGGAAGAGGTAGACGGTCTGGCCGATGAGGTCGTCGAAGTCGAACGCGTTGGCCTTCTGCAGCTGCCGCTGGTAGTCGGCGAAGACCTCGACGAAGACGCGCTCCGCCGGATCGCTCATGTTCGCCTGACGCGCGTAGGACTCGGCGTCGGACAGCTCGTTCTTGAGCTTGGAGATGCGGCCCTGCACCGCGGCCGGGGTGAGCCCGTAGGCGTCGGCCTCGTGCTCCTTCACCAGACGCTTGATCAGCGCGCGGGAATCGCCGGAGTCGTAGATCGTGAAGTTCTTCGTGAACCCGAACTGCTGGGCCTCGCGACGCAGGATGCGCACGCAGGCGGAGTGGAACGTCGAGATCCACATGCCGCGTGCGGCGTCGCCGATCAGCCCCTGGACGCGCTCGCGCATCTCGCCGGCCGCCTTGTTGGTGAAGGTGATCGCGAGGATCTGGCTCGGCCACGCCTCCCGGCTGCGCAGGAGCGAGGCGATGCGGCGCGTGAGCACGCTGGTCTTGCCCGACCCTGCTCCCGCGACGATGAGCAGTGCGGGGCCGCGGTAGGTGACGGCCTCGAGCTGCTGCGGGTTGAGTCCGGCGAGGAGGTCGTCCTGCGCCGAGGCTCCCGTGGACGAGGGGCCGACGGATCCGGGGACGATGAGGGGGGCTTCGGTCATGACCTTACGAGTCTAGGCGGCACCACCGACACCCGCTCCCCTCCTCGCTCCCGTCGCACCTTCTGTCGCCTCACGCGGCTCAGACCGACAGAAGGTACGACGGGAGCAGGGGTCAGGCCGCGGTCCGGCGGCGCCGGGTCACGGCGAGGGTACCCACGGCGAGGAGCGTGAGCGCGAGAGCGACCGCCCCGATCGGGAGGTCGGCGCCGGTCGCGGCGAGTCCGGTCGCGCTGCCGGCGGCGATGCGGATGTCCGCCCACCCGAGAAGCGCGCCGTCGGCCGCGTACACCGCGATCCGATGCGCTCCGAGCGCGGCGTCGGCGGGGATCGTCACGGTGATCGCTCCGGCGGCGGAGAGGGTTCCGCCACCGATCCGGACCGGGTCGGAGGACATCCAGACGGATGCTTCCGCGCCAGAGGCCTCCGCGCCCACCGTCACGGTGACCCGCTGGCCGGGGGCCGCGACCGCCGGATCGACCGTAACGCCGTGGCGGTTGCCGTCGACCAGTCCGGTCCCGGGCAGCGGGGGGTTCTCCCCGCCCGGGTTCTCGCCGCCCGGGTTCTCGCCGCCCGGATTCTCGCCGCCCGGATTCTCGCCGCCCGGGTTCTCGCCGGTGGCGCCCGGAAGCGTGCCGGTACGCAGCGACTCCGAGGCGAAGCCGTCCGCGAACCACCACACCGGACGCTGACCGTCGACCGACAGCGAGGCCGGAGCCGTGGCGAAGCCCTCGTTGTTGATGTCGGGCATCCCGGCCGGACGCGCATAGTGGGCGATGCCGGGCTGGGCGGTGCCGTTCAGCGTGACCTCGGCCGAGCGACCATGGCATCCGTCGTCGCACACGGCCCACAGCGTGCCCCGCACGCTGTCGTAGTCGAGCGCCATGACGCCCGCCAGCCCCGGCGTGATCTCGGACACCAGGGTCGCCGAGCCGTCGCCGCCGAGCGCGAAGGCGTAGACGTGGCCGTTGTCCTCGACCGCGACGAGGAACAGTCCGTCGCCGTGCCCCGCGTACCGAGCGGGGTCGTACGGGGCGGAAGTGGTGTCGTCGAAGAGCTTCCCGGCGAGCGCGGCATCCGGCACCCACTGCACCGCCTCGATCCCGAGGTTCGCCCCCACGGCGGGGAGCTGCGCCGTGAGGTCCCACTCCTGCTGGGCGACCAGGTCACCGGCCGAGGCCTCCGGATCGACCTTGAGCACGACGTTCTGGTTCACGCCCTTGGCGCTGTTGTCGCGCTCCGAGGCGACATACACGAAGCCGTCGCCGTCGACCGTGATGCCCTCCGTGTCCGGCCCTGCTGCTCCCGGGTCGGCGGCGTCCTTCTGGAAGCGCACGCGCTTGCCCGCATTCCAGCCGTCGACCTTCTCGACCGAGCCGTCGGCGTGTGCCTCGAGCTTCCAGATCCGGCCCTCGCCGTTGTCGACCGCCCAGAGGAACGCCCCGTCGGCGGTCTCCTGCACGTCCAGGCCCGAGCTGTCCTCGAGGAACGTGGGCACACTGTCGAGCACCCTGACGTCGGCCGACCCCGGCCAGACGCCGACCTCGACCTCGCCGTCGCAGACGTTGGCGGCCCCCTTCGTGGACTCCGCTGTCGCGGCGAAGGCGCCCGTCGTGTCGGGGCAGCGCCCCCACGTGGTCGCGGCGTGCCCATCGCCCCAGGTGGTCTCATCGATGAGCAGATCGCCGTCGAAGAGCCGCACCGCGTCACCCGCTCCGAGACCGAATCCCAGCTGCGCGCGCTCGATCACGAGGTATCCGCCCGCACCGATTCTGGTTCCTGCCGGGATCGCGTATGCATGCGCGTCATCGTCGTCCTTCACGACGACGCCCGAGACGTCGAGCGTCGCGTCGGTCGGGTTGACCAGTTCCACCCAGTCGTCCGGCGAACCGCCGTCGGACTCGACCTCGTTGATCCGGACGGGGTTGCCGCAGGCGTTGCGCTGCCCCTTCGTCGAGACCGCGATGTCGACGAACGCGCCCGTGCCGTCGGCGCACCGGGCGAGGACACCCGCGGCGTGCGCGGTGTACACGTGCTCGTCGACGGTGTTGCCGTTCGCGTCGCGGATCGTCACGGTGTCGCCGTTGCCGAGCCCGAACACGAAGTCCCTCGGCTGGTCGAACACGAAGTATCCGCCCGGCTGCAGAATCGTGCCCGCCGGCAGCGGCGTGGTCTCGGCGGCGTGGCCGGTGGGGTCGCTGTCCATCACGGTCCACCCGGACAGGTCGACGGCCGTGCTGCCGGTGTTCGTCACCTCGACCCAGTCCGTGGCGTCGCCGTTCGACTCGATCTCGTTGATCACGACGTCGGGCAGGACGCAGGAGTTGGCCGCGCCGGGTGTGGCGTACGCCAGCACGAACGCGCCGATCCCGTCGGGGCAGCGGGCGAGCGTGGCGGCGGCGAAGTCACCGTCGATCGCGGCGTGCCCCTGCCACGGCAGAGTGTCGTCGAGCGCCGTGCCCGTGGCGTCGAAGAGCCGGATGCGGTCGGCGCTGCCGATGCCGATCGGGTCGCGGAAGGCCGTCTCCACGCCGTCGACCAGTCCGATCGTGCTCTCCTCGACGACGAGGAACTCGCCCGCGCCGATCTGCGTGCCCGGTCGGAACCGCCACCGGTGATCGTCGGAGTTGTCGCGGATCTCGTACCCCGAGATGTCGAGCGCCTCGGTGCCGGGGTTGTGGAACTCGACCCAGTCGGCCGGCTGCGAATCGACCTCGTTGATCAGGATGGAGGCCGCGACGGGAGCGACCGAGCAGTCGATCGGGGCGCCGGGAGTCGCGGTCGTGGCGTGCGCCCAGGCTCCGGTGCCGTCGGGGCAGCGCGCCCACACGGACAGCGGCGCGGTGTTCTCGTAGGCGTAGGAGTCGACCTCGGTGCTGCTCGGGTCGATGAGCACGACCTCGTCGCCCTTGCCGAGCCCGAACGGGAAGTCGACGTCCTTCACGAGGACCAGGAACTCCCCGGGCTCGAGCGACGTGCCCTCCGGAGCCTTGCCGAAGCTGTCGCGCTTCTCGTCCGCGACCGTCCACCCGGTGAGGTCGACCGTCTCACTGCCGGCGTTGTACAGCTCGATCTGATCGGCGAGGCCGGTCGCGGCGTCGTCGTACACGATCTCGTTCAGCACGAGGCCGGGAGCGGCAGCGGGCGCCTCGGCGGGACGGATGCCGGGGTCGGCGCCGATCGCGGCGACGGGAGTGGCGAGCAGGGCGGCGGCGCTCAGGGCGCACACGGCCGCGACCGCCGCTGCGGAGTGCAGGCGGGGCATGGAGGACTCCTGGATGGATGAGCCGGCGGGTCCCGCAGGACGAGACCGACCGGAGGGGGCTCAGTCGGGTACGCATCCAGACCACCGAGCCGGCATGTCCTGCGCGCGACGTCCCGGTGCACGCGAGGTGAACGCCCCGTGTCGTTCTCCCGCACGCCACCTCGCCCCCTCGTCGCTCCGAACGCCCCGAGACGGAGAGGGTGACACAATCTCCTCATGCGCACGATCCTCAACATCATCTGGGTCATCCTCGCCGGGTGGGCCCTGTTCCTCGGGTACGTGCTCGCGGGCATCCTGCTGTGCATCCCGATCGTCACCATCCCCTGGGCGATCGCCTCCTTCCGGATCGCCGCGTACGCGATCTGGCCTTTCGGACGCGAGGTCGTCAGCAAGCCGACCGCCGGTGTCGGCTCGTTCCTCGGGAACGTCCTCTGGGTGATCCTGGCCGGATGGTGGCTCGCGATCGGGCACATCGTCTCGGGGATCCTGCTGTGCGTCACGATCATCGGCATCCCCATGGGCATCGCCGACTTCAAGATGGTTCCGGTCTCGCTCATGCCGCTCGGCAAGGAGATCGTCTCCACGCGGCGGGGTGCGTTCGACCGAACACTCTGACTCCCCCGCCGCCTACACTGGGCCGATGGACGCCGCCCGCCTGAGCGCCGGGCCGTGATTCAGCCGCGGAAGAACGCCACGCCCAGATCCGGGTGGTCGACGAACACCCCGTCGACGCCCTGGCCCGCGATCACGCCCCACTCCGCCTCGTAGTCGCCGAACGCCTCGCGGCCACCCGGGCGCCGGAACTCCGCCGCGAGGAACGCGTTCTCCGGACGGCACGTCCACGTGAAGACCTGGAGGCCCCGTGCGTGGGCATCGGCGACGATGGTGTTGCCCCGGTCGAGCAGCATCTTCTTGTCGACGCTGATCCCGTCCACGCGTCCGACGAGTGCGTCCAGCCCCTGCGGGGTGACGGTCTCCTGATACGTCAGGGCGCGTTTCCCCTCGGCGACCAGGAGGTCGTACGGTCGCCCCTTCGCCTCGATCAGGTAGACGTAGGAGGCCGCGACCCCGAGCGCCCGTAGTTCGCCGAGCACCGTCGACTCGAAGCTCTCGATCACGAGGGGAAGCTCGCCGTCCGCCCAGCCCGCAGCCCGCAGCTCCTCGGCGATCAGGGGCGCGAGGGCGAGGCCGATGCTCGCGAAGTAGGTGGCGTGCTTGACCTCCAGGACGACGCCGATCTCACGCCCGTGCTCCACCGATCCCTCGCGCACGAGGTCCAGCACGTCACGCAGCCGCAGGATGCCCTGCCCGCCGTCGAAGCTCGCGCTCGAGGCCCGGACGTCGGGCAGGCGCTCCCGTCCGCGCAGCGTCGACAGCTCCGCCCACGTGAAGTCCTCCGTGAACCAGCCGGTGAGGGCATGGCCGTCCACGCGCTTGGTCGTCTTCCGGTCGGCGAACTCCGGATGCGCGGCGACATCCGTCGTTCCCGAGATCTCGTTCTCGTGCCGCACGACGAGGACGCCGTCCTTCGTGGCGATGACGTCGGGCTCGACCGCGTCCACCCCCATCGCGAGCGCCAGCTCGTACGAGGACCTGCTGTGCTCCGGCCGGTAGCCGGGGGCACCGCGATGCCCGATGACGAGGGGTGATTTCCTGGGCACGCTCTCAGCGTAGAACACCCCGGGAGTGTCGCCGCCCGAGTATCGTGGAGGAAAGCGACCCACGACCCCCCTTTTAGAGTGAGGCCCACCAATGAGCAACTTCGCTTTCAACAACCCTGCTTTCCAGCAGCAGGACCCGCGCAACGTCGCGACGTATCCGGGCGGACCGCAGGCTGCTCAGGGTGCGCAGAGCGCGTCGTTCCAGCACGCTTCCGTCGACGCCGCGACGAACGCACAGCTCGAAGGCATGTACGCGGCTCCGCCCGCCGGCGCCATCGAGACCGACCGCATGTCCGTCGAGGACACGGTGTGGAAGACGGCCGGCCTGTTCGGCATCCTCCTCGTCACGGCAGCGATCGGCTGGGTCTGGACGCTCGGCGGACTCGACGTCCCGCGCTACAACCCGTACAACCCCGCGGCCGTCAACGTCCTGCCCTGGGTGATCGGTGCACTCGGCGGCTTCGTGCTCGCCATGGTCATCACCTTCACCTCGCGCAAGAAGGTGCGTCCGGCGCTGATCTTCGCCTACGCGGCCCTGGAGGGCCTCTTCATCGGCGGCATCTCGGCCTACTTCGAGGTGCGCTGGCCCGGCATCGTCTTCCAGGCGACCCTCGCCACCGTGTCGGTCGTCGGCGTGACTCTCGCGCTCTTCGCGAGCGGCAAGATCCGCGCCTCGAAGAAGGCCACGAAGGTCTTCATGATCGCGATGATGGGCTACCTGGTCTTCTCGCTGCTGAACCTGGTCCTCATGTGGACCGGCGTGAACACCAACGCCTTCGGCCTGTTCAGCCAGCCGATCTTCGGCATCCCGCTCGGCCTGATCATCGGCGTCCTCGTCGTCATCATGGCGGCGTACTCGCTGGTGCTCGACTTCGACCAGATCCAGCAGGGTGTCCGCAACGGCGCTCCCCGCCAGTACGGCTGGCTCGGCGCCTTCGGCATCATGGTCACGGTCGTCTGGCTGTACGTCGAGATCCTGCGCATCATCGCGATCGCCCGCGGCAACAACTGACCGCACGGCGTCCGATCCGCCGCAAGAGGCTCGTCTCCCCCGGGAGGCGGGCCTCTTTGCCATATCCGGGGATCGCCGCGCAAGGGGTTGGCATGCGGCGCGCTCACGCGGCATTCTTGTTCTCACGAAGCCCTGGCACCCCGGGGCTCCTGAACATAAAGGAGCTGAACATGAGTTTTCTCGGCTTTCTTCTTCTCGGCCTCATCGCCGGGGCCATCGCGAAGCTGATCCTGCCCGGAAAGCAGGGCGGCGGATGGTTCATCACCCTGCTGCTGGGCGTCGTCGGCGCCCTGCTCGGAGGCTGGCTCGGCAGCCTGATCCTCAACCGACCGCTGACCGAGTTCTGGGACCTCGGTACCTGGCTCCTCGCGATCGCCGGTTCGATCATCGTGCTGCTGATCTACGGCCTCATCGCCGGTCGCGGCCAGAAGGTCAACGACTGAGGTCGTTCCCCTTCTCCACGCCCGCCCCCTTCGGCAGCTTCGCGCTTCCGAAGGGGGCGGGTCATTTCTGTGCGCCGTGGGCTTTCCGCTCCAGCAGCACCCGCTCCCTGTCGTTCCCGGCGAGGCCGGCGGCGACCGCGAACTCGCTCCTCGCCTCCGCCTCGCGCCCCAGCCGTCGCAGCAGTTCGCCGCGCGTGGCCGGCAGCAGGTGATACCCGCGGAGCGCGCCCGAGTCGGACAGCCGATCGACGATGAGCAGCGCGGAGGCCGGCCCCGTCGCCATCGCGACCGCCGCCGCACGATTGAGCTCGACGACCGGCGAAGGGGCGAGCCTGCCCAGCGCCTCGTAGAGGAGCACGATCCGTTCCCAGTCGGTGTCCTCGACTGACGCCGCCACCGCATGGCATTCCGCGATCGCCGCCTGCAGACTGTACGCCCCTCGTCCTCGTCCCCGGGCGTCCGCCGTCGCCAGGGCTTCCCTGCCGCGGGCGATCCGTCCCCGGTCCCAGCGGCGGCGGTCCTGATCGGCGAGCAGCACCGGGTCGCCGTTGCCATCCGTGCGCGCCGGGAATCGCGCAGCCGTGAGTTCCATCAGCGCGAGCAGACCGAGCACCTCCGGCTCGCGCGGCATCAGCGCGGCCAGCACCCGAGCGAGACGGATGGCCTCGGCCCCGAGATCGGGACGCATCCACTCCGGTCCGCCACTCGCCGCGTGCGCCTCGTTGAAGATCAGGTACAGCACGGCGAGGATCGCTCCGATCCGTTCGGCGCGCTCCTCGGGCGGCGGGACATCGAAGGGAGCGTTCGCGGCGGCGAGCGTCTTCTTCGCGCGGACGATCCGCTGCTGCACGGTCGCCGTCGGCACGAGGAAAGCGCGGGCGATCTCCTCGCTCGTCAGACCCCCGACGACGCGCAGCGTGAGGGCGACCTGCGCCTCCCTCGAGAGCACCGGGTGGCAGGCGATGAAGATCAGCCGGAGCATGTCGTCGTCGACGGCATCGGGATCCCAGAGCAGATCACCGTCGGTTGCCTGTTCCCGCTCCAGCTCCTGGGCGAGCAGCGCTTCCCTCTCGTCGAGACGCTCCTGCCGGCGCCAGCGGTCGATGGCCTTCCGCTTGGCGACCGCGGTCAGCCAGGCGCCGGGATTGCGCGGCACGCCATCCGCGGGCCACTGCCGCAGCGCGTCCTCCAGCGCTTCCTGAGCCAGGTCCTCGGCCAGACCGAAATCGCCGACCATCCGGGTGAGGGCGCCGACGATCCGGGCGGCCTCGATGCGCCACACCGCCGCGACGGCGCGCTCCGTCACCTCTCTCGCGGGTGCGGAGCGCGCCGTCGGGGCGGGTTCGTCGGCGGTCATCCCTGCTCGGAGCGCTGAGCCTGCTGCTCGCGCCATCCTGCTTCCTTCTGGATCCACTCGTTGTCGGCGGGGAAGTCCTCGACACCGGTCACGCGGCGCACCTCGAGGAAGGAACCGGGTCCGAGGGGTGCGCGGCTCGCCCACTCCGCGGCCTCCTCACGGGAGGACACCTCGAGGATCCAGAAGCCGTTGAAGAGCTCCTTCGTCTCCCCGTAGGGGCCGTCCGTGATGAGGGGCTTGTCTGCGCTGAAGTCGACGACGAAGCCCTCGGCCGCATCCGTCAGGCCTTCGCCGGCGACGAGCACGCCCGCCTTCAGCATCGACTCGTTGTACCTGCCCATGGCCTCGATGACCTGCTCGAACGGCATCTCGGTGTAGGCCGCCACGGCCTCGTCGGTCGCGCGCATGATGAGCATGAACTTCATGATGTTCTCCTTGTTCGAAGGGCCGTCTCTCGACCCTCTCACTACAGACGTCGAACAGGAATGCCCCGGATCGACATCACCGCGGATATTCTTCTCCGCACCCTCCATGCCGCCCATCCGCTCCCCGCGCTCGGGTCCGGGGAAAGCGCCGGAGAACGCGAAGGGAGCGCCCGGGAGAACCCGGGCCGGACGGGAGGGACGGCTCAGGCGCGACGGGAGGGGCGGCGGGCGACGTCGGCGATCACCGTGGCCAGCGCGGCGAGCGAGCGCTCCGGGCTCCACGCGGCGGCGACCAGCGGAGCCTCGGCGCTCAGCCGGGCACGCACGTCGTCGTCGCCGAGCACCTCCCGGACGGCTGCGGCCAGCGCGTCGACATCGCCCGCGGGCACGAGCACTCCCCCGCCGGATCCGAGCACATCGCGGATGCCGTAGCGGACGTCGTACGACACCACGGGCGTTCCGTGCAGCAGGGACTCGACGATCCCCAGCGGCTGCCCTTCGAAGGCAGTGGACGTGACGAGCAGCGAGGCCCGGTCGAGGACGGTTCCCGGCGCGTCGGTGTACCCTGCGAGCACGACCCGATCGCCGGCATCGAGCTCTTCGATCAGGGCCTGCAACCGCTCCTGCTCGGGACCGCCGCCCCAGATCTCCATCCGAGTACCGGGCACATCCGCCGCGAGGAAGCCCCTGATCGCGTGGTCGACCCGTTTGCCCGCGGCGAGGCGTCCGAGCACGACCACCAGACCGTCTTCGCGCAGCTCCTCACGGGCCTCGACCGGGGCGATCGGATTCGGCACCACGACGTGGTTCGCGCCGCTGCCGAACCGCTCGACCACGTCGTCGCGCTGCGTCACGGTCGGCCAGATCACGGCGTCGAACCGGTCGGCGAGACGGAACCAGCGGGTCCAGAGCGTGTTCATCGACGAGTCCGGCGTGTACGGCGCCTCGACGTGCATGGTGTGGATCGTGTGGAGGATGCGCACGCGCGGATCGTCCCAATCCGCGACGAGCTCGCCGAGCTGCCGGGACTCGCAGATCACGATGACCGGACGATCGCCCAGCGTCGCGACGACGTGCTCGAGCCAGGCGCGGTACAGGCCGCGGAACCCGTGCAGCGCACCGACGACCTCGCCGGCAGCGCCGTAGACCAGCACCGGCTCGTCCGTCAGATGCCAGTCCGGGTTGCCCGGGATGACCGGGAGCGCCGCGAAAGGCCGCCCCGCGGCGTCCGCCAGCACGCGGTACTCCACGTCGGGATCGGGTGCGACGGCAGGGTCGGCGGCCTCGCGCAGCCAGCCGGTCGCGCCTCCCTCGGATGTGACGGCCTCATCGAAGAGGTTGCGCATCCGGGAAGGGTCGACCAGCGCACCCTGTTCCGCGAACGTCTGCCGGTGCTGCGCGTGATCCGCGCTCGTACCCGGGTCGAAGGTCAGCAGCTGCGGACCCGCGCCGCCGGCCACACCGGCTCCGGCGAGCTGCCGGGCGCGCGCGAGCGTGGCGATCGTGTACCCGCCGTCCATCCCGGGGATGAGACGACTGGACAGCACCAGATACTCGGCATCCGGAAGCTCCGGCGCCGCATCCGGGAGCATCGCGCTCCCTACTCCCACTCGATCGTCCCCGGCGGCTTCGACGTGACGTCGAGCACGACGCGGTTGACGTCGCGGACGCCGTTCGTGATCCGGTTCGAGATCTTCGACAGCACGTCGTACGGCAGGCGCGTCCAGTCGGCGGTCATGGCGTCTTCACTCGATACCGGGCGCAGCACGATCGGGTGGCCGTACGTGCGGCCGTCGCCCTGCACGCCCACCGAACGCACATCGGCGAGGAGCACGACGGGGCACTGCCAGATCTCCTGGTCGAGGCCCGCCTTGGTCAGCTCCTCGCGGGCGATGGCGTCGGCCTCACGCAGAATCTCGAGACGGTCAGCGGTGACCTCACCGATGATCCGGATGCCGAGACCGGGCCCCGGAAACGGCTGACGTCCGACGATCGCCTCGGGGATGCCGAGCTCGCGGCCGATCGCACGGACCTCGTCCTTGAACAGGGCCCGAAGCGGCTCGATCAGCTCGAAGTCGAGGTCGTCCGGGAGGCCGCCCACGTTGTGGTGCGACTTGATGTTCGCGGTGCCCGCTCCGCCGCCGGACTCGACGACGTCGGGGTACAGCGTGCCCTGCACGAGGAACTTCACCGGGGCGCCGCCGTCGGCCTTCGCCTCCTCGACGAGATCGAGCTGCACCTTCTCGAACGCGCGGATGAACTCGCGGCCGATGATCTTGCGCTTCTCCTCGGGGTCGGTCACACCCTTGAGGTGGCCGAGGAAGATGTCGGCGGCATCGACCGTGATGAGCCGCACGCCGGTGGACTCCACGTAGTCCTTCTCGACCTGCTCGCGCTCACCCTTGCGGAGGAGCCCGTGGTCGACGAAGACGGCCGTGAGCTGGTCGCCGATGGCCTTGTGCACGAGAGCGGTCGAGACCGCGGAGTCCACGCCACCCGAGAGCGCCGAGATGACCCTGGCGTCGCCCACCTGCTCGCGGATGCGCTCGACCTGCTCGGCGATCACGTTGTCGGAGTTCCAGTCGGACGCGAGCCCCGCGCCCTTGTGGAGGAAGTTCTCCAGCACGCGCTGGCCGTGGTCGGAGTGCTTCACCTCAGGGTGCCACTGCACGCCGTAGAAGCCGCGCTCCTCGTTCGCGAAGGCGGCGACCTTCGTGGCCTCGGTCGTCGCGAGGACTTCGAAGCCCTCCGGAGCCTTGGCGACCTGGTCGCCGTGACTCATCCACACGTTCTGCTCGGTCGGCTGACCGCTCAGCAGCGTGCCGCCGTCACCGGAGATGACCGCATCGGTCGCGCCGTACTCGCGGAGGCCCGTGTGCGCGACCTCGCCGCCGAGGGTCTGGGCCATGTACTGGAAGCCGTAGCAGATGCCGAGCGTCGGAACACCGAGGTCGAACACGGACGGGTCGAGCTTCGGCGCCCCCTCCTCGTACACCGACGACGGACCGCCGGAGAGGATGATCGCGACCGGGTTCTTGGCGGCGATCTCCTCGGCCGTGGCCGTGTGCGGCACGATCTCGCTGTAGACGCCCGCCTCACGCACGCGTCGGGCGATCAGCTGCGCGTACTGCGCGCCGAAGTCGACGACGAGCGCTGGACGCTGCTGGGTCTCGGACTGTTCGGTCAACGGACACCTTCCGGGGCGGTCGCGGAGGCCTCGGCGGCCTCGCGAGTGGCGAGATAGGTCTTGACTTCACGGGCGACGATCGCCTCCATGAAGAACGACAGCAGCGGGATGACGCCGCCGAGCGCGAGCAGGATGAAGCGCGGGAACGGCCAGCGCATCAGGCTCCACATGCGGAAGCACGCGAAGAGGTAGACGACGTAGAACCAGCCGTGGGCCACGAGGATGAACAGCGAGATGTTGAAGCCGTCACCGAGGGAGGTCATCTCGCAGGAGTTCGTCATGGGGGCGAACAGCGACCACCACTGGCAGTCCGGCCCGGCGAGCACGCCGGCGAACCAGAGCGGACCGCCCGAGCCTCCGGCGAAGAGCTCGAGGTGGATCGGCGTGTACTTCAGCACCATCTCGGTCAGCAGCAGGAGCAGCATGACTCCCGTGATGATCGACGCGATCTGGTAGAACTTCAGCGCACCGCGGATCGCCGGAAAGCTGGCGACTTTCGGTTCGGGCATGCGTCCAGTCTAGCCGGGGCGGAATCCTGTCGATTCCGCCGTCCTCCCCAGAGCGGCAGGGGGCCGGGCCACGAGGAGCTCGGCAGCCCCGCGGACTTCGATTCTGCCCGCTGCGGCCGGGAGGAGGACCGTCGCCCCTGCCGCGTACCGCTCGCCTGCGAGCTCGACGACGCCATCGGAGACCACCACGATCGCGAAGCCTGGTTCGATCGTGAGCGCATCGCGCACGGGGCGTCGTTCCAGCCGGAAGTAGCGGTCAGCGGCGGCGGGGAACACCGAACCGTCAGGCGGCGCCGCCTGCACGAGGGCCGCGAGTTCGGCGGGCGTCCTCGCCCTCCTGGTGACCGCCGTCAGCGCGAGGTCGAAGCCGAGTCCGAGGTGGCCCTCCGCCGGGCCGTCGACGGCGAACCCGTCCCACTCCAGGAGGATCGACAGGTCCTCGGGCTGCTGCAGCTCGAGAAGGAGGACGCCCGCGCCGATCGCATGAAGTTCTCCCGGGGGAACCCACACCACATCGCCGGGTGACACGGCCACCTCGTGCAGCAGCCCGAGCAGCGCATCGACATCCTGACGCGCGACGAGGTCTGCCAGCACATCGGACGCCACATCCTGCTGCAGACCGACGTGGACGGTGCCGCCCTTCAGGATGTACCAGGCCTCGGCCTTGCCGTGGGCGCACCCCAGGTGGGCGGCGGCGAAGTCGTCGTCGGGGTGCGCGTGCACCGGCAGGCGCTGACCGGCATCGAGGAGCTTCACCAGCAGGCGCACGTCCGCACCCCAGCGCTGTGCGTGGGCGGTCCCCAGCCAGGAGACCGGATCCTCGGCGATCGCATCGCGCAGCAGCCGGCCGTCTGGCAGCGTCGTGAGCCCGAGGACGCCCTCGCCACGGATGGTCGTCGTCGACCCGATCCAGTCCTCGGGCTCGCGGGGGGCGGACGACTCCTCGCCGCGGAACGCGGAGATCCGGGCGCCTCCACGGTAGAAGCGCTCGGGTGGACGATTGGAGGCCAGTCGGATCGGTCTCATCCGCGAACTCCCCCTCCTGCTTGCACGGCGAGGAATCCGCCGACGAACGTGTCGCCGAGCCCGATCGTCGTCGGATGCGCGACCTCGAGCGAGAACGCCGCGACTCCGACCGCGTCCGGCACGGCTGCCTCGACGGCCGCGACGAGCGCGGCCCCTTCCTCGTGACGACGCATCCCTGCCGTGGCCTCGACGTCGGCGGCGGAGAAGCCGTCGCCGAGTCGATAGCGCGTCGCCGCCACGCGGACCGCGCTCTCCAGCGCCGCACGATGGCGGGCGGCAGCCGCGCCGACCGCCACTGCCCAGTACCGGGTGTGCACGACGAGCACGGGTCCCGGGATGATCGCCCGCATACGGCTGAGCGCTTCGGCCACCTCCGCCGGGTCCAGCAGATCGACCGCACGGCCCAGGTACTCCTGCAGCTCGTCCTCGTTCAAGCCGTAGACGTCGATCACCGGCAGCAGTCGGGCACGCACGGTCTCGGCGAACGCCCGCGTGTAGAACCCCGCGTCCTCGTAGTAGACGAGCGCGTCGGCGGGGAGCCGGCGCATCGCCTCCCTGAGTTCGCCGAGGCGCTGCTCGAGCAGATCGTGGTCCTGCATGGTGTTGAACCCGGAGACGAGCAGCGCCGATGCCGTGTCGAGCGTCTCCGCCAGTTCGGTGGCGAGACGCATCTCGCGGTTGGGTGGATCGTTCGCGAAGATCAACCGGTTCGCCCCGGGAGCGACCACCTCGTCGTCTGCCAGGGGAATGCGCGCGCCCGCCGGGTACTGCACGATCAGATGCGGATCCAGCGTGTCCTCTGCGGCCGAGCAGATGGAAGAGACCCCGGCGGGCAGCAGTCGGCGCACGTTGTCGTCGATGCTCACGAGATGCTGGGTGCTCGGGATGCCGAGCCCATCGAGCACGAGTCCCGCCCGGACGCCCGTACCGCCGAGCGTCACCGCGTAGTCGAAGTGCGCGGCGAACGCCTCGACGACCTCGGACGACGTCACGAAACGCTCCGCGCCCGCGCCCGAGTCGACGAGGGCGAGCACGGCGACCAGCAGCGATCTCTCATCCACGATCGGAGCGGTCGAGGTGAGCTCATCTCGCCACACGCCGTGCTCGGCGGCGAGGCGGCCGAGGATCGCGGCATCCCACCGCAGCTCGTAGTCGACCGTCCCGCCGAGTCCGAGTACGAGGCGCCTGCGCACGACGTCGCTCATCCCTCGATCCGCCTCCCCTTCGCGGTCCTGACAACCGCTCAATACAGTGCGGCCTTGCCGTCCGCACCGAACAGTTCGATCTTCTCAGCCGCGGTCGCCTTGAGCGCCGCGATCGGCTCGGGCTGGATCGCGTTCGGCTCGCGCAGACGCTCGTCCGTGCCCAGGATCTCCCGCATGCGGTTGTGGTACGAGACCTTGATGTCGCTGGAGATGTTGATCTTGTTGATGCCGAGTTCGACGGCCCGTCGCAGTTCTGCGTCCGGATTGGCCGAGCCACCGTGGAGCACGAGCGGGATCCCGACCGCCGCCTTGATCTCCTGCAGGAGGTCGTGCCGCAGCTCCGGGTTCTTCTCGGCCGGATACAGGCCGTGCGAGGTGCCGATCGCGATGGCGAGGCTGTCGACGCCGGTCTCCTCCACGAAACGCACCGCGTCCGCGGGGTTCGTGTAGATGATCTCGGCCGCGCCCGACTCCCCGTAGCTGTCGTTCGCGCCGATCGTTCCGAGCTCGCCCTCGACCTGGATGCCCACGGCGTGCGCCGCTTCGACCACCTTGCGGGTGAGGGCGACGTTCTCGTCGAAGGGCAGCAGCGACGCGTCGATCATGACCGAGGTGAAGCCGGCCTTGATCGCGGTGATCATCTGCTCGTAGCTGCCGCCGTGATCCCAGTGGATCGCGACGGGCACGCTCGAACGGTGGGCGCGCGCGTGCATCGCCGCGATCAGGTCGGTCGTGATGTGCGCGACCTCATCGGGGTGGATCGCGATGATGACGGGCGCGGCCTTCTCCTCGCTGATGTCCATGACGCCGTTGAACATCGCCCAGTCGCTGATGTTGAAGGCGGGGATCGCGAAGGTGTTCTGGTTCGCGACGTCGAGGATGGATTTGCCGGTGTAGAGCACGTGTTTCTCCTGTTTTGGTGGTGGTCGGGCCCGGATGGGACGGTTCAGCTCTTCACGGAGCCGGCAGTGAGCCCGCTGATGAAGTAGCGCTGGAAGAAGAGGAAGAGGATGAGCACCGGGATCGACCCCAGCACGCTCATGGCCATGATCTGGTTCCACTCGTAGGAGTGCTGGCCCATGAGCAGCTGGATGCCGATGGGCACCGTGCGCATGTCGATCGTGCGGGTGAGCGTCAGCGCGAACAGGTACTCGTTCCACGCGATCATGAACGTGTAGATCCCGACCGACACGATCCCCGGGACCGAGATCGGCACGAGGATCCGCCAGAGCGCGGTCATGGACCCGGCGCCGTCGACCCGCACCGCCTCGTCGAGCTCTTTCGGCAGAGTGTTGAAATACCCGGTCATCATGATGATCGCGTAGGGCAGCGTGAACACCATGTAGGTGAGGATCAGGCCCGCGTAGGAGTTGTAGAGCCCGAGCGCGACCATCAGCCCGAAGTACGGGATCAGCAGCGTGATGGGCGGTACCGCCTGCACGCTCACGATCACGACGTTCAGAATGCGCTTGCCGCGGAACTCGAACCGGCTGAACGCGTACGCCGCCTGGATCGCCACGATCAGCGTCAGCACCGTGACCGAGCCGGCGACGATGTAGCTGTTAAGGAAGAACCGCATGGTCTCGGGGTTCGTGAAGATCGCCGCGTACGCGTCGAACGAGAACGTGTCGGTGACCAGCCGCGGCGGCAGTTCGAAGATCTGGGTGTTCGACTTGAACGAGCTGGACAGCATCCACAGCACCGGACCTGCGGCGAAGACCGCACCGATGACGAGTCCGATCAGGAGGCCGGTCTTCCCGACGCGGAGCTGACGGCGAGCGGTGAGAGCCATGGTCAGTCCCTCGCTTTCTGGTGACGGACGTAGAACACGGCGAGCACCATCGACATGAGCAGGACCAGGACCGCGGACGTCGAGGCGAGCGAGAAGTCGTACTTGGCGAAGGCCAGCTTGTACGTGAAGGTGCTGAGCACTTCGGTGACGTCGATCGGGCCGCCGCCGGTCGTCATCCAGATGAGCGCGAACTGCTGCGAGGTCCAGATCAGGTCGAGCAGCACCAGGCTCACGATGATCGGCCGCAGCTGCGGGATGGTCACGTTCCAGAAGCGCTGCACGCTGCTCGCCCCGTCGACCGTGGCCGCCTCATGCAACTCGGCGGGCACGCCCTGGAGTCCGGCGAGGAGGCTCACCATGAAGAACGGATATCCCGCCCAGATGTTGATGAAGATGATGGTGCCCAACGCGAGCTGAGGCGACGCCAGCCACTCGATGTCGGTGTTGAGCAGGAAGTTGACCACGCCGTTCGGAGCGAGCAGCATGCGCCACAGCACCGCGATCACGGCGACGGTGAACAGCCACGGGAGCACGTAGAGCGCCCGGAACAGCGACCGGGAGAAGCGGCCGAGAAGCGGGCTGTTCAGCATCATGGCGAACGCCAGGCCGAGCACCAGGTGGGCGGCGACGCTCGTCACGGTGAACAGGACCGTGTTGCCCGTCGCCTTCCAGAAGCGGGGGTCGGAGAGCACCTCGATGTAGTTGGCGACGCCGACGAACTCGGGCGACTTGTTCAGGATCACGTTGTCCTGGAAGGAGTAGCCGATCACCATCACGATCGGCACGATCATCAGGACGAAAAGCAGGATGACCGTCGGCGAGAGGAAGGCGTATGACTCGGTGGTCTTGCGCAGCTGCCGCCGCCGGCGCGATGGTGCGACGCCGGTGACGATCACCTCGGTGTCGTCGGACGTTCTCAGACTCATGGGAACTCGAGCTCCTAGGTTGGTCGGGTGCCGCACCGCCGTGGCGGTGCGGCACCCCGTTCAGGCGGGGAGGCGGGAGGTCAGAACTCCGCTTCCCAGGAGGCCTGCGCCTTCTTCAGCGCGTCCGGGATCGACTGCTGCCCGTCAAGGCCGGACTGCAGTTGCTCGCCGAACTGGCGCATGAGGTCCTCTGCGACCGGGAGGCCCGTGAACTCGTTCGCCGGGTAGCCCGCCTGGTAGATGTCGAACGCCGTCTTGAAGAGCTCGTCGTCGTTCACGAAGTCGGGCACGGACTTCGAGTTGCCCGGGAAGGCCTTCGCCATGGTGGACAGCTCGGAGTTCGTCTTCTCGCTCATCAGGTAGGAGACCAGCTTGAAGGCGGCATCCTTGTGCTCGGAGTTCTCGGCGACGCCGATCCCCCAGGAGGCGTAGGGGATGCCTCGTTCGCCGTCGTAGCCGTCCTCGGCGGGGATCGCCGAGATGGAGAACTTCAGGTCGGGATTCGTCTCTCGGATCAGGTTGATGTGCGCGAGAGAGTCGATCATCATCCCGGCGCGACCGTTGGTGAACTCCTCGACCTTGTCCTGCTCCTTCATCGTGAAGGAGCCGGACGCGATGACGCCCGCGTCCCAGAGGTCTCCGATGTACTCGACGGCCGAGGTGACGTCATCGTTCGTGAGATCGGGCTCGCCGTCCTTCAGCATGGAGCCGCCAGAGGCCCAGACCCACGACATGACGTCGTTCTGCACGCCGTTCGGCGATTCCAGCGACAGCGGCAGCACCCATCCGGAGACGTCGCCGCCGAGGGCGGAGACCTTGCCTGCGGCATCCGCGAACTCGGTGCGGTTCGTCGGAGGAGCATCCACACCCGCCTGAGCGAGCAGATCGTCGTTCGTGAACATCGGGTAGACGAAATTCACCACGGGAATCATGTAGGTGCTGCCGTCGACCTGGATCTGGCTCGCCAGTTCACTGTCGTCGTAGTCGTTCTCCTCCATGAGCGCGCTGAGGTCGGCGATGACGCCCTGCGAGGCGAAGTCGTTCACCCAGGCGCCATCGAGGCCCACCACGTCCGGCATGGTGCCGGAGGCGGCTCCGGCGAAGAGCTGCTCCTTGGTCGAGGCGTAGGGCCCGCTCACGAGCTTCACCGTGATGCCCGGGTTGGCTTCCTCGAACCCGTCGATGAGCGCTCGGAACTCCCCATCGGGCAGCTCCGGCTCCCACCACTGCGCGAATTCGATCGTCACGTCGCCGTCGTCGCCGCCGCTGCCGCTGTCCCCGGAGGGCGCGCAGCCCGCCAGCGCCAGAAGGGTAACCGCTGCGGTACCGGCGCCGACGAAGATTCGGGTTCGTCGCTGCCCGCGTCCCACTGTGCTCATCACTTCTCCTCTTCGAGATCGTGCCGCAGAACGGGCTTCCATGCTTGTTCGTGCGGTTTTAAGCCATGTTATGCAGTGATATGCGGGTCGTCAAGGCGAACTTTCCGCGAATGACTGGACCACACTCCGCAGAACCATGCGACCGGGGCCCGCAACGAACGCGATTCCTGCCGTTTCCTGCTGAAATGTGCTGGGTTCCTGTCTCGTCTGTGCTAGAGATGTGTGCATGGCAGCAGCAGAGACACCTCAGCGACGACGCCTCCCGGCCGGCCGCAAGGCGGACCTCGCCGCGTATGTCGAGCAGGCGGGTGAGGTCACCGTCGGCGATCTCGCGGAGCACTTCGGCGTATCGATCGACACCATCCGGCGAGACCTCGACCAGCTCGACCGCGAGGGCGTCGTGATCCGCACCCATGGTGGCGCCGTGAACGCCGTGAGCGGCCAGCTCAAGGACCGGGCGCTCGACGTTCGTCTGCGGATGCAGACCGAGGAGAAGGAGAAGATCGCCCGGCTCGCCGCGGCGCTCATCGACGACGGCTCGGTGGTGATGCTCAACGCGGGCACCACGACACTCGCGCTCGCCCGCGCCCTCCGCAATCACAAGGATCTGACCATCGCGACGAACAACCTCCGGATTCCGGCGGAGATCGCTCCGACGGCGTTCCGTGACCTGTACGTGTTCGGTGGAGCGGTGCGCGCCATCACTCAGGCGACCACCGGCCCCGTGGCGTTCACGATGACGCCGGGCGGTCCCGAGGTCGACATCCGCTGCGATCTCGCCCTGATCGCGGTCGGGGCCGTCGACGAAGGCGGCTATTCGACGTCGAACCTGGGCGACGCGGCCATGATGTCCGAGATGATCCACCGGGCGGAGCGCACCGCGATCCTGGCGGACTCCTCGAAACTCGGGCGCCGCCTGTTCGCGCAGGTGGCCCCGCTCGAACGGGCGGACGTGCTCGTGACCGATGCGGAGCCGCCCGCCGCGCTGGCGAGTGCTCTCGCGCAGGCGGACGTCGACGTGATCACACCGTAATCCCGCGCACGTCGCCGATCGATCAGGAATCGAGAAGCGCATCCGACCCGCACGCTCGTAGCGTCGTGGACATGAACACCACGATCGATTCCCTCACCCTCGACGTCCCCGACGTGGACGCCGCCCGCTCCTTCTACACGGAGGCGTTCGATCTCGGCGACCGCCTCCGATTCCGCACCGCGGATGCCGCGACCGCGGGCTTCCGCGGCTACACGCTGTCGCTCGTCGTATCGCAGCCCGCGAACGTGCGGGCCCTCGTCGACGCGGCCGTCGGCGCGGGTGCCACCGTGATCAAGCCCGTGGCGAAGTCCCTCTGGGGCGTCGGCGGCACGGTCCAGGCGCCGGACGGCGCGATCTGGAAGATCGCCACCTCGGCCAAGAAGGACTCGACTCCCCCCAGCCGCGCGGTCGACGAGATCGTGCTCCTGCTCGGCGCCGACGACGTGCTCGCCTCGAAGACCTTCTACGCCGAGCGCGGCATCCCGGTCGGGAAGAGCTTCGGCCGCAGCTACGTGCAGTTCGACACGGGAGCGAGCCCGATCGGGCTCGGGCTGTATCGGCACGCGTCGCTCGCGAAGGACGCGGGCGTCCCGGCCGAAGGTTCCGGATCGCACCGCATCACGATCAACGGCGTCCTCGGCGCGGCCGTGGACCCCGACGGTTTCGTCTGGGCTCCCGTCGCCGTCACCGCCTGACCAGGAGACGGAACGACGGAGGCCGCCGGGAGCGATCCCGGCGGCCTCCGCACGTGTCATCCGACGCTCAGGTCAGAACCAGCCGCTGATGAGATCCCACAGCCAGTCGATGATCGTGCCGATGATTCCGCCGGCGCGGTTGACCGTCACCGTCGCGGTTGCCGCATCGCCGTCGGCCTGCACCGCAGCCACCGTGTACTTGCCCGGCTGGGCGTTCTTCGGCACCGTGACCTGCGTGCTGAACGTGCCGTCGGCCTTCACCTGGACCGTGCCCACCTGCGCGGCACTGCCCTTCTTCGGACGCAGCTCGATCGTCACGGTCTCGCCCGGAACGTAGCCCTCACCGGTCACCTGGAGCTTCTTGCCCGCGGCGACCTTGGACGAGCCGAGGTCGATGGTGCCCGCGAACTCGGCTTCGCCGGCGATCGTGAAGGGCACCTGCACCGTGGTTCCGGTGCCGGCGACCGCCACGGTCAGGACCTGCTCGCCGAAGACTCCCGACGGAACCGTGAAGGTCAGGCTGGCGCGCCCGCCTTCGTCGGTGGTGTCGACGACCGCCGGGTCGACCGCGCCCTGAGCGAGCACGGTGTCCCCCAGCGACAGCGAGACCGCACCCGGTGCCGGCTCTCCCGCGCTGAACGCGAGCGAGGACAGCGCCACCGTGACCTGGTCACCGGCGCTGTAGCCGTCGGCGTCGGCCGGGCTGACCGCCACGCCGACCGCGCGCTGGGCGTAGTCGGGGCTCGCGGTCTTGTTGGCGTCGAACCAGTCGACCATGGACTGCAGGTCGATCTTGCCCGTGTCGCGCTTGCCCTCGATCCCCTTGAAGGTGGCGAAGTTGTCGCCGCCGCCCGCGAGGAACGAGTTCGCCGCCACCGTGTACGTACCCGCCGCGTCGAGCGGAGACCCGTTCACGGTGATGGACGTGATCCGGGATCCCTGAGCGGCCGTCGGGTCGTACGTGTAGACCAGGCCCTCGGACACCCCGAGCTTGAGGAACGGCCGCGCCGAACCCGCCGGCTGCCACTGCTCCTCCAGCACGCTCTTGAGCTGCGCGCCCGTGAGCGTCATCGTCACGAGCGTGTTGGCGAACGGCTGGACCGTCGCCGCCTCGCGGTAGGTGACGTTCCCGTCCGGGTCCGTCGCACCGCTCGACGCGTAGGTGAGGTTCGCGCGAATGCCTCCGGGGTTCATGAACGCGATGTCGGCGCCCGTAGACCACTTCTGCACATCGGCGACGAAGTTGCCGATCGTGGACTCGCCTCCACGGTTCTCCGACCCGTTCGACTGGCGCGCGCGGTTGAAGTCGGCCGTGATGTCTCCGACCTTGATCGCGCCGAGCACGTCGGCCTCGGCCTTGGCCTGATCGACGATCGCCTGCACCTCGGGCACCGCCGGGTACAGCGGCTTGCCGGCGGCGGTGAGGGGCTTGATCTCGTTGGTGATCGAGATCAGCTCCTTCGTCTTCGGGTCGACCTGGAGGTTCATCAGACCCAGGTTCTCGCCGTACTGCCCCGCGGAGACGACCGGGCGGCCGTCGATCACGTGGTTGTAGGCGAGGTGGGTGTGAGCCGACACGATCGCGTCCACGTCATCGTCCACGCCGTACACGATCTCCCCCAGCGGAGAGTCGGGGGTGATGGCGGAGAGTGCCGTGCTCTCGGCACCCTCGTGCACGAGCAGGATGACCACGTCCGCCTCGCCGTTGGACGCGTCGCCGTCGCGCAGGTCGTCGGCCACCGCATTCACGGAGTCGGCGATGCTGCGGACCTCGAGGTCCTTGATGCCCTCGGGAGAGACGAGCGAGTCGAGGTCTTCGGTCACGGCTCCGACGAACCCGACGCGGACGCCGTCGAGCTCCTTCACCCAGGCCGGTGCGAGCGCGGGCTCTCCGGTCTCGGTGACGAACACGTTCGACGAGATGTACTCCCAGTCCGCGCGGTCCTGCACGCGATCGCGCAGATCCTCCCAGCCCTGGTCGAACTCGTGGTTGCCCGCAGCGCTCACGTCCAGACCGGCCGCGTTGAGCGCGTCGATCGTCGGGTTGTCATCGTTGATGAACGAGGTGAACGTCGACGCCCCGATCAGGTCGCCGGCGCCGGCGAAGATCGTGTTCGGGTTCGCCTCGCGGAACTGCTTGACCGCACCGGCCAGCACTGCTGCGCCCGCAGCAGCGCCGTCCGCCTCGATCCGGCCGTGGAAGTCGTTGACCGTCACGACGTCGATGCTCACCGGCGGGATGTCCGAGGAGACGCCGACGATGATCGGGTCGTGGTCGCTCGAGCGGTAGGGCGTTCCCTCCTCCGTGGCGCCGAACGCGTAGCCGCGGTCGCTCCACTCCGGGGAGTTGATGCCCCACACGCCCGCGCCCGTGATGGACGAGGCGAGGGACGGCGACGCGATCACGTGGTCGAGCGAGCCGAGCTCGCCGTCGAACGTGTACGTGTACTGGCCGTCCGTCTTGTCCGCGACGAGGTCGCTCCACCCGTTCGAGGTGAACACGTCGATGGGGTCTTCCTTGCCGTAGGCGTTGAAGTCGCCGATCAGCAGCATGTCGCCGCTGCCGGTCGTCTCCTCCAGCTGCGCGGTGAAGGCGAGGATCGCGTTCGCCTGCTTGACGCGGTCGGCGTTGAAGAAACCCTGCCCGTCGGCGGGCTCGGCGCCGGCGCCCTCGGGCGGCGACTTCGACTTCAGGTGATTCGCCACGACCGTGACCACGCGACCGTCGATGTCGAACGCCTGAGCGATCGGCTCGCGGGCGTTTCCCCACACGGACTCGTCGATGACCGTGGCGCTGTCGCCGACCGTCGTGACCGCGTCCTTCTTGTAGATGATCGCGTTGGTGATGTAGTCGGTGGTGGCCGCGTTGTTCAGCGCGGCAGGGGTGGGCACATAAGCCCACACATCGCTGCCCGCGTCGGCGTTGAGTCCCGCGACGAGGTCCTTGAGGGCCGTGTCGATGGGCTTGCCCAGCTTGACCGAGTTCTCGATCTCCATGAGGGAGACGATCTCGGCGTCCAAGCCGTTGATCGCCGCCACGATCTTGGACTTCTGGATCGCGAACTGCGCCGCGTTCGCGGCTCCGCGTGCGTTGGAGTTCTCGCTCTTCAGCGTCGTGAAGTAGTTGTAGACGTTGAAGGACGCGACCTGGACGTCACCGCCGACCGCGGGGGCGGAGTCGGTGCGCGGGTTCGTCGCCGTGAATCCGACCTTGAGGTCGGCAGCCGACGAGTCGTCGATCGGCACGACCGGCTGCAGACGCCAGTCGTTGAAGCCCCACTGCAGCACGTAGCCGTTGTCGCCGAAGTCGACGGTGTCGCCGTTTCGGACGACCGTGTCCTTCGTGAAGTAGGGCTGCTCGCCGGGGTGTCCGCTGTTGGACACCTGGATCGACCAGCCGTCGTCGAGGAGGATGCGGTTGGCCCGGTTGGCCGCGGCGATCGCGGCGGCCTCGGCACCAGGGCGCGTCGTCTCCGTGCTCTTGACGGCGAGCTCGTCACCGGCGTTCAGCCAGAGCGTGCCGAAGTTGAACAGCTGGTGGCTGGATGCCAGGCGGTACGTCCCTTCCGGAGCGACGTACATGTTCTCGTACTGCTCGCGGTCGGCGCCCTGCACCGTGGTGGGCAGCGGGGTGACGGCGGGAACCCCGACGCCGGCGGTGACGACCGACACGTCGGCTGCCGCGGCGGGGTTGAGCTGCGTCTGGCCGAAGTACTCGCTCACCGAACCCGTGACCGAGACCAGATCGCCGATCGCGAGGTCTGGGTTCAGAGCGTTGAGGAAGACGAACACGCCGTCCGAGGCCCCCGGAGTCGCGTCCGTCGCACCGCCGGAGCCCTGCGTCTGGATGACGATGCCCTTGTAGCCGCCGGTGCGATAGTCGGCGGTGACGACACCCTCGACCTGCACGGTCTGGCCGTTCAGCGGCGAGACGTCGGTGGTTCCCTGGACCTCGGCGATGGTGGCCTTCGTCGGCTCTCCGCCGGGGTCGGTGCCGGGATCGGTGCCGCCGGAGTTCTGCGGGGTGATGGTCGCGGAGAGCGTGAAGTCCGCGCTGTTGTCGTCCGTGTCGACGCCGTCGGTCCGGTTGAGGGACTTCACGTCCGTGTTGCCGGTCGGGGGCGTCGCGGCCTTGGTCTCGAACGTGTTCGAGGTGCCGTACCCGAGGAGGTCGACGACGCCGTCCGCACCCACGACCGAGCCGGGGGTGAGGGTGACGGCCGCGGTGCCCTCGACGAGCGCCAGGGTCCCGTTCGTGCCGCTCGGCGTCAGAGTGGTGACGGCGTCCGGTGCCGGGAGGTCCGCGCCGTTCGTGCCGTTGCTGTTGCCCTGGACGAGGTAGTACCCGCCGGCGGGGATGACCCCGGTGAGCGGAGCGACGCCGTTGAACGCACCGGAGCCGGTCGCCGAACGGTACTGCAGCGACATGCCGTCGAGCGTGACCGGAGCCGAGGTCGGGTTGTACAGCTCGACGAACTTGTTCTTGAACGCCGCGCCGGCGCTGCCTCCGGAGAGGTAGGCCTCGTTGATCACCACCCCCGTCCCGGCGGTGTCGGCGACAGCGGGTGCGGCGGCGAGCGAGCCGAGGCTCAGGGCGGCCACGCAGGTCACGGCGAGAGCGCCGATGCGCCCCCGACTTCTACGGTTCGAGGCGGGAACCATGCGGTTCTCGCCGTCTGGAGCGGACATCATCGGTGCTGTCTCCTCGATCGGGTTCGACGCTTCTCAGGACTGACACGGCACACAGGAGGAACTCCCAGCGTGCTCACATGGTGCGAGCATACGGAGCGGTTCGGACATCCTCAACGGAGTTTTCCGATTCGTCATCCAGCGCTCACCGGATGGCCCGAACGACCCCTGACGAAGGTCGCTAAGCGCGTGGTCAGCCGCGCAGGTGCGCACGTCGAAGCGCGCGGATGCGCGGATCGATCAGGCGGCGTCGGTCGCTGCCGCGTCCTCGAACTCCTCGACCTCGCGCTCCCAGGCATCCTTCGCCAGGCGGTACCAGAGGTAGAACGCGAAGCCGGCGAAGATGGCCCACTCGACCGCGTAGAAGACGTTGAGCCAGTTCACCGGGGACATCTCCTCCGGCGCCGGCGAGGAGATGTCGACCAGGCCCGCCGAGGCGGTGGTCGCGGCCAGGTAGGGGCGGTACACGTCGAGCTGCTCGGTGTCGTGCCACCGGCTCAGGAGCGCGGCCGGGGACATGCGGTCCAGCTGGTACGGATCCGACCGCGGAGGCACGCGGGGACCCTCGTCGGAGATGATGCGGCCGGTGACAGCGACCTCGGAGCCGTCCGCGCCCGCTTCGAGCTCCTCCACCGCGGCATCCGCGGTCGCGCGATCGGGAGCCCAGCCGAGGGCGACGGCGATGGAGACGCCCTCATCGACCCGCAGCTGACCCGTCACCCAGTAGCCCTGCACGTCGTCGTTGAAGCGACTCCCCACGATGATGAAGTCTCCGGGGATCCACGATCCGGAGGTCTCGACGCGCTGCCCGACGAGCGGTTCCGGAAGGTACTCCGCCGGCTCGAGCACATCCGAGAGCTCCTGCACCTGCTCGGTGGCACCGGGCGCGGGCGGATCGGTCTCGATCGCGCGTTCCAGCTGCCACTGACCGAGCCAGGCGAAGACGCCGGCCACCAGGAGGCAGAGCAGGAGCATCCCGATCCAGCGTCCCCGGAGCATGACCTCGCGGAGAGTCGGGGGGAAGAGTGCAGGAGTGGTCACGGTGGAGCGCAGGACCCTCAGGCCTCGTAGGGCGCGAGCACGACCTCGACCCGCTGGAACTCCTTGAGGTCGGAGTATCCGGTGGTCGCCATCGACTTGCGCAGCGCGCCGATGAGGTTCGCCGTGCCGTCGGCGACGGGCGCCGGTCCGTACAGGATCTCCTCGAGCGTGCCGATGCCGCCCACCTCGACGCGGTGCCCGCGCGGGAGCTTCGGGTGGTGCGCCTCAGGCCCCCAGTGGAAGCCGCGTCCCGGTGCATCGGTGGCGCGGGCGAGTGCGACGCCGAGCATGACGGCGTCCGCACCCATGGCGAGCGCCTTGACGATGTCGCCGGACGTGCCGACGCCGCCGTCGGCGATCACGTGCACGTAGCGCCCACCGGACTCGTCGAGGTAGTCGCGGCGCGCGGCGGCGACATCGGAGACCGCGGTCGCCATCGGCGCATGGATGCCGAGCGTCGCCCGTGTCGTCGAGGCCGCTCCCCCGCCGAAGCCGACGAGCACGCCCGCCGCACCCGTGCGCATCAGGTGGAGGGCTGCGGTGTAGGTCGCCGCGCCGCCCACGATGACGGGAACGTCGAGGTCGTAGATGAACTTCTTGAGGTTGAGGGGCTCGGCGACGCTCGAGACGTGCTCGGCCGAGACCGTGGTGCCGCGGATCACGAAGAGGTCGACGCCCGCGGCGGCGACCGTGTCGTAGTACTCCTGCGTGCGCTGCGGGGTCAGGGAGCCGGCGACCGTGACCCCGGCCTCGCGGATCTCGGCGAGGCGGCGGGTGATCAGCTCGGGCTTGATCGGCTCGGAGTAGAGCTCCTGCATCCGCACGGTCGCCTTGCCCTCGTCGAGACCGGCGATCTCCGCGAGCAGCGGCTCGGGGTTCTCGTATCGCGTCCACAGCCCCTCGAGGTCGAGCACGCCGAGACCGCCCAGCTGACCGAGCATGATGGCCGTCTGCGGGCTCACGACGGAGTCCATCGGCGCCCCGAGCACGGGGATCTCGAAGCCGAAGGCGTCGATCGTCCACGCGGTCGACACGTCCTCCGGGTTGCGCGTGCGCCGGGACGGCACCACCGCGATGTCATCGAACGTGTACGCGCGACGCGCGCGCTTTCCTCGGCCGAGCTCGATCTCCATGGTCACCCCTCCAGCCTACCCGGCGGCTGCGCACCCCCGTGCTGGGAGACTGGATCCGAGAGCGGAGGCAGCATGAGGACCGAGACCGTGGACATCATCGTGGTCGGGGGCGGCGTGATGGGGCTGGCGACGGCATGGGAGCTGACGCGCCGCGGCCGCAGGCCCGTCGTGCTGGAGCGGTTCGCCCGCGGCCATCATGAGGGCGCATCGCACGGGGCGACCAGGAACTTCAACAACGCCTACGTCGAGGAGCACTACCTCGATCTGCTCATGCGCGCCCGCGCCGGATGGGAGGCCATCGGGGAGGTCGACGGCGCACCCCTCCTGCGCCTGCACGGACTCGTCACCCACGGCGACCTCGACATCGCGTCGATCCATGCGGGGCTCGCGGCGCGCCGCATCCCCTCTGCCGTCCTCTCGCCCGGCGAGGCTGCGCGGCGCTGGCCGGGGATGCGCTTCGCCGGCGACGTCCTGTGGTCGTCGGACGCCGGGGTCGTGCGCGCCGCCGACGCGCTGCGCGCATTCGAGCGGCGGATCGCGACGGGCGGAGGCGACGTGCGGTGGAGCACTCCGGTCGCGCACATCGGCGAGGATCCCGACGGCGTGGTGGTGGACCTGGGCGAGGGACGCCTGCTGCGTGCCGGGACGGCCGTCGTCACCGCCGGGGCTTGGACGCAGAAGCTCCTCGGACGCTTCGGCCTCCCGCAGCTCACCGTCACGGAGGAGACCCCCGCGCACTTCCGCCCGCGCATCGATGCACCATGGCCGTCGTTCAACCACCACGTCGACCCGGCGCGGTTCCCCGCCACCGTGTACGGGATGCCGACGCCGGGCGAAGGCGTGAAGGCCGGCTTCCACCGGGTCGGCGACGAGGTGGACCCCGATGCCCGCCCTCATGTGGCGACGCGGCAGCGGGCACTCGCCGAGTACGTCCGCGAGTGGCTCCCGGGCCTCGACCCCGAGACCGCCGTGCCGATCAGCTGCACCTACACCTCGACCCACGACGGCGCGTTCGTGCTCGACCGTCGTGGTCGGGTGGTGGTGGGCGCGGGCTTCTCGGGGCACGGCTTCAAGTTCGCGCCGGGCGTCGGCGGGGTCCTGGCCGATCTCGCGACCGACCCGGACGCGCGCGCCGCGGCCCCCTTCCGCCTGCCCTGATCGTCCTCGGAGCTCAGCGCGCTCTGGCCACCCGTCTCTCGTCCCACACCGGCTCGTCCGACTCGTAGACCTCGCCGTCCGCGCCGAACACGAGGAACCGGTCGAAGGACCGGGCGAACCACCGATCGTGCGTGACCGCGAGCACCGTCCCCTCGAAGCGGGCGAGCGCCAGCTCCAGCGCCTCGGCGGACTCCAGATCGAGGTTGTCGGTCGGCTCGTCCAGCAGCAGCAGCGTCGCGCCGGAGAGCTCCAGCAGCAGCACCTGGAACCGCGCCTGCTGGCCACCGGAGAGGGAGTCGAAGCTCTGCTGAGCCTGTCGGACGAGTCCGTAGCGGTCCAGCGCCGAGCTCGCCGCGTCCCGGGGCATCCCGGCGCGACGGTCATCGCCCCGGTGCAGGATCTCCAGCAGCGTGCGCCCGACGAACTCCGGATGCGCGTGCGTCTGCGCGAACAGTCCAGGTACGACGCGGGCTCCGAGCGTGGCCGGCCCGGTGTGCTCGACCGGGTCGAGCTGCTCCCCCGTCGACGTGACGTGGCCGAGCGACGGATCGGGATCGCTCCCGCCCCGCGCCAGCAGGCGGAGGAAATGCGACTTCCCCGACCCGTTCGAGCCGAGCACGGCCACCCGGTCGCCGTACCAGACCTCCGCGTCGAACGGACGCATGAGACCGGTCAGCTCGAGTCGGCGGGCGACGACCGCCCGCTTGCCGGTGCGGGCTCCGCGCAGGCGCATGTCGAAGTCCTGTGCCGGCGGCCGCTCCTCCGGCGGCCCGACCTCCTCGAACTTGCGCAGCCGCGTCTGGGCCGCCTGGTACCGCGATGCGAAGCCGTCATTGGCGGCCGCCTTCACCTTGAGGTTCGCGACGAGGGTGCGCAGCTTCTCGTGCTGCTCATCCCACCGGCGCCGCAGCTCGTCGAGCCGGTCCATCCGGTCGGCCCTCGCCTGCTGATAGGTCGCGAAACCGCCGCCGTGCACCCAGGCCGTCGATCCGGCGCCGCCGGGTTCCAGCGTGATGAGCCGGTCGACGGCGCGGGCGAGGAGCTCCCGGTCGTGCGAGACGAGCAGCACGGTCTTCGGGGTCTGGCGCAGCTGCTCTTCGAGCCAGCGCTTGGTGGGCACGTCGAGATAGTTGTCGGGCTCGTCGAGCAGCAGCACCTCGTCGGGCCCGCGCAGCAGGGCCTCGAGCGCGAGACGCTTCTGCTCGCCACCGGAGAGGGTGGTGAGCTCGCGGTACCGGGCGCGCTCGTAGGGCACTCCGAGCGCCGCGACCGTGCACTGGTCCCAGACCGTCTCGTGCTCGTAGCCGCCGGCGTCCGCATACTCGGCGATCGCCGAGGCGTAGGCCATCTGCGTGTCGTGCTCATCGCGTTCGATCAGCGTGTTCTCTGCCGCCTCGAGAGCTTCGGCGGCCTGGCGGATACGCGCGGGCGCCACGCGCACCAGGAGCTGCTGCACGGTCTCGCCGGCGCCGCCGTGACCGACGAACTGATCCATGACCCCGAGACCGCCGTCGATCGTCACGACGCCGTCGTCCGCAGCCTGGTCACCGCGGATGATGCGCAGGAGAGTGGTCTTGCCGGCACCGTTCGGGCCGATCAGCGCACTCGTCGAGCCCGCCCCGACCCGGAAGGTCGCCTCGTCCAGAAGCGGTCTGCCGTCGGGAAGCGTCAGAGAGACAGTGGAGACATCGATATAGCCCACGGTGCGTGGCCGTCCTTCCGCCCGCGCATGCCGAGCCGATCAGGCTATCAGCATCCGAAGGCCGTTCACCAACAGAGCTGCTCGATGCGCTCCGCCGGCGGCGCGGGGAGGTGCGGTTCAGTCCGTGCGGGTCACGCTCAGCGCCTCGGTCCGCGGGGCGGTGGGGATGACGAAGCGGAACTCCGTGCCCACCCCCTCCTGACTCGTGACGTCCATCGTCCCGCCGTGCGCCAGCACGATGGCGCGGGTGATCGTGAGTCCCAGCCCGACGCCGGGGACGGCATTCCTGGTGGCCGTGGACGCCCGGAAGAAGCGGGTGAACAGCATCCCCTGCTCGTCTTCCGGGATCCCGACGCCGGTGTCGGCGATCGAGAACTCCACGGCTCCATCGACCGGGCGCACCCGAGCGGTGACCGTGCCGCCACGGGCCGTGAACTTGATCGCGTTGGACAGCAGGTTGTCGATCGCCTGCCCCACGCGACCGGGGTCCACGACGACGGGAAGGGCCCCGTCTGGCACCTCGGCCACCAGCTCGATCCCCTCGCGCTGCGCGTGCGGACCCGCCGACTGCACGGCCGAGCGCACCAGGTGCGCGACGTCCGCCTCCTCGCGGTCGAGCGGGAAGCGCCCGGACTCGACCTGCGCCGTGAACAGCAGGTCGCCGACGAGGTTGAGCAGCCGTTGCGCGTTGCGCTCGATGATCCCGACGAACTCCTGCTGATCCTCGGTGAGCGGCTGACCCGGATCGTTCTGGAGCAGATCGAGGAACCCGATGATCGCGCTGAGCGGGGTGCGCAGCTCGTGGGAGATCATCCCGACGAACTCGTCCTTCATCCGGGCGACCTCGACGGCGCGCGTCTCGTCGGTGAGCACGAACAGGTAGCCCTGCTGCGCGCCCGCTCCGTCCTTGTGCGGACTGACCGTCACCCGGGCGGGGACGGTGGTCCCGCCGGCGGTCGTCACCTCGACATCGCCGTCGACGGGGAGTCCGGCATCGGCCTGCGCGAACAGCGCCTTGATCCCGGGGGAGAGCTCGGCGAAGCCCGTCGGCATCTCGTCGGCCGTGTGCGCGGGCTCCGTGCCCTCGGCCGCCAGCATCGAGAGGACCGCGGCGGAGAAGAAGCGGTCGATGCGCACACCGTCTCGGGCCTCCTCGGCCGACATCCCCAGCAGACGCACCGCACCGGGATTCCACGCCGTGATCGTGCCGCTGCAATCGGTGGCGACCACCGCCTGCGCGGTGATCGACGACCACAGGCTCTCGAACGAGTCGAGCAGCTCCCGATACTGCCGCTCCTTGTCGCGCAGCTGGACGATCATCGCCACGTTCTCCGAGAGCGCCTTCGTGCGCGCGGCCACCAGTTCCTCGGCCTGCTCGACGCGGACGCGCTGCTGCCGGGAGAGCTCGTTGATGACCGCGGCGAGCGCGGCGAACACGAGCGGACCGACGACGCCACGCAGCCACTCGGCGGAACTCCGGGGCGGGTCCGCGAGGTAGGGCATCAGCAGCGCGAAGGAGGTGAGACCGCCGACGACGAAGACCCAGCGGATCCCGGGCGCTGCCGCTATCCACACGACGGGCAGCAGCACGAGCGACCCGAAGACCGATGCGGCGCCCCCGGTGCCGGCGCGGAAGAGGCCCAACCCCACGATGTCGATCATCGGCACGAGCAGCACGGCCCAGCCGTCGTAGACGTGGCGGGCGCTGAGGATCGCCGCCTGCACCGTGGCGGCGAGCACCACGGCCAGTCCGATCAGCGCCACACCCAGGTGCGTGAACGGCAGCTGGGGCACCGTCCACGTTAGCAGCGCGGCGATCACGGCGGCTGTCAACGTCGGCGCCTGCTTGATCAGCGGGCTCGGGTTGTCGACCAGCCGGTACCAGCGGTTCTCCGCGCGCTCCAGCGGTGTGGCCCTCATCGGGGCACCCGCTCCACGATGGCGTGCAGGTCTGCTCCGGTGATGGGTTTGGGCAGCGCCGCGTCCGCTGGCGGGTAGTCCGCCGCGTCGAGCACCGAGCTGATCACGAGGAAGCAGGCCGGGAAGCGCTCCTGCACGAGCCGTGCGCATGCCTGTCCGGATATCCCGGGAAGGAGCAGGTCGAGCACGGCCAGAGCGGGGTCGATGTCGGAGAACGCCGCGATGGCCGACTCCGCATCGCGGGCGACGAACACGTCGAACCCCTCACGGTCCAGGTAGCGACGCAGCAGCGCCGCCTGATCGGGAGCGTCCTCGACGACCAGGGCCAACGGCCTCCCGGTCATCGAAGGAGCAGCTCTCGCACGATGACGATGACGACGACGACGGCGAGGGAGAGGAGGGCCTGCGGGACGAGGCGGCGTTCGCGGCGCGCATCCGCGGCGATCTCCTCCACTTCGGATTCGTGTGACGGGGCTGCGGTCATGAGTCGACGCGTCCGATCTTCTCGGTCTTGATCCAGGAGGCGTCGGCGCGACGCCACTCTTTGATGTACGAGTCCACGGTGATCGCGCAGAGCAGCGATCCGTACCCGCAGATGTAGAGCAGCAGCCCGGCGAAGAACCGTCCGCCGGGAAGGGGCTCCACCGCCCTGGCGAACCAGATCCCGAGCATCGAGATCGGCCCCCACAGGTAGAAGATCACCGCCCAGGTGATGCGCGCCTGATCCGTCACCGGCAGCCCGAGCGCGAGCAGAGCCGACTCGAACAGCCAGGGGAAGATCGCGATGGCCATCAGGATCAGGGCACCGAGACCGGGGAACATGATGGCCTCGCGCCAGGACTGCCTGCCGATGCGGGGATCCAGTTGCACGGAGTAGAGCATCGAGAAGATGTAGATGCACGCCGCGGCGATCCACATGAAGCGGAACACGAACTCGGCGATGTCGCTGTGCAGGAGCAGCAGGGCGAGCATTCCCGCGGCGGCAAGCAGCATGAACGCCGGGAGCAGGAGGATCGTGAACCACGCGAGGCCGAACGAGAAGCTGCCCAGGTTGTGATCAGGACTCGGACGGAACCAGAGCTTCTTGTAGATCGAGGTCAGCTGCACGTTGCCTCGAGCCCATCGCAGTCGCTGCTTCCACAGGCTGTCGATCGTCCGCGGCTCCTCGGCCAGCACCACCGCGTGCGGCTCGAACACCATCCGGCGCCCGTGCAGCTGCCCCTCGAAGGTCGTCATCGTGTCCTCGGCGAGAGTACCGGTCGGGATGCGTCCGCCGATGGCCTCCAGATTCGCCCGGGAGTGCAGCTGCGCGCCACCGGCCAGGCACGCGATCGCGCCGCCGACGTTCTGCACACGACGTGCGGACAGCTGCCCGATCACGTACTCGATCGCGATGAACCGCGTGAGGTAGTTGCGGTCGCGACTGCCCTCGGCGATGTAGGCCGTCACGGCCCCGACCTTCTCGTCGGCGAGGTGCCTGCTGAGCTTGCGGAGCGAATCCCGCGCGAAGATCACGTCGGCGTCCATGATGAGCACGGCCTCGGTCCAGGGGTCGGCGAGGACGACGTCGAGCCCGTGGTTGAGGGTGTGCGCCTTGCCCTCGCCGCCCTTCTCGCGACGCAGGTGCACGACGCGGCCGGGGTGGGCCGCCGACTTCGCGGCGACGACGGCGGGGGTGTCGTCGGTCGAGGCGTCGTCCACGACGAAGATCCGCAGGCGCTCGGCAGGGTACTCCAGCTGCAGCAGCCGCTCGATCGCCGGGCCGATCACCGCGCCTTCGTTCCAGGCGGGGATGATGACGGCCACGTTCGGGTGGTACGGGGCCGCCTTACCGTAGTGGTTGCGGAAGGCGTGCAGCGGCAGCGCGAGGAATTGCAGCCCGGTGTTCACCACGGGAAGCGTGCCGACGAGGACGCACAGCAGGAGGATGACGACCAGGACCGTCTGCAGCCAGGTGAGATCGGTCATGCGGAGGGCTCCAGGGCGTCGAGGATCGGGATGATGCGCGCGTAGCGGCCGACGTCGTCGGCTACGTGGCTGTCCGTGGAGGCGACGATCTCGGCGCCGGCCAGACGCAGGGCGCGCAGGAGCTCCGTTCCCGGGCAGCCCCACTTCTCGTTGACCTCGACGAGGGTGTCGGTCTCGGCCGCGGTGCGCGCCCACGCCTGGACCCGTTCCGCCCCCAGGTCGTCTTCGGCGAGGCCGATCTTGGGCAGGAGCGAGAAGCAGTGCGCGAGCTGGTTGCCCGGGTGTCGTCGCATCGCGGCGATCAGAGCGCCCACGAACTGATCGAGCACATCGTCGACCGCCCAGCCGCCGGCCATCCGCTCTCGGACGGCGGAGGGGCCGAGCGGACCGTCGGCGCCGGGGAACTGGTGATCCGCGATGAGGATCCGGTCGATGCCCTGCGGCAGCGCCGGGATGTCGAGCGCGCCGGTCGCGTCGAGGATCTTCGCCTCCACGCCGGTCAGCACCGTGAGCCCTTCCGGGCGGTCGAGGTCGCGGACCGCCGCGAGGTACTCGGGCACCCAGGTCGTGCTCTGACGCACATGGTCGACCAGACGCACCGTGGTCAGGCCCGCCGCCGTCGCCGCGGCCACGTTCTCCGCGAGCGTCGAGACGGCGTCGTCCGAGAACGTCGAATGGACGTGATGATCGCCGCGGAGGATCCCGTGGCTCACAGCTCCTCCTGGTGGCCGGCATGGTCCGAGACGAGCACCTCGTCGACCTCGACGATGATGTCCTCGAGGAATCGCACGGAGGCGACCTCGCGGAACGGCACGCTGACGGGGATCTCGCGGCCCAGGAACAGGTCGGCGACGAGCGAGGGGATGTCCACGCCGGCCGCGATGGTCAGCGGGAGCGCGCCGGGGAACCGCGGATTGACCTCGAGCAGCACGGCACGGCCTGCCCGATCGCGCCGCAGCTGCACATTCGCGACCCCGACGAGTCCGATGGCCCTGGCGATCGACGCGGCGGTCTCCTCGAGCTCATGGTCGCGGAGCGTGCGGCCGGCGATGGCGACACCCGAGTCGACCCGCGCTCTCGTGCGCGGCACGGCGGCGACGACGTTCCCCGTCGCGTCGGCGATCACGTCGACCGAGTACTCCTCCCCCGGGAGGAAGTCCTGCACGATGAGCCCTTCATCCGTGGGCAGCGCGAGCAGGGCGTCCCGGTCGGGGACGAGGCGCACGCCACGGCTGCCGGCACCCTGGCGTGGCTTGGCGAACACCGGGAACTCCCAGTCGATCGCCTCCGCGTCCGCTCCGGCGAGGACCGTGCGCGGTGTCCGGCCGGTCGGCGCGCATCGCTCGGAGAGGGCGAGCTTGTCGAGGGCGGTGTTCAGGGTGTCCGCGGACGGTGCGGCCAGCACGGCGGGTGCCAGCTCGTCGCGGCGGTCGGCCAGGGCGATCAGCTCGACGTCGACGGTCGAGATCACGAGGTCGAGCCGATCGTCCTCGACGAGTCGGGCGATCGTGGGCACGAAGTCCTCGTCCCGCCCTGGCGGCACCAGGCGGCGCTGCTCCGTCGGGACGAGGTAGATCCCGCTCGCCCACCCGTCCATGTCTGCCGCGAAGACGGTCAGGTCGGAGCGACGGAGGAGGGATCGGATCACGGCGACGCCCGCCGGTCCGCCGGCCCCGGTCACCAGTACGCGCTTGGTCATCAGCTCTCCCGTCGGGTCAGTTCGTGCGCGCCGACGAACTCGGCCGTCTCGCGCACCACTTCAAGCGGCTCCACCGCGATGCCGCCGCCGAAGCGCGACCAGTAGCGTGCCGTCGCCGTGACGAAATCCGGCTCGAGGTAGTCGCGTCTGGCCGTCTGCGAGCTGAACCGCTCGAGCAGCCGGAGCTTCTCGTCGAGGTACTGATCGATCCGGACGAACCGGGTCGGGCGGTAGTCGATCGTCGCCGAGGGACTCTGGTAGCACGCGACCGTCCCCACGCGGCGTGTCGCGACGATGGTCGCCTCGCTCACGGCTCGGTGGTCCTGGTGGCGGTCGTGGCTCGAGTGCGTGTAGACGATCGTGGGCTGGATCTCCTGCACGACCTCCTCGATCAGGCGCACGGTGGATCCCCCGCCCGAGATCTCGGTGTCGATGAGGTCCTTGAGGAAGAGACGCGCACCGAGCATCTCGGCGGAGGCCAGCGACTCGTCCTGACGGCTGTCCGCATCACCGCCGCGCGCGCCGCGCGACAGCGTGAGGATGGTGATCTCGTCGCCGGCCTTGGCGTGGGCGGCGAGCAGCCCGCCGACGCCGATCTCCACGTCGTCGGGGTGCGCGCCGATCGCGAGCACCCGCTCCGGGGTCCTCGCCTCGTCCCGGCGACGCCGCCCCTCGGCGACCAGCCGCGTGACCGCTTCGACGAGCTTGGCGTTGTCGAGCGGTTTCGTCAGGAACTCATCCGCCTGCGCCCGCAGCGCCGACACCGCGTACTCGACGGACACATGAGCGGTCATCACGATCACCGGCACGGTCGGGACGGTCCGGCGCAGCTCGGCGAGCAGCTCCAGTCCGTTCAGACCCGGCATCTCGATGTCGGTAACCACCACGTCGGGCCGGGACGCGGCCACGCGCTCGACCGCGACCTGACCGTCTTCCGCGACGTCGACGACGCAGCCGGCCCTCCGCTGGAGGACGGTCTTCACGAGCAGGGCGACATCGGGATCGTCGTCGACGACGAGAATCCGAGGAGCATCCTCAGGCATGTATGCAGCTCTCCTTGGGGAGATTCCCTGCCGATAGGGAGCGGCATCGCCGTCTCGGCGCCTTCACTCACCGGGACCGCTGGGAAAGTCGAGCGGGGTATGTCGATTCTGGCATAGGGAGGCGTCGCCGCCGCGATCCGCCGCTCAGACGCCGGCGCGCGCCGCGCGCTTCTCCTGCTGATAGACCCTGATCGCCTCGTAGCGCTCCGCGGATCGGGCTCGCCTCTTCGCCGCCTCCTCGTCGCGGTTCTTGGGCGGGGCGGATGTCACGAGCTCATCCAGGAGCCGACGGACGACCTCGGCGATGTCGTCGACCGCGCGGTCGAAGACCTCCCGGTTGGCGCGGGACGGCGCGGTGCTCCCGGAGATCTTGCGGACGAACTGCAGCGCGGCATCGTGGCACTCCTCCTCCGTCGCGGCGGGTTCGAGGTTGTTCAGCGGGACGATGTTTCGACACATACCGGCACGCTACGCCGCGGCTCCGACGGTGGGAAGACCTGCGGGGGCTCCGGTCGATCGGGGTGGTGCGCGCACGGCGACCCCTCTACGCTCGGGGCTACCGGAGCGGCCGCCGTGCCGCGATGCCCCACTCCTCAGCGACAGGACAGCCCATGACGAACCCCCCGTTCCCCGACTCCCCGACTCCGGACTCCCCCACGCCGGATTCCACGACGCCGAGCGCACCCCCGCCGGCTCCGCCCGCCTCCTCGGTCCCGCCGTCCTCGCCTCCGCAGGAATCGGCCCCGCCGTACTCGCCTCCCGGAGCCGCACCCTACGGCCAGCCGACCCCGACGCCGCCGGGTCGCGTGCTGTCGATCGTCGGACTGGTGCTCGCGGTCGTCGCAGCACCGATCGGCCTGGTGATCAGCATCGTCGCCGCCGTGAAGCTCGGCAGGGCCGGTCAGCCCAAGGGGCTCGCGATCGCCGGGATCATCGTGGGCGCGATCATCACGATCTTCTGGATCATCGCGATCATCTTCTTCGTCGCGGTGTTCGCCAACATCTTCGGCACGTGCGCCGAGCTCGGCCCCGGAGTGTGGAACATCGACGGCGTCACCTACCGGTGCGGCTGACATCGCTTCGGGCAGACATGCAGGGAGGGACCGGATGCGAGCATCCGGTCCCTCCCTCGCTGCGTGCGACTACTTCTTGTAGTTCGGGGCCTCGACGACGATCTGCACGTCGTGCGGGTGCGACTCCTTGAGTCCTGCCGAGGTGATGCGCACGAACTTGCCGCGCGTCTTGAGCTCCTCGATGGTGCGCGCTCCGACGTAGAACATCGACTGACGCAGACCGCCGACGAGCTGATAGGCCACGGCCGAGAGCGGGCCACGGTACGGCACCTGCCCCTCGATGCCCTCGGGGATCAGCTTGTCGTCGCTGGGGACATCCGCCTGGAAGTAGCGGTCCTTCGAGTACGAGGTCTGCTTGCCGCGCGTCTGCATCGCGCCGAGCGAGCCCATCCCCCGGTACTGCTTGAACTGCTTGCCGGACTGGAAGACGATCTCGCCCGGGGACTCGTCGGTTCCGGCCAGCAGGGAGCCGAGCATCACGGCGTCAGCGCCGGCGACGAGCGCCTTGGCGATGTCGCCGGAGTACTGCAGACCGCCGTCGGCGATCACCGGGACGCCGGCGGGGCGTGCGGCGAGCGAGGCCTCGTAGACCGCGGTCACCTGGGGGACGCCGACACCCGCGACGACGCGCGTGGTGCAGATGGAGCCGGGGCCGACGCCGACCTTGACCGCGTCGACTCCGGCGTCGATCAGGGCCTGCGCACCCTCACGGGTCGCGACGTTGCCGCCGATGATGTCGATGTGCTCGAACGAGGCGTCGGCCTTGAGTCGCTTGACGAGGTCGATCACGCCCTGCGACTGGCCGTTGGCCGTGTCGACGACGAGCACGTCCACTCCGGCGTCGCGCAGCGCCTCGGCCCGCTCCCAGGCGTCGCCGAAGAATCCGATCGCGGCGCCGACGCGCAGGCGGCCCTGGTCGTCCTTGGTGGCGAGGGGGTACTTCTCGCTCTTGTCGAAGTCCTTGATGGTGATGAGGCCGGCCAGCTTGCCGTCCTCATCGATGAGCGGGAGCTTCTCGACGCGGTGCTTCGCGAACAGGGCGATGACCTCGCCGGCTGCCACACCCACGGGAGCGGTGACGAGGTTCTCGCTCGTCATGACGTCCTTGACGAACGTGGTCTGGCGCTCGAAGCCCGAGACGAAGCGCATGTCGCGGTTGGTGATGATGCCGACCAGCTTGCCCTCGTCGTCGACCACCGGCAGACCCGAGATGCGGTACTTCGCGCACAGCGCGTCGACCTCCTCGACGGTCGCGTCCTGCGTCGTCGTGATCGGGTCGGTGATCATGCCCGACTCGCTGCGCTTGACCCGGTCGACGTGCGCGGCCTGGTCGGCGATCGACAGGTTGCGGTGCAGGATGCCGATGCCGCCCTCGCGCGCCATCGCGATCGCCATACGCGACTCGGTGACCGTGTCCATCGCGCTCGACAGCAGCGGAGTGGCGACCGAGATCCGACGCGTGATCCTCGAGGACGTGTCGGCCTCGCTCGGGATCACATCGGTGTGCCCGGGGAGCAGCAGCACGTCGTCATACGTCAGTCCAACGAAGCCGAAGGGGTCGTGCTGGTCCATGGATTGTCCTCCTGCGGGCGCGATCTGGGGGCGAGGGTGTACCAATTCTAAGCGTGAGGAGGCTGAGGAAATTCCCGGCGCGGGCTGGGGTCGCACGCCGGACGAGGGCGCGACGCGGCGAGCTTCCGCACCGTCGTGATGGGATCGTTCTCACCGTGAGCAGATCGTGCCTTGGTCGAAACAGAGCCGACACATTACGCTCATACCGTCGTACATCAAGGCCGATGCACAACTCCGTCATGGCCTGTGTACTGGGCTGGAGGTTCTGTGCGTCCGACGATCTCGGCGAATCGAAGCGGAAAGCGGTGGGTCATCATCCTGCTGGCGTCGCTCCTCGCCATCGCTTTCCTCTGGCTGCAGCCCCCGTCGTCGGCCTCCGCCGAAGAGACCGACGACGGCCAGGAGATCACAGACTTCTACTTCGCCGGCGTCATCACCTTCGACGACGCTCCCGTCGAGGGCGTGGTCATGACGATCGAGGGCAACGGCTTCGAGGGAGAGACCGAGACCGACGCCGACGGCAAGTGGCGACTGTACGTTCCCGAAAAGGAGACGTACACGCTCACCGTCGACGAGGACACCCTCCCCGACGGCGTGATCGTCGACGCCGCCCAGCTCCCCGAGGGAACACAGCCGATCGCGGGCACGACCGCCTCGTTCGAAGTCGAGTTCGGCTTGACGGGCACCAAGATCATGAACCTCTTCCTCGGCGAGGGAGAGCGCATGACCACATCCTTCTTCGATCAGCTCGCATCGCGTCTCGTCGGCGGGCTCAACTTCGGGCTCCTGCTGGCCCTGGCCTCGATGGGCGCCGCGCTCATCTACGGCACGACGCGCCTGTCGAACTTCGCGCACGCCGAGATGGTCACCTGGGGCGGTCTGGTCGCTCTCGTGACGACGTCGTTCTGGCACCTCCCGCTGTGGCTCGGCATCGTCGCCGCCGTGGTCGGCGGCGGTCTGTTCGGCTGGGCTCTGGACGCCGGCATCTGGCGCCCGCTGCGACGCCGGGGCCTCGGAGTCGTCCAACTGATGATCGTCAGCATCGGCCTCTCGCTCGCTCTGCGCTACGCCTTCCAGTACATGATCGGCGGCGGGACCCGCCAGCTCCCGGGCGCGAGCCCCGAGCCGTTCCGATTCGGGCCGATCTCGCTGTCGTACATCGACCTGATCGGCATGGGCGTGAGCATCGTGGTGATCATCGGGGTCGCGTTCTTCCTCACGCGCACCCGCATCGGCAAGGCCACCCGCGCCATCTCCGACAACCCGCAGCTGGCCGCCGCTTCCGGCATCGACGTCGACAGGGTGGTCCGCTACGTGTGGATCCTGGCCGGCACGCTGGCCGCGATCTCCGGCATCCTGTGGGCATACTTCCGCCCCGGCGTGAAGTGGGACATGGGCATGCAGATGCTGCTGCTCATCTTCGCCGCGATCACGCTCGGCGGCCTGGGCACCGCGTTCGGCGCCCTCGTCGGCTCGCTCATCGTCGGCATCGCGGTCGAGGTCTCGACTCTGTGGATCCCGTCCGACCTCAAGTACGCGAGCGCGCTCGTCGTGCTCATCGTGATCCTCCTGGTGCGGCCGCAGGGCCTGCTCGGACGCAAGGAAAGGTTGGGCTGACCGTGGACTTCGGAAGCATCCTCTCGAACACTGCCGTCTACCTGATCAGCCCGGTCACGATCGCCTATGCGCTGGCGGCGACCGGTCTGGCGGTGCACTTCGGCTACGCGGGACTCCTCAACTTCGGCATGGCCGCGTTCATGGCCATCGGCGGCTACGGCTACGCCATCTCGGTGCTGACCTTCGGGCTGCCCTGGTGGGTCGGCATGCTCATCGGCCTTCTGGGCGGCGCGCTCTTCGCGGTGATCCTCGGCATCCCGACGCTGCGGCTGCGCGCCGACTACCTCGCGATCGCCACCATCGCGGCCGGTGAGATCGTGCGACTGCTGTTCACCACGCAGATCTTCGACGAGTACACCAACTCGGCCGACGGACTCGCGCAGTTCAACGGCGGATTCCGCGACGCCAACCCGTTCCCCACCGGGACCTACGGGTTCGGTCCGTGGACTCTCAGCGCGAACGACCTGTGGAACCGCGTGTTCGGCATCATCCTCCTCGCCATCGCGATCCTCCTCGTGTGGTCGCTGATGCGCAGCCCGTGGGGCCGGGTGCTCAAGGGCATCCGCGAAGACGAGGATGCCGTGCGCTCGCTCGGCAAGAACGTCTTCGCCTACAAGATGCAGGCGCTCGTGGTCGGCGGCATCATCGGCGCGGCCGGCGGAATCGTGTTCGTCCTCCCGTCCGCCGTCGTCCCCGGCAGCTACACGACCTCGCTCACGTTCTTCCTGTGGACCGTGCTGCTGCTCGGAGGAGCGGCGACGGTCTTCGGGCCGACGCTGGGCGCGATCCTGTTCTGGGTCGTGTTCGCCTTCATGGCGAACCTGCTCCCCGCCCTGGCGAAGGCGGGCATCCTGCCGATGTCCGACAGCCAGGCCTCGACGCTCGTGTTCATCTTCGTCGGCATCGCCCTGATGCTGCTCGTGATCTTCCGTCCTCAGGGCATCCTCGGAGACAAGAGGGAGATGACCTTTGTCCACTGAACCCACCCCCGACGAGAACGTCGAGGCGGCGCCCACGACCGGGAGCATCCGTCGCCCCAAGACCACGGGGCTCGCGAAGGGTCCGGCCGCACCGGGCGTCCCGAAGGTCGATCCGATCCTCGTGGCCGACGGCGTGCAGCGTCACTTCGGCGGTCTGACCGCCGTCGACGTCGACCACGTCGAGATTCCTCGCGGCGCCATCACCGCCCTGATCGGGCCGAACGGAGCCGGCAAGACCACCCTGTTCAACCTGCTCTGCGGGTTCGACAAGCCCAACAGCGGCACCTGGTCGTTCGATGGGACGAACCTCGCCGGTGTCCCCTCGTTCAAGGTGGCGCGCATGGGGCAGGTGCGTACGTTCCAGCTGACCAAGTCGCTGTCGCTGCTCACGGTGCTCGAGAACATGAAGCTCGGTGCTCCCGGCCAGCGCGGCGAGGGATTCTGGTCGAGCCTCTTCCCGTTCCTGTGGCGCGCCCAGGACCGGGAGATCGAGGGGAAGGCGCGCGAGCTGCTCGCCCGCTTCAAGCTCGACGCCAAGGAGAAGGACTTCGCCGCCTCGCTCTCCGGAGGACAGCGCAAGCTGCTCGAGATGGCGAGGGCCCTCATGAGCGACCCGACCCTGGTGATGCTCGATGAGCCGATGGCAGGCGTCAACCCCGCGCTCACCCAGTCGCTCCTGGACCACATCCTCGATCTCAAGGAACTCGGGATGACGGTGCTGTTCGTCGAGCACGACATGCACATGGTCCGCCACATCGCCGACTGGGTCGTCGTGATGGCCGAGGGCCGTATCGTCGCGGAGGGACCGCCGGACGAGGTCATGGAGGACCCCGCGGTGGTCGACGCCTACCTCGGCGCTCACCAGGACCTCGACCTCGGTGCCGTCACCGGTCGCATCCCCGTGATCGAGAGCGACGCCGCGGCCCGGCTCCGCGAGCAGATCGAAGCAGAGGCCGAGGCGGAGCTCGAAGCGACGAGCACCGCCGATCCGGATCAGAAGGGCAACGCATGAGCGCCGAGAACCCCGCATCATCGTCCGCCGACGATGTCGTCGTCGAACTCAAGGACGTGCACGCCGGCTACCTGCCCGGGGTGAACATCCTCAACGGCGCCAACCTCATCGCACGCCAGGGCGAGCTGATCGGCATCATCGGTCCCAACGGTGCGGGGAAGTCGACGCTGTTGAAGTCGATCTTCGGCATGGTGAACGTCCGCAGCGGTGACATCACCGTGAACGGCGAGAGCATCGTCGGACTGAAGGCCGACAAGCTCGTCAAGCGCGGGGTCGCTTTCGTGCCTCAGACGAACAACGTCTTCCCGTCGCTGTCGATCGAGGAGAACCTGCAGATGGGGCTCTACCAGAACCCCAAGATCTACGCGGAGCGTCTCGAGTTCGTCACCGGCATCTTCGCCGAGCTGGGCAAGCGCCTCAAACAGCGCGCCGGTTCGCTCTCCGGTGGCGAGCGCCAGATGGTGGCGATGTCGCGGGCGCTCATGATGGATCCCTCGGTGCTGCTCCTCGACGAGCCCTCGGCCGGCCTCTCCCCCGTCCGTCAGGACGACGCGTTCATCCGCGTCTCCGACATCAACAAGGCGGGTGTCACGACGATCATGGTCGAGCAGAACGCGCGGCGCTGCCTGCAGATCTGCGACCGCGGGTACGTGCTCGATCAGGGCAAGGACGCGTATGAGGGCACCGGACGCGATCTGCTGAACGATCCCAAGGTCATCGGCCTCTACCTCGGCACGCTGGGCACGGACGCCGCCTGACGCGGCTGACCGGACGCTTCGACAGACACGATTGGGTCCCTGAGCCTGTCGAAGGGCCGGGCAGGATTGGGTCCCTGCGCCTGTCGAAGGGCCGGGCAGGATCGGGTCCCTGAGCTTGTCGAAGGGGCCGGACACGAAGAAGGCCCCGGATTCCGCATCCGGGGCCTTCTTCGTCGATCAGTTGGTGCGGGTGATCAGGTTGTCCGCGCCGTACACGTACGTGCCGATCGAGGCACCCTGCGGGTCGCCGTTCTCGTCGAACGTGATCTCGCCGGAGTAGCCGTCGTAGTCGGCGGTGCCTCCGTCGTTGATGATCTTCGCGCACTCGGCGAAGCTGGTGCACTTCTCGCCGTCACCGGAGCCGCCGGAGACCTCGGCCATCTTGGCCGCGATGTCCGCGCCCTCGGTCGATCCTGCGGCGAGAGAGGCGAGCGCGACGAGGACGACGGCGTCGTAGGCCTCGGCCGCGTAGGTGAAGTCGTTGACCTCGGGGTTGCCCTCACCCGTCCAGAACGTCTGCAGACGGTCGGTGAAGTCGTCCTCGAGCGCCGGTCCGGGCTTGGTGCCCTGGGCGCCCTCGAGCGAGAACGGGAAGTTGGTGTCGGGCGACGAGCCGTAGTCCGACAGGTTGCCGTCCACCAGGTAGAACTTGTCCGGCGAGATGCCGGCGTTGACCAGCAGCGGGGCGATGGTCTTGAACTGGTCGAACGACACGATCGCGACGGCGTCGGGGTTCTGCGCCTTGATGGTCTCGACCTGCGCGTCGAACTGACCGTCACCGACGTTGTACGACGCGTCGGCGACGACCTCGCCGCCAGCGCCCTCGAACGTCGACTTGATGTTGTCGAACAGACCCGTGCCGTAGGCGTCGTTCTGGTAGATGACGCCCAGCGTCTTGTGTCCGTCTTCGGCGATCAGGTTGCCGAGCACCTCGCCCTGCAGCAGGTCGCTGGGCGCGGTGCGGAAGTAGAGGCCGTTGTCGTCCCAGTCGGTGAAGTCGGGGCCGGTGTTCGAGGCGGAGATCTGCAGGATGCCTGCGGAGACGTTGCCGTCGAGGATCAGACGGGAGACGCCCGATGCCGCCGCGCCGACGATGGCGCTCACGCCAGCACTCTGGAGCTTGGTGATCGAGGTCTCGTACGCCTTCGTGTCGGTGTCGCCCTCGTCTTCCGCTGTCAGCTCGATCGTGACGCCGGCGTCGGCGTCGTTGACCTCCTTGACCGCGAGTCCGACGCCGGACTCCATCGGCGGGCCGAGGAACGACAGCGATCCGGTCTGCGGCAGCAGCGAACCCAGCTTGAGGGTGAGGTCGGCGGACGATCCGCCACCGTCCGACGGCTCGTCCGATGGCGTGCTGCTGCAACCTGCGATGACCATCGCCGAGGCGCTCAGCAGCGCGACTCCAGCGAGGATCTTGGCGCTGCGCGAGCGCGTGAATGCGGTCATGATGCTCCCTTGCGTGACTGGCCGTGGATTGTGACCACGGTCGGGTGCTCTAACACTAGGACCGAAAGGTCTCGCGTAGGGGTCACCGATGTTTCGGTGCGTTAACGATCCGACACCGGGTTCGTGGCGGGCTGAGCCGCCGGTTCAGACGAGTTCCGGCTGCGCGCTCCTCCGGCCCCGGCGTGCGGCCAGGAGCAGGTCGACGACGAAGACGCCGATCGCGATCCACACGATGATGAAGCCCGCCCATCTCTCCGGCGGCATCGGCTCGTGCAGCACGGCCACGCCGATGAGGAACTGCATGACGGGCGTGATGAACTGGATCATCCCGATCACGGTGAGGTTGATGCGCCGGGTCCCTGCGGCGAACAGCAGCAGCGGCACGGCCGTGGCGACGCCGGCGAAGGCGAGGAGCAGGGCGTGCGGCCATCCGTTCGCGCCCATCGTGATGCCGGTCGTCTGGGCGACGAGGACGAGCTGGACCACGGCGATCGGGATGAGCCAGAAGGACTCCAGAGTCAGACCGCTCACGGCGTCGACCGCCGGGCCGATCTTCTTCTTGATGAGTCCGTAGACGCCGAAGGACGCTGTCAGCGACAGTGCGATCCACGGGAACTGCCGGTAGGCGACGACGATCACGATGACGGCGACCGCCGCGATGGCGATGGCGGCCCACTGCAGCCGCCGGATGCGCTCCTTCAGCACGAAGACGCCCAGCAGCACGGTCGTGATCGGGTTGATGAAGTAGCCCAGGCTCGTCTCAACGACGTTGCCGCTGAGCGTCCCGATCAGGAACACCTGCCAGTTGACGTAGATCAGCAGACCGGCCAGCGCCGTCCAGCCCAGCAGCCTCGGCTGCCGCAGGATCACGCCGAACGCCGCCCAGCCGCGCGTGACCGTGAGCAGCAGCACGCAGAAGACGAACGACAGCAGCACCCGCCATGCGACCACCTCCCACGGACCGGTCGGGACGAGGAGCAGGAAGTAGAGAGGGAGCACACCCCAGAGCAGGTAGGCGGCTCCGGCATACGCGACGCCCGCGGTCTGCGTGGCGCGGGGAGACTCGAGGGGCACCGCACAACCCTATGCCCGAGTGGAGGTCCGCAAATCCCCGCGACGGGCTGGCCGGGAGAAGTTGGCAGGAAAGGGATGCCCGGTGGCGGAACGCGGAAGGGGGCCCGGATGCCATACGCATCCGGGCCCCCTTCGAGGACCTCGACCCGCCCCTCAGAGGAGACGGGAATCAGGTTCCGCAGATCAGCGGACGACGACCGCCAGGACGTCGCGAGCCGACAGGACGAGGAACTCGTCTGCGCCGAACTTCACCTCGGTGCCGCCGTACTTGCTGTAGAGCACGCGGTCGCCGACGGCGACGTCGAGCGGAACACGGTTGCCGTTGTCGTCGATGCGGCCGGGGCCGACCGCCACGACCTCGCCCTCCTGGGGCTTCTCCTTGGCGGTGTCGGGGATGACCAGGCCACTGGCGGTGGTCTGCTCGGCCTCGACCTGCTTGATGACGATGCGGTCCTCGAGCGGCTTGATGGAAACCGACACGGTCTACCTCTTCTTTCTTGACGCTGACACGAAAGACTTGTTCGCACTCTCAACCCGAGAGTGCTAATGCCAGTGTAGGCGGTCGGCTGGCACTCATGCAATGCGAGTGCCAGCGCACCGCGCAGGTCGGCTCCGCGCCGGGGAATTAGGCTGAGGATGTGGAGATGTCCGAGCTGCGCGCGCTGCTGACCCCCGTGGGCCTGGAACTGCTCGACAGCCTGGGGCCGATCGAGGCCGTCGCCGAGGTCGCACGCGCCGTCTCCCGACTGCGCGCCGACGGACACTCCCCCGACCTCGTCTCGGCCGTCGTCGGGCAGGCGCATCTGCGCGCGAAGGCCACCGCCAAGTTCGGCCCCTTCGCCGCGCGCATGCTCTTCACCCGCGCCGGCCTCGAGCAGGCGACGAGGCTCGCCGTGGCCGCGCGCCACGCGCAGCGCATCCGCCAGGCGGGCTTCACGGGCGTCGCCGACCTCGGCTGCGGCATCGGAGGCGACGCGCTCGCCTTCGCCGGCGCCGGCCTGGACGTGCTCGCCGTCGACGCCGACGAGGTCACCTCCGCCATCGCGGCCTACAACCTCGCGCCCTTCGGTGCCGCCGCGCAAGTGCGTCACGCCACCGCCGAAGAGGCACTCCCCGAAGCGGAGGCCTCGGGGGCACGCGCCATCTGGATGGACCCGGCTCGGCGCACGTCCGGCCACAGCGAGACCCGACGGGTGTCCTCCGACGGCTACTCGCCCTCCCTGGACTGGGCGTTCGACGTCGCAGCACGCGTGCCGACCGGGATCAAGCTCGGCCCAGGACACGACCGCGACGCGCTGCCCGCCGACGCCGAGGCGCAGTGGGTGAGCGCCGACGGCAGCGTGGTGGAGCTCGTCGTGTGGAGCGGAGCGCTCGCACGGGAAGGCGTCCGCCGCGCGGCGCTGGTGATCCGCGGTGACCGCTCGCACGAGATGACCGCTCCCGCGGACACCGTCGACGAGCCGGTACGGGAGCTGGGGGCGTTCCTGCACGAACCGGACGGCGCCGTCATCCGCGCCCGGCTGATCGGCGACGTGGCCCGCAGCCTCGACGCCGGAATGCTCGACCGGCACATCGCCTATCTGACCTCCGATGCCGCGGTGACCAGTCCATTCGTGCAGTCGTTCCGTGTGCGCGAGACGATGGCGGCGAATCCCAAGGCCATCAGCGCCGCGCTCAAGGCGCACGGGATCGGCCGTCTCGAGATCAAGAAGCGCGGCGTCGACATCGACCCCGCCGCGTTCCGCAGGAAGCTGGCCCTCCGAGGCGACCAGGAGGCGACGCTGATCCTCGCCCGCATCGGCGACCAGCGCCGCGCGATCCTCGCCGACCGCATCCCCTCCTGACCCCCCTCCCCCCTCCCCCCCTCCTCCTTCCGCCGAGTGCACGGGATGTCGCCGAATGCACGGGATCCTCGCGCGGCGAAGCCGTGCACTCGACGCGAAGCCGTGCACTCGACGACGGAGGAGGGGGGGAGGGAGGAGGGAGGGGGGGAGGGGGATGGGTCAGCGGTCGGGGGTGGAGACCTCGATGGGGTCGCCGGGAGGGGCCTGCACCACGACGGAGGCGGGGGGACCCGGAGGCGGGGCGGTGATGGTGAGGTAGGGAGTCTGCTGAGTCGTGAACTTCAGCTCGAGCACCGCCGCTTGGTCCGGATCGGTGTCCAGCACCTCGGTGCGGAGCCCGTTCGACACCGCCGTCTCCAGCGGCTCGCACTCCATCAGCCCCGCGTCGGCCGCATCCACGACGAGGCACCGCAGTGTGGACCCCTGCTCCGAGACCCGGTCGGCCACCCAGACCGGTGCGCCACGGAACGTGCCGACGATGGAGACCCCGAGCTGATAGCCCTGCGCGACGAGCGACTCCGCTCTGGCGAGCTCCTCCCCCTCGAACTGCCAGGAGAGCGTCGAGGTCGACGTCCACCGCTGGATGCCGACCATCGGCTCCCCCGTCGTGGACAGGAGCATCGTGGCGTAGAGGACGCCGCCCTCTTCGGCCTCGTCTCCGGGTGGCAGGGAGAGCGACGCGGTCAGACCGCGCTCGATCTCGTCGGAGGGCAGGCAGTCGGTCTGCGACTGCTCGTCGAGGTCCAGGATCAGGCAGTGGATGTCGCCGCCGTCCTGGGTGGCGTACCAGGCGAGCGCACCATCCCTCTCCGCGATCGCCCGCACGGATCCCTGGTCGAACGCGTCGGCAGACAGCTCCGCGCGTCGCTGCTGCTGATCCTCGGTCAGCGGGATGCCGTCGACCCGCGGGGCGAACAGCGCCCAGCCGGCACCCGTGCCCGCGGCGAGCAGCAGCGCCGCTGTGACGACTGCGGCCGCGTGCCGTCGCAGCGACCGCACCGGTGTCCCGGACTGCTCGTCGACGGAGGGTGCGCCCGGCTCGGCTTCGCGGAGGGGACCGGCGGCATCCGCACCGCCACCCGACGACCGTTCCTCCGCGACGGTCGACTGCGGCTCGGAGGTCGGTTCCGGCAGCGCCGGGGATGACGCGTCCTCCACCGGAGGGGTCGTCGATCGTCCGGCCTGCTCGAGCTCGCGAAGCCGCCGCGCCTCGATGTCGGTCAGGGCGCCGCCGTGCGGGCCGTACGCCTTCCGCTGCAGCGCACGGAGCTCTTCGGGCTCAGTCCCCGCCGGCACCGACGACGCCTTCCTCCCGCGTGATGACGAGATACGTCGGCCCCCGGTTCGACCGCATCTCGAGATGTGTCACGCCGCCGGTCTCGGCGTCGACGACGTTGAGGACGAGGCTCGAGGACTCCTCCTGCATCGTCTCCGGATCGGCGCAGGTCACGGGATCGTCCGGCGCGGAGCCGCCGTAGATCAGACACGGATTCTGCGTCTCGGTCTGGATCCCCGACCACACCGGCACGTCGTCGTCGTAGCCGACCACCCACAGCGAGTTCGCGTCGAAGCCGTCGTCGACCAGGCGCTCCGCGATCAGCGCCTCCTCGTCGTTCGCGTAGGTGATGCCGCTGATCCCGGTTTCGTAGTCGTACGCGCTCACGGCGACAGCGGGCTCGCCCGCCGCGGTCAGCAGCATCTGCACGGCGACCTGGCGCTGCCGGTCGTCGTCGGCGTCGACGGTGATCGAGCCGTAGATGCCCGTGGTGGCCACCGTCTCGGTCCGGTCGCAGCTCGGCTGGGTGACATCTCCCGTGCTCAGGATCAGGCACGTGCGGGATCGCTCGTCCTTGGTCGCGGTCCAGACCACCGTGCCCTCTTCGACGGCGACCGCGCGCACCGATCCGGAGTCGTAGTCGCCGCTGGCGAGCAGGTCGTTCTGCCACTCCTGCTGTTCGGCGGTCAGTGCGACCGGCGCTGGAGCGGACACCGCCGATGCCACCCATCCGATCCCCACGCCGGCGAGGAGCGATGCCGCAGCGATGAGCGCGGCCGGGCGCCAATGGCGCCGCAGCAGGGCCCGTGCGCTGCTGCGGGACGCCGTGTCAGGGAGCCCCGGGTCCGGAGCGATCGGCTGTCCACGGGAATCGGCCTGCTTCTCGGCGAGCGGAGCGGCATGACCCGCACCGGCCTCCCCCGTCTCCGCAGCCGTGATGCGCTCGGAGCCGACGGGCCCGCGCAGGGTCGCATCCGCGGCGTCCGTCGTCTCGGGCGGCCGGGAGAAGCGCCGCTCCTCGAGTTCGCGCAGTCGCTCCGCTTCCGCCGCCGTGAGACCGGCGTCTCGCCCGTAGGCCCGCTCCTGCAGCGAACGCAGCTCCTCGAGGTCGTCCGGGCTCAGCACGGCTCAGCCCAACTTCTCGAACTGCATTCCGGCCCAGACCAGCCAGCCCAGACTGTAGACGGTCGCGCACAGTCCGAGGACCAGCGCCCAGCGCGCGATCGCCCTGCTCTCGACGGGCCGCCGCAGCGACATGATCGCCGCGATCACCGCGACGACCGCGACCGGGATGCCCCAGCCGACGAAGAACGAGGCGCCGAGCGCGACGATGGCAGCGAGCAGAGCCCAGGGCGCGAGCCGCGTCTCGTCGACGTCGATGGTTCCGGTCGTCGGCTCCCACTCCGCCTCTTCGGGCGCATCGATGTCGGGGCCGCTCACCACGACCGGCTCGATGCCGACCGGACCGGTGGGCAGCTTCGTGTAGCCGTCGCGTGGTGCTCCTGGCAGTCGTGCGGACCGGGCGGGGTGCTCGACCTCCTCGCTGGGCTGCTCGATCCGAGCAGGCGGAGAGGACGGGCCGCGGGGACCGGAGATGTCGCTCATGCCGGAACCGCCTCGGCGATCTGGATCTCGGTCACGGGAAGGGTCGAATCCGCCCCGAACGCGAGCGTCGACGGATGCCGTCCGGAGGAGATGAGCTCGGCGGCGAGAGCCGCGATCATCGCGCCGTTGTCGGTGCACAGCGACAGCGGAGGGATGCGCACGGTCACGCCTGCTGCCTCGGCCCGCGAGAGTGCGACCTCCCGCAGCCGCCGGTTGGCGATCACCCCGCCGCCGAGGAGCAGCCGGGGAACGCCGAGGTCCGCGCACGCGGCGAGCGCTTTCGTCACGAGCACGTCGACGACCGCTTCACGGAAGCTCGCGGCGACATCGGCGAGCGGCACCTCGACGCCGTCCGCCTCGCAGCGCTCCACCCACCGCGCGACAGCCGTCTTCAAGCCCGAGAAGGAGAAGTCGTAGCGATGCGCGGCCAGATCGGACGCGCGGGACAGGCCCCGGGGGAAGCGGATCGCGTCGGGGTCGCCGTCGACGGCGGCGCGGTCGATCTCCGGCCCGCCGGGATAAGGGAGCGACAGCAGCCGTGCCACCTTGTCGAAGGCCTCCCCGGCGGCGTCGTCCATCGTCTCGCCGAGCAGCTCGACATCGGTGGTGAGGTCGCGGACATGCAGCAGCGAGGTGTGCCCTCCGGAGACGAGCAGCGCGATGGTCGGGTACTCCAGGGGGGCGGAGTCGGCGGTGAGGATGTCGGCGGCGATGTGCCCGACCAGGTGGTTGACCGCGTACAGCGGCTTGTCGAGCGAGACGGCGAGGCCCTTCGCGGCGCCGACTCCCACCATCAGGGCACCGGCGAGTCCCGGACCGCTCGTGACGGCGACGGCGTCGAGCTCGTGCAGCCCCACCCCGGCTTCCGCGAGCGCGGCGTCGATGGCCGGCTGCAGCGCTTCGAGGTGTGCGCGCGCCGCGACCTCCGGCACGACGCCGCCGTACCTGGCGTGCTCGTCCATGCTCGAGGCGATCGTGTTCGACAGCAGCGTCCGTCCGCGGACGATGCCGATGCCGGTCTCGTCGCAGCTCGTCTCGATGCCGAGCACCAGGGGTCCGCTCATGCCTTCGCCTCCTCGACGGTCTCGGCGGAGGCCGCGTGGCGCGGCAGCTCCCGGCGCATCACGATCGCATCCACGTCATCGGGCTGGTAGTAGCGGGGCCGACGGCCGATCTCCCGGAACCCCTCGGCGATGTACAGCCCTTCCGCGACGGGGTTGTCCGCCCGGACCTCCAGGAAGACCTCCCTGGCGCCCCGCTCGGTCGCAGCGGCCAGCAGCGCACGCAGGAGGGCACGACCCCTGCCCTGGCCGCGATGCTCGGCGAGGAGCGCGATGGTCTGGATGTCGGCGTCCGCGCTGCCGCGGAGCGCACGCACCCCGCCGTAGCCGATGACCGCGCCGTCCTGATCGTCGACGAGGTACCGGCCGTGCGGACTCGACAACTCCGCCGCCATGGTCTCACGGCTCCACGCATCCGTGGGGAAGGATCGGTTCTCGATCGCCATGATCGCGTCGAGGTCTGCCGGTGTCGCGTCGCGCAGCGTCATGTCCCCACCTTCTTCGGCGCACCGGGCAGGGTCACGTTGGGGTGTCGCATGTAGAGCGGCTCCTCCCCCGCGAGGGTGCGGCCGGCGGCCAGAGCGCGCGCACCCACCCTCGCCAGGTCGAGCGCGGAGAGCGCGGCCACGTCGACGCGGTGGATGCCGTCGAGGTGCGCATCGGCGTCCGCCGCCTTGACCAGGACGGTGTCGGCGACGATCTGCGGGATCCCGTCCTCATCCACGCCGTCGAAGACCGTGATCGCGACCTCGCGGCGGCGGGCGTCGGTCACGATCGCGAACGGCTGCGTCTCGGTCTGGAGGGCGGTGAGCGCCGCCGCGAGATGACTCGGGACGGGGATCACCGGGATGCCCCGGCCCAGGGCGAACGCCCTCGCCGCGGCGATGCCGATGCGCAGACCCGTGAACGGTCCCGGTCCCATGCCGGCGACGACGTGCGTGATCTCCCCGTCACCCGCCTCCCGCAGAGCTTCGACGAGGAGGTCGCCGATGACCTCGGCATGGCCGAGAGGGTCGGCGGCTGCGGCCTCGGCGCGTCGGGCACCGTCCGCATCGGCGAGGGCGACAGCCGTGCCCAGTGAGGTGTCGACGGCAAGGATCACGACTCCAGATTAGTCGCCGTTCTCCCGGGAGGGCGGTGGGCGAACCGCGGACCGCACCCGCGAGAGCCCCTCTCAGCCGAGGGGAGCCCGCAGCGGGTAGTCCTGGTCCTCGAGGATGACCTGCGACGCCGCTCCCGTGGTGCGGTTGACGATCACCGGAGCCAGCAGGTTCACGCTCACGCCCTCCGACGACGGGTGCGCGACCACCAGGATCAGCGCGTCGTCCGGCGAGCCGAGCGCGAGGCCGTCCGCCTGCTCGTCGGTGAGGATGGGGGCGTACTCGTCCAACACCGTGCGCGGGTCGACGAGGTAGAGCCGCAGGTCGGCGTCCCGGGCCGCTCGCATCGCGAACAGGCCGTCCGCGCCGTCGACCGGCGCGAGGTCGAAGTCGACGTGCGGCGCGAGTCCGGGCGGAGGGGCGAGGAAGGTCAGTGCCGCGCTCATCGCAGGAAGTCCATGAGCGACGGCTGCAGGACGCGCGCGTTGACGGCGAGCGCGGAGCGGTACACGAGCTCCTGGGCTTGCAGGCGGACGAGCACCTCGACCGAATCGACGTCCTCCACCGCCGTCCGGCGGGATTCGAGGGACACGGAATTCTGCACTGCCGCCTCCTTGGCGCGTTCGATCTGAGACTGCCGGGTGCCCACGGAGCCCTGCACGCCGAGCATGGCCGTGCGGCGGGTGTCGATCTCCGCCAGCCGGGGGCCCACGTTGGCTCCCGAACGCAGGTCGGCGACGATCCGATCGACCAGCGCGAACACGGAGTCGTCGCCGGTGCCGAAGACGGCGGCGCCGTCGGTGTCGACACGGACGGAGGCCGCGTCGGACACGCGCCGCGTGACCTCTGCTCCCGGCACCCCGCTGTGGCTGTAGTCGGCGGCGAAGGCGGCCGTGTCCGAGGTGCCGGCGAACACCGAGCGCCCGAGGAGCCGGGTGTTGGCCTGGGCGAAGAGCTCCTTGCGGATGCCCTCGAGCTCCACCGCCAGCGCCTCCTTGGCCGTCGCGTCGAGGGCTCCGTCGTTCGCCCCCTGCGCGGTGAGGTCGCGCACGCGGCTGAGCAGGGAGGTGCTGGCGGTGATGGCGGAGTCGGCGGCGGTGACCCAGGCGAGTCCGTCGTCGATGTTCCGCGCATACTGCTCGTTGCGGCGCTGTTCGGCATGCAGCGCCATCGCGGTCGCGGCCGCCGCCGGGTCGTCGGAGGGCGCTGCGAAGGCCCGCTGGGAGGTGGCCTGCTCCTGCAGACGGGCGAGCTCGGAGAGATTGGACTGCAGCTGGCGCATGGCCGTCTGGGTCATGGACGAGGACGTCACACGAGAGATCACGATGCTCCTTCGATCAGCGTCCGACGACGCCCGTGCGGTTGATGAGGACGTCGAGGGCCTCGTCGACGGCCGTCATGACTCTCGCCGCGGCCTGATAGGCGGTCTGATAGGTGAGGAGGTTGATGGTCTCCTCGTCGCCGTCGACGGCGGCCACCGACTGCTGCGCTCCCGCTGCGGCGACCGCGGCGGAGTCGGACACCTTGGCGCGCTGCACGTCGGCGGCGGTCGCGACCCCGAAGCGGGTGACGTGGTCGGACCAGAGCGCGTCCGGGGAGTCCGCTCGGCGGCCGATCTGCGAGATGAGGTCGGCGTTGGTCGCGTCCTTGGCGCCCGCGCCGGGCGCGGCGAGCGCGAGGTCGGACGCGGAGGTGACGGCCACGCGCAGTCCGAGGGCCGCGGATCCGGTGGCGGGCAGGGTGAAGAAGTCGCCGCCGGGCAGCCCCGAGGCGGTGACGCCCGCGCGGTGCTGGGCGTTCAGCGCGTCGGCCAGTGCGGTCGCCACCGCATCGTACGTCGCGGCGAGTCCGGCGAGCATCCCGCCCTCCGACGCCGGCGCGAGCACGGAGAGCGCGCCCCCCAGCTCGCCGCCGTCGATGGACACCGGCAGGTCGGGCGCGGAGTCCCAGGCGAGGCTGAAGCGTTGTCCGGCGTCGATGGCGGCCGGTCCCGTGAGCACGAGATGGCGCGCGTCGGAGCCGGAGACGAGGGCGTTGCCGCCCAGACGGACGGTCATCGTCCCGTCGCTCTCGACCGTGGACGCGGCTCCGGACATCCGGGCGACGCCCTGCGCGAGGAGGTCGCGCTGGTCCATGAGCTCGTTCGCGGAGCGTCCGGAGGCGAGCGCGTCGCGGATCTCGCCGTTGAGCACCGCGATCTGATCGGCGGCGGCGTTGACCTGCGATACCGTGCGCTCGGCCCCGGCGCGTGCCTCGCTCCACTGCGTCGCCACGGTGCGGTAGCCGCCTGCGATGTGGGAGGCCAGCTCCTTCGCCGATTCCAGCACGCTGGCCGCGGCTGCCCCGGAATCAGGGGTGTTCGCGAGGTCCTGCCATCCCGACCAGAACTTGGACAGGCGGGTGGCCAGTCCGTTCTCGGTCGGTTCGGCGAGCGACGCCTCGATCGCCGTGGCGGTCACGGCCCGCGCCGACCAGAATCCGGACGCGCCGAGCGTGTCCCGCACGCGCGCGTCGAGCAGGGCGTCGCCGAGCCGGGCGACACCGTCGATCGAGACGCCGTGGCCGGGGACGGCTCCGACGCTGAAGCGCCCGGACTGCGCGACGGCGGCGACCGCCGAAGTCAGCACGCGCTGCCGCGAGTACCCCTCTGTCTTCTGGTTCGCGATGTTCTGCCCGACGACGTCCATGCCGCGGCGCGCTGCCGCGAGTCCGCTGGCGGCGGTGGTCAATCCACTGAAGGTCGACATGAATCCCTCTCGGTCACATCTCGGTGTCGACGATGCGCGCTGCGTCGTCGCGGGCGCGGTCGCCGGTGGTCGTGTACTCGCCGGTGTCGTGTCCGAGCGCGGCGATGGTCTCCTGGGTGGCGCGGAGCACGCCGGCGAGCTGTTCGGCGTTCGCATCACGCATCTGCTCGACCTCCGCGGCGAGGCGGGTGAGCGCGCGCATGTGATCCGCGAAGACCTCCTGCCACGCCCCCTCGGGCGCGTGCTCGATCAGCTCGCGGATCGTCGCGGCCTCGGGAGCCCCCCACTCCTCGGCGACGGCGGCGACCTCCACGGTCCTCGAAAGCGCTGCCCCCCGCAGCCGATCGAGAACCTGATCGATCTCCCGTGCGGCAAACTGGATCCATTGGGATCGCCCCGCGGCGAGCAGAAGCTGCTGCTCGTCGAGCTTGAAGAGCAGCATCTCGAGCAGTTCGCGCTCGCGCCACAGCTGAATCGATAGTTCGTTGGCTCCCATGATCCCCTTTTCCCCAGTGATCGCCCCGCCTGACGACGCGGCCAAAGGTCACTATCGGCCAGCGCGTCTCTAACGTTACTATGTGGAACGGCGATGGATAGTTCTCCCCATGTACAAATCACGACAAGTGTGATATGCGCATCTATTCATCTCCTTGGATCTTTTGGAGTGCATCCAGAGAGGTGGATCATCCCCCATGCCGTCGCGCGCTGAGCGCAATGCGCTCATCGAGAGCAACCTCCCCCTGGTCGGATACCTCGCCGCCGAGACCCACGCCCGTGCCACCCACATCCCCCGCGACGAACTCGCCGCCGTCGGAGCGCTCGCGCTCGTGACGGCCGCCGAGGCCTTCGACGCGGACCTCGGCGTCCCCTTCGGCGCCTACGCCCGCCGACGCATCCTCGGTGCGTTCGCCGATGAGATGCGCTCGATGGACTGGGCCTCCCGCGGCATCCGCAAGCGCATCAAGGAGACGGTCGCCGTGCGCGAGACGCTCACCTCCGCGCTCGGCAGGACCGCGACCGCCGCCGAGGTCGCCACGGCGATGGGCGTGGCGAAGGAGGTCGTCGTGGAAGCGCTCGGCGATGCCGCACGCACCGTGACGACGATCGAGGACCCCTCCGCCCGCGACGTGACCGCGGACGTCCCCCTGCCCGAGGAGTCGGCGCTCGTCGGCGAGCGGCGCGAGGTGCTCGAGCAGGCCGTCCTCGCGCTCCCGGAGCGCATGCGCCGCATCGTGCAGGCCGTCTACTTCGACGAGCGCCCGGTCAAGGAGATCGCCGAGGAGCTGGGCGTGACCCACTCGGCGGTGTCGCAGCAGCGATCCGAGGCCATCCGGCTGCTGCGGGACGCGCTGGACAGGTACTTCGCCGAAGGATCCGCACCGGTCACCACGACACGCGTCTCCGCCGGTGCACGCGATGCCTACTTCTCGAGGATCGCCGATGCCGCGAGCGCGCGCATCGCCGACGTCTTCCGAGACCCCGCACCGGCCTGACCCGATCCGCTCGCCCCTAACGGGCGCGACACCTCCGCCGATAGGTGAGGACGGGAGACCACGGATGGTCCCCCGTTCCACAACATTCACGGAGGAAACCCTCATGGGTATGCAGATCAACACCAACGTGTCGGCGCTCAACGCCTACCGCAACCTGTCCAACACGCAGAACGACCTGTCGAAGTCGCTCGAGAAGCTCTCGAGCGGTCTGCGCATCAACCGTGCAGCGGACGACGCGGCCGGTCTGGCGATCTCCGAGGGCCTGCGCTCGCAGGTCAACGGCCTGAACGTCGCCGCCCGCAACGCCCAGGACGGCATCTCGGTCATCCAGACCGCGGAAGGCGCCCTGACCGAGGTCCACTCGATCCTGCAGCGCGTTCGCGACCTGACCAACCAGGGTGCGAACGACTCGAACAACGCGAAGTCGCGCGACGCGATCCAGAAGGAGATCAACACCCTCGGTGACGAGCTCACCCGGATCGCCGACAGCACGAACTTCAACGGCATCAAGCTGCTCTCGGGCGGCACGACGCTGACGTTCCAGGTCGGTGCGGGCGCCGTCGCCGCCGAGGACCAGATCTCGGTCGCCCTGACCGACTTCGACACCCTCGGTGCCGACATCAAGACGCTCGCGGCGACCATGACCGACGCGGCGAGCTACGGTGCGGCCCTGGCCGGAATCGACACGCAGATCCAGGCGGTCTCGACCGCACGTGCCGGCTACGGTGCGCTGCAGAACCGCTTCGAGTCGACCATCAACAGCCTCAACGTGTCGGCGGAGAACCTCTCGGCCGCCGAGAGCCGCATCCGCGACACCGACATGGCGTCCGAGATGGTCAAGTTCACGTCGGCGAACATCCTGTCGCAGGCGGGAACGGCGATGCTCGCCCAGGCCAACCAGGCCAACCAGGGCGTGCTGCAGCTGCTGCGCTGAACCACCTCGTGAGGTCCGGGCGGCGGTCTCCGCCGTCGCCCGGGCCCCATCCGCCCCCGAACCGGAAAGGCGCCCATGTCGCTCTCCCTCGACGGCCTCGTCTCCGGCCTGAAGACCACAGAGGTCATCAAGGCGCTGATGGACGTGCACGCCATCCCCCGGTCGCTGCTCAAGGCGAAGATGGATGACAAGAACAGCATCGTCTCGCAGCTGCAGACGCTGAACACGTCGATCCAGAACCTCGCCACCGCGGCCGAGAAGGCAGCATCGCGCGACGGGCTGGCACGGTTCACGACCTCCTCGTCCTCGCCCACCGTCACGGTCGCGACGCGCACGGGCGCCGCCCCCCTCTCGGCCGACATCGTCGTCGACCGCGTGGCGAAGAACCACACCATCGTCTCGGCCGCCTCCGCCGGATGGCCGGTCGACCCGCCCGTCCTCACGCTGGAGAATGCGAAGGGCGAGCGCGTGCAGGTCACGGCCGACTCCGCCTCGATGCAGGACGTCGCACAGGCCATCAACGACTCCGGCGCCGGCATCATCGCCACGGCCGTTCCCGCCGGGGTGGACGCCGACGGCAAGGCGATGCACCGCCTGCAGCTGCGTGCCGCCGACCCTGGTCAGCAAGGCCAGTTCCGCGCTTACCGCGGCGACATCGCCGCCGTCGAGGCCGGCACGGCCGCGGACATCGCCGCCGAGCCGGGCGCGGCCGTCATCGCGGTCGGCACCGACGCGCAGGTCCGGCTGTGGGCGGGCACCAGCGCCGAACAGGTCATCACGTCGTCGAGCAAGACGTTCACCGATCTGTTCGACGGTGTGGATGTGACCGTGACGACGGCGTCGGCCGACCCCGTCACGATCGGCGTCTCCGTCGACTCTGAGGCCAGGACGAAGGCCTCCGGCGAGTTCATCGCCCTCATCAAGGACATCCTGACCCGCATCGACAACGGCTCGAAGGCGACCGTCGCGGCAGGTCAGGGACAGAAGACGACGCTCGGCGTGTTCACCGGCGACAGCACGGTGCGCGGACTGCGGACCGCCCTCGCCGACGCCGTGCAGCACCCCGTGGACGGCGTCTCCCCCTCCTCCATCGGCATCTCGACCGACATGTACGGCGTGCTGAGCTTCGACGAGGAGAAGTTCGCCGAGGCGCTGGCGAAGGATCCGGACGCGGTCGCCGGACTCTTCTCGGGCATCGCCTCGCGCGTGCAGGACACCGCGAAGGTCTACTCCGACAAGTACGACGGGCTGCTGACCTCCCGCATCACGGGTCAGGAGAGCGAGGTGAAGAGCCTCGGCGAGCAGATGGAGCGCTGGGACGTGCGCCTCGCACAGCGGAAGGCGAGCCTCGAGCGCACCTATGCGCGACTGGAGGTCATGCTGTCGCAGATGCAGTCGCAGTCGTCGTACCTGGCGTCGCAGATCGCCTCGCTGCCCGGCTCGAGCTCGGGATCGGGGAAGTGAGCATGAACGCCGCTCTGCGTGCCCAGCAGCGCTACCGCGAGGACGCCGTGCTGTCCGCACCGCCGGAGCGCCTCGTCACGATGCTCTACGATCGCCTGCTGCTCGACATCGAGCGCGGAGAGAAGGCGCAGCGCGCCGAGGACTGGGCCGAGGCCAACACGCAGCTCCAGCATGCCCAGGCGATCATCTCGGAGCTCTCCTCGTCTCTCACGGACGACTGGAACGGCAGCGCCGGCCTGCGCTCGCTGTATGTCTTCCTGTCCCAGACGCTCATCGGCGCGAACATCGGCCGTGACCCGGAGCGCACCCGCGCGTGCCACGAGATCATCGCGCCCCTGCGGGACGCGTGGCACGAGGCGGCCCGAACGGTGGCCGAGGCGCGCGCGTGAGCACGGACGAATGGACCGCGCTGCTCGATCGGCTCGAGGAGGATGCGAGGCGAGTGCTCGCCGCCGCACCGGGCGCGGCCGAGATCGTGGACCTCGCGCCCTGGACCCCGCCGTCGACGCCGCTGCCTCCCGGCATGGTCGACCGCGCGCGAGCGGTGATCGAGCTTCAGCGCTCTGCGATGGACCGTGCGCGGGGAGATCTCGACGACGTTCGTCAGCACCTCGGCGCCCTGACCCGGATCCCCGGCACGCGATCGGCCGACGCACCCGCGTACCTCGACGTCGACGGCTGAGACGCCCCCGCTAACATCCTCCGCGAACCTGCCGATAGAACACGAAGAGCAGGGATGGCTCGCAAGACTCGGCCATGGATCGGCCACACCAGCCACACACGGGGAGCCGGTTCGTGTTCGATTCTGTGACCATCAACGCGCTGACGAGTGCGCTCGACGGACTCGCGCTGCGTCAGCGCGCGATCTCGGACAACATCGCCAACATCAACACCCCGGACTATCACGCCAAGCGCGTGCGGTTCGAGGAGGCCCTCGCCCGCTCGGTCGACGCGGGAGACGGCCGGGTCGCCGCCACGGTCGGCACCTCGCTCGAGCCGACGCGCTTGAACGGCAACAACGTCAACCTCGACACCGAGACCCTCTCCAGCATCGACACGATGCTGCGCTATCAGTTCGCGACGCAGGCCGTGAACGGATCGTTCTCGTCGATGCGCACCGCGATGAGGACGTCATGACCTTCGACGCGATCGGCATCGCCGGCACCGGCCTGACCGTGCACCGCAAGTGGCTCGACGCCATCAGCGACAACATCGCCAACATCAACACCGCGAGCCGCACCGATGACGCCGCGTTCCGCGCGAGGTACATCCTGGCGCAGACGAGCGACCAGTCGCCCGGCGTCTACGTCGCCGGGACCGCGCAGGGCAGCGCGGAGGGGCGGCTCGTGCACCAGCCGGACCATCCGCTCGCCGATGCGGACGGCTACGTGCGCTACCCGGACATCGACCTGGGCGACCAGATGAGTCAGCTCATCCTCGCGCAGCGCGGCTACCAGGCCAGCGCGGCGATCGTCGACCGTGCCCGCAACTCCTACGAAGCGGCCCTGCAGATCGGACGCAGCTGATGACACCTCTCTCCGGCATCGAGGGCATCTCCTCCTCGTTCACGCTCGCACCGCCCGCCGCGCCGGCGAAGGCGACGGACGACACCGCCTTCGCGAACAGCGTCACCGGCGCGATCGACGAGCTGCGTTCGCTGCAGTCGGAATCCGACGCGCTCAAGGTCTCCGCTGTGACCGGCGACCTCGATGACATCCACTCCGCCATGATCGCCTCCTCCCGCGCGGCGGTCACGCTCGAACTCGTCGCCGCCGTCCGCAACAAGGGCGTCGACGCGTTCAACGAGATCATGCGGATGCAAGCCTGATGCCGCAGGCCGTCACGAACGTGTTCCAGCGCATCGGGCGCGTGATCGCGGGCTTCACGCTCGCGCAGCGCACGATCGCGATCATCGGCGTCGCCGTGCTCGCTCTCGGCATCGTCGCGCTGTCGAGCTGGCTCAGCCGCCCGACGTACACACCGCTGTTCTCCGGCATGAGCGCCTCCGACGCGAACGCCGTCGTCGAGCAGCTGCGATCCTCCGCGGTGCCCTACGAGCTGGCGGACGGCGGAGCGACCGTGCTGGTGCCGGAGAAGGACGTGTACGACCAGCGCCTCGCGGCCGCGTCCGCCGGCCTGCCCAGCGCCAGCTCCGGCGGATACTCGCTGCTGGACGACATGGGCGTGACGACCTCCGAGTTCCAGCAGTCCGTGACATACAAGCGCGCCATCGAGGGCGAGCTCGCCGCCACGATCTCCTCGATCGAAGGCGTCACGGCGGCGTCGGTGCAGCTCGCGATCCCCGAGGAGAGCGTCTTCGTCTCCGAGACCGTCGACGCCACCGCCTCGGTGTTCGTCGAGACCTCGGGGAGCTCGACCCTGTCGGCCAAGCAGGTCGAGGCGATCGTGCACCTGACCTCGGCGGCGGTCAGCGGCATGAAGCCCGAGAACGTCGCCGTCGTCGATCAGAGCGGCCGGACCCTGTCCGCCGTCGGCGTCGGCTCCACCGGAGGCATCGACCAGCAGGCCGGCGACTACGAGGCGCGCGTGACCGCGAGCGTGCAGCAGCTGCTCGACACCGTGGTCGGCGTCGGCAACGCGACCGTGACCGTGGTCGCCGACATCGACCGCTCGGTCAACGAACGCGTCGAGGAGACCTACACGCCCGCCGAGGGCGCCCCGCCGCTGTCGGAGCAGACCCGCAGCGAGACCCAGAACGGCTCGAGCACGAACGCCGGCGTGCTCGGGCCCGACAACATCGCCGTCCCCTCGGCCGACGGCGACGGCACGTTCGAGTCGACCGAGGAGTCGAAGACCAACGCGGTGAACAAGAGCACGCAGAGCACCTCGACCCCCGCGGGATCGGTGCTGCGCCAGTCGGTGTCGGTGGCCGTCGATGCGGAGGCAGCGGGCAACCTCAGCACGGCGCAGCTGAGCGATCTGGTGGAGACGGCGGCCGGCATCGACGCCGACCGCGGCGATGCCATCACGGTCGAGCTCGTGAACTTCAGCCAGACCGACACCGAGGCGGCCCAGGCTGCGCTCCAGGCCGCGAAGGACGCTGAGGCCGCCGAGCGCCAGGCCGTGCTGTTGAACACGATCATCATCGCCGCGGCGATCGCCATCCCCCTGCTGGCGGCTCTCATCGCACTCATCCTCCGCGCCCGGCGCCGCAGCAGCCCCGACAGCGAGTTCGACCAGCTGTTCGGCGAGCGCCCGCCCGCGATCTCGACGCTCAGCGCCGGCGCGCCGACGGCCGCGATCGACCAGGCGCCGACGACCCCGCTCGCCTTCCTGGAGACGACACCCGATCCGGAGCCGGAGCCCGACCCGGAGCCCGCGCAGGTCAGCCTCGAGCGCCGCCGCGCCGAGATCGACTCGCTCACCCGGCAGGACCCGAAGCGGACCGCCGAGCTGCTGCGGACCCTCATCGACGACAGGCAGCCGGTATGACCGGGCTGACCGATCGGCAGACGGCCGCCGTCGTGCTGATGAACCTCGATCGCGCGCAGGCGATCGAGGTCATGAAGCACCTCTCGGAGGCGGAGGCGGAGGCCGTCGCCGCCGAGATCATCGACCTGCAGAACCTCGACGCGGCGACCACCGCCGAGGCCCTCGGCCAGTTCCACCGCATCGCCTCGGGGCACCTGCCGCCGGCACGCGGAGGACGCGACATCGCCGCCGGCCTGCTGGAGGCGACCTTCGGCGCGGAACGGGCAGCCGCCGTGCTGGGCAGGGTCGGCTCCGCATCCCTGAACTCGTCCTTCGAGTTCCTCGGATCCGCCGACCCGGCACAGCTGGCGACCCTGCTCGACGGCGAGCTTCCGCAGACCGTCGCCCTGGTGCTCGCGCACCTGCCGACCGACAAGGCGGCCGCCGTGCTGGCCGCGCTCCCCGATCCGACCCGCACGGATGTCGCGCACGGGATCGCGACGATGGGCACGGCTTCGCAGGAGGCCATCGCGATCGTCGCCGACGTGCTCAAGTCCCGAACGGGCACGTTCGCCGCGCGGGACACCCCCGAGGTGCTCGGCGGAGTGGAACCGCTCGTGGAGATGATCGCCCGGTCCGGTGCGACCGTCGAGAAGGCCCTGCTGGCGAGCATCGAAGACCGCGACAGCGCCCTCGCGGAGGACATCCGCTCGCGCATGTTCACGTTCGCCGACATCGTCAAGCTCGACGACCGCGACACCCAGCGCGTTCTGCGCGGCATGGACATCCGCTCGCTCGCGCTCGCGCTCAAGGGCGCGCACCAGCCGATCGTGGACCTCATCCGCCGCAACGTCTCCGAGCGCAACAGGGAGAACCTCGACGAGGAGGCCCGCACCCTCGGACCCGTGCGCGTGTCGCAGGTCGAGGAGGCCAGGGCCGAGATCGTGCGCACGATCCGCGCGCTCGAAGCGGCAGGCGACATCACGGTGCAGCGGGCGGACGAGGACGAGTATGTCTACTGAGTCCTTCTCCCCCGTGCTGTTCCCGCGTCTGGACGGACGCGAGAGCGGCGCGGAGCACGCGCGGGCGCGCATGCGCGGGTACGCGGACGGGCACGCGGAGGGCTTCCGCGCCGGAGTCGAGGAGGCCGCCGCCGCGCAACGGGCCGCCGCGGAGGAGCGCGCCGCCCGCGATGCCGCAGCGGCGCGCGAGGTCGACGCGGCGATCACCGCCCTGCACGCGGCAGCCCGCTCGCTCGCCGTGCGGGAGCGGGAGCTGACCGAGGCCGCGGAGGAGCAGGTGCTGCGGTGCGCCGTCGAGCTCGCCGAGCAGATCGTCCTGGGCGAGCTCTCGGACAGCGGCGCCGCGGCGGCCGCAGCCGCTCGGCGGGCCCTCGCCTCCGCGGAGCCGGCCGAGATCCGCGAGGTGCGCCTGCATCCCGACGACCTCCGCACGATCCAGGACGCAGGCACCGAGCTGACGGAGTTCGTGCTCATCGCCGATGACGCCCTCGACCGCGGCGACGCCATCGCGACCCTGGACCACGGCCACATCGACGCCCGGATCGGCCGCGCCTTCGAACGCGCTCGTTCCGCCCTCGCCGAGGCGCGCGCGTGAGCGCCTGGTCCGCGGTGCTCGACGCCGCCCGACCGGAGCGCGTGGGCGAGGTCGCGCAGGTGCGCGGACTGAGCGTGCAGGTGCGCGGTCTGGACGGGGCCGTCGGCGACGTGGTGACCCTCGACGACGTGGATGCGGAGGTCGTCGCGATCAGCGAGAGCGGCCTGCGGTGCATGCCGCTCGGACCGGTCGCCGGCCTCACCGTCGGCGCGCCGGTGCGCGGTCGAGGTGGTCCGCTGCGGGTGCCGACCGGCCGGGCCCTGCTCGGACGGGTGCTCGACGGCCTCGGTCGGCCGATCGACGGGAAGGGCCCGCTCACCGGTGCCGTCGCGGTGAGTCTCGACCACGCTCCGCCGTCGATCATGGGACGCGACCGGATCGACTCGCCGCTCCCCCTCGGAGTGCGGGCGCTCGACACCCTCGTCAGCGTCGGTCGGGGGCAGCGGGTCGGTCTCTTCGCCGGCTCCGGCGTCGGCAAGTCCTCGCTGCTGTCGATGATCGCGCGGGGAACGGAGGCGGAGGTCACCGTGATCGCCCTCGTCGGCGAGCGCGGCCGCGAGGTCCGGGAGTTCATCGAGGACGACCTCGGGCCGGACGGGCTCGCGCGCTCGGTGGTCGTCGTCTCGACCTCCGATCAGCCCGCGATGGCGCGCATCCGCGCCGCCTACACCGCGACGAGGATCGCCGAGGCCTTCCGCGACGACGGCGCGCACGCGATCCTCATGATGGACTCGCTCACCCGCGTCGCGATGGCGCAGCGCGAGATCGGCCTGTCGGCGGGCGAGCCGCCGGCCACGCGGGGCTATCCGCCCTCGACGTTCTCGCTGCTCGCCGGCCTGCTCGAACGCGCCGGCACCGACGAGCGCGGATCGATCACCGGCATCTACACGGTGCTCGTCGACGGCGACGACCACAACGAGCCCATCGCCGACACCGTGCGCTCGATCCTCGACGGCCACGTCGTGCTCGACCGCGCGCTCGCGCTGTCCGGCCACCACCCCGCGATCGACGTCCTCGGCTCCGTCTCCCGCGTTGCCGGCAAGATCACCGCCCCCGAACGCCGCAGCCGCGCCGCCACGCTCCGCGCCGTGCTCGCCGCGAGACGTCGCGCGAACGACCTCATCGACATCGGCGCGTACCAGGCGGGAGCCGATGCGCGCATCGACGCCGCGATCCTGCACGAGAGGGAGATCAGCGCGTTCCTCACCCAGCCCCTCGACGAGACGAGCCCCATCGAGGAATCGTGGCGTCGGCTCGAGGGCCTCGTCTCGTCGTTCGGAGGACTCCCATGACGCGATCCTTCTCCCTGGCAGGACTGCTGCGCGTCCGCGAGATCCAGGAGCGTGCGGCGGCGCAGCGCCTGTCGCGCGCGGTGATCGACGCCCAGCACACGGAGGCCCGAGACCGCTCGCTCCGCGCGCACCTCGCCGGTGCGGGCAGCGAAGCCGTCGACGTCCGGTCGCTCGCCGCGCTCGCCGCCGCCCGCGTCGCCGGCCGCACTCTGCTCGCCGATCTGACCGCGCTCTCCGAGCTGCAGGAGCAGACGGTCGACCACGCCAGAGCCGAGCATGCCGAGGCGCGGCGGGCGATGCGCGGGCTCGACAGGCTCGCCGAGGCCCATGCCGCTCGGATGCGCGCCGCAGAACTCCACGCCGAGCAGTCCGAACTCGACGAGATCGGCTCGCGCACCAGCACGGAGGGCCGCTCATGACCGCTCTCGGCATCGTCGACCTGCTCGACGCGCGCCTCCACCGGGCCGCGGCCGCCGGCTCGTCCCGGCAAGCCACGCCCGGTGCCACGGCGTTCGCCGAGGTGATCCAGGACGCCACGCGCGCCTCCGAGCACCGGGCCGACGTCGACGCCGGGGATGCAGCGCCGGAGGATGCGCCCCTCGACCCGGCGGGTCTGCCGACGACGGGTCTGCCGACGACGATGCTCAGCGCGACAGCCCCCACTCCCCTTCCGGCCGGCGAACCGGTGCCGGCGACATCCGGAGAAGCGGCGCCGACGACACCCTCCGTCGTGGCGAACCCGACGGCCGACGGCTCGGAGTCCGCCGACGCCTCCCTCCCGCTCCCGGCAGCGACCGGCGACCGGGCGGGCCTGGCCGGGTCCGCGCTCTCCGCATCCGCGGCAGCTCCCGTGGCCGCCGCGGAAGCGCCTCCCGCCCCGGGCACCGCCGAAGACAGTGCCGGCGATCGCGCGACCGCCCTCTGGACCACCGCCGTCCCCGTGGCCGGCGCGGCCGCCGCCCCCGCCGGCAGCGTCTCCTCTGCTTCCGATGCGGCGTCCGGCGATGCCGCCGCGCCCCACCCCGGCTCCGCTTCTCGCGACGCCGCCCGCTCCGACTCCGCGGCGAGCCCGCGCATCAGCCCTGCGGCGCCCTCGACGATCGGCGCACCGACCTCGACGGGGCCGACGGCTGCGACCACGGCCCTGGCCGCGGCGCCGGACGCTGGGGCCGCCCACGGCGATGCCGTGGCAGCACCGGCGCAGTCGGGCCAGGGATCCGCCCTCGCGGCGAGCGGTTCCCCGTCCGCCCCTGCCCCCGACGCACTCGTGTCGACGCCGCCGGTCGTCACCGCCGCCTCCGCCCCGAGCGCCGCTCCTGCCGCGATGCCGTCCGCCGTCGCCGCCCCTCGGGCCGTACTGCTGCCCCAGCTCACGGCTCCCGTGGTCTCGCTCGCGCAGGCCGCGGACGGCGAGCACAGCCTCACCCTCACGGTGTCGCCGGAGAACCTGGGCCCCGTCACGGTGCGCGCGCACATCTCCGGCGGCGCGATCCACATCGAGCTGCACGCTCCGAACGACCTCGGGCGGGACGCGCTGCGCGCGATCCTCGGCGACCTGCGACGGGACCTCGCCGCCGCGGCCCCGCACGCTTCCCTCGGACTCGCCACCTCCGGCGACGGACCCGGTCCCTCGTCGCAGCACCCCGGCGCCGGCAACGGCTCCCCGAACGGCACGGCCCCCGGTGCGGGCAGCGGACAGCACGGAGGCGGAGCACCCACGGGCCGCGCCCCCTCCGATCCCCGCCCCGCAGCGGAGGGCCGTCCGGCCGCTCCCGACCCGGCATCCCCCGCACCCCTCGACGCGCCGCCCGGCGGCATCGACATCTTCGCCTGATCCGAGAGGACCCCCATGACCACGGTCGACCCCATCTCCGGCACGATCCCCGGCACCGTGCCCGGCACCGTGCCCACCTCCGGAATGCAGACGGGCAGCACGACCCCGGCCACCGAGCGGAAGAAGACGCTCGACTCCGAGGTGTTCCTGAAGCTGCTCGTGACGCAGCTCACCAACCAGGACCCCAGCTCGCCCATGAACACGAACGAGATGATCTCGCAGACCACGCAGCTGGCGTCCATGGAGCAGCTCACCGCGCTGTCCGCGACCTCGACCGAGAGCTTCGCGCTCAGCATGCGCCAGACCGCTGCGGCGCTCATCGGCCACGAGGCGCAGTACGTCGACGCCGACGGCGCGACGCAGAAGGGCATCGTCACCTCGGTCTCCTACGCCGGCGCCGTCCCCCTCGTGACCATCGGCGAGAAATCCATCCCGCTCGATGCCGTGTCCGGCATCAACCTCGTCTCCCGTCCGCAGTCCTGACCAGTCCCTTCCAGAAAGGCATCACCATGCTCCGCTCTCTGTTCGCCGGAATCTCGGGTCTGCGTTCGCACCAGACCATGCTCGACGTCACCGGCAACAACATCGCCAACGTCAACACCACCGGTTTCAAGGCCTCGGCCGTGCAGTTCCAGGACTCGCTCTCGCAGCTCCTGCGCAACTCGATGATGCCGCAGCAGGCCGTGGGCGGTCAGAACCCCGCCCAGGTCGGTCTCGGCGTGCAGGTCGCCGGGATCAGCACCAACTTCGCCTCCGGAGCGCCCCAGCCCACCGGCGTGCCGACCGACCTCATGATCGCCGGCGACGGCTTCTTCGTCGTCCGCTCCGGCGGGGAGACGCTGTACACCCGCAACGGCGGGTTCTCCTTCGACGCGAGCGGCAAGCTCGTGTCTGCCGACGGCGCGCTCGTCCAGGGATGGACGGCCCAGGGCGGCACGATCGTCCCCGGCCAGGGCATCGGCGACATCACCCTGCCCGTCGGCGCCCTCAGCCCCGCGGCCGCGACGACCACCGCGCGCGTGACCGGCAACCTGCCCTCGGGGGCGGCCGTCGGCGACACGCTCGTACGGGACGTCAAGACGTACGACGCGGAGGGCACGGCGACCTCGCTGCGCCTGACGTTCACGCGCACCGCGACCGGATGGGATGTGACCGACCCGGCCGGAACGCGCACCTCGCTCGCCTTCACCGACGGCAAGCAGGCGGGCCCCTCCTCGATCGTCTCCGGCGGCATCACGGTCGACCTCTCCGCTGTCACCGGATTCGCCGACGTCAGCGACGTCGCCATCAAGGAGCAGAACGGCAAGCCGGCCGGCACGCTGAGCTCGTACGCCCTCACCAACGACGGCAGCCTCGTCGGCACGTTCAGCAACGGCGACACCGAGGTGCTCGCCCGCGTCGCGCTCGCCGGCTTCGTCAACCCCGGCGGTCTGGAGAAGGCCGGCTCGTCGCAGTACCGTCCGAGCGGCAACTCCGGGCAGCCCACGCTCGGTCAGGCCGGAGCGGACGGACTGGGCGGCATCATCAGCGGCGCGCTCGAGATGTCGAACGTCGACCTGTCGCAGGAGTTCACGAACCTGATCGTCGCCCAGCGCGGCTTCCAGGCGAACGCCCGCATCATCACGACCAGCGACGAGGTGCTCCAGGAGCTGACGAACCTCAAGCGCTGAGGCTGATCCGCGCAGGGCCCGTCGGGATCCCCGGCGGGCCCTGTCGCCGGAGTGGCCGCTAACGCGCGAAGCCGTCCGGCCGACAGTCCCCTTCGACAGCCCAGGATGGGCCGTCAGTCCGCGATCCCCGGAACGCGGACGGAATTTCCAGGATGGAGCCCATGATCGTCCTCACGCGCCTGAACCGCACCCGGTTCGCGGTGAACCCCGACCTGATCGAACGTGTCCAGGCCACGCCCGACACGACGCTCATCATGGTCGACGGCGCCACGTTCGTCGTCACGGAGTCGATGGACGACGTCATCGCGCAGATCACCGGGTTCCGGGCCGGCGTGCTGGCCGCCGCCGCGACGCTGATCGCCACCGGCGAGGCGGACACCGTCCGCGACTCCGAGGCGGGGTTCTGATGGACCCGTCACTGATCCTCGGCCTGATCCTCGCCTTCGGCGCCCTCGTCGCCATGATCAACATCGAGGGCGCGACCGTCGGCTCCCTGCTGCTGCCCGCCCCCATGGTGCTGGTGTTCGGCGCGACGATCGCCGTCGGGCTCGCGAGCGGGACCCTGCGCGACGCGCTGCACGCTCTCAAGTCCCTGCCCCGGGCATTCCGCGGCGAGCGCCGCACCGCCCAGAGCATGATCGACACGGTCGTCGGCTACGCGGAGAAGGCACGCGCGGAGGGCCTGCTCGCGCTGGAGCAGGGCCTGGAGGACGAGAAGGATCCATTCCTGCGTCAGGCCCTGCAGAGCATCGCCGACGGCACGGATGCGGAGGATCTGCGCACGCTGCTCGAGGACGAGCTCACCTCGACCGCGGCCCGCAACCGCACCGCCTCGCGGTTCTACATGACCCTCGGCGGCTTCGCCCCGACGGTCGGCATCATCGGCACGGTCGTCTCCCTGACGCACGTGCTGGAGAAGCTCGACAAGCCCGACACGCTCGGGCCCATGATCGCCGCGGCTTTCGTGGCGACGCTGTGGGGTCTGCTGTCGGCCAACTTCATCTGGCTGCCGATCGGCGGCCGGCTGCAGCGGCTCGGCGAGCTCGAACTGGAGCGCATGACCGTGCTCATGGAGGGCATGCTCGCGATCCAGGCCGGCGCTCCGCCGCAGTTCGTCGGCGAGCGTCTGCGCGCCCTCGTCTCCGACCGCTCCTCGACCCGTGCCAAGGGCCGCTCCCGCACCCCGGCCGCCGAGGAGACGGAGCAGGGCTCATGAGCGTGCGCTCCCGGCGTCGGGTCCCGCAGGAGGAGCACAGCGGACCCGACGAGCGCTGGATGGCGTCGTACCTCGACATGGTGACCGTGCTGATGTGCATGTTCATCGTGCTGTTCGCCATGTCCACGGTCGACCAGGAGAAGTTCGAGGCCCTCAGCGCCTCGCTCGCGACCGGCTTCGGCCAGGAGCCCTCCGACGACATCGACGCCACCACCGGGGTCGTCGTGCCGCCGGAGCTCGTCGACGACGAGGGCGAGGACTTCGCCGACCTCGATCTGGCCGCCGCGCAGACCGAGTTCACCGAGCTCTCCGCCCTGCGCGAGCGTCTGCGCCAGGTGCTCGCCGACAACGGGCTCGAAGCCGACGTCACCTTCACGATCGACGAGCGGGGACTCACGATCGGACTGGTCAGCGCCGAGACGTTCTTCACCACCAACAGCGCCTCGCTCAGCCCCACCGCGATCGCCGTGCTCGACGCCCTCGGCTCCGTGCTGGTCACCACCCCCAACGAGATCTCGGTCGAGGGCCATGCGGACGTGCGCGGTTCGGTGGCGCCCTACCCGACCAACTGGGAGCTCTCGGCCGGCCGCTCGACACAGGTGCTGCGCCATCTCGTCGACGCCTCCGGCATCCCGCCGACGCACCTGAAGTCGGTGGGTTTCGGCGACACCCGTCCGGTCGCCGCGGGCGACAGCTCCGAGGCCCTGGCCCAGAACAGGCGGGTCGACATCGTGGTCCTGTCCGACGCGAAAGAGGAGGTGCGAGCGCTCATCCCCCAGGCGCAGGCGGCGCAGCCGTCTTCCTGACTCTCCCTCTTCCGTCTAACGCACGCCGATCACCGCCCGATAGTCGGGTTCGTGGTGATCGAGGACAGCGTGCGCTCCGAAGCGCGCTCGGGGACGGCGACGAAGACCGCCGATGTCGAGGTGTACGACTTCGGCCGTTCGGCGACCCTGTCGCGCGAGCACACCCGGGCGCTGGAGCTCGCGTTCGAGACGTTCTCCCGGCAGTGGTCCGCACAGCTGTCCGCGAAGATCCACGTGCGCGCCACCATCGCGGTCGAGCACGTCGGGATGCTGACGTACGGCGAGTATGCGCAGTCGCTGCCGACCACCACCACGATGATCGTGTGCGCCCTGCCCGACTCCGAGGAACGCCTCATCGTGCAGCTGCCGACCTCGGCAGCCACCTCCTGGATCGTGCAGATGGTCGGCGGTCGCGCCACCGCCACCGCCGCCTCGGAGGACCGCACGTTCACGCCGATCGAGCAGGCCCTGATCCGCTCGCTGGTCGACGACGCGATCGATCACCTGACGGGGGCCCTGGACGGTCTCCTCCCCGCCGGCGTGACCATGAGCGGGATCCAGTACAGTTCCCAGTTCGCGCAGGTCGCCGCCGCCGGTGAACCCGTCATCGTGGCGCGGTTCTCCATGCGCCTGGCCGGTCGGACCGTGCCGCTCAGCGTGATGCTCCCCGCGTCGATCCTGGCGGGCTTCACGGTGCGCCCCTCGGACAGCGAGCGGTCTGCCGCCCCCTCTCTCGTCCGGCGTCAGGTCGAGGTGGCACCGGTCGAGCTGTCCCTGCGGCTCGCCCCCCGGTCCGTCCTGCCCCGCGAGGTGCTCGACCTCTCCGTGGGCGACGTCCTCACCTTCCCGCACTCCGCCGACCGCCCCCTGGTGCTCGCCGTCGGCGATCAGACCGTGGCGACAGCCGCGGTCGGCAGCTCCGGCGCGCGGCTCGCGTGCGTCGTCGCCACCATCGTCCCCGATCCCGCCTTCGCCGAGGAGCCCGCGTGACCAGCACCACCACCTACGAATCCGCCGTCGCCGCCGCCTTCGCGGCCCGGCTCCCGACGGCCGCTCCCGTGACCGCTCGACCCTCCCAGGTGTCCGGCGACACGGGAGAGGCCCTGATCGTGCCGTTCGTCGGCGAGGCGAGTGCCCGGCTCGCGGTGCAGCTGTTCGACGCCGACGCCCTGATCGACGGGCTCGCGTCCGCCCCGCTCGCCGAACGGCTGCGTGACGCGCTCGAATCCGCGACGAGCGCCCTGGGCTCCGGAGCGCTCGGCGACGCCCACCTCGGCGACGCCTCCACGCTCTTCGCCGATCCGCTGGCGCAGCTGTTCGACCTGCAGGACGACACCGACCGCACGATCGGACGCCTGGCCGTCATCGTCACGCGCGCGCCGGAGGCCACCGCGAACTCCTCCCGGCGGCTGCACCGCATCGCCGGTGTCGAGATGGAGCTGACGGTCGAGATCGGACGCACCAGGATGGCCGTGCGCGACGTGCTCGACCTCGAGCCGGGCCGCGTCGTCGAGCTCGACCGCTCGGCGGGCGCTCCGGCCGACATCAAGCTCAACGGCCGGATCATCGCGCACGGCGAGGTCGTCGTCGTCGACCAGGACTACGCGGTGCGGATCACTCGCATCCTCGAGAACGTCGAGGCCTGACCCTGGACGAGCTCCTGCTCGGCCTGCGGGTCGTGCTCTCGCTCGCCGCAGTGCTCGGGGCGCTGTGGTTCCTGCAGCGCCGCGTCGCGCGCACGCAGGCGCGTCGTCGCGACAGCGAGGCGATCACGGTGCTCGGACGGCAGGGGGTCGGCCCGAAGGCACAGGTCGTCATGATCCAGACGGAGGACGCCCGCTACGTCCTCGGGGTGACGGAACACGGCGTGAGCGTCGTCGATCGGCTCCCCCTGAAGCCGCCGACCGCGCACCACGACACCGCGCTCCCGGTGTGGTCGGGGACCTCCTCCGCGACCTCGGATGCCGCGGAGTTCGATCGCATCCTCGCCGCGACCGCGCTGACCGAGACGGCGGGCGCGGCGCCCACGGCCACCGCATCCGGCGAGCAGATGCTGCGGCGGCGCGTGCGGCACCGCAACGACCCGCTGCGCGGCTCCATCCTCTCCCCCGAAACCTGGCGGCAGACCGCCGAGGCCATCCGGCGCACCCGATGAGCGTCGCGCGGGGGGTCGTCGACCGGCGAGCGCTGCGACGGTTCATGCTGATCCTGGTCGGCGTGCTCGCCCTCGTCGTCGTGCTGACCCTCGTCACGGGCACCGCCGCCCACGCCCAGGTCCCCCCGGACGATCAGGGCGAGGGTGTGACCATCGACATCAACGGGGCCGACGGCGGCCCGTCCGGGTCGATCCTCACCCTGTTGGGGATCACCCTGCTGTCGGTTGCGCCCGCGCTGCTGCTGATGATGTCGTCGTTCACGAAGATCTTCGTGGTGCTGGCCATGACGAGGAACGCGCTCTCGCTGCCGACCATCCCACCGAACCAGGTGCTCGCGGGGCTGTCGCTCTTCCTGTCGCTGTTCATCATGTGGCCGGTGCTGACCGAGATCAACACGGTCGCCGTGCAGCCGTACATCGACGGCAGCCTCACGTTCGCGCAGGCCATCGACGTCGGCCAGCTCCCGCTGCAGGAGTGGATGCTGCGCTTCACGCGCGAGGAGGACCTCGCCCTGATGACGCGGATGGCGGACCAGCCCAACCCCGAGGACCCGTCCAGCGTCCCGATGTACACGCTCATCCCCGCATTCATGATCTCGGAGCTGCGGGCGGCCTTCATCATCGGCTTCGTCATCTTCGTCCCGTTCCTCGTGATCGACCTGGTCGTGGCCGCGGCGCTGATGTCGATGGGCATGATGATGCTCCCGCCGGTGATGATCTCCCTGCCGTTCAAGATCCTGCTGTTCATCCTGGTCGACGGGTGGGGACTCATCATCCGCGCCCTCCTGGAGAGTTACGGAGGGGTCGGATGAGCCCGGAAGCCGTCCTCGACATCGGGACCCAGGGGCTCCTCGTCGCAGCCAAGCTCGCGGCGCCCGTGCTGGTCACCGCTCTCGTTGTCGGCTTCGCGATCTCGCTGCTGCAGTCGATCACGCAGGTGCAGGAGGTGACGCTGTCGTTCGTGCCCAAGATCGTCGCGGTCGGCATCGCCCTGCTCATCGCCGGCAACTGGATGATCGCCGAGATGATCGCGTTCACGAACGAGATGTTCGCACGCATCCCCACCCTGCTGAGCGGATGACCCCGTGTACATCCCCATCGACTTCGCGTGGCTGGAGGCGACCATGCTCGCCGCGGTCCGCATCACGGCGTTCATCATGATCGCCCCGCCCTTCTCGTACGGGGCCATCCCGGCCAGGGTGAAGGCGACGCTCGCGATCGGCCTCTCCCTCGCGGTCGGCACCGCCGTCTCCCCCGGGTACGAGAGCCTCGACACGGGTCCGTTCCTCGGAGCGCTCGTGCTGCAGCTGATCACGGGCGCCCTGCTGGGCTTCCTCGTGCTGCTGTGCTTCTCCGCGCTCCAGGCCGCCGGCAGCCTGATCGACGTCTTCGGCGGATTCCAGCTCGCTCAGGCCTTCGATCCGCACTCGCTCGTCAACGGCGCGCAGTTCACGCGCCTGTTCCACCTGACGGCGCTCACGCTCCTGTTCGCCTCCGGCGGGTATCAGCTGATCCTGGCCGGGCTGGCGCGGAGCTTCGAGGCCGTCCCCGTCGACGGGGTGTTCTCCGTCGCGGGTCCCGCCGAGCTGCTCGTCGACGGGGTGTCGCAGATGGTGCTCGCGGCCGTGCAGATCGCCGGTCCCCTCGTTCTCGTCCTGTTCCTCGCCGACGTCGGCCTCGGACTCATCACCCGCGTGGCCCCCGCGCTGAACGCGTTCGCGATGGGCTTCCCCGTGAAGATCCTCCTGACGCTGCTGCTGGCCGGCGCGGTGTACGCCGTGCTGCCCGGCATCGTCGACTCCCTCGCCTCGCAGGCGCTGCGGATGATGCAGGGGGTGACACCGTGAGCGGCACCGACAGCGGCGAGCGCAGCGAGAAGGCGACGGACAAGCACCTGCGGGAGGCCAGGCAGAAGGGACGCATCGCACGCAGCCAGGATCTGACCGCCTGGCTCGGCATCGGCGCCGCGGCCATCACGACACCGGCGGCCATCGCCCTGGGTGCCTCCGCCGGCACGGAGCAGCTGCTGACGCTCACGTCCCTGACCCTGGCGCCCACCCCGCAGGCCGCGCTCGGCGCCCTCGCGCTCGGCCTCGGTTCCGTCCTCCCGACGCTCGCGGTGATGCTGGCGGCCGTGGCCGCCGTCACCCTGATCGGCGCGGTGATCCAGGGCGGGGTGCACCTGCGCAAGCTGAGCGGCCGTTTCGAGCAGTTCAACATCGTCACGGGGCTGCGCCGCGTGTTCGGGATGCAGGCGCTGTGGGAGGGCGCGAAGGCGCTGCTGAAGACCGCGGCGATCGGGATCGCGCTGTGGCTGGTCATCGCCGGTCTGATGCCTGTGCTCACCGCGAGCGGTGCGCACTCGATCACGCGACTGCTCGGCACCGCGACCGAGGGCACGACCGCCCTGCTCCAGACCGCGATCGCCGTCGGACTCGGTCTCGCCGCGATCGACATGTTCGTGGTCATGCGGCGCAACCGCAAGCACACCCGCATGACCAAGCGCGAGATCCGCGACGAGAACAAGAACTCCGAGGGCGACCCGCTCATCCGCCAGCAGCGGCGCTCGCGTCAGCTCGCCGTCAGCCGCAACCGGATGATCGCCGCGGTCGCCGGCTCCGATGTCGTCCTCGTCAACCCGACGCACGTCGCCGTCGCGCTGCGGTACGAGGCCGGTCGCTCCGCGCCGAAGGTCGTCGCCAAGGGCAGCGGCGTGATCGCCGAACGCATCCGCGACGAGGCGGCGCGTGCCGGTGTCCCGATGGTGCGCGAGATCACCCTCGCCCGCGCCCTGCACGCCGCGTGCGAGCTGGGGCAGGAGATCCCCGAAGACCTGTACAACGCCGTCGCGCGGGTGCTGGTGTTCGTCGACGCGCTGCGTCGGCGCGGCGCCGCGCGCGGCATCCACTCCCTTCCCTACCGGAGGACCGCATGAGACAGCTGTTCGTCAAGCTCATGGTGCCCATCGGGGTCGTCGGCATCATCATGCTGCTCGTCGTCCCGGTACCGCCGTTCCTGCTCGACATCCTCATCATCCTGAACATCATGTTCGCGCTGGTGATCCTGCTCACGTCGATGTTCGTGAAGAAGCCGCTGGACTTCTCGGTGTTCCCCTCGCTGCTGCTGGTGGCCACGCTGTTCCGACTCGGCCTCAACGTCGCGTCCACCCGCCTCGTGCTCGGCGAGGCGTATGCCGGGCAGGTCATCGAGGCGTTCGGCGCGATCGCGGTGGGCGGATCCCTCATCATCGGCGCCGTCGTCTTCCTGATCCTCGTCGTGATCCAGTTCGTGGTCGTGACGAAGGGCGCGGAGCGCGTCGCCGAGGTGGGCGCCCGGTTCACCCTCGACGCCATGCCGGGCAAGCAGATGGCGATCGACGCCGACCTCAACGCCGGACTCATCACCGATGCGGAGGCCCGCGAGCGGCGTGCGGAGGTCGCCGCCGAGGCCGACTTCTACGGCGCGATGGACGGCGCCTCCAAGTTCGTCAAGGGCGACGCGATCGCCGGACTCGTGATCATCATCATCAACCTCGTCGGCGGCATCGCGATCGGTCTCGTCCAGCACGGGATGTCGATCGACGAGGCCGTCAGCACCTACAGCCTCCTGACCATCGGCGACGGGCTGGTCACGCAGATCCCCGCTCTGCTGATGGCCGTGTCCACCGGCATGATCGTGACCCGTTCCACCGCCGAGGCGGAGATGGGGACGGCAGCCTCGGCGCAGCTCGGCCAATCCCGCAACGCGCTCATCATCGCCGGGTGCGCTGCCATCGTCATGTCGCTGATCCCGCACATGCCGATGCTGCCGTTCGTGGCCATCGGCGCGGTGCTGCTCCTGATCGCCCAGCGCATCAAGGCCACGCAGAAGCGCGAGGAGGCGACAGCGGCGAGGACCGCGGATCCGGTGCCGGCCGATCAGCCGGAGGAGCTGATCGAGAAGATGCGCGTGCACCCGCTGGAGATCCTGCTCGCGCCCGATATCGTCGACCTCGTCACGGGCGGACCGGACGACCTGCTGGCCCGGGTCAAGGCGCTGCGGCGCCGGATCGCCCTGGACCTGGGTCTGATCACGCCACCCGTGCGGACCCGCGACAGCATCGAGCTCGCCCAGTCCGCGTACGTCATCCGCATCGCCGGCGTGGAGACCGGCAGGGGCACGGCGCCTGTGGGGTCGGTGCTCGCGCTCGGGCAGGGGCTGGACGCGCTTCCCGGCACCGCCACGCTCGATCCCGTGTTCGGCCTCGAGGGCAAGTGGATCCCGATGGAGATGCGCCACAGCGCGGAGTTCGCCGGAGCCACGGTGATCGATCGGGCCAGCGTCATCATCACGCATCTGAGCAGCGTGATCCACGCCCACGCCGCCCGCCTGCTCAGCCGCGAGGATGTGCGCCAGCTCACGGATGCGCTCAAGCAGGCCTCTCCGGCGGCGGTCGAGGAGCTCACTCCTGCACTGCTGTCGCTCGCCGAGATCCAGCGCGTGCTGCAGGGCCTGCTCGCCGAGCGCGTCCCGATCAACGACCTGAGTCGCATCTACGAGGCGCTGGCCCTGCGCGCCAGGACCTCCACGGACCCCGAGGGATTGATCGAGGCGGCCAGGGCCGCACTCGGGCCGGCGATCGCCGCGCGATTCGCCGACGGCGGGACACTGCGCGTGGTCATGATCAATCCGCTGCTGGAGCAGGCGATGCTCGAGAGCCTGCGCCCCGGAGACGACGGCACGCAGATCGTCTTCGACCCGCAGCGCATGGAAGCGGTCGTGGAGTCCGTCAAGCAGGCGGTCTCCGCGGTGCGGGACGGCGGGGAGCCGGTCCTGGTGTGCGCGCCCTCGTTGCGCCCGGCGGTGCGACGTCTGGTCTCGGCGCAGACCGACGGCCTGCCGGTGCTCTCCTACACCGAGGCGACCGCCGCCTCGCTCACGATCGAGACCGTCGGCGTCGTCCGCGACGCACCGTCTCCCGCGGTCGGCGCGGTCCCTGCGGCACTAGGCTGAACGAATGCTGGTGTTGACGAGGCGAATCGGTGAGAGCGTGCGCATCGACGGCGACATCGAGGTCACGCTGCTCGAGATCAAGGGCGACAGCGTGCGGATCGGCGTCAAAGCACCCCGCGAGACGCGCATCCAGCGCACGGAGATCGTCGAGGCCGTCGTCGCCGAGAACGTCTCCGCGGCCGCCGAGACCGGTGCCGGCGCGGAGAGCGCCATCGCCGCAGCGCTCGCTCGCGGCCGGGAGTCCCGCACGTCCTGACCCCGCGACGTCAGAGGCGGCGTCAGACTCCGGACAGGTCCATCGACGTGGCGCGCTTCCACTGGTCGCCGCCGGCCGCACGTGCACGGGCGCACGCCTGCGCGGCGGCCGCGACGAGCGCGTCGTAGTCGTAGCCGACGACCGATGCGGTGGCCCAACCGATGCTCGCGGACGATCGGATCCCGGTGATCGTCTCGTCCCGCTCCATCACGGCGATCCGACCGAGGATCGCGCGCAGGTGGTGCCGCACCGACTCGTCACCGCCGCGGAGCAGGACGATCGCACGACCGTCCTCGACCCGCTCCGCATCCGCCGATGCCGGAAGCGCCTCCTCGATGTCGTCGTGGAACCGGTCGACGAGGCGCGCGAACGCCGCCCCGGTGGACGCCTCCCGGAGGTCGACGGGGTCGTCGAGCCGGATGTCCAGCACGGACCACGCCTGATCGTGCTGCGCCTCGGCCTTGCGGAGCCGTCGACGAGCCCGTTCAGCCGCGTCGTCGTGAGCCGGGCCGGCCGCTCGCGCCTCCGTCCGCACCAGCAGCACGAGCGTGAACGCCGCGCACGTGCTCACCACGAGCGTCCCGACCGCGTTCATGCCCCGGAGGGCGCTGAGCTGTTCGTCGGACCCGATCCGACCGGAGACGAGCGCGGACGCGGCGCTCACGATCGCCACCACCACGAAGCCCGAGGAGGCGAGCGCCAGCGGCAGCACGATGTCGCGGACGGTGGGCCGGTCGCGCAGCAGCTCGTACGCGACGAGGCCGGCGAACGCGGAGCTGGCGAGGAAGGCGAGGTGGAAGGACGGCAGATACCAGCGGGTGTCCGCCGTGGCCGCCAGGAGCGCGGGCACGGCCACCAGGAACGCGACGACCGGCCACCAGGACGCCCGGCGACCGAAGTGCAGGCGCAGCCCCACCCAGACCAGAGGCTCGAAGCAGAGCATGAGCGCCGACGCGATCGACCGCAGCATCTGCTCCTGCGTCTGCTGGCCGGCCAGCCACAGGTAGGCCCCCAGCACGCCGAGTCCGAAGGCGGCGCCCCAGATCACGGTGGCCCTGCTCGGTCTCGCCAGGGTGCCGAGTCCGACGACGAGGGCGGTGAGCACGGTGACCACGGCCACCATGCTCGTGGTGATGTCGACGCTGACGGGCACGAGCGGCGTCATGCCTGGACCTCCTTGACTCGGCGCTGGGGGAACCGCAGCGTCACGCGGGTGCCGACGCCGAGCTCGCTGGCGACATCGATGATGCCCTCGTGCGCGACGACGATCTCTCGGGCGATGCCCATTCCGAGCCCGGTGCCTCCGATGCCGGCCCGCACCGCGCTCTCCGTGCGGAAGTACGGCTCGAACACGCGCGACAGGTCGTCCGGCCCCATTCCCGCCCCGTTGTCGGAGATCGCGAGCTCGGCCTGCCCGTCGGCTGCCGCGCCGAGACTGACCTCGATGCGCCCTCCCGCGGGGGTGTACTTGACGGCGTTGCTGAGCAGGTTGTCGAGCACCTGCCGCAGACGAAACGCGTCACCGTAGATGACCAGACCGTCCGCCCCCTCGACCGTGAGCTCCTGTCGGTTCCCGGAGATGAGCGGGGCGTACGACGCCGCCGACGCCTCCACGACCTCGCGCAGATCGACCGGCTCGAACGGCTCCTGCGCCGTGCCGCCGTTCTGGTCGAGGATGCTGGTGACGAGGTCCTGCATGCGGTCGCCCGCGTTGGCGATGATCTCGAGCTGCGCTGGCACCCGCCCCGGCAGGTCGTCGCGCTCGCGGAGCAGGTCCACGTGACCGATGATCGCCGTCAGCGGGTTGCGCAGCTCGTGGGAGACGACCGCGGTGAGGGCGCGCCGCTCCTCCTCGGCCTCGAGGAGGGCGGTGACGTCATCGATCACGACCAGGGTGATGCGGTCGCCCTCGCGCGCGCTGGCCATGGGCTGCGTGCTGACCTCCAGGGCACGCCAGCGCCCCTCGCCGTCGAACAGCCACACCCGCTCGGACTGCAGGCTCTCGCCGCGAGCGGCACGCGAGAGCGTCGTCTGCTCCGGCGGCACGGCCGTCCCCTTCCTGGCGTCGTACTCGACGGCGGCCGAGGGCAGCGCCGCTCCGAAGCGATCACGACCGTACAGAGCGCGGTAGGCGTCGTTCATCTGGAGGATGCGCCCCTCCGCCGTGACCACGACCAGCGCCACCCCGAGGGCGTCGACGACCTGCGTGACGCGGTGCTGGTTCGTCTCGGCCCGTTCCGCGGCGCGGTTCACCTGCTCCGAACGACGCTGCAGGAGCCGTCGGGCGGCTCGGGAGCGCTGAGCGCCGATCCGCACGGTCACACCGAGGAAACCCAGCGTGATCACCAGGGTGAGCAGGCGCAGCAGCACGTCCGCCGGTGTGCCGTTCTGATCCGCGAACACGACGAGCGTTCCGCTGATGAACACGATCCCGCCGAGCACCCAGGGCAGGGTGAAGTACGTCGCCAGCCACACGACGGGGAACACCCAGAGGAAGCCGAGGCGAAGATCCGGCGCATTGGTGGTGAAGCCCACCGCCAGCGCATCGAGCAGGGGGATCGCGGCCGCAGCGGTCCGCGGAAGCCGGTGCCACGGCACCGCCAGCGTGCCCAGCGTGGTGACCATGATGAGGGCGATGCCGGCCACCACGAGCGGGTTGGCGAAGGTCTGCGGCTTGAACGCCGTGATCATGACGACGATCGCGACGATGCTACCCGTGAACACCAACTGCCAGCGCCAGATCGACACGGTGCGGATCATGTGTCGCCCGCCCTCCGGTCGATCCTCAGCATTCCCGCAAGATTACTCAAAGATCGGGCCCGCGCGCTCTTCGGGGGCCTTCACCGCCATAGCATTCTGAGTGGGGCCGACACTGCGACTGGGGATACTCGCAGAAGCTGGGGCCGCGAGTGGGGATTCGCAGGCAACCGGGGCCGCGGCTGGGGAGCCGCGGTCCCGCCCCGGTCAGCTCGGTTCGTCTGCGGTCGGCGTGAGACGGTAGCCGACGCCACGGACGGTCTCGATGTAGCGCGGCTGCGCCGACCGGTCTCCGAGCTTGCGGCGCAGATTGGCGATGTGCGTCTCGATCGCGCGCTTGTCCGGTTCGCTCACGTAGTCGTTCGCGCCGACCGGCGAACCGCGGAGACCGCGCGCCAGCTCCGCTTTGCTGCACACCCTCTGCTTCGCCTCGAGGAGGGCCGCGAGCAGGTCGAACTCGGTGGGTGTGAGGTCGACCCGCTTCTGCGCGACCAGCACCAGGCGCGTGTCGAGGTCGAGACTGAGGTCCCGATGGACTCTGCCCCGCCAGGTCAGCACGGTCGCCCCGTCCGTCGCCGTCGGCGCCTCCACCTCTGCGGCGGGGCGTGCCGGCGCGGAGGTCCGGGCGTCCGGGAGACGCGGACGCCGCAGCAGCGCCTCGATGCGGGCTCGCAGCTCCCGCGGGCGGAACGGCTTGACGAGGTACTCGTCCGCCCCGGAGGTGAGACCGAGGACCACATCCGATTCCTCGGCGAGGGCGGAGAGCATGATGACGAACGTGTCGCTGATCCGGCGGATGCGCCGGGCGACCTCGAAGCCGTCGATGCCGGGAAGGTTGATGTCGAGTGTCGTGATGATCGGGCGGTGGGCTGTGATCGCCGCAAGCCCCTCCGGGCCGGAGCCGGCGAGGTGCACCTCGAACCCCGCCGCGAGGAACACCTCCTCCAGCAGCGAACGCACGCCGGCGTCGTCCTCGATGATCACCGCGACCAGGGGGCGGGGACGGGGGCGCTCACGAGATCCGCTCGTTCGCGATCGTCACGATCCGGGGGGCGTCCGCGTCGAGTTCGGACGGGTCGTCGTCCGTGACTCCGACCGGGCGTTCGAGCTCGATGTCCCACCACGAGTCCGCCAGCTCCTCCGCCATGCCTCGCCCCCATTCGATCACGACGACCGACCGCTCGAGGTCGAGGTCGAGGTCGTCCAGCTCCGCCGCGGAGCCGAGCCGGTACGCGTCGACGTGCACCAGCGGCGCGCGGCCGACGAGGGACGGGTGGGTGCGGGCGATCACGAACGTCGGGCTCTGCACGGGTCCGCGCACACCGAGTCCTTCCGCGAGGCCGCGGGTGAAGGTCGTCTTCCCCGCGCCGAGGGGTCCGGTGAGGATGAGCAGGTCTCCGGGCTCCAGCTGCTCGCCGATCCGGAAGCCGAGCTGCTCCATCGCCTCCGCGGTCGCGACCTCCCGGCGACCGAGGAATGCCGGGTCGACGCTCATGACGTCCGCCGCGGCACGCGCGGTCCGATGCGCGTGACGATCTCGTAGTCGATGGTGCCGGCGGCAGTCGCCCAGTCCGCGGCCGAGGGCACTCCCAGCGTCGGGTCCCCGAACAGCACCACCTCGTCGCCGATGGAGACGGGGGCGTCGCCGACGTCGACGACGAACTGGTCCATCGCGATCCGCCCGACGTTGGCATACCGCCGCCCGCCGATCGACACGGGGAGCCGCCCGGAGGCGTTCCGGGGGATCCCGTCGGCGTACCCGAGGGGAACCAGCGCCAGCGTCGTGTCGCGCTCCGTGCGGTGGTCGTAGCCGTAGGAGACGCCCGTCCCCGCGGGCACCCTCCGGACGGCCGCGACGGCACCGCGGAGCGTCATCGCCGGTCGCAGGCCCAGGTCGGACGAGGTGCGGTCTTCGAACGGCGACAGTCCGTAGAGGCCGATGCCGATCCGGACGGCGTCGAGGCGCATCTCCGGCAGGTCGATCGCGGCCGCCGTGGCCGCGATGTGGCGGATCTCCGGACGGATTCCGAACGTGGCGGCGGTCGCCACCGCTTCGTCGAACTTCGCCAGCGCCGCACGGTCGTCCTCCGCGGAGGTGTTCGAGAGGTGGCTGAACAGGCCGACGACGCGGAGACGTCCGATGCGCTCGAGTCGCGCGGCCTCGGCCAGCACACGACCCCAGTCCTCCGGGGCGAGGCCGTTCCGCGAGAGCCCGGTCTCGAATTTGAGGTGCACGGCGACGGGACGATCGACGGAGGCCGCCGCCGCAGCCGCCGCGAGCTGGTCGAAGGAGGAGATCCCGACCTCGATGTCCTGCGCTGCCGCCTGTTCGAACCGTTCCCCCGGCGCATGCAGCCAGGCCATGATGGGCGCGTGCACGCCCTGGCGGCGCAGTTCCAGCGCCTCGGGGATCTCGGCCACCCCGAGTCGCGTCGCACCGCCGGAGAGCGCCGCCACCGCGGCAGCCGCCGCGCCGTGACCGTAGGCGTTCGCCTTCACGACGGCGATGACCTCGACGCCGGTGAGCCGACGGAAGTGGCGCACGTTGTCGGCGATGGCATCGAGGTCGATGGTCGCCTCGCGGAACGGGACGGTCACAGGGGGTCTCCTTCGGCGACGACGAACGCAGCGGCCAGGCCGGCATCGTGGGTGAGGGTCAGGTGCAGCGTGCGGATCCCGCGCTCTTCGACGACCGCGGCCGTCGATCCGGACAGCACGAAGTGCGGTCGACCCGAGGCTTCGGAGGCGATCTCGATCTCGATCCAGTGCACTCCGTCGGAGCCGCCCAGCGCCTTGATCAGCGCTTCCTTGGCGGCGTAGCGTGCCGCGAGCGAGGGAAGACGCAGCTCGCGTTCCGCCGGGGCGAAGAGCCGCTCGCGCAGGCGAGGAGTCCTGGCCATCGTGCGCTCGAACCGCGGGATGTCCACGAGGTCGATGCCGGTGCCGATGATCACCCGCCCAGCCTACCCGCGGCCCCTTCTCCCCCGCCCGTGCCCCCGCCCGCGCGCGCCCGCCCTTCGTCCGCGGGGAGCGCGCGCGGAGCGCGGTTACTCGACCGTGACGGACTTCGCGAGGTTGCGCGGCTGATCGACGTCGAGGCCCTTCGCCGTGGCGAGCGCCATCGCGAAGATCTGCAGCGGCACGACCGCGAGCAGCGGCTCGAACATCGCGCCGGCGAGCGGGATGTGGATGACCTCGTCGGCGAACGGCAGCACGGCGGCGTCTCCGACCTCGGCGATCACGATCACGCGGGCACCGCGTGCGCGGATCTCCTGGATGTTGGAGACGACCTTGGAGTGCACCAGTGCGGAGTGGCGCGGCGACGGGACCAGCACGAACACCGGCTGGCCCGGCTCGATCAGGGCGATCGGTCCGTGCTTGAGCTCGCCCGCGGCGAAGCCCTCGGCGTGGATGTAGGAGATCTCCTTGAGCTTGAGCGCACCCTCGAGCGCGATCGGGTAGCCGACGTGACGGCCGAGGAACAGCACGGACCGGGTGTCCGCCATCCATCCAGCGAGCTGCGTCACGTGCTCCTGCTCACCCTCGAGCACCGACGCGATCTTCTCCGGAAGCGCGGCGAGTTCGGCCACGTCGACCGACGCATCGGCGACGGCACCGCGCACACGGCCCATGTGGAGGCCGAGCAGCAGCAGCGCGGTGATCTGCGCCGAGAAGGCCTTCGTCGATGCGACGGCGACCTCGGGTCCGGCGTGCGTGTAGACCACGGCGTCCGATTCGCGCGGGATGGTCGCGCCCTGGGTGTTGCAGATCGAGAGGGTGCGCGCGCCGCGCTCCCTGGCGTACTTCACGGCCATGAGCGTGTCCATGGTCTCGCCGGACTGGCTGATCGACACGACGAGGGTGTCGGCGCCGATCACCGGGTCGCGGTAGCGGAACTCGTGCGCGAGCTCGACATCCACCGCGACACGCGCCCACTGCTCGATGGCGTACTTGCCGACCAGGGCTGCATACGACGCGGTGCCGCACGCGGTGATGATCACGCGGTTGATGCCGAGGAACAGCTCATCGAGGCCGTCCAGCTCGGGGATGACCACCTGGCCGTCCTGGATGCGTCCGCGGATCGTGTTGGCGACGGCCTCGGGCTGCTCGGCGACCTCCTTGGCCATGAAGCTCGACCAGCCGCCCTTCTCTGCGGCGGCGGCATCCCAGGACACGTCGAACGGCTCGGGCTGGACCGGCGTGCCGGCGAAGTCGACGACCGTGACCGCGTCGGGAGTGATCGAGACGATCTGGTCCTGACCGATCGCGAGCGCCTTGCGGGTGTGCTCGATGAAGGCGGCGACGTCGGAGCCGAGGAAGTTCTCCCCTTCGCCGAGGCCGATCACGAGCGGGGAGTTGCGGCGCGCGCCGACGACGAGTCCTGGGTGGTCCTGGTGCATGGCGAGCAGGGTGAATGCCCCCTCGAGGCGGTTCACGACCGAGCGGAACGCGAGCTCGAGGTCGCCTCCGTTGCCGGCGTACTCGCGACCGAGCAGGGCCGCGGCGACCTCGGTGTCGGTCTCGCTGCGGAACACGACGCCGTCGGCGAGCAGCTCCTCGCGCAGCGCCGAGAAGTTCTCGATGATGCCGTTGTGGATGAGGGCGAGCTTGTCGTCGTCGGCGAGGTGCGGGTGCGCGTTGACGTCGGTGGGGCCGCCGTGGGTCGCCCAGCGGGTGTGGCCGATGCCGGTGGAGCCGTCGGGGAGGGGGGCGTCGGCGAGGGAGTCGCGCAGCACGGCGAGCTTTCCGGCTTTCTTCCGCATGCCGAGCGAGCCGTCGCCGTCGATGACCGCGACGCCCGCGGAGTCGTATCCGCGGTATTCGAGGCGGGCGAGCCCCGCGAGAAGGATGTCCTGGCTGGGGCGCGGGCCCACGTATCCGACGATTCCACACATGGGAACAAGAGTAAGACGGGATTTTTGCGAGTCGTCCGTACATTCACCCCGGCCGGACGGTCAGAGCTTGCGGAGCAGCACGCTCTCGACGTCGTGGTCCGGCCCCTTGCGCAGGACGAGCCGTGCACGATGCCGTGTCGGCATCACGTTCTCGACGAGGTTGGGCATGTTGATCTCGTTCCAGTACCCGAGGGCCGTGGTGATCGCCTCCTCATCCGTCAGGTGGGCGAACACGTTGAAGTACGACGACGGGTTGCTGAAGGCCGCCTGGCGGAGAGCGAGGAATCGGTCGACGTACCACTTCTCGATGTGGGCGGTCTCGGCATCCACGAAGATCGAGAAGTCGAACAGGTCGCTCACGGCGACGTCGTTCGGCGCGGGCGGCGGCTGCAGGACGTTCAGCCCCTCGACGATCACGACGTCGGGGCGACGCACGACGACGTTCGCATCGGGGACGATGTCATAGCGCATGTGGGAGTAGAACGGCGCACGCACCTCGGTCGCGCCGCTCTTGACCTCGGTGAGGAACTCGATCAGCGCGCGCCGGTCGTACGACTCGGGGAAGCCCTTGCGGTCCATGATCCCGCGACGCTCGAGCTCGGCATTGGGGTAGAGGAAGCCGTCGGTGGTGACGAGCTCGACCCGGGGCGTCCCGGGCCAGCGGCTCATGAGCTCGCGCAGCAGGCGGGCGATGGTCGACTTGCCCACAGCCACGGAGCCGGCGACGCCGACCACGAACGGCGTGGTGGTGTCGTCCTCCTGCAGGAACGCCGAGGTCGCGGCGCCGAGGCGCTTGGTCGCGGTCGCGTAGAGGCTGAGCAGGCGGCTGAGCGGGAGGTACACCTCGCGCACCTCGGTCAGATCGAGGCGGTCGCCGATGCCGCGCAGCTCGACCACCTCGGTCTCGGTCAGCGGCTGATCGAGCCCTGCCGCGAGCCTGGCCCACTCCGCCCGCCCGATCTCGCGGTACGGCGACAGCGGCAGCGTGGGGTCGGCGGTGGTCACGGGATACATCGTATCCGGGCGCGAGTAGTCTCTTCCCGTGCGCCTGGGAGTTCTCGACATCGGATCCAACACCGTCCACATGCTGGCAGCCGACGTCCGCCCCGGCGGGAGGCCCCTGGCGACGACGAGCGACCGGTCGGTGCTGCGCCTGATGCGCTACCTCACGCCGGACGGCGCGATCTCGGAGGAGGGCGTGGTCGCACTCGAGGCTGCGGTCGTCCAGGCGCGTCGCGTGGCCGAGAGCGAGCGCGTGGATGCGCTGCTGGCCACCGCGACGAGCGCCGTCCGTGACGCGCGAAACGGCGCCGAGGTCATCGCGCGCATCGAAGCCGCTCTCGGGCAGCCGCTGCAGGTCCTCGACGGCGAGACCGAGGCGGAGCTGACCTTCCTGGCGGTGCGCCGCTGGTTCGGCTGGTCGGCGGGGCAGATCCTGCTCCTGGACATCGGCGGCGGCTCTCTGGAGATCGCGGCCGGAGCCGAGGAGCTGCCGGACGCCGCGGCCTCGGTCCCGCTGGGCGCTGGGCGCATGACCGTGCAGTTCCTGCCGGACGATCCGCCGGGCGAGGAGGGGGTGGAGCGGCTGCGCGCGCACGCGGAGCAGACGCTCGCACCGGTGCTGCCGCAGTTCCTGGCCCTCCCCCGGCCCGACCATGTCGTGGGGTCGTCCAAGGCCATCCGATCCCTCGCTCGACTGGTGGGCTATCCCGCGCCCGGGTGGTCGGGAAGCGAGCGGATGCTGCTCCCCCGCGCCTCGCTCGGCTCCTGGATCCCCCGGCTGGCGCGCCTGCCCGCCACGGCCAGGCAGGAGCTCCCCGGGATCACTCCGGACCGGACGTTCCAGATCGTGGCCGCGGCCGTCTCCCTGCACGCCGCGATGACCGCGCTCCGACTCGACGAGCTGGAGGTCTCGCCGTGGGCGCTGCGCGAGGGCGTGCTGCTGCGGTACATCGAGCAGCTGAGTTGGAGCGACACGGCGCGCTGAACCGCGCGACACCGACGCGGATGCCCTGTTGCCCGCTGGTGCGGACTCGGTATCCTCTGACGAAGCGCGCACCTCCCCTCGCGGTCGGCGGCGGGGAGGCACGAGCTCGGCGAGCACCGGCCTCACGGTCGGCGCCGTCCCACGGTCATCGGCGTCGGGGGGTGCTGTGAGTCCAGGCGAGGTACGGCGGATCGGCGCGGAGGAGTTGATCTCGCACGGTGTCCGCACGATCGACGACCGGGCACCGCTGCGGGCGACGGAGCGCACGCCCGGTCCGGTGATCCTGCTGTCGATGCAGGGCCGTTCCACCGAGTTCGCCATCGACACCGCCAGCGCCCACCCCGATCACTCCGTCTTCGCGTTCGTCGACACCGCCGAACTGTCGATGAAGCCCTCGGACGGACCCTGGATGCCGGTGGAGAGCGGGCTCGTGGTCGCGCCGCCCGGCGTCACCCATCACGTGCGGTGCGAGGGGCCGTGGCACATCACCGCGGCGTACGTCCCGCGGCCGGCTCTCGGCGCGTTCGTGACGGGGGTGCCGGACGACGCGAGGAGTCTGGGCGAGCGACGACCGCTCGACCTGGCCATGCAGGCGTTCATCGAGCAGATCCTCGCCACCGACGAGGAGGCGACGGCGATCGAGCGGTACGCGATCGAGCATCTGATCGTGGAGATGAGCGGCGCCATCCTCCTCGACAGGGTCGGCGCCGAGTCCTCTCAGCGCTCTCCGCGGGCCACGCTGCGCGACAGGGCGGTCGCGGTCATCGCCCAGCAGTGCGGCGATCCGGGGCTCACGCCGGCGGTGGTCGCTCGTGAGGTGCAGTGCTCTCTGCGGCAGCTGCAGCTCGTGTTCGCCGAGGTGGAGAACAGCGTCGCCGGAGAGATCCGCCATCAGCGGGCGCGGCTCGCCCGCTCGCTGCTGCTCGACAGCGCTCACGACCAGTTGAGCATCGAGCAGATCTCGCAGCGCGCGGGTTTCCACTCGCCGATGAGCCTCCGCCGCGCACTCGACGAGGACTACGGCACGACGCCGCGGGCGCTGCGCACGCAGCGGGATACCGGTCAGCACGCCGCACGCGAGACGGCCGGCCGCTGAGGTCAGCGGCCGGCCGTCTGCGAAAGCACTGTGGTCAGAGCGAGAGCCGCTCCTGGACGACCTCGGCGAGGCGTCCCGCGTAGGCGTGCACCGACTCCGCGTCGGCGGCTTCCACCATGACGCGCACCAGCGGCTCCGTCCCGGACTTGCGCAGCAGCACGCGCCCGGTGTCGCCGAGCTCGGTCTCGATGTCGCGCACGGCCTGCTGGACGACCTCGTCGTCCGAGACGCGGTCCTTGTCGACGTCGCGCACGTTGATGAGGACCTGCGGATAGACGGTCATGATCGAGGCCAGTTCGGCGATCGACTTGTTCTGCCGTGCCATCTCGGCCACCAGGTGCAGACCGGTGAGGATGCCGTCGCCCGTGGTCGCGTATTCGCTCATGATCACGTGGCCGGACTGCTCACCGCCCAGCGCGTAGCCGCCCTCGTTCATGTCCTCGAGCACGTAGCGGTCGCCCACGGCGGTCTGCCGGACGGTGATGCCGTGCTCGCGCATCGCGACGTGCAGGCCGAGGTTGCTCATCACGGTCGCGACGAGGGTGTCGTCCGTGAGGCGACCGCGCTCCTTCATCGACACCGCGAGGATCGCCATGATCTGATCGCCGTCGATGACGTTGCCCTGCGCGTCCACCGCGAGGCAGCGGTCAGCGTCGCCGTCATGGGCGATGCCGATGTCTGCGCCCAGGCGGACGACGGCTTCGGCGAGGTTGTCGAGGTGGGTCGAGCCGACGCCGTCGTTGATGTTCCAGCCGTCGGGGTCGGCACCGATCACGGTGACCTCGGCCCCGGCGTCGCGGAACGTCTCGGGCGAGACACCGGATGCGGCACCGTGCGCGCAGTCGAGCACCACGTGGATGCCCTCGAGACGGTTCGGCAGCGAGCCGAGCAGGTGGACGACGTAGCGGTCCTCCGCGTCGGAGAAGCGGTCGATGCGGCCGACCCCGGCGCCGGTGGGGCGCAGCATCTCGCCGTTCATGGCCTCTTCGATGCGCTGCTCGACCACGTCGGGCAGCTTGCGGCCTCCGCGGGCGAAGATCTTGATGCCGTTGTCGGGCGCCGCGTTATGCGACGCGGAGATCATCACGCCGAAGTCGGCGTCGCGGTCGGCGACGAGGAATGCGAGCGCGGGCGTCGGGATGACACCGGCCTCGAGCACATCGACACCCGAGGACGCGAGTCCCGCGGCGACGGCAGCGGTGAGGAAGTGTCCCGAGACCCGGGGGTCGCGGGCGACAACTGCGGTGAGTCGCTTGCCTTCGGCCTTGCGAGCCTCCGCAGTACGGCCCTGGCCCAGGACGACAGCTGTCGCCTGGGCCAGGGTGAGCGCCAGGTCGGCGGTGAGGATGCCATTGGCGAGTCCTCGCACGCCGTCCGTGCCAAAGATCGGCATCGGAGCAGTGGACCTTAACGCTTCGAGTACTGAGGCGCCTTACGTGCCTTCTTGAGTCCGGCCTTCTTGCGCTCCTTGACGCGAGCGTCACGGGAGAGGAAGCCGGCCTTCTTGAGGGTCGGACGGTTGTTCTCCGCGTCGATCTCGTTCAGCGCACGAGCGATGCCGAGACGCAGCGCACCGGCCTGGCCGGAGTCGCCGCCGCCCGAGATGCGGGCGATGACGTCGTACGCGCCGGCGAGGTTCAGCGCCGTGAACGGGTCGTTGATCAGCTGCTGGTGCAGCTTGTTCGGGAAGTAGTCCTCGAGCGTACGGCCGTTGACCGTGATGGTGCCCGAGCCGGGGATGAGGCGCACGCGGGCGATGGCCTGCTTGCGACGTCCCACAGCGGCACCGGGGACGCTCAGCACGGGGCGGGGAGCCGCCTCGACCGTTTCGGTCTCCGGAGTCGAGGTCGAGAAGCTCTGGGGGGTTTCGGTGGTGTCCTGGATGTCAGCCACGAGTATGTCCTTAGTCTTTACGGCGCTTACTGGGCGACCTGGTCGAGGGTGTACGGCTGGGGCTGCTGCGCGGCGTGCGGGTGCTCTCCACCGACGTACACCTTGAGCTTGGACAGCTGCTGGCGGCCGAGGCTGTTCTTGGGGAGCATGCCACGGATGGCCTTCTCGACAGCGCGGACCGGGTTCTTCTCGAGAAGCTCGGCGTAGGTGACCGACTTCAGGCCGCCCGGGTAACCGGAGTGGCGGTAGGCCAGCTTCTTCTGGAGCTTCTGACCGGTGAGCGCGACCTTGTCGGCGTTCACGATGATGACGAAGTCACCCGAGTCGATGTGGTTGGCGAAGGTCGGCTTGTGCTTGCCACGCAGGAGCGTAGCGGCGTGCGAAGCCAGACGGCCGAGAACGACGTCGGTGGCGTCGATGACGACCCAATCGCGCTGGACTTCGCCAGCCTTGGGGGTGTAAGTGCGCGTCACGATAGTGCTGCTTTCTTGTGTCGAACGGAGAGGTTCGTGAATCCCACTCCGGGGTGGTTCGTCATCTCTGGCTCATCGAGCCTGTCGAGATGGGAACACGCCAGTGGAGGGCTCACGTTCGGACGATGCCCCTTCTCCGCGGACGGGGAAAGGCACCAAAGGGAAATCATACGCCACGCGGGCCGTATGCCCAAACCCACCGCCGAACGGGGTCAGTCGGGCTTGACCGTCACGAGGATCGGGCGGTGGTCGCTCAATCCCTGCGGAAGGGTCGTGATGCGCTCGATCTCGAAGCCGGAGGAGGTCGCGAAGTCGTAGTGGCCGCGGAACACCCGGTACCGCGTGTACGTGTGGTCGTCGCTGAGGGACAGCGCGTAGCCGTGGTCGCGCACCGCCTGCCCGAGGCTCTCCTTGAACACCGGGTAGTTGTAGTCGCCGACCATGAGCTGCGGCAGCCCGTCGCCGAGCGTCGCGAGCTCCGTGAGAGCGGCGCGGATCTGGTGGCGGCGCAGCGAGTTCAGGGCCGTGAGCGGGGCAGCGTGGAAGGACGCGACGATGAAGTCCTGACCGTCATCGATGTCGCGGAGCCTCGCCCCCAGCACGCGCTCGTGCGCCGGCTTCGCGATGCGGTCATGCAGCGACTTCTTCAGCCCCAGTGTGCGGATGGCCTGGAGATGGAAGGTGCTCGCCCGATAGAACAGCGCCAGTCCCAGACGGTTGCCCTGGGTCGCATCCGCGAGCACCAGGTCGCCGATCTCCGGGGGCAGCGCCGGGACGTCGCACTCCTGCAGGCAGAGGATGTCCGGATCATGCTCGCCGACGAGGGCCGCGAGCTCGCTCGCCGCGCGGTGCTTCTGGAGGTTGTAGGAGATGACCTTCATGACCGTGCCCACGCTACTCGCCTCGGCTGTGGCAGGGCTCCGTATCGGCGCGCGCGCCGCAGGCTCAGTCGCCCGCGGCGGCGTCGCGCCTGGCTCGGGTCTGCTCGGCTCGTGCCGACAGCAGATCGTCAGTCGGATAGCCGACCTCGGTGAGGGTCAGGCCCCGCGCCGGCAGCACCTTGAACTCGCTCGTCCGCGTCAGGGCGTCCCGCAGCACGGCGAGGTCGTCGACGTCGAGGCGCCCCTCGCCGACGGCCGCACAGGCGCCGACGAGCGCGCGCACCATGCTGTGACAGAAGGCGTCGGCCTTGACCTCGGCGACGAGCACCCCGTCGGCATCGCGTGCCCAGCGGTAGTCGAGCAGCGTGCGGATCGTCGTCGCCTCCGGGCGCGGCTTGCAGTAGGCGGCGAAGTCATGCAGACCGATGAGCGTGCGGGCGGCGGCGTCCATCGCCGCATCGTCCAGGCGTCCGCGGATGCTGGTCGTGTCGAGCCGGCGCAGCGGGTCGTAGCCGGACTGCTCGTCGGCCAGGCGGTAGCGGTAGCGCCGCCACACCGCCGAGAACCGGGCGTCGAATCCGTCGGGGGCGATCGACGAGCGGAGGACGGTCACATCGGAGTACGCGCCGAGCACGCCGCGCAGGCGTCCGGCGATCGTGCCGGCCGGGTCCTGTGGGGCGCGTCCGTGCCTGGCCTCGATCCGCGACCACTGCCTCTCGTCGAGGTCGACGTGCGCCACCTGGCCGCTGGCATGCACGCCGGCGTCCGTGCGACCGGCCACCACGAACTGCACGTCGGAGCCGACGATGCGAGCCAGCGCGGCCTCGAGGGTCCCCTGGACCGTGCGGAGCGTCGGCTGCTTCGCCCACCCGCGGAAGTGGGTGCCGTCGTAGGCGATGTCGAGCCGGATGCGCACGAATCAAGCCTAGGACAACGCCCTCTGCCGTCCGGTCGGGTCAGATCCCGCCGTCGATCGAGCGGATCGTCACGGCGGGCTCGTCCGGCACCATCACCTCGGTGTCGCGGTTCAGGCTCTCGCCGCGGAAGAACCGCTTCGACCGCGGGAAGAGGTACCAGAGGAACATCAGCACGAGACCGAACGCCAGCGAGCCGACGCCGATCACGAACGTGCCGCCGATGCCGAACAGCACCGTGTAGCCGTAGTCCACATCCCACATGTCGATCGCGGACTGGATGAAGGCTCCGGTGAGCATGAGTCCGCCCAGCAGCGGGAACAGCCCCTTGAAGAAGAAGTCGCGCGCCGAGGACGTGAGGTCCCTGCGGAAGTACCAGACGCACGCGAAACCGGTGATGGCGTAGTAGAAGGCGATCGCGAGACCGAGAGACAGGATCGAGTCCTGCAGGATGTTGTCGCTGATGAGGGTCATGCCGACGTAGTACGCGGAGGCGACCACGCCCATCACGATCGTGGAGAACGACGGCGTCTTGTAGACCGGGTGCACATCCTTGAACTTCGCCGGGAGCGCCCGGTAGACGCCCATCGCCAGGGTTCCCCGGGCCGTGGGCAGGATGGTCGTCTGGGTCGACGAGATCGCGGAGATGATGACGGAGACCACGAGCACCCAGCCGAACGGGCCGAGCAGGCCGTCCTTGATCGCGAGGAAGAAGTCGTCGGCGTTGGCCTCGTTGCCCAGCCCCGTGCCGTCCTCGCCCAGCCCGGCGTACATCATCGCGGCGATCGTCACGGCGACGTAGGTGACCAGCAGGATGACCGTGGTCAGCAGCGCAGCGCGTCCAGGGATCCGCTTGGGGTCCTTGGTCTCCTCGTTCAGCGCGAGGCAGGTGTCCCAGCCCCAGTAGATGAAGAGGGCGAGGAGGATCGCCTCCGTGAAGCCGGACCAGTCCGTGAAAGCGAACGGGTTCATCCACTCCCAGTCGAACGCGGTGGCGCCGGGGGCCGTGCCGGCGAAGAACTGCCACAGCGCCGCGACGATGAAGATCGCCAGCGCGAGGTACTGGATCGCGAGCAGGACGTTCTGGATGCGTTCGCCGATCTCGACGCCTCGCCAGCTGACCCAGGTCATGGCAGCGATGAAGATCACGGCGACCACGACGACGCGCCAGTCGTTGTTCTCCAGGTCCTGGCCGATCAGCGACCAGAAGTAGACGGACGCGATCTGGGCGAGGTTCGCGAGGACGACCATCCCCGCGACGGCAACGCCCCACCCGCCCATCCAGCCGACCCAGGGCCCGAACGCCTTGGTGCCCCACGTGAAGGTGGTGCCGCAGTCGGGGACGGCGTTGTTGAGCTCGCGATACGCGAACGCGATCAGGAGCATCGGGACGAAAGCGATGATGAAGGCGATGGGCGCCTGCGCACCCACGGCCAGCACCACGAAGCCGAGCGTCGCGACGAGCGAATAGACCGGAGCGGTCGAAGCGAGACCGATGACGGTGGATCCCCACAGACCGAGGGTTCCTGCCGCCAGTCCCTTGCCGTCGGGTCGTTCAAGGTGAATGGGCGTCGTAGCCATGTCTCAGACAGTAGGGGTGCCACCGTTATCGCGTCAAGACTTTCTTTCTGCGACGAATTGCGTAGGTCCTTGCGCGAGTTCGCAAAGGAATCCGCACTTTCAGGACCGCTCGAGCATCCCGTCGGCGTGATCGGCGACCCACTGCATCAACGGCAGCATGCGCTCCATCAGATCGCGACCCAGCGGCGTCAGGCTGTACTCCACGTGCGGGGGCACGGTCGGCAGGGATTCCCGGTGCACCAATCCGTCGTCGGCGAGGGTGCGCAGCGTCGAGGCCAGCATCTTCTCGCTGATGCCGTCGACCTCCCGCCGCAGCTCTCCCCAGCGACGGGTGCCGTCGGAGAGGCACGACAGCACGAGCACGCCCCACTTGCTCATGATGTGGTCGAGCACCACCCGGGTGCCGCAGTTCTTGTCGAACGCGAACGGCGTGGTCTCTTTGATCTGCGCAAAACTCACCGACATGTAGGTACCTTACGTCAAAGTGGGTACCCCGCAGACGGAATGTTCATCAGGGCGAGAGCGGTTGTCGAGGAGGTCACCTACGAAAGGACCCCTCATGACCATCCTCGTCACCGGCGCGACCGGCAACCTCGGCCGTCTCATCATCGCCGCCCTGCAGGAGCGCGGTGCGGACCCGCAGTCGATCGTCGCGGGCGCCCGCGACACCGCGAAGGCTGCGGAGCTGGGTGTCCGCGCCGTCCACCTCGACTACACCGATCCCGCCTCGATCGCGACCGCGCTCGACGGCATCGACACCGTCGTGCTCGTCTCCGGCTCCGAGGTCGGCCAGCGCGTCGCGCAGCACAGGGCGGTCATCGAGGCGGCGAAGGACGCCGGTGTCGCGAAGTTCATCTACACCAGCGCCCCCAAGGCCACCACCAGCGATCTCGTCCTGGCTCCCGAGCACAAGGCGACCGAGGAGCTCATCGCCGCGGCCGGGCTCCCCGCGGTGATCCTCCGCAACAACTGGTACACCGAGAACTACGCCGCCGACCTCGCCCGCGCAGCCGAGACGGGTGTGCTCGCCGCGGGTGCCGGCGAGGGACGGGTCGCCTCGGCGAGCCGCAAGGACTTCGCCGAGGCGGCAGCGGTCGTTGCACTCGAAGACGGGCACATCGGCCAGGTCTACGAGCTGGGCGGCGACGTGGCGTGGACCTACAGCGACCTCGCCGCCGCGTTCTCGGAGATCACCGGACGCCCCGTCTCGTACCGAGCCCTCAGCGTGGACGAGCAGCTGGCCGCCCTGCGCGAGGCCGGCCTGGACGAGGGGACGGCGGGCTTCGTGGCCGCCTTGGACGCGGGCATCCGCGACGGCGCGCTCGCCGACACCGACGGCACCCTGTCGCGTCTGATCGGCCGCCCGACCACGCCGCTCGTCGACGGCCTGCGCGCGGCGCTCTGACCGGCGAGCGGAGCGAGTGCCGTCCGCTGCACGGACGACACGCGCTCCGCGCCGGTCAGACCACCGGTTCCGGCGCCGCCGCGTGGACGTGCACGACCGTGAGCGTCAGGCTCTCCCGCCGCACGCCCTGCCTCTCGAGCACGGCATCGACGGCCGCGCGCACGGCGCGAAGCGTGTCCCCGGACCTGGTGTTCGACTCGACGCCGATCGAGGCCTCCACCACGACGCCGTCCTCCGTCTCGGCCACCGACACGAGCGGCTCGTCCTCCGGACGGACGCCCAGCGCGGCAGCACCGGCTCGCAGCAGATGCGAGATCACGGAGGCGGAGCGGTACACGGCGCTGACACCGGCGGTCGCCCGCACCGCGCCCTCGATCTCGGCGGCGAGCACCGCCTGCTCCGTGGTGGTCATGGCTTCTCCTCCGTCCACGTCGGCACCTCCCGGATATCGCGGATCGCGATGTCGATGGCGGTCACGTTCAGCTCCGTGTGCGTGCGCAGGGCGCGATCGACCTCGTCCCGCAGACGGTCGGCCACCGCCGGGATCGACTGGCCGTGCAGGGCACTCGCATCGATCTCGATGCGGATCGGAGCGCCGGCCGCCGTCACATCGCCGGTGAGTCGGCAGCGCCCGATCAGCAGCCCGGGCACGGCGGCCTCGGCCGCGCGGATCAGGCCGCGCACCGCACCCTCGGTGATCCCGAGGTCCGTGTCCGGCTCCTCCGACGCGAAGGGGATGCGCCGTCCCGCCCTGGCGTCCATCGCGATGCCGCTGAGGACGCGCTCGACCCAGGTCGGATCGACCTCGGGTTCCGCCGCCGTTTCGGCGTCCAGCAGCTCCGAGCCGAGGCCGTGCAGCCTCTGCAGCGCGTCCAGGGCGAGCTGGCACCCCGGCGACTCCTCGATCGAGCGGTCGCGCGGCGTCCTCCCCGCATCCAGATAGTCGGCGAGCTCCTCGATCGTGTGCCCGTCCAGATCGGTGGGTTCCAGTCCGAGCCGGCGGATCTCCGGGACCTCCCTGTCGTCGGTCATCGCCACTCCTCCATCCGTACGATCATGTATTTCCGGGCCCGAGCGAGCAGTCCTCGCGCGGTCGAGACCGGGATGTCGAGCTCTTCCGCGATCTCCTCATAGGAGTAGCCGCCGATCTCCCGCAGGACCCAGCATTCGCGCTGGGCGTCCGGGAGTTCGCGCAGGGCCGCGCCCAGCGCAGCCACTCCCGCCCGCATCTCGACGACGGCCGACGGGGACGTGTGCAGCGGGGCGGGGCGGTCGATGGAATCGATGTCCACCGCGGGGCGGAGGGCGCGGATCCGGTCCACCGCCTTGCGGCTCACGATCCGCATCAGCCAACTCTTGACCTTCGAGAGGTCCTCGAGCTCGCCGAACCTCTGCCAGGCGGTGACGAACGACTCCTGCACGATGTCGTCCACATCCGCTGAGGAGTTGAGCATCCGCTGCGTGTACGCGCGCATCATGGGCGTGTACCTGCGCACGAGGACGGCGAACGCCTCGACGTCCCCGTCCGCCGCCCGCCCGGCGACGATGCGATCATCCGCGTGCTCGAGCGCTCTGCGAAAGCGTTCGTCTTCCATCTACCCCACTCCCCACTCGGATCCCCCACGAGATTCGGAACGCGAACGTCACCGGATCGGATCCTCTCCCACGGACCTTGGAAGGGGCGGGGAGAGACCCTTTCGGGCCTCTCCCCGCCGCCGTCACTTCTTGAACACGTCCTTGACGTTCTCGGCCGCGTCACGGACGTTCCCCTTGGCCTGCTCGGACTTGCCTTCGGCGACGAGCCGGTCGTCGCCGGTGACCTTGCCGACGGTCTCCTTCGCCTTGCCGGCGACCTTCTCCGCCGCAGCCTTGATCTTGTCTTCCGCACTCATGGCGTCTCCTTTCCTCTCCGACCACCGGATCTCGGGGCCGAGTCTTCTCGCACGATCACGCGTTCGTCCATCGGGATCACCCTTCACTCGACTCGCGTCGCCGTGCGGAACGAGTCCCGCCAACCTCGATCGGCGAGGTGCAGCAGGATCGGAACGCGGGATCCCAGAAGCTGATCCCACTCGCGGACAGCCGCCTGCGCCGCGGCGACCACCGCACCGAGCGGTGCTCCCGGCCGCACCGTCACCGCGAGTTCGATCGCGGGTGCGCGCCGGACGCGGTAGGCGCCTGCGCGCGCCGCGAGGACGTCCGGTCGGCGGCTCAAGGGCTCGGCGAGCACGGCGTCGGCCACGCTCCTGTCGACAGCGGTCCGTCCGCCGACTCCGTCGACCTCGAGGACCTCTCTGGTCCGTCCTCTCCCCCGGGTGCCGAGGAAGACCAGCAGCAGCACCGTGAGCAGGAGCGCCGTCCCCACGGCGATCAGCAGCAGCACGGACACCGGTCCGACCCCGGCGACGTCGACCGTCCACCGCGCGAGCGACGACCACACGTCGGTGATCACCCGCAGGGGCTCTCGCGTCCACGCCGGCGGATCCCCACCCGCCAGGATGCCCGCCGCGAGCGCGACGATGCCCGCCGCGAGGAGGACGACGCCGGCCAGGAACAGCAGCACGCGATTCATCACCCGGTTCGTGGCGTTCATGCGACGACTCCCTCCGTCGAGACGACCACGCGCGTCGCCGACGAGAAGCCGACCTCCGCGAGGGTGTCGTGGACGGCCGACTCGGCCGCGGCCGGATCGACGGCCACACCGCTCGTCGGGACGATCCGCACGGTGACCGTGCGCCGCCCCATGGTGACGGACACCCGCCCGCGCTCAGCGCCGGTGCGCCGCGCGACCGCAGCAGCGACCGCGTCCGCGATCACGCCGTCGTCCACGAGCAGAGCCGTGCGATCGGCGATGCGGGCGCGGCGGGACCGCCGCCCCGGAAGCACGGCGAGTGCCAGGAGCAGGACCGCGAGGAGCACGAGCACCGCACCGACGGCGATCGCGGCAGCCGGCTGGGCCGCGAGCGCGGAAGCGCCGTCGAACCACCGGGCCGCCGATGCGCGGAATGCGGGATCCACCAGCCACCACACTCCTCCTGCGAGCCCGGCGAGCAGCACGACCGCGCCGACGGCGGCCACAGCCACGGCAGGCGCGGTGCGCGGAGAATGCGTCTCACGGTGGAGGACGCGACGGTAGGTCGCCTGCTCGTTCGTCATCTCACCCTCTTCTCTGTGTTCCGGCGGACGCCGGAGTATCGGACGTTCACGGTGCGGACCTCGCGGTCGGCGAGCCGTCGCATCCGGTCGATGAGCTCGGACCGCAGGGCGTCGCCCGTCTCGATCACGGTGGTACCTCGCGAGGACGCCATCGCGACCGGAACCGTGACGTCGATGCGCAGGGCGCCTCCGTCATCCGAGAGCTGCACGCGCACGTCTCTGGTCGACACCCGGGCGGCGTCGCGGGCGATGCCGAGGGCGAGCTGCTGCAGCGCGCGAGCGGTGAAGATCGTCGCCCCCACGACGACCTCCGCTGAGCGCTCACCCTCGGTCCCCCCGGTCATGACGACGAGCGCCGGCCGCGGAAGACCTCGGCGAGCGCCCGGACGTCGAGACGGCCGTCGATGATGCGGCCGACGACCGCGCCGATCAGCATGGCCAGCGCCACGAGCAGGAATGCCCAGAAACCCAGGGCGACCCAGGTCAACGCCAGAACCGCCGCGGCCGCCGCTCCGATCACCGACGCGTTCACTGGACTCGCGCCTCCTGTGCGCCGTCGCCCTCGTCGTCCGAGGGGATGTGCACGTCGTTGACGGTCACGTTGACCTCGGCGACGTCCATGCCGACGAGCTCGACCATCGCGCGGTGGATCGCCGTGCGCACGTCGCCGGCGACTTTCTGCAGCGAGACCGGGTACTCGGCGACGATGGTCACGTCGACCGCGACCTGCGTCTCTCCGACCTCGACGCTGATGCCCTGTGACAGGTCGGTCGTGTTGAGCGCGTCCCGGATCGCCCCGACCATGCGCGCGGCTCCCCCGCCGAGCGCGTAGACGCCGCTGACCTCACGGGCGGCGATGCCGGCGATCTTCGCCACCACCGCGTCCTCGATCGTGGTCTTGCCCGCAGCAGTCCCCGGCTGCGATGCGACGACCTGAGCCTTGGGCTGGGTGCCACCAGTCACGTTCGCCATCATGTGCTCCTTCATCCGTGTGTCCGCCTCCCGTGCGGAGAGCGGGTCGCGGTCCAGCGACACTCCTAGGACGGATGCCGGGTGGAGATCGTCACAGATTCGTCTGAACTTCTTCGCCGGTCGCCCCGTACAGGCCTCACAGTGCACTCCAAGGTTAAGAGTGCAATATTGCACTCTATGAGCGACAGTGCAGAGTCCTTGCGGGAGCAGCGGAAGCGGGAGACGTCGCGGGCGCTGACCGACTCCGCCCGTCGACTGACCACGGAGCGAGGGTTCGCCGGGTTCACGATCGAGGAGCTGTGCGCGGAGGTCGGCGTCTCGCGGCGCACCTTCTTCAACTACTTCGAGAGCAAGGAGAACGCGGTCTTCGGATTCGCGACGGTCGATTCCCGCCAGGAGGAGCTCGAAGAGGAGTTCGCCGCGGCGCACGGAGACATCATCGAGGACTTCGTCCGGTTGACGGTGCGTCGCTTCGAGCTGTTCAACCCGGTCGACGACGCCCCGGCCCTGTTCGCCGTGATCGAGCACGAGCCGCGCCTGCTCAAGGCCGCGTTCGAGCAGATCGCGAAGAACGAACAGCGCGACAGAGACCTCATCCTCCGGCGCCTCGACGACGACGACGCCTCCCTCCGTGCGGAGGTCATCGTGCACACCGTCGGCGCCCTGGTGCGGATGAGCATGGATCAGCTCGTGCACCACCAGTCGACCGCATCCTTCGCCGACCACATGACGAGGCGCCTCGTCCTCGTCCGCTCGCTCTACTCACCGTCACAGAAAGCCGACTGATGTCCACCACCGTCCACCAGGATGCGCCGTTCCTGCTCACGAAGCGCCGCATCTGGATCATCTTCAGCGCCCTCATCGCAGGCATGCTGCTGTCCAGCCTCGATCAGACCATCGTGTCGACCGCGATGCCGACGATCGTCGGCCAGCTGGGCGGCGTCGATCACCAGGTCTGGATCACCACCGCCTACCTGCTCGCCACGACCATCGTGATGCCCATCTACGGCAAGTTCGGCGACGTCCTGGGTCGGCGCAACCTCTTCCTGGTCGCGATCGCCCTGTTCACCCTGGCCTCGGTCGGCTGCGCGTTCGCCACCGACTTCTGGATGTTCGTGGTCTTCCGTGCCCTGCAGGGACTCGGCGGCGGTGGCCTGATGATCCTCTCGCAGGCGATCATCGCCGACATCGTCCCCGCCAACGAGCGCGGCAAGTACATGGGGCCGCTGGGCGCGGTCTTCGGTCTCTCCGCGGTCGCCGGCCCGCTGCTCGGCGGGTTCTTCGTCGATCACATGACCTGGCAGTGGGCGTTCTACATCAACATCCCCGTCGGGATCGCGGCGTTCATCATCGCGCTCGTCGCGCTGAAACTGCCCAGCAAGAAGGCCGAGAAGCCGATCGACATCTTCGGCGTCATCTTCCTCTCGATCGCCACGACCTGTCTGATCTTCTTCACCGACTTCGGCGGCGACGCCGAGTTCGGCTGGGACTCCCTCGCCACGTGGGCGTGGGGCGCAGGTCTCGTGGTCGCCGCGACGGCGTTCGTCATCACGGAGTCGCGCGTGCAGGATCCGATCATCCCGCTGAGCCTGTTCCGCAATCCGATCTTCGTCAACGCCACCGCCATCGGGCTCGTGCTCGGCATCGGGATGTTCGCCGCGATCGGGTTCGTGCCGACCTTCCTGCAGATGTCCTCCGGCACCTCCGCCGCCGCATCCGGACTTCTGATGATCCCGATGATGGTCGGTCTGATGGGAACGTCGATCTTCTCGGGCATCGCGATCTCGAAGACCGGCAGGTACAAGATCTACCCGATCCTCGGCACGATCATCACCGGCATCGCGATGGTGTCGATGACCACGCTGTCCGCCTCGACGCCGATCTGGCTGATCTGCACCTTCCTGTTCGTCTTCGGTGCAGGCCTCGGCCTCATCATGCAGGTGGTCGTCCTCGTCGTGCAGAACGCCGTCCCGGCGGGCGAGCTCGGCACCGCGACCAGCACGAACAACTACTTCCGCGAGGTGGGAGCATCGCTCGGAACCGCCGTCTTCGGCACGATCTTCACCACCCGGCTCACCGAGAACCTGCGGGGTGTCTTTGCGGGCGCGGGAGCCTCTCCGGAGGACGCATCGGACGCGGCCTCCCGGATCGATCCGTCCACCCTGAGCGGGTTGCCGGATGAGGTGCGCGACGGCATCGTCACGGCCTATGCCGATGCCCTGGCGCCCGTGTTCTGGTACCTCGTGCCGTTCATCGTGCTCGCGCTCGTGCTCTCGCTCTTCCTGAAGCAGATCCCGCTGTCGGATCAGGCGGGGTTGGTCGCCCGCGGCGAGGCGATCAGCGGCGAGGAAGCCGAGCGCCTGGAGGCTGAGCAGCGCGGAACGGCGCGCGCCGGGCTCCCGCACGCAGACGCCGCACCGGAGGACCCGGCACGGCGCCTGTGACGCGATGACGCCCGCCTAGGGCAGGTCCGACACCTCGACGTCCTCGTCGTCCTCCTCGGCCGGAGACGACGAGGACTCGTCGACGTCGGGATCGGGGTCGGTCGTCGGGAAGTCGGGGTCGGCCCCGAGCGCTTCGACTTCGCCCCGGTCGTCCTGGTCTGCACTGGTGTCCGACATGTCAGCTCCGTTCTCTCGAGTGGGAGATCCAGTGTCCCCACTGCGGTGAACCGGCGGCATCCCCTTGACACCGCCCCGGATGTCCGCGGCGGTGTCAAGGGGATGTCGCTCCGTCCGCGCATCGCGCATCCTGCACTGTGGGGACAGTCAGGAGAATCATGGAGCCGATTGCAGACCCGCGGTTCGCCCTCGAACAGGTCAGCGCCACGGATTGGGCGGTCGTCGACCGGCATTATCCGGAGGGCGACCACCGACGAGTGGTGTGCCAGGTCTACGAAGACGCCCCCACCGAGGTCGAGGTGCTCTGGCGCCGTGACCTCCCGCTCGCGCTCCGATACTCCTCGGTGTCGGAGGTTCTCAGTGCGGTGCAGCGCTTCCACGACACGTCGCGCGCCACGCGTCCTATCCCGATCCCGCGGCTGCCCCCACCGGCTCGACGCGGCGGCGGGGGACGCGGGGCGCGCTGAACACACACCGGTGGACGCGACGGGCTCGGTGCGTCACACTGACCGAGAACGTGTCCCTCACTTCAGGAGTCACCATGACCACATCCCGCGCCGAGCACGCCTGGAAGCGCTTCTGGGAGAAGGGCGGGTGGTGGCGGGCCCTGGTCCTCGTCGTCGTGTACTTCGTGCTCTATCAGGCGCTCTCTCTCGCGTTCACGCCGCTCGCCACGCAGATCGACGATCCGAGCAGCGCCGCTGGCGTGCTGGTGTTCTACGTGCTCCCGATCCTCGTCGGCTGCCTGCTGGTCATCGGCTTCGCCGCATCCGTCGGCTGGCTCGGTGAACTCTTCTCGCGGCAGCCGATCACCGGGCGAGGGTGGATGTGGATCGCGGTCGCGGTCGTCCTCGTCTTCAACATCCTCCGCTTCGCATCGACCGACTACGCGGACATCGGGTTCGACGTCGTGGCGACCTGGCTGCTCGCCGGACTCCTCATCGGCTTCGCGGAGGAGGTCCTCACGCGCGGGCTCGTCGTCACGCTGCTTCGGAAGGCCGGCTACCGCGAGCTGATCGTGGCCGTCATCTCCGCCGCGGTGTTCGCCGGACTCCACGCGGGCAACCTGCTGAGCGGGCAGAACCTCGTCGCCACGCTGTTCCAGCTGGTGTACACCTTCGCCTTCGGCATCTGCATGTACCTCGCGATGCGCGTCACGGGAACGATCATCGCGCCGATCCTGCTGCACGCCAGCACGGATCCGAGTATCTTCCTCCAGGTGGCGTATCCCGTCGAGGGACCCATCGCCGCGTTCGCCGCGTTCGGCAATCCGGCGGTGATCGTCACCGGCCTCGTGCTGCTCGTGTTCATCCGGGGGCGTGTCGGCGAACCGGCTCCGGAGGCTGCCGCCGTGTACCGCTGACGCTGGAACGACAAAACCCCCGGCTTCACCGGGGGTTTTCGTCTGTAGCAGGAGCGGGGCTTGAACCCGCGACCCCACGATCATGAGTCGTGTGCCGTGGGACAGCGGACACTCGTCGGGTCACGTCCGAGCTGCGCTCTACGGTGGAGAAGTGACCTTCCGCCCCGCTGACCGCGTCTACGTCGACGAGTCGAAGGCCCGTGGGTACTACGTCGTTGCGACCGCGACCACAGTCGGTGACGTCCAGGCGTCCGAACGGGCGCTCCGTGATCTCCTCAAGCCGGGACAGCGACGCATCCACTTCAAGAGTGAGAGCGACAGTCGACGCCGCCAGATCCTCTCGCGCATGTGCGCTCTCGAGGTTCGGGTACTCGTGTGGGCTGTCAAACAGCGACCAGACAAGGAAGCGCGACCGCTGTCACTCGACGCCCTCGCCGAAGCGGCCGTCCGCGCCGGTGTGGCGCAACTGATCATCGAACGCGATGAGTCCCTCGAACGCGCCGACCGCCGTCTGATCGCGGACACAATCCGCCGCGCTGGATCTTCGGAGATGCAGTACCGGCATGTCGCTCCGCACGAGCATCCGCTGCTCTGGGTGAGTGATGCCGTCGCCTGGTGTTACTCGAACGGGGGCGACTGGATCCGTCGCGTCGAAGCGCTCGTCGAATCCCGGGTCACTCGGCTGTAGAAACACGTGAGCCTGGCTCGTCATACCGTCCGGAAGACTGCCAGGCTCCGAGGGCTACTGCCCGCCGTGCTACGAGCATACCTCGGCTGGGTCGCGACAGGCCAGCAGCCGGAAGGACTGAAGCGGCGTCGGCACAAAACCCGCACGACCCTCGGCACGACATCTCCGATCAGCCGTCCAGATACGACAAAACCCCCGGAATCCCGGGGGTTTTCGTCTGTAGCAGGAGCGGGGCTTGAACCCGCGACCTCACGATTATGAGTCGTGCGCTCTAACCAGCTGAGCTACCCTGCCGCGAGGCATCCGTCCGCGTGAGAAGAATGCTGCGAGCCCCGAGTCAGGATTGAACTGACGACCCCTTCCTTACCATGGAAGTGCTCTGCCACTGAGCTATCGGGGCGTGCTGCCCCTCGCGGGGCAACCGTACGAGAATACCATCACTGTGGCGTCCTCATGAAATCAGTCGGACAACGAACTCCGTCCGGCGTTCTCGCGCAGCCACGGCATCGGGTCGATGGTCGTGCCGTTGACGATGAGCTCGAAGTGCAGGTGCGCACCGTAGGAGCGTCCGGTGTTGCCGGTCTTGCCCACGATGTCGCCGACCTTGACCGTGTCGCCGGCCTTGACCTGCAGCGAGCCGTACTGCATGTGCGAGTAGTGGCTCGTGATGACCGACCCGTCGATGACGTGGTCGATGTACACGGTGACGCCGAACGCACCACCCTGCTCGGTCGCGATGCGGACCGTGCCGTCGGCGATCGCCTGGATGGGCGCGCCGTTGCCGGGCACGAAGTCGATGCCCTCGTGCAGGCGGCCGCTGCGCATGCCGTATCCGTAGCTCATGCCAACGCCGACGAGGAAGGGCCACTGGATCGCGGCGTCGGGGTCGTTCGTGAAGAGCTCGCCCGAGTAGTTGATCCCCTGCTCGGCGGCGACCTGGACCAGCGAGACCGTGCTGAAGTCGCCGGCACGCGCCAGCGACTCGTTCTCGACGCCCGACGGAGCGACGAAGGCCTGGATCTCCTCGGTGTCGCCCCCTTCGGCGTCCGCGGCGGCGGCGGAGACCAGAGAGGTCGAGGCGATGCCGCTGCCCTGAACCGCGGCGACGGCCTCTGCGGGCAGCGTCATCCCGACGGCGAGGAGTCCGGCGAGGCTCATCACGCCGACGGATGCACCGACGGTCACGAGCTTGCGGATACGACGAGGGCGACGGAAGGCGGCCTGCGCGGATGCCTCGGCCGCGGCAGCGGAGTCAGTCGGCTCCGCCTTCGGCACGCGCGCGGAGGCGGAGACGGTGGGAACGGTTCCGGTGTTCCGGAAGGCGCGGGATGCGCGCTCGAATGCGTCGCCCTCCGGCTCGACGGACGGCGCGGAAACGGGCTCCGCCTGCGAAAGGAGCGCGTCGACCGTCTCGGCGACCTCGGGCTCGCTGACGTCGGCAGCGGCCTCGAGGATCTCCACGACCTCGGTCAGATCACTGGGAGCCACGGGCGAGGCGGGGACGTCCGCGATGATCGGCTCCGGAACCTCCGCGATGAAGGGCTCGACGGGCGCTGCAGCGACAGCCTCGGACGTCTGGCGCTGGCGCGCGGCACGGCGCGAGAGCGGGATGACTGCGGCGAGCGCGACGGCGGACTCTGCGATGGAGATGGGGTCCGTCGTTCCCGACGCGGGGGCCTCGGCGGCCGCAGTGCGGTGCCGGCTGGACCGTCGCGTGGGCGCGGGGGCAGCCTGGGAATTCTCGAAGGGCAAAGCGTTTCTCTCGGTCGTGCGTCAAGCTCGGGGGCGCTAACTCCACGGTCACCTTCGGGTGGTGAAAGTGGTAACGATCGGATAAACCCTACCGTGCTGACTCTGGGAATGCCATGAATCGTTCAGTCTTTTTCGTCGAGGATCGCGAGCAGCTGCGCGTGCACCGCGCCGCCACCGGCGAGGGTCATCGGGCGCGCGGAGTCGGCGTCGAGACGGGAGAAGAGACCGCCGGCCTCCGTGACCAGGAGTGACCCGGCCGCGAAGTCCCACGGCCGCAGCCCCCGCTCGAAGTACCCGTCGAGCCGCCCTGCCGCCACGTACGCGAGGTCGAGCGCGGCCGACCCCATGCGCCGCACGTCACGGGCCATCGGCATCACGCGGGCCACGGTTGCGAGGTCGCCTTCATGCGTGGCCGGGTCGTAGCCGAACCCCGTCGCGAGGAGCGCCCCTGCCGGCGTCTCGGCCGTGACCGAGAGGCGCTGGCCGTCGGACCAGGCCCCATGGCCGAGAGCCGCCGTGAAGGTCTCGCCGAGGGCCGGGGCGTGGACGGCTCCCGCGAGCACCTCCCAGGTGGCCGGATCGGGCTCTCCGCTGACCGCGGCGATGCTGACGTTGTATGCCGGGATGCCGTAGGCGTAGTTGACCGTGCCGTCGATCGGATCCACCACCCACGTGATGCCGCTGGCTCCGGTCTCGGCACCGGTCTCCTCGCCCAGGAAGCCGTCGTCGCCGCGGGCGGCGCGGAGGCGGTCCCGGATCAGCGCCTCCACCTCGCGGTCGGCATCGGTCACGATGTCGGCGAGCGTCGACTTGGTCGCGGCGAGGCGGACGCCCTCGACGCGTCGCGTGCGGGCGAGCTCCCCCGCTTCCCGGGAGATCTCGGTGGCGAGTTCGCTGAGTTCGAGAGCGAGCGTCACTGCTGCGGGTCCTGCGGCGCCTGCTGCGGCGCGGGCGGCGGCGGCGGGAAGGACGCCGGCGCATCCTGCGGAGCGGGAGGCGGCACGCTTCCCGGCTGGGGCGGAACCGCGTGCTCGCCGGGCGCCGAGGACGACGCGGGCTGCGGAGCCGGGGGCTGGGGCGGTGCGGGCTGGGACGGCGCGGACGGCGACGGCGCGGGCGGCTGCGTCGCGACGGGGAACGACGAAGCGGGCGCGGCGACGAGAGCCTGCTGCGAGGGCGCGACCGTCGGATACCCCGTGTAGTAGGCGTTCCAGTCGGGCGAGGAATCGGGGAGTGCCGGCAGCGGCGTGATGCCGTCCGCATACGTGGGCCAGGACGGCGGTGCCGTCAGCGCGCGGGCCGCCGGTGTCTTCTTCTTGGGCGCGAAGAGCGCGTTCAGCAGCGGGATGAGGGTCGTCCCCACCGCGACGAGGATCGTGAGCGCGACGACGATCCGCCAGTACAGCTCGCCATAGAAGAAGGTGTTCGGGAACGCGAGGTAGAACACGAGCATCCCTACCAGCCCGGCGAGGAACGTGATGGTCACGATGTAGATCACTCGCGTGAACGTCGTGACGTAACGCTGGGCAGCGGGCGTGAACAGTCGCACATGCAGGAGCGCGAGCTGCAGGATCCCGATCACGAGCAGCAGCTGGAAGAAGCGCTCCGCACCGAAGTAGAGGCCGTCTTCGGGCAGCCAGATCTTCACGGCGCCGACGAGGAGGGCGATGATCCAGCTCACCATGCTCGCGAGCTGGAGCCAGTCGGGCCGGTTCGGCGCCAGGCCTGCCTCCAGGATCGCGATGCCGGCGAAGGCCGCCAGCAGCAGGATCGTCAGGAACGCCCGCCCGATCAGGCCGTCCTGGTCGCCGATGAGGACCCAGACGACGCACACGAGAGCTGCGGCGATGAGCGCACCGATGGCGATCCAGAGAGACCCTCGGATCAGGAGCGACAGATTCCTCTTCTCACCCTGCGGATCCTGCGCGATGGTGTCCGGCTGGGACATGGCGTTCCTCTCGTCGAGCGGCGATGCCTTCATCCTGCCACGCCGACCGGCCGAAGCCACGGCTGTCGCCCGGACTGGGGACGAACGGTCGCGAATCGCCGCGTGGGGAGGACTGCTCAGCCGGCCTTCTTCGCCGAGGCTGCGGCGAAGGCGGCGACCCTGGCCTGCGCATCCTCTGTCTCGAGAGCCGCGCCGATCGAACGCGCCTCTTCGCTCAGCTGCTCGACGAACGTGCGCTCGGGCTGCGAGCGCACCAGCCGCTTCGCCTGGCCGTAGGCGCCGGCGGCTCCCGCCAGCCAGAAGCGGGCGACCTCCTCCGCGCGGGCGCGGACGAGTGCGGACTCGTCCGCGGAGCTCTCCCCCTCGACCGCCTCGGCGACGAGTCCCCACTCCACGGCCTCCGTCGCCGACAGCAGACGGTCCTGGAGCACGAGCTGCAGCGCCCTGCGCTGGCCCACCGCACGGGCGAGCTGCGCCGACACCGACAGATCCGGCGTCAGGCCGATGTTCGCATACAGGCTGCCGAGCTGGGAGCGGGACCCGACCACCGCGTAGTCGCTGGACAGGAGGATGCCCAGCCCTCCCCCGGCCGTGGTCCCGTGCGCGGCCGCGACGACCGGGATGGCGGACTCGGTCAGGGAGCGGATCCCGGCGTTGATCACCTCGGCCAGCGCGGTGATCTCGGCGCCGGACGCGCCCATGGTCGTCGCCATGTCGATGACGTCGCCGCCAGCGCAGAACGCCGGTCCTGAGGCGTCGATGAGGATCGCCTTGACGTCCTCCCGCGACGTCGCCTCCGCCGTCGCATCCCGCCAGGCATAGGCCAGATCGGCATTGAAGGCGTTGAGGCGGGTGGGCCGGTTCAGCGTGAGCCTGGCCATCCCCTCTTCGACGGCGAACAGGATGGCATCGCTCATGGCTTCTCCTTCGAGCACAGGATGTGTGGGTCCAGCGTAACCGCGATCAGGAGTGCTCCCACACGCGCGAGACGAAGCCCTCCATCCGACGGCGGGTGCTGTCGAGACGGAAGTCGGCCTGCCCCGCGGCGCGGATCTCGTTCGGAGCGAGCGGATGCGCCAGACGCACGTTCTCGTGGCAGGACAGGTCAGCGCAGATGTAGGCGCCGAAGGAGTCTCCCCGGCGACCGGCTTCGCCCGCGCGGCGAGCGGAGAAGAGCGCGACCTGATTTCCCGGCTGCATCGTGTGGCAGATGTCGCACATGCCCGAGCGCATCCGCCCGGGCTCGGTCGCGCGCAGCACGATGCCGATGATCTCGCCCTCGTGCGGGATCAGGACGTATCCGCGTCGGCTCGCTCCGGGGTCGCGCCAGGCGAAGAAGTCGAGGTAGTCCCAGTCCACGAGCAGGAAGTCGTGCGGCATCTCCATGACGCGCAGTTCATCCTCATCCGCGTTGACGAATGAGGCTCTGACGTCGGCTTCGGTGAGCGGTCGCATCGCCCCAGTCTATGAACCGCAGACGCTGCATCGGCCCAGCTGCGGATCTCGTCTTCCAGGAGCCGGGTGGTGCTGGCGCTGCGCTCCGGAGATGAGAGAAGGCCCTCGCGACGAGCGCTCGGGCCTTCGGATCCGCTCTTGTCTGCGGAGCGGTGGTGGCGAGTGAGGGATTCGAACCCCCGAATGCAGAGCAGTCTGATTTACAGTCAGATCCCTTTGGCCGCTTGGGTAACTCGCCAGAGCGCACCCGTCCGACTTGAACAGCCAACCGGGGGCACGAGAGACAAGCATACCTGCCAGGGGCAGGTGCAGGAAATCGGACCGTCAGCTGCCGTGGACGCCGCGCTCGGCTTCGGCCAGCGATTCGGGCGTCCGCAGCAGGCCGCCCTCTGCGCGGCAGGTCGCCGCAGCGACGTCCATGGCGCGGAGCAGCAGCGCTCGCCACTCCTCGAGCTCCTGCGGCGCGGCCGAGACGAGACCCTCGGAGACGGCGGCGAGCGTCGCATCCCCGGCTCCGACGGTGTCGATCACAGCGCCGGGAAGCTCGGCGATGGGAGCGGACACGACGCCGGCGTGTGCCTCGATGGTGGCGCCGTCAGCTCCAGCGGTCGCCAGCACCGCTGCCGCGCCGAGGTCTCGCAGCCGGGCGCGCAGGGCATCGAGGTCGCCGTCGTAGAGGATCGCCGCGTCATCCGCGCCGACCTTGACGAGGGCGGCGGACGTGGCGAGCCGCTCGAATCCGCGGACGAACTCGTCGCGATCGCTCAGCATCCCGGTGCGGGGGTTGGGATCGACCGCGACCCGCGCTTCAGCCAGCGCATCGATCAGCGCCTCGACCTCCGCCGGCACGTCGAAGGGGAAGCAGCTGATCGCGACGAGCCCGGCATCCGCGATCGCCTGGCGCGCTTCGTCCGAGTACCGGATGCTGCGCCTCTGTGCCGCCTCGTTGAAGACGTACTGCGGCTCTCCGTCGGCTCCGCGCTGCACGATCGCCCGCGAGGAACCGAGAGGTGCCGCGCTCGCGATCAGCCGCACGCCGTGATCCGACAGGTACTCGCGGATGTGCGCGCCCGCCTCATCCTCCCCCACCATCGCGATCAGGGTCGTGGCGACGCCAAGGCGCCGCAGGCCGACCGCGACGTTCAGCGCCGCCCCTCCGACCAGCTCCCGCACTCCCGCCCGGTCGCGGATCTCATCGATCAGGGCATCGCCGATCACGACGACGGAACCGGCGGATGACGTCTCATTGCTCACCCGCCGACACTATCGCGGCACGGGGAGGCTGCGGCAAGGCAGCGATCCTCTCCGGCTGGCCGACCGACGGGGAGTACCGTGTGGCCATGAACCCCCGACTCATCGGTGCCACCGCGGCTGTCGTCCTCCTCCTCGCCCTGACGGCGTGCGCCCCGCAGGCGGGCGGCGCCGGGAGTCCTTCGCCGAGTTCGTCGCAGAATGACGCGGCCGGTGATGAGGAGACGGGCACGCCGTCGCCCAGCCCGACGCCGACCGCCGCGCCCGTCGCGCTCCCGACAGACTGCCGCGCGATCCTGTCGGAGGCCGTGTTGACGGAGCTCGCCGACACTCCGCTCAACCACGCGGCGTTCGGTCCCTCCGGCGTGGGCGAAGACGGCGCCCTCACCTGCATCTGGGGCGACCCCGGCGCCGACACGACCCGACTCACGACGACCATCTCCGGGATGAACCGCGGACCCGCTCTCGACCTGCTCAACAAGCTGGCAGATGACGAGGGATTCTCCTGCTTCACCCCGGACGGCGGGACGCGCTGCGAGAAGACCTGGCCCAACGAGCAGTACCCCGTGACGGACGGCCGCACCTTGTTCTGGCGCGACGACGTCCTGATCGACACCCGCTACTCGAACCTCGCCCCCGCGGGGTACACCTCGAGCATCGTGGACCACCTCTTCGACTGAGCGACCCCGCACCCGCTCCTCCCTCGAGTGCACGGCTTCGCGTCGACTGCACGGCGTATGGACGCAGACTTCCCGTGCACTCGGCGACTTCCCGTGCACTCGGCGACCGCGAACACCGCGGGGACGACGAAGGCCCCGGGGCGAACCCCGGGGCCTTCGTTCACTCAGTCACACCTCAGTTGTGCCTCAATCAGTTGTAGGTACCGGGGGTGATGTCGTCCGTCGAGAACGCGTCGAAGTCGACGTAGCCGAAGTCGCCGTCCGCGTACGCACCGTCGGATGCGAAGATCCGGTTCGGGTAGCGCTCGCTCTTGGCTTCCTCGGTGGCCTCGACCGTGACGTCGCGGTACTTCGAGAGACCGGTTCCGGCGGGGATGAGCTTTCCGATGATGACGTTCTCCTTGAGACCGACCAGCGGGTCGCGCTTGCCCTGCATCGCAGCCTCGGTGAGCACGCGGGTCGTCTCCTGGAAGGAGGCGGCCGACAGCCACGACTCGGTCGCGAGCGACGCCTTCGTGATACCCATCAGCTCCGGACGACCGGACGCGGGGCGCTTGCCCTCGGCCACGGCCTCGCGGTTGATCGACTGGTAGCGCTTGAGGTCGACCATCTCACCCGGGAGCAGGGTCGTGTCGGCGTGATCGACGACGGTGACCTTGCGGAGCATCTGACGGACGATGACCTCGATGTGCTTGTCGTGGATCGGCACACCCTGCGAGCGGTACACACCCTGGACGCCGCCGACGAGATAACGCTGCACCTCGCGAGCGCCCATGACGCGCATGATCTCCTTGGGGTCGAGCGTTCCGACCTGCAGGGGCTGTCCGACCGTGACGTGCTGGCCGTCCTCGACGAGAAGCGTCGCACGCTTCAGCACCGGGTAGATGACCGGCTCGTCGCCGCTGTCGGGCGTCAGGATGACCTTCTTGCCCTTGTCGGTCTCGTCGATCGTGATGCGGCCATCGGCCTCGGCGATCGGCGACGCGCCCTTGGGGGTACGCGCCTCGAAGAGCTCCTGCACACGGGGAAGACCCTGCGTGATGTCATCCGCCGACGCCGAACCACCCGTGTGGAAGGTACGCATCGTCAGCTGGGTACCGGGCTCACCGATCGACTGGGCGGCGATGATGCCGACGGCCTCGCCGATGTCGACGGTCTTGCCCGTCGCCAGCGAACGGCCGTAGCACTGCGCGCAGACACCGACGGCGGAGTCGCAGGTCAGGACGGAGCGGACCTTGATGGTCTCGACACCCGCAGCGACCAGCTTGTCGATCAGCACGTCGCCCACGTCGTCACCGGCAGCGGCGAGGACCTCGCCCTTGCTGTCGACCACGTCGGAGGCCAGCGTCCGAGCGAACACCGAGTTCTCGACGTTCGCGTCGCGCACGAGCTCGCCCTGCGAGTTCGGAGCGGCGATCGGGAGCTCGAGGCCCTTCGACGTGCCACAGTCCTCTTCGCGGATGATGACGTCCTGCGAGACGTCCACCAGACGACGGGTCAGGTAACCCGAGTCGGCGGTACGCAGAGCGGTGTCGGCCAGACCCTTACGGGTACCGTGCGTCGCGATGAAGTACTCCGCCACCGACAGACCCTCGCGGTACGAGGAGATGATCGGACGCGGGATGATCTCACCCTTGGGGTTGTTCACCAGACCACGCATACCCGCGATGTTGCGGATCTGCAGCCAGTTACCACGGGCACCCGAGGACACCATGCGGTTGATGGTGTTGTCCTCCGGGAAGTGCGCCTTCATCGCGGCCTGCACCTCGTCGGTCGCCTCGGTCCAGATCTTGATGAGCTCCTGACGACGCTCGGCGTCGGTCGTGAGGCCCTTCTCGTACTGGGACTGGACCTTCGCGGCCTGCTTCTCGTAGCCGGCGACGATCTCCGCCTTGTTCGGCGGGGTGAGGATGTCGCTCAGGGCGACGGTCACACCCGAGCGCGTGGCCCAGTAGAAACCGGCGTCCTTGATGCGGTCCAGCGACGCAGCCGTCTCGACCTTCGGGTACTCCTCGGCCAGCTTGTTGACGATCTGCGACAGCTTGCCCTTGTCGGCCTGCTCGCGGACGAAGGGGTAGCCCTTCGGCAGCGCGTCGTTGAAGATCGCCTGACCCAGCGAGGCGTCCACGAGACCGTGGCGCTCGTAGCCCTCGGGAGCTTCGCCCTCGAGGAACGTCAGACCCGGGATGCGGATGCGGATCTTGGCCTGCAGGTCGAGGGTTCCCTCGTCCTTGGCCAGGATCGCCTCGCCGACCGAGCCGAATGCACGACCCTCACCGGCTGCGCCCTCCTTGACCGTGGTCAGGTGGTGCAGACCGATGATCATGTCCTGCGAGGGCAGGGTCACCGGGCGGCCGTCGGACGGCTTCAGGATGTTGTTCGACGCGAGCATCAGCACGCGGGCCTCGGCCTGAGCCTCGACCGACAGCGGCAGGTGCACGGCCATCTGGTCACCGTCGAAGTCGGCGTTGAACGCCGCGCAGACGAGCGGGTGCAGCTGGATGGCCTTGCCCTCGACGAGCTGCGGCTCGAACGCCTGGATGCCCAGACGGTGCAGGGTGGGTGCACGGTTGAGCAGCACCGGACGCTCGCGGATGATCTCCTCGAGCACGTCCCAGACCTCGGGACGGGTGCGCTCGACGGCGCGCTTGGCCGCCTTGATGTTCTGCGAGTGACCGAGGTCGATCAGGCGCTTGATGACGAACGGCTTGAAGAGCTCCAGCGCCATCTGCTTGGGCAGACCGCACTGGTGCAGCTTCAGCTGCGGCCCGACGATGATGACCGAACGGCCGGAGTAGTCGACGCGCTTGCCGAGCAGGTTCTGGCGGAAACGACCCTGCTTGCCCTTCAGCATGTCGCTGAGGGACTTCAGGGCGCGGTTGCCGGTACCGGTGACGGGACGACCGCGGCGGCCGTTGTCGAACAGGGCGTCGACGGCCTCCTGCAGCATGCGCTTCTCGTTGTTGACGATGATCTCGGGGGCACCGAGGTCGATCAGACGACGAAGACGGTTGTTGCGGTTGATCACGCGGCGGTACAGGTCGTTCAGGTCGCTGGTCGCGAAGCGGCCACCGTCGAGCTGCACCATCGGGCGGAGCTCCGGCGGGATGACCGGGACGACGTCCAGGACCATCGCGGCGGGGCTCATGCCGGTCTCGAGGAACGAGCTGACGACCTTGAGGCGCTTGATCGCACGGATCTTGCGCTGGCCCTTGCCCTCCGAGATCTGCAGACGCAGGTTCTCGGCCTCGGCCTCGAGGTCGAACGCCGCGAGGCGACGCTGGATCGACTCGGCGCCCATGTAGGCCTCGAAGTACTGACCGAAGCGGTCCTGCAGCTCGTGGAAGACGTCGTCCTCCGGACGGAGCGCGCCGACCTCGAGCGTGCGGAAGTCCTCCCACACGCGCTCGAGCTTGGCGATCTGCTCGTCGGCACCCTTGCGGATGAGGGACATCTCCTTCTCGGCGGCGTCCTTCACCTTCTTCTTGGCGTCGGCCTTGGCACCCTCGGCCTCGAGAGCCGCGAGCTCCTCCTCCAGCTTGGCCAGGCGCTCCGCGATCTTCGAGTCGCGGCGGTCGCCGAGCGTCTTCAGCTCGAGACGGATGTTGTTCTCCTGCGTGCCCAGGTCGCGGTGACGAGCTTCCTCGTCGACCGAGATGACCATGTAGGCGGCGAAGTAGATGACCTTCTCGAGGTCCTTCGGCGCCATGTCGAGCAGGTAGCCCAGACGCGAGGGAACACCCTTGAAGTACCAGATGTGGGTGACGGGAGCGGCGAGCTCGATGTGACCCATGCGCTCACGACGGACGGAGCTCTTGGTGACCTCCACGCCGCAGCGCTCGCAGACGATGCCCTTGAAGCGGACGCGCTTGTACTTGCCGCAGGCGCACTCCCAGTCGCGGGACGGTCCGAAGATCTGCTCTCCGAAGAGGCCGTCCTTCTCGGGCTTCAGGGTGCGGTAGTTGATGGTTTCGGGCTTCTTGACCTCACCGTACGACCAAGCGCGGATGTGGTCCGCGGTGGCCAGGCCGATGCGAAGCTCGTCGAAAGTTGTGGACTCGAGCACTAGTTCTCCTGTGTCGGAAATTCTGTTTGAGAAGTCTGGGCTTCGACAGGCTCAGCGACCCGGTGGGTCCTGGTGTCAGGAACCTGGGTCCCTGAGCCTGTCGAAGGGTTAGATCTCGTCGATCGAGGCGGCCTCGAAGCGGCTGGAGATGTTGATACCGAGTTCCTCTGCGGCGCGGAACGCCTCGTCGTCGGTGTCGCGGAGGTTGACCAGCGTGCCGTCGGCCGAGAGGACCTCGACGTTCAGGCAGAGCGACTGCATCTCCTTCATGAGCACCTTGAACGACTCGGGGATGCCCGGCTCCTGGATGTTCTCGCCCTTGACGATCGCCTCGTACACCTTGACGCGGCCGAGGATGTCGTCGGACTTGATCGTGAGGAGCTCCTGGAGCGCGTATGCGGCACCGTAGGCCTCGAGGGCCCACACCTCCATCTCACCGAAGCGCTGTCCACCGAACTGCGCCTTACCACCGAGCGGCTGCTGGGTGATCATCGAGTACGGACCCGTGGAACGTGCGTGGATCTTGTCGTCGACCAGGTGGTGCAGCTTCAGGATGTACATGTAGCCCACGGAGATCGGCGCCGGGAACGGCTCGCCGGAGCGGCCGTCGAACAGCTGCGTCTTTCCGCTCGAGTCGATCAGACGGATGCCGTCGCGGGTCGGGAGCGTCGAGTCGAGGAGACCGGAGATCTCCTCCTCGCTCGCACCGTCGAACACCGGCGTGGCGACCTTCGTGCCGGGAGCGGCCTCGAACGCCTCCTGCGGGAGCTTCACAGCCCACTCCGGAGTGCCCTCGACCTTCCAGCCCTGCTTGGCGATCCACCCGAGGTGGGTCTCCAGCACCTGACCGAAGTTCATTCGTCCAGGGATGCCGAGCGGGTTCAGCACGATGTCGACCGGCGTGCCGTCCGACAGGAACGGCATGTCCTCGATGGGGAGGATCTTCGCGATGACACCCTTGTTGCCGTGACGGCCGGCGAGCTTGTCGCCCTCGGTGATCTTGCGCTTCTGGGCGATGTAGACCACGACGCGGCGGTTCACGCCGGAGCCGAGCTCGTCGTCGCCGTCCTCGGCGTTGAACTCCTTGACCGCGATGATCGTGCCCTGCTCGCCGTGAGGCACCTTCAGGGACGTGTCGCGGACCTCGCGGCTCTTCTCGTTGAAGATCGCGCGGAGCAGACGCTCCTCGGCCGACAGCTCGGTCTCACCCTTCGGCGTGACCTTGCCGACGAGGATGTCGCCGGGGCGGACCTCGGCGCCGATGCGGATGATGCCGCGCTCGTCGAGGTCCTTCAGCAGCTCCGGGCTGACGTTGGGGAGGTCACGGGTGATCTCCTCCTTGCCGAGCTTGGTGTCGCGGGCGTCGACCTCGTACTCCTCGATGTGGATCGAGGAGAGGGTGTCGTCCTTCACCAGGTCCTGGCTCAGGATGATCGCGTCCTCGAAGTTGTAGCCCTCCCACGTCATGAACGCGACGAGGAGGTTCTTTCCGAGGGCCAGCTCGCCGTTCTCGGTGGCGGGGCCATCGGCGATGACCTCTCCGACCTCGACGCGCTCGCCGGCGTTGACGACGACCTTCTGGTTGTAGGAGGTGCCCTGGTTCGAGCGGTCGAACTTGCGCAGGTGGTACTCCTGCGTTCCCCCCTCGTCGAGCATGACGACGACGCGGTCAGCGGAGACCTCGGAGACGACACCGGCCTTCTCGGCGGTGATCACGTCGCCGGCGTCGATGGCGGTGTAGCCCTCCATACCGGTTCCGACGAGCGGCGAGTCGCTGCGCAGCAGCGGCACGGCCTGACGCTGCATGTTGGCACCCATGAGGGCGCGCTGTGCGTCGTCGTGCTCGAGGAACGGCACGAGCGAGGTCGCGACCGACACCATCTGGCGCGGGGAGACGTCGATGTAGCCGATCTCCTCGGGGACGAACAGGTCGACCTCGCCGCTGCCGCCCTTGGGGCGGGCCAGGACGTGGCTCTCGCGGAAGCGACCCTTCGCATCGAGCGGCGCGTTGGCCTGCGCGATGTTGAAGTCGACCTCCTCCGAAGCGGTGAGGTAGTCGATCTGGTCGGTCACGACCCCGTCGACGACCTTGCGGTACGGCGTCTCGATGAATCCGAAGGAGTTGATGCGCGCGAAGGTCGCGAGCGCACCGATCAGACCGATGTTCGGGCCTTCCGGCGTCTCGATCGGGCACATGCGGCCGTAGTGCGAGGGGTGGACGTCACGGACCTCGACGCCGGCACGGTCGCGCGAGAGACCACCGGGGCCGAGCGCGGACAGACGACGCTTGTTCGTCAGACCCGCGAGCGGGTTGTTCTGGTCCATGAACTGCGACAGCTGCGACGTTCCGAAGAACTCCTTGATCGCGGCGACGACGGGGCGCACGTTGATCAGGGTCTGCGGCGTGATGGCCTCGATGTCCTGCGTGGTCATGCGCTCGCGGACGACGCGCTCCATGCGGGACAGACCCGTGCGGACCTGGTTCTGGATCAGCTCGCCGACCGCGCGGATGCGACGGTTGCCGAAGTTGTCGATGTCGTCGGTCGCGAGACGGATCTCGGCCTTCTTGCCGCCGCGGATGCCCTCGAAGGTCTCCTCGGTGCCGGCGTGCAGGCGCACCAGGTACTTGATCGTGGCCACGATGTCCTCGACGGTCAGCACCGACGAGGTCAGCGGCTGGTCGAGACCCAGCTTGTGGTTGATCTTGTAGCGGCCGACCTTCGCGAGGTCGTAGCGCTTCGGGTTGAAGTAGAAGTTGTCCAGCAGCGCGCGGGCAGCCTCGGCGGCGACCTGCTCGCCCGGACGCAGCTTGCGGTAGATGTCGCGGAGCGCGTCTTCCTTGGTGACGATCGTGTCCTTCGCGAGCGTCTCCTCGATCGAGGTGTAGCCGGCGAACTCGGCGAGGATCTCCTCGCTGGTCATGCCCAGCGCCTTGAGGAAGACCGTGACCGACTGCTTGCGCTTGCGGTCGACGCGCACGCCGACCTGGTCGCGCTTGTCGATCTCGAACTCGAGCCAGGCACCACGGCTCGGGATGACGCGAGCCGACACGATGTCCTTGTCAGACGTCTTGTCGGGGGTCTTGTCGAAGTAGACACCGGGGGAACGGACGAGCTGCGACACGACGACGCGCTCGGAGCCGTTGATGATGAACGTGCCCTTGTCGGTCTGCAGCGGGAAGTCGCCCATGAAGACCGTCTGGGTCTTGATCTCACCCGTGAGGTGGTTCATGAACTCGGCCTCGACGTACAGCGGAGCGGCGTAGGTCTTGCCCCGCTCCTTGCACTCCTCGATCGAGTACTTCTCCGGCTCGAGGTAGGGGTTCGTGAACGAGAGCTGCATCGTCTCGCCGAGGTCCTCGATCGGAGAGATCTCCTCGAAGATCTCGCCCAGACCGCTGTTCTCGTTGACGTCGGTGCGACCAGCAGCCTTGGCCTCGGCCACGCGCGCCTTCCAGGCGTCGTTGCCGACCAGCCAACCGAAGGACTCGGTCTGCAGGGCGAGAAGGTCTGGGACCGTCAGCGTGTCGGAGATCTTGGCGAACGAAAGACGGGAAGCTCCGCGTCCGTTCTTGGTGGTGGTGGATGTGGATGCGTTGCGAGCAGCAGCCAAGGGAATAACCTCCGTGAGCCCCGCAGGGCTTCTCGATTCCTTTGTCGTCAGGTGGAGTGTGCGCTCAGAAGCTCACGAGATGCCGACCACCATATGAGGGCAGGGAGAAGCGAGCGCAACTACCAACTATACGCACGATTCCACGACATGGCAAGCGCAATCCTTGACCAATCTTCGACGCTGCGGTAATGGGACCGCCGAGACCCCGCCTCGTCGCCGAAACCCCGCCCTCGCCGCGGTGGCAGGGCGGGGTTTCGACGCGAAACCGGGGTCTCGGGCGGGACGGGGCGGGACGGGGTCAGGACGCTATGTTGAGCTCGTTGCCGGGGATCGAGGCGAGGAGACGACGCGTGTAGGGGTCTCGCGGGTTCGTGAAGATCTCCTCCGAGGAGGCCGCCTCCACGAGCCTGCCGTCCTTCATGACGCACACGTAGTCGCTGATCAGCCGCACCACCGCGAGGTCGTGCGAGATGAACAGGTAGCTCAGGCCGTACTCGCGCTGCAGGTCGCCCAGCAGCGTCAGGATCTGGTCCTGCACCAGCACGTCCAGCGCCGACACCGGCTCGTCGCACACGATCAGCGCGGGCGACAGCGCGAGCGCCCGGGCGATCGCGACCCGCTGCCGCTGACCGCCGGACAGCTCGGACGGGTACCGCCGCAGCATCGACTGCGGAAGGGCCACGTCGTCGAGCAGCTGACGCACGCGCTTGCGGCGGTCGGCACTGCTCCCCCGCTTGTAGAACTCCAGCGGCTCCGCGATCAGACGCTCGATCGTGAACATGGGGTTCAGACTTGAATACGGGTCCTGGAAGATCGGCTGCACCTGCTGACGGAAGTCCTTCGTCTCCGCTCGGGTGAGCGAGGAGATGTCCTTGCCCTCGTAGCGGATCAGCCCGCTCGTCGGCTCGATCACCTTGAGTAGCATCCGCGCCGTCGTGGTCTTGCCCGAGCCCGACTCCCCCACGATCGCGACGGTCTCGCCGCGCGGGATCGCCAGGGAGACGTCGTCGACCGCGACGAAGTCCTCGCCGCGACCGCGGACCGGGTAGACCTTGGTGAGGTGCTCGATCTCGACGATGTTCCCCTTCGACGAACTCAGGGACCCAGGCTCACGGTGGGTCGCTGAGCCTGTCGAAGCGTCCTCGCCCTGGGTCGCTGAGCCTGTCGAAGCGTCCTTCACGAACGCCTCCGGCCGCAGCCGCGCCGCCGCGACGGAGGGAGCCGCCTTCACGAGCGACTGCGTGTAGGGGTGCTGCGGATCCTCCAGGATCTGTCGCGCGTCGCCCTGCTCCACGACCTTGCCGCGATGCATCACGATCACCCGCTCGGCCCGCTCGGCGGCGAGACCGAGGTCGTGCGTGATGAGCAGCACGGCCGTTCCCAGCTCGCGCGTCATCTGTCCGATCTGGTCGAGGATGGTCTGCTGCACCGTGACATCGAGGGCACTCGTGGGCTCGTCGGCGATCAGCAGGCGCGGCTTGCACGCCAGACCGATCGCGATGAGCGCACGCTGACGCATGCCGCCGGAGAACTCGTGCGGGTACTGCTTCGCCCGTCGCTCCGGATCGGGGAGGCCGGCAGCGCTGAGCGCCTCGACCACCTTCGCCTGGACGTTCTGCCTGGTGGCGAGGCCGTGGGCGAGCAGGGTCTCCGCGACCTGGGTGCCGATCTTCGCGACCGGGTTCAGGTTCGACATCGGGTCCTGCGGCACGAGGCCGATGTCGCGGCCGCGGATCGTGCGCAGCTCGTGCTCCGGCGCGTGGGCGATCTCCTTCCCGTCGAGGCGGATGCTCCCGGAGGCCACCCGGCCTCCTCCGGCGAGCAGACCGATGATGGCCATCGCGGTCGTCGACTTGCCGGAGCCGGACTCCCCCACGATGGCCACGGTCTCGCCCGGTCGGATCTCGAGGTCGACCCCTTCGACCGCGTGCACGACGCCGTCCATGGTGGCGAAGTCCACGGCGAGGCCCTGGACGGACAGCAGGGGCTCGGTCGACATGTGCTTCTCCTTCACGGCGCGCATCGCGCCATCGTCCCTGGCGTTCATCGTGCCCTCGTCCGCGGGTCCATCGCCTCGCGCAGCGCCTCACCCAGCAGGGTGAAGCCGAGCGCGGTGACGGCGATGCAGATACCGGGGAGGAACGCCAGCCACGGCGCGATGGCGAGTTCCGCCTGCGCATAGGTGAGCATGCGACCCCACTCGGCCGTCGCCGGACCCCCGCCGCCGAGACCGAGGAACGACAGCGCCGCCGCATCGATCACGGCCGTCGCGAGGGTCAGGGTCCCCTGCACGATCACCGGCCCGATCGCGTTCGGCAGGACGTGCGACATCGTGATCCTGCCCCGGCCCAGGCCGAGCGTCTGCGCGGAGAGGACGTAGTCGCTGGATCGCTGCTGCAGCATCGACGCCCGCAGCAGGCGCGCGAAGATCGGCACCTGCGACGCTCCGATCGCGATCATCACCGCGAACGGCGTCTGCCCCAGGATCGCCGCGATCGACACCGCGAGCAGCAGGTTCGGCACCGAGAGGATGATGTCGACGACCCGCATGATCACCGTGTCGACCCAGCCGCCGAAGGTACCGGCGAGCAGACCCAGGATCATGCCGCCGACGAGTCCCATCGCGGTGGAGATGACACCGATCAGCAGAGACGCCTGCGCGCCCCAGATGAGCTTGGACAGCACGTCGCCGCCGAACCGATCGAGGCCGAGGGGGAACTCCGGCAGCTCGCCGGGACCGGGGATGTGCGTCGGCGTGATGTACTTCGCGCCAGGCAGAGCCGTCTCCGGATACGGGGCGAGGAGGGGCGCGAGCGCGGCGACGAGCAGGAACAGCAGCACGATGACCGCGCCGATCCACGCCGTGGGGTTGCGACGGAGCCGACGGAAGACGTCGCTCCAGAACCCTCCGGAGCCGTTCTTCAGATCGGCCTGGGCGATCGCGACGGTGTCGATGCTGCCGCCGCTCTCCGCCGAAGGCCCCTGTGCGGGCGGGAGTGCGATGCTCATGCGACCGCCTCCTTTCGGACGATGGGGAGGGACATCACTGCACCCTCACTCTCGGGTCGATGAAGCTGTAGGACACGTCGACCGCCAGGTTGATCAGCGCGTACGCGATCGCGATGAAGATGATGAATCCCTGAAGGACGGGGAAGTCCCTGGTGAAGATCGCCCTCGCGAGGAACGATCCGATGCCGGGGAAGGCGAACACCGTCTCGGTGAGCACGGCGCCCGAGATCAGCAGACCGGTCTGGAGACCGATCGTCGTGATCACCGGCAGCATCGCGTTGCGGAGGATGAAGCGGTTGCGGAGCGTCGGGGTCCCGACGCCCTTCGCACGCCCCGTGCGCACATAGTCCGCATTCTGCACTTCCAGCACGCTGGCTCTGGTGATGCGGACGATGATCGCGAGCGGGATGGTGCCGAGCGCGAGCGCGGGAAGGATGAGGTGCAGGATCGCATCCCATGCCGCGTCGAACTCCCCCGTGATGATGCCGTCCCAGACGTAGAAGCCGGTGGGATGCGTCGCGTCTATGCGCGGATCCTGCCGCCCGTCCGAGGGCAGCCAGCCCAACTGGACGGCGAAGACGTACTTCAGGATGAACGCGAGGAAGAACACCGGGATCGTGATGCCGATCAGGCTCAGCACCACGGACGCGTGGTCGGTGAGCTTGCCGTGACGGCGCGCCGCCCAGTAGCCGAGCGGGATGCCGATGCCGACGGCGAAGATGAGCGCCATGACGCTCAGCTCGAGCGTCGCGGGGAAGCGGCGGAGGAACTCCTCCGTCACCGGCCGATTGGTCTGGATGGACGTGCCGAAGTCGCCCTGGAGCAGGCGCGTCACCCAGATGAAGTACTGCTCGATGAGGGGCTTGTTGAAGCCGTACAGCTCGTTGACCCTGGCGATGGCCTCCGGTGTGGCCTTCTCGCCGAGGAGGGCGACCGCGGGGCCGCCGGGAAGGGCCCTGACCCAGGCGAACAGCAGGATGCTGAGCCCGAACAGGGTGGGGATGAGGAACAGCAGTCGCCTGCCGATGGTGCGCAGCACAGAGTTCTCCGTCGATCAGAAGGTACGCCGTGCCCCGGTCCCGCCGAGGGCGGAACCGGGGCTCGACGTATCAAATGGTCAGGCCTACTTGGTGAGGACGATGTCCGTGAAGACCTCGTCGTTCACCGGGCTGGCGGGGTAGCTCTCCACGCGCGGGTCGAACGCGAGTGTCGGCGCCGGGTGCGCGAGCGGGACGCCGGGGATGAACTCGGCGACCATCTCGTTGATGTCCTCGTACAGCGCCGTCTGCTCGTCGAGGTTGGACACCCCGCGCGCCTCGGTCAGCTTCTGGAACAGCTCCGGGTTGTCGAAGCCCCACTCCGAGCTCTTCTGGCCGAAGAAGACGCCGACGAAGTTGTCGGTGTCGTTGTAGTCACCGGTCCACCCGAGCAGGTGGATGCCGTGGTCCGACGTGCCGGTCGTGCGGTCGAGGTACTCGACCCACTCCTCGGAGACCGGGGTGGTCTCCACGCCGACCTCGGTGAGCTGCGACGACAGCACCGTGTAGATCTGCTCGGGGTCCGGCATGTACGGACGCGAGACGTTGACCGGGTAGTTGAAGGTCAGCTTCAACGGGTTGGACTCGTCGTAGCCGGCCTCGGCCAGCAGGGACTTCGCCTTCTCGGGGTCGTAGTCGTAGGTCTTGACGTCGGGGTTGTAGCCGTTGACGACCTCGGGGACGAACTGCGTCGCCTTCTCGGTGCCCTCCGGGAGCACCTGGCTGATCAGCGCGTCCTTGTCGACCGCGTAGGAGAGAGCCTCGCGGACCTTGGGGTCCTGGAGCTCCGGCACGGCCTGGTTGAACGCGAGGTAGAGGATCGTGAACGGAGGGCGCGACACCATCGTGAAGTCGTCGTCCGCGAGGGCCTTCGTGTCGGCCGGGCCGACGAGGTCGTAGCCGTCGATCGATCCGGACTCGAGCGCCTGACGGCGAGCGGTCGGGTCGTCGATCGTGCGGAAGATGATCTCGTCGATCTGACCGGCTTCACCCCAGTACCCGTCATAGGCCTTCAGGGTGACCTGCTCCCCCGGCGCCCATTCGTCGAACTGGTAGGGGCCGGTGCCGACGGGGTGTCCCATCGCGTACTCGGACAGCTGCGGGGCCTCGGCGGATCCGCCGACCTCGTCCGCGCCGAACTCCTGCATCGCGGACGGGCTCTGCATGGCGAAGGCGGGCAGCGACAGCGAGGCGATGAACCCCGCGAACGGCTTGTTCAGCTCGATCGTGACGGAGTTGTCGCCGTCCGGAGTGCACGACTTGTACACGGCGTCCGCGGGGTTGGAGGCGTAGCCCTTGAAGAGCTTGTTGTAGTAGTAGCCGAAGGCCTCGGAGGCGGCCAGGCCGGTCCAGTTGTACCAGCGGTCGAAGTTGACGCAGACGGCCTCGGCGTTGAACGGGGTGCCGTCCTGGAACGTGACGTCCTCCTTCAAGGCGAAGGTGTACGACATGCCGTCCTCGGACGGCTCCCACGACTCAGCCAGCAGCGGCGCCGGATCGGCGGTGCCCGGCTCGGTGCCGACGAGACCCTCGAAGATCTGCCGGGAGACGCGGAACGTCTCGCCGTCCTGGGCGAATGCCGGGTCGAGGCTCGCCGGATCGGACGAGGCGGCGAAGACGAACGTGCCGTCCACGTCTCCGGAGCCCTCCCCACCCCCGTCGCCGCGCTCGCTGGCGACGCAGCCTGCCAGCGCGATCGCCGCGATCGTTGCTCCGGTGACGGCGATGAGTCCTCGCCGACGCGTGACTGATTGGTGCATTGTATGACCTTCCCTGTCGGGCGCTTCGTTGCGCGACACCGAGGCGTTGTCGCCTCGGTGACGGTGATCCCTCGAACGTACCCAGCGGACTCCCAGATGCCAACCGCCTCGAGGTTGCAATCCGGTATCGGCGCGAGACGGGCGGATCCGGTAGTGTCCAGAACGTGTCCGACACCGCCCCGCTCGCCGTCTGCTTCGGAGAGGGCATGGTCGCCCTCGTCGCCGCGGCCGCCGGTCCCCTCGAGGACTGTCGCACGTTCCACCGCTCCCTCGCCGGCGCCGAATGGAACACGGCCATCGCCCTGGCCTCCGCCGGCATCCGCGCCGCCGTGATCTCCCGCGTCGGCGACGACGGCTTCGGCCGCTTCCTGACGGCCGAGCTGCGCGCGCATGGGGTGGACGACACCGCCGTGGAGACCGACGCCGATGCGCCCACCGGCCTGTACGTCAAGGAGCTCACGGCACTGTCGGACGGCACCGTCGGCGGCACCATGCACTACTACCGTGCAGGGTCGGCGGCTGCCGCACTGTCCCCGCAGACGCTCACGGCACCGGCGGCGGCGGCCCTCCTCGCCGACGCCGCGCTCGTGCACACCTCCGGCATCACGCCCGCGCTGTCGCCCTCGGCCCTCGCCGCGCAGGAGTCGCTGTACGCCGAACCGCACCCCGACCGGCTGCTCAGCTTCGACGTGAACTGGCGCCCCGCGCTCTGGCGGGGCCGCGAGGAGGAAGGCCGCCGGATCGTGTCGGACTTCGTCCGGCGCGCCGACATCGTGTTCTGCACCCGCCCCGACGCCGAAGCGGTCTTCGGCACCAGCGATCCTCGGGAGCTGCGTGCCCTCTTCCCGCAGCCGCGCCACCTGCTGGTCACCGACGCCCGCGGCGCCGTGGCCTTCGACGGCGCGGAGATGGCCGAGAGCGACGCCATCGACACTCCGGTCGTGGAGACCATCGGAGCCGGAGACGCCTTCGCCGCCGGCTTCCTGGCCGGCGTCCTCGCCGGCCTCTCGCTGACCGGGAGCCTCGCACGCGGTCACCGCATCGCGACCAGGGCGCTGGTCAGCACCCGAGACCACGTCGACTGACGCACGCGGACGGGCCACGCACCGCGATCAGCTGCGGCGCCGCGCCGGGACCGCGTCGTGGGTCCGCTGCAGCGAGACGGCGACCGGCTCGCCGCGGTGCTGCACCACGCGCACGAAGAGCACGTCGACGAGGGCGAGCTGCGCGATACGGCTCGACATCGCCGCCATCCGGAACGGCGACTCGTGCGCGTGGGTGAGCAGCACGACGTCTGCGACGAGCGCCAACGGCGAATCCGCGGCGCTCGTGACGGCGACCGTGAGCGCGCCGGCATCTCGGGACACCTCGAGTGCACGGATCGTCTCCGCGGTCTCCCCGCCGTGGGAGAACGCGATCGCGACATCGCCCGAGGTGCGCAGCGCCGCCGTCGTCACCGCGAGGTGCGGATCGGCCGAGTGCGAGACGGAGCATCCGATGCGCGCGAGCTTGAGCTGCAGATCCTGCGCGGTCAGCGACGACGCGGCCTGGCCGAACAGGTCGATGTGCCGGGCGGCGACGATCGCACGGGCCACCTGGTCGAGCGCCGGTGCGTCGAGGGCGAGCGCCGTCTTCTCGATCGCGTCGATCTCCTGTGCCGCGAGCTTCGCGGCGATCGCCGACGGCCCGTCGTCCGGGTCGATCGCCGTGGTGTCCAGGCCGAACCGGGCCTGCTGCGCCTGCTCCAGCGTGATGGCCCTGGCCACGGCGACGCGCAGCTCCCGGTAGCCGCTGTAGCCGAGCGACTGCGCGTAGCGGGCCACCGTCGACAGCGAGGTGCGGCACAGCTGGGCGAGGTCGTTGATCGCGAGGTCGACGACGAGTGTCGGGTCTCCGAGGATCGTCTCCGCGACGCGCGCCTCGGCGGCGCTCACCTTCGGAAGCGAGCGCCGCACCAACGCGAGAACGTCATCGTCCATGGATGGATCCTGTCTCAGCCGGCCCTGGGCGTCCTCTGCGACACGGGGAAGCGACCCAGAAGCGCCTCGCGCGCGAGCTGCGCACCGAGCCGGCTCGCCGCGGCCACCTCGACGACCGGCAGCGGCAGCGGGCGGACGGCCGGAAGCCCGACGTTGACCACGACGGCACCGGCATCGCGCACCGCCGCTCGTTCGACGAGAGCCCGCTGCGCATCATCGGTGTCCGGCCGGTCGATCAACAGCACCGTGGTGCCGGCAGCCGCGCGCATCTCGTCCAGCACGCGGTCCTGATCGTCGATCGGCGCGGCAGCCACATCCAGCCGCACGCGCACGCCGTCACCGGCGAGCGCCGCGGCGACGTACGACCCCGCGCTGTCCACGGCCAGCGTCGAACGGCGTCGCGCGTCGATCACGGCGAGGTCGGAAGCACGGGGAGCCTCCCCGGAGACCGTCAGGACCCGACGCACGATGTCGGCCGCGTCGAAGGCCTCCTCGGCCTCCTCGGCCTCCTCGGCGCCCGCGGCGGCGACGCGCAGTTTGGCGGCCAGCGTCGCGACCCGAGCCGCCGCCTCCTCCACGCGCTCCCGCGGAAGGGATCCGTCCCGGAGCGCCGCGACGATGCCGTCCCGTGCGGCACGGAAGTCCCGCTCGTCCTGGTCCGGCAGCGCGGCGTCGCCCGGGTTGGTCGGGTTGCCGATGCAGAGCAGGTCGGCTCCGGCGGCGAGGGCCAGCGCCGCACCGCCGCCGAGCCCGACGGTCTCGCGGATCGCCGCCATGTCGAGCGCATCGGTGATGATCACGCCGTCGTAGCCCCAGTCGCGCAGCATGCCGAGCACGCGCGGGTTCAGGGTGGCCGGCTGCTCGCCCCACGCCGGAACGACGATGTGCGCCGTCATCACGGCGTCCACGCCCGCTTCGACGGCGGCGCGGAAGGGCGCGAGGTGCACGCGCTCGATGTCGTTGACGTCGAGGGTGATCTCGGGGAGCGCATGATGCGAGTCGAGGTGGGTGTCGCCGTGCCCGGGGAAATGCTTGACGCACGCGGCGACCGCCGCATCCTGCAGACCGTCGATCGTCGCCACGACGTGACGGGAGACCAGGTCGGGGTCGTCGCCGAACGCCCGGACGCCGATCACCGGGTTGCGGGGGTCGGTGTTCACGTCCGCGACGGGACCGAGCACCACGTTCGCGCCGACCGCTCGCACGCGGCGGGCGAGTTCCGCCCCCGTGCGCTCCGAGGCCACGAGGTCGTCGAGGAGTCCGAGCTGCGCGGCTCCCGGAACCGTCGACCCGGAGGCGGACTCGAGGCGGGTGACGCTGCCGCCCTCCTCATCGATGCCGATCAGGGCGTCCGGGTTCGCGGCGAGGATATCGGCGCTGAGCGCGGACAGCTCGTCGCTCACGTTCTGACCGAAGTACACGACCCCGGCCAGACCGTCGCTCAGCTCGTCGCGCAGCCACTGCGGAGCGGTCGTGCCGAAGAAGCCCGGCCACAGCACGCCGTTCGCGAGGCGCTCCAGGTCGTCGGTCATCCCTTCACGGCTCCTGCCACCATGCCGGAGGCGAGCTTGCGCTGCACCAGCACGAAGAAGATCATGACGGGCACGGTGATGATGGTCGACGCGGCCATGATGCTGCCCCAGTCGTTCGAGTGCAGACCGAAGAACGACTTCAGACCGATCGAGACCGTGTACTGGTCGGTCTGGGCCCCGAGGATCGTCATCGCGAAGATGAACTCGTTCCACGCCGTGATGAAGCTGAAGATGCTGGTCGCGACGAGGCCCGGCATGACCAGCGGCAGCAGCACCGAGCGGAACATCCGCCACCAGCTCGCGCCGTCGATGTACGCGGCCTCCTCGAGCTCGACCGGCACGGCGGCGACGAAGCCGCGCAGCATCCAGATGCCGAACGCGAGCGACAGGGCGACGTACACGACCATCAGTCCGAGGATGCTGTTGAGCAGGCCCAGGCTCTTGACCTGCAGGAACAGCGGGATGACGAGCGCCTCGAGCGGCACCATCTGCACCACCAGGATCATCATCAGGATCGTGGTGCGGAACTTGAACTTGAAGCGGGCCACCGCGACCGCGGCGAGCAGGCAGACCAGAGCGCTCACGAGGACCGTGACGAGCGCCACGATCGCGGAGTTGCGCAGGTAGGTGCCGAAGCCGCCGTCGGTGAGGACGAAGGCGAAGTTGTCCCACGTGAACTCCTGCGGCAGGAGCGACTGCCCGCCGCTGGACGCCTTGCCGTCGAAGGCGCTGGACACCATCCAGTAGACCGGGAACAGGGTGAAGATCAGGACGGCGGCTACCGCGATGCCGAGTCCGATGCGCGAGCGGAGCCGAGGGCGCGGGTTCACAGCTCGTCCTCCTTCATGAGGGAGCGGATGTAGACGATCGTGATGCCGATGAGCACGAGCGTGAGCAGCACGGCGAGGGCCGCGCCGAAGCCGTAGCGGTTCTGCCCGAAGGACTCCACGTACGACCAGACGCCGAGGTTGAGCACCTGTCGGTTGCCTCCTCCGCCGCCGGGCATCAGGTACACCTGGGCGAAGACCTTGAAGTCCCAGATGGTCGACAGGATGATGACGACCGAGAAGACGGGGCGGAGCGTCGGGAAGATGATCTTCCAGAATCGGCGCCAGGCGCCGGCGCCGTCGAGGGCTGCAGCTTCGAGCATCTCCTTCGAGACGCCGAGCAGTCCGGCGAGCACCGTGATGGCGACGAACGGGAAGCCGTGGTGCACGACGTTCAGCAGCACGATCGCGTAGAACGACCACTGGTTCGTGAACCAGTTGACCGGGTCGTCCATGAGGCCGAGGTCGCGGAGGACGGTGTTGAAGATGCCGCGGTCGGCATCGAAGATGAAGGTCCAGACGTAGGTGCCGGTCACAGCGGGCATCGCCCAGGCGACCATGATGCAGCTGGAGACGATGACCCGCCAGGTGGTGCCGAGGCGGGCGAGCAGCAGGGCGACGAGCGTGCCCACGGCGACGGTGGTGAAGACCGCCACGGCAGCGAAGCCGACGGTGTTGGGGAGCACCACCGTCCAGAGCGTCGGGTTGGTGAGCGCCTCGACGTAGTTGCCGAGGCCGATCCAGTTGCTCTCCCCGGTGTTGATCTCACGCAGGCCGTAGTCCTGCAGCGAGTAGATGAACACCTGGACGAGCGGCCAGAGCATGAGCACCGCGAGGATGGCCAGCCCGGGCGCGAGAAGAAGCCAGGGGCGGGCCGCGACGATCGAGAGACCGCGTCGCTTCCGGCCGCCGGCCACGGAGGCGGAGGGGGACTCCGCCTTCGTGGCCGGCAGTGGCGCTTGCACCATCGACATGGAAGAGCTGCTTCCTTACTTCTGGTTGAGCAGTTCGGTCATCTCGGCGGTGGCGTCCTTCGTCGCGGTCGCGACGTCCCTCTGCCCGCTGAGGATGGCCTGGATCATGGAGTTGGTCGTCTTCTTCGCCTGCACGGCGCCGAAGTTCGGGGTGACCGGGACGGATGCCCCGCCGTCGACCATCTGCTCGGCGAACGGCGCGACCAGCGGGTCGGTCGAGGCGAGGGCCTCTTCCATCGCGGACTGGACGCCGGGGAAGTAGCCGGTCTCGTCCGACCACTGCTCGGCGAACTCGCCGGTGGTCATGAGCTCGACGAACTTCCATGCGAGGTCGGCGTTCTTGGTCGTGTTGAACACCGACAGGTGCGATCCACCGAGCACGGACGGGGCGATGCCGCCGTCCTGGCCGGGGATGACCGCGGCGCCGATCTTGCCCTCGAGGTCGGGGTTCGCCTCGATGAGCGACTTCGGCGTCCACGAGCCGGAGAGCATCATGGCGACGTTGCCCTGCGTGAACGCGTCACGGAGGTCGGTCTCCTTCCAGGTGGTCGCACCCGCGGAGGAGAAGCCGTGCTCGGTCGCGAGACCGGTGTAGAACTCGATGCCCGCCTGCGACTCCGCGCTGTCGAGCTCGCTGGTCCAGGTGTCGCCGTCCTTCGTGGCGATCTCGCCGCCGGCACCCCAGACCCAGGGGTAGACCTGGAACTCGGCGTCACCGGGGACCGGGAAGGGGAGCATGTCGGGCTTGGCGGCCTTGATGGCCTCGCCCGCGGCGACGATGTCGTCCCAGGTCTTGGGAGCCTCGAGGCCGAGCTCTTCGAACACGTCGGCGCGGTAGACGAGCGAACGCACGCCCGCGTACCACGGCATGCCGTACAGCTCGCCGTCGTAGGTGCCGGCGACCTCCAGGCCCTCGACGAGGTCGTCGCGGAGGCCGTCCTCGGCGTCGACGTACTCATCGAGCGGCTCGAGCGCGCCGGCGTCGGCGAACTCGGCGGTCCAGGTCGTGCCGGTCTCGGCAACATCGGGGGTCGTGCCACCGGCGATGGAGGTCACGAAACGGTCGTGGGCGTCCGCCCACTGGATCTCCTCGATGGTGACCGTCGCGCCGGTCTCCTTCTCGAAGGCGTCCGAGACCTTGTCGTAGAAGGCGGTGGCGTCCGGGTTGGTGCCCTTCATGATCCAGACGGTGAGCTCCTGGCCCTCGCCGTCGGCGGAACCGTTGTCGCTGCCGCCGGCGCAGCCGGCAAGGGCGAGCGTGGCCACGGCGCCGAGCGCCACGGCCGGAAGAATGCGCTTGTGCATTGCGGGGATCTCCTCTTTGAAAGTCCTGGCGGGCATCGGGTACTCACCGGGGGTTAGGAAAAAGTATCCACGACTAACTAATTCCCTGCAAGTTCCTCCCACAATCGTCATATCCCCGTAACATCAGGCGTCACGGGTAGGCTCCGGACCATGATTCGACGCGGAGAACACGCCGATCGCCCCACGGTCGCACGCCATGCGACCCTGCCGACACCGAGCGCGGGGGCCACCCTGCTCAAGTTCCTCGGCATCGCCGTCGCGGTCGTCACCGTGTCGGCGGTCGCGGTCGCCGGCTTCCTGGCCGTCGACGTGTTCAACCGCGTCGGCGACGGTGCGGTCGCTCTCGAGGGGGCGCCGGAGGTGGACCCTCCGACGCTGGGCGCCTACCCCGCGGACAAGGCGTTCAACATCCTCGTCATCGGCACGGACGAGTGCGGCGAGAGGGCCACGGCGCTGTTCGCCGAGCGATGCGAGGAAGCGGATGGGCTCAGCCGCAACGACGTGACGCTCCTCGTGCACGTCTCGGCCGCACCCCGCAACGTCACGGTCATCTCCCTCCCCCGCGACCTCGGCGTGCCCGTCCCCGAGTGCACACGGGAGGACGGCTCGGTGGCCTCGGCGATGTGGAAGGCCTCGATCAACTCCGTGTTCGAGCATGCGGGACTCTCCTGCGTCGCGAAGACCGTGAGCGAGCTGGGCGACATCCCGATCGAGTTCGCCGCGAAGATCAGCTTCGACGGCGTGATGGCCGTCACCGACGCGATCGGCGGGGTCGAAGTGTGCGTGGCCGGTGACGGCATCCGCGACCGCCACACCGGCCTGAACCTCACACCCGGCACGCACACCGTCTCCGGCGTCGAAGCCCTCCAGTTCATCCGCACGCGCCACGGCGTCGGCGACGAGAGCGACCTCGCGCGCATCTCCAACCAGCAGCAGTACATGTCCCGGCTGGCCAAGAAGGTGCTCAGCGAGGAGACGCTCACGGATGTGCCGAAGGTCCTGCGCATCGCCAACGCCATCGCCGACAACATCGACCCGAGCGAGTCGCTGAACGACCCCCTCCGCCTCGCACAGTTGGCGCTCGCCCTCAAGGATGTGCGCTTCAGCGACTTCGCGTTCGTGCAGTACCCGAACGTCGAAGACCCGGACGACGACGACAAGGTGGTGCCGAACGAGGCGGCGGCCGAGGCCCTGTGGACGGCCGTGAAGTCGGGCCAGCCGCTGCAGCTGACGGGAGGCGTCACCACGCACCGCGGTGTCGAGCTCGTGACCCCGGCGCCGGGGACCGCACCGGAGACCTCGGAGCCGCCGGCCACCGCGGAGCCCGAGGTGCGGACGACGCTGCCGCCGGACATCTCGGGGCAGACGCTGGAGCAGGAGACCTGCGCGGTGGGCAACCAGCGCTGACGCTCCGAGGCGCGGCGTAGGCTCGATCCCATGGGACGGACGCGCGCACGGGACACGGAGCATCCCGAGGCGCGCCTGGATCACGGCGGGATCGCGCGCATCGTGCCGTCCGAGTTCACGAGCGGCTTCGAGCTCATCGTCGACGGCACTCCGCAGTCGCACGTCGATCTCGACGACCCGACGCACCTCCACTTCGAGTACATCGTGCGCATGGGAGCGGTGATCGATCAGCTGCCCCCGGGGCCGCTGACCGCGGTGCATCTCGGCGCGGGCGCGCTCACGATCCCGCGCTACATCGAGGCGACGCGTCCCGGGTCCCGACAGCAGGTCATCGAGCTGGAGGCACCGCTCGCCCACCTCGTCCGCGAGCACCTGCCACTGCCGAAGGGCGCGGCCATCCGCATCCGGATCGGGGATGCCCGCGAGGGCGTCGGACGGCTGCCCGGCGCTCTGCAGTCGAGCTGCGACCTCGTCGTCTCCGACGTCTACTCCGGAGCCCAGACCCCGGCGCATCTGACCAGCGTCGAGTTCTACCGCGAGCTCAGCGGACTCCTCGCCCCCGGAGGCGTGCTGCTCGTCAACGTCGCCGACGGCCCTGGACTCGCGTTCGCGCGACGACAGGCCGCCACCATCGCCGAGGTGCTCCCCGAGGTGGGCGTGCTCGCCGACACCCAGGTCCTCAAGGGCCGTCGATTCGGGAACCTCGTGATCGCCGCCTCGGCCGCTCCCCTGCCGACCGAGTGGCTGCCGCGGATGCTCGCCGCCGGCCCCCACCCCGCCAAGATCGCCCAGGGCGCCGAGGTGCACTCGTTCATCCAGGGCGCACGGGTCGTGACGGATGCCGACGCCGTGGCCTCGCCCCGACCGGACGCCTCGCTCTTCCTCCGCTGAGTCGCGGGGCCACCCGACCGCGGCGTGTCGCGGACCGGATACGGCGACCAGGGCGCGCCGCCGGGACGACCGCGGAACCGGAAGGCACACTGGACGGGGACGCTGCGGAAGGAGAGCAATGAGTTTCATCCGGGGATACGACCAGGAGACCCTCCGCGAGGTGGTCGATCTCGACGAGTGCGCGACGCGTCTCGCCGAGATCGAGTCGCAGCGCAGCCTGCCTGCGCTGCTGGAGCGGGTCTGGTTGTTGAAGGTTCTCGACCGCCTGGACGAGGCGCTGGCGCTGGCCGACGAGGCCGTCCGCCAGGCGCGCATGGCCGGCACCCGCAAGGACGTCCTCCGCGCGCGTGTGCTCCACGCGACGATCCTCCAGTACCGCGGCGCGCATGCCGCGGCCGAACAGGAGCTGGCGACCTGCGCCGCGGAGGCCGAGGGGCAGCGGTGGCTGTCGATCGCCGCCTTCGCCTACCAGCATCACGGCAAGAACGCCTACGACGCCGGCGACTACGAGACGGCACGCGACAGCTTCAAGCAGTCCCTGTTCCTGCGTCGCGAATCCGGTGCCCAGGACAGCGAGCTCGAGACCGCGCTGCTCGCGATCGAGGCGGCAGAGCGCCGTCGCCCGTCGCAGCTCATCGCCGGCTGAGCCGCGCTGCGAGCCGGTTGTCGGATGCATGGCTTAGCCTGATCGCATGGCGGAACTTGACCGGGTGCGCGTCTGGGGCGAAGCACTGATCACACTGCATCTCGATGACAGCTGGTCCTTCGGCTTCGACCATGCCAAGCGTCGGGCCGGGCAATGCGACTACACGAAGAAGCGCATCACGGTCTCCCGCTACCTCGCCGCACGATTCGACGACGACGAGATCCATCAGGTGCTGCTGCACGAGGTCGCCCATGCGCTCGCCGGGCACGCCGCAGCGCACGGTCCGGCATGGAAGCGGATCGCGCACGACCTGGGCTACGTCGGCGGCACGACCCATCACGGGGAGACCGCCGTCGAGCTCGCTCCCTGGGTCGGCAGCTGCCCTGCCGGGCACGTGACCTACCGACACCGCCGCCCCACGAGACCCACCTCGTGCGCGCGCTGCTCACGCACGTTCGATCCCCGGCACCTGTTCGCATGGACGCGCCGAGAGATCTCGACCGATGCGCGACTCGCCGCGCAGATGCCGCGCTGAGACCGCCTCAGCGGATCGCATCCCCGGAATCGTCAGCATCCGAGACAGCAGCGGCCCCGGTGCCCGTGCTGGGCCCGGCGTCCTCCTCGACGGCGGCGCCCGCTGCACCGGATGCGGCTCGACGACGACGCAGCAGAGCGGCGATCGCGCGCCATCCGACGAGGAACACCCCCAGCACGATCGTCGCCACGACGATGAACGGCACCTCGGCGGTGTCTCCGCTGAGGACGCGGATCAGCATGCCTCCGGCGACCGTCACGACCCAGACCACGGTGCCCCACAGCATCGACCACGGCCGACGGGGTCGGCCGGGCAGGAGCGCCGCGAGCAGATGCCCGATGACCAGCGCGATCAGGAAGGGCCAGGCGGTGAGGAGGAACCCAGCCGGGTCCTCCTCATGGGAAGCGCGACCGATAGCGGCGAAGATCAGCACGAGCACGACGTCGACGATGACAGCGGGAAGGTACCTCATGCCACGACCCTACGTGCCCGGAGCCACGACGGCGCCTCCCTCGCGGCGGACACCGGAGATCGGCTTCTCCGCGGCGATCCGCGCCCCCGGCATCGGCGAGACGGCGGCGGACGTCACTCGAATCGTGTGAAGACCCCTTCGCGCAGCACCGGCACGGCGTCGACCGCGTCCACCACCGCCGCATCGGCCACCGTGGTCGGCGTCAGGCCGACTGCCTCGATCCGCGCGGTCGCCGCGACGCCGCTCGCGAGTTCGCGACCCGACCCGCTCGCGCCGACCATGTGCCGGAGGGCTCCGCGAAGAGCGCGGAAACCCTCGGCGGCGACGGCCGCATCGGGGGCCGTGTGGTCGATGCCGCGGTCGGACAGAGCGAGCACGATCGCCCCGGCCCCGAGCTGGTCCTCGACCGCGAACCGCAGCGCCCCGGACGGCTCGAGCTCGCCTGCGGCGATCACCGCGACCGACGTGCGCGCCTGCCGGCGCTCCTGAATCGTCTGCACCGCGCGGGCGACCGCCGAGGCGTTGCGCAGCCCGCCGATCAGCACGGTCGCCTCCGGGGATGCGGCCGCCGCCAGGGCCGCGCCGTTCCGGGACCACTGCTCGGCTTCCGCGAGGTCGACGTCGACACCGGAGGCGACCGTGTCGATCACGATGGACGAGAAGCGCAGCACGTCGACGACCACGACGACATCCGCAGCGGCGAGTCGGGCGAGGCCCGCGCCGCCCCAGTCGAGGCGGACCTGGTACGTGGACTGATCGAACGGAGACGGCACCCGACCAGCCTAGAGCCGTCAGTCCGCGGCGAGCGCCTCGACCGGTGCCACCCGGGTCGCCAGCCGCGTCGGAGTGGCGGCGGCGACGAGCGTCAGAACCGCCGTGGCGAGGACGATGATCGCCACGGGGACCCACGGGATCTGCGGCGCCACGAGGCCGGCCGGGACGAAGTCGGGCAGCGTGGGCACGGAGCCGAGCAGCGACTGGGCCGCGATCCAGCCGTAGACCACACCCAGGACGAGTCCGGTGAGGGTCGCCGCGACCGTGATGTGCGTGGCCTCCAGGAGCACCATCCGACGCACCTGTCGGTTGGACAGGCCGATCGACCGCAGCAGGCCCAGCTCCCGACGCCGCTGCACCACGCCGATCGTCAGCAGGTTCACCAGGCCGACCGCTGCGATCACCGCGGAGACGGCGACGAGCACCATCATGACCGCGGCGAAGGCGTCCATCGGCGCGAAGAACTCCTCGGGCACCTCACCGGTGACCTGGCTCAGCATGAGGCGCTTGGCGGACTCCAGCGCCACCGCGAACATCGTCACCAGGGTCACGCCCATCACGACGCCGATCGCCATGCGGGACGAGCGCTCCGGGTAGCGCAAAGCGTTCTCCGCCGCCAGACGGGCCGTCGCGCTCGAACCGAACATCTTGCCGACCAGGCGCAGGACCGGCGGCATGAACAGCACCGATCCGAGTGCCAGGCCCGTGAACGAGAGCACGCCGCCGAAGAAGGCGACGACCACGCCGAGCGGCGTGAGGAGTCCGATCAGCACGCCGCCCACGAGCAGCGCGGCGCCGGTGACGAGGAGCACCCAGGCCGCGACGTGCCTGCTCGGCTTGCCCGACACCTCGTCGTGGGTGCGCTCGACCGAGCCGCCCAGCGCCTGCAGCGGGGTCACGGAGAGGACCCGTCGGGAACCGGCCCAGGCTGCCGCCCAGGTGGTGAGCGCGACGCCGACGGCCGGCAGCACGACGAAGGGCTGCGCGAGGGAGAAGTCCGCGGGGGCGTTGTCCATCAGCTGCGCACCCACCTGCACGCCGACGGCCGCCAGCAGGAGTCCGACGACCAGCCCGATGGCGGCGCCCAGCAGGCCCACCACGAGTCCCTGGCTCCCGACCTGCGCGCGCTGCGAGCGAGCGGTGGCCCCGATCAGGCGCAGCAGCGCGATGCGGCGGGTGCGACCGGCGATGATGGTCGAGAACGTGTTCGCGGTGACGATCGCGGCCACGTACATCGCGACGACGGTCAGCAGCACCGACAGCAGGGCGACGACGAATGCGAGCGTCTCGCTGTCGCCGATGAACGGATCCGCCTGCAGCACCGTGCCGATGTAGGCCGTGACCTCGACGAGCAGGACTCCGAAGGCAGCCGACAGCGCGGCGACCAGGATGCTCGCGCCCATTCCGCGATCCCGCAGCCAGGAGAGCCGCGGGCCGGTCGCCCTCGTCTCGGGGACGACGGTGGCGACGGCGGTCATGCCGCCACCTCCGCGGCGAGCATGTAGGCGGAGATCTGCTCGGCCGTCTGGCGCGGGTGATCGGCGACGATACGGCCGTCGCCGAGGTAGAGCACGCGGTCGGCGTGGCTCGCGGCGATCGCGTCGTGCGTGACCATCGCGATCGACTGCCCGTGCTCACGACTCGCGGTCGCCAGCAGGTTCAGCACCTCTCGTCCTGTCTTCGAGTCGAGATTGCCCGTGGGCTCGTCGGCGAAGACGAGGTCGGGCGCCGTCGCCAGAGCACGGGCGATCGCCACGCGCTGCTGTTGTCCCCCGGAGAGCTGATGCGGCCGGTGGCCCAGCCGCGAGCCGAGGCCGAGCGTCTCGATGAGCCCGTCGATGCGCGCACGCTCGATCGCGCTCGGACGGCGACCGTCGAGCTCGAAGGGCAGCAGGATGTTGCCCAGGGCGTCGAGCGTGGGCACGAGGTTGAACGCCTGGAAGATGAAGCCGACCCGGCGGCGCCGCAGGATCGTGAGGTCGATGTCCCCCAGGCCCGTGATCTCGGTGTCGCCGATCCAGGCGCGGCCCTCGGTCGGGCTGTCGAGCCCGGCCATGATGTGCATCAGGGTGGACTTGCCGGAGCCGGACGGCCCCATGATGGCGGTGAACTGGCCGCGACGGATGCCCACGCTCACGTCATCGAGCGCTCGCACCGTCCCCTCGCCGGAGCCGTAGGTCTTCTTCAGATGCTGGACGCGGGCGGCGAGCCCCAGGTCGGTGGTCGTGATCTCCATGGCTTCGACGCTATTTCGGCCACTCCCCACCGGTCATCGCCCTGCGGGCTCATCCGCGTACATCGCAAGGATGATCCGTGCCCTCACACCCACGCGTGCGTGGACACGCCGACCCCGTTCCACGCATTGATCGTGACGATCAGCGCCACGAGCGCGCCGAGCTCGGCCGGGGAGAACTCCGCCGCCGCCGCCTCCCAATCCGCATCGGGGACGTGCGTCTCGGACGCACGGGTGATGCTCTCGGTCAGCGTGAACGCCGCTCGCTCGCGCGCCGTGAACAGGGCGGACTGCCGCCACACCGCCAGCGCGTTGATCCGCTGTGTCGTGTCACCGGCCTTCAGGGCGTCGGTGGCGTGCATGTCGACGCAGTAGCTGCATCCGTTCAGCTGCGACGCCCGCAGTCGGACGAGCTCACGGAGCCGATGGTCGAAATCCACCGCATCGAGCTCGCGCACCATCGCCGTGTCGAGGTGGGCGAGGGCGCGTGAGAAGTGCGGCGCGATGGTGTCGATGTCGAGGCGGACCGGGATGGGCACGGTGGGGGCGATGTTCTCCATGCACGGATCCTGCACCAGGCCACGGACACCGCGCGAGGGTCAGACCAGTCCGTGCTCGAAGGCGAAGACGACGAGCTGCACCCGGTCGCGCAGCCCGAGCTTGGTGAGGATGCGGCTGATGTGCGTCTTCACCGTCGCCTCGCTCAGGTACTCCCGGCCGGCGATCTCGGCGTTCGACAGACCGCGCGCGGCGAGCGCGAAGATCTCCTTCTCGCGATCGGTGAGCGTCGCGTACTGGGGCGGAACCGGCTTCGGCGCCTCGGCGAAGTGCGCGAACAGGTCGAGGGTCGCCGACGCGGCGATCACGCTCGATCCCGCGTGGACGGTGCGGATCGCGGCGAGCAGGAACTCCGGGTCGGCGTCCTTGAGCAGGAAGCCGCTCGCGCCCTGGCGGATCGCCCTGGCCGCGGCCTCGTCGAGATCGAACGTGGTGAGCATGACAACGCGGGGCGGCTCCGGCCTGGCGAGGATCTCCGCGGTCGCGGTGAGTCCGTCCATGACCGGCATGCGGATGTCCATCAGCACCACGTCGGGTCGGGTCGTGCGCACGACCTCGAGCGCCTCCCTGCCGTCGCCTGCTTCTCCGACCACCTCGAGGTCGGGCTGCGAGGCGACGAGCATCCGGATGCCGGCGCGGAACAGCGCTTGGTCGTCGACGAGCACGACTCTGATCATTCGGACACTCCGATCGGAAGCGAGGCATGGACGACGAACTGCGTCCCCCGACGCTCGGCTTGCAGACTACCGCCGGCGAGCTGGGCGCGCTCGCGCATCCCGATGACCCCGTGGCCGCCCTGTCCGACCACCGCCTCGCGCGAGACCGTGTTGCGCACGTCGATGTCCACGCGATCCGGCAGCCAGGCCAGGTGCACGTCGACGGCGCCGTCACCGTGACGGATGGCGTTGGTGAGCGCCTCCTGGAGGATCCGGTAGACGGCGAGCTGGATCGCCCCGGGCGGCTCGCCCGGCGGCATCGGGTCGACGGTCACGCGCGGTTCGATCCCCGCCTGTCGCACCTGGGCGAACAGCGCCTCGAGGTCGGCGAGCGTGGGCTGCGGACCGTCGCCCTGACGATGGCGCAGCTGGGTCAGCAGCATCCGCACATCGCTGAGCGCCCCGCGCGCGGTCTGTGCGATCGTGCCGAGCGCCTCGGTGGCCATCTCCGGCTTGACGGCCGCGGCGTAGCGCGCGCCGTCCGCCTGCGCGATCACGACGGCCAGCGAGTGCGCGACGATGTCGTGCATGTCGCGGGCGATGCGCACCCTCTCCTGCTCCTCGACAGCCAGGGACTCCGCCTGGAGCTGTGCGGCACGGGTGCGGCGTGCCCGCAGGATGACGCGCCAGAGGAGCCCGCACACCCAGGCGAATCCGAGCGCCATCGCCGAGAGCGCGAGCAGCAGCGTACCGGTGGTGACCTGCTCCCACCCCGATCCGGAGCCGAAGCTGACGCCGCTGACGAACACCATGAACAGGGCCGCCACGAGTCCGCCGAGGAGCGCGGAGCCGAAGCCCCACCAGAGCACGCGCCGGGTGCCCCATGCGGACGTGGCGTACAGCACCATCAGGATCGCGAAGTCGATGGGCAGCGGGCCGAAGCCGGCGAGCATCTGCACGATCGCGCCCGCCCACGCCGCGGCGAGCGCGAGCCCGGGAGCGAGCCGGCCGATCGCGACGCCGCCGAACATCAGCACGCTCGCCACGACCATCGCGGCGGCGGCGATCCCGAACGACCCGCCGCCGGGGACCGGCGCGTAGAACACCAGCGACATCGGCGTGAGGACGACGAAGAGCAGCGCCGCCCCGACGATGTCGAGGACCAGCGCCGTACGGGAGAGCGGGCGGATCACTCCCCCACGCTACGCGAGCGCACGGCGTCGGACATCCGTCTGCGGATGTACGCGTTCCGCCTCAGGCGCGCGCGAGGATCTCGCCGTGCGGCACGAGGAACCAGCCGTCGCCGTCCTCAGCCCAGCGCTTCCACGCTTCGCTGATGTCCTCCAGATCGCTCCGGCTCGCCATGCCCTCGTCGACGAGCTGCCGGGCGAGCGCGGACTCGAGGATGCGGTCGGCCCACATCCCGCCCCACCAGGCGCGCTCGGCCGGGGTGGCATAGCACCACGTGGAGGCGGTCGCCGTGACGTCCTGGAACCCGGCGGCGCGTGCCCAGGCGAGCAGTCGGCGTCCCGCGTCGGGCTCTCCCCCGTTCGCCCTGGCGGCCGCGCGATACAGCGCGAGCCAGCGATCGAGCTCCGGGAGCACCGGGAACCAGAGGAATCCCGCGTAATCGGCATCGCGCGCCGCGACGATCCCACCCGGCACGGCGACGCGACGCATCTCCCGCAGCGCCTGCACCGGGTCGGCCACGTGCTGGAGCACCTGGTGCGCGTGCACGACGTCGAAGGAGTCGTCGGGGAAGCCGAGCGCGTGCACGTCCTCGACGGAGAAGTCGAGATTGGTCAGGCCCCGCTCGGCGGCCAGGCGGCGCGACAGCGACAGGGCGCCCTCATCGATCTCGGTGGCCGTGACGTGCGCGACGACACCTGCGAAGTCGACTGTGATGCTGCCCGGGCCGGCGCCCACGTCGAGAAGACGCGTGGCGGCCGTGAGATGCGGGCGGAGGTACTGCGCCGAGTTCGCGATGTCGCGCACGTTGTGCGACCGGAGGACGGATTCGTGGTGTCCGTGCGTGTACGAGGCCATGCGGTTCATTCTGGCAGTCCCCGTCCGGCTCGGTGCAGCGCGGCGACCGCCCTCCTGATCGCCTCGCGGTCGGGCTTGCCGGACGCCAGGACATCGAGTTCGTCCACGACGATGAGACGGGACGGACGGGCGTGCTTGCCGACCTCGTCCGCGACGGCGTCGCGCGCCTGCGCCAGCTGCTCCGACTCGCTGCGCCGCAGCACCTCCCCGCGCGCCGCGACGATGACCGACGCCTCCCCCCAGCGCTCGTCCTCGACACCGATCACGACCGCCTCGTGCAGGCCGGGGATCCGACGGACGACCCGTTCCACCCGGTCGAGCGAGATGTTGACGCCTCCCGAGACGATCACGTTGTCCGCGCGCCCGTGCACACGTACGACGCCGTCCTCCACGAGCCCGAGGTCGCCGGTGCGGTACCAGCGGATTCCGAGCTCGTCGCGCACGAACGCCCGGGCGGTCAGCTCTCCGTCTCCCAGGTACCCCTCCGCGAGCATGGGACCTGCGATGCGCAGCTCCCCGTCGACCGTGCGCACCGCGACCGTGTCGAGGGGCACCCCGTCGTACACGCAGCCACCGCTGGTCTCGGTCGACCCGTAGGTGCGCACCAGGTGCACCCCCTGTGCCGCCGCGCGTTCGCGCAGCGGCTCCGGAAGCGACTGCCCTCCGACGAGGATCGCGCGATAGGCCCGCAGCGCGGAGAGGACCGCCGGGTCGTCCGCCGCGTCGAGCAGGGTCGCGACCTGCGCGGGGACCAGTGACGTGTACAGATCAGGGAGATCGGCACCCGGTGTCCGGCGCTGCAGCGAGCGGGTCGCCTCCGCGAACGACAGCGGCGAGAAGCGCCCCTCGACCGATTCCGGCCGCGTGCCGGCGAGAAGCGATCGCACCAGCACCTGCAGACCCGCCACATAGCCGGCCGGGAGCGCGAGCAGCCACCGCCCGCTCCCGATCCGTGCGGCCGTCGCCTCGGCGCTGGCCCGCAGCGCTTCACCGCTCAGGGCGACGCGCTTCGGAACGCCGCTCGACCCCGAGGTGGCGATCACGGCCGCGATCCCCTCCGCGACGTTCTCCGGTGCGCCCGCGACCATGCCGAGTCCGAGCGCCGGGCCTCCCTCGAGCGCGCTGCGCAGCGCCTCCCACAGCTGCTGCGGGTCCTCGGCATCCGTCGGGATCAGCGCGGTCATCCGGGTCTCCGCTTCCGTCGTGCCAGGGGTCAGTAGTGCCAGGGGAACGACGACCAGTCGGCGTCGCGCTTCTCGAGGAACGAATCGCGCCCCTCCACGGCTTCGTCGGTGCCGTACGCGAGACGCGTGGCCTCCCCGGCGAACACCTGCTGGCCGACGAGCCCGTCGTCGACCGCGTTGAAGGCGAACTTCAGCATGCGGATCGCCGTGGGCGACTTGGTCAGCACGGTGCGCGCCATCTTCAGCGCCTCCCGCTCGAGGTCGGCATGCGGGACGACGCGGTTAACCGCTCCCATCTCGTAGGCGCGCTGCGCGGAGTACTCCTCGGCGAGGAAGAACACCTCGCGGGCGAGCTTCTGCCCGGTCTGGCGCGCCATGTACGCCGAGCCGTATCCGGCGTCGAAGCTGCCGACGTCGGCATCGGTCTGCTTGAAGCGCGCTTCCTCCGCGGAGGCGATGGTGAGGTCGCACACGACGTGCAGGGAGTGTCCGCCACCGGCCGCCCATCCCGGCACCACCGCGATGACGACCTTGGGCATGAAGCGGATCAGACGCTGCACCTCGAGGATGTGCAGACGCCCGACGGCGGCTCGGCTCGCACCGTCGACGATCGCCGTCTCCGCATCCGAGTACTTGTACCCATCGCGACCGCGGATGCGCTGGTCGCCGCCGGAGCAGAACGCCCAGCCGCCGTCCTTCGGGCTCGGGCCGTTGCCCGTCAGCAGCACGGCGCCGATGCGCGCATCCTGTCGGGCGATGTCGAGCGCGCGGTACAGCTCGTCCACGGTGTGCGGGCGGAAGGCGTTGCGCACCTCCGGCCGGTTGAACGCGATGCGGGCGACGCCGCCGTCGCGCGAGACGTGCGCGGTGATGTCGGTGTAGTCCTCGGCACCGGGCGCAAGCACCCATTCGGCCGGGTCGAACAGGTCGGAGACGAAGGCATCGGTCACGGCATCCACCCTATTCCCCGGTTCCCGTCGCCCTTGCTGTCGGTTTGGATGCGCCATGCCGACAGCCGGTGCGACGGGAGGAGGTGATCGTGTCGGACGATCAGCCGCGACGCGCGCGGGCCGCCTTGCGCCAGCCGTCCACGATGTCCCATCCGACCCCCGCCGCGACCCCGAACCCGAGCAGGACAGCGAGGATGCGGAACACTCCACCCTCATCGGCGGCACCCGCCTGTCCCGCAGCGAACCCCTCGCCCCCGGCGGCCTCGACGTGGGCAAGGAAGTCCGGGTTGACGAGCTCACCCGTGAACAGCAGCACGAGGGCCCACGCGAGGAAGGCGACGGCGAGGATCGTGTTCACCACCGCCAACCGCGGGCTCCACCGCCCCGCGCGGAAGAGCACGACGGCGAACACCGCTTCCGCCACGATGATCAGCAGCAGCACGCCGATCCCCCAGGGCCACAGGTCCGGATCGAGGATCGGCAGGGCCTGGCCGTCGACCTGGACGAAACCGCGGAACCGATCCCAGAGGAGCGCGCCGACGGAGATCCCGAGGAACACCAGCGACGCGATCAGCTCGCTCCTGCCCGCGCCGTCCTGCGCGGGCTCCGGCAGCTGGTCCACGTTCCACTCGGTCAGGGCCGCCGTGCTCCCCGGCCGCTCCAGGATCACGAACACCAGGGTCGTCCAGAAGCAGATGTGGAGGATCGCGCCACCTGTCGCGAGGATCGACGTCGAGATGACCTCCCCGACCGGTGCGGCCGAGATCACCTGCCCCAGAGCGACCGCACCGAACACGCACACCGGGACGATGAGGAGGAGGAGCTTCAGCAGTCGCCACCACATCAGGTAGTACCGCGGACCGATCAGGTACAGCGGGCGATCCGCGTACCCGGCGGCGAGAGCGCCGGGATCGCCGAGCTCGGTCAGCACAGCGCGCTCCGCGGCTTCGGGCGCCTCGCCCTGCTCGAGCCTCGCCTCGACGGCGTCGGCGATGGAGGCTTCGAGTTCTGCGCGCACGTCGCCCTGAGCCTCGGGAGGGAGGCTGCGGATCGTCGCGCTGATGTATCGCTCGGTGAGCGTGGTCGTCGTCATTTCAGTGCTCCTCTGCGGTGAGGGATGCGATCGCCGCCGTGAGCGACCGCCATTCGTCGGTGAGGGTGTCGGCCAGGCGGATGCCGGCCTCCGAGGTGCGGTAGAACTTGCGCGGCCTGGCCTCGTCGGTGTTCCACTCGCTCGTCAAGTACTCCTGCTTCTCGAGGCGGCGCAGCAGCGGGTACAGCGTGTTGGCGTCGGTCGCGAAGCCCCGCTGTTCGAGCTGCTCCAGCAGGGAGTAGCCGTACCCGGGGGTGCGCAGCAGCTGCAGGCAGGCGAGCACCACGGTGCCGCGCCGGAGTTCCTGCAGATGCGTGTCCAGCGTCTCGTTCATGCCGATCACATTACTGTGCGTCACACACCATTGTCAACGACACACTGCTGTCGGACACGTCGGTGGATGGGATGTTCTCGCGGAATCGACGCACCCGAGGGGCGAAGCGCGGCCCGACCGACGACACGGAGCAGAATGGGCACATGATCCCGCCCCTCGCAGACCTGCTCGACTCGGCCAGGGTCGTCGCCCTCCCAATGCACAGCCGCTTCCGCGGCGTCGACACCAGGGAGGCCCTCCTCTTCCAGGGGCCGGAGGGCTGGGCCGAGTTCTCGCCGTTCGTCGAGTACGACGACGTGGAAGCGGCGACGTGGCTGGCGGCGGCGATCGACTTCGCGTGGCGCGAGCAGCCGACGCCACTGCGCGAGCGGATCGGCGTGAACGCCACGGTCCCGGCGATCGACGCCGCACAGGTGCCGGAACTGCTGTCGCGGTTCGCGGGGTGCCGCACGGCGAAGGTCAAGGTGGCCGAGCCCGGTCAGACGCTCGCCGATGACGCGGCGCGGGTGCGTGCGGTGCGCGAGGCGATGGGCCCCGAGGGCCGGATCCGGGTGGATGCCAACGGGCTGTGGAACGTGGACGAAGCCGAGCACGCCGTGCACGTGCTCGGCGAGTACGACCTCGAGTACGTCGAGCAGCCGTGCGCCACGGTCCCCGAGCTGGCGGACCTGCGTCGGCGGGTGAAGTACATGGGCATCCCCGTGGCCGCCGATGAGAGCGTGCGGAAATCCTCGGACCCTCTCGCGGTCGCGCGCGCCGGCGCCGCGGACCTCCTCGTCATCAAGGCGCAGCCGCTGGGCGGGATCACGCACGCGCTGCAGATCGTCACCGCAGCCGGACTGCCGGTCGTGGTCTCGAGCGCCTTGGACACGGCGATCGGCCTGTCGCAGGGGGCCGCGCTGGCCGCCGCCCTCCCGACGCTGGATTACGACTGCGGACTCGGCACGGCCTCGCTGTTCCTCGACGACGTGGCCGACCTGCGCCCCGTCGACGGCGAGATCCCGGTGGGACGCCTGACACCGGACGCCGACGCCCTCACCCGGCTCGCGGCGTCCGACGAGCGACGCGAATGGTGGCTCGCGCGTCTCGCCCGCTGTCACTACGAGCTGGCGTCGGCAGAGAGGGATTGATCGGCTGATCCGTCGGCGGTGCTCAGGGGTCGACGAGCAGCTGAACGAGGTGACCGAGCTCCTCGCTCCCGGACTGGCGCAGCTGCGCATCGTCCTGACCGGCCATGGCCCCGCGAACGGTCATGCCCTCCCAGACGATCATGAGCATCCGCGCCGCGACCGCGGCAGGCAGCCGCAACCGAAGGGGGACGGCGGCGGCGATGTCGTCGACGATCTGCGCGATGCTCGCGACCATCTCCCGCTCCTGCGCCAGGTAGGCCTCGCCGAAACGGGCATCACGCAGCGCCCGGATGCGGATCTCGCTCATCAGCATCACCCCGAGGCGATCATCGCCACCGAGTTCCATCACCTGCTGCACGAGCTCGATCGGATCGCACCCCTCGGCGAGCGCGCCCTCCGCCGTCATCTCCTCCACGCGCTGACGCACGGCGCGCACACGCGCGTCGGCGACGCTCGCGGTGAGCATCAGGAACAGCTCGTCCTTCGACTCGAAGTTGGAGTAGAAAGCACCACGGGTGAAACCGGCCCGTTCGCAGACGGCCTCGACGGAGGCGCCGTCCAGACCGGCTTCGGCGAAGACCTGGGCGGCCGCCTCGAGGAGACGGGCGCGCGTGTTCTCGCGACTGCGGGTTGCGGGTGTCGACATCGAAACCTCCTGACCCTTCACTCTCGCATGATTCACACCCTGCACACAGACTCCGCGCGCCGGGTCACCTTACGATACATCTATGTATCGGATACACCTGTGTATCCACCCCGCACCCCCTCGGAGGAACGCGTGTCCACACTCCTGTCGTCGCTCGGACGCTGGTCCTTCCGCCACCCCTGGCGGGTCCTGGTGTCGTGGCTCCTGGCGCTCGGCATCGCGGGCGCTGGTGCCCTGGTGCTCGGCGCCGGCACGGACAACACGTTCTCCATCCCGGGCACCGAGTCCCAGGCCGGCCTCGAGCAGCTCTCGCGCTCCTTCCCGCAGGTGAGCGGAACGAACGCGCAGTTCATCGTGGTCGCGGCCGACGGCGACAAGATCACGGATGCCGAGTACCAGGACGACATCGAGGGCGCGGTCGATGAGCTGGACGACCTCGACGGCGTGCTCGCTGCCACCTCCCCGTACGACGAGATGGTCAAGGGCATGATCAACGACGACGACACCGCCGCCATCGTGCGCGTGCAGTTCGACGGCGAGTCCACCGATGTCTCCGAGGAGACGAAGGATGCGCTGCGCACAGTCGTCGCCGACCTGGGCGCGGATCTCCCCTCAGGCTCGCAGACCTCCCTCGGCGGCGATCTGTTCGCGATCTCCATCCCCGGCGTCACCCTGACCGAGGCCGTCGGACTGCTGATCGCCCTGCTGGTGCTGATCGTGACCTTCCGCTCCTTCGTGGTCGCCGGACTCCCCCTGCTCACGGCCATCCTGGGCGTCGGGATCTCGATGGCCGGCATCTTCACCGCCACCGCCTTCGCCACCGTGTCCTCGACCACCCCGCTGCTGGCGCTCATGCTCGGGCTCGCGGTGGGCATCGACTACGCGCTGTTCATCATGGCGCGCCACCAGGATCAAGTTCGCGCCGGCGTCGACCCGGAGGAATCCGCCTCCCGCGCCGTCGGCACGGCGGGATCGGCCGTGGTGTTCGCCGGTGTCACGGTGCTCATCGCCCTGATCGGCCTCGGCTTCGCCGGCATCCCGTTCCTCACGACCATGGGTATCGCCGCCTCCGCCGCGGTCGCCGTCGCCGTCGCGATCGCGGTCACCCTCACTCCCGCCCTGCTCGGCTTCATGAAGGGCAGGGTCGTCGGTCGCCCGAAGAAGGCCAGGGCGCCGAAGACGAAGGGGAACGCCGACGACTCGGCCGATGACACCGCGCCCTCGAAGCCGGTCGTCCCGGTGAAGGGCAGCGCCCGATGGGTCGGCGGCGTCATGAAGCACCCCGCGCTGGTGTCGATCGCGGTGGTGCTCGGGCTCGGCATCGTCGCCGTCCCCGCGCTCAGCCTCGACCTCGCACTGCCCAACGCCGGCGTGCTCCCGAAGGACAACGAGGCGCGGCAGACCTACGACCTCGTCGGCGAGGAGTTCGGTCCCGGCTTCAACGGTCCGATGATCCTGACCGGAACGATCGTCACCTCCACCGATCCGCTGACGCTGATGGAGGACCTCGGGGACGCGGTCGCGAAGGTCCCCGGCGTCAAGGAGGTCGCCCTCGCGACCCCGAACGAGACCGCAGACACCGGGATCGTGCAGATCGTGCCGGAGACCGCGCCCGACGACCCCGCGACCGCCGACCTCGTGCGCGAGCTGCGCAGCCACCACGATGAATGGCTGGACGAGTTCGGCATCGACCTCAAGGTCACCGGCTTCACGGCCGTCGGCATCGACATCTCCGACCAGCTCGGCAACGCACTGCTGCCGTTCGGCATCTTCGTGATCGGCCTGTCGCTGATCCTGCTGACCATCGTGTTCCGCTCGCTCTGGGTGCCGATCACCGCCGCGGTCGGCTACCTGCTGTCGATCGTCGCCGCTTTCGGTGTGGTCGGGGCCGTGTTCGAGTGGGGCTGGTTCGCGGATCTGCTGCATGTCGCCAAGGTCGGACCGATCATCAGCTTCATGCCGATCATCCTGATGGGCGTGCTGTTCGGCCTCGCCATGGACTACCAGGTGTTCCTCGTCTCCCGCATGCGCGAGGACTTCGTGCACGACAAGGACGCGACGAGCCCGAACCGCGCCACCCGCAGGGCCGCCGCGCTCCGCGCCGTGCGCAGCGGCTTCACCGGGTCGGCGAAGGTCGTCACGGCGGCCGGACTCATCATGTTCGCGGTGTTCGTGGCCTTCGTCCCCGAAGGCGACTCTTCGCTCAAGCCGATCGCCCTCGGCCTCGCCGCCGGCATCGCGTTCGACGCGTTCCTCGTGCGGATGACGCTGATCCCGGCGCTGATGGCGATCCTCGGCGAGCGCGCCTGGGAGCTGCCCCGCTGGCTGGAGAAGGTCCTCCCCCGCGTCGACGTGGAGGGCGAGGCCGTCGAACGCGAGCGGCACCTGGCCGCATGGCCCGGCGACGACTCGGTGGTGGCGGCCGACGACCTCGTGATCACCGCGGACTCGCCGCTCATCGACGACTTCTCCGTCCGCCTGCCGGCCGGAGGCGCCGTGATCGCGACCGGCGGCGATCCCGGGGCGCGCCGCGCTCTCGCGCTCACGATCGCGGGCCGTCTGACGCCGTCCGACGGGCGGCTGCGCGTCGGAGGCCACCTGCTGCCCGGCCGAGCGGCATGGGTGCGATCGCACGTCGGATGCGTCCTCGTGGACGGCGAGGATGCCGCGCTCGACGACCTGACCGAAGCCCTGCGCGGCAGATCCCGCGTCGTCGTGATCGACGGTATCGACCGCCTCACCGATCCCCAGCGCGACCAGGCGACGGCGATGCTGCGCGATGCCGCAGCCGCACGTCCGCTCGCCGTCTTCGCCACCGCCGCCGACCCCGGTACGGCGCGCGCCACCCTTGCCGAGGCCGGATGGCCCGACGTCCAGACTCTCGACACGCGCGCCTCACGACGGGGCGTCGCCGAATCCACCGAGGTGACCGCATGACCCTCCCCATCGAGCGCGCGCGCTCCCGCAAGCCCATCACCTGGCTGACCATCCTCGGCGTGCTGCTGCTGCCCGCGGCCGTCGGCGGCATCCTCGTCACGGCGCTGCAGAATCCGACCGAGAGGCTCGAGTCCATGACCGCGGCCATCGTGAACCTCGACGAGCCCGTGACCATCGACGGCCAGACGACCCCGCTCGGACGCCAGCTCGCGGCAGGCCTCGTCGACGGCTCGGACGACCTCGACTCGAACCTGACGTGGGTGATCTCCAACGAGGACGACGCCGCGGACGGCCTGGCCGACGGCTCCTACCAGGCCGTCATCACGATCCCCGAGGACTTCTCCGCTGCGGCGACCTCGGCCGGGACGGCGATCTCCGACGGCGGGGGAAAGGCCGAGCAGGCCACCATCACCGTGACCACCCCCGACGACGGCCTCGTGGCCGACGACCTCATCACCGGTCAGATCGCCGACGTCGCGGCCTCGACCATGGGCACGATGCTCTCCGAGGCGACGACGGAGAACATCCTGGTCGGTTTCACCACGATCGGCGATCAGATCGGCGATGCGGCCGACGGTGCGCTGAAGCTCGCGAACGGTGCGCGCGATGCCGCCACCGGGGCCGCCGCGATCCCCGACGGTGCGACCCAGCTCGCCTCGGGCGCGGGCGAGCTCAGCTCCGGAGCGTCGTCGCTGGCCTCGGGCCTCGACACGATCGCCGGCAAGACGCGGGAGGCGGCGGCCGGCGCGGCGCAGATCGGATCGGGACTCACCGGTGGCGGTGCGACGCTGCAGCAGAACGTGGGAGGCACCCAGCAGCTCGTCGGCGCGATTCAGAGCGCCTCCGCATCGGCGCAGTCCGCCGCCGCCGGCTCCGCCGGGCTCGCCCAGCAGCTCGGCGGTCTCGCGGCCGCGGCGTGCACCCCGCCGGTCGCTGATCAGGCTCAATGCGACCTGTACTCCGGCCTCGCCACCCAGGCGGGGGCCGTGGCCACCGACGCCGGCACCGCCTCCGGCGTGCTCAACAGCGACCAGGTCGCCGGCGGCGTCGCCGCGCTCCCCGGCACGTTGAGCACTCTCGCCTCGAGCATGACCCAGGCCGGCACCGGTGCGACACAGCTCGCGGGCGGCCTCACCCAGCTCGCCGACCAGGGCATCGCCGCATCCGCCACAGGCGCACGGGGCCTCGCTTCCGGCGCGACACAGCTGTCCGAGGGAGCGACCGCGCTCGCCGACGGTTCAACGGAACTCGCCACCGGACTCGACACCCTCGCGACCGGGACGGGCGACCTCGCGGGCGGACTGCGCACGGCATCCGACTCCCTCCCTTCGTTCAGCGACAGCGAGTCGACGTCGCTCGCCTCCGTGATCGCCGACCCCGTGTCGTCGAACTCTTCGACGAACACGATCTTCGGCCCGACGGCGATCCCGCTGCTCGCCGCGGTCGTGCTCTGGTTCGGGGGACTGGCGACGTTCGTGGTGATGCGCGCCCACACGGCTCGCACCCTCACCTCACGCCGTTCCTCCGCGTCTCTGACCCTGCGAGCGTTCGCTCCCGCCGCGCTGATCGGCGCAGGGCAGGGTCTGCTGGTGTCGCTGATCGTGCAGATCGTGGCGAGCTACGATGCCGGCACTTGGTGGGCTTTCGCCGGCACGGCCGTGCTCGCCGGTGTGGTGTTCGCCGCGGTGAACCAGGCGCTCGTCGCGCTGTTCGGCGGCGTCGGCCGCTGGATCTCCGCGCTCGTCGGAGTGCTCGCCGTCGCGACCGGGCTCATCTCGACCGTGCCCGACTGGCTCGCCGGGATCGGCGCCGCCCTCCCGACGGCTCCCGCGTTCGCCGGCCTGATCACCGCCAGCGGCTCCGCGGTCGCGGCTCTCGTGGTCTGGGGCGTGCTGTCGCTCGTGGCCACCACGCTCGCCGTGACCCTCCGCCGCACGACCTCCGCCAAGGCCCTCCTCGCCCCCGCCTGACCCCTCCCACCCGCACCGCCTCACTCCACCGCCCCACTCCCCCGCACAACTTCGGAGATCGCGCCGGACACGCCGCGCCTCGCCCGGCGAGCCCGGCGTGTCGTCGTCACACTCCGAAGTTGTGCGCGGCACCCGGGGCACAGGTTTGTAACCTCGTTCCATGCGCCGACCGTTCATGGACACCCCGGAACAGCTCGCGAGCCTGGAGGGGCAGCAGTACCTCGTGCTCCGACCCACGGCGGGCGTGCGCGAGACCTATCGGGGCGTGCAGGACGCCGCGCTCGCGCGTCTCGGCATCCCGGTGCGACGTCCACACACCGGGCACGTCACGCTCCGTGGGTTCTCCGAGCTGGAGAGGCGCGAGGAACTCGCCGCCCTCATCCGCGCGTGGGCCGCGCAGCAGCGCCCGATCGAGATCATCGCAGACGCAGTGGACGAGTTCCCCGCGCCGTGGCAGATCCTGATCGTACGCCTGGCCCGGAGCGCCTCGCTCGTCACGGCGTATTCAACCCTGACCGCCGCATTGGATGCCACGGACTTCCGCCGCCTCGGCGAACTGCCGCTGGCGGACTGGACCTTTCATCTGTCGGTGCTCTACGGCAATAGTCTCGACGCCAAGGAGTGGTCTCGATTCGCGCAGGCCGAGTCCCGCGCGTTCGGGTCGGTGCCGGCGGAGGTCATCTCCGAGGCGGAGTTCGTCTGGTACCAGGACGGCCGCGAGCATGCCGAGATCCTGCCCCTCCGCAGCCGAGCCTGAGACGCATCCGCAGAACTTCGGAGACCCGATGACGACACGCCGCGCCTCGGGGGTGAGGGACGGCGTGTCGGCCCGGATCTCCGAAGTTGTGCGGACGGAGGTCTGACGGGGGGGACGGCGGCGCGGGCCGGCGGGCCGGGACGGCGGGACGGCGGCGGGGCGGGGCGGGGACTCAGCTCAGGCCGGAGTAGGCGTGCAGGCCCTTGAAGAAGACGTTCACGATCGTGAAGTTGAAGATCACGGCCGAGAAGCCGACGATCGCGAGCCACGCGGAAGGGTTGCCGCGCCAGCCGCGGGTCGCGCGTGCGTGGATGTACCCGGCGTAGATGACCCAGATCACGAAGGTCCAGGTCTCCTTGACGTCGAAGCCCCAGAAGCGGCTCCAGGCGTAGTACGCCCAGATGGATCCCGCGATGAGCGTGAAGGTCCAGAGGATGAAGCCGATGATCGTGAACAGGTAGGCGAGGCTCTCCAGGCGCACCGACGTCGGGAAGGTGCGGAGGAACCCGGGCCCGGTCTTCGCGGCCCCCTCTCCGACCAGACGCTCTCGGCGCGACTGCATGAGCTGGATCACCGAGAGGGCGAACGCGAGAGCGAAGAAAGCGGTCGCGAGCGACGCGACGAACACGTGGATGATGAGCCACACGCTCTTGAGCGGGTCCATCAGCGGTGAGACCTCGACGTAGAAGTTCGTCGCTCCGAGGCCGAGGAGCACGACGACCAGGCCCGTGATGAACGTGCCGAGGAAGCGCAGGTCGAGGCGGGTGAGCACCACGAGGTACACCGCGATGATGAGCAGCGTGCCGATCATCGCGAACTCGTAGAGGTTGGCCCACGGCACGCGTCCGGCCGCGATACCGCGGGTGACGGTCGCGGCGAGATGGAACAGGAATCCCAGCACGGTGAGCGAGGTGCCGATCCGCGCCATCACGAAGCGCTGCGGTGCTGCGGCCGCCCCGGACGGGAGGGACGAGGCCGTCGTGCTCGCTCCGGCCGCCCCGACGAGCACGGATTCCTTCACGGTCTGCGCATCGGCCGTGGCCTGCGAGCGGCGCGCGAGATCGAAGGCGTAGGCCACGAAGGCTGCCGCGTAGATCGCGATCGCCGTCCACAGCAGGACCGGCGAGATCACGTTGAGCTCGAGCATGGTGTCAGTCTACTTTCGGGTGTCGGTCGCCGGGGCCTCCGGCTCAGCGGGCTGATCCGCCGTCTCGTCAGGGGTCGGCTGCGCCTTCGTGCCGCCTGCTGCGTCGAGCAGTCGCGCGTGCCCGGCGACGAGGTCGTCCACCGCGGCGGCGAGCGTGGGGTCTTCTCCGCGGGCGAGCGCGGCGTACTCCAGCGCCACGGCGCCGTCCTTCGCCGTGGCTTTGACCCAGACGCGGCGGCGCGGCACGAACAGGGCGACCATGAGTCCACCCAGCGCGAGCAGCGCGAAGCCGAGCACCCAGACGCCGGACTCGTCGCGGTGGATCTGCAGCGAGGCGAAGCGCTTCACGGATTCGGACGCGTCCGTGGCGCCGGCGGGCGAGTCGTCCTCGAACGTCACCGATCCGAGACCGTCCGGCAGCTGGGCCGTCTGGCCGGGCGTCAGCTCGATGGACTCCACGTCGGTGCTGCGGCCGGTGAGCTTGGTCATCCCGGTCGTGTCGAGCACGTACACGGACCGAGGAACGCCCTCGTTGATGCCGAGGTCGCCGGTGTACACGTCGAGCGTCAGGGTCGGGTTCGTGAGGTCGCCGTACGCCGAGAAGAAGGCGCCCGTGTCGAGCACGCCCGTCGTCGGGTAGAAGAAGCCGACGAGTCCGACCTGCTCCGCGAGTCCGTCCGGAACCTTGAGCACCCCGAGCGAGGTCATGTTGTTGTCCTGCGGGAGGAACGGCGTGCTGCCCGTGAAGACGACCTTGCCGTCCGGGTCTCGCACGGTCACGGTCGGGGCGTAGCCGTTGCCGAGCAGGAACACATCGTCGTCCGCGACCGCGAGAGGCTCGTTGACCTTGACGGCGCCGGTGCGCTCCTCGCCGTTCTCCTGCACCGTGACGTTCGCGGAGAAGTCGCCCGCCTGCCCGGAGCCGGGTTCTCCGAACGGCTGGTACGTCACGTCGAACGAGTCGAGGCGCATCGAGTACGGAGCGAAGGCGTCGTCGCCGACGAACCGGCCGCGGTTCATGGAGTCGTAGTCGAGCAGCGTGTTCGCGAAGGTCTCGCCTTCGACCAGCACCCGCTGTCCGGTGTAGGAGAATCCGCCGCCGATACCGACCGTGACCAGCACGCCGACCAGCGCGAGGTGGAAGAGCAGGTTGCCGGTCTCGCGCCAGTAGCCGCGCTCGGCGGAGACGGAGAAGGTGCGGCCGCGGTCGTAGCGTTCCACGCGGTAGCCGAGCGCTTTGAGCTGCTTCGTCGCGACGTCGATCGACGCGGCGGCCTCCGCCTCGGCATCGCCCGTCCTGGTGCCGGAGTCCGCAGCGGGGTCGCGTGTGACCGCGCGGTAGTCCTCGAGGCGCTGCAGTCGTGCCGGGGTGCGCGGCGGCCGAGCCCGCAGGGCCTTCGCGTGGTGCTTGATGCGCGGGATCACGCAGCCGACGAGCGACGCGAACAGCAGGAGGTAGATCGCCGAGAACCACGGCGACAGGTAGACGTCGAACATCTTCATCGCGTCGAGCACGGGGAAGAGGTCGGGGTTGTCGCGTTCCCATTGCGTGACGCCGTTCGGGTCGGCCATCCGCTGCGGGAAGATCGAGCCGGGGATCGCCGCGATCGCGAGCACGAGCAGCAGGATCAGCGCGGTGCGCATTGAGGTCAGCTGACGCCATCCCCAGCGCAGCCAGCCGACGAAGCCGAGCCGTGGCTGTGTGATCGAGTCGTCGCCGTCGACATGGTCGGACGGGCGGAGCGGATCGCTGGAGTCGCCGTTCACGGCACCCTTGTTCTTCGTCATGGCCTTCTCAGTGCGGGTGTTCTTCTCGGGACGATCAGAGCGGGAGGATGACACTGCCGATCACCGCCGTCAGCCGGGACATGATGTCGGTCCAGAGACCGGTGACCATCAACACCCCGAGCAGGATCAGCATCACGCCGCCGACGATGTTGACCACGCGGATGTGGCGGCGGAGGAAGCCGATCGCCTTGGTGGCCCAGCCGAAGCCGAGCGCGACGAGCAGGAACGGGATGCCGAGTCCAAGCGAGTACGCCAGGCCCAGGAAACCCGCGCGGACCGGGTCGCCCGCGTTGAACGAGAGCGCGAGGATCGCGGCGAGCGTCGGCCCCATGCACGGTGCCCAGCCGATGCCGAGCGCGACGCCGAGGAGGGGGGCTCCGATGATGCCGGCCTTCGAATCGACGTGGAAGCGGAGCTCCTTCTGCGCGAAGCCGAAGAGTCCGAGGAACACCAGTCCCATCGCGATGATGACGACGCCGAGGATGCGGGTGATCAGGTCGCCCCACTGCAGCAGGAACACGCCGACGGTTCCGCCGAGCACGGTGTAGAGGATGAAGACGATGGTGAAGCCGAGGATGAACAGCAGCACGCCGAGCACGAGCCGGCCGCGGGTCGTGGGCTGCACGGTCGAGGTCGCCTGGCCCTGTCCGCCGGCTGCGGCCGAGGAGGTCGATCGTGGCGCGACGGCGCCGCCGAGGAAGCCGAGGTAGCCGGGCACGAGCGGCAGCACGCACGGGGAGAGGAACGAGACGAGTCCCGCGAGCATCGCGACCGGGATCGCGATCCAGAGGGCCCCGGAGCCGATGATCGCTTCGGGGTTCACAGCACTCCCCTGGTGCTCACGAGTCCTCCGCGAGCGCGTCCTTGACGAGCGTGGAGAGGATGGACGTGCCGTCGATCGGGCCGATGATGCGTGCCGCGACGCGACCCTGCTTGTCGAGCACGAGGGTGGTCGGCGTCGCCGCGATCGGGGTCGCCTTCGCGAAGGCGAGCTTCGCCTCGGCGGTGTCCACGTCGATCAGGCTCGGGTAGGTGACGCCGTACTCCTCGGAGAACGCGGTGGCGGTGTCGGCCTGGTCGCGCGTGTTGATGCCGATGAACGACACGTCGTCGTCGCTGTACTCCTGCCACACGGCCTCGAGGTCGGCGGCTTCGAGGCGGCACGGCGCGCAACCGGCGTACCAGAAGTTCACGACGGCCACCTGTCCCGCGATGTCGGCGCTGTCGAACTTCTCGCCGTCCTCGGTGACGCCGCCGAAGGCGACGGGCTCGCCGCGCTCGGCGACGGGGATCTCGACGATCGCGCCGTCGGCCGCCACGTAGCCGGTGTTCTCGCCGTTCAGGAACGACTCGCTGACCGGATCGGGAGCGCAGGCGCTCAAGCCGATGGCGAGCACCGCAGCGAGCGCGGCACCGACCGCACGGCGCGAGGGCCGGATGCGGGAGGGGCGGCCGCTGCGGATCGGACGAACCGTCGAGTCGAGTGGCACGACTCCGAGTTTACGCAGAGGATCCTATGCACGAGCCGGGTACCCCCGGGGGGATTCAGAAGCGGGCGAGCACGTCGTCCACCCCGGCCCGGAAGCGGGGACACGTGGCGATGTCGTGCGCCCGGCACCCCATCGCGTGCTCGGTCATGGCGCGTGAGAGGCGCATCTCCTCCATCCGCCGATCGATGTCGTCCATGTGCTGCTGCAGAACCTGGTGCCGACCCGCGCTGCCGTCGTCGAGCAGCACCGCGATCTGCTCGAGGCTCATCCCCGCCGCCTTGCTCCGCTGGATCACGGCGATGCGCACGATCTCGTCCTCGCCGTAGCGGCGTCGTCCTGCCGGGTCGCGCGGCGGGCGCAGCAGGCCTACCGACTCCCAGTGCCGCAGCACGTTGGTCGGCAGGTCGAACCGCTCGGCGACCTCGCCGACGGACCACGGATGATCAGCACTTGACTTCATGTTGACATGAACTCACAGACTGGCCTCGAAGGCAACACCCACCCGAAAGGACCACCATGTACGACGCGATCGTGATCGGCGCAGGACCGGCAGGACTCCAGGCCGCGCTGACCCTCGGACGGATGCATCGCTCGACGCTGCTGCTCGACTCCGGCGAGTACCGCAACGGGACCGTCCTGCACATGCACAACATGATCGGCGAGGACGGCACCCCGCCGGCGGAGTTCCGGGCGACCGGTCGGAGCGAGCTCGCCGCCTACGACGACGTGGAGGTCCGGGATGCCCGCGTCGACCGTGTCGAAGCGCGCGAGGACGCGTTCGGCGTGCACCTCGCCGACGGGTCCGAGGTCGACGGCCGCCGCGTGATCCTCGCCACCGGCGTCGCCGACGACCTGCCCGCGCTCCCGGGGCTGCAGCAGCTCTGGGGCGCGGCGGCGTTCAGCTGCCCCTTCTGCGACGGGCACGAGCATGCGGGGAAGCCGATCGCGATCCTGGGCGCCGCACCCCGTGCCGAGCACCTGATCGGACTGCTGGGACGCATCGTGGGCGAGATCACGGTCTTCCCCGTCGACACCGCGTTCTCCGAGGAGGAGCAGCGTGCCCTCGAGGCGCGGGGCGCGCGGGTGGTCGACGCTCCGGCCACCGCCGTCGACGCGCACCCGGACGGCGTCCGCGTCCGCACGGATCAGGAGGAACTCGTCGTCGCCGGGGTCTTCGTGGCGTCGGGAACGATGAGGCAGCGCGCCCCTTTCGCCGAGCAGCTCGGTCTGCGGATGCTCGAGTCGGGCTCGGTCGAGATCGACGACTTCGGTCGCACCTCTGTCCCCGGGGTCTTCGCCGCCGGCGACCTCGCCCACCGCGCGAGCCTCCCCGGGCCGATGGCATCCGTGCTGCTCTCGGCCGCCGCCGGTCAGCTCGCGGCGGTCGGCGTCATCCAGTCGCTCTGACCGTCGTCGGGGTCACCTGGCCGAGAGCGGGTCAGACCGCCCCGACGTCGACCGCACCACCGGTCGCGGCGGGCTCCGCGTAGGCGACCTCGCGCCAGACGTCGCCGACGCGCTCGAAGGAGGTCACGCTCGACAGGGCGCAGCGTCGGGTCCGCGGGTCGTGTCGCAGCGGCAGGCCGGCGACCCGGAGGTGTGTGATCCAGATCGGCGCCTGGTGCGACACCATCACCACGTCTCCGTCCGGTGCGGCATCCCAGGCCTCGTCCATGACGCTCAGCATCCGCTCCGCGATGGACGAGTACGGCTCGCCCCAGCTCGGCAGGGACGGCTGCCGCAGGTGCCACCAGTTGAAGGGGTTCAGCAGGGAGCGTCGCATCTGCGTGCCCTCGAACACGTTGGTCGGCTCGATCAGGCGGATGTCGATCTCCGGCACCAGATCGAAGCCTTCGGCGAACGGCTCCGCGGACTCCTGCGCCCGCTCCAGCGGCGACGAGTACAGCGCCGTCACCGGACGCCCGCCCGACGCGACGTGCGTCGCGGCGGCCGCGGCCATCTCCCGACCTGCGGCGCTCAGGTGGTAGTCGGGCAGCCGCCCGTAGAGCACGCGGGCGGGATTGTGCACCTCACCGTGCCGGACCAGATGCAGGCGCGAAGCCGTCATGTCACGCCCTGCGGTAGCGGGACTCGCCGAACCCGAGGATCAGATAGCCGATGTACGGGAAGACGAACAGCAGGAAGAACGAGAACAGCCCGCCCTTGCCGAAGCGCTCCCCCAGCTTCACCGCGACGATGATGCCGAAGATGAAGCCCACGATCGGGATCAGGTACAGCAGCGCGAGCCACCCGGACATGCCAGCGATCTTGACGAGGAAGACCACGTTCACGATCGGGATGATCGCGAGGATGCCGGGGTATCCGGCCTTGGTGAAGACCTTCCAGAGACCGATGACGACGAGGACGTAGAAGACGAGGGCGATCAGACCCGTCGTACCGGAGAAGATCGCGGCGAAGAGGTCGGAGATGCCGTTGGAGTCCATGATGGGCCTTTCTGTCCTGGCGATCTTACTGAGAGCCGGCACGGGCGGAGGAGGCGACGCGCTCCCCCGTAGAATGGGCGGGTTCCCCATTTCCCAGATCAGAAGGAATACTCCGTGCTTCGCACCCACTCGGCAGGCTCTCTGCGAGCCGAGCACATCGGTCAGACCGTCACCCTCGCGGGGTGGGTCGATCGCCGTCGTGACCACGGAGGAGTCGCCTTCATCGATCTGCGGGACGCCTCCGGCATCGCCCAGGTCGTCATCCGCGACGAGGAGATCGCGCACCCGCTGCGCAACGAGTTCGTCCTGAAGGTGACCGGCGAGGTCTCGCAGCGCCCCGAGGGCAACGCGAACCCGAACCTGCCCACCGGCGAGATCGAGCTCATCGCGACCGAGGTCGAGGTGCTGAACGAATCCGCTCCGCTCCCCTTCCAGGTCTCCACGGCCCTCGCCGACACCGAGACGGTGGGAGAGGAGGCACGCCTCAAGTACCGCTACCTCGACCTGCGCCGCCCGGCCCCGGCTTCCGCCCTGCGTCTGCGCTCGAACGTCTACAAGGCGATCCGCGACGTGCTGCACGCCGACGACTTCACCGAGGTCGAGACGCCCACCCTCACCCGCTCCACGCCCGAGGGCGCCCGTGACTTCCTGGTGCCCGCTCGCCTGAGCCCCGGCAGCTGGTACGCGCTGCCCCAGTCCCCGCAGCTGTTCAAGCAGCTGCTCATGGTGGGCGGCGTCGAGAAGTACTTCCAGATCGCCCGCTGCTACCGCGACGAGGACTTCCGCGCCGACCGTCAGCCCGAGTTCACCCAGCTCGACATCGAGATGAGCTTCGTCGACCAGGAGGACGTGATCGCCCTCATGGAGTCGCTCATCGTCGCGATGTGGGCGACGATCGGTGTCGAGGTGCAGACCCCGCTGCCGCGCATGACCTACGCCGAGGCGATGGCCAAGTACGGCTCGGACAAGCCCGACCTGCGCTTCGGCCTCGAGCTCGTCGACGCGACCGAGTACTTCAAGGACACCCCGTTCCGGGTCTTCCAGGCCGAGTACGTCGGCGCCGTGCGCATGCCCGGCGGCGCCTCGCAGCCCCGCAAGCAGCTCGACGCGTGGCAGGACTGGGCCAAGCAGCGCGGTGCACGTGGCCTCGCCTACGTCCTGTTCAACGAGGACGGCACGCTGGGCGGCCCCGCCGCCAAGAACCTGTCCGAGGCCGAGCAGGCCGGGCTCGCCGAGCTCGTCGGTGCAGAGCCGGGCGACTGCGTGTTCTTCGCGGCAGGCGCGACCAAGGAGAGCCGCGCGCTGCTCGGTGCCGCCCGCGTCGAGATCGGCCGTCGCCTGGGCTATCTGAACCCCGACGAGTTCGCCTTCACCTGGGTCGTGGACGCCCCGATGTTCGAGCCGGCCGCCGACGCGGTGGCCTCCGGCGACGTGGCAGTGGGCGCCGGTGCCTGGACGGCCGTGCACCACGCGTTCACCGGCCCGAAGCCCGAGTTCGAGGACACGTTCGACACCGACCCCGGATCGGCCCTCGCCTACGCGTACGACATCGTGTGCAACGGCTCGGAGCTCGGCGGCGGCTCGATCCGCATCCACCGCGAGGACATCCAGAAGCGCGTGTTCGAGGTCATGGGCATCAGCGACGAGCAGGCCGACGAGCAGTTCGGCTTCCTGCTCGACGCGTTCAAGTTCGGCGCACCGCCCCACGGTGGGATCGCGCTCGGCATGGACCGCGTGCTGCAGCACCTGACCAAGACCGAGTCGATCCGCGAGGTCATCGCGTTCCCGAAGTCCGGCAACGGCTTCGACCCGCTCACCTCCGCTCCCGCTCCGATCACTCCGGAGCAGCGCGCCGAGGCCGGCGTCGACTACGAGCCCGACGACGACGAGGCCTGAGCCGCCGAGACCCCGTCGTGCCGCCGAGACCCCGGGACACTGCCGCTGGCAGCCCGGGGTCTCGTCGCGTATCCGGGGTCTCGGCAAAAGAGGGAAGAGGGAGAAGGAAAAGGGGGGCTACGCGAATGCGGGGACGATGTTCTCGTTCCAGACGTCGACGCCCAGCTTCGCGATCAGAGCGACCACCACCACCAGGAACACCACGCGGATGAAGGTGGTCCCGCGCGAGATGGCCATCCGCGAACCGAGGTAGCTGCCCGCGACGTTCGCGACCGCGAGGATGCCGCCCAGCAGCCACAGCACCGAGCCGTGCGGGATGAACAGCATCAGGGCTCCGGCGTTCGTGGCGAGGTTGACGATCTTCGCCTTGGCGCTCGCCTGCAGGAAGTCGTAGCCGAGCAGCGCCACCAGCGTGATCACGAGGAACGTGCCCGTGCCGGGGCCGATCATCCCGTCGTAGAAACCGATCCCCAGACCGGCGGCGCCCGCCATGATGTGGTGCTTGTGTCCGTGGAAGCGCAGCTGCGTGGCCGCGCCCATCTGCGGTCGGAACGCGGTGAACAGGGCCACGGCGAGCAGCGCGATCACGATGATGGGTTTGAATGCGGCGGGAGGCAGCACGGTCGCGACGGCCGCTCCCCCGAAGGATCCGATCAAGGCGATGATCGCCATCGGCAGCGCCGTGCGGAGGTCGGGCTTCGCGCGTCGGTAGTAGGTGACGCTGCTGGTTGCCGTGCCGAAGACGGAGGCGAGCTTGTTCGTGGCGAGCGCCTGTACCGGCGCGATGCCCGGGATGAGCAGCAGCGCCGGCAGCTGCAGCAGCCCTCCTCCCCCCACGACCGCATCGATCCAGCCCGCGCAGAAGGCCGCCACCACGACGAGCAGCAGGATCCCCCAGGTGAGCTGCTCCAGTCCGAGCACGGCGCCGATATCCACCTCGCCATGATTCCAGAGCCGCAGGGCTGCACTCGAATCCGCCCCCCGCGCTGGCAGACTGGGGCCATGCTCGATGCCCTGCCCCTGCCCCACACGATCGATTCGCGCGCCGGCACCGCACTCCTGCGACGGGCGACAGTTGAGGACACGGATGCGGTGATCGCGTTGCTGGCGGATGATCCGATCAGTGCGGCCCGTGGCGATGTGGCCTCGGCCGAGGACCGGCCGGCGTATGCGCAGGGCCTCCTCGAGATCCTGGCCGAACCCTCGAACGACCTGCTGGTGGTCGAACTCGACGGCGCGGTGGTCGGCACGCTGCAGCTCACCTCCATCCCCGGGATGGCGCGTCGCGGCGCACGGCGGCTGCTGGTCGAGGCGGTGCGCGTGCAGAGCAGTCTGCGTTCCTCGGGCATCGGATCCGCCGTGATGCGCTGGGTCGGAGATGTCGCCGCCCCCGCGGTCGGCGCGTCGATGGTGCAGCTCACCTCCGACGCCGCCCGCACCGACGCCCACCGCTTCTACGAGCGCCTCGGCTACGTGGGCTCGCACCGCGGCTTCAAGTACACCGTGCCGCAGGACTGAGCACCGCCGCACCCGAGCGTCCACCCCCTCGCCACCGTCCGTTCACCGGACCCGCGACGGGCGGCAACCTGCGCCTCATAGTGTCCTCTCGCAACCCGACACCGGCTCACAGCGCCGGACACCGAGAGGACACTCATGGCTCGCTTCACCCGCCGCGCGCGCATCGGCGCCGGTATCGCCCTGGCCACCACGGCCGCACTCGCACTCACGGCCTGCTCCGGAGCGGCCGACGCCTCGGGCTCCGGCGACTCCGACGTGGACGCCGCGGCGGCGACCTCGGTCGCCGACTTCGGCACGTTCGCCGACCTCGAGGCCGCCGCCAAGGCCGAGGGATCGCTCAACGTCATCGCCCTTCCCCGCGACTGGGCGAACTACGGCGAGATCCTTGACCTGTTCGCCGAGAAGTACCCCGAGATCACGATCAACGAAGCCTCGCCGGACGTGTCCAGCGCCGAGGAGATCCAGGCCGCCGAGACGAACAAGGGACTCGACACCGCCCCGGACGTGTTCGATCTCGGTCTGACGGTCGCCCTCCAGAACACCGACACCTTCGCCCCCTACAAGGTGGAGACGTGGGACGACATCCCCGACGAGTTGAAGGAGCCGACCGGTCTCTTCGTCGGCGACTACGGCGGATACATGTCGATCGGCTACGACTCCTCGAAGTTCGATGCTCCCGCCGAGCTGTCCGACCTGCTCTCGGCCGACTACAAGGGCGCCGTCGCGATCAACGGCGACCCGACCCAGGCCGGTGCCGCGTTCGCCGCGGTGGGCCTCGCGACCGTGCAGTCCGACGGAACGCTGGACGATTTCCAGCCGGGCATCGACTTCTTCTCCGAGCTGCAGAAGGCCGGCAACCTGCTCAAGGTCGACGTGACCACCGCGACCATCGCGAGCGGCGAGACGCCCGTCGTGTTCGACTGGGACTACCTGAACGCCTCGCACACGGCTGACAACAAGGACTGGAAGGTCGTCGTCTTCGACGGCACCGGTTACGCCGGGTACTACAACCAGGCCATCAACGCCGACGCCCCGCACCCGGCCGCTGCTCGCCTGTGGCAGGAGTTCCTCTACAGCGACGAGGTGCAGAACCTGTGGCTGAAGGGCGGCGCCCGTCCGGTGCGCATGGAGGCGATGACCGAGGCGGGCACGATCGACGCCGACCTCGCCGCTGCGCTCCCTGAGGCTCCGGAGGAGACCGTGGTCCCGACCGAGGAGCAGTCGACGAACGCCGGCACGCTGCTCGGCGAGAAGTGGGCCGCGGCGGTCCAGTGACCACCCTCACCGCACCGGGGGCGGATGCCACGGCATCCGCCCCCGCCACGGCCGCCGGGCCCTCGCCACGCGCGAGGGCCCGGCGGCCCGCTCCGTCCCTCGCCTGGCTCGGCCTCGTCCCCTTCGCCGCCTACGTCGTGCTGTTCCTCGCGGTGCCGACGATCCTCGCGATCGGCTCGGGCTTCTTCACCAAGGACGGCTCGTTCACCTGGACGAACGTGGCGGCGCTCGCCGATCCGGTCGTGCTGAACACCTTCGCCAACTCCGCCGGCCTGTCACTGCTCACCGCCGTGGTCGGGGCGCTCGTCGGCGCGCTCGTCTGCTACGCGCTGCTCGGCATGGACCCCGAAGGCCGGACCCGCTCGGCGGTGGATGCCGCCGCCGGTGTGCTCGCGCAGTTCGGCGGCGTCATGCTCGCCTTCGCCTTCATCGCGACCATCGGCATCCAGGGCGTCGTCACCGTGTTCCTGAAGGACACGTTCGGCGTGAACATCTTCGAGAACGGCACCTGGCTCTACGAGCTGCCCGGCCTCGTGCTCCCCTACTTCTACTTCCAGATCCCCCTCATGGTCATCACCTTCATGCCCGCCCTCGCCGCTCTCAAGCCGCAGTGGGCCGAGGCGAACCTCACGCTCGGCGGCACCCGCACGAGCTTCTGGCTGCGCATCGGCATCCCCGTGCTCGCGCCCTCGTTCCTCGCCAGCCTGCTGCTGCTGTTCGCGAACGCGTTCTCGTCGTATGCCACCGCCGCCGCTCTCGCCAGCCAGGGTGCCCAGATCGTGCCGCTGCAGATCCGCACGGCGCTCACGAGCGAGACGGTGCTCGGCCGGGAGAACCTCGCCGGCGCCCTGGCGCTCGGCATGATCGTGATCGTCGGCGTCGTGATGGCCCTGTACTCCCTCGTGCAGCGACGTGCGGCGAGGTGGCAGTCGTGAACCGGCTCGCGCCCTCCCGCACGACCAGGTGGATCATCGGCGTGCTCGTGGGCGCGTTCTTCGCGGTGCCCCTGGTGTCCACGTTCCTGTTCACCCTGCGCGACCCCGCCGGCGGACTGTCCTTCGCACGCTGGATCGCGTTGTTCGATCCGGCGGCCGCAGCCACCCTCAAGCCGATCTGGACCGGTCTCGGCAACTCGCTGGTGCTGGCCGTGGTGACGGTCGCCATCGTGCTGCTGCTGCTCGCCCCGACCATGATCCTCGTCAACCTGCGCTTCCCGAACCTCAAGCCCGCTTTCGAGTTCGCGGTGCTGCTGCCGATCTCGATCCCGGCGATCGTCCTCGTGGTGGGCCTCGCACCGATCTATCTGCAGATCGGTCGCACGCTGGGCACCGGCACGTGGACACTCGCCTTCGCCTACGGCATCACCGTGCTGCCGTTCGCGTTCCGGTCCATCCAGGCGTCGATCGACGCGGCCGACCTCCGGACGCTCTCCGAGGCAGCGCGGTCGCTCGGCGCGAGCTGGCCGACCGTGGTGCTGAAGGTGCTCGCCCCGAACCTGCGTCAGGGTCTGCTCGCGGCGTCGCTGATCTCCATCGCCGTGGTGCTCGGAGAGTTCACGATCGCCTCGCTCCTGAACCGCCAGGTGTTCCAGACGGCCATGGTCGTCGTGAACAAACAGGACCCCTACGCGCCGGCCATCTTCACTCTGCTCGCGCTGGTGTTCGTCTTCCTCCTGCTCCTCGTCATCGGCCGCGTCGCCCGCGGCTCCGGAAAGGCCCGCCCATGACCCTCGACCACGCGCTGCCGCGCACCAAGGACAACCTGCTGCTCGCTCAGGCGGGCGAAGGCACCCGTGTCGAGCTGCAGGGCATCGTCAAGAGCTACGCCGGCAATCGGGTGCTGCACGGGGTCGACCTCGACATCGCGCCCGGTGAGTTCGTCTCCCTCCTGGGGCCTTCGGGCTGCGGCAAGACCACGTTGCTGCGCGTGCTCGCCGGCCTCGAAGGCGCGGACGAGGGCGCCGTGCTCCTGGGCGGCGGCGATGTGTCTCGTGTGCCGACGAACAAGCGCGACATCGGCATGGTCTTCCAGTCGTATTCGCTCTTCCCGCACCTGCGGGTCGCCGAGAACACCGCATTCGGTCTACGGCGACGCGGCGTCGGCAAGGCGGAGGCCTCGCGGCGCGCGGTCGACGCTCTGGCGCTGGTCGGGCTGGCCGACTTCGCCGATCGGTTCCCGCACCAGCTCTCCGGAGGGCAGCAGCAGCGTGTGGCACTCGCACGAGCGCTGGTCACCGAACCCAAGGTGCTGCTGCTCGACGAACCGCTCTCGGCGCTCGATGCGAAGGTGCGCGTGCAGCTGCGCGATGAGATCCGCCGCATCCAGCTGAGGCTCGGCATCACGACCGTGTTCGTCACGCACGACCAGGAGGAGGCGCTGGCCGTCTCGGATCGGATCGCGGTGATGAACGCCGGTCGCATCGAGCAGATTGGGTCCCCGGAACAGCTGTACACGAAGCCGTCGACAGCCGGAGTGGCTGCATTCGTGGGTCTGTCGAGCGTCGTGTCGGGCGTCGCCGAGGGCGATCACGTCATGGTGTGGGGACAGCGGCTTCCGCTGCAGTCTCCCGCCGACGGTCCCGTCGACGTGTACCTGCGTCCGGAGAACGTCTACTTCGCGTCCGAGGCCGACGCCGCCGCCGATGCGCTGGTCGAGGAGAGCACCTTCCTCGGAAGCATGCGTCGCACCCTCGTCCGCACGGAGTCGGGAGAGCTCGTCCGCGTGCAGCACGCCCCCGGCATCCACCCGTCCTTCGGCGACCGGGTCCGCATCGCGATCGCTCCCGAGCCCGTCGCCGTGCATCCGCGCGGCTGAGTCGAGACCCCCGCGCGGCTGAGTCGAGACCCCGGGTTCACGTCGAGACCCCCGGCTGCAGACGTCTGCAGCCGGGGGTCTCGACGAATGCCCGGGGTCTCGGCGACACCAGGCGGGGAAACTCAGAGCACGCGCGAGAGGAAGTCCTTCGTGCGCTGATGCTGCGGATTCGCCAGCACCTCACGGGGGTCGCCCTCCTCGACGATGTTCCCACCGTCCATGAAGATCAGCCGGGATCCGACCTCACGCGCGAAGCCCATCTCGTGCGTGACGACGAGCATCGTCATCCCCTCATCCGCCAGCGAGCGCATCACCTGCAGCACCTCGCCGACCAGTTCGGGGTCGAGCGCCGAGGTCGGCTCGTCGAACAGCATCATGTCGGGGTTCATGCACAGCGCCCTGGCGATCGCCACGCGCTGCTGCTGCCCGCCGGACAGGTGCCCCGGATAGGCGTCGGCCTTCTCCGCCAGTCCGACCCGATCGAGCATGGCATGCGCGATCTGCTCGGCTTCCTTCTTGGAGCGCTTCTTCACGCGCTGCTGCGCGATCGTGAGGTTGCCGAGCACGCTCAGATGGGGGAACAGGTTGAAGCTCTGGAACACCATCCCGATGCGAGTGCGCACGCGGTCGATGTCGACGTCCGGATCGGTGATGTCGATGCCCTCGATCAACACCTTCCCGCCGGTCGGCTCCTCGAGGAGGTTCACCGAACGCAGCAGCGTCGACTTCCCCGAACCCGACGGCCCGATCACGCAGACGACCTCGCCCTTGGTGACCCGGAGGTCGATGCCCTTGAGCACTTCGTTGTCGCCGAAGGACTTCACGAGCCCCTGCACGTCGATCGCGGGGGCGTGCACATCAATCAGTTCGGTGATCATCGCTGCCTCGACATCCGTCGCTCCAGCCACGCGCTGAAACGCGTGAGCGGGATCGTCACGATCAGGTACAGGATCGCCGCCATGATGAGCGGCGTTCCGTTCGCGTTCTGCGTGCTCGCATCACGGGCGAAGGTCGTGAGCTCCTTCGACCAGATGAAGGAGCCGGCGACGAAGAGCAGCGACGTGTCCTTCAGCAGCAGCACGAACTCGTTCGTCAGCGGCGGGATGATGATGCGGAAGCCCTGCGGCACGACGATCCAGAAGGTGGTCTTCATCGGGGACATGCCCAGAGATCGTGCCGCCTCGGTCTGTCCCTTCGGCACGGCCTGCAAACCAGCACGGATCGTCTCGGCCATATAGGCGGAGGCGACGAGGATGAGTCCGATGAGCCCCAGGACCACGGGACCCCCGAGTTTCGTCGCGGGCACGCCGAGTCCGATCGGCAGGATGTAGGCGATGGCGAAGATCGTCAGGATCGCGGGGAGTCCACGGAACAGCTCGATCCAGCACGTCGCGATCCATCGGAAAGGGGCGATCTCCGACAGCTTCATCAGGGCGAGCACGACGCCGAGGAGAAGTCCGCCGAGGAACGCCACCGCGGTGAACCACAGCGTGTTCACCAGTGCGGTCGTGATGATGCCCGGAAGCATCTTCGCCGCGACCTCGGGGTTGAAGTACAGCTGCGCGATCCTCGCCCAATCCGTGCTGACCACGGCCCAGATGAGGATCGCGATCAGCACCGCGTAGACGGTGTACCGGTACAGCTTGCTCTTGGTGGTGCGCCTCAACGCCATCGTCGAGGTCCTCCCGCTCTCCCGCCGCCGGTCACTTGGCCGCGAGGTACTCGTCGTAGATCTTCTGATATCCGCCGTCGTCCTGAAGCTCCTTGAGAGCCTTGTTCACGGCCTCACGCAGCTCGTCCTTCTCGCCCTTGGCGAAGGCGAAGCCGTAAGACTCGTCCGTCGGGTAGGTCTCGACGATCTTGTAGGCGGGGTCGTCCTGTTCGTGGACGTAGTTGACGGGCTGGTCCTGCAGGATCGCGTCGATCTGACCCGCCTGCATCGCCGGCCAGAGCTCCCCGTCCGAGGGGTACTGCACGAGCTGCGCACCCGGGGCGTTCTCGCCCGCGTAGGTCTCACCGGTCGTGCCCTGCTGGACACCCACGTTCTTGCCGTCGAGGTCGTCGATGGAGGTGATGTCGGAGTCGGCACGCACGAGAAGCGACTGGAGCGAGTCGACGTAGGGGTCGGAGAAGTCGATGTTCGCCTTGCGCTCGTCCGTGATCGTCATCGCGGAGGCGCCGATGTCACACTGTCCGGCCGCGAGAGTCGTGCCGGACTGCAGCGCGTCGAAGCCCACATCCTGCACGGCGAGCTTCAGGTCGATCTTCTCGGCGATCGCGCTGAGCAGATCGATGTCGAAGCCCGAGTAGCCGGTTTCGGAGTCGGGGTCCTCCACCTCGAACGGCGGGTAGGGCACGTCCGAGCAGACGGTCAGAGTCCCGGCCTCGATCAGGCCGTACTCGTCGCCGGCGGCGGGCTCACCGCTGCTGCCCGCATCGGAGGAGCCGGTGGCGCAGCCGGCGAGGGCGAGCGTGGCCGTCGCCACGAGGGCGAGACCGGCGAAGAGGTTGCGACGAGGCATGTCGGCTCCTGTGAGTCGAGGGCGGTGACGCCCGGTGACGGGTAGGAGAACATCTAAACATGCGGCTCGTCGCGTGACCAATGACATCCGGCTCACGCGTATCACGTTTGTGTTTCGAGTGCGGCGCGATCGACCGGACGAAACCCGGTACCCGCTTCGACGGAACGGCGTCTCAGACTTCGAAATCGACGGCGACGCGGGAGGCGACGACCGAGCGGATGTAGCCGGCCACCTCCTCATGCGCCGGATGCACCTGGTACTCCTCGATCGCCGCGACCGAGGCGAAATCGGCGACGAGGGTGACGTCCCAATTGGCGTCGGGGTAGGCGATGTTCGCGCCGGCGGAGATCGAGAGGAGCTGCGGCACGACGCCGTCCAGGGCGTTCAGGCGACGGGCGACCTCGGCAGCCTGCGCAGCGCGCTCGGTCGCATCCTCGGCGGCCAGCTTCCAGGTCACGACGTGACGGATCGTCATCGGGTCTCCTCCTGCAGGGTCGACTCATCGGCCCGGATGGCCTCTTCGAGGGCGTGCCGAAGCCGGTCCGGCGACAGGCGCCAGTGGGCGTGCAGCTCGCCGTCGATCAGCACGACCGGGATCTTCTCCCACCACAGTTCGTAGAGCGCGGGATCGTCCTGGATGGAGGACTCGACGATCTCGATGCGCTCGGCGGCCGCGTCGGGAAGCTCGGCGACCACGGCGTCGATGATCTCGGATGCCACGTCGCACAGGTGGCAGTCGGGCTTGCCGATCAGGGTCAGCGTGGCCACGCCGAAGGCACCTCCACCGCGCGGCCCTGCGCGATCCACTCCCCCGTGCCACCCTCGACGTTCGTCGCGTCATAGCCACGAGCCTCGAGCGCTTCGACGACACGCGCGGAGCGACCGCCGGCCTGGCAGATCACATCGAACGACTCCGCGGGGAGTTCGTCGAGGCGGTTTCCGATCTCCGACATCGGGATGTTCACGGCGCCGGGGACGTGACCGGCGGCGTACTCGTGCACCTCCCGCACGTCGATGAGCGGGGTGCCGGAGCGCTCGGCGAGTTCGGCGACGGTGATCGACTTCATGACATCCTCTCGGCGGTGGGACACGCGGGCAGAGACACAAAGCGCCCGTCCGAAGACAGGCGCTCGGTGTCTGGCCGCTTACTTCTTGTTGCGGCGCTGGTGGCGAGTCTTGCGAAGCAGCTTGCGGTGCTTCTTCTTCGCCATGCGCTTGCGGCGCTTCTTGATGACAGAACCCACGGAAACCTCACTAAGTCAGTGGCTGGATGTCGCCGATTTCGGACATCCGGGTACGGGCACGGAAAATGCCTCGGGTCAGTCTAGCAAACCCGCAGGCCTCGGCTGTCACACCTCGTCGTCGCCCACCCGGGTCCCCGCCGGAGGGCGCTCGTCGTCAGCCGACGTCGGCGATGGGGCGCTGCAGCGCGTCGGCCACAGCGGATTCGGGCACGCGATAGCTGCGTCCGAAGCGGACAGCGGGCAGCTCGCCCGCGTGGACGAGCCGGTACACGGTCATCTTGGACACGCGCATCAGCTCGGCGACCTCAGCAACCGTGAGGAATCGGACGTCAGGAACCTCGGGCATCCCACGTACCCCTTTCTCGATGAGCACACTCTATGGGGTAGCTGCGACGCGTGTAAACCCGTGGGACTGATGTGATCAGTGGGACTCGGCGACGGTGGCGAACGCGCGCACGGGGAAGGTGCCGAACCCGCGGACTGCCGGTGGCGCCGCCGTGAACCGCGCGCCCCTGGCCGGAACTGCATCGAGCCTCGTCAGGTGCTCGACGACGTGAGTCCCTCCGGCGAGGAGGATGCTGTGCGCCGGGCGCTCCCCTCCGCTCTCGGTGTCGTCGATGTTCAGGGAGTCGATGCCGACCAGTGCGACCCCGGCGTCGACCAGCGACCGCGCCGCCTTCTCGGTCAAGAAGGGTGCCCCTGAGCCGTACCGAGGCGTTCCGAAGTGCCTGTCCCATCCGGTGTCGATGAGCACGGCCGATCCGGCCAGGTCGCGGTCCCCGAACGTCGCGGCTCGGATGCCCCGGTCCTCCGACGTCCACGCGTCACGCACATGGAACACCTCGGCGCGCAGACCGACGAGGGTCCGCAGGTCGAGCGACGCGAGATCACCGCCGTCGGCGTAGCGGTGGAACGGCGCATCCAGGTACGTGCCGGTATTGCCGATCATCGTGATGACGTCCATCGCGAACTCGGTTCCCTCGGCATAGCGGGTGCGCGAATCCTCTCGCGTCAGATACGGCGTGATCGTCGGCGCGGGGAGCCCCGGGTAGGTCACGAGCCCCGCCTCGATCGGATGACTCAGATCGATCACCGTGTCGGCCGCGACGCGGCGGTCGACCTCCACCCCTCTGCTGCCGCGGTGCGGCTCCTCCACGATCCTCAGGTCGGTGAGCGCGACCTCGCTCACGAGCGCGAGCCCGAGGTGGCGGACGAGCAGGGCGGCGACGTCCTCTTCGGAGACATCGTGCCCGGGAAGGTCGAGTCGGAATCCGTCTCCGCTCATACCTCCGCCGTTGGCGAAGACGATCGAGAAGTCGAAGTGCGCTCGGTATTCGGCAGTCATCTCCACATCATGGCGAACACCGAGGGCGCGCGGGGCGATCAGCCCGACTTCCTGGCCCGTGCCAGCCTCTCCCTGGCGTCGATCAGCGCCTGGCGCTCGACCTTGCGCGCCGCGCGCAGGGTCTTCTCCGCCTCCCGCACCGCCTTCTGCGCCTCTTTGAGGCGCCGATCGCCGGCGATCTCCGCCGGATCGAGGGTGATCCACTCCGACGGTTCGGCATGGGGCTCGCCGCGGTCGAGCGCCGCGATGTAGGCGGCGACGCCGTCCAGGGTCCGCTCCACCGCGAACCGGAACGGGTCGGCCTCGGAGAGGAAGACCTGGTCCTCGATCGCGCGCCGGAGGGCGGGGAACTCGGCCGCCGTGATGACCCGATCGAACAGCGACGCCTCGCGGGCCGCGACCTCTTCCGGTGCGAGACCGCTCCCCCGCGACTGCTCGGTGTACCCCGCCTGCACGATCCCGCACCAGCGCGCGTGGCCCGTGACCGCAAGGGCGGTCGCCATCCGCTCTTCGGCTGAGAGCGCTGTGTCCTCGAGCGCCGCGAGTCCGGCGTCCAGCCATGCCGAGCTGTTCGGCGTGATCGGCGAACCGGTGATCGGCAGGGAGAGCATCCAGGGGTGCCGCAGGTACAGCTGCACCTGCTCCTGGTAGAGCGCCATGAGCTTCGCGCGCCACCCCTCCGCCTCCATCAGGCGCGCGGGCGGGAGGCCGGTCGCCTCCTCCTGCATCAGGAGGAGGAGGTCGTCCTTCGCGGTCACGTATCGATAGAGGGACATCGGGGTGAAGCCGAGGCGCGAGGCGACGGCCGCCATCGACACGGCGCCGATCCCCTCTGCGTCGGCGAGCTCGACGGCCGCTTCGACGATCTTCTCCACGCTCATCTCGCGCTTGGGTCCGCGCTGCGGATTCGCCGCGACGCCCCACGCGAGGGCGATGCCCCGAGGCAGCTCCGGGAGCTCGGTGTCGGTCATGGCTTCATTCTACTTCTGTTTATCTTCTAAACAGTGTGTTACCGTCATACACAGTTGCGTTGCTCATACACAGTTTTTGTCATACACAGAAAGGTTCCGCGATGGAGACAGCCATCGAAGTGCGCGGCCTGAACAAGGCGTTCACCCGCAAGACGGTCATCGACGATCTCGACTTCACGGTCGCCAGGGGCGAGGTCTTCGCCCTCCTCGGCCCGAACGGCGCCGGGAAGACGACGACCATCAATATCCTGACGACGCTCACGTCCCCCGATGCCGGCTCCGCGCTGGTCGCCGGGTGGGACGTCCGCGATCAGCCGATCGAGGTGCGACGTCGGATCAGCCTGACCGGCCAGTCCGCTGCCGTGGACGATGCGCTGACCGCCACCGAGAACGTGGTCATGTTCGCGCGTCTCGCGGGACTCGGACGCGCCGCCGCGAAGCGTCGCGCCGCCGCGCTGATCGCCCAGTTCGACCTGGTCGATGCGGCATCGCGCGCCGTGCGCACATTCTCCGGAGGGATGCGGCGCCGACTCGACCTCGCCCTCAGCTTCGTCGTGACGCCAGAGGTGCTCTTCCTCGACGAGCCGACCACCGGACTCGACACCCGGAGTCGCCGCGCGCTGTGGGACATCATCCGCATGCTCGCGGACACGGGCACGACCGTCTTCCTCACGACCCAGTACCTGGAGGAGGCCGACCAGCTCGCCGACCGCATCGCCGTGCTGCACGACGGCAGGATCGCCGCGATGGGGACGCCGGCCGAGCTGAAGGCCCGCGTGGGCGGCGACACCGTCGAACTCCTGGACGACCACGGCGAGATCCGGCGGGAGATCCCCACCGACGGCAGCGTCGCCGGCCTCCGCCGGGCGCTCGACCTGCTCGACGAAGACGGGGAGGACGGCATCGTCGCGCTGCGCCGTCCGACCCTGGATGACGTGTTCCTCGCCGTCACCGCCCCCACCGCCCCGAACCGCACCGAGAAGGAGCTCGCATGAACGCCACCCTCGCGGCGCCGCGCACCGCCCCGGCATCCGCCTCTCCCCGCCCGCGGCTGCGCGGCCTCACCGCCGAGTCCGTGTTCGTGGGCCGCAGCCTTCGCCACTCGCTCCGTGACGGGGAGTCGCTGCTGATGGCCATCCTGCTGCCCGTGATGCTCATGCTCATGTTCACCTGGGTGTTCGGCGGAGCGATCGACCCCTCCGGGGCGTACGTCGACTACGTGGTCCCTGGCATCATCCTCACGTGCGCGGGATTCGGCGCCTCCTCGACAGCGGTCTACGTCGCGAACGACATGCGCACCGGCATCATCGACCGGTTCCGCACCATGCCGGTCCGCGCCGGAGCCGTGCTGACAGGCCATGTCGTGGCCAGCGTGCTGCGGAACCTCATCGCGACCGCCATCGTGATCGGGGTGGGCATCCTCGTCGGCTTCCGCCCCCGTGCGACGCCGCTCGAGTGGATCGCGCTGACCGGGCTCATCGCTCTGTACATCCTCGCGATCACGTACCTGTTCGCGGCGATCGGATTGGCCGCGGGGAGCCCGGAGGGCGCGAACGGGTACGGATTCATCCTGCTGTTCCTCCCCTACCTGTCGAGCGCCTTCGTCCCCGTGGCGAGCATGCCGGATTGGCTGCAGCCGGTGGCGGCGCATCAGCCGATCACTCCCATCGTCGAGACGATCCGCGGACTCCTCACCGACGCACCCCTGGGCGGCGAAGCCTGGTGGGCGATCGGCTGGTGCCTCGCGATCCTGCTGGTCGCGGTGACATGGGGTGCCTGGCTGTTCCGCCGCAAGGCCGCCCGCCGCTGAGTCCGCGGAGCTTCAGGCTCCCAGACGCTTGAGGGCCGACGCGACGACGTGCTTGGCGGAGGCCGCGGCGCGCCCGACGACCTCGGCGGCGTGCGCCGCGCCGTCCGGCAGGGGCGCTCCGGGGTACTGGATGTCCGGGGCGTCATCGCCGAAGGCGTCGACCAGGAACGGGACGAGCCAGTCGTCCACGACCTCGAGCGGCTCGACCGCGAGGCTGTAGAACCGGCGCTGCCCGTCTTCGCGCACCGTGACCAGCTCGGCGTCGCGGAGCACCTTCAGATGCTTGGACACCGTGGGCTGGCTGATCCCCAGATCGGCCACGATCTGGCTGACACTGGTGCCGGTCTCGCCTTCGGACGTGCGCCGCAGGAGGAGCTGGAGGATGTCTCGCCTCGTACCGTCCGCGATCACGTCGAAGATGTCCGTCATGAGTTCAGGGTAGTCGTCCCCGCCACGGAGTACCATGACGAAGGCTCGGCGACTGGCGCCGTGCGACCGCAGGTGCGGTGGAGGCAGGAAACGGAGGGGGCGATGATGTCGGGCATCGTTTCGGCGTCGTCCCCCGGGCACCGTCTCCCCGGTGCGGGCGGATGGTTCAAGCACCTGGTCACGTCATCGCCGTCCCGGTTCGCGATCGCCGTGTTCGCGCTGCTGATCCTGGTCTTCACGGTGCTGTTCTCACTGCCGATCGCCTCTGCCGATCGCACCGTCACCCCCCTGAGCGACGCCCTCTTCACGGCCGTCTCCACGATCTGCGTCACGGGCCTCGCGACGGTCGACATGGCCAACCACTGGTCGCCGTTCGGACACGTGCTGGTGTTCATCGGCGTCAACATCGGCGCGCTCGGGGTGCTGACCCTCGCCTCGCTGATGGGCATGCTCATCTCCAAGCGACTGGGACTGCGGGCCAAGCTGATGGCCGCCGGCGACACGAACCCGCTCCGGGCACACGGCGGCGTCGTGAACGAGAGCCAGACCGTGCGGCTCGGCGAGGTGGGCCAGCTGCTCACCACGGTCGCCGTGTCCGCGCTGATCATCGAAGCCTCCCTCGCGGCGCTGCTCTATCCGGCGCTGGTGATGGCCGGTGTCGACGCCATCGCCGCCCTCTGGGAGGCGCCGTACTTCGCCGCGATGGCGTTCACGAACACCGGCTTCGCGCCCAACGACGGCGGCGTCGCGGTGTTCGCCGACGACTATCTCGTGCTGTCTCTGCTCATGGTGGGCGTCTTCCTCGGCAGCATCGGGTTCCCGGTCATCTACACGCTCGCCAAGCACGTCTGGCATGTGAAGCGCTGGTCGCTGCACTCCAAGCTCACGATCGTCACGACGGTGCTGCTGTTCATCCTGGGCGCGGCGGTCTTCGTCATCCTCGAGTTCGACAACCCCAAGACGTTCGGCTCGATGGACGCCGCCGACACGACCTTCCAGGCGTTCTTCCTCTCGGCCATGACGCGGTCGGGCGGCTTCAACGTCATCGAGATGGACGATCTGAACGGGTCGTCGCTCCTCGCCGCGAGCATGCTCATGTTCGTCGGCGGCGGCTCGGCGTCGACCGCGGGCGGCATCAAGGTCACGACTCTGGCCGTGCTCGCGATCGCAGTGTGGTCGGAGGCGAAGGGCCGCCAGTCGGTGGAGGCCTTCGGACGCCGCATCCCCAGCGACGTGCAGCGCGTCGCCCTCAGCGTCGTCGCCTGGGGCGCCACCATCGTGGCGCTGTCCACCATCGTGATCTCGCAGATCACCAAAGCCGACATCAGCCATGTGCTCTTCGATGTGATCTCCGCGTTCGGCACGGTGGGCCTGTCGACGGGCCTCACCGGAGAGCTTCCGGATTCCGCCTCCTACGTCATGGCCGCGACCATCTTCATGGGCCGCGTTGGTACAGTGACACTCGCCGCGGCGGTCGCCGCGACATCGCGCACGCAGTACTACTCACTGCCCGTGGAAAGGCCGATCGTTGGTTGAAGTCCTCCGGGGCGACGCTCCCGTCCTCGTCATCGGTCTCGGCCGGTTCGGTGCTGCCTGCGCCGGAGAGCTCGACCGCCTCGACCGCGAGGTTCTCGCGATCGACGACAACCTCGAGCTCGTGCAGAAGTGGTCCGACCGCGTCACTCACACCGTGCAGGCCGACGCCAGGAACATCGACGCCCTGCGCCAGATCGGCGCACAGGACTTCCAGGTCGCCGTCGTCGCGGTCGGCTCGTCGATCGAGGCCTCGGTGCTGATCACCGCGAACCTCGTCGATCTGAAGGTGCCGCAGATCTGGGCGAAGGCGGTCTCGCAGTCGCACGGCAAGATCCTCGCCCGCGTCGGCGCGAACCACGTCATCTACCCGGAGCGCGAGGCCGGAGAACGCGTCGCGCACCTGGTGAGCGGGCGCATGCTCGACTTCATCCGCTTCGACGACGACTTCGTGCTCGCGAAGATGTACCCGCCGAAGTTCATCCGCGGCGTCGGCCTCAACGAATCCGGCGTCCGGTCGAAGTACAAGGTCACCGTGGTGGGCGTGAAGAGTCCGGGCAAGCCGTTCCGCTATGCCGAGGCGAACACGATCGTCACCAACCACGACCTCATCATCGTGTCGGGTACCAACAGCGACATCGAGCGCTTCGCCGGCCTCGACCGCTGACGCGCGGCGACACTCCCCCGTCCCCCTCGCGGCGGATGCGCCGACCCTCACCGCCGTGGTGGGATGGGAGCCATGACCGACCGCACAGCGGCTCCTCCCGTCCTCGCCCTCCGCGGGCTCCGCAAGCAGTTCGGGCAGAAGGTCGCCGTCGACGACCTGTCCCTCGACGTCCCCGCCGGATCCATGCTCGGGCTGCTCGGACCCAACGGCGCCGGCAAGACGACGACGCTCGCCATGACCACCGGTCTGCTGCGTCCTGACGCCGGCACGGCGTGGGTGCTCGGGGCGGATGTCTGGCAGGACCCCGCCGAAGCGAAGGCCCGCATGGGCGTGCTGCCGGACGGCATCCGCATGCTCGACCGCCTCACCGGGGCGGAGCTGCTCCGCTACACCGGGCTGCTCCGGGGCATGCCAGAGGCCGAGGTCGTCTCTCGCAGCGGCGACCTGCTCGACGCGCTGGGACTGTCCGACGCGCAGGACACGCTCGTCGTCGACTACTCCGCCGGCATGCGGAAGAAGATCGGGCTCGCGTGCGCGCTCATCCACGCGCCCCGGCTGCTCATCCTCGACGAGCCCCTCGAGGCGGTCGACCCGGTCTCCGGCGAGACGATCCGCCAGATCCTGCGCTCCTTCGTGGACAACGGCGGCACCGTGGTGCTGTCGAGCCATGTGATGGAGCTCGTGGAGTCGCTGTGCGACCGGGTCGCCATCGTCGCGGAAGGACGCCTGCTCGCCCACGGCCCCCTGGACGAGGTCCGTGCGGGGATGTCGCTGCAGCAGCGGTTCCTCGCGCTCGTCGGCGCACACGACCTGGGAACGGAGACGCTCGCATGGTTGCGCTCCTCGTAGGTCTGCGGTGGCGGCAGCTGCGTCACCAGCTCGGCCGCAATCCGTGGATGATCGTCACGCTGATCCTCACCGGGCTGATCGCGCTCGGCTTCCTCGCCGCGCTCTCCGCGGGTCTCGTGGCCCTGCGCTTCGCCGCTCCCGATGCCGCGGTGACCGCGCTCGTCCTGACGGGCGCCGTGATCGTGCTCGGGTGGTGGATCGGCTCGATCCTGGTCAGCGCCGACGACTCCCTCGCACCCGAGCGGTTCGCGCTGCTGCCCGTGACCGCGCGGTCCCTGCTGCCGGGCCTCACGGTCGCCGCAGCCACCACGATCGGCGGCATCGGCACGACCACCGCGCTCGTGCTGATGCTCCTCGGCTGGTCCGTGAGCCTGCCGGCGCTGCTCGTCGCCGTGATCACGATCCCGCTGGCGGTCGCCACGTGCGTGCTCGGCGCCCGCGTCGTGAGCGGACTGCTCGGACGATGGCTGGCGCGCCGCAGCACCCGTGACCTCGTGGTGACGCTCGGCGTGCTGCTCGCGGCCTCCTCCGGGCTGCTGCTCAACCTGGGGATCGGCGCGCTCACCACCGTGACCGACGTGGGAGGGGCCTTCGGCACGGTCGCCGACGTCGTCGCATGGACGCCGGTGGGCGCCGTGTTCGGCGTCCCGGCAGCCATCGCCGGCGGAGACCTCCTCATCGCCGGCCTGCGTCTGCTGATCGCCGTCGCGACCGTCGCGGTGCTGTGGCTGCTCGCTCAGCGGCTGCTGGCTGCGCGGCTGGTCGCTCCGATCCAGAGCAGCGGCGGGGGTCGCGTCCGGTCGGGCGGAGTGCTCGACCGGATGCTCCCGGCGAATCCGGTGGGGGCCGTCGCCGCCCGCTCCCTGCGCTACTACCGCCGCGACCCGCGACAGCTCGTCAACATCGTGATGATGCTGCTGCTTCCGGCGATCTTCGTCGGCATCGCGGTCATGAACGGGCTCCAGGACGAGGCCATCGGGTTCGGGCCGGCCGTCACCCTCATCCCCGCGATCAACGCGCTCCTCGCGGGCTCCATCGTGCAGATGTCGATCGCCTATGACAACGACGCCGTCGCCCTGCACGTCATCACCGGCGTGCGCGGTACCGCGGACAGAGCGGGACGACTGCTCGGATTCGGCCTCCTCGCCGTCCCGGTCACCGCCGTGCTGTGCGTGGCGACATGTCTCCTGGCCGGCCGGCTCGACCTGCTGCCGGCGAGCCTCGGCGCCGCGCTCGGGCTCACGGCGATCGCGGCCGGATCGGGCGCGTGGGTCGGCGGTTTCCTTCCGGGACGCGCTCCCGCCCCGGAAGCCAATCCCTTCGGTCGGGGCTCGGCGGGCGGTGTGCAGTCCCTTCTCGCGATGATGATCATGTCGCCGATCACGCTCATCCTGGGAGCTCCCGCCCTCGGGTTCGCGATCGCCGCGATCTGGAACCCCGCGCTCGGCTGGGTGAGCCTCGTGCTCGGCCTCGCGATCGGCGCTCTCGCCCTATGGGGAGGCGCCGTCCTCGGCGGACGCCTCCTCGACCGTCGCTGGCCGGAAGTGCTCGCGGAGGTCTCCAGCGAGAGCTGACCCGCCCGCCCACGCGGCAACAGGCACTCACGCGAGAACAGGCAATCGCGGGAGCAGCCCACGCGGCAACAGGCAATCGCGGGAGAACAGGCAGCATTTCAGCAGAACTGCCTGTTCCCGCTGGACGGCCTGATCCCGCCCACGCGGGAACAGGCGTGCGTGCGAGAACAGGCGTGCGCGCGAGAACAGGCGTGCGCGCGAGAACAGGCAATCGCGGGAGAACAGGCAGCATTTCAGTAGAAGCGCCTGTTCCCGGGGGATGGCCTGGCGCGACGCGGCGACTCAGACGTCGATGTCGAGGATGAGGTGGACCTCGTCGTCGACGCCGAGACCCTCGCGGTCCTGGAGCGCCTTCTTGATCGGGACGATGTATCCGCCGTCCTTCGGCCAGAGCGCCGTGGTCACCGTCGTGTCACCGATCGTGACGGACGCGGGGATCATCCCCCACCCGTACGTCACGACCGACGCGACATCGTGGATCATCTCGCTCTCGACCGGCGGCACGGTGACGAAATGGAACGGTGCCGGCCCTCGCCAGTACCAGATCACGCCCTCGAACCGCAGCCGCATGCTCAGGCTCCGACGGCGAGCTCCCGCGCCCGGGCGAGCGCGGCCGCGGCGGCGTCGGCGAAGGTCCGGTCGAGATGCGCGTCCTGCAGCACCGCGACGGCGCGCTCCGTGGTGCCCTTCGGACTCGTGACGCGGCGGCGCAGCTCGGCCGGCTCCTCGCCCGAGTCCTCGAGCAGGGCGGTCGCCCCGATGAAGGTCTGCTCGACCATGAGCCGCGCGTCCGACTCTTGGAAGCCCATGTCCACGGCCGCCTTCGTGAACTCCTCGATCAGCAGATACACGTAGGCGGGACCGGACCCGGAGATCGTCGACAGCGCGTCGATCTGCGACTCCGGCACCTCCACCACCGCTCCGACCGTCTGGAACAGGCGACGGACGAGGGCGAGGTCGTCCGCGGTGGCAGCCGTTCCGGCGGCGAGTCCGGTGACGCCCTTGCGCACGGTCGAGGGGGTGTTGGGCATGGACCGGATGACGCGCGCATCCGCGCCGAGCACGTCCGCGAACGTCTGAAGCGTGACCCCGGCGGCCACGCTGACCACGATCGTGTCGGCAGCGAGGTGCGGGGCGATCTCCCGGAGGAGGTCGGGCACCATCGCCGGCTTCACTCCGACCAGGACGATGCGCGCCCCGGCGACGGCCTCCGCATTGCCGTCAGGACGATCCGAGAGCGCGATGCTGGTGACGCCGGCCAGGCCCTGGAACGCCTCCGCCTTCTCCGTCGTCCGATTCGTCGCGGTGATCCCGCCGTCGACGTGGATGCCCGAGGCGACGACGCCCCGCAGGATCGAACCGCCCATCGATCCGGCACCGAGGAACGCGAGGGAGGGAAGCGAGTCAGCCATGTCGTCATCCTACGGCGGGCACTCCGGCATCCGCGGGCGGGCAGTTCTAGACTCGACGCATGAGTGCATCAGGAGGCAACAAGGCCATCGTCGCGGCGTTCCTGGCGAACATGGGGATCGCGCTCGCGAAGTTCGTCGCGTGGGCTCTGTCCGGGTCCGCGTCGATGCTGGCCGAGGCGATCCACTCGGTCGCCGACTCGGGCAACCAGCTCCTCCTGATGCTCGGCGGACGCAAGGCACGTCGTGGAGCGGACCGCGCGCACCCGTTCGGCTACGGCCGCGAGCGCTACGTCTACGCGTTCGTCGTGTCGATCATCCTCTTCTCCGTCGGTGGCCTGTTCGCGATCTACGAGGGCGTGGAGAAACTCACGAACCCCCACGAGCTCGACAAGACCTGGTGGTGGCTGCCGCTGGTCGTCCTGGTGATCGCGATCGGCCTGGAGTCGTTCTCCTTGCGCACCGCGGTCCGCGAGAGCAATCTCGTGCGCGAGAAGGACCAGTCCTGGGTGTCGTTCGTGCGCCGGTCGAAAGCTCCGGAGCTTCCCGTCGTGCTGCTCGAAGATGTCGGGGCCCTCACGGGTCTGACATTCGCCCTGCTCGGCGTCGGTCTCACCCTCATCACCGGAAACCCGGTGTTCGACGCCCTCGGCACCGTGATGATCGGTGTGCTGCTGGTGCTGATCGCGATCGTGCTGGGAGTGGAGACGAAGAGCCTGCTGGTGGGCGAAGGGGCGACCCCGGCCGACCACGATCGCATCGTCGACGCCATCACGGCGGGTGACGAGATCGAGAAGATCATCCACATGAAGACGCTCTATCTCGGACCGGACGAGCTCATGGTCGCCGCGAAGATCGCCCTCAACGCCGACAAGCCGCTGCGCGAGGTCGCCGACGACATCGATGCGATCGAGGCGAGGATCCGGGAAGCGGTACCGGTCGCCCGCATCGTGTACATCGAGCCCGACATCTACCGGCCGGCGATCGACCCGGAGCCCTCGACGGACGTCTTCGTCCTGAAGTCCTCGGACTGACGATGACGCGGTCGAGGCGGGTCGCAGCCGTGGGCCCGGCCGCGTGCCTGACCCTCGTCCTCTCGGCCTGCGTCCCGGACGCCCTGCTCTGGGGCGCGGACGGCGCGGAGGTCATCCGCACGACCGAGCGTCTGGTAGACCTGGCCGTCGCCGGCGATGCCGACTCCTTTGTGTGCGAGGGCCACGACCCCGAGCTAGGGGAGCCCGCCGACTGGGAGGGCCTGTCCGCCGAGGAGCCCGGGAGGTTCGTCGCCGAGCACTGGCCGGACCAGGCGGCCCACGAGCCGGACTGGAGCATCAACCTGTCGCTGGGCGCGGAGAGGGTGACGGCGGGCGAGCAGTTCCCCGGCGACGTGTTCTACCGGACGACCGAGGACGGGCTGTGCCTCGTGGACGTGGTCTGGTCGACCGTCGAGGGCTGAGGTCCGGTTCGCAGCACCCTCAACGACGCTGTTCGAAGAACGCGCGCAGGAGTGCGGTCGACGCGTCGGCGTCCACGCCGCCGATCACCTCGGCGCGGTACGGGAGCCGTCGGTCGCGCAGCACGTCGTACATGGATCCCGCCGCCCCCGCCTTGTCGTCCCACGCGCCGAAGACCACCCGCCCGATCCGCGCCTGCAGGATCGCTCCCGCGCACATGATGCACGGCTCGAGCGTCACCACCAGGGTGTGACCCTCGAGATTCCAGGATCCGATCGACGCCGCGGCGCCGCGCAGGGCCTCGATCTCGGCATGTCCTGTGGGGTCATGGGTCGCCTCACGGGTGTTGCGCCCCTCGGCGATGACGCGTCCCTCGGCGTCGACGACCACCGCGCCGACCGGGATCTCCGACGCCGCTGCCGCCTCTTCGGCGAGCGCGAGCGCACGGCGCATCGCGGAGTCGTCGGCGGCGGTCATGGCTCGAGCCTACGACAGCCGCCGCCCCCGGCCGGCGGTCCGATGTCGTGTGCGCCCCGGCGGCGCATTACCCTGTATCCATGCGTGTTCACGTCGCCGACCACCCTCTCATCACCCACAAGCTCTCGGTGCTGCGCGACGCGCGGACTCCGTCACCGGTCTTCCGGCAGCTCACCGAGGAGCTCGTGACACTGCTCGCCTATGAGGCCACCCGCAACGTGAAGGTCAGCCCCGTCGAGATCACCACTCCGGTGACGACCACGATGGGCGTGAAGATCTCCGAGCCGCGGCCCATCGTCGTCCCCATCCTCCGTGCGGGCCTCGGCATGCTCGAGGGTCTCGTGAAGCTGCTGCCGACCGCGGAGGTCGGATTCCTCGGGATGGTGCGCGATGAGACGACGTTCGAGCCGACGACCTACGCCGAGCGGCTGCCCGACGATCTGAGCGACCGCCAGTGCTTCGCGATCGATCCGATGCTCGCCACCGGTGGCTCGCTCGCCGCGGCCATCCAGTTCCTGTTCGACCGCGGCGCGAAGGACGTGACGGCGATCTGCCTGCTCGGCACCCCGGAGGGCGTCGCGGCGATCGAGGCGATGGCCGGCGACCGCGATGTCACCCTCGTCCTGGGAGCCCTGGACGAGCGCCTCAACGACAAGGGCTACATCGTGCCCGGTCTCGGCGACGCCGGAGACCGGCTCTACGGCACCGTCTGACCCCGGTGCGCGCTCGTCTCAGAGCGTGAGCCGGTAAGCGCGTTCGTCGCCGTAGTGCGTGAACCCCGCTCGAGCCAGGATCGGCGCGGACGTGGAGACCCGTCCTTTCACCAGCGCCGTGCGTGCTCCCCATTCGCCACTCCGTCTCAGCCGTTCGGCGAGGACGGCGCGGTAGGCGCCACGGCCGCGATCCGACTCGAGCGTCGAGGCTCCCCAGAGTCGGACGAAGCCCTCGTCGATCGAGCATCCCGCGGTGCTGACCGCTCGACCGCCGATCCGGCCGAGCACGCGGAACCCCTCTCGCGCCTGCAGAGCAGCGGCCACCTCGGCGAACTCCGTGCGCAGACCCTCTTCATCGAGGGGCTGCTGCTGCCACACCGGGACGTTGACCGCGTCGACCTCGCGGACCTGCTCGAGCGTGCGCACGACCTCGACCGTCACGTCGGCGGAGAGGTCGATGTCGGCACCGTCGACCGGACGCGCGAACACCGCCACGGTGTCGACGTGCTCCGCTCCGCGCCGACGCAGCTCGTCCTCGAGGTCCGGGCGATCGGCGGGGTTCGTCCAGAACGTGAACCGCGCCGCACCCCAGGCCCTCGTGCGCGCCAGGGCATGATCCACGACGGTCGGCGCATCGAGCGCGGAGTCGACCTGCGATGCACGCACACCGCCGCCGAACCTCTCCGGATCCCGCACGAGCAGCAGCTCCTCGCGTTCGTGCACGCTGCCGCGCGGGAACCACACCCAGGCCGCGGCGGCGCGCAGGATCTCTTCCGCGCTGTGCGCGTCCGGGTCGCTGTGTGCGTGGCCGTCAGGCGCCGACATTCTGCGTCTCCTCCGCCCGCGCGACGGCGGACGCGGCGGCGCTCGGCGCGTCGTCCCCCGCACCGACCAGTGTCGCGAAGGCACTCAGGCGGGCGACTCCCTCGGGCGTGTACGGGAGGTCGTCGAGCAGCGCCGGCGAGTGGATCAGGTACGCGACGACCTGCGCGCGGGAGATGGCCACGTTGAGGCGGTTCTGCAGCAGCAGGAACTCCGGACCGCGCGGGGCGTCCCGGCCGCTCGAGGCGGCCAGGGAGGTGATCGAGACGACGGCCTCTTTGCCCTGGAAGTTGTCGACCGTGCCCACGGGGACGTCGGGGAACCCCGCCTCGGAGAGCGCATCGAGCACGAGCTGACGTTGTGCGTTGTACGGCGTGACCACGATGATGTCGCTCGCGGCGAGCGGTCGACGCGAACGGAGCGCGTCGTTGTCCGTGAAGGTGCGTCCGACCAGATCGCGGACCCGCCGGACGACCTCGGCCGCCTCCTCGGCCGACTGCGTGGCATTGCCGCGGTGCCGGAGCGGCACCACGTGCAGGCCGGGATCGATGCCGTCGACCGCTCGGAGGTCGGTGCCTGGCGCGGAGGCGAGCTGTCCCGCGTAGGCGAGCTTCGACACCGGTGCTGCCACGAACGGGTGCATCCGCCAGGAGCGGGCCAGGAAGTAGCCGTACTCCGGCCGCACCACCGGGTCGCCGTCCATGACCCAGCCGAGGGCCGACGTGTCCACCGGCTCCGGGTGAGCCCCCTGGCTCACCTGCGGAAGCTGCTGAGGATCCCCGAGGAGGAGGAGCCGCTTCGCCCCGGCGGCGACGGCGATCGTCGAGGCGAGCGAGAACTGGCCCGCCTCATCGATCACCAGCAGGTCGAGGCCGGCGCGATCGACCCGCTGCGTGTTGCTGAAGTCCCACGCCGTGCCGCCGACGACCGCACCCTCGTCGGCGTGCTCCCCGAGGAATGACGCCATGCCGTTCTTCGGAATCGTCGTGTAGGGAGTCTCGGCATCGGGGTCCTTGGGCGCCTTCGCCACCTGAGCGGGCGGCACCCCGTCGTCGACGACCCGCGCGAGGAGCGTCTCGATGATGGCGTGCGACTGCGCGACCACCCCGATCTTGAATCCGTGCTCAGTGACGAGCCGGGCGATGACCCGCGAGCCCGTGTAGGTCTTGCCGGTTCCGGGAGGACCCTGCACGGCGAGGTAGCTGCGGTCGAGATCGAGGATGCCCCGGACGATCGCATCGATCGCGTCCTCGTCGGCGGAGGGCAGTCCGGCACCGGACACCGTTCGCGGCGGGATGCGGCGCAGGATGTCTGTCGCGGCGTCGTGCGGGAAGCCGGGGGCCGCGTCATGCACAGCGTCGGCCCATTCGTCGATCGCCCCCTGCAGCGAGGCCACGCGAGGTGGCGCCGCGGGGGTGAGCGCGAGCGGAAGCTCGTCCCAGGTCTGTCCCTGCACCGCCGATTCGGTGACCAGGTAGCCGTCGTCGAGCACCTCGGTGACGGTCACGGTATGCGGGACGTGGACCGCGCGCGACGGCACCTCGGTGTCGAACGGAGCGGGGACGCCGTACAGCGCGAAAGGCTGCGACCCCGCGCCGAGAGTGGTGCCCGGCGAGACCTCGCCGCGGATCTCGATGTCGCGAGACATCACCCGACGCCCCTCCCCGATGCTCCACTCCCGACGGACCGTCGACGATGGTGCATCGACGCGGACGACATCACGCGTGCCGTCCCACATCGTCACCGGCTCGCGCAGGCGCTGGAAGTGCGAGACCCAGAAGCTCTTCGACTCCCGGGGGAAGTAGTCGATCGCGGCGGCCGCGAGACGATGGACGAGTCCGTCGCCGCCTGCCTCCCTGTCGCGCTCCGCGTCCGCGAGCAGTGCCACCGACCGCGGTGACGGCTCGTAGATCACCTCGTCGGCGGCATCGGGCGGGGCAGGGGCGACGCCCTTCTCCCGCGCGATGTCGATGAGCCAGTTGCGCAGTCGTCGTGTCGACACGCAGTCGTAGCGGTTGTAGTCGGCGAGGTCCGCGAGCACGGCGTCGGCCTCCGCGTCCTCCCCCGCCGCCGCCAGCTCGCGGGCGGCGACGTACTGCACGATCGAGTCGTCGCCCTTCTGCACGTCGCTGGTGCGCACGTCGGCGCCCATGTAGAGCGGCTCGAGCTTCTTGATCGAGTACGACCGTGATCCGACGCGCACGGTCCTCAGCACGAGCGGATACAGATCGACGAACACGCCCTCGCGCAGCAGTCGGTCGACCTCTCCCTCCCGCACGCCGTGACGCGCGGCCATGGCGACCAGGTGCGAAGTCTCGTACGGGGCGTAGTGGTAGATGTGCATGCCGGGGTGCGCGGCCCGGCGCAGCTTCACGAAGTCGAGGAAGTCCTCCAGCGCCTGCTTCTCGTCCGCGAACGTGTGCGCCCACAGCGCGGAATACTGATCGGCGTTGTCGACCCAGCCGAACAGGTAGTCGATTCCCCACTGGGCCTCACCGTCTGCGGCGGGCTCCGTGTAGAGGGGATCGCCCTCGAAGTCGAAGAAGATGTCGCCGTGGCTGGGCACCGGAAGAGTGTGGATCGCCGGAGCGTAATGCACCTCGTAGGTCGGCACTCCCTCCGCGTCGGCTCGGAGCTGCAGTCGAGCCTGAGCCCGAAGGTTCTCGAATGTGTCGACGTTCATGCCCTCGGGCGGAGTCGACGCGGCAGCCAGGTCATCGATCGTGTCGACACCGGCCGCACGCAGTCGCGCGCGCTGCACCGGGCGCATCCGGGCGACCATCAGCAGATCGCGGTGGGCGATCACCTGCTCTTCGCAGGTGGCGCAGCGTCCGCACGCCACGACCTGCAGGTCGCCACGGTCGTCTCCCCAGGCGAGTGGGGCGCCTGCCCTGCCGTCGGCGATCGCGCGGTCGGCGATGAGCGCGCGCAGTCGCGCTCGACGCACCCGGAACAGCGGGAGCAGGTCGTCCACGTCATGCGTGCTGATCGATCCGTCGCCGAGGATCAGGTCGACCTCATCGGATCTCGGGATGCCCAACCGGTCGAGCTGATCGACGTATGCCGCCAACTGCATGAGCGCCGTGACACGAGCTTTGCGGGCGAGCTTGGAGTCCTGCACCCGCCAGCGGCCATCCACGTCTTTGCGCAGGAAGTCCGCGAACCCGACGAACTCCTCCGTCGCGAAAGCGGCCTGGAACACCACGAGCGCGTCCGAGCGCAGGGCGGCGATGGTCTCTTCGACGGCGGCGGCGAGGGCTGCGGCGTCACTCGATGACACCTTGTCGATGCGGTGCACCCGCTCGTCGCCGAGGTCGGAGAGGTAGCGGGCGAGGACGTTGCGTTCGTGGACATCGCCGAGCTCTGCGGCGCGCTTCAGCGTCGCGTCCTCCGGCTCCTCCACCGCCGGCACCCTGCCCAGCTTCGCGTCGATCGCCCGGCACCAGGCGAACTCGCATTCGGCGGCCGCCTTGAGGTCGCTGGCGCTCCAGATGACGCGCTGCGCCTGAGTGTCGATCCGCACGATGCTCCCGTTCTCTCGGATGCTTCGACACTATCCGCGGCATCCGACACGGGCGAAGCGGCGGCCCGTCTCCTGGGGGGTTGCGGTCAACGCCACCAGGTGTCGTCGGGAGTGACCGGAAGGTGCCGCTTGTGCTCCGTCGCGAGGTACCTCGCCTCGATGAGCCCTGCGACCTCGGGGTCGACGGCCTTGCCCTCGAGGAAGTCATCGATCTGCTCGTAGGTCAGGCCGAGCTCGTCCTCATCCGCCCGGCCCGGCTGACCGTCGAGGAGATCGGCGGTGGGAACCTTGAAGGCGAGGCGGTGCGGCGCGTCGAGGAACTGGAGCAGCGACCGACCCTGCCGCTTGGTGAGGCCGGACAGCGGGAGGATGTCGGCCGCGCCGTCTCCGAACTTCGTGTAGAAGCCTGTCACTGCCTCGGCCGCGTGGTCCGTGCCGATCACGAGCAGGCCGTCGTGGCCGGCGAGCGCGTACTGCGTGACCATGCGCAGCCTGGCCTTGATGTTCCCGCGGTTGAAATCGGTGATGTCACTGGTGACGGCGAACTCGATGTCCTGCTCCACGCCGTCCACGCCGTTCTGGATGTTGACCTCGACGGACGAGTCGGGGGCGATGAACTCGAGGGCCGCTGCCGCGTCGTCCGCATCGTGCTGCACGCGGTACGGCAGACGCACGGCCAGGAACTTCGCCTCGCCGCCCTCCGCACGCACGCGTTCGACCGCGAGCTGCGCGAGACGCCCCGCGAGCGTCGAGTCCTGGCCGCCCGAGATGCCGAGCACGAAGCCCTTGGCCCCGGTCTCGCGGAGGTAGTCGGCGAGGAAGCCGACTCGACGGTCCACTTCGGCTTCGGGGTCGATCTCGGCCTTGACGCCGAGGTCCTCAGAGATCTGCTTCTGCAACGACATGTGATCCTCCGGTCTTGTCCTCGCACCAGTATCCCCCTGATCGCGTTACGAGGGCATGACGCCGCGGCGTTCGCATGCTCCTGCCAGCCACGGCCTGAGAGAATGGGGCAGTGAAACTCCTCGTCGCTGCGCTCGCGTCCGAATTGTCCGCCTTCCCGGAAGAGCTCGAGGGCTTCGACCGGCTCGTCACCGGGCCGGGGAAGCTGCAGGCCACGTACGCGCTCACCCGTGCGCTCGATGCGAAGACCTACGACGAGATCGTGGTGGTCGGAACCGCGGGCGCGATCGATCCGGGGCTCGAGGCGACCGTCCACGAGATCGGCACGGCGTTCCAGCACGACGTCACGGATCTCGACGGCGTCTCCGGCCAGCACGTCTCCCTCCCCGCACGCGTCTCGACCGGGCGCGACGGTGTGCTCATCGCCACGGGCGACCATTTCGTGGAGGATGCGGAGGTCACCGCCGTGATCCGCCCGTCCGGCGCGGCGCTGGTGGACATGGAGACGTACGCCTACATCTGGGTCGCCGAGCAGTTCGGCGTGCCGATCCGGGTCTTCCGCGCCGTGTCGGACCAGGCCGAGGACGGCGCGCTGACCGACTGGCGCGAGGCTGTGGCGCGCTGCAGCGTGCAGTTGCGCGACTTCATCCGCAGCGAATACGGGGTCTGAGCGGCTCGGCCGTCAACGACCGCGTCAGCGGGTCTCGATCAGGCTCGGCCCGTTCGGCAGCGCCCGCACGGTGAGCTGAGCCGGGATCTGCTCCTGCATGGCCTCGACGTGACTGATCACGCCCACCGTGCGGCCGCCTTGGCGCAGCTCGTCGAGGGTGCGCATGGCGACGTCGAGCGTGTCGCCGTCGAGGGACCCGAACCCCTCGTCGATGAAGAGCGTGTCGAGACGGATGCCGCCGGCACGGGCCGTCACCACCTCGGCGAGGCCGAGGGCCAGGGCGAGGGAGGTCAGGAACGTCTCGCCTCCCGACAGCGACTGCGGCGGTCGGGTCTGCCCCGTGAAAGCGTCGAAGACCACGATGCCGAGACCGGATGCCGCGCCGCGCGCGGCGAGGGCGTCCGAGTGCTCCAGCTGGTATCGCCCCGACGACATGTCGTGGAGCCGACGATTGGCCGCTTCCACGATCTCCTCGAGCTCCGCTGCGAGGACGAACGTCTCGAGCGTCATCTTGCGCGTGTTCGCACCCCGACCGGCGATCGTGTCGGCAAGCCCCTGCAGGGTCTCGAACTCGGCGGCGTCATCCGCCGTGCGCGCATGCTCGGCAGCCGCGGATCGGATCAGGTCGGCGAGTCGCTCCGCGTCACCCGCGGAGCGCACCGCCTCGTCGACCGCGTGCTTCCAGCTCGCGCGCGCCTCGGCGGCGGCCAGCTCCGCGGGGGCCACGTCGATCGGCTCCTCCGGCAGCGTCCGCAGTTCCAGGTCGAACAGGATCGCGCGCTCCTTCTCGCGCTGCACCGCATGGTGCGTGATGCGCGCATCGAGGGCTTCCTGCTCGGCCGGCGACCGGAGGGATTCCTCGACCGCGGCGACGACGGGGAAGGCGGTGTCGGCCAGCGCCGCGTCCCGCTCGCTCTCGGTCTCCGCGAGCGCGAGCGTCCGTCTCGCCGTCTCGGCGACCGCCTCGACCACGGCATGAGCGGCCGCGATCTTCGCCGCCGCATCCTCCAGCCGGGCCCCGACGGAGGGGAAATCCCCGCGAGCCTCGGAGATCAGCGTCTGTGCATCTGCGGCGCGCTGGAGGAGCAGCGCGTGGGCTTCGCGCGCCGCGGCCAGCGCGGCGGCCGCCTCCGCCCGCTCCGCCTCGATCTCTCCGGCGCGGACGACGAGCGCGGCCAGACGCGCTTCGAGATCCTTGGCCTCTTCAGCGGCGGCGAGGCTGCGTGCCCGCGCCTCCTCCGCGTCAGCGAGCTCGGCCTCGGCCTGCTCGACGGATCGCTCCTCGGACCGCGCCGTCGCGGCGGCGAGCTCGGCGTGCAGCGCAGCGGACGCGGCGACGAGCTCCCGCTCCTGCTGCGCCGCCGCGTCGCGAGCAGCCTCGGCCTCCTCGATGTCCTCGCCCGAGACCGGATCGGCGTGCGACGCCGGCGCCGGATGCTCCTGCGAACCGCACACCGGGCATGCCGTGTCCGGCGCAAGGCGTGATGCCAGCTCGCCCGCCATGCCGTCCGCGCGCCGCTGACGGAGCTGTGCGAGAACGGTCTGCGCCCTGGCATGGGAGGCAGAGGCCTCGGCGACCTCGGCATCCGCGACGGCCAGCGCCTGCCGGAGACGGTCGGCCTCTCGGGCGGCCGCGCGGCGCGACCGGGCCGTGTCCACCGCTGCCCGGAGATCATCGCCTCGGTCGGCGATACGCCGAGCCTCGTCGCGTTCCGCCGTCAGCGCCGCCGTGGCCTCCGGCAGCGAGGCGCGTTCGCGCTCGCCGGCCGCGACGCGCTCCGCCGCTTCCTCGACAGCGGTCGCTGCTGCCGCCACCGCAGTCGCGAGGGCGGGCTCCTGCTCTTCCAGGTCGCGGGCGCGCTCCCACGCGCCGCTCTCCCGCGTGCGGGCAGCGGCCCATTCCTCCAGGTCGCCGTCGACGGACATCCCGAACGCGTCCCACACGGCACGCGCGGTCCGTTCGTCTTCGACCGCTTTCGCGTGCAGCACGGCGGCGCGCTCCGCCGCCGCGATGGCCGGCCGCAGCGCCTCCGCTGCGCGAGCAGCGGCGAGCTCGGCCCGCGCCTCGGCGATCTGCGGCTCCTCCGAATCCAGCTGCTCGAGAGCGACCCGTGCGCGGTCGCGTTCCTTCTGGGCCTGCCGCTCCTCGCGGGTCTTTGCGAGTGCGGCGTCGGCGGCGGCGGAGCGCTGCTCCGCCTCCGCCTGCTCGGATGCTCGACGCTCCGCGCGGTAGTCGGCACGGGCCTGGGCCCGCCGAAGGGCGTCGAGGCGCTCGTCCGTGGTGAAGACGCGCGTCGCGTTCTTCTCATCTCCGGTCGACTCGTCCTCCGTCCCTTCGCCCCACAGTTCGACGGCGGTGACGAGGCGCTCGGCCTCCTCGACCCGAGCGGCCACGGTCGCCAGCCGCGCGCCGAGCATCTGCTCCGCAGCGCGCCGTCGCTCGTCGAAGCGGGCCTGCACGTCTTCGAACCGCTGAGTGCCGAACAGCCGGCGCAGCAGCACCTGACGATCGCGGCTCCCCGCCAGGAGGAACTCCGAGAAGCGGTTCTGGGCCAGCAGGATCACCTGGAGGAACTGCTCTCGGCTCAGCTGCAGGATCTCGTCGAGCTCGTTGCCGACGTCGACGGCCCTGGCCGCGCGCCCCACCCAGCCCGTCTCGGTCCATTCGTCCAGAGCGACGGCAGGAGCCTGCTTCGTCATGCCTCCCCCGCGCTTCGCCGGACGCAGATACTCCGGAGACCTCGTCACGCGGAACCGGCCCGCCGGCGTGCTGAACTCGACCACGACCTCGGAGATGTCGTCCGGCTCGCAGTGATCGCTGCGCAGGCGCTTCTCTCCCCCGTCGTAGCGCGGGACCCCGCCGTAGAGCCCGAAGCAGACCGCGTCGAGGATGCTCGACTTGCCTGCGCCGGTGCGGCCGGCGATGAGGAAGATCCCGTCGTCGGCGAACGCGTCGAAGTCCACGGTCTGGCGAGACCGGAACGGTCCGAAGCCCTCGATCTCCAGGCGATGCAGGCGCATCTAGACGAGCGCCTCCGCCCGCACGCGCTCGTCGAGCACGGAGCGGATCAGCGCGGCCTCGGTGTCGGTCGCCCCGTTCCCCGCCCGCACGTGCTCGAGGAAGGCTTCTATCCGGTCGGCGTCCGTCACGGCGGTCCGGAGACGCTGCGCGTAGGAACGCTCGCCTGCTTCCGTCGTGACAGCCGGCTGATGCTGCACCATCGCGCAGAACGGGAAGCTCTCGCGCAGTCGTCGCATCGGCTCGGTCTGCGGCACGGCGTCGGTGTAGATCGCACACACCCAGTCGTCCGCGTGCTCGGCGACCATCGCGGGAGCGAGGATCTCGTCGAGAGCACCCGTGAGGGTGACGAGCCGGCGCGGCACGGGGAGTTCGATCCACTCGACGGAGGCGAGGCCGTCGGCATCGAGGTCGACCAGCCACGATCCGCGCGGCTTGTGCTGCTCGCCGAAGCTGTAGTGCAGCGGAGCACCCGCGTAACGCACGCGGTCGCTGAGCTCCTGGCGACCGTGGATGTGACCGAGGGCGACGTAATCGGGGCCGTCGAACACGCTCACCGGAACCACGTCGAGTCCGCCCTGCCGCACCTCGCGCTCGAGTCCCACCGTCGCGTCGACGCCCGCGGTGAAGCAGTGCGCGATCGCCACCGAGCGGCCTTCGTGCTCGCGCATGCCGAGTCGGACCAGTTCCATCGCATGGGCCATGGTCTGCGCCTGCGTGCGGAGCTGACGCCCCGCGCTGTCTCCCTCAGGCCAGTGCTGGCGCACGATCGCGGGCTCGAGGTACGGGATGCCGAAGAAGTGCACGGGGCCGTGCGCGTCGTCGACCGTGACCGGCTGACCGATCGCCAGCGGATCCGTCAGCACATGGATGCCGTCGCGCAGCAGCCGCGACTGGAACCCGAGACGGGCCGCTGAGTCGTGGTTCCCGCTCGTGACGATGACGCGCGCTCCGGTGTCGTGCAGCGAGACGAGGGCGTCGCCGAGCAGCGTGTACGCAGCAGCCGCCGGAGTCGCCGAGTCGAACACGTCGCCGGCGACGATCACGACATCGACGTCATGGCGACGGACCTGCTCCGTGAGCGCCCCGAGGACCTCGGCGAGGGCGTCCATGGTCGAGTTGCCATGGAACGTCCGGCCGATGTGCCAGTCCGAGGTGTGCAGGATGCGCATGTTCACACGGTACGAAGGACCTCGGACATTCCGTCCGAGGCGTGCCGCGGAAGCATGCCACGGCCAGGGAGGAGAAGAGCGGAAGGTCCCCTGACCCTCCCTCGTCGCGACGATCGGCACGCGGTGATGCGAAGTGCGCTGTGCGCGGTCACCTGTGCGGCGTGCGGGGCTGCGCGATGCGGGATCCGGGCTGCCCTCCGCCCGACAGGGCCGGAATTGCCCCTCCGGCAGGGGTTGTGCCCGCTCCGTCGTGACTACCGACTCCCGCTCTCCTCCTCCAGGTCGTTCGACCAGTTCGCCTGCTGGATCCGGTTGTCCAGCTCGCGCAGCTCCTGTGCGACAGCGTCGGCCTGAGCCCGCAGCCGTGCGACGGGGAGCGCCGAGACCTGCCGCAGCTCGGAGCGCATCTGGCGCAGGAACTGGTCGTTCGCGCCCGACGCCGCGGCAGCAGCGTCGGTCAGCACGGAGTGCCGCAGGCGCAGCACGTCGCGCGTCGCCAGCGCGTCGGTCATGGTGCCGTCCGCCCCGAGGTCGAGACGGGCGTTCGTGGCGTTGATCCGCCGGATGAGGTCGCGCAGCTCGGTGAGCGAATCCTCCGCCTCCCGGATCAGCGCGGCGGCGTCCTCGGCCGGCTCCTCGCCCTCCTGGAAGCGGGCGTTCGCGACGATCCGAGCGCGCAGCTGCTCGATGCGACGCTGCAGGTCGGCGCGCGCGGTCAGGGCCTCGGCGAGTCTCATGAGCCCATCCTCGCAGCGAGCGCGGCGTAACAGTGCGTCATACGGGGGATGTCACCGACGTCGCAGCAGTCCGGCATGCTCTGGGTGCGCCGAGAACCAGTCCGCGACGTACCAGCACACGGCGTCGACCTTGCGGTCGCCGCGCTCGATGATGTCGGCCACCGCCCCCTCCACGACCTTCCCGGCGTAGCCGTTGCCCCGGAAAGTCGGGACGGTGAAGGCCCGCGTCAGAGCGATCGTGTGCCCGTCGTCCCGGTAGTCGAGGACGCTCACGAGCTTTCCGTCGCGCATGAGCGTGTACCGCGACGCGTCCTTCTCATCGGTCAGGAGGAAGCCTCCGACAGTGTGCGAGATCGTCATCTCCCCCACGTTACGCCCGCCGGGGCTCACGCGGTCGTTTTGACATGGGCGGTCATGATCGGACATAATCCCCCCATGACCACCAACGCACGCCCTTTGTCCGCCCAGGAGGCGAACGGGACTGCCGGGATGATGATGCCCGGTCGCGTTGGCATGTGTTGCCGAATGTGTCGCTGAACGAACAGCCACCCCGCCTGACCTGACCACTCGTGATCTGCGAGGTCGGCGTCACCGAGCATCCACCCTCTGCTCGCTTCCCGGCTCCGCCGGTCATTCACGCAACGCATCAGAGCCCCTCTCGATCCGGGCTCACGTCCTGAGGACTTCATCATCATGTCGAACACCGCACTTCTCGAGCGTCCCGCCACCGCCGTCCGCACCCAGACCGCCGCCGCTCCCCTGCCCTCCGCAGCAGCAGACCTCCCGGCCGTGCGCTCGCCCCGCGGCTTCGCCCTTTACGTCGGCCTGGACGAGATCAAGGCCGCCGAGGCCGGCGTCAGCCTCCCCCTCCTTGTCGACGCCCTGCGTCGCACGCTCGCCGAACTCGCGCCCGGCGCGGAGACGCACGCCACGGTCGCCCTCGCCCCGCACGGCTCCGGCGGACGTGACCTCGACGTCGTCCGACTGGCGCTGCAGGAGCCGGGCGCGATCGCCCGCACGAAGGCGGCTGCCGAGGAGGACACGGTCGACGAGGAGAGCGGCGTCACCGTCGACATCTCCCGCAAGCGCGTGCTGATCGACGGCGAGTCCGCGGCGTTCACGTACAAGGAGTTCGAGCTCCTGCAGTACCTCGTGCTTCGCGAGGGCCGGACGATCGAGCGCAGCGAGCTCGTCTCCGCCCTCTGGCAGGCGCAGGACGACGAGACCCCCGGAGAGCGGACCATCGACGTGCACGTTCGCCGCCTCCGCGCGAAGCTCGGTCGCTACGAGGACATCGTGCGCACGGTGCGCGGTATCGGCTACCGGTTCGACCGGCACGCCGACGTCGTCATCCGCTACGGCCACGGCACGCCCTCGCCCGACCGCTTCTGACCCTCCGCATCCTCGGAGGCGGTGTCAGGGACGGCGCGTAGGGTGGGCGCATGACCCTCACCGCAGACCCCGCATCGGCCGACGCCGCGGCCGCGGGGGCACCGCGCGAGACGGTCTACCGGCCTCCCCATCCCCTCGACCTCCGGCGCACGGTCGGGATGCTCCGCCGCGGCGGAACCGACCCGACCATGGTCATCGACGGTCCCGTCATCTGGCGCACGATGCGCACGGCGCTCGGCCCCGCCACGCTCGCCCTCCGCATGACGGGAGCGGAGGTCAGGGCCACGGCCTGGGGGCGCGGAGCGGAACTGGCGCTCGACCGCGTGCCCGATCTGTGCGGCGCCCGCGATGACGACGAGGGCTTCGATGCGTCCCGCCATCCGCTCATCGCCGATTCAGCGCGCCGCAACCCCGGCCTCCGCCTCACTCGCGGCGGCGAGGTGTTCGATGCTCTCGCGTGCGCGATCATCGAGCAGAAGGTCACGGGCATGCAGGCCTTCGGCGCCTGGCGCTGGCTCGTGTCCCGATACGGAGAGCGCGCGCCCGGTCCGACCCCTCGCCCCCTGTTCACCGCGCCGTCACCGGAGCAGTGGTTCCGCATCCCGTCCTGGGCCTGGCACCGCGCCGGCGTCGAGCCGCCGCAGTCGCGGACGATCGTTCGTGCCGCCGAGCGCGGCGACCGCATCGCCCGTGCCGTCCATGCGGCGGCGGACGGCGTCGATCGCGACCGGGTGCTCACGAGCCTGCCCGGCGTGGGCGTCTGGACATCGGCCGAGACCCGCATCCGCGCCCTCGGCGACCCGGATGCGGTGAGCGTCGGCGACTACCACCTGGCGCACGAAGTCGGCTACGCCCTGACGGGCAAGCGCACCGACGACACGGGGATGATCGAGCTCCTGGCCCCGTGGGCAGGTCACCGGCAGCGGGTCGTCCGCCTCATCTTCGCCAGCGGCGTGCAGGAGCCGCGCCGCGGTCCCCGGCTCGCCCCGGAGGACCATCGCGACCGCTGACGCCGCCGCCTATGCTGGGGCCATGTCCCGTACCGCGCTGCGCATCTCCGTCACCGTCGGCCTGCTCGTCGTCGGCGTCGTGATCGGGCTCATCTTCCAGAACGTGCGGCTCGGCGTGCTCCTCGCTGCGATCGTGTGGTTCGGATGGTTCCTCGGCTACGAGTCGCGCCGCGGCCACAACGCCGGCGTCAACGACGAGGATCACGGCGTCGAGCTCTGAGCCTGTCGCCCCTGGGTCCCTGAGCCTGTCGAAGGGCCCTGAGCCCGCCGCCCCTGGGTCCCTGAGCCTGTCGAAGGGGCCCTGAGCCTGTCCCCCTGGGTCCCTGAGCCTGTCGAAGGGCCCCTGAGCCTGTCCCCCCTGGGTCCCTGAGCCTGTCGAAGGGCTGCCCCACCCCGGGACCGCCGGCATCAGTAGTAGACGGCGAGCGGGCCCGATGGACCGTCGACCACGCGCACGGGGGTGTCGAACACCCGCGTGAGCACGTCGTCGGTCATGATCGCCTCCGGGGCTCCGAACTCCACGACAGCGCCGTCTTTCATGGCGCAGATGTGGTCGGCGTAGTGACCCGCGAAGTTGATGTCGTGCAGGACGATGACGATCGTGCGTCCGAGTTCCTCCGCCGCGCGCCGCAGGTGCTTCATCATCTGCACGGCGTGCCGCATGTCGAGATTGTTCAGCGGCTCGTCGAGCAGCACGAACTCGGTGTCCTGCGCGAGGACCATCGCGACGTACGCCCGCTGCCGCTGCCCGCCGGACAGCTCGTCGAGGTACCGGCCCTCCAGAGCGCCCAGATCGAGGAAGTCGATCGCGCTGCTGATGATCTCCTCGTCGGCCCTGGTCAGGCGTCCCTTCGAATGCGGAAAACGCCCGAACCCGACCAGCTGGCGCACGGTCAGCCGGGTGACGAAGTGGTTCTCCTGACGGAGGATCGAGACGACCTTCGCCAGATCCTTCGACTTGGTGGAGGCCACGTCCAGACCGGCGATCTCGATCGCCCCGGCATCCATGCCGTTGAGGCGTCCGATCATCGTCAGGAGCGTCGACTTGCCGGCGCCGTTGGGACCGATGAGCGCGGTGATCCCGCCGGCGGGGATCTGGAGGTCGACGGGGCCGATCCCGACCTCGCTGCTGTAGTCACGGCGGACGCCGTCGAGAGCGATCACAGCCTGCCCTTTCTGAGGATGACGATGAGGAAGACGGTGCCGCCGACCAGCTCGATCAGGATCGACACCATGCCCTGCGCGTAGAACACGTTCTTCATGAGGAAGTAGGCGCCGGCGAGGATCGTGAATGCGGTCAGCACCGCCACGGGGAAGATCAGCCGGTGATCGTGCGTGTCGGCGAACTGGTACGCCAGCGTCGCGACGAGGAATCCGAGGAACGTCATCGGCCCGACCAGCGCGGTCGACGTCGCCATCAGCACGGCGACCAGGAACAGCACGATGAACAGCTCCCGTCGGTGATCCAGCCCGAGCGAGCGGGCGGCGTCGGGGCCGAGCGCCATGAGGTTGAGCCGCCGGGAGCGGAGCCACAGCAATGCCGCGGCGCCGACGACGAGCGGGACCGCCAGGGGCAGGTACGACGGATCGGCGTTGGACACGTTGCCGAACAGCCGCGCCGCGAGCACGTCGAACTCGCTGGGGGTGAGCAGGCGCTGCATGAACGTCGCGACGGCTCCCAGTCCGCCGCCGATCACGATCCCCACCAGCAGCATGATCTGCAGGTTGCCGTAGCGTCCGGACAGCAGCCAGCCGTAGAGCGCCACGGCGAGCCCCACCATGATGGCGACCTGGATCGCGAACTGTCCGACGCCTTGGATCGCCACGAGTCCTGCCACGCCGAACAGGTACACGGTCGATGTCTGCACGACGCGGTAGAGCGACTCGAACCCCATGATCGAGGGAGTGATGATGCGGTTGTTCGTGACCGTCTGGAAGCTCACCGTGGCGATGGCCTGAGCGACCGCGACGAGGGCCATGACCGTGACGTCGGTCGCCCGGTGCTGCGCGATGCGCCAGAATCCGGGGGTGCCGGCCGGCATCGGGTTGCCCCACGCGAGGAGTCCGAAGCCGGAACCGAGGGCCAGCACGGTCAGGATGCCGAGCACGATCAGGTAGCGCCGGCGGGCACGCGGAGTCGTGAACGAACCGGCCGAGCGCACGCGATCGCCCCGGGTCGCCTTCGTGAGCACCCCGCTAGCCACGTCGACGCTGCCTGAGCAGGAGGAGGACGAACACGACGGCGCCGACGACGCCGAGGATCAGCGACACGGGGACCTCGAAGGGCATGATGATCGTGCGCCCGATGATGTCGCAGACCGTGACGATAGCGATCCCGAGCAGGCACACCCAGGGCAGATTGCTGCGGAGGTCGTCGCCGCGCACCATCGAGACGATGTTCGGCACGATCAGCCCCAGGAAGGGCAGGTTGCCGACGACGACGGTGACGACACCGGTGGTGACCGCGATCAGGACGGTCCCGAGCAGGATGATGCGGTTGTAGTTCACGCCGACGTTCGTGGCGATCTCCTCGCCGAGCCCGGCGATCGTCAGCCGGTCCGCGACGATGAACACGATCACGCCGATGATCGCGACGATCCAGAGCATCTCGTACTGTCCGCGCATCACCGAGGTGAAGCTGCCCGCGAACCAGACGCCGATGATCTGCAGCGAGTTCGTGGCGAGCGCCAGGTACGTCGAGACCGCACCGACCACGGCGCCGAGCATGATGCCCACGATCGGGACGATGAGCGAGGACTTGAGCGCGACGCGGCGGAGGAAGGCGAAGAACACCATCGTGCCGATGAAGGCCGCGAGCACGGCTCCGGCCATGCGCAGCGGAAGGGACGGCTGCGGCACGAGGATCATGACGGCGAGCAGGCCGAGACCGGCCCACTCCGTCGTGCCGGTCGTGGTCGGCTCGACGAAGCGGTTCTGGGTGAGCAGCTGCATCACGAGGCCCGCCATCGCCATCGAGGCCCCGGCCAGCACCAGTGCGATCGTGCGCGGAACCCGCGTGATCTGGAACATCTGGGCGCCGTCGTCCGCGCCGGCGATGTCGTAGACGCCGGTGAAGAGCGAGATGACGAGGAGGACGGCGACGACGAGCACACCGATGAGCAGCTTGACGTCGAAGAGCCGCCCGGCGGAGCGGGGCGGCGAGGTCAGGTGGGTCGTGGTCATGATGACGGGGCGGCGGCATCCGGGGCGCCCCGGATGCCGCCGCGGAACCTCAGTTCTTCGCGCTCTGCTCGAGAGCGTCGGCGAAGTCGTTCAGGAACGTCGTGTAGGTCTGGATGCCTTCGTTCAGGTAGGTGTCGGTGGGCATGTACACGATCTGCTTCTCCTTCACCGCGGTGACGCCCGCCAGAGCCTCGGAGCTCTCGAGGATCTCCGCCGCCTGCACGTAATCCGGGGTCTCAGCGGCGAACACGGCGTCGCGATCGAGCACGAGGATCCAGTCGGGATTCGAGGACGCGATGGCCTCGACGGAGATCTCGTCGCCCTGGTGGTCGTCGCTCGCGTCGTCGACCTCGAGCGCGGGAGTGAGGCCGAGGATGTCGTAGATCGGGCCGAGCGAGCGGCCGACGGTCGGGGCGAGGTAGCCGATCTCCCCGCCGGACGTGTTCACGGCCATGACGGTGTCCGCGTCGTCGTAGGCGGCCTTGGCGCGCTCGACGGCGGCGTCGAAGTCGTCGACCAGCTTCTGCGCCTCGTCCTGCTTGCCGAAGATCTCTCCCAGGACCGTGACCTGTCGCTTGAGCTCCGCGTCGAACGGCTCGCCGTCGCGGGGGTCGAGGTCGATGATCGTGGCCTCGGGCACGAGGTCGGCGATGGCGGCGTTGTGCTGCGTGAAGCGCTGACCGCTGATGATGAGATCGGGCTCGACGGCGACGACCGCCTCGAGGTTCGGCTCCGTGTGCAGACCGATGTCGACGATCTCGTCGTCCTTCGCATACGCCACCGTCTCCGGCATGAGCGCGACGGCCGCGGCGGAGAGCTCGACGCCCCAGTCCGAGAGCGTCTGGAACGTGCGGTTGTCGAGGGCGACGACGGAACTCGGAGGAGTCGGGATCTCGTGCGTGCCGGTGTTGTCCTCGATCGTGACGGAGTCGGCCGAGGATTCGGTCTCCTCCGGTTCCGCCGTGCTGCCGGATGCGCAGCCGGCGAGGGCGAGAAGTCCGACGAGCGCGACGCTCGTGGCGGTGAGGGTTCTGGGCACGGACATGGAGAGACTCCTGTTCTGCGGGATCGTCGCGCACACGAGGGGCGCCGGTATGGCCGAGGTTAGGGTCACCTGACCTCGGCTCAATTAGGTTAGCCTTACTTCATGAGCGATACGAAATCCGGTTTCTCGATCGAGCGTCGCGGCCTCGAGCTGCGCTTCCGCAACGTCACGCTGAGCGCCAGGGAATGGCTCGCTCCGGACTTCGTGCGCGTGCGCCTCACCGGCAGCGACCTGGCCGGGTTCGAGTCCCTCGGATCCGACGACCACATGCGGCTGTTCTTCCCGGCGGGTCCCGTCGGTTCCGTCGAGGAGCTGCGCGCCTCGCCCAGCCGGGAGTACACGCCCTTGGCGTGGGGCGAGGACTGGCTCGACGTCGAGTTCGCGGTGCACGGCGACCAGGGTGTCGCGGCTCCCTGGGCGGCGAACGCCCCGATCGGCTCGACCATCGGAGTCGGCGGCCCCCGTGGCTCCGCGGTGCTCGAAGGACAGCCCGGGTCGTGGCTGCTCGTCGGCGACGAGACCGCCATCCCCGCGATCCGTCGCTTCGCCACGCTGATCCCGAAGGGCACGCCGGCGCGGATCGTGATCGAGACCGTCGACGCGGCACACCAGGTCGAGATCGAGGCGCCCGTCACGATCGAGTGGCTGCACCGGGGCCAGGCGACCGCCGGCTCGGCACTGAGCGCCTTCCTCGAGGCCCTGACCCCCGGCGACGTCCCGGGCGACGACCCGTTCGTCTTCATCGCCGCCGAGCAGTCGATCGTCAAGCCGGGCCGAGCGCTCTTGCAGCGATGGGCCGTCGACACCGCGAACGCCGTCGTGAAGGGGTACTGGAAGCGCGGCGAAGCCGAGTACCACGCGCCGCACTGACAACGCGCGCCGACGCTGACAGACTGGGCGCATGGCACTTCTCGACCATCTGGGCATCACCGTCGACGACCTGGAACGCGGCCGCGCGCAGTTCCACCCCGTGCTGACCGCTCTCGGCTATCAGAGCGGCGGAGAGGACGACCACTCGATCTCCTGGCACCACGGCGAGGAGACCGAGATCATCCTCTACACGTGGGACGAGGAATCCGGCCCGCACCGGCACGGCCGCGTCGGCTGGCAGCACATGGCCTTCGGGGTGCCGTCGCGCGCCGAGGTCGACCGGCTGCACGCGCTCGCCCTCGACGCCGGCTGGACAGCCGTGCGCGAACCCAAGGAGTATCCGCGGTACAGCGACCGCTACTACGCCTCATTCGTGGAGGACGCCGACGGCATCCGCATCGAGTTCATGTACAACCCTCCGCGCGAGAGCACTTGACGCCCGGGCGTGTCGCGCCCTAGGGTGGCAAGGCTGTGCCGACCGGTGCAGCATGCCAGCCGAGGAGTCGACGGATGACCGCCCTGCGGAACCTCCCCATCGCAGCGGTGTTGCCGCTTCAGCAGAAGCGCAATGACCGCTTCGAGTCGTACCCTCCGGCACGCGCCGTGTGACAGCATCCGCTCTCGCAACGCCCCGTACCGTCAGGTCCGGGGCGTTTCCGTTGGAGACTCCCCTGACCTGTGGCTGAACACCACCACAAGGAAAGGAATCATGGAGAGGCTCTCCGCACGGCTGCTGTCGTGGGCGTCACTGATCGACGAGAAGACACTCGCTCAGGCGCACACCACGGCCCGCATGCCGTTCATCCACCCGCACCTGGCGCTGATGCCGGATGCGCACCTCGGCAAGGGGGCGACGGTCGGCTCGGTCATCCCGACGCTCGGCGCGATCATCCCCGCCGCCGTCGGCGTCGACATCGGCTGCGGCATGATCGCCGTCCGCACGCAGTTCACGAGGAACGACCTCGACGGCCGCGAGCTCGCCAAGCTCAGGGAGCAGATCGAGCGCGCCATCCCGCTGTCGGCCGGCCGGTACAACCGCAAGGTCGTGGCAACCGCCGAGCCGCGCATCGCCGAGCTCGAGCAGCTGGCGGAGAAGAACGGCTTCGACCCCGCGCAGTACGCCGGGAACTGGCGCCTGCAGCTGGGCACGCTCGGATCCGGCAACCACTTCATCGAGGTGTCGGTGGATGAGCTCGACCGGGTCTGGCTGTTCCTGCACTCCGGGTCGCGAGGTGTCGGCAACAAGATCGCGACGCACCACATCGCGGTGGCCCAGCGGCTGGCGAAGCAGTGGTGGATCGACCTCCCCGACCCCGACCTGGCCTACCTCGTCGAAGGCACCCCGGAGTTCACGCGATACATCCGTGAGCTGCGGTGGGCCCAGCACTTCGCGCTGCTGAACCGCGAGGAGATGATGGACCGGGTCATCCGTCAGGTGTCGGAGTTCCTCGGAAGCCCCGTGGACGAGCAGGAGCGCATCAACTGCCACCACAACTTCACGGAGTCCGAGCTGCACTACGGCAAGCGGGTCTGGGTATCCCGGAAGGGCGCGATCCAGGCGGATGCCGGTCGGCCTGGACTCATCCCGGGGTCGATGGGCACCGCCTCGTACGTGGTCGAAGGACGCGGCGACCCGCAGTCGCTGAACTCCTCGCCGCACGGGGCCGGACGGGAGTACTCGCGGTCAGCCGCGCGCAAGGCGTTCACCCACGACCAGCTGCGGGAGGCGATGGCCGGCATCGAGTTCCGCGACACCGACGCCTTCCTCGACGAGATCCCGCAGGCGTACAAGCCGATCGACCGGGTGATGGCTGACGCCGCGAGCCTGGTGTCGATCCGGCACACGCTGCGGCAGCTCGTGAACGTGAAGGGGGATTGAGCAGGACCGGGCGGCGGAGCACTTCCGTCGTCCGGTCTCCTCCTCCCCAACGGCCGGGTTCGACCGGTCGTCCACACTCCCCGGACAGCCAATATCTTCGTTCCGCGCGCTCTGGCAGGCTTGCGGAATCGATGCGACGATGAGGGAGTGGGATTCATGAACGATGCGCAGATCTGGACGATGATCGGATCGTTCGTCGCGCTGATGTTCGGCACCCTCACGCTCGTCTCGACCCTCTTCATCCGTGTACTCCGCAGCGAGATCGGCGGCCTCCGCACCGAGATGAACGGACAGATCACCGGCCTCCGCACCGAGATGAACGGGCAGATCACCGGCCTCCGCAACGAAGTGAACGGACAGCTCACCGGCCTCCGCAACGAGATGAACGCGCGCTTCGATACCGTGAACACCCGGATCGACGGCCTCGACCGCGACGTGCAGGCCATCGTGAAGCGCACCTTCGGGCTCGACCGCGACTGATGCGCCCGGATCACCGCCCGATGGTCTCCTCCCCCGACCTCCACGACGCGTATCCGGAGCGCCCCTGCGGCACCGCTGTCCTGATCCTCGCCGGCTCGAGCGGACGCGTCGAAAACGGGCGGGCGGAGCTGTTCGCGCGCCATGGCGCCAGGGCCCGCGCCATCCGCTGGTTCGGCGGGGTGGACCAACGTCCCGCACCGCACGAGGTCCCGATCGAGCTGTTCGCGGCTCAGCTGGAACTGCTGCGGAAGGACCACGACCGGATCGCGGTCCTCGGTACCTCCTTCGGCGCGGAGGCGGCCCTCGTCACCGCCTCACTGTTCCCCGTCGACATCACGGTGGCGATCGCGCCGTCCTCGGTCATCTGGTCGGGGAACGACGGAGCGGGATGGTCCTCGCACTGGACGCACCGCGGCGCCCCGCTTCCCGCCGTGCGGTTCGATGCGGACTGGACTCCGTCGACCGAGCCGCCCGAGTACCGATCGCTGTACGAGACCAGCCTCGAGCTGGACGCCGAGCGCACGGCGTCCGCGACGATCGCGGTGGAGCGGATCCCCGGGCGTGTGGTCCTGGTCGCGGGCGGCGACGACCGGGTGTGGCCCAGCGACGGATTCGCCGCAGCCATCGCGCGACGCCGGCGGGAGCACGGCCGAGAGACGACGGTGGTCACACACCCTTCGGCGGGGCACCGCGTGGTGCTGCCGGGCGAGTCCGCGCCGACCGGCGGCGTCCGGATGGCACGGGGCGGCACCGAGTCCGCCGATGCCGAGCTCGGCGCGCTCGCCTGGCCGGAGATCGCCCAGGCCCTGCGGCTGCACGACTGAGGCTCAGACCACGGGAGCGATCTCGGCCTCCACCGTCCGATCGGTGAAGGCGGTCTTCGGGACGAAGACGAGGATCACGGCTGCCGCGAGCGCGGTCGCACCGCAGACGATCCACACGGTGAAGTACCCGGCCAGGGAACCGGCAGTTCCGTCGGCGCCGCCGGCCGCGCTCGTGACCCCGTGCAGCAGGGCGATGCCGAACACGCAGGACGCGATCGCACCGCCCACGGTCTTCACCGAGTTGGTGAGACCCGTGGCCACCCCCGTCTGCGTCGCGGGCGCCGCAGAAGCGGCCGCCGCCGGAAGCGCTGCCACGAGCGCGCCCGAGCCGAGCCCGACCACGACCATGTTCGCGATGACCTGCCCGGAGGCGTCGTGGAACGGCAGGAACAGCAGGAAGCCGACGCCCACGAGCACCGATGCCCCCATCAGGGTCCGGCGCGGCGACAGCTTCCGGGCGACCACGGGGAACAGCAGCGCCCCGACGATCATCGCGACGAGGTAGACGCCGATGATCAGGGAGGTCGCGAAACCGCTCGTGCCGAGACCGTACCCGTACACGGTCGGATCGGTGCGCGCGAAGGTCGACAGCGGGGCCTGCGCGCCGAGCACGCTGACTCCGAAGAGACCGGCGGTCAGGAACACGGGGCCCAGCGCGGGCGAGCGGAACATGCGCACGTCGATCAGGGGGTCCTGGCAGCGCAGCTCCCAGCGCACGAACGGGATCACGAGCACGATGCCGAGGGCGACCACGGCCCAGGAGAGCGGGTTGGTCAGACCTCCTTCGAGGCGGAGCAGGCTGAGGCCGCCGGTGAAGCAGAGGAGAGCGAGCGAGATCAGCACCAGGCCGACGGTGTCGAAGACTCCTCCCGTGGGCTCGGGCGACTCCGTGACGCCGAACAGGATGACGAAGAAGCACACGACGATGAGCACGGCCGGAACCAGGAGGACGACGGTCAGCGGCAGCACGTCGATGAGGGCGCCGCCCACGAGGGCGCCGATGATGGCGCCGGCCTCGAGCGCCGCGACCAGGAGTCCTGCCGCCTTCGCCGTGATCGACGAGCGTCCGTCCAGGCGGCGCGACCGCGACCAGATGAGCGCGATCTCGAGCGGGAGCCAGACGACGTAGAAGCCCATGAGCGCCCACGCCGCGAGGAACACCCCGAACGAGTCGGTGAACGGCAGGACCAGGGCGGCCGCGGCGGTGACGGCCGTCGAGATGAGCAGCATCCGCTTGTGGCCGACCATGTCCCCGAGCTTCGCGAATGCCGGAACGACGAGCGCCGACAGCATCAGCTGCGCGCCCTCGAGCCAGTTCACGTCCGCGTCGTGGATGCCGAGATGCCGGGCGATGTCGCTCAGCATCGGCGTGTAGTAGCCCTGGAGCACGCCGCTGGTGAACTCCACGAAGGCCAGGAAGCCGACGACGACGGCGAGGGTGCCCAGTGTTCGGGTGCGCGTCATCGCGTCTCCTGCTTCTCGTTCGGATCCTCCGGCGCACGGCGGGAGGCGGGTGAGATCACCCTAGCCGTTCGAGGAGTGCGCGATGGAACCGCTCCCCGCGCTCCAGGGCCGCGATCTCGACGCTCTCGTCGACACCGTGGATGGACGCGCGCTGGGCGTTGGACATGTCCAACGGAGCGAACCGGTAGACGGCCGGTGCGAAGCGATGGAAGTGCCGGGAGTCCGTGGCCGCCATCATGATGTACGGCACGGCGGGGACGCCCGGATGAGAGACCTCCAGGGCCGCGGCGAGCAGGGCGAACTGCGCGTTGTCGGTCGAGGACTCGGGCGACGGCTCACTCGCCTCGACGACCTCGACCTGCACGAGGGGGTCTCGGATCCGTCGCCGCAGACGGTACACGGCCTGCTGCGTCGTCTCTCCCAGTGCGATGCGCAGATTGATCGTGGCCGAGGCCTGAGAAGGCAGCACGTTCGCCGCGGTTCCTCCCGCCTGCATCGTCGGCGCGACGGTCGTGCGCACGAGTGCCGCCGGTTCCCCGCCCAGCGCGGCGAACACCCGCGCGGTCAGCGGCGGCGCGGATCCGAGCAGGCGCAGCAGATGCCGGGCGGGGCCGGGCGTCTGTGCCGCGAGCTGCGACAGCATCCGCAGGATCGCGCGCGACGCACGGGGACGGAAGGTCCCGGGGCCGAGGCGGTCGACGGCTCTGGCGATGCGACGGACCGCGGTGAGCGAGGGCGGGGCGGAGGCGTGACCTCCCTCGCCGCGCGCGGAGAGCCGCACCGTCAGCACCCCTTTCTCGCCGACGCCGATCATCGCGGCGCGGCCCGGCACGAGCGGGAGGGGCGCGTCCACGACGGCGCCGCCTTCGTCGACGACGAGCCATGGCACGATGCCGCGGTCGCGCAGCACGTGGGCGATCTCCTCGGCGGCCTTCCCGTAGGTCTCCTCGTTGCCCCCGAACGACAGGTACACGTCGCGGCTCGGGACGAATCCGTCGGCCAGGAGGTTCTCGACCGCCTCGAGCACGATGATCAGCGGCCCTTTGTCGTCCAGGGCGCCGCGGCCGTACACGGAGCCGTCCGCGATCACTCCCGCGAACGGCGGATGGCTCCAGGCGTCGCTCTCATCGACCGGGACGACGTCGTAGTGGGCCATCAGCACCACCGGCCCGCCGTCGGCTCCACGGGCGCCCGCCCAGCGGAAGAGCAAGCCGAAGTCGGTGTGGCGCTCGAGGGTCAGCTTCTCGTGGACGAGGGGATAGAGCTCGGCGATCAACGCGACGAACTCCTCGAACGGACCGGGACCGCGCTGCTCGAGCTCCGCGGAGACCGTCGGGATCCTGATCATCTGCGAGAGACGCTCGGCGATGCCGGGGCGCACGGTCGTGGAGGTCACAGTCGTCATCGTAGCGAGGGCCGCGGGTCTGCAGGAGAGCGGGCCGATCCGCCGCGTCGCCGCGTCGTCGCCGGCGCGGAAGGAGGAAGATGTGTCGGGACGAAGGAGCACGCCCATGAGGATCGCTGTCGCAGGAGGAACCGGTGTCGTCGGACGCCGCACCGTCGAGGCCGTACGCGCAGGTGGTCACGATCCGATCGTGCTCAGCCGCTCGCACGGCGTCGACCTCGTGACGGGCCGCGGTCTGGCGGGAGCTCTGGACGGCGCGGACGCGGTGATCGACGTCGCGAGCATCGAGACGCTGAAGGCGAGCACCGCCATCGAGTTCTTCACCGCCGCGACGGGCAATCTCCTCGCCACGGCGGCGGACGCCGGGGTCGGGCACATCGTGGTGCTGTCGATCGTGGGCATCGATCGGATCCCCTACGACTACTACGCGGGCAAGATCGCCCAGGAGAAGCTCGTGCAGGCGTCGGCGATGCCGTGGACGATACTGCGGGCCACACAGTTCCACGAGTTCGCGGAGCAGATGTTCGCGCGCGCGAAGATCGGTCCCCTGCATGTCGCTCCGCGCGCACGCACGCAGCCGGTCGCCGCCGACGAGGTCGGGAGGCGGTTGGCGGAACTCGCCGCCGGCGGCGCGCAGGGGCGGGTGCGCGACCTCGCCGGGCCGCGCGAGGAGCAGCTCGCCGACATGGTGCGCGCCTTCGCCCGTCGCACCGGATACCGGGGCTGGATCCCGGCCCTGAACGTGCCGGGCCCCCAGATGTCGGGCATGCGAGCGGGGAAGGCGCTCCCCGGCGCGGACGCCGATCTCGGACGGCAGACCTTCGCGGAGTGGCTCGCCGCGCGGTGAGTCGCCGCGTCCCGTCGACGGCCGAGGCTTCCCGGGGGACGAGAATGGAGGGGTGAGCCTCTTCGCCTTCGCCCCGTCGCGCGGCCGCAGGTGGCCCCTCGCGCTGCAGGCCGCACTCGGCATCAGCGTCCCGATCGCCGTGATGACCCTCGCCGGCGAGCCCGCGCTCGGCTACATCGCGGCCAGCGGCGCGTTCACGGTGCTGTTCCTCGGCTCGGCGGCGGTGGTCGACCGCGCTCGCGCTCTGCCGCTGGTCGCCGCCGGGCTCGTGGTCAGCGCCGCGCTCGGCGTTCTGGTCGCCGGGAACGCGGTGCTCGTGGGCATCGGAGTCGTGCTCGTCGCCGTCGCGTCCGCGGCGATCGCGTTCGGCTTCCGATTGGGCCCGCCCGGCCCGCTGTTCTTCGTCCTCGTGTTCGGCCTGTCCGCGCACGTCGTCGACTCCTCCGCCATCGCCCCGCTCACATACGTCGCGGCCCTCGCCGCGGGGTGCGTGTTCTCGTACCTGCTCGCGCTCACTCCCCTCCTGCTGCCCCGCTCGCGGGCGGTGACGCCGCGACCGCTTCGAGATCTGCTGCCCGGCCCCGCTCTCTCCCCGGGATCGCGGGTGCTGGTGCTGCGGGTCGCGGTCGTGGCGGTGCTCGGTGTGCTGCTCGGTCTCGTGATCGATCCCACGCGCACCTACTGGATCGTGGGCTCCGCCGTCGCGGTCGTCGGCGTCGCCGCCGCGCGTCGCGCCGCGTTCGAGCGCGGACTGCACCGCATGCTCGGAACCGTCGTGGGTGCCGGCCTGTACGCACTTCTGGCGCTGCTGCATCCGGCCGGGCTCTGGCTCGCGCTGCTGCTGGGCGCGCTGCAGTTCACGATCGAGCTCGTCGTGGTGCGCCATTACGCACTCGCTCTCGTGTTCATCACCCCGCTCGTGCTGCTGCTCACGGGAGCCGCGACCGGAGACATCGGCTCGATGGACGTCGCCGGAGAGCGGATCGTCGACACTCTCGTCGGCGCCGCCCTCGGAGCGGCCTCGGGTCTGCTGCACCCGCGTGCCGTTGCCCCGTCGACCTGAGCCCGGATCGACCGTTCCGGGAACAGCGCGCTCCGTCGCGCGGTTGCATCTCGCAGAGCACGCGCCGAGCCGAGAGGGGAGCACATGGAGTTGACGCTGGTGTCCTCCTCGTTCTGCGGCGCCTGCGCGCGCACGAGGACGGTGCTGGGCGACGCCGCACGCTACCTCCCCGGTGCGTCGGTTTCGGAGATCGACGTCGCACGGGAGCCTGACCTCGCGGACCAGCTCGACATCCGTTTCACCCCCACCGTGATCATCCGCGACGACGCCGGCGCCGAGGTGTTCCGCGCCGAGGGCGTGCCCACGGTTCCGCAGGTGCTCACGGCAGCGCTGCGGGCCCTGCCCGACTGACGATCTCGAGCCCTCTTGCGAGGCGGCGGAACCCGGCGCAGACTGAGCGTCGACGGTGCCGGCCGCGACACGTTCCGCTCGATTTGGAGATCCTCATGCCCGCTCTCAACCCGTATCTCTCGTTCCGCACGGAAGCCCGCCAGGCGATGCAGTTCTACCAGAGCGTGCTCGGCGGCGATCTGGACATCAGCGTGTTCGGGGACTTCCCGGACATGGTGCAGGATCCCAGCCAGAGCGAGCTGGTCATGCACGCTCAGCTGAACACTCCGGACGGCCTCGTCCTGATGGCATCCGACACCCCGGACGGGATGACCTACGAGAAGCCGCAGGGGATCTCGGTGTCCCTGAGCGGGAACACCCAGGAGCGGACGCAGGAGGTCTGGGATCGGCTGTCCGAAGGCGCCACGATCACCATGCCGTTGGACACCCCGCCCTGGGGAGGCACCTTCGGGATGCTCGTCGACCGCTTCGGCATCGCCTGGATGCTGCACGGCGACCCCGAGTGAGGGCTCAGCCGGGCAGCACGGCCCGGCAGGCGAGGTGCAGCGCCAGCCGCGCCTCGGGGTCGCTCATGTCGATGCCGAGCAGCTCCTGGACACGGCGGATGCGCACGGCGACGGTGTTCCGATGCAACCCGAGCGCTGCGGCGGTCGCGGCGATCCCCGACTCGTGGTCGAGGTAGGACGAGAGCGTCGTGAGCAGCTCACCTCCGCCCTCCCGGAGCGGAGCGAGCAGCGACTGGGCCGCCGGGACGAACGTGTCGTTGCCCGTCCAGGCGAGCAGAAGCTGCTCGAGCCCGAGGCTGTCCACCCGCACGAACCATCCGGTGGCCGACCTCGCAGCAGCGATCCGAGCGGCATCGCCCGCCTCGTCGAGCGTCCCGGCCAACCCCTCCGGTCCGCCCTGCAGCGAGCCGACACCCGTGGCGACCGCGAAATCCCGCAACGCGCTGAGGTGCAGTTCGCGAAGCGCGGCGACCGACCGCTCGACGCGATCGGGACCCGGCGCCTCCGGGAAGGAGAGCCAGCCGCTGATTCCGCGCCCCGCCGTCGTCGCGTGCGCTTCGGCGTCGATCGCGCTCAGACCGGCGGTGATCGAACGGAGCAGGGAGAACGGGTCCACCCGCCCGCGCGCCACCATCCGGAAGCCGATGTGGTGACCTCCGGTGCGCCAGCCGCGCTCCGCCATGCGCCGCTCGACGTCGGCGTCGACCGCACCGCGGAGATCGACGAAGTCCCTCAGCAGACCGGATGAGGCGGCGACGTCGTTGACCGCGGCGATCTCGTCGATCAGGATGCGCGCGGCCACCGCCGGCATCGCGACCTCCGCGGCGACCGAGAGCGACTGCAGCTGCGATTCACCGAGTCCCCGCCCGAAGAGCACGAGCCGCAGTCCGGTGCGTCCGGGACTGTCGACGCGGACGGAAGCCGCCGCGGACTCCCCGGCCCGGGCCCCGTCGATCCAGGAGTCGAACCGGATCGCGGCGTGCAGATCGGCGTCCAGGTGCGCTCCCGCCTCACGGAGCACTCCGGCGGCGTCGATCAGCGCCACCCCGAGACCCAGATTCGCAGCGAGATGCCCGAGGAGATCACCGAGATCGTCGGCGGCGTACTCGAAGGACTGCGCGATCTTGCGCACCTGATTGAGCGTCAGCGCATCACGGGCCTCGATGAGCATCCAGCAGGCTCTGGCCAACTGGACGGGACGGTCGACGTCGAGGAGGCACAGCCCGATCCGGTCGGCGAGACGCAGCGATCCCGCGTCGATCCCGGCCGCTCCGGGGAGCCCGAGTCCGGTGTAGCCGCGGTCCCTGACGCGCCGGAGCATCGCATCCTGCTGCCAGGTCGTCGCGGGCGCTGTACCGGTGAGGATGGCGAGCCGGCCGTCGCCGTCGGCGGGCAGGTCCTCCTCCGCCGCCTCCACCGAGACCGCGTCCCACCCGGTCGCGGGACCGCCGACGTGGCGCAGCCCCCCGTTCTCGCCCTGGGCGAGGAGGGCGCTCAGGGACAGTGTCTCGCTCATGCGGCATCCAGGTCGGCGAGCCCGTAGGCGGAGGGGACGACCCGGGCGCGCCGGTCCGGTCGGGCGTTCCACCAGTCCGGAGCGGGCAGGCCCAGGACCGCGACATGGCGCGCGAGTCCGAGGTCGGTGACCTCGAGGATCTCCCGGGACACGGCGTCCAGGATGACGATGATGGTCGGCGCGGAGGCCACGAGCACCCCGTCGCTGAGCACCGCGAGGGTCTCGGACCGCGTGATGACGCGGTGGATCGCGCCACCGTGTCCCGAGATCTCCACCGCGTTGACATGAGGATCAGCCGGGGAGGTCGCGATCGAGGCGATCCGGCCCTCGGCGAGGACCTGTCCGCCGAGCTCCTCGGCGAGGACGGGGAGCGGCGCGGTCGCCGCGGCCAGGAACGAGCGGCCGAGCCCCAGCGCGCGGGCCAGGTGACCCTCGATCGCGTGCTCGTGCAGGTCGCCGACCGTGAAGCCGGCGAGGACGGCGCACCCCACCCCTCCCGCCTGGATGATGGCGGAGCGGACGACGCGCTCGGCATCGATCGCACGGGTCGCCTCCACGAGCGCCACGCCGTCGGCCCCCGTCTCGCACGCGAACACGAGTCCGGGCACGCGATCGACGAACAGGGACATCTGGTCGAGACCGGGAACCGCCCGACCGGTGCAATCCGCGTCGACCACCGTGTGGGAACCCGCCAGGGTGAGCGGGGCGAGCCCGTTCATCCCGCCGCCCTCCAGGGAGCAGACCGCGGGCACCGGGTGTCCGAGCCATCGCTCGACGGCTGCAAGCAGTGACGAGAACGGCGCCGCACCGGGCATCCGCTCGCTCAAGAGCATCGTGGAGCCGACGAACGCGACCCCGAGGCATGGCGTCGCGGGGTCGAGGGACGACGCATCCGCGACGTCGATCGGCCAGCCGTCGGACGAGCCGAGCATCAGCTCGAGCATCGTGGTCGATCCGCCGCCGCCCGATCCGAGGAGCGCGTACCCGCGGGCGAGGGCACCGAGGTCGTCGCGCGCCAGCTGCATGAGAACCAGCCTAGGGCGCGGCCAGCTCTTCCACGGGGACGAAGTCCTCCGTGAGACCGAAGGCCGACGGACCGAACGCCGCGAGCGCCTCCGGGCTGCGCATCATGTCCGGCGTCGAGATGCCCAGCACGCGCACCCGCTGGCCGTACCGCAGCCCCTCGGTCGTGATCGGCTCGGCCGTCTCGTGGTCGACGACGCAGATCAGGTCCGGCACGATCGCCACGAGTGCGCCGGAGCGACGCGCGATGAGGTTCTCGTTCTGGAAGGAGATCTCGAACACGTCGCCGTCTTCGGCGCCCAGCGGAGCGATGACGGCCCGCCCTTTCGCGAAGCCGTCCGTGGTGCGGCGTTCCACGTCGACGACCTTGCCGACGCAGAGCTCGCGCAGATGCGGGTAGAGCGTCGTGGACAGCGTCTCGGCGATCGCCTCGAACGGAGAACGGTGCTCCTCGCGGGCGAGCCGGATGGCACGGCCGAGCGCCAGCGCCATCGAGATCGTGCGGGGCACGGCGGTGCGGCGCACGTCCGCTCCGCTCATCGCGTACTCGGCGATATGGCCCACACCGCCGAGGCGGATCGTGATGCCGCGGGCCAGCCACTCCATCTGGCGGTCGTCGTCGCCGGTGTCGATCACGACCTTCTCGCCCCGCTCACCGGCGAGCGCCAGCGGCGAGCCGTGCACGCCGTAGACCGCGAAGGTCTCCATCGACAGCTCGGGGAAGGCGCGTCCCATGCCGTCCGCGTCGACGACCGGCAGTCCGGTCTCCGCGGCGACGATGAGCGGGATCATCGAGTTGATCCCGCCGCACTCGATCGGCATGGTGGCATCGGCCTTCCGCCCGAGGTGGTCCTCGAGCGTGCGCAGGGCGAGGGTGGGCTCCGTGCCGGCGGGGATCTTCTCGACCATGACGGTCGGCGCCCCCATCTGCGCGGTCGGGATCACGAAGAGATCGTCGGCGAGGTCGTCCGGATCGAGGATCGTGATGCTCCCCTCGCCCAGCACGCGTTCGACGAGCATCTTGCCGATGTAGGGATCGCCTCCGCCGCCGGTGCCGAGGAGGGTCGCACCCCGGGCGAGGTCGGGCAGATCCGCGGCTGTCAGCTGCCAGCTCATGCCGCCGCTCCTGCCGCGGCGGCCCCTGCCGAGACCGTGCCGTCGAACCGGTGCGCCGGGATGTCGTAGCCGAAGTAGCCGGGACCCACCATTGCGAGGGCCGCGTCCGAGTGCCACCGCTCGTCAGCCGGGGCCGCGATCACGCGGACCCGCTGCCCGTAGCGCAGACCCTCCGTCGTGACGGGCTCACCGGACTCGCCGTCGAGCACCATGATGAGGTCGGGCGTCGTCGCGAGCACCTGGCCGTCGGCTTCCGCGACGAGGTGCTCGTTCTGGAACTGCAGCGTCAGCGAGGCCCCGCCGTCGCCGTCGATCCGCGCACGCCCGCGGGCGAAGCCGGTCGTCGTCGCGCGGTTCACGTCCGCGACCTTGCCGCCGAACAGCTCACGGCCGCCCAGCAGCTCCACGACGGCGGCGACCGGGTCGGTCTTCTCCTCACGGGCGACCGCGATCCGCTGTCCGATCTCGATGCAGCGCGACAGCGACCCCGCGACGAGCGACTCCCGAGCAGCGGCACCGGACATCGAGAAGCCCGAGATCATCACGGAGCAGCCCATCTCGACGCAGGCGACGCGGGCGATGCGCTCCGTCCAGGAGTTGTCCGCCGTCTGCAGCACGCCGGTGTTGCCCTTCTCATCGCTGAACGCGAGGGGTGAGGCCGTCACGCCGTACAGCGTCGGCAGCACCATCTGCAGCTCGGGGAACGCGCGCCCCATGCCGTCCGCGTCGACGAGCGGAAGACCGAGGGCGGCGGCCGCCGCGATCGGGATGGTCGAGTTGACTCCGCCGACCTCGGCGCACGCGATGTGCGTCACCGGACGACCGAGGTAGATGCCGAGCGCCTTGACCGGCTCGATGACCTCGGCGAGGCTCGGGAGCTTCTCGACCATGACGGTGGGCGCGCCCATCATGGCCACGAACAGCACGAGGGCGTCGTCGGGCACCTCGTCGAGGCCCACGACCGTGACGTCGCCGGCGGACAGGGCCTGACGGGCGAGGAGAGCGCCGATGTACGGGTCGCCTCCCCCGCCGGTGCCGAGGACGGCGGCGCCGCGGGCGAGTCCGTCGATGTGCGCGGGAGTGATCGTCCAGCTCATGTCAGGCCCCCATGTCGAGGTCGCCGACGGCCTTGACGCGGATGCGCGTGGCGTTGCCCGGCAGGTACGGGATGGGAACCTCGTCGAAGTCGATGATCGACACGGTGGACGGCTTCGCGCCCGCCGCGATCGCCTTGTCGACGGCTTCGGCGCGGACCTCCGCGAGAGTCTCCTCGCGGCGACCCGGCTCGATCGCGTAGACCTTGTCGATCTCGCCGCCGACCTGAGCGATCGAAGCCCCGATGGCGTTCGCCACCGCGTAGTTCTCCGGCCGGTGGACGGTGCCGAACAGCGGAAGCTCGTCGGGGAGGAGGATCGAGCCTCCGCCCACCGCGACGACGGCGATCGGGTCGGGCGAGGTGCGCATCCGGTCGACGGCTTCGGACACGCGCTCCGCGATGCGAGCGAGCACGCGCTCGACGAAGGCGGGATCGAGGTGCGCGACCCTGCTCGGATCCCCCACCTGCGCGCGGCCGGCCGCGACCGCGATGTCGGTCGCGGTCAGCGTGGAACCTCCGAACACCAGGGCCTCGGTCGTGAGCTTGTACCCGACCGAGGCAGGTCCCACCTCTGCGGTCTCCTCGTCCACAATGCTGCCGCCGCCGATGCCGAGCGACAGCACATCGGGCATCCGGAAGTTGGTGCGGATCCCGGCGACCTTGACCTCGTTCGCCGTCTCCCGGGGGAAGCCGTTGATGAGCAGACCGATGTCGGCCGTCGTGCCGCCGACGTCGATCACCGCGCAGTCGTCGAGGCCACTGGTCGCCGCGGCACCGCGCATGGAGTTCGTCGGCCCGGAGGCGAACGTCGCGACCGGGTAACGCCGCACGTACTCCTCGTCCATCAGCGTGCCGTCGTTCTGGCTCAGGAAGATCGGCGCCTCGATGCCCTGGGCGCGCACCGCCGAGGTGAGCCCGTCGACGATCTCGGAGGCGAGCTCCCGCAGAGCCGCGTTGATGATCGTCGCGTTCTCGCGCTCCAGCAGTCCGATCCGGCCGATCTCATGCGACAGCGAGATGGCGGCATCCTCTCCGAGGACCTCGGCGACGATCTCGGCCGCGCGCACCTCGAGATCGTGGTTGACGGGGCTGAACACCGAGGAGATGGCGACCGAGCGGATGCCGTGCGCCTTCATGTCCTCCGCGTGAGCGCGCATCTCGTCGGGGTCGAGCGGCGAGATCGGGCGACCGTCGAACTCGTAGCCGCCGTGAGCGAGATAGCTGCGCGCCTGCGTCGCTTCGACGAGCACCTCCGGCCAGTCGATCAGCGGTGGCAGCGCCCGCGTCGCGGGCAGGCCGAGACGGAGCGCGGCGACCGGAGCGAGGCGACTCGCCTGCACGAGCGCGTTGATGAAGTGCGTCGTGCCGATCATGACGGCATCGATGTCGGCGCCCTGGAAGGAGTGCCCCGCGCGCAGGTCCTCGATCGCCTGCACGATGCCGCTCGTCACGTCGGGCGTCGTGGAGTGCTTCACCCCGGCCAGGGTGCGGGTGCCGTCCATGAGGACGGCGTCGGTGTTGGTGCCGCCGACGTCGATGCCGATGTGCATGATTCTCGCTTTCGTGGAGGTGGTTCTGTTCCGGGCGGTCCGCTCAGACCGCGGCGGGAGCGCTGTCGGCCTGGTGCGCCTGCCGTGTGGTCGCGACGCCGACGCCGCGCACCCAGCCGAGCTTGCCGGCGACGATGTAGAGCACCATCGACAGGAAGAGGCTGAGCAGCGACGGGATGCCCCAGGTCACGAAGTAGCCGACCAGCGACGAGACCAGCCAGACGATGATGGTCGCCGGGACGATGCGCGGGGCGGTCAGCGGCAGCGTGCCGGCCTCTCGGGTCGCGTCGAGTTCGGGCCGCCAGCGGCGCACCACGTAGTACTCGGCGACCATGATGCCGGCGATCGGCGGGAACGCGACGCTGAGCACGACGAGGAACTCGGTGAACTGACCGAGGATGCCGACGGCTGCCAGCACCGAGCCGACGACACCGAGGACGATGGTCGTGGTGACGCGGTGCAGGTTCTTGCCGAAGGCGGTCGAGATGAAGTTCACCAGGCCCAGGGTCGAGGAGTACAGGTTCCAGTCGTTGATCTTGAGCGTGCCGGTGAGGACGATGAACAGACCGATGAAGCCGACCGACGAGGTCACGATCGCGACGATGTCGCCGGTCGCCGCCGCGTGGGCGAGGAGCACGCCGGCGAGACCGATCACGAACTCGCCGAGGGAGACGCCGAGCACCGTCTGCTTGATGACGTCGGCCCGCGAGCGGTTGAACCGGGTCATGTCGCCGGTGATGATGGCGCCGACGATGAGGCCGCCGGCGACGATCCCAGTGCCTGCCCAGACGCTCATGGTCGGTCCGGGTGCCGGGCCGGTCAGCAGCTCACCGATGTCGTGGCGCGTGAGCTCGGAGATGACGGACCAGCCGACGAGGATGAGGAACAGCGGCACCGTGATGTTCGCGAGCCACTGCATCCCGACGAAGCCGAACGCCACGATCGCGGTGACGGCGAGGCCGAAGATGAGGCTCCACGCCCAGACCGGCAGCGCGCCGGGCATCAGGGCATCGAGAGACTGCGCCGAGATGGCGGACTGGATGCCGAACCAGCCGATCAGACTGATGCCGATCGCGAGGCCGACCAGGGAGGCGCCGATCTCGCCGAAGCCGGTCCAGCGCGCCAGGAGTGCGGTGTTGAGGCCCTCGCGCTGGCCAATGAAGCCGACCACGCACATGATCACCTCGAGGATGATCGAGCCGAAGAGGAAGGCGAGGACGGCCTCGCCGAAGGTCATGCTGTAACCGAGGGTCGCGCCGAGGAGGAACTGCGAGAGGGCCGAGACCTGTCCGAATCGCTGAACGGCGATTCCGAACCAGGGCTTGCGGGCCTCGGGCGTCACTCGGGAGAGCGCGAAATCGTCTGCGTGCGCCGTGCGTGCCATGGGAGTCCTTCGGGAGGAGGAGGGAACGGGTTGCCCGCCACGGTACTCACCCCGCCGCCTTCCCCGACATGTGCATCTCGCCCTGATCTCCCCTCCCCCTGTGCACACTGCCCTCCCCCCCTCTCCCCCTCTCCCCCCCTCTCTTCTCGCCGAGACCCCGGGCTCACGCCGAAACCCCCTGTCTCCGGCGTGGGCGACAGGGGGTTTCGGCGCGAAAGCGGGGTCTCGCGGATCAGTGCAGGGCGTTCGCCTCGATGAAGGCGCGGAGAGCGAGCGCGTCGTCGGGCATCTCGGTCACGTGCTGGGGGGCGTCGAGCATCTGCTGCAGTTCGGGCGAATAGCCGAGCTCGACGCCGATCGCCTCATGGATCGTCTCGGCGAACTTCTCGGGCTTCGCCGTCTCGAGCACGAGCATCGGCACCCCCGGCTCGACGTACTGCCGCGCGACCTTCACGCCGTCGGCGGTGTGCGGATCGATGACCTCCCCCGTGGCCTCGTACACCGCGCGGATCGTCGCGAGTCGGTCCGCGTGGGTCGAGGTTCCGCTCACGATGCCGAACTCCTCGATGAACCGCTCCTTGTCGGCGGAGAAGTCGAAGTGCCCCTGGGCCTCGAGGTCGTCCCACGCTCCCACGACGCGGGCGGGATCGCGGTCGACCAGCTCGAAGATGAAGCGCTCGAGGTTCGACGCCTTGGAGATGTCCATCGACGGGCTCGAGGTCGCGAGCGTCTGCGCGGCGCTGCGCGGACGGTACACGCCGGTGCGGAAGAACTCGTCGAGCACGTTGTTCTCGTTCGCGGCCAGGACGAGGCGCCGGATCGGCAAGCCCATCTGCTTCGCGTAGAACCCGGACAGGATGTTGCCGAAGTTCCCTGACGGCACCGTGAACGACAGCTCGGTCCAGCCGCCGGCGTCGGTCGCGCGCAGCCATGCCCAGAAGTAGTACACCGTCTGGGCCGTGATGCGCGCCAGGTTGATCGAGTTGACGGCACCGAGATGCTGGGCGCGCTTGAAGTCGAGGTCGCCGGCGAGCTTCTTCACGAGGTTCTGGCAGTCGTCGAAGACGCCCTCGACCGCGATGTTGTGCACGTTCGCGTCGTCGAGCGAGAACATCTGCGCCCGCTGGAACGAGCTCATGCGGCCCTGCGGCGAGAGCATGAACACGGCGACCCGCTCCTTGCCGCGGAGGGCGTGTTCCGCTGCAGAGCCGGTGTCGCCCGACGTGGCGCCCAGGATGTTCAGCACCGCGTCGTTGCGCTCCAGCGTGTACTCGAGCACCTGGCCGAGGAACTGCATGGCCATGTCCTTGAAGGCGAGCGTCGGGCCTTCCGAGAGCCCGACCAGGGTCAGCTCGTCGTCGACCGCCCGCAGCGGCACGACCCCGTCGGGGAAGCCGGCATAGGCGGCATCCGTCATCCGCGCGAGGTCGGCGCGGGGGATGTCCGTCGCGAACAGGCCGAGCACCTCGGTCGCCAGCTGAGGGTAGGTCAGCGCACGCCAGCGCTCGAGCGTCTCGCCGTCGACGGTCGGCATGATCTCGGGCACCGCCAGTCCGCCGTCGGGCGCGAGGCCCTCCAGCAGCGTCTCGCTGAACGACTGCGGCTGCATGCCGCCGCGGGTGGAGATGAACGGCACGTTGGCTCCTCGGCTCGGGACTCGGCACGTCCATTCTCGCAGGCGGTTCCGTGCGGAACGGACGCGATGACGCCCGCCGGCTCAGAACAGCGAGGTGGGCAGAGCGCCCTCATGCTCCAGCAGCCAGCGCTTGGTCTCGAGACCTCGCCCCGTGTCGCCGCCGGAGTACCCGCCCAGCCCGTCCCCGGCGACGACCCGGTGGCAGGGCACGATCAGCGGCACGGGATTGGCGCCCATGATCGATCCGATGCCCCGCGCCGGAACAGCGGTGCCGCTGCGGGCGGCGAGTCCGCCGTAGGTGACGGTCTCCCCGTGCGCGACGGTCTCCTGCAGGGCGAGCAGCACGGCTCTGGTCGCGGTGGTCTGGACGCCGAGGTCGACCGGCACGTCGAAGCGCTGCAGCGCGCCGTCGAAGTAGGCACGGAGTTGCGCGAGTGCTTCAGCGAGCAGCGGATCGGCGCCGGGGTCCGCCGCGATGACGCTTCCTTCGGGCGCAGTCGACCGCCACGTGACGCGGGTGATCGCCGCGCCGTCGCTCTCGACCCCGATGACCCCGACGGGAGTCTCGAGCGTTCCGAAGGCCGACATGCGTCGAGAGTACCTCCCGTGCAGGACACGCGGACCGGCGGGGGAATCACGGTGGCGGCGAACCGTCTCGGCGGGAGAGGGTATGGCGCCTCGTCGCTTCCGGCGCGACGAGCTGCGAGCGCGCACGGATCGCCGGCCTCGACACGTCACCCACGGCTGACCTGATGCCAGAGGGCGGCCCACTGCTCGGGGCGCAGATCGCGGGGAAGGCGTTGCTCCCCCGCCCCGGCAGCCGCCACCGCACGTCGAGCCCCGCCCATCGGGATGCGAGCGGCGGCCGCCACCACCGCGGCGAGGCTCCCGCCCCGCCCCGTGAACATCGCCCGGACGAACGCGTCGTACCGCTTCCGATCCGAGACAGGGACGAGCGGCGAACCCCGACGGGTGATGGCGAGCAGACCGCCGTCGACGCTCGGCCGGGGAGAGAATCCCCACGCGGGAACCCGGCCCTCCAGGGAGAACTCGAACCACGGGGCCGACTGCGCGGTCATCAGGGTGCCGCCACCGACGCCCGCCCGTTTGCGCGCGACCTCCCATTGCGTGAGCAGCACCGCCTCGTTCCAGCGACCGTGGGAGAGCAGACGCCGCAGGATCGGCGTCGTCACGTGGAAGGGGATGTTGCCGACGACGACCTCGGCGTCGAGCGGATGGCGCGTGGCATCGGCCACCTCCACACGGACGTCGGGCAGCGCCCTGCGCAGACGACCGACGCGATGCTCGTCGAGGTCGATCGCGGTGAGGGGCCGGCCCAGCGCTGCGAGCTCGCGCGTCAGGACGCCATCGCCGCAGCCGAGTTCGAGGATGCGGCCGGACGTGCGCTCGACGAGGACGGTGATGCGAGCGAGGGTCGGACGGTGGGTGAGGAAGTTCTGGCCGAGTTCGTGACGGCCGCCATGGATGGATCGAGGCATGAGTGCGCTCCAGAGGAAGAATCGGAGCACCTCGACGGAGGCGAGGACGCGTGGGAGCGTCAGTGAGGATCGCCCGTCCCGAGGTGCGATGACATCTCGGTGGACGGCGCGCAGATGCGTGCGGAGTGCGAGCGCGCCGTCAGGCGCGGCGGTCGCGGAACACGAGGGTGCGCCCCATCACGGGCGCTGCGCATATTGTTCCCATGTCCGCCAGCATATCGGCACTCAGATCCAGCCGCGCTCCTCGGCCATGAGCACCGCCTGCTGACGGGTCTCGACCGAGAGCTTGCCGAGGACGACCGAGATGTGGTTCCGCACGGTCCCCGGCGCGAGGGAGAGCGCTCGAGCGATCTGCCCGGTCGTCTCGCCGCGACGGCCTGCCCGCAGCACGTCGAGCTCACGGTCCGTGAGGGGCGAACGCTCGTCGCTCAGAGCATCCGCGGCGATCTCGGGATCCACATAGCGCGCGCCGGCGGCCACGCGGCGGATGACCGCGGCCACCTCGTCGGCGCCTCGGGACTTCGGCAGGAATCCGGCCACCCCGGAGGCGAGGGCGCGGCGCAGCACGCCGGGTCGCGCGTGCCGGGTGACGACGACGCACCGGGTCGCGATCGCCCTGTTCAGCTTCTCGGCCACCTGCACGCCGTCCAGTCCCGGCATCTCGAGGTCGAGCAGGCACACGTCCGGATGCAGCCGCAGCGCCTCGGTCACCGCCTGCTCGCCGTCCGCGCACTCCGCGATGACCTCGATGTCCGGCTCCAGGCGCAGCAGCGCCGCGAGCGCGGAACGGATCATGGCCTCGTCGTCGGCCAGCAGCACGCGGATCATCGCCCCTCCTCGGTCTCGGCGGGGACGGTGACCACGACCACGAACTCGTCCGCCTCCCGTCGCACCTCGAGCGTGCCGTGCGCCTCCTCGATGCGCCGACGGACACCGTCCAGGCCGGAGCCGTCGTACTCGAGCTCGGCGCCCGGCACCGTGTCGTTCCCGATCTCGTAGCGCCAGCTGTCCGTGGTCCGCGTCAGCAGGAGGCGCGCTCGCCGCCCGGCACCGTGTCGGAGGACGTTCGTCGTCGTCTCCCGGATGACCGGCCCCAACGCGGAGGCCGGGGCCGCATCGGCATCCGCGTCGATCGCGGCCTCGACCTCCAGCCCTGCGGCGACCAGCAGGTCCCTGGCGTTGGCCAGCTCATCCCCCAGCGGAACCGAGCGGAAGCGGGTCGCGAGATCCCGCGTCCCCTGTCGCGCCTCGTCGACGCTGACCCGTGCCGCACGGAGCTGCTCCATCCCGGCATCCGCATCGATCGGCAGCAGGCGCTCCGCGAGTTCGAGCTGCAGCGCCACGACCTGGAGGTGGTGCCCCTGCAGGTCGTGCACATCGGTCGCCACGCGCAGACGCTCCTGGGTCGCGGCGAGCTTCGCCTCGGAGGCTCTCGCGCGGTCGAGCGTCACCAGCACGTCCCACCACCAGAGCGAGCTGACACTCATACCGGGGAGCAGCGCGCCGTAGACGACGGGAATCCACCAGGGGAGCCCGCCGTTCAGTCCGGCGGCGGAATCGACCACGGCCAGTGCGGCGAGGATGAGGGTCGCCGCCAGGACGACGCGGACGCGGACGCCGCGCGGCCAGCTCAGGAGCACGAAGAACTGCACGATGGGCATGGCGGCGAGCTGCCAGCTGCTCACCAGGGCGCCGGCCGTGAGGCCATAGGCGGCCGCGACGAGGAACGGCACCGCCAGGCTCCGCCACATCGCCTCCGGCCCGCTGTCGACGCGGCGTCGGTAGTGGACGAGCAGCATCAGCGTCGACGCGCACCAGACCACGCCCCCGATGCCGACGAAGAGCACGACGCCGCCGCTCACATCCTCCGCGGCGGCGATCCCGGCCCACGCGACGACGAGCATCAACTCGATGAACAGGACGGCGGTGACGGTGTACCACCAGGTCGCGGTGATGCCCCGCGCGAGTTGACGGGCGCCGAGTGCCGGCTCGGCGACGGAGGACGGGGGGATGCTGCTCACGCTCCCACGATACGGCCGTGACACTTGTCACCCGTCGAGGGCGCGATCCACCCGGAAAGGGGTGACGGGCCGACACTGCCGCGCGCGTCGGAGTTCCAGTGGACTGGTGTCATCGCGACGGAGACTCCGATCGCATCGAACCACGGGAGCACCCCCATGAACCTCATCGAGACCTTCCAGAACCTGGTCGCCCAGGTGCCCGAGCTGGTCCAGCCGCTGATCGTCGCCCTGGCCGGCGCCGTCCCCTTCGTCGAAGGCGAGGGCGCCGTGAGCATCGGGATCATCGGCGGCATCGCTCCGGTCGTCGCCGCGATCGCCGCCATGGTCGGCAACTTCCTGTGCGTCGTGGTGCTGGTGCTGGCGAGCTCCGGCGCCCGCGCCGCTGTGGTGAACCGTTCGCGGGCCAAGCAGGTCGCGCTTGCCGGCGGCGGAATCGGCACCGAGACGGAGCACGCACCGGACGCCGGACGCGGCAGTGTGCGCCGGGAGAAGTTCCAGCGCGCCTTCGAGCGCTACGGCGTTCCCGGCGTCAGCCTCCTCGGCCCCCTGCTGCTGCCGACGCAGTTCACCGCGACCATGCTGGCCGCGTCGGGCATCGGCAAGGGACGCATCCTCTTCTGGCAGGCGCTCGCGATCATCGGATGGACGACCATCGTCGCGTTCATCGTCGGGAGCGCGGTCTACGCGATCCGCTGATCACCCGGGTGGGGGCGCGCGGTCGGCGCCCTCACCCGACCGATCCGCTGTCGCAGCGCTACCGTGCCGCGTCATCGGTCGGCGATGTCCGACCCCCCGGCCAGGATGACGGCATGATCACGCTGCTCTCGGCCCCGTCCAATCTCGGTCTCCGCCCACCCGAGCACGGCAGCGTCCCAGGAGCTGCGAAGGCACCGGAGGCGTTCCGCGAAGCGGGACTCTTCCGCCGCTTCGGGGAACTCGGCGCCCGCGAGAGCGGAGTGGTCCTGTCGGGACGCTACGTCGACGACGACGACACCCGCGCGGCCGGCCTCGTGCGCAACCAGGAGGCGATGCTCGATCACACCCGACGCCTGGCGGAACGGCTCGGCCGGCTGCTCGATGCCGGTGAGGCACCGCTCGTGATCGGCGGCGACTGCGCGATCCTGCTCGGAGCCGGGGTCGCGACCGCACGCCGCGGCGGGATCGGGCTCGTGCACGTCGACGGGCACACCGACTTCCGTCACCCGGGCAACAGCGACGAGTGCGCGAGCGTGGCAGGCGAGGCTCTCGCGGCCGCGGTCGGCAGGCACTGGCCGGCGATCGCCGACATCGACGGGCTCGCGCCCTACTTTCCCGCGGAACGCACCGCGCACATCGGTCACCGGGACGACGACGAGGAGCAGGAGGAGGTACGTGCCCTGCTCGGTCGCGTCACGCCCGCGTCCGACGTCATGGCTCTCGGCGCCGCTCGTGTGGCCGCCGACGCCGTCGCCGTGGCCGGCTCCGCCTACTGGCTCCAGGTCGACGTCGATGTACTCGACCCCGCGGTCATGCCGGCGGTGGACAGCCCCGATGCCGGCGGGATCGGGGCTGTCGAGCTCACCGCGCTGCTGCAGGGACTGGCTCCGCACGCGGTCGGCGCCTCCATCACGGTGTTCGACCCCGATCTCGACCCCGACGGGCGGTACGCGCTCCTGCTGGCCGACGTCCTGGTCGACGGCCTGCGCGACCTCGGCAGCCGGGTCCGCCGCGATGGAGGCGGCGTCCCCGGCTGACCGCGGTCAGGCGTCGCTCGAGCTCGCCGGCTCGGCACTCGCGTGGGGCGTGACGCGCACACGCGAGATGCGTCGACGGTCGATCTCCGCGACCTGGATCGTCGCTCCGGGCACCTCGACCGTGTCACCGACCACGGCGAGCCGCCCGAGCTGCTCCGTGACGAGTCCGGCGATGGTGTCCGATGAGCCCCGGGGCATCGCCAGGCCGGTGGCCTCTTCGAAGTCCTGCAGATTGAGACGCCCGTCGATGCCCTCGTCCGAGGTGATGAAGACCTCGGCGTCGTACTCGTCGAAGATCTCCCCCACGACCTCCTCGACGAGGTCCTCCAGGGTCACCAGCCCATCGGTGCCGCCGTACTCGTCCACGACCACCGCGATGTGGTGACCCTCGGCTCGCATACGGGTGAGGGTGGGCAGCACCCGCGCGGTCGACGGGATGTAGGGGATGTCGCGGACGAGGGCGTTCAGCGCGCGCGTCGGGTCCTCGGCGGCCGCCTCGAAGAGATCGCGCACGTGCACGAACCCGGTGATGTCGTCGATCGAGGTGTTCGAGACCGGATACCGCGAGAACGGGAGGTCCCGCACCTGCGACAGGGCGTCTCCGACGTTCGACGCCTCGTCGAGGGCGACGACCTCGGGCCGCGGTCGCATCACCTCGCTCACCTGCCGCCCTCGCAGGGACAGCACGTCGTCGAGGATGCGACGCTCATCGTCGGGCAGCCCCTGATGGCTCGCGACGATGTCACGCACCTCTTCGTCCGTCATCTCATCGCTCGTCTTGTGCGGGTCGCCGCCGAGCAGACGCACGAGGGCATTGGTCGACACCGACAGCAGCCAGATGACCGGGCGCATGACCGTCGCGAACCCGTTGAGCGCCGGCGCGACCGCGTAGGCGAACTGCGCGTTGCGCTGGATCGCGAGTCGCTTCGGCACGAGCTCACCGAGCACCAGGGAGAGGTAGGCGATGATCAGCGTGAGGACCAGCGTCGCGAGGGTCAGCGACAGCGCGGGCGCCAGACCCCATGACTCCAGCACGGGTGCCAGCGACGGCGCGATCGACGTCGCACCGTAGGCGGCGGACGCGAAGCCCGCCACCGTGACGCCGATCTGCACGGCCGAGAGGAAGGTGTTCGGGTTGCGGGCGAGGGCGGCGACCTTCGCGCCGCGGCGGCCTCGTTGGCCGATCGCGTTGATCTGGCTCTCGCGCAGGGTGACCAGCGCCATCTCCGTCGCAGCGAAGACACCGCCGATCAGCACGAACACGAAGACGAGGGCGATGTTCCAGAGCAGGTCGCCCATCAGCGGGCCCCCTCCCCGGTGGCGGGGTGAGCGCCCGGCGTGAGCCGGGCGCTCGTACTGTCAGAGTCCGAAGAGTCAGAACAGCGCTGCGCGCTCAAGAGTGCTCCTTGTCGGTAGGGGTGGTGTCGGTGGTGGAGGTGACGGCGCCCGGCGTGCGACGCGTCTTGAGCAGGCTCGCGACGGTCGCCACCGCGATGGTCGCGGCGATGAACAGCAGCGAGAACCAGATGGGGATCTCGGGCGCCCACTCGACGCCCTGGCCGCCGTTGATGAACGGCAGTTCGTTCACGTGCAGGGCGTGCAGGACGAGCTTCACGCCGATGAACGCGAGGATGACCGCGAGGCCCTGAGCCAGGTAGACGAGACGCTCCAGGAGTCCGCCGATCAGGAAGTACAGCTGACGCAGCCCCATGAGCGCGAAGGCGTTCGCCGTGAAGACGATGTATGCCTGGTCTGTCAGGCCGTAGATCGCGGGGATCGAGTCGACCGCGAACACCAGGTCGATGAAGCCGATCGCGATGATCGTGAGGAGCATCGGGGTGACGAAGCGCTTGCCGCTCTTGACCACGGTCAGCTTGTCGCCGTTGTATTCGTCGCTCACCGGGAGGTGACGACGGACGAACGTCATGAAGCGCCCGTTCGCCGGGTTGCTCTCGTGGTTGCTGAACGCCTGACGGTAGGCGAGCACGAGCAGCAGCGCACCGAACAGGTAGAAGATCCAGGAGAAGTTCTCGATCAGCGTGGCGCCGACGGCGATGAAGATGCCGCGCAGGATCAGGGCGATCACGATGCCGATCATCAGCACCTTCTGCTGGTACTTCTTGGGCACGGCGAAGCCGGTCATCACGATGAGGAAGACGAAGAGGTTGTCGATCGACAGCGCCTTCTCGGTCAGATAGCCGGCGAAGTACTCCCCGCCGTATGTCCAGCCCGAGACGACGCCGATGCCGACGCCGAACAGCAGCGCGAGGCTGATGTAGAAGATCGACCAGCGGGCCGACTCGCCGATGGTCGGCTCATGCGGCGTGCGCACGTGCGCGAAGAACTCGTATACGAAGAACGCGATCGTGACGGCGATCGTGATGATCCAGATCAGGGGGGTGACGTCCAAATGCGGGCTCCAGACTCGGGGTACGACAGTACCGCCAAAGTCTTCTCCATTCCATGGAACATGGAACCGGTGGCCCGGGATGCGACGTGCATCCGTAATGACGACCCCACCGTGTCGGAGTACTCCCCTTGGGAGATCTCAGAATAGAAGACGACCCTTTGCTGTTCCTGTGGATCAGCTGCGAACGGACAAGGCCCTCGGCGTCAGTCCAGCTCGGAGCGGGTGAGGTCCTGCTCCTCCGCACGGTCGATGGTGCTCGGGAGCACCTCGTCGAAGAAGCTCACGAGCACGGTCCTGGTCTTCACGGCGTCGCGCTCGATCATCGCCGCGCGGAGGGCGCCGACGAAACCGTCGACGGCCTCCCAGTCGACGGCGTCGCGCGCATGCTGGCTGAAGCGGCGGATCTGCGGTCCGAGACGCTCGATGATGACGGCGCGCGCGTCGTTACCTTCGATGCGGGCGAAGCCGGTGGCGATGCCCCGCAGCGCGATGCTGAACCCGGCGACGTCGCGCGCCTTGGCCGATGACGACATCGCGTCGGCGAGCTCGGTGAGGTAGGCGACGTCGTCGTCCTGGATCAGCGGCATCACGTGGCGCACGGAGCCGATCCAGATGTCGCCGAAGAGATCCACCGCGTTGCGGACCTGGTCGAGGTCGATCGGCGCCACGCGCGTGTAGCGGTTGCGCTGCATCTCCACGAGACCGTGGTCGGCGAGCCGGTCGAGGGCATGGCGGATCGGGGTCTTCGAGGTTCCGAGCCGCTCCGCGAGCTCGTAGTCGCGCAACCGCTCACCGGGCCGCAGCTCTCCGGTGATGATCGCGTCCTGCAACCGCGCGTAGGCCTCGTCGCTCATCGACCGACGCTCGAGGGGTCCGCCTGACAGTGCCACATGTCCTCCACTCGAACACGACAGTAGAGCCTGAAGTTCTACCTCCTATGCAATGTATCGCATCGCGCGTAATACCCGTGAAAAATCGGAGTCGCTGTCCTCTGCCGAGTCCGATCACGCGCCCGGTGGCCCGTCGAGGACGGTGGGCACGTATTCGAGCAGCTGCGTCCGCCGGTCGAACGTGCGCGATTCAACGAGGTCCATCGCGACGTCGGGGTAGCCGTCGAAGATGCGCTCGTGACCGGTGGCCCCGGTGATCACGGGGAAGATCACCAGGCGGTAGCGATCGACGAGACCCGCCATCAGGAGGGATCGGCTCAGCGCGATGCTGCCGATCGTGCGCAGCGGCCGATCGGACTCCTCCTTCAGCGCTCGCACGTACTCGACGGCGTCGGTCCTGACGAGGGTCGAGTTCACCCACGCGAGAGGCTCCTGGAGGGTGGCGGAGAACACGTGCTTGCGGATCCCGTCGAGCACGTCGGTCCCGGGCTCTCCCTCGGCGGTCAGCGCGGACATCACCCGGTAGGTCCGTGCGCCCATGAGGAGGGGACCATCCTTGTCCGGATGCTCATCGAGCCACTGAAGGTATTCCGGGCTCTCCAACCCCCACCACCCCGGCCAGCCGGTCGCAGACGCGTAGCCGTCGAGGGAGCAGATGAAATCGATCGTCAGGGCCTGCATCGCCGACTCCTTCGCTGTCCGCGCGCCCCGCCGTCGGGACGTGTCGTTGCGGTCGAATGGATGCTTCGCGCAGAGTCTAGATCGGACTGCCGCGTGCCGCGAGGGGCACCGGGGCGCTGGCGCGTGAGGCCTCAGCGCACCGTGTCGATGCTGCGCCCGTGCGCCGGCTCACGCAGTTCGGCGACGGTCGAGAATTTCCGTGATCAAACCGTTGCATTCGTTACCTCGCCGTTATACAGTGATCGCACGGTGAATGTTTGCTGTGGCATCCACCGCATGTGATTGCAGGACACTCTTGGTGCAAGGGACAAGGGCCGGTCGGGAGCCTCTCCGACCGGCCCTTTACTGTTCGCACTATTCTGTGAGGATGACCGATCGCAAGCTCGCCCTGGAGGCCTGGGAGAGCCTTTTCCGGGCGCAGCACGAGCTGTTCACCGAGATGATGGCCGACTTCGATCACAGCGACGTCACCCAGGCCGAGTACGACGTGCTGCTGACGGTCACTCGGTCGCCGGATATGACCGCCCGGCTGCGCGACATCACAGCGAACATGCTGATCAGTCAGCCCAGCGTCTCGCGACTCGTCGATCGCATGGTCACTCGCGGTCTCGTCGCCAAGTGCGCCGACCCGGACGACGGCCGGGGTGCGTTGATCCGCGCGACGGACGAGGGTGCGCGCGCTTTCCGCTCGCTCGCCACCGTGCACGGGCGCTCGATCGCCGACCGCATGTCGCGCCTGGACGACGACGAGCTGCGCACCCTTCGCGATCTCGCGGAGAAGCTCCGCGCCCGCTGAACCGCGCGCTTCCTCCTCACAGCGGGATCAGCGCGAGTTGCTCACATTCCGTGAGGCGAACGCCGTCGGCGCCGTCTCCCGATCGGCTTTTCTGGCAGGGTGGATCACGGATGCCCGCAACGGATGCGGGCACATCGGACCGCCCCCTCGGGGGGAACCAGGGAGGTCATCCATGGAGATCGCCGGAATCGTCGGCATCCTCATCATCGTCGGGATCGCGGTCGTCGTCGCGGTCGTCCTGCTGCTGATCCTGCTGCTGTTCGCACGCAGCTGGATCAAGGTCGCTCGTGCGGACGAGGCACTCGTCATCTCGGGCCGCAAGCAGAAGATCCAGCGCGCGGTCATCGCCGCCGACGGCACGACCAGTTCCGAGATGGCGGAGTCTCCCGTCACGGTGATCGTGAACGGCAAGTCGCTGGTCAACCCGATCACGCAGCGGCACGAGATCATCTCCCTGCGCTCACGCCAGGTCTCCCTCAACGCCGAAGCGCAGTCGCTCGACAGCGTGACGCTGAACGTCGACGGCGTCGCGATCGTGAAGATCGGCTCCGACCCGCTGTACGTCCGCCGCGCGGCCGAGCGATTCGCCTCGCAGGACAAGGCGATCGAGCAGTTCACGACCGAGCAGCTCGAAGGTGCGCTCCGCGGCATCGTGGCGACGCTCTCCGTGGTCGAGCTGATGCGGGAACGGAAGAAGTTCTCGGACCAGATCGCCGCCGATGTGTCGCAGGAGCTCGCCGAGCAGGGCCTGATCCTCGACTCCTTCCAGATCAAGGGGATCACCGACAAGGTCGGCTACATCCAGTCCCTCGGTGCGCCCGAGATCCAGGCGAAGCGACAGGCCGCCGAGATCTCGCAGACGAACGCCGACCGCGCGATCAACCAGAAGAACATCGCCAACCAGGAAGCCAACCTGATCGAGCAGACCGCGCTCGACACGAACACGGCCAACGCCGACTCCGGCATCGGCCGCGCGCGTGCCGAGGCCGAGCAGGCCGAAGCCCTGGCCCGTGCTCAGGCGGAGCAGGCCGTGCTGCAGCAGCAGGCCGAGAACAAGCAGGCTCAGCTCGATGCCGACGTCAAGCGTGTCGCCGATGCCCAGCGCTATGAGGCGGAGACGCGCGCTCAGGCCGAGCTCTACACGCGCGAACGAGCGGCCGAAGCCGCCGCGATCGAGCAGGTCAAGCAGGCAGAGGCCCGCACCCGCATCGCCGAGCAGCAGGCACAGGCCGACAAGGCCCGCGCCGAGGGTGAAGCCGCCGCGGCGATCGCCAAGGCCAGCGGTGAAGCGAACGCCCTCCGCGCCCAGGCTGAGGCGGAGGCAGAAGCCCGCCGCCTGCGCGCGAGCGCGGAAGCCGACGCGATCCGCGCCGAGGGTGACGCCCGCGCTGCCGCGCTCGAAGCAGAGGCGAAGGCCATCGCCTCGAACCAGGATGCGTTCCTGTCGCAGCGCGTGCTCGAGGTCCTGCCGTCGATCATGGCCGAGTTCTCCAAGGGCTACGCCGCGATCGGCAACGTCTCGATCATCGGCAGCTCCGGGGAGGACGGCGCCTCGAACGTCGTCGGCGCCGACAACGCGAAGGCACTGCGCTCGGTGTTCGACAGCGTCCACTCGGCCACGGGTCTCGACCTCGCCGGCATCATCCAGGGACAGGCCGTCGGACGCGGCATCGGAGAGGGCGTCGCCGCGGCATCCACCGTCACCGCACAGGCGGAACGGCCGGCGACCACGTCTACGCCGCCTCAGTCTGCGACGCCGGCACCCGCTGCGGAGTAGCCGACGCAGCACAGAAGACAGCGCAGCATGACCGGATGCCGCGACCGAACCGGTCGCGGCATCCGTGCGTGCCGCTCGTACCACCACCGCTGAGCCCCTCCCGGACGCCGGTGTCCCACCGCCCGAAACGGCCGACTGGTTCCGGCGATCCGAAGAGCGGGCAGACTGGACGGGTGACGCCCGCCGCCTTCGACCTCGACGCCATCGGCGCTGGCCTCTCGTTCGCGGCAGCCCTCGACGAACTCTCCGCAGCGCTCGACGAGAGCGGATCCGTGGTCGTGACCGCCCCACCGGGAACCGGGAAGACGACACTCGTGCCACCCCTGATCGCCTCCCGTGGCGCGGGTCGTGTCATCGTCACCCAGCCGCGCCGCGTCGCCGCACGCGCGGCTGCTCGACGACTCGCCCACCTCGACGACTCCCCCCTGGGCACGCGCGTAGGATTCACGGTCCGCGGCGAGCGCTCGACGCGACCGGAGACGCGGGTCGAGTTCGTCACGGCCGGCGTGCTCCTTCGACGGATGCTCGACGACCCGGGTCTCGTGGGCGTCGATGCCGTGATCCTCGATGAGGTGCATGAGCGCGCCCTCGAGACGGACCTCCTGATCGGACTGCTCTCCGAGGTGCGCGAACTGCGGGACGACCTGGTGCTGGTCACCATGTCGGCCACGGTGGACGCCGCGCGCCTCGCCGCCGTCATCGGCACCGACGACCGCCCCGCACCGATCGTCGATCATGCCGTTCCCGCCTTCCCGCTCACCGAGCGTTGGGCGCCGAGTCCCGTGCCGCGTCTGGACGAACGCGGTGTCACCTGGAGCTTCCTCGACCACGTCGCCGGCGTCGCGACCGCGGCCGCCGCGGAGCTGGTCCGTGATGACCCGGCAGCGGACGTGCTGGTCTTCGCGCCGGGCGTCCGTGAGGTGTCGGAGATCGCCGGACGCATCCGCGCCGCGAGCAGCGCCTTCGACGTGCGGGAGCTGCACGGCCGGATTCCCCCACCCGAACAGGACGCGGTGATCCGGGGCCGCACGGCCGGAGATCTGCCCCGCATCATCGTCACGACCTCCCTCGCGGAGTCCTCGCTCACCGTCCCCGGGGTCCGTCTCGTCGTGGACAGCTGCCTGTCGCGACAGCCGCAGCGCGACGCTGCCCGCGGCATGACAGGACTGGTCACCACCGCAGCCTCGCGCTCCTCCTGCGTACAGCGTGCCGGGCGCGCCACCCGCCAGGGTCCCGGCACCGTGATCCGCTGCGTGGATCAGAGCACATACGCGGCGGCTCCGGCGCGACCTGCGCCGGAGATCGCCGTCGTCGACCTCGCCGACGCCGCTCTGCTGCTCGCCTGCTGGGGTGCTCCCGGCGGGGCCGGCCTTCGGATGATCGACCCACTGCCCGCCGAGAACCTCGCGGACGCCACCGCCGTGCTGCGCGGCCTCGGGGCGATCGACGATCGAGGCCGCGCGACGCCGGAGGGCCGCGCCCTCGCACGCATCCCGACGGACCCGCGCCTCGCCCGGGCTCTGCGGGACGGCAGCCGGATGGTCGGGAACCGACTCGCGGCCGAGGTCGTCGCGCTGCTCGGCGGCGACCTGAGGATCGCCGACGCCGACACCGCCCGGGCGCTGGTCACCCTGCGAGGCGGAAGAGCCCCCGACGCCCGCCGATGGCGGGACGACGTCCGCCGCCTCGAGCGCATGGTCGCACCGACCCCGGGCGTCGACTCCGATCTCGACGGCGTCGGGCTCGTGATCGCCCTCGCTTTCCCCGAGCGCATCGCCCACCGCGTCGAGCGCACCGCAGAAGGAGCGACGTTCCTGCTGGCGTCCGGGACGAGGGCCGCCGTGCGCGGTCCGTTGGCCGCGGTCGAATGGCTCGCGGTCGCCGACGTCGCGCGAGCCCCCTCGCGGGCCACAGCCGGATCCGGAGCGATCATCCGCTCCGCCGCGCTGCTGACGGAAGACCGGATGGAGCAGGCGGCGAGCCACCTGATGACCGACCGTGTCGAGGCGCAGTTCGTCGGAGGTCGCGTGCAGGCACGGCGCGAGCGACGCATCGGAGCGATCCTGCGCACCGCGGTGCCGGTTCGCGCATCGATCCAGGAGGGGAGGGATGCGGTCCGCCGAGCACTCCACCGCGACGGACTCGGCGTGTTCACCTGGTCCGATGGCGCGAGCGCGTTGCGCCGCCGGATGTCGCTGCTGCGACGCGAGCTGGGTGCACCCTGGCCCGACGTCTCCGATACCGGTCTGGTGGAGGCACTCGACGAGTGGCTCGCGCCGGAGCTCGACGCGCTCGCCTCCGGCTCTCCCGCGGGACGCCTGGAGCTGACCTCGGCGCTGCGCCGTCTGCTGCCGTGGCCCGAGGCGACACGCTTCGACGAACTGGTGCCGGAGCGCCTCGAGGTTCCCAGCGGATCCCGCATCCGCATCGCCTACCCCGACCCCGACGACGAGACCGCACGACCGGTCGTCGCGGTCAAGCTGCAGGAGTGCTTCGGGTGGGCGGACACACCCCGCCTGGTCGACGGACGGGTGCCGGTGCTGTTCCACCTGCTGTCCCCCGCGGGTCGCCCCCTCGCCGTCACCGATGACCTCGCCTCGTTCTGGTCCGGGCCGTATCGCCAGGTGCGCGCCGAGATGCGCGGACGCTACCCGAGACATCCGTGGCCGGAGGACCCCTGGGCCGCTGTGCCGACCAAGCACACGAAGAATCACCCGGCGCGCTGAGGCGCGTCCCATCTCACCTCAGCGCGTGCGACGCCGCAGGGTGAGGGACGCCAGCACCAGAGCGCCGACGGCGAAGGCCACAACGATCAGGAGCGGACCGAACACATCCCATCCCTCGTCCCCCGCCGTGACGGCGTTGATCGTGTCGATCGCGTAACTCAGGGGCAGCCAGTCCGAGATGGCATACAGCACATCGGGCATCTGATCGCGGGGCATGAACAGTCCGCCGAGGATGATCTGCGGGAAGACCAGCAGCGGCATGAACTGCACCGCCTGGAACTCCGTCTGCGCGAAGGCGCTCGCCAGCAGGCCCAGCGCCGTGCCCAGAAGCGCATCGACGATCGCGACGAGCCCCAGTTGCCACAGCGGCCCCTCGACGTCCAGGCCGCACACGCCGACCGCGAACGACACGGTGATGATCGCCTGAAGCAGCGCCATGACTCCGAACGCGAGGGCATAGCCGAGGATGAAGTCGGCCTTCTCCAGCGGCGTCGTCATGAGGCGCTCGAGAGTGCCGGAACGGCGCTCCCGCAAGGTGGTGATCGAGGTGATCAGGAACATCACGATGAACGGGAACAGCGCCAGGATGGCGCCTCCGAAGCGATCGAAGACACCCTCCTGATCGCTGAACAGCCACGCGAACAGACCGACGAGCAGACTCGGCGCCACGAGCATGAGGGCGATCGAGCGCGGGTCGTGCCGCAGCTGAGCGAGGACGCGCCCCGCCGTCGCGAGCATCCGACGGCCGTTCATCGCTGATCTCCGTGACCGCGCGTCTCACGTCTCGATCGCCGTGTCCGGCCGTCCTCAGGGCGCTCGGCGGCTCGATCGCGTTCGATCAGGGCGAGGAAGGCGGCCTCGGGATCGGCGGTGCCCGTGTCGTCCAGGAGGGCCGCCGGTGTGGTGTCGGCGATGATGCGCCCTTCCCGAAGGAGCAGCAGCCGATCGCACCGCAGTGCCTCGTCCATGACGTGACTCGACACGAGCATGGTCACTCCTCGGTCAGCGAGACCTCGGAAGAGCTCCCACAGCTCGACCCGCAGGACCGGGTCGAGCCCGACCGTCGGTTCGTCCAGCACCACGAGCTCCGGCGACCCGATCAGCGCCATCGCCAGCGAGACCCGGCTGGCCTGACCGCCGCTGAGCGAGTCCACCAGCTGCCCTGCCTGAGGACCGAGCCCGACCTCCGCGATGACACGGTCGATATCCGCCTTCGGAGCCTTGAGCAGAGCCATGAAGTACGCGAGGTTCTGCCGCACGCTGAGATCTCCGTACACCGCGGCGCCTTGCGTGCCGTAGGCGACGCGATGTCGCAGCTGCCGCGATCCACCCGGCTGCCCCAGAACAGTCACCTCGCCCGCGGAGATCTTCTGCACACCCACGATCGCGCGCATCAGGGTGGTCTTGCCGCACCCGGACGGGCCGAGGAGCCCGGTGATCTGGCCGCGCGGGATGGTGAGATCGACGCCGTCGAACACGCGCGTGCCTCCGCGGTCCACCCGCAGCCGCGTGATGTCCACAGCCGAGTTATTCATCATGCGATGAATTATCCGCCTCCCCCTCCCCCTCGTCAACAGCCGCCCTTCCCCTCCCGCCCCCCACTCCGCACCCCAGCCCGCACCCCAGCCCGCACAACTTCCCGCACAACTTCGGAGTCCTGAACCGACACGCCGATGCGGAGCCGTCCAGGCGCGGCGTGTCGCCGTCGATCTCCGAAGTTGTGCAGGCGGAGGGCCTGCGACGGCGAGGCGGCGGGAGGGGCGACGGGAGGGGGCGGGGAGGAGGGGGGGTCAGTCGAAGAGGTAGCGCTGGAGGGTGGGGCCGACGCGGGCGACGAGGTCGTCGATGGACGCTGTCGCTATCGGGGAGAGTTTCAGCACATAACGAGTGAGGAGCAGTCCGGCGACCTGCGAGGCCACGAGCGTGGCGCGAAGCTCCGCGTCGGGGACGCCCAGCGCCGCAGCGATCCGGCCCACGAGTTCACGCGAGAGGAAGCCCGCCAGCAGCGGCGTCGTCAGCCGGCTCCCGATCGCGGTGCGCATGAGCATGACACCTCGTCGCTGGATCTCCGGCTGCTCGAAGCTCTCGAGGACGTATCGGATCAGCCGCTCCCCCACCTCTGCGCGGGGACCGGCGACGATCCTCGGCACGTCGACGTCGGGGCGCAGCGGGATGCCGACGGCCTCGGCGAACAGATCGGCCTTGGTGCCGAAGTAGTGGTGCACCAGCGCGGAATCCACCCCTGCGCGGGCCGCGATCGAGCGGACGGTCGCGCCGTCGTATCCCTTCTCCCCGAAGTCGTCGACCGCGGCCCCGATGATGCGCGTGCGGGAGTCGGATCCACCCCGCGGGCGCCCTCGTCGACGCGGCGTTCTGTGCTCGGTCATGCCCGTCAGCCTACGACTTCACGCGGCCGGATCAGTCGAGCAGATGCCGCAGATAGCGGGCCGGCTGATCGAGGAAGGAGCGCCAGTGGTTCACGATCTCGAGGTCTCCCCACTCGGCCGGCCGCATGCCCCAGTCGCCCACCTCGAGGATTTTCGCGCCGGGCAGAGCGGCCAGCACCGGCGAGTGCGTCGCGCACAGCACCTGTCCGCCGTCGTCGGCGATGCGCCGGAGCACGGCGATGAGTGCCAGCGTCGAGTTGAACGACAACGCGGCTTCCGGCTCGTCGAGGCAGTAGAAGCCGGGCTCATCGAATCGACTCTCCAGCAGGGCGAGGAAGGACTCGCCATGACTCATCTCATGGAACGGGACGTCGGCACCACGCGTCGAAGGATTGTCCTCGAGGTACGTGTAGAACGAGTGCATCGTCTCGGCGCGGAGGAAGAACCCCCACCGGCTCGCCCCGACGCCGCGCTGCAGTCGAAGCCAGTCGGACAGGGGCGACTCGGTCCGGCGTGTGCGATGCCACGCCTGGCGAGAACCGCCCTCGGGAGAGAGCCCGTACGCGATCGCGACCCCCTCGACGAGGGTGGACTTGCCGCTGCCGTTCTCCCCGACGAGGAACGTGACGCCGGGATCGAGGTCGATGCCCTCGCGCAGAAACTGGGCGACCGCGGGGATGTTCGTGGGCCAGTCGATCCCGGGTGTCGGGGCATCATCGTTCGGACGGACCGACACCACGGGCTGCTGCCGCCGACGCCGCGAGGTCGGGTCCCAGAACGCATCCATCATGTCCCCTCCCCGTGACGCCTCGTCGCAGGCTACCCGCCGTCACCGACACGGAGGCTGTGGAGCACGGTCAGCATTCGATGACGTTGACCGCCAGCCCGCCTTCGCTCGTCTCCTTGTACTTGGTCGACATGTCCAGGCCGGTCTGGCGCATCGTCTCGACGACCGCGTCCAGCGACACGTAGTGGCTCCCGTCGCCGCGCAGCGCGAGACGTGCGGCGGTCACGGCGGTCGAAGCGGCGATCGCGTTGCGTTCGATGCACGGGATCTGCACGAGTCCGCCGATCGGATCGCACGTGAGCCCGAGATGGTGTTCCATCGCGATCTCGGCGGCGTTCTCGATCTGCCGATTCGTGCCGCCCATCACAGCGGTGAGCCCGCCGGCAGCCATGGCGCACGCCGACCCGACCTCGGCCTGGCATCCGCCCTCGGCCCCGGAGATCGACGCGTTGGCCTTGAACAGCGACCCGAGTGCTGTCGCCGTGAGCAGGAAGCGTCGGATGCCGCGACGACGGTTGGCCTCGGCCACCAGAGCTTCGTCCACGCCGTCCGGTTCCGCGACGGCGCCGTGCGGAGACGTCGCGTCGAAGCCGAGCAGGGCGCTGCCGACGAGCTCGCCGTAGGGCGTGACGGCGTTGCCCGCACCGAGCCCGGAGTCCGCGAGGAATCGCCACCAGTACATCGCGACGGCGGGGAGGATCCCGGCAGCGCCATTGGTCGGAGCCGTGACCACGCGACCACCCGCGGCGTTCTCCTCGTTGACGGCCAGAGCGAAGGCGCCCAGCCATTCGCCCGGCAGCTCGCGGTGCCCTTCGGCCTCGACCTCTTCGAGTTGCCCGCGGATCACACCCGCCCGTCGCTTGACCTTGAGGATCCCGGGAAGGACGCCCTCGGCGTGCAACCCGGCGTCCACGCATCTGGACATCGCCTCCCAGATCGCGTCGAGCCCGGCGGCGACCTCCTCTTCGCTGCGGACGGAGGTCTCGTTGAGCCGGGCGAGTTCGGCGATGGAGAGTCCGTGCTCGTCGCACAGGGCGAGCAGCGACGCCGCGTCGGCGTAGGAGTAGGGGAAGCCGGCGGTGGTGAGCTTCGCAGCCTCGCCGTCGCGGCGGATGAAGCCGCCGCCGACCGAGTAGTAGGTCTCCTCGATGAGGACGGAGCCGTCTTCGGCCCACGCGGTGAGGGTCATCGCGTTCGGGTGCCCTGGCAGGCGGGTGCGCGGCGCGAAGACGATGTCTTCTTTCGCGAACGGCACCGCATGGCTCCCGTCGATCGACAGCATCCCGCCCGGGGGGAAGTCCGTCCAGGCCGACCGCACTTCCGCTGGATCGCAGGTCTCCGGCGCGAGCCCCCGCAGCCCCGCGACCACGGCATCCGGGGTCCCGTGCCCGATCCCGGTCGCACCGAGCGATCCGTATAGGGTGCTGCCGACGCGTGCCACCTGCGGCAGGACCCCTGTTGCGGAGAGCCGGTGCGCGAAGTCGAGCGCCGCCCGCATCGGTCCGACCGTATGGGAGCTCGATGGTCCCACTCCGATGGAGAAGAGGTCGAAGGCCGAGACGTACGCTGTCACCCCTCCAGGCTACGCCGCTTCGCACGCTCCGGTTCACCGGCGTTAACCCGTCGGCCGCGTCAACCCCCTTCAACGTCCGACGGCGGCGGGGCATCCTGGTGTCACGACTCCGAGGAAGGGAAGACCATGAGCGACAGCACACCCGAACCGACCGAGACCCCCGCGCAGGACGGCAGCACGCCCGAGGCTCAGGTTCCCACGCCGACGCCCTCCTCCGACACGTCGGAAGGAGAGGTCACGACGCCCGACGAGGCCTCGTCGACGGAGGACGCGGACCCGGAGGAGGTTCCGAGTACCGAGGAGCTCGAGGAGCCGAGCACGGAGAAGGATCCCGGTGAGGAGCCCAAGGCTCCGCCGCGCCAGGAGTCCGAGCCCGACCACGAGGCCGTCGGCATCGGCGTCATCGACTCCGAGGACCCGCAGTCCCCCTGACCCGCTCGCCCCTGGTCTCCCCCGCGCCCGGCCCGAGCCCAGGGCAGCGGGAGCGGATCAGCGGGCGCCCGGCGGGGAAGGGCACGTCACTCCACGAGCTTGCCCTCGGTGTCGACGTCGCGCATGAGCTCGGCGATCTCGCCGGGGACGGGAGGGATCTGCTCCCGCGTGACACCTGACGTCGGCGACCACACCAGGTTCACCTGCAGGGTCGGATCGGTGTCGGGGAAGTCGCTGCGGTTGTGGCACCCGCGTGTCTCCCGACGCTCGCGTGCTGCCTCGAGCGTGGCCCTGGCCGCAAGCGCCGATGCCTTGAGGTCGAAGGCGTGCGCGAGGTCCTGGAATCCGGCGATGTCGGGGTGGATCCCGATGTCCTCCATGCGCCCCTCGATCATGTCGAGGTCGGCGAGTCCGGCGTTCAGCCCCTCTTCCGACCGCACGACACCGGCGTACTCGGTCATGAGGTTGCGGATGGCCCGTTGCAGCGCGCGCACGTTCTCTCGGCCGTCCGCGGCGAGCAGGTCGTCGATCTCGGCCCTGGCCGCGGCCACCGCTTCGGAGGAGCGACGCTGCGCATCCAGCCCGGCCGCGTGGGCCATGGCCGCCTGCCCGACGATTCGTCCGTACACCAGCAGCTCGATCAGCGAGTTGCCGCCGAGCCGGTTCGCGCCATGCAGTCCGCTCGAGGCCTCGCCGATCGCGTACAGGCCCTCGACGTCGGTCCGGTGGTCTTCCGGCCGCACCCAGACGCCGCCCATCGAGTAGTGCGCGGTCGGGGCGATCTCGATCGGATCGGTGGTGATGTCGAGCATCTGCAGCTCCATCATCGTCTGGTAGACCCGTGGAAGCCGGGTCATGATGGTCTCGCGTGGCAGGTGCGACACGTCGAGCCAGACGCCGCCGTTCTCGGTGCCGCGTCCTTCCTGGATCTCGGTGTAGGCCGCGAGCGCGACGCGGTCACGTGTCGACAGCTCCATCCGCTCGGGGTCGTACTTCGCCATGAACCGCTCGCCCAGCGCGTTGCGCAGGATGCCGCCCTCCCCGCGGGCGGCCTCCGAGATGAGGGTGCCGGCGGCGTTCTCGGGCTCGATGATGCCGGAGGGGTGGAACTGCACGAGCTCGGGGTCGCGCAGGCGAGCTCCCGCATCGACCGCGAGCCGGAACGAGTCGCCCGTGTTCTCGTCACGACGGGAGGAGGTGCGCCGCCAGATGCGGTTGTGCCCGCCGGCGGCGAGGATCACGGCGTCGGCGTGGATGAGGTAGCGGGTGCCGTCGGCCTGGTCGAAGCCGTAGGCGCCGAACACGACGTTGTCGCGCACCAGGAGGCGGGTGATGTAGACGTGGTCGAGGATGGGCACGTCCAGCTGCTCGGCTTTGCGCACGAGGGTGCGCTGGATCTCGAGGCCCGTGTAGTCCCCCGCGAACGCCGTGCGGCGGAAGGTGTGCGCGCCGAAGAAGCGCTGCGAGATGCGTCCGTCGTCCTCCCTGGCGAAGTCCATGCCCCAGCGTTCGAGGTCGCGGATGCCGCGCTCGGCGCCCTGAGTCACGATCTCGACGGTGTGCGGATTGGCGAGCAGGTAGCTCTCCTTGATGGTGTCTGCGGCGTGCTGCTGCCAGCTGTCTTCGGCGTCCATGGTGCCGAGCGCCGCGTTGATGCCGCCGGCTGCGAGGGAGGTGTGGGCGTCGTGGCGAGGGCGTTTGCCGACGGCAAGCACATCGACGCCGCGTTCGGCGACCTCGATCGCCGCGCGCAGCCCGGATCCGCCGGTGCCGATCACGAGGACCGTGGTGGAGATCTGTCGTTCGGGTGCATTCATGATCTCGACGCTAGTTAGGCGATCCTAATAACTCCAATGCATAGTTCGACTGGAAACCATGCGGGTAGGCTATGGATATGAACCTCGAGCAATTGCGCGGGTTCGTCGAAGTGGCCCGCCTCGGGCACTTCACCCGCGCCTCCGAGCACCTGCACCTCGCCCAGCCCTCCCTGAGCCGACAGATCTCGACGCTGGAGCGCGAACTCGGCGCCGAGCTGTTCCACCGCGCGCGCGGCCACATCGCACTGACGGCCGCCGGCGAGACGCTCCTCCCCCGCGCTCAGCGCATGCTCGCCGAAGCGGACGCCATCCGGGAGGAGATGGGCGAGCTGGCGGGACTCCGCCGCGGACGCGTGCGCCTCGGCGCCCCTCCCACGCTCTGCATCAGCCTCGTCGCCGAAGCCCTCAGCTTCTTCCACGGCGCCTACCCCGACGTCGATCTGCATCTCACCGAGAGCGGGTCGCGCCTGCTGGTCGAGCAGCTGGCGGTGGGTGCGGTCGACATCGCGCTCGTGACGCAGTCCGATGCGACGCCCCCGGCCGGGGTCAGCCTGACGCATGTCCCCCTGCTCACGGAAGAGCTCGTCGTCGTGTCCTCGGCCGCCTCGCCACCCGTGACCCACGGACCCTCGATCAGCCTGGACCACCTCGCCACTCTGCCCCTGATCGCGTTCGACGAGAGCTACGAGCTGCGCGCCACGATGGATGCCGCGTTCCGCGCGGCCGGCCTCACGCCGAAGCTCGCCCTGGAAGGGGCCGAGATGGATGCGGTGCTGCGCTTCGTCGAACGGGGCGTGGGGGTCGCGGTCGTTCCGGCGATGGTGCTCTTCGACCGCCCGTTGCTTCGTTCGGCGCGGCTCTCCCACCCGGCGATGACCCGCACCGTGAGCCTGGCCCACCGATCGGATGTGACCCCGGCGGTCGCCGTCGCGGCCATGCGCCGGGCCATCGTGTCGACCGCGGCGGCCGTCGCGGAGCGGGACCCGGCCATCACGAGCCTGCTCTGACTCGGGCGGACAGGAAGGCTCCGGGAAAAGCGAAGATCCCCGCCGCTTTCGCGACGGGGATCTCCGTACTGTCTCAACACAGTGTGCGCCCGAAGGGACTCGAACCCCTAACCTTCTGATCCGTAGTCAGATGCTCTATCCATTGAGCTACGGGCGCCCAGCCCGCTCAGCGGGCCGTGGAACAGCCTACAACAGTCCCGAGAGGAAAGCGAAACGAGGGGTCACTCGTCGTCCGCGGCGGCCTTCTGCTGCTTCTTCCGGCGCTTGGCCTTCGCCCGCTGCTCCGAGGAGAGAGCCTGCAGATCGACGAGGCGCAGAGCCTGCATCCTCGCCTCGCGCATGCGCGAGTAGTCGGGGTCGTGGTCGGGGCGCATGCCCTCGACCCGCAAGCGGCGGTCGAGGTTGTGGCGCACGTCGGCCCAGGCGGCATCGCGCGCCTCCTCGACGATCCGCTCGAGGCTCGCCCGATCCTGCATCATCTCGCGCAGGCGCTGAGCCACTCCGGTGGACTGCTTGGCGCGGCGGCGCAGGTTGCGCACGTCGCGGTCCCGGTAGTCGTGCGTTCCGACCGGGTCGGAGTGCCGGCCTCGCGCGCGCTTGCGCAGTGCCGTGACCGTGGCCGCGGCCTCTTCGGACTCCTCCGCCATCGCCCGCAGCGCCTCCCGCGCGTCGTCGATGTACTTCTCGGTGTCGAACACGCCGCCCTCGGCGATCGTGCCGATGAGGATGTGGTTCTTCACGGCGAGGCGCGCGGCGGCGGTCGCGATCGCGACGCCTTCGGCGATGGCATCCGCTGTCCGTCCCACCGGCACCTCCTCTCCACGAGCGTACCGGTATCACTGGGGCCCGGTGTCGGCCAGAATGGTTCGCAATCAGCATGCCCCATCCATCCGACATCCGCGGTTCCGCTCTCGGATGCGCGCCCGCAGGAGTCCCATGAAACGCCTCGACCTCACCGGGAGCACGACCGTGATCACCGGGGCCGCGCACGGCATCGGAGCCGACATCGCGCGCCTCCTCGCGGCGCGCGGCGCGCACCTCGCGCTGATCGATCATGACGGGACCGGACTCGCCGCGATCGCCGCCGAGCTCCGCGGCGTCCGGGTCACGACGCACGTCGTCGACCTCCGCGACGACGACGCGGTCTTCGCCTCCGCAGCGGCCATCACCGCGGAGCATCCGCGCATCAACGCCCTGATCACGTGCGCCGGCTCCTCCATGCTGGGCAGTCTCGAGCAGCTGACGATGGAGGAGATGCGCTGGCTCACCGACGTGAACCTCTGGGGCACGGTCTCGGTCACCAAGGCTCTGCTTCCCGCCCTCAGCGCCGCACCCGCGGCGCACATCACACACGTGGCCAGCGTGTACGCCCTCGCCGCTCCGGCCGGACGGATCCCGTATTCGCTCAGCAAGTTCGCCGTCCGGGCGTTCTCCGAGGCGCTCCGGCACGAGCTGGAGGGCTCGTCCGTCAGCGTCGGCGCCGTGTATCCCGCGGGTGTGCGCACCGGGATCATCCTGCACGGCCGGTACGCCGCCGCGATCGATCCCGCGGTGGCCGCTCGAGCCGCCGCCGCCCAGGCGGCGATGTACCACACCGACCCCGCTGACGCCGCGGCGCGCATCGTCCGGGCCACCGAGCGTCGGGCCGCTCGCACGATGGTCGGACGGGAGGCGCGCCTGATCGACGTGCTCACGAGGGTCGCACCGTCGTCGTACTGGCGCGTCATGCGGCGCCCCCTGCGCGCAGCGATCGACACGACGACGCCGCTCTCCTGATCGCGGCCGGTCTGTCAGCGGACGGCGCCCACCCAGATGCCGGATGCCCAGGCCTGCTGGTCGCCGTTGCAGCCGACGGATCCGGCGTAGCCGCGCACCACGGCCATGCAGTTGGCGAGGAACTCGGGGTCGCCGCCGAACAGCGAGCCGTAGGCCGACGACGACGTGAGAGCTCCCCACACCCGGAACTGGTAGATGTGGGCCAGCTCGTGGGCCATCGCCCAGTTCAGCCGGCCGCTGCTCCAGTTCACGATGTCCGCCCGGTACTTGATGTACCCGTTGCTGTTGGCGCACGCCGGAGCGTTGCCGCCGGCGCACGAGGAGGACTCGTAGAGTCCGACCCCGCCGCCGCCGACCAGGTCGAGAGCCGCCCGCACCCGCGCGTAGCCGCTCGGCCCGCTGGAACTCCAGGCGGGACCTCCGGGTCCGGAGCTCTGCGCGGCCTGCCACGAAGCGACCTGGGTGCCGATCTTCTCGGCGAGGGCGTGGACGGTCGCGGTGGCCGCGGCGACCGTGTCGGGGTTCTCCTTCTCAGCCAGCACGGTCTGCTGAGCCGAGAGCGCCGCGGCGCGGTGCGCCGAGGTGTCGACCATCCCGGTCGCCCCGCTGAGCGCGGTGCTCAGCGCGGCGATCTCGGTGAGGAATGCGGGGCGCGCCGCGAGCACGGACGCCCTGTCGGCGGAATCCTGCTCGGCCCTCTCGACGGAGCCGGCCAGGTGGTCCGTGCGCTGGGCCGCGTCCTGACGCTGGTCGGCGAGTGCGCGGAGCTCCGCCACCGCCTCCGCCCGCTCTGCGTCGAGGCCCTCGGCACGGGCGAGGACTCCCGCAGCCAGAACGACCGCCAGCGCGACGGTGACCGCCAGCGCGCGTCGCATCACGGCAGGAACCCGGTCGTGTCAGCGAGATCCGCGTCCTGCTGGGCGATCTGCGCGCGGAGCTCGGTGAGCCGCTCCGCGAGTTCGAGGTTCTGACCTCGCGAGTCGTCCAGAGCGCGCTCGACGCGGACGATCTCCGCCTTGACCGCGGCGAGCGCCGTCAGACGCTCCTGATCGGCGATCGCGACGAGCGCGACACCGCCGACCAGCAACAGGCATCCGACAGCGACAGCAAGACTTCGCATCTCGCTCCCCAGGACAGCGCAACAGTTCCGGACCCACTCCGATCGCACCAATATACAACCGGGGCCGCGTCTGTCGTCCCCGATCTCGCCCGACGGCTCGTCAGATCACGAGGTCGCCGTCGCCGGCGAGCCGCCGCTCGGCGGCCGACTGACCGCTGGCCAGGTGCGCGGGAACGATCCGGCGCAGCGCGTCGGCATCGCGGGCGATGACCGCGTCGAGGATGATCCGGTGCTCGTCCGCCATCGCGACGAGGTCGTCATGCTGTCCGAAGAGCCAGCGAAGGCGCGTGAGGAACACCGCGATGAGCTCCGCGAGCATCTCGTTCCCGGCGAGCTCGACCGCGATCTCGTGGAACTCCGCCGCCGCGATCCGAGCGGTCTCCGAGTCGTCCACCAGCGCGGCAGCGAGCTCGCGCTCGTAGGCGTCGCGGAGGCGGGCGATCCCCGTCTCATCGTGGCGCTCGGCCGCGAACACGAAGATCAGGGTCTCGATCGCCTCGCGGACCTCGGCGAAGTCACGGATGTCGCGGTAGGTGAACTCGCGCACCACCGCCCAGGTGCGCGGCCGGGCGACCACCACGCCCTCGGCGACGAGGGTGCGGATGGCCTCGCGCACGGGAAGCCGTGACACGTGGAGCTCGGCGGCGATGTCCCGCTCCACCAGTCGGGATCCGGGCGCGCGTCGGCCGAGGATGATGTCGTCGCGCAGAATCCTCGTGACCCTGACCGACTCCAGCTCGCCCCGTGCCCCCACAGCCCCCGCCATCTGGGCATTCTTGCACTTCGGTCGGGGATCCTCAACTTTGGTATCCCAACACGCCCGGGGCGGTGCGGGCGGGTCGGTCACCCCGCCCGCACCGGAGAGGCGCGTCAGGGCAGGCGGTTGGCCTTCGCCAGGTTCGCCGTCAGTTCCTCGGCGTTCTGGCGCACCACGTATGCCGGGCGGTCGCGCTCGGCCCGCCAGGACGCGCTCAGCGGACCGATGTTGACGGTGTCGAAACCCGCCTCGTCGTAGAACCGCGTCACGAAGGCGACAGCCTCGTCGTCTCCCGCCGTGGCGAGGGCACGCCGGTTCGGGGTCCCCGCCGGCGCGCCGTCGGTCGTGATCTCGGACGCGAAGATGTGGTTGAACGCCTTCGCGATCTTCGAGGAGGGAAGGGCGCGCTGCACGAGCTCCGAGGTGGTGGTCTCGCCCTTGTCCAGCGCTTCGATGTGGCCGTCGCGCTCGAAGTAGTAGTTGTTGGTGTCGAGCACGATCTTCCCCGCGAGCTGTTCGGCCGGGAGCTGATCGATCGCACGCAGGGGCACGGTGACCACCGCGACGTCCGCGGCCGCTGCCGCTTCCTCCGCCGTGGCGGCCTTCGCGCGGGGTCCGAGTTCCGCGACGAGGTCGGCGAGCGTCTCCGGCCCGCGCGAGTTCGCGATCACGACGTCGTAGCCGTTCGCCACCGCGACGCGCGCGACCTGGCTGCCGATGTTTCCTGCACCGATGATTCCGAGAGTTGTCATGCTCGCCCCAACGCGCGAGAGCGACGACTATTCCCCGCTGACTCCGTGCGGGACAAGTCGACGGCCGTCAGCTGCGGGCGAGCGCGTCCTCCGCGGCGACCCAGGCGAGCATGGCGCACTTGACGCGCGCGACGTATTTCGAGACCCCGCCGAGAGCGGCCGCATCGCCCAGCAGCTCCTCGTCGGGCTCGATCTTCCCGCGGGAGCGCATCGCCTCGCGGAAGGCCGCGATCCGCACCTCGAGCTCCGCCACCGTGAGTCCTTCGGCCAGTTCGGCGAGCAGCGACGCCGACGCCTGAGAGATCGCGCAGCCGTGGCCCTCCCACGCGATCGCCTCCACCGAGCCGTCGGCCGCGCGATGCACCTGCAGCGTGATCTCGTCGCCGCACGTGGGGTTGAGCTGGTGGGACTGCGCCGCGATCTCGTCCCGCAGACCGTAACCGTGCGGCGTGCGGGAGTGGTCGAGGATCAGTTCCTGATACAGGTTCTGCAGGTCGCTCATGCGCCCCTCCGGAAGAACTCGATCGCTCCGGCGACGCCGTCGATCACGGCGTCCACCTCGGCGTCCGTGGTGTACAGGTAGGTGCTCGCCCGTGTCGACGAGGTCACACCGAGACGCCGGTGCAGCGGCTGGGCGCAGTGGTGGCCGACGCGCACCGCGATGCCGAGGTCGTCGAGGTACTGACCCACGTCGTGCGAGTGGATGCCGGCGACGTCGAAGCTCGCCAGGCCCACGCGCGGCAGGTCGATGCCGGCGCCGAGCACGCGCACTCCGTCGATCGCACCGAGACCCTCGACCAGAAGGCGACCGAAGGCGGCTTCGTGGGCGGCGATGCGCGGCATCCCGACGGCCGTCAGGTAGTCGATGGCGGCGGCGAGCGCGATGGCCTGGGACACCCGCTGCGTCCCCGCCTCGAACCGCTGCGGCGGCGGAAGGTACTCGGCCTCGGTCGTCGTCACCGTGGTGATCATCGAGCCACCCGTCAGGAACGGGGGCATGGCGGCGAGCAGGTCGCGACGCCCGTAGAGGGCACCGATGCCGGTGGGGCCGAGCATCTTGTGCCCCGACAGCACGGCCAAGTCGACCCCGAGCGCGCGCACGTCCAGCGGTAGGTGCGGCGCCGACTGGCAGGCGTCCAGCAGCGTCAGAGCGCCGACCTCTCGCGCCAGGGCGACGAGGCGATCGACCGGGTTGACCACGCCGAGGACGTTGGAGACGTGCGTGAACGCGACCAGCTTCGTGCGTGGGCCGATCAGTTCGGCGGCGATGTCGAGGCGAAGGGCGCCGTCGTCGTCGAGGGGGATGACCTTCAGCGTGGCACCCGTGCGCGCGGCCAGCTCCTGCCACGGGATGAGGTTCGCGTGGTGCTCCATCTCCGTGGTGACGATGTCGTCGCCCGCGCGGAGCCGGAGGGGCTCGGCCTGCGCCCCACCGCGCCCGAGGGAGGCGTTCGACAGGGAGTAGGCGACGAGGTTGATGGCCTCGGTGGCGTTCGAGGTCCAGACGATCTCGTCCTCGTCCGCCCCGACGAAGCGGGCGACCGTGGCCCTGGCGTCTTCGAAGAGCTCCGTCGCCTCGGCCGCGAGCGTGTGCGCACCGCGGTGCACCGCCGAGTTCCTGGTGGTCGCGAACTCGCGCTCGGCGTCCAACACGGCCGACGGACGCTGCGAGGTCGCCCCCGAGTCGAGGTAGGCGAGAGGATGCCCGTTCACGTCGGTGCCGAGGATGGGGAAGTCGGCGCGGATGCGCCGCACCTCGTCCTCGGTCAGGGGGGCGACGACGTCGACTCCGGGAGAAGCGCTCATCCCTCCAGTCTCCCATCCGCCGAGCACCCTGGGGCGGCGGAGGCGTTCGGTCACATCCGCGCGAACCGCGCCCTGGCAATGCAGAAGACGCCGTAGATCGCGAAGCCGGCCCCGACCGCACCCAGGACGAGACGACCGAACGGCAGGTCCAGGAGACTGTGCAGCGCGGCGTCCAGCCCGGCCGCCTTGTCGGGGTCCTGCGTGACGGCGGCCACCACGAATAGCACACCGGTCACTCCGACGGCGACGCCCTTGCCCAGGTAGCCGATGACGCCGAGAGCGATGATGCCGCCGCGCGCTGCGCCGGTCGGCATGTCGAGCAGTTTCTCGAACGATCGCATGATCGCGCTGACCACGAATCCGACGCCCACGCCGATCACGGACAGCCCGACGATCACCAGCAGCGCGACGCCTCCCGGTGCCGCGAGCACCACCTGACTGAGCGTCTTCGAAGCCTCCTCGGACTCCGCATGCCCGCCGACGGCGTAGACCAGCGCGAGTCCCCCGATGACCAGGTAGGCGCCCGCGATGCCGAAGAGCTTGAGGCGCTGTCCCCATTTCTTCGTCTCGGCGGGGTCGGCGGCGAGGAACGCGCTCGCGATCTGCCAGACGGCGAGGGCGATCAGCCCTGCGGCGATCAGCAGGAGCAGCAGACCGCCGATCGGATTGTTCCGCACCTGCTCCATCGCCCCGTCCTGGTCGGCGTCACCCGATCCGCCGGCGGCGATCGAGATCGCGATGGAGCCGATGATGACGTGGATCAGTCCGAGCACCACGAACCCGGCACGGGCGATGCGTCGGAACGCCGTGGAGTCCTTCGCCACGCGCGCCGCGTGCTTGACCGTGCTCATGAAGGGAAGGGTATCCCGGCGGAGCGCCGCCGAAGAGGGGGTTGCATTCCGGCGTTCTCGACCGGAGACCTAGTCGGCGGCCGCGACCGGCTGCCGGAGGATGGTGCGCAGCTTCGCCGGGTCGGTGCGCCGCACGTCGCTCAGGTAGATCTCGTGATGCCGGCCCGTCATCCTCAGGCCGTTCTCCGGGATGAAGCGGTGATGCAGTTCGTCGAGCACCGGCCCCTCGTCGTCGAACGGCCCGACGTGCAGCGTCTGCACGCATCGTCCCTCGGCGAGCGTCTCCAGCCGCACCCTCGACAGCGCGGGGAGCGGCTCCTTCTTCTTCTCGGCCTTGCGGGCGACGGTCTCGACGGCGTCGGCGAACATCGGCCTCGTCACGTGGTCTCCCACCAGGAGCAGGAGCGTCCATTCCCACGCGGATTTGTCGCGCCGAGAGGTGAACGACTCCATGTCGTCGGCGTGCCACAGCCCTTCGAGCGGCATGACCACGGTGTCGATCCCGAGCTCGGTCCGGCTGGCGAACTTCAGCGTGTAGGCGAGGGGGAACAGCGCCGACACGGCCTCCGCGTACGCGGGCGCCGTGTTCGGGTCTCCGCTGCCGTCGATCATCAGATACTGCAGCGGCGGCACGTCGAGGACACGGAACTCTCCCCGCTTGGCGCGATACGCATCGATGGTCTTCTTGGGGTCGATCGCCGCCATGACGGGCCTCCTGACTGGTGCGCTCTGGTCGTGGGCCCAGTGTGACAGGGAGGTCCGACAGCGGGGAGGAACGGACCGTCGCTCCCCGCTGTCGCCGTCAGGCGTGCTCGACCGGCAGCCAGAGCTCGCACGAGGCGAAGTCGCCGCTGAACTCGAGATAGCGCACGATCGAGGGCCCCGGTCGCAGCCGCCAGGGATTCGACGGGAACCACTCGGTCGCGGTCGCCGCCCAGAGGTCCTGCAGAGTCTGCGGGAACGGTCCGCGTGCCGCGAAGACCGCCCACGACCCCTCCTCGACAGACATCGCATCGAGGTCGTCCGGCACGGGCGTCGAGGCCGACAGCGCGACACCGTGCAGGTAGGTGAGCATGCTGCCCTCCGGTGCGTCCGGGTCGATGCCGGCGGTGACGGCGAGGATGCCTGCCGGCTCCGCGTCGCCGAGCGCCTTGAGCCGCTGGTGCTCCTCTGCGGGGAGAGCCGCGATGTGCGCCTGGATGTGCGGATTGACTCCCTGGTGGATGAGCGGGACCTCGACGGCGTGGCCGGTGAGGACGAATGCGGGCTGGTGGACGATGGTGACATCCATGCGGGTGCTCCCTTCGACGCTCAGGCGGAACCGGAGCGTGGGTTGTGTGCGGAGAGGACCCCCGTCTCGCCGCGCATCCGCGGGCCCGATCCCGTGCACGGCACGGAACGCGCGGCCGAACGCCTCGGTCGAGCCGTACCCGTGGCGCACGGCCACGTCGAGCAGGTTCCCCGCCCCGGACGCGAGCTCCGCACCGGCGAGCGTCATCCGACGACGGCGCACGTACTCCGAGAGCGGCATGCCGGCCAGCGCCGAGAACATCCGTCGCAGGTGGTACTCGGTCGTCCCGTGCGCGTGAGCGAACGCGTCGACGTCGAGCTCCGCGGCGTGATCCGATTCGACCAGGTCGACCAGGGCGTTGAGCGTGGCGATCATGAGGTCCTCCTTTCCTCACCATCGTCTCCGCGTCGCCTCGCGCGCACCCGACTTCTCCTGCCGGATGCGATCGGCTCGCCGCGGCGTCAGAGCTCGACGGGCGGCGCCGGCTCCGACTCCGCTGCTTCCGGGTGCCGCGCGAGGTTCACGATGGCGGCGATCAGCCCGCCCCATACCGTGACCATGGCGATGATCATCATGATGATCGCGATCGGGCTCATGCTCCCGCTCCCTTCGTGGTCGTCCCGAGCGTCGGGATGGCCGAGGTCTCCGCGTCGGGCGCGTACTCCTCCTGAGCCAGGAACCGGTCGTACTCAGGGTCGTCCTTCGCATGGGAGCGTCTGCTCCACGGCACGGCCGACAGCAGCAGCGCCAGCACGACCAGGGCGACCACCATGCCCCAGCCGAACACGGCGAGGAACCACACCGGGTAGCCGCTGTACGGCTCGGAGATCTTCGCGATCAGCTCGCTGATGAAGAGGTAGCCGAGCACGATCGGGGCGAGCACGCCGACGAGCAGCTTCCAGACGGTGCCCACGCGGAAGCTGGAGCGGCGGTTCAGGTGCTCGACCAGCGCGGGGAGCTTGTGCAGGAGCCAGGCCACCACGATCACGGCGATCAGCGCGACGGCCATGATCCCGAAGGAGTTCACGAAGGCGTCGACGGTGTCGAGCACCGTCAGCGCCGTCGTCGTCGAGAACAGCGCCAACGACACGAGCGCGAGCGGGATCGCCACGGTGAGCGTCGTGCGGACCCGGGCCCAACCGAGCTTGTCCTGCAGAGCCGCGACGATCACCTCGAGGATCGAGATCAGCGAGGTCACCCCGGCGAAGACCAGCGCCCCGAAGAACAGCACGCCGATGATGGAGCCGCCCGTCGCCTGCGAGACGATCGTCGGGAACGCCACGAAGGCCAGACCGATGCCGGAGGTCGCCACCCCGGCGACATCCGTGCCCTGGGCCTGGGCCATGAACCCGAGTGCTGCGAACACGCCGATGCCGGCGAGGATCTCGAACCCGGAGTTCGCGAAAGCGACCACGAGACCGGAGCCGGTGAGGTCGGTCTTGCGCTTGAGGTACGAGGAGTAGGTCACCATGATGCCGAAGGCGACCGAGAGCGAGAAGAAGATGTGTCCGTATGCCGACGCCCAGACTCCCGGATCCGCCAGCGCCTCCCAGTTCGGGGCGAAGAACGCGTCGAGACCGTCCATCGCGCCGGGCAGGAACAGCGACTGCACGACGAGGATCGCGAACATCACGGTCAGCAGCGGCATCAGGATCATGTTCGCGCGGCCGATGCCCCGCTTCACGCCCAGCGCCATGATGACGATCACGACCAGCCACACCACCACGAGGGGGAGACCCACCTGCGGCACGAACTGGGTGGAGACGCCGACGTCCGCGACGGACTCGGAGCGCAGGAAGTCACCGGCGAAGAAGGCGTCCTCGTTCCCCGGTCCCCAGGTCAGCTGCGCCGAGAACCAGGTGTACATGGCCGCCCACGCGATGATGACCGCGTAGTACACGGCGATCACGACGCAGATGAGGACCTGCCACCACCCCAGCGGCTCCGCCGCGCGGTGCAGGCGGCGGAATGCCAGCGGCGCCGAGCCGCGGAACCGGTGTCCGATCGCGTAGTCGAAGAACAGCAGAGGGATGCCTGCCGTGAGCAGGGCGCACAGGTACGGGATGAGGAACGCCCCGCCGCCGCCCTCGTACGCGACGTAGGGGAATCTCCAGATGTTCCCCAGGCCGACAGCCGAGCCGATCGCGGAGAGGATGAACACGTTCCGAGAGCCGAAGGCCTCGCGTCTCGGGGTCTGCGTCGTTGCGGTGGGCATGCGGGCGAGACTACCGGAGGGCCGGACCCGATTCCCACTCGACACCGGTTTCGCCGACCAAGAGCCCGGCGCGCGACGACCGCTGAGTCAACGAGAAAACCCCCGCCGGAGCGGGGGTTCTTCTGCGGAGACGAGGGGATTTGAACCCCTGGTCCCCGTGAGGGGACTCCACCTTAGCAGGGTGGTGCACTCGGCCGGACTATGCGACGTCTCCAGGCACCCGACCCGAAAGTACGGATGCACCTAGCCATCATAACGGGTCTGATGATCGGACACGAACCGAGCGTGTCCCCACCTCCCCGCCGAGCCGGAACCGCCTGGGATACTGACCGCATGACCGGGATGCCGTTGGCGTCGGGCGGACCATCCGTCGAGGCGCGCGAGGGACTGTGGACGAGGCGGGCGACGGGATACGGCGTGGTGCTCGCGCTGCTGGTGGTGTCTTACGGACTCTGCGCCGTGCAGCCGAGCACCGATCCGAGTCCGTGGGCGTTCCTCCCGATGCTCGCGACCGTCGCCGTCGTGTTCTCCGTCACGGGAGCGAGTCGGATCGCGCAGCGGGTGTCCTGGGTCGTGCTCTCCGCCGCCGGTCTCGCGGCGATCGTGGCCGGAGCGCTCGGCGCCGACGGTCCCGTGCTGGCCATCCCGCTGTCGGCCGCGTCGATGATCGCCCTGCTGGTCGCTCCCTGGGTGATCATCGCGCACCAGGTGACGCGTCGCGGGCTCGACCTCGAGGCGCTCCTCGCCGCGGTCACCGCCTACATCCTCGTCGGCATGTTCTTCGCGTTCGTGTACAACCTGATGTCGCAGATCGCCCCCGATCCGCTGTTCGGCTCCGGGAACCCGGATTCCCTCGGCAATCAGCTGTTCTTCTCGTTCACGGCGCTGACGACCACGGGGTACGGCAACCTCGTGCCGGTCGGCACCGGCGGTCAGGCGGTCGCGATCGCCGAGGCCATCACGGGGCAGCTGTTCCTCATCACGGCGGTCGCCCGGATCATGCGCGGCTCGAGCGCAGGGCGCGGCACGCCCACACCCGCCTGAGAGGAACGCCCCCGCTCGGCGAGGATGAGAACATGACCACCGTCTCCGCGCCCCGGATCGAACACCATCGGGAGCCGTTCGGCATCGGCGAATCCCGTCCGCGTCTGAGCTGGACGCTGTCGGATGCACCGGAGGGCTGGCACCAGGCGCGCTACGCCGTGACCGTGATCCGTCCGGGCGCCGAGGAGACGTTCGAGGTCGCTTCCGCCGAGCAGGTGCTCGTCCCGTGGCCGAGCCGCCCGCTGGGCTCCCGGGAACGGGTGGGCGTGCGCGTCGCGGTGCAGGGCGCCGACGGCGTGTGGTCCGCCGCCGGCCCGGAGACCCGCGTCGAGACCGGGCTGCTCCGCGCCGAGGACTGGACGGCGCGACCGGTCGGAGCCGATCTCGACGAGGACCCGGAGAGCGACGCCCGTCGCGCGACCCTGGTGCGCCGAGGGTTCCGCGTCGATGGAGAGGTCGCCGACGCCCGGCTCTACGCCAGCGCGCACGGCCTGTGCGAAGCCGAGGTCAACGGCCGCCGGGTCGGCTCGGACACCCTCTCTCCAGGCTGGACCGTCTATCGGTCGCGCCTCCGCTACTACACCTACGACGTGACGGACCTGCTCGCCGAGGGCGAGAACGCGATCGGGGCCTGGCTGGGCGACGGCTGGTATCGCGGGCGGCTCGGCTGGCGCGGGGGCACCAGGAACATCTTCGGGAGCGACCTGTCGTTCCTCGGACAGCTGGAGATCACCTACACCGACGGACGGCGGCAGACGGTCGCGTCCGATGCGACGTGGCGGGCGACGCTCTCGCCGATCCTGCGGTCGGGCATCTACGACGGCGAGGACTACGACGCCCGCCGGGAGATCCCCGACTGGTCGACGGGCTCTTTCGATGACAGCGGCTGGCTCCCGGTGAGCGTGCGCGCCCGCGACCCGCGCACGCTGGTGGCTCCCACGGGGCCTCCGGTCCGCATCACCGAGGAGGTGTCGCCGCTGGCCGTGCTCACCGCGCCCAGCGGCGCGCGCATCCTCGATTTCGGACAGAACCTCGTCGGCCGCATCCGCATCCGCGTCTCCGGTCCGTCCGGCGCCACCGTGTCGCTGCGCACGGCCGAGGTGCTGCAGGACGGCGAGCTCTACACGCGTCCGCTGCGCAGCGCGCGATCCGCGGACCATTACACGCTCGCCGGGAGACCGGAGGGCGAGGAGTGGGAGCCGCGGTTCACGTTCCACGGGTTCCGGTACGCCGAGGTGTCGGGATGGCCCGGTGACCTCGACGCCGACGCCGCAGCGGGCGCGCTCACCGCCCGGGTCCTCCACACCGACTTCGAGCGGACCGGCTGGTTCGCGTGCTCCGACCCGCTGGTCGAGCAGCTGCACCGCAACGTCGTCTGGGGCATGCGGGGAAACTTCGTCGACATCCCGACCGACTGCCCGCAGCGGGACGAGCGCGTCGGCTGGACCGGTGACATCCAGGTGTTCGGGCCGACGGCCGCGACGCTGTTCGACGTCGCCGGGATGCTGACGGGCTGGCTGCGGGACGTCGAAGCCGAGCAGCTGTCCGACGGGACGGTGCCGTGGTTCGTTCCGGTGATCCCCACGCACAAGGTGTGGTCGCCGATCCGGCCGGGCGCCGCCTGGGGCGATGTGGCGACGCTGCTGCCCTGGACCCTGTATCGGCGGTTCGGGGATGCCGGCGTGCTCGACGCGCAGTTCGACAGCGCCAGACGCTGGGTCGACAAGGTCGAGTCGGTGGCCGGAGCCGACCGCGTCTGGGACGAGGGCTTCCAGCTCGGGGATTGGCTCGACCCTGCGGCTCCCCCGCAGGATCCGGGCGCGGGGCGGACCGATCGCCACCTCGTCGCGACGGCGTACTTCGCCCGGTCGGCCCGAGCGGTCGCCGACATGGCCGGTGTGCTCGGCCTGGGCGCGGAGGCCGCGCACTACGGCTCGCTCGCCGACGAGGTCACCGCCGCCTTCCGCGCCGCCTACGTCCGCCCGGACGGCACCATGACCTCGGACGCCCAGACCGCCTACGCGCTCGCCATCGTCTTCGACCTGCTCCCCGACGAGAAGCATCGCGCCACCGCAGGAGCCCGCCTCGCCGCCCTCGTGCGGGCTGCGGGCAACCGCATCGCGACGGGATTCGTCGGCACACCGCTGGTGTGCGACGCCCTCACCCTGACCGGACACGCCGACACCGCCTACGACCTGCTGCTGGAGCGGGAGTGTCCGTCGTGGCTGTACCAGGTGGTGCAGGGGGCGACGACGGTCTGGGAGCGGTGGGATGCGCTGCGCCCCGACGGCACCGTGAATCCCGGAACGATGACCTCGTTCAACCACTACGCCCTCGGAGCCGTGGCCGACTGGCTGCACCGCAGCGTGGCAGGGCTGGCCTCTGCGCAGCCGGGCTACCGCCGCATCCGCTTCGCCCCGCGGCCCGGCGGCGGGCTCACACGCGCCTCGGCACGACAGCGCACGCCCTATGGTGAAGCGGCCATCTCCTGGGAACTCCACGGCGATGAGCTCGCTGTCGACGTCGTCGTCCCGGTCGGGACCACCGCCGAACTCGACCTGCCGGGCGCTGCCGTCGAGCAGCTCGGCCACGGTGCGCACACGAGGTCCGTGCGCCTGCCGCTCTGATCGTCCGACGCCCCCGGTTCGACGCGCGATCTCAGCCGGTCGTGGACTGTCGCACGACCAACTCGGGGCGGAAGCGCACCCGGCGCTCGTAGTCGCCGTCCGGATCGCTGATCGACCGCAGCAGCAGCTCGACCGCAGTGCGACCGATCAGCTGCGCCGGCTGCCGTACGGAGGTCAGCGGGACGACGGTCGCGGTCGCGAAGTCGATGTCGTCGTAGCCGACGAGGGCGATATCCTCCGGCACGCGCACGGTGCGCAGCATGGTCAGCGCCTGCAGCAGTCCGACGGCGAGCAGGTCGTTCGCGGCGAAGATCCCGTCCGGGCGCTCCCCCGCCGTCCGCGCCGCGATCCGCTCGCCCGCCTCCCGCCCGTGCAGAACCGTGAGGGCGGGCATCCGGATCACCTCCAGGCTCGCGCCGGGCACCTCATCGACAGCGCGTCGGGCGCCCTGGAGTCTGTTGGCGACCTGGGCGATCTCCGCGGGGCCGCCGACGAAGGCGAGCCGTCGGCGACCGATGGCCAGCAGATGTCGGGCGGCGAGCAGGCCCCCTTCGACGTCGTCGACCGAGACGGAGCAGAACGCGGATCCGGGCACCTCGTGGTCCACGAGCACGACCGGGGTGCCTGCCGCCTGCACGCGCACCAGCTTGTCGACGTCTTCGGAGGACGGGGTGATGAGCACGCCGTTGACCCGCTGCTCGCGGAACAGATCCAGATAGTTGTCCTCGCGCGCGGGGTTCTCGTCGCTGTTGCCGAGCAGCACCGCGAGGAGGTCCTCGTCAGCACGGGCCTCCGCGCCGCGCGCGACATCCGCGAAGAAGGGGTTGCCGGCGTCGGGGACGACGAGCCCGATGCTGCGGCTGCGCCCTGCGCGCAGTTGGCGCGCAGCGTCGTTGCGCACGAATCCGAGCTCGGCGATCACGGCCTGCACCCGGGTGACGGTCGCGGCCGCGACCTTGTCCGGCTGGTTCATGACGTTCGAGACCGTGCCGACCGACACTCCCGCCGCCGCCGCGACGTCCCGTACGCTCACTGCCACACCTGCTCCTCGCCGCTCTCGGATGCTGTCCGTGAGTGTACGGCACCTGCCAAGGGCGGCCCGATCTTGACGGGTATGCGGGTCGCCGCATAGCATGGCGGTTGAAACGATTCATGCCACAGGAGTCAGAAAGGCGGAGGCATCATGGAGCGCATCGGCTTCCAGCTGACGATCCGTCCCGAGCTGCTCGACGAATACCTCGAACGCCATGCCCCCGTATGGCCGGAGATGCTGGCCGAGATCGCTCGCGCCGGCCGGCGCAACTACACGCTGTTCCTCGGCGAGGGCGGCACGCTCTTCGGCTACTACGAGACCGATGACGACGCCGCCGCGCAGGCGCACCTCGCCGCGTCGCCGATCGCCGCCCGCTGGGAAGCCGAGATGAGCAGGTTCTTCGTCGATCTCGACGGCCGCCCCGACCAGGCGACCACCCCCCTCACCGAGGTGTTCCACCTCGAAGACCAGCTCGCCGCCGTCGGCGAGACCGCCCTCATCCGCATCGACGACGAAAGCAGCGCACCGTGAGCATCCTCTCCCCCGACACCCTCGCAGAGCTCGAGAAGCAGAGCATCGAGCTGCCCAGCTGGGCGTTCGGCAACTCCGGGACCCGGTTCAAGGTCTTCGGAACCCCCGGCACTCCCCGCGACCCGTACGAGAAGATCGCCGACGCGGCGCAGGTCAACGCCTACACCGCCCTCGCCCCCTCCGTCGCGCTGCACATCCCGTGGGACCTGGTCGACTCGTTCGACGATCTGCGCAAGCACGCCGAGGACCACGGCGTCACCCTCGGCACGGTCAACTCCAACACGTTCCAGGACGACGACTACAAGTTCGGCGCCCTCACCCACGAAGACCCGGCGATCCGACGGAAGGCGATCGATCACCACCTCGCGTGCATCGACGTCATGGATGCGACGGGCAGTCGCGACCTCAAGATCTGGCTCGCGGAAGGCTCGAACTACCCGGGTCAGGCCGACCTGCGCGGACGCCAGGACCGACTGCAGGAGTCGCTGGAGAAGATCTACGCCCGACTCGGCGACGATCAGCGCCTCGTGCTGGAGTACAAGTTCTTCGAGCCGGCGTTCTACCACACCGATGTTCCGGACTGGGGCACCTCGTACGCCCAGGTCAGCGCCCTGGGAGACAAGGCCATGGTGTGCCTCGACACCGGCCACCACGCTCCCGGCACGAACATCGAGTTCATCGTGATGCAGTTGCTGCGCCTCGGCAAGCTCGGGTCGTTCGACTTCAACTCGCGCTTCTACGCCGACGACGACCTGATCGTCGGCGCGGCCGATCCGTTCCAGCTCTTCCGCATCCTGTTCGAGGTCATCCGCGGTGGCGGCCTCAACAACCCCGACGTGGCGTTCATGCTGGATCAGTGCCACAACGTCGAGGACAAGATCCCGGGTCAGATCCGCTCCGTGCTGAACGTGCAGGAGATGACCGCGCGCGCTCTGCTCGTCGACCGGGACGCGCTCACCGCCGCCCAGAAGTCGGGCGATGTGCTCGCCGCCAACGCCGTGTTCATGGATGCGTTCTACACGGACGTGCGTCCGGCGCTGGCGCAGTGGCGCGAGTCGCGCGGACTCGCGGCCGACCCGATGGCCGCGTACGCCGCATCCGGTTACCAGCAGCGGATCGCCGAGGAGCGCGTCGGCGGCGTGCAGGCCGGATGGGGTGCCTGATCCGATGACCGCACCGTACATCGCCGACCACATCGTCGACGGTCCGCACGGGCCCCTCCGCATCCGCGTCTACACGCCCGAAGCGCCGAACGGCCTCGGCCTGGTGTGGGCGCACGGCGGCGGCTTCGCGGGCGGCGATCTCGACATGCCGGAGGCCGACGCGGTCGCCAGAGCCTTCGCGGATCGCGGCATCGTGGTCGCCAGCGTCGACTACCGCCTGGCGCCGATGACCGCGGACTGGACCACGCGCCTCGGCTCTCCCGAACGCGGCGGCACGCACTACCCCGTCCCGCATGACGAGGTCGTCGCGGCATTCCGCTGGGCGTCCATGTCGAGCAGGGCACCCCGCGGGTGGGCGATCGGCGGAGCGAGCGCGGGAGGCAACCTCGCCGCCGGCGCCGCGCTCCGTCTGGTCCACGAGCAGGGTCCGACACCCGCCCTCGTCGTGCTCGCCTACCCGACTCTCCAGGCCGTGCAGGATGCCCCCGACGCCGATCTGCGCGCCCTGCTGGATGCGGATCCGGCGGCCGACGTGTTCACTCCGGATTTCGTGCGCGGCATGTACGAGAACTACCTCGGGGGCGACACCGACGGCGCTGAGATCTACGCCGTTCCCGGCGTCGCGGAGCCGAAGGATCTCGCCGGCTTCCCACCGACGATCATGATCAACGACGAGACCGACGAGCTGCGGGTCTCCGGCGAGGCCTTCGCCCGCACCCTGACGTCAGCGGGCGCCGAGGTGACCGTGGCGGTCGAGCCCGGCACCACGCACGGCCACCTCAACCGTCCCACAGAGCCGGCCTTCGCCAGGACGATCGAGCAGTTCGCCGCTCGCATCCTGCAACTCCCCTGACTCCCAGCCGCACCTGGGCACCTTCTCCCACGAACCGAGGACTCGCATGACCACCGACACCGCTGCCGAACTGATCGCCCGCTCGAACCGCCTGGGCGCCGACCCGAAGAACACCAACTATGCCGGAGGGAACACCTCCGCCAAGGGCACGGCCACCGATCCCGTGACGGGGCAGCCCGTCGAGCTGCTCTGGGTCAAGGGCTCCGGCGGCGACCTCGGCACGCTGACCGAGAACGGACTCGCGGTGCTCCGCCTCGACAGGATGCGGGCCCTCGTCGACGTCTACCCCGGGGTCGACCGCGAAGACGAGATGGTCGCGGCGTTCGACTACTGCCTGCACGGCAAGGGCGGCGCCGCCCCGTCGATCGACACCGCGATGCACGGACTCGTGGACGCCGCGCACGTCGACCACCTGCACCCCGACTCCGGCATCGCGATCGCCACCGCCGCCGACGGCGAAGCACTGACCACGACGATCTTCGGCGACAAGGTGGTCTGGGTGCCCTGGCGGCGTCCCGGCTTCCAGCTCGGCCTTGACATCGCCGCGATCAAGAAGGCGAACCCGCAGGCCATCGGCTGCATCCTCGGCGGTCACGGGATCACGGCGTGGGGCGACACCTCCGCGGACGCCGAGACCAACTCCCTCTGGATCATCGACACTGCGGCGGAGTACATCGCCGAGCACGGGAAGGACGCTCCGTTCGGCGGTGTGCGGACGGGCTTTGAGGCGCTTCCGGAAGCGCTGCGGCGCGAGCGCGCGGCAGCCCTCACCGGCACGATCCGCGGCATCGCCTCCACCGACAAGCCCATGGTGGGCCACTACACCGACTCCCCGGAGGTGCTCGACTTCCTCGCCTCCGAGAAGGCCCCGGCGCTGGCCGCGCTCGGCACGAGCTGCCCCGATCACTTCCTGCGCACCAAGGTGAAGCCGCTGATCCTCGACCTCCCGGCGAGCGCGAGCGTCGAGGAGCAGATCGCGCGTCTGCACGACCTGCACGAGCAGTATCGCGCCGACTACCAGGCGTACTACGACGCGCATGCCACGGCCGACTCGCCGGCCATCCGGGGCGCCGACCCGCTCATCGTGCTCGTCCCCGGCGTCGGCATGTTCTCCTACGGAGCGAACAAGCAGACCGCCCGCGTGGCCGGCGAGTTCTACGTGAACGCCATCAACGTCATGCGTGGTGCCGAGGCGCTGTCGGCCTACTCCCCGATCTCGGACGCCGAGAAGTTCCGCATCGAGTACTGGGCACTGGAGGAGGCCAAGCTGCAGCGGATGCCGAAGCCGAAGTCGCACCAGGGACGCATCGCGTTCGTGACGGGCGCCGCTTCGGGAATCGGCAAGGCGATCGCCACGCGCCTCGCCGCGGAGGGAGCCTGCGTCGTCGTCGCCGACCTCGACCTCGAGAAGGCGCGGGCCGCCGCGGCTGAGCTGGGGAGCGCCGACGTCGCGATCGGAGTGGCCGCGAACGTCGCGGATGCGGATGCCGTGCAGGCAGCCCTCGACGAGGCGGTCCTCGCCTTCGGCGGCGTCGACCTCGTCGTCAACAACGCCGGATTGTCGCTGTCGAAGCCGCTGCTGGAGACGACCGAGAAGGACTGGGACCTGCAGCACGACGTGATGGCGAAGGGATCCTTCCTGGTGTCGAAGGCCGCCGCCCGGGTGCTCATCGACCAGACGCTCGGCGGCGACATCATCTACATCTCGTCGAAGAACTCCGTCTTCGCCGGCCCGAACAACATCGCCTACTCCGCCACCAAGGCCGACCAGGCCCACCAGGTGCGCCTCCTCGCGGTCGAGCTGGGCGAGTTCGGCATCCGCGTGAACGGCATCAACCCCGACGGCGTCGTGCGCGGTTCCGGCATCTTCGCCTCGGGGTGGGGCGCCAACCGCGCCGCGACATACGGCGTGAAGGAAGAGGACCTCGGCCAGTTCTACGCCAACCGCACGATCCTCAAGCGCGAGGTCGTGCCGGAGAACGTCGCGGACGCGGTCTACGTGCTCACGGGCCCCGAGCTCAGCCGCACCACGGGCCTGCACATCCCCGTCGACTCCGGCGTCGCCGCGGCCTTCCTCCGATGATCACCTTCCACCGAGCGCACGGGAACCCGTCGAGTGCACGGCCTGCGCTCGCGGCGAAGCCGTGCGCTCGACGGGATGCCGTGCACTCGAGCACAGGGCGCGGGGCGTGAGCGTGCGGGCGGTGGCGGCGGTCGACCTCGGCGCGACCAGCGGCCGAGTCATGATCGGGCGGATCGGCGACGGACGACTCGACCTCGAGCTCGTGTCGCGGTTCCCCAACGGGCCCGTCGAGCGCGCGGACGGACTGCACTGGGACTTCACCGCGCTGTACGAGCACGTGGTCGCCGGGCTCGCGGAAGCCGTGCGACGCGAACCCGGCATCGAGAGCATCGGGATCGACTCGTGGGCCGTGGACTACGGACTCCTGCGAGACGGCGAGCTTCTCGCCGAGCCGTTCCACTACCGGGATGAGCGCACGGCGCGGGGCGTCGAGCAGGTGCACACCGTCGCCGCGTTCACCGAACTGTATCGGCGCAACGGCCTGCAGTTCCTGCCCTTCAACACGCTGTATCAGCTTCGCGTCGACGAACGCCTCGCCGAGGCCGACACCGCGCTGCTGATCCCCGACCTGATCGCCTTCCTGCTCACCGGATCGGCGGTGGCCGAACGCACGAACGCCTCGACCACCGGCCTGCTCGGGGTCCAGGATGCCGAGTGGGATGCGGCGCTGGCCGAGCGCCTGGGCATCCCCCGCAGCATCCTGCCGCCTCTCGTGGATCCGGGTGCGACGATCGGAGCACTCCGCCCCGAGCTCGCCGCGCGCATCGGCGAACAGCTTCCGGTGATCTCGGTGGGCTCGCACGACACGGCCTCCGCCGTCGTGGCCGCGCCCCTGTCGACGCCGCGTTCCGCGTACATCTCCTGCGGCACGTGGGGTCTGGTCGGCGTCGAGCTGAGCGCCCCGGTGCTCACGGATGCCGCGCGCGAGGCGAACTTCACGCACGAGCTCGGGGTCGACGGTCGATACCGCTTCCTGCACAACGTCACCGGACTCTGGCTCCTCAGCGAGACCGTGCGGGCCTGGGAGGCGGACGACGGAGCACCGATCGACCTCCCGGAGCTGCTGTCGGCCGCCTCCGAGGTCACCGACGCGGTGGCGCTGTTCGATGCGAACGATCCGAGCCTCAGTGCGCCCGGCGATATGCCGGCACGCATCAAAGCCCTGCTCGGGGACGAGGCCCCGGCCACCAGGCCCGCCTTCGTGCGGAGCATCGTCGAATCGATCGCGGAGGCGTTCGCGCAGACCGTGCGCACCGCCTCTGCTCTCACCGGACGCGAGCTCGACAGCATCCACCTCGTCGGCGGCGGCTCGCTCAACCGCCTGCTCTGCCAGGCCACCGCCGACCGCACCGGGCTGCCCGTGCTGGCGGGGCCGGTCGAGGCGACAGCTCTGGGCAACGTGCTCGTCCAGGCGCGCGCGCTCGGAGCTGCACCGTCGACGCTGGAGGAGCTGCGTGCCCTCGTCTCGCACACGCACTCCCCCGCGCGCTTCACCCCTCGACGCTGACACCGCCGCGTCCGCGCGCGGCCGCACGCGGAAGGGGCGCCGGAGCCGAAGCTCCGACGCCCCTTTCCGGCGCCGACTCAGAAGTCGAAGTCGCCGATGTTGTCCGCGTCGAACACGAACGGGTCGCCGAGCACGACCACGCCGTCGGCGCCGACCGTGTACTCACCGAGGTCACCGGCTTCGAAGGTGTCGCCCTCGGCTCCGGTGATGTCCCCCTCGATGAGCGCCTTCGCGGCGAAGGCCGACAGGTAGCCGAGGTCCGCCGGGTTCCACAGGGCGAACGACGTGACCGTGCCGTCCTCCACGTATTCGCGCATCTGGTTCGGGGTGCCGAGACCGGTCAGCGCGACCTTGCCCTTGTAGTCCGAGGTGGACAGGTAGCGCGCAGCGGCCGCGATGCCGACCGTGGTCGGCGAGACGATGCCCTTCAGCTCGGGGTGGCTCTGCAGCAGTGCGGCCGTCTTGTCGAACGAGGTCTGGTCGTCATCGTCGCCGTACACGGTCTCGACGATCGTGATGTCGGGGTACTCGCTCGCGGCGTACTCCTTCATCAGCTCGATCCAGGCGTTCTGGTTGGTCGCGTTGGCGGAGGCCGACAGGATGGCGATCTCGCCGGAGCCGCCGATCTGCTCGGCGACCTGGTCGATCTGGGTCTTGGCGATGCCCTCGGAGTCGGCCTGGTTGATGAACACGTCTCGGCATTCGGGGTTCGTGTCGGAGTCGAAGGTGACGACCTTCACTCCGGCGTCCCTGGCCTCGTTGAGAGCGTCGCAGATGGCCTTCGGATCATTCGCCGACACGACCAGTGCGCCGACCGCCTGCTGGGTGGCGGTGTTGATGTAGCTCACCTGCGCGTCGGGTGTCGCTTCGGCGGGTCCCACCTCGGCGAACGTGCCGCTGAACTCCTCGACGGCCTTCTTGCCTCCCTCGCTGGAGGTATCGAAGTACGGGTTGCCGAGGTTCTTGGGCAGGAATGTGATCGCCAGGTTGTCGGACCCGCCGTCGCCGCCGGATCCGGAGCCGCCCGACCCGCTGCCGGTGTCGGCGCAGCCGGTCAGCACGAGCGCTGCGGCGACGGCCACGGCGGCGAACGCCGAGACTCTCTTGCGTGCAAACGTCATTGTTCTTCCTTTCGTGATGATCACCGCCGGCGGGTGCCGACAGCGAGAGGCCGCCTCATGGTGCGGGAGAGGCTGCGACGCGGAGGGGCGGTCCGGCCTTCGCACGGACGCGCTGGGCCCAGGCGAGGACGCTGGCCGCGACGACCGAGAAGATCAGCAGACCGCCGGTGATGATGTTGATGACGTCGGAGGTGACGCCGGCGAGGCGCAGGCCGCTGCCGAGCACGCCGATCAGGAGCACGGCCGCGACGACTCCGTGCAGGTGCCCTCGGCCGCCGAAGACCGAGACCCCGCCGAGCACGACGGCGGCGATCACCTGGAGCTCGAGTCCGGTGGCGTTGTCGCCGCGGGCGCTGCCGAAGCGCAGCGTGTAGAAGATGCCGGCGAACGCCGCGACCGCGCCGGAGAGGATGAACAGGATGAACTTCGTCTGCTCGACGTTGACGCCGGAGAACCGCGCGGCGTCCTTCGAGAGCCCGATGGCGTAGATGCCGCGGCCGAACGGGGTGAAGTGCAGCACGACCACGAAGATCGCGAGCAGCACCAGGAAAGGGATGACGATGTACGGGATCGTGGTGCCCGCGATCTTCGCCTTGGCCAGGGCCGTCCACATCTCGGGGAAGTCGGTGACGGCGGTCGTTCCCAGCAGACCGACGGCGAGACCGCGGAACAGCGCCAGGGTGCCGATCGTGACCGCCAGCGACGGCAGTCCGACCACCGTCACGAGGAAGCCGTTGAAGGCTCCTCCGACGACGCCGACCGCGAGCGCGGCCAGCGCGGCGACCTCGAACGGCGCGCCGGATTCGGTGAGCACGCCCGTGACGACGCTCGCCAGGCCGACCATCGAGCCCACGGACAGATCGATCTCTCCCGTGATCATCACAAGGGTCATCGGCAGGGCGATCAGGAGGATGGGGGCGACGTCGAGGAGCAGATAGTTGACGGTGATCGGCTGCGCGAAACCGCGGATGGATGCCGCCGAGACCACGACGACGAGCACGAGCAGGGCGATGATGGCGAATTCGCGGTTGAGGAGGACGCGCCGCCAGAGCGGGCGGTCGTAGTCCCGGATCACGCGGGTCGAGGTGGTGGATGTGGTCGTGGTCATGAGTCGTCCCTCGCCTCGATGAGCTGCCGTCTCTGTCGGACGGCGAGGACGCGATCCAGCACGATCGCGCCGATGATGAGCACGCCGACCACGGCCCGCTGCCAGAAGTCGGGGATCCCGAGGATCGGCAGCGCCCTGTTGATCGTCATCAGGAGCATGGCGCCGATCGCCGCTCCCCAGACCGTGCCCACCCCTCCCGTGATCGCGATGCCGCCGATCACGGCCGCGCCGACCGCATCGAGCTCCCAGCCCGAGCCGACCTGCGAGCTCACGGATCCGTAGCGGGCCACGTAGAAGACGCCTGCGAGTCCCGCGAGGGCACCGGAGAGGACGAAGGCGCTGAGCACCCGACGAGTCGTCTTGAGTCCGTACAGCTCTGCGGCGGCGGGGTCCGAGCCGATCGCGTAGTACTCGCGGCCGCCGCGGGTGTTGCGCATGTACCAGGCGGCGAGCGCGAGCACGATGATCGCCACGATCGACAGCACGGGGATCGTGAGGATCTGCTGGGTGCCCAGTCCCAGGAACTCGCGAGGAAGGTCCGAGGGGTGCACCTGGTCGCTGCCCGTCCACAGCACGTTGATGCCGCGGTAGGCATACAGCGTCCCGAGGGTGATCACCATGGCCGGGACCCGGGCGAACGCCACGAGGGCGCCGTTGATCAGGCCGAGCACCCCGCCGAACACGACGGCCGCGAGGACGACGAGCGGGATCGGGATGCCGGGCACGTCGATGAACAGCCGGCCGGTGAGGAAGGCGGTCAGGCCCATCACCGATCCGACGGAGAGGTCGACGTTGCGGGTGATGATGACGATCGCCTGTCCCACCGCCACGAGCATCAGGATCGACGGCGTGAGCAGGAGGTCGCGCCAGCCGTCGGCACTGAAGAGGAAGTTCGGGTTCTTCACGGTGGCCGCGACCACCACGAGGATCAGCGCGGCGAGGATCCCGAACTCCCGGGCGCGGCCGATGCCGCCGGGCTTCTTGGCGATCGCCGGCGCGGGCGCGGCGGGGGCGGTGGTCGTGCTCATGCGTGCTGCTCCGATGCGTGGGTGGCGGCGAACATGACGTTCTCGCTGGTGGCGTCCTCGCGCGCGAGTTCGGCGGTGATCCGCCCCTCCCTCATCACGAGCACGCGGTCGGCCATGCCGAGCACCTCGGGAAGCTCCGACGAGATCATGAGGATCCCCATGCCCTCGCCCGCCAGCTGCGACAGCAGCCGGTGCACCTCGGACTTGGTGCCGACGTCGATCCCGCGCGTCGGCTCGTCGATGATCAGGACGCGCGGATCGGTGGCGAGCCACTTGGCGAGCACCACCTTCTGCTGATTGCCCCCGGAGAGGGTCGCGGCGACGGTGTCGAGCGCATGCGCCTTCACCTCGAGCCGCGACGCCCACACCCGCGCCGCCCGGTTCTCCATGCCCGTGGTGAGGAGTCCCCACCGGGCGAGGTTCCGGCGGATCGCGAGCGTGATGTTGCCGCCCACGCCCGCGTCGATCACGAGTCCCTGTTTGCGCCGATCCTCCGGGACGAGCGCGAGGCCGCGGCGCATGGCCGCCGTCGGGTTGCGGCGCGGGACCGCGTTCCCCTGCATGCGCACCTCCCCCTCGCGATAGGGGTCGACGCCGAACACGGCTCGGGCGACCTCGCTGCGACCTGCTCCGACGAGACCGGCGAGCGCGACGATCTCTCCCGACCGGACGGTGAAGGAGATGTCGTGGAAGACGCCGGGGCTGGTGAGTCCGCGGACCTCGAGCAGCGGCTCGCCCACGGCGGCCTCCTGCTTCGGGAAGAGCTCCGTGACGTCGCGCCCGACCATCTGGCGCACGAGATCGTCGACCGTGGTGTCGGCGATGGGCGTCGTGTCGATGTAGGCGCCGTCGCGCATCACGGTGACCGTGTCGCACAGGTCGAACACCTCGTCGAAGCGGTGCGAGATGAACAGGATGGCCCGCCCTTCGTCGCGCAGGCTCCGAGCCACCGCGAACAGACGCTCCACCTCGACGCCGCTGAGGGCGGCGGTCGGCTCGTCCATGATGAGCACGCTCGCGTCGAGGGAGATGGCCTTCGCGATCTCGATGATCTGCTGGTCGGCGATCGAGAGTCCCTCGGTGATGCGATCGGGGTCGAGTGCGACACCGAGGCGCCGGAAGATGCGGTCCACCTCGGAGCGCATGGCCTTGCGATCGATGCGTCCGAGCGCGCCGGTCGGCTGTCGTCCCATGAAGATGTTCTCGGTGACCGAGAGGTCGGGGAACAGCGTGGGCTCCTGGTAGATCACGGCGATCCCCGCCGCCTTCGACTGCGCCGTGCTCGTGAAATCGACGTCCTCGCCGTGCAGGCGGAAGTCGCCGGAGTCGCGACGGTACAGACCCGCCATGATCTTCACGAGCGTCGACTTGCCCGCACCGTTCTCGCCGATGAGGGCGTGGATCGATCCGGGGCGGAGTGTGAGGCTTCCGGAGCGCAGTGCGATGACCGGTCCGAAGGACTTGACGACGCGATGCAGTTCCAGCGCGGTGGGGGGAGCACTGCGGACGGGTGCTTCGTCGACCACTGGCTTTCCTCTCCGTTGAGGGGGATGATGTTCGGGTTGAATCCGACCTGAATCGATTCAGGTGTGTTTCAGGCTAGTGTATGTGACGCGGGCCTCAGGTCAAGCCCTGATGCCTGAACCGTGATCCGCCCGATGACGAGAGGACAGCCGTGCCGGTCAGCATCCGCGATGTCGCCCTGCGCGCGGGGGTGTCCGTGGGGACGGTCTCGAACGTCCTGAATCGGCCGGAAGAGGTATCGAACGACTCCGTCGCGCGCGTGAGCCGCGCCATCGAGGAGCTCGGCTATGTGCGCAACGACGCCGCCCGCAAACTGCGCGCCGGTGTCAGCACCACCGTCGGCTTCGTCGTGCTCGACGGCCAGAACCCGTTCTACAGCGACGTGGTCCGCGGCGCCGAGGACGAGGCATCCAGCCACGGCATCGCGATCCTCTACGGCAACACCGACGAAGACCCGTCGCGCGAGAAGGTGTACCTCGACCTCTTCCGGGAGCAGCAGGTGCGCGGCCTGCTGATCGCCCCCTACGGCGACGTCATGACGCAGCTGCGCCGGTTCCGGGCGAGCGGCATCGCCACGGTCCTCGTCGACCGGTTCAGCGCCGACAGCGGGTTCTCCTCGGTCTCGGTCGACAGCGTGGCGGGCGGTCGACTCGCGGTCGAGCACCTCATCGAGGCCGGCCGACGCCGCATCGCCTTCGTCGGCGGCCCCTTCGACATGCGGCAGGTCACCGATCGACTCGCGGGCGCCCGTGCTGCGGCCGAGAACGCCGCCGTCCACGTCGACCTCGAGGTCGTGCCGACGGCGGCCATGACCGTGGCGGAGGGCGCAGCGGCCGGAGCGCGGCTGCTCACCCGTCCCCGCCGGGAGTGGCCGGATGCGCTGTTCGCCTCGAACGACCTGCTCGCGCTCGGCCTGCTGCAGTCCCTGGTCTCCGGCGGTCGCGTGCTCGTCCCCGACGAGATCGCCCTGATCGGCTTCGACGACATCCCGTTCGCGTCAGCAGCGGCCGTGCCGCTGTCGTCCATCCGCCAGCCCAGTCGGATGATCGGACGGACAGCTCTGCGGATCGTGCTCGAAGAGGCAGCCGATCCGGAGAGCATCCCCCGGCAGACCGTCTTCCCCCCGGAGCTGATCGTGCGGCGCTCCACCACCGGCTGACGGCAGGAGCGGGAGAGCCGAGCCCGGTCGCGCGTGCGGAGCGGACTCGGCTCCCAGCCGAGAGGCGTGCCGCCGGTCAGCCCGCAGTGGGGGCTTCGGCGTTCGCAGCGGAGATCAGCTGCTCGATCTGCTCGAACGACACCGGCAGACCCGGGAAACCGGCGAGGCGCCCGATCGGGAATGATGCCATGATCTTCTGCATCGCCTCGTCGTTGGGCATCATGGAGGCGCCGGCCGCGTCGCCACCGGTCCCGCCCAGCATCCCGCCCATCGCCTGCTGCACGATCGGACCGGCGACCGGATGTGCGAGGAGGTCGCCCACGGACGAGTTCATGGTGAGTTCCTGATGAACCTCGTCACCGGAGACGTCGACGGTCGCGGTCGCGCGGATGTCTCGGCTCGACGCGGCGACGTCGACTGTGTAGGCACCGCCTTCGACGACCCAGCGGTCGACGCGGATGTCCCAGTACGCGAGGTCTTCGCGCCGCACGACCAGCTCGACCGTGCGGGTCTCTCCCGCGGCGAGCGGGACCGAGGCGAACGCCTTGAGCTCGCGGGGGGCGCGCTGCACGATCGACGTGGTCGGGGCGACGTAGACCTGCACGACCTCCCTGCCGTCGCGGTCGCCCGCGTTCGTGACGTCGACGCGCACGAGCACGTCGCCGTCGCTGTGGACCTCGGCTGTCGCCGCCCCGTAGTCGAAGGTCGTGTACGACAGGCCGTGACCGAACGGGAAGGTCACCTCGAGGCCCTTCGCGTCGTACCAGCGGTAGCCGACCAGCAGGCCCTCTCCGTAGCGGACGTGGCCGAACTCGCCGGGGAAGTTCCCGAACGAGGGGTTGTCCTCCAGGCGCACCGGCACCGTCTCGGTGAGCTTCCCGGACGGGTTGACCGCACCGTAGAGCACATCGGCGACAGCACCGCCGCCGGCCTGCCCGAGCAGCCAGCCCTCGACGATAGCGGGCACCCGCTCCGCGAAGGGCAAGGCGACGACTCCACCGTTGGAGAGCACGACGACGACGCGGGGGTTCGCCTCGAGCACCGCGTCCAGCACCGCGAGCTGCTCGGCGGGCAGGTCGATGTGGTCGCGGTCGAAGCCCTCCGACTCCTCCGCCGCGGGGAGACCGAGGAACAGCACGACCACGTCCGCCGCCGTCGCGACCTCGACAGCCTCGGCCCGCAGATCGTCCGCGGAGCGTCCGGACGCGGCGATCGCCCCGCCCTCGACCGCGAAGCCGGGAGCGTGGCTGACGTTCTCGCCGCCGAAAGCCCGCATCTCCTCGAGCGCCGTGTCGACACGCGTCGGGTTGATCAGCGAAGAGCCCGCTCCCTGGAACCGCGGCTCGGTGGCGAACGCACCGATCACGGCGACCTTCTGATCGCCGGCGAGCGGCAGCAGCGCACCGTCGTTCTTCAGCAGCACGATGGACCGACCAGCGGCCTCCCTGGCGAGCGCGTGGTGCACGTCGACGTCGAGAGGCCCGGCAACGGCAGGACGCCGGCCGGCTTTGCGCACGAGGTCGATCGCACGACCGGCCGCGGTGTCGAGCACGCTCTCGGCGAGTTCGCCCGCACGCACGGCTGCGACGAGCTGCGCATCCGTCCGGCCGCCGGAGGAGGGCATCTCCAGGTCGAGTCCTGCGGCGACGCCGGCGACGCGGTCGTTCACGGCTCCCCAGTCGGAGACGACGAGGCCGTCGAAGCCCCAGTCGTCCCGCAGCACGCTGGTGAGCAGCCAGGGGTCCTCGGAGGTCCAGACGCCGTTGAGCTTGTTGTACGAGCACATGACCGTCCATGGCGAGGCGTCCTTCACGACGCGCTCGAATCCGCGCAGGTAGATCTCCCGCAGCGGACGCGGGTCGACGTCGGAGCTCGCGCGCATGCGGTCGAACTCCTGGTTGTTCGCGGCGAAGTGCTTGAGCGAGGTGCCGACGCCCTGCGACTGGATGCCGCGGACGGACGCGGCGCCGAGCACTCCCGACACGATCGGGTCCTCGGAGAAGTACTCGAAGTTGCGGCCGCACAGCGGCGAGCGCTTGATGTTGATGCCGGGTCCGAGCACGACGGCGACGTCCTCGATCGCGGCCTCCACGCCGATCGCGGCGCCCACGCGCTCGATGATCTCCGGATCCCACGATGAGCCGATGCCGACCGCGGGCGGGAAGCAGGTCGCCGGCACGCTGGAGGCGAGGCCGAGGTGGTCGGTGGCGCCGGACTGCTTGCGGAGTCCGTGCGGGCCGTCGGTCATCATCACCGAGGGGATGCCGACGCGGTCGATCGCCTTCGTGGTCCAGAAGTCCGCGCCGCTGGTGAGCGCCGCCTTCTCCTCGAGCGTGAGGTCGGAAGCCGAGTTCTCGGTCATGGTGGTCCTTTCGCGGGCGACGTCGATGTCCTTGCGAAAACCATATGCTCTTCAGTATTAGATTTCAAACAGCATTCAGGATTAGTCTCGGAGCATGGCACGACGGGGTTCGTACGCGAAGGGCGTGGCGCGACGGGAGGAGATCCTCGAGAGCGCGCTCGACGTGATCGGACGCAAGGGCTATCAGAACGCCTCGCTCAAGGAGATCGCCGAGGTCGTCGGTGTGACCCCCGCTGCCCTCCTGCACTACTTCGGCTCGAAGGAGGAGCTCTTCACGGAGGTCCTCCGCAAGCGCGACGAGCACGACGGGCTGGATCCCTCCGCCCTCAGCGCGGACGATGCCCGAGGCGCCTTCCTCGACGTGATCCGGCACAACACCGAGGTCCCCGGACTCGTCGCCCTGTTCTCGCGGCTCGCGGTCGATGCAGCGGACCCGGCGCATCCCGCCCACCCGTACTTCCTCGACCGCAGTGCACGCCTCCGCGAGTCCATCGCCGACAACTTCGGCGGTGAGCAGCAGCCCTCCGCCCTCGACCCCGACACCCTCGCCCGCGTGATCCAGGCCGTGTCCGACGGACTCCAGCTGCAGTGGATGATCGATCCGACGGTCGACATGCCCGGCATCATGGCCGCCCTGATCGACGCCCTGCTCCCTCCGACGGCACCCGGGCCCTAGCTCTCCGGCACCCTCTCCCGTCCACTCGGGGGACACCTGTCGGGCGGATGTCCGGATGTCGGGCGATTGCCCCAGATCCGGTCCTGCATCCGCCCGCCCGCCCGACATCCGTGCGGGCGGACCGACGCCGTGCACTACCCCTTCACGGCACCGCCGAGACCTGCCGAGCGCAGGAACACCGACTGGAAGACGAGGAACATCGCGATCGGGATGAGAGTCGCGATCGCCAGCGCCGCCAGGAACACATCCAGTTCGGTCTGCGATTGCACGGCGGGAAGCCGCACCGACAGCGGCTGCACCGCGGGGTCAGGCAGCACCAGCATGGGCCACAGATAGTCCTTCCACGCGGCGATGATCGCGAAGACCGAGACCACCCCGAGGATCGGCTTCGACATCGGCAGCACGATCGACCAGAACAGCCGGAAGGGCCCGGCGCCGTCCGTACGCGCGGCCTCGAACACCTCGCGCGGCAGGCTGTCGAAGAACCGCTTCACCAGCAGGATGTTGAAGGCGTTCGCGCCCATCGGCAGCCACACCGCGAGGTAGTTGTTGAGCAGACTCACATCGCCCGGCAACGGCGGCCGGACGATCGTCAGGTACAGCGGCACCAGCAGCACGATCCCGGGGATGAACAGCGTCGCCAGCACCAGCGCGTTGAGGATGGGCGCGTAAGTCGGGCGCAGCACCGAGAGCGCATAGCCCGCCGTCGTCGCGATGAACAGCTGCACGAACCAGGCCCCGAGCGCGATGATCACCGTGTTGAGGAAGTACTGGTCGATGTGGATGTCGTTCCACGCGGTCGAGAGGTTCTCCCAGTCCATGCCGTTCGGCCACAGCGCGAACGGCTGCTGCAGGGTGTCCTGCGTCGGCGTGATCGCCGACTTCGCGAGCCACAGGATGGGACCGAGTCCGGCGACGACCAGGCCCACGGCGAGGAACACGTGCGTGAGCGTCATCCCGATGCGGATGCCGGGGCGCCGACGTTCGGAGTCGGAGATGACGGTGCGATCGCCCGCACTGTCGGCGGCCTTCTCCGCGGCCTTCTCCGCGGCGCGGGTCGAGAGGCGGGTGGTGAGGCTCACGTCGTGCTCCAACGGTCGGTCAGCTTGAAGTACAGCCAGGAGAGGAGGGCGAGGACGATCGCCAGCAGCACCGAGACGGCCGTGGCCTCGCCGTAGTCGCCGCCCAGGCTGTTCCGGAAGGCCTTGTCGTAGATGTACAGCAGCACGGTCTTGGTCGCTCCCGCGGGGCCGCCGCCGGTGAACAGGAACGGCTCGAGGAAGACCTGAGCGGTCGCGATCACCTGCAGGATCAGCATGATGAAGAGGATGCCGCGCAGCTGCGGCAGCGTGACGTGCCAGACCTTCTTCCAGATCCCGGCACCGTCGACCTCGGCCGCGTCGTAGAGCTCGGGTGGCACGCCCAGGAGTGCCGCGAGGTAGATGATGATCGATCCCCCGGCTCCGGCCCAGGTGGCCTCGAGCACGAGCGAGGGCATCGCCTGCACGGCGTCCTGGATCCACGGCTGCGGAGGGATGCCCACGAACCCGAGCACGGTGTTGAACACACCGGACGGGTCGGCACTGTAGAAGAACTTCCACAGCAGCACGGCCACGACCGGGGGAATCACGACCGGGAGGTAGGCGAGCGCGGAGTAGATGCCCTTGCCGCGGCGCACCTCGCTCATGAGCACGGCCATCAGCAGCGGCAACGGGAACCCGAAGAGCAGGGCGAGCACGGCGAACCACAGCGTGTTGATCACGGCGCGACCGAGTTCGGGGTCGCCGATCACGGCGAGGTAGTTGTCGAACCCGACCCACTCGGAGACGATCAGGTTGGTCTTCTGCAGGCTCATGACCACCGACTGCACGATCGGCGACCACGAGAAGAACACGAACACGAAGAGCATCGGGAGCACGAACAGGAGGTTCGCGAGCCCGCCGCCGCGGAACCAGGTGAGGGGTGAGCGGCGGCGGGAGCGGCGCACAGCGGGCGGCGGAGAATCCTCCACCGCCGCCCGCTGCTCGGGGAGCGTCATCGTCATGAAGGTCTACTCGTCGAGCTTCGCCTGCGCATCGCTCTGCGCCTGAGCCAGGAGAGCGTCGATGTCGGCGTTCTGGTCGGTCAGGACCTTCTGCACCACGGTGTCGAGCAGGGCATAGACCTCCTGCGTCTTGACCTTCGGCTCCCCCACCGGCGTCTGATCCCAGATGCGGTCGCTGAACGGCGCCATCTGGTCGACCGGCACGTTGATGTAGTCGGCGATCCACTCCTGCGACTCGTCGTACAGCTCCCGGCTGAGCACCGGCAGCAACGGGGTTCCGACGGCCTGACCCGACTCGTTCAGGGTCTTCGCGTCGAGCACCGCGGCATCCTTGTCCATGAGCTTCTGCATGTAGTACCAGTCGATCCAGGTCACTGCGGCTTCCTTGGTCGCGTCATCGACCGTGGGGCTGATCACGGCGATGTCACCGCCGCCGAGCGTGCCGGGATCGTCGCCTTCCATGGGCACGACGGTCATGCCGTAGATGTCCGAGTCCATGCCGAAGTCGCGCACGAGAGCGGTGTAGATGTCGGAGCCGGAGGTGTACATGCCGATGTTGCCCGCGGCGAACTCCTGGTTGATGGTCCCCCAGTCGAGGTCGACCTTCGAGCCGAAGGCGTTGTCCTCCCACTTCACGTCGTGCAGGAACTGGAGGGAGGCCTTGGTCGCGTCGTTGTCGATCGTCGACTCGGCGGTGCCGTCCCCGTTGTCGGTCTGCGTGCGGCCACCACGGGCCACGGTCTGCGACGTGAGCTGCCATCCACCGGTGTTGTTGATCGCCATCTGCGCGTAGCCGGCCTTGCCGGTGGCGTCCGTGATCTTCTTGGCGGCCTCGCGGATCTCGTCCCACGTCTCCGGAGGGCTGTCGGGGTCGAGCCCCGCCTGCTCGAACAGATCGCGGTTGTAGTGCAGTGCTGCGGCGTAGGCCTGCCGCGGGAAGCCGTAGATCTTGCCGTCGGCGCCGGTGACCCCGTCGAGGATGATGGGGTTGAACTTGTCCGTGTATCCGAGCTCTTCGATCGCGTCGGTCACATCCATCAGCTGCCCGTTCTCGAGCAACGTCTTGGAGTCGGTGAACGGCACGGTGAAGACGTCGGGCAGGCTTCCCCCGGCGAGCTGCACGGCGAATGTGGGGCCTTCCCACTCGTACTCGACACCGATGATGTCGATGTCGGGGTGCTCCTTCTCGAACTGCTTCTCCTGGGCGGCGAACGCATCGTACGCGGCCGTATCCGCCCCGGGCGGGAACGTCGCGACGCGCAGCTCGAGGCGTCCGTCGGCGCCGTCCCCGTCGCCGGCGGACGTGCAGCCGGCAAGGGCGCCGACCGTCGCGAGCACGGCGATGCCGGCGGCCATGGCCTTCGTTGGTGACTTCATTGTCTGTCCTTCCATGTGGTGCTGAACGGGTGGTGCAGGATCACGACGGCGCTCACTGCGAGCGCGCGGGGGTGGCCCGCAGAGCGAGCCAGGCTGTGGAGTCGGGCGGGAGCACGCCGTCGAGCGGCGCGCCGGAGAGGAGGACCTCATGGTGTGCAGGCAGCGGCACGGCGATCGCCCCGAGGTTGGTGACGCTGAGCGTGTCGTCACCACGGCGGAAGGCGAGGACGTCGGCGCCCAGTTCGAGCCACTCCAGGTCGTCGCCGGCGAAGTCGTCGATCCGGCGGCGCAGGGCGATGGCCCGACGGTAGAGGTTGAGCATCGAAGCAGGATCCGCGTCCTGCGCATCGACCGTGAGCGCGGCCCAATCGTCGGGCTGGGGAAGCCAGGGGGTGCCGCCGAAGCCGTAGGGACTCGCCGCCCCCGTCCAGGGCAGGGGCACGCGACAGCCGTCCCGCCCCGGGTCGACCCCGCCGGAGCGGAAGTGCATGGGGTCCTCGATCGCGTCGAGCGGCAGCTCCACCTCGGGCAGACCGAGTTCGTCTCCCTGGTAGATGTAGAGGCTGCCCGGCAGGGCCGCGACGAGCAGCGCAGCGGCGCGGGCTCGCCGTGCGCCGCGAGCCGGGTCGGTCGGGGTGCCGAAGCGCTTGCGCTCGAACGCGAACGAGGAATCCGCCTGCCCGTAGCGCGTGACCGGACGCGTGACGTCGTGGTTCGAGAGCACCCACGTCGCCGGGGCACCGACCGGCGCATGCTCCGCGAGGGTGCGGGTGATGGAATCGCGCATGGCACGCGCGCTCCACGGCTGCGTCATGAAGCCGAAGTTGAAGGCGGTGTGCATCTCCCCCGGCCGCAGGTACCGGGCGAATCGCTCGGCATCCTCGAGCCACACCTCGCCCACGAGCACCCGCTCCCCGTCGTACTCGTCGGCGACCGCACGCCACTCGCGATAGATGTCGTGCAGCTCGTCACGGTCGATGTGCGGATGGTCCACCGTGGGCGCCGAGCCGGCGGGGAGGTCGGGAAGGGCGGGGTCCTTGACGGGAAGAGCCGCCGAGTCGATCCGCACACCCGCGACCCCGCGGTCGAACCAGAACCGCAGGACGTCTTCGTGCTCACGCCGCACATCGGGGTGGTTCCAGTTCAGGTCCGGCTGCTCGGGGGTGAACAGGTGCAGGTACCACTCGCCGTCGCTGCCGTCGGGGTTCCGGGTACGCGACCAGGTCTCGCCCTGGAAGCTCGACACCCAGTTCGTCGGGATGACGTCTCCGTGCTCCCCGCGGCCGGGGTGGAACCAGAACCGTTCCCGCTCCGGACTGCCTGGACCGGCCGCCAGCGCTCGCTGAAACCACTCGTGCTGATCCGAGATGTGGTTGGGCACGATGTCGACGATCGTGCGGATGCCCAGTGCGAGCGCCTCCGCGATCAGCTGCTCGGCTTCCTCCAGGGAGCCGAAACGGGGATCGATGCGGCGGTAGTCCTGCACGTCGTACCCGCCGTCGGCGAGGGGGCTCAGGTACCACGGGGTGAACCAGAGCGCGTCCACCCCGAGGCTCTTCAAGTACGGGAGCCTCGAGCGGACACCGGCGAGATCGCCGATGCCGTCGCCGTTTCCGTCCGCGAAGCTGCGCACATACACCTGATAGATCACGGCTGTCCGCCACCAGCCGTCGCCGACGGGCATGGTCAGCGTGCGGGCGGGTGCCGCCGTGCGCAGAACGTCAGTGTCCACGGAACTCCTCGTCGTCGGTGGCGATGAGTCGAATGTAGCTTTCCCAACCACTTAACGCAAGAAGTAAACGAAATGTCGCAAATTTGCGATGCCTTGCGGGCGCAGCAATTGGCGCCCCCTCAGGGACCTGGGGTCAAAGGGGCAGGGGCCCCGTGGAGGCGCGCAGCACCAGTTCGGGCTCGAAGAGGAGCTCGTCGCTCGGCTGAGCAGTGCCGGCGATCTGAGCGAGCAGGAGGGCGATCACGGCTCGCCCCATCGACTCGATCGGCTGCCGGACCGTGGTCAGCGGCGGCTCGGTGCAGCTCATCAGCGCGGAGTCGTCGAATCCGACGATGCTCACGTCACCCGGCACCGACAGTCCGGCACGCCGGGCCGCACGCACCGCCCCGAGCGCCATCGGGTCGCTCGCGCACACGATCGCCGTCGCACCGGCGGCGAACAGTCGCGAAGCCCCCGCCTGGCCGGACTCGAGGGAGTACATGCCGCGCACGACGAGCTCGTCCGCCAGCGGTGTACCGAGCGATTCGAGCAGACGTCGCGCCGATTCGAGCTTGCGGCGGGACGGGATGTGATCCTCCGGCCCGAGCAGCAGGCCGATCTTCCGATGCCCGAGCTGGTGCACGTGCAACACCGCCTGTTCCGCGGCGGCGGCATCATCGGTCGACACCGTGGCGAACGGCAGCTCCGGCACACGGGCGTTGACGAGCACGGTCGGGAGGTTCACCTGGCGCAGGCGCTCGTAGTGCTGATGCGCGGCGTCCGCCTGCGTGTAGTTCCCCCCCAGAAAGATGACACCGGACACCTGCTGCGCGAGGAGCAGGTCGACGTAGTCCGACTCCGTCACACCTCCGGCGTTCTGCGTGCAGAGCAGCGGCGTGTACCCGTTCTGGGTGAGCGCTCCGCCGACGATCTCGGCGAAGGCGGGGAAGATCGGATTCTGCAGCTCGGGCAGCACCAGGCCCACGAGCCGGGCGCGCTCTCCGCGCAGCTTCGTCGGCCGCTCGTAGCCGAGGACGTCGAGTGCGGTGAGGACCGCTTGGCGCGTGGCGTCCGAGACCCCGGGCTTCTCATTGAGCACACGACTGACCGTCGCCTCACTCACTCCGACCTTGCGGGCCACCTCGGCGAGTCGCTTCGACATGCAGTCAGTGTACGCAAGCCCTTGCAAGAGTGCGCAAAGGACTTGCGTGGAGTCGCGGGGTCCTCAGCGAACGTTGCCGTTGGAGCAGGTCTCCTGAGCGGCCGAGTTGCCCTTGATCGAGTCGGGGAGCGCCACGACGTTGTCGGGGGTCGCCGCGGGATCGGGCGTCGCCGACGGGTCGACCGGCGTCTCCTCGACGGGCGTCGTCGGCTCCTGCACCACCACGCCGTCGTTGCTGTTGTTCTGGTGGGTGATCTGCAGCTGGGCGTTCTGCTCGATCGCCTCCCAGAGCGCGGTCGCCGCCTGGTAGTTCGGCACCACCTTGTTTGGGTTCGCGGAGTCCGCACCCGTCGGGTACTGCACGAAGACGATGTCCTCGAACGGGACCGACTTCACCGCCAGGGCGATCTGGACCAGCGTCATCGGGTTGTTCGCGAGGGAGGTGCTGGCCTCGAGGTTGTTCAGAGCGGTGTTGGCCAGCTTGAGCATGACGGGCACGTTCCCGAGCACTTCGCCGCTGATCATCTTGCGGGCCAGGCTCGACATGTACTGCTGCTGGTTGCCGATGCGTCCCAGATCGCTGCCGTCCCCGACGCCGTGGCGGGTGCGCAGGAACTGCAGCGCCTGCAGTCCCTCGACCGTGTGCGTTCCGGCGGCCATGTCCAGGCCCGTGTAGCGGTCCTTGATGGGGTTGGCGAGGCAGACGTCGACACCGCCGATGGCGTTGGTGATCTCGATCACACCGCCGAAGGTCACGGATGCCGCGAACTGCACCTCCTGGTCGGTGAGCTCGGAGATGGTCTTGACGACGCAGTTCAGGCCGCCGTCCGTGTAGGCGACGTTGAGCGGCTGCTTGCTCATCGCCGAGTGGGTGTTGCCGTCCTCGTCCACGCACTCCGGGATGGGGAGCATCAGGTCGCGGGGGAAGCTGACCACGGTGATGCGACGCGGCTCCTGCGAGACGTGCACCAGCAGGTTCACATCGTTGAGCGTGCCCTCGGCGTCGCTGCCGGTGCAGCGGTCGCCGAACAGATCCGCGTACTTCTCCTCGCAGGTGTCCACACCCGTGAGCACCAGGTTGAAACCGCCCTCGTACTCGCCGATGTCCGGCGGTACGGCCTCCTGGCCTTCGAGCTCGACGGCGTTCGCGGAAACCGTGCTGGAGAGGTCGTAGAAGACGTACGCGCCGACGCCGAGACCGCTGACGAGGACGACCGCGAGACCGATCGCGATGAACTTCAACAGCTGGCTGACGGTGCTGGGGCTCTCCAGCTGACCGTGCCGGGCGATGGTGCGGCGGCGCCGGGGGTTCTCGCTCACTCGGGCCCTTTCGGATTCAGCATCGGTGCGGGGGCACCGTGCTCAGCATGCGGAGGGTGTGGGATTCGAACCCACGAGACATCTCTGCCCACTGGTTTTCAAGACCAGCTCCATCGGCCGCTCGGACAACCCTCCCGACAGACGCCGTCTGTCGACCAGGCGTGAGTCTAGCCGAGTTCTATTCTCCCGTGCTGACCTGGGCGGGCGCTGGAAGCGTGTCCAGAGCCTGCGCGAGTCCGCCGTCCACGACATCGGCGGTCACCTCGCCCGCCGCGTCCTTCACCTCGGAGGGCGCCTGCCCCATGGCCACTGCACGACCGCCGAGGGAGAGCGCCCAGCCGAACATGCCGATGTCGTTGCGTCCGTCTCCGGCGACGAGGATGCGCTCCGGGGCGAGCCCGAGCTCGGTGCGCACCTGCTCCAGGGCCGTGCCCTTGTCGACACCCTGGGGGGCGATGTCGAGCCATGCGGTCCAGCCGATGGCGTAGGAGACCTCGTTCAGACCAGCGTCGGCGACGAGGCGGTGGAAGTCGTCCTCGTCGTGGCCGGGCGAGACGACGACGATGCGCGAGACCGGGAGCGCGCCCAGCTCCTCGAAGTCGACCTGGCGGCCGCCGTCGAGCGTCCAGTCGTCGAGCTGCTCCGTGAACAGGCGCTGCCCCGAGGCGAGCTCGACCATGTATCTGGCGTCCGGCAGCCGGTCGCGCAGCAGGGAGAGGACGGGCGTCGGATCGAACGTCTCCACCTTCCAGCGCTCCCACTCATCGCCGGATCGACGCATCGTGACGGCGCCGTTGGAGCACACGACGTAGTCGGCGGTCAGGCCCAGCTCCTCGACGTAGCGGCGCGTCGCCATCCAGCTGCGCCCGGTCGCGATCGTCACGAGGTGACCGGCATCCCGGACGCGGCCGATGGCCTCCGGCACGCCGGGGCTCATGGTCTCGTCCTGCAGCAGGATCGTGCCGTCGACGTCGAGCCCGATCAGCCAGGAGTCCGTCACCGGGCCGCCCGCCCCTCGGTCAGCGGGCGGATCACATCCAGCCCGCCGAGGTAGGGACGGAGGATCTCGGGCACGCGCACCGAGCCGTCGGCCTGCTGGTGCGTCTCGAGCAGCGCGACGATCCAACGCGTCGTGGCGAGCGTGCCGTTCAGCGTGGCGACGTGCTGCGTCTTGGCGGTCCCCTGTGCAGCGTCGGCGGCATCGACCGTCGGGCGGTACCGCACGTCCAGACGGCGCGCCTGGAAGGTCGTGCAGTTCGAGGTCGAGGTGAGCTCGCGGAACGCGCCCTGCGTCGGAACCCAGGCCTCGATGTCGTACTTGCGGGCGGCGCTCGAACCGAGGTCTCCCGCTGCCACGTCGATCACGCGGTACGCGAGGCCCAGGGAGGTCAGCATCTCCTCCTGCAGCGCGACGAGACGCAGGTGCTCCGCCTCGGCGTCCTCGGCGGTCGTGTAGACGAACATCTCGAGCTTGTTGAACTGGTGCACCCGGATGATGCCGCGGGTGTCCTTGCCGTGCGAGCCGGCCTCGCGACGGTAGCAGGTCGACCAGCCCGCGTAGCGGAGGGCGCCGTCGGCAAGGTCGACGATCTCGTCCTTGTGATACCCGGCGAGCGCGACCTCGCTGGTTCCGACGAGGTACAGGTCGTCGTCCTTGTCGAGGTGGTAGACCTCATCCGCGTGCTCGCCCAGGAAACCGGTGCCCTGCATGATCTCCGGCCGCACGAGCGTGGGCGTGATCAGCGGGACGAAGCCGTTCTGGAGCGCCTTGTCGAGGGCCAGGTTCATGAGGGCGATCTCGAGGCGCGCCCCGATCCCGCGCAGGAAGTAGAAGCGGGCGCCGGAGACCTTCGCCCCGCGCTCCATGTCGATCGCACCGAGCATCTCGCCGAGTTCGAGGTGATCGCGCGGCTCGAAATCGAACGCCGGCACCTCGCCCACACGGCGGAGTTCGACGAAATCCGCCTCTCCGCCGGCAGGAACGCCGTCGATCACGACGTTCTCGATCCGAGCGAGCGCGACGGATGCCGCCTCGGCTGCTTCGTTGGCGGCGTGCTGGGCCTGCTTGACGCGTTCGGCGAGGTCTTTCGCCTGCGCCACGAGCGCGGCCTTCTCCTCCTTGGACGCCTTCGCGACCTGCTTGCCGAACGCGTTCTGCTCGGCGCGCAGCTCCTCGAACGCGGCGAGCGCGGCGCGGCGCGATCGATCGGCCTCGAGTGCGACGTCGACGGTGCTCTGGTCGTTTCCACGAGCAGCCTGCGAACGGCGGACGATCTCCGGATTGTCGCGGAGGAGTGCGAGGTCGATCATCCGTCAAGTCTACGGTGAACGCCCCGACGTGCAGGATGGGGAGCCCGACGCGGATGGCGGTTTAGAGTAGCGCCATGACCACGAGCGCACCCGTCCAGCGACAGGCGGCGCTCGTCTACAACCCCATCAAGGTCGACGGCAAGAACCTGCGAGCCCGTGTGCGCGACCTCTCGCGTGAAGCCGGGTGGGAGCATCCGGCCTTCTACCCGACGACGGTCGAGGATGCCGGGCAGCTCGCCACGGCGCAGGCTCTCGAGCGCGGGGTGGATGTCGTCCTCGTGGCGGGCGGCGACGGCACGGTTCGTGCGGTGTCGGAGGCGATCGCCGGCACGGGAGTGCCGCTCGCGATCCTGCCGAGCGGCACCGGCAATCTCCTGGCCCGCAACCTCGGGCTGCCGCTCGGCGATCCGGACGAGATGATCCGCGCCGCCCTCGGGGACTTCCGGCATCCGATCGACATCGGCTGGGCGCGCATCACGCGCGAGGACGGCACGGAATCCGAGCACGCGTTCGTGGTGCTCGCCGGCATCGGCCTGGATGCGGACATGATCGCGAACACCCGATCCGATCTGAAGAAGTCCGTCGGGTGGATCGCTTACGTGGACGGAGCCGCGCGATCCCTGCCGAGGGCGAAGCCGTTCCGCACGGTCTACCAGATCGATGAGGGCCGGCTGCACACGCATCGGGCGTACAGCGTGCTCTTCGCCAACTGCGGCACGCTTCCCGCGGGCATCGCGCTGATCCCCGAGGCCTCGATCACGGATGCCGCGCTCGACATCGCCGTCATCCAGCCCACCGGGGTGCTGGGCTGGGTCGCGGTGTGGCGGAAGATCTGGTGGGACAACTCCGTCCTCCGACGGTTCCGCGCAGGCCGACGCGTGCTGGAGCGCCGCGGCCGGAACGCGTCAGTGCACTACTTCCGCGGGGCTGCGGCCGAGGCCGCGGTGCCCGAGTCGACCCCCGTCGAGCTCGACGGCGATGAGTTCGGCTCCGCAGTGCGCATCACCTGCTGGGCTGACCCCGGCGCGCTGCTGCTGGCGTTGCCGAGCGGCCACCCCGTCGCGATGATCTGAGCGAGCGGTGCCCTCCGGGTCAGCGGACCTCGACCGTTCCGTCGAGCCCCCCGCCGACCATCGTCAGGGTGAAGGTCTTGTCGTCGTCGACCGTGTCGTCGCCGAAGGCGAGGATGGTCGCGCGGGGCACCATGTCCATGGTGCAGACCTGATTCCCGTCGGTCGCAAAGGTCACCGTCCCGGCGTCGCCGGACCCCTCCACCGACTCGACGACCGGAAGGCAGGTCGACGACCCCCATGTCAGCAGCACGAGGCCGCTGTCGTCGAACCAACCCGCGGAAGGCAGGTACTCGGTGGGCGTGCCCGGTGTGCCGGAGGCGTCCGGGTCGCCGTCGAGGTCAACGTCGTCCGTCATGTCGCCGTACGTGATGCGGAGTTCGATGTCCTTCGTCGGATCGACACCCTCCGGAAGGGCCCCGATGCTGGCACGCGGGGCGAGGTCGGCGGTGCACGCCTTCTCGGTGGCGCCGTCGCCTTCGGGCTCGACGAGCGTCGCCGTCACGGTCTGCCCCTCCGCGGTGACCTGATCGACCTGCGGCACGCACGTCGAGGATCCCCACGTGACGACCGCGAACATGCGTCCGTCGTCGAGCAGCGCACCCTCGATGTCGTCGTGGTCCTCGCCGCTGCCGGCATTGCCGGGTCCGCTCGACGGATCCGAGGTCGAGTGCGGTGCGGCTCCACCGGGGCCGACGGTGCAACCGGCGAGGAGGAGGACGGCCACGAGGGCGGAGGACGCGGCGACGGCGAGCCTGGTGGGGGTCATTCCCTCAGGCTACTCGCGCCGCGGAACCGCGGGTAGCCCGCCCGCCCGCCTACTGCAGCGCGGAGGTGAGGCGAGCCAGGTTGTCGAGGACCGTCGAGCGCAGCGGCTGCTCCATCCACTCCTCCAGCGTGAGCTCACGGCTGAGCGAGCGGTACTTGTCCTCGACCTCGCGCATCTCGTCGACGAACTCCTCGCCGCGCACGAGCATCGACACCTCGAGGTTGAGACCGAACGAGCGCATGTCCATGTTGCTCGAGCCGATGACGGCGACCTCGTCGTCGATCGTCAGCGTCTTGGTGTGCAGGATGTAGGGCTTGCGGTACATCCAGATGCGCACGCCCGCCTTGAGCAGCACCTCGTAGTAGCTGCGCTGGGCGTGGTAGACCATCGCCTGGTCGCCCTCTTCGGAGACGAAGAGCTCGACATGGACTCCCCGGTCTACGGCGGCGGTGACGGCGAGCAGCAGAGCCTCGTCCGGGACGAAGTAGGGGCTCACGATCATGATCTTCTTCTTCGCCGCGTACAGCAGCGCGAGGAAGAGGCGGAGGTTGTTCTCGACCTCGAACCCGGGACCGGACGGCACCACCTGACAGTCGAGGTCTCCGGAACCGATGTTGGCGTGCGCGATGTCGATCTCCTCGAGCACGACATCCGTCTCGCTGTACCAGTCGCTGAGGAAGATCGCGTTGACGCTGAGCACGACCGGTCCGTCGAGGCGCACCATGAGGTCGACCCAGTGCAGACCGCGCTTGATGTTCTTCTTCAGGTTGTAGGTCGAGTCGGTGATGTTCTGCGAACCGAGGAACGCGACCACACCGTCGACGACGAGCAGCTTGCGGTGGTTGCGCAGGTCGGGGCGCTGCATCTTCCCCTTGAGCGGCTGCACCGGGAGCATGAGGTGCCAGTCGGCGCCCATCGCGTTCAGTCGCGCGATCGTCTGCCGGTAGCGCGGCTTGCCCCTGTTCGCCCAGTGGTCGAGCAGCACGCGCACTTCGACTCCGCGCGCCGAGACCTCCTCCAGCGCGCGGAAGAAGTTGTCGGTGGAGTCGTCCGACTGCAGGATGTAGAACTCGACGTGCACGTACTGCTGGGCCGTGCGGATGGCCTCGGCCATCTCGTCGAGCGACTCCTGATAGTCCGAGATCAGGTGCGCGCCGTTGTCACCGGAGAGCGGCAGGGCACCGAGCCTCTGGTTCATCTGCACGATCGGGCCGAACCAGGCGGGGGCGTTCGGGCGCAGGGTGCCGAAGTGCAGGTGCTCGCTCGTCTCGGCGATGTACTCGTTGATCTGGTCCTGCTTCCGCCGACGCGCGCGCGGGAGGCGCGGATTGCCGATCACCAGGAAGAGGAACACTCCGACGAAGGGGATGAAGAACACGGCGAGCAGCCATGCCATCGCCGCCGTGGGGCGACGGTTGCGTGGGATCACGATGATGGCCGTGACACGGATGATGATGTCGAGCACCAGGAGGAAGGCGGCGATCCACCAGCCCCAGGTCTCCGCAGTCATCGTGCTCCCTCGCCACCGCAGTGACCATAACGTCCGAGGCGCACCGGGCACGGTGCGCTGGCTTCACAGTAGCCGATGGGTCGGACTCAGACGCGCGGCGGCAGGCCGCGTGCGGCGCGCTCCTCGGCCTCGATCTGCGCGTGCACCTTGCGCTCGGTGCGATCGAACCGGAGGATGCCGCGGACCACGACGAAGAACACGATGCTCACCCCGACGGTCGGCAGTAGCGACCATGCCACGGCGACCCAGATGTTCTCCATCCCTCCATCGTACGCGAGCGACTCTTCGTGCACATTCGCGCGTTCCCAGGATCTGCGTCCACAAGCGTCCGTTCCGCCGTCGCCGCGCGTGCGATTCGACGACACTCTCGGGATGACAACCGTTCTCCACGCCACCGATTCCGCCGCCTTCCTCGGCATCGTCCCCTCGCTCGCCGGTTTCACACCGCGGGAGAGCGTCGTGCTGCTGCCCTTCCACGGCAGCCGCACCGACGGAGCGATGCGCCTCGACCTCCCCGACGACGACATCGACCTGGACGCATACGCCGATGCGGCCGTCGGCCTCACGGCGCGCGTGCCGGAGACCGACGCCATCGCGGTGGTCGTGTACACCGACCAGGAAGCGCATCCCACGCGCGACGGTCTCGTCCTCCCGTATGCGGTCGTCGTCGATGAAGTGCTGGGCTGCGCCGAAGACGCCGGACTCCGCATCGTCGACGCGCTGTGCGTCACTCCCTCGGGCTGGGCGAGCTTCCTCGAGGCCGAACCGCAGCTGCATGCGCTCGAGCACATCCGCCCACTCCCCTCCGCCGCCGGCGATGACGTCCGCGGCGACCAGTCGGCGGGGGTGGACCTTCCGGAGGTCGACTTCGCGGAGAAGGAACGCGTGGGAAGGGCGGTCGTCGAGCTCGCAGCCGTTCTCGACGCGAGCGCGACAGGGCGTGTGAGCGGCCGCGAGAACCCGCAGCTCATCGCCGCGCTCGTGCTGCTGGAGGACATCCCGGTCTTCTTCGAATCCGCTCTCGCGGCTCCCGATGACCTTCCGCCGTTCGCGACGGCGGCACTGCTGTGGTGTCTCGACCGGCCGTTCCTGCGTGACGTCGCGATCGCGCAGTGGGCGACTGATCTCTCCGGTGGAGTCCGAACACTGGGGGCGCAGACGGCGTTCGCCCACGCGGGTCGTGCATTCCCCGACGACCTGGGCCGGGTCTTCCTCGGACAGGGCGCGATGCCCGACACCGAGCGACTGCGCGACGCGCTCGCCGTCGTCCGTGGCGCAGCTGCCCGCGCACCACGATCCTCCCGACCCGCACCGCTCACGGTCGCCGCATGGCTGGCCTGGGCACTCGGCCGGGCCACTCACGCGGGACGCTACCTCGAGATGGCACGGGAGATCGACCCGGACTACTCGCTGGCGGTGCTTCTGGAAGCCCTGATCGGCAACGCCGTGCTTCCGGAATGGGTGTTCCGACGGGGGCAGCGGCGGTGACGAGGGGCGAGCCGACGCTACTTGACGAGGGGGAAGAGGATCGTCTCCCGGATCCCCAGTCCCGTGATCGCCATCAGCAGCCGATCGATGCCCATGCCCATTCCCCCGGACGGCGGCATGCCGTGCTCGAGAGCGCGGAGGAACTCGTCGTCGACCGGCATCGCCTCGACGTCACCACGGGCGGCGAGCTTCGCCTGCTCGACGAAGCGCTCGCGCTGGATCACGGGATCGACGAGCTCGGAGTACCCGGTGGCCAGCTCGAAGCCGCGGATGTACAGATCCCACTTCTCCACCACTCCCGGGATCGACCGGTGCTCCCGCACGAGCGGCGACGTGTCGACCGGGAAGTCCATCACGAACGTCGGTCGGACCAGGCCGCCCTTCACGAAGTGCTCCCAGAGTTCCTCGACGAGCTTGCCGTGGGTCGCCTGCGGGGGCAGGTCGACGCCGCTCTCCTCGGCGAACGCGATCAGGTCCTCGACGGAGTCCTGCGGGGTGACGGTGCGACCGGAGGCCGCCGAGAGAGACTCGTACATCGAGATGCGGTCCCACTCGCCGCCCAGGTCGTACTCCGTGCCGTCGGCCCAGGTCACCGTCGTGGAGCCGGCGACCTCGATGGCCGCCTTCTGCACCAGCTCCTGCGTCAGCGCGGCCATCTGGTTGTAGTCGCCGTAGGCCTGATACGCCTCGAGCATCGCGAACTCGGGGCTGTGCGTCGAATCGGCGCCCTCGTTGCGGAAGTTGCGGTTGATCTCGAACACCCGCTCGATCCCGCCGACGACCGCGCGCTTGAGGTACAGCTCCGGCGCGATCCGCAGGTACAGCTCGGTGTCGAAGGCGTTGGAGTGGGTGATGAACGGCCGCGCGGAGGCCCCGCCGTGCTGCACCTGCAGCATCGGAGTCTCGACCTCGAGGTAGTCGTGGCTCGCGAAGGTCGCTCGCAGGCTCGCGTTCACGGCGGCGCGCGCGCGGACGGTGGTGCGCGCCTGCTCGCGGACGATCAGGTCGAGGTAGCGGCTGCGCACGCGCCCTTCCTCGCTGAGCTCGGCGTAGGCGTTGGGAAGCGGCAGGATCGCCTTGGCCGCGATCGCCCAGTCGTCGGCCATGATCGACAGTTCTCCGCGACGGCTGGAGATGACCTCGCCGTGCACGAAGACGTGGTCACCCAGGTCGACGTACTCCTTCCAGTCGGCCAACGACTCCTCGCCCACGTTCGCGAGGGAGATCATGGCCTGGATGCGGGATCCGTCACCCGCCTGGAGCGTGGCGAAGCAGAGCTTGCCGGTGTTGCGGCTGAAGACCACGCGCCCCGCGACCCCGACGATCACGCCGGTCTCGGCGCCGGCCTCGAGCTCGCCGTACTCGGCGCGCAACGAGGGAATCGTGTGGGTGACGGGGACGGCGACCGGGAACGCTCCCCCGCCCGGGTCCGTCCGCTTCTCGATCAGACGCTCGCGCTTCGCGAGTCGCACGGCCTTCTGCTCGTGGACGTCCTCTTCGGAGGAAGGGTCGGTCGAGGCCGATTCGGGCGCGGCGGACGCGTCAGTCATGTGGGGGGCTCCTTGGAAGTCCCTGCCAGTTTACCGAGGCGGCGTGCGGACTCTCCGCCCAGGCTGGGTAGCCTCGAACAATGGGCCATCCACGGATCCTCCGCGCGTTCGCTGTCCTCATGCTCGCCTTCGGGGCGGTGGTCATGCCCACCGCCGCCACGGCAGCCCCGGCCGAGCACACCTCGGCCGTCGCCTCGCAGGCGCAGACGGCGGTCACGGCCGACGATGAGGACGACTTCTCCTACAGCTCGTGGACCTCCGCGTACGAGGTCGGGCTCGATGACGAGGGCCGCGCGCGGATGCACGTGACGGAGACCCTGGTCGCCCGGTTCCCGGAGACGGACCAGAATCGCGGCATCGTCCGAGGCCTCGCCACCGAGTACCAGGGAGCGAGCACGGAGACCACGGTCCTGTCGGTGACCGATGAGACCGGCGCAGCGGTGCCGTACGAGACCGAGGAGGACGACGGACTGCTCTTCGTCCTCACGGGAGACGACGACTACGTGCACGGCCTGACCACCTACGTCATCGAGTACGAGATGCGGGACGTGATCCTGGCGACTGAGCCGGCTGCCGGGTCGTCGAACCCCTCGGTGGACGAGTTCTACTGGAACCTGCTGCCCCTCGACAGCACGCAGCCGATCGACCGGTTCCGCGCCGAGATCGTGTTCGACGCCGAGATGAGCACGAAGCTCACCGGCGACACCCGTTGCTACACGGGACCGGCAGGGTCGACGGAGGAGTGCGAACTCGCTGGGCCCGGTACCGAGGACGGACGGGCGACGTTCGACGTCGAAGCCGCGGAGCTTCCGGCCGGAGACGGGGTGACGGTCGCCGTCGGCTTCGAGGCGGGCACCGTCGCGCAGCCTCTCGCTCGCACGCCGGATCCCGTGGGCGACGTCGCCCCGGTGGCCGCGGCCGTGGGCGCGGTGGGTGTGTCCGTCGGCAGCTGGGTGGCCGTCTCCGCGTTCGCCCGTCGTCGGCGCACGGCGACCGGGGTCGTCGTCGCGCAGTACGACGTACCGGATTCCCTGCCGCCGTTGGTCGCAGCGGCCCTCGTGCCCGGCGCCAAGGATGTGATCCCGGCGGAGATCGTCCATCTCGCGGTGCGCGGAGCACTGCGCATCGAGGAGGGCACCGCATCCGAGGAGCCGCGGCTGCGCCGCATCGCCGGGGCACCCGCTCCCGACGCTCTCGACGCACAGGCGCTCGACGCGCTCTTCCTCGGTGCTGCTCCGGAAGGAGTCGTCGATCTGCCCGCAGCGGACGAGGCCTTCGCGGCGCGCATGACGGCTCTGCAGCAGGGCGGCCTGCTCGAGGCGGAGTCGCGCGGCCTCACCGAGAAGGCGCGGAGTCGCGGTGCCGTGATCGTGCAGTGGTGCGCCATCGCGATCGCCCTCGTGGGCCTGACGCTGGGGATCGTGGCCGCGAGCACGGGCCGTCTCTCCGCGATCCCCGGCCTCGTCGCCGCCGCCTTCGCCGTCCTTCTCGTGCTGCTCTCCAGCCTCTATGCGTTCTCCCGGCACACGGTCCCCACCGCCGAGGGTGCCCGCGTCTCCGAGTATCTGCAGGGCGTGAAGGAGTTCATCCGCGTCGCGGACGCCGACCGTCTTCGCATGCTGCAGTCGTACACCGGTGCCGAGCGCCGTCCGGACGGCACCGCCGACGTCATCCACGTGTACGAGAGGCTCCTGCCCTACGCGATCCTGTTCGGTCTGGAGGACGAATGGGGTGATGTGCTGGAGCAGGCATACGCACGGGAGCAACGCGGTGCGGCCTGGATCGGCGATCCCGGCTCCTTCCTGCTGCGAGCGCAGCTCGCATCCTTCGTCGCGTCGTCGCACTCGGCTGCGACATACTCGGCGCCGTCCAGCTCGTCGAGCACAGGTGGATCGTTCGGCGGCGGATTCTCCGGAGGGGGCGGGGGAGGCGGGTTCTCCGGCGGGCGCTGAGCGACCGCCGGGCTCAGCTCAGCGGCGCCTCAGCGGAGCGGTGCCTCAGATCAGGGGCGGTTCGTCCGAGGCTTCGCGCAGCGCGCGCTCCACGGTCGACTGCACGAGCGCCGACAGGTAGCCGCCGGGGTTCTCGACCCCGATCTCGCGGAGGCGTGCGGTCGACTGACCGATGATGGATCGCGAGAACTCGGTGGCCGTCGCGATCGCGTCCGCATACGCGGGGCGGTCCTCTTCGGCGATCACCACGGGCTCGCACCCCATCTCCACCGCGAGCGCCTGTGCGATGGGCAGCACGGCGGCAGGCGCGGTCACGGCCGCGAAGCCCGCCTGCAGCTGTCGGAGGTCGATCGAGGTTCCGGTGAACGTGATCGCCGGATGAACCGCGAGCGGGATCGCCCCGCGCTCGGCGGCCGGACGAAGAACCTCGATGCCGTACGCCGGGTCGGTGTGCAGCACGAGCTGGCCGATCTGCCAGCCGCCCACCTCGGAGATGCCGGAGACGAGCGACGGCAACTGCTCGGACGGCACGGCGAGGATCACGAGCTCCGCCCGACGGACGACCTCCAGAGCGTCCAGGACGGGGACGTCCGGCAGCACCGCAGAGGCGCGTTCATCGTCGGAACCGCTCGTGATCCCGACGACCGCGTGTCCGGCTCCGGCGAGCGCCGCTCCGACGACCGGACCGACCCGACCGGCGCCGATGATCCCGACGCCGAGGCGTCCGTCACGGACCACGCTCACTCCCCCGGCGCAGCGGGTGAAGCGGGCGGCGCAGGCGGGGCGACCGGAGGCGCAGCAGGCGGAGCGACCGGAGGCGCGGGCGGCGGGGCGACCGGAGGCGCAGGCGGCGTCTGCCCCGGCGCGGTGAAGACCGGCGGCGGGCCCGTGTAGGGCGGCGGGGCCACGGGCGCGGCCACGGCCGTCGGCGTCGACGCGTGCTCGCTCCACCGATGGGTCGTATCCCGAGACGCCGCCTCCGCGGCGGCTCGGCTGACATCGTCCAGGAGCGCCAGCGCATCGGCGCGCTCGAGCCCGGAGAGGTAGCCCGTGATAGGCCCGGGCACGGTGTGCACCTGCGCTCCGGACACGCGCTGCGCCCGGTCGATGGGTCCCTGGCTCAGCGAGACGCCCTGGAGCCGCGCCAGCGGGAACACCGCGAGCTTCCGCCAGATGTTCCCGCGTCGGAGGATCAGGCCGAACTCCTCGACGAGGTAACCGTGACGCTTCCAGGAGACCGGACGGCGCCACCACGCGCGACGGGGCATCCGACGGTACGCGTCGCCCTCGCTCGGCCCGACCACGCCCTGATCCCAGAGCGAGGAGATGCTCGCGGCGGGGACATCCGGCAGCACGAGGGCGAGCACGCGCTCGACGTCCGCGCGCTTGCCGACCGGGAGGACGACGTTGAACTGCTGGCCGCTCCCCGACGACTGCTGCGCCGCGCTCTTGCCGCTCATGCGGTTGATCTTGATCATCCACCAGCCGAAGGGACGCCACAGCAGCGACTGCGAGACCTCGACGGCGAAGATGCGCCCTGGCGGCAGCGTCTCGGTCACGGTCGTCAGCAGTCCGTAGGTGATGCGCACGCCGTCGGGCGTCGGCGCGATCGAGTACCGCAGCGACTTGGAGATCTGCGCCCAGGTGATACCGACCACGGCGATGACCATCGGGATGCCCATCCCGAGCCCGATGCCGAGGAGCACGACGCCGCCGTCCGGGTCGCCGTCGACGAGCATGCCGATGAGCGTGCTGCCGATCGCGACGGCGAAGATCACTCCGAAGAAGACCAGCCACAGCAGGCCCGAGATCAGCTGCGATCCGACGAGTCGACCGGTCGGGATCTTGACCACGCTCTCCGGCACCACGTCGGCGAGGTCGACGCCGGCGATGAGGTCGTTGACCCCCGCGTTCATCGAGCCGACGAGCTGCGCGCGCGCGGACGCGGGCGCCGCAGCGGCCGCTCCCGCGGCGTCGGGGTTGAGCGCGGCGTGACGCGCCGCTCGCGCGCCGGAGGCCAGACGCAGGATGTCCGCACGCACCGACTCGGCGCGAGGCGTCGCCAGGTACTCGAGCTCGACGTTCGCGTCATTGCCGGCACCCACGACTTCGAGCTTCGCCAGTCCGATGATGCGAGCGGGGAACGGTCGGGTCAGGTTGACTCCCTGCACCCGGTCGAGCGGCGCCCGCCGGTGCGAGCGGAAGATGATGCCCTTGCGCACCTCGACGTGGTCGCCGGTGATCCGGAACTGCTGGAAGCGCCAGACGAACCAGAAGATCGCCACCAGCACGAGGACGAGTCCGAGCACGCTGAGCAGAGCGACGAGGATCAGGTTGTTCGCCAGTACCCAGTCGACTGGATCGCCGCCGGTGTAGTCGCCGTAGTGGGCTTCCTCGGGCGTGAACAGCGCGACGAGCCAGTTGATGACGCGATCGCGCATGTTCGCGACCACGATGCCGGCCACGATGATCAGCGCCAGACCGCCCTTGAAGAGCGGGGTGAGCGGGTGCATCCGGTGCCACTCGCCGTTCGCGAGCGTGGTCGACGGCTCCACGGCGGATGCCTGCGGGCTCGGCGTCAGGGGAGGCTGCGGCTCGCTCACAGGCCGGTCCGACGCGTCTCGGCGACCTGGATGAGGGTGTCGCGCAGCGCTTCCGATGCCGCCTGCGTCAGGCCCGGGATCTGCACGCCGGTGGTCGCGGCGGCCGTGACCATCTTCAGCTGCGAGACCCCGAAGGCGCGGTCGAGGGGCCCCTGGGTGATGTCGACCAACTGCATGCGTCCGTAGGGGACGGCGATCATCCGCTGCCAGAGGATGCCCTTGCGGAACACGATGTCGTCCGCACGGAGCATGTAGCCGATCGCCTTCGCCTGACGGGGCAGGATCACCAGCGTGATGACCGTGATCAACAGGATCACGCCGGCCGGGATCCATACCCAATCCTGCTCGAGCACGACGTTGAGCACGACGGCGACCGCGACGACGATCGCGATGAAGATCACGTTCTGCACGATCTGCGAGACGACGTAGCGCGGCGAGATCTGGTGCCATGTGCCGTCGAGCTCGAGCCTGGCCTCGTTCCGCGCGGTGCGCAGCTTCGCGTAGGTCCCCTGGTCGAGGGCGTCGAGGTCAGTGCCCTCCGCCGGGTTCAGGGGCGCGGTCTCTGGGTTCTGAGTCATCAGGATCCTTCGGCAGGGTGCAGAACTGTTCAGCGACGAGCGCGGCGACGACGAGGACGATCGCGCTTCCGATGAGGGCCAGCATGGCCACAGTCGACCCTACCGGGGGTTCGATCGGCCGTGTCAGGAGGAACAGCTGCAGCCCCGCGCCGAAGCCGGCCAGAATCGCGCCGAGCAGGCTCGATGCACGGGCGAGCGTCGCGGCCCGCAGAGCCCGGAACGGATCGATGCGGACGCCCGACCGGACGCTGCGCCGGACCGGCCAGGCCACTCCGAGGGACGCCGCCGCGATCAGCAGGAGCAGCACCGGCAGCAGCAGGGACGGGGTGAAGGTCGCGCGACCGCCCGCCGTGAGCAGGTGATCGAGAAGGAAGCCGCCGCCGGCGCCGAGCAGGGCGAGGACGACGAGCAGTCCGGCCGAGGTGCGTCTCATTCCTCGCCCCTGGCGCGGAGGGACGCCGCGAGCTCGGCGACCCTGCCCCACCCCGGCAGCACGGCGTCGGGGTCGACGTCCAGCCAGGGTTCGAGCACGAACAGGCGCTCTGCGGCGCGCGGATGCGGCACCTGCAGCCGCGGTTCGTCCGAGACGAAGTCGCCGTACGCGATGAGGTCGAGGTCGAGGGTGCGGTCGCCCCAGCGCTCTCGACGCTCCCGCCCGTTCTCGTCTTCGATCGCGTGCAGCATGCCGAGCAGGATCTCCGGCGCCAGACGCGTGGTCACCAGCGCGACCGCGTTCACGTAGCCGGGGGCGTCGGGATCCGGCCCGTCGAGACGCAGGGCGACGGTCTCGAACAGGGCGGACAGGCGCACGTCGCTGACCAGCGGCAGCCGTGCGATGCGCTCCGCAGCAGCGCGGATCGTCTCGTGTCGGTCGCCGAGGTTCGCGCCGAGCGCCACGACCGCGACGGTCTCCGGTCGCGCGGGGCGAGGACCGGGCAGCTGCGGGGGTTTCGCGAGGCTGCGGCTCATGCGGTGATGTCCTCGAGCCACTCGGGCCCGCGGCTGCGGTGCACGGTCACCGCGACATCGGCGAAGTTCCGGTCGATCGGGGCGTGCGGCTTGTGCACGGTGACGGTCACGTTCTGCACGCGGGCGTCCTGCAGCGCCACCGCGGCGATCCGCTCGGCGAGGGTCTCGATCAGGTTGACGGGCTCGCCCTCGACGACTCCCGCCACCTTCTCGGCCAGTTCGCCGTAGTGCACGGTGTCGGCCACGTCGTCCGAGGCGGCGGCCTGCTCCAGCGACATCCGCAGCCGGAGGTCGACCACGAACTCCTGGCCGTCCTCTCGCTCATGCGCGTACACGCCGTGGCGGCCGAAGACGGTCAGACCGGTGAGGACGATCTCATCGAGGAAATCCATGCCTCTAGCGTACGGGGGCGACCCCCAGGGCGCGCCCCTCAGCCTTCCCAGGCGTGCGCGACGGCGAGGGCGTCGCGGGTGGCGGCCACATCGTGCACGCGGACCGCCCAGACGCCGGCCCGCACAGCGAGGGCGCTGGTCACGGCGGTGGCGAGGTCTCGCCGCGCCTCGGAGACCTCTTCGTCCTGGCCGCCTTCGCCACGCAGCACCTCCGCGAGGAACCGCTTGCGCGAGGTGCCGATGAGCACGCGCGGGCCGAGCGCGATGATCTCGTCGAGCCCGCGCAGCACGTCCCAGTTCTGCGTGCCCGCCTTCGCGAAGCCGATACCCGGGTCGAGGATCAGGCGCGAGGGAGCGATCCCGGCGGCTGCTGCTTCGCCCATGCGCTCCTGGAGCTCGCCGGCGACTTCGCGGGCCACCCGGCGGTACTCGGCGTGCGCGTACATGTCCGCCGAGAAACCGCGCCAGTGCCCGATCGCGAAATCCGCTCCGGACTCCGCGACGGCCGCCCGCATGTCCGGATCGGCCAACCCGCCCGAGACGTCGTTCACGATGCGGGCGCCTGCGCGGACCGCCGCTGCGGCGGTCTCGGCGCTCAGCGTGTCGATGCTGACGGGCACGCCGGCCGCGGCGAGCTGTTCGATCACCGGGATCACGCGCTGCTGCTCGACATCGGTGCCGACGCGCTCGGCTCCGGGCCTGGTCGACTCTCCGCCGACATCGAGCACGGCGGCCCCGTCCGCGCGCAGCCGGAGACCATGGGCGACGGCCGCGTCCACGTCGAAGTACCGTCCTCCGTCGCTGAACGAGTCGGGCGTGACGTTGACGATGCCCCAGATACCCGTCATCAGAGAGCGGACCCGTCGCGGGACGCCCCCGAGCCGGCGGACAGTCCGATGAGCGTGATGAGCTCGGTGCGAGCGACCGGATCCGCGTAGACGCCGCGCGCGGCGATCGTGAGCGTCGAGGCTTCCGTCTGGCGTCCGCCGCGCATCGTGACGCAGCCGTGGCTGGCGTCGAGCACCACGAGCACGCCGCGGGTGTCGAGGTGCTCGGCGATCGTATCGGCGATCTGCTCTCCGAGGCGCTCCTGCACCTGCGGTCGCGCCGCAAGCACCTCGACCACGCGCACGAGGGCACCCAGTCCGACGACCTGCTCGCCCGGCAGATACGCGATGTGCGCGTGACCGGCGAAGGGCAGGAGGTGGTGTTCGCAGACCGAACGGAAGCGGATGTCACGCAGCAGCACCGCCCCGGACGGGAGGGTGTCGGGCGCAGGGCCTCGTGTCACGCTGATGGTGTGCGCGAGCGGAGCCGCTGGGTCCTCCCCCACTCCGGAGAAGAACTCCGTGTACAGCTCGGCCATGCGCGACGGCGTCTGCTTGAGCCCCGGTCGATCGGGATCCTCGCCGATCGCCTCGAGCAGCTCCCTGGTGAGTCGCTCGACGCGCTGCCTGTCGACGGTCACGTCACGCCGTTGCGGGCCGCGGGTGACCGGCTCCGGCCGACCCCTGCTGGGTGCGCGGTGCGCTGCTGGGCGCCTCGACCGATGCGGCGAGCGAGACGTCCTTCTTCGGCACGTCGATCGGCGGACGCTCGGAGACCGGGCGGTCCTCGCTCGACAGCCACAGCGGGCGCTCGGGGAGCTTCTTGACCTCGGTGAAGATCTCCGCGATCTGGTTGTGGTCGAGGGTCTCCTCCTCGAGCAGCGCGAGGGCGAGCTTGTCGAGGATGTCGCGGTTCTCGCTGATCACGGCGTAGGCCTCGTTGTGGGCCTGCTCGATGAGCGCGCGCACCTCGGCGTCGACCCGCTCCGCGACCTTCTCGGAGTACTCGCGGCCGCGGCCCATGTCACGGGCGACGAACATGTCGCCGCCCTCGGTGCCGAGCTTGACCGGGCCGACCTGCGTCGTCATGCCGTACTCGATGACCATCTTGCGGGCGATCGAGGTGGCCTTCTCGATGTCGTTCGACGCACCCGTGGTGGGGTCGTGGAAGACGATCTCCTCCGCGACGCGGCCTCCCATCGCGTAGGTGAGCTGGTCCTGCAGCTCGTTGCGGGTGACCGAGTACTTGTCGTCCAGCGGCAGCACCATCGTGTAGCCGAGCGCCTTGCCGCGCGGCAGGATCGTGATCTTCGTCACGGGGTCGGTGTAGTTCATCGCCGCCGCAGCGAGAGCGTGGCCGCCCTCGTGGTAGGCCGTGATGAGCTTCTCCTTGTCCTTCATCACGCGGGTGCGACGCTGCGGACCGGCGATCACGCGGTCGATGGCCTCGTCGAGCGCGCGGTTGTCGATGAGCTGGGCGTTCGAGCGCGCCGTGAGCAGCGCGGCCTCGTTCAGCACGTTCGCCAGGTCGGCACCGGTGAACCCTGGGGTCTTGCGGGCGACGACCTCGAGGTCGACGTTCTTCGACAGCGGCTTGCCCTTGCTGTGCACCTCGAGGATCTTCTGGCGACCCTTGAGGTCGGGGGCGTCGACGCCGATCTGGCGGTCGAAGCGGCCGGGGCGCAGCAGTGCGGGGTCGAGGATGTCCGGTCGGTTGGTCGCCGCGATCACGATGACGTTCGCGTTCGGGTCGAAGCCGTCCATCTCGACGAGCATCTGGTTCAGGGTCTGCTCGCGCTCGTCGTTGCCGCCGCCCATGCCGGCACCACGGTGACGACCGACGGCGTCGATCTCGTCGATGAAGATGATGGCCGGCGCGTTCTCCTTCGCCTGGCTGAACAGGTCGCGCACGCGGGAGGCACCGACGCCGACGAACATCTCGACGAAGTCGGAACCGGAGATCGAGTAGAACGGGGCGCCGGCCTCACCCGCGACGGCGCGGGCAAGGAGGGTCTTACCGGTTCCGGGAGGGCCGTACAGCAGCACGCCCTTCGGGATGCGGGCGCCGATGGCCTGGAACTTCGCCGGATCCTGGAGGAACTCCTTGATCTCGTGGAGCTCTTCGATGGCCTCGTCCGCGCCGGCGACGTCGGCGAAGGTGACCGTCGGAGTCTCCTTGTTGACGAGCTTGGCCTTGGACTTGCCGAACTGCATGACCTTGCCGCCGCCGCCCTGCATGGACGACAGGAGCCACCAGAACAGCAGGCCGAGCAGCACGAGCGGAAGAAGGAGCGAGAGGAAGCCGTCGAACCAGGTCGCGCGCGGGACGGCGTCGTTGAAGCCGTCCTTGGGGGCTGCCTCGTTGATCGCGCTGACGACCTCGTCGGCACGCGCATCGACGTAATAGAACTGCACGTTCTCGGAGCCTTCGAAGGGCTTCGAGAGCGTCATGTCGACCCGCTGATCCCCGTCGGTGTTCACGACCTCGGTGACCGTCGTCCCGGACAGGAGCTTCAGTCCCTCCTGGGTCGTGATCTGCTTGGGCGCGCCCAGATTGGAGATCAGCAGGAATCCGCCGAAGAGAAGCACGCCGATCAGCGCGACGTAGATCAGCGGATTCCGGGTGAGCTTCTTCACATCCATGATCGGATCAGCGTATCGCGCGCGCCCTAGGCGGGCGCTGTGCGTTCACCCACGGCGCAACGCCCGTCGCTGCCCGCGGGTCGCTGAGCCTGTCGAAGCGTGGGTCGCTGAGCCTGTCGAAGCGTGGGTCGCTGAGCCTCTCGAAGCGTGGGTCGCTGAGCCTGTCGAAGCGTGGGTCGCTGAGGCTGTCGAAGCGTGGGTCGCTGAGCCTGTCGAAGCGTCAGCTGTAGACGTGGGGCGCCAGCACGGCGACGTCCCGCAGGTTGCGGTACCGCTCCGCGTAATCCAGCCCGTAGCCCACGACGAACTCCACCGGGATGTCGAAGCCGACGTACTTGCAGTCGATCTCGACCTTGGCTGCCTCCGGCTTGCGCAGCAGCGCGAGCACCTCGATCGACTCCGCGCCGCGGGACTCGAAGTTCTCCAGCAGCCAGCTCAGCGTGAGGCCCGAGTCGATGATGTCCTCGACGATGAGCACGTGCTTGCCGTGCAGGTCGGTGTCGAGGTCCTTCCGGATCTGGACGACACCGCTGGACTTCGTACTGGCGCCGTAGCTCGACACGGCCATCCAGTCCATCGGGGCGTGGAAGGGCAGCGCCCTTGCGAAGTCGGCCATGACCATGACGGCACCCTTGAGCACGCCGACGAGGATGAGGTCTTTGCCCTCGTAGTCCTTCGCGACCTGCGCCGCGAGCTCGTCGAGCTTGGCGTGGATCTCCTCCTCGGTGACGAGGATCTGTGCAAGGTCGTCCTGGATCTCCGCGGCGCGCATGGATCGATTTTAGGCGACGCGGCGGTGTGCTCCGGTCCCGGGCTGCGACCGCCCCCTCAGGAGTGGATTTCGTCGTGGTCTCCGCGCGTCGTCTTCGGACTGAGCACGGAGATCTCGACCGTCTCGAACTTGCCCTCCTCGGAACGAACCCACGTCACCTCGACGTACCAGTCGTCCTTCGCATAGGCGTCGGCCGTCCTTCGGCCCTCTGCCGTCTCGCGGGCCTTCGTCTGTTCCCACCCGTCGTCGAGCAGGCCGTTGGCGATCGCCTTCGCGGCGTCCTCCGAGGCGGCGGGCCGCTGGACCGGTTCGATGTACGCATCGACCTGCCACCAGACCGAGTCCTGCGGAGAGGGGTCGGCGGAGACCGGATTCTGCAGCATGCGCCCCGACGACTCGACGTCGGGGGGAGTCGTCGGAGCGAGGTCGGCCGGGACCAGGGCGATCAGTTCGTCGGCCAAGCCCTCCGCCTCTGCCTGATACTCGTCGAGTCGACTGTCTGTCTCGGTCACCATCGTGCAGCCTCCCAGCGTCAGGGCCACGAGAACGCCGGCCATCAGCGCGACGGCACGTGCGGTCATCTTCATCATTCGATCCTCGCGTACTCCGGTTCGAAACCCGACTTGTCGATGCCGTCGATCTGCACCGGGGCCTGCACGATGGGTCCGGCTCCCGGCACGACGATGGGTCGCGGGTTGTAGACATAGTCCGGCGCGAAGAGCATGGCGTCGCCGCCGGTGATGACAGCGATGATGTTGTCGAACGCCACCGATCGGGGGTCATACACGGAGCTGTGGCTGTCGATACCCCGCGGCGTGCCGTTCCCCTCGACGTTGTAGTCCTCGAGGTCAACCAGGCGATCACCGTTGTCGTCCTTGATCCACCCCGTCTCCAATCGGGTGACACCGTCCGCGGTCAGCGGCGACTGCCCGTGCATCTGCTCCGGCCCGTTGCCCTGGATCAGTCCGACGACGAGATCACCTCGCGCCATCATCGAGTAGTGCGGGACTCCGGAGGTCTGCGGGAAGTCCTCGATACCGCTCACCCCAGCGCCCATACCTGCCGCTGAGACGTAGAGGATGCGGTCGGCGACGAGACCCGCTTTCTCGGCGAGCCCGACGGTCGCCCCTCCGTAGCTGTGGCCCAGCACGGTGAGGGACGAACCATCCGGCTTGTCGATTCCGGCGACGAAGTCGACCAGCTTCGGCGCGAGGTCCCGCGAGAAGGAGGCGTCGGTCGGTCCGGGCAGTTCCAGTTGCGGGAACGTGCCTCCCGCCCACTGGAACACCGCGGTGTCGGGGCCGGCCGACCGGTAGAGCTGCGCACCCGTTCCGTCACCGAAGCTGGTCATGGTCGTCGTGGTCCCCGGGACCGACACGGCGACGTTGCGGATCCACGCGGGGATGTCTCCGGTGATCGGATCGATCGGGCCGTGGTACGTGGCCACCGCGTCCGCGCCCGGGTCGAAGACGACGACGCGCGCGCCTGCCCCGCTCTCGGTGTGCTTTCGCTCGCTCTCGTCCCACCACGTGTAGTCCTGGTCGAGCAGGCTCTGCCAGTAGTCGATGGGCTCGCGCAGCTTCGCGATCTCGTCGAGGTAGCCCTTCGCCTCCCAGGCGTCGGCGCGGTCGCCGGTCTTGAGGCTGTCGACCAGCGCCTGGAGCCGGGCGATCTCGGCTTCCCTTCGCGCGATCTCATCGCGAATGTTGGTGTGGTTGGCCGTGACGCGGTCGCGGATCGGGATGCCGTTGAGGTTTCCCAGGATGAGGGATGACGCGGCCAGGAGCGCCGCCCGCGTCTCGTCGTCCATCGCGTTCCACGTCTCGCGGATGATGTCGGGGTCGCCGAGACCGGCGAGGGATTCCGCCGTGATCGCGTTGACGTTGCCCGCCCACGCGAGGCTCGCGGCGACGAATCCGCCAGGGCCGACCTTCCCGCCCTGGGTGACGGCGGTGATGAGGGGTACGGCGGCGAGCGCGCTCACGGCCTTCTGATCGATGGCCGCGCGCTGCTCCGCGAGGGCGTTGTAGGAGGCGAGCGCGGTGCGGTAGCCGTCGATCGCGTCCTGCCAGCGGCGCAGGTAGCCGGGGTCGTCGAGGTACATCCATGACGGAAGCACCGCGTCCCACGGAAGCGCCCAGCCGGTGACGAACTCGCTGGCGGCGTTGAGTGCCTCCGCGCGTCGGACGAAGATGTGGTCGTACGCGTTCTGGGCGGTCCGGAGGCGCCGCGCGGCCTCGCTCTTCAACGCCTCGAGGTCTGTCGCGTACGTCGACACGGCGGCGGAGATCCCGTCGAGCCCTTGGGCCGTCTCCCCGAGGCGCTGCGCGAGGAGCACGACTCTGGTGCCGAGTTCAGCCGCCGCCGACGAAGTCATCGAGGTGAGGCTGGCGAGGGCCGCATCCGCGTCGCCCTTGCGCTCCCGCGAAGAGCTCGCACGGGTGGTGAAGGCGGTCGCGTAGCCGTTCACCGCCCCGACATCGCCCTTGGCCGGGTCGTCGACGATTCCCGGAAGGCTCATCGTGCCGCCTGCGCCAGGGTCTCGTCGGACGCTGTGAACGTGGAGGCGACGGAGGCCGTGTCGGCCGCGGAGTTCGTCGCCGTCTGCGCGAGTGCGGAGAGGATCTGCGTCAGCAGCGACTCGGCCTCGCCCAGCGCGCCTTCGACGGAGGGCGAACCGGTGCCGGCGAAAGACAGGCACGACGTGATGACCGGCGCGGCACCTGCCGTCAGCCGCGCCTGCGCCGTGTCGAGCGCGTCCTTCTGGACATCGAGATCGGACATCGGTACTCCTTCCCCCCGGAGCTTCCACCATAGGGCCGCGTGTTGCACGACGGCGATGGGGAGATCTCCCCATCTCCCGCCATCCGCACTACTGTGATCGGTGACGCGGGCGGACGCCCACCGACGGAAGGAATCCTCATGGCTCTTGATGACATCCTCACCCAGGTGCCGATCGACGACATCGCCGAGAAGCTGGGCGTCTCGCGCGACGAGGCGAAGGTCGCGGTCGAGCAGGGCGGCGCCGTGCTCCTGGGCGGACTGGCGAAGAACGCCGAGACCACCGAGGGCTCCGCGGCGATCGAGGCCGCGCTCAAGAAGCACTCCGGCTCGACGCCCGCCAGCACGGTGGACGACATCGATCAGGCCGACGGTGGCAAGATCGTCGCGCACATCCTCGGCTCGAAGGAGAAGGAGGTCACGAAGGAGCTCACGGAGTCGGAGGCGACCCCCGGAATCGACTTCGGCAAGCTCCTGCCCATCCTCGCCCCCATCGTCATGGGTCTCATCGCGAACGCGACGAAGGACAAGAGCGCCAAGACCGACGCCGGGGCGGAGAGCTCCGGCGGCATCGGCGACGTGATCGGCGGCATCCTCGGCGGCGGCGACAAGGTCGGCTCGGGCGGCGGCATCGGCGACGTCATCGGCGGACTGCTCGGCGGCGGGAACAGCGGCTCGGGCGGCGGCATCGACCTCGGCGGCATCCTCGGCGGACTGTTCGGCGGGAAGAAGTAGCCCGCCCTCCGCGCTCCGTCTGGGCGAAGCTCCCGATCAGCGACCGGATGCGGTGATGACGATGCGTCCGCCCCTGCGGGCGGCTGCGCACCCGGGCAGGTCGATCGGCCCCTGACCCCGCCAATCGGTGACGAGCCGGGCGACCTCGAGGGTCTGCGCGCGGGTGAGGGCGACCCCGAACTCGCTGTCGACGACGAGGCGGATGATCCTGTTCCGCAGGGCGGCGGGGTTCGCGGCGAGCGCGGCCACGCTGACGGAGATGCCGGCCTCGGCGTGCTCGACGATGTCCTCGATCGTCTCGTGGATCATCTCGTCGAAAGCCTCGGCGTCTTCACGCAGCTGCTCGGCCGTCCGGGCGAGAGCTTCTGCGATACCCGGACCGAGTTCGGTCTCGAGCACCGGCAGCACACGCTCGCGCACGCGCACTCTGGCGTACCGTGCGTCGGCGTTGTGGGGATCGCTCCAGGCCGTCAGGCCGGAGGTCGCGCAGAACGCCTGCGTCGTCTCCCGGCGCACCGCGAGCAGCGGTCGGATCCACTGCAGGCCGTCGTCATCCTCGCGGACCGGGGCCATGCCCTGCAGGCTCGCGGCTCCGGAGCCTCGCGCGAGACCCAGGAGCACCGTCTCGGCCTGATCGTCCAGGGTGTGACCGAGGAGCACGGCCGCCGCCGACACGTCCAGGGCGGCGTCGCGCAGAACCCGGTACCGGGCGTCGCGGGCGGCGGCCTCCGGACCGCCTGCCCCGTCGACGGCCACCCGCACCACGAGGGCATCGAGGCCGAGGTCGCGCGCGGCGCCCGCTGCCGCCTCCGCGACGGCGGCCGAGTCATCCTGCAGACCGTGATCGACCGTGAGGGCCGCCGCGCGCAGCCCGCATCGCGGCGCCTCGAAAGCCACGGCCGCGGCGAGCGCCAGGGAATCGGCCCCTCCGGAGAGACCGACGATCACGGTCGACCCCTCGGGAAGCTCGGCGAGCGCGGTGCGCACGGCCAGGCGGATCTCAGCGATGACAGGAGGGAGAGACGGCACGCTTCCACGGTAGGGCACGGCCGTCGCGGGGCCGAGCGGATGCAGCGCCGCATCGGCCGGACTATCCTGACGCCGTGACCGACAACGCGCGTACGCGACCCTTCCGCACCGAGCGGTTCAAGGCCTTCGTCGACGCCGTCGTGGCCATCGCGATGACCCTGCTCATCCTGCCGCTGCTGGAGGCCGTCTCCGATGCCGCCTCCGGAGACCTCACGACCGCGGAGTTCTTCCGCGAGCACTCGGGGCAGTTGGTCAGCTTCGGGCTGAGCTTCCTCCTCATCGCCATGTTCTGGATGGGGCACCACAGCCAGTACCGCGACGTCGAGTGGATCACGGTGCCGCTGCTGTGGATCAACGTCGCGTGGATGGCGACGATCGTCTGGCTGCCCGTGCCGACCGCGATGCTCGGCCAGCTGGACTCCGATGCGCTCCAGGCCGTGGTCTACATCGGGACGCTCATCATGACGCAGGTCACGACGCTCGCGGGCTGGCTCTACCTGCGACGGCACCCCGAGCTCACGACGGCGCCGCCGGCGGTCCTGCGCGCCGGCGTCGTCGGCGACCTCGCCGCGATCATCCTGTTCGCGATCGCGCTCGTGATCGCGGTGTTCACCGCGCCGAACGGGTACGTCGCCCTGTTCATCCTGCTGTTGAACGGTCCGCTCTCCCGGCTGCTGAACCGCGTCATGCTCCGCCGCGAGGGCGGATCGGACGCCGAGGCGCCGCCGGTAGGCTAGTCCGCGGCATCCAACCGAACCTTCTGAGGAGCACACGCATGGGCGCACACGACGCCGTCATCGAGATCCCGCGCGGCAGCCGCGTGAAGTACGAGGTCGACCACGAGACCGGACGAGTGCACCTCGACCGCGTGCTCTACACGACCTTCGGCTACCCGGCCGACTACGGCTACTTCGACAACACGCTCGGCGAGGACGGCGACCCGCTCGACGTGCTCGTGCTGCTCGACCACGCCATCTACCCGGGCGTCGTCGTCGAGGTCCGCCCCGTCGCGGTGCTGAAGATGAGCGACGAGGCCGGCGGAGACGACAAGCTCGTCGCCGTGCTGTCGAAGGACCCGCGGTGGGCCCACATCCAGGACATCGACGACATCGCCGAGTACACGAAGAAGGAGATCGCGCACTTCTTCGAGCACTACAAGGACCTCGAGCCCAACAAGTGGGTCAAGGTCGACGAGTGGGGGAACGCCGCCGAGGCGCAGCGCATCCTCGACGAGGCCATCGTCCGCTTCGGCGAGCAGGGTCACTGACTCCGCTGGGTCGCTGAGCCACCCACGCTGGGTCGCTGACCCACCCACGCTGGGTCGCTGACCACCCACGCTGGGTCGCTGAGCCACCCCCGCTGGGTCGCTGAGCCACCCCCGCTGGGTCGCTGAGCCACCCCCGCTGGGTCGCTGAGCCACCCCCGCTGGGTCGCTGTGCCACCCATGCTGGGTCGCTGAGCTTGTCGAAGCGAAGACCCCCGGTCCCGCAAGGGAACCGGGGGTCTTTCGCGTCTGGGGTTCGAGGTCGCTCAGGCGGAGACGCCGCGCTGCGCGAGGAACTGCACCGGGTTGACGGCGCCGCCGTTCACGTAGACCTCGAAGTGGAGGTGGCAGCCGAACGAGCGGCCGGTGTTGCCGGCGTAGGCGATGACCTGTCCGGACTGCACCCACTGGCCGGAGCGGACGAGGATGCCGCCATCGCGGATGTGCGCGTAGCCGGTGCCGATGCCGCCGCCGTGCTGGATGCGGATGTAGTTGCCGTAGCCGCCGTTGCCGCCGGCGTAGTCGACGGTTCCGGACTGCGCGGCGTAGATCGCTGCGCCGCAGCCGTTGGCGAAGTCGGTGCCGTAGTGGAAGCTCGACGAGCATCCCTGCGGCCCGCACTGCTGAGAACGGGGGCCGTAGCCGGAGCTCTTTCCACCGCCGTGGGGACGGCACCAGCCGCCGCTGCCCTGGCTGCCGCCTCCGCCGCCTCCACCGCCGCCGTTGCCTGCGGCGGCTGCTGCCGCTTCGCGGGCCTCGCGCTCCCGACGTGCCTTCTCCGCGGCTTCGACGCCGGCCTGGTATCCGGCGACGGTCTTCGCGGTGTTGTCCTTGAGGGCTGCGAGCTGCGCCTGCATGGTGGCGAGGTTCGCGGACTGCTCGTCGAGCGCGGCCTGTGCGGCATCCGCGGCCTGCTGGGCGACGACCATCTTCTCTTCGGCGATCTTCTGCAGCCGGTCGCGCTCGTCGCGGGCGACGATGGCCTGGTCGCTGAGCGACTGCGCGGAGTTGCGGGCCGCGACGGCGTCGTCGTAGACCGACTGGTTGTACTCGAGGAGCTTGTCCATCGTGCCGAGGCGGGCGAGCAGCTCGTCGGCGTTGTCCGGGGAACCGGCGAAGAAGAGTTCCAGCGAGGTGTCGTCACCGCCGTTGCGGTACAGCTGGGCGGCGACCTGACCGGCCTTGCGGGCAGACTCGTCGGCCTTCGCCGCCTGCTCGTCGGCCTTCGCCTGAAGAGTGTCCGCCTCCGTGGCGGCGGCGAAGTAGCTCTGCTGCGCTTCGTAGAATTCGTCGGAGGCGACCTTCGCGGCGGCCTGCGTCTCGGCGACCTTGCGGGTCAGCGACTGGATCAGGCCCTCGATACGGCTGACCTCGGCGGCCTTCGCCGCCTCGCTGTTCTTGGCGCGCTGCACATCGTCCCAGCTCGGGTACGAGGCGGCGTACGCGGCGGAGACGCCGTTGGAGATGCCGAACGCGCTGAGGGCGACGACGCTGAGCACCCCGATGCCGAGAGCTCCGCGACGGCTGACACCGGCCTTGTCGAACGCACGACGTTCGGTCGGACTGGGCGCGCAGCCGCAATCCTCGGATGCCGCCGCGACAGCAGCATCCAGCGTGATCTTGTCGTTCACACGGCCCCTTCCGCCGGTTTCACAGTTGCCACACTAACAACAACTTTCACATCCGCACCAGGGTGGATCGTCGGCGATCCGGGCAGCGCCGACCCCTCATCGTCCCCCCGGAACACGCCCGGGAGGCGGCGGCGCGCCCTCGATTCGCGATTTGCGCAGAACATCCCTTATGCTTGAGCGTCGGCAAGGAAGTCCCCCGGGACTGACTCGGCCCCATCGTTTAGCGGCCTAGGACGCCGCCCTTTCACGGCGGTAGCACGGGTTCGAATCCCGTTGGGGTCACACCTTCCGATACAATTGAAAACAAGTATGGCCCTGTAGCGCAGTTGGTTAGCGTGCCGCCCTGTCACGGCGGAGGTCGCGGGTTCAAGTCCCGTCAGGGTCGCTCCGTGCGACGAGCTCTTTCTTCGGAGAGGGCTCTTCGTCTAGGACGCGACAGGTTCGCCGGTCGCGCGGCTCTGTAGCTCAGTTGGTAGAGCGTTCGACTGAAAATCGAAAGGTCACCGGATCGATGCCGGTCGGAGCCACAAGGCTGATCATTACAATCAGCCCAGAAACCCTCGCCTAGCTTCTACATGGCGGGGGTTTTGCTTTGCCCCTGGTGAGGATTCGGTTTCTGGCCGGGACCGGACGGTCACACCTCGTCCGCCTTCGGCACCGGAGCGGCGCGCTGTTGGTGGGAGGGAGTGGCCTCAACCCACCATCTCAACCTGGATCCGCCGGTCGAGATCGTCGAGTTCTGCCAGAAGCTCGGCGGCGACCCAGACACGATCTCGCTTGCGGCCCGTGATCTCCTGGATGAAGCCGGTATCCGCGAGTTGCGCGATCGCTCGGTAGGTCTGCTGCTCCGACGCGCCTGAGCGCTTCTCGATCTCCGCGGCAGCCATGACCGGGTGATCGTAGAAGGCGGGAATCAGGGCTGCGACAGCGGAGTCCGCCCGCGGCCTGAGCTCGGCGGCCCACTCATCAGGCAGGGTCTTGATGCGGGCAATGGACTCGCGCGAGCACACGGCAGCCACGCGGGCCGAACGCGAGAACAGGTCGATCAGCGGGGCCGGGTCACCCTGTCGGTACGTCCCGAGCGCGGCGAAATAGTCATCGCGCTTGGCGAGAAGCCCGCTGGCAAGGGGCACCACGGCATTTCGGGTGACTCCGCGGCGCCGAAGCACCGCCGAGACGAGCGCACGCCCGATACGGCCATTGCCATCAGTGAATGCGTGGATCGACTCGAATTGCGCGTGACCGATCGCCGCCTGCACCATCACCGGAACATCGTCGCGGTTGAGGTACTCGACGAGATCCTCCATGAGCGACGGCACGCGTTCCGGCGCCGGCGGCACGTACAGGGCATCACGAGGCGAGTAGTCGCTTCCACCGATCCAGTTCTGCATGTCTCTGAGCCGCCCCGCGTAGTCGGCCTCGTCGCGGTCGCCCTTCATGAGCGCCCGGTGTGCGGCGAGAAGACTGTCCAGCGAGAACCTTCCCCGGATGGCGACTTCCGACACCAGATCGTGCAGCGCGGTGCTCGCGGCCACCATGCTCGTCGCCGAACTGTTCGAACGGTTTCCCGCGAGGGCCTTCGCGTAGTCCACAGCAGTGGCGGTGATGCGTTCGATCTTCGACGAGGCAACGGACTCGGTCCGCATCATGAACCGGCTCATCGCAGCCGAATGTCCCTCCGCGTCGGTGTCCGCCTGCGCTACCGCAAGCAGAGCCGACTCCGAGACCACGATCGTCGCGATAGGCGGGACGTAGTCGAGGGATGAGATCTTCGACGGGACCGCGGCGTCCACGGACGTCAGCATGCGATCAGCACGAGTGCCACCGCGGGCCTGTTGACGCCATGGGCGCGTCTCGACGGTGTGCGCCGGCCAGACGCCGTGCCCCATCTCCCTCGTGACGATGTCCATAGCCCCGAGTATTGCATGAACTAATCAGGTTTAGAGCGCATAAACCTGATTAAGCGCACCGGAAGCCGCATGGAGCAGGCGCGCACCGGCTCAGACGCCTCAGGGATGGCACCGGTACTGTCGGAAGCGAATGGTCGCCGGCGGAGGGCTCACATGACTGTCATCGCATCACCCCACGAGCGGAGATCGCTCGACGTGCACGCCCTCCATCTGCGGAGCACCCTGTGACGGCACCGGGCACCTCCCCCGCCGGCCCGCGCTTCGAGGTCGATCCCTGGAGCATCGCCCTGGACGGGCTGGACGCCTCGCGCCTCGCGCACGACGAATCCGTCTTCGGCTTGTCGAACGGCCACGTCGGATGGCGCGGCAACCTCGACGAGGGGGAGCCCCGCGGCGTCGCCGGCAGCTACCTGAACGGGGTGTTCGAAGAGCATCCGATGCCGTACGCCGAAGAGGGCTACGGCTATCCGGATTCCGGCCAGACCGTCATCAACGTGCAGAACGGTCAGCTCATCCGCCTTCTGGTGGATGACGAACCGTTCGACGTGCGGACCGGCGAGCTCGTGCATCACCGACGGAGCCTCGGTTTCCAGGACGGTGTCCTGCATCGTGAAGCCGACTGGATCTCGCCGACGCACCGGCGGGTGCGCATCGAGTCGGCGCGCCTGGTGTCGTTCTCCCGGCGCGCCGTCGCGGCCGTGCGCTATCGCGTGCACGCCGTGTCTCACGAGGTCGCGATCACGATCCAGTCCGAGGCCCTGCCGAACGAGCCGCTCCCGATCACCCATTCCGATCCGCGCGTGCAGGAGCTCCTCACGACGCCGCTGGTCGGCCTCGACTCGGATGTGATCGGCACCACGGCGACCCTCGTGCACCGAACACGGGAGAGCGGACTGTCCGTGGCCGTGAGCATGGACCACGCCGTCACGACCTCCGGATCCGCCGAGCCGGCCGTGACGACGGTCGCGTCTCCGGAACTCGCGCGCACCACCGTCCGAGTGGTCCTCGCGCCCGGGGAGCACGTCGAACTGATCAAGGTCGTCGGCCATGAGTGGTCGGCGACGCTGTCCCCCTCCGGCCTGCGGGACCGCGCCGAAGCCGCCGTCACGGATGCCGGACACGCGGGCTGGGACGAGCTCGTGCGCGAGCAGCGCGCGCGCCTGGACGACTACTGGGCCTGCGCGGACGTCGAGGTCGAGGGCGAGCCGCGGCTGCAGCAGGCCGTGCGCTACGCGCTCTTCCAGGTGTTCCAGGCGTCCGTCCGCGCGGAGCTCCGCTCGGTTCCGGGCAAGGGGCTCACCGGCTCCGGCTACGAGGGTCACACCTTCTGGGACTTCGAGGGGTTCGTGCTCCCCGTCCTCACCTCCACCGCACCGCATGCCGCGGAGCAGGCGCTCCGCTGGCGGCACTCGACGCTCGGACACGCCCGCGAACGCGCGCAGCACCTGCACCTGCGCGGTGCCGCGTTCCCCTGGCGCACGATCGACGGGCGGGAGAGCTCCGGATACTGGCCCGCGAGCACGGCGGCCTTCCACGTCAACGCCGACATCGCCGGCGCGGTGCTGCACTACGTGCGGGCGACCGGCGACCAGGCCTTCGAGCGCGAAGCGGGACTCGAGATGCTCGTCGAGACGGCCCGGCTCTGGGTCTCCCTCGGCCACGCGGACTCCGCGGGCGTTTTCCACATCCACGGTGTGACCGGACCCGACGAGTACTCCGCCATCGTCGACGACAACGTGTACACGAACCTCATGGCACAGCGAAACCTGCGCGGAGCGGTCGCCTCGGCGCGGCGGCATCCGGAGGTGGCCGGTGCGCTCGGCGTGGACGAGGCGGAGCTCGACGAGTGGTGCCGGACGGCGGACGCGATGTGCGTTCCGTTCGACGAGGCGCGCGGCGTGCACCCCCAGTCGGCCGGATTCACGGAGCAGGAACGCTGGGACTTCGAGAGCACGAGCTCCGAGGAGTACCCCCTGCAGGAGCACTTCCCCTACTTCGACCTGTACCGGAAACAGGTCGTGAAGCAGGCGGACCTGGTCCTCGCCCTGTTCTTCGCGCACGAGGCGTTCACACCCGAGGAGAAGGAGCGCGCCTTCGGGTACTACGAGGAGCTCACGGTCCGGGACTCCTCGCTCTCCGCCGCGGTCCAGGCGATCATCGCCGCCGAGGTGGGGCAGCTCGACCTCGCCTACGACTACCTGGCGGAAGCGGCCACGCTCGACCTCGACGACCTGCACGAGAACACGAGCGACGGTCTGCACATCGCCGCCCTCGCCGGAGTGTGGACGGCGATCACGGCCGGCCTCGGAGGGATGAGGGACACCGACGACGGACTGCGGTTCTCGCCCCGTCTGCCGGACCGCGTTCGCGGGTTGAACTTCGGCGTGCGGATCCACGGGCAGGTGCTCCGCGTTGAGGTCCTGCCCGCGACCGTGACCTACGTTCTGAAGGAGGGACCGTCCCTGACCGTCCGTCACTTCGACGCCGAGGTCGAGCTCCACGCGGGGCATCCCGTCACCCGGGAGATCCCCCGCGCGCGAGATCGCGGAGCACGGCCGTCGCAACCCCGCGGCCGGGCGCCGCGCGACGCCTCGGTCGCGTTCGCTCTGTGACGGTCCGCGTCGACGAAGCGCGCGGCGTCCCGGGCGGCTACAGCGACGCCAGGTCCGTCCTGGCGCGCTCGACCGCGTCCCCGGTCTCCTCGACGCGCTTCGCCGCCTCCGCCTGAGCCGACTCCAGCTCGGGAAGCTCCTGCTCGACGCGGCGGACCTCCGCGCGGGCGCGCTCGAGCTGCGCCTCCAGGTCCGCCACCCGCTCCGACAGCTCGTCCGCCGTCGACCGCAGCTTCTGCAGCGCGGAGTCCTTCCTGCCGAGCTCTCGCTCTGCGACGGCCTGCTCCTTCTCCGCAGCGGCTACACGGCGCTCCGCCTCCCGCCGCTTCCTCCGGGCCTGCAGTTCGTCCGGCGGCTGCGGCGGCGGCGCGGCATCTCCCTCATCCAGCTCTCCCGCCACCGCGTCGCGGATCTCCTCCTCGCTCGATGACGGAGTCAGCGCGCGCACCAACCGCCCCGAGGCCACGGCGCTCGCTGCCGTGGGGTCGAAGAACGCCGCCGAGATGCTCTGCTCGACCGACTCGAGAGTCGCCGGCGTGATGCGCTCACCTCGGGACGCGGCGAGCTCGGCCGCCGTCGCCGCCAGCCGTCGGGTGAGGGCGCGCCGGTCCCGGCCGAGCTTGGCCAGCGCCGGCGCGTCGAGGTCGTCCTGCGCCTCGCGGAGCTCCCTGGCCAGCTGCAGCGCCTCCCCCAGCTGCCCGGACCGTTCCTGCGCGAACACGTTCACGACCCAGGCCGCGATGGAGGGCTTCTTCAGCGCGCGGATGCGGGGCGCGAGGGCGCCGGCTTCCTCTGCCCGGGCTTTGCGGGACGCGACGAAGGCGTCCGGCTGACCGGAGTAGAGCGCGGCCGCGATCTCCTCGAACGTGGGATCGGCCATGCGCCAACGATACGCCGCCGCGCGGCTCGGACGCGGAGCTACTCGATCGTGAGGTGGTCAGCCCAGTCGGCGCTGACCAGCTTCCTGGTGCCGAACGTGCCGTCGCCGAGTCCCGGATAGAGGAAGAGCTGCGCCGAAGGCGTGCGGACGAGGAGATCAGCGCGGCCGTCTCCGTCGTAGTCGACGCCTCCCGTCGCTGCCGTGAACTCCTGCCAGCCCGATCCGACCGCGCGCCGCGCGGCGAAGCCGTTGGGTACGCCGGCGTAGAAGTACAGGGTGCCGTCGAAGTGGAGACCGATGATGTCGCCCCAGCCGTCGTTGTCGAAGTCGCCGCCGATGACGAAGTGGAACGCCTGCCAGCCGCTGCCGACCGTCGTGTGCGGACTTCCGAACTTCCCCGCCCCGTTTCCGGCGTAGATGATCAGCACCCCGTTGCGCGAGACCCCGAGGATGTCCTGCTTGCCGTCCCCGGTGTAGTCGGCCCCGGAGGCCACGTGCATCATGTCCCACCAGCCGTCGCCGATGGCCACCGGTGAGCCCAGCGCGCCTCCGCCCTTGCCGGGGTAGAACTCGAGGATGCCGTCGGACCGGGCGGCGAGCACATCGGCCTTGCCGTCGTTGTTGAAGTCGGTGTGCGTGACATGACGTCGCGTCCCACCCCAGTTGGCGCCCAGCAGCGTCGTGGCCGGCTGGAAGCCGCCCGCCCCGTTCCCGCCGCGCAGCCGCAGGTCGCCGTTCCCGGCGACGATCAGAAGGTCGGCCTTCTTGTCGCCCGTGTAGTCGGCGGCGGCGGTCGGGGACTTCGGGCCGGGACCCGTGGCGAGTCCGGGGACGGTCAGCGGGATGGTTCCGCCGCGCGAGACGTTCGCGAGGCATGTGAAGCCGTTGTTCACCGCGGTGTAGACCGCACCGTTCAGCCGCAGCTCGAAGTGCAGGTGGTAGGCGGGAGAGTTGCCGGTGTTGCCGACGACGCCGATCTGCTGACCGCGGCCGACGCGGGTGCCGGGAGCGTAGATCCCCGGAGAGGCCATGTGCGCGTAGCGCGTGACGTAGCCGCCGGGGTGCTCGATGTCGGTGTAGTTGCCGTACCCGCTGTTGACGGTGCGCGACTTGATGACGCCATCGTATGCGGCGACGATCGGGGTTCCCCCCGCGCCGGAGATGTCGATGCCGTCGTGCGCGCGGTAGTTGCCGCGGCAGCCGTCCCCGACCTTGGACTGGATGTTCCCGGAGGCGGGATAGACCATCCGGCCGTCGGTGGCCGCGGAAGCAGGGGTGCTCGCAGACATCGACGGCACGAGCGAGCCGATCACGACCGCGAGCACGGCGATCATCCCGATGCGGGCGAAACGCAGGCGGGACGGTCGCTTCATCTCGGCGTTCTCTCTTGTCCGGCGGCCCCAGGGACGTGATGCCCTCCGCCGTCACCGTACCAGGGCGGACGAGCCCCCGCCGTGCGCGCCGCCGGGGAAGCCGGTGATGCGGTCCAGGGCAGAAGCCTCTCAGAGCAGGTCGAAGTCGCCGCTGTCGTACGGCGCGCTGTCGTCGCCCGTGTCACGGCCGTCGAACTCGACGGTCTCGACGGAGATCGCGACCTGCGTCGCCGCGGAGATGAGCAGACTCACCGCACGATTGCCGACCACCACGAATTCGACGAAGCCGCCCCCGGCGCGCATCGCCTCTTCGATCCGACGCCGCAGGTCCGGGACATCCTGGCCTTGCGCCAGGAAGAACTCCGCCCCGTTGAACGCGATCCGGGTCCGCTCCATCGTCTGCATCTGGCCTCCTCCTCATACCCGGGATGTCGTTCGGGCGACGGTACCGATCGGGTCGCCCGCACAGAAGGGGATTGCGCGATGGCCCGAGAAGAGGCAGAGCGCGTTCTGGGTGTACCGTGCAAGCATGGGAAGACTCCGCTATGACGGGACCTCGGATCCGATCCTGATCGAGGACACGACGCTCGCGCATCTGAAGATCGTGGTCGCCACGAAGCTGCGTCGGCAGGAGAGCTTCATGATGACGTGGCGCCCCGTCGGCGACGGCGTCGACAAGCGCGCTTCGGTGTGGATCCACCCAGCCATCCCCCTGCAGTTCGGGTTCGAGAGCGCCGATCCGCCTCCTGTCGACGCGCGTCTGGTCGCCGACATGATGCATGCGCTCAACGCCTCGGGCGAGCTCGTCCTCGATCATCTGATCGACCCTCGCTGACGACCGGCACCCCGTCACCGACCCGGAGCTCCACCCGCCGTGGCAGCCGACCTTCTTCCGTTCCTCCTCCTCGGAATCCTGATCCTCGCGCTGCTCATCGGCTGGCCGATCATCAAGCGCCGGTCGGACCGCGCCGCGGGCATGGCGGGTCGCAGCTGGGGACGGCGGTTCCTCGATACGAAGCGCGCCGAGGCGCTCGCCACGCTGGGCTCCACTCTGGTCGTGCATGCTCCCGAGCCCGTGGCACGAGAGATCATCGCCGCGGCCGTCGCGAAGCAGGAGCAGCACTTCACCGTCCGCAGCGACGGCGGTTACGGCATCCGATTCGTGGAGCCCGACGACACGATCGTGCGACTCGTGCGGGTTCCGGACGGCACCCGCATGCAGGTCGAGACGTTCCGCGAGTACCTCGACGGCCCGCGGACCGTACCGCTCTGGGAAGACCTGCGCTCCCGCGTGACCTCCGCGGCAGCGGCTCGCAGGATCCCTGTCTCCACAGGCGAGCAGGGCGGCTTCCGACAGGAGGGTCTGATCGACGGGCGCGACGCGCGCTGGGCGCGGGAGGACGGAACCTCATCCGGGCCGGGGCCCGGGCGGTGACCTCCTCGCCCGAAACCGCACTCACATCATCCGGCGGACGCAACTAGGCTGGGAGGCGCGCCCCGCCCGCCGGGCCTCCGCCGGGTCATGGCGGTGGCGTGCGCCCTCACGACCTCCTCCGGTCCACATCATGATCCCGCCGCGCCGGGACGGAGTCCTGCTCCGGTGTGGCCACGCCAGAAAGGCATGAACCCCATGAGCGAATCCTCCGGAACCGCCGACCGCGACGGCGAGCGCTCGCCGGACTTCTTCGACCAGCTGATCGAGACCACCCCGCGCGACCAGCAGGGCGCGTTCACCGTCGGCTTCCGCGGCTACGACAAGGGCGAGGTGGATGCCGCGCTCTCCGCGCTGCGCAACCAGCTCAAGCAGGCGGCGGCCGACGTGGCCGAGGCGCAGGCTCGCGAAGAGGACGCCGTGGAAGCCGTCCGGGCAGAGGAGCGTGCAGCCAGAGAAGCGCTCGAGGCCGAGCTCGCCGCGGCCAACGCGAAGGCGTCGGATGCCGAGCAGCAGGTCGCGACCCTCACCTCCGAGCTCGTCGACGCCCCGCAGGCCGATGGCGAGGAGGCGCCGTCGCGTCAGCAGTTCGAGGCGATCCTGCGCGTCGCGGAGGAGCAGGCGAACGTCCTCATCCAGAACGCCGCTGTGCAGGCCGACCGGCTGATGACCTCCGCCCGCGAGGAGGTCACGGCCCAGCGTGCCGAGGCTCAGGCCGACGCCGAGCGGATCACAGCCCAGGCCGAGCGTGACGCCGATCAGGTGCGCCTGAAGATGGACACCGAGTACACCGCGCACGAGGCCCGCATCGAGCGGGAAGCCGCGCACGCCGCCGAGAAGGTGAACCAGGCCGCGCAGGAGGCCACGGCGATCCGGACCGAGGCCGAGAAGGGCGCCGCCGCCCTCCGTTCTCTCGTGACCCGCGAGACGACGCAGCTGCGTGCGGACGCGGAGCGCGAGGTGCGCGAGATGAACGCCCGCGTGCTGGAGTTCGAGGAGACCCTCACCCGGCGTCAGGACGATGCGCAGCAGGAGTTCCTCGTGCTGCACAACCAGGCCGTGGCGCACGCCGAGCGCATCACCAACGACGCCAACGAGCAGGTCGCCGCTTCTCTCGAGCATGCGCAGCGCATCTCGGCCAGGGCCGAGGACTACGAGCGGCTCACCCGCTCGCAGGCTCAGGCGATCGAGGCCGACGCCCAGGTGCGCGCCCGCGAGACCCTGGAGCGCGCCCGCGCGAAGGCGCAGAAGATCGTCGACTCGGTCACGGGCCACACGACGGCCGTGCTGCGCGACGCCGAGGACCGCACGCGGCAGCTGCGCTGGCAGCAGCAGCAGCTGACGAGCTTCATGGCCGAGGTGCGCGAGCTCATCCGCCCCGACGGCATCTTCTCCGACGACACCGTGCCGGCCGAGATCACCGCAGCCGACGACGCGGACAGCGCGTCGACGCCCGCCGTCTCCTCGGACGAGGCCCCCGCCGCTTCCGAGGAGAGCTTCCTCGGCGACGAGGTCCTCGAGGATGAGCTCGACGACGGCCCGCTCGAGAAGATCACGATCGATGTCGTGGAGACCAAGAAGAAGTCCTCCAAGTAGTCGCACGACGTGTCTCCGTCGCGGCTCTGCGCCCGACGGAGAACACGTGCCCCGAGGGACCGTGGGCGCGGTCAGCTGGTGGGCTGCTGTGCGGCCACCGAACACTGTCGAGGCGTGGCGGAAAAAGTGAGCCCGACTGCAAGTGTCGTGGCCATGATGCCGAGACTCCCGGCGCCCAGGAGCACAAGACCCGCTGGCCACACAGCGAGAGTCCGGCTTTCCTCGGTGTCCACACCCTTTGCGCTCGCAATCAGATGCCAGACGGTGATGTCCCCTACTGCCGTCAGAGTGATCCCTGTGACGAATATGGCGAGCGGGAACACCCAAGCAAGAACCCAGATGGTCAGGCGCACGGACCCGGGAGCGCGTACGAGCATCGCGATCACTTCCCTACAGCGAAGCCCTTACGGGGCTGAAAGCAGAGAGGGTCGCGGATGTGCCGACCAACTTCCAATTGGGCGTACTCATGCCGAGCGTTTTGTACCCCGCCCATTTCTGGACCTTATATGCAGCTCGGGTGCCGACCGTCCATGCCTTGAACGTAGTCCGGGCAGGGGCGATGCCGGATGTCCACGAGACGCGCCCTGACACCGAGTAAGACGCGTTCATTCCGATCTGGGCACTCACCCAAGCAGATGTTGCTCCGAACGCTGCGCTCACTGACGACTCAACCTTGTACGAGGCGGAGATAGTGCACCTCCCACCCCCGCCACCTGCCTGGATCTTGCAGACTCCTAACTGCTTGGACTTGTTGGTCCAGTTGTTCGTCTTGACGAGGTCGGTGATTTTGTACTTCGTCATCTTCACGCTCACGGCCGGGTCCGCAACCACTGGATAGGCGACCTCATCGACGGCCACCGTCTCTACGATCTGAGTGAGCTCATTACCCCTGATCTCAAATCGAGTTGGGATCGCTCGATTCTCGGCGTCCCTCGCCCATGGGGATCCGACCATGGCCACTTCCTCGCCAACCGAGTCCAGCACGCTTACTCCGCCGTCCTCACGCATCGTCAACGACCCACCGGCGTCGACAGTGACTCGGTAGGAGAAGGAGGTTGGTGCCGTCTCTTCGTTCAGTACGGACAGAATCTGAGCCACTCCGTTGTTGCGTATCACCGGGACAATGCGGGAACCGTCGCTGAAATCGAAGGAGGCCGCTGCTCCTTCCGCATCGGCGGCCTCGACCTGCTCGGCCTCAGGAAGCGAGACTGCGACTTCAGGTCCTCCGTCTGCTTGAAGGGTCATAGGCGCCGAGGACTCTTCGGGGACTACCGCGGTCACCCCATCAACGGCTGCGGTGTTGCCAGTTCTGTCTCCCGCGACGACGGGTGCAGCGTCCAAGAGGATCTCGTCAAGCAACGGCACGTCGGGATCGGTCTGCTCCTCTGCGATTGCAGGAGACACCGCCCCCATGACCAACGAACAGACAACGAAGCCCGCCATCAGCGGTGACCACAGACAGCGGAGTGTCATCGATTTCCGCCCAATCGCGTTCGTGCGGGCGACCCGCAGAAAGCACGCAGCAGCTTCCAGGGTTTCCATCGTCATCGTCCCTCTCGATAGTGACTAAAATGTCACCTTCAAGCTAGCGATGCGAAGAGAAGCGGGCAACCCACCTTGTCGCCTAACTCCAACGACAGAGGCGCGAGCAGGCTTACCTGCTCGCGCCTCTGTCGTTCCCGGATCGGGTCCGGGTGGAGTCTGGGTTACGCCCGACCGAACTGCGCCGATGCGGGGCAGTCGAACGGATCGGCACCGGCGGAGAGACCGACCCGGTTCAGGTACTCGATGACGATCAGGTACGACCGTCCGAGGCTGGTCTCGGTGTACGGCACGTTGTTCGCGGCGCAGTAGTCGCGCACGATCTCGCGTGCCTTCGACAGGTGCAGCCGCGGCATGCTCGGGAAGAGGTGGTGCTCGACCTGATAGTTCAGTCCGCCCATCAGCCAGGTGGCCCACCATCCACCGCGGATGTTGCGGGAGGTGCGCACCTGCTTGGTGAAGAAGTCGAGGCGGGCGCTCGGGTCGATGATGGGCATGCCCTTGTGGTTCGGGGCGAAGGACGCCCCCATGTAGACGCCGAACACGGCGAGCTGCACGCCGAGGAAGGCGAAGGCCATTCCGAGCGGGAGCATGAGGAAGACGGGGACCAGGAGGATCGCGAAGCGCAGCGCGATGATGCCGAGCTCGGTCCAGCGGCCCTTGACGTTCGGCTTCGTCAGCAGGTGCTTGAGGCCGATGTAGTGGAGGTTGAGTCCCTCGAGGGTGAGCAGGGGGAAGAAGAGCCAGCCCTGCTTGCGGGTGATGAGCCGGACCAGACCCTTCGACTGCGCCGCATCCGTCTCGAGGAACGAGATCGTGTCGACCTCGATGTCCGGATCCTTGCCCACCTGGTTGGGGTTGCCGTGGTGTTTGGTGTGCTTCGAGTCCCACCACGAGTAGCTCATGCCGATGCTGCCGGCGAGGATGCGGGCCAGGCGGAAGTTCGACGGGCCGGAGCTGAGGATCTGCCGATGCGCCGCCTCATGGGCGAGGAAGGCGATCTGCGTGAAGACGATACCCAGGCCAGCCGCGATGAGCAGCTGGAACCAGCTGTCGCCGAGCAGGATGAACCCGGTGACGAGTCCGCCCAGCGCGAGCACGATCCCCGCGGCGACGGAGGCGTAGAACCACTGCGCACGTCGCAGCAGTCCCATCTCCTTGACCACCTGAGACACCTGCTTGTACGCCTGTGCCATCGGGGGGAACTCCGCATTGCCGGAGTAGGTCTGGCGAACCGGACCGAGCGTCGACGCGTTCGTGTCGATCTGTATGAGGGAGATGATCTTCTCCTGACGATCGGAGCCCTTGAGCTGTGGAAGCCCAAGGCGATCGCCCAACGCTTACCTCACAGTAGCCCGCGCCGCATACGCGTCAGGGAATACATCGGGGACCCTTGACGGGCGGCATTTCCTGTGCAGGAGAGGCCGCCCGTCGTGTGCCGGAACGGTCGCTCAGGCGCGGGCACGGCGCGGCCGGCGGCGCCAGGCTCGCGGCAGGATCGGCGTGAAGACGGACTCGCGGCGAGCCGGCTCGTGCACCTCTTCGAGCGCGCGGAACGCATCGTCGAGGGAGTCGAAGGCGCCGAGTTCGGTGCCGCGGTTGTCGCGCACGAGGTGTGCGGCGCCGTCGAACTCGACGAAACCGGCGAATTCGCCGCCGCGGGTCGCGACGTGCACATCGGTGTCGGCCTGCTTCCAGGTCAACGGATCGGACGGGGGAACGGTGGTGGTGCTCATGGTGATGCTCATTGCTGTGTGGCGGACACGCGAGGCGCTCCGCAAGATGTGAGACCGAGGGCGGATTCCGCACGCATCGATGTGCGCGGTCCGTGATGGCCCTGATCAGTGGCGACGTGGCGGCCGAGAGGGGGCGATGCACACACGTTGCATGATCAGCATAGCAGATCGCCTCGGCCGCCACCCGGACGGCCCGCGTGTTCAGCGCGACGGCTGTCCGCCGGTACCGCCCTGACCACCACTCGGCGCCGAGCCCGCGGCCGGCTCCGTGGTCGTGTCGACACCCACGACGAGGACGGCCCGATAGCCGTCGGAAACGTTCCCGGTGACCGTGGCGACCTGGAGGGCGCCGGCGTCGTCGCCGAACACGTTGTCGCTCGCGAGCGTGATCTGCGACAGGTTCCGCGCGGATCCGTCGTAGGCGCTCTCCGCGTACACGGCCGAGCATGCCTGTTCCGGCAGAGCCAGCTGGGAGGTCGCGATCGCCGACGTGGAGTCCGTGATCGACGACACGTCCGGATAGACCTCGAAGTGGATGTGCGGCCAGCGTCCGGAGTAGCAGCCGGGGAAGATCGACGTGAACGACACCCTTCCGTCGTCGTCCGCGACCTGCACGCCGCGCAGGTAGGTGACGTCCTCCAGTCCGGAGGAGTACATCGAGTACTCACCCTGCGCCGTGCAGTGCCAGGCGTAGACCGCGACCCCTGCGAACGGAACGCCGCCGGCGGCGAGGTCCACGATCCGCAGCTCGAACGTGAGCGGCACACCCTCCGCCGTGGCGCCGCCGTCGATGGACGAGCGGATGTCCTGCCGCACGATCCCGGAATCCTCCAGGACGTCGGGGCCGTTCGATCCGTCTCCGGGATACGGCCCCGCCGTCTCATCCGGGATCTCGGCGGTCGTACCCGATGCACCCTCGGAAGCGTCTCCGGTCGACGCCGCGGTCGGGCTCGCCGACCCTCCGGACGCGGCGGGCGCGCATGCCGCGAGGACGACGGCGCCGAGGCCGAGACCGGCCAGTCCGAGCAGACCGCGGCGGCTCATCAGGGTGCGGATGTCGAAGGCCGCCCCCTGGTCGACGACCTCCTCATCCGCCCGGTCGAGCAGGCGCCCCTCGTACGCGGGGCCGTCGGGGGTCTGGATCGGTTCTGGGATGCTCATGAGCGGTTCCTCCTCGTTCGCCTGGGGTGGTGACCACCAGCGTCGCGGACGATCCGATCAGGACCTTCTGCCTCTCCTATGACTCGACTATGCCCTCCCGCGGCACCGGGGGTCGAAGGACGAGGACGACGACGATGACGGCGAGGATCAGGGCCGTCAGCGTGACCGGGACCGGCAGGACGGGGTCGAGCAGCACGAGCAGCGCGCCGAGCGGCACGACGGCGTTCACGACCCGGTCGGCGTTGTCGCGGATGGCGATCCACCAGATGCCGAGGAGGAAGATCGCGATCGGGATCGTGACCGTGAAGGACGCGGCGACGTTGGAGAGGTGGCTCTCGCCGGTCAGGACATCGAGTTCCACCTCGATGCCCGCCGAGAAGGCCGCGGCGGCGGCGAACACGAAGTAGTGCGTGTAGCCGTAGCGCAGCGAACGCCGGAAGCTCGTGATCGCCCGGTGGTGCGGCGGCCAGAAGTAGATCCACCACAGCGCGGCGGTGACCACGAGGGTGAGGACCGAGATCGCGATCAGCGGGCCGAGACTCTCCACCTTCTCCAGGGCGTCGACGATCGCGTTGGCCGAGGCGAGCAGGCTCTCGCCGAGCACGATCAGGGTGAAGAGCCCGTAGCGCTCGGTGATGTGGTGGGGATGCCAGGGCGTCCGCTTGCGGTACTCGGCGAAGATCGGGACGCCGATCTCGATCAGCGCGAACAGCACGAAGGCGACGATCTGGAGCGGGCCGACCGGGATCAGGAGGAAGAGGATCCACAGCACCTGCACCGCGGCGATGCCGAACGCATAACGCCGAGCGGGCGATCGCAGCTCTCCCCCGGCGCGAGAGGCCCGCAGCCACTGCGCCACCATCGCGATGCGCATCACCACGTAGCCGAGGACCGGGAGTCGGAAGTCACCGTGTTCGAACGCGCGGGGGATGCCCGCGGCGAACACCAGGACGCCGCCCATCTGCACGATCGTCGTGACGCGGTACAGCCAGTCGTCCGTGTCGAACGAGGTCGCGAACCAGGTGAAGTTCATCCACGCCCACCAGATGGCGAAGAACACCATCGCGTAGGACGTCACCCCGTGCAGGAAGTCACCGTGACTGAGGGCGTGGTGCAGCTGCGCGGAGGCGATGCTCACGGCGACCACGAAGACGAGGTCGAAGAACAGTTCGAGCGGGCTCGCGGTGCGGTGCGGCTGGGCGGGATCGCGCGGCAGCATGGTGCGAAGCTGGAAGCGGGAGGAGGAGGCGTTCGCGGTCACCGCGAAAGGATAACGCCCGCGGAACGACCCGGGGAGAATCGGATTCCTCCATTCATGAGATTTATCTTCCCGTCGGGCACATCTTCCGCTACAGTGATGAAGGTCTGCAGTGCCTGCTGTCAGCGAACACCGTGTGGGACGGTGTGATCGCACTCCGTGATGTGGGAATCACGAAGGGTTTCAGCAGGACCCGAGGGGTCGGGACGCAGACGACGCCGTGAACGTGGGGTTCATGGTCTGGGGAATCTGGGGAATCACAAAATGTCGCACTGGGGATATCTGCGTACATTCACGGCTCAAGGGGCCTCGGCATGACTTCCGTCGAGGATGCCCTGAGCATCACTCGTACGGCGTTCGTGCCGGTCGCCGCTCCGCGAGCCACCAAGTCGGTGACGCGCACGGTGGTCACACCGCGCGCTTCGGCGACCTTGGAACGGCGCCGTCAGTGGGAGCGCCGCTATCGGATGCGGCTGCGGACCACGGATGCGGCTGTCATCCTGTTCGCCGTCGGTCTGACGGCGGCGGTCCAGCTGGCCACCGGCGTCAGCGGGTTCGAGGTCCTCCGCGACGGCATCCCCCTCGCCGCGCTGTGGTACCTCATGCTCAGCGCGCTGCACACGCGGGACGCCGCGTTGTTCCGCGCGAGCGCCACCGAGTACCGCGGCGTCGTGCACGCCAGCGGACTCGCCTTCGGGATCATCGCCATCGTGGCGGTGCTGCTCGCATGGAAGTCGATGCAACTGATGCTGCTGCTGGGGCTGCCTCTCGGTGTGCTGACACTTCTGGTGACCCGGTGGATGTGGCGGCATTGGCTGCAGACGCAGCGCTCCCAGGGGAGGTTCGCCTCCCGTACTCTCGTCGTCGGCAACAGGGACGACGTGGAGTACGTGGTCCGGACGCTGCACCCGATCGGCGCTTCCGGCTACCAGGTGGTCGGCGCGACGCTCCTCGACGGCAATGCCCGCGACATCGTGATCGACGACACGAGGTTCCCGGTTCTGGGGAACGTGAACTCCGTGTCGTCGATCGCGGCCGAGGTCGGCGCCGACACGATCATCGTGGCGAGCCGTCCCGAGGGCGAGCCGGAATTCGTGAAGCAGCTGAGCTGGCAGCTCGAGGGGACGGCTGCCGAGCTCGTGCTGTCGAGCCGACTGACGGATGTCGCCGGGCCGCGCATCTCCTTCGCGCCGGTCGAGGGCCTGCCCCTCATCCAGGTGCAGATCCCGACCTACGAGGGCGGGCGACACCTCCTCAAGCGCGCGCTCGACATCGCCGTCGCCACGGTGGCGCTGATCCCGATCGGCCTCGTGGCGCCCGTGCTGGCGCTGCTCATCAAGCTGGACTCGCCCGGTCCGGTCTTCTTCTTCCAGGAGCGCGTCGGCCGCGACGGTCGCCGCTTCAAGATGGTCAAGTTCCGCTCGATGAAGACGGATGCCGAGCAGCAGCTGGCGACCCTGAAGGCGCAGAACGAAGGCGCCGGGCTCCTCTTCAAGATGAAGGACGACCCGCGGGTGACCCGTGTCGGCCGGGTGCTGCGCAAACTCTCCCTCGACGAGCTGCCGCAGTTCTGGAACGTGCTCGTGGGCGACATGAGCGTGGTCGGGCCGCGGCCGCCGCTGCCCAGCGAAGTCACCGCGTATGACGGCACCGTGTTCCGCCGCCTGTACATCAAGCCCGGGATCACCGGCCTGTGGCAGGTCTCCGGACGCAGCGACCTCTCGTGGGACGAGAGTGTGCGCCTCGACCTGCGCTACGTCGAGAACTGGTCCGTCATGAACGACCTGCAGATCATGTGGCGCACGGCCAAGGTCATGGTGCAGCCCAGCGGGGCATACTGATTCCATGAGCAATGCGTCGCCTCGGGGCGAGGATCGGTCCATCCTCGTCGCCGTCACGACCTTCCGCCGCACCGAGCTCCTGCCGGCCCTGGTCGCCGCCATCCGCGCGGGCGCCGGTGAGAGCGGACAGCACATGCGCATCGCACTGGTCGACAACGACCCCGAGCGCTCGGCCGAGACGTCCGCCGCCGAACTGGGCGTCGACTACGTCGCCGAGAGCACACCGGGCATCGCCGCCGCACGCCAGGCCGCGCTCGACGCGGCCTCCGACGGCGAACTCGTGGCGATGGTCGACGACGACGTCCTCCCCCAGCCCGGCTGGCTGGACGCCCTGGTAGACGTGTGGGAAGACACGGGTCATCCCGCGGTGGTGATGGGCTACGTCGAGTACGTGTGGCCGGAAGGCACGGACCCCTGGGTCGTCGCCGGAGGCTTCATGAGGCGGCGACGCCGCCGCACCGGACAGCGGCTCGATGCGCTGGCGACCGGCAATGTGCTCATCGACGCGTCGCAGGTCGCGCGCCTCGGGATCCGCTTCGACACGAGTCTCGGTCTGGCCGGCGGAGAGGACATGCTCTTCGGTCGTTCGGTCCTCGCGGCCGGCGCGTCGATCGTCGCGTCCGCCGACTCCGTGGTGCGCGACGAGGTCCCTGTGGAGCGGACCACGCGCGAGTTCGTCCGACGGCGGACGATCTCCCAGGGGCAGATGCGCACGCGCCTGCTGACGCGTGACGGCTCGCTCGTCCGGCAGCTCGCCCTGCGCGCCATACATCTGGTGGGCGGCATCGTGCGTCTGGTCGTCTTCTCCTGCCGGGGTCTCGTGGCGCGCTGGCGCGGCAGGACCGAGGAAGAGGCCGTGTTGCGCCGCCGTACCTGGTTCGCCCAGGGCCGCATCCTCGGAGCCGTCGGACGCATCACCCCGGAGTACGCGCGGACGTGACGTCCTCGGCGCGGTGACGCAGAAGGGGGCGGGGCCGTGACGGCCCCGCCCCCTTCTCGTCGGTCCCCTACTGGGGGACCACCACCGCGAAGCGCTCGAACGAGAGCTTGGTGGCGGCGTTGGTCGATGCCGAGCTGATCGACGTCTTGATGCCCACGCCTCCTGCGGCCTGCATGGCGGCGGTGGTGTCGGTGCCCTGGAGCTGCCAGCCGGCGGGCTCCGTCTGCCCCTCCACCCACACCTTGGCGGCGAGGGTCGTGGGGTTGGTCCCGGCGACGGACAGGCGCGCGTGGAGCACCTGACCCGGCGTGTAGGTCGTGGGCAGGACGTAGCTGTTGCCGATCGCCGTCTCGTCTCGCAGGATGTAGAGGCGGATCACCCCGGCCGGCTCGAGGCGCACCCGCGCGGAGTACGTCGACGTGCCTACCGTGCGCCCGTGGAGCGTGATGCTCGCTGTCCCTCCGGCGGAGGCGACGTCAGAGGAGAACGTCGCGTCGAGCACGGTGCTCGTCCCCGAGACCCCCAGGCGTGCCTCTCGCGTCTGCGACGGTGCGAGCGTCACGACGCCCTTCCCGCCGGCCGTGCTGAATGCGGCGTTGCCGCCGGACAGCGCCCAGGCTCCGCCGAGGTCGGCAGCACCCCACCCACCGGTGGTCGCGCGGTCGAACTCATCGGTGGCGAGGGGCGTCGGCCCCGCGGGGTCCGGCGGCGTGACCACGGGTGCGGTCACGGTCACCGGGTTCGTCACGGAGTGGGTCGCCCCGTCGTCGTCGGTCACGGTCAGCGTGACGTTGTACGTCCCCGAGGCCGCGTAGGCGTGCGACGCGGTCGCCCCCGATGCCGTCGCGCCGTCGCCGAACGTCCAGGCGTAGCCCGTGATCGTCCCGTCCGAGTCGCTCGAGCCGCTGCCGTCGACGTTCGCCGTGAGTCCGTTCGTCGTGGAGACGAACGCAGCGGTCGGCGCCTGGTTCGGCGGTGCCACCACGGCCCCGGTGACGACCTTGTAGTCGTCCACCGAGATGACCGACGAGACGGTCGAGACCGAGCTGATCGCGGCCTTGATGCCCACCGACCCCGCTGCCTGCAGGACGGCGGTGGTGTCCGTCGCCTGCAGCTGCGGGCTCGCCGGCTCCGTGGTTCCCGTCCGCCACACCTTCAGCGAGAGCGTGGTCGGCGAGGTGCCCTGGACGCCCAGCAGGACCGAGAGCTTCTCGCCGGCGGCGTATGTGCCGGGGATCACGACGCTGTTGCCGATCGCCGTCTCGTTGCGGAGCAGGTAGAGGCGGATGGCGCCGTTCGCTTCGATCTTGACGCGTCCGGAGTACACGTCGTTGCCGACCTGGCGGCCGTTGACCGTCAGGTTGAAGGCACCGCCGTTGGTGGCGCTGCTCGAGGCGATCGTCACGGAGGTGATCGTCTTGGTGCTCGACACGCCCGACAGGCGCGCCTCCCGCGTGGCCGCCGGAGCGAGCGAGATCTTTCCGACGCCGTCGGCGACCGAGAAGGCCGCGGCGCCCCCGGACGTCGTCCATGCGCCGCCGACCTCGGCGGAGCCCCAGGCGGAGGATGCGGTCCGTTCGAACGCGTCCCTGGCGATCACGTCTTCGGTGGCCGCCGGGGTGACGGCGACCGAGGCCGTCGTCTGATGCGTCGCACCGTCGTCATCCGTGACCTTCAGCGTGACCGTGTAGGTACCCGGGGTCGCGTAGGTGTGGTTCGCCGTGGCACCGGTCGCCGTCGCTCCGTCGCCGAAGTCCCAGGCGTAGGCGACCACGGTGCCGTCGGCGTCCGTGGATCCGCTGCCGTCGACCGCGATCGACATGCCGTCGGCGCCGCGGACGACGTTGGCGACGGCCTTGGGCGGCGCGTTCTGCGCCTCCACCGCGATCGACTTCGTCGTGGTCGAGGAACCTCCGCGGTCGTCGGTCACCGTTAGCGACACCTCGTAGGTGCCCGACGCGGCGTACGCGTGGGTGGCCGTGGCCCCGGTCGCGGTGGCGCCGTCGCCGAAGTTCCACGAGTAGGCGGCGATCGTGCCGTCGCTGTCGGAGCTGGTCGACCCGTCGAACGCCACGGAGAGGAACTGCACGGTCTCCGTGAAGGCGGCCGTCGGCAGCGCGTTCGGGTCGCGGGCGATGACGTCGTGGCTGACGGTGGAGGTGAGTCCGCCGGCGTCCTTCACCGTGAGGGTCACGGTGTAGGTGCCCGCCGCGTCGTAGACGTGGGTCGGAGTCGCGCCGGTGCCGGTGTGCCCGTCGCCGAACTCCCAGGAGTACTGGGCGATCGGACCTTCGGGGTCACTCGACGTCGACGCGTCGAACGCGACGGAGAGGTCGGTCGGAGCCGACGTGAACTGCGCCGTCGGGAGCTGGTTCAGCTGCCCCGTCTTGCCCAGCTGGAAGTGCTGCAGCACCTGGCTCGAGGTCAGCGGCTGCGAGTACACGGCCGCCTCATCGATCGTCCCGACCCAGAACGGGTCGCCCTCCCAGGTCGTGTCGCCGCCCACACGCCAGTACCCGGCGTAGTTGTCGGCGGTCGCCAGCGTGTTGGAAGCGACCTGAGCGCCGTCCACGAAGAGCTGCATGCCGCTCGCCGACTGCTGACCCACGACGTGGTGCCACTGGCCGTCCCGGTAGGTGCCCGGCGCGGTGAGCACGTACGTGCCGCCGCTGTAGACGCCGAACTTGAGCTGGCCGGACGAATCCATGTAGATGTGCCGGTCGTAGTTGCTGCTCGGGTTGGCGTTGTTGGAGTTGCTGTTGCCGAAGCCGATCAGCTTTCCGCCCCCGGTCGAGGTGGTCTTGAACCAGGTCTCGATCGAGTAGGTGTTCGGCGACGCGTACTGCTGTGCGCTGACCACCGTCTGGCGGTTGTTCCAGCTGGAGAGGAACTTCGACGACGTGAAGCGGATCGCCGGGTTGCTCACCCCGGACAGTGCTCCGGCCTGATTGCGCTGGATGCTGGCGGACCCGCTGGTCTGGTAGGTGCCGTTGCTCCCGTCGCGGCCGGAGTCCTTCGCGACCGTTCCGCTCGTCTCTCCCAGGCGCCAGTAGAGCGTCGGGTCGAGGTCGTAGACGGACTTGCCGTAGGCGTCGGCCGGAGCCGCAGGCAGCGACGACGTGCGCCCGGAGGCGACCCAGTGCGCGTCCACCGCGTCACGGGTGAGCGCGGAGTCGTAGACCGCGACGTCCGCGATGCGACCGTTGAGGTAGTTCGACGACCCCGCCGACGGCCAGCCGCCCTGCGAGTCGCCGCCGACCCTCCAGTAGCCGGAGTAGCTCTGGCCGGTCGTGGTGTCGTTGCGGGTGCCGATGCGCACGCCGTCGACGTACAGCACCATCCCCGACCCGTTCATCGTGGCGACCACCTGGTGCCAGTTGCCGTCGTTGAACCCGGCGTTGCTGGTGATGGTCCTGGCGGAACCCGGGTACACGCCGAACGTGACCTGACCGGTGTTGCTCAGGTAGATGTGGCGGTCGTAGCTGCCGGAGAGTCCCGTGGCGTTGTTGCCGAAGCCGACGATCTTGCCGCCGCTGGTGCTCGTGGTCTGGAACCAGGCCTCGACCGAGAACTCGTTGGGTCCGACCTCGGCGACCGAGCTGGACGACGTTCCGTTGCTGCCGTTGAAGGCCGTGGACGACGAGGTCTGACCGACGGCCTGACCCGCCTGGCCGCGGGTGGTGCCGCCGGCGAGCGCGAGGTCGTTGCCGGCCACCCAGTCGATCGCCGACGTGCCGGACGCCTCGTTCAGCGGCCAGTAGTACTTCGGCTGCGAGGCCAGGATGGCCTCGTTGTAGGCGTTCGACGTGCCCGCGTCGGCGATCTTGACCGACGTCCAGTCCGACGTGGTCGAGTTGCCGTTCGGGTCGGTGACCTTCACGCGGTACTCGTAGGTCTGCCCCGCGGTCACGGCGGTGTCCGAGTAGGTGAGGCGCGGGCGGACCCAGTAGGTGGAGTCCGCAGTCGTCGTGTACACGGGCTGCGCCACGTCGCGGCGGAAGACCTCGTACGTCAGCCGCGCGTTGTCGGCGTCGTAGTTCGCCGACCATGCCACGCGCGCCTGCCCGGCGCGGAAGGACTGCGTGCTGATCGGGTAGGCGCCGCCCTTGATGGTCGGGCCGACCTTGTTCGGCGCGGCGTTCGGCTTCGCGAAGCGGACAAGGCCCTGCTGGGCGGCGCCGCTGACCGCGGTGAACTCCCCGCCGTAGACGAGGTAGTCGCCGCCGCCGGTGACCGACCACGCGGCCTGGCTCATGCCGGACACCGTTCCCGGCTGCCACGTCGGGTACCAGTGCAGCAGGCGCGCGGCGGGGTTGCCGGTGAAGCTGCGGTAGCCGTAGGGGTCCGGAGTGAGCGTGCGGTCCGACGGGTTCTTGTCGAACGCGAGCGAGAAGTTGAAGTTCCACGGGTCGAGCTGCGGGAACTCCCCGATGTTGCCGCAGTAGTGCGAGTGGGCGGCGGTGTACAGCACGCCGCCGGTCGGGTACACCGAGTAGGTGTCGCCGTGGCAGTCCTCCATCCACACCATCGAGCCGTCGCTCCAGTTGGCGCGGAACGAGCCCTCGAAGTCGTCCTCGGTCTTCGAGCCGCCGAAGTCATAGCCGCTGCCGTAGACGCTGTCGCCGTCGGAGGCGAGCGAGTAGATGGACGCGCCGGTGCCGCCGTTGCGGATCACGCTGTTGATCGCCCACGGGAGGCTCGCGCCGGTGGTGGCGTCGAGGGCGGCCATGCCGCGCCCGGGGTTCGTCGAGCCGTTGGTCGAGGTGAACGACCCGGCGATGACGACCTTGGACTTGTCGGGCGAGACGACCACCGAGCGAACGCCGTAGCCTCCGGCGAGCACGGGGTTGAAGTCGAGCACCGCGCCGGTGGAGGCGCTCAGCGCGGCCACTCCGGTGCGGGCGGTGTTGTTGACGTTCGAGAACTCGCCGGTGACGTACACGGTCGTGTCGGTGGCGACGATGCCCTGAACGATCGTGTTGGTCCCGGGGGTCCAGTTGGCGATGAGCTGTCCGGTGGCCGTGTTGAACGCCGCGAGCCGGTAGCGGTTCTGGCCGTCGACAGCGGTGAATCCGCCGCCGATGTAGAGCCGCGAGCCGTCGGGCGAGACCGCGGCCGCGAGGACGCGGCCGTTCACCTGCGGGTTGAACGAGGCGTCGAGCACACCGGTGGCGAGGTCGTAGGCCAGCAGGTTGGATCGCGGCGTCTCGTTCGTTCCGGCAGCGGCGCCGGCAGGGCGCGCGCTCGTGAACTGGCCACCCGCGTACACCTTGTTGCCGCCGACGGCCTGCGCCCAGACGATGCCGTTGATCTGCGTCGTCGGGAGCGGGTCGGCGCTCACGGTCGCCGGCAGAGCGGGATCGGTGGGCACCGTGTCCGCCTGAGCGGCCGGTGCGGTGATGGCGGCGCCGAGGAGCGCGGTCACCAGAACGGCGACGACTCCCATCGCGACGCGGCGGAACGGTCGTGCGCGCGATTCTTCATCGCGTTCGATTGCATCGAGTCGCTGGACTCGCATGGCGCCTCCCCATAGGCACATGCCGAAATATCGGCGAATGATGGATTCCCTCGCGTCCCCCAAAGACGCATCCGCGCTCAGACTAGCGCACGGTGCCCGCGTGGCGCTATTCGATTTCTCGAATTCGCGATAAAGCGGGTCAGTGCTCCGGCAGGAGGATCGCCGCCAGGTGCGCGCACATGTGCGCCGTCGTGAAGGTCGCCTCCACCGCCGCCCGGCCCGCGACGCCCATCCGCTCGGCGCGATCGCGGTCGTCGACGAGTTCCACCAGGCGATCCGCCAGCGCCTCGGCATCGCCCACGGGGACCAGATGCCCCGTCTCCCCCTCGGCGACGTACTGGGTCATCCCCGGGGTGTCGGTGTTGACCACCGGGCGACCCGTCGCCAGCGCCTCGAGCGTCACGGTCATTCCCGACACGTGCAGGTTCGGCCTCGTCGCCGTCGCCACCACGCTCGCCGTGGCGTACAGCTCGCGCAGCTCACGGTGACTCATCCGATCCACCACGCGCACGCCGTCGGGAGCGCCGCTCGCGGAGGTCTGCACGATCAGCTCGACCTCGGGGCGCTGCGCGTGCACGAGCTCGAACGCACGGAACAGCGTCTGCGGGTCGCGATCGCGGTCGTTGCCGATGCTCAGGATGCGCGGCCGGTCGGGGAAGGGCCGCGCCGCGAAGAAGTCGGCGTCGATCCCGAAGGGCACCGCCGTCACCCGAGGGCCGTTCCCGCCCACCAGGTCGCGCAGCGGATCGACCTGCCCGCGGCTGAGCACCCACAAGTCCTCCGCCCCCCGCAGCACGTCGATCAGCCGCGTGGGGACATGTCCCCGCTGCACCATGTCGGTCAGCCAGATCACTCCGGAGGCGAACCGGCGCCGTGGGCGCGTCACCTGCATCCGGAAGGCGGCGTTCTCATCCCAGGTGAAGGCCATGCCGTCGACGGGACGAGGCCCCAGGCCGGTCCGGGCGCGCAGGCGAGACAGCCGGCCGGGAGCGGGGAGGTCGATCACGTCCACCCTGGCGAACCGGCGGAGGCCGTCGAGACCGTACTGCCACGCGCTCGGGACATCGCCGACCGAATGGCGCAGCTCCCACGCGCTCACCGACTGCTCGGCGGGGAAACCCCAGGCGAGGGCGGCTTCGGAACGGGGCGCTGACGACACCGCCCCAGACTAGCGCCACGACCGCGCCGGGCCGCTCGGGCATACTGTTGCGATGCGCTCCCAACCGTCGCCCTCGTCGCCCTCGCTCCGCATCGCGCTGATCGGCACCCGCGGCATCCCCGCCGCCTACGGCGGGTTCGAGACCGCCGTGGAGGAGGTCGGGCGCCGGCTCGTGGAACGCGGTCATCGCGTGCTCGTGTACGGGCGCGACGCCGGCACCAGCGGCGACGTGCACCTGGGCATGCGCCGGGTGACGCTGCCGGCGGTGCGGCAGAAGGCTCTCGAGACGCTGAGCCACACCGCCCTGTCGACCGCGCACGCCGTCACGAAGGCCCGCCCCGACGCCGCCTTCGTGTTCAATGCGGCCAACTCGCCGTTCCTGCCCGTGCTGCGGGCGCGGGGCATCCCGGTCGCCCTGCACATGGACGGACTCGAGTGGCGCCGCTCGAAATGGGGCGGTCGGGGGAAGGCGTACTACCGCTGGGCCGAAGGCTTCGGAGTCCGCACGGCCGATGCGATCATCGCGGACGCCCCCGGGATCGCCGACTACTACCGGCATCAGTTCGACGTGTCCAGCGAGCTGATCCGCTACGGGGCACCGCTTCTGGACGACGCCGAGACCGACGGCATCCGCGCCCTCGGTCTCGAACCGGGCGGATACCACCTCGTCGTCGCCCGCTTCGAGCCCGAGAACCACGTCCGCGAGATCGTCGAGGGGTACGCCGCATCGACCGCGGCCAAGCCCCTCGTGGTCGTCGGATCCGCCCCCTACGCGGCCGACTACACCGCCGCGATCGATGCACTCGCCGCGGCGGACGAGCGCATCCGCCTCCTCGGCGCGGTGTACGACCAGGACCTTCTCGACGCGCTGTACCACCACGCCTTCACCTACCTGCACGGCCACTCCGTCGGCGGGACGAACCCCTCGCTCCTGCGAGCGATGGGCGCGGGCACCGCGGTCATCGCGTACGACGTCGTCTTCAACCGGGAGGTGCTCGACGGCCAGGGCTGGTACTTCGGCGACCCGACCGCGGTGGCGACGGCGCTGGAGGCCGCCGAAGCCGATCCCGCTGCCGTGGACTCGGGTGCACGCAGCCTGCGAGCCCGAGCCGCGGAGGACTTCTCCTGGGACGCGGTCGCCGACGCGTACGAGCAGCTGGCCCTGCGCCTCGCGCGCGGGGAGTCCATCCATCCCACCGCCCGCCGCGCTCGACGGCGCGAGCAGGAGTGGCCCGGCTAGCCCTGCTCGACCACCGGAGCAGGGTCCTCCGAGCGCTCGGGCGCCAGCAGGCGCTCCCGATGCCGGTGGATGTAGATCGCGTACGGGATCACCTGGCACACGACCAGGGCGAACGCGACACCCAGCAGGGGGCCCACGATGCCCAGCACGGGCGTCAGGACGAGCGACAGGACGATGCTGACCGCGGCCATCGCGAGCGTCGGGATCACCTGGAAGCGGATGCCCGGCTTGTCCATGATGAACATTCCCAGGGGATACACCGCCGCGGTGAGCATGATCATGCAGCCGAACGCGAGGATCGTGGAGGTGCGGACCTCGAGCTCGCCGCGCGTGATGAACTCGAAGAGCCACGGGCCGATGAGCCACACGAACGCGGTCGCCCCGGCGACCGCTCCGCCGAACAGCAGCGAGAGCAGGGCGGGTCCCCGCCGGAGCTCGCCGCGGTGGCGTCGCCGGGCGAACTGCGGCCACAGCGCGACGCCGGCCGCCATGACCAGCCCGTTGAGCGCGAAGAAGACCTGCCCCGCCACCCCGTACTCGGCGACGTCGGTCGGCGTCCCGTACTGCGCGAGCACGTAGCGCTGCGAGCCCACCGCGATCGGGTACGTGACCATCTGGGCGAGCATCGGCCAGCCGACGTCCATGACCCGGACCCCGGGCACGCGACGCCAGCGCAGCAGCACCCGGAGGGCGTCCGGGATGAGCGGCGCCGTCGACCGCGTCACGAGCAGGAAGCCGATGATCGCCGTCAGCAGGGAAGCCGCGTACGAGGCGACGGCCAGGAACGAGTCGAAGTCGCGTCCGCCGAAGGTGAGCATGAGCCACGCCCCGGCCAGGGTGACCGGCGAGATGAGGCCCTGCACGAGGATCACGAGATGATTGCGGCGCTGCCCGAGGAGGATGCGGAACCACACGCCGAGCGTCACGGTGAGGCTGAACAGCGTGATGCACAGGAAGGCCGCGAGCGGGGCGCCGGGGATCGCTCCCGCATCGCCGAACAGCGCCCGCCATCCGCCCGTCACCAGCAGAACGGTGTTGATGACCATGAGTGCCGAGGCGAACATCAGGAGGATGCGTCCGACCGAGGTCACCTGCAGCCGGAGCTTCCGGTCCGTGCGCACGTCATCGCTCGTCGCGACCGCGTTGACGAGCACCGCTCCGCTGCCGAGGTCGGTGAAGGTCAGCAGCGAGGGGATGGTGATCAGCAGCGTGTAGAGCGCGTAGTGATCGACGTCGGTCTCACCCAGGATCATCCGCGTCGTGATGACGCCGCACACGAGGGAGATGACCATCGTCACGGCGCGCGCGCCGAGAGCCAGCAACGAGTTCATGGCGGCTAACCGCGGGCGTTCCGTCGTCCGAGACGCGGGCGCAGGCCCTTGCCGCGCTCGTCGGTGTAGTACGGGTTCTTCGCGGCGCCGCGCACTCCGTTGAGCACGATCCCGACGACGGGCGTCCTGGTCGATTCGAGGGACGACAGCGCACGGGCGAGGTCCGTCCCCTTCGTGCGATTCGCCCGGACGACGAAGAGGGTGCCGTCGGCCATGGTCGACAGCCACAGTGCGTCGCTCACCGACAGCACGGGCGCCGTGTCCAGGATGACGTAGTCGTACTTCTCCCTGGCCTCGTCCACCACTCGGTGCAGTTCCCCGCTGGAGAGGAGCTGACCCGGGTTCGGCGGCTGGGCGCCGGCGGTGAGGATGTCGAGCCCAGGGCGTCCCCACTGCTGCACCGCCTCATCGAGCTCGATGTCGCCGATCAGCACCGTCGTCAGACCGACCGATCCTTCGAGCTGGGTGTATCGCGCGGTGCTGGGGCGACGCAGATCCGCCTCGATGAACAGGACGGAGCGTCCGCCCTCGGCCAGCGTCAGGGCGAGTCCGAGTCCGACCGACGACTTGCCCTCCTGCGCCGAGCACGAGGTGACCAGGATCACCCGACGGTTCTTGTCGACGTCGACGAACTTCAGGCTGGCCGACACCTGGCGCATCGCCTCGGCGACGCGGCCGTCCGGCTGTGCGCGGATGATGCGGGCCAGGGTCTGGTTGTCCGCCGCCTCGGGGATCTCTCCGAGCACGGGGACCTCGGTGATCTCCTCGAGCGCACCGGCTGTGGCGACCCTCGTCGCGAAACGCCGACGCAGGATCGCGAAGACGACGCCGGCGACGAGTCCGGCGGCGACGCCGAGCGCCACGTTGTTGCGCGTGTTCGGGGAGATCGGGACGGTGGGCGTCCGCGCGGGCGAGATCGTCTCGATGCGCACGGCCGGCTTCTCGTCGGCACCGAGCGGAGAGACGTTGCCGACCGCGACGGCGAGCTCGCTCGCGATCGCGTTGGCGGTCTCCTGCGCGCTCTCCCCGCTCGTGTCGGTGACGCCGATCTCGATCACGACGGTGTTGAGCGGCACGTTCACGTCGACCCGGCGGGCGAGCCGGTTCGGCGTCTCGTCCAGACCCACCTCTTCGATCACCGGGTCGAGAACGGTCGGCGAGACGACAAGGAGCGTGTAGGTCTGCACGAGGCTCTGCACGTAGTTCGACCCCTGCAGCAGCTCGCTCGTGCTCTCGCCGCGCGTCGGGATGACCATGACCTGCGCCTCGGCGCGGTACTCCGGATCGACGAGCTGGGAGTAGCCGTAGGCGGCCCCGCCCCCGAGAAGCATGAGAACGATGATCACGACCCAGTGGCTCCTGAGCGACTGGAAGTAGTCCTGCAGTGTCATGTGTCCCCGTCCCCCTCGGCACGACTGCGCGATGGTCCGCGGTGCCTCACAGCACCCCATTATCGCCTATGTTGGAATCGAGGGCCGGTGATGCCGGTTCCGCATCGAGGGGAACACGTGACGCACAGGCTCATCTTCGTCTGCGAGGCGAACATCTGCCGGTCGCCGCTGATGGAGCAGGCTCTCCGCGCGCGCGTCGACGCGGAGTCCTGGGAGATCAGCAGCGCGGGCACGCGCGTCGGTCCGGGAGACCTGCCGATGTGCGAGGTCTCGGCCGAGATCGCTGCGGCATCCGGCGCCGACACCGCAGCCCACCGGTCCACCGCGATCGACGTCGGTGACCTGCAGGTCGCGGACCTGGTGCTCACCGCCAGCAGGGCGGAGCGCTCGGTCGTCGCACAGCTCGTTCCGGAGGCCAGGTCGAGGACCTTCACCCTGCGAGAGGCCGTGCATCTCGGCGCGGATCCGCTCGACCCCGACGAGCTCGCGGTGGTGGCCGCGTTCAGCGCCGCCTCGGCCGCGGACGACCTCGCGGCCTACGCATCCGCCCTCCACCATCGCCGCGGCTTCGTGCAGCCGCCGAGCAGCGGACGGACCCTCTTCGGGAAGCGGCGCCCGCATCCCTTCGACATCCCCGACGCGCACCACGGGAGCGCCAGGGAGCATCGCGCGATGCTGGAGCGGACAGCGCTCGACATCGCCGAGCTGGAGCGTCAGCTGGACGCCTTCCTCGTTCCGCCCGCCACCGGCCGCGCCGCGCGCTGAGGACCGCAGGTCTCAGGCCTGCGGAAGGGATCCCAGGAACGTCGCGACGGCGCGCCGGTAGGCGTCAGGGGCGAAGCGCTCGCGGGCGGCGTCCCGATCGCCGATGGCCGCGGCCCGGCGCAGGTCCCAGCCCTCGTTCACCGCGCGGAGGGCCCGAGCCAGCTCGTCGGCATCGCCCGGTGTAACGAAGGTCGCACTGCCGTAGGGCCCGACCGCTTCTCGAAGTCCGGGGATGTCGCTCGCGACGACCGGGCGGGCGGCCAGGATCCCCTCGACGGCCGTGTTTCCGAACGACTCGTCCTGTCGGGACGGCACCACGAGGACATCGATCTCGGCGAGCAGCGGCCAGATGTCGGATCGGAAGCCGAGGTACGCCACGCGATCCTCGACGCCGAGCGCGGCGGCCCTCTCCCTCAGCTCGCGGTCGAACCCCTCGTTGCCGGCGAAGACCGCGCCGACGAGCCGGAGCTCGGCGTCGATCCCCTCGCGACGCAGCGCGGCGAGCGCCTCCACCGCCGCATCCGGACCCTTGCGGTGTGAGAGACGGCCCACGTATCCGATGCGGATCCGGTCGATGCGCGCACGCGGCGGCTCGACGTCATCCGGGGAGGCGACCCCGTTGAGGATGACCGTGGCCCGACGGCCGAGCGCGGGGAGCACGGCCCCTACGGTCTGCAGCGTGAAGCGGCTGTTCGCGATGATGCGGTGCGAAGCGAGATGCGGAGCGTACAGGGCGAGGTTCACCAGCCGGGAGGCCGAGGCCTCGGCCTCGTGCACGTGCGTGACCGTCGGCACCCGACTCAGCCGCCCGATCAGCGGCCAGGACGGCAGGACGATCGTGCTGACGTAGAGGGCCCGAGGACGCAGACGACGCACGATCGCGACGGATGCGGCGATGCCGCGGACCGCATCCCTGGCGGAGCGGAGCCAGTTGCGCGGGTGCAGAGAGGACTTCCGGAGCACGAACATCGGCGGGATCAGGACCTCCGCCCCGATCGCCTGCAACTCCCCGACGAGAGGCCCGCGCTGCGGAACCGCGACGACGACCCGCTCGTCCCTCTCCCGCAGAGCGCGCGCGCTCTCCAGGAGCATGCGGTCGGAGCCGAAGAGCTCCCAGCCCGGGTGCACGAGCAGGTACGGGACGCGGTCGTCGTCAGTCACGATCCCATTGTGCCCGGATGCGTCGTGCGCCGTGCGTCCCGGCTCGGCCGCGGTGCTGCGGCCGAGCCGGGATCGCCGTCAGCGACCGCTCCCGAGCAGGACGGTGCCGTCGGCGAGGCCGAGCAGCGCCGCGAGCGTGGCGGACAGCGGCCGCGCGATCGCGGCGTTCGCCGCGATGTCGTCGGCCATCGCCGCGAACGGTTCGGCCGTCGCGGTCTGGGCGTTGCGCCATCCCGGGTTCTTCGCCGCGGCCAGCTGGGCCGGGGTGCGGAACGTCTCGTACACGTCGCCGGACCCACCCCAGGTGACCATCGACGGGCCGCCGGCGGCGCTGCTGAACAGGTTCCCGTCGATCGTCACGTTCCACGTGTCGACGGCGCGTCCGGTGGCCGTGTCGTGTGCGAAGATCGCCCGCGGCCCCCCAGCGCCGAACACGTTGTTGCGGATCGTGATGTTCCGCGTGATCCACGTGACGGTGGGGTCCACGCCGGGCACCCGGGGATCGCGCCCCACCTTGTGCGTGGCCTGGCGCCGTTCGTCCTGCATCAGGTTCAGGTCGTGCCGGGAGTTGTTGCCAAGATCGTTGTTCGAGATCAGCACGTTCTCCGTGTCGAAGATGCGGATGCCCTCCCGGTTGTCGAACGCCTGGCTGCGGGCGATCGTCACCTTCGAGGACAACTCGGCATGGATCCCGATCTCCGTGTTGTCGTTCGAGGTCACATCGAGGATCTTCACGTCGTAGCAGGACTCGTCGAACCACGTGCCGCTGCCGATGTTGCGGCTCGTGTCGACATTGCTCATGACGATGCCGCGCGTACGCGTCACCTTCACGCCGCCCGCCACGGGCGATCCGTTGAAGTGCTCGGTGTTGTTGTCGGTGACCAGCGAGTCCGAGAAGGTGGTGCCGTATGCCGTCGTGATCGACATGCCGAGCAGCCCGTTCCGGCGCACGGTGAGGTTGTCCACGGTCGCGCGGTCGTTTCCGACGAACAGTCCGATCGTGGCGTTGTCCTCGATCACGAGGTCTCGCAGCGTCACCCCGACGTTGTGCATCCGGACCGTGCCGAGCACGTCGTACGAGGTCGCGTAGCGACGCACGCCGAAGCCCTGGAGGACGGAGTTCGCCGAACGCACGTTGAGCGCCTGTCCGAGGTCGCTCGCTCGCACGTTGCGGCCGGTCGGGTCGGTGCCGAGGATGAGCCGGTCTGCCGCATCGTCGACCGCGAACGTGCCGGGGACGACCTGCGCCGCCGTCGCCACCTGTCGCAGCGGCACCCCGTCGACGTAGAGCTGATCGGGGTGGTTCGCCATGGGGTAGTTCGGGTCGACGAACCAGCTGGCGTTGCCGTTGAGCATGTCGTCGTCGAACTCCGCCTTCCATCCCGAGCTCACCCAGGTGGCGCCGGACTTCGACCAGTTGCTCACCCGCGAGGAGCCGTCGAACCACACGGCCTCACCGGGGTAGGCCTGGATCTTCATGGTCTTGCTGAAGGGCACCTCGACGGACTCGTGATACTCGCCGGCGCGGACCACGATGGTGGAGCCGGCCGGGGAGGCGTCGACGGCGGCCTGCACCGAGCGGAAGGGCGCGGCGGCGGATCCGTTCGCGGCCCCGGTCGTGCTCTTGACGTCGACGAAGACGGCTCCGGCCGGTACCGCGTACTGGGCGGTGCCGACAGCGGCTGCCCCGCGGGCGGGTGAGCCCGTCCCGGGCTGCGGCTGGGGCTGCGGCTCCGGCTGCGGCTCCGGCTGGGGTTCCGGCTGCGGTTCCGGCTGCGGTTCCGGCTGCGGCTCCGGCTGCGGCTCCGGCTGCGGCTCGGGCTGCGGCTCCGGCTGCGGGGCCGGAGTCTCCGAGCTCAGCGGCCCCTGCGCGGTGGCGGCCTCGATCGAGTCGATCTGCAGATCGGTGGGCGCCGTCGCACTGGTGGAGGCGTACCCCCACACCGCGAAGCCGCCGGATCCGGACAGGCGCTCCCGTGAGGAATCCGTGACGGCGAGCTGCGGGGCACCCGGCGCGGTCCCTGCCGGGGTCAGGCGAGCCTCGAACGTCACATCGTCGGTGCCGGTGACGGTGGCGTCGAACGTGTACCACCCGTCTCCGAGGATGCTCACCGGCAGGGAGACGGACTTCAGCTCGGCCTCCGAGCCGCCTCCGGTGCGGATCACCGAGAGCTGGGCACGCCCGTCCGCATCGGTCAGCAGGCGGATCCGGTAGGCGGAGCCGTCGCTCTGCACCCGGGTCGTGTACGCGTAGTACCCGCGGCCGCCGCTGCGGTCGAGGCGGAGGTCGGCGGAGATGCGCACGTCCTGGACCTGGACGGAGCGCGGGGTGAGGTAGGCCGATTCGCCGGGGTTCAGCGTGATCGCCGCTGCGCCGTCGGCGACGCTCGCGACCGCGGCCCGCGACGACCACGACGAGTAGTCGATGCCGTTGTCGGAGGTGCCCCATCCGGCCGGGGCGGTGCGGTCGAAGTCATCGGACAGCAGCACGCCGGGGGAAGCGGTGTCGTCCGCGACAGCGGGCGCGGCTCCGAGCGCGCCGAGCAGCAGCGCCGCCGTCGTGGCTGCCGCCGTGACGAGGGCAGCGGTTCGAGGATGGGAGGGGTGGGAATGGATCGGGTGACGTCGCGAACGCAACAGGGTCTCCTAGGGGTTTCAGCCCGCGTACACCGCGCCCCTCCAACCAGCCCCCTCCGGGCGAGATGGTGTGCAGTATCGGTACGCACCGCCTACCCGGAAGGGCGACGGCCAGGGCACAGTCTATACACGAACCGACGCGGATCGTTGTGGAACCGAGATATTCAGGACGGATCCGCAGGGTCCGGCACGACCACCATGCTGCGGATGAACCGCATCTTCCCGCCCACCTGCGGGATGCTCTCGACCCGCTCGACGGTCACGGGGACGAGACCCTTCGTCGCGTGGCGGAGCTTCTCGGTCGCCGCGTGGATCCCCGCCTGCGCATCGGGGGCGTCACTCGGGATGCACCGCAGAGTGACCGAGTAGTCGGCGTCCTGGACGATCTCGAACTGCCGGATCGACAGCGGCGCGTCGTCGAAGATGTGCCCGAGGGCTCCCGCGATGGTCGTGCCGTCCGGCAGGCGGACCGCGTCGGAGGATCGGCCGGAGATGGCCCCGAGGCGGGGTAGGCCGCGACCGCACGTGCAGGCGCCGGAGCGGTAGCTGCTGATGTCGCCGAGGCGGTATCTGACGATGGGGAAGACGCGATTCGTGAGGTCGGACACGATGACCTCGCCCTCGACGTCCTCCGGCACCACGTGGTCCTCATCGTCGACGATCTCGATGCGTCGGACGTCCGCGAAGACGTGCAGCCCGTTCTGCGCGGCGCATTCGCCCGCCATCCACGGGATCTCGGCCGAGCGGTAGTGGTCGAAGCACGGCGCACCGAACGCCTCCTCGATCTCCGCCCTGGTGCCGGGAGACAGCGGCGCCGCCGTCACGGCCACGGCCGCGGGCGGCGTGACGGTGAGCCCCATCCGCTTCATGCGACGAACGGTGTCGAGCACTCCCCCGCCGTAGCCGATCAGGAAGCGCGGGCGCAGCCTGTTCCACCGCTCGACGAACTCCCGGACGGAGGCGTCGGTGATCTGGAAGGCGTCCAGCTGCACGCGTCGAGACGGAAGCCAGCCGAGATCGTGGCGGATCCGGGCGGCGCCGGTCAGCACATGCCGCGTCACGATCCCACGGTCATCCCAGGGCTTCACGCCCCACCAGTCGAAGAGGCGCCATTCCAGCGCGCGAGCGGGGAACCGCAGATCACGCAGCAGGTGCAGCGGCAGACCGGTGCTGCCACCGGTCCGGGACACGACGCTCGTCCGCGAGTCGGCCTCGTCGGTGCGGATGCGCTCGAAGTTCTCGCGCAGCATCGCCTTGTCCACGATCGGCAGCGCCGCGAACGCCGCGGGATCCCGCAGGTCGTCGTCCGTGATCCCGTGGGCGGAGTAGAGGTCGCGGTAGAACGCGCTGTGCCCGAAGGCGAACCGGGCATGCGCGATGGACCGTTCGGCGCTCACCTGGGCGATCCGCTCCGGGGAGAGGGCATCCATCGCGAGGAACTCGCGATACGCCTCGGTGCTGCTGCGACCGCCGACCGCGGTCTTGAGTCGGAATGCCGCTTCGCGCATCATGCCTCCACCGCCCGCCCGCGGGGGCGCACCCGCGCCAGCCGAGCCCGCAGCGCCTCACGATAGGCCGCCGCGTGCGCGGCACCCGCGTCGTCCCACTCCCGACGCGACAGGTCGGGGCGATCACCGCTGATCGCCCGCACGGCGCGGAGGGCCTCCAGGAGGGCGTCCGCATCCACCTCCCCGTCGTACATCTGCACCCACTCCGGTCCCACCTCGGCGGCGAGCGCCTCGTTCGGCGCGTTGCGCGGGACGAGCACCGGACGATCGAGGGAGAGAGCGGCCAGCACGCTGCCCGAGTTGTGCATGAAGCGGTAGGCGAGCACGATCAGCTCGGAACCGGTCACGAGCTGCACGAGCTCCGCATCGCTGAGGAACTCCAGCTCCAGGACCACGTTCGGCAGGTCCGCAACACGGGTGCGCAGATCCTCGGCGAGCTCGGCGCTCGACGCCTTGCCGCCGACGATCATGCTGATCTCGGGGTCCCTCGCCACAGCATCGGCGTAGGCGTCCACGAACCCGGAGACGCCTTTGTAGCGGCGCACGCCGCCGAACGTGCCGAGGCGTCCGCGCAGACGCTCCGCGCGGGGCTGCACGCCGTACCAATCGCGGTAGTGACCGTGCAGGATGACCGTCTGCGCCGTTCCGGCGGGAAGCGGGGTCGTCTCGTTCAGCACGATGCGGTGATCGGCCTGCCGGTCGATGCGTCGCAGCAGCCACAGCCGAGCGGCGTTGTCATCCGGCAGGTCGAGGTTGTGCACCGTGCGCACCACGGCGATGCGGCGTGAGAGCCCGTGCCGCAGGGCCAGCAGCCCGGTGAGGGCGTACTTGCCGACGGAGGACACCGCGCTCGACCCGTGCAGCTTCACCTCGGGCCAGTGCCAGTGGAACACGTCGTATCGGCCGAGCAGGGCCTCACGCCAGGAGAAGCGGACGTGCTCGATGCCGTCGGTCGCAGCGAGCGCCTCATCCAGCATCGTGATGTACGGATTGGTGGTCACCCGGGGCGCCCCGAAGGACTGCATCACGCGCAGCGGCCGCCGCGGATCAGACATCGGCGGCCAGTCCTCGGATCGAGCGGTACCAGCGCAGCGCCGCGAGCAGGAGCATCAGCACGTTGATCACCGCGAGCGCGGTGTAGATCCCGACGAACACGGGCTGCCACCACAGCAGCGCGAAGACGAGGCAGAGGAACCCGTAGTCGGTCGGGATGACGGCGAGCGAGTAGAGACCCCCGGATCGCCACGCCTCCCTTGGTGCCTCCGCAGGGCCGTGCGGGTGCTCCAGCCGATGCACCCGGCGCAGGAAGTCGGCGGCGATGATGCCGAAGAAGAACACGTTGGCCGATGCCGCGAACACGAGCGGCACGAGCAGCCAGCCGTCGGGCAGGTCGAAGAAGCGGAACCAGCAGACGAGCACGGCGAGGTGGATGGTCGCGAGCTTGATCGAGTCGAAGAAGTGATCGAGCCACTCCCCCGCGAGCGAGCCGGTTCCGGTGAGGCGAGCCAGCTGGCCGTCGGCGGAGTCGAGAGCGTAGCCGAGCACGAGCAGGACGGCGATGAGGATCGACGACCAGACCGTCGGCGGAAGGAGCGCGATGAGAGCGACACCCGTGAGCGTGAACACCGCGCTCACGATCGTGACCTGCGTTGGCGTCATCCGCAGGGCGTACGCGGTGGCCGCCATCGGACGACCGAGCGGCCGGTTGATGTAGCGCGAATACGCGGCGGCGCCCTTGGACGATTTCTGCGCCTCTTTCAAGCGACTCATCGCCGCACGGATCTCTGACACGACAACTCCCCCAGGCGGCGTCGAATGTAGCCTTCACTATATCTACAGGTTCGAGCGCGCCCCCGCGAGGTGTGCGGCCGGAGAGGAGCAGGAGTGAGCGAACGCGCACTCGCGGTCATCGTCGTCAATTACGGCTCGGCCGCCCTGCTCTCCACCAACCTCGTCGCGACCGCTGCGGCCCTTCCTGAGGCGCGGATCGTCGTCGTCGACAACCGTTCGACCGCCGAGGAGCGCCGACGGGTGGAGGAGCTGTGCGCCCTCCACGGCTGGGACCTGGTGGCGATGGACGCGAACGCGGGATTCGGCGGCGGCGTGAACGCCGGAGCGACCCACGCGTTCGAGGCCGCCGGGGCCTCGGATCTGCTCCTACTCAACCCCGACGCGCGCATCGATGCGTCATCGACCGCCGCCCTGCTCGATGCCACCTCCGACGGCATGACGCTCGCGTCGCCTCGCGTGGAGGACGCGGAGGGCAGGACCTGGTTCGCCGGCATGGACGTGTACCTCGCCGACGGCTCGATGGGCGGCCCGCGGCGGCGGCGGGAGCAGCCGTCCGCCCGTCGGCTGCCCTGGATCAGCGGGGCCTGCATGCTGATCCCGCGCGCCGTCTGGGACCTCTCGGGGGGCTTCGACGAGGAGTACTTCCTCTACTGGGAGGACGTCGACATCTCGGTGCGAGCGGCGGAGCGGGGTGCCAGGCTCCTCGTGGTGGAGGACGCGATCGCCGTCCACGACGAGGGCGGGACGCATCGGGGGCAGCGTCAGCGCCCGGAGGCGAAGTCCGAGCTGTACTACTACTACAACATCCGCAACCGGCTGCTGTTCGCCGCGCGCCACCTCGACGCCGCCGACGCCGAGGCCTGGAACCGGACGGCCTGGCCGAACGCGCGGCAGGTCCTGCTCCGCGGCGGAAGACGACAGTTCCTCCGCTCGCTCGCGCCCCTGCGTGCCGCATGGCGCGGAGTGCGCGACGGAAGGCGGCTGATGGCAGGCGCTCGGTCGCGCCGGGGTGCTGAGGTCTAAACTCGGATCACCGTCTCTCGCGACCGCGAGGACGCAGGGGCGAGGTGGGGTCACATGGTCGAAGCGCACGACGAGAAGAAGCCGGCTCGCAGCCGCACCTGGATCGTCCTGGCGGTCCTCATCGCGGTGATCGCGCTCGCGGTGGCCGCCGCCTTCATCGTGCCGCCGCTCCTGGCGCCGTCCGGGCAGCCGGCTCCGAGCGGGTCGCCCAGCGCGACCCCGACGGTACCGCCCCGCGACATCGTCGGAACCGACGCGCCGCGCCCCAGTGAGACCCCGTCTCCTGCTCCCTCTGCCAGCGATTCGCCGTTCGCCGAGCTCACGCCCGTCGCACCCGACGCCACGGTCGTCACGGCGGACCGGATCGACATCTCGCTGTCGCGCATCGAAGCCGTCCAGGGCGAGGCCGCCCTCGCCGGAGAGACCTCAGGACCGGCGATCAGAGTCACGGTGCGCCTCGTCAACGAGGGCTCCGACCCCCTCGACCTGGAGTATGTGACGGTGAATGCGTACTCCGGGAAGGACCGCACCCCCGCCGGCACGCTCACGCAGCCGGGAGGGGCGCCGTTCGAAGGATCGCTCGCGCCCGGCGACTCCGCGGAGGGCGTGTACCTGTTCACCGTGCCGGAGTCGGATCGCAAGGACGTGACGGTGACCGTCGACTACCTCCTCGGTGCGCAGGTCGCCGTGTTCCGCGGCGACCTCCGCTGAGGCGGGGGCAGCGATGACCGGCGCCGACAAGTACACGACCACCTCGATCATCGCGGCGGTCGCGGCGGCGGCGTCGGCAGTCCGCTACACCTTCGGCCCCGGCATCAGCATCTCGGTCGTCATCGCCGTCGTGCTGCTTCCGGTGTGGTGGCCGGTGCTGCGGCAGTACCGGTTCGCGAGACCGCTGATCGTCCTCGCGGCTCTCGCCGCGGTCTCCGGGGCCCTGCTCACGGTGTTCGAGACGATGCGGCCGACATCCACGAGCCTCCTGATCGAGCAGTCGCTCACGCTGCTGTCGCTCGCCGGCGGCATCGGCGTCCTGCTGTGGGCGCGCACGGAGCTGGGTTTCGGCGGCACCGCCGTCGCGTTCGGCGTCGGCGCGCTCGCGAACGTCGCGCTCACCGGCGGGAACCCGGCGAACCTGTGGAAGTACTCGCTCGCGGTGCCCGTCATCATCATCGTGCTCGGCTTCACGTCGACGACCCGACGCCGCTCCCTCGACCTGCTCGCGCTCGCGGCGCTCGCGGCCGTGTGCCTGTTCTCGGACTCCCGGTCGATGACGTCCTTCCTGCTCCTGGCCGGCGTCATCGTGCTCTGGCAGATGTTCCTCCCTCCGGGGAGCCGGCGCCCCCGTCCGGCGCAGACCCTCGTGCTCCTCGGCGCTCTGAGCCTGGCAGCCTTCAGCCTGCTGCAGGCCCTGATCCTCGAGGGCGTGCTGGGAGACGCCGCCCAGCAGCGGACACAGGCGCAGATCGACACCTCCGGCTCCCTGATCGCGGGAGGACGCCCCGAGCTCGGTGCCGCCACCGCACTGATCAGCGCCCGCCCGCAGGGATTCGGCAGCGGCGTGCTGCCCACCTCCGTGGACGTCTGGATCGCGAAGACGGGCATGAGCGAGCTGAACTACGACCCGGACAACGGCTACGTCGAGGGCTACATGTTCGGCGGCCAGTTCGAGGTCCACTCCGTGCTCGGCGACCTGTGGCTGCGCTTCGGTCCGCTCGGGGCCGCCTTCGCCGTCGCCCTCCTCGTCGGGGCGATCTACGCCGTGGCCCGTGCGGTCTCCCTCAAGGCGGCATCCGGCCTCGTCGTGTGGCTGACCCTGCTGGGCGCGTGGGACACGTTCTTCAGCCCGCTGCTGACCTCCTCGCGGACGCTGGCGCTGCTCTTCGCCCTCACGGCCATCCCGGTCGCGGAACTCGTGCGACGCCGGCCGGACCGCCCGCGGCGGTCGGATCGGCTGGCCTCACAGGGCGGGCCCGTCGGAGCGGAGTGACACCGCCGACGGGCGTATCCCTCAGAGCTCGCCCGGCTTCATGACCTCGACGTCGATCGCGCGGATCACCCGCTGCGCGGCCGTGTCGGTCGGGGGCTCGGACGACGCCTGGTCGCCCTTGCGCCGACGGGTGGGGGCGTAGACCACGAGCGAGTGGAACAGGAACCGGGCGAAGAACGCCACGATGAGGGAGAGCGCCGTCGCGAGCACGCTGGAGATGTGCCAGGTCTCGACCATCAGAGCCATCACGGGGATGCGCAGCGCCGCCTCGACGTTGTTGAACGCGAACGAGCTGGCGAAGCGGATCCCGACCCCGCGGGCATCCGTCTTCATGTCGGCGAACACGAAGCGCTCCTGCAGCAGGAAGTTGCCGATGATCGTGACCTCGGCACCGACGATCGCCGCCCAGACGTAGGGCACGCCGGCGGCGGTCAGTCCCCACATGATGCCGAGGTTCGCGACCGCCCCGATCACGCCGATGAGGGCGAAGAGCGACATCTTCCCGAAGCGCAGCCGCGCGAGATGGGCGATGAACGTGCCGCCCTGACGCAGGCTCGCCTTGGACGTGCCGTGCCGCCGCTCGGCGAACTCCATCGGCACCTCGGCGATGCGCAGGTCGTTGCGCGCGAGGATCTCGAGGAGGATCTTGAACCCCTGGGGCTTGAGCGCCGACGGATCCAGGCGGGTGCGGTCGACGAGGAAGAAGCCCGTCATGGGGTCGGTGCTGCGGGCGAGGCGACGAGGGAACATCGCCCGCGTCAGCCACGTTGCCACCCGGGAGACGCCGAAGCGCACCGCCGTGCCCAGGCCGCTGGTGTCGCCGCCGCCGATGTAGCGGGACGCGGCGACCACGTCGGCGCCGCCGTCGGCGTGCCGGACGAGCAGGGTGGGGAGAAGCTCCGGCGGATGCTGCAGGTCGCCGTCCATCACGATGCACACGTCGGAGGAGGCGGCCTGGAGGCCGACGACGACGGCGCCGCCCAGCCCTCCCGTGTTCTGCGTCCGGTGGATGACCCGCACCGGGAGCGGGGCGTCCGCCGCGACCCGCGCGATCTCGGCCGCCGTGTCGTCCGCGCTGTCGTCGACGAAGAGGATCTCGGCGTCCCACCCGGCGAGCGCGGCCGCCGTGCGGGCGACCAGTTCGGCGACGCTGTCGCGCTCATTGAACGTCGGCACGATGATCGTCACCGGTGTCCCCACGTCCGCCCCCTGTTCCGCGTGCGCCTCGCGCCCGGCCTCCATCGTTCCACGGGTTCCTGTGCAGAAGGAAACCGGGCCTGCTAGACTCTCGATTCGCGGCTGTGGGAGTCGCGAAGCGGATGGGGATCCGCTCACTGGGGAATCACTGATCTGGGGAGATCATGGGGACGCGTATCGGCTATGCCGTTGGTGCTTTCGACCTGTTTCACGTCGGGCATCTCAACCTTCTTCGTCACGCCAAGCAGCACTGCGACGTTCTGATCGCGGGCGTCGTCAGCGACGAGATGCTGCGTCAGGTGAAGGGCATCGAGCCCGTCATCCCGACGGCGGAGCGTGCGGAGATCGTCAAGCACATCTCGTTCGTCGACGACGTCTACGTCGAGACGACGCCGTCGAAGATGGACTCGTGGCGCGACGTGCAGTTCACGCACTTCTTCAAGGGCGACGACTGGCGCGGCACCGAGAAGGGCCTGCGGCTGGAGTCGGAGTTCGCGGCGGTGGGCGTCGAGGTGGTGTACTTCCCGTACACGGCGCACACGTCGAGCTCGACCCTGCGGCGCGCTCTCGACGCGATCACCGCGGGAGCTGCGGCACCCGCGGCCGCCCTGCGCTGAGCCGCCGTCAGTTCGCGACGCCGAGAAGGCTCCGCGCCATCCGCGCCACATGCGGCGGGGTGTGCGGCCCGAGCCACACCGTCCACTGCGCGGGCGGCTCGGAGCACGTCCACTCCACGCACCAGGCGTGCACGGCGTTCGCCAGCCGTTCACCACGGTGGTGCGCTCGGGTTCCGTCTCCGCGGACGAGCCACCGGACGGAGACCCCGTCGGGCACGTCGATGTGGCGGAACTGGATGCGCGCGGCCGCCTCGAGCAGGATGACACCCTGCACGTCCCATGGCAGGCGGGAGGCGATGCGCGCGATGAGCGCGGCGTCGGCCGCGTCCCCCGCGATGAGCACCGTGCCGTCGATGCTCTCCCAGTCGGGCTCCTCCAGGTGCTCGCACGCGTTGCTCATGCCTCGAGTCTAGGTAAGGCTACCCTTACCCACAAGAGGTCGACTGGGCTAGCCTGATCGCGGCGCCGTCGTCAACCGCTTTGCGGCGACCAGGACCGCGGGCCATGCTGGCTCCGTGGACAGATCCTGGACTTTCCGCCGGCACCGCCAGCGGAGGTGGGCGACGGCGGCCATCGGCCTCATCCTGGCCGGCGCTCTCTCCGGCTGCGGACTCACGATCCCCGCCGACCCGGACGGCACACTCTCCTCCGTCTCCGGCGGCGAGCTGCGCGTCGGCACCTCGCCCGACGGCGACCTGGTCGAGGTGACCCGCGGCGATCCGACGGGGACCGTTGTCGACCTCGTGGATGCCTTCGCCGACAGCATCGAGGCCGAGCCGACGTGGACGGTCGCGTCGGAGGAGACGCTCGTGCGGATGCTGGAGGCGGGCGACCTCGACCTCGTGGCCGGCGGGATCACGCCCGACACTCCGTGGATTGACAAGGCAGGAGTGACCAGGGGCTACCCGGGCATCGAAGGAGCGGACGGGCGAGAGCTCGTGATGCTGGTGCCCCTCGGCGAGAACGCCTTCCTGTCCAAGCTGGAGTCCTTCCTCGACGCGGAGGTCGGCTCATGACCGAGACGAAGCAGTTCGGACGGACGACTCTCCCCTCCGAGCAGGAGCAGGCGATCAAGAAGGCCGTCCGCTGGGAGGTCTTTACGATCGTCTACACCTCGATCACGATCGCGGTGATCGCCCTCGTCGTGGGCGAGTCCCAGGCGATGCGCACCGCGTGGATCGAGGACATGCTGTCCCTCATCCCGCAGATCGCGTTCCTGACCGCACTGCTCTTCGTCCGGCGGCGCCCGACGAAGAAGCACCCGTACGGCCTGCACCGCGCGATGGGCGTCGGACACCTCGTCGCCGGTGTGGCCCTCCTCGCGGTGGGCCTCAACCTCGCCATCGAGGCGGTCACAGGACTCATCGCCGGCGAGCACCCCACGATCGGCACCGTGCAGCTGTTCGGCCAGACGATCTGGCTGGGCTGGCTGATGGTCGCCGTGATGGCCGTCGTCATCGTCGGCCCGGTGTTCCTGTACGGCCCCGCGAAGTCGAAGCTCGCCCCGGTCCTGCACAACAAGCTCCTCTACGCCGATGCCGACATGGCCAAGGCCGACTGGCAGACCACGGTGGCATCGATCGTCGGCGTGCTCGGCGTGGGCGTCGGGGTGTGGTGGCTGGACGGCGCGGCGGCCCTGTTCATCTCGCTCGGCATCATCTGGGACGGCTTCCGCAACACCAGGACGGCGATCGTCGACCTCATGGATCAGCGCGCCCGCACGTATGACAGCAAGAACCCGCACCCGCTCGCCCGTGACATCGTGTCGTACCTGCGCAGCCGACCCTGGGTGGCCGACGCGGGCGTGCGGATGCGCGATCAGGGCCAGGTCTTCCACGTCGAGGCGTTCGTCGTGCCGCATCGGAGCAAGGTCTCGGTGGAGGACATCGACGCCGCGGCGGCCGGGATCGCCGACATCGACTGGAAGATGCAGGACGTGGTCGTGATGCCGGTCGGCGACCTGCCCGACGAGGCGGACACGGGCAGATGACGGTCGAGGAGCCGCTCTTCCCCGGGTTCGCCGAAGCGCGGATCCCGACCGGCGACGCCGAGATCTTCGTACGGTACGGGGGATCCGGTCCGGCCGTGATGCTCCTGCACGGGCATCCGCGGACCTCGGCGACCTGGCATCGCGTGGCGCCCCTGCTCGTGGAACAGGGCTTCACCGTGATCTGCCCCGATCTGCGCGGCTACGGGCGCTCCCGCGGGCCGCGGCCGGTCCCGGATCACTCGGCGCACTCGAAGCGCGCGGTCGCGGCCGACATGGTCGAGGTCGCCCGGCGGCTCGGACAGGAGCGGTTCCACCTCGCCGGCCACGACCGCGGCAGCTACGTCGCGCTCCGACTCGCCATCGACCATCCGGACCGCGTCGATCGGCTCGCGCTCATGGACTGCATCCCGATCACCGAGCACCTGCGACGGGCGGACGCGCGATTTGCCACGAGCTGGTGGCATTGGTTCTTCTTCGCGCAGCCCGACATCCCCGAACGCGTCATCAACGCCGACCCCGACGCCTGGTACGCCGCGAAGGCCGACGCCGAGACCATGGGTGCCGCGAACCATGCGGAGCTGCGGGCGGCGGTCCACGACCCGGAGGTCGTGCGGGCGATGCTGGAGGACTACCGCGCCGGCCTCACCGTCGACCGCGAACACGAGGAGGCCGACCGGAGCGCCGGGCGCCGGATCGACGCGCCGACGCTCATCCTCTGGTCCGCCCACGACGACCTCGAGTCGCTGCACGGGGACCCGCTCGAGATCTGGCGGGGCTGGGCCACGGACGTCAGGGGCCACCGCGTCGACAGCCGCCACCACATGGCCGAGGAGGCCGCACCCGACGTCGCCGCCTCGCTCGGACGGTTCTTCTCCTGAGCCGCTCCCGTCACAGGCCGCTCCCAGCGCCACCCCCGCCGGGCGGCCGTAGGCTGGTCGTATGACTGCTCCCGCTTCCGACACCATCACGATGTTCGGCGCCGACTGGTGCCGCGACTGCATCCGCACGAAGAAGCAGCTCGACGAGCTCGGCGTCGCCTACACGTACGTCGACCTGGTCGCCGAGCCGGCCGCCGCGGACGTCGCGAAGGAGATCTCGGGACGCACGAACATCCCCGTCGTGGTGTACCCCGACGCCTCGCACCACGTCGAGCCGTCGAACGCGGACGTCGAGTCGAAGCTGCGCGAGCTCTCGCTGATCTGATCGTCTCGGCGCGCCGCTACACTGGCGCGATGAGCACCGAAGCTCGACCCGAACGGGCGTCCGTCCGCCTCTCCGCGCGCACCGTCGCCCTGTACGCGATCGGCTCGCTCGGCACCGGCGGATACGCCACTCTGCCGGGTCTGGTGCTGACGTACTTCCTCACCGACAACCTCGGTGTCGCCGCGCTGGCCGCCGGACTCATCGTGACCGCGGCGAAGGTCTGGGACGTGCTGATCGACCCCCTGATCGGAGCCGCATCCGATCGGCAGCTCGCCCGCACCGGCTCCCGCCGCGGCTTCATGGTCACGGGCGGGCTCGCGCTCCCGGCGTTCTTCGCGCTGACCTTCGCCGTGCCGCCGTCCTGGGGTCCGGTGGCCGGCGCGATCTGCGTGCTGCTCGCCTTCCTCGCCACGGCGACGGCGTTCAGCCTGTTCCAGGTGCCCTACGTGGCACTGCCCGCCGAACTCACCGGCAGCTACGACGAGCGCACCCGGCTCCTCGGCTGGCGGGTGGTGGTGCTCACCGCAGCGATCCTCCTCTTCGGCGCCGGAGGCCCTGCTCTGCGCAACGCCGGCGACGACCCGGTGACCGGGTACCTGCTGATGGGCATCGCCTCCGGGATCGTGATCGGCGTCGGGATGCTGATCGCGTCCCGCACGGCTGCGGCTGCGGCTCGACGGATGTCGTCCGGACGCGAGGCCGAGACGATCCCCTCCACGTGGCGCGATCAGTACATGTCGGGCTTCCGCGCGCTCGGGCGCAGCCAGCCGTTCCGCGCCCTGCTGGGCACCTTCGTGCTGCAGGCGCTCGCGACCGGCACGATGCTCGCCGGAGCCCAGTACGTCGCGACCTGGGTGCTCCGATCCGAGGACGCGGTGACCTTCGTGTTCGTCGCCCTCGTCGGCCCGGCACTGCTGGCCACCCCGGGCTGGACGCTCATCGCCCGTCGGCTCGGAAAGGAGCGGGCGTTCGCCGGCGCCAGCGTGCTGTTCACGATCGCCGCAGCCTCGCTCGTCCTCGCGGTGTGGGCGCCCGGCCCCTGGATCTACGCCTCGGTCGCGGTCGCCGGCATCGCCTACGCGGGCCTCCAGTCGCTGCCCATGGCGATGCTGCCCGATGTCATCACGCACGACGAGCGCACCAGCGGCACCGGACAGGCCGGCACGTTCACGGGGATCTGGACCGCCGGCGAGACCATCGGCTTCGCTCTGGGCGCCACCGCGGTGTCGCTGACGCTCGCCGCCACCGGGTACGTCTCCACCGTCGCCGGGGAGACCGTGGATCAGCCGGACGCGGCCATCGCCGGCATCGTCCTGAGCTTCAGCGTCCTCCCCGCGCTGCTCATGATCGCCAGTCTGCTGACGCTGCGGGGGTACCGTCTGCGGCGGGACGACATCGAGGCGCCGATGACCTCCGACGCCTAAGCTGGGATCCCGTCCGAAGGAGACGCCGATGACTTCTGCGACCACGCCCACCGACACGGCCCCCGCGACGACCGCCTCGAAGCCCGAGACGCCGGCTCTCAGCGAGGCGGAACGCGACCGTCTCGACGCGGCGATCCGCGACCTCGCGACCGGAGCACTCACCTGGTCGGCATTGACGCTCGCTCAGCGGGTGACGCTGCTGCGGGCCGTGCGCAGCGGGGTCGCCGCGACGGCCGAGGACTGGGCGAACACCGCCGCCGCGTCCAAGGGGCTCGATGCCGGGCACCCCCTCCGGGGAGAGGAGTGGCTCAGCGGCCCGTACAGCGTCCTCGGCGCGCTCGATGCCTACATCGAGACCCTGAAGCGGCTCGCCGAGGGCACCAATCCCCTCGACGGGATCCGGGTCGATCGCGCCCCCGGCGGGCGGACCCGCGTGCACGCGTTCCCCCTGACCGGCATCGATCGCTTCCTGCTGTCGGGCTTCACGGGAGAGGTCTGGCTGGAGCCCGGCGTCACGCCCAGCACGGCCCGTGCCGCGGCCGGCCTGGCACAGCGCACCCCCGGCGACTCCGGCGGGGTCGGTCTGGTGCTCGGCGCCGGCAACGTCACCTCCATCCCCGTGCTCGACGTGCTCTACGAGCTGCTCGCCCACAACCGCACCGCACTGCTCAAGGTGAACCCCACACAGGACCCGCTCGTCCCGGTGTACAAGCGCGCCCTCGCCGCCCTCATCGAACCCGGGTTCCTCCGCATCGTCCGCGGGGGGCCGGCCGCCGGCGCCCACCTGACCCAGCACCCCGACATCGCGCACGTGCACATCACGGGTTCGGCGGCCACGTTCGACACCATCGTGTGGGGGCCGTCGAAGGGCGACGGAGCCGCGACGACGAAGCGTCGGCGACGGGAGAACCGTCCGCTGCTGAAGAAGCCCATCACGGCGGAGCTCGGCGGCGTGTCCCCCATCATCGTGGTCCCCGGGGCGTGGACCGCCGCCGACCTCGCCTACCAGGCCGAGCACATCGCGACCATGCGGCTGCAGAACTGCGGGCACAACTGCATCGCCGGACAGGTCGTCATCATGTCGTCGGACTGGGACCAGGCCGACGCCTTCCGTGCCGCCCTGCGCCGGGCGTACGCCAACGCGCCGGAGCGCCCGATCTGGTACCCCGGGTCTCCGGCCCGCATGCAGACGGCCACGGACGACTACCCCGACGCCCTGGTGCTCGGGGATCGCCTGCTGGTGGAGATCGACGACACCGACGACCCGACCGCCCTCGAGAACACCGAGTACTTCGCGCCGGTGCTCGGCGTGGTGGCGCTCCCCGGCACCGGGCAGGAGTTCCTGGACGCCGCCGTCGCCCACGCGAACGAGAGACTGCAGGGCACGCTGGGCGCGAACCTGCTGATCGACCCGGCAACGGAGAAGGCGCTCGGCAGCGGCTTCGAACGCGCGATCACCGCCCTGCACTACGGTTCGATCGCCATCAACGGCTGGACCGCGTTCGGCTTCATCACGCCGACCCTGACCTGGGGAGCATTCCCCGGCGGCACGATCCAGGACGTGGGCAGCGGCCTCGGCGTGGTGCACAACGCCCTGCTGCTGGACCGGGTCGAGAGGTCGGTGCTGCGCGGCCCGTTCCGGCCCTTCCCGCGGTCGCTGCCGCTCGTCAACGGCGGGGGGCGCCTGACCATCCTCCCCAAGCCGCCGTGGTTCGTCTCCGCGCGCACCGGCGCCGCCGTGAGCGAGGGCCTGACGCGGCACCGTGCCACCGGGGGCGTCGGCGGACTGCTGAAGACGCTGACCAAGGCGCTGCGGGCGTAGAGCGGGTCACGCCTCCGGACGGAACCGGTCGGTCGCGGCACGCAGGGCCGCGCTGATGCCCGGCTCGCTCGCGGAATGACCGGCGTCGTCGATGATCTGGAAGTCGGCCTCCGGCCACGCGCGGTGCAGCTCCCACGCGGTCATCATCGGCGTCACGACGTCGTGACGGCCCTGGACGATCACCGTGGGGATGTGCCGGATGACGTCGACCCCGGCGAGGAGCTGCCCCTCCTCCCACCAGCCGCCGTGCACGAAGAAGTGATTCTCGATGCGCGCGAAAGCGACGGCCCTGCGCGGGTCCGCCATGTCCTTCATCTGCTGCGGATCGGGCCGAAGCGTCACCGTCGCAGCCTCCCACGCGGCCCAGGCCAGAGCGGCCGGCTCATGCACGGCGGGGTCGAGGTCGAACAGTCGTCGGTGATACGCCTCGATCATGCGCGAGCGTTCCAGCACCGGGATCGGGGCGATGAACTCCTCCCAGCGATCGGGGAACAGCGCCGCCGCCCCACCCTCGTAGAACCACTCCAGCTCCACGCGGCGCAGGGTGAAGACGCCCCGCAGGATCAGTTCGCTGACCGCGGCCGGGTGCGCCTGGGCGTAGGCGAGCGCCAGGGCGCTGCCCCACGATCCGCCGAACACCTGCCACTGCTCGATGCCGAGGTTCTTGCGCAGCAGTTCGAGGTCGGCGATCAGGTGCGCGGTCGTGACGTGGCGCAGGTCCGCGTCCGACGCACTCGCGTGCGGCGTGCTGCGTCCGCAGCCGCGCTGGTCGAGGAGCACGATGCGATAGGCCGCGGGGTCGAAGAAGCGCCGCTGCCAGGGCGCTGTCCCACTGCCGGGACCGCCGTGCAGGAACACCACGGGCTTCCCTTCCGGGTTGCCGCTGACCTCCCAGTACACCCGGTGCCCGTCGCCGACGAGCAGCTCCCCCGTCTCGTACGGCTCGATCTCCGGATAGAGCCCCGCCGTCTTCTCGTCCATAGACCCCCCAGCCTGTCGTGCGGTCCTGCCGGATCCACGCTATCTGATACCGAGCGGACCCCCGGCCTACAGCTCGCCTTCGTCGAGCGTGAAGAGCTGCCCGCAGACGTCGAGGCCGTTGGCGTACCCCTCCGCGAACCAGCGCTGCCGCTGCTCGCTCGAGCCGTGCGTCCAGCTCTCCGGATTCACGAATCCGGACTGCTCCTGGATGTGGTCGTCGCCGACGGCGAACGCGGCGTTCAGCGCGTCGATGCGCTGCTCCTCGGTCGACGGCTCGAGGTAGCGGTCTCCGTCGGCGTCGGTCTGCTCCGACATCCGCCCGATCCAGGCGCCGGCGTAGCAGTCGGCCTGCAGCTCGGTGCGCACGCCGTTGCTGCCAGGCCCGGTCCCGTTGTTCGGGTGGTCGTCCATGGCCCCGGTGATGTACTGGATGTGGTGACCCCACTCGTGGCCGACGATGTACAGCTGCGCGAGGTTGCCCGCCGAGGCGCCGAACTGCTGCTGCATGAGCTGGAAGAAGGTCGGGTCGATGTACACGGTCTCGTCGCCGGGGCAGAAGAACGGACCGACCGCGTTCGATGCGGTCCCGCACGCGGTCGACGTCGAGCCATCGACCACGATCAGCTGCGGGGCGCGGTAGTTCTCGACGTTGTCGGCCCAGAACGCGTCGAGCGCGAGCTGAGCACCCGCCATCCGGCAGTCCACGTCGGCGTTCGCGTCGGCGCCGGTGTCGCAGTTCTCGATCGCGGAGCCGCCGACCGGCCCGCCGCCGCCGCTGGGAGCTCCGCCGCCGAGGAGCCCGGTGAGGTCGATGCCCAGCAGCGGGCCCGCGATGAGCGCGATGATGCCGAGCACACCGACACCAGTGCCGCCGGCGATGGCAGCTGTGCGTCCGCGTCGACGGGTGGTGTTGCCCGAGAGGTCGGCGTCGGGATTGAAAGTCATGCGTCGAGGGTACTCCGGGCGCGATCGGTCGTAGGCTCGGGACATGACCACCACGATCACCATCACCGGCGCGGGCGGGCAGATCGGCTACGCCCTCCTCTTCCGCATCGCGGCGGGCGACCTGCTCGGCCCCGACGAGAAGGTGCGGCTGCGGCTGCTGGAGATCCCCCAGGGCCTGGGGGCGGCCGAGGGTGCGGCTCTCGAGCTGCAGGACGGCGCGTTCGGGCTGCTGGAACATGTCGAGGTGACCGATGACGCGGCGGTGGGCTTCGACGGCTGCGACCTCGCGCTGCTGGTGGGTGCTCGCCCGCGCGGCCCCGGCATGGAGCGCGGCGACCTGCTGGCCGCCAACGGAGGCATCTTCGGTCCGCAGGGGTCGGCCATCGCCGCGAACGCCGCGTCCGGCGTGCGCGTGACCGTGGTCGGCAATCCGGCCAACACCAACGCGCTGATCGCCTCGGCGTCCGCCGACGGGGTGCCGGCGGACCGGTTCACGGCGCTGACCCGGCTCGATGAGAACCGCGCCCGCGCGCAGCTCGCGCTGACGCTCGGCACGCCGGTGCACACCGTGCGCCGCGTCCCGATCTGGGGCAACCACTCGGCGACGCAGTTCCCCGACGTGTCGCACGCGACCGTCGGCGGCAAGCCGGCGCGGGAGGCACTGGAGCAGATCGTCGGCGACGTTCCCGCCTGGCTCGAGCAGACGTTCATCCCGCGCGTCGCGAAGCGCGGGGCCGAGATCATCGATGTCCGCGGATCGTCGTCGGTCGCGTCCGCGGCGAGCGCGACGATCGATCACGTGCGCGACTGGGTGCGCGGAACCGAGGACTGGACGTCGGCGGGCGTCGTCTCGCGCGGCGAGTACGGCGTGCCGGAAGGACTCGTGTGCTCGTTCCCGGTCGAGGCGGTCGATGGGCAATGGCGCGTGGTGGAGGGCCTGGACGTGGACGACTGGGCGCGGGCCCGGATCGACGCCTCCGTGGCGGAACTCGTCGAGGAGCGCGAGGCGGTGCGATCCCTCGGTCTGCTCTGACACCTCTCCCGGGCATGGGGAGTTCTGCCCATCGCAGACTTTTCCCCGGCCCCGGTAGATTTGCAGCGGACGGGAGAGCCGTCGAGGAGGGGCGACGACATGGCACAGTGGGACGAACTGCATCCGGGACGCGGGAGCACGGGCGCCGCGAACGATGCGGCGACGCGGGTGAGCAACCGGAGCACCGGCACCGAGACGGTGCGTACGGCGCTGGCGAACGCGGCCACGGCCACCACGGAGGCGATCTGGGCCGGCGACGCGGGCGCCGCGTTCCGCACGTCCCTGACCAAGCCGCAGACCCTGTGCGACGAGTTGAAGACCGAGTTCTCCGCGGTGCAGACCGCGCTGACCGCCTACGCGACCGAGGTCGATCGGATCCGGGTCGCGACGACGGCCGCGCACCAGGCGTACGCGACCGGATACGCCACCTGGAAGGCCGCGGAGCAGGAGGAGAGCCTCTTCCCGCTGTCGACCTACACGTTCAACGCCCCGAACCCCACCCTGCAGCCCGGCCTCTTCGTCCCGAGCGGCACCAAGCCAGGGCTGTCCGAGATGCGCGCTGCGGCGAACCAGCTCAAGACGCTCGCCACGCAGCGCCAGGCGGCCGACGATGCTCTCGTCGCCGCCCTCGCCCCGCCCGCGTCCTCGCGATGGGATGCGATGCAGTCGGCATTGAACTTCGCGGGCATCGATGACATCGACGATCTGACGTACGACAACCTCGGCGACGCCTTCGCGAACGTCGCGGACGAGATCGCCGAGGGCGACCTCACCGACGAGAACGTGCAGGCGATGCAGGACTTCTTCGACGTGTGGGGCGACGACACGTTCGTCATGTCGCAGTTCTTCCTCGAGGTCGGCGGAGAGAACACCGTCTCGATGATCGACAACCTCGGCGACGCGGTCATGGTCGACGGCCTCGCCGGAGCGACCGCCCTCGCGCTGGCGACCTCGATCCGGGGCGGCCTCTCCACCGGCTCGCAGATCTGGATGCCCTCCACGTCGAGCGACTTCGCCGAGAGCATGCTCACCGGTGCGTCGTCGAGCGTGGGCGGCGCCGTCGCCGCGATCGGCTTCCTGTTCTCCGACGAGAAGAACCACCCGCTCGGCGTGAACCTCACCGTCGCGATGGCCGACGAGATCGACCGCATCGAACGCGACCCGTCGAGCATGCAGTACGGCAACTGGACGGACTTCTCCCCGAACGCCGGCGGTCGCACCCTCGCGTTCCTGGAGGGCGAGCAGACCGGCCTCGACGGCAACCGCGTCGACGACCTGGCCGGCCGCATCTTCTCCACCCTCGGCACCTACCCCGACGCCGCGCTCGACTGGCTCACCTCGACCGACGACGACCCGTTCGGTGATGGCGACCTCGGCACGGGACGTGTGGACTACTGGTTCGGTGAGCGCGACTGGAGCGCGAACACCACCGGAGACGGCTTCGAAGGCCCGAGCGCCCTGTGGGCAGGTGCCCAGCAGGCGGCCGGCGGCCCCGCGGATGCCACGCACACGTACAACCCGGAGACGTGGGAGCGCGTGGCTGCCCTCACATCTGACGTGGTGCGTTCCCTCATCGAGAACGAGTCGTTCCTGCCGGAGAATCTCACCAGCATCGGCCAGGTGCGTCTCGCGGAGGGCATCTCGCTCTCGATGCCGTACTTCGCCGAGGCGGCCACCGAATCCGACGACCTCTCGGGAACGCGCGACTCGATCCAGACCATTCTCATCGGCACCGACCTTGAGCGAACCATCCCGGATGTATCCCCGGATCAGCTCGCCCAGCTGCTCGGCACGGCCTCCTGGTCCGACGGCGAGACGTCCTCGGCCGGAGCGCAGGCGATCACCGCCTCCGTGCAGCAGTATCAGGACGCGTTGATCACGCTCGCCGACCTCCGCGGTGACGCGGACTTCACACAGGAAGCGATCACACGTGTCGTCGCCCTGCAGAGTTGGTTGGATGGCGCACCAGCCGGCACTGATCTCGCCGAGGCGACGCGCCACGATGCCGCGGTGCAGGCGGCCATCGACGGGGTGAGCACGGTTGTCGGGCTCATCCCGATCCCCGGCCTCGGCGACGTGCTGGTGCAGGGGGGAAGCACGCTGATCGACATCGGTCAGGATGTCGTGGTCGGCCAGGTGACCGAATTCGCGGAGGGCCAGGCGACGTCTGCGTGGGGCAATGCGCACGAAGTACTGTTGCAGGAGCAGGAGAACAATGCTGCCGGTCGCGAGGCCGCGATGATGGAGAGCGTCCGGCAGCTGCTGGACGATCTCGGAATGACCGAGGGCCTGTCCGCCACGGAGGCGGAAGAGCTCGCCCGGCAGCACTTCTGGGTCTACGACATCGGTACGGAGGCCTTCACGTCATGGGCAGAAGGACACGCAGAATGAAGCGCGCACACGCAGCAATCGGTCTTGCCGTCATGGGGATCGCCCTCGCCGGGTGCACTCCTGCTGCTGAGGCGCCCGAGGTCACGTGGCAGAGCGGCCCTCCCTCCGGGGAATGGGAGAGCGACCCGTGGGTCGAAGCGGTGCGTGCCTCCGATCTCGCACTGAACACCGCGCTCGTCACCCGTGATTACACGAGCGAAGAGCTCCGTTCGACCACCTCCTCTTCGGCGATCAAGGCTTTCTCGTCCGCCCAGACGAGCGCCGCGAAGGGAAACCGCCACTTCACCTCACCCGGCCCCACTCCGATGATCCCCCTCGATGTCGAGGAGACCGACGGCGAGGCCATCGTGCGGATGTGCCAGGCCCAGGACTGGGTACTCACCGCCGACAAGCCCACCGCGCCCACCGAGCTTCAGGGGCAGGTGGCCGAATTCCGGGTGGTCATGCGCGATGGCGGCGAGCGTCGTTCGGAAGGCGCCGCCCTCAAGCTCGAGGAGTGCGACCTCGACGGTGTCAGCATCGGTCTCTTCGACCCGCAGCCGGACCCCAGCGAGACCTACTCTCCGGACGATGTGAAGGAGCCGTCATGACCGACCTCCAGTTCGACTCCGAAGCCGTCGGCGCGACCGGCAGCACCCTGCAGAGCACCGCATGGGGCTTGAGCCTGGACGTGGACCTCGCCCTCGGCGCCTGCGGGAGCTCGGCCGTCTCCGCCGCCGCCGACACCTGGGCCATGTGGGCCAAGGGCACACTGCTGCAGCTGCAGAGCATGACCGCCGGCGCCGGCGTCGTCGCCCGCGATGCGGCGACCGCCTTCGAGACGCAGGAAGCCGAGATCACCAGCGCCGCCAACAGCGGCACGCCCTGAGGAATGCGCACCGACGACGTGAAGTCGCCGTGATGACAGAGTGCCGATGGCCGAGTGCACGGCATCGCGTCGAGTGCACGGCTTGACCGCGAGCGCAAGCCGTGCACTCGGCGGGAGCCCGTGCACTCGGCGGAAGGTGTTCGCGGAGACCGTGACGATGCGGGTGGCCTGCACGGAGGGGGCGGACAGGGCACAATGGAGGTGGAGTGAGGTGGAGGTGCGCCGATGAGCGAGACGATCGATCCTGTAGCGAGGAATGCCGCGGATGAGACCCTGACGAGCCCGCTGCACCTTCCGCACGCCGCGGCGGAGTGCCCCAAGTGCTTCACCGAGTTGCAGGAGAACCGCAACTTCTGGCTCGCCCGCCCCGACGGCTCCCGCCTGGTCGGCCTGGTCGTCTCCCGCGACGACATGCCCTCGATCGTGGAGCAGCGCGCCGACCTCACGCGCTTCGGGGTCCCCATCGAGGGATTCCGTCACCCGGCGCCCGACATCCTGGAGAGCTGGAGCGACCGCCTCTCCCGCCTCATCAACACGCTGAACCCCGGCGACGTGCTCGTGGTCGCGACGATCGCCGCGCTCGGGCGGAACAGCGAGGAGGGCGCCCGCACGGTCGCCGAGCTCCGCCGTCACGGGATCATCGTGAAGGTCCTGAACCACAACGCGCGCCACCTGGCCGACGCCGCCGCCGCCGTTCACTGATCGGCACCAGGACGCAGAAGAGGGGATGCCGGATCGGCATCCCCTCTTCTCGCTGAAGCGTTACTGGCGGATCTGCGCCGCGAGCTGCTCGTCCGTCGACTGCAGCGACTGGGCTGCGACGTCGAGGAAGCGGGCCATGCCCTCGATACCGGCGATGGTCGCGGTGGCGCCCTGGTTGAACTGCGCGTACGAGGCGTCGAACGCGCCCGACGCCGACGTGGTCACGAAGCCGCCCGAGACGAGCTCCGACACGTAGGCGCGGAGGTTCTTCAGCTGGGTCTCGATGTCCTGCTGGCCCGTGCGGAGACGGCCAGCAGCGTCCTTCATGTCGGCGTAGCTGACTTTGAGGTTCGTCATGGTGTTACCTTCCGGTCGCCCCGGCGGGTGCCGGAGGTGTTCTTGTTCTTCGAGACTAACGAAGCGGATGCCGCGTGCAAATGGGGAGAAGTCCCCATCATCGCGACACGCCGGATCAGACGGTCTCCGGGATCACAAGCGGGAACTGCACGCGGACGACCTTGCCGCGCTGCGCGAGCACCGCACGACCCACCGGGAACTCGCCGCGTCCGATGCGCGGCAGCGGCGACTTCAGCACGAGTTCGCCGTCGATGGTCTCGGGTTGCAGGACGACTCCGCGTCGGGCCTGCTTGATCTCGCCGAGGAGTCCGAAGTTGCTCGTCCACTCGCTCGTGTCGCCCGTGAACAGCAGCAGCAGCTCGCCGCGGGTGGCTCGTTTGACGAGGTCCGACAGCGGCATCTCCAACAGCGACGACGCGAACTCGGCGACGCCCTCGACGGCCACGACCGGCTTCAGGCCCTGCTCCGCCTTCTCCACGATCGCGGCGACCGCGGCGGTGCCGCTGATGCCGTCCGCGGCGGTCGCGGTCCACGACACGGCGTGCCGCGCGGGCGACCGGGTGGAGCCGAGGAAGAGCGTCGGCGTGTCGGGACGGGCCCGGAGCACCTGCTGCGTGATCGCCGCGAGCGCATTGCTCTTGCCGCTGGCGGGCGGCCCCGCGATCACGAAGGTGCCGGTCGGCTCGATCCCGAAGGGCCCGAGGTCGGCATCCGACAGACCGACGACGAGCTGATCGCCGATCGTGGCCGGCACGTCGTCCAGGCGGTAGCTGAGCGGCAGCGCCCGCACCGGAGGGGCGTCGGGCACGCCGCGGCGCGACATCGAGGCCGCCATCCGCTCGATCGCCAGCGACTGCTCCTTCATGCTGCGCGTGCCGCCGATGATCGCGATCTGCGCCTCGTTCTCGCCCACGATCGCCCGCCCGGGAACGGACTCCGGGGTCAGCACATCCTTGGGGACGTTGAGGATGTTGTAGGCGTCGGTGTCGGCCATGCGCAGCACCACCCGGCGCTGCAGCATCGCGTTCAGCGCGCTCGGGATGCTCTGGAACCGGTCGGCGGACAGCACGACGTGGATGCCGACCGCGCGGCCGTCCGAGAGCACCTCCTGCAGCGCGTTGTATGTGTCCGTGCGACCGATCACGGCCTCGTAGTCGTTGCGGAACGCGGCGAAGCCGTCGATGAGGACGACGATGCGCGGCTCGTCGGACTTGCCCGACAGCGCCCGGTACTCGGTGAGCGTCGCCGCGCCCACCGCGGAGTATGCGTCGCCGCGCCGGTCGAGTTCACTGCGCAGCGTGGCGAACAGGCGGGCGACGCGCTCGGCGTCGTCCCCGGAGATGACCGAGCCGACGTGCGGCAGCGGTTCCAGCATGCGCAGCGCCCCGGAGCCGAAGTCGAGGCCGTACACCTGCACGGGGCCGCCGCGCGGGGTGATGCCAGCCGACACGGCGAGGGTGCGCAGGGCGGCGCTCTTGCCCGAGCCGCTGGTGCCGTAGATGACCATGTGGCCCTCGGTGTCGGGCAGGAAGTGGAACGGCACCTGCTCCTGACGCTCCGGCTGATCGACGACTCCGAGCAGCAGGGCGGCGTCGGTGCGCTGCGGGAGCTTCAGCTGGTCGAACGTCGGGGCGAGCTCGTCCAGCCACGGCCGGCGCGGCTTCTCGACCTGCGCGGCCTGCGCGGCGAGCACCATGGTGCTGACGAGTCGCTGCTGGTCGTTCGGCCCGAGATCCTCGTCGACGACCACCGCGTTCTCGTCGATCGGCAGCTCCCACGGACCCTGATCCGTGGTGCCGAACGCCGTGATCGCGACGTCGACCCCGTCGCTCTCGCCGAGGCTCCATCCGCCGGAGTAGGCGGACTGGAAGAGCGTCATGCGGCCGGGACCGGTCTTCGCGATACCGCGACCGGGCGTTCCCGGGTCGAACAGCGCCGCGTCCTTCGTGCCGATCACGTCGTTGCTGTCGGTCTCGTCCGCCATGCGCAGCGCCACGCGGAGGTTGGTGTTGGCGCGCAGGTTGTCCTTGATGACGCCGGCCGGTCGCTGCGTCGCCATGATGAGGTGGATGCCGAGGGACCGGCCCCGCTGGGCGATGTCGATCACACCGTCCACGAACTCGGGGACCTCCTTGGCGAGCGCCGCGAACTCGTCGATCACGAGCACCAGGGCGGGTGGCGCCTGCGGGTCGCCGGCACGCTCCAGCTCGAGGATGTCCTTGGCCTTCTTCCGGTTGAACAGGTGCTCCCGGTAGTGCAGCTCCGCCCGGAGGCTCACGAGCACGCGGCGCACGAGGTGCTCGTTCAGGTCGGTCACGATGCCGACGCAGTGCGGCAGGCTCACGCAGTCGGCGAAGGCCGAACCGCCCTTGTAGTCCACGAAGAGGAATGTCAGGCGCTCCGGGCTGTACTCGGTCGCCATGCCCAGCACCCAGGCCTGCAGGAACTCGCTCTTGCCCGAGCCTGTGGTGCCGCCGACGAGGGCGTGCGGACCCTGTTGGCGAAGGTCGAGCTGCAGCGCCCCCTCGGCCCCGGCACCGACGAGGGCGCGCAGCTTCGGCTGGTACCGTCGCGCGGATCCGCTCTTGCGGCGGGAGTGGAGGGAGTCGTTCTGCGTCCAGCGGTCGACCACGCTCTCCGGCTGCGTCGCCATGTCGCGGCCGAGCAGGTGGAGCATCGAGATCGTGCGCGGCACGTCGCTGCGGTCGAGCGCGACCTCTCCGGCGTCGGTCAGGCGCGCGAGGGCTCGGGCGAAGACGGCGAACTGCTCGCGGGTGAGCTCGTCGACGGCGAGGTTCTCGACGACCTCGCCGAGCCGCACGAAGTGGGCGCTGTCGGTCGCGCCGAGCTCGACGAACGTGCGGCAGGAGGCCGGCAGGGCGGCGGCGTCCTCGGTGAGCCACACCGGGAAGATCCCCCGCATCGCGGCGCGCTCGGACAGCTGGATGAGACGCCCGCGGTCGACGGGGGCGTCCGGGGCGATGAGCACGACGATGGCCGGCTTCGGGACGGAGTCGTGGCGGCTGCGCGAGTCCTCGCCGACCTTCGATCCGCTGTTCGTCGCCGCCTTCTCGGATTCGAGCGCGCCGAGCTCCACGGCGTCGCCGTTGCGGGTCGAGCGTGTCGCGATGAGCTCCTCGAGCCGCGCGACGATCTGCCCGGCGGAGGTCGGGCCGTCGCCGATCGGCTGCACGCCGAGCACCGCCTGCGCCGACCAGGCGTGCGGCAGCCATTTGGCATCGGCCAGCTGGGCACCCCAGCGCGGACCCCAGAGTCCGACCACGCCGACGTCGGCCGGGGCGTGCAGCCCCGTGAGCTGGGCGAGCAGAGCGCGGGCATAGCCCGTGGACCGTCCGCCGAGACCGGCGATGCCGAGGGCACCGACGTCGGTGAGGTCCTCCAGGATCGGCACCTGGGGCACGATCCGCGTGGCGTCGACCACGGCGTCGAGCTTCTCCACGTATTCGGGGATGGCGCGATCGCGGCCGTTCGAATCCTTCACCGAGCTGCGGGAGGCGGTGTCGCCGATGCCGAGGCGCACGTGCAGGAACGACCAGTGCTCGGTGCGACGCGTCCACACCAGGGGACCTGCGGCGAGCGCGGCGTCGCTGACCTCGCGGAGCAGCGGCACCTCGCGGCGACGGACGTCGATCTCGCGCTCCCGCTCGCTCCGCAGCCGAGCGTCGAGCCGCTCCAGCTGCTCCTCGAAGCGCTTCTTGTCCTCTTCCAGCTCCTGCTTCTGCTGGTTCTTCGTCGTCAGCCAGGTGCCGATCATGAGCAGCGGCGACAGCGCGACGAACATGATCGAGAGGAGGTTCTGGGTGACCGCGTACATCGCACCGCCCATGAGCAGCGGGGCGACCAGCGTGAGCAGGGGGAAGGGCTGCTTGCGCGCGGGGACGGGCAGGTCGGTGCCGTCGAGGTCCTCGCCGAGGTAGCGCTCCTCCACGCGCGGCGAGCGCACGAACTCGACCTGGCGGATCGAGGCCTCGACCGTGGTGGGCGCGGTGGACCCCGCCTCCACCTTCACGCGGACGGGGGTGTCGCCCAGCACCACGGCGAGCTCGCCGTCCGCTGCGACGAGACGCACCACGGAGGCGCCGTCGATGATGATCCCGTTGGCGGAGTTCAGGTCGATGAGCTCGACCCGGTCGCCGATCTCGAGCCGGGCGTGGCGCTTGGACACGAGCGGGTCGTCGATCACGACATCGCAGGACTCGTCGCGACCGAGCACGATGGTGCCTCGGGTGAGCGCGATCGACCGCGCGCCCGGACCGGCTCCGACCTCCATGCGTCCGACCACCGGACGCTGCTCGTAGGACGCGGGCACCACGCGGACGGTCGCGCCGTGGGCGAGGCCGACGTGCGCGAAGGTCGACTCGGGGGCGAGCAGATCCCCCGGTCCCGACACCACCGAGCTGTACGCCTCGAGAGTGACCGCGGTGGGGTCGGCGTGCGCGAAGGATCCGAGCGGGTCCGCGCGCACGATCATCGCCGCGATCTCGCCGATCGTCGCGGTGTTCTCGGCCGTGACCTCGATGTCGCTGGATGCCGCGCCCTGGCGCAGCAGGGTCAGCCGTACCTTCACTCGTTGTCTCCCTCTGCCTCACTCGGCTGCGGGGCATCCAGCAGCGGGAGGTCGTCCTTGCTCACCATGCGCGAGGCGATGACGTGCTCGACCAGTCGTGCCCGCCGGTTCGTCGCGAAGCTGCGCTGCCCGCCGCGCATGCCGGGCACGCCGATCCGGTCGAGCTTGTCGCACACGTTGTCGAGCTTCCGGTTGAAGCGCGTCACCGTCCAGCCGAGGCGCTCCGCGGCCTTCGCCGACGACGGGATCTCGCTCATGCCGGTGCCGTCGCGACGCAGCTGCGGCTCCGCGAGCGCGAGGATCAGCAGTTTCTGGCTCAGGGTGAGCGGCACGTCGCCGATGGTCGAGGCGCCGCCGTCGTCGTGCTCGCGCTGCGTCGCCCGGAAGGTGGGCTCCGCGGCGTGCAGCACGAGCTCATAGGTGGTCGGGCCCGCGCTGAACACGATGGTGGTCGTCTCGAACACCAGCGGGAGGCGGGCGCCGGGCGCGAGCCTGGCCTGGACACCGCCGGCCGAGTCGGTGACCGTGGCGGTGAGCCTCGTGCCGATGTTGGCCAGCCACCACAGTCCCTCGCCGTCGCTGATCTCCAGGAAATGGCGATGCAGGAAGAGGTTGTCGTCGAGCTCGAGGTCGCCCTCGCGGCCGACGACGAATCGACGGCCGGGCTCGATGGGGAAGTACTCCCCGGCGAACTCGACCGTCACCCCCGCCGGCGCGGTCATCGGACGCACCCCGTGGTCGGTTCGGACGCGCGACCGTCATCGCGACGCAGCATGACCTCGATGCACACCTCGCCCGGGGAGGCCGGTGCGAATGTGACCGTCTCGTCGGCGGCCTGCTTCACGGCGCTGTCGGACGCGCCCCCGGTCTCGGTCCAGATGTAGCTGTCGCCCTCGCGCGGGTCGGGGTTCGTCCAGGTGAACGTGACCTGGTCCCCCGCCCGCGTTCCGGCGACGTCCGTCACGCGGGGAACCGCGTCGGACACCGGATCCTGCGGGTCGACCGCCTGTTCGCTGCTCTCCGGGTCGGGCTGGGGCTCGAGGCCGGCGACGAGGGCGTTCAGGCCGACGATTCCTCCCACGACGATGACGACGGCCGCGGCGGCCAGTCCGATCCACAGTCCCTTCCGACTCCGCGGCGAGCGCTCCTCCACGGCTGCCACCGGGGCGGCGGCGGGCGTCGGGGCGACGGCCGGTGAGACCGGCGCCTCGGGCTGCACGACCTGCGGAGGACGCAGGATCGTCCGGTCATCGCGGTCTTCCGGCGTCGGCAGCACGACGGACGGTGCAGGCGACGGCGCGACCGGCGCGTCCGCTGCCGACCGCGGCGTGCGTCGCTGCGTCTGCTCGACGGACGGCTCCGGCCGCGCCGGCATGTCGAAGCGCGGGGCGTCCGGGACAGCGACCGACGGTCCCTTCGGCTGCGTCAGCGCGGAGGGCCGGGTGGCTCCGTGCATCCCGGGGTCGATGCTGACGATCTCCCGCACGCGGGTGAGGCCGTCGCCGTCGTCTTCGAGGTCATCCGCCGGCGGGTGGTCGTCGACGATGTCGATCGGCGTCACGGAATGGGAGAGCTCGATCTGCACCTTCTGCAGGGCGCGGGCGAAGGCCACCGCGCTCGGGAACCGGTCGTCGGGATTCTTCGCCATCGCGCGCTCGAGGAGCCGCTGCAGGCTGTCGGGTGAGTCCGGCCGCGCCAGAGAGGGCAGCGCGGCCCGCTCGATGCGCTCGATCAGGTCGGCGCTGGAATTGCGCTCTCCCGGGCGCTCGAACGGTGAACGGCCCGCCAGCAGCGTGTAGAGCGTGGCGCCCAGCGCCCAGACGTCGGTGCGCGGACCGCTCTGCGGCGGCTCGGCGAACGACTCCGGCGGCGACCACGGGATCGACATCCCCGAGGACTCTCCGGTCGCGCCGGTCGTGGAGGCGATGCCGAAGTCGGTGAGGGCCGGACGGTTGTACTCCGTGACGAGGATGTTCGCGGGCTTGATGTCGCGATGCAGGACGCCCGCCCGGTGCGCGGTCTCCACGGCACCGGCGACCTGGATGCCGACGCGCAGGGCCTCGGCGACCGAGAAGGGCTCCTTGCGCGAGCGGATCTGCAGGTTCGGACGCGGGCAGTACTCCATGACCAGGTACGGGCGTCCGTCGCCGGCGACGCCGGCCTGATAGATCGTGACGATCGCCGGATGCGTCGAGAGCATCGCCATGACGTTCGCCTCGTCGGCGAACTCCTGGGCGGCACCGCTGGAGATGCGGTCGGCGAGGAGCACCTTGACCGCGACGCGTCGCCGGGGCATCTCCTGCTCGTACAGGAACACATCGGCGAACCCGCCCGTGCCCAGCGGCTCGACATACGTGAAGCCGGGGAGGGCCGGCGGCGGCGAGGGGCGGCGATTCACGGGAGGTCCTCGAAGGCGACGGTCACCCCGTCGCCGAGGTCCACCACATCACCCGACAGGACGAGCGTCTGCTCGCCGGGGTGCAGGCGCATCGGGTCGGCTCCCGGCCGCAGCAGGGTCGATCCGTTCGTCGTGTGCAGGTCGATGACGACGACCGTGTCACCCTCCGGCCGGATCTCCAGGTGGCTGCGGGAGATGTCCTGTTGTGGGCTCTCGACCGCGATCAGGTGCGGCAGATTGGCGCCGCTCGCCCGCGTGGACCGCGGACGACGCCCGATGATGACCGTCCGATCGAGCGCGACCACCTGCCCGGATGAGACCCGGATGCGCCCGGTCGACGCCGGCGCCGCCGGAGCTTCGACCGGGATGACCTCGGTGGGTGCGTCGGGTGCGGGCGGTGCCGTCTGGCGGATGCTGCGGAGCTCCTCCGCGGAGATCGTGGCGCCGTCGTGATCGCCGCTCGGCGCCTCGGCCTCCGCGGCGGGGGCCTCCGGCTCCTCGCTCGGTCGGACCGCCGCGTCCTCGATCGGGGTGTGCACGGTCTCCCCCCACAGGTGATCGAACTCGTCGGCGGGCGGCGCGAAGGTCGCCTCGCTCGGCACCAGCGTGGCGTCGACGATCCCGTCACCGGGCGCGGAGTCCGCGTCGGGCACAGGCACCGGGACGACCGCCGGCGCAGCAGGCGGCACGGCGGCAGGGACGGGCACGTCGACCACAGGAGCCGGGGTCGGCGGTGCCGGAACGGCCGGAACGCCGGTGTCCGTGGCGGATGCGCCGGCCGCGTCGTTGCGGTCGATCACCGGGACGGGACCGGCGGTGAGCGGAGCCGCTTCCGCGTCTGCGGGCTCGATCTCGGCGCTCACGGCGGCCGCGAAGACGATCCCGCTCTGCACGGGGAGGGCTGTGGCCGGCGCGTCGTCGTCGATGGTGATCTCCATCGTCGAGACCGCGGGGACGAACCGCTCGCTCCACGTCGTGACCTCGGCGCCGGAGAATCTCTGCTCCTGCGCGTCGGCGCCGGTGACCTGCACCGTGAGCGGGCCGCGCACCGCGATGCGGGCGTCCGTCCCCTCCAGCACCGCAGCCACGAACGAGGGCATGTCGGCGAAGGATCCCGCGAGTCGCGTGGTGAGCACGTCGATGACGGTCGCGAGGCTCCGCTCCTGGGGAAGCCGCTCCCACAGCTCGGCGACCGTGTCGCCGGGGGCGTCCGGCGGCAGCGCCACCAGGGCTCCGGGGATCACGATCAGGTACCACTGTCCCGGTCGGTAGATCGTCTGCATCAGCGAACCCCTCCTGCTGCGGCCTCGCGCGGGCGCGTGTCGGCGTCGATGTCGTCGGTCTGGAGCAGGGCACCGCGCCGCGACGCGACGGAGACGGCATCCACGACCACGACCGTCACGTTGTCCCGCCCGCCCGCCTGCACCGCTTCGTCGACGAGGATGTCGGCGGCACGCTGCGGGTCGGGCTCCGATCCGAGGATCTGCTCGATCCGCGCGTCGGAGACCTCGGTGGTCAGCCCGTCCGAGCAGATGAGCATCCGGTCGCCGAGCTCGGCGGGGAAGAGCCAGTAGTCCGCGTCGCCGGTGCTGCTCGCCCCGATCGCGCGCGTGATGATATTCCGGCGACGGTCCGTCGCGGCCTCCGCCGCGGTGAGCTCGCCCGCCTCGATCAGCTCCTGCACGACCGAGTGGTCGACGCTGATCTGCTCGAGCTCGCCATCGGCGAAGCGGTACGTGCGGGAGTCGCCGATGTTCACGGTGAGCCAGTACCCCATGCCCTCGACCGAGGCGACCACGACGCCGCTGAGCGTGGTTCCGGCGCGGCCGTTCGCGGCTCCGGACAGCGCCTCGACCGCGAGCCGAGCCCGAGCCAGGGTGTCGAGCAGGTCCTCGAGCTCGAGGTCCTCCCGGCCGATGTGGCGAGCGAACTCGTCGATGACGGTGGCGCTCGCGCGCTCCCCCGCCTCGTGTCCGCCCATGCCGTCGGCGACGAGGAACAGCGGCGAGCTCGCCATGTAGGAGTCCTCGTTGAGCGGACGCCGGAGCCCGGAGTGGGTCGCCGCTCCTGTGGCGACGACGAGAGGGACGGTCATGCGTATCCTCCGACCATGACGACGCGGTCGCCGATCTCGATCACGTCTCCCAGCTTGATCGGCACACGCTGACCTGCGGGGCACGCGAAGCGCTGACCGTCGCGGACGATCGTGAGTCCGTTCGTCGAGTGCCGGTCGACGACCCATCCCCCCGAGGTCTCGGCGGCGGCCTCGAAGTGCGTCTTCGACAGCGAGAGCGTCTCGTCCCGGACCGGCACGACCAGCGCGCCCTCCTCCGGGGCGGGGTTGCGTCCGAAGACCGTGCGGCGGGAGACGGGGATGCGCGTGCCGTCATCCCAGGTGAACACCAGCCGGTGCCCCGGGATGCTGATCCGCGTCTCCTCCAGGTCATCGGCCGGCTCCGGTGTCGGTGCGGCAGCGACGGGTGCAGCGGGGGCCGGCGCGCCGGCCGGGGCCGAGGGAGCGGACGCGGGGGCTGCCGCCGCAGCGGGGCCTGCCGCCGGAGCGGGCGGGACGGGCGGAGCCGGAGGAACCGGCGGCGCCGCCGGGACAGCGGCCGCGGGAGGTTCGGCGACCGGCGCCGGAACGGCGGGCGCGGGAGGAGCTGCGGGCGCGGGCGACGGAGCCGCGGCGTCTGCTTCGGACCGCGCGGAGCGACGGGAGGGCGGAGCGTCCTGGGTGATGCCGGGGACGTACGCGATCATGCCGGAATCCTGCGCGGGGGCGGCGAAGTCGCGTGCCACGGGCGCCGCATCCGGCGTCGGGGCGGTCGTCGGGGCCGCCGGCGCCGCGGGGGCGAAGCCCGGCATGGGCGCGGGAGGAAGCCGTTCGAACGACGGCGCCGGGAGCAGCGGCGGCGCCGGCGGCTCCGGCGCCTCCTCGACGACCGGCTCGGGCGCAGGGATCCGCGCATCCAGCATGAGCGACGAGGCGACCTTGTCGTGCCACCCCTGGAAGCGCCCTGAGCCGTCGAACAGGGGGCTGAAGTATCCGACGACGATGGCGGCGGCGAGACCGAAGATGATGTTGCGGAGCAGACTGCGGCCGAACCCGAGCGGCGTCCCGTCCGCTGCCGACACCAGCCGCAGACCCTGCGACCGCATGCCGATCGAGCCGGCGCCTGCCTGCATGAGCGTGTAGACGATGAACCAGGCGAGCAGCAGCAGCCCCACGATCGGGCCGCCGATGAACAGCGTCATGATCGACGCTTCGAGGCTTCCCGACAGTGTGGAGGCGAGGATCAGTGCTCCGCCGAGCACGACGCCCAGCCCGCCCGCGATCAGGGCGTCGATGAGGTAGGCGATCGCGCGGCGGGAGATCGGCGCGATCTGGTCGAGCGCGGGCTGCGTCATGGGGTCTCCCTCTCCGAGGACGGCGGCGGCGTGCTGTCTTCGATGGTGCCAGGTTCGCGGCGCACGCGCGCGGTCGCCGCCTCCTTCAGATTCTGCAGGCCGCTCGAGATCGCGGTCCCGCCGAGCAGCGAGCGCATGCTCAGGCGCGCCTTGATGCGCTTCCAGAAGCCGGCGTCCTTCCCGAGCCCTCCCACGATCTCGTCCACCTCGTTCCAGAACGTCTCGACGTCCTGCGGAGTCGGATCGGCGGGGCCGAACACGTCGGCGTCCGCGCGCTCGGCGAGGGCGGTGACCTGCGGAACCGTGAGCGCGGAGGCCACCACGGCCGCCTCCTCGACACGGGTGCCCCCGGGGGCGATGCGCGCGCCGTAGTCGATGGCGCGGTCGGTGAGCTCGTCCCAGCCGCCGCTGATGCGGTCCGAGGTACGGGCGGCGGCGCGGCGCGAACGGCGCCTCGCGGCCTTCCACGCTCCGATCACGATGAACGGCGAGGCGAGCAGCGCGATCACGGCCAGGGAGATCCCGCCGATCAGCAGGATCAGCCCGATGATGCCCGCGAGGTTCAGGCTCTCGTCCTCGGACTCGCGGTCGTCGGGGAGCGTGGGCGGCAGGTCGACGGGCTCCTGCGGCGGGGGCGGCGGCTGCAGGACCTGCGGCTTGGGGTCGACGCGCGGCTTGGTGTTCTGGTCGTTGGGGACCTGGTCCTCGGGCGGCGTGGGGTTGAAGGTCACCCAGCCGATCCCGTCGAAGTTGACCTCGACCCAGGCGTGCACGTTGTCGCCGGTGGCTTCGAACACGGCCTCGCCCGCCTGCTCCTCGTCGGGGTAGTACCCCATGACGACACGGGCGGGGATGTCGATCTGCCCGGCGAGCAGGGCCATCGCGACGGCGTACTGCTCGTCGTCGCCGATCATCTGGTCGGCGCCGACGAGGGTCGAGATCCGCTCTGCGGTGTGTCCTGCCCGGGAGAGCACCTCCCCCTCGAGACCGTGGCTGAAGAAGCCGCCTTCGGCCAGGAAGTTCTCCAGCGCCCTGACCTGCTCGATGGGGGTCTCGGCGCCGGCGACCGTCTCGGCGGCGAGAGAGGTGAGCTCCTCCGGCACGTTGCTCGGCTTCGGCATGGTCACGGATCCGAACGCGACCTCGGCGAGCTGCTCGTCGTCCGGCGTGGCAGGCATGACGGCATCCACCGTGTAGTCGTCTCCCGCGCCGAGCCCCGGAGTGGCCACGGCTGTGCCCGTCTCGGTGTTCACGTATGTGCCTCGGCGCAGCTCCTCGGCGTCGTCGCCGGCGAAGCGGATCTCCGACAGCGCTCCGGCCGTGGGCATCCAGACCCCGCGGTACCCGTCGATCTCGATCCTCAGCGTCACCGGGACGCCTTCGGCCTCGGGCGACATGTTCGAGCGCAGCGGGGTGAACGCGCTGGACGAGGTCGGTCCGCCGTCGGTGACGTTGTAGACCATGCCGTCGAACTGGTCCATGACGGCTGTGCGGATGCGGGCGCCCTTCGGCAGCCCCTGCACGGTGAAGAGGGTCTCGTCGGCTTCGTCCCGCACGTTCTTGCGGAAGGCCTGCAGCGGGCTGGGGTAGTCGCGGATGTCGAACGGCGGGATGATGACGTCGCGGAACACGTGCCGGGGCTGAGCGGGGGTCGCGACCGCGCTGGTGGCGACGCCAGCGCCGCCGGCGATCGCGAGCACCGCGGCCCCCGCGAGCAGCCGACGCGTGCGCATGTGCGCGGCGCGGGACGGATCGACCTCGCTCACCGAGACCGCGAGGTTCTGCGGGGCCCACAGCTGGCGGAGGGCGAGCCAGACCATGCTGACCACGGCGAACACGAGGCCCTGCACAAGAGGGAATGCGGGCTCCGGCGTGCCGAGCGCGATCACGAGCATCAGCAGCACGCCGGACGGCAGCAGCGCCCACGCGACCTGGGACAGGCGCAGCGCGAGCGACGCGGTCAGGGTCGTGACGACGAGCGCGAGCAGGAACGGGACGATCAGGTGCCCGTCGGCCGCGGAGACCGGGGCGACCGTCGTGAGCATCTGCTTCCAGGCCGTGACGGTGCCCAGCGCGAGCAGCCGCAGCGTCTCCAGCGACGGGATGACGCCGAGGATGGCGGTCTGCGGCAGCGCCAGGGCGCCGCCGAACACGAAGTAGGCGCCGACCGTGAGGCCGGCGATGATCAGGATGCCCCAGCGCCGCCAGGCGGCGACCGCCGCGATGGCGAGCCCGAGCAGGACGCCGCCGATGACGGCGGGAAGGAACGACGGTCCGGCGAACGACGGCCAGAACCCGACCAGCGCGGTCACGCTGAGCAGCGCGGTGGCGGTCAGATCGAGGATCCAGCGGCGCGGGGCGAGGCCAGCGGGAGCGGAGGCGGGCGCGGTCATGCGAGCACCTTCTGCAGGGCGAGGGGGATCTGCTCGAGCGCGCCGACCGTGACGACGTCGGCGTCTCCGATGCGTCGCAGGGCGGGGGCGGCCGCGGTCGTGTCCGTCACGACGGCGAGCACCTTCGCCCCGAACGGCAGGCGCGAGCACGCCAGCCGCAGATCGTCCGAGCGCACGCGCGAGCCGCACACCAGCACCACGACGCTCGCGAGCGGCATGGTCGCGGAGACGATCCCGGCCAGGTCGGCGATGCCGCCCTCCCTGGCCTTGCTGTTCTCGACGGCGGCGAGGGAGTCGAGCAGCTGCTTGCCCGTTCCGGCGGGCAGCTCGCGGCCCTGCACCCGCACGTCGACGCGCTGCGAGTCGCGGAGAGCGCGGAGGCCGATGGAGCCGGCGGCCGAGATGCCGAGCTCGAAATCGTCTTCGGTGGCGTAGTCGGCGAGCGACCGCGACAGCGCGATCACGAAGTGCGATCGCCGGGTCTCCTCGTACTGGCGGACCATCATCGTGCCGGTGCGCGCCGTGGAACGCCAGTGCACGTGGCGCAGGTCGTCGCCCGGCTGGTACTCGAGCAGCGCGTGGAACGACACGTCGTCGCGCGACAGGTCGGCGGCGGGGAGGCCCTCCAGGTCGCGCAGGTACCCGAGCGACTGCCCGTCGAACAGCACGGTGCGCGGGTGCACGTAGAGATCGACCGGGTCGTCGCGACGATGCGCGCGCTCGAACAGACCGAGGGGGTCGCCGCGCACGACGCTGACGGGTCCGACCTTGACCACACCGCGCTTGTGGGTGGGGATGGCGAACAGCTCCTCCGCCTCCTCTCCGGGCGCGAGTCGCTGGATCCCGAACTCTCCGCGGCCCGAGCCCACCGGGAGCACCACACGCGACGGGAGGATCGCCCTGGTGCCGCGGTTGGCGAGGGTGAGCGCACCGACCGCGCGCTCGCCGACGACCACCCGGGTGCGCGCGAGGTCGAGGGCGACGTCGTAGGCGGTGCGCCCGATGAGGAACAGCGCGCACAGGGCGACGGCCATCGCGATCACGACGGCCGCGACGATGAACTCCGCCCAGCCGGCGATCTGCCCCAGCACCCAGAAGGCGATCGAGAGGGCCATCAGCACCCACGCCAGCGGACGGATCGCCGCGGTGATCTTCCGGAGGCGCACCAGCACACGCGCACCGACGACGGCCGCGATGTCACGCCAGTCGGCGTCGCGCTCCGTCTGCGGCGGCGACGCCGGAAGTGCCTCCGCGGTCATCAGGCCGCCGCTCGGGCCTGCGGGGCCGGCACGGCGTCGAGCACGCGCGCGATCACGGTGTCGCTGTTCGTGCCGGCGAACTCGGCCTCGGCGTCCAGCAGCAGACGGTGCTGCCACACCGGACGCGCGAGGGTCTTGATGTCGTCCGGGAGCACGAAGTGGCGCCCCTGCGCGGCCGCCCACACCTTGGCGATGCGGATCATCGCGATCGCGCCGCGGACGGAGACGCCGAGCCGGATCGCACTGTCTTCGCGCGTCGCCTCCGCGAGCTCGGCGACGTAGCGCAGCACGGCGGGCTCGACGTGCACCGTGGCGGCGAGATCGGCCATGTCGGCGACCGCGCTGGTCGTGATGATCGCGGACAGGCCCGCGGAGGGGTTGCGGTCCGAGGCGCCGGCGAGGATGCTCTCCGTCACGGCGAGGTCGGGGTACCCGATCGACGTCTTGATCAGGAACCGGTCGAGCTGGGCCTCGGGGAGCTTGTACGTCCCCGCCTGCTCGATCGGGTTCTGCGTCGCGATCACGAGGAACGGGCGCCCGGTCTCGTGCGTGACGCCGTCGACCGTGACCCGCGACTCCTCCATGACCTCGAGCAGCGCGGACTGGGTCTTCGGCGACGCGCGGTTGATCTCGTCGGCGAGCACGATCGACGCGAAGATCGGGCCCTTGTGGAACTCGAAGCGGTGCGACTGCTGGTCGTAGATCGTCACGCCCGTCACGTCCGACGGCAGCAGGTCCGGCGTGAACTGGATGCGGGCGCTGGTCCCCTGCACGGTCGCCGCGAGCGCCTTGGCGAGGCTGGTCTTGCCGGTTCCCGGTGCATCTTCGAGGAGCACGTGCCCCTCGGCGAGCATCGAGGCCAGCACGAGGCCGACGATCTCCTGCTTGCCCTGCACGGCCTTGTCGACGTTGTCGACGAGGCGCTGGAAGGTGCCCTGGAACCAGGCGGCCTGCTCGGGGGTCATTGTCATGAGGATGTCGTTCCTTGTCGTGGGAGAGTTCGGGTACCGGGAGCGGGAGCCGTCACGGCCAGGTGGTGGCCTCGGACCAGCCGACGCCTTCGATGTCGGCCTGCAGCGTGCGGTTCATGCCGCCGTGCCAGCAGGAGAGGCGGATCGTGCCGTTCGCGGGCACGTCGTACCAGTTGTAGGTCGACGTCTGCCCGGACGCGGAGCGGTACGGGGTGCCGTTCTCGAGGCAGCGGATCCGGTATCGGCCCGCGTTCACGTTCGCCGTGTTCAGGTTCAGGTAGTAGCACGTGTCGGGGTTGCAGTTGCCGGAGTCGGTCCCCTGCGACGCCCACCACCGCGGCTGCGGCTTGGCCTGCGCCGTGGCACCGCGCGTGGGGCTCTCATCGGACCAGGCGCCGGTGTTGTCCATCGCCCGGGCCTTGATGCTGTGGTACTCGCTGTACGTGCCCACGTTCACCGAACCCGACATGCCGACGTTCTGCCAGCCGCCGCCGTCCACGCTGATCTGAACGACCTGGATGCTGCGGCCGTTGGGCGATCCGTTCGCGTTCCAGTTGAGGCGCACGTCCGTCTGGAGCGACTCCGCGCTCACGTCGGGGGCGTGCGGCTTCCCGTGCGGGTTGCCCGTGGCCGAATTGGACACGGCGCCGGAGTACGTCGATCCGTCCACGTTCGCGACAGCGCGCACCTCGACCGTGTAGTTGACGCCGTTCTCGAGCCCGCGGAGGACCTTGTCACCGGGCACCGTTCTCCAGTCGCCGCCGTTGAGCCGGTACTGGTTCGTGATCTCGCCAGCGGTGGCGCCGTTGCGCGATCCCTCGTTGTAGGAGATCGTCAGGGAACGGTCGCCCTCGTCCGCGATCCGCAGGCTGGTCGGCGCACCGGGCGCCACCACGCCGCGGCGCGGGGCGGAGGGCGCGCTCATCTCGCCCCAGCCGGCCTTGTTGTTGGCCTGGATGCGGTAGGTGTAGGCCGTCTCGGAGTTCTCGACGACGATGGCCTGACTCGTGGCCTCGGGGCCCGGCGTCAGCGTCCGCACGACCGAGCCGCCCCGCAGCACCTCCAGCCGGTAGCCGCGGATGGCGTCGCCGTTCTTGTCGGGCGCCGTCCAGCTCACGCGCATCTGCGCCTGGCCGCCGACCGGGGAGAGCTCCTGGGTCGTGGGTGCGGCGGGCGCGAACGGCGGCCCGGCCGGGATCTCGGATGCGGACCATCCGCTCCAGCTGGACGGGTCGGGCGCGCGGTTGTGCGCCTGCACGCGGACCTGGTAGTCCGAGCCGTTCTCCAGGCCCTCCCATGTGGTGGAGTTGCCCGTGACCTCCTTCTGCGTGATGCCGGAGGGCGGTGCGGGCGAGATCTCGAGCGTGTACCGGTCGACGGGGGATCCGGGCGTCGACGGCGTCTGCCATGCCACCTTGAGCGACTTGTCCCCGAACGCGAGCGTCGGCGGGTTCGGGGTGTCCGGTCGCGCGTCCGGTCGTGCGGGGGCGGACGCCGCCGAGGGGTCCGACTCGCCGACGCGGTTGGTCGCGGTCACCTGGAACGTGTACTCGACGTTGTTGGTGAGGCCGTCGAGCGTGCACGTCGTGGACTGGCAGTCCTTGGTGTAAGGACTGCCGCCCAGCGATCGCACCGTGTACTTGGTGATCTCCGCACCGTTGTTCGCCGGCGCCGAGAACGACACCACGACCGTGCGATCCTGCTCGGTGACGATGGCCGGCACGCCCGGGGCGTCCGGAACGTCCTGCACTGTGACGACGATCTGACCGTTGACCTCGCGGTCGGAATCCTCCGTCGCGTCCTGGATGCGGTAGCGGACGACGAGCGTGCCCACGAAGGAGTCGCCCGGTGTGACGGTGACCTGGTCGGCGGTGAACTCGACGTCGCCGACGCCGGACTCGGCCACGGCCGACACGATCTTCAGCGGCGTCTCCGGGAACGGGTTGTAGTCGTTGGCGAGAGCAGGGACCACGATGGTCTTGCCCGCATCGGCCTCCGCGATCGTGTCGGTGTTCGCCGCGGGCATCGAGCGGGTGGACGCCGTGACCATCACCTCGACCGTGCCCTCGACCGGCTCGGTGGTGCCGTCGGAGATGCGCAGCTTCAGCGTGACCGCTGTGCCCTTCTTGGCGTTCGACGCTGCCTCCACGACCAGCTTGTCGCCGCCTTCGATGCGGGCGGAGATGCCCTTGCCCTCGCCGCCGACGAGCGCGTAGTCGTGCTTGCCCTTGTCCTCGGGGTCGGGGTCGTCCGTCAGCGCGGCCAGGTCGAGTGACGTGGCCGGCTCGCCCGGCGCGACGTTGACCTGCCCCTGCACGAACGTGGGCTGCTGGTTCTCGGGCGGCAGGACGTTGATCGGGATGCTGAGCGTCGCCTTGCGGCCCTCCGGGTCATCCGGGCCGGTTCCGTCGGTGACCTCGAACGTGAGGGAATCGGGGCCGAAGTACCCCGCGGCGGAGGTGTACACGAGCGTCCGCGCGTCCTTCAGCAGATCGGCTCCGTCGGCGTGGTTCGCGCTGACCTTGGCCTTCTCGGTGATGACGACCTCGCCGCCGCCGGCGACCGTCACGTATTCGGAGAGCGGCAGCGTCTCGGTCTCGCCGCTGACCACCTCGAGCGGCTTGGTCGAGGTGAGGGTCGGGCGCAGGTCTGCGCGCGAGGGCACGAAGATGAACGCCGAGGCCGCCAGGCCGTCGCGGTCGGTGAGCGTGTAGCGGATGAGCTGCAGCTCCTCCGTGACGGTGACGCGCACCTTGCCGTTCTCGAGCGGGGTGCCGCCCTCGCCGATCTCGACGTCGAGGGCGTCGGTGGTGCCGTCCGGGTCCTCGTCGTTCGCGAGGATGTCGAGGTCGGCGGTCAGGCCGCCGTCCTTGAGGTCCGCGGGCTGCAGGCGGTCGTCGCGCGCGACGGGCGCCTGCAACGGCACCTCCTCGTCGACCGTGATCTGGAGCGTCGCCATCGCCGTCGCCCCGCGGGCGTCCGCGACGGTGTACTGCAGCGAGGTCTCGGTCTCTCGATCCGGAGCCTGCACGAGCACGCGGTCGCCGGAGACGCGCGCCTCGAGCCCGTCGGGCACCTCGAGACCGTCTTCCACGAGTGCGAGCTTGTCGCCCTCGGGGTCGGAGTCGTTCGCGAGCACGGGCACCGCGATCTCGCGGCCCGGTCGCACCACGACGGCGTCCTTGACCGCATAGGGCGGCTGGTTGACCTGCTCGGTGGGGGCGATGCCGACGCGGATCGTGGCGATGCCCTCCTTGCCGAGCCGGTCGCGCACGCGGTACTTGAACACGTCGACGCCGCTCGCACCGTCCGCGGCCTCGTACGTGAAGTAGTTCGGCCCCACGGTGATGCGCCCCTTCGAGGGGCTGGACTCGATGCCGACGAGCTCCACAGAGTCGCCGTCGGTGTCGATGCCGTCGAGCGGCACCGCGATGTTGACCTCGGTGCCGGCGAGGGCACGCGCCACGATGTCCTGAGGACGCGGGGCCGCGTTCTTCTCCTCGTCGATCGGCAGGATCTGCACCGTGACGTAGCCGGCCGCCTTCTGCTGACGGGAGTCGGAGACCTCGTAGGTGAGGTAGACCGTCTTCGCCTCCGGCCCGGCCTTGAAGCGCACCGTGTCCTGCGAAACGAACGCCTCACCGTCCTCGGGATCGACGAACGGCTCGATGAGCTCGGGTTCCACGTGCATGGCGTCGTCGCTCGGGTGCGTGTCGTTGTCGAGCACCGGGATCGTGACGACGTCGCCGACGCGCACGGTGGCGGTGTCGGGGTTCGCGACCGGCTGGAGCAGCTTCTCCGGCGCCGGGATCGGGATCACGACGACCTCGCCGTCGGCGGACTTCGAGCCGTTCGAGATGCGGTACTTGATGCGCACCTGCTCCTCGAGGGCGCCCTGGTCGGTGATCCGGAGGGTCTCGTGGTTGAGGACCGAGACCGAGATTCCGCTCTGGGGTTCGACGGTCACGGACTGAACGACGAGGATGCCGCCGCCCGGGTCGGTGTCGTTGTCGAGCACGCCGAGCAGCACGTCTCCGCCCGTGGGCAGCAGAGCCACGTCGCGGACGGCGACCGGGGGAAGGTCGGTCTCCGACTCCGGCATCACGTCGACGCGCACCAGACCCTCGCCGTTCTTGGGGCCCGTGGTCACCTGGTACTGCACGTAGTAGACGCCCGGCTTCTCGGCCATGAAGGAGAAGGTCTTGTTCGGGGTGTTCGGGATGATCGTCGCACCCGGGGTGTCGAGCACGCGGCTCAGACGCAGCGGCTCGCGACTCGTGCTCGTGTCGTTCGCGGTCGGCGCGACCGTGACCTGCTCGCCGGCCCGGGTGATCACGTGGTCGGCGTTGGTCTTCGGGTTCGTGGAGCCCTGTGGCCGGACGTCGATCGCGATCGTCGCGGTGCCGAGGTCGCCGAACGCGTCGGCGACGGTGACCTGCACATCCTTGCGTCCCTGCAGACTGGCGGTCGCCTTGTAGGTGAGCTGCCCGTCCTTGCTGAAGTCGACCTCGTCGCCGGGTGCCGCGATCACGTCCTTCAGATAGATGTCGTCGCCGTCGGGGTCGATCCAGTCCGGGAGGATGTTGTACGAGATCGTCCCGCCGGTCTCGACGGCGAGAGACGTCTTGCGCTTGGGCTTCGGCGCATCGTTCTTGCTCCACTCGCGCACCGTGAGCGAGACCACCGCGGTGTCCTTGCCCTTGCGGCCGTCGTCGACCTCGTAGGTGAAGCTCGCGGTGCCGGTGGCCTTCTCGTCGACCGCGATCTGCAGCGCTCCGCCGTTGTTGATCGGCTGCACGGTCCCGATCGACGGCTGGGCCTCGGCCAGGGCCGCGACGAGGACGTCGCCGTCCGGGTCGTTGTCGTTGTCGAGCACGGGGAGCAGCGTCGTGGCGCCGGGGCGCACGCCGTAGGAGTCGTCCTCCGCGATGGGCGGCGTGTTCTCCTCGCTGCGCTCCGGGAGCGTGGTCTCGACGGTCTCCTCGGTCGAGTCCTCCTCGTTCTCCGTCTCGCCCTCGGGCGGCGTCAGGTCGTTCCAGTTGTCGACGCGCTGCAGGCTCTCGTTGGCCAGCCAGGCGGCACCGCCGACTGCGTCGTTGAGGATGATCACGTCGCGGTTGACGCGGAACGTCAGGCTGGCGGAGTTCTCGGCACCCTCGATCGGGGCGTTCACGTCGTTGGCGTCGCCGGGGCATTCGCGGATGAAGGTCGCCGAACCCGCCCAGGCCCCGTAGGTGCAGCCGCGGAGCCATACCGGCGCCGCCGCCGTTCCTGCGCCGCCCGCCGACGTCTCGGTGGGCTCGCTGCCGTCGAGCGGGACCCGCACGAGCGCCGAGGGGGTGGCGAGGGCGACCGCGTCGGTCTCGGCCGACGCCTGCTGCAGCACGGCGTCCACCGCGCCCTGGATCTCCGTGCGGAAGCCGCCGGGCGTGGTCATGAACCCTGCCGCCCTGTCCAGGACGACGGGCGTCCGTCCGACGGAGGTGATGCTCGGCCGCTCGGCCAGGTCGAGCTCGCCGACCGATGCCGTCGACGGGTCGCCAGGGGCACCCTCGTGGTCGACCGGGACAGTGACGACCTCTCCGCGTTCTGCGGAGAGCGCGAAGACGGTGCCGTCGTCGGCGACGACGACGTCGGACTTCTCCCCCAGTTCGACGACGGGCTCCGCGGCCTCGATCTCGAAGGAGGAGATCCCCTTCACGGGCACGACCCAGAGATCACCCGACTTCTCGTCGAGGATGGCGGCGGTGTTCGCGCCGAGGGCCACCTTCGCGTCGGAGGGGATGAGGGACGAGTCCCCGAGCGACACGCGCGCCGGGTCCACTGCCGTCAGCGTCGAGGCGCTCTCGTCGACGACGACGACGTTGGCCGCGGCCTGCAGGATGTCGTAGTTCTCGCTGGTGGTGCGCAGACCGCCGTCGAGGATCGTCGATTCGTTGTTGAAATGTCCGACGAGCAGACTGGAGGTCTTGGTGATCCAGACGCCGCCGTCGTTGAGATCCACCTTGGTGGTGGGGAACCCCTCATAGGTGAACGCCATGGTGGTGATGGCGATGACGCCGACGGTGACGCCGGCCGCGGACGCCAGCGTCTTGGGTCGCGCGCGCATCCATGACAACGCCTTCATACCCGGTTCCCCCCAGGGTGACACTCTCGGATTTCTCGATCGCGGGTCCGACCGACCCACGGAGCACCCGTTCATCCTAACCGTGTCCCGGAATACTGCTCGATGGGGAGTTGTCCCCATCGTTCCCCTCATGCCCGCCAGCACCCCGCGATGTGATCGTCGACCATCCCGGCCGACTGCATGAGGGCGTACATCGTGGTCGGTCCGACGAAGCGGAACCCGCGGCGCCGCAGCTCTTTGCTCAGCGCGGTCGACTCCGGCGTGACGGCGGGGACGTCCGCGAAGGCCGCCGGACGGATCGGGGACGGCGGCGGGGCGAAAGACCACATCAGCGCGTCGAGCTCGCCCTCCGCCATGGTGCGCACGATGCGGGCGTTGCCGATCGTCGCCTCGATCTTGGCGCGGTTCCGGATGATGCCGGGATCGGCCATCAGCTGCGCGACGTCGCTCTCGTCGAACTCGGAGACGAGCTCGGGCTCGAAGCCGCGGAAGACCTCGCGGAACCGAGGGCGCTTGCGCAGGATCGTGATCCAGGACAGTCCCGCCTGGAAGCCCTCCAGCGACATCTTCTCGAACAGGGCGCGGTCTCCGTGCAGCGGGGTGCCCCACTCCTCGTCGTGATAGCGACGGTATTCGTCGTCGTCACCCACCCAGGCGCAGCGGTCGCGGGCGTCGGGGCCCGTGATCAGAGAGGTCATGCCCTCAGGCTATCCGCGGCCACCGACCCCGGATCCCATCGTGCATGATGGTTCCAGAGTCGCTCCCCGACGCGGACGTGAACGCGGAGCGCTCGCGGAGACCCACGCGTACCGCTCGCTGCGGAAGGATGCACTCATCGCTCATCACGATCCGATCCAGGCGGAGCCGGCCCGGCGTCGTCGACGCCTCCGGTGGCTCACCGGGCTCGCGGCGACCGCAGTGCTCCTCCTCGTCGCCGTGGCGGTGCTGACGCAGCGGTTCGGCTACACCACGAACGTCACGATCCCTCTGAGCTACGTCAGCGACAGCGGTCAGACCTACTCCTGCACGTACGACTACCGCACTCCCGACCGTCTGCCGATGCCCGCAGCCATCGCCGAGCAGATGAACGAGCGGGACTGGTCCGGGACCGGTCAGCTGATCTACGACTGGGCGAAGACCCACCCCGCCGAGCACTGGACGACGGAGGAGGACCTGCCCGCAGACGACCCGCGCTCGACGAGGGCGGATGCGTCGTGGGGCCTCGCGATGGACAGGTACGTGACGTTCCCGCCGTGGCTCGTCGACGGGGAGGGCGGAGCCGAGTACGAGCTGCGGTGGGAAGCGCGCCCCGGCAGCGACTGCGAGGACGGCCTGCGCTGACCCCGGTGGGCCGCCCGCCGCGACGTCCAGCGGTTCAGACGAAGGTGGCGGCGTCGATCACGAACCGGTAGCGCACGTCGGACGCGAGCACGCGCTCGTACGCCTCGTTGATCGCCGACGCCGGGATCACCTCGATCTGCGCGGTGATCCCGTGCTCGGCGCAGAAGTCGAGCATCTCCTGCGTCTCGCGGATGCCGCCGATGTTCGAGCCGGCGATCGAGCGGCGTCCGGCGATCAGCGACCCGGCGTTCAGGGCGAGGGCCTCGGCCGGGGCACCGACGCACACGATCGTGCCGTCGACATCGAGCAGCCCGAGGTAGGAGCGGAGGTCGATCACGGCGCTCACGGTGTTGAGGATCACGTCGAACGAGCCGCGCAGCTTGCGGAAGGTCTCCCGGTCGCTCGTCGCGAAATAGCGATCGGCCCCGAGACGCAGACCGTCGTCCTGCTTCGCCAGCGTCTGCGAGAGCACGGTGACCTCGGCGCCCAGCGCGTGCGCGATCTGCACGCCCATGTGCCCCAGCCCGCCCAGCCCGACGACGGCGACGCGCGTCCCGGGTCCGACCTTCCAGTGCCGCAGGGGCGAGTACGTCGTGATGCCCGCGCACAGCAGCGGCGCCGCGGCATCCAGCGGCAGGGCGTCGGGGATGCGCAGCACGAAGCCTTCCGTCACCACGACCTGCTCCGAGTAGCCGCCCTGGGTGATGGTGCCGTCACGATCGACCGCGCCGTAGGTGCCGACGGCGCCCTGCGTGCAGAACTGCTCATCGCCGCGGAGGCAGTACCGGCATTCTCCGCACGAGTTCACCAGACAGCCGACGCCGACGCGGTCGCCGACGGCGTGCTTCGTGACCTCGGCGCCCACGGCCGCGACCGTCCCGGTGATCTCGTGCCCCGGAGCCAGCGGGTACTGCTGCGGACCCCAGTCCCCGCGGACGGTGTGGATGTCGGAGTGGCAGATGCCCGCGAAGGCGATGTCGATGAGCACATCGTGCGGGCCGAGCTCCCGACGCTCGATCACGGTCTTCTCGAGCGGGGCGGCTTCGGCGGGGGCGGCGTAGGCGGTGACGGTCGACATGATGCTCCTCGGGTCGGTACTCGCCGAGACTATCCCCCGGCGCCGATGAGTGCGCCGAGCGCCCTGCTGATCCGCACGTGCCGAACGCGTCAGCGCTTCTGCCGCTTGAGCACCTTCTCCTCGATCGGGGCCTTGCCCGTCGCGGCGAGGTCCGCGTAGTAGGCGCGGGCCTCGTCCTGACGCTGCTTCTCGATGCCGCTCGCGATGGGCGCACGCACGTGCTCCGGCTCGTAGCCGAACGCGTTCACGAGGTCGAGCGCGTAGGGGCGCAGACGTGCGCAGAGGCGATCGATGTAGCTCGACACCGCCGCGGCGCGCTGCATCGACAGCCGGCCATGGATGAGGTGCCAGGCAAGGTGCTTCTCGATGAGCTGCAGGCCGAACAGGTCGCGCAGCCAGGTGAGCACCTTCTTCGTCTGCGGGTCGTCGATCCGGCGCAGCGCATCGGTGAACGCCTCCCACTGCAGCAGCTCGCCGTGCGCACGCGCGGCTTCGATGAGCTCGGCCTGGTTCTCGTTGAACAGACGGGCGCCGAGCGCCTTGTCCTTCCCGCCCGCGCGCAGGCGTCCGGCGATGTCGGCGACCATCTGCTGGACCCGTCCGGCGAGCAGGTCGTGCTGCTGCTCCTCGCGGAGTCCCCGCTCGACCGAACGGCTCACCTGGCCGAAGTCCGACACGGCCTGGCCGAGCTGGCGGAGGCCGGCGCCGTGGAACAGCTTGCCCGCCGTCATGCCGACGGCGAACTTCGCGAGCGCCGCGGCATCCTTGCCCTGGAACTGCTTGGCATAGTCGGTCAGCAGCCGCTTGCCGACGAGCTGCAGCAGCACGTTGTTGTCGCCCTCGAAAGTGACGTAGATGTCGAGATCCTGGCGGAGTCCGACCAGACGGTTCTCGAACATGAAGCCCGAGCCGCCGCAGGCCTCGCGTGCCTCCTGCAGCGTGTCGAGGGCGTGCCACGTCGACAGCGGCTTGAGCGCCGCGGCGAGCGTCTCGAGGTCCTCACGGTCGTCGGGGGTATCGGTGCGACCGGAGAAGACCCCGTCGAACTTCTGCAGGAACTCGTCGTGCGCGAAGATCTGCGCGTACGTCGTGGCCAGGCGCGGGAGCAGACGGCGCTGGTGCTTGCCGTAGTCCATGAGCACGACCTCCTGCCCGTCCGCGCCGTCGAACTGCCGGCGCTGCGTGGCGTAGGTGATCGCGATGTGCAGGCCGAGCGCCGAAGCCCAGGATGCGGCGCCGTCGAGCGAGACACGCCCCTGCACGAGGGTGCCGAGCATCGTGAAGAACCGGCGGCCTGGACTGTCGATGGCGCTGGAGTAGGTGCCGTCCGCGGCGACGTCGCCGTAGCGGTTGAGCAGGTTCGTGCGCGGGATGCGCACCTGATCGAACGAGAGCCGGCCGTTGTCGATGCCGTTCAGCCCGCCCTTGAGGCCGTCGTCCTCGCGCCCGATACCGGGCAGGTCGACGCCGTCCTCGCCGCGCAGCGGCACATAGAAGCAGTGCACGCCGTGGTTGACGCCGTTCGTGATCAGCTGGGCGAAGACGGTGGCCGCGATGCCGTGCAGCGCGGCATTGCCGAGGTACTCCTTCACGGCGCCGCGGAACGGCGTGTGGATGACGAACTCCTCGGTCTCCGGGTCGTACGTCGCTGTGGTGCCGACGGCGGCGACGTCGGAGCCATGGCCGATCTCGGTCATCGCGAAAGCGCCGGGGATCGACAGGTCCATGACTCCGGGGAGCCACTTGTCGTGGTGCTCCTCGGTGCCCAGCTGCAGGATCGCGGAGCCGAAGAGGCCCCACTGCACGCCCGACTTGATCTGCAGGCTCGGATCGGCGACCACGAGCTCTTCGAATCCGGCGATGTTGCCGCCGTTGTTCTCCTCGCCGCCGAAGCGCTTCGGGAACGCGCGGTGGACCGCCTTGTTGTCGACGAGCAGGTGCAGCTGGCTCAGGACCCGCTCGCGGTGCTCATCCTTGCCCAGCTCGTCCTTGCGCCAGAACGCCGAATCCTTGATCATCTCGCGGGCCTGACGCCGGACGTCGCCCCAGGTTCCCATCAGCAGATCGTTGACGCGGGCGACATCGATCGCGGGGGTCGCCTCGACGATCGGGGCGTTGGCAGGACGGACGGCGGCGTCGACCATGAGCGTTCCTCTCAGAGGGAAGTAGGGATACGACCATGGTAGGTCTGCGACAACCAGCAGCGAACTGCCCTGTCCCTTTCCTCCAATGCGCGGCAGGCACAGGGCCGCGCCCTGTTGTCGTCAGACCACAGTCGACCGGTCCCGCCCTCAGCCTTCCGCGAGCGCCGGCGTCGGCGGGGCGGCCTTGGCCTCCTGCCACCGCCGCTTCGTCCCGGCGCTCAGCCGCGCCCAGGTGCGATCGCGGATGAAGATCGAGTCGATCGCGATCATGGTGAGCGAGAACCAGGGCAATCCCATGAGCACCGCGATGCCGATGTGGAAGGACAGGATGCCCAGCAGGCCGATCAGTCGCGTCGGCCGTGTCAGCAGCATCAGCGGGAACGCGACCTGCAGGATGATCGACCCCCAGCTCGCGATCGTGACCATCGGTCCCCACGTCGTGACGAGGTCGCTCAGCACCGGCCAGGTTCCGAACCGCGCGGTCTGCAGCGGGTTGTAGACCGCGTACCCCTCCTCCCATGGCGACCCGCCCGCCTTGTACAGGGCGCCGGAGGCGTAGACGAAGCACACCTGCGCCGTGAGGGCGACCAGAGCGAGGTTGTGGAACATCGTCCCCAGCAGTGCGGGCTGACTGTCCGGCGGGAACCACTCACCCGCACGGGCGCGTCGACGGGCGTCCAACGACCAGCGCGCGGCGGGGTCGGCGAAGAACAGCAGCAGCAGCGCGATCCGGAACATGTTGTCGCCCTGGTCGCCCACCATGTCGTTCGCCTCGATGAACCCGACCCAGAGGCAGAAGAAGATCGGCAGCACGATGCGGAAGCGCCAGCCCAGCACGAACAGCACCGCCAGCACCCCGAGGAGCAGGTAGAGCGCCGTGTACAGCACGTCGTTGCCCATCGTCGCGTGGAAGGCGCTGAACACCCAGATCTTCGGGAAGTCGCTCACCGGCTCCGCGAGCTCGCCGTTCCAGGCCGATCCCGAACCGAACGTGTACAGGCGGGTGCTGAAGTTCGCTGCCAGCAGGCCGATCGCCGTGACGCCGAAGAGGATGCGCGTGACGGCGAGGCCGTACAGAGCCTTCTTCCCGTTGAACAGCCAGTCGCCGACGAACGCCGAGATGCGGTCGACGGCCGAGAGCACCATCGCCCAGAGGCCGCCGATCATCGACGACGCGAACGTCAGCAGCCGGGTGAGGAACGACCGCGGGGGCGGGCTGTCGGTGCGAGCGGGCTCGGGAGCGGGAGCAGGCGGAGGGGAGACCGGGGCCGGGGCCGTGATCGTCGTGCTCGACCGCGCCGTGTCCTTCTTCTTCGGCTCCGACTTCCGGGGCGCCGTCCTGACCGGCGCGCTCACGGCTGGATCCTCTCGAACTGGCTGCGGAACGTGTCCGCGAAGTTCTCGCGACTCTGGCCTTCCTCTTCTATGGGCAGCCGCCACCCCGTGGTCGAGAACGTCGGATCCGGACGCTGCGCACCAGGGTCGTTGCGTTCCTCATACGGGACCACGTTCTGTCGGCTCACGCGGTACTGCACCTTGACGACGGCATCCGCTCCCCAGATCGCGTAGGCCACCTGGGTGGCGTAGGCGGTGGAGAGGTGCTCCTCGGCCATGTACGCCTCCGTCGAGGGGTTGTCCCCCTCGAGCTCGTCGAAGGAGCGCACCATCCACTCCTCCCAGCCGTCCTCGGCGAAGTCGAGGCCGACGATGGCCTGCTGATCGGCGCTCAACTTGTTGTACGCGTTCATCTGCCCGCTCGCCACCTCGCTGGATTGGATCCCCGCGCGGGGCGGGAACAGGTTGTAGCGGATCATCGACAGCTCGACGTCGGTGGCGCTGACCCAGCCGGTCTCGACCTCCGCGCCGTCCTTCTCGATCACGGCGCGCACGTTGAAGTGGTAGTCGCCGTTGATCGGCTCCGGTGCGAAGACGCTCCACGATTGGCCGAACATCGGCAGCATGTATCCGGCGAGAACCTCCTGCGTCGGAATCTCCCGTAACGCCGAGTACGGGGCGATCCAGAGGAAGGACGCGGCGATGTGCCACAGCGTCAGCAGGCAGGCGGCGAAGGCGATGAGCTTGACCCACCAGGTCGGGCGCGGCCGCACCACGGCGGCTGCGCCCGAACCGGGCAGGTCGGTTTCCGGTGAGGACTCGGGTTTCGTGTTCATTCACTTCCCTCTCACCGCTGAGGGCCGAGGCCGCCGTGGGGAAACGGCCTCGGCCACCCAACGTTCGTGCGACGTGATGTCTACTCCGTCTGGACCAGCGGCCGCCGCGACCTCGCGAGCCGCAGCGCCCCCAGCCCGAGCATCAGGAGCAGGACGGCCAGGGCGACCGCACCACCCTGGGCCTGGCCACCGGTCGTGGCGAGTCCGGACGCGACGACCTGGAATGTCGCGGACACACTGCCCGACGTCGCTCCGGTGAGCGTCACCGTGTGGGCGCCCAGGTCGCTGGAGGACGGGATCGTCCAGGTGAAGGTGACGGTGCCCTGCGCGTCGGCGACCTGGGTCCCCAGTGGGACCGGAGCGGACGTCATCAGCCCCGTCACCGTCTCCCCCGGCTGGAAGCCCGTGCCGATCGCGGTCTGCTGTGCCCCGCGCTCCAGCACCGGCGACCGCAGAGTGATCGCGATGGCCCCGTTCGGGTCGGCTGCCGCGTCCGCCGAGGCGGATGCCGTGGCCGAGGCCGAAGCGTCCGCTGCAGCCGTCGCCGAAGCCGTGGCCGAGGACGAGGCGTTCGCTGCGGCAGCCGCCGCGGCGTTCGGGTCCGCGTCGGCCGAAGCCGAGGCGTCCGCCGCGCTCGTGGAGGTCGCGTCGTTCTGCGCCGCCGCCTGCGCCGCTGCCGCCGCGGAGGCGTCGGCCGCCGTCGTGGCCGTGCTCGACGCATCCGTGGAGGCATCGGTGGTCGCCGCAGCCTGAGCCGCCGCACTGGCCGTCACGTCCGCCGCAGCGGAGGCCTGGCTGGTCGCATCGGCGAGGGCCGCAGCCACCGCCGCCGCCTCAGCCGAGGCGTTGCTGTCGTCATCCGCCTGTGCCGACGCCGCCGCCGATGCGGAGGCGTTCGTGTTGATCTCGGCTGAGGCATCCGCCGCGGCGACCGCATCCGCGGAGGCATCGCTCGACGCACTCGCGATGGCTGCGGCACTCGCATTCGCCGCGGCGCTCGTGCTGGCGTCGGATGTCGCCGAGGCTTCGGCAGCGGTGTTCGTCGTCGCGTCGGCCAGAGCCGCCGCCTGGGCGGCGATCGCCGCGCCCGCGTTCGCCTCGGATGTCGCATCCGCCGATGCCGCCGTGGAGGCCGTCGCCGTCGCCGCCGCCTGGGCCGCGGCTTCCGCCGACGGATCGGCCGCTGCCGACCCCTCCGCGGTCGCATCGGCGAAGGCCGCAGCCTGGGCCGAGGCTTCGGCGACGGCCGCCGTCGAGGCATCGGCGTCGGCCGACGCAGAGGCCGAGGCCGCGGCATTGGTGTTGGCCGATGCCTCCGCAGAGGCATCCGTCGAGGAATCCGTGGTCGCGGCCGCTTCGGACGATGCCGCCGAGTTCGCTTCGGCAGCAGCCGAGGCCGCCGCGTTCACGTCGTCGGACGCGTCCGCCTGCGCCGCCGCCTGCGCCGCGACCGCCGCCGAGGCGTTCGCGGTCGACGTCACGTCGGTCGAGGCGGTCGTGGAGGCGTCGGTCGTCGCCGCGGCCTGCGCCGCCGCGGTGGCATCCGCGGTCGCTGCCGCCGAGGCGGCCGACGTCGCGTCGGCGAGCGCGGCTGCTTCCGCGGCGGCCTGCGCCGAGGGATCACCGTCCGCCGTCGCATCGGCCGACGCGGATGCCGAAGCCCCCGCGTTCGTGTTGACGCCAGCCGGATCAGCCGCGGTGACCTCGGTCGTGTCGGTCGCGGTCGCTGCGCCCGCCGTCGCGGTCAAGGTGTGGCCGGCAGCAGGGGCCGTGTCGGCCGGCACCGGGTAGTTCGCCGTGAAGGCGCCGAACGCGTCGGTCGTGGCGGTCACCGGACCGCCGACGTTCCCGCCGCCCGGAGCAGTCAGCTGCAGGGACACCGAGGAGTTCGCCGGCCAGCCAGAGCCGGTGACGGCGAGGTTGGTGCCCGCGGGGACCTGAGCTGCGGCGTCGACGACGACCGGTGCCGCGGTGACCTCGGTCGTGTCCGTCGCGGTCTGCGTACCCGCGGTGGCCGTGATCGTGTAGCCGGTTCCGGCGGGCGTGCCGGCGGGGACGGGGTAGTCGATCGCGAAGACGCCGAGCCCGTTGGTCGTCGCCGTCTGCGGGGTGCCGATGAGGCCACCACCCGGAGCCGTGAGCTGCACGGTCACCACGGTGTTCGCGGGCCAGTTCGCGCCGGAGACGGGAAGGTCGGTGCCTGCTTCGACCGTCGCCGCCGCGTCCACGGTCGCCGTGGCAGGCGCCGCGGTGACCTCCGTCGTGTCGGTCGCTGTCTGCGTGTCGACCGACGCCGTCACGGTGTAGCCCGTCCCGGCGGGCGTTCCGGCCGGGACCGGATACGACCCGGTGAACGCGCCCGAGGCGTTGGTCGTCATGAGCACCGGTGCGCCGATGTCCCCGCCGCCCGGTGCCGTCAGCTGCACCGACACCGGGGTGGCGGCCGGCCAGCCGGCGCCGGAGACGGCGAGGTCCGTTCCCGCCTGCACCGTGGGAGCCGCATCCACGGTCGCGGCCGCGGTGACCTCCGTCGTGTCGGTGGCCGTGGTCGTGCCCGCCGTCGCGGTGACGGCGTATCCGGCACCCGGCGTCGCGGATGACGGGACGGGGTAGGCGAGCGTGAAGCCACCGGCAGCGTCCGTCGTCGCGGTGACCGGCGCGCCGACGTTCCCGCCGCCCGGAGCGGTCAGCTGCACCGACACCTGGGTCGTCGCCGGCCATCCGGAACCGTTGACGGCGAGGCTCGTCCCGGCCTGCACCGTCGCCGCCGCATCGATCGCGGCGACGGCCGCGGCTGCGGCCTTCACCGTGGAGGAGCCGAGGTCGAGGGCGACCCCGCCGCCGACGGCGGGGAGCAGGTCGATCGCGAGCGCACGCACCGTGAAGCTGTCGCCGGGGATGTCCCCCGTCGCCGGCTGCTCGTTGATCGTGATGGTCGCCACCCCGGAGAGCACACCCTGGAGCACCGGGTCGAGCGTCGTGAGCACCGGGCCGGTCAGGGCGGCGAGCGCCGGCTGGACGAGCGGGATCACGCTCGTGAGCGCCGTGTCGACGAGAGGACCGGTGGTCGTCGCGACGGCCGTGGTGACGGCGCTGACCACGGGGTTCAACAGCACCCCGAGGTTGAGCCCGGCGAGGGTGATGTCGGTCGTGACGGCCGGGACGGGAGTCGCGGTGCCCGCGAACTGCGCGAGCGATCCGATGACCGTCACATCGCCGGAGACGAGGGGCGTTCCGGTGAGCGGCACCGTGAGATCCACCCCGACCGCGAGCGTGACCTGGAGCGCGTCCAACGTCGTCGCGAGGATCGAGGAGACCTTGCCGTTGAGGCTGTTGGGATGCGTGCCCGTGAGCGCGGAGGTGATCCCCTGCTGGATGGCGGCGATCGTCGTCGCCGAGAGCACCGGGGTGTTCGCAGGCAGGGAGTTGAGGTCCGCTCCCGCCCCCGTCTCGACGAGGATCCGCGCCAGGTCGACGGAGATCGTTCCCGTGCTGAGGTTGACGATCACCGATCCTGTCGTGTTCTCGAGCGGCTGCAGCAGCACCTCGCTCGCGACGGTCTGTCCGACCGTGTCGAGGCCGGCGATCGAGACGGTTCCGCCGGTCGCCTCGAAGGCCGCGACGAGCGGCACATCCGGGATCGCGTTGATCGTGTCCACGAGCGTCGTCGTCAGTGCGGTCAGGGCACCGCCGGGTCCGGCGAGGTCGCTGACAGGCGTGACGGTGCCCTGGATCGCCGCGGCGAGCGTGGTCGACAGGCCGGCGACGAGGTTGCTGTGCAGGTCGAGGTTCAGGTCCGCGATGCGGTACTCCGAGGTGGCGGTCCCGGCGTTGGACTCGGCGCGGGACGCGAGTGCGCCGATGCCGACCGAGGCCTGGTCGAGGACGGCGTCGGTGAGCCCCGCGACAGCCAGCTGATCGAACAGGTCGGTGAGCTCGAGCGTCGCGGGATCGGTGCTGCCGTCGATGGCGCCGGTGTCGATCGCGCCGCCCGAGGTGATCGTCCCCGAGGATGCGGTCGACGTCGTCTGGGTGGGCGAGACGCTGAAGCTCTGGGTGGCGCCCAGGTCGCCCAGCTGCAGCAGACCGGGTGAGGTGCCGTCGGTCAGCAGCGGGATGTTCAGCGTGCCGACGTCGATGCTCAGCGCCTCGAGCAGAGCCAGGTTGAGACCGCCGAGCTCCGAACCCGGCGCCGCGGGATTGCTGGTCCGCGTGTGGCCCAGCGCCGCGATGTCGAGCCCGCCGAGCAGCGGAGCCGGCAGTTGGATGATCTGCCCCTGCGCGACCGACGGATCGTTCGGATTCGCCGCATCCAGCGCGTTCGCCGCCGTCGGCATCAATGCACTGGCGAGGACCACGGCGCCGACGGTCATGCCGGCGATGGTCCCGCCCATGGCTCTGCGTCTTTGCAGAGTCCTGCTGTCCAGCTGTTCCATTCGCTACTCCCGAGTGATGCGATCTTCCGCGTCACAAGGCCCCCCCACGGGTCGACAGGTGTCGGCCGAGCGATGTTGGAGACAGTATTGCGGTGCCCCACGGGATATGTCCAGCACTTGTCCAGAAATCCATCCACGAGGGGCTCCCCACGAGACATTCCGCCATCGTCCGACCGGGCGGCGACGACAGAACCGCCCCGCAGACCGGAGTCGGCGAGGCGGTTCGAGGGGTCCGACGGCTACAGCGCGAGCCCGTGGCCGAATCGGAACAGCGGGTCGGCGGTGTCGAACGGCACGTCGGGGCGCGATGCCTCGACGGCGGCCATCGAGCGCGGGAGGTCGAAGGGCAGCGCGCCCTGTGCCGGCGAGGCACCGCTCAGGACGTCGAGCAGCGCCGGGGCCGATGCACCCCAGTTCACGGTCAGCGCTGCCGCGACCTCCGCGATCGGGGTGAGGATCGGCGGACGGTCGGCGAGCACGTCGACCACCGTGGGAACGGCGGCCGCGACCTCACGGACGTGCGCGATCACCGCCTCCGAGAACTCCAGGGAACCCGCGTGGAAGAAGTTCTCGAACATCGTCGCGCGTTCCTCGAACGGAGCCTGCAGACGCAGGATCGCGAGGTCGGCCTCGGCCGGCGTGTCCACGACCTGCCCGAAGGCGGCCGCGACATCGGCGTCGATCCCCTCGACGTAAAGCTTCCGCCCGGGCGGGAAGGGCAGCACGTCGTCGTTGGCGAGCACGGTGATCGAGGCGCGCTGCGCCTCCTCCCCTGCGGCACGGAAGTCCGCACGGCCCACGATCTCGTCGGCCGCATCCTCATCCACGAAGGGATCGTCGAACAGGCCCAGCTCGAACTTCTCGCGCAGGATGCGTCGAGCCGAGATGTCGAGTCGCTCTTCGGTGACCTCGCCGTCGGCGATGAGCTCGAGCAGCAGCTCCGGGTTCGCCTCTCCGCCGAACTGGTCGACGCCGGCATCCAGCACCTTCTTCATCCGCTCTCGGGGCGTCATGTCCTCGACGCCCCAGGCGCGGGCGGGGAAGGGCTGGCCGAAGATCTCGGAATCGCTGATCAGGCCCCAGTCGGTGCAGACCAGACCGTCGAATCCGTAGCGCTCGCGCAGCAGCCCGGTGATCACGGACTTGTTGAAGCCGAAGCCCACCTCCTCGTACTCCGTGCCGACGGGCATCCCGTAGTACGGCATCATCTGCCGGGTACCCGCGGCGAGCGCATCCTCGAACGGCTTCAGGTGAAGCTCGAACTCGCCGCCAGGATAGACCTGCTCGCGACCGTAGGGGAAGTGCGGATCCTCACCGTCCTTCTGCGGACCACCCCCGGGGAAGTGCTTGGTCATGGTCGACACCGAACCGGGCCCGAAGGACTCCCCCTGGAACCCCCGGATGTACGCCGCGCCGAGACGCCCGGCGAGCTCGGCGTCCTCCCCGAAGGTCGCGGTCTGCCGTGCCCACCGCGGCTCCGTCGCGAGATCGACCTGCGGGTGCAGGGCGACCCGCAGCCCGACGGCCGTGTACTCCTGGCGGGCGATGTCGGCGAAGCGCTCGACGAGCTCCTCATCGCGGGTCGCGGCGAGCCCGAGGGTCTCCGGCCACTGCGAGAACGGACCGGCGAGGATCGACGCGCCGGGGTTCTCGCTGAACGAGTGCCGGGGGTCGGTCGAGAGCGTCACCGGGATGCCGAGCCGCGTGGAGGCGGCGAGGCGCTGCAGCGCGTTGTGCCACGCGGCGATCTCCCGACCGCTGGGCGCGCCGCCGAGCAGGTTGAAGTGCGTCATCCGCTTGGATTCGAGGAACTCCCGCGCCGACGGCGTCGCGAACACCGGGTTGGGTTCCTCTAGATCGCCGATCGCGATCATGGTGTGGAAGAAGAGTCCGGCCTTCTCCTCGATCGTCATGGCGTCGAGCAGCAGCTGCACCCGCTCGTCGACCGAGAGGTCGGTGTCGAGCCACGGGCGGGCGATGGTGGTCTCGGTCATGGTCACTTGACTCCCTTGATGCGGTAGACGAGCACGGCGCCCGCTAGGGCGACGAGCGCACCGAACAGGTACCACGTGGTGTAGCCGCCGAGCGGCGTTGCCGCCCCGATCGCGATGATGCCCGGCGCGATGGCCGGGGCGATCGACTGCGGCAGGGCGTTGGCGATGTTCAGCACGCCGAGGTCCTTCGCTACGTCGTCGGGGTTCGGCAGCACCTCGGTCGCGAGGGCGAGGTCGACCGAGAGGAACGATCCGGCACCGAGACCGATGATCGCCTGCGCGATGATGACGGTCGTGACGTCGGGGGCGATGGCGAGGATGACCAGACCGACCACCATGATGACTCCGGCGACGGCGACGAACGGACGGCGCTTGCCGATCCTGTCGGAGAGGAAGCCGCCGAGCGGGGAGGAGATCGCCATCGCCGCCATCGAGGCGAGGTTGGCGGCGAGGATGATGCCGACGGCCCCCTGCTCGTCGAGGCCGAACTTGGTGACCAGGTACAGCGGGAGGAAGGTGGCGATGCCGGCGTAGCCGAACATCACGAAGAACTTGGTGAGCCAGGTCCACCCGAAATCGGGGTGCTTGCGCGGGTTGAACACGAACGAGCCGAAGAACATCCCGATCGTGAACTTCTCGGCGGGCTTCTCGGTGAGGCGGCGGTCCTTGAGGGTCAGGACGAAGACGATCACCAGGATCAGCGCGATGACGCCGGGCACGACGAAGCGCTCGAAGTCACCGGGCAGGAAGTTCACCAGGAAGCTGCCGGCGAGGATGCCGATCGGGGTCGTGATGCCGATGATGCCGGACACCTTGCCGCGGCTGGAGACGGGAACCTGGTCGGGCAGGGTGGCGTTCGCTGCGGCGAGCACGGCGTTCATGGCCGTCTGCACGAGGCACCACGAGAGCAGCACCATCCAGACGGACGTCGCCGCGCCGATGAGGACGAAACCGCCGAGCCCGACGATCGCGCCGCCCAGGATCCAGGGACGACGCATGCCCCAGCGCGATGTGGTGCGGTCGGACAGTCGCCCGACGAGCGGGTTCGCGACGAGGGCGAAGATCGCGCCGACGCCCATCACCAGGCCGAGGCTCCCCTCGGTGTTCACGGGATCGATGTGCTGGACCTTGAAGGCCATGGACACCATCACCGGGGTGAGCAGGGCGAGGTACACGCCGAAATTGACGGCGGCGAGACCCGGCGTGTACCCGCGCGGGGTCTTCGACGGCGTGGTCCCCGGGGCCTTGAAGCCCGTGGTTCCGACCGCGGCCGCGGCAGCGGCGGATGACAGCTCTGTCATGACAGTCCTTTCGATTCACCGCACATCTTCGGGCGATGCGGTTCTGGGATGACCATACACGAATATCGACCGCTTGGTAACTGAAATTAGACCGCTTGGTAATGAGCGAGGATAGGATGCGGGAGGAGGATGCGATGACGACGACGGCACCGGCCGGCTCGCGGCAGGCTCGCGCCGCCGCCACCCGGCAGCGCATCCTCTCCGCCGCGCACGAGCTGTTCGTCACCCGCGGCTATCGCTCGACCTCGCTCCGGGACATCGCGGCCGCCGCGTCGGTCAGCCACCCCGGACTGCTGGGCCACTTCGCCTCGAAGGACGACCTGCTCGCCGAGGTCGTCGCGGAGCTCGAGGCCGAGAACGAGACGGTGTTCAGCGCGATCGCGGCCGCCTCGGAGCCGGGAGAGCTGGTATTCGCCGCCCTCGCCGCGCGCAACGCCCGCACCGAGGGGTACCTCGAGCTGTTCGCCGCCCTCACCGGTGAGGCGTCGGCGCCCGGGCACCCCGCGCACGACCGGATGCGCGAACGCTACTGCCGCCTGCGGGCGCTGAGCGTCGACGTCCTGCAGGATGCGCAGGATCACGGGGTGATCGCGGCCGATCGCGACGTCCGTGGCGAGACGGTGCGGCACACGGCCGGATGGGACGGCCTGCAGCTGATCTCGCAGTATCTCCCCGACCGGGTGGACGTCGTCGAGATGCTCGAGGACCGGGAGAACCTGTGGGCGTCACCGCTCGCCTGGCGAGACCCCGACGATGACCCGACGCCCGAGCTCGACGCACCCGCCGGCCCGCTCCCGGAGCTGCCCGTCGCCGCCGTCCCCGAATCCGACCCCGGCTACGCGGTGGGCCGCCGACGCCGCACGCAGATCGTCGCGGATGCGATGCGCCTGTTCTCCCGCGACGGATACGGCGACACGAGTCTGCGGGACATCGCGACCGCCGTCGGCGTATCGAAGTCGACCCTGCTGCACCACTACTCCTCCAAGGAGCTGCTGCTCAGTGCCGTCCTCGCCGAGAGGGACAGCGCGATCAACGACAACCAGTCCGTCGCCGGCGCCGCCTCCGCCGCGGAGCTGCTGCGCGGGATCCCCGGCGGTGCCGCGCACAGCGCGCGGGAGGAGCCAGGGCTGATCGAGGTGTACGCCGTCCTGTCGTGCGAGGCGGTTCCGACCACGCACCCCGCCCACGCCTACTTCCGGACGCGGTTCGCGAACACGATCGACTACTTCACCACCCTGTTCGAGCTCGCCCAGCGCGACGGCGACCTGCCGGCGCACCGCGACCCCGCGCACGAAGCCGTCTGGCTGATCGCGATGTGGGACGGTCTGCAGTACCAGTGGCTGTACGACCGGGGCGCGGTCGACGTCGCCGCGCACCTGCAGGCGCACTTCGACGACGTGCTCCCGCGGCGCTGAGACGATGCTGGCGGATCAGCGCAGGCGGACGGCGTAGCGCAGATGCGTCGTCTGCGGGGAATCTTCTGCGCCCACCAGGTCGAGGGACAGCCGTTCCGCGTCCACGCCGTCGAACAGACGCACCCCCGCCCCGAACAGTACCGGCGAGAGAGCGACGTGGAACTCGTCGACCAGACCGGCATTGAGAGACTGGACGATCGTCTCACCGCCACCCGAGATGCGTACGTCGAGGTCGCCGGCAGCGGCGTGCGCCTGGTCGAGCGCCGACTCGATGCCGTCGTTCACGAAGTGGAACGTGGTGCCGCCGCGGCGCTCCCACGGCTCGCGCTCCTCGTGGGTGACAACGAAGACCGGCGTATGGAAAGGCGGATCCTCCGGCCACGCGTGCTCGCCGGCGTCGAACATCCGCTTCCCCATCACACTCGCCCCGGTGCGCTCGAACGTCTCGCGCACGATGTCGTTGTCACGCCCCTCTTCCCCGCCGTCGCCCAGCTGCAGGTTCTCGCGGAAGAACCGCTGCCGGAACACCCATTTCTGCAACTCCATCCACTGCCGCCCCATCAACTCATCCGGCGACTCCGGGGCGATGAACCCGTCGAGAGACATCGAGACGCTGAAGAACACCGTGCCGGCCATCAGCGCTCCCCTCGCGCGATCGCCATATCCGCGACGTGGATGGCGAGGTTGGCCAGGGTCTGCCGACCACCCTCGAGTGCGCCATGTCGCTCGATCGCCCGGTCGCGCAGTTCCGGTGTCGGAAACACCGTGCGCATCTCGATCCGGGTCCGATCGCGGTCCGGCACGAACGTGAGGTGCGATTCGAATGCATCAGGATCGTCGCGGTGCTCACCATGGAGCATCACGATCCGCTCCGGCGCGACGATGTCGGTCCAGACGATCCACTCCGGGTAGTCGGTGCCGTCCGGTCCGTGCATCACGAACTCCCATTCGCCACCGACACGGAAATCGAACGATCGCGTCGTCGTGGTGAAGCCCGTGGGCCCCCACCACTTCGAGAGGTGCTGCACCGCGGTGAACGCCTCGAACACCAGCGTCGGCACGGCGTCGATCACGCGCGAGATCACGATCTCGCGATCAATCGTGCTGTCCATCTCCTCTACTCCTGTCTTCTTTCCGCTTTCAGATCCTGCACGTAGGCGTCGAGCCGGTCGAAGCTCTCGTTCCAGAACCGCTCGAAGCCACCCGTCCACTCATGGACCGCCCGAAGCCCGGTGGCGTCGAGCCCGTAAACACGCTGCTTGCCCTCGCGGCGGTCCCATACGAGACCGACCTCGCGGAGCACACGCAGATGCTTGGAGGCACCCGGCTGGGTCATCCCCAGCGCCTCGGACACCTCGGTCACGGGGCGGTCACCACTGCGCAGCAATGTCAGGATGTCCCGGCGTCGCGGTTCGGCGATCGCGTTGAAGACATCGGATGTGGTCGCCGCTCGTGCCATGTCGCTAACATATACCCATATAGGCAAGTGTTCAAGACGTCACTAGCGATCTCGAAGCCCCCAGCGTCGAGGTCAGGCGCCGAGGTCAGGCGGCGGCGATCACCGCGAGGACGCCCTCGCCGTAGGCCTCGCGCTTCTTCGCACCGATGCCGGTGATGGCGTCGAGGTCGGCGAGAGAGCTCGGTCGATGTTCCGCGAGCGCGCGGAGCGTGGCGTCGCCGAACACGATGTACGCCGGGACCCCCTGCTCCCGGGCGGTCTGGGCGCGCCAGGTGCGCAGCGCCTCGAACAGCCCGCGATCCCCGGCATCCAGCGCATCAGCAGCACTGGCCTTGCGCGCCCGCGAAGAGGAGGCGGGCCGGCCGATCGTGTCCTTGCGCAGAGGTACAGCGGTCTCGCCACGCAGCACCCCGGCCGCCAGCTCGCCCGGAGCCAGCGTGCCGTAGTCGCCCTGCGCGACGAGGATCCCTCGGGCGAGGAGCTGCCGGACGACGCTGCGCCAGTCCTGATCCGAGAGGTCGTTGCCGATGCCATAGGTCGCCAGCTTGTCGTGACCCTGCTGCCTGATGCGCTCGGTCGAGGCCCCGCGGAGGATGTCGATCAGGTGCCCGGCGCCGAACGCCTGGTTGCGCTCGCGCTTGAGCCGCACGATCGTCGAGAGCAGCTTCTGGGCGGGCACGAGCCCGTCGAAGGTCTCGGTGTCGTCGAGGCACGTGTCGCAGTTGCCGCAGGGCGCGGACTCCTGCCCGAAGTAGCCCAGCAGGTTCTGTCGGCGGCACTCGACCGTCTCGCACAGCGCGAGCATGGCGTCGAGGTGCTGCCCCATCCGCATCTTGAACGTGCGGTCGCCAGGGCTCTGGTCTATGAGCCGGCGCTGCTGCACCACATCGCCGAGTCCGTACGCCATCCACGCCACCGAGGGTTCGCCGTCACGACCGGCGCGGCCGGTCTCCTGGTAGTACCCCTCGACGGACTTCGGCAGGTCGATGTGCGCGACGAAGCGGACATCGGGCTTGTCGATGCCCATGCCGAACGCGATGGTCGCGACCATGACCACGCCGTCCTCGCGCAGGAACCGGGACTGGTTGGTCGCGCGCACCTCCGCCGGGAGACCCGCGTGATACGGCAGGGCGTCGAGCCCCTGGGCGGCGAGATACGTGGCCGTCTGCTCGACGGACTTGCGGCTGAGCGCGTACACGATGCCGGCAGCGCCCTCCGGCTGCGAGCGGATGAACTGCACGAGCTGCTTGCGCGGATCGACCTTGGGGACGATGCGGTACTGGATGTTCGGACGGTCGAAGCTCGCGACGAAGTGCTTCGCCGTGTCGAGCCGCAGCCGCTCGGTGAGCTCCTTGTGCGTGGCCCGCGTCGCCGTCGCGGTGAGCGCCATGCGCGGAACACCCGGGAACCGCTCCCCCAGATCTCCCAGCGCGAGGTAGTCGGGCCGGAAGTCGTGGCCCCACTGCGACACGCAATGCGCCTCGTCGATAGCGATCACGCTGAGCGTTCCACGCTGCAGCAGCGCCGTGGTCTGCGGGCTGGAGAGCCGCTCGGGGGCGACGTAGATGAGGTCGAGCTCGCCGGCGACATAGGCCCGCTCGACCTCCCGCCGCTCGTCGATCGCCTGGGTCGAGTTGAGGTACGCGGCATTGACGCCGTTGGCCCGGAGCGCGTCGACCTGATCGTGCATGAGCGCGATGAGCGGGCTGATGACGAGCCCCGTGCCCTCGCGCACGAGCGCAGGCACCTGATACGTGATGCTCTTGCCGCCACCGGTCGGCATCAGCACGACGGCGTCTCCGCCGGAGATGACCTGCTCGACGATGTCGGCCTGATCGCCGCGGAAGTCGTCATAGCCGAAGACGGTGTGCAGCGCCTCGCGTGCGGTCGGATAGCGGCTCGGCGTCGCGCGGCGCTCGACGGGCGGGCGCGCGGTGGCGGGCGAGTCGACGGCGGTGACGGGGCCCCGTCCCCAGTCGAGCGGGGGCTCGAAGCCGGCCCCCTGCGGCTCCCAGTCCATGGGCTCCGGCGGGTACGAGGACTCCCAGCCGTCGTCGTACCCTTCGACAGGCTCAGGGACCCATCCGTCAGGCTCAGGGACCCATCCTTCGTACGGGTCACGGGGAGTCTGCGGCATACCTCCAGCGTAACGACCCCCGCCGACGCGGGCGGCGTGTCATCCACAGCGTCCGGTGCCGGGACCGCCCCCTGCCCGCGCGCGCGGGCGTAGGTTGGGAGGCACACGCAGAAGGAGCAGCCGATGACCGACATCACCGTGACCCGCAACGACGAAGACTCGCGCTTCGAGATCCGCTCCGACGACGTGCTCGCCGGCTTCGCGGCGTTCGACCTGCGTCCCGGATCCATCCGCTTCCTCCACACCGAGATCGACCCGGCGTTCCAGGGCCAGGGCCTGGCGGGCAAGCTCGCGTCCGAGGCCTTGGCGGATGCCGTCGGGCGCGGTGAGGCGATCGTCCCCCTGTGCCCGTACATCGCGAAGTACCTCGAGACGCACGACGTCCCCGGCGCCGAGGTCCGCTGGCCGAAGTCGCCGTCCGGTCACGGCGGCTCGGTCGCCGAGGATCCGACGGGCCGGGCGGAATGATCGGGCAGCACCGCCTCATCCTCGAGCCGCGCGAGGTGCCGCTCGGCGGTGTGCGCGGCATGAACGTGCTGCGGGCGCTGCCGCACCGCAACCTGCCGACGATCGGCGCCTGGTGCTTCCTCGACCGCTTCGGACCGGCCGATACCCGGATGCGCGTGGAACCGCATCCGCACATCGGTCTGCAGACCGTGACCTGGCCGCTCGTGGGAGAGATCCGGCACCGCGACTCGCTCGGCAGCGACGCCGACCTCCGACGCGGCCAGCTGAACCTGATGACGGCGGGCAACGGCATCTCGCATTCGGAGTACTCGATCGGCGAGGACCCGATCCCGCTGGACGCCCTGCAGTTCTGGGTGGTGCTCCCCGACGCGGCCAGACACGGTGCGGCCGGCTTCGAGAGGCACACGGAGCTTCCGGGGCTGACCGTTCCCGCCGCAGAGGGAGCGGATGCCGAGGTCACGGTGGTCCTGGGCGACTTCGCCGGCGTGCTGTCGCCCGCCACCGTGCACACCCCGATCGTCGGCGCCGAGGTCGTGCTCGCCCCGGGGTCCCGCGTGCGGCTGCCGCTGCGGCCGGACTGGGAGCACGCACTGATGCTCGTCGAGGGAGACGCGGTGGTGGCGGAGCATCGACTGGACCGCAACGGACTGCTGTACCTCGGCGACTCGCGCGAGGAGGTCGAGGTGTCGAGCGGGGAGGGCGCCCTGCTGTTCCTGCTCGGCGGCGAGCCCTTCGAGGACGACATCGTGATGTGGTGGAACTTCGCCGGGCGCACGCATGACGAGATCGCCGCCGCACGCGAGGAGTGGGAGGGCGCATCCGACCGCTTCGGGGTGGTCCCCGGTCACGACGTGCGCATCCCGGCTCCTCCGCTCCCGCCCGTCCGCCTCATGCCCCGTTCCCGCAAGCTCTGACCCCTCCCTCCCCATCCCGCCTGTCTCCATACGCTCCCGGGACCGGCGGTCGGGGTCCGGGTCAGCCGCGCTCGGGGGTGTGCACTCGCGCGAGGAAGCGCTCGGTCCGGGGGGACGGGCCCCGCGGATCGACGAGCGACACGACCACCGTGATGCCGGCGGCGAGCGGTATCGTCCACGCGGCAGGCTGCGCGAGATAGGGCGCGGCCGCTCCCACTCCCCCGACCGCCGCGTGCACGAGCAGCGCGAGCCCGGTCGCGACACCGCCGGAGACCATCCCGGCCACCGCTCCCCGCGCCGTCAGACCCCGCCACCACACGCCCAGCAGCACCACGGGCGACAGCGTCGATGCGGCGAACACGAACACCACGCCGACACTCGAGCCGAGGCCCGCCGGGGCCGTGAGCAGCGCCACGGCGAGAGGGACGAGCGCGCACAGCACGGCCGACACCCGGAAGGAGCGCACCGACCCGGAGAACACGTCCTGGCTGATGACGCCGGCGAGGGAGACCACGAGTCCGGCCGAGGTCGCCAGGAAGGCCGCGAACGCGCCCGCCACGATGAGCGCGGTCAGCAGCTCGCCGAGCACCCCCGGGAAGACGCGCGACGGCAGCAGCAGGACCACCGTGTCGGCCACGCCGGGCGCCGCGAGGTCGGGGGCCGCGATGCGCGCCAGGAGCCCCATGGTGCTCGACACGGCATAGAACGCACTGACCATGCCGATGACGATGACGGTGGTCCGTCGCGCCGACACCCCGGTCGGGCTCGTGTAGAAGCGCACCAGCACGTGCGGCAGACCCATCGTCCCCAGGAGCAGGGCGAGCAGGAGCGACGCCGTCTCGTAGGCGTCGAACCCCGACGGTCCGGCCTCGACCGGGAACACCAGCTCGGGATCGAAATCGTGGGGCCCGCCGCTGAGCGCGAACGCGATGAACACCACGGGCACGAGCAGAGCCGTGAGCTTGAGCCAGTACTGGAACGCCTGCACGTACGTGATGGCGCGCATGCCACCGGCGGCGACCGCGGCCTCGACGAGGACCGCCACGGTCACGGCCCCGACCCACTCCGGCAGACCGGCCACGACGAGCAGAGTGATCCCTGCGCCGTGCAGCTGCGGCACGATGTACAGCCAGCCGATGACGAGCACCGCGATGCTGGTCACCCTCCGAGCCGTGACCGACTCCAGCCGGGCCTCCATGAAATCGGGGATCGTGTAGGCCCCGCTGCGACGCAGCGGGGCGGCGACGAAGGCGAGCACCAGGAGGTATCCGGCGGCGTACCCGATCGGGAACCAGAAGCCGCGGGCGCCGTCCAGCAGCACGAGCCCGGACAGCCCGAGGAAGGTTCCGGCCGAGAGGTACTCTCCGCTGATCGCCGAGGCGTTCCACACCGGGCGCACCGTGCGGGAGGCGACGAAGAAGTCTCCGGTCGTCCGGGAGATGCGCAGACCGTAGACGCCGATGAGCAGTGTCGCGACGATGACGAGGGCGACCCCGATGAGGTCGAGGACCACGTTCATTCGCGGTCCCGGAGCGCGCGGTAGCGACGCTCGTTGCGGGCGGCTGTGCGGACGTACAGCACCCCGAAGACGAGGATGATCGGGTAGAACGCATAGGCCTGGAGCAACCACGACAGCGGCAGTCCCCACACCAGCACCTCGCCGATCTGCGGGATGAGGGCGATCGCGAGAGTCAGGGCGATCACCACGACCACGAATCCGGCGACGGTGCCGAGCGCCAGCCGGAGTTGGCTGCGCATCAGGGCCCTGGCATAGACGGCGTCTGCCTCATCCACCGGTGCGCCCGGGAGCGCGATGCCGCGGGTGAAGGGGGCCGACCGGCGATCGGGGAGGTCGGCGGTCACGCGGACGCGCTTCGGCTTCTCCGTCATCCCGCACTCTCCCCGCGCAGGAGCGCCTCTCGCACCGCGGGTACGAGCCGCCGACTGACCGGCAGCGACACGGTGTCGATCGTGACCGCGGGCTCCGCACCGGAGAGCCGGGCAGCGGTCACGGCAGCCGTGCGCACCAGCGACGATCGGTGGATGCGCAGGAACCCGACCTCGGCCCACCGCGCCTCCAGCTCGGAGATCGGGATGCGCACCAGGTGCCCGGCGCCCTCGCCCGTGTGCAACCGCGAGTAGTCCCCCTGCGCCTGCACCCAGCGGACGTCGCTCCGGCGCACGAAGCGCACCACCGAGCCGACCGTCACCGGCAGCATCTCGTCGTCACCGGGGATCGCGGCGTCGGCGAGCTCGATCGCCCTGTCGACCGCCTGACGCAGACGCTGCACCCGCACGGGCTTGAGCAGATAGTCCGCCGCGCGGAGCTCGAACGCCTCCACGGCCTTGGCGTCGTCCGCGGTGACGAACACCACGGCGGGCGGCTCCGCCAGAGTGAGCAGCGCTCGGGCGAGCTCGGTGCCGGTGAGTCCCGGCATGTGGATGTCGAGGAACGCGATCCGCACGGCGCGCTCGGACAGCAGCCGCAGCGCCTCCGCGCCGGAGGACGCGGTGAGGATCTCGCCGATGCGCGCATCCGTACGCAGCAGGTGCACGAGCTCGTCCAGCGCCGGCTGCTCGTCGTCCGCCACGAGCACGTCGATCACGCGATCACCTCGCCCGTCGTCATGCGAGTCCCTCCGCGCCAGGGTCATGCTGCGGCTGCGACTTCGGCACCCGCAGGCGGACCAGTGTGCCCGCGTCGGTGTTCGTCTCGACCACGAGGCCGCCGTCGCCGCCGTAGAGCTGGCGCAGCCGCGTGTCGACGTTGCGGAGCCCGACGTGCAGGCCGTCGTCTCCGGCGGTGAGGGTGACCCGCAGCCCCTCGGGATCCATGCCCACGCCGTCGTCCTCGACGGTGATCTCGGTGTGCGTGCCGTCGTCTCTCGAGGCGATGCGGATCTCGCCTCCCCCCTCGCCCGGCTCGAGGCCGTGACGGACGGCGTTCTCCACGAGAGGCTGGACCGACAGGAACGGGATCACCGTCGCGAGGGTCTCCGGAGCGATCTGCAGCGTCACCCGCAAACGGTCGCCGAATCGCGCCCGCTCGAGTTCGAGGTAGGAGTGGATGCTGCCCAGCTCCTCGGCGAGCGTCGTGAACTCGCCCTGCCTGCGGAAGGAGTATCGCGTGAAGTCCGCGAACTCGAGGACGAGCTCCCTCGCGCGGGCGGGGTCGGTGAGCACGAACGAGGCGATCGCCGTGAGGGCGTTGTAGATGAAGGGCGGCGAGATCTGTGCGCGCAACGACCGCAGCTCTGCCTCGGCCAGCTGGGTGCGCGACGCATCGAGCCCACCGAGCTCGACCTGAGCGGCGCACCAGTCCGCCACCTCCTCGGCCGCGCGGACGAGCGCCGCCCGCACGGGGGCGGCGAAGGCGACGACCACACCGGCCACGGTTCCGTCGACGAGGATCGGAGCCCCGACCGCCTCCAGGTCGTCTTCTCGTCCCGACGCGGGGAACACCTGTCGGCGACGGGAGGCCCTGACCTGCGACGAGATGCGGACCGCGGCCGACTCCAGCCCGTCGGACGGACCGTCGAACGACACCGTGTCATCCGCCGCCACGATCGCCACGGCGGCGCTTCCCAACAGCACCCGCAGGTGCCGGGCGGCCTTGACGACATCGGGCGAGGAGAGCCCCGCGCGCAGATGCGGGGCGGCGAGACTGGCCTGGTGGAGCGCCGTGAGTGCGGCGCGTTCGGCCTCGCTGCCCAGGTCGGCGGCACCACGCGCGAGTCGACGAGCCAGCAGCAGGAGCACGGAGAGGACGACACCGCCGAGCACGCCGAGGATCGCAGCGAGAACGACGTCGGTCATGACCTCAGCCTAGGCATCGCGTCCCGCCGCTTCGACAGGCTCAGCGACCCACCACCCGAGACCCGCCGCTTCGACAGGCTCAGCGACCCACCACCGCGACCCGCCGCTTCGACAGACTCAGCGACCCACCTTGGGTCCCTGAGCCTGTCGAAGGGCCCTGAGCCTGTCGAAGGGTCAGCAGCAGCGGGCACCGGGGTTGCGGTCCTGGTCGTCCATCCGCTCGCGCCAGAACCGCCGCTCCGTCATCGGCTCTTCGTCGGGGTGATGACGCCGATGATGGGCGACGTACGTGGAGTACGCGGTGTCGCCCATCAGGGTCGTCATGTACCAGCGGATGCCGCGGCCGACTCGGCCGAGAGCGCTCAGCAGCGCCCGCAGCGGGGTGGCGGCGGCATCCGTCCGATCCATCGTGTGGGTCATCTCAGTGCCGCGACGCCGCGCGTTCGTCGGCCAGGATGGGCTCCCACTGCTTCTCCAGCTCCCGCTCCTCGGCGCTGGGCAGGAAGCCTGCTGGTGCGAAGCGGCGCGAGGGCACGGGCGGTTCCTCGGTGTTCTCGCCGCCGCCGTCGCGGATCGCCCGGATCGTGACGATCACCGCCGCGACCATGACGATGATCGCGAGGGTCACGAAGATGATCGACAGCGTCCCCTGCACCGCGGTGTTGCGGATGACGGCCTGGAGCACCTCGGGCTCGCCGAGCGCGGTGTCGCCCGTGTTGAGGGCCTCGAGGTAGCGGAAGTGGTTCGCCCAGTATCCGATCGCCGGCACCGGCGAGAAGATCTTGTAGAGCGATGCGGTGACCGTCACCACGGCGGTGAACGCGAGCGGCAGCGCGATGATCCACAGCCACTTGACGTAGCTGCGGCCGCGCTTGGCGACGATCGCGAGCACCACGGCGAGCGCGATCGCGGCGAGCAGCTGGTTCGCGATGCCGAACAGCGGGAAGAACGTGTTGATGCCGCCGAGCGGGTCGGTGACGCCGAGGATGAGGATCGCTCCCCAGCCGGCCACCATGATCGCGGTGCAGATCCACACCCCTGGACGCCAGGAGACGTCGCGGAACTTGGGGAACCAGGCGCCGATCGAGTCCTGCAGCATGAAGCGGGCGACACGGGTACCGGCATCCACGGCCGTGAGGATGAACAGCGCCTCGAACATGATGGCGAAGTGGTACCAGAACGCCATGAGCGCCTGACCGCCGAGAGCCTGCTGCATGATGTGCGCGAGGCCGAGAGCCAGGGTGGGGGCGCCACCGGTGCGGGAGACGACCGATTCCTCGCCGACCATGGTCGCCGTGCTCGTGAGCATCTCCGGGGTCAGGTTCACCCCGGTCAGGCCCAGCGAGTTCACGAAGGCCACTGCTCCTTCGACCGTGCCCCCGGTGGCGGCGGATGGCGCGTTCATGGCGAAGTAGATGCCCTGGTCGATCGAGATCGCGGCGACGAGCGCCATGATCGCGACGAAGGACTCCATGAGCATGCCGCCGTAGCCGATGAAGCGCGTCTGGCGCTCCTTCTCGATGAGCTTCGGCGTGGTCCCGGAGGCGATCAGGGCATGGAAGCCCGACAGCGCCCCGCAGGCGATCGTCACGAACAGGAACGGGAAGAGCGGACCGGCGAACACCGGCCCCATGCCGTTCTCGCCGAAGATGCTGACGGCGGGGACGGAGATCTCCGGGCGGACCAGGACGATGGCGCCGGCGAGCATCACGATGACGCCGATCTTCATGAACGTCGAGAGGTAGTCGCGCGGAGCGAGCAGCAGCCAGACCGGGAGCACCGCGGCGACGAAGCCGTAAATGATGATGCCCCAGGCGATCGTCGTGCGGTCGAGGTGGAAGATCGCCTGACCCCACTCGGTGCCGGCGACCCAGCCGCCGCCGATGATCGCGGCCATGAGCAGCACGAAGCCGATGATCGAGACCTCGGTCACCTTGCCAGGACGCAGGTAGCGCAGGTACACGCCCATGAAGAGCGCGATCGGGATGGTCATCGCGACCGAGAACACACCCCACGGGCTCTCGCCGAGGGCGTTGACGACGACGAGCGCGAGGATCGCGACGATGATCAGCATGATGAGCAGCGAGGCGATGATCGCCGCGGTGCCGCCGATCTTGCCGAGCTCCTGGCGGGCCATCTGGCCGATGGTGCGGCCACCGCGGCGCATCGAGAAGAAGAGGACCGTGTAGTCCTGCACGGCACCGGCGAGCACGACACCGACGATGATCCAGATCGTGCCGGGGAGGTAGCCCATCTGCGCCGCGAGCACCGGCCCGACGAGGGGTCCGGCACCGGCGATGGCCGCGAAGTGGTGGCCGTAGAGCACCCGACGGTCGGTGGGGACGTAGTCCTTGCCATCCTGCTTGACCTCGGCCGGCGTGGCCCGGCGGTCATCGGGTCGGGTGATGTACTTCTCGATCACCTTCGAGTAGAACCGGTACCCGATCAGGTAGGTGCAGACGGCGGCGAACACGAACCAGATCGCGTTGACGGTCTCGCCGCGGACGATGGCGAGCATGGTCCACGCGACGGCACCCAGCAGGGCGATGGCGGCCCACAGGATGATCTTGGGCAGGGTCCAGCGGTTCGACTTCTCGTGGTGCTCTTCGCTGAGGGCGACGGGCGGGAGGGTCGGGTCGGTGACGATGATCGGGTCGTCGTCGACCAGTCCGGCGCCGTCGCGGCGGCGCGACGAAGGTGCGGTCATGGGGATCTCCTCGGGATACGCGACATTGCGTTCCCCCACGCTAGGAAGATCCCACTCTCGACATGACCGCTCGCCGCGGTTGCTGCGACGAGCGGCGCGGATGGCGCGATGAACGGATGCCGGGCTGTCCGTTCGCCCGCCGCATCAGGCCTTCCCGCCGCATCAGGCGGCTGCCTCACGAATCGGCCTGTTTCCGCGAGATCGCCTGTTTCCGAGCACCACGCAGACGACGCCCCGCGGAAGGGAGGCCGCGGGGCGTCGTGTGTGTGGAGGATCTACTCCGGCTTCGCCGTCTCCGGCGCACTCGTCGGAGGCGCGTCCGTCGGTGATGCCTCGGGTGCCGGGGTCTGCGGAGCCGGAGTCTCCGGTGCCGGGGTCTCCGGCGCCTCGGTCTCCGGCGCCGCGGGGGCGGCGGGGGTGTCGACCGTGAGGACGGTGCGGACGTCGGAGTCGCCGTACTGCACGAGCCCGAGGTAACGGGCGCCGGCGGTCAGCCCGGTCCAGCTGAGCTCGTACGAGGTCTGCTGTCCGCGCACAGCGGCGATCGGGTTCGGCGTGGCGGTGAGGTCACCCTCGCCGTCGGGAAGCACGTTGGCGTAGGTCATGTCCCACGTCGTCGGACCCGTCGTCGAGTAGATGTTCGCCACCACGAGGTACGTCCCCGGGGTCGGTGCCGGGATGGTGACCTGCTCGTCCGCCGAGCCGGTCGCCGAACGCCAGCGCTGGTAGTACTGCAGGTCGTCCGGGCTCACCACCCGATACACGGTGAGGTCGAGGTCGCTGCCCTTGTCGTCGGACGAGTCGAGATCGAACCGGGAGAGCGTCGTCCCCTCCGGCACGTCCACGATCCAGGCCACGTCCTTGTTCGCGTCGCCCGAGTTCTCGTCGCCGGAGTGCCCCTCGACCGGGTTGTCCGGATCGGTGAGCAGCTGGAACGGCGTCAGGCCCGAGAGTCCGAGCGCGAGGTCGCCGGTGAGGCCGGGAGTGATGTCGACCTCGGTGCTGCCGTCGACGCCGCTGCCGCTGACCTCCGCCGGAGCGTCGGCCGTGACCGGGAACAGCGCGATCGGCGAACGGACCGAGTTCTTCGCACTCGTCCACGTGAGCGTGCCGGTGGCCCACTGCTCCACCGGGGCGCTGACGTTGTCGAACGTGACCGTGAAGGTCTTCGTCTGACCGGCGCGGTCGAACTTCAGCTGCTGCGGCGTGACCTTGACGTTCACGCCGGGGACCGAGGCCTTCGCCGTGAACGTCCCCTTCTCGGTCGAGGTGACCGTGCGGGTGACGGTCTGCGCGCTGGTCAGGGAGCCGATCGAGATCGACGCCTGGTTCAGGTCGCTGCCGTCGATCGGGTCGATGCCGGGGAAGTCGGACAGACCCTTCCCGTCCAGGAACGCGGCCCAGTCCTTCACGCCGTTGAGGTACAGCAGACCGGGGTTCAGGTACCGCTTCGGGTCGACCTGCCCCGCACCCTGCTCGAACGGATCCGTGTTCTTCGAGCCGTCCGCGAGCACGGTGTCATAGGCGGTCGTCATCAGCGCCGACTTGATCTCGGCCGGCGTCGCCTTCGGGTGCTCCCCGAGGTACAGCGCGCCCAGACCCGCCACATGGGGCGAGGCCATCGACGTGCCGGACAGGATGCCGAAGGTCGGCTCCTCACCCGGAGCGTTCTCGGTCGCCGCGAGGATCGCGACGCCGGGAGCCGCGACATCCGGCTTCATCACATCGCTGCCGTCGGCCAGCATCGGTCCGCGGCTCGAGAACCCGGCGATCTGCGGCGTCGGGGTGGTCACACCCGTGGTGTTCTCGCCGACGAGGGTGATGGGGCGATCGACACCGCCCTGCACGTACGCGAGCACGGCCGCGCGGTGCACGGCGTTCAGGTGCACGGTGGGCACGGCGTGGAAGTCGTTGTCGAGCGAATCGGCACCGCCGGGCACGTTCACGAGGACCATGCCGATGCCCCCGGCATCCTTCACGACCTGCGACTTCTCGGCGCGGGCGTTGCCACCGCGATCGCAGACCACGATGTGGCCGGAGACCTTGGCGGGGTCGAGGGCGCCAGGCAGGCAGAGCTGCGCATCCGTGACGGCTGCCCCCGCGGCTGCGGCGTCCCCGGCGTAGATCGACGGGCCGGTGACGCTCTCGCCGAACGGCACGCTCACCGAGGCGCCGGCCTGCTCGAACCCGTCGAACTGCACGGTGCCCTCCCAGGTCGGGATGGTCGATGCGGCGACCGTCGTGTACCAGGGCGAGGCGTGGTCTGCGGTGACCGGATCGGGACCGTCGTTGCCCGCGCTGGTCGCGACGAACACGCCGGCGGCCGCGGCGTTGAAGAACGCGATGTCCTCCGGTGCCAGGACGGTGCTCGCCGCCCCGCCGCCGATCGAGTAGTTGATGACGTCGACGCCGTCGGCGACCGCCTGGTCGATCGCGGAGACGAGGTCGCTCAGTGCGCAGATGTCGTCGTCGGTGACGGTGACGTCGGGGCCCACGTAGCAGGCCTTGTACGCGGCGATCTTGGCGCCGGGTGCGACGCCGGAGATCGTGCCGAAGTCGACGCCCTCGACCTCGGCCTTCACCTTGAAGTTGCCGGCGGCCGTGCTCGCGGTGTGCGAGCCGTGTCCGTCGCCGTCACGCGGAGACAGGTAGTCGTACTGGAAGTCGAAGCCCGCGGCCTCCGCTCCGGCGAAGAAGTACTGTCCGCCGATGAGCTTCGAGGAGTAGTCGCTGTGATCCCAGTCCTGGCCCTCGACCATCGCGGCCTGGAACTGACCGCCGTCCGACTTGTCGAAGTACACGTAGGTGCCGTCGGTGTAGGGCTGGTTTCCCTTGTGGCGGCTCTGCTGCTTCTTCTGCTTCTTGATCTTCTTGCCCTCGAACGAGGGGTGCTCCGGCGCGATGCCGGTGTCGATCACTCCCACGACGACGCCTTCGCCGGCCTTCTCCACGCCGCCGGTCTGCTGCCAGACGCCGCCCTTGCCCTTGCGGTCGTCTCCGAGTCCGAGGAAGTCGGTCGAGGTCTGCGCGTCGGGGTGGCGGATCTCATCGGGGTAGACGCCGAACACGTCCTTCGAGGCTCGGAGCGCATCCACCTGCTCCCCCGTGAGGTCGGCGCTGAACCCGTTGAGCACGACCTGGTACGTCGTGTCGGGAGTGACGCCGATGTCGCTGACGAGGTCGGTCTGCTCGTTCTCGAGGTGCTTGAGGTACCGCTGCGAGTCCTGCGACTGCGTCTCGAGCTGCTCGCCCTCGGCCGGCTTGGTGGCCTTGAGCCCCTTGACGTCTCCCTCGTAGCTGGCGAGAGGATCCGACTTCATCACGACGATGTAATGACCGGGGGTGCCCGCGACGGGGACAGGGTGCGTCACCTCCTCCGTCGCGTAGCCCGCAGTTGCCGTCGATGCGATGAACAGCGTGGCCAGGGTGGTGGCTGCCGCCATCCGGAGGGGTGTTCGACCCATGTGGTGCTCCCGATGATCACTGTGCAGCCCTCTTGCCGCACAGCGGCCAACATATGCCCGGCTCCGCCGATCGACGCGAGATCTGGCCGATCGGTCACCTCGGCCTCGCCGATTGGCCAGGGTTATGCACGGCCGGGCACCCGATTGGTCGACACTAAACTGGATCGGTGGCCCGTACCCCCGTCCTGTCGACCAGAGTGCTGCTCGTCTGCGCGGCCCTCGGCGTCGCCACGGGCATCCTCGGCGGCATCGCCGGATGGGTCACGCCGGTCCTGCTCGCGAGCCCTCTGCTGTTCCTCTACGGCCTGGTCCTCGGCTCTCACGTGCTGCCGGGCATCATCGCGCAGGAGGTGCTGCGTCTTCCGCTGGTCGCCCTGATCACGCACGTGTTCGCGGCCCTGATCGCGAGCGCCTTCAACCCCGCCTGGGCGCTGCGCTTCATCGGCACGGCTCTCCTGTTCGGACTGATCCAGGAGGGCGTCGCGGCACTCACCCGCTATCGCTCCTGGGGACCCTGGCGCTTCTTCGTCTCGGCCGCGATCATCGGCGTCATCGTCGCGGTCGTCGTGTTCTTCGCCGCGCACCTGTCCGTCATGCCGGTGTGGGCGCAGATCCTCTACCTCGCGATCTCGGTCCTCGGCCCGATCGCGTGGACCGCCGTCGGACTCGCCGTCGGCTCGGCCCTGCGGAAAGCCGGCGTCGCCCACCGCTGAGCGCACGTGGCGGATCAGGTTAGGCTCAGCTAAGTTAGAGGCGAACGATCCGCCGACCCCGGGACTCCGCCGTGCGCCCATCCGCGCCCCTGCTCAGCGTGCGTGAGGTCTCCCTCACCCACGCGGAAGCCGAGCGTCCCTCGCCGCGGGACGTGAGCTTCGACATCCACCCCGGCGAGGTGGTGCTGCTGCTCGGCCCGTCCGGATCGGGAAAATCCACGCTCACCCTCTCCCTCAACGGGCTCATCCCGCACGCGCTGCCGGCGACCATGACCGGAAGCGTCCGCGCGGGCGGCATCGACACGGCGACCGCGCAGACGGCCACGCTGAGCACCCACGTCGCCATGGTCTTCCAGGACCCGGACGCGCAGATCGTGACCGGAACCGTCTACGACGAAGTGGCGTTCGGCCCGGAGAATCTGCTCCTCCCGCTCGAGGTCGTCCGGACCAGGACAGAAGAGGCCCTGCGCCGAGTGGGCCTGTGGGAGCGCCGTCGGGAGAACCCCGACCACCTCTCCGGGGGAGGACGGCAGCGACTCGCGATCGCGTGCGCCCTCGCGATGGGGTCGCCACTGATCGTGCTCGACGAGCCGACGGCCAACCTCGACCCGCAGGGCATCGACGACGTGTACGCGGCGCTGACCGAGGTCGTCGCCGCCGGCGACCGGGCGATCCTGCTCGTCGAGCACAACCTCGACGCGGCGATGGGCTTCGTGACGCGCACGATCGTCCTCGACCGCGAGGGGCGCGTCGTGTTCGACGGACCTGCTGCGGAGGTCATCCGCGACCACGCCGACGAACTGGTCGCCATGGGGGTCTGGCTGCCGGGCGCGACCCTCGCCGCGCTCCGGCTGCGCGCCCAGGGACACCGGATCGACCCGCTGCCGCTGTCACCGGAGGAACTCGCCGCGGCGCTCCCCTCGCGTCCGGCGTCGGATGCTTCGGATCGGGCGCACCGAGACGAAGAGCCCGACGCGGCCGAGACGCGAGCCGAAGAGCCCCTGATCCGGGCGCGTGGGCTGACCGTGAAGCGTCGGCGCACGGAGATCCTGCACGACATCGACCTCGACCTGGCAGCCGGCACGCTGACGGCGATCGTCGGCGCCAACGGCGCGGGCAAGACCACCCTCATCCAGGCGCTGGCCGGTGTCGTCCCTCCGCCGCGAGGGCAGGTCCGCATCGACGGCATGGATCCGGGCTCGGCGTCTCCGCGCGATCTGGCCGAGCACATCGGCTTCGTGTTCCAGAACCCCGAGCACCAGTTCATCGCGCACACCGTGTTCGACGAGCTGGCGCACGGGCTGCGCCTGCGACACCTGCCCGACGACGAGATCACGGCCAGGGTCGACGAGATGCTCGCCCGGTTCGGCCTGGAGCACAAAGCCGCCGTCCACCCCTTCCTGCTGTCCGGCGGGGAGAAGCGACGCCTCTCGGTCGGCACGGCCCTGATCACGCGGCCGCGGGTGCTGGCACTGGACGAACCCACCTTCGGACAGGACAGAGCCCGCGCCTCCGAGCTCCTCGATCTGCTCGCCCGTCTGCGCGCCGAGGGGACGACCATCGTCATCGTCACGCATGACCTGCAGCTCGTCGCCGAGCACACCACGCACACGGTGGTGCTGGCCGACGGGCGAGTACGTGCCGCCGGCCGCACGTCCGTGCTCTTCCAGGACGAGAGCCTGTTCACGGGTGCGGGGCTGCGTCTTCCTGCCCTCCAGCGCGTGCTCGCCTCCGCCGACGTCGGGGGCCTGTCGTGACCGCCGACAGTCGCACCGCTGGCGTCGGCTCCGTCGACCCCTACGCCGGGATGGCGGCTTCGTCCCCGAGGCAGTTCCTGTACGCGCTGAACCCGCTCGCGAAAGTGGCGGGGTTCGCGCCGGCGATGATCCTGCTCGTGTTCGTCCGCGATCTCGCGACCCCGGCCGCGTTCCTCGTGCTCGCCTACGCCCTGATCCTGCTCGGCGCCCGGCTGACCGGCCGTGTGCTCGCGCTGCTGCTGCTCGGACTTCCCGCCGGGATGCTCGCCATCGGCGTCGGCTTCTCCCTGTGGGTGGATGCCGCGCGCGTCGCCGACAGCGTGCCCGTGCTGCGGATCGGAGACTGGACGCTGTTCAGCGGAGCCCTGCTGGTCGGCTTCGCCACCGCGCTGCGCCTCGGCTCGATCGTCGCCCTCGCCCTCATCGGCGGGCTCACCACCAGCGGACCCGACCTCGTGCGGGCCAGCGTGCAGCAGCTCCGTGTGCCGTATCGGATCGGCTACACCGCCCTCGCGGCGTTCCGCTTCGTGCCGCGGTTCGGGCACGAGCTCTCCGTCATCAGGGCCGCGCACCGGGTACGCGGCTATCACGGCGGCCGCGGCCCGTTCGCCCGGATCGCTCGCGGCTGGGGCTACATCGTGCCGCTGCTCGCCGGCGCCATCCGCCACGCGGAACGGGTGGCCCTCGCGATGGATTCGCGCGCGTTCGGAGCGCACCCGTCCCGCACCGAGCGCCATCTGGTGCCGTTCCGCGCCCGGGATGTCGTGTTCACGGCGGCGGCCCTGGTCGCTTCCGCCGCCATCTTCCTCGTCTTCTTCCCCTGGCAGCTTCCATGAAAGGCGCCCCATGGCATTCAGCAAGATGGTCAAACCCGCATCGTCCGAGCTCGTGCACCTCACCGTCCTGCGCGCGGAGCGACTTTCGGCGCACTGGCTCCGCGTCACGCTCGGCGGGGGCGAGATCGACCGGTTCCAGCCGATGGGCTTCGACCAGTGGTTCCGCCTGTTCCTGCCGATCGGCGGCGACGCGGGGCTCGAGCGCGTCCCGGCGAAGGCGAACAGGATGTTCGGCTATCTGAAGTTCCTGCGCATCCCCGACGGTGAGCGTCCCGTCATGCGCAACTACACCGTGCGTGCGTATCGTCCGGCGAAGGACGGCGCCGGCGCGGAGATCGACGTGGACTTTGTGCTGCACGGCTCCGCCGCGGACGGCACGGCAGGGCCCGCCTCGCGGTGGGCGGAGACCTGCCGTCCGGGCGAGCACGTGCTCATCATCGACGAGGGCCTCGCGTTCAATCCGCAACGGGGGACGGATCGCGTCGTCCTCGTCGGCGACGAGACCGCGCTTCCGGCGATCTCCGCGATCTGCGCCTCCCTGCCCGAGAACGCGGTCGGCACCGCGATCATCGAGGTCCCGGCCGACGAGGACGCAATGGCGTTCCCGCATCCGTCCGGAATCGAGGTCGTGTGGATCGTCCGCCCCCACGGCACCGCCCCCGGCGCTCTCGCGCTCGAAGCTCTCGGTCGCACCGCACTGCCCGAGGCACCGTTCCACGCCTACGCGGCCGGCGAGCAGGCGCTCGCCTCCGGGGCGCGCAAGCACCTCGTCGGAGAGCGCGGCGTCGACAGGAACGCGGTCAGCTTCTGCGGCTACTGGAAGATCGGCGCCTCCTCCCCCGCGTCGAAGGCGGCTCGCGAGGCCGCAGCGGAGCCCCTGGCATGACCGGCTCGGCGGAGACGGACGGCACCGCGCGACCCGCGTCGCCACGGCCTGCGCGATTCCGGTTCCCCACCGCTACCCCCCCCCGCACAACTTCGGAGATCCAGACCGACACGCCGGGCGGAAGGATGCCGTCACGGTGTGTCGACCACAGATCTCCGAAGTTGTGCAGGAGCAGGCCAGGAGCGTAAGCATGAGAAGAACGGACGGGACGGGGCGGAGACGGGGATGGCGCTCGGGAGGTCCGCCTGTTCAGAGAGCGAGGTGCAGGCGGAGGGTCTCGTCGATCGCGCCCATCAGCTCGGCAGGGACCCAGCCCACCGGCTTCACGATGCGCGCGACCGCCACCGTCCTCACCTGCTCCGCCTGCGCCTTGGAATCGTGATGCAACCCCGTGGTCTCAGCCGGGAGCTTCACCTGGAACGGGTAGACCTTCGTGGCGTGGGACGTGACCGGCACGACGGTGACCGTGGCCCCCGACGACCTCAGGGCCGCAGCGTTCGCCGTGTTGTTGCTCACCACGACGGCCGGGCGGGTCTTGCGCGCCTCGGAGCCCACCGCGGGATCGAAGGCTACGAGGACGATCTGTCCGCGCCGAAGCAGCGGGATCGTCGTGTCAGTCACGCGGACGCCAGCCCGTCGCCGATCGCGGTATCCCATTCGTCGTCGTGGCCCTCGGCGTAGGCCTCGGCATAGGCATCCGCCAGGCGACTCTCTCGGAGGAGACGCACCGCGTCGTGCACTGCCGCCGAGCGGGACGGATAGCGCCCTTCCAGCGCCTCGGCGTCGAGGAAGGCGAGGTCGGCTGCCGTGAGGCTCAGGCTGACTTTCGCGGTAGGCATGCCGACATGCTACCTCCGGTACGACGATGGTGCTACCGGCATCGGCGCCCTCCCGACACCTCCCTCACCCCGCCTCCCAGGGCGGTGTGAGGGAGGGTGGGGTCAGCGCTTGCCGGCGATCTGGCGACCGACGATCTCGCGCATGATCTCGTTCGTGCCGCCGTAGATGCGGTGCACGCGGGCGTCGAGGAAGGCCCGGGCGATGGGGTACTCGGTGATGTAGCCGTAGCCGCCGTGCAGCTGCACCCCGGCGTCGAGCACCTCCCACTCGCGCTCGGTGGCCCAGAACTTGACCTTCGCGGCCTCCTCGGCCGAGAGCTTGCCGTCCTTGTACGCGAGCAGCGCGCGGTCGATGTAGGCCCACAGCGCGTCGACCGTGGTCGCCATGTCGGCGATCGTGAAGCGGCTGTTCTGGAAGTCGATGATCCGCTCGCCGAACGCCTCGCGGTCCTTCGTGTACGCGACGGTCCAGTCGAGGGCGGCCTGCGCGGCAGCGGCACCCGCGACGCCGATCGACAGGCGCTCGAGGGGCAGGTTCATCATGAGCTGGATGAAGCCCATGCCCTCCTTGCCGCCGATCAGGTTCTCCTCAGGGACGAACACGTCGCTGAACGAGAGCTCGGCCGTGTCGTGCCCCTGGAAGCCCATCTTGTGCAGCTTCTTGCCGTGATCGAAGCCCTCCATCCCGTTCTCGATCAGCACCAGGCTGAACGCGTCAGGACGGTTGCCCTCGCCGGTCTTGACGAAGGTCACCACGAGGTCGGCGGTCGCACCGGACGAGATGAACGTCTTCGCGCCGTTGACGACGTAGCCGCCGTCGACCTTCTTCGCGGTGGTCTTGATGCCGCGGAGGTCGGAGCCCGCACCGGGCTCGGTCATGGCGAGCGCGCCGATGACCTCGCCGGTGGCCATGCGCGGCAGCCACTTCTCCTTCTGCTCCTGCGTGCCCATGTGCACCAGATAGGGGACCGCGAGGTCGTCCTGGATGCCGAACGCACCGGCGAGCGACCCGGCACCGGCGGCGATGACCTCTTCGTTCACGACCGCCCGGAAGCGGTAGTCCTGCAGCATCCCGGCGCCGCCGAACTCCTCGGGAACCGATAGGCCGATGATCCCGGCCTCGCCGGCCGCGAGCATCGTGGCGCGGTCGACCTCCCCGTCGGCGTTCCACTTCTCGATCGCCTCGTTGTTCACGTGGCGCTTGACGAAGTCCTTGACCAGGTCCCGGAATGCCTCGTGATCCTCGTCGTAGATGTCGCGTTCCATGCCGTCCTCCTGAACGTCTCGTGCATCGTTGCTCCGGGAATTCTATGCCGCGAACACGGGGCAGCCCCGGAGATTGTGAGAATGCATCTCACGAGTGGTGACACTCGGTACCGTCGTTGTGGAAAGCCGCAACGCGCCCCGGTCGCCGTGCTCAGTGCGCGTAATCGGGAGCGGGAGGCAGCCCGAAGAACTCCTCGAGGGTGTGGAAGCCGCCGTCGTGATAGGCCGCTGCGAGGTCGACCCCGACGTATCGAAGGTGCCACGGCTCCGGCGCATAGCCGGTGACGGGTGTCCCCGCCTGTTCGTACCGGACGATGAACCCGTACTCCCATGCATGCGCCGCCACCCAGTCGCTCTGGGGAGTGCCACCGAATCCGTCCAGACCCCCGCACGCCGAATCGCAGGCGACCACGTCCAGCGCGAGCCCGGTCTGATGCTCGCTGTGCCCCGGACGGGCTGATCCGGCATCCGCAGTCGACTGACCCTGGGCCCGCACGTGCGCATCGTAGGTCGTCACCTGCAGCCCGTATGAGCGGTATCCGTTGTTCGCTCCGATACGTCCGGCACCCGCGGCTGCCGCGTCCTCCGCCATCCGCCCCACTGCACCCGCGACGTCCGCGCGCACGCGACCGGAGAGCGTCGTCATCTGCAGAGGCACCGAATCCAGCGGCGCGGGCTCGTAGTCAGGGGGATCCAGCGGCAGGCTCTTGTTCACGACCACCCAGACGCGTGCGGGGTCGGTGAGCGAGACGCAGGGCGCGTTCCCGGCGACGACCGCCTCGCGGAAGCGGGCACCACCACCGAATCCCGCGATGGTGGCCGCGTCGTCGCCGTGTGCGATGGCGTCCTGCACGCCGGGGTCGGAGCAGGGATCTGCGGCGGTCGTCGCCGCGACGTCGACGGGAGGAACCTGCAGGACAGCGGCCGGCTCCGGCATCGCCCCCGCGTCGGCCGGCTCGAGGGGCGCCGTCACGAGCGACAGCAGCATCCCGATCGCGGTCACGGCCACGCCGATGGGCAGCGCGGGGCCGCGGATCGGAGAGCGCGGAACCGCGTGCTGAGCAAGCGGCGGGGTGGGCATTGCCTCATTCTTTCATTCGAAACTATGTCGCATCATGGCTTGCAGTCTCTTCGATCTTCTGTTCGAATGGAGGAATGCGCTGGCAGGGACAGAAGGTCGGAGAGACGGATGCCGCGGCGCTCCCCGGCCTCGAAGACCGGTCGAGCGTCCTGCGATCGGTGACCACGCCCGAGTTCGCGGGGATGACGTTCCACGAGGTGCTGTCGAAGTCGGCGCTGAACCACGTGCCCGGTGCGTCTCGCATGCCCTTCGCGTGGACCATCAACCCGTACCGCGGCTGCTCCCATGCCTGCGTCTACTGCTTCGCCCGCGGAACCCACGAGTACCTCGACCTCGACGGCGGCGCGGACTTCGACTCGCAGATCGTCGTCAAGGTCAACGTGGTCGAGGTGCTCGAGCGTGAGCTGCGCAAGGGCAGCTGGGCGCATGAGACCGTGGCGCTCGGAACGAACACCGACCCGTACCAGCGGGCGGAGGGCCGCTACAAGCTCATGCCGGGGATCATCGAGACTCTCGCCGCCTCCGGCACCCCGATATCGATCCTCACCAAGGGCACGCTCATCCGCCGCGACATCCCGCTGCTGGTGAAGGCCGCGCAGCGGGTACCGGTGGATGTGCAGATGTCGATCGCGATGTACGACGACGAGCTGCAGAAGGCGATCGAACCGGGAGCCCCGACGACGCAGGCCCGGCTCGACACGGTGCGTGCGCTGGCCGACGCGGGCTTTCCCGTGACCGTGTTCCTCATGCCGATCATGCCGCACATGACCGACTCGCTGGCCGCGATCGACAGCGCCCTGGTCCGCATCAAGGAGGCCGGAGCGCGCTCGGTGATCTACGGTGCGCTGCACCTGCGCCCTGGCGTGAAGCCGTGGTTCTTCGAGTGGCTCGGCGCGCACCGCCCCGACCTCGTCTCCTCGTACCGCGGACTGTACCCGGGTGCTTCGGCCGAGGCGCCGAAGGGGTATCGGCAGTGGCTCGCCAAGCGTGCGCGTCCTCTCATCCGCATGCACGGGCTCGACGGCCGGCACGAAGACGACTATCCCCGGCGCGGGTTCCGGCCGGGGCAGGGGCACGTGCAGACGAGTGCTCCCACGGCGGGCCCGGTGATCTTCACGCCGAGCGCGCGGGCCGCGGCCTCCCCCGCCCAGCCGATGCTGTTCTGACCCGTCCGGCACCGTCCTCTCGGCCGCGTAGGCTCGATGACCATGGCCATCGGTTCCACAGTCCACACGTTCGAGGTGCAGCTCGCCGACACGGATCGAGGCGTCTACGAGGACTATTCGCTGCGCGTGGCGCGCCATCCGTCCGAGACCGACGCCTACATGCTGACCCGCGTGCTCGCCTACGGTCTCGAGTTCGCGGAGGGCATCGCGTTCGGTGGGAGCATCTCGTCGACCGAGGAGCCGGCCGTCCTCGTGCGGGACATGACAGGGCTGATCACCGTCTGGGCGGAGATCGGAGCGCCGGACGCCGAACGGCTCCATCACGGGAGCCGACTGGCGGAACGGACCGTGGTGTACACCCACCGCGACCCGTCGAAGGTGATGGCCCCCTGGACGGATAAGCGCATCCACCGCCGCGAGGACCTCCGCGTCCGCAGTTTCGATCCCGGCTTCATCGACACCGCCGCCGCTCTGATCGAGCGCCGCAACACCATGACCCTCACCGTGACCGAGGGCGTCCTGTACCTCGACCTCAACGGCACGAGTCTGACCTCCGCGGTGCACGTGCACGAGCTCCCCTGACGCACCGCGTTCCCCCCCCCGTTCCATCGCCGAGTGCACGCGTTCTCGCCGAGCGCACGGCTTCTTCACGCGCACATCCCGTGCGCTCGGCGGCATCCCGTGCACTCGCGGCCGGCTGGTCACGCGCACGACGAAGGCCCCGCCCCGCGAGCGAGCGGGACGGGGCCTTCGGGGAGGAGGGTCAGGCGGTCAGGGTGGCGGCGGTCGGCACGCGACCCGCGATCTCCTCGATCACGTCGTCGTCCAGACGGGCGTTCTCGAACGGGGCGTCGATCTCGGCGCGGTCGAGCAGCTCGGTCATGCGGCGCTGGCGCTGGCGCGTGATCAGCGTGACGACGCGACCCGAACGACCGGCACGACCGGTGCGACCCGAGCGGTGCAGGTACGTCTTGTACTCGTCGGGGGCGTCGGCCTGGACGACCAGGTCGATGTCGTCGACGTGGATGCCGCGGGCGGCGACATCGGTGGCGACGAGCACGTTCACGCGACCGGAGGTCAGACGCTCGAGGTTGCGCGTGCGCTTGGCCTGGTTCAGGTCTCCGTGCAGCGAGACGGCCGGGATGCCGGCGTCGTCGAACTGCTCGGCGAGCATGTCGGCGTAGGCGCGGGTGCGGGCGAAGACGAGCGTCTTGCCGTCACGGTCGACGAGCGACGTGAGGATGTCGGCCTTGTCACGGTGCTCGATCACGAGCACGCGGTGCTCGATCGTGCTGGACTCCTGGTCTTCACCGGCAACTTCGTACACGGCCGGGTCGACGAGGAATTCGTCGACGAGAGCCGCGACCTCGCGGTCCAGCGTGGCCGAGAAGAGCAGCTTCTGGCTGCCCTCCGCCGTGTGACGCAGGATGCGCTGCACCGGCTCGACGAAGCCGAGCTCGCACATGTGGTCGGCCTCGTCGAGCACCGCGATGCGGCAGTCCGAGAGGTCGAGCTTGCCCTGGTTGATGAGGTCCTCGACGCGGCCGGGGGTACCGATCACGATGTCGACGCCCTTCTTCAGCGCACCCACCTGGCGGCCCTGCGGCACGCCACCGTAGATCTGCGTGGTGAACAGGCCGACGCTGCGGGCGATCGGCTGGATGGTGCGGTCGATCTGCAGGGCGAGCTCGCGCGTCGGTGCGAGGATGATCGCGCGCGGCGACCGTCCGAACTCGCGACGCTTGCCGGCCTGCGACTGCAGCACGCGCTCGACGAGCGGTGCGCCGAAGGCGATGGTCTTGCCGGATCCGGTGCGGCCGCGGGCGAGCACGTCGCGTCCACCGAGCACGGCCGGGATGCTGGCCGCCTGGATGGGGAACGGAGTCGCCGCCCCCATGTTCGCGAGGGTCTCCACGATGTTGGAACCGAGCCCGAGGTCGCCGAAGGTCACACCGTCGACCTCGACGGCCGCCACGGACTTGGCCTCGAGGCGCTCGTGCACCACGTCGTCCGTCGGCTCGAACGCGGCCTTGGGCTTGGCGTTCCAGTCGTTGCGGGTGGGACGCTCGTCACGGCGCGGACGCTCGTCACGGCGCGGACGCTCGGTGCGGTAGGCGCCGCCGGTCGAGGGACGCTCGCGCCCACCCTCGAACGAACGCTGGGTGCGGTCGCGGTCGAAGGCACGGCGTGCGCGGTCGGCGTCGTAGGAGCGCTCGGGGCGCTCGCCGGCGCGGTCGTTCGTCCTGCCACGGTCGCCGGAGCGGTCGTCGCGGCGCGGACGGTCGTCACGGTCGAAGCGCGGACGGTCGTTCCCGCGGTCGTTGTACCGGGGGCGGTCGCCGCCACGCTCGCTGTCGAAGCGCGGCCGGTCGTTCCCGCGGTCGTTGAACCGAGGACGCCCGCCATCGCGGTGGTCGTTGTCGCGGAAGCCCTGGCGCTGGGATCCGCCGGAGCGGTCATCGCGACGCGGACGGTCGTCACGATCGAACCGGGGGCGGTCGCCGCCACGGTCGTCGCGGTAGGTCCCGGGGCCGGTCGGGCGCTGCCCGGCGCGGTCGTCCCGGCGTGCGCGGTCGTCGAAGCGTCCGGAACCGGCACGGTCGCCGAACCGGGGACGCTCCGCGCGCTCGTCGAAACGGGGGCGCTCGTCGCGGCGGTGCGGCGCGTCCCGACGGCCGGACTCGGCCCGATTGCGGATGCCGCGGGCCTCGTCGCGACCGGCACGCTCCGAGGCGCTCCAGCGACGCTTGGGGGCGCCGGACTCTGCCTCTTCGGGACGGTATCCGCGGTGACCGGCACTGCGGCTGCCCGGTCGACGGTCGTAGCCGCCCGCCGCAGGTGCGGAGCGGCGGTCGCCGGCATCCGCGCGTCCGCCGCGCTCGTCGCGTGCGGGACCGCCGTTGTGGCGCTCGTGGAAGGAGGTCTTCTTCGCGCCGTAGCGCGGTTCGAAGTTGGCGGACGGACGCCCGCCGCGGGGCTTCTTGTTCTTCGGCATTGCGGTGTCTTTCTGTGTTCTCGCACGAGAACAGCGCCGCGCGCACGCGCAAGCACCCTGCGCAGGATCGATGGTCGACCAGCGGGGTTCCGGACTGTCAGCGGCCGGGGCCATTCATGTGATGGTTGATTAGCGTCGAGCGACGCTCACCATCGGCCCCTTGACTCACACTTCATACACAGAAAACGTCCGCGCCAACGCGCGGGTGTCCGAAGCCGACCGTACAAGTGTAGCCGGTGCGCCTGGGAGAGTGCCGACCGCGCGTGTGGTCATACGATGTCGAAGTGAACTCCGCATCTCCCACCGGCACCCAGATCGACCTTCGCCTCGGCGACGTGACCGCGCAGATCGCGCAGGTCGGGGCATCCCTCCGTGCGCTGCAGATCGGCGGGGTCGACCTCATCTCGCCGTATCCCCTCGATCGTCCGACGCCGTCGTGCTCCGGAGTGGTCCTGGTTCCGTGGCCGAACCGGGTGCGGGACGGGCGGTGGGACGACGACGGCACGGCGCGCGCCCTCGCCATCACCGAGCCGAAGCTGAACAACGCCAGCCACGGCCTTCTCCGCTTCACGGCGTACGAGATCTCGCAGACCGCGTCCGAGGCCGTCCTGCGCGCGACGATCGTGCCGCAGACCGGGTACCCGTACCTGATCGAGACGGAGGTCGTGTACACGGTGGCCCCCGACGGCATCGAGGTGACGCACACGCTCACGAACCGGTCCGATTCCCCGGCTCCCGTCGCGCTCGGCACCCATCCGTTCGTGACGATCGGCGACGTGGATCCGCATGATCTGGTGCTGCGCGTTCCGGCACAGACGGCCTTCGTGACGGACGACCGCATGCTGCCCACAGGCACGCGCCCGGCTGAGGCGGCTCTGCGAGACGGAGTCCGCGTCGGCGATGTGTCCCTGGACACCGGCTTCACCGACCTCGCGCGCGACGCGGACGGACGCGTGCGCCACTCCCTCACCGCCCCCGACGGCCGCCGCGTGACGCTGTGGCAGGGCGAAGGCTTCGACTACGTGCAGGTGTACACGGCGACGAACTACCCCGGCACTCCGCTCGCTGTCGCGATCGAGCCGATGACGGCTCCCGCCGATGCGTTCAACAGCGGTCTCGGCATCCGTCGCCTCGCTCCCGACGAGACCTGGACGCTCCACTGGGGCATCGCCCTGAGCTGAGGCCGCCCCACTCGGCGAGTGCACGGCTCGACGCCGAGTGCACGGGATCGGTGCGTGCGGAACCCGTGCACTCGGCGCGAAGCCGTGCACTCGGCGCCGGAGACCCCCGCAGGACCCTCCGGCGCACGGGCTACTCGCCGCGCTCGCGGAGTTCGCGTCGCGTGATCTGCGGGGCGTGGGGCAGACCGGACGCGTCGATCAGGACGGCGTCGCCCGCCCCGGGCGCTGCGGGACCCACCGGAGCATCCGGGCTCGGCGTGCCCGCGTCCCCGGAGCCTCCGGCGCGGCGTGCGGCCCGTCGCTCCTTCGCCCCCTCGACGAGGTTGTAGAGGGTGGGCAGCACGATCAGCGTCAGCACCGTGGAGGAGATCAGGCCGCCGATCACGACGATCGCGAGCGGCTGCGAGATGAATCCGCCGTGGCCGGTGATGCCGAGCGCCATCGGCGTCAGCGCGAAGATCGTCGCCAGCGCGGTCATGAGGATCGGCCGCAGACGCTTCTCCCCGCCGGCCTTCACCGCCTCGACGGTCGACAGCCCCTTCTCGCGGTACTGGTTGACGAGGTCGACCAGCACGATCGCGTTGGTGACCACGATGCCGATGAGCATCAGCACACCGATCAGCGAAGCGACGCCCAGGGGAACACCCGTGACGATCTGCAGCAGGATCGCACCGGTCGCCGCGAACGGCACCGACACGAGCAGCAGCAGCGGCTGACGCAGCGACTTGAACGTCGCGACCATCACCACGTAGACGATCAGGATGGCCGCGAGCATCGCGAGTCCGAGCTGCGAGAACGAATCGGCCTGCTGCGAGGCGACGCCGCCGACCTCTGCGGATGCGCCGTCCGGAAGCTCCGCCGCGGCGAGCGCCTCGGTCACGGACTGGGTTGCGGTGGCGAGGTTGTCGGATGCCGGCGGCACGGTGATCGTCGCGGTCCGGCGACCCTGCTCCGTCGTGATGGACGTGGGTCCGTTGCGCTGCTCGACGGTCGCGATGTCCTGCAGCTGCACGATGCCGGCAGCGGTCGGGATGGCGAGCTGCTGCAGCGCCTCGATCGTGGTCGGCGGCTCGGGGTTGACGATGTACACGGTGAGCGCCGTGTCGTCGATCTCGACCGATCCGGCCTGCTGCGGGCGCATCGTGTTGGACACGATGGAGCCGACGGCGACCTCGGAGAGGCCGACCTGGGCAGCCGCCTCGCGATCGACGACCACCGCGATGTAGGGCAGGGCGGCGGCGAGGTTGTCGGTGACCTGACCGATGCCGTCTCGTCCGTCGAGCTCGTCCACGACCGCGGAGGTCGCGGTCGTCAGGTCGTCGCCGGTCGAGGCCGACACCGTGATCTCGATGTCGCTCGAACCGAAGCCCGCGGAGGCCGCGACGCTGACCTCGCCGACCTCGTCGCCGAGTCCGTCGATCGCGTCCTGCACCTCGGCGCGCAGCTTCTCCTGGTCGGCGTCGCCGTCGGTGAGCACCGAGTAGGTGATGCCGGCACCGCCGGAGAACGCGTCGCGCAGGGCGGATCCGCTGGATCCGATCGACGCCTGCACGTGCTCGATGCCGTCGATGTCGAGAAGCGCATCCTCGACGGACACCGCGGCGTCGGACTTCGCCTGCAGGCTCGCGGTCGGGCCGAGATCCTGCGTCACGGTCATGGTGTTCTGGCCCGAGTCGCTGAGGAAGTTGATCTTCATCAGCGGGGCGGCGGCGAGCGTGGCGCCGAGCACCACGACCGCGAGGATCACCGTGATGCCGGAGTGCTTGAGCGTCCAGCCCAGGATCGGCCGGTAGACGCGCTGCAGCTGCGTGGGCGGTGCGTCCGGGTGCTCGGGGTCGATCGCATTGCCGTGCTCGTCGAGCAGGGGCTTGCCCGGCTTGAGGAACCAGTAGGCGAGCACAGGGACGATCGTCAGCGCCACCAGGAGCGACGCGACCATGGCGATGGTGACGGTCATGGCGAACGGCCGGAACAGCTCGCCGACCATGTCGCCGACGAACACGATCGGCAGGAACACGGCGACGGTCGTGATGGTCGACGCGGTGATGGCCATCGCGACCTCGCGCACGGCGAGCCGGATGGCGTCGCCCTTGTCCGCATCGCCGACGTAGTGGCGCTTGATGTTCTCGATCACCACGATCGAGTCGTCGACCACGCGCCCGATCGCGATCGTGAGGGCGCCGAGCGTCAGCACGTTGAGCGAGTATCCGAACGCCTGCAGCCCGATGAACGTGATGAGCACGCTGGTCGGGATCGAGATGGCGGTGACGAGGGTCGACCGGATCGACATCAGGAAGACGAGGATGACCAGCACGGCGAAGACCAGGCCGAGCAGACCCTCGGTCGCGAGGGTCTCGATCGACTGCACGATGAACGGCGCCTGGTCGAAGATGACCGTGAACTCGGCGTCGGGGAAGGCGTCTCCGATCTCGTCGAGCGCCGCGATCACGCCGTTGGAGACCTCGACCGTGTTGGCGGCGGGGAGCTTGGTGATCGAGATCGACAGCGCGTCCTTGCCGTCGACGCGCGAGATCGAGGTCACCGGGTCGGACTCCTGCACGACGGTCGCGACGTCTCCGATGGTGAGCGCCGAGCCGACGAGCGGGAGCGCCGCGATCTCCTCCACCGAGGTGATCTTCGCGCCGGTCTGCACCGTGAGCGTCTGTCCGTCCTGGGTGATGTCACCGCCGGGGAACAGGGTCCCGTTCTGCTCGAGCGCGGAGCTGATCGCCTGTGTGCTCTGGCCGGATGCCGCGAGTTTCGCCATGTCCGGAGTGATGGTGACGCGCTGGCCGACGCCGCCGACGATCTCGGCCGCGTTCACCCCGTCGACGTCTTCGAGCTCGGGGATCGCGACGTTCTCGAGCTGCGCCTGCGCGTTGTCCGCGTCCTCGAATCCGGTCACCGCGACCTGGATCACGGGGAAGTCGTCGATCGACACCGACAGCACCTGCGGGCTCACGTCTTCCGGCAGGGTCGAGGAGATCCGGTTGATCGCCTGCTGGATCTTCTGCTCGGCGGTGGCGAGATTCGTGCCGTAGGAGAACATGGCCTGCACGATCGACGCGTTGGTCGTGCTGGTCGCGGTCGTCGACTCGAGGTCGGGCACGCCCTGGATCGCGGCTTCGATCGGCGTGGAGATGTCGTTCTCGACCACCTCGGGCGAGGCTCCCGGGTACGTGGTCATGACCACGAGCGCCGGAAGCTCGAGCGAGGGGATGAGCTCCTGCTTGAGGTTGGTGAGCGCGAGCCCGCCGAACACGGCCGCGACGATCGTGATGAGGGCGATGAGAGCGCGGTTCTTCAGGCTCAGGATGGCGAGTTTCGACAAGGCGGCTTCCTCGGTGTCAGGGTGTGGCTGTCGCTGCGGAGGGGGTGGAGAGGGGATCTCCGAGGATCCGCGCCAGTGCGGTCTCGATGAAGGACTGTTCGAGGCGGGCGTCGCGGACCTGCATGCTCCACATGACACCGTCGATGAAGATCATCGCCGCTCGGGCCCGGTCTTCGCCATAGGTCGGCTCGAGCAGTTCGACGAGCCGATCCGACAGGTGCCTCGCGAGCTCGCGGAGCCGAGGGTCATGCACGGCTGCCGTGACCACGGCGCGGTCGGCTTGGACGGCGCGGTGGTCATCCATGCTCTCGAAGACGAGCGCAGCGATCACGTCGGGACTGTCGCCCCGCTCGGCGATCGTCTGCCGGACGCCGTCGAGACGCGCGTCCACCTCTTCCGCGAGTGCCCGGAACGCCGCCGCCCTGAGGTCGTCGAGCGTGGCGAAGTACTGGGTCGTCGCCCCGAGGGGCACGGCGGCGCGGGCGGCGACCATACGGTGCGTCACGGCGTCGGCACCCACCTCGACGATGAGTTCTGCCGCGGCGGTGACGATCTCCCGACGGCGCGCTTCAGGGTCGCGACGACGCCGCTCCCCGTGCTTCATCCCGCCCCCTTGGACATCCGTACATGTACGTTTGTACATTCGCTCCGATGTGAGGACGCTGAGAGCCCATTCCGGAATTCCGCGATGAAGCAGCCCGGGAAGGCGGGGGATACGCGAAACCGTGCGACCGTGGTGCGGAGCCAGGGAGGATCATGTTGAGCAGATCACTCAGAGCCACGATCTGGGGAGCGGCATCCGCGCTGGTGTTCGCGGGCATCCTGTTCGTACAATCCGCGTTCGGTGATGCGGTGATCGAATCGGATCAGGGACGAGGCGCGCCGGGGTCTGGCGTGGTTCTCTGGATCGCGTTTGCGCTGCTCACGGCAGCGCTGATCGTGACCCTCTCCCTGTTCTTCCGAAACCTCGCTCTCGCGCTCGAAGCCCGCCGCAGGCCTGATCCACGCTGAGCGCCGCAGGGATATCCGATCCGGCGACAGCGGCTTCGCTCACCCCGTCACGCCCGCACGGCCTCGACCTGGCCGCGCTCGAAGTAGGCGACGAGGTCGGGGTCCAGCGGCGGAATCTCGATCGCGGAGCCGTCACCCCGCAGCGACGCGGTCGCGAGGATCCCCGCCGCCACGGCCTCGCGCGCGGCGACGGGCGAGGTCTCGGTGAGCCCGCCGTGCCGGACGAAGCGCAGGAACTCCGCGACGAGCAGGGCGTCCGCACCGTCGTGCCCGGCGTCTGGCACCTCGGGAACGATGAAGGTCTCATCCGCCGCCGCCGCTCCGGCATGCCGCCGATTCCACAGCTTGACCTCGCTGCCGGCCACGTCGCCGAAGTTCTCGATGCGCCCCTCGGTGCCGATCACCGTGTAGTTGCGCCAGTAGTCGGGCGTGAAGTGGCACTGCTGGTACGACGCGAAGATCCCGCCCTCCAACTGCATGTTCACCATCGAGATGTCCTCGACGTCCACGACGGGGTGCAGTCCCGTCAGCGCGGTCGGCGGCCAGTTGTCCATGCTGAACCAGTCCGGCATCCGCTCGCCCGTGCGGTCGCGGCGGTCGGTGATCTCGCCGTAGACGCTCAGCGCTCCCATCGCCGAGACACGCTCGCTGTAGGCGCCGGCGAGCCAGTGGATGATGTCGATGTCGTGGGCGCCCTTCTGCAGCAGCAGTCCCGTCGTGCGGCGGCGATCCGCGTGCCAGTCCTTGAAGTAGAAGTCGCCGCCGTGTCCGACGAAGTGCCGCACCCACACGGCCTTGACCTGTCCGATGCGTCCGCTCTGGATCAGCCCGCGCATCAGCGTGATCACCGGCATGTGACGCATGTTGTGTCCGATGTAGAGTCCGGTGCCGGTGCGGCGTGCGGTCTCGAGCATCCGGTCGGCGTCGGCGAGGTCGATCGCGAGGGGCTTCTCGCAGAACACCGGCACCCCGGCTTCGAGGGCGCGGATGCTGAGCGCGGCGTGCGTGTCGTCGGGGGTGAGCACCATCACGGCGTCGACGCCCGAGGAGAGCAGTTCGTCGAGCGAGTCGGTGATGAGCGCGTCCGGCATGAGGAGACGGGCGTCCTCACGAGCGCGCAGGGCGAGGTCGCACACGGCGGTGATGCGCGAGCCGTGCCCTGGCCGATGCACCTCCTCCTGGAGGGTCGAGCGCGCGCCGAAGCCGATGATGCCGATCTGGAGATCCACGATGGTCCTTCTGTGTGATGAGTCTGTGCGGGATGCCGAGGTCAACGGGCCCGCGGTGCGGGGGCGTCGAGGTCGGTGGATCCGCCGGGGAAGAGCGTCCATGCGAACTCGTGCAGGCGCCCGGATGTCGGGTCGGTCTCGAGGGCGCGGTCGACGATGATGCGCGCCTGCCGCTCGTAGAAGTCGGTCGGGCCGACGGTCGTGAGGGTGGGCGCGATCAGGCGGGCGTCCGGGGTGTTGCCGACGCCCACCACCGCGACGTCGTGCGGCACGCGGAGGCCGAGCATGTGCGCGGCGTTGATGGTGGCGATCGCGGCGAAGTCGGTCGTGGCGTACACGGCGTGCGGACGGTTCTCACCCGTCAGCAGTTCGACCGCGGCGGTGAAGGCGCTCGCCTGGGTGTCCGCGTAGGTCACCGTCCACGCAGGCTCGGGCACGATGCCGGCGGCAGCGAGCTTCTCGACATACGGCGTGTAGCGAGTCACCTGCTCCTCGGCGAGGCGCACGGCCCCCTCCGCGGCGATGCATCCGATCGCGGTGTGCCGCTCCAGCAGATGATCCATCGCGATCTCGCAACCGGGGATCGCGTCGGAGCGGATGACGTCGAAGCCGTCCGGTTCCAGATGCTCGGAGAACACCACCAGGCGCTGTCCGCGGCGTACGAGGTCGGCGAGGTCCTTCCGCGCCGCGTCGTCGAGCCCGACACCGTCGAGGTAGGCCACGTCGCTCTCGACCCGGTCGAGGGCCGCGTGCCAGTCGCCGTCCGCGAGGATCAGCGTGGTGAGCCCGTGCCTGTTCGCCTCGGCGTTCACGGCATCGGCCACGGCCAGGGACCAGGGGTCGCTCAGCATGTGCAGCGACAACTGCACCATGCCGCTGCGACCGGTGCGGATCGCCCGCGCCGCGCTGTTCGGTCGGTAGTTCAGCTCCTCGGCGGCAGCCATCACCCGCGCCGCCGTGGCTTCGGCGACGCCGGCCCCGTTCGCCCCTGAGCGACCGGAGAACACGTACGACACCGTCGCCGTCGACACTCCCGCCCGCTCGGCGACCATCCTCAGGGTCGGACGACGCGGCACCTGATGCTCGCTCTTGGCCATGCCTCAGCCCTTCGATCCGCTGAACGCGATGCCCTGGATGAACTGTCGCTGCAGCACCATGAAGGTCACCAGCATGGGCAGCGTCGCCAGCAGCGCGCCCGCCATCAGCACCGGATAGTCCGTGCCGTGGATGCCGACGAGCTGCGACAGGCCGACCGACAGCGGCATCTTGGCGGGATCGGTCGTCACGATCAACGGCCAGAGCAGATCGTTCCAGGACCACAGCACAGTGAACACCACAAGTGCGATGATGCCAGGCTTCGCGAGCGGAACCATGATCCGCCAGAAGGTCTGCCACGGATTCGCGCCGTCGATGCGAGCGGCCTCCTCGAGCTCGGCGGGCATCGACATGAAGAACTGCCGCATCAGGAAGGTCCCGAAGGCGCTGAAGATGCCGGGCACGATGAGCGCCTGCAGCGTGTTGAGCCAGCCGAGCGACTGGATGATCTCGTACTGCGGCAGCAGATAGAGCTGCGACGGCACCATGAGCACCGACAGGAACACCACGAACAGGGCGTTGCGGCCGGGGAACGGGATGCGTGCGAACGCGTAGCCAGCCATGGTGCAGAGCACCACCTGACCCACTGTGCGCCCGACCGTGAGCCACACCGAGTTCAGGAACATCTGCGCGAACGGCATCGAGTCGAACACCTCGGCGAAGTTGGTGAACACCCATTCGCGCGGCAGGAACGACGGGGGCACCTGCACCGAGTCGGACAGCGTCTTGAACGAGGTGAGCAGCTGCCAGACGAAGGGGAAGACCATCAGCACCGCGCCGACGAGGAGCACGAGGTGCACGATCCAGAGACCGCGGTTCTTGGGCTTCCCTGCCCCGGAGCGCGCGGGCTTCGCGCCCACGATGGCGCGCGTGTCGAGCGAGACGTCACTCATAGTGCACCCACTTCTTCTGCAGACGGAACTGCACGATCGTGAGGATCAGGATGATCACCAGCAGCAGGAAGGCGACGGCAGCCGCGTAACCGCGGTCGTTGTCGAGGAAGCCCGCCTCGTAGAAGAGGTAGACGACGGTGCGGGTGTTCGGCATAGCCGGGTTGCTGCGTCCGAGCATCATGTAGATCAGGTCGAACACCTGCAGCGCCCCGATCACGCTGATGACGCTGACGAAGAAGATCGACGGCGACAGCAGCGGGATCGTGATGGAGAAGAACTTGCGCACAGGACCGGCGCCATCCAGGTCGGCCGCCTCCATGATCGTGTCGGGGATGCCCTGGAGCCCGGCGAGGAAGATGACGATGTTCGTGCCGAGTCCCGCCCAGATGCCGACGACGGCGATCGCGATCAAGGCCGTGTTCGGATCGGTGAGCCAGCTGCGCCCCTCGATGCCGACGGCGGCGAGCGCGGCGTTGAGCACGCCGTAGTCGCCGTTGTAGATCATGCGCCAGATCAGCGCGATCGCCGCGGGCATGGTGACGACGGGGATGAAGTACAGCGTGCGGTAGGCGCTGCGCCCCTTGAGTCCTGTGGTGTTCAGCAGCGCGGCGATACCGACCGCGAGCGGGATGCCGACGAGCGCGATGACGGTGTAGATCGCGGTGTTGCGCAGTGCCCCGATCAGTTCGGGGTCCTGGAACAGGCGCGTGTAGTTCTCGATGCCCACCCATTCGGATCCGCCGAACGGACCCGACTTCGTGAACGAGATGATGAGCGTGCGGACGGTCGGCCAGAGGTAGAAGGCCGCGATGCCCAGCGCCGTGGGTCCGAGGAAGACCAGTGCCCACCAGGGTGACGCTCCGGGACTCCGTCGACGGCGGCGGGGGGCGGATGCCGGGGGCGCCGGCATCCGCTCCGCACTCTCGACCGCGCGTGGCGCGATGACGGTCATGAGGTCACTCCTGCTCGGCGTCCAGGGCCGCCTGCATCTGGGCGGCGAGGTCCTGGAGACCCTCCTTCGGCGAGACCGCACCCGACCAGACCTGCGAGAGCACCTCGCTCTCGATGCTCGTCCACGCCGAGGTGTTCTTCGACACCGGGTAGGGCACGGCGTTCTCGAGCGCGTCGATGTAGACCTGCAGGTCGTACTGCGGCAGGGCGTCGACCCAGGCCTGCTGCGTCCCGTCGAACGCGGGGATCACGGTGCCGGTCTCGGCCTGGATCTTCGCGGCCTGCTCCCCGGAGGCGAAGGCGGCGAACTGCTTGGCCTCGGCGAGGTGTGCGCTCTTGGCGTTGGCGACGTTGCCGACGCCGTGGATCACGCTCTGGTTGCCCTCCGCTCCGGCGGGAAGCGGAGCGACGTCGACGCTGCCGCCGATGTCGGCGTTGTCCGCATAGGCGATGGCCGCCCACGATCCGTTCTGGAACATGGCGACCTTGCCGGAGAGGAAGAAGTCCTCGGGGTTCGTGTCGGTCATCTGCTGCGCCGTGGGCGAGGACCCCGCGGCGATCAGGTCGGTCCACAGCTCGATGCCGGCGAGCGCCTCCGGCGACCCGTAGCCGCTCTTCGTGCCGTCGGCGGAGATCACCTCGCCGCCGGCCTGCGCGATCGAGTTGTAGAAGTTCTCCTGGCCGTACTGGCTGGCGGCCACGCCGAACTGCCCCTTCGCGGGGTCGGTGAGCTTCGCCGCTGCGGCCGTGAAGTCCTCCCACGTCCAGTCGGCGGAGGGATACTCCACACCGGCCGCGTCGAACAGCGTCTTGTTGTACCAGAGCGCGACGGTGTCGAAGTCCTTCGGCGCTCCGTACAGCTCGCCGTCGTAGGTGTAGAGGTCGATCAGACCCTCCGGGTAGTCGCCGGCGTCGATGCTGCCGTCATCGAGCGGTGCGAGCTGTCCGTTCGAGGCGTAGAGCTGGAAGTTCGGGCCGTTCATCCAGAAGACGTCCGCCGCGGAGCCACCCGTCGCGGCGGTCTGCAGCTTGGTGAAGTACTCCTTGTACGGGGTCACCTGGATGTCGATCGTGACGTTCGGGTGCTCCTTGGTGAACGCGGCGGCGATGTCCTCCATCGCGGGCTTCTGGTTCTCGTCCCAGATGGCGTAGCTCAGAGTGACGTCTCCGCCGGATTCGGCACCGGCCGACCCGGAGGAGCAGGCGCTGAGGGCGAGGACGGCGACCGCGGATGCGGCGAGGGCGCCCAGGGCGCGGCGGGTCGTGCGGGGCATCGATGTCTCCTTCGACAGGTGCGGAACAGCGGGGACCGGACGTGTTAACCGTTTAGCGTTAAACGATTAGCAAGGAGAGTACCCGGAGGCGCACGAGCACCGCAACCCTCGATTACAGAATGGAGCCGAGAGCCAGCCCGAGCCCTGCCGCGAGCAGGCCGAGCAGCAGCATCCCCACCGCGTCGAACGCCGCCGCCGGTCGCTCGCCGTCGCGCCACAGCGCCACCGCGTCGAGCATGGCCGTGCTGAAGGTCGTGTACCCGCCCAGCAGCCCCGCGCCCAGAAGGACCGCGGCCCCGGGCAGTGCGGCGGTGACGAGTCCGAGCGCGAACGAGCCGCTGAGATTCACCAGGAGGATGCCCCACGGGAAGCGACGGCCCGCGAGCCGGGCGATGCCCAAATCGACGAGGTACCGCAGCACCGCTCCGACTCCTCCGGCGAGCGCCGTCCCGAGGAAGAGCAGGGGGCTCATGCCGCCCTCCGTGCCCGCGGTCTGCCGAGGCGGAGTCCCAGCGCTGCAGCGGCGAGACCCAGCACGAGGCTGCCGGCGGCATACGCGAAGGCGAGCAGCGGCGCGTGCGTCCACAGCGCGAGCGTGCCCGTCATGAAGGCGCTGTAGGTCGTGAACCCTCCCAGCACGCCGGTCCCGAGCAGCAGCCGCAGGTCTGTCGCTGCCGGAAGTCGTGCCGCGAGCACCCCGATCAGGAAGGCGCCGACGATGTTGGCGAGCAGCACGGCGACCGGGAAGCCTCCACCGTCGGGAAGCGCGAGGCTCAGGCCGAGTCGTGCCGCGGTGCCGACCGTACCGCCGAGGGCGACCAGGAGCAGGCGGCGGACTTTCACGTTCGCCACTGTAGTCGCGCCTGACAGCCGAGCGACGCGATGTCAAGGCCGTGGAGTCGCCGCACCACCCGCCGTTGACTGCTGCCATGAGGCCTCTGTGGAAGCTCGACCAGACTCTGCCAGCCGGATCCCCGTTCGACCCCGGTACCCGACACGACGTCGTGATCGTCGGCGCAGGGCTCACCGGCCTGTCCACGGCAGTGATGCTCGCCCGTGCCGGCCTGGACGTCGCGGTGATCGAATCCGGTGAGGTCGCCGAGCTCGCATCCGGCGGCAACACCGGCAAGCTCTCTCTCCTGCAGGGCAAGCAGCTCGCCACGATCCGCCGGCATCATTCGGCATCGCTCGTGCAGGCGTATGTCGACGCCAACCGCGCCGGCATGGACTGGCTCCTCGGATTCGCCGACTCGGCCGGCGTCCCGTACACCCGGCGCACCGACCACACGTATGCGCAGGGGGCGGACGGCATGACCGCCGTCAACGACCAGCACGCCGCCGCCCGCGAGGCCGGACTGTCGACACGGCTGCTCCACCAGCACGAGCTCTCGACGCCCTTCCCGGCCGCCGGCGCCGTGGCTCTCGACGACCAGGTGACGATCGACCCCGTGGCCGTGGCACATGCCCTGGCAGCGGAGCTCCTTGCGAGCGGCGGAACGCTGCACACCGGCATCCGCGTCACCGGCGCGCACGCCCTGCCCGACCCGCGGGTCGAGACCACGGCGGGGCCGATGTTCGCCGAGCACATCGTGCTCGCCACGGGGACCCCGATCCTCGATCGCGGACTCTACTTCTCCAAAGTGCAGGGGATGCGGTCCTACTGCGTCTCCTTCCAGGTCTCCGGAGGCGTCCCGGATGGCACCTTCATCTCGGCCGACAGTCCGACCCGCTCGATCCGGCCGGTCTCCACCGCCGACGGCCCCGGGGGCACGGCGCAGCTGGTCGTGGGCGGCAACGGCCACCCGGTGGGCCGCTCGGACGGCGAGACCGCCGCGATCGAGGACCTCATCTCCTGGACGCGCCTGCACTTCCCCGACGCGGAGGAGACACACCGCTGGTCCGCGCAGGACTACCAGTCCCACAACCTGATCCCCTTCGTCGGCGCACTGCCCCGCGGGCTCGGGCACATCCGGCTCGCGACCGGGTACGCCAAGTGGGGGCTGTCGAACGCGCCCGCCGCGGCCCTGCGCCTCACCGAGGAGATCATCGGCACGCGACGGAGCGAGCGGCCGTCGTGGATGATCCGCATCGGCACGCGCCTCACGGTCCCCGCCGACCTCGCTCGCGGGGCCGTGGAGGGCGGCAAGGTCGCAGCGGCGGCGACGAAGGGCTGGGTCGAGGCGGAGAGCCGGCCGGTCCCCGTCCCGCAGCCCGACGAGGGCGAGGGCGTCGTCGCCAACCGCGGCGGTCGCCCGGTCGCGATCTCCACCGTCGACGGGGTCACGCGCGCGGTCAGCGCCGTCTGCACCCACCTCGGCGGCGTGCTCGACTGGAACGACGCCGAATGCACGTGGGACTGCCCGCTGCACGCCTCCCGCTTCGCAGCGGACGGCACCAGGATCGAGGGCCCCGCGCTCCGCGATCTGGATGAGATCCCTCGCGTCGCCGAGGGGTGAGACCTAGACGCCGCGCGCTAGCGGAGCGGCTCGTCCCAGCCCTGCTGCGGGGCGTCGCAGTCCTCGCGGAACACGTACTGCGAGACGAGCTTGCGCTGGCTGCTCGACCAGTCGATCGCGGGGCGCCTCTGCTCCGGCGGCAGGTATCCGAGTCGGTACACGGCCATGAGCTCGAGGTCATCCGGCACCCGCAGCAGCCGCACGATCTCGTCCCAGCGCCCCGGCGCCTCCATCGGGAACGAGATGAACTGGATGCCCATGCCCAGCTCGACCGTCGTGAGCCACACGTTCTCCATGGCCGCGCCCATGCTGAACACGGAGTAGAACGACGACAGCTGCCCCGGTCGGTACTCGCTGCGGTCGAGCATGACGCCCAGCAGCAGCGGCGATCCGGCGACGAGCTTCCGGTTCTCCGACCCCAGCGTCTTGGGCACCCCGAAGGTGTTCATCAGGGCCTGGCCGCGTTTGGTGAAGACCTGCGACGTGAACGGCCGAAGCGGTGCGGGGAGCTTGTCGAACAGCATGCCGCTGCGCTTCTCCTCCATCTCCGCCTCGCTGAAGCGGAAGTACGGCTTGTACCGCTCGAAGAACGTGCCGTTCGACATCGCCTCGGTCATGCTCTCGCCGGAGATGCGCGCGATCTCGTCGATCGTGTCGCGGCTCTCGATCACGACGAACCGCCACGGCTGGCTGTTCAGCTGCGACGGCGCGCGACCGGCCGCTTCCAGGAGGATGCGCTGATGCTCCTCGGAGACCGGGTCGGGCAGGAAGGCGCCGTTCGTGGTCTTGCGGCGGCGGATGGCGTCGAGCAGTTCCATGTGTTCACTTCCGGTCGGCGGAGCGCGAGAGCACGAGTCCCGCGAGGACGAAGGGCGCCGCCGCGAGGGCGACGAGCGGATGGCGGCGCGTGTGCGTGCCGAGGTACGGGATCGCGGCGAGGGGTGCGGCGGCGGGCAGGAGCGCGAGTGCGGCGCGGCGGCTCGGTCGGCGCGGCGACCCCCAGAGGCCGGCGCTCAGCGCCACAGCGGTCGTGAGGCACGTGGCGATGTACAGCAGGTGATGCAGCCACCGGAAGTTCCGGGTGTCCACGACCCGGGCGGCGACGGCTGCGCCGAGAGCGCAGTTCGCTCCATAAGCGGTGGCCGCGGCGACGAACAGCGGCGCTGCGTCCATGCGCCGGTGTCCGTGAGCCATGCCCCGACCCTACGCCTCGCCCACCCCCCGATCGCCCCCCTTGCGCCCCGCCCGCCGGTTCGGTACCACCCCGGTTCCGGTCGCGATATGACAGCCAAATCGGCGCCGATGGCTGGCATATCGCGACCGGAGCGGGGTCGGCTCAGAGGTTTCCCTCCGCATACACGCGGAGGGCGTCGCGGACGAACTCCGCCCCGTGCGTCCCACCGGACGACGTGGCGTAGTTGGCGCCGAAGCGCGGATCAGCGACGTACATCTCGCCGAGTCCGACGACGTACGCCTTGACCGATGCGTCCGGACCCTGCGCCTGCCGAGCGGCGGCCGCAGGGGTGCCCGGGATGCCGGTCAGCCACTCGACGTGGCGTCGCGCGAGCTCCTGCGCCTCGGTCGACGCAGGGTCGATGCCGCTCTCCGCGGCTGCGACCCAGTCTCGCCCGAGGTCGGACACGCGCTGCTGCCAGTCCGCTCGCTCGGCGTCGGTCATCCCGCGCCACCAGCTGTCGCTGTCGGCGTAGGCCTTCGCGCCCCAACGCTCCTCCACCTCCTCCCGATGCCGGGTGTGGTCGAAGCCGTCGAACATGTTCTCTGCCATGAGGTTCTCACCTCCTCTCAGTGCTGTGATGGTGGTCTCGACCGACGCGATCTGCCGCGCCAGCCGGGTCTGTTCCTCGCGCAGCAGCGCGAGATGCGTTTCGAGTGCTCTCGCCTCGCGCTGCTCTGCACCCTGCGTGACCGAGTCGGTCGGCGGGCCGAGGACGTCGGCGATCTGGGTCAGTCCGAGTCCGAGCTCCCGCAGTAGCAGGATCCGCTGCAGGCGCACGAGCGCCGCGCTGTCGTAGTGCCGGTAGCCGTTGTGCGCGATGCGCGAGGGCGGCAGCAGTCCGATGTCGTCGTAGTGACGCAGCGTCCTGCTCGTGGTGCCCGCGAGTCGTGCGATCTCCTGGATCGACCAGTCCCGTCTCATTCCTGCCTCCCTTCCCTGACCTCTGCTTCTCTCTACCGCCGACTCTATTTGTTGACGTTGCGTCAAGGTCAAGCTCGAACATCAGGCCGCTCCGGTCGCGATATTCCAGCCAAAAGCCCCGCCTATGGCTGGAATATCGCGACGGGAACGGGGATGGGGTTGACACAGACGAGATATATCGTGTTATCGTCGGAGAACACGATATATCGTGACCCTCGAAACCAGGAGAAGCACATGACCGAGAAGTGGCTCATCGCCCCCGGCGAAGAACGCGTCATCGACATCGAGTCCGTCACCCGCCTCAAAGTGGGTCTGGTCGGCGGGCAGGTCGATGTCATCGCCCACGACGAACCGGGCATCCGCATCGAGGTGCACGGCGTCACCACCAAAGACCTCCGCATCGAAGCCCACGACGGCGAGGTGGAGATCGACCACCCGCAGCTGGGATGGGACAACTTCCTCGAGGTGTTCCGGAACTTCGGATCCGGCGGCCCCCGTGCCGAGGTGAGCGTCGCCGTCCCGCGGTCCGTCGCCCTGAACCTCGGCGTCGTCAGCGCCGGCGCGCTCGTGTCCGGACTCCGCAACGACACACGCCTCAACACCGTGTCGGGTGACATCATCGTCGACACGCTCATCGGCGACCTGACGGTGAACTCCGTCTCGGGAGACGTGCAGGTGCGCGGCCTCACCGGCTCGATCAGCGCGAACAGCGTCTCGGGCGACGTGGCCGTCACGGGTGCCGTGCGCAAGGCCACGATCGACATCGTCTCGGGAGCCACCCTTGTCGACGCCGCGGGCGATGTGAACACGATCACCGTGAACTCGGTCTCCGGCGGAACCACCGTCCGTCTCGACGAGTCGCTCGCGGCGAACTACGTGATCCGCACGCTCAGCGGACGCCTCCTGATCGACGGCGTGGAGCGCAGCTCCTCCGGCCCCAGCAACTTCACCGGGACGACGGGCGAGCTCGCGGGACGCTTCGTCGATCTGCGCGCGAACTCCGTCTCCGGCGGGGTCACGGTGCTCCGCCGCACCCCGGCATCCATCGAGGACGACGCGGAGTGGGAAGCATGAGCCCCGCAGTCTTCTCCCACGGCGACCTGCGCCTGTACCTGCTGTCCCTGCTCGCCGAGTCGCCCCAGCACGGCTACGGCATCATCCAGTCGCTGACCGATCGCACGGGCGGCACGTACACCCCCAGCGCCGGCACCATCTACCCCCGGCTCGCGAAGCTCGAGGAGGACGGCCTGGTCACCAAGACCGTCGACGGTCGCACCACGATCTACGCGATCACGGAGGCCGGGCGCACGGAACTGGCCGCGCGGGAGAACGACCTCGCCGGCATCGAGGCTGGTCTCACGGATTCGGTGCGACTGATCGCGACGGAGGTGCGCCAGAGCGTCCAGGACGCGATGAAGAGCCTTCGGGCGGATCTCGCCGCTGCGGAGAAGGACGACCGGACCGCGGCGAAGAGCCGCCCCCGCACGGCATCCGACGACTCCCGGCTCCTGAGCCGCGAGGAGATGCATCGGGCGGACGCGATCATCAACGCGTTCCGTGCCCGTGTGCGCACCGACCTGCGCACGCATGTCGCGAAGGGCGGATCGCTGCCCGCTTCCGTGGTGACGGACCTCGAGTCCGCGCTCGACGAGGCTGCGCGGGGTGTGACGGTCGCCCTGAGCTCACCCGGCCACTGACCCGAGCCGCTCCCGTCGCAGAAGGTGTCGGTACCCGCGAGGGTCACCGGCACCTTCTGCCACGGGAAGGGAGGCCGACGGGCGAGTGCTACTCGGGCCAGATCTCCTTCTGCTCGTCCGGAACGGACTCTCCGAGCGGGACGACGAGGATCGAGCGATGCTGTCGATGCGCGAGCCGCGCGGCGACGGAGCCGGTGAAGAACTCCCTGATCGACTCGCCGATGCCGCGTTTACGCGTGCCGACCACGATCAGCTGCGCGTCGAGCTTGTTGGCGAGCTGCTTGATGGCGAGCGCCGGGTCTCCGACCAGCTGTCGCGCCGTCCAGGTGACATCCGTCCCCGCGAGCATCTTCGCCGCCGCGGCCTCCACGGCCTCGAACTCGGCCGCACCCGCGTCGAAGTTGATGTCGATGGGAGCGGAGTGCACGTAGCCGTCGGGGTCCTCGTAGGTGACGAACCGCGTCACGTCGACGTGCGCGATCACGAGGGGCGCGCCGAGCAGTCGCGCGTAGCGCACGGCCTCGTGGATCACATGCGGGTCCTGATCAAGCTGCATGCCGACGATGACGGCCCGCTGCAGCGCCGCGTTCTGTGCGGCCTCTTCGGAGGGAGTGGAGGTGCTGTCGGTCATGAAGATCGTTCCCTTCACCAGCCTGGCGTCAGCCAGAGGGTCTTACCCGCGTGCTATTCTGAATGCTACTCTTACCGGCCTCGAGCCGGTGTCGTGAATAATGCCCCGGGCCTCATCCGCCCGCGGCTTGACTCGTGAGGGGGTCTCGCGCATGGGCCGTGGCCGTCAGAAGGCGAAACACACCAAGATCGCCCGCGAACTCAAGGCGTACAGTCCGTCGGTGAACTACTCCGCGCTCGAGCGCGAGCTGGCTCACCCGACGGACGAAGACGCTTACGTCGACAAGTGGGCGGACGACTATGCCGACGAAGACGAGGACGAACTAGAGAAGGCCTGACAGCCGATCTGGAAGAAACACCCGCACGCTGTGCGGGTGTTTCTTCGTGTCTGCACGCGGTTTCCGTTCCGGCCGCGAGCGGAACGCAGGGCGCGCCGGCCCGCCCTGGCGAATCGCGCCCCGGCGACGCACGCGCGCAGAGCGTCACCGCGCCAGGTCGTCGGAGCGCGAATGTCAGCGCTCTCCAGCATTCCAGAAGATCCCCCAATTTCGTGGTGCTCCAGCGCTTGTGAGCGCAAACATTTTCTGATTTGATGTGCATGTGATCGACGACGCTCCGGCGTCAGCCCCCGCACCGGGCGGTCCGAAGAACATGACCTCAAAGAGGAGAACAGCATGGCAATCACCCCTCGCTTCACCCGCACCGCCGCGATCGTCGCTGTCGGCGCGGTGTCGGCCTTCGGCCTCGCAGCCTGCTCGTCCGGCGACTCCGGTGGCGGCTCCGCCGACGGCGAACCCGTCACGATCGAGTACCTGCACCGCCTCCCCGACGGCGAGGGCATGACGCCCACCTCCGAGATCGTCGCCCGCTGGAACGCCGATCACCCCGACATCCAGGTGAAGGCGACGAAGTTCGACGGCAAGTCGAGCGACATGATCCTGAAGCTCGAGACCGACGTGAAGGCCGGCAACGGCCCCTGCCTCGCGCAGACGGGATACTCCGAGGTGCCGCAGCTGTTCGTCAAGGGGCTGCTGCAGGACGTGGCCGACGAAGCCACGAAGTACGAGGACGACTTCTCGGCCGGAGCGTTCAGCGCGATGAAGGTCGGCGACGCCATCGTGGGCCTCCCCCAGGACACCGGCCCCCTGGTGTACTTCTACAACGAGGCCGAGTTCACGGCGCTCGGGCTCGACGCTCCGAAGACGCTCGACGATCTGACGGCCGACTCGGCCACGGCCACCGCGGCCGGCAAGTACGTCACCGCCTTCACGTCCGACGAGGCACAGAACTGGCTCGCCGGCCAGTCGGCAGCGGCCGGCGACACCTGGTTCAGCACCGCCGGCGACGAATGGAAGGTCGACGCCCAGGGCGCGGGCTCCGAGCGTGTCGCCGCATTCTGGCAGGGCCTGCTCGACAGCAAGCAGACCCTGGCGACCGAGCGCTGGGGCGAAGGCTTCACCGCCGCACTGAACGACGGCAGCCTCATCGGCCACATCGGCGCCGCATGGGAGGCCGGCTTCCTCCTCGACTCGCTCGACGGCACTCCCGCCGAGGGCCAGTGGCGCGTCGCCCAGCTCCCCGACTTCGGAGCCGGCGCGATGAGCGGCCCCGACGGCGGCTCCGGCGTCTCGGTCATGAAGGGCTGCGAGCACCCGGCGGAGGCCATGGAGTTCAACGACTGGTTCAATACGCAGGTCGACGACCTCGCGTCGCAGGGCCTCGTCGTCGCCGCGAAGGGCAGCGTCGAGACCCCGGAGAAGATGCTGCGCCAGTTCGGCGGACAGGACGTCCTCGCCGAGCTCGCCACCGCGACCGAGAACCTGAACCCGGACTTCCCGTACGCGCCCGGCTTCTCGACCCTCTCGAAGATGAACGAGACCGCCGCGGCCGCCGTGGCCGGCACGGCAAAGGTCGCGGACATCTTCACCACCGCGCAGGACACGGCCGTCGCGTCGCTGAAGGACCTCGGCCTCCCGGTCGCGGAGTGAGCGACCGAGAAGGCATCATCGGATGATCGACGGCGGAGTGCACGCGCAATCGTGCACTCCGCCGTCGTCTCGAGATCGAGAGGCGACACCATGGTCACAGTGACCGAGACGCGGACGACACCGGCTCCGGCACCCCGCACTCCCTCAGCCCCCGCGCGCCGACGCGGCTTCGGCACACGACGCGAGGGCCTGACGGGCTGGCTGTTCATGACGCCGTTCGCCCTGCTGTTCCTCGTCGTCTTCCTGGTGCCGATCATCGTCTCCGTGCGGTCGGCGTTCTTCGCGCAGGTCCCCTCCGGTGGGGGGCTTTACGGGGGCGGCGAGCTGGTCGACACCTTCGTCGGCCTCGAGAACTTCGTCACGGCCGCGACGAACGGAGCCTTCTGGACCGGCATGGGTCGGGTCATCCTCTACGCCGCCCTGCAGATCCCGGTCATGATCATCGCCGCGCTCGCGCTCGCTCTGCTGCTGGACTCGTTCATCGTGCGTCGACCGACCCTGTTCCGGCTCTCCTTCTTCCTGCCGTACGCCGTGCCGGGGATCATCGCCGCGATGATGTGGCTCTATCTCTACACGCCGGAGGTGTCGCCCTTCCTCCCCTACCTCCCCGAGGGGACGGACTTCATGGCGCCGGGGACCATCCTGTTCTCGATGGCGAACATGACCACGTGGACCTACACGGGCTACAACATGCTCATCTTCCTCTCGGCGCTGCAGGCCGTGCCGCGCGACCTGTACGAGGCGGCGCGCCTGGACGGAGCATCCGGCTTCCAGATCGCGATGCGCATCAAGGTGCCGCTCGTGCGCGGTGCCGCTCTGCTCGCCGTGCTGCTGTCCATCATCGGCACGATCCAGCTGTTCAACGAGCCCGTGGTCCTGCAGGCGGCGAACTCGTGGATGGGCAAGGACTTCACGCCCATGATGCTCACCTACAACACGATGATGGGCGAGCTCTCGCCCTCCGGCAGCGGCCCGGCGTCCGCCTACTCCCTGCTCATGGCTCTGATCGCGGGAGTGCTCGCGATCGTGTACGCGCTGCTGCAGCGCCGGAAGGGCGACGCATGACCACCACGCGCCTCGTCACCACAGCCCCACCCGCATCCGTGCGTCGACCGCGACGCCCCCGCGATGCGGACGCTCCGCCGCCCTCGATCGCTCCGGGACCAGCGGCTCGCGCGTTCGGCATCATCGCGCTCGTCGTCGCCACGCTGTATTTCCTGGTCCCGGTGTACTGGCTCATCGTCGCGGCGACGAAGAACAACGCCGACCTCACCTCGACCTTCGGCTTCTGGTTCGCGGACTGGAACCTCGACACCAACTACGACAGCCTGATGAGCTGGACGCAGGGGCTGTTCTGGCGGTGGGTCGGCAACTCGATGCTGTACTCCGTGAGCGCCGGCGTGATCGGCACCCTGTTCGCTGTCATGGCCGGCTATGCGATCGCGAAGTTCGCCTTTCCGGGCAAGCGCATCGCGGTGGGGGTGATCATGGCCGGACTCCTGCTCCCCGTCGCGCTGCTGACCGTGCCGCTGTACATCGAGTTCCACGCCCTCGGACTGACGAACACGATCTGGGCGATCATCATCCCCTCGGCGGTGTCTCCGTTCGGTGTGTTCCTCGGCATGGTCTACGCGCAGTCGTCGGTGCCGACCGAACTGCTGGAAGCTGCCCGCATCGACGGAGCGGGGGAGGCGAGGATCTTCTTCACGATCGTGCTGCGGCTTCTCGGCCCGGCGATGGTGACGATCTTCCTGTTCATCTTCGTCGCGACGTGGAACAACTTCCTCCTCCCGCTGATGATGATCTCGAGTCAGGATCTGAAGCCCGTCACCCTCGGCCTCTACGGCATGGTGAGCTACTTCTCCCCGGACAAGGGCGCCGTCATGCTCGGAGCGCTGCTGGGCGTCATCCCCCTCGTCCTGCTCTTCTTCACTCTGCAGAAGTACTGGCGTTCCGGCCTCGCCGCCGGCGCCGTCAAGGGCTGACCTCCCCGCTCTCCCCACCCCCCACCCACCCCACGTGTCCGCCCTCGGCCCCTGCCGAGGGCGGACTTCTGCGTTGCAGGAGCCTCGCAAATCCCGCGCGCGGGCATGACGAGTGCACGGGAAGCCCGCGAACGCACGGGACATCCACGTGGAGAAGCCGTGCGCTCGACGAGAAGCCGTGCACTCGACGGGGAGGGAGCGGCACACGAAAGGCCCGGAGGCGGGATGCCTCCGGGCCGTTCGTGCGCCAGCTGGTCAGCTCAGGCGACGCCTCCGCAGCCACAGGGTCAGGCCGAGGCCCATCGTGAGCAGCGCCGTGAGAGCCGCACCGGTCCAGATCGCCCCGTCGGCACCCGTCGTCGCGAGGCTTCCCCCGCTGCCGCCACTGCCGCTGCCCGTCGCAGCCGTGACGGCGAGGTCACCCCGAGCCAGCTCGACACCCTGGGCATCGGTCGCGACGAGCGCGTGCGCGCCGGCCGGAGTCGACGCCGGGATCGTGACGGTCGCGACCGCGTCGCCTTCTGCTGACACGGTCACCTCGCCGATCCGCACGGGCTCGGAGTGCAGCCACAGCTGCACCAGCGCATCGGCCTCGAAGCCGCTCAGCTGCACGGTCACGCTCGATCCCGCGACGACCGAGCTGATGGAGGCCGTGACGGTCGCCTTCTTCCCCGGCTTCGCCTTCTTGACCTTCAACGGTGCGCTTGCGAGTTCGGCGCCTGCCGCATCCCGCACGATGACCCTGTGCTTCCCGACCTCGGCGTTCGCGGGGATCAGCAGCCGCGTCGTCAACGCGCCCTCCGCATCGACCGTGGCATCCGTCAGTCTGGTGCCGTCGAGCCAGACCGACACCGTCGACCGCGGCGCGAAGCCCGTGAGCGCCATGCCCACCGTCTCTCCGGCACGCACCGTGTCGGTGTCGAGCCCGAGCTTCGGGTCGATCACCGGGTTGCACGCGCTCAGGTCATCCGCAGGACGGGTCGCCGGAGCGTGTCCGGCCCGCGGTGCGGAGGAGCCGTAGACGGCCATCTCGGCGACCGCGGCGAACTGTGTCCCCGAGAGCGAAGAGAGCGCCGTCACGCGGATGTAGCGAGCCGTGGTCTCCGCGAAGTCCACGTCCTGCCACTCGGCCACGTTCTTCCACTCCCCCGAGGCGACGGGTGTGTACGCCTGTCCGTCCGTCGACACCGCGACCTCGTATCCCTTGATGGGCCCGTTCTGGTTCGCACCTCGGCGCAGGTACGAGATGCCGTCGACCTGCTCGGCAGCACCGAGGTCGAACGTCAGCACGTGCGGGTACGAGGTGGCCGCCGAGCTCCACCGGCTGTGCCAGAACGTGCCGGCGTTGCCGTCGAGCATGTTCGCGGCAGCGCCGTCTTCGCCCGAGGTCTCCTCCGAGCTCGCCGTCGCGGTGATCTGCGCGTTGGGGATGCGGGCCCGCGAAGACACCGACACCTCCTGCGTCGTCCCGACCGTGCGCACATCGCAGTCCGCGAGATACGTCGCCGCGATCCCGATGCCGACCGTCGTACCTGCGGCGTCCGCGGGCGCCGTGACCAGCCAGGTGGTCTCCACGCTGTCGCCGGCCGCGACCTCGTCGAACAGGTTCGATGAGTCATCGGCGACCTCGACCACGTAGCCTTCGGGCACCTCGAGCTGCACGCCGATGTTGTCCACGGCGATCGACTCGCTGTTGGTGAAGGTCGTGGTGAAAGCGGTCTGCGTGCCGGGGCTGAGCACGGCGGCCTCGCCGGACACCGTCGCGCAGGGCGTTCCTCCTGGCGTCTCGCCGAGGTCGGTGACCGTGAAGTCGTCGAGCACGAAGTCCACGTCCGGACCACCCACCCGCTCGAGTCCCACCCAGGTGTAGTCGCCGCATCCGACGATCACGTCCTGGGAGAACTCCGTCGTCTGCAGCGCCTGCGTGAGGCCGGTGCGACTGAGCGTGGTCGTGGTGACCTTCCCGCCCGCGACCGCGTCCGTGCCGGTGAGCCAGCGGTAGGCGCCGCTCGCGCCGACCTGGTAGTCGAATCCGATCCGATAGGTGTGCCCGGGCTGCAACGAGACGAGCGTCGGGTCGGTGCGGTAGACGACGCCGCTGTTCTCGGAGTGCGACATCAGCGAGTGCTCGCCGTTCAACGTCGTGTCGACGGCCATCCCGGCGAGGGCGCCGGCGTCATACGGCTTCGCCGTGTTGCGCCAGTCGCTGCTCGTGTAGGGGTCGTGTCGCCGGGAGATGCTCGTGCGCGGATCGTCGATGCCGTTGGCGTCGCCCTTCACGAACGGCCCCCAGCCCGCCGCGTTGCCCTCGAAGTCGTTCGAGTACACCGTTCCTGCCGCGAACGGCGCCGTGGTGTCGGCGGAGACGCGGGCGTTGTCGACCCGCACCTTCGCCTCTCCGGCCGCCGCCGCGACGGACACGCTCACCTCGCCCGACGCGGGGGCGAGGAAGGACACCGCGCCGCGCTGGTAGTACTGCCCGGCCTTGGAGTCGGCGCGCATGTAGTTGTACGTCGGCGAGAGGTTCCACGTTCGGTCGACTACGCCGGCGCCGGTGTCGACCGCGACGGTGACGTCACGCGTGGCGGTCGGATCGATCTGCACCTGCGCCGAGAACGCGTACCGCTGTCCCGGCGTGAGCCCGGTCACCGTCTGGGATATCGAGGAGGCGGAGGCTCCGAGGACGGCGATGTTGTCGCCCCGGGACTCGTTCTTCGCGGCGCCCACGTCGGTGCGCTCGAGCGTCACATCACCCTGCGGATGCCACACATCCAGCGAGCCTGCGTTGAAGCCGGGATCGTCGAGGCCCGCATCGTGGTATTCGACGGCCGCGCGCTGCGCTCCACCCTGCGGAACGACCACGTACGCGGTGCCCTGCTCGCCCTGGACGGTGAGCGTGCCGTTCACGGCGTCGACCGTGCCGACCTTCACTCGCCCCTGATCACCGAGTTCGAACACGTCGAAAGCCGTGTTCCCCTGGAACGCCGCCGTGAGGTCGAAGGTCTTCTCCCCACCGGACGCGCTGTAGAAGTACATCTTGTCCGCGTCGACGGGCGAGCCGGAGTCCTGATTCGACGCGAGCGACTGCCACGGGAGCAGGTAGGAGTCGCCGCGCAGCACGGTCGCGCCGTCCATCGTGACGACCCTGGTGTCGCCGTCGATGCGCACCGCCACGTCATCCGTGAACGTCGCCTGCGCACCTGCGTCATACGTCAACAGGTCGAAGTGCTGCAGGAACTTGGTCGGCAGGCTCTGCGTCCAGATGTTGTCGACGAAACCGTCCCAGTTTCGGTTGCCGACCCAGCCCTCGGCGTCGACCAGGCGCTGCTGGCCGAGCAGGGCGTCGTCGTTCCAGACGTCGGCCTGCCCGTTCTGGATGAAGCGGACCATGGTGGAGTTGATGCCCTTGTTGGTAACGCCGCCGTAGCCCAGATCATTCGGCCAGTGGGACCAGACCGTGCTGTCGACGAACTTGTCGCCCCACTCGGTCGCGACCTCGAGATCCATGGCATTGAGCTCGTCCGCGAGCTCCTCCGCGACCCAGCCGTTGGAGTAGTACACGTCGATGTAGACGCCGCTGAGGCCGGGCACCTCGTCGCGCAGCTGCTGGAAGCGGTCCAGGACCCGCCCCGTTCCGAGATCCGTCTGCTGGTTGATGTAGTACGACTGGTCGAGCCAGTTCCAGCCCGGCTTGTAGGGCGCCGTGCCGTCGAGGATCGCGGAGTCGAACGCGTTCGCCTGGGGGTAGATCTCCGTGGCGTTGACGTGCACGCTCATGTCGGCGTTGAGCTTCGCGCCCTCGTCGACGAGGGTGTTGAGGTCGGCGAGTCCGCCGGCACGCTCGTTGTAGTTCCCGCCGTAGTCGGTGTTCGCCGAGTCGTGGCCCTCGCTGCCGAACCCCTTGTTGAGCACCCACTGCCCGAGACCGTCGGTCTGGTTCGCGATGCGTTTGGTGTTGTCCAGCGTGAGGTCGAAGTAGTTCGTCGCACTGGAGGCGAAGTTGAACGGGATCCTGCTGACGACGCGCTCCGCGACCCGGTCGGCACCGAGCCGCGGAGTGTCGACCTCGCGGTACCGGATCGCAGCGTCCTGCCAGTCGACCTCGGCGTCGCCGTTGCGGTCGGCGGCGAACAGCACGGTCACCCGCGGAAGCGCGTAGGTCGTGACCCGGCTGTCGACGGCGGCCGTGGGGTGGATGAGCCAGGCGCTGGATCCGATCTCGGCCGTCCGCCCCGCCGCCTCCGTCACCCGCGTCGTCAGACGGGTGTTCCAGGAGGCTGTGCCGCCGGAGGCCTGCGTCGTCGCGTTGGTGATGACGCTGCCGACGAGGGCGCCGGTGCCGAGGAAGGCGAAGGCCGCCCCCTTCTGGCCCGTCGGCGTCGCGGCGTTCACGGCGATGTGCTCGTCGGCGTTCTTGGTGCTGTCGGGGCTGATCACCGTGCGGTCGAGCACGGCGCCGGCACCGGCCGATCCGGAGAGGAACGCGTTGTCCGGAAGGCCGAGCGTATTGACGACGGCCGTTCCCTCGATGGCAGTGACCTCGAAGCCCACCGTGCCGTCTTCCGCCACACGGATGCTGCTCCGCACCGTGACATCGATGCCGGTCAGCTGGGAGACGTAGTCGATGCCCGTCGCAGACGGCGTCGACGTGGTCGTGGCCGCGTAGGCCTTGCCGTTCACCGCCCACGTCTTCGCGGACGTGCGCTGTCCGTCGATGCTCTCCGTCCCGATCCGGTAGCCGGTGATCTGCGGGAACCCGGTGGCGACCACGGCGGTCGTGCCGCCGTTCGCGATCTCGACCGTGTCCACCGTCTCTCCGGGGCCGGGATTCTCCGGCTCCGTGACGATCGGAGGCAGCTGTTCATCGGACAGGATCTCGATCTCGCCGGCTCCTCCGCCGGTGGTTCCCTGTGCGTCGATGATCAGGAGGGCGACGAAGCGGCCGTCCTTCGCGGTGCCGAGTTCGATGCGCTGCTTCTCGCCGTCGGCAGTGGGCGCATGCAGAGTCGCTGTCGCGGCTGCGGATCCCCAGCCGCCGTCGGCCGGTGACGTGCGAGCGGCCTCCGCATCGTCGGTGACGTAGACCTCCACGGTCTTCGCCGCCACGCTCTGTCCGCGCTTGACGGAGTAGTCGAGGGCCTTCACCGAGAGCGACCGCTGCAGGTCGACGGCGATCCAGTGCGGGAACGGCGCGCTGGCCGCGTACCTCGAGGTCCATTGCGTGGTGAAGTCGCCGTCGAAGGCGCCGAGAGCCGTACCGTCGAGCGCTGGTGGCGCCGGCCACGGGTCGGACTCGCTCGACACCGCGTGCAGGCGGTAGTCCGCCTTGGGAACGGGGATCAGTTCGGCTGCCTGCGCCGCCGGCGCCTGGACGAGCACGCCGCCGAAGGCGAGGGCCGTCGCCAGCAGGGAGCTGACAGCGACCGCCGTCCGGGGCGGTCGGGGGGATTTCGACACGTCTTGCCTCTCGATCGGAGCGACGGTCGGGAGAGGGGACGCCCCGATGCGCCGCAGGTGGGTGTCATCGATAAGAATCGATGTTTGCGCTATCACCGTAGAGCGAGACAGTCGCTTAAGACAAGAGATCGGTGCGCGGAAGCGCAAACATTGGCCGAAGGTCATGCCCGCGGAGACGCCGGAGCCGCTCGCGCACCATGTGCGGAGCGGCTCTGGACGGGACAGCCTCAGGAGCCGATGAACTCCTCGGTCTCCCCGAACGAGGGACGCTCGCGGATCTCGACCCGCGAGCCGAGCCCGTCGGTGTCGAGCACCACGACCTCGTTCCGCCCCTCGCGCCACAGCGGCGCCGGGCCGTACAGCGTCTCCTGCGGGCCGACGCTCCAATAGCGCCCGAGCAGGAAGCCGTTCAGCCAGACCATGCCCTTGCTGCCGTCGGGGAAGGCGAGCCACGCGTCGAGCGGCTCGGCGATGTCGAACGACGCGACGGCGGCGCCGTCGTCTCCGCCCGCTCCGACGAGGTCAGGAGCCGTCTGGGGGATGGCGCGATGCGTCCAGCCGTTCACGAAGCGCCGTCCGATCATCACGCCGCCCATGATGCCCTTGCCTTCACCGGTGTACGGGCCGTAGTTGATGCGCCCGAGGCTCTCCACCAGGAGCGTGAGCCGCCCGCCGCCGCCCTCGACGGGAAGAGCGAGGGTCGTCTGACCGTCTCGTTCGAGCACGCCGAGGCGCCGGTCGTCGAGAAAGACGACGGCGCGATCGTGCAGGCCGTCGACCGTGAGCGTCGCGTCCTCCGGGAAGGACACCTCGGCCTCGTAGGCCACCAGCCCGTCCTCCGCGCCGAGCTGCTCGAAGGTCAGCGGCCGAGGCGACGGCTCTCCGACGGCAGGGGTCGCGCGGACGACATCGAGCAGCGAGGCCACGGGCTCCAGCGCGGTCGAAGCAGCACGCTGACGTCGGGGCTGCGGCGGCACGGGCGGGAGCTCTCCGGAATGGAAGGGCGCGAACAGCGCACGCAGCGCATGGAACTTCTCGCCCAGCGTGCCGTCCTCCCCGATCGGCGCATCCGAGTCGTAGCTCGTGACCGTCGGCTGCAGCACCTCGTCGTGATTGGCGCCGTTCCACAGCCCGAAGTTCGTGCCGCCGTGCGCCATGTACAGGCTGACCGAACCGCCCTCGTCGAGCAGCTCGCGGACGGTGCCGCCCATGCTGTCGGCGGAACGGACGTGATGCCGCTCGCCCCAGTGATCGAACCAGCCGCCCCACAGTTCGCTGCACATCAGAGCCTCGCCCTCGCGACGCAGAGCGGCGGCGACGGGGACGCCGGTTCCGAAGGTGAACGTCGTCATCGCCCCGGGGACACTGCCGTGCGCGATCATGTCGGGGGTGATGCCGTCGGCGGTCGTGAGCATCTCCACCATGCCGCGTCGACGCAGTCCCTCGCTCAGGTGGGCCAGGTACGCCGCATCGCTGCCGAACGAGCCGTACTCGTTCTCGACCTGGATCGCGACGATCGGTCCCCCGTGCGACGCCTGGAGCGGGACGAGTCGCGGGATGAGCTCGTCGTACCACGCATCGACCGCGGCGAGGAAGTCGGCATCGCTGGTGCGGAGGGCGGCCACCCGACCGGACACCCAGAAGGGGATCCCGCCGTTCGACCATTCCGCGCAGATGTACGGGCTGGGACGCAGGAAGACGTCGAGTCCGACCTCCCCGGCGAGCCGGATGAACCGCTCGACATCGCGCCATCCATCGAAGCGGATGTCACCCTCGACGCGCTCGTGGAAGTTCCAGGCGACGTAGGTGTCGACCGTGTTCGCGCCCATCGCCGCGAGTCGCCGGAGCCGGTCCTCCCAGAGGTCGGGGTGCACGCGGAAGTAGTGGATGGAGCCCGCGAGGATGCGATGAGCGACGCCGTCGCGAAGGATCTCCCCGTCGCGCCAGGACAGGGCCGGCGCGCCGATCGGCGCCGCGGAGGCCGGGGCGACGACAGCGAGGGAAGAGCCGTCGTGAGCCGAGGCGAGAAGGTCAGGCATAGCGCTCCAAGCACGAGTGTTTGCGTTCACATTATCGCATCGCCGATGTGCTCGCCTCCCGATTTTCCGCCGATTGATCGCTACCATTGGGCACATGTCACCTCGTCGCCCGAGAGACGACCGCGCCCCCAGCCAGGTCGACGTCGCCCAGCTCGCCGGAGTCTCGACCCAGACGGTCTCGCGAGTCATGTCCGGGCAGGACAACGTGCGGCCGGACACCGCCAAGCGCGTGCTCGCCGCCGTCGAGGAGCTCGGCTATCGGGTGCACGCCGCCGCCGCATCGCTCGCCTCCGGGCGCACGCGGGTGCTCGGCGTCATCGTGGTGTCCACCGACCGGTACTCCTCCGCCGCGCTCGGCGTCGGCATCCAGCAGGCCGCGGCAGCGAACGGCTACACCGTGACCACCGCAGCCGTCGCCGACCACGCCTCAGCGGAGTCGTTCCTGGAGGCGTTCGATCGCCTGGAGCGCCAGGGAGCGGAGGGCATCATCCTCGGTGTGCCGGTCGAGCTGGAGAGTCCGGCGATGAAGACCCGCACCGAACGGACCCCCGCGACCCGGAGCGAGCGCACCTCGCTCGACGAGAACGCCCCGCTCGCTGTCGACCAGAGGGCGATCGCGCGACTGGCCGTCGAGCATCTGCTCGACCTGGGGCACGAGACCGTGTGGCATGTCTCGGGAGACGACTACTGGACAGAGACCCAGCAGCGCAGCGAGGCCTGGGAGCAGACGCTGCGCGATCGCGGCATCGCACCCCCGCCGGTCATCCCGGGCGACTGGACTCCCGAATCGGGGTACCGCGCAGGGCGCACGATCGCGGCGATCCCGGAGGTGACGGCCGTGTTCGTCAGCAGCGACGAGATGGCCTTCGGACTCATCCGCGCGCTGCACGAGGCCGGCCGCAGCGTGCCGGAGGACGTCTCGGTGGTGAGCGTCGACGACATCGCCCTCGCCGCCTACGCCTCACCCGCCCTGACGACCGTCCGTCAGCCCTTCGAGGCGATGGGCCGCGCGGCCGCCCTGCGCCTCATCGCCCAGATCGAGGGTCATGAGGCGCTCGGCGAGGTGCCTTCGACCGATCCGCAGCTCATCGTCCGGTCGTCCACCGCGCCGCCGCGCGCCCGTCGCTGACGGAGTTCACCAGCGCCCGTGCCGGCGCTCCCACTCGTCCTCGACCGTGCGCCGACGACCCGCGACGATCCCGGCAGGGATCGACACCACGAGCACGGCGCCGACGACGAGGAGCGGCACCTGCCACCCTCCCGTGGTCTCGTGGAGCATCCCGACCAGCAGCGGGAAGACCGCCGCGATCGCGTAGCCGAAGCTCTGCACGAAGCCGCTGAGGGCGACTGCGCTCTCGGGGGTGCGCGCTCGGATGCTGAGCAGCACGAGACTGAGCGGGAACATGATGGCGGTGAGCCCGAAGATGCTGACCCACAGCGGCAGCGCGACGGTCGGTGCGAACAGGAGCCCGAGAAGACCGACCAGTCCCGCGCCGACCGCGACGAAGAACAGCGGCCGGGTGGCCTGGAACCGCACGACCAGGATCGGCACCAGCATCGAGCACGGCAGCCCGATCAGCGCGAACAGCGACAGCAGGAACCCGGCCGTCGCGGGAGTGACCCCGCCGATGTCGACGAGCATCGTGGGAAGCCAGGCGAACGACACGTAGGCCATGGTCGATGACGTGCCGAAGACCAGAGCCAGCGCCCAGGCGAGCGGAAGTCGCCAGAGCCGACGGAACACCTGCGGGCTGGCCGACTGCGTCGTGATCGGACCGGTGGAGGCGGCGACCGCGTCGCGCACGTCGTCGACCCCGTCGGTCGGATCCGGCACCAGGAGCTCGGTCGGCATCGGGCGGTCGTCCGCGGAGCGGCTGCGGATGAGGAGCGTGACCCACGGCACCAGGGCCAGCGCCGCGACCACTCCCCACATGCCGAGCGAGACCCGCCAGCCGAGCGAGTCGGCGACCGGGACGGCGACCAGCGGCGGCAGGAACGTCGAAGCGGCCAGCGTGGTCGAGTACGCGGTCATCATGACGCCGAGACGGTCGGGGAAGTACTTCTTCACCAGGGGCGGCAGCAGCACGTTGCCGGACCCGACGCCCGCGAACACCACTGCTGTCGCCGCGAGCAGCGTCCAGGAGTCCGGCGCGAGACCGCGCAACAGCATCCCGGCCGCCATGAGCACGATCGCCGAGACAGCCATCCGCTCGAGGCCGAACCGCCGCTCGAACAGCGGAGTGAGCAGGCCGAACAGGGCGAAGCAGACCGGCGGCGCCGCCCCGATCAGGCCGACGACCACCGGCGACACGGGGAAGTCGGCGGCCACGTGATCGAGCACCGGGGACAACGAGGCCACCGCAGACCGCAGGGAGAACGCGACGAGCACGATCCCGATCAGCGCGAGAGCCCGACCCTGCCAGAGCGGGCGCCCCATCGACGAGTTCGGGGACCCGGACATCAAGAGGTCTGCGACCCCTCCACCCACGCCAGGTACTCGTCGGACACGGTGCCGGTGACATAGCGGCCGTCGAAGCAGCTCATGTCGAGGTCCTCCAGAACGGAGCCCTCGGTGATCGCCGCCTTGAGGTCCTCGACCTCCTGGTAGACGAGGTGGTCGCAGCCGAGCTCCTCCGCGATCTCCGGAATGGTCCGCCCGTGCGCGATGAGTTCGTGGCGCGAGGGCATGTTGATCCCGTAGACGTGCGGGTGGCGCACTGGCGGAGCCGCGGAGGCGAAGGTCACCGAGGCGGCCCCGGCGTCCCGCGCCATCTGGATGATCTCCTTCGAGGTCGTCCCGCGCACGATCGAGTCGTCGATCAGCAGCACGTTCTTGCCCTGGAACTCCGTGGACATGGCGTTGAGCTTCTGGCGCACGCTCTTCTTGCGCACCGCCTGCCCCGGCATGATGAAGGTCCGGCCGACGTAGCGGTTCTTGTAGAAGCCCTCGCGGTACTCGATGCCGAGCTTGCGGGCGACCTCCATGGCTGCCGGACGGGACGAGTCCGGGATCGGCATGACCACGTCGATCTTGTCCATCGGGACGTGCTTCGCGATCGTGTCCGCGAGCTTGTCGCCCATCCGCAGACGCGACTCGTAGACCGAGATGCCGTTCATCACGGAGTCGGGTCGGGCGAGGTAGACGTACTCGAACGCGCACGGCGCCAGGTGCGTCTCCGTCGCGCACTGCTTGGTGAACAGCTCGCCGTCGTTCGTGATGAACACGGCCTCGCCGGGCTCGACCTCGCGGACGACCTCGTAGTCGCCGTTCTCCAGCACGAGCGACTCGCTCGCAACGACCCACTCGTCGCGCCCTTCCGCACCGGGGACCGTGGAGGGACGGCGACCGAGGATCAGGGGGCGGATGCCGAACGGGTCACGGAACGCGAGCAGACCGTAGCCGGCGATCACGGCGATCACGGCGTAGGCGCCCTCGATGCGCTCGTGCGTGCGGGCTACTGCTTCGAAGATGCGCTCGGGGTCGAGGTCGACGGTCGAGGTCGTGTTCTGCAGTTCGCCGGCGAGCACGTTCAGCAGCAGCTCGGTGTCGCTCGAGGAGTTCAGGTGACGGCGGTCGCGCTTGGCCATGTCGGCCGTGAGCTCACGCGTGTTGGTGAGGTTGCCGTTGTGGATGAGGATGATGCCGTACGGCGCGTTCACGTAGAACGGCTGCATCTCCTCCTCGTTCGACGCCGTGCCCTTGGTGGCGTAGCGCACATGACCCAGACCCACGTTGCCGAGCAGCGCGCGCATGTCACGGGTGCGGAAGGCCTCGCGGACCATGCCCTGCGCCTTGGCGTTGTGCATCACGCCGTTCGCCTCGGCGGTCGCGATGCCCGTCGCATCCTGGCCGCGGTGCTGCAGCAGCAGGAGTGCGTCGTAGATGTCCTGATTGACCGGGGCAGAGCCCACCATTCCGACGATGCCGCACATGGGCTTCTACTTCGCTCCGTCCGCGTAGGCGCCGACCAGGCGCACCGCTCCACCGTCGACGCCCTTGGCGCCCTGTTCGAATTCGCCGGAAGGACGCGGGCCGAAGCCGACGTTCCCGACCTGCCAGGAGGGCATGCCCTCGGCGTTCAACGCCGCGATCGCGGCATCCTTCCTGTCGGCGGCGACCACGGCGAGGAAGCCGATGCCGAGGTTCCAGGTGCCCTCCGCGGATTCCAGGGTGGAGCCGGCGATGTCGCTGAGCACGCGGAAGACCGGGCTGGGCGACCACGTGCTGCGATCGACCTCGACCCAGCTGCCCTGCGGGAGGACGCGTGCAAGGTTCGCCGCGATGCCGCCGCCGGTGACGTGAGTGAGCGCGTGGACTCCTCCGACCCCGTGGGCCCCTCCGGCCCCTTGGGCCCCTTGGGCCCCTGAGCGTGTCGAAGGGGTCGAAGGGGTCGAGGCGAGCTGGTCGATCAGCCGCAGCAGCGGGAGCGTGTACAGCCGCGTGGGTTCGAGGAGAGCCTCGCCCCAGGTGGTGCCGAAGTCGGCCGCGTTGTCGGCGTACGAGATGCCGGCACGGGTGATGATGTGACGGACGAGCGAATAGCCGTTGGAGTGCAGTCCGCTGGAGGCGACGGCGATCACCGCGTCACCGTCCTGCACGAGCTCGGCGCCGAGGACCGCATCCGCCTCGACGACTCCGGTCGCCGCGCCCGCGACGTCGTAGTCGCGCGGACCCAGCAGACCCGGGTGCTCCGCGGTCTCGCCGCCGACCAGCGCCGTGCCCGTCGCCGCACACGCCTCGGCGATGCCGCGCACGATGTCGGCGATGCGCTCCGGGACGACCTTGCCGCAGGCGATGTAGTCGGTCATGAACAGCGGCTTCGCGCCCACCACCACGATGTCGTCGACGACCATGCCGACCAGGTCCTGCCCGATCGTGTCGTGCTTGTCGATCGCCTGCGCGATCGCGACCTTCGTGCCGACGCCGTCGGTGCTGGTCGCCAGCAGCGGGCGGCGGAAGTCACGCAGCGCGCTGGCGTCGAACAGCCCGGCGAAACCGCCGACGCCGCCGAGCACTTCAGGGCCGTGTGTCGCCCGCACGGACGACTTCATCAGCTCGACGGCGAGATCACCGGCAGCGGTGTCGACGCCGGCTTCGGAATAGGGGTTGGTGGGGGAGGCAGCCACCCTCACAGCCTACCGTCCGCAGCCGGTCCGACTCTCCGCACGGACGGACCTCGGATCCGAGGGTCTTCCCCGCCTACGATGGGGCCATGTCCGACAAGCCGCAGTGGCTCATCCGCGAAGATGCGAGCGTCCCGGTGCTCGTCGCGCTCGCGCTGCGGCAGGCGCTGGGGATCAGGGTGCCGGACGACCTTCCCACGCTCCGCGAGCTGGGGGTCAGGGCTCCGGATGCCCCGGACGCCTCGCCGGCGGTCGAGGCTCAGTGGCGCGACTACTGGGACATGACGGTCGAGCCCCGGGCGCATCCGTCGGGCGTTCCGCTCGAGCTCATCGACGGCTTCGACACCCTCGTCGCGCTGCCGGCGACCGGCGCGGAGGAGCTCGCCGCGGCGATCGCCCCGCACGCGGAATCCGCTCTCCGCTACGCGCGCGCCGCGCACGACCGGTACGTCTCCTCGATGAAGAGCCACACCGGAGGAGACGCCTACCGCGCGTACGCCAGCGCCATCGCGGAGTTCGAGCGCGAGATCGGCCGCCGCGCCCACTCGTTCGAGCTCAACGTCCAGGTGCTCCCCTTCTCTCAGCGGGGCATCTGGTGGGTCGGCGCCCTGACGGTCGCAGTGACCGACGGCCTTCGCCGCGACGTCGTGGCCTTCGATGCCGCCATCCGCCCCGTGATCGCCGAGCTGGCCTAGCTCCGGCGCCCCGCGCGATCCGCCGAGTGCACGGGAACCCGCCGAGTGCACGGGATGCAGACGCGCGAAAGCCGTGCGCTCGGCGGGAAGCCGTGCGCTCGGCGGCGCTGGGCGGCGCGGGGATCAGTCGTCGATGACCGTCTCGCGGTCGACCTGCACGACGCGGTCGTGGCGCCGGGCGACGCGCTCGAGGACGAGGCCGACGACCCCGCCCAGGGCGAGGCCGATCGGCACGGTCCACAGCAGCAGGAAGCCGAAGACCTGACCGGGAGGGTAGACGACGTCGAGCGCCTGCGATTCCTCGAAGCTGCCCGTCCAGGTGAGGATGGCGGCGGCGATGATGCCGACCACGACGCCGATGCCCATGAGCACGCCGCCGAGATCGGCCGCCGCGCCCACTCGTTCGAGCTCAACGTCCAGGTGCTCCCCTTCTCTCAGCGGGGCATCTGGTGGGTCGGCGCCCTGACGGTCGCAGTGACCGACGGCCTTCGCCGCGACGTCGTGGCCTTCGATGCCGCCATCCGCCCCGTGATCGCCGAGCTGGCCTAGCTCCGGCGCCCCGCGCGATCCGCGCGATCCGCCGAGTGCACGGGAACCCGCCGAGTGCACGGGATGCAGGCGCGCGAAGGCCGTGCGCTCGGCGGGAAGCCGTGCGCTCGGCGGCGCTGGGCGGCGCGGGGATCAGTCGTCGATGACCGTCTCGCGGTCGACCTGCACGACGCGGTCGTGGCGCCGGGCGACGCGCTCGAGGACGAGGCCGACGACCCCGCCCAGGGCGAGGCCGATCGGCACGGTCCACAGCAGCAGGAAGCCGAAGACCTGACCGGGAGGGTAGACGACGTCGAGCGCCTGCGATTCCTCGAAGCTGCCCGTCCAGGTGAGGATGGCGGCGGCGATGATGCCGACCACGACGCCGATGCCCATGAGCACGCCGTACCGCGGCACGCGGCGCACGGTCGCTTCGACGGTCTGGTCGGAATCGGTGGGGGCCATGCATCCATTGTCCCACCGTCGGGCCGGAGCGCGCACCGGTCTCCCCCTCGCCCCCGCCCCGCCCGCTCCCGCCCGCCCGTCCCGCCCGCTCCCGCCCGTCCCTGCCCGTGCATCTGTCGGACGGTTTCACGGATGCAGGGCGGGACGCGGCTGATCCGTCCGACATCCGGACATTGGCCCGACATCCGTGCAGAGCCACGAGCGGACGTGCCGGATGGACGAGACGGGGGACGGGAGGGGACGGGATGGGAGCGGGTGGGAGGGCCCTCCGTGTGGAGGGCCCTCGGGGTCAGGCGGTGGGGGTCGCCTCGGAGTCGTCCGCGCGGTTGCGGCGGGCGATCAGCACTCCCCCGGTCGCGGCGAGCGCGACGACGACGAGCCCTCCGACGATCCACGGCCACACCGGCGCGCCCTCCGCCGTGGCGGGTTCGGTCGCGGCGGTGACGGTCGCCGTCGTCTCGGCCTCGGCGTCGACCTGCTCCTCTGTGGCGATGCCGCAGTCCGCGTTCACCGGGATCACGGCGGAGACCGGATCGAGGGCCTCACCGGCGGCGTACGTGCCGAAGGCCGCGGCCCCCGCCTCGGTCAGCGTCGTCGGGAGCGCGTCGAGCGAGAGCGCCCCGTCTGCGACCGCTGCGTCGCCGAGGGGGAACTCCGCGAGGCGGACGCCCTTCTGATCGACGCTGTCCCCGCCCTGGGTGGTGCCGGTCACGTCGAACACGATGTACCCGGTGTCGCCGGCGAGTTCGAGCCGTGCGTTCGCGAGGGTCGTGTTCAGCGCTCCGTCATGGCCGGTGAAGGTGATGCTGCCGCCGTAGGAGATCTGCCCGGTGAGTGTCTCGTCGTCGAACGAGCCCGTGCCAGCGCCCCACGCGTAGGCGGGGTACTCGTAGGAGACGTCCGTGAGCGCCCACCCTCCGCGGGCGATGCCCTCGATGTAGGTGCGGAACGACTCCTTGTATCCCCAGGTGAGCGAGGCACCGTCGACCGTGCACGCACCCATCACGGTCGTGGCTCTGTCCAGGGTGAAGACGAGCCCGCGGTCGACCGACCCCTGGAAGGTCAGGGTGTGCTCGCCGTCCTCGAGACCGGCGGGGAGCGACCCCGTCCAGGTCGCCACGCCGTCGGCATCCGCGGTCACCGTGTCGAGCAGCACCGGCGAGGAGTACACGACGACCTGGATGCCCTTCTCGCCCGCCTGGAATCCGGATGCCGACACGACGGCCTGCCGGCCGGCTGCGAGGGCCGCGAGGTTCTCCTCGTCGATGTCGATCCCGGCCGTCGCGGGTGCCGCGGCCGGAAGGGTCTTCTTCACCGCGACGGCGGCGACGGCGACGGTGCCCGTGGTGCCGGTCGGCGCCGCGGCGACGGAGCCGATCGTGAACGACACGGGGTTCAGCGTCGTGCTGTAGCCCGAGAGCACGCGATCGCGTCCCGCGGCCGTCAGCGCCGCCGGAGCCGCGGCGTACGAGACCGCGCCGTTCGCCGTGGTGCGCACGGCACGGGTGAGGTCGAGCGTCGCGAACGGGATCTGCTCCCCGCCGTTGGTGACGGTCAGGGTCGCGGAGCCCGCGGAGGTGATGCGGATCTGGGGGTTCGACACCGTCACGTCGAGGACGCCGTGGTGTCCGGTGAAGCGCACGGAGCCGCGATACACGACGCTGCCGAGACCCGTGCCCGGGTCGAAGTCGCCGCCGACGGTCTGCCCGAACTGGAACTGACCGCCGGAGCGCGTGGCTCCGTTCGACACCTCGATGGCGCCCTGCGCGATCGGGCCCGTGACATAGTTCGCGAACGACGAGGAGATCGCCCAGCGCAGCGAGCCGCCTGGCACGCTCGCTGGCGGGGTGGCGGGCTTCGCCGGGGTCGTCGGCTTCGTGGGCTCGGTGGGCTTCTCGGGCTCCGTCGGAGTCTCGCCGCGCAGCGCCTTCCAGTGGGCGTCCGTGATCGTCACGGCGCCCCGCGCGTGGATGGTGTCCGCCGTCGGCATCGTGTGCTGCTGCCACACGATCACCTCGTAGGACTTCGCGGGGTCGAGGCTCTTCGCCGCCGCGGTGAGGTCGACGGAGAAGACGCCGAAACCGATGTCGCGCACGTACTGCATCGCGAGGAACCCGCCACCGGCGGTGACATCCGCCTCCGTGCCCGCCTCGATCAGCGCGACGTAGACGCCGGAGACATCCGCGAGACCGGATGCGGATGCTGTGACGGTCAGACCGTCCTTCGCGGTCGCGGACTTCACGGCGACTGCGACGGCGGGGCCGGGAGCCGCCGGCTGCAGCGCTTCCCAGTGCGCATCCGTGAGGACGACGGTGGTGCGGGCGTAGATGGTCTCCGCGCCCGGCATCGTGTGCTGCTTCCAGACGATGACCTCGTACGCCTTGGTCCGGTCCAGTGTCTCGGCGGCAGCCGTCAGGTCGACGCTCAGCGCGCCGCCGGTGATCGGCCGCACGTACTCCATCGCGAGGAATCCGCTGCCGGTGGTGACCTGGGCCTCCGTGCCCTTCTCGATCAGCGCGACGTAGGCGCCGGGGATCGCTCCGAGGTTCGACGCGGATGCCGTGATGCTCAGGCCGTCCTTCGCGTTCGCGCTCTTGACCGTGGCTGTCACGGCGGAGTGCTCGCCGTAGTTCAGGGCGACGCTGCGCTCCTGTGCGGCGTTGACGACTCCTCCTGCCGCGTAGGTGTAGACGCCGTAGGAGCCGGGCGTCGCCGTGGTGTCCTTGAGCGTCAGCGTGGTCTGGAACGTGCCGTCGGCGGCGATGTCGACCCACTGCGCGCGAATCGCAGCCTGGTACTGCGCCGGGACCTGATCGAGCACGCCCTCGGCGAGCGCCCACACCTGAGCGCCGACGGCTCGGCTCGACGACGCGGCACCTGCGGACGGCTGCCACACGGAGGCGAAGTTGCCGAACACCACGTACGTGCCCTGCGGCAGATGCTTCGGGCTCGGAGCACCGCGGCCGCCGACGTTCGCCGTCGGGTCATAGCCCGAGCCCTTCACGACGACCTCGTCTCCCGCTGTCAGCGCGACACCCGCTGCCGGCGTCGTGCCGTCGGCCAGGAACACGTCGAGCTTCGCGGATGCCGGTTCGGGCTCGCCCGGGTCCGTACCCGGCTCGGTCCCCGGCTCCGTGCCCGGATCGGTACCGGGATCGGTCCCGGGGTCCGTGCCCGGGTCCGTGCCGGGGTCGGTGCCGGGATCGGTGCCGGGATCCGTTCCCGGCTCCGTGCCAGGATCCGTTCCCGGCTCCGTACCCGGCTCCGTACCCGGCTCGGTCCCCGGCTCCGTGCCGGGATCCGTTCCCGGCTCCGTGCCAGGATCGGTCGGTGCCGGGCCGAACACCGCGTCCCACTGCTGCGCCGAGACGGAGACGTCACCGCGACCGTAGATCGTGGCCTCACTCGGGTTCGAGTGCTTCTGCCACACGAGCACCTCGTAGGTCTTCGTCCGATCCAGAGACCCGGCGGGGGCGACCAGCGCGAACGAGCTCTCCCCTCCGGCGACGGTCGGCATGATGAACGCCGCGTATCCGCCGCCGCCGCTGAGCCCCGCCTCGGTGCCCTTCACGATGAGCGCCGCATAGGCCCCTGCGACCTCCGGCAGCCCCGCCGCCTGCACCTGCACGCTCAGGCCGGCGGCGTCGGACGAGGAGACGGTCGCCGCGACGGTGGCCCCGTCGGCACGCGCGGGCGGCACGATCACCGCTCCGGCGGCGATCAGGAGGAACGAGACGAGGGCGGCGAGCAGCACGCGTATGCGTGAGCTTGCGGACGATGCTGTGGCAGTGGGATTCACGATTCTCCACGGCTCCGGGCACGCAGAAGGCACGCGTGCCGCGGTGCCGCAATGCGGTCGAACGACAGGGAAAGTTTGGTTAGGCTTGGCTAAGCAAGCCGCCGATCCCGAGCGTAGGGCGGCAAGCTGGTGCGCGTCAAGTTTTAGGATAGCCTTGCCTAATGCGTCGCGTCCTCGCTCTTCTCTCCGTCGCCGCTCTCGCCCTCGGACTCGCCGCGTGCGCCGATGCGGGTCCGAGCGACACAGCACCCGCTTCCGCGTCCGCCGACGACATCTGCCCGCAGGCGTCGGTCCCGCTCGCCGCGCTGCCCCTGGTGGCGGACGTGCGCGCTCACACGGGTCCATCCACCGCATGCCTGTCCAGCCACGCGATCGAGCCCGTCGACGACGAATCCGCTCCGCAGCTCCCGGTGACGCTGATCGACAGCGAGGGCCACGACGTCGAGATCGACGACGTCGACCGCATCCTGCCGATCGACATCTCCGGCACCATCGCCTCGACCGTCTTCGCCCTCGGGCTCGGGGATCAGGTCGTGGGCCGCGATGCGTCGACGACCTTCACGGGAACCGAGGACCTGCCCGTCGTCACCCAGGCGGGGCACACGCTGAATGCGGAGGCCATCCTCGAACTCGCCCCGACCGTGGTCCTCACCGACACCACGATCGGCCCGAAGGAGGTCCGGCAGCAGCTGCGTGACGCGGGGATCGCGGTGGTCGTGATCTCCAGCGACCGCCGCCTCGACACCACGGACGAGCTGGTGACCGAGATCGCCACGGCCCTCGGCGTGCCGTCGCGGGGCGAGGCCCTCATCGCGCGCCTCGATGCCTCCGTCGACGAGACCCTCGCCGAGATCGCAGCGGTCACCCCCGCGTATGCGGCCGACCGGGCGCGGATGCTGTTCCTCTACGTGCGCGGCAGTGCGAACGTCTATTACATCTTCGGGGAGGACTCCGGCGCCGACTCGCTGATCGACGCGGTCGGCGGGATCGACGTCGCGGCGGAGATCGGCTGGGAGGGCATGAAGCCCATGACCGCCGAGGCCCTCGTCGCCGCACGACCCGATGTCCTGGTGATGATGACCGACGGCCTCGAGTCGGTCGGCGGGATCGACGGACTCATCGAGCGGATCCCCGCCGTGGCCGAGACCCCTGCCGGAGCCAACCGCCGGGTGATCGACATGGCGGACAGCGAGATCCTCAGCTTCGGTCCGCGCACCGCCGATGTGATCGGCGCGCTGGCCCGAGCGCTGTACGCCCCCGAGTCGGCGCAGTGACCGGCGAGGTCGTCACCCCCACTCCGGCGCGACACCGCGGGCTGCGCTTCGGACTCGTCACGGTCGGTCTGATCATCGCTCTCGGGATCACCGGTGTCGTGTCGATCACGAGCGGACAGTACGACCTCTCCCCCGCATCTCTCCTCGGGGTCCTCCTGCGCGGCATCGGCATCGACACGGCCTGGGCGCCGGAGGCAGCCACCGACCACGGCGTGATCTTCAACCTGCGGATGCCGCGCATCGTGCTCGGGCTCCTCGTCGGCGCAGCCCTGGCCGTCTCCGGTGTGCTGATGCAGGCGATCTTCGGCAACCCGCTCGCGGACGCCGGCGTGGTCGGTGTCTCCTCGGGCGCCGCGCTCGGAGCGGCCGCCAGCATCACGTTCGGCCTCGCGACCTTCGGGATGTGGACCACACCTGCCTTCGCGTTCCTCGGCGGTCTGATCGCGGTGTTCTCGGTGTACTTCATCAGTCGTTCCGGCGGACGCACCGAGGTCGTGACCCTCCTGCTCACGGGCATCGCGATCAACGCGATCGCCGGCGCGGGGATGGCGTTCCTCACCTTCCTCGGCACCACGTCCACGCGCGAGCAGATCGTGTTCTGGCAGCTGGGTTCGCTGAACGGCGCTCTGTGGTCGAACATCCAGCTCGTCGCACCGCTCGTGCTGATCGGGATCGGCGTCGCACTGATCGTGGCACCCAGCCTCGACCTCTTCGCCCTCGGCGAGCGCACCGCCCGCCACCTGGGCGTCCGCGTCGAGCTGCTGCGCGTCACGGTCATCGTCACGGTCGCGTTGCTGGTGTGCGCCGCGGTCGCGTTCGCCGGCATCATCGGCTTCGCGGGGCTCGTCGTGCCGCACCTGATGCGCATGATGATCGGTCCGGCTCATCTGCCCCTCGTGATCGCCTCGGCTCTCGGGGGTGCGCTGCTCATCGGGGTCGCCGACCTCGTCGCGCGCACCGCCGTGCCGCTCGCGGATCTGCCGATCGGCATGATCACCTCTCTCGTGGGCGGGCCGTTCTTCCTGTGGCTGCTCGTGCGCACACGCCGTCGCTCCGGAGGGTGGGCATGACCGTGCGGCTCCGCGGGACGGGGCTCACCGTGCAGGTCGGCGACGGACGGAGGATCCTCGACGACGCCTCCATCGAGATCCACGCCGGGGAGGTGCACGCGCTCGTCGGCCCGAACGGCGCGGGCAAGTCGACCCTGTTCGGGGTGCTCGCCGGTGATGTCATGGCGCAGACCGGAACCGTGGAGCTCGACGGGCGGTCGATCGACCGGATCAGGCCGCGCACGCTCGCCCAGCAGCGCGCGGTCCTCCTGCAGGAGAACACCGTCACGTTCCCGTTCAGCGCCGAGCAGGTCGTGCGCATGGGACGGACGCCCTGGGCGCGCACCCCCGAGGCCGAGGAGGATGACGGGGTCGTGGCGGCGGCGATGGCGGAGACGGAGGTGACCGGGCTCCGGACCCGAGCGGTGCCGTCGCTGTCCGGCGGCGAACGCTCCCGCGTCGCGCTGGCTCGGGTGATCGCGCAGAGCACCGGCATCCTGCTGCTCGACGAGCCGACGGCCGCGCTCGACCTGAAGCACCACGAGGATGTCATGCGGCTGATCCGGAGTCGGGCGGACACCGGCGTGGCCGTCGCGATCGTGCTGCACGACCTCAACGCCGCACTCGCCCACGCCGATCGCGTCACGCTGCTCGCCGACGGCCGGGTCACGGCGACCGGGGCCGCGGCCGCGGTGCTCACCGCCGCGCGGATCGAGCAGGTCTACGGGCAGGCGGTCGACGTGTTCCCGCACCCCGCGACCGGGGTGCCGCTCGTGGTGGCGCGCCGCTGACCCGCCCGCAGGCGGCGGCCGGGCCCTACGCGTCCCCGTCGCGCAGGGAGCGGATCATGCTCCGCAGGATCTTCAGCGCTCCCGCCCGCTCCGCCTCGGTCATCCCCGACAGCATCCTGACCTCGACCGAGCGCACCGCCGCGCTCGCCTGCTCCAGGCTCTGACGCCCGCGAGGGGTGAGCCGGGCCGGGAGGGCCTTGCCGACGGGCGCCGCCTCCGGACGGGTGACGTAACCGTCGCGCTCGAGCGCCTGGAGCAGCACATTCATGGACTGCCGTGTCACGAAGGCTCCGCGGGCGAGCTCGGAGTTCGACAGGCCGGGCCGCTGCGCGAGCAGCTCCAGGCAGGAATAGTGCGTGATGGTCATCCCGAGCGGGCGCAGCACCTCCTCCATCGCGACACGCAGAGCGCTGGACGCCTCCTTCAGCAGATAGCCGAGCGAGGTGTCGAGGTCGATGCCGGCGCGATCTTGACTCATGTCAGTATTCTGACATACGCTGGTTCGTGTCAGAAAACTGACACGAACCAAAGGATGCCACCCATGCCCGTCACCGGCCCCGACTTCCTCTCCCTGCAGGCACGCGACCTCGCCGCCTCCCAGGCGTTCTACGAGCGCTACCTCGGCCTCGTCCGCTCCCCTTCCGGACCTCCGCACGCCGTGGTGTTCGCGACGACCCCGATCGCCTTCGCCCTGCGGGACATCGCTCCGGGCACCGACCTCGCCGGCGTCGACCAGCCGGGCATCGGCGCAGCCATCTGGCTCCATGCGACCGACGTGCAGGCCATCCACGACGCCCTCGTCGCCGACGGCCACACCATCGTCATGGACCCGATCGACGGCCCCTTCGGGCGGACCTTCACGTTCGCCGACCCGGACGGCTACCGGATCACCCTCCACGACCGCGCCTGATCCCGCGGCCCTGCCCCGCTACGGCCGGAGCGGAAGCACGCCGGCGAGGTCGGCCCGCGTACCGGAGGCCTGGATGCGTCCCGAGGACGCGGCATCCGCCCACGCCTCCGCTCCGGTCGACACGGCGATCCAGGTCGCGGCATCCATCTCGACGACGTTCGGCGGCGTGCCGCGGGTGTGGCGCGGACCCTGGATGACCTGCACCGCCCCGAACGGCGGCACCCGCACCTCGACGCTGTTGCCCGGTGCCTTCTCGTCGAGCAGCTGCAGCAGGTAGCGCACCGCGGTGGCGAGATCGGTGCGAGCGGGCTTGGCACCGGCGGCGTTTGCTGCCCGCACGGCATCGAGGGCGGACCGCCCGTCGACGATGTCGATCTTCTTGGCCATTCCCCCACCATAGAACCGCGACCCCGCACCCTGGTCATAAGCTCGGAGGCATGAGCATGCATCCGCAGGGCGCCAGAGCGGACTTGCTCGCCGCCGCGGAGGATCACTCCTGGAGCGTGCCGATCCCGCCGCTCGCCGATCCGGGCAGCGCGCACGACGCCGCCGTGCTCATCCTGTTCGGGGTGCTCGACCAGGTCCCGGCGCCGACGGTCGAGGCCGCGGTCGCACGCGACCTCGACGTTCTGCTCCAGCGCAGGGCGCCCACCCTGTCCTCGCACCCCGGACAGGTGTCGTTCCCCGGCGGACGCGCCGAGCCGGAAGACGCCGACCTCGTCGCCACCGCGCTCCGCGAGGCCGAGGAGGAGACGGGCCTCGATCCCGCCGGCGTCGAGGTGCTCGCCACCCTGCCCGTGATCCCGCTCGCCGCGAGCAACCACCTCGTGACTCCCGTGCTCGCATGGTGGCAGTCGCCGTCGCGCGTGGTCGCCGTGGACCATGCCGAGACCGTCGAGGTGTTCCGCGTTCCGGTCGCGCAGCTGCTGGATCCCGCCACCCGTTTCACCTCGACCCTGACACGGATGGGGCGCACGTTCCGCGGACCGGCCTTCGACGTCGACGGAACCATCGTGTGGGGCTTCACCGCGATGGTGCTCGACGCCCTCTTCGACGCGGCGGGCTGGACCGTGCCGTGGGACGCGACGACCGAGCGGCCGATCGAGCTCTGACGCCACGCACCGAAACGCGGCAGGTGAGCCTCGGTAGTCTGGACGGGTGAAGATCCTCGTCCTCGGTTCCGGTGCCCGTGAGCACGCGATCATCCTCGCCCTGCGGGCAGAGCAGACGGAGCACGAGATCTTCGTCGCTCCGGGCAACGCCGGCATCGCGCAGGATGCCACCCCCGTCTCGCTCAACCCTCTCGACGGAGCAGCGGTCACCGCTTTCGCGCACGAGCACGCGATCGACCTGGTCGTGATCGGCCCGGAGGCTCCGCTCGTCGCGGGAGTCGCCGATGCCCTGCGTGTACGCGGCATCCCGGTGTTCGGACCGGGCAAGGCGGCCGCGCAGCTGGAGGGCTCGAAGTCCTTCGCCAAGCGGGTCATGGATGCCGCCGGGGTTCCGACCGGGCGCGCCGTGCGTGCCGCGACCACCGCAGAGGTCGACGCCGCCTTCGATCAGCTGGGCGCCCCATTCGTGGTCAAGGCCGACGGTCTGGCCGCAGGCAAGGGCGTGATCGTCACCTCCGACCGCGCCGAGGCGCTGGCCCACGCCGAACAGTACCTCCCCGCGGGTCCGGTGCTGATCGAGGAGTTCCTCTCCGGCCCCGAGGTCTCGCTGTTCTTCCTGAGCGACGGCGACACCGTGCGCGCGCTCAGCCCCGCGCAGGACTTCAAGCGCGCCCTCGACGGCGACGCCGGGCCGAACACCGGCGGCATGGGCGCTTACTCCCCGCTGCCCTGGCTTGCCGAGCAGTTCGGCAGCGAGCAGGCCTTCGTCGAGGAGGTCACCCGCGACGTCGCTCTTCCCGTGGTGCGCCAGCTCGACGCCGAGGGCACCCCGTTCATCGGACTCCTCTACGCCGGGCTGATCCTGACCCCCGCCGGCGTGCGCGTGATCGAGTTCAACGCCCGCTTCGGCGACCCCGAGACGCAGATCGTGCTCCCCCGACTGGTCACGCCCCTGTCGCAGCTGCTGTTCGCCGCGGCATCAGGCACGCTCGAGGACCAGCCGGACCCGGTGTTCAGCGACGACGTCGCGATCACGGTCGTGCTGGCGAGCGAAGGCTACCCCGAGTCGCCGCAGACCGGTCGTCCGATCGAGGGCCTGGAGGATGCCGTGTCCGTCGAGGGCGTCCGCCTCGTCCACGCGGCGACCGCGAGCCCCGATGCCCCGGGCGGATCGCTCATCGCGACGGGCGGCCGCGTGCTGAACGTGGTGGCTGTGGCCGCGGACTTCCGCACCGCGCGCGACCGCGCCTACGAGGCGATCGGCCGCATCCGCCTCGACGGCTCCCACTACCGCACCGACATCGCCGCCCGCGTCGCCGAGTAACCCGCCCTCCGGCACAGCCGCACCCCCGTCGCCGAGCCCCGTCGCCGAGCCCCGTCGCCGAGCGCGTCGCGGCATCGCCTGCGCACCGCCTGCACAACGTCGGAGATCGCAGCCGTCCGCCGGCAGACCGCTGGCACAACTTCGGAGATCGCAGCCGACACGCCGTCAGACCGAACGGATCGTCGGCGTGTCGCGTCGGATCTCCGAAGTTGTGCGGCTCCGAAGTTGTGCAGCTCCGAAGTTGTGCGGCTCCGAAGTTGTGCGCGCCGGGGTCAGAGGACCTTGGAGAGGAAGTCCTGCAACCGCTCGTTCTTGGGGGATCCGAAGAGCTCGGCGGGGGCGGCCTCTTCGACCACGACGCCGCCGTCCATGAAGACGGTCCGGTCGGACACCTCACGGGCGAAGCCCATCTCGTGCGTCACGAGCACCATCGTCATGCCGCCATCGGCCAGGTCGCGGATGACCTGCAGCACCTCGCCGACCATCTCCGGGTCGAGAGCGCTCGTCGCCTCGTCGAACAGCATGATCTCGGGATCCATCGCCAGCGCCCTGGCGATCGCCACGCGCTGCTTCTGTCCGCCGGAGAGCGACGCCGGCTTGGCGTCGGCCTTCTCCGACAGCCCCACCCGCTCCAGGAGCGACAGCGCCCGTTCGCGCGCCTGCGCCTTCGACAGCTTCCCGCACTCGACGGGGGCGAGCGTGATGTTCTCCAGCACGGTCATGTGCGGGAACAGGTTGAAGTGCTGGAACACCATGCCGATGCGCTGGCGGACCTCGTCGAGCTTGACGCTCTTGTCGGTGAGGTCGACGCCGTCGATGATGACGTGTCCGGACGTGGGCTCTTCCAGCTTGTTCAGGCACCGCAGGAGGGTCGACTTGCCCGAACCGGACGGGCCGATCACCGCGACGACCTCCCCGTCCGCCACCACGAGGTCGATGCCCTTGAGCACCTCGTTGTCGCCGAAGGACTTGTGCAGGTCTCTGACCTCGATCTTGCTCATGCGTTGAACGTCCTCTCCAGGCGATTCGCGAGCAGCGTCAGCAGCGTGATCACGACGAAGTAGATGATGGCGACGACCGTCAGCACCTGGGCCGACAGGTACGTCGAGGCGATGATCTGGCGCGAGACGAAGGTGAGTTCGGCGAGGCCGATGACGCTGATCAGCGAGGTGTCCTTGAGGGTGATGATGCCCTGGTTCACGAACGACGGCACCATGATGCGGAACGCCTGCGGGAGCACGACCTTCTGCATGGTCTTCCAGTGGCTCAGGCCCAGCGAGCGCGACGCCTCCGCCTGGCCGGGGTCGACCGCCTGGATACCTCCGCGGATGATCTCCGTCATGTACGCGCCGGTGTTCAGCGACAGGGTGATCGCACCGGCCACGAACGGGTCGAACTTGAGGTCGGGGATCAGCTGCGGGATGGCGAAGAACACGAAGAACGCCTGGATCAGGATCGGCGTCCCCCGGAAGATGTAGACGTAGGCGGTCGCGATCCAGCGGAACGGCGCGATCTTGGAGATGCGCCCGAACCCGAAGATGACGCCGAGGATGAACGCCGCGATCACCGCGACGATCGTGGCGAGGATCGTGAGCCACAGACCCTGCATGAGCGCGGGCCAGTAGGTCACCGCGACGGAGATGATGTCGGTGGGCTGCGCCTCCTGCGCGTCGTCACCCGACGCGAGGTAGGTGTCCACGATCTCGTCGTACTCGCCGGAGTCCTGCAGGTCGGCGAGGCCGGCGTTGAACATCTCCAGGAGCTCGGCGTTCTCGCCCTTGTTGACCGCGAAGCCGTACTCGCCGCCGAGCGCGGGCTCGCCGACGAGTCGGAAGCCCGACCCCTGCTGGATGCCGTAGGCGAGCACCGGGAAGTCCTCGAAGTAGCCGACGGCCTGACCGGCCTTCACGGCGTCGACCATGTCGGTCGTGTCCTGGTAGGGCGTGACGCGGAAGCCGTACTCGTCGGCGTTCTCCTCGGCGAAGGTCTGCCCCTGCGTTCCCGTCTTGACGGCGACGGTCTTGCCGTCGAGGTCGTCCAGGGACTCGATGTCGCTGGACTCCAGCACGCCCAGCTGCACGCCGCTCGTGAAGTACGGATCGCTGAAGTCGAAGGTCTGCTGACGAGCGTCGGTGATCGACATCCCCGCCATCACCGCGTCGACCTGGTTCGACTGCAGCGCCTGCACGGCGGCGTCGAACCCGAGCTGGCGGATCTCGACCTCGAAGCCCTGATCCTTCGCGATCGCGCGGAGCAGGTCCATGTCGATGCCGACGAGATCGCCGTCCGCGTTCGTGAACTCGAAGGGTGCGAACGTGGTGTCGGTGCCGATCACGTACTTCTCGCCGTCGTCCGCGGCGTTGGCCGGCGCGACCCCGGCGAGCACGGCGCCGACGGCGACGAAGGCCGCGAGCGCGGTCGCACCGACGGTACGGGTCAGGCGGCGCAGGCGGCCGGGCGCGGAGGATGGATTTCGGCTCACGTCGAGCTCCTCGTGGTTCGAAAAGGGGCGACCCGGCGGTCGCCGACCATCCACCCTAACCCTGCGCGGACGGACGACCGGAATTCCGGTGAGGCCCGTGGCCGTGCGGATCCCCGCCTTCCGGAGCCTTCGAGATCAGCTCTCGGCGAGCTCGATCCAGTACCGCCGCACCTGCGGCTGCCCGGGCTCCGGGGCGTCGCTCACATCCTCGAGCACACCTCCAGCGCCCTCGATCGTGCGGATGGACCCGACGTTGTCGTCGTCGCACGTGAGCAGCACACGGTCGTACCCCTCGGCCGCGGCGCGGCGCAGCGCGAGGCGGAGAGCCTCGCGCACGATCCCCTCGCGTCGGCGGGACGGGATCACGGAATAGCCGATGTGTCCGCCGAACCGGCGCAGATAGTCGTTGAGCTCGCGACGGAAGGAGAGGAAGCCCACCACCTGATCGTCGTCGGTGATCCAGAAGTAGTCGCAGGGGACGTGACCATCGGGAAGTTCCGCACCGGGCGTCGCATACAGCTCGGCCCGCGCGATGAACGCCTCGCCCGCAGCCCGGTCGGGGACGAAGCCCTCCTCCAGACCGCCGCCGTCCACATGTCCGCCCTCGAACTCGCCCACGGCGGAGGCCCAGGAGTCGAGGAGGTCGATGGTCGGTCGGGTGAGTGCGATCGTCATCGCCTCAGCAGACCAGATGCCGGGCCCGTCCGCAAACCGCGACGGCGCAGATCCGCACCGAGGTCGCAGCGGATCCGGAGATTCCCTGCGACCCGGTGCGGATCTGCGACGTGATGCCGAGCGACTACTCGGCGGACGGTTGCACGGCGCGCGCGTCGGGAGCCGAAGCATCCGCCCTGTCGTACCGGCCGAGGAACAGCGAGGCGATCAGGGCGACCAGGATCACGCACGCGGGCAGCAGGATCGACTGCGCCATGCCGGCCGCGAACCCATCGGCCACCTGCGGGGGCAGCGAACCTCCGCCGATGCCTGCCGGCGCATCGGACAGCCCCGGCAGGTTCGCCTCGAGCCGCGACTGCATGAACGCGGCGATGGAGGCCGAGCCGATGACGGATCCGATCGTCCGTGTCGTGTTGTAGATGCCCGCGCCCGCGCCCGCCTGACGCGGCGGCAGCTTGCGGGTCGCCGTCGTGGCCAGCGGACCCCACATGCCCGCGTTGCCGATACCCATCAGCGCCGAGGGCAGCAGGAACATCCAGATCGGGGTGTCCATGTTGATCAGGGCCGAGTACCAGACCAGCGCACCGGCGACGCAGAGCAGACCCGGGATCAGGATGATGCGCGGGTCGACGCGATCCAGGATCTTTCCGGCGACCGGAGCCAGGACGCCGGACAGCACGGCCATCGGGATGAGGAGCAGCGCCGCCTGCGTGGGGGTGAGTCCACGGGCCGTCTGCAGGAAGAACATCATCGGCAGCGACATGCTCGTCACCGTGAAGCCGACCGCGGCGATCGCGACGTTCGCCCCGGAGAAGTTCCGATCGCGGAAGAGCTCGAGCGGGACGAGAGGTTCACTGCGGGTCTTCGCCTGCTGGAAGATGAACAGCCCGAGCACCACGAGACCGACGATGATCAGGCTCCACACGGAGACGGGACCCCAGATCACGCCCCAGTCGTACTTCTCGCACTCCTGCAGCCCGAACACGATGAGGAACAGGGCCACGGCGCTCAGGATCACGCCCACGACGTCGAAGCGGTGCGGGTGCGTCGCGAGCTTCGGCACCAGGCGCCAGGCGAGCACGAACGCGACGATGCCGACCGGGATGTTCACGAAGAAGATCCACTCCCAGCCGAAGCCGTCGACGAGCAGACCGCCGACGAGCGGACCGACCAGGGTCGCGACACCGGCCGTCGCACCCCAGAGGCCCATCGCAGCGCCCCGACGCTCGGGCGGGAAGGTGCGCGTGATCACGGCCATCGTCTGCGGCGTCATGAAGGCGGCACCCAGGCCCTGCACGGCGCGGGCGGCGATCAGCATGCCGAGCGAATCGGACAGACCGCACCAGAGCGAGGCGAGCGTGAAGACCGCGAGCCCGATCAGGTAGATGTTCTTCGGCCCGAAGCGGTCGCCCAGGCGTCCGGTGATCAGCAGCGGCACGGCGTAGGCGAGCAGGTAGGCGCTCGTGACCCACACGACGTTGTCGAGGTTGTTGGTGTTCGGGTCGAGCGCCGCCTTGATGGCCGGGTTCGCGACCGAGACGATCGTCGTGTCGACGAGGATCATGAAGAAGCCGATGACCAGCGCCCAGAGGGCGGGCCAGGGACTGGTGGGCTTGTGCCCGACGGAGTAGGTGCCGGTCGACGGACCGGAGGTCGAGGGCGCGGACACCGGCGGGCGGTCTCCGTCGCGAGGGGAATCGGTCATTGCTGTGCGGCCTTTCGCTGAGCGCGGTAGCGGTCTGAGTTCGGGAATGCCGTGGGACCCCACGGCACGGCTTGGGCTTCGAGACGGTCGAGAAGGGAGTCGAGCCAGCGGAGCTCGGCGTGCAGGAGGGCCTCCTGCCGCTCGATCTCGACGAGGACCTGCTCCGGCACGCTCTTCTCCCGCGCCCCGCGGAGACCGTCACGGTGGCGGGCATGATCCTCGACGAGTGCGCTCCTCCGGGCGCGCAGCAGGTCGACGGTCTCGTCGCGCTCGAGGTTGTGCGCCTCGGCGAGCGCGATCCGGAAGTCGGCGGGGCGGTCGATGCGCGGCAGTTCGCGTCGCACCCAGGTGACCACGGCGTCGCGTCCTGCGTCGGCCAACGTGTAGGTCGTGCGTTCGGGTCGGTTGCCCTCGCGATCGATCCCCAGCTCCTCGATCAGTCCGGCCCGATGCAGGCGAGAGACCGTGTGATAGAGCGTCCCGTTGGTGATCGTGATCAGCCGATCATCGTGCCGGGCACGCATGAGCCGCACCATCTCGTAAGGGTGCATGTCGCCTTCTCGCAGCAGCGCGAGAACCATCACTCCCATGGGAGTGAGTCGATCGACGGCATCCTTCTTCATGTTCCACCTCAAATAGTCCATGTGGACTATACGCTCTTTTCCGACGACAGGCCAGACCCCGCAGCTGCCTACCCGGCGGCAGCCGCGAGCTGCGCTCCGGTGAGCGGACGGTCCGCGTACACGAGGCGCCGGACCGACGGATCGGGGTTGCCCGCGTCCGCGGTCCGATGCACGAGAGCGAGCCCCGCCTTCTCGGCCACCCGGGCCGAGGCACGATTGTGCTCGACGAGATACGCGATCACCGGACGGGCGGGGTCGACTGCGTGCGCGCGTTCGACCGCGGCCGAGGCGAGCTCGGTGGCGTAGCCCTTGCCGTGATGATCGGCCGACAGCCGGTATCCGAGGTTCCACACCTCGCCACCCAGCAGCGTGCAACCGCCGTTGCCGATCAGCTCGCCCGTGGCGCGCAACCGCACCGACCACGAGCCCAGCCCCGCGGTCTCCCAGCTCTCCTCCCAGTGCGCCATCCGGGCTGCGGTCTCCTCGCGCCTGCGGTGCCGGAGACTCGGGTAGTGCGTCCACACCCGAGGGTCGCTCGAGATCGCGAAGAGGTCCTCGAGGTCGTCGGCCGTCGGTCGCGAGAGGCGCAGTCGAGGCGTGAGCGTATCGGCGGTCATGCGAACAGGCTAGGACCCCCCTCCGACGGCGCGGGGGCGACGGACATCTCGGCGGGCGCGACCGCCCGGAACCGGGATAATGGGCGGGTGAGCACTCCTTCTGAAGGCACGGCACAGAGCATCCCCGGGTGGCGACACCTCTACTCCGGCAAGGTCCGCGACCTGTACGCCTCGGAGGATCCCGCAGACACGCGCATCCTCGTCGTGGCGTCCGACCGCGTGAGCGCCTTCGACTTCGTGCTCGAGCCCGGCATCACCGACAAGGGGGCGCTGCTCACGCGGCTCAGCCGCTGGTGGTTCACGCAGCTCGCCGACTTCCCGAACCACGTCGCCGAGGGGGAGCTGCCCGACGTCGTCGCCGACCGCGCCATGCTCGCGCAGTCGCTGGAGATGCTGCCGATCGAGTGCGTCGTGCGCGGCTACATCACCGGCTCCGGATGGGTCGAGTACCAGGAGAGCGGGACGGTGTGCGGAATCCCGCTGCCCGCCGGACTGAACAACGGCGACCGGCTGCCCGAGCCCCTGTTCACCCCGGCCTACAAGGCGCCGATGGGCGAGCACGACGAGAACATCACGTTCGACCGTGTCGTCGAGCTCGTCGGCGCCGAGCGCGCGGCCGAGCTGCGCGACGCCTCCCTCGCGATCTACGCCAAGGCCGCAGCCATCGCCGAGGAGAAGGGCCTGATCCTCGCCGACACCAAGTTCGAGTTCGGCACGGACGCCGACGGAACCCTGCGCCTGGCCGACGAGGTGCTCACGAGCGATTCGTCCCGCTACTGGGATGCCGAGGCCTGGCGCACCGGCACGACTCCCGGCGAGCGGATGGCGAGCTTCGACAAGCAGATCGTGCGCGACTGGCTCGCCGCCAACTGGGACAAGCAGGGCGAGCCGCCGCTGCTCCCGGACGACGTGGTCGAGCGCACCGCCGACCGCTACCGCGAGCTGATCGAGCGCCTCGGCGCCTGACACCCGTCAGCGCCGACCAGACCGACTTCCTCGACGAGACGCACGTCGGCATGGACGAAGTCCCGGCCCTCCTCCAACGCGGCGAGGCGCCGCCGAACGGCATCTTCCACCGCGCCGATCGTTCAGTGAAAACTCAGGAATCGATAGTGTTGCTCCGGCACTCCTGCCATCCCCCGAACCCTGAGGAGCCCGCATGGCCCTGTGGAAGCTGCACGGAAACGGCCGCACGGTCGAACCCGGCGCCGTCGTCGCCCCCGAAGAGCGTCTGAGCTGGCCCGCGACGATCGCGATCGGCGCTCAGCACGTCGTCGCGATGTTCGGCGCCACGTTCCTCGTGCCGACCCTGACGGGCTTCCCCGTCTCGACGACACTGCTGTTCAGCGGTCTCGGCACGCTGATCTTCCTGCTCATCACGAAGAACCAGCTCCCCAGCTACCTGGGCTCGTCGTTCGCCTTCATCGCCCCCATCACGGCGGCCGTGGCCGCGGGCGGCACCGGCTCCGCACTGGCGGGCGTCGTCGCGGTCGGCCTGCTCCTCGTGGTCGTGGGACTCGTCGTGCAGTTCGCCGGGCTGCGCTGGGTGGACGCGCTGATGCCTCCCGTGGTCGCGGGAGCGATCGTCGCCCTCATCGGGTTCAACCTGGCCCCGACCGCGTGGAGCAACTTCGCCCTCGACCCGATCACCGCGACGATCACCCTCGTCGCGATCATCCTCTTCGCCGTCCTCTTCCGAGGCTTCCTCGGCCGCATCTCGATCTTCCTCGGCGTCGCGGTCGGCTTCATCTACGCGGCCTTCGCCGGTTCGTTCGACGTTCCCAATGAGCTCCGCGGGGGCAAGACGCCGGCCGAGCTGATCTCCGACGCCCCGTGGATCGGGCTGCCGCACTTCCAGTTCCCGGACTTCGTCGAGCCGAACACCTGGTCGACCATCGCGATGTTCCTGCCGGTCGTGCTGGTGCTGATCGCGGAGAACGTGGGTCACGTGCGCGGCGTCGCGACCATGACCGAGGATCCCTCGATCAACAAGCACACCGGACGGGCGCTCATCGCCGACGGCGTCGCCACGACCGTCGCCGGCGGCTTCGGCGGGTCCGGCACCACGACCTACGGCGAGAACATCGGCGTCATGGCGGCGACCCGCGTCTACTCGACAGCCGTGTACTGGGTCGCCGGACTGTTCGCGATCCTGCTGGCGTTCTCCCCCAAGGTCGGCGAAGTGTTCAACTCGATCCCGGCGGGCGTGCTCGGCGGTGCCACCACGGCGCTGTACGGTCTCATCGGCATCATCGGCATCAAGATCTGGGTCGACAGCCGCGTGGACTTCTCCCGCCCGGTGAACCAGTACACCGCCGCGGTCTCGCTCGTGATCGGCATCGCCGGGTTCTCGATGCAGCTGGGCGACTTCGCCTTCGGCGGCATCGTGCTCGGCACGGTCGCGGCCCTTCTCATCTATCACCTGGGCAACCTGATCGCCCGCGCCCGCAAGACCGGCGCCGACGACCCGCGTCCCCTCGAGCCCGTCGGCCCCCTCGGCGGCGACCCCGAGTAGTCCTCACCCCACCCGCACTCCCGTGTCCCGCACTCCGGCGTGCGTGCGGGGCCGGGGGTCCGGGGCGGGGAGCCCGGCCTAAGTCAGGCGATGGTGGCGAGGACCGCGTCGGCGGAGACCGCGGCGGCGAGGGCGACACGCTGCGACAGGGTGCCGGCGCGGTGCGCGGTCACGGTCGTCTCCATCTTCATGGCGTCGAGCACCGCCACCGGATCGCCCTCGGCGACACTCGCACCCTCATCGGCCAGCCAGCGCACCAGCGTTCCGGGCACGGGCGCGCGCAACTCGGACGGATCTGCAGCGGGTGCCGCGTTTGCAGGTTTCCCGGACGCGGCGAATCCCGCGAGCAGCGCCACCGGCAGACCGAGCATGACGCGACGACCGTCGATCTCGACGGGGAACCGCTGCAGCGCGGCATCCGGGACCGCGGCCGGACGCGACTGCACCTCGCCCTTCGGCAGGAGTGTGCTCTCGATCCACTGCGTGTGCACCGCGAACGTGTCGGTCGCGAACGCCTCGTCGTCGAGAGCGACCAGGTCGAACGGGATGACGGTCGCCGGCCCCTCGACGGTCAGTTCCCGCAGGGCGCGTCGGGCCCGCACCAGCGCGTCGTCCCGGGATCCGGCGTGCACGATCAGCTTGGCGATCATCGAGTCGAAGGCCGGCTGCACGACATCGCCCTCCTCGATCCCGCTGTCCCAGCGCACACCCGGTCCTCCCGGGATGCGCAGACGATCGACGCGGCCGGGACTGGGCAGGAATCCGCGCCCGGGGTCCTCGGCGTTGATCCGGAACTCGAAGGCGTGCCCGGCGGGCTCCGGTGTGTCGGTGAACGACGGGCCTTCGCCGAACGCGATGCGGAACTGCTCGCGCACGAGATCCGTTCCGGTCACGGCCTCGGTGATCGGGTGCTCGACCTGCAGACGGGTGTTCACCTCGAGGAAGGAGATCGTGCCGTCGGCGGCGAGCAGGAACTCCACGGTCCCCGCCCCGCGGTACTGCACCTCGGCGCAGATCGACCGCGCAGCGTCGTGGAAGCGCGCACGCTGCTCCGCCGTCAAGCCGGGGGCCGGTGCCTCCTCGATGAGCTTCTGGTTGCGGCGCTGCAGCGAGCAGTCGCGGTCGCCGACCACGACGACGCCGCCGGCCCCGTCGCCGAGCACCTGGACCTCGATGTGCCGCGGACTCTCCAGGAAGCGCTCCACGAAGCACTCGCCCCGGCCGAACGCGGCGACCGCCTCCCGGGTGGCCGCGTCGAAGGCCTCGGCGACGTCGGACAGCTCGCGCACCACCTTCAGGCCGCGTCCGCCACCGCCGAACGCCGCCTTGATGGCGATCGGCAGTCCGTGCTCCTCGGCGAAGGCCACCGCCTCCGCAGGGCCGGACAGCGGCTCGTCGGTGCCCGCGGCGAGAGGAGCCCCGACGCGCTGGGCGATCTGGCGCGCGGTCATCTTGTCCCCCAGTGCGTCGATGCTCTCGGGCGAGGGGCCGATCCAGACGAGCCCCGCGTCCTCGACCGCACGGGCGAACGCTGCGCTCTCGGACAGGAAGCCGTATCCCGGATGCACGGCGTCGGCGCCGGACCGGGCCGCGGCGTCGAGCAGCGTCTCGACGGACAGGTACGTGGCGGCGGCGGTGTCTCCGTCCAGTCCCACAGCCTCATCCGCCAGGCGCACGTGCAGGGCATCCGCGTCCTGATCGGCGTACACCGCCACGGAGGTGTATCCGGCTTCGGCGCAGGCGCGGACGATGCGCACCGCGATCTCGCCGCGGTTGGCGATGAGCACCTTGGTCATGAGGACTCCTTGAGGACGAAGCGGATCCGCGCCCCGGGCGGGAGCTGGCCCGCGAGGTCGAGGCTGCGATCGGTGACGGCTCCGATGATCGGGTAGCCGCCGGTGAGGGGATGGTCGGGGAGGAAGAGCACGGGCTGCCCGTCCGGCGGAACCTGGATCGCCCCGGTGACCGCCCCTTCGCTGGGCAGCTCTCCCGAGCGGGATCGTTCCAGCGGCACGTCGCCGTGGAGCCGGATGCCGACGCGGTCGGAGCGCGGCGTGATGGTCCACTCCTGCGTCGTGAGCGCGTCGAGCGCAGCGGGCGTGAACCAGTCGTCCCGGGGGCCGAGCGTGATCTCCAGGTCGACCAGGTCGCCGGGAGCCGGGAGGGCGCGCGGCACCGGGAGCGGTTCGACGGAGTGCGGGGCGTCGGCGCCGATCGCGACCGCGTCGCCGGCGGCGAGCGCGGCCGGCCCCAGCCCGGCGAGGGTGTCGGCTGCGCGGCTGTCGAGCGCGGGTGCGGCGGCGATGCCGCCGCGGACGCCGATGACGTAGCGGAGTCCGTGGCTCGGGTGGCCGAGGGTGAGCTCGTCGCCGTCGACCGTGGCGAACGGCATGCCGGGGGCGACGTCGCGGCCGGTTCCCTGGGCGTCGGTGAGGAGCAGGTCTCCGACGGCACCGGTGACGACGGCGACACCCTCGCCGTGGAAGCGCAGGACGGCGCCGCCGACGCTCTCCAGCACCGCGGCCTCGGCTCGGTTGCCCACGGCCCGGTTCGCGTCGCGCATCGCCTGCCTGTCCGCGGCGCCGGAGGCCGAGACGCCGAGCGCCGCGTAACCGGGGCGGCCGGCATCCTGCACCAGCAGCTGCAGCGAGGGGCGCACCACCTCCACCGCGGGTGAGCGCGGATCGTCGGACGGCGTGGGCGCCTCGCTCCGGTCGTCGCGCGGGTTCGGGCCGCCCGCAGAAGAAGGTGACCCCGATCCCGCCCTGATCGCGTCGCGCTCGGCGCGGGTGAAGCGCACGAGCGCCCCCGGGGAGAGGAGTGCCGGCGGATCGCGGTCGATGTCCCACATCGCCGCATCGGTCCGACCGATCAGCTGCCAGCCTCCGGGGCTCTCCCGCGGATACACCCCGGTGAAGGCCCCGGCCAGTGCGACGGAACCGGCGGGGACGCGGGTGCGCGGAGAGGATCGTCGCGGCACGTCGAACAGCGGATCCCCGCTCACCACGTATCCGAAGCCGGGCGCGAAGCCGGAGAAGGCGACCTGCCAGTCGGCGGCCAGGTGTCGGCGGATGAGCTCGTCCGCCGAGACGCCCAGCAGAGAGGCGGCCTCGTCGAGGTCTTCCCCGTCATATCGGACCGGCACCGTCACCTCGCCGGCGCTCGGGAGGTCTCCGGTGCCGATCTCGGTCGCCGCGAGCACGGCGGCGAGCTCCGACGCGGAGGTGCGCAGGGGGTCGAACCGCACGAGCACGGTGCGTGCGCCGGGGATGCGCTCGACCACCCCGGGCACGCCGTCCCAGGCGAGGTTCAGCCGCATGGCCTCGTCGAGGTCGTGCGCCTCGACGAGCAGGGCCCGGTCGGATGCCGTGAGGATGCGCATCAGACGAGGAACTCCGCATCGGGGACGTCGGTGATGAACATGTATCCGGGAGCGTGCGTGACGGCGAACGGCGGCTTGGACGCCATGATCGCCGCCTGGGGGGTGACGCCGCACGCCCAGAAGACCGGGATCTCGCCGTCGCGGAGTTCGGGCGCATCCCCGAAGTCCGGGCGCGACAGGTCGGCGATGCCCAACGAGGCAGGGTCGCCGACGTGCACCGGAGCGCCGTGGACGGCGGGGGTGCGTCCGGAGATCTGCACCGCGTCCGCGACCCGATCGGCGGCGATGGGCCGCATCGACACCACCATCTCGCCCCGCAGCCGCCCGGCGGGGACGCAGTCGACGGAGGTGCGGTACATCGGGACGTTGCGACCGAGCTCCTGGTGCCGGATCGGGATGCCCGCCTGCACGAGGCCGGTCTCGAAGGTGAAGCTGCAGCCGATCAGGAACGCGACCAGGTCGGGGTGCTCGTCCCACGCCGCGCGCGCGTCGGCCACCTCCTCGGCCAGTTCGCCGTCGCGCCAGATGCGGTAGCGGCCGATGTCGGTGCGGATGTCACTGCCGGGCGCGAGCGCGGATTCGACCTGCCCCTCCTCGATGACCTCGAGCACGGGGCACGGCTTCGGATTGCGCTGCGCGTACAGCAGCGTCTCGAAGGCCCAGTCGGCGGGCACGGCGATCAGATTGGCCTGGGTGAGCCCGGGGGCGACGCCGCTGGTCGGCGCTGCGCTGCCCGCGCGATGGGCGGCACGGGCGGCGCGGGCGTCGGCGAGCTGCTGCGCTGTGGCGAGGACGCTCATGTCAGGCCTGCACGAAGGATGCGATCGCGATGCCCTCGGCCTGCAGCAGGCGCTTGGTCTCCGCCGCCATCTCCACCGAGCCGGGGCTGTCCCCATGGACGCAGATGGACTGCGCCGCCACCCGCACATCGGTGCCGTCGATCGCGCGGATCACCCCGTCGGCGGCGAGGCGCACCATGCGCTCGGCGACCTCGGACGGGTCGTGCAGCACCGCCCCGTCCTCGGTGCGGGAGACCAGCTGGCCGTCGGGCTGGTAGGCGCGATCGGCGAAAGCCTCGGCAGCCACGGCGAGACCGGCCTTCTCGGCGACGTCGAGCACGACCCCGCCGGCGAGACCGAGCAGGACCAGGCTCGGGTCGATCGCGCGGATCGCCGCCACAACGTCCTTCGACTGCCGTTCGTCGCGCGCGATCGTGTTGTACAGCGCCCCGTGCGGCTTGACGTACGCGACCCGTCCGCCCACCGCGGCCGCGAGTCCGAGCAGAGCGCCGAGCTGATACTCGACGTGCCCCTGCAGGGTGGTCGAGTCGATGTCGACCTTCGTCCGGCCGAAGTTCTCGTAGTCCCGGTAACCGGGGTGGGCGCCGATCACGACCCCGCCCCGGACGGCGGAGGCCAGGGTCTCCCGGATGCCCTCGGGGCTTCCGGCGTGGAAGCCGCAGGACACGTTCGCGCTCGTGACGAGACGGAGCATGCTCTCGTCATCGCTCACGACCCGATCGGGGACGTTCTCCCCGAGGTCCGAGTTCAGGTCGATGGAGGTCATGCGATCACGCTCCGATTCCGAGGAAGGCGAAGATGGGGCCGACCGAGACGACACCCATGTACCAGGTGAGCAGGGTGACGACCGTGCCGGCGATGAGCAGCCACAGCGGGTACTTCTTGGCGCCGAGCAGGTCGCGACGGAACCATCCGATGTACATGAACACCGTCAGTCCGATCGGCAGGATCAGGCCGTTGAACCCGCCGACGAAGACGAGGATCGCGGCGGGAGCGGTGCCGATCGAGAGGTACACGATCAGGGACACGACGATGAAGGCCACGGTCGCGAGCTGCAGCGACCAGCCGCCCGTGAACCGCTTCGCGAACGTCGACAGGAAGGTCGCCGAGGTGTAGGCGGCGCCGATGACCGAGCTGATGGCCGCGGCCCAGAAGATCGCGCCGAAGATGCGCAGGCCGGCGTCGCCGAGCACCGCACCGAAGGCCTGGCCCGCGGGGTTCGCACCCTGACCGGAGAGATCGAGGGTGACGCCGGAGGCCACGACTCCGAGAATCGCGAGGAACAGGACGTAGCGCATGATGCCCGTGACGAGGATGCCGTTCGCAGCCGCGCGCATCACGGGACCGGCCTGCTGCGGCCCGGTGTGCCCGGAGTCGAGGTAACGGTGCGCACCGGAGTAGGTGATGTACCCGCCCACGGTGCCACCGACGATGGTCGTGATGGTGGCGAAGTTCAGCTCGTCCGGGACGAAGGTCTGACGCAGGGCCTCCCCGATCGGCGGCTGGGCGACGAAGGCCACGATCAGCGTCATCACGATCATGCCCAGACCGAGGACGACGAGCACGATGTCCATCACGCGGCCCGCCTTCTTGATCAGGAAGATGATGATCGCGAGGACGCCGGTGAGGACGCCGCCGAGCTTCGGGTCGATGCCGAGCAGGGCGTTCAGGCCGAGGCCACCGCCGGCGATGTTGCCGATGTTGAACGCCAGGCCGCCGATGACGACGAGCACCGCGATCACATGTCCGGAGTAGGGGATGGCGCTGTTGGCGAGCTCGCCCGCGCGCTTGCCGGAGGAGGTGATCATGCGCCAGATGTTCAGCTGCACGGCGATGTCGACGAGGATCGACACGAGGATCGCGAAGGCGAAGGCCGCCCCCATCGTGGCGGTGAAGGTCGCCGTCTGCGTGATGAACCCCGGGCCGATGGCGCTGGTGGCCATGAGGAAGATGGCGCCGATGACGGCGCTGCGGCCTGCGCGCTTCTTGGCGACGGAGACGCGGGCTTCGTCCTCCGGCGAGAGGGAGGCAGTGGACTGTTCAGACATGGAGGGGGATTCCCATCGTCGTTGGTGGGTGTCGGGTGACCCCCAGTGTAGAACGGATACAACCCGATTGTTCAACAATAATGTTACGCCCGTGCTACAACGCCGTTGCTTTCGTGTGTGCATCCTCGCCTCCCGCGCAGACGATCCGGCGGACGCCCGCCTACGATGAAGGCATGAACCAGCAGGGCGTGCTCGCCGACGTGCTTCGTCAGCGGATCATCGACGGGGATTTCGCGCCGGGATCCCGCCTGTCGGAATCGGCCCTCGCCGAGCAGTTCGACGTGTCGCGCAACACGCTCCGCGAGGCGTTCCGCGTCCTGGCCGAACAGGGACTCGTCGAGCACATCCCCCACCGCGGCGTCTCGGTCGCCTCGCCCACCATCGCCGACGTGATCGACATCTACCGCGCCCGGCGGGTCATCGAGTGCACGGCGCTGCGCCAGTCCGAGCCGCAGCACCCGGCGGTGCAGCGGATGCGCGACGCGCTCGCCGAGTCCGAGGAGCAGCTCCCGCGCGAGGACTGGCAGCGGGTCGGCAGCGCGAACATGGCCTTCCACGACGCGATCGTCGCCCTGGCGGACAGCGCCCGTCTCGCCAGGACCTACCGCGACGTGGCCGCCGAGCTGCGGCTGGTGTTCCTCGAGATCGACGACCCCCGTTCGCTGCACGAGCCCTTCGTCCGCCGCAACCGCGCCGTCCTCGAAGCGCTGCTCGAACGGGGACCCGACGCCGCGGCCGAGGAGCTCGAGCGCTACCTCACCGCCTCGGAGCGCAGCGTGCTGGGTGCTTTCGCCCGCATGGGTCACGCCTGACCCCGCACCATCAGCGAAAACCGGCTCACCCTTTCGACCAGTCATGCCCTGGTGATTGTTGACCTGAGTACAGAAATCTGTGAACGAGCCGTGAGATCGCTTGCCGCCGCATGGACGGCGTGCTTACCGTGAGCGGACTTCGGCGGGATCCGCGGCACAGAGTCGCCCGGCTCTCCGGTCGAGGACATCCTCCGCCGGAGCTTCCTCCGATCAGCCGGATCCGGTCGCTGTCGACCGGGTCCGGCTGTGCGAACGGAGTCAGGCGGACGAACCGGCGACCGGACCCTCGGAGCGCAGCGCCGCCGTGGCGCGGGGACGCGGCTCGCCGTCGCGGAGCGGAGCCGGCGGGGCGATGGCCGCGCGGGGTTCCGGCAGCCCGTAGCGGCGATGGAGCCAGCGCCGTGCGTCCTCGAGGGGATAGGTGTCGCCGAAGACGGCCGACTTCACGAACACTCCCTCGATGGTGCTCCGGAGCATGATCTCCTCCAGCGCGGGGTCCGCGGCGCCGCGCGCGCGGAACAGATCCCGCACCGCATCCTCGGCCGCGGTCGCTCCCGCTTCGTGCCGCGCCTCGGACTCGGCGAACAGCCGATGCGTCGCCGGCTGCTGCTGCATCGCGAGGACCGCCCGCTGCAGCGGGATGGCATACGCCGTGGCCGTGAGCGCCCCGTCGATCACCGCAGCCAGCATCTCGTCGGGAGTCCCCTCGACCCGGGCGAACCCGAGCACGGTCTCGAACCACCGATCGATGACGGCCGCGACCAGCTGTTCCTTGCCGCCGAAGTGGTAGTTCACCAGCCCCTGGGCGACGCCGGCTCTCTCGGTGATCCCCGCGATGCTGGCACCGGCGACGCCTCGTTCGGCGAAGACCTCGATCGCCGCCTGGAGGATCCGCTCCCTCGCGCGTTCCCGGGCCAGGCGGTTGTGCTCGTCGGAGCGCGCCATGGGCATCCACCTCTCCCGACTCCACCGCTCGTTTTCCCCGATCGCCCCCTGCCCTATAGATTACTTACTGAACGCCTGTTCAACCTATGACCTTCTGCGCGACTCTTGATCTCGGCTGACGCGCTCAACCCCGCACAACTTCGGAGACTGGAGGCGACACGCCGCAGCATCCGCCCGGGCGCCCGGCGCGTCGGTGCGGAACTCCGAAGTTGTGCAGCACAGACGCACGGGTGCGTCCCTGGCCCGGAGGGGGCGCCAGGGGCGCGCCCGTGTTCACCCCAGGGTCAGGGGCCGGACGGGCGGTCCCAGCGAGAGGGTCAGGGGGCCGGACGGGCGGTCCCAGCGAGAGGGTCAGGCGGACGCGCGGACCACGAGCTCGGTCGGCAGGATCGTGGTCATGGGCGGATCCTCGCCGGCGAGGCGGGACAGCAGCACCTGCGCCATGGCCTCGCCCTGCGCATACATCGGCTGGCGCATGGTGGTCAGGGGCGGGTCCGTCGTGAGGGCGACCGAGGAGTCGTCGAAGCCGACCACCGCGATGTCTTCGGGCACGCGGACGCCGGCGGCGCGCAGGGCCGTCATGGCTCCCCGTGCCATCAGGTCGCTCGCGATGAAGATCGCATCCGGACGTCCGCCGTCGAGCAGACGTCGCGCGGCCTCGGCGCCGCTGGCCTCGCTGTAGTCGCCCTCCTCCTCCGCGTACGGAGTGAGACCGGCCTCGGCCAGGGCGTCCCGGAACCCCTGCACGCGATCCTCCGAGGCCACCATCGTGAGCGGCCCGGAGATCGTCGCGATGCGCGTGCGACCGATCTCGATCAGCCGACGGGTGGCGTTGCGGGCGCCGGTCACATTGTCGACGTCGACGACGTAGTCGCCTTCGTGCCGCCGCACAGGTCGACCGCCGTACACGACCGGCACCGCATCGGCGATCCGGTCGATGAACGCGTCGCTGGTGTGATGCGACACGATCAGCGCCCCGTCCACACCGCCGTTGCGCACGAAGCTGGTCATCTTGTCGCCGGGATCGTCGCTCGCGATGAGCAGGTTGAGAAGGTAGTCCGATCCCCCCAGCGCGCCCGTGATGCCCGCGACGATCGCCGCGAAGAACGGATCGCCGAAGAAGCGCGTGGTGTCCTCCGGGACGATGAGGGCGATCGCATGCGTCTGCCGCGACGCCAGCGAGCGCGCCGCCCGGTTGGGGACGTAGTTCAGCTCGTCGATCGCGGCGCGCACCGCGGCAAGGGCCTCCGGGCTCACCGCGGTCGAGCCGTTCACGACGCGCGACACCGTCGACCGCGAGACTCCCGCGGCCGATGCCACCTCTTCGATGGTCGCTCGGGGCGACATCAACGTACGCACTCTTCCATCGCCCCATTCTCACCGGTCGGCGCGGCTCGGGTCGCGATCGAATCGCGGAGTCGTCGTCGTGTCCGGTCGACGGAGCCCTCCGTCCGACCGGAACCGCGGATCAGAGCGCGCGCGCCGCGATGATCCGCGAGTACTCGCTGCCGGAGTCCTTGACCGTCCGCTCCTGGGTGTCGTAGTCCACGCGCACGATGCCGAACCGCTTGTCGTATCCCCAGGCCCACTCGAAGTTGTCGAACAGCGACCAGTAGAAGTAGCCGCGCACGTCCACGCCCGCGTCGACGGCGTCCAGCACCGCGCCGAGGTGCAGTCGCAGGAACTCCGTGCGGTCGGCGTCGTGCACCCGCTTCTCGCCGTCCTCGACCACCACGACGTCGTCGTAGGCCGCGCCGTTCTCCGTCATGGAGAGGACGGTGCCTGCCGGTTCGGCGTACTCCGTCCAGACGCGCTGCAGCAGGCGGGTGAGCCCCTCGGGCTGCACCTCCCAGTTCTGCGCGGTGCGCGGCAGTCCTCGCTCGACGGCGTGGATGCCCTCGTTCGACGGGTACGGACTCCGCACAGGGCGGGCGGTCGCGGGTCCGCCCGAGACGGGGGCGTCTGCCGGAGCCGTACCGGACACGAGGTCGCCGTGGTAGTAGTTCACGCCCTGGGTGTCGATGTGCTGCGAGATCAGTTCGAGGTCGCCGTCGCGGACGGCCGCCTCGAACTGCGCGACGGCGTCGGCGTCCACCGCGCGGATGTCCTCCACGATGTCGGCCGGGTAGCTGCCGCGGTAGATCGGGTCGAGGAACCAGCGGTTGAACTGCCCGTCCACGCGCCGGGCGGCGTCGCTGTCTGCCGAGTTCTGCGGATCGGCGGGATCGGCGACCGTGTGGTTCAGCGTGATGCCGAGGTTGAGGGAGGCGTCACGTCCGCGCAGCTCCTGCACGGTCGCGCCATGGGCGAGCAGCAGGTGATGCGAGGCGAGCAGCCCCTCCGCGATGCTGGTGTGGCCAGGGGCGTGTTCCCCTCCTGTGTAGGAGAGGAACGACGAGCACCACGGCTCGTTCAGCGTGGTCCACACGTTCACCCGGTCGCCGAGCGCATCGTGCATGGTGCCCGCGTACTCGAGGAAGCGGTCGACCGTGTCGCGGTCCGTCCATCCACCGCGCTCCTGCAGCGCCTGCGGCATGTCCCAGTGATACAGCGTCAGCCAGGGGAGGATGTCGGCGGCGAGGAGCTCGTCGACCAGGCGCTGGTAGAAGTCGACGCCGGCCGCGTTGACCGCTCCCCCGTCCGGACGCACCCGCGACCACGAGGTCGAGAAGCGGTACGTCTGCAGCCCGAGCTCCTTCATGAGCGCGACGTCCTGCGGATACCGGTGATAGTGGTCGCACGCGACATCGCCGTCATCCCCGCCGATCACGGCGCCGGGCACCCGGGCGAACGCATCCCAGATCGACGCGGTGCGGCCGTCCTCGAACGCCGCCCCCTCGATCTGGTAGGCGGCCGTCGCGGCGCCGAAGAGGAAGTTCTCGGGGAAGGGGCGGGTCATAGGGGTCATCCTTTCACCGCGCCCGCCATGATGCCACTGACCAGCTGCCGACCCGCGACCACGAAGAGCACGAGCAGCGGAAGGGTCGCGAGCACCGCACCGGCGAGCACGATCGAGTAGTCGATGTAGTAGCCCGACTGCAGCTGGCTGAGCGCCGTCTGCAGGGTCGGGTTCTGCGGGGAGAGCACGATCAGCGGCCACAGGTAGTCCGTCCACGCCGTCATGAACGTGAACAGGCCGAGGATCGCCATGGCCGGTCGCGCCGCGGGGAGCCCCACGGTCAGGAAGGTGCGGAACTGGTTCGCCCCGTCCATGCGCGCGGCCTCGATCAGCTCGTCCGGGATCACGTCGACCAGGTACTGCCGCATGAAGAAGACGCCGAACGCGGTGACGAGCGTGGGCACGATGACGGCGCCGATGGAGCCGGTCCAGCCGAGCTCGCGCATCAGCATGAACAGCGGGATGATGCCCAGCTGCGTCGGGATCGCCATCGTGGCGATCACGAAGATCATCAGCCCGTCGCGGCCCTTGAACCGCAGCTTCGCGAAGGCGTAGCCGGCGAGCGTCGAGAAGGTCACGACCGAGATCGTGATGATGCCCGAGATCAGGAACGAGTTGCCGAGGGCCAGCCAGAACGGGATCGCGTCGAACACCTGCGCCGCATTGGCGAGGAAGTTCCCGCCGGGGATCAGGGGCAACGTCTCCCCGCGGGTGGCGTTCGTGCCGCTGGCGACCACGACCGACCACCACAGCGGATACACGCTGCCGATGATGAACGCAGCGAGGAGCCCGTAGGTGAGGAACCCGGGACGGCTGCCGATGCCGGCGGTGCCACCCGCGGCTCCGCGACGGCGACGGATCTTCTCGGGGACGCTCAGCGCCTGCGTGGCGGTCATCGCGCATTCTCCTCGGTCGTGATGGCGAGCGTCGTCCCGGCGGCGGCCGAGGCGGCCGCGGTGTCGACGGTGCGTGCGCGGCGGCGCGCAGCGCGGTTCCTCTTGGGCGCGTCCCCGGTGGAGATGCGTCGCGAGATGAGGAAGTTGATGACGCCGATGCCGACGATCAGCAGGAACAGCAGGATCGCGACCGCGGAGGCCTCGCCGAGGTTGCGCCGGAAGAACGCGAGCTCCCACAGGAACAGCACCGTGGTCTGGAACTGCCGGTCGCTGCCGCCGATGCCGCCCGCGGTCGACACGTCGAACAGTCGCGGTTCGGCGAAGATCTGCAGGCCGCCGATGGTCGCGGTGATGATCACGAAGATCAGCGTCGGACGGATCGTGGGGATCGTGATGGAGAAGAACCGACGGGCGGCGCCGGCTCCGTCGAGGGCGGCGGACTCGTAGAGGTCGCGCGGCACGGCCTGCATCGCGGCGAGCAGGATGAGGGCGTTATAGCCCGTCCAGCGGAAGTTCACCATGACGGCGATCGCGATGTGCGACAGCGCGGTGTTGTGCTTCCACTCCTGGTCGGCGATGCCGATGAGGTTGAGCAGGTTGTTGGCGAGGCCGTCCGCCTCGTTGAAGATGCTCGAGAAGATGATGGCGACGGCGACCGGGGTGACCACGAACGGGATCAGCACGCTCATGCGCCAGAACGTCGGCGCGCGGAGGCCGCGGTCGAGGAGGTAGGCGATCACGAGGGCCACCGCCAGCTGGGGGATCGCGGAGAGCAGGAAGATGCTCAGGGTGTTGCCGATGGAGTTCCAGAACATCGCATCGCCCAGGATCTCGACGAAGTTGCCGAACCCCACGAAGTCGCCCTCGCCCTTGAGCAGGTCCCACTCGTGCACGGCCACCCACACCGTGTAGAGCAGCGGGAACAGCCCGACCAGCCCGAACAGCAGGAAGAACGGCGAGATGTAGAAGTACGGCGAGGCGTTCTGATCGAACCGCGAGAGGCGGTGGCGCCAGGAGCGCTTCGGCGGCACATCCGACGTCGCGGATGCCGCTCGCTGCTGCTCCGCGCGCGGGGCGGTGAGAGTCATGGGGGTGTCCTTATCCCGGGGTCCGAGGGTTCCCGTCGCAGTTTCTGTCGCCATCCGTGCGCGGAGGCGACAGAAACTGCGACGGGAGGGGAGTCAGCGACTCAGGTCAGCCGACGAGGTCGTTCAGCAGGCCGATGGCCTGGTCCCAGGCACCCTGCGTATCGGTCTCGCCGCGGTCGAGGCTGCTGAGAGCCGGACCGAACACGTTCTCCTGGATCACCGAGTCATCAGCGCCCTTGAACTGCGCGACGACACCCTTGGCCCGCTCGGCGAGGATCGCACCGGTCGGCGCATCGTTGAAGAACTCGTTGGGCGTGGCCTCCTCGGCGAGGGACTCCTGCGCCTTGATGGTCGACGGGAAGTTGCCGGCCGCAGCGGACTGCTTCACCTGCTGCTCGGGCTGCGTCAGCCAGTCGGCGAGCTCCGCCGCGGCTTCCTTGTGGGCCGAGGTCTCCGGGATCGACAGGAACGCGCCACCCCAGTTGGCCGCGCCGCCGGGGAACACGTCGGCGAAGTCCCATCCGGTCGACGCGTCGCCGCCGCCGGCCTCGACCTGGCCCTGCACGACGCCGAGCATCCAGCCGGGGCACACGAAGGTCGCGAACGTGCCGTCGACGAACGACTTGCCGCCGTTCCAGTCCCAGGCGGTCTGCGCGGCGGACTGGCCGCCCTCGGTCGCGGCGCCCAGCAGCTCGAAGCGCTCCTGGAGCTCGTCGTTGCCCTCGACGTTCAGCTCGCCGTCGGCGGTGTAGTAGCCCTCGTCGAGCTGGTTGACCATGGCGTTCCAGACGAAGCCGGAGTGGTCGTACCAGGCCTTGCCGGTCTTGGCCGTGTAGTCGGCACCGACCTTGAAGTAGTTCTCCCAGTCGCCGTTGAGCAGCTCGGCGACGGACTCGCGGTCGCTCGGAAGGCCGGCGGCCTCGAACGCGGCGCCGTTGTAGCAGATGCCGCTCGGGCCGATGTCGGTGCCGTAGCCGATGACCCGGCCTTCCGCATCGGTGGCCTGGCCGTACTTCCAGTCGACCCAGTCGTCCTTGCGGTCCTCGATGCCGTAGTCGCGCAGGTCGACGAAGGTGTCGGACACGTCCATGATCGCGCCGAGCCAGCCCTCCTCGATCGCGACGATGTCGCTGAGGCCGGAGCCGGCGGCGATCTTGGTGAAGGCGTCGGTGCGGGCGTTGCCACCCGTGTCGATGTTGGTCGCCTCGATCTTCACGTTCGGGTGCGCCTTCTCGTACTCCTTGTACAGGTCGTCGTAGCCGAAGGTGCCGAAGGTGGTCACGGTCAGCGTGACCTCTTCGTCGCCGTTCGCGTCGCCGCTGTCGCCGTTGTTGCCGGAGCAGCCGGCGAGGGCGAGGGCGGATGCGGATGCCACGGCGGCGATCGCGAGGATCCGGTGGCGGGCACGTGTGTTCACAGTTCACTCCTTTGTGGTGGTCGTGCGGTGTGATGCGTCGGGACATCGTGGGAGCGCTCCCACGCGTTGAGCAGCCACTCTATGGGAGCGCTCCCACGGTGTCAAGCCAGCTCTGCAGGCGACGGATCACCGATGCCGCGACGATCCGCCGAGCAGCGGCCGGGACATCGTCTGCGGATCGTCACCGCGTCGGCGAATCGTCAAGCCCTTGCCGACCGGCGTACCCTTGTCCGGTGCCCGAAGCCACCCTGTCTCCTGCCCTCGTCCGTGCCGAAGCCCTGATCCGCAACGTCCCGGACTACCCGCAGCCGGGGATCATCTTCCGCGACATCACGCCGCTCCTCGCCGACGCCGAGGCCCTCCGGGTGACGACGGAGGCGATCATCGAGCCCTTCGCCGGGCAGTTCGACGTGATCGCGGGCATCGAGGCGCGCGGCTTCATCCTCGCCAGCGCCGCAGCCATCGCCGCCGGAGTCGGGCTGATCCCGATCCGCAAGGCAGGCAAGCTGCCCCGGCCTGCAGCATCCGTCGACTACGCCCTCGAGTACGGCACCGCCACGATCGAGATGCACGACGACCTGCCGGTCGGATCCCGCGTGCTGCTCATCGACGACGTCCTCGCGACCGGAGGCACCCTGGCCGCAGGCCGCCAGCTCGTGGAGCGTCTCGGCAGCCAGGTCGCCGGCATCTCCGTCCTCTTCGAGATCGACGGCCTCGGCGGCCGCGAGGCCGTCGGCGACCTCCACACCGTCTTCCACTCCGCCTGACCCCCTCCCCCCTCCCCGACGCCGAGTGCACGGGTTCTCGCCGAGTGCACGGCTTCTGCGCGGGAGGAGGCGGTGCACTCGGCACCAAGCCGTACACTCGGCGAACCGAACGGGGACGCCGGAGAGACGGGGACGGGCGGGGCAGTAGACTGGGTTCGCCCCTCCGCCCGCGACTCTTGGAGCCGTCATGCCCACCATCGTCGTCGACGTCATGCCCAAGCCCGAACTGCTCGACCCGCAGGGCAAGGCCGTTTCCGGCGCCTTCGCCCGCCTCGGCGTCGAGGGCTTCACCGACGTCCGCATCGGCAAGCGCTTCGAGCTCACCGTCGAGGGCGAGGTGACCGACGAGGTCCTCGCCGAGGCCCGTCGCATCGCCGACGAGGTGCTCTCGAACTCCGTGATCGAAGACGTCGTCGGCATCGAGGTCGCGGAGTGACCACGCGCATCGGGGTCATCACCTTCCCCGGTTCGCTCGACGACCGCGACGCACAGCGCGCCGTCCGCATCGCCGGGGCAGAGCCGGTCGCCCTGTGGCACGGCTCGCACGACCTCGAGGGCGTCGATGCGCTCGTCCTCCCCGGCGGCTTCAGCTACGGCGACTACTTGCGCGCCGGCGCCATCGCCGCGCTCTCCCCGATCATGGCCGAGGTGAAGGACGCCGCAGCCAAGGGAATGCCTGTGCTCGGCATCTGCAACGGCTTCCAGATGCTGGTCGAGGCGCATCTTCTTCCCGGCGGGCTGATCCGCAACAACCACCAGCACTTCGTCCGCCGCGACCAGAAGCTCACGGTCGAGAACGCCGACACCGCCTGGACCAACGCCTTCCGCACCGGCCAGGAGATCGTGATCCCGCTGAAGAACGCCGACGGCGGATACATCGCCGACGAGCAGACGCTCGACCGCGTCGAGGGCGAGGGTCTCGTGGCCTTCCGCTACGCCGGCGTGAACCCGAACGGCTCCCTGCGCGACATCGCGGGGCTGACGAACGAGGCGGGCAACGTGGTGGGGCTGATGCCGCACCCCGAGCACGCCACGGAGCCCGGCTTCGGCCCGGACACCGCCGCCGCCATGCGCAGCGGTGTCGACGGCCTCGACTTCTTCACGAGCGCGATCGCCGCCGTCGCCCGCGTCGCCGCCTAGGCTCGGCCGACCGGGAGGCGGAAGGGGTTGTCGCCCGTCGCGGCGAGCAGGTACCAGGCCGTCGCGCCGGTGTGCAGGCTCGCGTAGTAGAGGTCGCCGAAACCGGAGTCGAGCCCGTCGTTCGAGGTCGCGACGATGCCCTTGCCGTCACCGTTCGGGGCATCCCGCTGCGCCAGGCGGATGCTGCTCAGCAGGGTGTCCACCGCCGCGGCGTCGCCCGGTGCGTCGCGCAGCCCGAGCGCGAGCGCGAGGTGTCCACCGCCTTCGAACCACGCCTTCGACACGTCGACCTCGCTGATCGATGGGCCCGTGTACGGGCCGTCGGTCGCGATCAGATGGGCGAGCGTCCAATCCAGGGCCGTTCCGTAGCGCGGGTCACCCGTGGCGAGCGAGCTCCACGTCTGGGCATCCAGCGGGATGGGACGCGTGTTGATCGTGGAGCCGTCGAGGCCGGTGCCGGTGTTCACATGTCCGTCCGCGTCCTGCATCGCCGCGACGAACTCTGCAGCGACAGCCGCCCGATCGGTCCACACAGGGTCGCCGGTGAGCTGGCCGAGCTGGGTGAAGAAACCGGCGATGTCGCTGTTGTGCTCGGTGGACTTCCACGTCAGAGAGGTGCCGTCCTCGAGCTGGCCGCCGGTGTATCCGTAGGGCGCACGGGCCATGTCGGCGGTGTTGTCCTGGATCCACCGGCCGACGCGGAGCGCGCCGTCGAGGTAGCGCTCGTCTCCGGTGACATGCGCGAGCCGCGCCAGCGCCATGCCCACCCAGGCCTGGTTGCCGGTGAAGGTGCCGGGTCCGGTGATCTCCACCCGCCCCTGCCGGATGCCGTGGGGCTCGTACGACGCCCGGGTGCGGCCGTCTCCGATCGGGTCGTTCTCCTGGACGAACAACAGGGTGTCGCCGATCGCGCGCGCCCGACGGAGATCGTCCGGCAGCCCACGGGCCGTGTACGCGATCACGACGAGGGCGTCGTCGTAGACGAATGACGGCGTGAAGTCCCAGGTCGGGGTGGTGAAGAAACCGCCCTGGTAGCTGCGCGGCAGGCAGTGTCCTTCGCCGTCGCAGAACTCGTCGACACGCGCGTCCAGGAACTCGTACGCCAGCGCGACCGAGGCGGCAGGGTCGGTCACCGGGTCCGCCGGAGTCTCGTCCCGCGCCGCGAACGCATCCGACACGGCCGGAGCCGCGCCGACGAGCACGGCGCCGAGCACGAGTGCGGCGACGGCGGCCCAGGGTGCGCAACGGCGGACAGAACCGGACATCGAGACCTCTCGGACGGAAGACCCCCGGGGACATGCCGCGAGCGACACGGGGGGATGTGGGAAGCCTGTCATCACAGGGGGCGGCCGGTGAAGTGTCTTTCGGCCAGACTTCGCCGCGGGATGTCGATGCGCGCCCGCGCGTAGCAAAGCGCTGCGGAGCGTGCAAGGCGTTTGTCTCGGCGTCGGGCGGCGCGCACGATGGTCATCCCGTCCCCGACCTCCCGGAAAGGACTCCCCATGTCCCGTGACCAGTACACCTTCACCGACCCGACCGCGCTGTATGCCGACATCGAGCCGCAGAAGCAGCACATGCCGGAGCCGGGCCTCGATGCCGACCTGACCCCGCAGGCCGACCTCGGCGAGGAAACCTACCGCGGCACCGGACGCCTGACCGGGCGCAAGGCGCTCATCACCGGCGGCGACTCCGGCATCGGCGCGGCCACAGCGATCGCCTTCGCGCGCGAGGGCGCCGACGTCGCGATCTCCTACCTCCCCGAGGAGGAGCAGGATGCGAGCCGCATCGCCGACATCCTCCGCGACGCCGGCGTGACGGTCGCCGCGATCCCCGGGGATCTGCGCGACCCCGAGTACTGCCGCACTCTCGTCGCCGAGACGGTCGGCGCTCTCGGAGGCCTCGACATCGTCGTGAACAACGGCGGCAAGCAGGTCTTCCAGGAGTCGCTCACCGACATCACCGACGAGCAGTTCGACGACACGTTCAAGACCAACGTCTACGCCATGTTCTGGGTCACCAAGGCCGCACTGCCGCACCTGTCCCCCGGGTCGACCATCATCAACACGACGTCGATCCAGGCGTACTCCCCCTCGGACATCCTCGTCGACTACGCCTCGACGAAGGCGACCATCAACGCCTTCACGAAGGGCCTCGCGCAGCAGCTCGCCCCGAAGGGCATCCGCGTGAACGCCGTCGCACCGGGGCCGATCTGGACGCCTCTGCAGCCCAGTGACGGTCAGCCGCAGGAGAAGATCGCCGAGTTCGGCAAGGACACGCCGCTCGGTCGCATGGGCCAGCCGGCCGAACTCGCCCCCGCCTACGTCTTCCTCGCCTCCGCGGAGTCGAGCTACGTCGCCGGCGAGACGCTGAACGTGAACGGCGGCATGCCGACCCCGTGAGTCCTGATCGGCGTCAGGCCGCGAGCGCGGGCGGCCAGACGCCGATCAGCACCGCCATCACGAGGACCGTGACGAGCGCGTCGGCCGTGACGGCGACCGAACCGATTCGATACGCGCTCTGGCAGGAATGTAAGCGTTTGCAGTAGCCTGATTCGCATGGCACAGCTTGAGCAGATCGCAGCCCCCGGTTCCGAGTGGTGGCGCAGCGCCGTCATCTACCAGATCTACCCCCGCTCCTTCGCGGACGCGTCGGGCGACGGCATCGGCGACCTCCCGGGGATCACGAGCCGCCTGGACTCCCTGCAGGAGCTGGGCGTCGACGCGATCTGGCTCAGCCCGTTCATGACGAGCCCGCAGCGCGACGCCGGCTACGACGTGGCCGACTACCGCGACGTCGACCCGCTGTTCGGCACGCTCGCCGACTTCGACCTCATGCTCGCCGAGGCCCACGCCCGCGACATCCGCGTGATCGTCGACCTCGTCCCGAACCACTCGTCCGACCAGCACCCCTGGTTCCAGGAGGCCCTCAAGGCTGCACCGGGGAGCCCGGAGCGCGCGCGCTACATCTTCCGCGACGGCCGCGGCGAGAACGGCGAACTGCCTCCGAACAACTGGGAGTCCGTGTTCGGCGGCGGCATGTGGCAGCGCGTGACCGAGGCCGACGGCACGCCCGGCCAGTGGTACCTGCACATCTTCGACGCCACCCAGCCCGACTTCGACTGGAACAACGAGGAGGTGCAGGAGGAGTTCCGCTCCATCCTGCGCTTCTGGCTCGACCGCGGTGTCGACGGCTTCCGGGTCGACGTCGCCCACGGCATGATCAAGACCGAGGGCCTGCCCGACTACACCCCGCCGACCGACGCCGACTCGATGGGCGGCGGCGAGTCGAACGTGCCGTACTGGGGCCAGGACGGCGTGCACGAGATCTACCGCGACTGGCACCGGGTGCTGGCCGAGTACGACGGCGACCGCGCCCTCTGCGGCGAGGCCTGGATGCCCACCCTCAAGCAGACCGCGCTGTGGGTGCGTCCGGACGAGATGCACCAGACGTTCAACTTCCCCTACCTCATGACGGAGTGGGACGCGAAGGCCCTCGGCGACGTGATCCGCGAGTCGCTGGACGAGTTCGGCGCCGTCGGAGCCCCGAGCACGTGGGTGCTGTCGAACCACGACGTGGTGCGCCACGCGACCCGCCTCGCCCTCACCTCCGAGAACCCGCAGGGCGAGGGCATCGGCCCGAACACCCCGGACAAGCCGGACACCGTGATCGGACTGGCCCGCGCCCGTGCGGCCACCACGCTGATGCTCGCGCTTCCCGGTTCGGCCTACCTCTACCAGGGCGAGGAGCTCGGGCTTCCGGAGGCCATGGAGATCCCGGACGAGTTCCGTCAGGATCCGACCTGGTTCCGCACGAACGGCAAGCGCTACGGACGCGACGGCTGCCGCGTGCCGCTGCCGTGGGAGGCCGAGGCTCCGGCCTTCGGGTTCAACGACACCGGGTTGTCGTGGCTGCCCCAGCCGGCGGACTGGGCGGGCTACGCGCGGGACGTCGAGGAGGTCGACCCCGCGTCCACGCTCGCCCTGTACAAGCGGCTCCTCGCCGGTCGCCGCGAGTACGGCTTCGGCGCGGGCTCGCTGGTCTGGGAGGATGCCGGTCCCGACACGGTGGCGTTCCGCCGCGGCGACGTGCACGTGATCGCGAACCTCGGCACCGCGCCGGTCGAGCTGCCCGCGGACGCCCTCGTGATCCTGCAGAGCCAGCCCTTCGACGGTGCAGCCCTCCCCGTCGACACGGCTGTCTGGTACACCACCGCCTGATACATCCCACCCGCTCCCGTCGCACTTTCTGTCGCTCTCAGCCTCCGCGGGCGACACGAAGGCGACGGGAGCGGACCAGAACGAAGGAACCCATGGCGAGCATCGATGAGGTCGCCCGGCTCGCCGGGGTCTCCACCGCCACCGTCTCGCGCGCGCTGAGCGGACGAGGCCACGTGTCCGAGTCCGCCAAGGAACGGGTGCAGGCCGCGGCGCAGTCGCTCGGCTACGTGGTGTCGTCGCGGGCGTCGAGTCTCGCGTCCGGCCGCACCCGCAACGTGGGAGTGGTCGTTCCCTTCCTCGACCGCTGGTTCTTCAGCACCGTGCTGTCGGGGGTCTCGTCCGCTCTGATGCGCGCCGGCTACGACATCACGCTCTACAACATCACCGCCGACAAGGACGTGCGTCGCCACGTGTTCGACACGTTCCTGCGGCGGCAGCGGGTGGATGCGGTCATCGCCGTGTCGATCGAGCTCGACGACGAGGAGACGCAGCATCTGCTGGAGCTCGGGCTCCCCGTGATCGCGATCGGCGGCCCCAACCCCAAGCTCGACACCCTCACGGTCGACGACGTCGCCGTCGCCCAGCTCGCGACCGAGCACCTGATCGGACTCGGGCACACCGACATCGCGCACATCGGCGCGAACCCCGAGTTCGACATCGACTTCCACATCCCCACCAACCGGCGGCTCGGGTTCGAGAAGGCGCTCGCGAAGGCGGGGCTCCCCCTGAACCACGCCTTCCTCGAGCCCGCGGACTTCACGGTCGAAGGCGGTTACCGCGCGGCGAAGCAGCTGCTCGGGCGACCGGGCCCCCGCCCGACCGCCGTGTTCGCCGCGTCGGACGAGATGGCCATCGGCGCTCTGCTGGCGGCCCGCGATCTCGGCTTCAGCGTGCCGGAGGAGCTGTCGATCGTCGGCATCGACGGCCACGAGCTCGGCGAGTTCTTCCGCCTCACGACCGTCGACCAGTTCCCGCTCGGCCAGGGAGAGCGGGCCGCCGACGCCGTGCTGGCGAAGCTCGCCACCCCGGACGCCGTGCACATCCCGTCGGCGCTGCCGTTCGAGCTGAACGTGCGCGGCACCACGGCGCGGCTCGTCTGACCGGGGGTCCTCTCAGCGGGACGCCCCGGTCGCATCGCACCAGGTACGGTAGCCGCCGTCGAGGTTGCGCACCTCTCGGCCGTGCTGGAGGAGCAGTCGCGTGGCGACGTGTCCGCGCAGCCCGACCTGGCAGTGCACCACGAGCGGCCCGGCGGGAAGCTCGTCGATCCGCTCCCGCAGCTCATCCAGCGGAATGCTGCGTGCACCGGGGATCGCCCCGGCCGCGAACTCCGCGGGCGAGCGGACGTCGATCAGCGTCGCCCCGGCGGCGACCGCGTCGTCGAGCTCGTGCCACTGCAGCGAGGGCGTGGTGCCGGTGCGGGTGTTCTCCGCCACGGAGCCGAGGATGTTCACGGCGTCCTTGGCCGAGCCGAACTGCGGGGCGTAAGCCAGTTCGAGGTGCGCGAGCTCTGCAGCGGGCAGTCCCGCCTGCATCGCGGTCGCCACGACGTCGACGCGCTTGTCCACACCGTCGCGTCCGACGATCTGCACGCCCAGGATGCGGTCGGACGCCGGGTCGGCGAGCAGCTTCATCGACAGCGTCTCGGACCCGGGATAGTAGCCGGCGTGCGACGCAGGGTGCACGTGCACCGCGTAGAAGTCACGCCCCGCGGCGCGAAGCTGCTTCTCACTCCACCCCGCCTTCGCCGCCGCCACGCCGAAGACCTGCACGATGCCCGTCCCGACGGCGGGCCGGGCGGCCTCCTGCCGCCCGGCGATCACGTCGGCGACCAGGCGTCCCCGTGGCGGTTCGCCAGACCGGCCATGGTGATCAGCGCTTCGCCTCCTCCGATCAGATCCTGCTTCTCGACGCCGTCGCCCACCGCAAACACGTCGGGCGCGCTGGTCCGGCACGATGCGTCGACGGCGATCCCGCCGGTCGCACCGATGCGGATCCCGGCCGCCGACGCCAGGCCGACCTCCGGGATGACTCCGGACGCGTCGACGATGAACTCCGCCGGCACGACCGATCCATCGCTCAGGGTGACGCCGGTTGCAGCGACCTCCTGCACGCGGACGCCGAGGCGCACGTCGACGCCGTGTGCGCGCACCTCCGCGAGGATGGGGGCGGCCATCTCCACGTCGAGCGGGGCGAGCAGCTGCTCCCCGCGCTGCACGAGCGTGACGGACGCGCCGCGGGCCACGAGGTTCTCGACCGCTTCCAGTCCGGTGTATCCGCCTCCGACGACCACGACGGGAAGCCCCGGACGGGTGAGCGCGGCCTCGATCACGTCGGCGTCCTCGACCGTGCGCAGACTGCGGGTGGGCGTGACCGCGTCCGGCTCGTCCCGGCGGGGGCGTGCGCCCGTGGCCAGGATCAGCCGGTCGTACGGCTGCGTGATCCGACGACCGCTCCCGTGGTCGACGACCTCGACCACCTTGGCCGTCGTGTCGATGCGCTCGACCTCGTGTCGCACGCGCACGTCGAGCCGGAAGCGCCGGTGCAGTGAGGCGGGCGTCTGCAGCAGCAGGGCCTGACGGTCCTCGATGACGCCACCCACGTAGTACGGGAGGCCGCAGTTCGCGTACGAGACCTCGGGGCCGCGCTCGAACACGACGATGTGCGCGGACTCGTCGAGCCGACGCAGCCGTGTCGCGGCGGACATGCCGCCGGCGACACCGCCGACGACCACCACGGTGAGCGGAGCCGCGGTCATCGCTGGAACAGCCGGGAGAGGAAGCCGCCCTGGTTCTGCTCCTTCGGATGCCCGGCGCACCACTGGGCCGCCGGGACCGTACGGCGCACGTCGGCGACGTGCTGACCGCACCCCGCCCAGGTCGTCTTGCCACAGGTCTTGCATCGGACTGCTCGGCACATGGATCCGCTCCTTCTCGTCGTTATACCCCCCTGGGTATAACGGACTATACCCCAGGGGGTATGATGGTGCGCACAGCCGACCCTCAGGGAGTGCCATGTCATCCACCGACGCCGAGACGCAGCGCAAGATCGCCAACCGGCTCAAGCGCGCCCAGGGACAGCTCGGCGCCGTGATCGCCGCCGTCGAGAACGGGAGCGACTGCCGAGCCGTCGTCACCCAGCTCGCCGCCGTCAGCTCGGCCCTCGACAGGGCCGGTTTCCAGATCATCGCGTCCGCGATGAAGGACTGCCTCGTCGACGCCGAGGCCGAAGGCGAGCCGGGCGCCGACGAGGTGTCGCTCCCGGAACTCGAGAAGCTCTTCCTCTCGCTCGCCTGATCCGCCCCGCGGCTACTCCTCGCGCTGGTACACATCGGGCACGCCGTCCCCGTCGGCGTCGACCGCCTCCTGCGCCGCGATCGCCCGGTACCGGCGGTTCCGCGCGCCCAGCAGGACCGAGGCGCCGACCGCGGCGAGGACCGAGGCGAGGAGGATGGCGACCTTCGCCGCATCATGCTCGAGCCCGCCGGGGAAGCTGAGCTCCGCCACGAGCAGCGAGACCGTGAATCCGATGCCGGCGAGCATGCCGACGCCCACCAGATCGATCCACCGCAGCCCCCCACCCAATCGACTGCGCGTCGCCTTCGTCGCGATCCAGGTGGCGAGCACGATGCCGACGGGCTTGCCGAGCACCAGACCGCACACGATCGCGATCGCCACCGGATGCGTCACCGTCTCCACGAAGCCGTCGCCGACCACCGCGACGCCGGCCGCGAAGAAGGCGAACACGGGCACCGCGAAACCGGCGGACAGCGGCCGGAACCGGTGCTCGAACTCCTCGGCGAGACCGGTCCGCTCGACCCCGTCGGCATCCGTCTCCCCGGAGCGGACCGGGATCATGAAGCCCAGCGCGACGCCCGCGATCGTCGCATGGATGCCGGATGCGTGCACGAACGCCCACACGACCACGCCGATCGGAAGCAGGATCAGCCAGGCCGCGAAGCGGTTGCGCGCGAAGAACCCCTGCCGCATCTGGGCCAGCGCCGCGTAGAGGGCGAGACCCAGGATCGCGGCGGGGAGCGGCATCGGGTTCAGGTCGTCGGTGTAGAAGATCGCGATGATGCCGATCGCGATGAGGTCGTCCACCACCGCCAACGTCAGCAGGAACAGGCGCAGTCGCGCGGGCAGGTGCGAGCCGATGATCGCGAGCACGGCGACGGCGAACGCGATGTCCGTCGCCGTCGGCACCGCCCAGCCGCGCAGCAGCTCGGGGTCCGGCCCGATGACCAGCACGAAGATGGCCGCCGGCACGACGACGCCGCCGACCGCCGCGGCCACCGGCACGATCGCGGTTCGCCGGTCGCGCAGGTCGCCGACCACGAACTCGCGCTTGAGCTCGAGGCCGACGAGGAAGAAGAAGATCGCCAGCAGGCCATCGGCGGCCCAGGCGCCGAGACTGAGGCGCAGATGCCACGGCTCGTAGCCGACCTCGAAGTCGCGGAGCGCGAAGTAGCTCTCCGCGAGCGGCGAATTCGCCCACACCAGGGCGATCGCGGCCATCACGACGAGCAGGATGCCGCCGACGCTCTCCTTGCGCAGGAGCGTGCCGATACGGCGGACCTCGCGGTAGCTGCCGCGGGCGGGGAAGGAACGACGGGTGTCTGTCATGGGAGCTCCGAGGTGTCGACGAACATGGTGTCGACCAGGCTTCCCGACGCTCCTTCCTCCACCCTAGACGGTCACGCCGGTGCGTGCCTGAGCGGACGCGGTGCGCCCCGGCAGGATCAGGAGGCGACGATCAGACCCTGCGTCGCCGTGCGTGCGGCCTCGAAGCGACGCTGCACGTCGGGCCAGTTGACGAGGTTCCAGAACGCCTTGACGTAGTCCGCGCGCACGTTGAGGTAGTCCAGGTAGTAGGCGTGCTCCCACACGTCGAGCTGCAGCAGCGGGGTGACGCCGAGGGGCGCGTTCCCCTGCTGGTCGAACAGCTGGAAGATCACGGGACGCGCACCAACGCCGTCCCAGGCGAGCACGGCCCAGCCCGAGCCCTGCACGCCGAGCGCGGTCGCGGTGAAGTGCGCGCGGAAGGCGTCGATCGACCCGAAAGCGTCGACCAGCGCGGCCTCGAGCTCGCCCTCGGGAGCGCCGCCGCCCTCGGGCGACAGGTTCTGCCAGAACACCGAGTGGTTGATGTGTCCGCCGAGGTTGAAGGCCAGGTCCTTCTCGAGCTTGTTCACGTTCGCGAGGTCGCCGGCGCTGCGGGCGGCTGCGAGCTGCTCGAGGGCGGTGTTCGCGCCCGTCACATACGCCTGATGGTGCTTGGAGTGGTGCAGCTCCATGATCTTGCCGGAGATGTGCGGCTCGAGCGCGGAGTAGTCGTACGGCAGCTCGGGGAGCGTGTAGAGAGCGGACATGTCGTGTTTCCTTTCGGTGATGCGGGTTCAGAGGGCGGTGTCGTGCGAGAGGGCGTGGAACCGGCGGTCGAGGTACACCAGCGGGCGAGCGGCGCGCCCCGGCAGCACCTCCAGGACCTCGGCGATCACGACCGTGGACGAGCCGACGGGGACGTTCTGGATCGATCGGCACCGCAGCGCCGCGCGGGCCTCCGCGAGATGCGGCTCTCCCGTGGGCAGCGTGGTCCAGCCCTGCTCCGGCGTGAAGCGCTCGGATCCGCTGATCGCGAAGCTCTGCGCGAGAGCGGAGTGCTCGTCGTCGATCAGGTGGACGAGGAAGGTGTCGGCCCCGAGGATCGCGCCCGCACTGCCGGTGGCCCGGGTGACGGAGAACACGATCGCGGCGGGATCCACCGCGACCGACGACACGCTCGAGGCGGTGAGGCCGACCGGTCCGTCGGGAGTCTGCGCCGTGATGATGGCGACGCCGGCGGGGTGCGTCCGGAACGCGGCCTTGAGCCCCTCACCCACCGGGGTGGGGACGGGCGCCGCGGGATGCGGGGTGGGCTGGGGGACATCGGTGGTCATCGGACGGTCTCCTTCACGGATTCGAGGTGCGCGTGGCCGAGCATGGTGCGGCGGTCGACGATCTTGGTCCGCTCCCTGCCGCGGGCTGCGCCGGCGCGGCGCTCCGCCTCGTCGATGCGCAGCCAGCCTTCCCGGTCGACGGCGGCGCCGAGGTGCGCGAGCGGATCGGCTGACTCGACCGATCCGGCCTCGGCCGCAGCCAGGTCCTCGACGAGGTGCGTGACGGTCTGCGCGGCATCCGACTTCGTCGAGCCGATGAGCCCGATCGGACCGCGCTTGATCCAGCCGGTCGCGTACAGGCGCGGGATCGGGGCCCCGTCGCCGTCGAGCACGCGCCCTTCGGCGTTCGGCACGATGCCGCGTTCGGCGTCGAAGGGCACGCCGGGCACCGGGGACGACAGGTACCCGATCGCGCGGTAGACCGCCCCCACGTCGTAGCTCACGAACTCGCCCGTGCCGACCATGCGGCCGAGGGGATCGGACGCCGTGCGCTCGAACTCCACGCTCTCGACGCGGTCCGTGCCGCGCACGCGCACCGGCCGGTGGCGGAAGTGCAGGTGGATGCGCCGCGATGCGGCCGACCGCGGACGCTGCGCCCATTCGGTCAGGGTCCGCACGATGATGCGCCGCTGGGAGAACTGCTCCAGCATCCGCTCGGCGTGGGCGTCGAGGACGAGATCCGCGGGGTCGACGATCACCTCCACGTCATGCTGCTCGCCCAGCTCGCGCAGTTCGAGCGCCGAGAACCGCACGTCGGCGGGACCGCGGCGGGCGAACAGATGCACGTCGCGCACGCGACTCGCGGCGAGCTGATCGAGGATCGGATCCGGGGTGTCGGTGGATTCGAGAGCCGCCGCGTGCTTGGCGAGGATGCGGGTCACATCGAGGGCGACGTTGCCCGCGCCGAGCACGGCGACGGACTCCGCATCCAGACCCCAGTCCCGTGGCACATCGGGGTGGCCGTCGTACCAGGCCACGAAGTCCGCAGCACCGAAGGAGCCGGGCAGCTCCGCTCCCGGAACCTCGAACGGCACGTCGCGGTCCGCTCCGGTGGCGATGACCACTCCGTCGTAGGCGGCGCGCAGCTCGTCGACGGTGATGTCGGCCCCGACCTCGACGTTGCAGCGCAGCCGGATCGAGGGGTGCCCGACGACCTCGTGCAGGGCGTCGATGATCTTGCGGATCCGGGGATGGTCGGGGGCGACGCCGTAGCGGACGAGTCCGTAGGGCGCCGGCAGCTTCTCGATCAGGTCGATCTTCGCGTCGGGAAGCTGCGTCAGGAGGATGTCGGCGGCGTAGATGCCCGCGGGGCCGGCTCCGACGACCGCGATGCGCGGGCTCATGCGTGCGCCTCCTGCGGGGGAAGCACCGAGATGAGCGGGTGGTCAAAGGGGAGCATCCCGGTCTTCGCGGCACCGCCGGGCGAGCCGATCTCGTCGAAGAACTCCACGTTCGCCTTGTAGTAGTCCTGCCACTCGTCGGGCAGGTCATCCTCGTAGAAGATCGCCTCCACGGGGCAGACGGGTTCGCAGGCGCCGCAGTCCACGCACTCGTCGGGGTGGATGTACAGCGAGCGCTCGCCCTCGTAGATGCAGTCGACGGGGCACTCGTCGATGCAGGCCTTGTCCTTCACATCGACGCACGGCAGGGCGATCACGTAGGTCATCGGTCGGTCTTCGTTCGGGTCACGGTTTCCACCGTAAAACCTCAAGTATACTTGAGGTCAAATCGAGGAAGGTCGACCGGATGAGTCCGCACGCACCCGACGAACCGCTGTCGATCGGCGAGATGACGAGGCGCACCGGCGTCGCGGCATCCGCCCTGCACTTCTACGAGTCCCTCGGCCTCATCGCGTCGACCCGCACGCCCGGCAACCAGCGCCGCTATGCCCGGCACATGCTGCGTCGCGTCTCGCTCATCACGGTCGCCAAGCGCCTCGGCATCCCGCTCTCCGACGTGCAGACGGCCTTCGCCGACGTGCCTCTGACCGAGACTCCGAGTCATGAGGACTGGCAGCGGGCCTCGCGGAGGTGGAAGCGCGAGCTGGAGAAGCGCCGCGAGGGCATCGAGCGCCTGGAGCGCGAGCTCACCGGCTGCATCGGCTGCGGCTGCCTGTCGATGAAGGCCTGCGGCCTGCTCAACCCCGACGACGCCCTCGGCACGCAGGGCGCCGGCCCCCAGCGTCTCTGACCCCCGTTCCGGTCGCGATATAACAGCGAAACCGGGCGGTTTTGGCTGTCATATCGCGACCGGAACGGGTCAGACGACCTGGAAGGTGGCGGAGAGGAGCACCTCGTCGCGGGAGCTCGGGCCGACCAGGAGCTCGAACGCGCCGGGCTCGACCAGACGGTTGCCCGCAGCATCCACGATCGTGCAGTCGGACACCGGCAGCTCCAGGCGCACCCGCACCGACTCACCGGGAGCGAGGTCGACCTGGCGGAAGGTCTTGAGCTCCTTGTCGGTCCAGCTCACGCTGGTCACGGAGTCGCGCACGTACACCTGCACCGTCTCGCGCACGGGCCGCTCGCCGGTGTTCGACACCGTGACGTGTCCGACGATCGTGTCGGACTCCCCCAGCGAGGTCTCCTCGAGCGACAGATCGGAGTACTCCACGGTCGTGTACGACAGCCCCTCGCCGAACGCCCAGGCGGGCGACTGCGTGAGGTCGGCGTACCGGTCGCCGTGCTGTCCGCGGATCTGGTTGTAGTACGTCGGCTGCTGACCCACGTGACGGGCGAACGAGATCGGCAGGCGCCCGGACGGCTCGGCCGCTCCGGAGATGATGTCCGCCAGTGCACGCCCACCCTGCATCCCGGGGTTCGCCGCCCAGATCACGGCAGCCGCCTTCGACGCGGAGGCCGGGAGCACGAGCGGCTTCGAGGCGAGCAGCACGATCACGACGGGCTTCCCGGTCGCGATGAGCGCATCGATCAGGGCGTTCTGCCCGCCGATGAGCTCGAGCGTCGCGGTGGAGCGCCCCTCGCCGACGAGCTCGATCCGGTCGCCGACGACTGCCACGACGACATCCGAATCGGATGCGGCGGCGACGGCCTCGGCGATCAGCGTCGCATCCGGCTCGCACGGCTTGACGACCGGCGGGCGCGGCTGATGGTCCGGGAAGAACGCCCCCTGCGGGTCCTCTTCCAGGGTGAGGATGTCGGCACCGCGGGCGTGGGTGATGCTCCAACCGTCGATCGACCGCAGCCCGTCGAGCACGGTCGTGATCATCTCGCGGGGCTGTCCGTCGAGCCAGCCCGCCTGGCCGGAGCCGCCGGCCCAGTCGCCGAGCTGCGTCTGCGCGTCGTCGGCGAGTGGGCCGGTGACCGCGACCTTCAGCGCGGACCTGGGGTCGAGTGGCAGCACGCCGTCGTTCTCGAGCAGCACGAGCGAGCGGCGGGCGACCTCGAGGTTCAGCTCCGCGTGCTCAGCGCTGCCCACCACGGCGTCGAGCTCGGTGCCGGGCAGGCGCGGGTTCTCGAAGAGCCCCAGCTCGAACTTCAGCGTCAGGATGCGGGCGGCCGCCGCGTCGAAGGCGTCCTCGGCGAGCAGGCCCTTCGCCACGGCATCCAGCGCTCCTTCGAAGAAGGCCGGCGTGGTCATGATCATGTCGTTGCCCGCCCGCACGGCCGCCGCGGCCGCGTGCGTGATGTCGGGCTGGATCCGCTGCTCCCACACCATGCGACCGACGTTGTCCCAGTCGGTGATGAGCGTGCCGGTGTAGCCCCACTCCCCGCGCAGCACATCGCTGAGCAGCCAGTCGTTGGTGGTGATCGGCACACCGTCGGTCGTCTGGTAGCCGAGCATGAACGTGCGGCACCCCTCGCGGGCGACGCGCTCGAACGGCGGCAGGAACCACGAGCGCAGCTTGCGGCGGGAGATGTCGGCCTCGCTCGCGTCGCGCCCGCCCTGGGTCTCGGAGTACCCGGCGAAGTGCTTGGCCGTCGCGAGGATGGCCGTGGGGTCATCGAGACCGTCACCCTGATAGCCGCGCACCATGGCCGAAGCCAGCTCGCCGATCAGGAACGGGTCTTCGCCGAAGGTCTCGTCGATGCGACCCCAGCGCAGATCGCGGGCGATGCACAGCACGGGCGAGAACGTCCAGTGGATGCCGGTGACCGCAACCTCCTCGGCCGTGGCACGAGCGACGCGTTCGACGAGCGCGGAGTCCCACGACGCGGCCATGCCGAGCTGCGTCGGGTAGATCGTCGCCCCCGGCCAGAACGAGTGCCCGTGGATGCAGTCCTCGCCCACCAGCAGCGGGATGCGGAGGCGCGTCTGGGCCGTGAGCTCGTTCGCCCGCAGGATGCGCTCGGGCGAGGTGTGCAGGATCGAGCCCGCGTGACGGCGAGCGATGTGGTCGTCGATGTCGTCGCGAGCGTCGAGCTGGAGCATCTGCCCGACCTTCTCCTCCAGCGTCATGCGGCTGAGGAGGTCGGCCACGCGCTCGGGGATCGAGAGAGCGGGGTCCTGGTACGGGAGCTGCGTGGTCAGGGTCTGAGAGGTCATCACTTCGTGTTCTGTGTCGAGGTCTTCGCGGAGTCGTCGGGAGTCGCCGACGTTACGGGATCGGGGGTGGTCTTCGGCAGGGGCACGCTGCGGACGGCCGTGACGGCGTCGTTCACGTTGAGCCCCTTCTTCTTCATCGCCCTGGCCCGCTCTCCCGCCGAGCGCAGGCGCGGGTTGACGTACTCGTCGATGCCGAAGTTGATGAGCGAGAGCGCGACGCCGATGATCGCGATGCAGAGCCCGGCCGGCACGTACCACCACCACAGACGCGGGAACGCGCCGTTCTGCTGCGCCCAGAACAGGACGGTCCCCCAGTTCAGGTTGCTGACCGGGATCACCCCGATGAAGGCCAGGGTCGTGAGGCCGAGGATGGCCGCGGTCACGGTGCCGACGAAGCTCGAGGCGATGAGCGCCATGAGGTTCGGGAGCATCTCGACCGTGATGATGCGGCGCAGCGGCTCGCCGTTCGCGCGCGCGGCCTGGATGAAGTCGCGGTTGCGCAGCGACATGGTCTGCGCGCGCAGCACGCGGGCGCCCCACGCCCACCCGGTGAGCCCGAGCACCGCGGCGATCACGATCAGCGGCGGGTTCTCGAACTGCGAGGCGATGATGATGATGAGCGGGATGCCGGGGATCACCAGGAACACGTTGGTCAGCGCCGAGAGCGATTCGCTCTTCCAGCCGCGCACGTAGCCGGCGATCACACCGATCGTGATCGCGATGATCGTGGCGATGAAGGCCGCGAGGAAGCCGACGACGATCACCCCGCGGGTGCCGTAGATGATCTGGCTCAGCACGTCTTCGCCCATGTGCGTCGTGCCCAGCCAGTGCTCCCAGGAGGGCGGCTGACGCAGCGCCGTGCGGTCCTTCTGGGTCGGTCCGTACGGGGCGATCCACGGGGCGAGGATCGCGATGAGCACGAACACCCCGAGGATGATGAGCCCGGCGATCGACTTGGGATTGCGGAACATCGCGAACGCCTGCGCGAGCTGCGACCAGAACGTCTTGCGCGGCGGCGCTCCCGCCGGCGGGGTGCGCAGTGTCGCGGTCTCGGGCATGCCGGAGACGACGGCCGATCCGTCGGGCGCTGTCGTCGCTGCGGTGGTGGGAACGGTCATGTCAGGACTCCATCTGGCGCGTGCGCGGGTCGAGGTAGGCGTAGACGACATCGGCGAGGATGTTGGCCACGAGCACCGACAGCGTGATCACGAGGAACACACCCTGCATGAGGGCGAAGTCCTTGGCGTTGGTCGCGTCAAGCAGCAGCTTGCCGACACCCGGATAGCTGAAGACCATCTCCATCACGATGGTGCCGCCCACGATGAAGCCGATCGACAGCGCGAAGCTCTGGATCTGCGGCAGCACCGCGTTGCGGGCAGCGTAGCCCCAGAGCACCCGCTTGTTGGGCATGCCCTTCGCCTGCGCGACCGTGATGTAGTCGTCGTCGAGCACGGTCAGCATCATGTTGCGCATGCCGAGCACCCAGCCACCGAGCGAGGCGACCACGATCGTCAGTGCCGGCAGCGTGCCGTGCGCGATCACCTGGCCGATGAAGTCGAGACTCCATTCCGGCGACTGCCCCTTGTCGTAGGCATGCGATGAGGGGAACCACTTCAGGGTCGAGGAGAAGATCGCGATCGCGATGAGTCCGAGCCAGAAGTACGGGATCGTGTTGAAGAACGTCGTCACCGGGATGATCGCGTCGAGCCTGCTGCCCCGCTTCCATCCCACGACGGCTCCGAGCAGCGTGCCGATCGCGAACGAGATGATGGTCGCGATGCCGACCAGCCCGAGCGTCCAGGGCAGGGCGGCGGCGAGCACCTCGGCGACGGGCCGCAGCCCGTGCAGGGTCGAGATGCCGAGGTCGCCGCGCAGCAGCATCCCCCAGTATTCGAGGTACTGCTGCCAGATGGACTTGTCGGTGTCGATGCCGAGCAGGATGCGGAGGGCGTCAGCCGCCTCGGGACTCACGTTGCGGTTGCGGGCGAGGTAGGAGCTGACCGCGTCGCCCTTCATGAGGCGGGGCAGGAAGAAGTTGATCGTGATCGCCGCCCACAGCGTGAACAGGTAGAAGGCCGCGCGACCGGCGAAGAAGCGCCACGGCACCGGCCGCCTGGTGCGCTCTGCCGTGGTCGCCGTGGTGCCGACCTCGAGGGCATCGCGGGCGACGAGGTCGTTGTCGTCGAGCTGGGGGAATGCGGTGCTCACAGCGTGCCTCCGTTCGATGCCGCCGCGGCGAAGTGCTTCTCCGGATCGGGAGAGGCCGCGCGCAGCTCGCGGGTGTAGGGGTCCTGCGGGTTGAGGATCACATCGTCGGCAGTGCCGTACTCGACCACGCGCCCCTGGTTGAGGACCATGATCTCGTCGCTGAAGTGCCGGGCGGTCGCCAGGTCGTGCGTGATGTAGAGCACACCGAGCCCCTCTTCGCGCTGCAGGTCGGCGAGCAGGTTCAGCACGCCGAGCCGGATGGAGACGTCGAGCATCGACACCGGCTCGTCGGCGACCAGGAGCGAGGGACGCGAGGCCAGGGCACGGGCGATCGCAACGCGTTGCCGCTGGCCGCCCGACAGCTCGTGGGGGCGACGGTCGATCACCGCGTCCGCATCGAGGCGCACCCGGTCGAGGAGCCGACGCACCTCGTTCTCGGTGTCCTTCTTGGGCACCACATCGTCGAGGCGGATGGGCCGCTCCAGGTGGTAGCGGATCGAGTGGTACGGGTTGAGCGAGGCGAACGGGTCCTGGAACACCATGCGCAGTTGCTGGCGGTAGGTCCGCAGGCCCCTGCCGCGGCGCGGGATCGGCGTGCCGTCGAGCAGCACCTCGCCGCTGGTCGGGGTCTCGAGCTGGGTGAGGATCTTCGCGATCGTGGACTTGCCGCTGCCGGACTGTCCGACCAGGCCGATCGTCTGGCCGGACGTCAGCGTGAAGCTCACGTCGTCGAGAGCTTTGATCTGGCCGGCGCCGCGCACGTTGTACGCCTTCGTGACGTGACGGAATTCGAGGGTGGTCATCGCACCAGCACCCCTCTCTCCCCGGTGAGCCGGGGGAACGACGACAGCAGGGTCTTCGTGTACTCGTGCTCGGGCTGCGTCCAGATGCGCTCTGCCGTATCGAGCTCGATGATCTCTCCCTCGCGCATGATCGCGATCCGGTCGCTGATCTCCAGCAGGAGCGGAAGGTCGTGGGTGATGAAGATCACCGAGAAGCCGAACTCGTGCCGCAGCTGGGAGATCTGCTTGAGGATCTCCCGCTGCACCAGCACGTCGAGCGCGGTCGTCGGCTCGTCCATGACCATCAGCTGCGGACGCAGCGCGAGGGCCATCGCGATCATGACGCGCTGGCGCATGCCGCCGGAGAGCTCGTGCGGGAAGGAGCGGATGCGCTGGCGTCCGACCTTGACGATCTCGAGCAGCTCCTCCGCCTCGGCACGCCGCTGCCTGCGGTTCATGTCGGGGCGGTGGATCTCGAACACGTCCTCCAGCTGCGAGCCGATCGTCGCCACGGGGTTCAGGGCGTTCATCGCGCCCTGGAACACCATCGACACCTTGTCCCAGCGGAATCGCTGCATCGCGTCGACGTCCAGCGCGTTGATGTCGATGTCGACACCGGTCACGTCGTGGAAGGTCACGCTGCCGCCGGTGATGACGGCCGGGGCACGCAGCAGGCGCTGCACCCCGTAGGCGAGCGTGGTCTTGCCGCAGCCGCTCTCCCCGGCGAGGCCCAGGATCTCGCCGCGCTGCAGTTCGAGGGTCACGTTCTTCACCGCCTCGACGGGCGGATCGACGTCGTACACGACGGAGAAGTCGCGCACGGTGAGCAGGGGATCTGGCATGGGGTGTCCTCGGTGTGGATCGCGGGTTCGGCCCTTCGACGGGCTCAGGGACCCAGAGATGGTGGCCCTTCGACGGGCTCAGGGACCCAGGGATGGTGGCCCTTCGACGGGCTCAGGGACCCAGGGATGGTGGCCCTTCGACGGGCTCAGGGACCCAGGGGGTGACAGGCTCAGGGACCCAGGGGGTGACAGGCTCAGGGACCCAGGGGTGACAGGCTCAGCAACCCGGATGGGTGGCTGAGCCTGTCGAAGCCCCGCCGTGGGTGGCTGAGCCTGTCGAAGCCCTCACTCGGCCGGGGTCAGCTTCGTGAGGATCTGCACGATGTTCTGCTGCGTCGGGTCGGCAGACGCGTACGGGTCCTCCTCCGACGGCCACCCCACGTAGTTGCGGGTGTTGAACTCGCCCAGCAGCGGGTGCGCGCCGAGCGGGATCGCCGGCACCTGCTCGACGAAGATCTGCTGCAGGGTGTCGAGGGCGGCGGTGCGCTCCTCGTCCGACGACGCGTTGGCGTAGGTGTTCAGCGCTTCGGTGGCCACCGGGTCGTCGAAGCGGCCGAAGTTGAAGCCGGCCTTGCCCTCGGGCGAGATCCAGCGCGGGTCCATGGTCGAGGTGTAGAGGCCGTAGGCCGTGCCGCTGTCCTCCAGCCAGTGGATGATCGCCGAGAACGTGCCGTTGTCGCGCGGGTCGGCCCATCCGCCCCAGTCCGGCATGTCGATCTTGACCTCGGCCCCGATGGACTCGGTCACGTCCTCCGCGATGAGCTCCTGCGCCGTGTTCCAGTCGCTCCAGCCGGAGGGGACGGACAGCGTGAAGGAGACGGGAGCGCCGTCGGGGTCGATCAGCGCGTCGTCCTTCCAGGTGTACCCGGCCGTCTCGAGCAGGTCGCGCGCCTTCTCGGCGTCGACCTCGTACTCCTCGCCCTGGAACTCGGGCTGGATCTCGTCCTCGAGGATCGACGACAGTCCGGTCACCGACCAGACGGGCTCGCTGGCGCCTTCACGCGCGATGTCGACGTAGGCGTCGCGGTCGATCACCCAGGCGAGAGCCTGGCGGAAGGCCGGGTCGTCGAACGGCTTCTGCTGCAGGTTCATGAACAGCGTGGCCGAGCCCGTCGTGGGCGCGGCCCAGAACTTGTTGTGCTCGGGGTCGGCGTCGAGGAACTGCTCCTGGATCTGCGGGATGAACGCCTGCGCCCAGTCGGCCTCGCCCTGCGCGAGAGCGGTGGTGAGCGCCGTGTTGTCGCCATAGGAGACGTAGTGCAGCTCGGGCACGGCGAGGTCGCCGCCCCAGTAGTCGTCGCGCGCCTCGAGGGTGACCGACTCGGTCGACCAGTTCGACAGCACGTAGGGGCCGGTGCCGACGAGGTCGTCGCCCTTGACGGGGTTCGTGGCGGGGTCGTCGAGGTTCTCCCAGATGTGCTTCGGGACGATCGGCACATGCAGCACGCGCGCCTGGTTGACGTACTTCGACTCGCCGAAGGTCAGCACCACCGCGTCGCCGTCGATCTCGGCGCTCTGGAACTTGAGACCGGCGGTGTCCAGCGCCGGCGTGGAGACGAGTTCGTAGCTGTACACGATGTCGTCGGCGGTGAAGGGCTCGCCGTCGCTCCAGGTGACATCCTTGCGGGGGACGACCGTGAGGACGGTGTAGTCGTCGTTCCACTCGATGCTCTCGGCGAGCCAGGGCGTGACGCCGCGGTCACCGGTCTGGTTGACGAGTCCGAGCGTTTCGAAGATCACCTTGCCGTAGCCGTACTTCGAGGCGGACGAGTCGCCGACGTAGGGGTTGTTCGACTCGGTGGTGATCGCTCCGTCGGGCTTCGCGATGGTGAGGGCCGCCGATCCGGCGCCGCTGCCGGAGTCGTCATCCCCTCCTCCAGCGGAGCATCCGGCGAGGGCCGAGATGCCGAGTGCGGTGATCGCGGTCACGGCGATCAGAGACTTCCTGAGCTTCATTGCTTCTCCTTGGCACGGGTCTTTGTGCTGCGTCGCCGGAGGACGGGAGCCCGCCGACGGTCGTGATTTGCTTACTGTCGAGAAAGTAAGCTGTGGTGAGGTTACCGAGTAGTAAGTTGGTTCGCAACCACAGCTCGACGACGGAGAGGAAGACGCGGTGGCAGACGGCGACCAGACAGTGCGCGTGCGCCCGGCGACCCTCGCGAAACGCGAGCAGATCCTCAAGGCCGCGATCGAGATCTTCGGCAACAAGGGCTCGACGAACGGCACCCTCGCCGACGTCGCGGAGCAGGTCGGCATCACGCACGCCGGGGTGCTCCATCACTTCGGCTCGAAGCAGAAGCTGCTGCTGGAGGTGCTGGCCTACCGCGACCAGGACGACGTGGCCGGCCTCGCCCAGAAGCACATCCCCGGGGGACCGGAACTGTTCCTGCACCTCGTGCGCACCGCCTTCACGAACGAGAAGCGCCCCGGGATCGTGCAGGCGTACACGGTGCTGTCGGCCGAATCCGTCACTGACGACCACCCGTCCCGGCCGTTCTTCGAGGAGCGCTACACCACCCTGCGCCGCGAGGTCACGGCCGCGTTCCACGAGCTGTGTGCTCAGGAGGGCGTCTCCGATCCGGACACGATCGCCTCGGCGGCAGCGGCGATCCTGGCCGTGATGGACGGACTCCAGCTGCAGTGGCTGCTGCACCCCGACGTGATCGGACTCGGCGACGCCAGCGCGTTCGCGATCGAAGCCATCGTCAACGCCGTCCTGCATCCAGGCCCCGCCCTGAACTCCTATTCCCGCACCTGACGCCCGGCTAGGCTCGGGCCATGACGATCGACCTCGAAGCGCTCTACATCGACCTGCACCAGCATCCGGAACTCTCGTTCCAGGAGACGCGCACCGCGGGCATCGCCGCCCAGCACCTGCGCGACCTGGGCCTCGAGGTCGAAGAGGGCGTCGGGGTCACGGGTGTCGTCGGCGTCCTGCGCAACGGCGACGGCCCGGTGGTGTGGGTGCGGGCCGACATGGACGCACTGCCGGTCGAGGAGCAGACGGGTCTGGCGTACGCCAGCACTGCGAAGGGCGTCGACCCCGCGGGGACGACCGTTCCCGTCATGCACGCCTGCGGACACGACATGCACGTGACCGCGATGATCGGCGCCGTCGAGAGACTCGTCGCCGAGCGTGACGAATGGACGGGAACGCTCGTCGTGCTGATCCAGCCCGCCGAGGAGTACGGCGCCGGGGCGCGCGCGATGCTCGACGACGGGATCCTCGACCGCTACCCGAAGCCCGACGTCGTGCTCGGCCAGCATGTGACCCCGCTCCCCGCCGGCGTGATCGGCGTGCGCAGCGGGACGCAGATGGCGGCATCCGACGGACTCACCGTCACCCTGCACGGCCGCGGCGGGCACGGCTCGCGCCCCCACGCCACGATCGACCCCGTCGTGATGGCCGCGGCCACCGTGATGCGCCTGCAGACCATCGCCTCGCGCGAGATCGACCCGCAGGGCGTCGCCGTGGTCACGGTCGGATCCATCCACGCCGGACTGAAGAACAACATCATCCCCGCGGAGGCGAAGCTCGAGCTCAGCCTGCGCTATCCGAACGAAGAGGTACGCGAGAAGGTGCTCACGAGCGTCGAGCGCATCGTGCGGGCGGAGGCCACGGCATCGGGTGCGGAGCGTGAGCCCGAGATCCGCACCGACCACACGCTCCCCGCCACGATCAACGACGACGAGGCGACGGCACGGGTGTCCGCGGCGCTGCAGCGCGCACTCGGCGAAGCGGCCGTGATCGATCCCGGCATGTTCACCGGCAGCGAGGACGTCTCGTGGTTCGCGCGGGATGCCGGGGCGCCGCTGGTGTTCTGGTTCTGGGGCGGCGTCGACCCGACGCGTTTCGCCGAGGCCGCCTCCGCAGGCCGCCTGGAGCAGGACATCCCGACCAACCACTCGCCGTTCTACGCTCCGGAGATCCACCCCACGATCGAGGTCGGCGTCACCGCGATGTCGGCCGCCGCCCGCGAGTTCCTCGGCTAGGCCGCCGTTCGGACGCGCGTCCGGCATCGCGCTCCCGTCGGAGAAACGCGTCCATGTCGCACTCTCTGTCGGGAAATGGGCGACGGCAGTGCGGATCTCCGTGGCCGACCGCTGACTGCGGCGTCAGCCCTCGTCGGAGGACGCCGGCGGGCGCCAGCCGCCTTCGTCGCGGAGGGCACCGGCGATCCGCCGGGAGATCTCACGCAGCTGTCGGCGCTGCACCGCCGTGAGCCGATCGAGGACGAGCTCGCGCACGAGTTCCGCGTGACCGGGGGACGCCTGGTCGACCTTGGCGCGGCCGCTGTCGGTGATGTGCGCGAGCGTGAATCGGCCGTCGCTCGGGTCGGGGGAGCGCCGCATCCACCCCTTGCCCTCCAAGCGGGTAGCCGCACGGGACAGCCGTGACAACGTGCTGTTCGCGTAGGACGACAGCACGCTCATCCGCAGCCGCCCCTCCTCGGCATGGGCGAGCGCATAGAGCACGCCGTACTCGAAATGGGTGACCTGCGCGTCCCGCTGGAGCTGGGCATCGAGCGCTGAAGGCAACCACTCGAGCACCGTCGCCATGGCCGACCAGGTCTCGAGTTCCTCCCCCGCCAGCGGCGGGATCGCGCCGTTCGTCGTCATCCCCACAGCGTATCGCCTCACGCGATTTGACTTGACCAGGAAAGTCAGGCTGACTTGCTCAGGAAAGTCATTACGCAGAGGAGACACAGATGGAACTCGAACTCACCGGCAAGAGGGCGTTCGTCAGCGGATCGACCGAAGGGATCGGATACGCGATCGCTGCCGGGCTCGTCCGCGCCGGCGCCGCCGTGGTCGTCAACGGGCGCGACGAGCAGCGTCTCCGCGCCGCGACCGAAAAGCTGCGGGCCCTCCGGCCCGATGCGGACGTCAGCGGGATCGTTGCCGACTTCGCCGACGCCGAGCAGGTACGCCACCTGCTCGGCCGACTCGGCGAGATCGACATCCTGGTCAACAACGTCGGCATCTTCGACGTGCGGCCGTTCACCGACATCGACGACGAGGAGTGGCAGCGGTACTTCGACGTGAACGTGATGAGCGGAGTCCGCCTCTCCCGCCACATGCTCGGCGGGATGCTCGCCCGGGGCTGGGGACGGATCGTGTTCGTCGCGAGCGAGTCGGGGATCGACGTCCCCGCGGACATGACGCACTACGGTGCGACCAAGGCGGCGATGCTCGCCCTTGCGAACGGACTGTCGAAGTCGACGCGCGGAACCAGCGTCACGGTCAACAGCATCGTCGGCGGCCCCACCTACTCGGAGGGCGTCGCGCGCGCCGTGGAGCAGATCGCTCTGGCACAGGGGCTGCCCGCATCCGAGCTGAAGCAGGCCATCGCCGCGCGCAACACGACCTCGCTTCTGGAGCGGTTCATCGAGCCGGAGGAGATCGCGCAGCTGGCGCTGTACCTGGCGAGCCCGAGATCGTCGGCGACGAACGGCGCCGCCCTGCGCGCCGACGGCGGGACGCTCACGACGATCCTGTGACGCCGCCGCCCCGTCCGAGCGCGGCGACCTCCGCCTCGCGGCCGGGCTCTAGACGCCGACGACCCGCGGCGGAGAAGCGACCGGGGGTGCAGGCGGAGCGGGCGGCGGCGGGGGCGCGAGCTGACGCTGCGGCACGCCGTGCGCCTCGCGGTGCAGCCGCTCCATCCGGCTGTCGAGCTCCGCGGCGGCATCCGCGGCATCCGACAGGCTGTCGACGAGATGAGCCGGCACCTGATTCGAGAACTTGTAGTAGATCTTGTGCTCCAGGCTCGCCCAGAAGTCCATCGCGATCGTGCGGAACTGCACCTCGACCGGCACCGAGAGCGCACCGGTCGACAGGAAGACGGGCACCTCGATGATCGCGTGCAGGCTCTTGTAGCCGTTGGCCTTCGGCTGCGCGATGTAGTCCTTGACCGTGCGGACCGTGACATCGTCCTGCGCCGTGAGCAGATCGAACAGCCGGTACACGTCGGCGACGAAGCTGCAGGTCACCCGCACGCCGGCGATGTCGGTGATGTCGGCGCGGATGCGGTCGAAGTCCGGTTCGTCGATGCCCTTCCGGGCGAGCTTCTCGACGATGCTGTCCGGCGACTTCAGACGGCTCTTCACGTGCTCGATCGGGTTGTACGCGTGGTCGTGCGTGAACTCGTCACGGAGGATCGAGATCTTCGTCTCGACCTCGCGCATCCCGAACTCGTACTCGCGCAGGAACCGCTGCAGTTCGTCGCGCAGTTCGCGGGCCTGGTTGATCGTGGCCTCGGTGACGTGAACAGTCGTCATGACCGTGACGTTACGCGTTCGTGATCGGAAACCGCTGTGGATCCATCCGGGATACGGGAAGGCGGGCGAGGCTCAGGGGCGGGCGTGCGGGCGCGCGGGGGTGCGGGCGTCGGCGAGGTGCTGGTCGGAGAGGACCCCCGGGAGTCCACGGCCCGCGCGGGTGGTGAAGAGCATCACGATCGCGACGAGGATCAGGAGCGAAGACGCGAGATCGAACAGGCCGCCGCCGAGTGCGAGGGCGCTCAGGCCGCCGATGCCGCCGGCCCAGCGCAGGAGGCGCGCGAACGGTGCCGGAAGACGCGAACCCGAGTAACGCAGCTGCACGGCGATGTCACCGATCGAGCGGCCGGTCGACAGGATCAGCACCAGGAAGACGCCGGCCGGCGCGATCGTCCCCACCGCGGCGGCGATGGAACCGTCGAGCACGGCCTCCCGGTCGCGCACCACGTACTCGAGCCAGAGCTGCACGGCGACGCCGGCACCGAAGCTCACGAAGAAGTACGCCAGACCGTCGCACAGCATCGCGAGCGCCCGACGGCCGCGCGTCACCGGTCGGGGAAGGTCCGCATCCGGCTTCGCCTCAGACCCTCGCATCGACCGCGGGACGACCAGCGCGATCGTGCAGCCCACCACCGCGCCGAGCGTGTTCGTCATCAGGTCGCCCACGTCGAAGAAGCGATACGCGCAGGGGTAGACGCCCCACACTCCGGTCAGCTGCGTCGTCTCCACCAGGAGCGACAGCCCGAACCCCGCGGCGAGCGCCACGAGGATCCCGCGGCCGGCGAGCACCCGCACGAAGAAGCCGAGGGGCACGAACAGCAGCACGTTGAACACCAGCTGCAGCAGGGCGGGCTGCCGCAGCGGATTGCCCGGCGCCGCGAACGCCTTCTGCACGTCGCGGACGACCGACATCGGGTCGGTGATCGCCCCGACGCAGCGGATCGTGTCGGGGTCGGGCAGCGGAAGGAGCGTGTACGTCCAGATCGCCCAGAAGTAGATGAGGGCCGCGAGCCACAGGAGTGTGCGGCCGAGTCCGAGGCGCCCGCGGCGACGGTAGCTGACCGCCACGAACGGCACGAACAGCACGACGCCGACCGCCACGCCGATCGCTATCGCGATGAACGCGAGCAGTACCTGATCCCCCACAGCGTGCCAGTGTAGACGCCCCGTAAGGATTCCGTGAGGAGCGGCGATCCGCCCGTAGGGATTCCGTGAGGATCGCGTGAGGATGCCGCTCCAAGGCGTAGTGTCGCCGGACGTGTCAGACGAAAACAGGGAGAGCGTGGATGCGCCGCCACGCGCGAAGCGCATCCTCATCGGGGAACCGCTGACGAGCCAGCAGGTCGACGACCAGCTGCTGCCCAAGCGCATGGCCCTGCCGATCTTCGCGTCGGATGCGCTGAGCTCTGTGGCCTACGCGCCGCAGGAACTCGTGATGATCCTGCTGATCGGCGGACTCACCTTCCTGTCGTTCACACCGCTCGTCGCGATCTCCGTCGTCGTGCTGCTGGTGGTGGTGGTGCTCAGCTACCGTCAGCTGATCAAGGCGTACCCCTCCGGGGGCGGCGACTACGAGGTGGCATCGAAGAACCTGGGCGAGGTCCCCGGTGTGATCGTCGCGGCTGCGCTCCTGGTCGACTACGTGCTGACCGTGGCGGTGTCCGTCGCCTCGGGCGTGGACAACATCATCTCGGCGGTTCCGGGGCTCGACCCGTTCCGCGTCGAGCTGGCTGTCGGCTTCGTGATCCTCATCATCATCGTGAATCTCCGCGGCGTGCGCGAAGCCTCGCTCGTGTTCGCGATCCCCACCTACGTCTTCATCGCCTCGGTCGGGATCATGATCGTGACCGGCCTGATCCGCACCTTCCTGGGCGACGCCCCCGTTGCCTCGAGCGCGGAGTTCTCGGTGCAGGCGGAGAGCCTGAGCCAGGCGGCCGTGATCCTGCTGATCCTGCGCGCCTTCTCGAGCGGATGCTCGGCGCTCACCGGTGTCGAAGCGGTCTCGAACGGGGTGCCGGCCTTCCGCGCCCCGAAGGTCCGCAACGCCCAATCGACCCTGGTGCTGATGGGCACCATCGCGATCTGCCTCTTCTCCGGGCTCACCGCCCTGGCGCTGATCACGGGTGTGCACTATGCGGAGAACCCGTGCGACCTGATCGGCTTCGACTGCAGCAACCCGCAGCCGAGCCTGATGGCGCAGATCGCCTCCGCCACGTTCGGCGGCGGAAGCATCCCGTTCTTCATCGTGCAGGCGGCGACCGCGTGCGTGCTGCTGCTCGCCGCGAACACCGCGTTCAACGGCTTCCCGTTGCTGGGCGCCGTCCTCGCCCGCGACGGCTACGCCCCCAAGTCGCTCAACACCCGTGGCGACCGTCTCGTGTTCTCGAACGGCATGATCCTGCTCGGGATCGCCGCGATCGCGGTGCTCGTGGTGTTCCAGGCGAAGCTGACGACCCTGATCCAGCTGTACATCATCGGCGTCTTCGTGTCGTTCTCGCTCGGCCAGATCGGCATGGTGCGCCACTGGCGGCGCGTGCTGCGCGGTCCGAGGGAGAGCACGACCGGTTCGGGGATCGACGGAGCATCCGCCTCCGACCGCCGTTCCGCGAAGGTCGGACTCGTGATCAACTCGGCCGGCGCGACCCTGACCGTGCTGGTGCTCCTGATCGTGACGATCACGAAGTTCACGCACGGCGCCTACCTGGTGTTCTTCGCCATCCCGATCCTCGCGTTCCTGATGATGGGGGTGAAGAGGTACTACCGCGACGTCGAGCACGAGATCGCGATCGACGACACCACCCGGTTCGGGGCGACCGGCGACCTGGCCATCGTCCTCGTCAACCGGCTGCAGAAGCCGGTGATCAAGGCCATCGACTACGCGATCGCGGCCAAGCACGGGAAGACCCTCGCGGTGCACGTGGCCGTGGCCTCCGACGACGCGGCCGCGCTGCAGAAGGACTGGGCCGACCACCTGGTGCCGATCCCGCTCGTGATCGTCGAGTCGCCGTACCGGTCTTTCGCGCAGCCCATCACCCAGTTCATCAAGCAGTACCGCGAGAAGCACGGCTCGTCCGTCGTGACCGTCTATCTGCCGCAGTACATCGTCGGCCACTGGTGGGAGACGTTCCTGCACAACCGTCGCGCCCGCCGGCTGGCGAACCAGCTGATGCTCGTGCACGGCGTCTCCATCACACTCGTGCCGTGGCTGCTCGACTCGTCGGAGCTCATCTACGGCCGCCGCTCCCGCCCGCTGCCGGGTCAGGAGCGTGCCGGTCGCCCGGTGGTGGTCTCGGGACGGCGCGCGCATCGGCCCGCCGGCCCGCCGCAGGACGGCACCCCCGAGGCCTGAGCCGCGCGGTCGCGCTCTGCTCCCGACCTGTCACCCACCCGCTTTCGTCTGCCCCGTTCCTCCTGCTCCCGTGAGGCGGGGCCAGGCGGGCGGGGGTCAGGATCCGGCGAGCACCGCGCCGAGGATGTCGGCGGCCTCGGGGAAGCGGGCAGGATCCGCGTTCGCGTAGTTGAGTCGCACGTACGACCCGGAGGGCTCCGCGGGGAACCACTCGGACCCGGGCGCGATGATCAGCCCCCGCACTTCGCACTCGCGCACCACCTGCCCGACGTCCGCTCCGTCGGGCAGTCGCACCCAGAGGTTCAGCCCGCCCACCGGCACGCTCTCCACCCGCGCGGAGGGTGCGTGCGCGGCGAGGCTCGAGATCAGCAGGTCGCGACGCACGCGCAGGTGCTCGCGGAACCCCCGCAGGTGCGTGCGCCACGCCGGCTGGGTCACCACGTCGAGCGCCGCGGCCTGCAGCAGCCCACTGACGTACATCGACTCGGCTGCCCGGTCGGCGAGGATCCGGTCGCGGGCCGGTCCGCGTGCGATCACCGCCGCGACGCGCAGAGCCGGAGACGCGCTCTTGGTCAGCGAGCGCAGGTAGACCACGTGTCCGTCGTCGTCGGAGGCGGCGACGGGGCGCGGCTCGGTGTCGATCCCGAGGTCGTGCGCCCAATCGTCCTCGATCAGGAAGGCGCCGTGACGACGGACGGCCTCGAGCACGGCCTGCCCCGTCGCGATCGGCCACTGCGCCCCCGTCGGATTGGCGAACGTGGGCTGCGCGTAGAACGCCCTCGCGCCGGTCTGCGCGAACGCCCGTTCGACGTCGTCCGGATCGGGCCCGTCCGGACCCGACGGGATCGGCACCAGCACGACCCCCGCCTGGGCCGCGGCGAGCATCGCACCCCAATAGCTCGGCGACTCGATCAGCAGCGGTTGTCCGACACCGACGATCGCCCGGAAGATCGAGCTCAGTCCGCTCTGGCTGCCCGAGATGATGAGGGCGTCTCGCGTCGAGGCGGGAACGACTCCGGGCGGGGCGGATGACGCGAGCTCGCCCGCGAACCAGGCCTGCAGCTCGGGGAGACCCGCCGCGGGAGAGCGGGTCAGCGCCGCATCGGACCGCGCCGCCCGCACGAGCGCCTGCCGTACGAGTCGCTCGGGGAGGAGGTCTGCCGCGGGATAACCGGAGTGCAGGCCGATCGCGTCGGGGGCCACCGTGCGCTGTGTCGAGGAGAGGCCCCCGAGGCCCGAGGGTGGCGTGCCGAGGGCCGCCGTCTGCCAGCCGTAGTCGACGGAACGGGCGGCGGGGACGGCGCGCACGAAGGTCCCGGCACCCGGACGCGATTCGACCAGGCCGAGCCGGACGAGCTGCCGCATCGCCTTCTGCACGGTGACGGGACTCGCGCCGTACTCCGCCGCCAGCGCGCGGTTCGACGGGACCCTCGCGCCCGGGGAGGCGGAGGCGATCCACGCGCGGACCCCCTCGACGATCCGGGCACTGCTATCCTGACTCATGGAAGCCAACAGTAGCGTTATCGTGTCGCGATCGACAGTGCTATCGCCGCGCGCGGGACTGTGGTGGGGGGCGCTCGGCGTCGCCGCGTTCTCCTTCACCCTCCCGCTCACACGCGTCGCCGCGGGCGATCTCTCCCCGCTGTTCATCGGCTCGGGCCGCGCCGTCGTCGCGGCACTCCTCGCGGCCATCGCCCTCGCCGCGGCTCGGCAACGCATCCCCACCGGAGCGCAGTGGCCCCGACTCGTGGTCGTGGCCGGCGGAGTCGTCGCGGGGTTCCCACTGCTGACCTCCTTCGCGATGACCACCGCGCCCGCCCGTCACGGCGCCGTCGTGATCGGCCTCCTTCCGGCCGCGACAGCGGTCGCCGTCGTGCTTCGAACGCGCGAGCGCCCCGCCCGAGCGTTCTGGGTGTTCGCGGGCCTCGGTGCGGTCGCGGCTGTCGTCTTCGCCGCCCTGCAGAACGGCGGACTGGGTGCGCTCACCGCCGCCGACCTGCTGCTGTTCGGCGCCGTCATCGCCGCGGCGATCGGCTACGCGGAAGGCGGCCTGCTCGCCCGCGAACTCGGATCGTGGCAGACCATCTCCTGGGCACTCCTGGTCGCCCTGCCCGTGATGACGCCGCTGGCCGTGGCATCGGCGGTCGCAGAGCCGCCGATCGCGACGCCTGTGCCATGGCTCGCGTTCGCGTACCTCTCCGCCGTGAGCATGTACCTCGGTTTCTTCGCCTGGTACCGCGGCCTCGCGATCGGACCGATGGCGCAGGTGAGTCAGATCCAGCTCGTCCAGCCCGTGATGACCATCGCCTGGGCCGCCCTCCTGCTGCAGGAGCCGGTCGGCTGGGCCACGGCGGTGGGCGGGTTCGCCGTCATCGCGTGCGCCGCGCTGGCCGTCCGCACCCGCCTGACCCCCCGCCGATCGAACGACCACCGAACTGAGGAATCCTGATGCGCCACACACCCCGGTATCTGATGACCGACCCCGACGAGGTCAAGCGCCTAATCCGCGGCAATCCGTGGGCGACCTTCGTCTCGCCGGCGAGCGGGGGCCTGGTCGCCTCGCACTACCCGGTCCTGCTCGTGGAGGATGCGGACGACATCGTGATCGCGAGCCACTTCGGGCGACCGGACGAGCAGCTCCACGAGCTCGGCCGCCACGAGCTGCTCGTGATCATCCAGGGTCCGCACGACTACGTGTCCCCGAGCCTGTACGCGCCGGGCGACCTGGTGCCGACGTGGAACCACGTCACCGCGCACCTGTACGGCACGCCGGAGATCCTGAGCGAGGAGGAGAACTACGCCATGCTCACCCGGCTCACCGACCACTTCGAGGACGGCAGGGAGCACGGCCGACACCTGTCCGAGGACGAGCCGGGCACCCGCCGCGCCGCGAAGGGCACCGTCGGTCTGCGCCTGCGCGTCGACCGATTCGATGCGCGCGCCAAGCTCAGCCAGAACAAGTCCCCCGGGGTGCGCGAGAACATCATCACGCGCTTCGACGACACGAACGCTGCTCTCGCGCAGGAGATGCGCCGGGTCGCCCCCTGACCCGGCCCCACCCGTTCCCGGGCGGGTGGGGCTAGCCCGACACGAGGACCAGGACGAGGACGGCGGTGCAGACCGTGGACACCGCGGCCACCGCGCCCCACAGCATGAAGCGGCTCCACCGGATCGTGACCCCCAGCGCGACGATCCGGTGGTGCCAGAGCAGCGTCGCGAGCGATGCCCACGGCGTGATGAGCGGTCCGAGGTTCACGCCGATCAGCAGCGCCATCAGCGCCACGGGATCGCCGGCCGCGGGCTCGATCACCAGATAGGCCGGGAGGTTGTTGATCGCATTGGCGCCCGCAGCCCCGAGCGCGGCGAGCCGGAACAGGTCGCCGGGAGAGTCCCCCGATGCGGTCGGCGCGGTGAGGAAATCGAGGAGTCCCTGCGCATGCGCGGCCTCGACCAGCACGAACAGCGCCGCGGCGAGCGCGACCGCCTGCCACGGAACGAGTGAGAGCCGCAGCGCACGGCGGCGGCGGACGGCGAACAGCACCACGAGCGCGAGTGCCGCCCCGGTCGCCGGTATCCACACGTCGTGCGTCAGGGCGAGCAGGGGCATCAGCGCGAGGAGGATGCCGGTCGCACTCCAGAACAGCGTCGGATCGGCGGGTCTTCGCGGCACCGGGGTCTCGTATGTGCCGAACACGGTGCGTCGATGCAGGAGCGTGAGGATCGCGACCGGCACGAGGATGCCGGCGAGCGTGGGCGCCCAGCTCAGGGCGAGGAACGCCGTGGGCCCGTCGCCGATCGCGGGAGCTGCGAGCAGGTTGGTGAGGTTCGACACCGGCAGGGCCAGCGACGCGGTGTTGGCGAGCCACACCGTCGCCAGCGCGAACGGGATCGGAGACACCCCCACGCTCTGGGCGAGCACGACCACCACGGGCGTGACGATCACCGCCGTGGTGTCGAGCGACAGGAACACGGTGCTCACCACGGCGAGGACGACCACAAGCATCCACAGCACGACGACGCGGCCTCGACCCCAGCGTGCGAGGCGCTGCGAGACGACGTCGAACACCGCGGCGTCGCGGGCGAGTTCGGCCACGACCGTGATCGCGATGACGAACCCCAGCACGGGCGCGATCCGCTCCCCCAGGGCACCGGCATCCGCCCGCGGCAGGAGCCCCGTGATCACGCACAGGAGGGCGGCCGCGACGAGACCGGCGACGACCCCCGTCCCCGCACTGATCCGCACCCTTCGCACTCCCACCTGGTGAGCATAGGGCCGATCCTCCCGCGACGCGTGATCTCCCCGGCGCTGACGAGTCTCACCAGTCGACGGAGCGCTTCGACACAGGATGTGCACGGAATCGAGCGAGGAGCGTCGCGAAGAGCGGGCTCCGAGGAGGATGCAGATGAGTACTCGCCGAACCGCAGACCTGGCGACGGACATCGGACAGCTCGGCGTCCGGGTGATCATCGCCGTGAGCTTCCTTCTCGCGGTCGCAGATCGCCTCGGCATGCTCGGCGGCCCCGGTGACCCTGGCGTCTCCTGGGAATCGTGGGGAGCCTTCCGCGAGTACACGGCGCGCCTTGTTCCCGTGCCGGTGGATCTCCTCGTGGACGCCGCGGCGGTCGGCGCCACGATCCTCGAGACACTGCTGGCCGTCCTCCTGATCGCAGGATTCGTCACCCGTCTGGCGGCGACGGGAGCCGCGGCGCTCACGCTCGTCTTCGGTCTCAGCATGTTCGTGTTCCTCGGACCGCTCGCCCCCTTCCGGTACCCCGTGTTCCTCTTCACCGCCGCGGCCGTGCTGCTCGCGGGACTTCCGCGCCACCGCTGGAGCCTGGACGCCGCACTCCGCGCTCCCGTGTAGAGGCTCCCGTCGCGCGGGGAGCGACGGGCGTCAGAAAGGTGCATGCATCCGCCGCGGAGGCGTAGGGGAAGCGTGAGGATCGCGGGATCGGACTCCGGGCGGGAGTTGGATCGGATCCGTGCTCGACATCATCTACATCGCGCTGACTCTCGCGCTGTTCGCCCTCGTCTCCCTGGCGGCCAAGGGGGTGGAGCGACTGTGATCGTCTTCGAGATCCTCGCCGCCGCCCTCGCGGTCGCCGCCGTCGTCTACCTCGTGGTCGCGCTCGTCGCCCCGGAGAGGTTCTGATGGACGCGACGATCTGGTTCGGCATCCTGCAGGTCGCGGCCGTCGTGGTCGTGCTCGTGCTCCTCTACCGCCCCCTCGGCGACTACATCGCCCACGTGTACTCCTCGGCGCGTGACCTGCGGGTCGAGCGCAGCCTCTACCGGCTGATCGGCGTCAGCTCCTCATCGGAGCAGACGTGGCGCGCCTACGCCCGCAGCGTGCTCGCCTTCTCGGTGGTCGGGGTTCTCCTGGTCTACGGTCTCCAGCGACTCCAGGCCTTCCTCCCCCAGTCGCTCGGGCTGCCGGCCGTGCCGGAAGGGCTGTCCTTCAACACCGCCGCGTCGTTCGTGGCCAACACCAACTGGCAGTCGTACTCCCCCGAGCAGACCATGGGCTACACCGTGCAGCTCGCGGGCCTCACGGTGCAAAACTTCGCCTCCGCGGCGGTCGGCCTCACGATCGCGATCGCCCTCATCCGCGGTCTCGCCCGCCGGGGGTCGACCACGATCGGCAACTTCTGGGTCGATCTGATCCGCGGCCTCGGCCGCATCCTCCTCCCGATCGCGCTGCTCGGCGCCGTCGCCCTGCTCGCGGGCGGCGTGATCCAGAACTTCGCCGGCTTCACCGACGTCACCACGGTGTCGGGCGGTACGCAGACCATCCCCGGCGGCCCTGTGGCCTCCCAGGAGGCCATCAAGCTGCTCGGCACCAACGGCGGCGGCTTCTTCAACGTCAACTCCGCGCACCCGTTCGAGAATCCGACCGGCTTCACGAACCTGTTGCAGGTGCTGCTGATCCTCGTGATCCCGTTCTCCCTCCCCCGCGCCTTCGGCCGCATGGTCGGCGACCACCGTCAGGGCTACGCGATCGCCGCCGTCATGGGCACGATCTTCCTCGTCTCGACCTTCGCCCTCTCGGCGCTCGAGCTCGCGGGCCGTGGCACGGCGCCCGAACTCGCGGGAGCCGCGATGGAGGGCAAGGAGGTGCGCTTCGGCATCCTGGGTTCAACCCTGTTCGGCAGCGCGAGCACCCTCACCTCGACGGGCGCGGTCAACTCGATGCACGACTCGTACACGGCGCTCGGCGGCATGATGCCGATGCTGAACATGATGCTCGGCGAGGTCGCCCCCGGTGGTGTCGGCTCGGGGCTGTACGGCATGCTCGTGGTCGCGATCATCGCGGTGTTCGTCGGCGGACTGCTCGTCGGACGCACGCCGGAGTATCTCGGCAAGAGGATCGGGCCGCGGGAGATCAAGCTCGCCAGCCTGTACATCCTGGTGACGCCGACCCTGGTGCTGGTCGGCACCGCCATGAGCTTCGCGATCCCCGGCATCCGCGAGGACGTGGAGTCCACCAGCATCCTGAACCCCGGAGTGCACGGCATGAGCGAGGTGCTCTACGCCTTCACCTCGGCCTCGAACAACAACGGCTCCGCGTTCGCCGGACTCACCGCGAACACCCCGTGGTTCAACACCGCCCTCGGTATCGCGATGCTGCTCGGCCGGTTCCTGCCGATCGTGCTCGTGCTGGCCCTTGCCGGCTCGTTCGCAGCGCAGGAGCGCATCCCCGCCACCTCGGGAACCCTGCCAACGCACCGACCCCAGTTCGTCGGTCTGCTCCTCACGGTGACGGTCATCGTCACCGCGCTCACCTACTTCCCCGTGCTCGCACTGGGCCCGCTCGCTGAAGGACTCGTCTGACCATGACCCTCATCACCACCCCCTCCGATCCGCATCCCGCGGTCCCTGAGCCCGTCGAAGGGTCGGCACCCGCGGCCGCCCCGCGCTCCTTCGGCTGGTCGCAGCTCGTGCAGGCCCTTCCCGGCGCCGTGCGCAAGCTCAACCCGGCAGCTCTCGTCCGCAACCCCGTCATGCTCCTGGTGTGGGTCGGCGCGGCGTTCACCACGGTGCTCGCGATCGCCGAGCCGTTCCTCGGCGGCCCGTCCGACTCGGGCGGCACCCCGGTGCCCGCCCCCTTCACCTGGGGGATCGCGATCTGGCTGTGGCTGACGGTGCTGTTCGCGAACGTCGCGGAGTCTGTGGCCGAGGGCCGCGGCAAGGCGCAGGCCGCGAGCCTGCGCAAGACCCGCACCAGCACGATGGCCCGCCGCGTGGTCGACTACGACGGCACGACGGATGCGGCGGCCGAGCACGCAGCGACCGCCCAGATCTCGTCGGCCGAGCTGCAGCGCGACGACATCGTGATCGTCACGGCGGGCGAGCTGATCCCCGGCGACGGCGACATCGTCTCGGGCATCGCCACGGTCGACGAGTCGGCCATCACGGGCGAGAGCGCCCCGGTGATCCGCGAGTCCGGTGGAGACCGCAGTGCGGTGACCGGTGGCACCCGGGTGCTGTCGGACCGGATCGTGGTGCGCATCACCTCGAAGCCGGGCGAGACCTTCGTCGACCGCATGATCGCGCTCGTCGAAGGTGCCAGCCGTCAGCGCACTCCCAACGAGATCGCGCTGAACATCCTGCTCGCGAGCCTCTCGATCATCTTCGTGGTCGTGGTGCTGGCCCTGAACCCGATCGCGTCGTACGCCGCATCCCCCGTCAGCATCCCGGTGCTCATCGCCCTGCTCGTCTGCCTTATCCCGACCACCATCGGGGCGCTGCTCTCGGCCATCGGCATCGCCGGGATGGACAGGCTCGTGCAGCGCAACGTACTCGCGATGTCCGGTCGTGCGGTCGAGGCCGCGGGCGACGTCACCACGCTGCTGCTCGACAAGACGGGCACCATCACGTACGGCAACCGCCGCGCCCACGAGGTGCTGGCTCTTCCGGGAGTCGATGCGGACGAACTGCTGCGCGTCGCGGCGTTGTCGTCTCTCGCGGACCCCACGCCGGAGGGAGCCTCGATCGTCGAACTCGCCGCCGCGCAGGGCATCCGGGTGACAGCGCCGGATGACGCCGTGGTCGTTCCGTTCACGGCACAGACCCGCATGTCGGGGCTCGACCTCGCCGACGGCACGCAGATCCGCAAGGGTGCCGGCTCCGCTGTCCGCGCCTGGCTCGGACTCGACGGCGACGACCTCGAGCTCACGAGCCGCACCGACGCCGTGGCCGAGAGCGGCGGCACACCCCTGGTCGTCGCGGTCAAGGGCCCTTCGACAAGCTCAGGGACCCATCCTGAGTGGGTCGCTGAGCCTGTCGAAGCGCCGAGAGAGTGGGGCGCTGAGCCTGTCGAAGCGCCGAGAGAGTGGGGCGCTGAGCCTGTCGAAGCGCCGAGAGACTGGGTCGCTGAGCCTGTCGAAGCGCAGAGAGACTGGGTCGCTGAGCCTGTCGAAGCGCCGAGAGACTGGGTCGCTGAGCCTGTCGAAGCGCCGGACGCCCGCATCCTCGGCGTCGTGCACCTGAAGGACATCGTGAAGGACGGCCTGCGCGAACGCTTCGACGAGCTGCGGGCGATGGGCATCCGCACCGTCATGATCACGGGCGACAACCCGCTCACGGCCGCCGCCATCGCGCAGGAGGCCGGCGTCGACGACTTCCTCGCCGAAGCCACCCCCGAAGACAAGCTGGACCTCATCCGGCGGGAGCAGGAGGGAGGGCGCCTGGTCGCGATGACGGGTGACGGCACGAACGACGCCCCCGCCCTCGCGCAGGCCGATGTCGGCGTCGCGATGAACACCGGCACCTCGGCGGCGAAAGAGGCGGGCAACATGGTCGACCTCGACTCCGACCCCACGAAGCTCATCGACATCGTGCGCATCGGGAAGCAGCTGCTCATCACGCGCGGAGCGCTCACCACGTTCTCGCTCGCGAACGACATCGCCAAGTACTTCGCGATCATCCCGGCGATGTTCATGGGAGTCTTCCCCGGACTCGCCGCCCTCAACATCATGCAGCTGCACTCGCCGGCATCCGCTGTCACCAGCGCGATCATCTTCAACGCGATCGTGATCGTGTTCCTGATCCCGCTGGCCCTGCGCGGAGTGAAGTACCGTCCGGCGAGCGCCTCGCAGATCCTCCAGCGCAACCTGCTGGTCTACGGTCTCGGCGGTGTGATCGCCCCGTTCCTCGGCATCAAGCTCATCGACCTCGTCGTCAGCCTCATCCCGGGCTTCTGACCCGGCTCGGAAACGGAATCCAGACATGTCATCCACTCGCACCACCCTCCGCACCACCGGTGTCGCCGTCCGCGCGATGCTCGTCCTCACCCTCGTGCTCGGCGTCGGCTACACGCTCCTGGTCACCGGCGTCGGCCAGCTGCTGCTCCCCTGGCAGGCCAACGGCTCGGCGCTCCCCGACGACAGGGGCAGCGCGCTGATCGGACAGTCCTTCGCGGATGCCGACGGCGAAGCGCTCCGGCAGTACTTCCAATCGCGCCCCTCCGCCGCGGGTGACGGGTACGACGGCGCCGGCTCCAGCGGCAGCAACCTCGGACCCGAGAACGCCGACCTGGTCGCCGCGATCGCGGAGCGCAAGGACGTGATCGCGGAACGCGAAGGCATCGACCCGTCCGAGGTGCCCGCCGACGCGGTCACCTCCTCGGGGTCGGGTCTCGACCCGCACATCAGCGTGGCGTACGCCCTGCTGCAGGTGCCGCGCGTAGCCGCGGCCCGCGGGCTGTCCGCGCAGGAGGTGCGCGACCTCGTGGAGTCTAGGATTCAAGGGCGGGATCTGGGATTCCTCGGCGAGGAGCGCATCAACGTCGCCGAACTCAACCTCGCGCTCGATGATCGGGAGGGCGAATGACCGGAGAACCGCTCCGTCGACCTCCGTCGCGTCGCGGTCGGCTCCGGGTGCTGCTCGGGGCCGCGCCTGGCGTCGGCAAGACCTACGAGATGCTCGCCGAGGGACGGCGGATGCTCGACGAAGGCCATGACGTCGTGATCGCGATCGTGGAGACGCACGACCGCGCGGCGACCAGGGCGCAGACGGTCGGCATCCCGGAGGTTCCCCGGCGCGTCGACACCCACCGCGGCATCACTCTGACCGAGCTCGACATCGACGCCGTGCTCGACCGCGCCCCCGAGATCGCCCTCGTCGACGAGCTCGCCCACACGAACGCCCCCGGCTCCCGCAACGCGAAACGCTGGCAGGACGTGGACGAGCTGCTGGACGCCGGCATCGACGTGGTGACCACGGTCAACGTGCAGCACATCGAGTCACTGAACGCCGTGGTCGAGAAGATCACCGGCGTCGCGCAGCAGGAGACGATCCCGGATGCCGTCGTCCGCGCCGCCGACGAGATCGAGGTCGTCGACCTCGCACCGCAGACCCTGCGCGACCGGCTCTCCGCCGGCCTCGTCTATCCGGCCGAGCGGATCGACGCCGCCCTGTCGAACTACTTCCGCCTGGGCAACCTCACCGCCCTGCGCGAACTGGCGCTGCTCTGGCTCGCCGACGAGGTCGACAGCGCGCTGCGCAGCTACCGCGCCGAGCAGGGCATCGAGGGGGCGTGGCAGGCCAGGGAGCGGGTCGTCGTCGCGCTGACCGGAGGCCCGGAGGGTGAGACGCTGATCCGCCGCGGCGCGCGGATCGCCGCCCGCTCAGCCGGGGGCGAGCTGCTCGCCGTGCACATCTCGGCGCAGGACGGTCTGCGCGACGAGACGCCGGGAGCCCTCGCCGCACAGCGCACGCTCGTGGAGTCCCTCGGCGGCACGTACCACCAGGTCGTCGGGGACGACATCCCCGGCGCGCTCGTCGAGTTCGCCCAGGGCGCGGATGCCACGCAGCTGGTCATCGGCGTGAGCCGCCGCGGTCGCCTCACGGCCGCGCTCACCGGTCCCGGCATCGGCGCCGAGGTCATCCGCCGGTCGGGCGACATCGACGTGCACATCGTCACGCATGCCGCGGCCGGCGGTCGGATCGCCCTCCCGCGCATCACCGGCGGCGCGCTCGGCTGGCGGCGACAGGCGCTCGGGTTCGGAGTCGCGCTGGCGATCGGTCCGCTGCTGTCGTGGATCATGTTCACCTTCCGCAGCCCGGAGTCCATCACGGCCGAGGTGCTGGCGTATCAGCTGCTCGTGGTCGTGGTGGCCCTCATCGGCGGCATCCGTCCTGCTGTGTTCGCCGCGGTGCTCTCGGGCGTCACGCTGGACTTCCTCTTCGTCGCACCGCTCTTCACGATCACGATCGCGCACCCGCTGCACGTGCTCGCCCTCGCGCTCTACGTCGTCATCGCGATCCTGGTGAGCATCATCGTCGATCAGGCCGCGCGTCGTGCCCGGACGGCTCAGCGCGCTGCCGCGGAGGCCGAGCTGCTGGCCGCCGTCGCCGGCAATGTGCTCCGCGGCGACAACGCCGTGCTCGCGCTGGTCAGCCGCACCCGAGAAGCGTTCGGACTCAGCGGCGTGCGGCTGATCGCACCCGACGGCGAGGTGCTCGCGAGCGACGGCGAGCCCGTGGCCGACGGACGCGCCACGACCATCCCGGTCGGCGTGGCCACGGGCGGCGGTCCCCGCGCCGTGCTGGAGCTGAACGGCGAACCGCTCGCCGGACCCGAGCGGCGGCTGCTGGATGCGATCGTCGCCCAGCTCTCCGCGGCAATCGAGCACACCGACCTGCGGGCGACCGCGCGGGAAGCCGAGGCGCTGGCCGAGACCGATCAGGTGCGCAGCGCCCTGCTGTCGGCCGTGAGCCACGATCTGCGACGCCCGCTGGCCTCGGCCGTCGCGGCCATCGGCGGCCTCCGCGCCGCCCACCGCCTGTCGGCATCCGATCGCGAAGAGCTGCTCGCGACCGCCGACGAGAGTCTCGCGACGCTGTCTACGCTCGTCACGGATCTGCTCGACGTGAGCCGCGTGCAGGCCGGGGTGCTCGCCGTGTCGTCGTCCCGGATGGATGCCGCCGGCATCGTGCTCGCGGCCGTCGACGAGCTGGGCCTCGGCCCCTCCGACGTCGAACTGGCCCTCGACCCCGACCTTCCGCCGCTGCACGCCGACCCCGTGCTGCTCCTGCGCGTGCTGGTCAACGTGATCGCCAACGCCCACCGGCACGCCCCCGACGGTTCACGCGTCATCGTGTCGACGAGCGCCCTCGGCGACCGCGCCGAGATCCGCATCATCGACCGCGGAGACGGCGTCTCACCCGAGCGACGCGACCGCATCTTCCAGCCGTTCCAGCGCTTCGGCGACACCGACAACACGACAGGGCTCGGTCTCGGTCTCGCCCTGTCGCGCGGATTCACCGAGGGCATGGGCGGTACCCTGACACCCGAGGACACCCCGGGCGGGGGCCTCACCATGGTCATCTCCCTGCCGCTGGCTGCAGGACCCCGCGACACGGAAGGCTCGGAGTGAAGCTGCTCATCGCCGACGACGACCCGCAGATGGTGCGCGCCCTGCGCATCACCCTCGCCGCACACGGCTACGACGTCGTCGTGGCACCGGACGGCGCGGCCGCCATCGCGACCGCCGCCCAGACGCACCCCGACCTCATCATGCTCGACCTCGGCATGCCCCGCCTCGACGGCATCGAGGTCATCCAGGCATTGCGCGGATGGACGAACGTGCCGATCATCGTGGTGTCCGGCCGCACCGGCTCCGCCGACAAGGTCGAGGCTCTCGACGCGGGCGCCGACGACTTCGTGACCAAGCCCTTCCAGGTCGACGAGCTGCTGGCGCGGCTGCGGGCGCTGTCGCGTCGCTCCGTCCCGGCAGGCGGGGAGTCCACGGTGGCCTTCGGCGACGTCGTCGTCGACCTCTCGACCAAGACCGTCACGCGCGGCGGCACGCGCGTGCACCTGACGCCGACGGAATGGCGGATGCTCGAGCACCTGTCCCGGCATCCCGGCGCGCTGGTCACCCGCCAGGATCTGCTGAAGGAGATCTGGGGCAGCGAGCAGGTCTCCGATTCCGGCTACCTGCGCCTGTACATGTCGCAGCTGCGGAAGAAGCTCGAGCGGGAGCCCGGAGCGCCCGCCCACCTGCTGACCGAGTCGGGGATGGGCTACCGGCTGGTGCTCTAGCGACCCAGCGGGGCGCGGTCGTGCGCACCGGCGACGCGACGCCGACGGAGCACGGCCACGACACCGGCGAGCACGAGCAGCACCGCGACGACGATCGCCGTCACCGCGGTGGGCGTGCTCTCGGGCTCGCCCGTCAGCCGACCGACCGCGAGCCAGGCCAGGCCCCAGGCGGTGGCCAGGGCGGGGGCGATGCGCCCGGTGGACCACGCCGCCGCGACGCCGATCACCAGCACCACGGCCAGCACCGCGACCGCCCAGACATCGGCGGCCTCGCCCCAGCTCGACGGGGCGATCTGGGTGAGCCAGGCGGCGGTGTTGGCCACAGTCGCGATCGTGACCCAGCCGAAGTGCAGTCCGTTCGCCCCGTCGGTGAGGATCCGGTCGACGAGGTTGCGGGCCGGGAAGCGTCCCAGGATCACGATCACCCGAGCGAGGACGGCGACGAGCGCCGCTATGACCAGGACGGTCAGCCACAGCGTCAGGTAGCGAGCGGTGACGAGCCACAGCCCGTTGAGCACCATGGATGCCGCGATCCATCCGCCCACCGCCTCCTGCCGGGCGTCCTGCCGCTGGGCCGGGAGCGCCTGCCACACGGTGTAGGCGATCAGCCCGAGGTAGATGAGCGACCAGATCGAGAACGCCGGTCCGGCCGGGGCGAGGTACGACCCCTCGGCCGACAGCGCACCGTTCTGCAGCTCGTCGACGGACGCGCCGCCGAAGGCCCCTCCGCCGACCGCAGCCGCGATCAGCATGAAGACGGCCGCGGCGATGATGAGCGACTGGCGAGCGATGCCCCTCGTGCGTGATTCCATGCCCCGACCCTAGGTGCCCTCCCCGTCGCCCACACCCGCCTTGACAGCCGACAGCCATGTCGCTAACCAGGTTAGCCATATGGCTCGAGCGGACGGACGGCGTGGACAGATGTCGGACGGATGAGCACCCGTCGGGCTGCACGCCGCCGCTTCGCCCGACATCCGTCCGAACGCCCGACATCCGTGCGGGCGGCGGTGGGATCAGCGCCGAGGGTCAGGAGTGGGGGACGGCGGCGTCGATCAGGACCTCGGCCGCGCGCCGCGCGTGCACCGCGGCATCCGGATCGGCCGAGATCGCCGCCGTGCTCTGGGCACCCTCGGCGAGGATGGACAGCTGAGCCGCCAAGGCGGCGGGAGCACCGGTCGCTGCGACGAGCTCCGCCATGTACTGCTGGAACGACGCCTTGTGCGCCCGGACGATCGCGGCGACCTCGCGATTCGTGCCGCCGAGCTCGCCGAACGCGTTGATGAACGCGCACCCGCGGAAGTCGTCGGCGCAGAACCAGTTCTCGAGGTATCCGTACACCGCGAGGAGTCGCGTGCGCGGGTCGTCGCCGGCATCCGCCACTGCGCCGGAGAGTCCGGCTTCCCACTGGGAGTGCTTGCGAGCGAGGACGGCCGTGACGATGTCGGTCTTCGCAGGGAAGAGCGAGTACAGCCGGCGCAGCGACACGCCGGCGGCAGAGCGGAGCTCGTCCATACCCACGGCGGCGTAGCCCTTGCGATAGTAGAGCTCCTCCGCGGCGGAGAGGATGCGCTCGCGGGCGTCGTCTTCGGTCATACCCAGAAGTTTACTTGACACGAGAACGAACGTTCTCTATGTTGATCATATCGAGCGAGAACGATCGTTCTCACCGGAACCGAAAGGACAGGATCATGGGTTACATCACCGTCGGAAACGAGAACAGCACCCCGATCGAGCTCTACTACGAAGACCAGGGAGCCGGCCAGCCCGTCGTGCTGATCCACGGCTACCCGCTCGACGGACACAGCTGGGAGCGCCAGACCAGGGAGCTCCTCGCCCAGGGCTACCGCGTCATCACCTACGACCGCCGCGGCTTCGGCCAGTCGTCCAAGGTCGGAGCCGGCTACGACTACGACACCTTCGCCGCCGATCTGAACACCGTGCTCGAGACCCTCGACCTGCGCGACGTCGTTCTCGTCGGCTTCTCGATGGGCACCGGAGAGCTCGCCCGCTACGTCGCCCGCTACGGACACGACCGCGTCGCCAAGCTCGCCTTCCTCGCCTCGCTCGAGCCGTTCCTCGTGCAGCGCGACGACAACCCCGAGGGCGTGCCGCAGGATGTCTTCGACGGGATCGAAGCTGCCGCCAAGGGCGACCGCTTCGCCTGGTTCACGCAGTTCTACAACGACTTCTACAACCTCGACGAGAACCTCGGATCCCGCATCAGCCAGGAGGCCGTCACCGGCAGCTGGAACGTGGCCGTCGGCAGCGCCCCTGTCGCCGCCTACGCGGTCGTCCCCGCCTGGATCGAGGACTTCCGCGGAGATGTCGAGGCCGTCCGCGCCGCCGGCAAGCCCACGCTCATCCTGCACGGCACGAAGGACAACATCCTTCCGATCGACGCCACCGCCCGCCGGTTCCACCAGGCCGTTCCGGAGGCCGAGTACGTCGAGGTCGAGGGCGCCCCGCACGGCCTCCTCTGGACCCACGCCGACGAGGTCAACGCCGCGCTGAAGTCCTTCCTGGCGAAGTAACCCTCGTTCGAATCGCCCGAATGGCCCCGTTTCCCCCGGAGATGGGGCCATCCGGGCGATTCGACGCGGGTCAGCGGGAGCGCCAGAGCAGCCAGACGAAGTACGGGGCGCCGATCAGCGCGACCACGAGACCCGCCGGAAGCTGCGCGGGGGCGATCACCGTCCGGCCGATCGTGTCCGCGATGCCCACGAGCAGCCCGCCGAGGAGCACCGCCGTCGGGATGACCCGCGAGTGCCGGGCCCCCACCAGGGCCCGCGCGGCGTGCGGGGCCACGAGCCCCACGAAGCCGATGACCCCGATCGCCGTCACGCTCAGCGCCGCGAGGATCGCCGCCACCAGCAGCAGCGTCAGCCGGACGGGCTCCAGGCGGATGCCGACCAGTCGCGGCGTGTCCTCATCGAGCGACAGCACATCGAGCTCCCGGCGACTCATCACCACGAACGGCACCGCGATCACGAGGACGATCGCGAGCGGGATGACCTGCTCCCACACCCGCCCGTACGTCGTCCCGGAGAGCCAGGTGTAGATCTTCGGGGTGTCCCACGGATTCGACCGCAGCAGGAAGAAGGTCGTGAGGGAGACCGTGAAGTACGACACCCCGATGCCGATCAGCAGGAACCGGTCCGCATTCAGGCCGCCCCGCCACGACAGCAGATAGACGAGGGCGAAGGCGAGCAGCGAACCGGTGACGGCTCCCGCGATCATCCCGCCCGTCGACGACGTGATGCTCGTGAGCACCAGCACCGCGCCGAGCCCGCCGCCGCCGGTGACGCCGAGGATGCTGGGGTCCGCCAGCGGGTTGCGGCTCACGCCCTGGATCACGGCGCCGGAGAGCGCGAGCGCGGCGCCGGCGACCACGGCGGCCACGATCCGCGGCGCCCGCTCGTCGAGGGCGAAGGCGATCGGCGCGGGAGCCTGCCCCTGCAGCCACAGCGCGATGTCGCCGGTGAGCAGCCAGGTATGGCCGGCCAGCAGTCCGAGCAGCAGCACCCCGACCACGCCGAGGGCGACGAGGGCGAGGGTGATCCGGAAGCGCAGACGGCTGCGGACGCCGAAGCGCACCCGCGGAGGCTCGCGCGTGGGGCCGGCGTCGCGGAGGCGTCGGGCCATGAGCACGAGCACGATCGCGCCGAGCAGCGTCGTCGCGACGCCGGTCGGGATGAGGATCGCGGCCTCCGCGCCGATGAGCGCGCGCAGGAGGGCGTCGGAGAGGATGACGACGAGCGCGCCGAGGAGGCCGGCCGCGGGGATCAGCAGCACATGGCGGTTCAGGCTCGGCACCACCCGGGTCAGCAGGCGCGCGAGCACCGGCGCGCACAGCCCGACGAATCCCATCGGCCCGGCGAGGGTCACCGCGACCGCCGTCAGGGTGACCGCGAGCAGGATCCCGATGGCCCTGGTCGACCGGATCGGCACGCCGAGCGACGAGGCGGTGTCGTCTCCCAGCGACAGGATGTCGAGGCGCCGCGCGAGGACGAGGGCCAGCACCGTGACGACTACGACGACCGGCGCCGCCTGCAGGAACGCGGTGAGTCCGAGCTGCGACAGGCTCCCGCTTCCCCACGCCAGCAGTCCCTTGGTCTCCTCGTCGAACAGGATGAGCAGGGTCGAGGTCGCGGCCTGGAAGGCGAGCGCCAGCGCGGTGCCCGCGAGGATGAGGCGGGTCGTGGACGACCCCGCCCCGCCGGCGAGTCCGAGCACGATGCCCGCGGCGACGATGCCGCCCGCGAACGCCACCGCGCCGGAGGCCCACACCGGCACGGCGATCCCGAACGCGGCGAGCGCCGTGACGGCGAGGTAGGCTCCGGCGGTCACCCCGAGCGTGTCCGGCGACGCGAGGGCGTTGCGGGCGAGGGACTGCAGCAGGATGCCGGCGACGCCGAGGGCCACGCCCACCGCGACGCCGGCGGCGAGCCGCGGCACCCGCGAACCCCAGAGGACGTCGGTGTCGGCGAACACGGCGCCGCTCGTGCCCTGCGTGAGGTGCCAGCAGGCGACCGCGACCAGCACGACGGCGAGCGCGATGAGCACACCGACGCCCGTCCACACCGCCGGTTTCCGACCCTCCGCCCCCACGGGGACGGCGGACGGCGGAGCGGCGGGCTCCGCGGTCGCCGTCGTGTCGTCGAGGCGGAGGGTCTCCGTCACTTCGAGAGCACCTCGACGTAGCCGTCGATGATCTGCGCGGTCGAGCGCGGGCCGCCGAAGGTCCAGATGCCGGCCGGGAACGCGGTCAGGCGGTCCTCCGCCACCGCGGGGAGCGAGGTCCAGGCGGGGTTGTCCGCGAGGGCGTCGACGAAGCTCTCCGAATCCGGGTCCTCGGTGCCGGTGTAGAACAGGTTCGCGTCGCCGACCGTCGTCATGCCCTCGACATCGGTCTGCCCGAGGCCGTACACGGGGTCGACCTCCCCGGTCCAGGCGTTCGTCAGCCCGAGCTCCTCGCCCACCTCGCCGACGAGCGAGCCCTGGCCGAACGGACGCAGCGCCACGTTGCCGCCGTCGACCCAGCCGTCGAAGAACACGAAGTCGGTGGTGGCGAGGTCGCGGTCGGCGAGCTCGGCCTTCGCGGTGTCGAGGTGCTCCTGGAAGGCGTCGGTGACGACCTCGGCGCGCTCCTCGCGGCCGGTGACCTGCGCGATGAGGTCGAAGGTGTTCAGCATCTTGGCGATCGGGTCCTTCGCATCGGCGCCGACCGTCGCGAGCACGGGCACGTCGTAGGCCTCGAGCTGCGCGACGATGGGGTCGTCCGCGGCGTTGACCTCGACGATCACGAGGTCGGGGTCGGTGCCGAACAGCGTCTCCAGGTTCGGCTCCTGGCGGGTGCCCACGTCGACGACGCCCTCCGGCAGCTCCTCGGCCGTCACCCAGGTGCTGTAGCCCTCGGCGTCGGCCACCGCGACCGGCGTGACGCAGAGCGACAGGGCGTCCTCGATCTGCTGCCATTCGAGCACCGCGATGCGCTCGGCCGGCTTGTCGAGCTCGACCGTGCGGCCGAGGTCGTCGGTGACGGAGACCGCCCCGGTCGAGGTGCTCGTCGTGTCGTCCGTGCAGCCCGCGCTCGTCGAGGTCGGGGCGTCCGATCCCTGGGCGGACGGCGTCTGCGTGGTGCCACAGCCGGCGAGCGCGAGGGTGAGGGCGCCGCCGAGGGCGAGCACGGCGAGGGGGGTCTTCTTCATCGGTGGTTCCTTCAGGGGTCGGGATCAGGAGGCGGAGGGAGTGCGGAGGCGACCGTGGTGGCGGCCGCGCGGACGCACCCGCACCAGGCCGGTCTCCTCGTCGAGGGCGGTGTCGATGCGCAGGCCGTACACGTGCGACAGGTTCTCGCCGGTGAGGACTTCGGCGGGAGCCCCCGCCGCGTGCACCCGCCCTCGGTGCATCAGCACGACGTCGTCGGCGACCGAGGCGGCGTGGTCGAGGTCGTGCAGCACGACGCCGAGCGCGGTGCCGTGGTCGTCGGCGAGCTCCCGCACCAGGTCGAGGGTCTCCACCTGGTAGCGCAGGTCGAGGTGGTTGGTCGGCTCGTCCAGCAGCAGCACCCCGGTGTCCTGGGCGAGCGCGGTCGCCAGCCACACGCGCTGCAGCTCGCCGCCGGAGAGCTGGTCGACCGGGCGGGCGGCCATGGTGGAGAGGCCGGTGAGGGCGAGGGCACGCGCCACGGCGCCACGGTCGGCGTCGCTCACGCCGGAGAAGCGTCCGCGGTGCGGGTGCCGCCCGTACGCGACGACGTCGGAGACCTCGATCCCCGACGGGTGCGGCCGGGACTGCGACAGCATCGCGACGGTCTTCGCGAACTCCTTGGCGGAGAGGGCGGCGGCGTCGCGCTTCTCCGCGCCGCCGACGCGCACGGTCCCCGCCTCGATGCGGTGCAGCCGCGCGAGGGCGCGGAGGACGGTCGACTTCCCGCTGCCGTTGGGCCCGATCAGCGCGGTCACCCGGCCTGGCGCGAGGCGCAGGGAGACGTCGTGCACGACGCGGGTGCGGCCGTAGCCGAGGACGAGGGATTCCCCCTCCAGGCTGTGGCGATCCACGGTGTCGGTCATCTCAGCCCCGCATGGCGACGCCGCGGCGCCAGTAGCCCATGAACGCGACCTGCCCGCGGTCGATGCCGAGGTCCTTGACCAGGTGGCGGCGCAGCGTGGTGACGACGCCGCTCTCCCCTGCGATCCAGAAGTAGCGCTCGGCCGGAGCGGTCCGCGGTGCGAGGTCCTCCCCGAGACCCGAATACTCCGGGGTCTCCCACAGCAGGTCCTCACTGTCGATGTCGGTCACGCTGATCGCGTCGGTGGCATCGGCGTCGCCGAGGTATCCGAGCACCGCGGGGATGAGGCGCAGACCGTGCGGCTCCCCCGCATCCCGCGGCAGCCAGTGCACCTCCACGCCCGCGGGCGCCTCGATGCGCAGGATGTCGGCGGGCGAGGGCACCTCGATGAAGGCCACGCCGCGCAGGTCGCGGGGGGCGTCCTCCAGGATGCGGGCGATCGCCGGAGCGGCCGTCTCGTCCCCGGCCAGCACGACCGAGTCGGCGGTGCCCGGCGCGTACTCCGCTCCCCCGTGCGCATCGACGTCGACGCCGCGGCGGGGTCCGACGAGGTACAGTTCCTGCCCGACCGCGGCCCGGCTCGCCCACAGCGATGCGGGACCGGTGAGCCCGGGCTCGAGGTGCAGCACGAAGTCGATGTCCACCTCCGTGCCACCGTCCGCATCGAGCCGCAGCTCCCGGACCGAGTAGGTGCGCATCGACCCGCGCTCGGCCTCCGGGACGGCGAGGAACGCCTGCCACCAGCTGTCCGAGCTCCGGTCGAGGTCGGGGAGCACGCCGGATGCGGGCGGGAAGACGAGCTTGACCCGGCTGTCGAACACCTCGCCGGGGGTGCCGAACTCGAACAGCTCGTCGCCGCCGAAGGTGACCCGCACGAAGGACGGGGAGACGCGGGCGACGGCCCGCACCTCGGCGCGGGTGAGGATGTACGTCGGGCGCTCGGTCGTGGTGGTCTCAGCGGACATGGTGCCTCCCGATGGGTGTGACCATCGGCTTGCCGGAGACCGGGTCGATGGTGATCTGATTGGCGAGGCCGAAGACCTCTTCGACGAGTTCGGCGGTGACGACGTCCTGCGGGGCTCCGACGGCGTGCACGCGTCCGTCCTTCATGGCGACCAGCTCGTCGGCGTAGCGCGCGGCGAGGTTGAGGTCGTGCAGCACCATCACGATGGTCGTGCCGCGCGAGACGCTCAGGTCGGTGAGCAGGTCGAGCACCTCCACCTGGTGGGCGACATCGAGGAAGGTGGTCGGCTCGTCCAGCAGCAGGATGTCTGTCTCCTGCGCGAGGGCCATCGCGATCCACACCCGCTGCCGCTGGCCGCCGGAGAGCTCGTCGACGCTGCGGTCCGCGAGCTCGGTGATGCCGGTCGCGTCGAGGGCGTCGGCGACCACCTCGTAGTCGTGCGTGCTCCACCGGGCGAGCATCTTCTGATGCGGGTGCCTGCCGCGGCCGACGAGGTCGGCGACGGCGATGCCCTCCGGCGCGACGGGAGACTGGGGAAGCAGCCCGAGGATGCGCGCGACCTCCTTGGTGGGCCGCGTGTGCACCGACCTCCCGTCGAGCACGATCTGTCCGGCGGTCGGCGACAGCAGCCGGGCGAGCGAGCGCAGCAGCGTCGACTTGCCGCATCCGTTCGCCCCCACGATGGTCGTGATCTTCCCTGGTGCGATCTGCAGGTCGAGTCCGTCGATGACGGTGCGGTCGCCGTAGGCGAGCGTCACCCCGTCGGCCGACAGGCTGTGGGACACGGTCATAGCGAACCCCCGGAGCGGTTGGTGCGGATGAGCAGGTAGATCAGGTAAGGCGCGCCGACGACACCGGTGATGACGCCGACCGGGTAGCGGGTGCCGAAGACGAACTGGCCGACCAGGTCTCCGCCGAGCACGAGCACCGCGCCGACGAACGCCGACGGCAGCAGCAGGTTGGCGCCGGGGCCGGTGATGCGCGCGGCGATCGGTCCCGCCATGAAGGCGACGAACGCGATCGGCCCGGTCGCCGCGGTGGCGAACGCCAGCAGGGCGACCGCACCGAGGATGAGCAGGAGCCGCGTCGCGTTCACCCGGATGCCGAGGCCGGCGGCCGAGTCGTCGCCGAGCTGCAGGGCGCCCAGCGCGCGGCCCTGAGAGAGCATCAGCGGCACGATCACCGCCGCGGCGATCGCCATCGGCAGCACCCGCTCCCAGGAGGCGTTGTTGAGGCTTCCGGTCAGCCACTGCATCGCCGTCTGGATGTCCCAGTTCGCCGCGCGCGACAGCAGGTACGAGATGACGCTCTGCAGCATGGCGGCGACGCCGATGCCGATCAGGATGAGGCGGGTACCGGCGAAGCCGCCCTTGATGGAGAGCAGGTAGATCGCCAGGGCCGTGACGATCGCGCCGCCGAGGGCGAACAGCGAGACGACCGGACCGTTGAGTGACAGCACCACGATCCCGAACACCGCGGCCGCGCCGGCTCCGTTCGAGATGCCGATGATGTCGGGCGAGGCGAGCGGGTTGCGCAGCATGGTCTGGAAGCACACGCCGGCCATGCCGAAGCCGATCCCGGTGAGGACGGCCAGGACCGCGCGCGGCAGGCGCAGGTCGCCGACGGTGAAGGAGGCGCCGGGCACGGTCTCGCCGAGGATGACGCGGATCACCTCATCGGGCGTGTAGAACGTGTTGCCGACCATCAGGGCGACCGCGAAGAGCACGAACAGCACGATGCCGAGGACGATCGTCGCGACGGCGTGGCGACGGTGACGCGAACGCCGTCCTGCCACGATGCGCGCGACCCTCGTCGCGGCGGGCTCATCCACCCGCTCGAGCGTGTGCTCGGTGTGCTCGGTGTGCTCCGTCATGCTCACAGCTCACGCACCTTCTGCCGGCGGACGATCCAGATGAAGAACGGGGCGCCGATGACGGCCGTGATGATGCCGACCTGGATCTCCTCGGACGACGGCGCGATGACCCGGCCGACGATGTCGCTCGCGGTCAGCAGCGCGGCTCCGGCGATGGCCGAGAACGGCAGCAGCCAGCGGTGATCGGTCCCCACGAGCATGCGGCACACGTGCGGGATGATCAGGCCCACGAATCCGATGGGCCCGGCGATCGCGGTCGCGGCTCCGGCGAGGATCACCGCGCCGAGCGCGGAGATCATGCGCGTGCGGAACACGTTCTCGCCGAGCCCCTTGGCCATCTCGTCGCCCAGCGCGAGAGAGTTCATCCCCCGCGCGCACAGGAAGCAGATGAGGGCGCCGACGGCGAGGACCGGGGCGGTGAGGGCGATGCGCGGCCACTCCGCCCCGCCGACCCCGCCGATCTGCCAGGACTGGAAGGTCTGCAGCAGGTCGACCCGCGGCAGCATGACCGCGCTGATGAGCGAGGCGAAGGCGGCGGAGGTGGCGGCGCCGGCGAGTGCGAGCTTGAGCGGCGTGGCTCCGCCGCGCCCGAGCGAGCCCACGGCGTACACGAACACGGCGGCGAGGCCTGCCCCGGCGATCGCGAAGGCCATCTGGCCGTACGGGTTCGCGAGACCGAAGAACGCGATGCCGAGGACGACGGCGAGCGACGCGCCGTTGGAGACGCCGAGGATGCCGGGGTCGGCGATGGGGTTGCGCGTCACCGCCTGCATGGTCGCGCCGGCGAGGGCGAGCGCCGCCCCGACGAGGAGGGCGAGCACCGTGCGGGGGATGCGCTTGACGATCGCGGCCTGGGCGATGGTATCGGTGTGTCCGTTGAGCGCGGCGACGATGTCGTCGACCGTGACCGCCCGCACCCCGAAGGAGATCGACATCACGCACAGCACGAGGAGGACGACCGCCCCGATGACCAGCCAGAGGGTGCGCCGGAGCACCGGACGCCGCAGGTCTGCGGCGTCCGGTGCGAGGACGGTTGCTGTGGTCACTACGTCACTCCGCGGAGGCGGATCGAGCGATTACGGAGCGAGCGGTGCGGCCAGGAGTCCGAGGTAGTCGCTCAGCCCCCACGGGATGGACAGCGGCGACGGGTTGGCCGACGCGGCGATCGGGGTGGCGTCCGGCAGGACCGCGATGCGACCCTCGGCGATGGCGGGGATCTTCGACAGCAGCGGGTCGGCCTGCAGCAGGGGGATGATCGAGTCGTCGCCGTAGGTGATGAACAGGTCGACGTCGTCGAACTTCTGCGCCTCCTCGGCGCTGACGCTCAGGTAGAACTGCGTGCTGTCCTTGTTCTCCTCGACGATCGCCGGCAGCGGCAGTCCGAGTTCGTGCAGGTACCCGGGGCGCGTGTCGATCGCGGTGTAGTAGCCGACCTGGCTGAGGTCGGTCGGATCGATGTAGGAGAAGAGGACCTTCTTGTCCTTCAGGATGCTGTTCTCCTCGAGCGCCTTGTCGGCATCGGCGTGCAGCTGCTCGATGAGCGCCTCGCCCTCCTTCTCGAGGCCGAGCGCCTTGGAGTCCAGCTCGATCATGTCGTCGACCGACGTGCCCCAGGCGACCTTGGGGAAGGCGACGACCGGAGCGATCTTGGAGAGGGTGTCGTACTCCTCCTGCGTGAGGCCGGAGTAGGCGGCGAGGATCACGTCGGGCTCGGTGTCGGCGACGGCCTCGTAGTCGATGCCGTCCGTCTCGTCGAACAGCACGGGGGTCTCGGCCCCCAGCTCGTCGAGCTTCTCCTCGACCCAGGGCAGCACGCCGTTGTCGTCGTCATCTCCCCAGGTGGCCTTGCTCATGCCGACGGGCACGATGCCCAGGGCCAGCGGCACCTCGTGGTTCGCCCACGCGATCGTCGCGACGCGCTCGGGCTTCTCCGAGATCGTCGTCTCGCCGTAGACGTGCTCGACCGTGACCGGGAACGCGTCGTCGGAAGCCGGGTTGCCGCCGGACGGGGCCGTCGACTCCGGCGCGGAGGAGGCGCAGGCGGAGAGGCCGACGGCGAGCGCGGCGGCCGCGCCGATGGCGAGGATTCGAGAGATGCGCACAGGCGTTCCCTTCGGTGTGGTTTCGGGTGAGCGGCGCAGAACGCGCCTCGGCCTTTGGTAAGCCTGGCCTAATCTAACACGGAGGTTAGGTGAACCTCACCTCGACCACATGCGAAAAGCCGGCCGGATCCGTGAGGATCCGGCCGGCTTCAGGAAGTCAGCGCGCGCTCAGAGAGCGCGGATGTTCGCCGCCTGCATGCCCTTGGGGCCACGCTCAGCGTCGAATTCGACCTTCTGGTTCTCGCGGAGCTCCTTGAAACCGGAGCCGGCGATAGCCGAGTAGTGGGCGAAGAGGTCGTCCGAGCCGTCATCGGGAGCGATGAAGCCGAAGCCCTTCTCCGAGTTGAACCATTTCACAGTGCCAGTGGCCATGTGTTTTCTACTTTCTGTTGAACGGCTGTTCTCACAGCCTGCACCGTGCCGGAACATCCGACACGCGCGCTCTGTCACGCTACCACGACAGGCTGACGGTCAGTCCGGAGATTCGGATTCTTCTGCCGGAGTGCGGCTTCGGTGCGCGTGCTCACGCCGAGTTTGCGCAGCACGGCCGACACGTGCACGCTCACGGTCTTCACGCTGATGAACAGCCGCTCGGCGATCTGCCGGTTGCTCAGCCCCTCGGCGATGAGGTCGAGCACCTGCCGCTCGCGTGCCGTCAGGGCGTCGGCCTCGGTCCCGGCGGAGGACTGCGGAACGAGGCGCACGGCCAGCCCGGCGTTCGTGGCGAACCGCTCCACCGCGAGCTGCAGCTGCACGTGCCCGAGGGATTCGGCGATGCGGGCGGCCTCCGCCAGGACGAGCGAGGCCGCCGTGCGATCGCCCTCGCCCACGTGCAGCCGGGCCCGTTCGATGTGGAGCACCACGCGGAAAGTCACCGGCACATCGTCTCCGGCCGCACAGCGGAGGGCGTGATCGAGTGCGTCGGCGGTCGGGTCGAGCAGGGCGTGGAGCACGATCGACCACGCGTCGCCCTGGAGCTGCGCGGGCTGAGCGAGCCACGCGGCGCTGATCTCCTCGCGCGCCGCTGCCGTGTCGACGCCGTCCGCCCGCAGCTCGGCGATGAGCGCCGCCCCCTCCAGCAGCAGTCGGCGCTGGTGCAGCAGAGCGGGCCGCTCGTCGCGGATCATCTCCCGGATCGTGTCGAGCGCATCCCCGAGGTCGCCGCGGCTCTCCGCCACCGCGACCTGCATCATCACCCGGTCGTACCAGATCTGCCGCTCCGAGACGCCCGTCTCCTCGAACGCGGGCAACCAGTCCTGCAGCAGCTCCGCCGCCTCCGTCGCGCGGCCGCGCCACGCCAGCACCCGCACGCGGGTCATGCTCATGTACATCCGGAAGACCCGCAGCGTGCCCTGCATGAAATCGCGCGCGAGCATCTCCTCGACGCGGTCGATCTCACCCAGCTCCAACAGCGGCACCACCATGTTCTGCGCCATGATCGAACCCGAGGTGCGCTCGACGCGGAGTTCTCGTGCGCGGCGCAGCCCCTCCTCCGCCACGTCGACCGCCTCCCGGTAGCGCCCGAGCAGCGTCAGCAGGTCGGAGTAGTTGACGCGGTACCGCATCTCGGCGGTCGACCCTGCGGCGAGGTCGCGGGCGCGCTCGTACTCGCGCACACCCGCGTCGACCTGCCCGAGGTGAGCCAGGGATCCCCCGCGCACGTTCGCGGCGATGGACAGCTGATCCGTGGTCGCCGCCCCGGCCGCCGCCTGTTCGGCTTCGTCGGCGAGCCGGATGGCCTCCACCCGGTCGCCCGCGATCATGCGGCGACTCGCGAGCTGGTTGAGCAGCTCGGCGCGGAACACCTCGTCGTGCACATGCTCTTCCGCGATGGCCAGCGCCTCCTGCAGGAGCGGGATCGCACCGAGACGCCCCAGGTTCACCAGGTACAGCGCCTTGTTGCGCAGCAGCCGCGCGTGCAGCCGCGGATCGACGGTCTGCGGATCGACCTCGGCCAGGGCGACGTTCGCCACCGCGAGCGCGCGCTCGCCGTCGCCGGCGTTGCGCAGGATCGACCCCAGGACCAGAAGCAGGTCGAGGCGGGCCGTTCCCGCCGCCTCGGCGGCATCGGGGACCAGCGGCCACAGCTCGAGCACGAGCTCGCCGAAGCGCGCGGCGCTCGCGAACGCGTACTGCGCCTTCGCCTGACGCATCGCTTCCGCGGCGGCGATCAGCGCCTTCCGATCGTCCTGCGCGAGCTGCCAGTGATACGCGAGCGCGGCGGCGTCACCGCTCTCGGATTCCGCGCAGTGGGCCTCCAGCGCCTCGGCGTACGAGCGGTGCAGGCGCGCGCGCTCCCCGGGAAGCAGGTCGTCGTGCACCGCCTCGCGCAGCAGGGCGTGCCGGAAGCGGTAGTCGTCGTCGACCACGACGAGGATGCCGCTGCGCGTGGCCTCGCGGATGGCCTCGTCGAGCCGCTCCTCCGACATGCCGACCAGACGCGTGATGAGAGGGTGCGACAGCGGACGCTCCGCCCCGGACGCGACCTGGACCACCCGGCGCGCGTCGTCGCCGAGACGGTCGAAGCGGGCGAGCAGAAGGTCGCGCAGGCTGTCGGGGAGCGGCCCCTGCGAGCATCCGGCGATCTCCTCGATGAAGAAGGGCACGCCCTCGGCGCGCTCCTGCATCCGGTCGAGCGCTGACGCCGTGAGCGGGGTGCCCGTGATCTGCTCGGCCAGCTCGCGCACCGCCGTGTCGTCGAGCCGTCCGAGCGTCAGCCGCTGGAGCAGCCGCGCCCTGGTGGCCTCGCCGATGAAGCGGCTCACGGCATCGCCGCGGCGCACGTCGTCGGTGCGGCACGTCAGCAGCAGCAGGATGCGTCCGCGCCCGAGCGCCCGCAGCAGGAAGGACAGGATCGCGAGGGTCGACTCGTCCGCCCAGTGCAGGTCTTCGATCACGAGCACCTGCGGGGCGCGCTCGGCCGCCGCCTCGATCAGGGAGGCGATCGCGTCGCGGAGGCGCTCGGGGCTGGTGCGCTCCCGCTCGGTCGGCGCATCGACGAGCTCGGGCAGCAGCATGCCGAGTGCCTCGGCGCCCACGCCGACCGACTCACGCACGTGTTCCACGCCCATGCGCGCGACGATCGATCGCAGGACGCCGGTGAGAGGGCCGTACGGGGTGCGCGAGGCGCCGAGGTCGAGGCACCATCCCACGTGCACGTCGGCGGTCTGTCCGATCTCGGCGGCGAACTCGCGCAGCAGCCGCGACTTGCCGATCCCCGCCTCGCCCTCCACGAGCACGGCGGCCGGGGCGCCGTCGCGGACCTCTGCGAACACCCGGCGCAGCTCGGCGAGCTCAGCCGCACGGCCGACCATCGCGACGCTCGACAGAGAGGAGGACATGGATTCATCGTCCCACCCCCGACCGACATTCGGGGCGCCTCCCGGCTCCGCGGCGATGACGGCCGTCACCGTGCGGAGACGGCGGCGGTGTCGCACGGCCTGGCGCTGCGGTCGACCGTGATCCGCGCGCTCGCCCCCGCCTCCCGCGCTCCGGTCCGCCGGGCTGCGGGACGCGCGAACAGTCGCTGCAGCATCCGCCGCAGCGCCCCGGCCGGACGCGGCACGATCTGGTCGGCGTGCTCGGCGAGGAAGAGGCGTCGGGCGGCGGCGCGCTCCAGCTCCTCCTGCTCGAAGCGGGTGAGCTGCTGGCTGAGATACGGGTGCTCGTACATGGGTTCTCCTCGACGATCTGCTGTATCCCTAGATTCCGCTCTGAGTCCCCCTCGTCACATCGGACGGATGCCCTATCTTTCGGAGCTCTCCCCATAGGGATGCCACCGGGAATCAGGCGGTCACGCCACATCAGGCGGGTGGACGCGCGAACGGCCTGATCCCGCGTGATCGCCTGACCTCACGCGTGCGACCGCAGCGTGCGGCGGGCGGAGGGCCGCGACTGCGGCGGAGTGAGGATGGCGAGCACCCGGACCAGCGTCGCCATCCACAGCAGCCCGAGTCCCACGACCACGGCCTCGAGCGCGGTGGCCGAGTACAGACCGAACGGGATCCACAGCAGCACGGCGACCGCGACGAGCACGCCGACCCCGACGGAGGTGAGCAGCAGCGCGCGCGGGGTGTCCGGCACCACGGAGGTCGTCCACGCCGCGGCCGCGACGAACAGCACCAGGCTCGCGAACGCGGCGATGTCATGCGGGACCGGCACGCGGTGCAGCGGCAGCAGTCCGACTGCGGCGAGCGCGAGACCCGTGACCGCCCACAGCGCGACCACCGCCGCCACGCGCCCGAGAGCCCCGTCGCCGAGCAACCGGTGCAGATCGCGGCCGATGTAGGAGCCGACGGTCGCGACCAGGAGTCCCGCCACGACCAGGGTGCCGTTGAACGCCCAGCCGACCCCGAGCTGGGAGAAGTTCGCCTCCCACCAGCGCGGATCCGCCGCGGTGACCATGGCGAACAGCGTGCCGATCACGAGGAACCCGAACAGGAGCGCTGCGAGGTCGGCGGTCCTCAGCTCGACGCCCGCTCCGAAGGCGAAGCGTCCTCCGACGGCGGAGGCCACGCCGGTCAGGATCCCGCCGCCGACCGCCGCGAGCCGGAGCCCTTCGAGCCCGGCCGACAGAACCTCCGCGGCGAGCAGCACACCCACCGCGGTGACCGCGCCGAACGCGATGGTCACCGCACCGGTCGACAGGTCGGACACCACCGCCTGCCACCGCGGCATCGGGGTCGTCTCCCCACGGCGGTGCATCAGCGTGCTCGCGAGGAACGCGGCGGCGGCGACGGCACCGGCGACCGTCGCGGCGGGCACGGCGAGCGATGCCTCGCCGGTCAGCGGACGCGCATCGCCGCGCAGGAGAAGCCCGCCGACGACCGCGCCGAGCACGAAGCAGATGACGGTCGCCCAGACCGCCGTCGTCTCCGCGCGCAACCGCTCATCCCGGTCCATGCGCCCATGCAAGCACGCGCCCCCGACGGCGGGAAGCCCTTCCTCTGACCCCCCTGCCGCACGAAGAAGGCCCGACGGCGCACTGCCGTCGGGCCCTCTCTGCATCTGATCTCCGGTCAGGCGTCCACGTCTCCGCGCCAGGCGCCGGTCTCGACACCGCGGCCCTCGATGAACTCCTTGAAGTTCTCCAGGTCCTTCTTCACGGCGTGCGATCCCGCACCCACCAGTGAGCCGAGCTTCTCGAGCAGCCCCTCGGGCTCCCAGTCCAGCTGCACGCTCACGCGCGTGGAGGTGTCGGTGAGCTTGTGGAAGGTCACGACCCCCGCGTGCTCCGTCTCGCCGCCGACGCTGTTCCAGGCGACCCGCTCGTCCGGGTGCTGCTCGGTGATCTCGGCGTCGAACTCGCGCGTCGCGCCGCCGACCTTCACCTTCCAGTGCGTGTGCGTGTCGTCGATCTGGGTGATCGACTCGACCTCGTCGAGGAACTTGGGGAAGCTCTCGAACTGCGTCCACTGGTTGTATGCCGTGCGGACGGGAACGTCGACGTCGATGGTCTCGATGATCTGCACCATGGGATGCTCCTCACTGTTCGTCGTTCGTGTGGTTCCATTCAGCCGGTGATCGCGAAGATCGGCGACGGGGTTGACATCCGCCGCCGATCCCGCGAATGTGCTCAGCTGGTCGACATCCGACCGAACGTCGCATCGATGTCGGCCATCTCCATCTCGGCGGTCGCCTCGATGAGGGCCTGCAGGTCGGCGTCCGCGCCGGGCGAGAACTCCTCCGGACGCTCAGGAGCGATCGTCGACGGCACACCTTCGGGCGCCTGCTCGTCGGCGACCAGATGCGTGCCGTCTCCCGACGGGGACATCCCCTGGAAGATGCGACCGGCCTCCGACCTGTCGTCGAGATCGAACGAGTACTGCTTGCTCTGCAGCCCCAGATCGAGCAGGCGCTTGACCTCGGGGAAGCTCTCGGCGTTCGTCTTGGGGATGGGCAGGCTGGTCCGCCAGTTCACACCGAGCGTCTCCAGTGCCTTCGCGTACGCGTTCTCGTGCGCCTGATCGCGGACGATGAGGTACGAGATCGTCGAGCGCGCGGTCTTGTTCGCCGTCATCTCGTACAGCCGGCACTTCTGCAGGCGCCCGGTCGACTCGAGCATCAGGTTGTAGAGCAGGTCGAGCACGAGGTTGCCGGAGTTGTAGACGTAGCTGCCCATCCACGGGTTCCCCGCCGCGTCGACCGGCAGCGCGCCCTGCGCCCCCACCAGGTAGTGGTGGATGTTGCTGTGGTCGAGGGCGATCTCCAGCGGGACAGCGCCGCCGGCTCCGGGAGCGTCGACCGGGGCGTCCTTCTTGCCCTGATACGCGGGGGAGCCGTCGAGCAGGCGCGAGATGGTGGTGCCGATGAGCTCGACGTGGCTGATCTCCTCGGTGCCGATCCCCTGGATCAGGTCGCGGTAGGGCTTGCCGGCTGGGCCGCGGAAGTTGATGCTCTGGAAGAGGTACTGCATCATCGTGCGCATCTCGCCGAACTGCCCTCCCAGCCCTTCCTGCAGGGCGTTCGCCGCCGCGGGATCCGGCTCGTCCGGCTCGATCTCGTTGATGAGCTGCTGCAGATGGAAGTACATGTCGGCCTCCTCGGCGTCGGGGATGAACGGCCCACTCTGTGCCCCCGCCGCCGATCCACCACCCCGATGGACGGCATACGCCGCGGCGCGTATCATGCCCCGCCGCGGGCGCTCCGCTCCGGCGTGGGCGACGTCGCACCGGCGGGACTACCGTGGAGGACATGCGCATCCCCGCCGCGATCCGCGCCTCGAAGCGCTCCCCGCTGCTGCAGGTGGTCAAGTCCGCCGCGGCGACGATCGCCGCGTGGCTCATCGCAGGGTGGGTGTTCCCCGCGCAGCTGCCGGTCTTCGCGGCGATCGCGGCGCTGCTCGTGGTGCAGCCCAGCGTGAACCAGTCGCTGTCGAAGGCCCTGGAGCGCAGCATCGGGGTGATCGTCGGCGTCGTGATCGCCGTCGCTCTCGGCCTGCTGCTCGGGTCGCCGAGCTGGATCGTGCTGCTCGCGATCGTGGTCGCGATGCTCGTGGCCTGGATCTTCCGCGCATCGCCGGGAACCGGCAACCAGGTGGCGATCTCGGCCATGCTCGTTCTGGCCCTGGGTTCGTCGAGTCCGGAGTACGCCTTCGCCCGCATCGTGGAGACCCTGATCGGCGTCGTGATCGGCATCGTGGTGAACGCCCTGATCGTGCCGCCCGTGCTGGTCGAGCCGGCACGCCGGGACGTCGGCCTGCTGGGGCGGGAACTCGCGGCGAGCCTGGACCGCCTCGCCGACGCGCTGCCCGAACCCCAGACGCCGGCGCGGCTGCAGGAGCTGATGCTGGAGGTGCGACTGCTGCGCCCCATGAAGGACGCGGCGGAGGCATCCATCGCCGCCGGGGAGGAGTCGCTCACCCTGAACCCGCGGCGCTCGACGCACCGGGCCGACCTGAAGGAGATGCGGGCGCTGCTCGACCGGCTCTCCCCCATCGTGACGCAGACGATCGGCATGACCCGCGCCTACTTCGACCACTACGACGACTCGATCGGCGAGGAGCCGGCGGTCGCCGCCATCGCCGAGCAGCTGCGCCGCGCCGGGCACGATGTCCGCCTCGCGGTTCAGATCGCCGCCGCATCACCGGAGCCGGAGGCCATGACCTCCGCGATCCCCGCGCTCACGGCTCCGCTCGTGATCCGGCCGCCGTCTTCGCAGCACTGGATCCTGATCGGCTCCCTCATGGAGGACCTGCGCCGGATCAGAGGCGAGCTGCTCGACGAGGACTGACCGTCCTACGCTGGTGGCATGGCGGACATGACCGTGACCGAGGCGCTGGGCGAGCTCGCAGCGCTGGAAGACCCCAAGATGCGCGCCGCGAACGAGAAGCGCGGCGACGACCACGGCATGAACCTGAGCAGGCTGCGGGCGCTGGCGAAGCGGATCAAGACCGATCAGCCGCTCGCCCGGGAGCTGTGGGCGACCGGCGAGACTCCGGCCCGGCTGCTGGCGCTGCTGATCTGCACTCCGCGGGCGTTCACCGCGGACGAGCTCGACGCGATGCTGCGTGAGCCCCTCCCGCCGAAGGTCGACGACTGGTTCGTGAACTACGTGCTCAAGAAGAGCCCGCACGCGGAGGAGTTGCGTCTGCGCTGGTTCGACGACGCCGATCCGACCGTCGCGGCCGCCGCCTGGTCGCTCACGACCGTGCGCGTGACGAAGGACTCCGCCGGCCTCGACCTCCCGCACCTGCTGGACCTGATCGAGCGCGACCTGAAGGACGCGCCGTCGCGGCTGCAGTGGGCGATGAACGAGACCCTCGCCAACATCGGCATCTTCCATCCCGAGCTCCGCACCAGAGCGCTCGAGATCGGCGAGCGGCTGCAGGTGCTCGCCGACTACCCGACCGCACCCGGCTGCACCTCGCCCTTCGCGCCGCTGTGGATCGGCGAGATCGTCCGCCGCCGCGAGGGCTGAGCACGCGCGGCATCCCCCGCGGGATCAGGCATTCGCGCCGGATCAGGCACTTCTCCCGCGTATCCGCCTGATCCCGCTGCATCGCCTGAGTCGGCGCACGCGGACCTGGCTACGCTGAAGCCATGAGCACGCACATCGCCGCCGCACCCGGTCAGATCGCCCCCATCGTCCTGTTCCCCGGCGACCCGCTGCGGGCGAAGTGGATCGCCGAGACGTTCCTCGACGACGCGGAGCTGTACAGCCAGACGCGCGGGATGCTGGGCTTCACCGGCACCTGGGAGGGGCACCGCGTTTCCGTGCAGGGCTCGGGCATGGGGCAGCCCTCCATGGCGATCTACGCGAACGAGCTGTTCACCGAGTACGACGTGCAGACCATCGTGCGTGTCGGTTCGTGCGGCGCCCTGACCGAGCGGGTGAAGATCCGCGACATCATCATCGCGAACGGCGCCAGCACCGACTCGGGCATCAACCGGGTGCGCTTCCACGGACTCGACTTCGCCCCCGTCGCCGACTTCTCGCTGCTGCGGGCCGCGGTGGAGGCGAGCGAGTCCGAGCCCCTCGAGTCGACCGTGCACGTGGGACAGCTGTTCTCGAGCGACCAGTTCTACAGCACCCGCCCCGAGCTCACGGAGCCTTTCGTGCGGCACGGCATCCTCGGCGTGGAGATGGAGGCCGCCGGGCTCTACACGCTCGCGGCGTTCCATGGTCGCCGCGCCCTCGCGATCTGCACGGTCAGCGACCACATCGTCACCGGCGAGGAGACCACCGCGCAGGAGCGCGAGCAGACGTTCGGCGACATGATCCGCATCGCGCTGCGCGCCGCCACCTCCTGACGCATCCCGCCGCCCCGCGGCATCAGGCGATCACGCCGCATCAGGCGGATGCTGACGAAAGTCGCCTGATGCGGCGGGATTGCCTGAGCTCGACAGGCGCGAAGGCGCGGCGGGACGCGGATCAGGGGGTGTCGCCGACGGCATGAGGGCGCGGCAGCGCCACCATCGCCCCGGTGTCCGTGAACTCCTGCTGGATCTCGTCGTCGTGCCGGTACGTCACCAGGCTCACGGCGACCGCAGCGATCAGGGCGAACACGAAGGCGGGAAGCAGTTCGTAGAGCCCGGTATCCAGTGCCTTCCAGATGAACACGGTCGCCGCGCCGACGAACATCCCCGCCAGAGCGCCCCAGTTGGTGAGCTTGCGCCAGTAGAGGCTCAGCAGGATGACCGGGCCGAACGCGGCTCCGAACCCCGCCCACGCGAAGGAGACGAGCCCGAGGATCGTGTCGTTCGGGGTGATCGCCAGCACCGCCGCCACGATCGCGACGCCGAGCACCCCGAGTCGCCCCATCAGCATGAGCGTCTTCTGCGACGGCGGCGTGCGCCGGAAGACCCCGTACAGATCCTCCACCAGCGCCGAGGAGCACACGATCAGCTGGCTGGAGATCGTGCTCATGATCGCGGCGAGCACAGCCGCCAGCACGAGCCCGGCGACGAACGGATGCAGCAGCGTCTGCGACATCAGCAGCACGACCGTCTCCGGATTGGCCAGATCGACGCCCGTCTTGGCGATGTAGGCGACGCCGACGAGACCCGAGAGCACCGCGCCGCCGAGGGAGACGATCATCCACGAGATGCCGATGCGCCGGGCGCTCTTGGCCTCCTGCGGCGAGCGCAGCGCCATGAAGCGCACGATGATGTGGGGCTGCCCGAAGTATCCGAGACCCCACGCGAGCGAGGAGACGATGGCGAGGATGGTGCCGCCCGTGAGCGCGGTTCCGGAGAGCAGCGAGAGGTGGTCGGGCGCGACCTCGTTGATCAGCTCGCCCGTCTCCGCCAGGCCGCCGATCGCGACGATCGCGGCGACGGGGATCACGATCAGCGCGATCACCATCATCAGCCCCTGGACGACGTCGGTCAGCGACGCGCCGAGGAACCCGCCGAAGAGCGTGTACGCGAGGGTGACCCCCGTGACCAGCAGCATCCCGGTGAGGTAGTCGCCGTCGAACGAGCTCTCGAAGAAGACTCCTCCGGCCACCATGCCCGAGGAGATGTAGAGGGTGAAGAACACGAGGATGACGACGCCGGAGACCACGCGCAGCAGTCGCGTCGTATCGCGGAGGCGGTTCTCGAAGAAGCTCGGCACCGTGATCGAGTTCCGGGAGACCTGCGTGTAAGCGCGGAGCCTCGGAGCGACGAGCAGCCAGTTCAGGTAGGCGCCGATCGTGAGGCCGATCGCGATCCAGGCCTCGATGAGTCCGGAGACGTAGATCGCGCCGGGGAGTCCCATCACCAGCCAGCCCGACATGTCGGAGGCCCCGGCGCTGAGCGCGGCCACCCACGGCGGCAGGTTGCGTCCGCCGAGCATGTAGTCCTCGTGGTCGCCGGTGCGCCGGAAGGCGATCCAGCCGATGAGCAGCATCGCCGCGAAGTACACCCCGAGTGCGGCGAACGTGTAGATCTGGTCAGACATCGTCGTCCCTCCTTCGCGGTGCGGCCACCGCGTCCGGTCGTCCGTCGATGATGCCACGGGCGTGTGCGGCCTCCTAGCGAGCGACGCGCGAATATACCGGGCCAGGGCTCTCCGGCGCCGAGCCCCCCGACGCCGGATGGGATGATCGATGGATCATGCCTTCCCTCCTCGACGCCGCCCCTCCCGCCGGAGCAGACGCGGACACGGTCTACCTGGCGTTCGTCGAATGGGCGGAGTCGACGGGCATCCGCCTGTACCCCGCTCAGGACGAGGCGGTCATCGAGATCATCTCGGGCAACAACCTGATCCTGTCGACCCCGACCGGTACGGGGAAGTCGCTCGTCGCGGTCGGCGCCCACTTCGCCGCGATCAACGCCGGCGTGCGCAGCTTCTACACCGCGCCCATCAAGGCCCTCGTGAGCGAGAAGTTCTTCGCCCTCGTCGACGTGTTCGGTGCCGAGAACGTGGGCATGATCACGGGCGACTCCTCCGTCAACGCCGACGCCCCCATCATCTGCTGCACGGCCGAGATCCTCGCGAACCTCGCCCTCCGCCAGGGCGCCGATGCGGAGGTCGGGCAGGTCGTGATGGACGAGTTCCACTTCTACGGCGACCCGGACCGCGGATGGGCGTGGCAGGTGCCGCTGCTCGAGCTGCCGCAGGCGCAGTTCATCCTGATGTCGGCGACCCTCGGCGATGTCACCGAGCTCGCCGCCGACCTCACCCGCCGGACCGGACGCGAGACGGCCACGGTCACGGGGGTCGAGCGGCCGGTCCCGCTGCACTACTTCTACGAGACGACCCCGATCCACGAGACGATCGACGACCTGCTGAGCACCGGGCAGGCGCCGGTCTACGTCGTGCACTTCTCTCAGGCCGCCGCGATGGAACGCGCTCAGGCGCTGTCGAGCACCAAGGTCGCCACCCGAGAGCAGCGCGACGAGATCGCCGCCCTGATCGCCGAGTTCCGCTTCACGACGGCGTTCGGCAAGACGCTCTCCCGCTTCCTCCGTGCGGGTATCGGCGTGCACCACGCCGGCATGCTGCCGAAGTACCGGCGGCTGGTGGAGCAGCTCGCCCAGCGCGGCCTGCTGCGGGTGATCTGCGGCACCGACACCCTCGGCGTCGGGATCAACGTGCCGATCCGCACGGTGCTGCTGACCGCGCTCACGAAGTTCGACGGCACCCGGATGCGACAGCTGAACGCGCGCGAGTTCCATCAGATCGCCGGCCGTGCGGGTCGCGCGGGCTACGACACCGCCGGCACCGTGGTCGCCCAGGCGCCGGAGCACGAGAGCGACAACGTCGCGGCGGTGAAGAAGGCTGGCGACGACCCGAAGAAGAAGCGCAAGATCGTCCGCAAGAAGGCACCGGACGGTTTCGTGTCGTGGGGCGAGCCGTCCTTCCGCAAGCTCATCGATGCCGTTCCCGAGACGCTGACCTCGCACATGCAGATCACCAGCGCGATGATGCTCAACGTGATCGCCCGCGGCGGCGACGTCTTCGCCAATATGCGCGCACTGGTATACGACAACCACGAGCCGCGGAAGCGCCAGCGCGAGCTCGCCCTCCGCGCGATCGGCATCTACCGGACGCTTCGCGAATCGGGCGTCGTCGAGAAGACGCCAGACGGCGACATCCGCCTCACGGTCGACCTGCAGCCGAACTTCGCCCTGAACCAGCCGCTGTCGCCGTTCGCCCTCGCCGCGTTCGAGCTGCTCGACCCTTCGACAGGCTCAGGGACCCAGGGGACGACAGGCTCAGGGACCCAGGGGACGACAGGCTCAGGGACCCAGGGGGTCGGGACCGGGTCGTACGCGCTCGACATGATCTCGATCGTGGAGTCGACGCTCGACGATCCGCGCGCCGTCCTGAGCCAGCAGGAGTTCCTCGCCCGCGGCGAAGCGGTCGCGGCGATGAAGTCCGAGGGCATCGAGTACGACGAGCGGATGGAGCTGCTCGAGCAGATCACCTACCCGAAGCCGCTCGACGAGCTGCTGACCGCCGCCTTCGAGGTGTTCAGCACCGCGCAGCCGTGGATCCGCGACTTCGAGCTTCACCCGAAGTCCGTCGTCCGCGACATGTACGAACGAGCCATGTCGTTCGGAGAATATGTCGCCTACTACAAGATCGCTCGCTCCGAAGGGGTCGTGCTGCGGTACCTCTCCGACGCCTACCGCGCGGCCTCGCAGACCATCCCGGAGGAGCTCAAGGACGAGGATCTGCGCGACCTCATCGAGTGGCTCGGTGAACTCGTCCGCCAGGTCGATTCCAGCCTGCTCGACGAATGGGAGGAGCTGATCGCCGGCGTCGACAACGGTCGCTTCGACCCGCATGCGCCCGACGAGCCGATCGTCCCGCCCGCCCCCAAGCGGCTCACGAGCAACATCCGCGCCTTCCGCATCCTGGTGCGCAACGAACTGTTCCGCCGGGTGCAGCTCGCGGCGAGGGAAGACGTGGATGCCCTCGCCGAACTCGATCCGGCTTTCGGCGCCGAAGCCTGGTCGGACGCGCTCGACGGGTACTTCGCCGACCACGACGAGATCCTGACCGGCGCGGACGCCCGCAGCTCGAAGCTGCTGATCCTCACGGAGGGGCCGACCGCGTGGACCGCACGGCAGATCTTCGACGACCCCGCCGGCGACCACGACTGGGGCATCTCCGCGACGGTCGACCTCGCCGCGTCGGACGAGGCCGGTCAGGCCGTGGTCACGGTGACCGGAGTGGACCGGCTGTAGCTCAGGCCTGCATCACCGCGAGCACGTTGCCCGCGGGGTCGCGGAACCAGGCGATGTCCGGGCCCTGGCCGTTCCCGCGGACGATGCCGCGCGAATCGGACGGGAACTCGTCGTCGCTGTAGATCTTCGTCTGCACGCCTCGGTCGTTGAGCTCGTCCACCGCGGCGTCGACGTCCGCCACCGGGAAGTTCAGGATCGTGAAGCTCGCCGGGGTGTGGTTCGGCTTCGCGTACACGAGGATCGAGCCGCCGCGAGGCAGCTTCAGATCGAGGAACCCCATCGCATTGACCTCCACCTCGAGCCCGAGGGTCGTGCCGTAGAACTCCTTCGCCGCATCGATGTCGTCGACGCTGAATCCGCTGAACGCGTTGTCCGTCGTGAAAGCTGCCATGGGTCCAGCATCCGCCTCCGCCCGCCGCTTGTCGAGGCCCTCTCACACCGCGGCGCGCACGAGCCGTCCCACGAGGTCGACGTAGTCCACGCCGGCGGCCGCGAACATCCGCGGCACCTGCGAGGCCGCGGTCAGCCCCGGCATCGTGTTGACCTCGTTCAGCACGGGCCCCCCGTCGGTGAGGAAGAAGTCCATCCGCGCGACGCCGTCGCATCCCAGCGCATCGAACAGGGCGATGGCCGCCCGCTTGAGCGCGGTGCTCTCCGCCGCAGTGAGCTGCGCCGGCACGGTGAATCGTGCGCTGCCGTCGTACTTCGTCGCGGTGTCGAACAGTCCGGCGGTGTGGATCTCCAGCGGAGGGGCCGCCCATCGGATGCCGCCCTTCTCGCGCAGCACGGCCACGTCGATCTCGCGCCCCCGCACGACCTCCTCGACGAGGATCCGCCGGTCGAAGCGCGCCGCCTCGCGCAGCGCCTCCAACAGCCGATCCTCCTCGGTGACCAGGCTCACCCCGTGGCTCGATCCGGCCGACACCGGCTTCACCACGACGTCCCCCTCGAACTCCACGTCGCCGATGTCGTCGGCCGCGATGAGGCGTCCCCGCGCGGTGCCGAGTCCGACGGCGGCGGCCACGAGCTTGGTGGCCCACTTGTCCATGCCGATCGCTCCCGCCCGCAGCGCGGACCCCACCACGCGAACCCCGGCGAGCGCGCACAGGGCGGCGAGGGCACCGTCCTCCCCGAGCGCGCCGTGCACGGCAGGGAACACCACGTCCGTGCGGGCGAGCAGGGGAAGAGCCTGCGCCAGCGAGTCGGCGACCGTGCCCCCGTTCGGCAGGCCGTCCGCACGCCACACGCCCTCCCGGTCGATCGTGACGCTCGTGACCTCGTGGTCTCCCAGTCGCAGGGCGGCCGCGACGGCAGCGGCCGAGGCGAGCGACACCTCGTGTTCGGCGTTCTGCCCGCCGCCGATGACCAGCACCTTCGTCGTCATGCCGCACTCCTCTTCACGCGGTTCCCGATGCCCGTGACGATCGTGTGCGGGATCGTTCCCGCCCACCGGGCCCATTCCTGGATCGACGGCACCGGCCCTCCCTCCGGTCCGAACACGGTCGCCACCTCACCCCGGGGGAACATCACCGGCCCCGTGTCGACGACGATCTGGTCCATCGAGACGCGTCCGACGATCGGATGCCGCACGCCACCGATCGCCACACCGGCTCCGGGTGAGAGTTCGCGGGGGATGCCGTCCGCATATCCCACGCCGATCACACTGAGGTGCGTCTCCCGCTCGGCGACGTGGTCGCCGCCGTAGCCGACCGCGGTCCCCGCCGCGATCCGCGCGCTGTGCACGACCGGGGCCGTCCACCGCGACGCTCCGGCCAGCTCGGTCGTCTCGGACGGATCGATGCCGACCAGCCCCGCCCCGATCCGCACCATGCCGAAGTGCGTGGCGGGGTCGGTGAGCGCGCCCGCTGTCGCGGCCAGATGGACGATGACCGGTCCGAAGCCCGCCCGCAGCACGGCATCCCTCCCCTGACGCATGCGCAGTACCGCCGCGGCGTTCGCTGCAGGGTCGGCCTCGTCCGCTCGCGGCAGGTGCCCCATCACCCCGACGACCTCCACCCTGCCCCGCCCTGCCCTGGCGACGCGGAGCAGCTCCGGCCACTCCCCGAACGGGCACCCTCCGCGGGCCATCCCGGTGTCCAGGTGCAGGTGGATGCGCACGGGCTCGGCCGCATCCGCGATCAGTCGGCGCAGCTCGTCGACCGAGCCGACCGCGACGTCGATCCGCGCGTGGGCGGCCGTCGTCGCGTCGACCCCGGCCGGGTTGAGCCAGGTCAGGATCGGCACCTCGAGTCCGGCATCGCGGAGCGCGACGCCCTCCGCGACATCGGTGACCCCCAGCCACGCGGCGCCCGCATCGACGGCCGACCGGGCCACTGCGGCGGCGCCGTGCCCGTATCCGTCCGCCTTGACGACGGCCATGATCGGGACGGCGGTCCGGCTTCGCACCCGCTGGACGTTCTCCGCGACGGCTTCCGGCAGGGTGCGCAGCATCGGCGCCTGCAGGCGGGTGGGCGTCGCGCGCGGCGGCAGGAGAAGGGCGGTCATGGCTGCATCCTCGGGTCTTCGGTGGGGTCGGTGTACATCTCGGGGCAGCCGTCGGTCACGGCCTCGGGGCGGAGCTCGTAATGCCAGGACTCGTTGCCGTAGATCTGGCAGAGCCCGTAGCGCCATCCGCGCTGGGCGATCCAGTCGAGCGTGGGAAGCGGACCCAGGTCGACCGCATCTCCCGACACGTGGGCCGAGGTCTCCGCGGTCGCCACCCAGCGCCGTGCCTCGGCCTCGGAGCCGTACTCGGCGATCGCGTCCTGCAGCAGCCGCTCCTGCAGGGCCGGCGAGCGCCAGCCGCTGTTCACGAGGAACGTGACGCCGTCGCCCTCCGCGTCGGTCGCCGCCCGCTGCAGCGCCGCGAGGAGGGCGGGGTCGAGGTTGCCGACCGCCACCCGGTCCACGTCGAAGACGGTGGGCTGGTCGCCGTCGCGGATCACCCCGTCGGCTTCGCTCGGGGCGATGACCGTGCCGTCGATCTGCTCGGACGGCGCCGGAGGCGGGGCGGTGGACGTGCCCTCCTGGACGGCATCGGCGGATGCCGCAGCCAGCGACTGCTGCACGGCGAACGCGATGACCACGGCGGAGGCGAGCGCGGTCAGCACGACGGCGATGCGGCGTCGGCGGCGCCGTGAGGAGTGGGGGATGGTGCGGGTGTTCATGCTCCCAGTGAAGAAGGGCGCCGGTTGCGAGGGCGTATGCGCTTTTCCATATGCTCCCGATATGCCGAGGTGCGTAGGATCGCTGCCATGCGTGTGCTGATCGTCGAGGACGAGCCCTACCTCGCCGAGGCGGTGCGCGACGGCCTGCGCCTGGAGGCGATCGCCGCCGACATCGCGGGCGACGGCGACACCGCCCTGGAGCTGCTGAGCATCAACTCCTACGACATCGCCGTGCTCGACCGCGACGTGCCCGGTCCCTCCGGCGACGACATCGCCCGGTGGATCGTGGCGTCCGGCAGCGGCATCCCGATCCTCATGCTCACCGCTGCCGACCGCCTGGACGACAAGGCGAGCGGCTTCGAGATCGGCGCCGACGACTACCTGACCAAGCCGTTCGAGATGCGCGAGCTCGTGCTGCGACTGCGGGCTCTCGATCGTCGACGCCAGCGTTCGCGGCCCCCCGTGCTGGAGGTGGCCGGGCTCCGTCTCGACCCGTTCCGTCGCGAGGTCTACCGCGACGACCGCTATGTGGCGCTCACCCGCAAGCAGTTCGCCGTGCTGGAGGTGCTCGTCGATGCCGACGGCGGCGTCGTCAGTGCCGAGGAGCTGCTCGAGCGCGCCTGGGACGAGAACGCGGATCCGTTCACGAACGCCGTCCGCATCACCGTCTCCTCCCTGCGCAAGCGGCTCGGCGAGCCCTGGATCATCCTCACCGTGCCCGGTGTCGGGTATCGGATCGGAACGGACGCGGATGCCTAGACGCCGCCCAGGGATGAGCGCCCGCCTCAAGCTGACCCTGAGCTATGCGGGCGTCGTCGTCGTGTCCGGGGTGCTGCTGCTCGCTGTGGTCGTCCTCTACCTCCTGAGGTACGTCCCCGACACCGTCAACGTGTTCCCCAACCGGAGTGATCTGACGAGAGCCTTCGTTCCCGTCGTCACGATCGCGATGATCGTCCTGCTCGCGATCGGCCTCGGTGGCGGGTGGATCCTCGCGGGGCGGATGCTGGCCCCTCTCGAGCGCATCGGCGACGCGGCGCGGCTCGCGGCCCAGGGATCGCTGTCCCACCGGGTGGCGCTCCCCGGTCCGCGGGACGAGTTCCGGGACCTCGCCGACGTCTTCGACTCGATGCTCGAGCAGCTCGAGGCCCACGTCGCCGAGCAGCAGCGGTTCGCGGCCAACGCCTCGCACGAGCTGAGAACCCCGCTGGCGATCACACAGGCCATGCTCGAGGTCGCACGGGACGACCCCGACCGCGACGTCGATGCGCTCATCGCACGGCTGCAGGAGGTCAACGGCCGCGCGATCGACTTGACCGAAGCCCTGCTCCTGCTCAGCAAGGCCGACCAGCGCACGTTCCGTCGCGAGGTCCTGGATCTGTCCCTGCTCGCGGAGGAGGCCGTCGAGGTCCTGCTGCCGCTCGCGGATCGCCGGGGCGTCTCGGTGGAGGTAAGCGGAGCGTCGGCACCCGTGCTCGGGTCGTCCGCGCTGCTTCCGCAGCTGGTCACGAACCTCGTCGTCAACGCGATCGTGCACAACCTGCCCTCGGGCGGCTCGATCGCCGTGCGCACGCATGCGCTGCCGCACGCGGTCGCGCTCGTCGTCGAGAACACCGGCGATGTGGTGCCCGCCCACCGCGTGGCGACCCTGGTGGAGCCGTTCCAGCGGGGAGCGGACCGCACCCGCGACGAGGATCACGGCGGCGCAGGGCTCGGCCTCGCGATCGTCGACCGCATCACGCAGGCGCACGGGGGCACCCTGGTGCTCACGCCCCGCGCGGAGGGCGGCCTCATCGTGACGGTCTGGCTCCCGCACCCCTATCCCGCCGCCCTGTCCTGACCCCCCACACCCGTGCCGGGTCCGTGCCGGGTGCCGGGTGTCGGATGTCGGACGGTTTCACGGATGTCGGACGGTTTCACGGATGTCGGACCGGAACGCGGTTTCCGGTCCGACATCCGTCCGTCCGCCCGACAGGTGTACGGAGAGACTCAGGCCACGCGAGGATCGCGCGTCGCGGCGAGCTCCCGGCCGTAGGTGCGGGCGTCGGCCTCGGCGTTCTCCTTGAGCTCGCGCGCGGTGTCGGCGAACGCGTCGAGCGCCGGGTTGACGCCGACCAGTGTGAACGGGCGCTGCACGACCCGCAGGTCGAGACCCCAGACGTCTTCGAGCACACGGCGCAGCCAGCCGGTCGAGTGGTCCCAGCCCTCCTTGGGCGAACCGGGAGCGTAGTTGCCGCCGAGGACCGTGACGAGCGTGGCGGGCTTGCCGTTCAGGGCGGTGCCGGTCGGATCGATGCGCGGGTCGGTGTGGGCCAGGTCGAACCAGGTCTTGAAGTGCTGCGAGACGCCGTAGTTGTACAGCGGCACCGCGAACAGCAGCGCGTCGGCGCCGATGAGCTCGTCGGCGAACTGCGTCGCGAGGGCGCGGGCCTCGTTCTGCGCAGGGGTCCGCTGGGCCTCGTCGACGAAGCCGCCGGTCACGGCATCAGCCCACGCGGTCGCGGGCACGGGGTCGCTCGCCAGATCGCGGCGGGTGACGGTGGAGTCGGGGTGCGACGCGGTCCACTCGGCCTCGACGATGTCGGCGAGCGCACGGCTGGCGGACGACGCGGGAAGGATGCTGGCATCCAGGCGGAACAGGGACATGGGCCTACCTCTCGTTTTCGTAGTCGCTAGGTTTTTCTTAGCGGCATCGGTTAACGTAGCACGGGTAGGATGGGCGCATGTCCGAGATCGACGAAGAGCGTCAGGTGTGCGATACCGCCGTCACCCTGGCCTTCACCGTGCTCGGGAAACGGTGGAACGGCATGATCGTGTCGTCGCTCGGCGGCGGCCCCTCGAGCTTCGTGACGCTCCGCCGCGCGGTGGGCGGTATCAGCGACACCGTGCTGTCCGACCGGCTGGCCGAACTCGCCGACGCCGGGCTGGTCGCCCGCACCGTCGACGCCGGCCCTCCCGTCGCGGTCTCCTACGCGCTCACGTCCAGCGGCGAGGGACTCCTGCCGATCCTCGATCAGCTCGGCCGCTGGGCCTCGGCGAACCTCGCCGAACGCGCCCACTAGCCGGAGGCGCTCACCAGGGGCTGGGTTCGTAGTCCTTCAGGAAAACGCCGTGGATGTCCTCGCCGGCCTCGCCGCGCACGATCGGGTCGTACACGCGCGCGGCGCCGTCCACGAGGTCGAGCGGGGCGTGGAAGCCCTCTTCCGCGAGGCGCACCTTCGTGTAGTGCGGGCGCTCGTCGGTGATCCAGCCGGTGTCGACGGCGGTCATCAGGATGCCGTCCTTCTCGAGCATCTCGCCGGCGCTGGTGCGGGTGAGCATGTTCAGTGCGGCCTTGGCCATGTTCGTGTGCGGATGTCCAGGGCCCTTGTAACGGCGCGAGAACTGGCCTTCCATGGCCGAGACGTTCACCACGTACTTGCGGTGCGCATCGGACGCGGCCATCGAGGCACGCAGGCGGCTGATCAGCAGGAACGGCGCCGTCGTATTGGCGAGCTGCACCTCGAGCATCTCGAGCGGATCGACCTGATCGATCGACTGCACCCAGCTGTTCACGCGGTTCACGTCGGGCACGAGTCCGCCGGCGTCGATCGCGGTGCCGTCGGCGTGCTTCTCGAGCGAGGAGGATCCGGGAGCCATCGCGAGCCGCGCGAGGTCTTCGGCCGTGAGCGCCTGGCCGCCCTGCTCGGCGACCGTGCCGCCGAGGGCGGCGACGGAGAGCAGCGGGTGCGCGTCGACCGAAGCCTGCAGCGCCTGCGGGTGCGGGTCGGCCGTGTGCCCGAACGTCTCCATCTCGGGCAGCGGTCCGTCGGGAAGCGGCTGCAGCTCGGCATCCGCGAGAAGCGAGTACGCGCCGGGTGAGCGGCGCACGGTCTGCGCGGCGTTGTTGATCAGGATGTCGAGCGGGCCCTGGGCCGCGACCGAGTCGGCGAGACCGATCACCTGGGCGGGGTCGCGCAGATCGATGCCGACCACCCGCAGCCGGTGCAGCCAGTCTGCCGAGTCGGGAAGAGCCGAGAAGCGGCGCACGGCGTCGCGCGGGAACCGGGTCGTGATCGTGGTGTGGGCGCCGTCGCGGAGCAGCCGCAGCGCGATGTGCATGCCGATCTTGGCGCGGCCGCCGGTGAGCAGGGCACGCTTGCCGGTGAGGTCGGTGCGGGCGTTGCGCTTGCCGTGACTGAAGCGGGCGCAGTCCGGGCAGAGCTGGTGGTAGAAGGCGTCGACGAGCGTGTAGGGCTGCTTGCAGATGTAGCAGTTGCGCGGCTTCAAGAGCTCGCCGGCGATCGGGGCGTCGACCACGCTGGTGGCGAGGTCGTTGCCGCGCGTCTCGTCGTCGATGCGGTCCGGCGCCCCGGTGGCGGTGCGGGCGACGACGGCCTTGTCGGCCTCCGCGATCGCGTCGCGGATCTCCTTGCGCCGCACGCGCTTGACGGCCTTGAACATCGCCGCGGTCGCATGGCGCACGGCGACGAAGTCGGGGTGCTCGTTGTCGATCTCGTGCAACTCGGCCAGCACGCGCAGCGTCGTGGCGAGGTCTTCGGGGTCGATGCCCGGTCCGAGGTCGGGTGCAGCGTCGGAGGGGGCGTCGGTCATTGTCCTGATTTTACGCGAGTGTCCTGGGCATCCGCCCGGCACCGAGCACGCCCGCCGTCGGTTGCCGGGCGTCGGTCGTCGAGTGCACGGCTCGTCGCCGAGCGCACGGCCTAACGACGCGACGAAGTCGTGCACTCGTCGAGATCCCGTGCACTCGACGCCCGCAGTCGGGACCCGCGACTACGCGATGCCTCCACCGTCCACGACGAGGGCCGAGCCCGTGACGTAGGAGGAGTCGTCGCTCGCGAGCCACACCACCGCCTGTGCGACCTCGCTCGGCTCGCCCATCCGGCGGAGCGGGCGGTCGGCCGCCTCGGCCAGGAACGCATTGGTGTCCTGCGCGAGCTGACGGGCCTCGTCGCGCAGCATCCCGGTGTTCACATCGCCGGGGTTGACCGAGTTCACACGGATGCCGGCAGGGCCGTGGTCGATCGCGAGCGCGCGGGTCATGTTCACGACCGCGCCCTTCGAAGCGCAGTAGGAGATGGCCTGGCCTCCGCCCTTCAGGCCCCAGCCCGACCCCGTGTTGATGATGGAGCCTCCGCCCGCCGCCTCCATGATCGGCACGACGTGCTTGCACATCAGGAAGATCGAGCGCACGTTCACACCGAACACCCGATCCCACTCCTCCACGGTCGTCTCGACCGCTGTGGTACGACGGATGATCCCGGCATTGTTGAAGACGACGTCCACGCCACCGAGCTCTGCGACAGAGGTGGCGATCACTCGTTCGATGTCGGGCTCGCTCGCCACGTCAGCCGCGATCGCGACGGCGGTGCCGCCGGCCGCTCGGATCTCCTCCGCAACCACTTCGGCCGCATCCGCATCGAGGTCGACGACGGCGACGGCAGCGCCCTCGGCGGCGAGCGCGAGCGACGTGGCACGGCCGATGCCGCCCGCGCCGCCGGTGACGATGGCCTTCTTGTTCTCGAGACGCATGGGGTGTCCTTTCGGGTTCGTTCAGAAGAGGAGTCAGACGGTGGTCAGGTCGGGAGCGCTCACGGCGTACAGACTGCTGGTGCCGACACCGGTGATGATGCGGATGTGTCCGGTGAGTCTCGCATCGAGTTCCGGATCGCCCGTGTCGACGAGGAGCGGGCGACCGTGCAGATCGATGAGCTTCTGCTCGGGTGTGACCACGAGGAGGGGGTCGTCGCCGAGAGCACGCAGCACGGACGCGGAGAGCTGCTGGTTGCCGCGGCCGAGCAGGAACCCCTGCCCGCCGATCACCGTGACCACGGCCTGCGCCGGTCCCTCGGCGATCTCGGCCAGGATCTCCTGAGCGCTCGCGCCTCGGAGGAGGACCCTTCCGTCGAGCACGATATCGACACCGAGCGGGGATCCGTCGACCCCCAGCTGCCGGGCGATCTCTGCGGTGGTGCCTCCGGGACCGAGCAGATAGCGGACTCCGGGTCGCATGCGCGCGACAGCACCCCGGGCCGCAGCCTCGACGGCCGCCGCCTCGGTGGCAGGGGTCGGTGCCTTGCGCGCCTGCGTGCGGCCGCTCCGATAAGGAACGCTCAGCATGCCGTAGAGCGTCGGGTCGACGCGGGCGTGGCGCATCGCGGCTTCGTCGATGTCGAGCACCTCGCGCTCCTCGGTGGGGAGACCCCCTCGGTCGATCCAGTCCGCCGCTGTCGCCCCCGCTGCCCGGGGGCTGACGGCGAACACGGGCGAGTACATCTTGACTCCCGCCGGCACTCCGAGAATCGCGGGCTTCGGTTCCTCACTCTCCGCCTCCTCCACGGATTCGAGTCCGGCACACGCATCCCGCAGGGTCCCGTCACCGCCCACCACGAGGATCAGGTCGGCCCCGGCCGCGGCGAGCGCCGTTATCGCGGCTGATGTGTCGGCAGCATCCGTCCCCGCGCCGCCTCGGTCTTCGCCGAGTGCACGGGCGCCCGCCGAGTGCGCGGCCTCACCGCGCGATGAAGCCGTGCATTCGACCGCAAGCCGTGCACTCGGCGAAGTGGAAGGGGGGAGAACGTGCGGCACGAGTCCCGCGGCGCGGACCGCATCGGCGCCCATCGCACCGGGAACCGTTGCCACCGCGAGACCGGGATGCCGGTCGGCGAGGGTCGTCAGGGCGAGGATCGCCCGCTCCTGCGCACGCGAACGGGCGCCGCGCGCGAGGGCGAGGCGCTGCACGTCCGCGCCGTCGGAGCCGGCGAGGCCCGCAGGCCCGCCGACACCGGCGACAGGGTTGACGACGAGTCCGATCACGGGGCGACGGACTCCGCGGGGAAGTATTTCCGCTGATACGCGCGCCAGGTGATCGCCCACCGCTGGGGGTCGTCGAGGTCGTCATGATGCGTGTGGTGGACGGTCTGGTTGTGCGGAGCGGTGCGCACGACCTCGGGGGTCTCCCGTGCCTCGCGCGCCACCTCGGCCAACGTCGCCGCATACTCGTCGAGCTCCGCCATCGAGTACGACTCCGTCGGCTCGAGCGTGAACGGCTGCGGCACCACGTAGGGGTGGTGACTCGTCCAGTAGTGCATTCCGAAGTCGGACATGCGCACGCCGATCTCCTCCGACGAGATGCCGGTCTCCTGGTACAGCTCCTCCCACGAGTAGCGCACCTGCTCGATCCGGCGGCGACCCGTGGCATACGGCGCCGATGCTCCCGGAATCGCGAGCACACGAGCCATCAGGTAGTTGTTGTTCAGCACGGCGGTCTCCGCGGCGGCCAGCAGCCCCGGAGCCCCCAGGGCCATGATCCAGGAGTAGGCCTTCACGAGGGCGGGGATGACCCCGAAGAACGGGCCGACCGCGCCGATCGACAGCTCTCCCGCCTCGGCCACCCCGAAGGTCCCGTCATCGGCGCGCACCACACGCGGTCCCGGCAGGAACGGAGCCAGGGCCGCGCTCACCGCGTTCGCACCGGATCCCGGCCCGCCGCTGCCGTGCGGGGTGCCGAAGGTCTTGTGCAGGTTGAAGTGGCACACGTCGAAGCCGGCGTCGCGGGCGCGCGTGATCCCGAGGATGCCGTTCGCATTCGCCTGGTCGTACGAGGCGAGGGCACCGACGGCATGAGCGGCGTCGACCCATTCCCGGATCGCCGGATTGTAGATGCCGGTGTCCTCGGGGTTGGTGACCATGATCGCCGCGGTGCGGGGCGACAGGGCGGCCTTCAACGCATCGAGCGACGGATAGCCCTCGGCATCGGGGTAGACCGTGATGACCTCGTAGCCTGCAGCCTTCGCGGCGGCCGCGTTCGAGGGGTGACTGAAGATCGTCGTGATGACCTCGCGACGCTGCTCGCCCTCGCCGTTCGCCTCGTGGAAGGCGCGGATCATCGCGATGTTCGCCCAGATCGCCGCCGAGCCGCCCTGCGTGTGCAGCGACACCTCGTCCATGCCGGAGATCTCGGCGAGCACCCGCTCCAGCTGCCAGACGATCTCGAGCACGCCCTGCGCATCGGCCGGATCCTGGTGCGGGTGCATCGCGGTGAGCTGCGGGGTGTTCGCGAGCTGGTCGTTGATCTTCGGCGCGTACTTCATGGTGCACGTGCCCTGGCCGATGTCGACGTTGAGGTCGGCGCCGAGGTTCTCCTGCGACAGTCGCAGGTAGTGCTTGAGCACGCGCATCTGCCCCATCTCGGGCAGCGCGGGACGAGACGGGCGACGCAGGGAGGCCGGCAGCGCAGCGACCACATCGCCCACCACCTCGCGCACACCCGGCTCGACCTGCGACACCAGCACGCCGCGTTCACCGGGCGTGGTCAGCTCGAAGATGATCGGCTCGTCCCAGCGGGCCTGCTGGAATCGACGGAGCGCCGGCTTGGGCGCGACGGGGAGGCTCACTTCTGCTCCTCTGCGAGTTCGGGGGCGACGACTGCGGCGAGCGCGCCCGCCAGGGTGTCGATGTCGGCCTGTGAGGTGAGTTCGGTGACACAGACGAGCAGGCGGTGCTCGCCCACGACCACGCCGGGTTCGATGCCCCGGGCGCGGAGCGCCGTGACGACCTCCGCGGCAGGTACGGGCAGAGACACCGTGAACTCGCGAAGGTGCACGGCGTCGTCGTCGAGAGAGACGCCGGGAACGGCAGCGAGTGCCTGCTGCGCGTACCGGGTGCGGGCGAGCAGCACCTCGCCGAGCTCGGCCATACCGGCCGGACCCATCAGCGCGAGGTAGACACCGGCGGCGATGCCCCACAGGGCCGCGGCCGTGCCGACCCACTCCTTCCCCTCCTCGCGGTGCGCGAACGAGGTACGGTCGTAGGCCACGTCGCCGAAGCCGTACTCGCCCGGCACGTCGGTGGTGGCGAGCCCGAACAGGCGCGAGGGCATCTCCATGACGAACGCGGGGTCGTCGTGCACGGCGATGAAGCCGCCGTGGGCGCCACCGAACCACTGATGCAGGCCGAGGGACTGGATGTCTCCGGTGACGATGTCGGCACCGGAGGCCGAGGGCGGGGTGAGCACGCCGTAGCCGATGGGATCGGTGCCGACCACGAGCACGGCTCCGGCGGTGTGCGCGGCGTCCGCGATCTCCTGCAGCGCCGCCTCCACGGCGCCGGTGGCACTGGGCGTCTCGACCCACACGGCGGCGACATCGTCGCCGAGTGCGGCCCTGACCCCCTCCACGTCCGCCGTGCCGTTCACCGACGGCACGTGCTCGAGCGTCAGGTGGGCCCGCACGTAGTCGTGCACCTTCGCGAGCTTCGCCGGCAGCACGTCGCTGACGACCAGCACGCGCCCGCGGCCGGTGAGACGCCCCGACATCGTGAGGCCCGTCGCCGTCGCCTGGTAGCCGTCGTAGACGGGGACGTTCACGACGTCCATCTCCAACAGCTCCGCCATCAGCGACTGGTACTGGAACAGGGCCTGGAAGCGGCCGTGGTCCTCGTAGGGTTCGCCGGCGTAGGCGGTCAGGAACTCGCTGCGACCGATGACCTCGTCGACGACTGCCGGCACGTAGTGGTTGTAGGTGCCCGCGCCGAGGAAGCTCAGCCGCTCCTCGGTCGAGCGGTTCTTGGCGAGCAGCCCGCGCACGTGACGGGCGAGGTCCTGTTCGGCGAGGAACGGCGCCGGCAGGTCCAGCGATCGGTCGAGACGCAGCGTTTCGGGGACGTCGGCGTAGAACTCGTCGACAGACGCGGCGCCGACGGCCGCGAGCATCGCCGCGCGCGATTCCGGCGCGGTGTTGGGGATGTACGGATGCACGAACGGGGCGGTCATGCGTCCTCCTTAGGCGGGATGAGGGTGGCGAAGGGGATGGAGTCGCCGCGGGGTGCGGCGAGCACGGCGACGCCGTAGCGATCGAGCTCCAGACGGTCCGCGTGACCGATGCCGGTGAGCAGGTCGGTCGCCGGCGAGGGGATCTCGAACGCGACGGGCCTGCGACCGTGATTGAGGTAGAACGTGTAGTCGGTGGTGTCGTCGGACCGGGTGACGACCTCGACGTCGACGTCCGTCCGCTCGCGTGCGGGCAGGCCCGTGGCGCGCAGCACGTCGCGGAACACCGTGAGCAGACCGTCCGGTTCGAACATCGCGCTGACGTACCAGGCCGACCCTTCCCCCGCCGCGCGACGGGTCACCGCCGGCAGGCCGTCGAGCTCACCGCTCGCATACGTCCCGCGTACCTCGACATCGTCGTCCACCTCGATCCACTCGCTCCACGCCGGCACGGTCAGGGACTCGCCAGCGAAGTCGATGCGCTCCGTCAGTCCGTCGGCGATGGGCCACTGCTCGTCGACCTCGATGCCGAGCAGGTGGCGCAGGAGCCCGGGCGCTCCGCCGTCGTGCACCTTCTCGGTGGCATCCACCACGCCCGAGAACGGCCCGACGACCAGATGTCCGCCGCGTTCGACGAACGCCTGCAGCGCCTCGGCCTGCGACTGCTCCACGATGTAGAGGTTCGGCACCACGACCACGTCGTACGCGTCGAACGGACCAGTGGCGCGGACGGCGTCCACCGGCTGGCCGAGCGTGTAGAGAGCGCGGTGCCAGGCGCGGGCCTGCTGCGCCCACTGCAACCGTTGCGAGGGGAGCGACTCGGCGGCACTGATGCCCCACCACGAGTCCCAGTCCACGACGAGGGCGACACGCGATCGCACGCGGGTCCCACGCACCGGCTCGAGCGTCTTCAGCTCGTTTCCGAGCGCCTTGGTCTCACGGAAGCTGCGCGAGCGCTCGCCACGATGACCGAGCATCGAGGAGTGGAACTTCTCCTGGCCGTATTTCGCCTGGCGCCACTGGAAGAACATCACGGCGTCGGAGCCGTGCGCCACGGCCTGCAGGCTCTCGACGCGGATCTTGCCCGGAGCCTTGGGTACGTTCACGTCTCGCCAGCTCGTGGCGCTCGCGGACGACTCCAGCAGCAGCCACGGCTGTCCGCCCTTGAGGGAGCGCATCAGACCGTAGTTCAGGGCGGCACCCACGTGCGAGGTCGGATCGGCGGGCTCGGGGTAGGCATCGTCGGTCACGACGTCTTCGACCGCGGCGAAGTCCCAGTAGTTCAGATCGCGGAACATGCTCATGAAGTTCGTGGTCACCGCGATGTCGGGCGTGACCTCGCGCAAGACGTCGATCTCCACCTGGAACAGCTCCAGCAGCGCGTCCGACGAGAAGCGCTCGAAGTCGAGCAGCTTGGTGGGGTTGACCGGCCCCGGAGCCTTCTTCGGGGTCTCGATGTGCTCCCACGAGGTGTACCGCTGACCCCACACGTTCACGCCCCAGGCTTCGTTCAGACCGGCGAGGTCGCCGTAGCGGTCCTGCAGCCAGCGGCGGAAGTGGCGGGCCGACTCGGGGCACCAGCAGCGCGACGTGTGATCGCCGTACTCGTTCGAGATGTGCCACATCGCGAGACCCGGGTGCTCTCCGTAGCGCTCGGCCATGGCCCTGGCCATGCGGGCGACGTTCTCGCGCCAGATCGGCGACGAGGGGCAGTACGTCTGGCGGGAGCCGAACTCGAGCCGGTGGCCGTCCGCATCCCACGGCGCCATCTCGGGGTGTGCGCGCAGCAGCCACGACGGCGGAGTCGCGGTGGCGGTGGCGAGGTCGATCGCGATGCCCGCTTCCCACAGGAGATCGATGATGCGGTCGAGCCAGGCCCAGTCGTAGACGCCGGGCTCGGGCTCCAGCTGCGGCCAGCTGAAGATCGGCAGGCTCACCATGTTCACGCCGGCTTCGCGCATCAGACGGATGTCTTCGTGCCAGGTCTCCTCCGACCACTGATCGGGGTTGTAATCGCCGCCGTAGGCGAGGGCGTCGAGGCGGACGCGTCGGGTGGGCTGGTCGCCACCGGGTGCGGGCACGAAGTCTCCTCTCTGAGTCGTCACCGGCCGATCCGAGGGTGCAGTGGTGCGAATCCGAGATCGGCTGTATTCTGTATACAACACACTAGGACGTCGTCCGAGGCCCGTCAACCCATAGGCTGACGGGCAGGAGGCAGAAGAGGGGACGCATGGCGATCGAACGCAAGAACCTGCGCTCGCAGGTTCGACAGGAGCTGCTGACCCGCATGCGCTCCGGACTCGTGCAGCCCGGCGAGGGTATCAACGAGGTGCAGCTCGCCACCGAGCTCGGCGTCAGCCGCACCCCGCTGCGCGAAGCACTCATCGCCTTGGAGTCCGAGGGGCAGATCGAGAGCGAGAACGGCAAGGGCTTCCGTTTCGTCCCGCTCAGCGCCTCCGAGTTCCGCGACCTCGCCCCCGTGATGGCGGCCCTGGAGAGCCTCGCACTCGAGCTGAGTCCGCCCGATGAGCTGCGTCGCATCGGCGCACAGCTCAAGGAGATGGCTGATGCCTTCGCCGACGAGCTCGTCGAGCACCAGCTCGTCATCACCAAGGACGACGAGTGGCACAGCGTGATGCTCTCGGCCTGCCCGAACAGCCGGCTCCTCGCCGTGATCGACAACGTGCGCAGCTCGTTCCACCGCTATGAATCGCTGCTCGTCCCCGAGGACGTGAAGGTCGAACGCGTCGCCGCCGAGCACGCCGAGATCGCCCGCCACCTCGCCGACGGCGACATCCCGGGCGCCGTCGAGGCCCTGAAACTCAACTGGATGCACGGCATGGAGCGCATCCTCGACAACGCGACGAGCTCCTACTTCACGGCGTGAGGTCGCTTCCGGCCGTCAACCCGAAGCACTCAGCTCACGACGTCAGTCCCACCCTTCGGGCGAGAGCTCGTGTCCGGAGTCTCGAAGAGATCAGTCCGCGAGGTTGCGCAAGGACGTCCTCACCCTCCCGTGCCGACACACCGACCAGCGCCGAGCGTGGGACCATAGAGACAGTCCCACGCTCCTCAGGTTGACCATGTCTCCGAGAGCGAGAAGGCTACCCTGGGGGCACCGGAAGGGAGGCGACATGACGAGAACCTCGGCACTGCGGATCGGCGGCTTCGTGGCGATCGTGCTCGCCGCGATCGGCGCTCTGGCATCGTTCTCCGTCGTCCGTGCGGGCGGCGTCGACGGCGCTGTGTACCTCGTCGTGAACATCGCGTTGGCCATCGCCGGCGTGGTCCTGCTGGTGCTGGCCGCCCGGAGTTCCGAACGGCATTAGGCCCGCGACAGCTCGACGGCGAGGTCGATGAACAGCGCTGCTGACCAGCCGAACGCGGTGGTCGCCCGCTCGGTCTTGAGGCCCGTGTGCGGGTTGAAGTACTCGTGCGGACCGCCGCCGTGGATCACCAGGGCCACCGTCTGCTCTCGGAGGTGCCGCGCCCGCTCGGGGTACCCCGATGCCTCCAGCCCTTCGGCGATCAGCATGCTCGTGTTCACCCACACCGGGCCGCGCCACATACGCTCGTCCGAGAAGTCGGGGTCGGATGCCGCGACGGTCGGCAGTCCCCAGCGGAGGGCGAAGCGCGCGGGATCATCCACGGCCGCACGCAGCGCCTCCGCGATCCGAGCCGGCAGGGTGCCCGTGAGCAACGGCATCAGTCCGACGACGGTGTCGCTCAGCTGGGGCTCCCCGCCGCCGAACGCGAGGAATCGACCCCGCTCGTCATCCCACATGCGCAGCAGCAGCTCCTGCGTCGTCGCTGCGCGCTCGCGGAACCGTGCGACCTGGGCATCCGGTTCATACCTCTCGAGCAGCGCCGCGAGCTCCAAGTCCTGCCGAACGAGGTACGCCCCCAGGTCGGGAGCCGCCGTCGGCAGCGGGCCGTCGAAGATCGGGCTGTCGTCGAGCCCTGAGGAGTACGGATGTCCGTACTCCGGCATCCCGTCGCGATCGAGGTCGCTCTCCGCGAACCACCAATCCTGGGACCGCACGATGCGTGCCAGCTGGGTGCGTGCGTAGTCGGGGGCATCGTCGATCTCGAGTACCTTGCGCAGCGCCCAGGCGGCGAGGGGCGGCTTCGTCAGGGGAACGGGCGCACGCGGGTCGGCGATCTGCGATCCGGCCCGGCGCAGGTTGTCGCGGTCGCTCTCAGGCAGGTCATCGCTCGTCGCGAGCACCCCGAGCTCATGCACCACGTCGGGGAGCTGGCCGTCGGGCTGCGGAAACCGGAACGCGAGGTCGAGCTGTTCTCGCGCGAGTTCCGGGTCTCCGTGCCGCAGCCCGACCGCGATGAAGTACGCATCCCACTGCCAGAGACCGACGTAGCCGATCTTCGATGGCACGATCGCCCTGGCATCGCCCAGCGACGGCAGCTCGACGATGTTCGCTCCCAGCACCCACCAGCAGAACGCGGCCATCTCCTGCAGGTCGTCGCGCACCGTCGGGCACTTCGCGAACCAGTCCCTCCAGATCACGTCGGTCGCGGCGAGCGCCGCGGCGTGGTCACCGGCTTCGACCGAGACGGCGCGGTCGGCGATGATGAGCAGACGGATGCCGGCACCGAGCAGGTGCTCCTCGACGCGGCCGTCCGGGCGCCGCAAGCGCACCCGCAATCCGGGGTCGCCTCCGATGCTCAGCGTCGACGGGTCGGCGAATGTCAGCGTCGCCACTCCCCCGAACGTCACTCGCGCGGGATGCACGTCGGTCACCGACAGCACCCGGCCACGGGCATCCACCACGGTCAGCGCGTCGATCACCCGGCATTCCGACAGCCGGCGCTCATACTCCGAGGTGTGCACGCGCACACCATCGCCATCGTCCGCGCGAACACCAGCACGCGCGAGCGCGGGCAGCGTGAAGGGGGCCGAGATCAGGTCCAGCGACGTCCGCGAGGGCGGCGATGTCCGTCATCAACGTCCTCCCAGGCCCGATGCGGCCATGCTGTTGAGGATCTTGCGCTGTCCGATCACGAACACGATCAGCATCGCACGGTCGCGATCGCCGAGGCGGCCATCACCAGCCCGTAGTGATCGAACCGAACTGCCCCTGGAACGAGTCAGAAGCAGGGGCACCGTGAACAGGTCGGGGTGTTCAGCAGCACCAGCGGGAACAGGAAGGCGTTCCAGACGCCGAGCGCGGTGATGATGCTGAGCGCCGCGAGCCCGGGCTTGAGGTTCGGCAGCACGATGCTCCAGAAGATGCGCCAGCGGCCGGCGCCGTCGACGAGCGCGCCTCTCGAGTTCACGGGGCAGCGCGAGCACGAACTGCCGCATCAGGAAGACCGCGAACGGGTTGGCGATCATGCCGGCACGATCAGCGCGAGGTGCGAGTCCACCCACCGAGCTGCGACATCAGCAGATAGAAGGGGATCAAGGTCACCTGCGCCGGGATCATCTGCGTCGCCAGGAACACGATGAACAGCACCTTGCTGCCCTTGAAGCGGATGCGCGCGAACGCGTACCGGCCATCGACGCCGTGATGAGCGTGCCCACGACCACAGCACGGCGATGTAGGCGCTGTTCAGGTACGCCTGGCCGAACGGCACCGCATTCCACGCATCCGCGTAGTTCTGCACGGTCCACGGATTGGGCAGGAATTCGAGCGGGTTCTTGAGCAGCTGCGGGCAGCGTCTTGAACGACGTGAGCAGCATCCACACGAATGGGAAGACCATCGCGATGCCCGCCAGGGCGAGCACCAGATGCAGCAGCGTCGAGCCGGCCCGGCGGCGCGCGCGGTCGGCCCCTGGTCCGCCACGGCCACGCTGACGATATCCGGGGGCGGTGATGGCGACCGTCGAGTCGGTCGGCGGGCCGACGGGCTGAGTCAGGGAGGGAGTCTGGATGCTCATGCGGGTTCATCCTCGTAGTGGACGAACTTCTTCTGCGCGCCGAACTGGATCGCCGTGATGACGAGCGTGAGCACGAGCAGGATGATGCTGGCCGCGCTCGACAGCCCGAACTCGAACCGCCCGAAGCCCAGATCGAAGATGTGGTAGACGATGGTGCGCGTCGCGTTGTCCGGTCCTCCGCCGGAGACCAGCACGTACACCGTGTCGAAGGTCTGCAGCGAGGAGATGAACGCGATCACCGAAGAGAAGAAGATGATCGGCGAGAGCAGCGGGAGGCGGATGCTGAGAACAGCCGCCACGCGCCGGCACCGTCGATGCGGGCCTCGATGACCGAGGGCGAGATGTTCTGCAGGCCCGCGAGGAAGATGATGACGTTGAGTCCCATCGATGACCAGATCGTGACGATGCACACGGCGAGAAGGGCGAGCTTCGGGTCCTGCAGCCAGTCCGCGGGGTGACGCCGAAGACCGTCGAGATCGTGCTGGAGAGCAGGCCGTCCGAGCGGACATCTGCTGCCAGATCATCGCGACGGCGACGGTGGAGGTGACCACGGGGGCGAAGAACAGGATCAGGTACAGCGTGCGGGTCTTGAGCCGCTCGAGCGCGATCGCGGACGATCACCGCGAGCGTGAGGCCTATCGGCACCGTGATGACGGCGATCAGCAGCGTGTTGATGATCGAGCGCCCGAGCAGGGGATCTGCAGCTGCTCGACGAAGTTGGCGAGCCCGACCCACTTCAGGTCGCTGAGCCCATCCCACTCCGCGAACGCGAGAACGAGACTCGCGGCGAAGGGCAGCACGACGAACAGCCCCATGCCGATCAGCTGCGGCGCGACGAACACATAACCCCACCGACGGTCGCGGCGACGCCACGCGGCTTCCGCGCGGAGGGCGGGACGGATGCCGCAGGACCGGCCTGCGGCATCCGTCCGTTCTCGGTGAGAGTGGTCACTCCTACTTCTCCGACCGTTCCTTGATCACGTCGGCGATGGCGTCGAGCGTGGCCTGAGCGTCGGTCTTGCCCTCGTAGAGCTTCTGGAACTCCTCCGCGATCGCGACGGGGAGCCCGGCGACCCTGGCCTCCGCCGGGTAGTCTCGAAGCCGATGTCGCGCATGTCGAGGAACGTCTGCGCGTGCGCCGGGTAGTCGCCTTCCAGCACCACGTCGTCCGCACCCTTGATGGAGGGGACGGCGTTGCCGCGCCTCCAGACGGAACGTCTGGCCTTCGCCGACAGGAACTCGGTCCAGAACGTGAACGCCGCGTCCTTCACCTTCGTCTTGCCGTTGATGGCGAGGAAGCTCGTGGCCACGCCGGTGGGTGCCGCCTCGCCGTCAGGGGTCGGCAGGGCACGATGTCGTAGCTGTCCTGCTCGCCGGTCGCACTCACCGTGCCGATCGTGTATCGGCCCTGCACGAAGAAGCCCGCCTTGTGCGTGACGAACATGCTGTCCGCTCCCGCACCGTCCGGCAGGGTGTCGGCGACGACGAAGGTGCCGTCCTGGAACAGGTCGCCGAACTGCTGCATCGCCTCGACGGTGTCGGCGTCCTCGTTCGCCACGAAGGCGCCGGAGTCGTCGTACGGTGCGTCGAGGCCCTGCGACGAAAGCCAGCTCCAGTGGGTGGCCCAGTAGTTCCAGTACATCGTGCCGGCGAGCCCTGCGTCGTGCAGCTTGGCGTTCATCTCGAGGAACTTGTCGGTCGTCCACTCGCCGTTCTCGGCCAGCGTCGCCGGATCCTCCGTGATGCCGGCCGCGGCGAGCGCCTGCTTGTCGTACCAGAACACGTCGGGGTTGGAATCGTTCGGGGCGGCATACACCTCGCCTTCGTGTTCGGCGGCCCGAACAGGCCGGGGAAGAAGTCGTCCTTCTTGGTCTTGCTCTCCTTCGATGCCATCAGGTCATCGAGCGGCATGAGCCGGTTGGAGTCGACGAACTGGCCGATCATGTCGTCGCCGACGTAGAAGACATCGGGTGCGGTGTTGCTCGTGAGCTGCGCGAGGAGCTTGGAGTGGTAGTCGCCGTAGCCGGCGACGGGCTGCAGCTTGACCGTGATGTCGGGGTGGCGCTCCATGAAGTCCTTGTTGAACTCCTGGTATCGGGTGAGCTCGTCGGCGGTTCCCCAGGTCGACCACACGACCGTTGCGGTACCGTCAGCCGCGACGCCACCCCACCCCACCGCCGCTGCACGCAGCGAGTCCGAGAACCAGAGCGCCTGCGGCACCCACTGCCAGATACCGCGTCGCGTTCGCACGAGCCATCTCGCTACCTCTTTCGTCATTGGAAGATCACGTCGGGACGCCCCTGCAGGCGTACTCGTATTCTGTATACAGAACGCAATCCTGTCAAGGACAGCTGCCCTCGAGAACGGGATGGCACGGTGTCACGATCTCTGCACGAGCAATGGCGCAGACTGTCCTCATGACGATCCCCACCTCCTCGGACCAGGGCTCCTGCCGACGCCGTTCACCGCCGCCGACATCCGCGATACGACGGGAGCGGGCATGACCGTCCACCTGCTGCTGGAAGGCCCCGACGGTCCGCTCGGCGAGCACGTGAACCGTTTCCACGACACCGACGATGAGGGCGCCACCCTCGACCGCTGGGCCGTCGACGATCCGAAGGCCATCGTGTCGAACCGGGTGACCTGGGTCGAGCTGCAGAGCCATGCGGCCTTCGACGCGGAGACGACCAGCGTCTCGACGGTGGCCCTGAGCACTCCGCTGGGCGATCTCACCTGTCGGCGCTACGACACCGCGGACGGCGTCTTCTGGTTCTCGATCGACCACCCCGGCATGCCGGTGCAGCACGAGTCCGACGGCCTCCGCACGACCGTGCTGAGCATCGAGCGCGACTGACCTCAGGGACGACGAAGGGCGGGCCGCGCTGGCCCGCCCTTCGAGGGGACTCAGTGGCCGCGGCTCCCACGACGACGAACTCGTTCGGCACGACATCCAGCGTGGCTTCCGCCGCCACCTCGCCGGTGTGCAGATCGACCGCGAGGATGCGCTTCTTCGCCGGCTCGGTCACGTACGCGACATCCCCCACCACGCGCAGGCCAGGGTGCGGCTGCTGCCACTCGTCGGACTCTCCCACGGATCGATGATCTGCCACGAGTCCAGCGGCGCGCCGGCCTCGTCGAGCACGGTCAGCGCCCCGTCCGCGCCGAGCACGACGACGTCATCGTGGGCGCTGCGCCCGACCCCGCGCCACGTGTACTCCACGCCGTCCGGCAGGTCGACGACCGACAGCGTCGGGAGTCCGCGTCGATCCGGACGAGCTGCGACAGCAGGTATCCCTCCGCATCCGGATCGGTCTTGTAGTCGCCGAAGGCGATCGAGCTGGTCTCGGACACGTAGGCGTTCCCGGTGCGACCGAACGGGTCGGGCGCCTCGATCTTGGTGAACGCGCCGTCGTCGAAGAGCAGCACCCCGTCCTCGCATCCGAACATGACGACCTCGTCCTTCAGGGCTCCTTCGCCGTGCACGCTGGGGCACTGCTCGTTGCGGGCGAGCTCGGTGCCGCCGGCAGCCAGATGCCGGACACCCGAACGCGCCTCGGCGGTGCCGATCGTCGACAGGACGGTGCCGTCGGCGAGTTCGATGGCGACCCCGTGGTGGGCCGCCTCGGAGGTGAGGGTGTCCACCTCGGGGAGCGTGCCGGTGCCGATGGCGTCCGTGTCGAACACGCGCACCTCGCCTGTGCCGTCGTCGAACAGGGCCGTGCGTCCGGCATGCGGAGTGGCGTGGCCGGCTGCGACGGCTTCGAACACCTCGCCCGTGAATTCCACGGCGTCGGAGGCGAGGCCGCTGTCGAGGACGTGGAAGCCGTCTTCCGCGGTGACGAAGACGTGACCGTCGTGATCGCCGGCGCTGTTGACGCGAAGGAAGCCGCCGAGCGGCGCCTCCCCGATCGTCTCGAGGGTCTTCCCGTCGAGCACCAGGACTCCTCCGTCGTAGGTGACGGCGACGCGCGTGTCGCCGTCATGCTGTTCGCCGCTCGGGGCGTCGGCCGAGGAGCCGGCGGGGGCGGCGCCGGCGCATCCGGCGAGCGCCGCGACGGCGAGCGCGCCGAACGCGGCGAGCGCGAAGCGGGTGCGGGGTCGGGACATGGGTGGTCTCCTTCTCTGTGTGGTGGGTGCGCAGGTGCGCGGTGACGACCGGGGCCGCCGAAGACTCGGGTCAGCCGACGAGCTGGAGGAACGAGGGGTCGAGATCGTCGAAGGAACGGGTGATGCGCGCGTCGGTGTGGTCGATCTCGTGCACGGCGCCGAGAGCGGGGTCTGCGAGGTACGCGTGCCGCCCGCCGACGACGAGCTGCACCCGCTCGCGCAGCGCCGGGTCGGAGACGGCATCCGCGAGCAGCGGTTCCGTCCGAGCGAGCACCGAGCCGTCCGCTGCCAGGATCCGCACCCGCCCTTCGGCGTCGACCGCGACCGTGCGGCTGTCGTCATCGCCCACGGCGACCGCACGCAGCAGCGGCACATCCGAGGGCAGGAACGTCCAGCGGCGCTGCCGGACGTCGAGCAGCCAGGCCCCCGCGGAACCGGCGACGCCGGCGAGATCAGGACGATCGGTTCGCCCGGCGAGGTCGGTCGCCGGAGGAGCATCCGCGGGGAAGGGGATGACCTCGGCGGCGACGGTTCCCCCACCTCGCGGGTGAACAGCACAGCGCCGTCGGCGCACGCGAACACGGCGCCGACGCGGGTGAAGTCCGCGTCGGAAGCGTCGCGGCAGGGCGCGGATGCATCGAGCGCGGCGCCGGAGAGATCGGTCGCCGCGACCGCCCGGTCGGCGGGCACGAGCAGCCCGCCGGCGAACGGCACCACCGGGCCGGTGTGCATGACGGCGACCGGGGCCGCGGACTCGAGCCCCGCGCCGAGCTCCTCATGGTCGAGGACCACGAGGCTCGAGCCGCCGAACGCGACGGACGCACGCTGCCCTCCTGCGGTCACGCGCACGTCGCCGGTGCCGTCGAGCGTTCCCGCGACCGCGCGTCGCCGCGGAACGAATGGGTGTGGTCGCCGTGCGGAACGGTCCAGCGTGCGGTGTCGATCACCTCGACGCCGGCGTCGTCTGCGAGAGCCCGGTAGATCAGGCGCCCGTCGCCGGACACCGCGGTCACGTCTCCGGGGGCGGATGCGAACTCCTCCCGCTCCTCGGTGTCGAGGTCGATCAGGGTGAGCGCTCCCTCTTCGTCGGCGATGACGAGCGCGAGGGCAGGGGAGGCGACCTCGGCGGCACCCCCGGCGTCGAAGCCGTGAACCTCGGTGGTGGTCGGGCGGGGCGTCGGGGCGACCGCGCAGGAGGCGAGGGTGAGCAGGAGCGCGAGCCCGGCGGAGGCGACGGCGAGGCGGGGAGTGGAGCGTGTCATGGCTCTCTCACCCTATTGAGAATGATTCTCATCCTCAAGTCGGAAGTCCGATGCCGCGTGTGTCCGGCGTCGGAGACGGATGCGCGCGAACGTCGCCACCCCGGCGTAGGGTCGCAGCATGAGCAGCACAGCGGCGGTACGTCACGGAGTGGTCCCCTCCTATCTGCTGGCGCGCCTCGCCGAGTCCGGCCGCTTCCCGAAGGCCGCGGCCGCCGCCCGGCAGACGCTGACCGCGGGGCGCCCGCCGTTCCGCGCCCGCATCGACCTCTCGATCGACGAGAACGGCGACCTCGTCGCGCAGCTCTCCGATGCGCCGAACCGCACCATCAGCGACGCCGGCAACACGCAGCAGCTCCCGGGGGCGATCGTGCGCGGCGAAGACGACGCCCCGGTCGAAGACGCCGCGGTGAACGAGGCCTTCGACGGCCTCGGGGCGACGTTCGAGATGCTGCTCGCGGCGTTCGGCCGCAACTCGCTCGACGACGCCGGCGCACCGCTCAACGCCACGGTGCACTACGGCGTCGACTACGACAACGCCTTCTGGACGGCGAGCGCATGGTGTTCGGCGACGGCGACGGCGAGGTGTTCCAGGGGTTCACCGCGTCTCTCACCGTGATCGGCCACGAACTCGCACACGGGGTCGTGCAGCACACGGCCAACCTCGAATACCAGGGCCAGCCCGGCGCCCTGAACGAGTCGATCGCCGATGTGTTCGGCGCCCTGACCGAGCAGTACGCCCTCGGGCAGACCGCCGACCAGGCCAGCTGGCTCATCGGCGCCGAGATCTTCACCGACGCCGTCGAGGGTGCGGCCCTGCGGTCGATGATCGCTCCGGGCACGGCCTACGACGACGATGAGCTCGGCAAAGACCCGCAGCCCGACCACATGAGCGGCTTCGTCCGCACGACGGAGGACAACGGCGGGGTGCACATCAACTCCGGCATCCCGAACCGGGCCTTCGCCCTGTTCGCCCGCGATCTCGGCGGCAACGCCTGGGAGCGCGCTGGCACGGTCTGGTATCGGGCGCTGACCGGCGGGCTGTCCGACACCGCGACGTTCACCGAGTTCGCTGACGCCACGGTCTCCGCCGCCGAGTCCATCGACCGCGCCACGGTCGCAGCGGCTCGACGCGCGTGGACGGCCGTGGGAGTCTATGAGGATGAGCGAGTCCCCTCCGCCGACTGACCCGCAGGTCGTGGTCGCGGTGGTGCGCTCCGGCGGCATCGCGGGGATCCGCCGGCAGTGGCGGGTCGAGGTGGAATCGTCGGACGCGTCGGAGTGGATCGACCTGATCGACCGCTGCCCTGGGACCAGGAGACGGATGCCGACACCGGGGCCGACCGCTTCGTCTGGCGGATCCGCGCCCGCACCCCTCCGAGCGCCGCGAGCGCGAGCTCCCGGACTCTGCCCTGGACGGCCCTGGCTCGCGCTCGTCCAGGCCGTCCGCGCTGCCGCTGCCTGACGGATCGCGCAGGCACCGGCATCCGATCAATCCGGTGTGAATCAGACCCGGCTGCCCCCTCCCGGGGTCACAATGGACCGCATGGGACTGTTCCAGCACAAGCCTGAAGAAGAAGAGAACCCGTGGGCTCTGCCCTCCGAGCCGCTCGAGCACTCGGAGTCGGATCAGCTGGACACCGCCCCCGTGGTCGATCCGCTCTCGATCGGCCTCGGGCCGAGACCAGCGGCGACCTCAGCTCGATCCTGTTCCCCGTCGCGCCGCCCCCGCCCCTGCCGAGGAGCGCGCGGAGACCGGAGAGCCCGAGGACTGACCCCGCCGCAGATTCGCGCTCGCGTCGCATCCCTGCGCCCCTCCGCTGCGACCTCGGTGCGAAACGGCGGTGGCACGGGCACGCACTCGCCCGCGGCTACGGTGGAGGGATGACGATCACCGCCGCCGCAGACGGCTCCGCCCTGGGAAACCCCGGCCCCAACGGCTGGGCCTGGTACATCGACGAAGCCAACTGGGCAGCCGGCGGCTCCCCGCACGGGACGAACAATCAGGGCGAGCTGCGTGCGGTGCTCGAACTGCTGCGCGCGACGGCCGGCACCGACGAGAAGCTGCTCATCGAATGCGACAGCCGCTACGTGATCGACTCCGTGACCAAGTGGATGCCGGGATGGAAGCGGCGCGGATGGCGCAAGTCCGACGGCGGCCCGGTGCTCAACCGTGACCTGCTGGAGGGGATCGATGAGGCGATCCGCGGCCGCGACGTGGAGTTCTCCTGGGTCAAGGGACACGCGGGGCACCCCTGAACGAGGCCGCGGACGAGCGCGCGAACGCCGCGGCCAAGGCATACCAGCAGAAGCAGGAGCCGCGTCGTGGCCCCGGGTTCACGCTCGCGACGGATGCCGGCGCCGCCGTGGCCGCGTCCGCCTCCGTGGCCGCAGCCGCCGCCCCCGCCCCCGATCCGGCACCGGCTGCGACACCGGCACCCGCTGCCGCAGAGCCGCTCTGGGCCGAGGCATCCGACCTGCTCGACGGTCTCGACGCCCCCGTGGACGACCCGATCGAGGTGCGCATCCCGCTCTCCTCCGACGAGCACGCCCGGCTGCGAGACCGCGCCGAGGCGCAGGGGGTCACCCTGGAAGAGGCTCTGCGCCGTCTGATCTGAGGCACCGGCGCCGCACCCCGCGTCGGCGCGTACACTCGCACCATGTCGACTCCCGCTCGCACCATCGGCCGTATCTTCCTCGGTTCCTCCCTCGTCTTCGCGGGAGTGTCGCACCTCACGGTGGCGCGGAAGGAGTTCCAGGCGCAGGTGCCCGAATCCCTGCCCCTCGATCCGGATGCGACGGTGCTGGCGTCCGGCGTGGCCGAGATCGCGCTCGGATCGGCGCTGCTCTGGGCGCATCGGCGCCGACGCGCGGTCGGGCGGATCGCTGCCCTGTTCTTCATCGCCGTGTTCCCGGGCAACGTGGCGCAGTGGATGCATCACCGCGACGGCTTCGGACTCGACACGGACATGAAGCGGTTCGTGCGGCTGTTCTTCCAGCCCGTGCTCGTCGCACTGGCCCTGTGGTCGACCCGCCCCGCTCGCCGCTGACGCCCGCGACCGCCCCCGTCACAGTCGCTCCGGCCGGGCTCCCAGTCCCACGAACCGCCCGGTGACCCGCGTCAGCGCCGGATGATCGCGCAGCAGCCGCAGCGGGACGGGAAGCGGTGCGCCGACCGGAGTGGAGGCGAGCAGCGGACGCTGCAGGATCCGCTGCACTCCCTGCGTGACCACGACCGGCCAGGTGCGTCGGCGCTGCACGCGTCGAAGGTCGCGGATGCGGGGTGTCCCCCGCTCCAGCGCCGGACCGAGGACGCGCGCGGCCGCCACCGCATCCTGGATCGCGAGGTTGATGCCCACGCCTCCGGCCGGGGACATGGCGTGCGCGGCATCGCCGATGCACAGCAGGCCGTCGCTCCACCAGCGACGCAAGCGCTCGAGCCGCACGCGCAGCAGGTGCACGTCCTCGGCGGTCAGATCGGCCGCGGCGGCTCCGAGCCCCGGGGCGATGCGGCGCACCCGCTGGATCATCCGCTGCACATCGGCCGTCGATCCGGTCCAGGTCCCGGCGGGGATCACATGCGCGATCTGGAGGAAATCCCCGCGGTCGATCGTGATGATCATCCCCTCGCCCGCCTGGATGAACGGATGCGTCTCTCCCGGGTGCTTCGGCAGCCGGAACCAGAGCACATCCATCGCGGCCGCCACCCCGACAGGCGTCAGGCCCGCCGCGGCTCGGACCTCGGAATCGCGCCCGGATGCGTCGACGACGACGCGGGCGCGCACGTCGACCGCGCCGTCGGGTCCGGTGCCCGTGACGCCGACGATCCGCCCGCCCTCCCTGGTCACACCCGCCCCCCGCGTCGACCGGAGCAGATGGAACCCGGGGCGCCGGCCCGCGGCATCCGCCAGCAGATCGAGGAAGTCCCACTGCGGCATGAACGTCATCACCCGCCTCGCGGTCGGCAGACGCGAGAAGTCGGCGAGCGTCAGTTCGGTGCCGTGCCAGCTGAGAGTGACCCGCGACATGTCGGCGTGCGGACGGGCCAGGATCTCGTCGAGGAGGCCGAGCTCTGCGAGCAGCTGCTGCGTCGAGGGGTGGATCGTGTCGCCGCGGAAATCCCGCAGGAAGTCGGCGTGCTTCTCGATCACCGTGACGTCGAGGCCGCGGCGCACCAGCAGAAGCCCCAGCATGAGTCCTGCGGGCCCGCCGCCGACGATGACGGCATCCGTCTCGATCTCCGTGTCCATGGGGAAAGCGTGCATCGCTCCGTGCGACGATGCGAGCATGGTCGATAAACGCGCAGGGCGCCCACGGGGGCCGTCGACCGTGCGACAGCGGCTCCTGGATGCCACCCAACGCCATTTCGACGCGGGCGACCTGCCGACCGTCTCGTCCAGGGACCTCGCCGCCGAGGTCGGCGTCAGCCACTCCCTGGTCAATTATCACTTCGGCTCGCGAGAGCAGTTGGTGGCCGCGGCGATCGCGTTGCGCGCCGCGCCGCACGACGTCATCGCCCTGTCCCGCGACGAGGACGGACGAGTCGATCTGTCGCGCCTTGCTCACGGCATCCTCGCGGTCTGGGAGCACCAGGAGCACGGCACTCGACTCGCCGAGTTCGCGCGGCGGCTGGCGTCCGGCGACGGCTCGTCCGACGCGATCGGCGACTACATCCAACGCTCCGTCTTCGAGCCGCTCGCCGTCGACTTCGGTCGCGAGCATGCCCGCCGCATCGCCGTGGCCGTCGTCGGATTCCTGTTCGGCCGCTACGTGCTGGCGCTGCCGATGTTCACCGCGCCGACGCGCGACGAGGCCGGACGACTCCTGCTCTCGATGATCCGCTGACCCGCGATCCGTAGACTCGGCGGATGACGGAATGGGTGGTGACGCAGCGGTGAAGGCCCGCACCGTCTTCGGCCTGCTCCGCCTCGCCGCCGCCGTCGTCTGCCTCGTGGCGCTGATCCATCGCCTCGCGTGGGGTCTCGCCTCCCACACCATCGCGAGCCAGAACTTCTTCACCTACCTGACCAACCAGTCCAACATCGCGTTCGTGGTGCTGCTGTCGATCGCCGGTGTCATCGCCCTCCGCACAGCACGCGATCCGCGGTGGCTCACGGTCGCCCTGGCGCTCGTGCTGACCTGGACGATCACGGCCGGGCTCGTCTTCGCGATCCTCGTGTGGCAGGCCGGGCTCCGGGGGATCCGCATCGACGTGCCCTGGTCGGACCAGGTGCTTCACTTCTGGCTTCCGGCGGTGACGGTCGCCGCCTGGGCGCTCGCTCCCGGTCACCGCTCCGTCCCCTGGCGGGTGGTGCCGATCACGCTCGCCTACCCGGTGCTGTGGGGCGTGTTCACGATGGTCCGCGGGCCGATGATCGGCTGGTACCCGTACTACTTCCTGGACCCCCGACAGGTGAGCGGACCGCTCGAGTTCGTCGTCTCCTCCTCGATCGCTCTCGGCACGTTCGCGGTGGTGGCCTGCGCGCTCGTCCTGATCAGCCGGATGCCGCTGCCGAGACGACGCGGCGGCGAGGAGGATGCGGCGCAGGGACCTGCACCGGACGCCCTCGCCGTCCGGGAGCGCGTGACTCAGAGGTAGAGGGCGAGTGAGGCGAGCGCCGCGTCGAGGGCGTCGTCCTCGTCGAGGGCCGCGAAGTCCGCTGCCGCCGATCCCCGACGATCCCGACCAGCACGTTCTCGCCGGTCGCCGGTCGCAGGTTGATCCAGGTCGGGATGGCCACGTCGGCGCCCACCGAGTGCCAGATGGCCTCCTCGTTCTCCCAGAACGGCTCGTCCCACCGCAGCCAGACGGTCTCGATCGCGCCCATGCCGAGGGCGGAGATCGCGCCGCGGTTCGAGAAGGGCAGCGGCGGATCGAACTCGATCGCACGATCCTGCAGCACACCCAGCGGCACGGTCACCAGCACCCGGTCGAACGACATCGCCTCGCCGGTGCCGAGGCGCACGCTGACCCCGCTGTCGTCGTAGGCGAGTCGGGAGACCGGGGAGTTCAGGCCCACCTGGACGCCGTCGAGCGCCTGATCCACGAACGGGGTGAGGCTGTCGCGCGCGCCGGACAGGTCTCCCGTCGGCAGCGGCGGTGCGAACCAGCTGGAGAGCTCATCGGCTCCGGCGCCCGTGCGGGTGGCGAGGATCGCGAGCAGCGCGGCGGTCCCCGGATCAGCGGGGTCGAGGCCGGCCGCGGCGAGCGCGTCCGCGATCGAGGAGTCTTCGGGGGCGGCCTGGGCCGTGGCGACGGCGGCGGTGAAGGGCTGGGGGTCGACGGGGTCGCTGTCGCCTTCGGGGGTGCGCCAGAGCTCGCCGGTCAGGTCCTCGACGTCGACCTCGCCGCCGCCCAGGCGGTCGAGCACCTCGGCGTCGTCCGCGCCGAAGAGCCACGCGCCGAGCTGCACCGGGAGCGGCCAGGTGTCGTCCTCGCGCGAGAAGACACGGCCGCCGACGCGGTCCCGCGCCTCGAACACCGTCACCTGCATCCCGCTCTCCGCGAGTCGGGCCGCGGCGGTGGCTCCGGCGAGCCCTGCCCCGATCACGGCGATGCGCTCTCCCGAGGTCGCCGGGATCAGGAGCTCGTCCGCGGCCCGCTGCCCCGAGCTGATCGCGCCGCGCACGGTGCCGGGAGCATCCGGATCGGTCGCCTCGCCCGCGAAGAACAGCCGCTTGTCGACGGGTCGGGCCAGCGCGATGCGGGTGTCGGACAGCACGCCGACCGGGGTGAAGCTGACCGCGCCGAGGGCGAACGGGTCGGAGGTCCACGTGCTGCGGATGCTCCCCGCCGGGGCGGGCATCCCGGGGGGAGGCTCCGGTTCGCGCGTGCGGGTCGGGGTGGGCGTCGGCGCGGGCTCGGGTGTGCAGGAGGCGAGCAGCACCGAGGCGACACCGGCTCCGGCGCCGAGGAGCAGAGTGCGGCGCGTGATCCTCATCGTGTCGCCACTTTATCCCTCATCCGTCGCGTCCGCTTCGCTCGCCCGGCGCCCCAGCTCTGCCGCCACAGGCAGAAACGCCGAATCAGGCGGTCTCCGGAGAGAACCGCCTGATCCGGCGTGACCGCCTGATCCGGCGCGGGATGGCGCGGGATGGCGCGGGATGGCGCGGGGGCGGGGGTCAGACCGCGAGCAGCTGGCGCTCCAGGCGGGCGAACGATGCCTCCATGCCGTCGGCCATGCCGGTGGCGAGGATCATGTCGCGCGTCTCCTTGTCCGGGTACTCGATCAGCACCGTGACGAGGGTCGCGCCGTCCTCCTCGTAGAGGTTCAGGTCGTTCAGGGTCTCCGTGGGCATGCCCTGCATCCGTTCGGTGGTCACGGCGCGACGGGGCGCGTCGATCAGCAGCGCCTCCCCCTCGAACCCGAACGGCTCGCCCTCGGTGTCGCCGACCGGCGCCCAGGAGTTCCGGTACGACTGGCCGACCTCGGTCGCGGCGACGCACTCCGTCATCTCCCAGCCGTCGGGACCGAGCATCCACTGGCGGATGAGCTCCGGCTCGAAGTGGGCGCGCCAGACCAGCTCGCGCGGTCCCTCCACCAGCCGCGTGATGCGCACGTGCGTGTCGTCGAGCAGCTCCACCCTGGTGCCCTTGCCCTGCGCGTAGTCGCGGAGGTCCTGCAGCACGGCGTCCAGCTGGCTCATCGCCATCTTGATGCCCTCGACCTGGCCCATCGACACGACCTGCTCGAGCGCGTCGACCGAGTCGAAGTGACTCGTCGTGACCATGCGGGTGCCGTCCGCGGTCGGCTCGAAGGCGAACGACATGCGCTGCGCGGGGAAGCCGTCCAGCGGTGTGCCGTTCTCGTCGACGAAGGAGTCGATCACCTCGAAGCCGCGCGGCTCGTCGATGGAGAGGAACTCCCACGAGCCGGAGGAGCGCTCGCCCCGCGGTCCGTTCATCGTGTACACGGCCTTGCCGCCGACGGTGTGGTCCCAGGCGGTGAAGGTCGCCGGCCATCCGGGAGGGCCCCAGAAGCGCTCGAGCTGGCGCGGGTCGCTGTAGGCGCTCCAGACCCGCTCGACCGGGGCGGCGAAGTCCGCGACCACGGTCATGGTGAGGTTTTCGGCGTCGGTGGTGACATCGGTGACGGGCATTTCAGTCTCCTTGTTCGGTGTTCGTATTCTCGGTGCTCTCGGCCCCGTGGGTCCCTGAGCTCACCCCGTGGGTCCCTGAGCTCACCCCGTGGGTCCCTGAGCTTGTCGAAGGGTCCGCCAGCAGGTCGTCGAGCCGGGCGATGCGCGAGCGCCACAGCTCTTCGTATCGGGCGAGGAGCGCCCTGGCGCGGGCGATCATCTCGGGGTTCGCGCGGACGAGCCGCTCGCGTCCCTCGGCGCGCTTGACGATGAGGTTCGCGGCCTCGAGCACGGCGACGTGCTTCTGCACCGCGGCGAACGACATCTCGTATTCGGAGGCGAGGGTCGAGACGGACTGCTCCCGCTCGATCGTCCGGCGCAGGATGTCGCGCCGGGTCGACGTCGCCAGTGCGTGGAACACACGGTCGACCTCCGCTTCGCTCAACTTCTCTTGTGCAACCATTTGGTTGTACGTTATGCCCACGGCGAAGCGGTGTCAACACTTCTATTGTGACTTGCGGCTTTAGATCGGACTAGATGCTTTACATCGGACTACCCGAGGCTGAGCCGGACTGAGTCCGATCTAAAGCAGAGTGCTGGGGGCCGCCTCCCTTCGGAGTGGCAATGAAGCCAGCTGCGGTCGCGAGGAAAGTCAGATCGTCAGGCCGACTCATGCAGGACGACGGTCAAAACGCGCGCACATCCAGACCCCGAATACGGATGGTTGGCGGTCGGCAGAACCTGCGCCGAAACCCATACACCACCCGTTTCGGCGCCCTAACGTTTCGGCAGGGGGTTACGGCGGGGCGACGCTCGGCGTGTCGCACTTCCCCAGCACCACCACGGGTGCCCGGCCGCAAACGATCGTTTTCGGTGGTAGCCCGGGCACGACATCAACAGCGAAGTCGAGGATGATTGAGTCGTGGAGATTGAGCTGCTTTATATCGCCGGTTGCCCCAGCTGGGTTGAGGCTGGCCGTCGTGTTTCTGAGGCGCTACGAGAAACAGGCCACGACGAATCGGAGGTTCACTACCGACTCATCCGGACGGAGGAGGACGCGGGCGCAGTCTCGTTCGCGGGCTCCCCCACGATCACCCTGGATGGCAACGATCTCTTTCCGGGGTCGGGGCGAAGCAATGACCTCGCCTGCCGTATTTACAGCACCCCTGCTGGGCTGGCCGGGATGCCAACGGTTGAACAGATTCGAGAGGCGCTCTCCGCTCATGGCGACTGACGAGGACGTTGCGTGCACGTGCTGCGGGCGACATCTGCCACGCAAGAAGCTGCACGCACTCGGAGACGATCGCGCTTTCATCTGTCGACGATGCGGCTGGTGGGTGGCTCTGCGCCTACATCGCGACCGCCCGCCTGCCTAAGCGTGAACTCACTCAACGGCTGCCCACGGCGATCGCGCCGATGTAGAGGGCGAGTTGATGGGTGTCCCACCACCGCACAACGGATCTCACTCGGTGCTCTCATCCCCGGCGCGGATCATGAAAACTGCTCCGGTGATCGCTGCGGCGAAGATTACGATGTCGGCGATGTTGCCGATGAACCAGTTTCCGTAGGCGAGGAAGTCCACGACGTGACCACGGGCGAATCCGGGGTCCCGGAAAAGGCGGTCGCCTGCGTGTGAGGCGGAAGCGCCGCCGAGCGCGCCGATGACGATCGCCCATCTCACGCGTTGCACTCGGAACGCGAACACGATCGCTGTGACCGTGGCGGCGACAGCGAGCAGCGCGAACACCCAGGTGAAGCCTTCCCCGAAGGAGAATGCCGCTCCGGGGTTATAGGCGAGCTGCAAACCCAGCAGGTCACCGATCAGCGGGATGCGCTCACGGTCGGTGAGGGTCGCTTCGGCCCACACCTTGGTTCCCTGATCGATCAGCACGACGACCACGGCGATCAAGAGCGCTCCACCAGTGAGCTGCCGCCGCCGGGTCGACGACAGCTTGCGCGCAGCGGGCGGATGAGCCTCTGACTGGGAGGAGGTCATGCGAGCACCTCGATCAGACGGACGATGACCCCAGATTCGATCAGGATGAACAGGCCCAGGCCGATGAACACGGCCGGTACGAGCCAGTGCTCGACGCGCTCCAGCCCCTCGGTAACAGCCTTGTTGGTGCCGATCAGCCGGCCGGCCGCGCACCAGAGCGCGACGAGGATCAGGAATACGACGATCATGATCGCGACGTCGCTGGGGGCGCTGGTGCGGAAGATCGGCGTGTAGAGGGAGATGTTGTCGGCCCCGTTGGCGATCGTGATCCCTGCGACGCCCCATAGTCCGACCGCGGTGATCTTGGAGTCGTCATCATCGTCATCGCTGTTACGGCGCAGGCCGCGAATGAGCGTCCAGATGCCGATGCCGAGCGGGATCAGACCCAGGAAACCGACCCATTCGTCCGGAACGATGGTGAGACCGAGAGCGGCGATCACGCTGATCACGACGAGGGTGATGAACCCGAGATACTGGCCCGCGACGATCTGCCACGGCCGGGGCTTCCCTCGACTGGAAGCCAGGAACAGCACGGTGAGCACGACAATGTCGTCGATGTTGGTTGCCGCGAACAGGCCGATCGCTGAACCGATAGTTGCGAGCATCAGCTTTCCAGTCGTGGCGTGCGGGTGCGTGCGGCGCGCAGACCGTTGAGGATCACGATGACCTCCGCGACCTCGTGGACCAGGACGACGGCCGCGAGCCCCAGGACGCCGAAGAGCGCGAGCGGGAGCAGTGCAGTGATGATCAGCAGCGACAGGATGATGTTCTGGTTGATGATCCGTCGACCGCGGCGGGCGTGATCGAACGCTCGCGGGATGAGGCGCAGATCATGGCCGGTGAAGGCCACGTCGGCGGATTCGATTGCCGCGTCGGAGCCGGTGGCGCCCATCGCGATACCGATGTCTGCGCCAGCGAGGGCCGGTGCGTCGTTGATTCCGTCGCCGATCATCGCGACCGGCCCCGCCTTTGACAGCTCGCCGATCGCGGTTGCCTTATCCTCGGGACGCAGTTCCGCGCGCACGTTGCTGATCCCGGCCTGCGCGGCCAGTGCACGAGCGGTGCGGGCGTTGTCTCCGGTGAGCATCGTCACGCCGACGCCTTGGTTGGTGAGCGTCCGGACTACCTCGGGGACTTCAGGGCGCAGTTCGTCGCGGACGCCGATCGCGGCGACGGGGGTTCCGTCGCGGTGGACGATCACGACGGTCATGCCCTGCTCCTCCAACTCCGCGACCTGCTTCCCGAGGTCGCCCGCGTCCAGCCAGCGAGGACTGCCGACGGTGATTCTCGATCCGCCGACAGTGCCGTCGATGCCGTGCCCGGCCTGCTCGGTCACATCTGCAGCTGCCGGTGTGCCCGGGGCCGCGGCGGTGATCGCAGAGGCAAGGGGATGCGTGCTGTGCTGCTCCAGTGCGGCCGCCCAGGCCAGCGCCTGTGTCTCGGTCACGCCGTTCGCAGTGAGCACCGCGGTGACCGCAGGTTCGTTGCGGGTGAGGGTGCCGGTCTTGTCGACCGCGACGTGGCGGACCGTGCCGAAGCGCTCGAAGACGGCGCCGGACTTGATGATCACGCCGAACTTGCTTGCTGCGCCGATCGCGGCGACGACCGTCAGCGGCACCGAGATCGCCAGCGCACACGGAGAAGCGGCGACCAGCACGACAAGCGCGCGGGTGATCCACACCTCTGGATCGCCCAGCAGCGACCCGATGATCGCGACGAGCGCTGCGAGGATCAGAACGCCGGGTACGAGCGGGCGGGCGATCCTGTCCGCGAGACGTGCACGCTCGCCCTTCTCGGTCTGCGCCTTCTCGACCAGCTCCACGATCGTGGTGAGCGAGTTGTCGGTGCCCGCAGCGGTCGTTTCGACCTCCAGCGCGCCGGCGCTGTTGATCGCACCGGCCGACACCGCATCGCCGGGCTCGACCTCGACGGGGATCGACTCCCCGGTGATCGCCGAGGTGTCCAGGCTGGAGCGGCCAGAACGGACGATCCCGTCGGTTGCGATCCGCTCGCCGGGACGGACCACCATGACCTGGCCGACCGTCAGATCTCTCGCGGGCACCTGCGCAGAGACGCCGTTCTGCAGCACGGTCGCTGTCTCCGGCACGAGCTTCAGCAGCGCCCTCAGCCCGCCCCGGGCACGGTCCATCGCCTTGTCCTCGAGCGCCTCAGCAATCGAGTACAAGAACGCCAGAGCCGCAGCCTCCTCCACGTAGCCGAGGATGACCGCGCCGATCGCGCTGATCGTCATCAGCAGCCCGATACCGAGCTTGCCCTTGAACAGTTTCCGGATCGCGCCGGGCGTGAACGTCGACGCACCGAGGAGCAGACCGGCCCAGAACAACACCAGCGCCGGGATCTCGAGGCCGGACCATTCAAGGATCAGACCGGCCAGGAATGCGACACCGGAGAAGACCGGCACCATGATCCCACGGTCCCTCCACCAGGGCCGCACAACCTCTTCGGTCTCATCCTCCGCCGCAGTGGCAGGCTGGGCAGGCTCGTGCTCGCAGCCACACGCCGCGCTCACGCGTCCGCCCCCGTCCCACAGCAGCCAGCCACCGTGCACGCAGAGTCCACGCACGGCGCGTGCTCATCGACCGCCAGCGTCACGTCCACGAGCGCGACGAGCGCAGCCGTAAGATGCGGGTCGGCGATCTCGTAACGAGTCTGGCGACCCTCCGGCTCGGCAACGACAATCCCGCAGTCACGCAGGCAGGTGAGATGGTTCGACACGTTCGAACGCGTCAGCTCCAGCTCACGAGAGAGCACAGCCGGGTAGCTCGGTCCACCGAGCAGAGACATTAGGATTCGGGAACGCGTGGGATCGGCCATGGCCCGGCCGAGCCGGTTCATGACATCGAGGCGTGAGGAAATAGTCAGCACACACTGAACTATACAGTGATTGATGACCTATTGGAACGGCTTCACCCCAGGCGACATCTCTGGGGCCTGGGTGTAAGTACATCCGGCTCACACCCCACCGAATACGCCTACCGAAACCCGCTTACGGCGCACGTTTCTGGCATTCGATCTGGTGTGCCTTCACTCACCGCGCCGCAAACGATCGTTTTCGGCAGCTCTCGCGTAAGGCTGAGGCGTAAGGTTGCCTGGTCGACCCGGACCCTGTCGACGGCGGTGATCCGGTCCGCTCGTCATGAGCGCGGTAGCCGGTCCACTCGTCGCAAGGGTGGTGCCGACGCCCCACTAATCGTCGAGACGGTCGAGAATCTCATTCATCTGGTCGATCTCTTCCTGCTGTGACGAGATGATCTGCTCACAGAGATCTTGGATCTCCGGGTCGCTGATGTCTGATTGCTCACACACCAGAATCGCTCGAGAGTGATGCGGGATCATGGAACGGAGGAACTGGTCGTTACCGACGAACGCTTCCGAGCGTCCCATGAAGAAGGCGACAAGGAAAAGCGCGGCGAAACCTACGAGCAAGCTGATGTTCGCGGCCTTGTTCGGGAACATCTTCCACATGACGATGACCATGATGATGCCCATGGGGAAGACCATCATCAGTGCCATGTAGAGGTTGCTGATGTTGAGGAAGAGATCGTCCAGGACGTTGATCATCGCAAACGTGAGGAAGTACATCACAACGAAGCTGAGCGATAGCGAGACGGCGAGCTTAAGGTAGCTCGACATCCCGCCCTGATTCTTCCCCTGGGAGTGGCCGGCCGGCGGGCGTGAACCGTTGTCGGCGTGCTGGCTTGTCATAGCGACTCCAGCAGTGCAACGCACGCCTGTTCGCAGCGTCGGCATGCCTCAGCGCAGATCGTGCAGTGTTCGTGCATGGTGTGCTGTTCACACTCGTTAGCACAGCTCAGGCACGCCGCTCGGCAAGCTTCGAGCGCGGCACGGGTGACGCTGGCGTCGTGCCCGGTGCGACGGGAGAGGATCCGGGTGGTGGTTACGCAAAGGTCTGCACAGTCCTGGTTCGCGCGAATGCACTTGATTAGGTCAGCAACCATGTCCTCGCTGAGGCAAGCGTCGGCACATGCGGTGCAGGCTTGCGCGCACGCGAGACACGCGTCGATGCAGTCGACGAGCTTCTTCTGATCAATTCCGCCCAGATCTTTCGGATACGTGCTGAGCATTTCTTCGGTGACGGTCATGAGAGAACTCCTTTCGTGAGCCACGAAAGTACGCTCGCATCGCCCGCGCACTGAGGCCCTTGAATACCCCGCTGGGGTCTGGTAACCCGGTATTGATAAGCCGCCGCGCTGCGCAGATCAGCCTGTGAGCTGAACAGAGTCGGCGACCACGTTCGCCTAGCGGGAATAGAAGCGAAAACATTGAGTTAGATACCCCCAGGGGGTATGCTCGAGGCATGAACGGGTACGACGGAAGCAAGGACGACCTGCGCAAGCGGTTGAATCGCGTCGAAGGCCAGGTGCGGGGGATCTCCCGGATGGTTGATGAGGACAAGTACTGCATCGACATCCTTACGCAGGTCTCTGCGGCGACGAAGGCCCTGGAGACGGTGGCGTTGTCGTTGCTGAGCGATCATCTGAGTCACTGCGTCGCTCAGGCAAGTGCTGAGGGTGGCGACTTCGCAGCGGAGAAGGTTCGTGAGGCCAACGAAGCCATCGCCCGCCTGGTTCGTTCATGACCACACGTCTGTTTAGTAAAGGAGAACACCATGACTGATCGCCCCGAGCTGGGACTGACGGATGCGAACGCTGGTTGCGCATGCTGCGCTGCCCCACCGAACACAGAGACAGCCGTCCACGACGATTCTGCGGTCACATCGGAGGTGCTCGTCGACGGGATGACATGCTCGCATTGCGCATCGAGCGTCAGTGAGGAGCTGGGCGCTGTCGACGGTGTCGAGTCCGTCACCGTGGATCTCAACGCGGGTGGCACCTCCCGGGTGACCATCCGCAGCACCGCCCCGGTTGACCCCGCCGCTGTGAAGGCTGCGGTGGAGGAGGCCGGCTACGCTCTCGCGACCAGCCAGCCCTGAGTTGCATCTGTCGGCGTCCGGCTTACCCCGGGCGCACCTGAGCAAGGAGTCTCCGATGAGCCAGCACGACGAACACACCGATCACACCGCGCACCGCAACCACACGGCGGCGGCAACGACGGAGCACGACCATGGGGCGATGAGCCACGATCACGCTGCACCGCACGAAGACACCGGGCACGGCGGCCACGAAGATCACGCCGGTCACGGCGGGCATGGCGGCCACGGGGATCATGTGGGGCAGTTCCGGCGCCTGTTCTGGATCATGCTGCTCCTCGCCGTGCCGGTGGTCGGATTCTCGACGATGTTCTCGATGATCCTGGGGTACCCGCTGCCGGACGCGGCGTGGGTCGCGTGGGTGTCACCGGCTCTCGGAACGGTGATGTACGTGTGGGGCGGTGCCCCGTTCCTGACCGGTGCGGTCGGTGAACTTCGTGCCCGCAAACCGGGGATGATGCTGCTGATCGCCCTCGCGATCACCGTGGCGTTCCTCGCCTCCTGGGGGGCGAGCATCGGGCTGCTGCACCACGAGCTGGATTTCTGGTGGGAGCTGGCGCTGCTGATCGTGATCATGCTGCTCGGCCACTGGATCGAGATGCGTTCCCTCGCCCAGACGACGTCGGCGTTGGATTCCCTCGCCGCATTGCTGCCCGACGAGGCGGAGAAGGTCGACGGAGACACCACTGTCACCGTCGCACCGGCTGATCTGCAGGTCGGAGACGTGGTGGTGGTGCGTCCGGGCGGGCGGGTCCCCGCGGATGGGCGGATCGTGCAGGGTTCGGCCAGCATGGACGAGTCGATGATCACCGGAGAGTCTCGGCCGGTGCGCCGCAGCGATGGTGACCCGGTAATCGCTGGAACCGTAGCCACCGATTCCGGGGTGCGGGTAGAGATCACCGCCATTGGTGAAGACACCGCACTCGCGGGCATCCAGAAACTGGTCACGGAGGCGCAGAGTTCATCGTCGCGGGCGCAACGACTCGCGGATAAGGCAGCGGGGTGGCTGTTCTGGTTCGCGCTCGGCGCTGCCGCGATCACCGCGATTGTGTGGACTCTCGTCGGCCAGCCCGAGGCAGCCGTGATCCGCACCATCACCGTGCTGGTCATCGCCTGCCCGCACGCGCTGGGTCTCGCGATCCCACTGGTCGTGTCGATAGCGACCGAACGCGCCGCCCGTGGAGGTGTGCTGATCAAGGATCGTCTCGCCCTGGAGAGCATGCGCACCGTCGACACGATCCTGTTCGACAAGACCGGCACGCTCACCAAGGGCACCCCCGCCGTGACCGCGATCGATCCCGTCACAGGGGCCGACGCCGATCAGCTGCTCGCGTGGGCGGCGGCCGCGGAAGCGGACTCCGAGCACCCCCTCGCCCGTGCGATCGTCAACGCAGCGAAAGAGAAGAACCTCACCGTTCCGCGATCGACCGATTTTGAATCCTCCCCCGCCGTGGGGGTGCGTGCCCGTGTCGACGGACACGTCGTGCAGGTCGGCGGCCCGTACATGCTCGAGCAAGAACACGCCGCCGAGCTGCCGGTTGCCGACGAGTGGCGCGGTGAGGGTGCGATCATCCTCCACGTGCTCGTCGACGGTCAGGTGACGGGCGCGCTGCGCCTCGCGGATGAAATCCGCTCCGAGTCGCGTCACGCGGTCGTTGCGCTTCACGAGCGCGGCGTGCAGGTGGTCATGATCACCGGTGACGCTGACGCGGTCGCCGCGTCCGTCGCCGGCGAGCTGGGTATCGACCGGTACTTCGCCGGGGTCCGTCCGGAGGACAAAGCCTCCAAGGTGAAAGAACTGCAAAACGAAGGCCGCAAGGTCGGGATGGTCGGTGACGGCGTGAACGACGCCCCCGCCCTCGCCCAGGCAGACGTAGGGATTGCGATCGGTGCAGGAACGGACGTTGCGATCGCCTCCGCAGGTGTCATCCTCGCCAGCGACGACCCCCGATCGGTGATCTCCGTGATTGAGCTGTCGCGGGCCAGTTACCGGAAGATGAAACAGAACCTCTGGTGGGCCGCCGGGTACAACCTTCTCTCGGTGCCGTTGGCTGCCGGTGCGCTCGCCCCCGTCGGGTTCGTGTTGCCGATGTCGGTCGGTGCAGTGTTGATGTCACTATCCACGATCGTTGTCGCGCTGAATGCGCAGTTGCTGCGACGGCTGAACCTCAGCCCGGACGCCGTCGTCGACAAGTAGGCGCATGGGCGGCGGCGACGTACCCTGGAAGAAAGGGAGGTGGGACAGTGTTGACGACGATCGCACGGCGCGTGCATGACCAGCGCACCCTCACCCGCACCCTCCTGACCGTCGTCGCCGTCGCCTTTTCCGTGATCTTCGGGCTTCTGGCGATGCACTCGATGAACACGCACACCATGCCCTCCGGGCACAGCGAAACCATCGCGGTCGCACCCGCGCATGCCGACGCTCACCCCGCACACGCCTCAGGCGAAGCTGCAGCGATGGATGAGACGGGCTGTGCGACGTGCTCTGACGATCACGGCATGTCGTGGATGGCCTGCGTTCTCGCGCTCCTCATCGCCGTAGTGCTGGTCACCCGGCCGCCCGCCTGGTGGCGCTCACTCACCGAAACCCCTGGTCCGCTCCTTTCACGTTTTGCGCTTCGCGGCGCGCTGTACCCGCTGCGGCCGCCGTCTCTCACCGTTCTCTGCATCAGTCGCACCTGATGGCTGGCATGCCCGTTCTATGGGCAACGCCCCCTCGCCCAGCCTGTCTCGCTGGGCACCATCATCGACTCTTGGAGAGAACCATCATGAAGACCCGTTTTGCGGCGACCGCCGCACTCACTCTCACTGCTGTGCTCGCCCTTGCCGGCTGCGCTGGAAACACCTCCGGCGGAGGCGATATGCCCGGCATGAATCACGAGAGCAGCAGCTCCGCCCCGGCGTCGGCGGACGCCAATGACGCCGACATCATGTTCGCCAGCATGATGAAGGAGCACCACGCTCAGGCCATCGAGATGTCTGACATGCTCCTCAGCAAGGACGGCGTCAACGAGCGCGTCGCCGCCCTCGCGGAAGAGATCAAGGCAGCGCAGGGCCCCGAAATCCAGAAGATGGAGCAGTGGCTCGAAGAGTGGGGCGCTGATACCTCCAACATGGAAGGCATGGACCACGGCGGCGGCATGATGTCCGACGACGACATGCAGGCCCTCGAAGATGCCACCGGGGCGGACGCCAGCCGTCTGTTCCTCGAGCAGATGATCGAGCACCACCAGGGTGCCGTCGAAATGGCCCAAGACGAAGTCGACAACGGCCAGAACAGTGACGCGGTCGCCCTGGCCGAGACGATCATCGAGGCACAGACCACGGAGATCGCCACGATGAAAGACCTCCTCGACACACTCTGATCTACCTTCGGGGGTGCGGCGCTCGCCCGCACCCCCGAACTGGCCTTCTCGCAGTAACCCACGCCACCGCGCTGGTGCCATGTCGCGACTCTCATTCGCGTACCGCTCGCGCACCTGCATGCATTTCTTCACGTCGGAGTCTCATGAACCGCCACTCGCCCCTACCCGCTTTCGCGATCGCTCTCGCAGCCGTCGCCCTCACCGGCTGCGCCGTGCCGCAGGCCTCCGGCACCAACGCGGTCCCCCCCGTTATCCAACACATTCACGGTGTTGCCGCTGACCCCCGCGGTGAGGACCTCTTCATAGCCACCCACGGAGGACTCTTCACCCTCACTCCTGAAGGTGCGATCGCCGGTCCCATCGGAGGCCACGATTTCGATGCGATGGGCTTTACCGTCCTCGACGACGCCCTCTTCGCATCCGGTCACCCGGGCACACAGACACCCGCAGAGCTCGGCTCCCCGAACCTAGGTGTCATTCGTAGTGACGACTTCGGCGAATCGTGGTCACCGATCGCCCTCACTGGCAGTACGGACTTCCATGTCCTCACCGCCGGACCAGACGGCACTCTCTACGGGATCGCCTCCGATGGCGTCGATCTGCTCATCAGCACTGACGACGGTCTCGAATGGACCCGCGGCGCAACACTTGCCGCGGCAGACCTCGCCGCCACCGGCGACGGTCTCTACGCCGCCGCGGAAGAAGGACTGCTCCTCAGCACCGACAACGGCGCCACCTTTACCCCCGTCGCCGACGCCCCGCTGCTCTACACACTCGACGCCAAACCCAATGGCTCGCTCGCAGGAGTCGGAACCGACGGTGCCCTCTGGTCACAGAACACCGAAGGAACATGGCAACGCCTCGACGCGCTTCAAGGGGCCGCTCAGGCCTTCACCGCGATCGATGACGAACGCTTCATCGTTGTCGACGACCGCGGCATCGTCCAGATCACAGCCGACGACACAACCATCCTCGCCCCCGCCCGGTAGAGAACGCCACCACCAGAACGGCCACCCATGGTCCCCCGCCGCAATCCCTTCCGACGCATATCCGTCTTCATCGCGTGCGCCACAGTCCTCGCCCTGCTTCTCGCCCTTGCGAGCTTCTACCTCATCGGAGCCATATTCAGATGACCCGCCACCTGCACCCAGCTCGGCACCGTCCACGAGCACACGTTCCCACGCGCACCAGCCACATGTCCCCACAGCGGCGTCACGATCGCCTCGTACGTATCGGGGCCTTCCTTCTCCTGGCCGCCGTCGCACTGATCGCAACTCATCTCCTCATCGACACAACCGTTCCAGACCAACGGTCACTCTGGGCATACACGCTCGGAAGCTACGAAACAGCGTTCATCCTCGCGATCGTCGGACTGGCGCTCGTGCTGCGTGAACCCCCGGGAGGCGCGGATGAATCTCAATGACTACTGGACCAACGCCTTTTGGTCCGTCATCCCCACGATCGCCGTCGTCGCAGCATTCTGGTTCGTCCTGCGGTCCATCATCAGAGCCGACCGCAACGAACGAAAAGCACACGCCAAGATCGAGCAACAACTCCGCGCGGAACGAAACCATCCTCGCCAACTCGCATCGGCGGACGACGAGCGAGACCCGCTACCTGAACGCCGGAAACGTCTGCCGAAAGCAGATACCGGCGAACGTTAACGGCGGGCGCACGATGACGGGCGACGCGAACTCGCCGGAAACGATCGTTTTCGGCGGGTCGTCTGCTGCACGCTCCCTCCTGCTGTGCTCACTCGCGTCTTCAGCGGGAGATTTTGGAAAGCGGAGATGGGTCCGAGGCCTCGCTTGCGGCACCACCAGTAGAACCGAATGCGAAACCACGCCGCAAACGATCGTGTACGGCGGGCGGCACCGAACCGTGAGGTTGCTCAACATTTTCTTGCGAGAGGCGAGGGGAAGTCTGCAATGTCGGACATATGAGGGATCGTGGTGACTATGAGCTGACCAGGATCGTGAGGGAACGCTATGACCGGTAACGACGAGCCCGAAGGGCATTCGTCCCCCGATGGCGTTCCTACTCTCATCGCGTGGGCAACGGATCAGGCCTGGCTGGCCGAGGCAGACCGCGATCGCGCCGAGGAACGTTTCGACCGGCTCGCTGGAGACCGCGAACTCGCGACCGCACTCCAGGCCAGCGGATACCGTGGCCGGAACTACGATCTGTTCGCGAATGAGATCGCGAAGTACGGGTGGGCTGTCATCCGCGGGTGGATCTACAAAGGGCAGATTCGTGGCGAGGTGAAGCGAAAAGGCTTCGGCGCACTGGAGCCTGAGCCCCGCCCGGGCTCGATGATCGAAGAGGCCGAGAGCCTGGCGGATGAGACGATCGTGCTCGCCCTCACCGCGTTCCGAGACAAGGTGCTCGTCCCGGGCAAGTGGGACCCCGCCAAGGGAGCTTCCCTGCGCACGTTCTTCGTGGGCCAGTGCCTTCTGCAGTTCAGCAACGTCTACAAGCGTTGGCGTCGAGAAGAGCTGCGTTCATATGCGGAGCCGCAGGCTCCGCCGCCCGCAGCGGCCTGGGCCGACGACTTCGAGGAGGGTCCGTCGACGTCGGCTGCTCCCGACGCGAGCGAGGCGGCGCACATCAAGGACGAGCTGCGTCGTGCATTCGGGAGCATCAAGGACGAGCGTGTCCGCTCAGCCTTTTATCTGAACGTGACGCATGGCTTCACGCACGCGGAGATCGGCGAGAAGCTTGGCATGACCGCGAAAGCGGTGGAGTCGGCGATCGCGCGCGCACGTCAGCAAGTACGACAGAACCGGGAGTCCGCATGAGCAGTGAATTTCGAGGCAAGATCGAGCGCTCGTCCTTCGGGACCCAGAACGCGAAGGCGGCACGCCGAACCGTTTCCGCCAACAAAGCGCAGTCGCTCGTCTCGCGATCGATGACGGGCAAGACTCAATCGAAGCAGTTGAGAGGCCGCGAGGGGAAGTGACCAGCGGCGGACATATACCGAGATGTCGGGATCACAACGGAAAAGAGCCGCCCCGCGGTAACGGGACGGCTCACAAGCCCTGAGAAGGTCAGGTCTCATCCAGAGCACTGACTGTACCGGAGTTGGCAGCCGCAGACTAGCGGCGCTCCATCTCATGGCACCCCGGCACCAATCAGTGAAGGAGTTCCCATGGGAACCGTTCGTCGCTCTGCATCCACCGGTCGTTTCGTCTCCAAGGCCGCTGCGGCCCGCTGGCCCGGAAAGACCACCACCGAACGTGTCGGTTCCGGCACGAGCAACTCGACCACGGTGCACCGCTCCGCGTCGTCGGGCCGGTTCGTCACCGAATCGACCGCCAACCGCAACCCGGGCGGCACGATCAGCCAGCGCGTCTAATCGAACCTGAGGGCCTGCACGTGCACACGTGCAGGCCCTCGTTGTGTAAGTCGAGGGCCTCCAGAACCCCGTCGGTGGCGGTCAGTAGTTCACCTTGTCGATGACGAGGTTCCCGTCGAGCATCTCGTGCGGGACGGGTCCTGCACTGGGGGAGCGGGATGGTCAGTCTCACGAGGTCGGGGTCCGCAACGGTCTCCGCGGACGCCAAGGCGTGAGCGCCCGGGACGGCAACGCCGACCGGCATCTCAATGTCTGCCGCAGCGCCGGAGCCGGCAATGTTCACCGGAAGCCGGCGGCGAGTACTGTTCACCCGAAGGCTAGTGGGGGAGCTTTCCCCTCGTTCGTTCAAGTCTGGCCTTGCGTTGCCTAGACCTTGCGACGGAAGCCGGTGGAGTCCCGAGTGACATCGGGCGACCAACGATGCGGTTCTCGCTTCACGTCGGGCCACTCGAGATCAGATCGAACGATATCCGGTCCGCGCCGGTGTGTCGGAAGCCCGTCGAAGCCGACCGGGCTGATCCTGGGCGCAGGCGACGAAGATGTGCCTACCGGCACTCCGCCTCCCTCCGGGAGTGATGATGAAGCCAGCTGAGATCGCACGGATGATCGCTCGTCGACGGTTCTCGAAAGAGTCGGAGCTGCACTGGGTGCCGCGTGATCATCGTTCGGAGACTGGCTATGCGAACAACACCTCGTTCGCACCGGTCGACCGAAGTCTCGGCCGTTTGGATTGGTCTGTCATCGACCCCATGAAGGTTCGAGTATCGAAGGGCGCCAGCCACTTCTTCACAGGATCTGAGTACTTCTGGAGTCGCACCCGCAGCCACGTGTGGTGTGAGTCTCAGTTCGAGCGCGACGAGTTGATGTGGCTCGATTTTGCCGGACAGGTCGAAAGGGTGTGGTCGCAGCCGTTTGGCGTGGTGTTCGGCGTCCGCTCACCGATGGCCGGTCATTGGCACGTGCCGGATTTCTTGTTGCAGATGTCGGACGGCTCCTACGCCGTCCGAGATGTGAAGCCGAAGGAACGCATCGACGAGTCCGTGCAACTGCAGTTCGATGAAACCGCACGGCTGTCGGCAACGCTCGGCTGGCACTACGAGGTGCTCTCCGGTCACAGCGTCCATGCGACTCGCGTGGTCGAATGGTTGTCGGCGTCGCGTCATGACCGTTGCAGGCCGTCGGCGGACATCGAGGACAAGATCCTCGACGCAGCTACTCAGGGCAAAACACGCCGGGAGTTGTGTGAGCTGGCGTCTCCAGATTGCCCGCTTCTAGCGTGCGCATGGGTTGACAACCTCGCCTGGCGCAGACTTCTCGCGCTCGACTTGTCGTCCGTATTCAATAGCAACACGCTACTGACTACCGCACATCGGGAGAGAACGGACGCGATCAGTGTCCGATGAACGCAAACTGAAGCTCGGAGACTCTTTCGAGATTGACGGCGAGAGCTGGGTCTGGGTCCACATCATTCCTGGCCTGGAGGTGAAGCTCCGCTCTGAACACGCGCCCGATCGACACCTGATCATGTCCGTAGACGAGTTCCTGCTCCAGGCCGGAACAGCCCAACGGGATCGCAGCGTATCTCTTCGACCGGACGGGGATGCATGGCCGACCGACGTATGCGATATGGAAGCCCATCTCCTTGAGGCGTTCACGGGCAGGCCGATGGATCCGTTGGCCTCCGCTTCTCGGGCACAATACGACCCTGCGCTGACAACTCAGAACGCACGCGTTGACGCGAAGCTGCTCGAGCTAAAAGGCACGTCACTTGGGCGAGCGCGCAGCACCTTTCACCTCCTGTGGAAGACGTACCAGCAAGACGGTGCAGCCGGGCTGAATGCCCGCATGCATCGCAAGGGCGAGCAGCGACTCTCCATCAGCCGGGCAGATGCACGGCTGGTGACGATCATCGATCGATTCCTCGATCGCCAAACGGACAAGTCGACGAGCAGCAAACGCCGGTGCGCTGTCTTGGTGAGGCGAGAGCTCGAGACCACTTACCCGGGCGATCCTCTATGCGAAATCAAGGCTCGCACCCTCCAGGGCTACATCAACGAGCGGGCGGCCGGCCGTTACAGCTTCGACAAAGCGACCACCCGGCGAAACACCGATAACAGCCCCAAGCGTCAGTACTACTCCGGGGCTGCCTATCAACTTGGGGAGCGATGCGAGATCGATTCAACGAAACTCGACGTTCTCGTCTGGGATGAGAACAGTGAGTTCCGGCCGACACTCACCGTGCTTCTCGATGTCGCAAGCCGGGTACCGCTCGCTTGGGCGATTCACGCGGACAGCCCTGGCGGATTCGACCATGCACTCCTGCTCGCCCGGGCTGTCATCGGGCGCAAAGCCGTACCTGGTTCGGGAGCAGCCACCCTCGCGGGATCAGCCACGTTGCCTTCTGACCTGATGAAGCAGGTGAACCCCTACCTCACTGACGATTCTCTGGCCCTCCCGTGGATCTTCCCGCGATCGATCACTATCGACGGCGGAGCAGATTTTCGGTCCCGCACGTTCAGAGATGCCTGCAGCGCGTACGGAATCCACAGGGAACTTGCCCCCTCCAGAACGCCGACGGTAAAGCCACACGTAGAGCGCAACTTCGGCACCCTCTCGACAGACTTCGCCGCATGGCTGGCCGGTTTCGTGGGGAACTCCGTCGCCCATCGGGCCGCCAAAGACGACCCCACCCTCACCCTGGATTCGCTTCGCCTCATCCTCGACAGCTGGATAACGAACATCTACCTGAACAGGCCTCACCGTGGCTTGAAGTCGACGAGCTCCCCAGGGCGCATCTTCACCCCGAATCAGATGTACACCGAACTGTTCGCTGTAGGACCCGGCGTCCCGGTGCCTTTCGGAGTTGAGGAGTACCTCGCGCTCTTGCCCACGGAACGGCGCATGATCGGTCGTGCAGGGATCGAACTCCACAATCGCCGCTACGACTCATCCCACCTGGAAGATCTCCGCAATCGCTCCCTCACGGGCGCTGAACCGGGATCCGCGAAAGCCAGGAAATTCCCAGTGAGCTTCGACCCCTACAACGCCAATGCCGTCTGGGTGCGTCACCCAGAAACCGGTGTGTGGATCGAGTGCTGGGACATCGCTCTGCGGGAGAAGACAGCACCGATGGTCGCCGAGATCGACATGAAACTCCTTGCCCGATACCCCGACGCCGCAATCGACGATCCCGACCGCCGCCGCGAGTGGATCGACCACGTCGAAAGTCGCGAACGAGGAGACAAACGGAAGCGCACCCAGCACAAACGGGAGCAACAGCGCCTCAAGGTCGAAGCGCAACGTGAACCAGGCCCCTCGACAACGACACCGATCCCACTACGGCAATGGGCCAAACCCGTCGACATCAGCACCATCGATTGGACATCCCCCGACATAGATCTCGCGCAAGCAGAGGAGCTTGATTCATGAAGATCACCCCACTCGTCCTCCACCATGACCGCAAGACCAGCCTTGCAGGGCTTCGAGAAGCATTCGACGCCGAGCCCGCATCCCCGCCGAAGATCACCTTCCGGCAGTACACAGATCTGGACAGTGAAGCCCGAGAGCTATACGACCAAGCTCGCGAAGACTTTCTCCGGCTGACGCTGAGGGTGAAGACACGCGAGCAAGCGGTCTGCGCTCGCATTCTGGAGGACCTCATCCGGATCAACCCTCGGCTGAAGAACTCGCGGCGCGGGCTGATGATATCCGCGCCGATGTTCTCCGGCAAGACAGAGCTCGCTCTCCTGTTGGCTCGATCCGTAGAACGCAGACACGCAGCCCAACGCCCCGACTACCTCAGAGACGGAGACACACCGGTCGTCTGGGTGGAGATGACCGAACACTCGACCGGGAAGGCTCTCCTTGCCCAGATCGTGGAGTTTCTCGCCCCCACCATCGTTCTCCCCAAACAAATCGCCACCGACAGGCTGCGGAAACTTGCCGTCGAAGCCCTCCACCGTCACGGCACGAAGCTGCTCGTGATCGACGAAGCGCACAAGCTCGGCGGGACTGAACCCTCCAGTGTCATCAAAGCCCTCCAGAACGAGTCCTGTGCGACCGTCGTCCTGGTTGGAATCAGTCTCGACCAAGCATTCAAGACGGGCGACGGCCTGCAAGTCAGCGCACGCTGCGACTTCGTCACACTCGACAAGATCGACCCGGACGTCAAAGAGGACTTCGAACAATGGATCAAATGGGTCGCCACCTTCGACAGCTTCCTACCACTATGCGGGCACTCCCACGGCCTTCTCACCCGCAACGCCGGCACGCTAGTCCACGCCGCCGACGGGCAGCTCGCCGTTCTCGCGATGATTGTGGACCGCCTCGTCGCGTCCATCTTGCGAGACGAATCGCGCACCTCTGAGACCGTAACCCGCGAGCGACTCTTCGGGGTTCTCGATACTCTCCGGCGCACCACGCTCAACAAACACAACGTCACCCTGGACGACTTGGTGGACGCCGCATGATCAGCACGCAGGCGTGGGCGAAACGACCCAAGTGGCATCATCTTGAGACGCCACGCTCCTACGCGCAGCGGCAATGCCGCGCCGCAGGAGTGCCGTTCGACTTCGCCGAGAGAGCACTGACCAGCCGAGCGCAACCGAACATCCACCGCGTCTGGATCGACGACGAAGCGGCCGCTCGGACGGTCGAGGCGACGGCGGGGCGCCCGGCCGGTCATTACCTCCGCATGAAACGTCTAGCGCAACCGGACTCCACACGGGCCTACCCGCAGCGCTTCCTGTGCCGCCTATGCAGTGCCGGGGAGACGATCGAGCAGATTCCCCACGATCGGGAGAACTTCTGTCTCCGACACCCGGGGCAGATGGTGTGGTTCGGTCCCGGAACCGAAACCGATACCCAGGTGATCGTTCCCTTCGATCCCTCTCTTCGGAACACGGAACTCTCCTTCCGTCGACTCGTCGCTACTGGTCGGGTCACCACGCAACTGCACGGTCAGGTGTGGGCCATGGTGCGCGACAACGACACGCTCTCCGCCCAGAACGCAGAGACCGGGCAGAGTCCGTCTTTGATGAGCGCGGTACGCGAGATCGATCGCCGCGCACATCTGTACCGCGCGACGGTGCGCGTTCTGCAGATCTTGTCCAATCGTTCGCACTGCGCACGATGGCGCACTCAGTCGGCGGCAGATCTACGGCTCGATATCAAGGAAACGTTGGGCTTCACCAATAGCGACACCCTCGTCGAACGGGTGATTCTCTGGCTCCGCCCCCTCCGCCGCCACACCATCCCCACGAAGTTCCGCCCCCTGGAAGCTGCCCTCGACACTGTCGACGTCCCCCGCATCCTCGACACCACCGCCAACTACCCGCTGTGGATCCTCCGCCACCCGAAAGCCATCTCCGAATGGGACTGGGATCGCAACCCGCCCACCCGCGACCCCTGGTCCGGAGTCGATGTCTCCCACAAAGCCTGGTGGTTGTGCGAGGAGGGGCACTCCTGGGAAGCAAGCCCCCACGTGCGAGGCTTTGCCGAGACAAACTGCTCGTACTGCATCGGCATGGACTTCTGGCCTGGACACACCGACCTTGGCACCCTGCGGCCAGACATCGCCGCGGAATGGGACACCACCTCAGGAGCCAACCGCGGGGACCCACATCACGTCAGCGTCACCTCTGCCCGGAGAATCAACTGGAGGTGTACTGCTCGAGAGCACACCTGGCCCGCCCAGGTGCGTTCCCGCACCACGCAAGAAAGCAGCTGCCCCTACTGCAGCGGTAGCCGGGCGATACCGGGTGAAACAGACTTAGCCACACTTCACCCGGGCCTTGCAGCAGAGTGGGATTGCGAACGCAACGACAGCTCCATCACTCCGGAGACAGTCACCCCCGGATCGGACCGTGTCGTCTGGTGGCGCGGTCCCTGCGACCACCGCTGGGACGCGGCCGTCGGCGACCGTTGCTCAGGACACGGCTGCCCGTACTGCTCCAATCAACGCACCCTCGCCGGTTTCAATGACCTGGCCACCACCCACCCTCAACTCGCCGACCAGTGGGACCCCGCAAACTCCAAGACTCCGCGCGAGGTCACCGCGGGTTCGGATTACCCCGCGGTATGGCGTTGCGCGCTGAGTCACACGTGGGAGCTTCCCGTCTGGGGTCGCACGAAGGACAAGACGGGATGCCCCGTGTGCGCGAATCGGGTCGTCCTCGCGGGATTCAACGACTTGGGAACCCTCGACCCTCATCTGGCTTCGGAGTGGGACCATGAAGCGGGGGCGAACGACCGAACACCCTCCGAAGTGACCGTTAGTAGCTCCTATGAAGCCCAGTGGCGCTGCGCTGAGAATCACACGTGGCCAGCGACAGTCGCCAACCGACACGCAGGCTCCGGGTGCCCCTCATGCTCCGGACGGGTCGCCATCCCGGGAGCCACTGACCTCGCGACACGCCGACCGGATATCGCCGCACAATGGGACCCCAGCAACGACTGCTCACCGAATCAAGTCACGGTCTCCTCCCACGTGAAAGTGTCGTGGATCTGCCACCGCAATCACTCGTGGCCCGCGACAGTCAAGAACCGGACGTCCGGCTGCGGCTGCCCTTACTGCACAGGAAAGCTACCCATCCCAGGGGAGACCGACCTTGCAACCCTGCGACCCGATCTCGCAGCGCAGTGGGACTCCTCTAACACCCTCTCGCCCACCGAGGTCACCGTCGGATCGGGGAGAAAAGTCACCTGGCACTGTGCCTGCGGGTACACGTGGCCATCGAGAGTTCAGACCAGAACCCGCAGGCCCCACGCCCGCTGCCCCGAATGCCGCAAATAGCGACACTCCAGGTTCCAACGCCATCGAGCTCGCACTTGGCAATGCTGACCCCCTCGAGCACGAAGGGCAAAGGCTCACGTGTTCGCTGCTCGCCCAAACGCGAGCGAGTCGAGAAGCGCTGAAGGCCTGACCAAGGTCGCACTGCCGACTCGCCGTTCACGTCAGCGTCGCGGATTGTCGAGCCCGTGCGCTTCTCAGAGGAGCTCGCTCACCAGCTGTTCGATGCGACCACGGATATCGTCGCGGATGGGCCGTACGGCGTCGATGCCCTGGCCAGCGGGGTCGTCGAGCTTCCAGTCTTCGTAGCGCTTTCCGGGGAAGAACGGGCAGGCGTCGCCACAACCCATGGTGATCACGACGTCAGAGGCCTGCACCGCCTCGGTGGTGAGGACCTTGGGCTGCTCGGCGGTGATGTCGATACCAAGTTCCTGCATCGCGTCGACGGCGGTGGGGTTGATCTGATCCGCAGGCATGGACCCGGCCGAGCGCACTTCGATACGGTCGCCAGCGATCTCGCGGAGGAACCCGGCCGCCATCTGCGACCGTCCGGCATTGTGAACGCAGACGAAGAGGACGGACGGCTTGACGGTGGTGTCAGTCATGTTTGCTCCTGAATGGGCGGTAGAGGGGTTAGCGGAGAAGGTCGTCGACGAGAACATGGACGCGTGCGGCGATATCGTCACGGATCGCTTCGACGCCTTCGCGAGACGCGAGAGCGGGGTCACCCACCGCCCAGTCGTCGTACCGAACGCCGGGGATGATCGGGCAAACGTCCCCGCAGCCCATCGTGACGACCACATCTGCCGCGCGCACCGCGTCGTCGGTGAGCGGCTTGGGATACCGATCGGCGGCAATGTCACCTTCGATGTCCGTGAGCAATGATCGCACATGGGGGTGGATGACGTCCGCGGGATTCGACCCTGCGGAGCGCGCAACGACCTTGCCGCCGCTGATCTGATTCACGAGTGCTGCGGCGAGCTGGGAGCGTCCGGCGTTCGCGACGCACACAAACAGCACCTGCGGGACGGAAGAGACGCGGTCTCTGGTGAGGTCAGCGAGGCGCTGCCGGGCGAACCTCTCGGTCAAGGGGATCAATGCAGAGGTGACGCGAGCAGTGCGGGCAAGGGACGTGTACGACTCGCGGACGATGGTGAGCACCACGTCCGCGTCAACCTCCGGAATCTCGGCGGCGAGCTCATCGGCAAGATGAGTCACGCGCGCGTCGAAGTCGGGTCGAGTGCTCGCATCCGTGCGCTCAACGCTCCACGGCTCACTCACGGTCGCAGGTGCGAACGAGTCCAGGAGAGCGGTGACCGCGCCTCGGCGGTTCGGGTTGATGCGGTACCAGACCCAGGTGCCACGCCGCTCGGAGACGAGGACATCCACGTCTTTGAGGACTTTCAGGTGGTGCGACACGGTGGGCTGGGAGACGTCGGCCAGTTCGGCCAGGTCGCACACGCACGATTCTCCGCGGGGATCGGAGGCGATGGCCGACAGCATGCGCAGCCTGAGCGGGTCGGACAGCGCTTTTAGCGTCGCTGCGACCGAGGTGGCAGCGTCGATGCCGATCGCGTGGGTGGCGACGGGACTGCAGGTGTCGCCGGTGGTCGTCAGTGTGACGTTCATGGCTACATCCTTTCAGCGGTGTACGGGTTGGTGTGGAACCAGCGTCGGGCCGCCCACAGGGAGACGTAAACGAGTCCGACGAGCACGGGGACCTCGATCAGTGGGCCGACGACACCGGCGAGGGCCTGACCGGAGGTGGCCCCGAAGGTGCCGATGGCGACGGCGATGGCGAGTTCGAAGTTGTTGCCCGCGGCCGTGAACGCCAGCGTGGAGGATCGGGCGTATCCGAGCCCGAGCGCCTTCCCGGTGAACAGTCCGATGAACCACATCACGGCGAAGTACGCCAACAGCGGGAGGGCGATACGGGCCACATCCCACGGCCGGTTGGTGACCTGCTCGCCCTGCAGGGCGAACAGCAACACAATCGTGAACAGCAGGCCGTACAGCGCCCACGGTCCGATCTTGGGAAGGAACTTCTCTTCGTACCAGTCGCGGCCCTTCGCACGCTCCCCGATCAGGCGGGAGGCGAAGCCGGCGATCAGGGGGATGCCGAGGAAGACGAGGACATTGAGGGCGATCTGCCAGACCGAGATCTCCAGTCCCTGCGAGTCCAGTCCGAGCCATCCGGGGAGCACGGTGAGGTAGAACCAACCGAGCAGGGAGAAGGCGATGACCTGGAACACGGAGTTGATGGCGACAAGGACGGCGGCGGCTTCCCGATCGCCGCAGGCGAGATCGTTCCAGATGACGACCATCGCGATGCAGCGGGCCAGGCCCACGATGATGAGGCCGGTGCGGTACTCGGGGAGATCCGGAAGGAACGCCCAGGCGAGGGCGAACATCAGTGCCGGTCCGACGACCCAGTTCAGAGCGAGTGAGGAGATGAGGAGCTTCTTGTCGCCGGTGACAGCGGCGACTTTGTCGTAGCGGACCTTCGCGAGGACCGGGTACATCATCACCAGCAGGCCGAGAGCGATCGGCACAGAGATGCCGCCAACCTCAATGTGTGCGAGGAGGTCGGAGACGCCAGGGATGAAGCGGCCGACGAGGATTCCGGCGACCATAGCCAGTCCGATCCACAGCGGCAACCATCGGTCAAGGGTCGACAGGCGGCGGGTCGTCGTTGTGGGGGTGGGTGCGGTTGCGGTGCTCATGCGAGGAGCGCCTCCATCTTCTCTGCGATTACGGGCTTGGCGTGGGCGCCGATGAGCATGTCAACGCGCGCACCCTGGTTGTAGAAGACCAGCGTGGGGATCGAGGTGACGCCGATGGCGGTCACCGTGGCCGGGTTCTGGTCGGCGTCGAGCTTCACGATCTTGACCCGCCCGTCGTACTCGACGGCGAGCTGGTTCAGAAGCGGTGCGATCTGCTTACACGGACCGCACCAGGTAGCCCAGATGTCCACCACGACGGGGATCTCGGAGTCGGTGACTTCGTTCTGGAATGTGGCGTCGGTGACCACGATCGGGAAACTCATGCGAGGACCTCCTGGGCATCGAATGCGGGCGCGGTGTCCGTGAGGGCCGCGAGGTAGTGCTGGGCGTCCTGGGCGGCCGCGCAGCCCGTACCGGCTGCGGTGATGGCCTGCCGGTAGATGTGATCGACCAGGTCGCCGGCGGCGAAGACGCCGTCGAGGGTGGTGCGGGTGGACGGGTGGACGACCCGCACATACCCGTCGGCGTCGGTGTCGACGGAGCCCGCGACGAGCTCGGAGCGCGGGTCGTGCCCGATGGCGACGAAGACCCCAGTGACGGAGAGTTCGCGCTCCGCCCCGGAGACCGTGTCGCGCAGCGTGACCGCCTCGACCTTGTCCGTCCCGAGGATGCCGGCCACTTCGCTGTTCCAGGCGACGTCGATCTTCGGGTGCTCGAGCACCCGCTGCGCCATGATCTGTGAGGCGCGGAACGTGTCGCGGCGGTGCACCACGGTGACCTTCGACGCGAACCGGGTGAGGAACAGAGCTTCCTCCATCGCCGAATCGCCACCGCCGACCACGACGATCTCCTGGTCGCGGAAGAAGAAGCCGTCGCAGGTCGCACACCAGGAGACCCCGTGGCCGGTGAGACGCTCTTCGTCGGCCAGTCCGATCTTGCGGTACGCGGACCCCATGGCGAGGATCACCGCACGCGCCAGGTACGTGTCACCCGAGCCGGTGCGCACCGTCTTCACCGGCCCTGCCAGGTCGACCGCGACAGCGTCGTCGAGAAGGATGCGGGCACCGAAGCGCTCAGCCTGCGCGCGCATCGACTCCATCAACTCCGGACCCTGGACACCGTCGACGAAACCGGGGAAGTTCTCCACCTCGGTGGTTGTCATGAGCGCACCGCCGGCGGTGACGGAACCGGCAAGCACGACAGGGGCAAGGCCCGCCCGCGCCGCATACACCGCAGCCGTATACCCGGCGGGCCCGGATCCGATGATGACTAGCTCAACCTCTTGAATCGACATGCGTCTATATTGACACTTATCAATGCAACGTGCAAGCCTGGTGTCATACCAACGATCCGGCGAGTGTCTCGCCGGAGGAGAGAAGGATGACGTGACAGACCCTCAGACCGTGCTGTTCATCTGTACGCACAATGCGGGACGCTCGCAGCTGGGCGCGCACCTGCTGGCCCGGCATGCTGGCGATCGACTGATCGCAGACAGCGCCGGAGTGCACCCCGCTGCCGCGATCAACCCCGCGGTCGCCGCGACCCTCGACGAGCTCGGCATCGACACATCAGCGGCAGTACCGCGCGGTGTCACCCCGGACGACCTCGCGAACGCTGATGTGGTGGTGCTGATGAAGCCGGGCTTGGAACTACCCGGGCCGGTCTCCGGCGAGCTCGTGCAGTGGGAGTTCCCCGACCCTGCGGACTGGTCCGTGGACAGCGACTCGGTTCGTGACCTGCGCGATTCGGTCGATCTCAAGGTGCGGGCACTGGCAGCCCGACTGTTGGAGTAGCCAGGCCCCTCAAGGAAGATCCTCGCAGCGCAGGCACGCTCAACCTTCATCACCACTCCCGCCTGGGCGGTACACCTCAGAGCATGGCAGGCTTGCATCGACCTCAATACCTCTGGCCGTCGCGGCCGTCGCCTTCGGCGAGTTCAGACCATACCTAGACGCGTCGACAGCTCGCGCGCAGCTCGCGCGACGAGCGCGCCAAGCGCCTCAAGGCGGTGCCCGATTCGCGCCTTCGGGGCGCTTACGTTCACGGCTGCGACGATACGTCCCGTGAAGTCGATGATCGGCGCCGAGGCTGCCACCACCCCGAACTCGAGCTCCTCGTCCGATAGCGCGTAGCCCTGCTCGCGGATACGGCCGAGTTCGGTGTGCAGGCTCGCGAGATCCGTCACCGGAGAGTTGCCCGGCGGGGGAGAGTCCAGAACCGGGAATCCGGAGGGGTCAGCCTGGTCGAAACGGCCGACGAGGGGCTGATCCTGCCCGTGGTCGTCATACCAGCGTGCGAGGGACTCCTCGTCCCAGTCGCTCAGCAGCGCACGACCCGAGGGAGTGCGCCACGCGGCCGTGGTGGTGCCCGCCCAGCCGGTCGTGCGCACGTCGTGCGGGCTCAGCTCGCTAAGCAGCGTAAGCACGTTGCCGCCGCGCAGCACGCACAGGTGACTCGTCTCGCGCGTGGACTGCACAAGTCGTCGCAGGATGCTGCGCGAGGCGTGCACGAGCGTCGACGTGGCCGTGTGCGCCGCCAGGGCGTATAGCCGCGGCCCGAGCAGGTAGCGCAGCGACTCCTCATCGCGTTCGACGAGTCCGGTCTCGGCGAGCGTCGCGAGTGTGCGTGACACGACCGCCTTGTCCCGCCCGGTGAGCTGTGCCACCTGCGAGACGCCGAGTCCGCCGGAGCGCAACGCCTCGTCGCCGCCGAGCAGCTCGAGGATCTCGATGTCGCGTCCGAGGCCGGAGGAATTGCGGCGAGGGCCGCCGGAGGTGGTGGTCACGGTAAGAGTGTAGCGTCAGCGGTTGCCATATACACAACGCTCTTTGACGAAATGGCCACAAAGGCTACCGTGAGTCTCATCCCCGGTACCGGCCTCAACGACGAGACAGGAGCCCTCTTGACCGGATTCAACTGGGAAGACCTCATGGCCTTCCTCACGCGTCGCGCGGACGACATTCTTGAGCTCACCCGCGATCACCTCGTCGTCGTCGTCGTCTCAGTCGTCCTCGCGGCGATTATCGGCATCGGCCTCGGCATCCTGGTCCGCAACCGTCGCATCGCCCGCACCACCGTGCTCACGGCCGCCGCTGTCGCGATCACCATCCCGTCACTCGCCCTCCTTGCCCTCCTGAGCCCCGTCCTCGGCCTCGGGTGGCTGCCGACCGTCGTCGCCCTCGTTTTCTACTCGCTGCTCCCGGTGGTGCGGAACACCGTCGTGGGACTCCGCGAAGTACCGGTCTCGGTGCTCGAGTCGGCGCGGGGCATGGGCCTCGGCCCCACCCGCATCCTCTTCACGGTGCAGCTGCCGATCGCCTGGCCGGTCATCATGACCGGCATCCGTGTCGCCGCCCAACTCACGGTCGGGATCGCGGCGATCGCCGCCTACGTCGCCGGCCCCGGGCTCGGCGAGTACATCTTCAAGGGCCTGAGCTCGCTCGGTTCGAAGAACGCCCTCAACTACGCGCTCACGGGCACCGTCGCCGTGATCATCCTCGCGCTCGTCCTCGACGGCATCCTCGTGCTCGTCGCCCGCCTCACCACCTCAAGGGGTCTCCGTGCCTGACATCACAACGAACACCGGCGTTCTCACCTCCCTCGCGGCGCAGCAGGGCGGCGTCGACATCGTCCTCGACCACATCACCAAGCAGTACCCGGGTCAGCAGAGGCCCGCCGTCGAGGACTTCTCGATGCGTGTCGAGCCCGGCGAGCTGATCATGTTCGTCGGCCCCAGCGGCTGCGGCAAGACCACGACGATGAAGATGATCAACCGCATCATCGAGCCGACCTCCGGGTCGATCCGGATCAACGGCGATGACGTGCTGTCGCTCGACGGCAACGAGCTGCGTCGGCACATCGGCTACGTCATCCAGCAGATCGGCCTGTTCCCGCACTTCACGATCGCCGAGAACATCGCGATCGTGCCGAAGCTGCTCGGCTGGTCCAAAGCCCGTATCGCCGAGCGCGTGGACGAGCTCCTGCGCACCGTGCAGCTCGACCCGGGCACGTTCGCACAGCGATACCCCCGTCAGCTTTCCGGCGGGCAGCAGCAGCGTGTCGGAGTGGCCCGGGCACTGGCTGCCGATCCGCCCGTCATGCTCATGGACGAGCCCTTCGGTGCGACCGACCCGATCACGCGGGAGAAGCTGCAGGCGGAGTTCCTGCGCATTCAGGCCGACATCGGCAAGACCATCATCTTCGTGACGCACGATTTCGAAGAGGCGATCCGCATGGGCGACCGCATCGCAGTGCTGAGCGATCGCAGCCAGATCGAGCAGTTCGACACTCCGGCGCGCATTCTCGCCGAGCCTGCCAACGACTATGTACGATCGTTCATCGGCGAGGGGGCCGCCCTGAAGCGTCTCGCTCTGATCCCGGTGACGGACGCGCGAATCGGATCCGCGGATGCCGCAGCCCCGGCCGTCACGGTCGACGAGCACTCCTCGCTGCGCGAGGCCCTCGACACCCTGGTGCTGACCGGCGCCGCGCGCGTCAACGTCACCCGCGCCGGGGCGGTCGTCGGCTCGATCGACCAGGCGGCCATCTCGGCGGCGCTGGGCTCCGAAGGCCCCGCGCGTCGCGCCGAGGAGGCGTGACCGTGACCGGCCCCCAGGTCGTGCCCTCCGCGACCACGATGCTGCGCACGCAGTCCGCGCCCCGACGCGGCATGCCCGTGCTGCTGCGCCGCCTGATGCCGCTCATCGTCGTCGCGGTCGTGCTGGTGCTCACCTACGTGTGGGTGTCGAGCCTCGACCTCGACTCGATCGAGCAGCGCACGCTCAACGCCGACTACATCACGGCCCGCATCGGCGAGCACCTCGTGCTGTCGATCATCGCCTCCGTGCTCGTGGCTGTGCTGGCGATCCCCGCCGGCATCGCGGTGAGCCGCTCCCGATCGAAGGTGTTCCGCGGCGTCGTGATCGGCATCGCGAACATCGGTCAGGCGACGCCGGCGATCGGCGTCGTGATCCTGCTCGCAATCGTCTGGCAGACGGGATTCACGACGGCACTGCTCGCACTCGTGATCTACTCCTTCCTGCCCGTGCTGCAGAACACGATCGCGGGCCTCGCCCAGGTCGATCCCAGCATCCGCGAGTCGGCCCGGGGCATGGGCATGACCCCGTCACAGGTTCTGCGCCGAGTGGAGCTGCCGCTCGCCTCGCCCGTGATCCTCGCGGGACTCCGCACCGCGCTCGTCTTCGCGGTCGGTGTGGCCACGGTCGCGACCTTCATCAACGCCGGCGGTCTCGGCGACATGATCATCAACGGCCTGAAGCTGCAGCGCTATCCCGTTCTCGTCGTCGGAGCGATCCTCGTCGCCTCGATCGCCGTGCTCATCGACTTGGCCGCCGGCGTCGTGGAGGACATCGTTCGACCCAAGGGCCTCTGAGCACCATCACTCCACCACTAATTCACATGCACAGCACACTCCCTTCCCGAAAGGAACTTGCAATGAACACACGCACCATCGCCACCGCCTCGTTCGCCGCCATCGCCGCCGGCGCTCTGCTCCTCACCGGCTGCTCGTCCGGTGCCGGCGGAGGCTCCGGAGCCCAAGGCGACGAGCTGGAAGGTCTCACTGGCGAGATCGGCTCGAAGGACTTTTCGGAGCAGTACATCCTCGCCTACATGACGGCGGAACTGCTCAATGCGCACGGTGCCGACGTCGAGGCCAACACGAAGCTCGTCGGCTCCGCCAACGTGCGTCAGGCGCTCGCGAATGACCAGTTCCTCGGCTACTGGGAGTACACCGGCACGTCGTGGATCACGTACAACGGCAATACGACGCCGGTGCAGGGCGCCGAGGCGCAGTTCGATGCCGTCAAGGGAGCGGACGCCGAGAACGGCATCGCGTGGCTCGACCCCGCGCCGTTCAACAACACCTACGCCTTCGCGATCCGTAAGAAGGAGGCTGACGAGCTGGGCGTGAAGACGCTGAGTGATGTCGCAGCCCTGCCGAGCGCCGATCAGACGTTCTGCATCGAGAGCGAGTTCTCGACGCGCGACGATGGCTGGCCGGGTCTCAAGGCCGCCTACGGCTTCGATGCCCCGGACTCGAACGTCACGATGCTCGACACCGGCGTCATCTACACGGCGACCCAGAAGGGCGACGACTGCAACTTCGGCGAGGTCTTCCAGACCGACGGCCGCATCCCCGCCCTCGACCTCGTGGTGATGGAAGACGACAAGGAGTTCTTCCCCAGCTACCAGGGCGGCTTCACGCTCAAGCAGAGCACCCTCGACGAGTACCCGGCGATCGCCGACGTGCTGGCCGAGCTGAGCCCGCTGCTGACCACCGAGGTCATGCAGGAGCTCAACGCCAACGCCGATGTCGACGGTGAGGACCCCGAGGACATCGCGATCGACTGGCTCGAGGAGCAGGGACTCATCTGATGACCTCGACCATCCAGCTCGGCGAGAGCTTCGTCGGCGACGGCGTCAACGCCGCACACATCAACACCGTGCTCGGCCACCGCGAGGGACCTGCGGGGACGGCGTGGGCCACTGCCCTCGCCAGCCCCAGCCAGGGGCACGTGCCCTTCGTGGCGGTGCTCCGCCCCTCCCTCCCGGTGAAGCCCCTGACGCTGTTCGTCACGAAGGCCGCACCGGCGGGTGACGAGCACGGCCTCCTCATCTGGGGCCCGGCGCAGGCCGGAGTCGCTGCGGGCGTGGCCGACGCCGTCGCCGACGGTGTGATCCCGCGCGAGGCTGCCGACACGCACGCCCTCATCGCCGCAGTGTGGGTCAATCCGGCGGCCGACGACGCCGACACGGTCTACCGCAACAACCGCGAGGCGACACGCACCGCGCTCGCGAACGGCGCGGCGGGCCTGCCCAAGCTCGACGCCGTGCTGGAAGCCCGGCACGCGCCGACCAATCCGTTCTACACCCCTTCCACCGCATCCGCCTGATCCACAAAGGACACGCATCACCCATGAGCTCTCCCACCCCCGTCCTCGACCCAACGCCGGTCGGGACCCGACCCACCGTCGGGTTCATCGGACTCGGCAACATGGGGTCAGGAATGACCCGCAACCTGCAGGCCGCGGGCTTCCCGCTGGTCGTGACCGATCTGCGCCGCGAGTCGGCGTCCGACCTGATCGAGGGCGGTGCCCGGTGGGCTGAGACCCCTCGCGAGGTCGCCGCCGCCAGTGACCTCATCATCACGATGCTGCCGACGCCCAAGCACGTCGAGGCCGTCGCCTCGGGGCCTGACGGCCTCGTGGTGGGGCTGCCGGACGGCGGTACCTGGATCGACATGTCGACCTCGGTGCCGGACGTGCTGGACGGTGTGCGCGCCGCGACCGCCGGCCGCGGACTGCACCTGCTCGACGCCCCCGTCAGTGGGATGTCAGTGGGCGCCGCGAACGGGATGCTGCAGATCTTCGTCGGTGGTGACGCCGACGATGTGCAGCGGCTGCGTCCCGTGTTCGAGGCGATGGGGGACCCGGAGCGGATCCTGCACGTCGGCGGGCCCGGCGCAGGCTACGCCGTGAAGCTCATGATCAACCAGCTGTGGTTCTCCCACCTGGTCGCGACGGCGGAGGTGCTGTCGGTCGGCGTCGCCGCGGGGGTCGACCTTGGCGTGCTGCGGGACGCGCTCATCGCGAGCCCCGCGAACAGCACCTTCGTCTCACGCGACGTGTTGTCGATCCTCGACCACGGCGACTACGACGAGGGCTTCGCGATCGCCCTCGCCTGCAAGGACCTCGGTCTCTCCGTCGATCTGGCCCGCTCGGTCGGGATGCCGGTCGAGCTGTCCTCCCTCGTCGAGCAGATCTTCCGTCGAGCCCGCGCGAGCTACGGCGACCGCGCCGGGGAGATGACGCCCGTGCGTCTCTACGAGGAACTACTCGGCCGCGACCTCCGTCGGGAGGTGCCCGCATGACCGCGGCACGCGAGGCCGAGGTCATCGCCTCCGTCCCCACCGGCCTGCTGATCGGCGGTCAGTGGCGGGAAGCGACCTCCGGCCACACCTTCGAGGTGCACGACCCGTCGACGGGTGAGGTGCTCGCCCATGTCGCCGATGCGACGCCCGAGGACGGCATGGCCGCACTCGACGCTGCTGCTGCGGCGCAGACCGCCTGGGCCGCCACTGCTCCGCGACAGCGCGGGGAGATCCTGCGCCGGGCGTTCGAGCTCGTCACGGCCCGCGCCGAGGACTTCGCACTCGTCATGACGCTCGAGATGGGCAAGCCTCTCGCCGAATCGCGCGCCGAGGTCGCGTACGGCGCCGAGTTCCTGCGCTGGTTCTCGGAAGAAGCACCCCGCATCTCCGGGCGATACGCCACCGCTCCCGACGGCCGCAACCGACTGCTCGTCGCGAAGCGACCGGTCGGTCCGAGCCTGCTCATCACCCCGTGGAACTTCCCGCTCGCGATGGCCACGCGCAAGATCGCGCCGGCACTCGCGGCCGGCTGCACCTCGGTGCTCAAGCCCGCCGCGCTCACACCGCTCACCGCACTCCTGTTCGCCGAGGTGCTCCGCGAGGCCGGAGTGCCGGACGGCGTCGTGAACGTCATCCCCACGACCCGCGCCGGCGCGGTCACGGGCCCGCTCATCACCGACCCGCGACTGCGCAAACTCTCGTTCACCGGATCAACCGAAGTGGGGCGCCGCCTCATCGCGGACGCCGCGCACCAGGTGCTCCGCGTCTCGATGGAACTCGGAGGCAACGCCCCCTTCCTCGTGTTCGACGACGCTGACGTGGACGCCGCGGTCGAGGGTGCCCTGCTCGCAAAGCTCCGCAACGGCGGCGAGGCCTGCGTCGCCGCGAACCGCTTCCTCGTGCACGAGAGCGTGGCGGAGGAATTCACCTCGCGGCTCGTTGAACGCATGGCAGGGTACGTCAACGCCCGCGGCACCGACCCGGAGTCGACCCTCGGGCCGCTCGTGGACGAGTCGACCCGCAAGAAGGTCGCCGACCTCGTGTCCGGCGCGCTGGAGGACGGAGCGAGCATCGCACTCGGCGGCAGCATCCCCCAGGGGCGCGGCTACTTCTACCCGGCGACCGTGCTCGTGGACGTGCCGCAGGACGCCCGCATCCTCCAGGAGGAGATCTTCGGACCCGTCGCGCCCATCACCGTGTTCCGCGACGAGGACGAGGCCGTGCGCCTCGCCAACGCGAGCGAGTACGGGCTGGTGTGCTTCGCGTACACCCGCGACCTGAACCGGGCGCTGCGCCTCGCCGAGCGTCTGGAGACCGGCATGTTCGGCCTCAACACCGGACTCGTGTCGAACCCGGCTGCGCCGTTCGGTGGCGTCAAGCAGTCCGGCATCGGTCGCGAGGGCGGCTTCGAGGGCATCGACGAGTACCTCGAGACGACCTACATCGGCATCGCCGATCCCTTCGTCGGCACCCACTCCTGAAGGATCATCCGTGCACATCACCGACTTCTCCCTCGACCACTTCTCCCTCCGGGGCAAGCGGGCGATCGTCACCGGGGGCAACACCGGTCTCGGCCAGGCGTTCACCCTCGCTCTCGCCAAAGCGGGTGCCGACATGTTCGTTCCGACGCTGTTCGACGACGGCGGCGAGACCGCAGCTCTCCTCGCCGAGGCGGGTGTCGGCTACCGGGAACTCCGCGTCGACATCACGGCGGAGGGCGCACCCGCGCGCGTGATCGACGCATGCGTCGAGGCGTTCGGGGGCGTGGACGTTCTGGTCAACTCGGCCGGGATCAGCCGCATCGCCGACGTCACCGAGTTCGGGCGCGTGCAGTGGGACCCCATGGTCGCGGTGAACCTCACCGCCGCGTTCGAAATGTCGCACGAGGCCGCGAAGCGGATGATCCCGCAGGGCTCGGGCAAGATCATCAACATCGCCTCGCTGTTCTCGTTCCTCGGGGGACTCGGATCTCCCGCGTACGCCGCGACCAAGCACGGCATCGCCGGGCTCACGAAGGCGTACGCCGACGAGCTCGGCGGACACGGCATCCAGGTCAACGCGATCGCCCCGGGATACTTCGCCACCCCGATTACCTCCGAGACGCGTGGGGACGCGGAGGCGAACCGGCGCATCGTCGACCACACGCCGGCGGGGAGGTGGGGGGACGTCGCCGATCTCATGGGCGCGACCGTCTTCCTCGCGAGCCCCGCCTCCGACTTTGTCAACGGGCACGTGCTGTCCGTCGACGGCGGTTACCTGGTGCGCTGACCGCGGCGCCCCCACACCCTCAACGAACAGGACACCTTCCCCATGGTCACTTCACGATCCGTTCTCTCACGCGAGGAGATCGTCACCCGACTGCAGGAGATCCTCGGCACCGACCAGGTCGAGACCGAGGCGCAGGCGCTGCGCGAGGCGAGCGTCGACCGCTTCAAGAAGTACACATCCGTGCACGGCATCTTCGACGGTCCGATCCCCTCCGCGATCGCCTACGCGCGGTCCACCGCCGACGTGTCGGCGATCCTCGCGTTCGCGGACGAGAACCTCGTCAACGTCGTGCCCCGCACCGGCCGCACCGCGACCGAGGGCGGACTCGAGACGATCGTCGAGGATTCGATCGTGCTCGACGGCTCGCGAATGGACGCGATCCTCGACATCGACCCCGTCGACATGATGGTCACGGCCCAGTGCGGCGTTCCGCTGCAGCTGCTCGAAGACACCCTTCGGGCGCAGGGCCTCACGACGGGGCACTCACCGCAGTCGAAGCCGCTCGCGCAGATGGGTGGACTGGTCGCGACCCGGTCCATCGGCCAGTTCTCCACGCTGTACGGCGGGATCGAGGACATGGTGATCGGGCTCGAAGCCGTGCTGCCCGACGGCGAGGTCGTACGCATCAAGAACGTGCCGCGACGCGCCGCCGGACCCGACATCCGCCACATCATGATCGGCAACGAGGGCGCGCTTGCCGTCATCACCGAGGTCACCGTCAAGGTGTTCACCTACCAGCCGGAGAACAATCGTTTCCTCGGGTACCTCGTCGACTCGCTCCCGGCGGGCGTGGCAGGTCTCCGCGAGATCATCGTCGCCGGCTACCGCCCGTCGGTGGCACGCGCGTACTCCGAGGAGGACGCCGCGCAGCACTTCTCGCACTTCGCCGACGGCAAGGCCGTGGTCGTGGTCGTCGCCGAAGGACCGAAGGGCGTGGCCGACGCCACAGCCGCCGGCGTCGAGGAAATCTTCGCCAGCATCCCGCACGAGAAGGTCGACCCCGCACTGATCGAGAACTGGTTCGACAACCTCAATTGGGGGCAGGACAAGATCGACGCCGAGAAGCGCGAGATGCTCGAGAAGGCGCGCCTCGGCTACACGACCGAGGTATCGATCGACTGGTCAGGCGTCGAGGAACTGTTCGAGTCCGTCATGCGCCGCGCACGCACCGAGTTCCCGCGCGCGGCGGACCTGCGGATGCTCGGCGCGCACTCCTCGCACAGCTACCAGACCGGCACCAACTTGTACTTCGTCTACGACTACGACATCGCCTGCGAGCCGCGCGAAGAGATCACCGAGTACCACGAGCCCCTCAACGCGATCGTCGTGGAGGAGGCACTGCGCCTCGGCGGCTCCATCGTGCACCACCACGGCATCGGCAAGTACCGCACGCCGTGGACACATGAGGAGCACGGCAGCGCCTACCGGCTGCTGCGCACCCTCAAGGACGGGCTCGACCCGCGCGGGATCATGAACCGCGGGACCATCTATCCCCTGGACGACGTCGCCACGCCCGAGGACGAGATGGCGACGCGGGCGTGAGCGCGTCGGCGGCGGGGTACGTCGTCGCGATCGACAACGGCTCGCAGAGCACGAAGGTCCTGATCGTCGACGGCGACGGGACCGTGCACGCGAGCGCCCGTGTCGCGCTGCGGCCGTATTCGTCGCCCGCGCCGGGTCGATGGGAGCATCCGGACGACGACCTGTGGGACTCGATCGTCGCCGCGACGCGCGCCGCGGTCGCCGACTTCGCGGGGGATCCGGCCGAGATCCGCGGCATCGGCCTGTGCACGATCCGCTTCTGCCGGGCCGTGCTGCGCGCTGACGGATCGCTCGCCCAGCCGGTCATGAGCTGGATGGACGAGCGTCTGCCGCGCGCGTACGAGCGTGAAACCGACGAGGCGGTGTACGTCACAACTTCGTCGGGGTACATCACTCACAAGCTCACCGGAGAGCGCCAGGATGCCGCGGGCAACGTACAGGGCAGCTGGCCTATCGACACTGCACACTGGGCCTGGAGCATGGATGCCGCCGAGTATGAGCGTGTGGGTCTGGGACGGGAGATGTTGTTCGACCTGGTCGCTCCAGGCGAGGCACTCGGCACTCTCGCCTCCGAGGTAGCACTGCTGCTCGGTCTGCCCGCGGGAATCCCCGTGATCGCGACGTCGAACGACAAGGCCGTCGAAGCCCTGGGTGCAGGGCTCCAGGACGAGGGGGACGCATTGTTGTCCCTGGGCACGTACGTCGCGACCATGACGCCAGGGGATCGTCCGCTGCCACCGCATCCAGACGTGTGGACGAACTTCTCGTCACAGCCCGGCGGATACCTCTACGAAAGCGCCGGAGTGCGACGCGGCATGTGGACGGTCAGCTGGTTCCGCGACGTCGTATCCGGGTCCATCGAGGCAACGTCGGAAGATGACCTCAACCGCGGTGCCGACAACGTCCCGGCTGGCGCGGGCGGCCTCGTCGCTGCTCTGGACTGGCTCGCGCCCGCGGATGAGCCGTGGCGGCGCGGGGCGCTGGTCGGCTTCGACGGCACGCAGGGACGGTTCCACATCTACCGGGCGATCCTCGAGGCGCTCGCGATCGAGACCGAGAGCGCTGACGCCCGTGCGCGCCGCGCGCTCGGGCGAGACCGTCGTTCCCTCATCGTCACCGGCGGTGGAAGCGAATCGGATCTCATGCTGCGCATCCTGGCTGCCATATATGGGGTACCCGTGCGCACACCCCGTATACGTGACGCAGCTGGTATGGGGGCAGCGATCTGCGCGGCCGTCGGGACGGGGCTGCACCCCACCTGGGCTGACGCCATCACTGCCATGGTGGGGACAGGACAAGAAATTCAGCCCGACCTCGAACTCGTCAGCGCGTACGGGGAAGTCCGTCAGACGTACAGACGAGTGATTCCCCGCGTGCGGACGCTGTTCTCCCCATAAGCCACTCACGGCAGATGTCCCGCGATACATGCAGAAGGGGAGCTCGCCCGAGGTGGAAGAGCTCCCCTTCGCGGGGCCGAGGTTCGACGTCCAGGTCTACTTGGAGCCGTATCCAACTGGGTTGCCCAGGGAGGGCGTGCGCGGCGTGCATGCACAGTCGGACAGATCCAGCTCGAGCTGGATGGTGACGGCGAGCGGGGTGCCGTCGCGGGGGTCTTCGATCGTGACGTTCTTCTCGATCAGCTGGTTGGCCATGTGAGTACTCCTTGGGTTGATTGCGCCCCGCGGGGCGCTGGGTGGTGGTTCGAGCGGCCGGTCAGCCGACGGCGACGCGGGTGGGCTCGAGCTGGATGACGGGCGCTGCGCAGCAGCTGCTGCCGGCCCCGTCGAAGTCTCCGGATCCGCCGCAGACGCCGGTGTCGGGAAGGACGAGCTCATTGCGCTCGGCGCCTGCATGGTCGCCCGCGAGGTGGGCGGCGACGCTGCGAACCTGCTCGAACCCGGTGAGAGCGAGGAAGGTGGGGGCGCGCCCGTAGCTTTTCGCGCCGACGATGAAGAAGTCCGGCTCGGGCTGGGTGAGGTCGCGGGCCCCGGTGGCGCCGATCGATCCGCAGGAGTGGACGTTCGGGTTGATCTCTTCCGCGATCCCGGCGACCGCCTCCAAGGACGCATCCAGGTCGATGCGCATCTCCGACAGGATGCTCACATCGGGGCGGAATCCGGTCAGCGCGAACACGCGGGACACCCCGTCGACCTCCTTGCCGTTCTCCGCGACGATGCGCAGCCCCGCCGCCTCGTCGTGGAACTCGGCGACGCGGAAGCCCGTCACCACCTCGACAACACCGGCTTCGATCACCTTGCGCGCTCGGGTGCCCAGAGCTGCACGCTCGGGCAGTTCATCGCCCGCTCCACCACCCAAGACGTTGCCCGTCGTACCGCGACGCAGCAGCCACGTCACCCGGGTGCCTGGGGTTGTGCGCGCCAGCTCGCTCAGCCGGAGGACGGCATGCACTGCGGAGTGCCCGGCACCGATCACGACCAGGTGCTGCCCCGCACACGCGGAGACATCCTCCGGGATGCGGTACGAGATCCGTGAGGCCGCGACCGCGGCCCGCTCGCCGAGCGCGGGCAGCCCGTCCGCCCCGGCAGGGTTCGGGAGCGTCCATGTGCCGCTGGCGTCGATGACGGCGCGCGCGGAGATCCGCCCTTCTGCCCCCTGCGTGTCCCGGGTATGCACGATGAACGGCTGCCCCTTACGGCCGCTGTCGACCATCAGATCCCGGCCCTTGCGGGCGACACCGGTGACGGTCGTCGAGTAGACGACGCGGTCACCGAAGACGCGGGCGAGCGGGTCCAGGTAGCCGGCGACCCATTCGGCTCCCGTGGGGTAGCCCGAGTGCGGTGCGGTCCACCCGGTCGGCTCCAGCAGACGCCGGGCGGCCGTGTCGGTGAGTTCCGGCCAGCTGGAGAACAGGCGCACATGCCCCCACTCGGACACCGCAGCAGCTGGCCCATCGCCTCGCTCAACGACCGTCACGGCGATGCCACGCTCCGTCAGGTGGGCGGCCGCAGCAAGCCCTTGGGGGCCGGCGCCGATGACTACGACGGGAAGCTCGTTCATCACATCTCCTCAAATCGAAAAACTTCAATATGAATAGCCTGCTCCTCCTATCGAAGTTTGTCAATGCGTGCGATACTGGTGTCATGAGTCTTCCTGCCACCCTCGACACCTCGACGTCCTGCTGCGCCCCTCGGGTGACAGCAGCGATCACGGTCGAGGACGCGGAGCGCGTCGCACGGGTGTTCAAAGCGCTCGGGGATCCGACACGGGTGCGCCTGTTGTCGCTGATTGCCGCCGGTGACGGTGGGGAGGCGTGCATCTGCGACCTCACCGCGCCGGTCGGACTGTCGCAGGGCACGGTGTCGCACCACATGAAGTTGCTCGCCGACGCGGGGCTTGTCACCCGCGAGCAGCGAGGGAAGTGGGCATACTTCGCGATCACCGACGGGGCGCTGGACGCCGCCGCGGACACCCTGCGTTCGGTGTGACGACCCGGCCCCCGGGCTCCCGGTTCGGGGGGCGGCTTGTCGCGCTGTCGCTGGGGCAGGTCATCAGCTGGGGGGTTCTGTTCTATGCGTTGATCGTCGCCTCGCCCGCGATCGCGGACGCGACAGGGTGGCCCGTGGCGCTGGTGACGTTGTCGTTCTCGGGTGGACTCGTTGCGTCGGCGATCGCGGGCGTCGTTGTCGGGCGCTGGCTCGACGAGCGTGGGCCTCGGATGATCATGACCGTGGGAAGCATTGTCGGTGCGGGTGGGCTGGTCATCGTCGCGGCCGCGCCGAATCTTGTCGTGTTCACGGCGGGGTGGATCGTGGCGGGGACCGCGCAGGCCGCGGTGTTGTACCAGGCCGCGTTCACGGTGATCGCTCGCCGGTATGGAGACCGCCGCCGGGGTGCGATGACGATCCTCACCCTCGCGGGAGGATTGGCGTCGACCGTCTTCGCTCCTATCGTCGCCGTGTTGCTGACGGTGATGGATTGGCGGTCGGTGTTTCTTGTCCTCGCCGTCGTCCTCGTGGTGACGACCACACCGCTGCACTGGTTCTTTCTCGAGTCGTCCTGGCCGCCCGTCGTCCATGATGCGTCGGCCGATCACCATACGGTGGCGAGCGTGGTGCGCACGCGGCGCTTCTGGATGCTTGAGGCGTCGATGCTCACCTTGGCGGCGGCGCTGTTCAGCGTCACACTCGCGATCATTCCTCTGTTCACTGAGAAGGGGATGACGTACGAGGTCGCCGCTTGGGCGCTGGGGCTGCTCGGCGCCGGCCAGGTGATCGGCCGACTGCTGTATGTCGCCATCCCACACGCCGCCGCACCCTGGGTGGCGTTGGCGTGGACGGCGGGGCTGAGCGTCATCGGGCTTGCTCTGCTCGCGATCGTGCCTGGGCCGCCGTGGCTGCTCATCAGTATCGGCGTGGGGGTCGGAGCCGTGCGCGGTGCACAGACGCTCGTGCAGGGCTCTGCCGTCGCTGACCGGTGGGGCACGCGGAACTACGGCTCGATCAATGGTGTCTTCGCCGCACCGATCACGGCGATCGGTGCGGTCGGTCCCGCACTCGGCCCGCTCATCGCGGTGGCGACGGGGTCGTACTCCGCCATGGCATGGGTTGCTGTCGGGTTCGCCGGGCTTTCACTCATTTTCGCCCGCTTCACCTGATCTCGCCGCCCGGTCAATGCCGCCCGCCTCCGAGCTGCGAGACGCACCGGCGTGGACAGGGGTCGTTGATCCCGCTGCGCGGGTTGACGTGCTCCACGCTTGGGTAGCGATCTGCACCGCATCCCAGGGGGAGCCGAGCGGCGGGGTATAGGACAGGTCGAGGTCGCTGATCGCGTCTACGGACATGCTGTGGTGCAGTGCTGTCGCGAACGTATCGACGCGCTTGGATATCTCGGCGCTGCGCGATCCGAGCAGTTGCGCGCCGAGGAGACGCCCCGATCCGAGGTCTCCGGTCACGCGGATGTGGATGGGGGTGGCACCGGGGTAGTAGCGCTTGTGGTCGTCGGCAGTGACGGTGTGGCTGTGCGGTCGATGCCCCGCGGTTTCGGCTTCGTGATCTCGAAGGCCCGTGCGGGCAGCCACCAGGTCGAACACCTTCACGACCTGGGTTCCCAGGCTGCCGTGGAATCGCGCATCGGCGCCGACCGCGTTCGCGCCCGCGACTCGCCCTTGTTTGTGCGCGGTCGTGCCGAGCGGAAGATACGTGTCGCCGAGAAGGCGATGACGGGTGATCACACCGTCCCCGCCCGCCCAGATCTGCGGGATCCCTGTCTGCATCCGTTCGTCCACGATGACGGCGCCGCCGGCTCCGGTTCGTGCCCCGATTCCGGTGAGGAGCTCCACATTGGGGCGCACACCCACCACGACGAGGACCAGCTCGGCGCGACGCACGAACGGGGCACCGTCGCGGGTGCCCTGGACCGCGAGGAGCCCGCTGTCGCGGCCGATATCGTGCACCTGCATGCCCGTTTCCACCGTGACGCCGTTGCGGTCGAGCTCGTCGCGCACGAGCGCTCCGAGTTCCGTGTCGAGGGTGGAGAGCACCTGGGGTCCGCGTTGCAGCTGCGTGACCTGGAGCCCGCGGATGGTGAGCGCTTCGGCCATCTCGAGGCCGACGTACCCCGCGCCGATGATGATTGCCGTCGACGGTTGATGCTCATCGAGGTAGTTCTCAAGAGCGAAGGTGTCACCCATCGTGTGGAGCGTATGCACCCCGTCCGCAGGCCCGAGCCGGTCGGTCCCGTGGATACCCGCCGTCGAGGCGGATGCGCCCGTCCCGACGACGAGCGCATCGTAAGGAATGGCGGACTCCGCTCCACCGTTGTTCCGCACGGTGAGTGTGCGGGCATTGACGCTGATGCCCGTCGCGAGCGTGTTGGTGCGCACCTGGAGACCGGCCGCTTCCAGATCGGCAAGCGTGCGATGTGCGAGCGACTGCCACGGTTGCACCTCCCGCGAGAAGTAGTAAGGGATGCCACAGATCGAGAAGTTCGGGTATGCATCGGCAACGACGACCGTCACATCAGCGGATTCGTCCACCTCTCGGGCACGGAGCGCCGCGGAGATTCCTGCGTCACTTCCCCCGATCACGACCAGGTGCATGTGAGTCCTTTCTGTCGAGACCTCGCCGCCTGCGAAGCCTCACTGACGCGCGCGACGTCCGCGCACCTGATCATCGCGTCGATCACGGCACGATCCGACACCCGGGCGGGAAGATCAACGAACCCTTTCGCCCCCGTTCACCCCGCGTTCATATAGATAGCCTTCTATAACTACGTCGGATAGACAAGCATCTATGTGAAGCGGCGATTTGACTGCTTCATCCCTCGAATACCTGAGATGAAGGAAGCACACGTGCGAAAGTCCACAGCAAAGATCTTCGCGTCCACCGCATTGGTCGTGATCGGGGCACTAGCCCTGAGCGGGTGCGGCGGGCAGTCCTCTGGTGGCGACACCTCTGGATCCGGCGCGAGCGGAGGCGGACTGACCGGTTCGGTGAACACCGACGGTTCATCGACCGTCGCCCCGCTGACTGAGGCCGCCGCCGATCTGTTCCGCGACGAGGAGAGCGGCGTGAACGTCTCGGTCGCGACGTCGGGAACCGGTGGTGGCTTCAAGACGTTCTGCGCCGGTGAAACGGATGTGTCCAACGCGTCACGTCCGATCAAGGACGAGGAGGCCGCCGAGTGCGAGGCCGCTGGCATCGAGTACACCGAGATCATCGCCGCCAACGATGGCCTGTCGGTCATCGTGAACCCGGAGAATGACTGGGCTGAGGACTTGACCGTCGAGCAGCTCAACCTGATCTGGGGTCCCGAAGCGGAAGGCGAGATCACGAACTGGAATCAGGTCGATTCCAGTTTCCCCGACCAGGCCATCACGCTCTTCGGCGCCGGCACCGACTCAGGAACGTTCGACTATTTCACCGAGGCGATCAACGGCGAGGACGGTGCGATCCGCACCGACTACAGCCCCTCCGAAGATGACAACATCACCATCCAGGGTGTCGCCGGAGACGTCGGCGCAATCGGGTTCCTCGGTCTCAGCTACGTTGAGGAGAACGAAGGCGTCATCAAGGCAGTCGCCGTCGACGGCGTCCTGCCGAGCACCGAGACCGTGCAGGACGGCACCTACACGCCGCTGGGTCGCCCCCTGTTCATCTACGTCAACAACGCTTCGTACGTCGACAAGGAGCAGGTGAAGTCGTTCATCGACTTCTACGTCGCCAACTCCGCGGAGATCGCTGAGCGTGCACTGTTCGTGCCGCTGACCGAGGAGCAGGTCACCATCGCCACCGACGAGCTCGCCTCGCTCGGCTGAGCACCGCACGCTCCATGACCGCCATCATTGAACGGCGTGGGGGTCCGGCTTCCGGCCGGGCCCCTGCCCCCGCCAGCAGCTTCGCCGGCCGCCGCCGCCCCGGCGAGTTCCTCATCAAGCTCGCCCTGCGCCTGGCTGCAGCCGTCACCGTCGTGACGACGGTAGGGATCCTCATCGCGCTGCTTATCCCGTCGCTGAGCTTCTTCGCCGAGGTCCCGGTCCTGGAGTTCCTGTTCGGCACCCGGTGGGCGCCGCGCTTCGCCGACGCATCGTTCGGCGTGCTGCCCCTGGTCACCGCGACGTTGTGGACCACGCTCATCGCGCTGCTCGTGGCGGTGCCGTTCGGGCTCGGGGCTGCAACGCTGCTCGCCGAGTACGCCCGCCCCCGCGTCCGCAAGGTCCTCAAGCCCTTGCTCGAGATCCTCGCTGGCATCCCCACGGTCGTCTACGGATTCTTCGCCCTGCAGTTCGTGCAAGGCACCGTCCTGCGGGACTGGCTCCACCTTCCGACCGGGGCGTTCAGTGTCCTCGCGGCGGGCCTCGTTATGGGTGTGATGATCATCCCGACGATCGCGTCGATCGCAGAAGACGCCATGTCCGCTGTCCCGCAGGCGCTCCGCCAGGGCAGCGCCGCGCTCGGAGCGAACCGGATGCAGACCACCCTCCGTGTCGTGTTCCCCGCCGCCCTGTCCGGGATCGTCGCGGCCGTCGTGCTGGGCATCTCCCGAGCGGTCGGCGAAACCATGATCGTCGCCATCGCCGCCGGCAACCAAGCACAGCTCGTCACCAACCCGCTCGATCAGGGGCAGACGATGACGGGATTCATCGCCAACGCCGCCCTCGGCGACTCCCGTGTCGGGAGCCTCGAATACAACACGTTGTTCGCGGTCGGGCTGCTGCTGTTCCTCATCACCCTGCTGATCAACTTCATCAGCATCCGATTCGTCCGCCGCTTCCGGGAGGCCTACTGATGTCCCCCACCTCGACGACCGCGACGCAACCGTTGCGCGCCTCGGCCCCCATCGCGACCGGCCGCAACGGTGAGATGCGACCGAGCGCACTCGCGTTCCTTGTGCTGCTGTGGCTCTCCCTGTTCGTCGCATTCGCGGTGCTCATCACACTGCTGATCACGATCTTCCTCACCGGGCAGAACAAGCTCTCCACGGCGCTGCTGTTCAACTTCCCCTCCGCCGACCCTGACGAGGCCGGAGCCCGGCCCGCCATCCTCGGATCCGTGTGGGCCATCGGTGCGACCGCCGTGATGACACTCCCGCTCGGGATCGCCGCCGCCTTGCACCTGGAAGAGTTCGCCGACCGGAAGCGGTGGTTCAACCGGTTCATCGAACTCAACGTGCAGAACCTCGCCGCAGTGCCCTCGATCGTGTACGGGCTGCTCGCGCTCGCCTTCCTCTCGATGCTCGGCGTCACCAACAAAAACATCGTCATCGGCGGGGCGTTCGCCCTGACGCTGCTCATCCTGCCGGTGATCATCATCGCGACCAGAGAAGCACTGCGCGCGGTCCCGCGAGAGATTCGCGACGGATCCCTCGCACTCGGCGCCACCCAATGGCAGACGACGTGGAGACAGGTGCTCCCCGCATCCGTTCCCGGGATCGCGACCGGCTCCATCCTCGCGCTCTCCCGTGCACTCGGGGAGGCCGCCCCGCTGCTCGTGCTCGGCGCGCTGGTGTACATCACCTTCGACCCTAACGGGCTCCTCAGTGGCTACACCACGCTGCCGATCCAGATCTTCAACTGGACCGGCCGCCCGCAAGAAGGGTTCCACGAACTCGCCGGCGCCACCAGCATCCTGCTGCTCGCCGTCCTCATCCTGATGAACGCTCTCGCGATCTTCATCCGCAACAAGTTCCAGAAACGGTGGTAACCATGAGCACTCCCACAGGCAGCGCCGCGACAGCGACGCACACGAACTTCCATGCCGCAGAAACACGACGGCTCGCCGCCACCCCCAGTGGCCTGATCCGCTGCGAAGACGTCAATGTGTACTACGGCGACTTCCGGGCCGTGACCGGCGTCAACCTCGAGTTCGGGCGTAACGAGATCACCGCGCTAATCGGACCCTCCGGCTGCGGAAAATCAACGCTGTTGCGCTCCCTGAACCGTATGAACGACCTCGTCGATGGTGCCCGCGTGGAGGGCACCGTCCTCTTCCAAGACGAGGACATCTATGCCAAGGCCGTGGATCCGATCGAGGTTCGTCGGCGGATCGGCATGGTGTTCCAAAAGCCCAACCCGTTCCCGAAATCGATCTACGACAACATCGCCTACGGCCCCCGGGTCACCGGGATGAAAGTCGACAACATGGACGACCTCGTCGAAGAGGCACTGACCCGCTCCGCGCTCTGGGGCGAGGTGAAGGACAAGCTCAAACAATCCGCGTTCGGTCTCTCCGGTGGTCAACAGCAGCGCCTGTGCATCGCGCGGACGATCGCCGTGCAACCCGACGTGATCCTGATGGACGAGCCCTGCTCCGCCCTTGACCCGATCGCCACGTCTCGGATCGAAGACCTCATGCACGAGCTCCGCAAGGACTACACGATCATCATCGTCACCCACAACATGCAGCAGGCAGCACGCGTGGCCGATCGCACCGCATTCTTCACCGCCCTCGCCGACGAAAGCACCGGTGACCGCACCGGCGTGCTCGTCGAGTACGACCTCACCCGCAACATCTTCGAGCAGCCGCAAGACCAGCGCACGGAGGACTACATCAGCGGACGATTCGGATGACCGACACCAGCCGGGACACCCACCCGCGATTCGTGCTCCACGGGCGCGGCCCCGACATCCTCCGGGGAAGCTTCGCCGAGTTCCGTCACGCGGGAGTCCCCGTAACCGTCCACGCAGAAGTCGTCGAAGCCCTCGCCGACCTCGCGCACGACCATCACGCATCCCTCGTCCTCGGCAGCGGAGAATCATTCGAGAACCTCGCCGCGATCATCCAGATCGCGGGCCCCGTCTGCGACGGTGCCCTGTTCCTCGGTATCTCCGATGCGACGGAGACGTCGACAATCGCAGCCGCGATGAATGCCGGAGTGCGGGGAACCGTCCGACTCCCCGTCACGCCGGACCGACTGCGGGAGTTGGCACGGCTGCACCCACGATCGGCGCCTCCCGATCGCACACTACGCATCGGGGAACTGACGCTCGACGTCTCGCACCGAAGCCTGCGCTGGCACGATCACGCCCTGCTACTACCAGCACGAGAATTCGAGCTGCTGCATCAGATCATCCGCGCCTACCCAGACAGTGTGAGCATCGACGCTCTAGCACTTTCCTTCGGATCCGACCTCGAAGATCCCCACGCCTCAGTGCGGGTCGCGATGACGAAGCTGCGCTCCCGGCTGGCCGCCTTCGCACCAGCACAGGCACTGATCGAAACCGTCCGCGTCGCCGGCTACCGACTCGCCTCCTGAGCATCGATGCCCAGTTCCTGAAGAAGTTCAAGAACCCGTGAGCGGACCTCATCACGCACGGCACGAAGACCGTCATCATCGAGTTCGAGCGGATCGGCGAGATCCCATTCCATATACCGCCGCCCGGGGAAAATCGGGCACGAGTCGCCGCACCCCATTGTGATCACGTAGTCCGCCGCGCGCACGACTTCATCCGTGAGCGGCTTGGGGAACTCGTCCCACAGCTCAACCCCGACTTCACTCAGCGCTACAGTCACGCGAGGATGCGATGTGTCGGATGGAGCAGACCCGGCGGTGCGCACGTGAACACGTCCGCCCGCGAAATGACGCAAGAACGCCCCCGCCATCTGCGACCTCCCAGCATTCTGCACGCAGACGAATAGCACCTCCGGGGTGTCCCGTAGCACCAGGCCACGGGCCGTGGCGAGCGCATCCAGGCGATCCGCGGCGTACCGGGCCGTCATCGTCAACAGGTGCTCACGGACCCGCGTCCGTTGGCTCAACAACCGATAGCTTTGAGCGACGTATCCTGCGACCGTTTCTCGGCTGAACGTGGAGCTGAAGCGATATGCAAGATCCTCCACCACCGTGGTGACCGCACGGGGAAGCGCCATCACTGGGGACTCCGGAGATCCCGCGGTCAGAGAATCGCTGCTGAGCAGACGCCCGAAACGTACCCACGCGTCGATCGTTGGCACCCATGCACCGCTCTTCTCGCGCCGGATGAGACCGGCCATCTGCAACGACCGGAGCGCTTGATCGACACCTGCAGAATCGATACCGAGTTCGCCGGCAAGGTCAGATTCGTGCATACCGGACGCCAAGGCGCTCAGGGTGCGCAGCGTCTCGGGGTTACCGAGTACAGCGACCTGCACCGCGCGATCCCGAGCCGCCTGCTCGTCGAGCGGTCGCCCGACACGATGCGTGTGTTTCTCGCTCATCGGAGAAAGTCTTCAACCGCGGCACGACGCTCGGGATGCACGGAGATCCAACCGAGCTTGCCATCCTGCACCCTCGTGACGAACCCGTCATCAAGGAGTATCCGGACGTGGTGCGTCACCGTTGGCTGCCGCAAACCGAGCGTGTCCGCCAGCTGCCCGACAGTCGCACGTTCATCCGCGGACCCCAGGATGATGCTCAAGATCTGCAGGCGAGTGGGGTCGGCGACAGCTCGCAGCGTGCGGGCCAGTTCCTCGGCCGCACCGCGCTCGAGCGCACCTCCGAGCCGAGGCTTCGGTGCAGGCTGAGCGGTCACGGCATGATTCTAGTTGCCGAACGTTGCGTGCTTCTCAGCCCTGTGCTGGAGTCGTGCGCGACGGCGGTGTGACTACTTCGCGAACATGTCGCCTCGAAGCTTCGACGCCGCGTGCAACCGGAGGAGCTCGATACTGAGCGCGGCGCTTGCCGGACTGCTCTGAGACAAGCTCTTCGCAGCAGCAGCAAGGGCGGGACGAGCGGCATCTCTCTCAAGGGCAATCAGCATGTCAACCGAGACTCCAAGCGAACGTCCCCGCCAGACAGCACCAGGCGTCTGCAGTTGCTCGACAAGTAGCAACACCTCCGCCGCCGGATTGGATGCTCGGGCGAGAGTGCGTGCGAGGATCGCCGCATCAGCGTGAATCGGTCCGGGTTCGGGTCTGATGTATTTCCGCCCCTCGGTCAACGTCGTTCGTGCCTGCTTGGCGAGATCTGACATACCGGCGCGATTGTCGCTCAACGCGCGGGTGGCAAGGTTGGACGGGTTCTCGCGGCTGAGCTCGTGCAGGGCATCAAGCACGATGGCGTGCTCTCGCTCGCCTTGTTCCAACGCAGTCGCCAGAAGGCTCGCAACGCCGGCCGGCATGCCATCAGCGAGATCTGCGAACTGGTTCACAGCGGCGCTGAGGAGTTTGCGTCGTGTCGCCGGGAACTCGATCCCGAAGTTGTCGAGGTAGAGGTCGCCGGCGAGGCTCGCGCCGAGGGCAGTGATCGGCGACTCGGCAGATTGAGTGTCGTATCGAACGACGATGTCGATGAGGTCATCGATGAGGTGCTCTCGACGCTTCAGCAGGCGCCCCGCCGCGAGCAGCCACGTGTTGCGCCAGTGACTCGATGGAACGAGTTCGCGCAGGTTCTGCAAGACGACCTGTTCGTCACCATCGGTGATCGCGCGAGCCGCCATATACTCCTGCAACGATCGCACTTCGAACTCGTACTTCGATGTCTTCGGAGAGACGAGCATGACCAGTCGCTCCGTCGAAAGTTTGAGGAGGGCCGTCGCGATCGACTCCGATTCACTCTCTTCGAATCCGGCCGCGCTCAGCCGGCGGCGAAGAATCCGGGAGATCTCGGATTTCGTGAGGACAGCGTCCGAGTTCCCTGGTCGCTCAGTTCGTGCCTGCAACTTGAGCCCGGCCTGCTCGTGAAGATGGTCGATATGGGGGCGCAGCGACTTCAGTTCCGTGAAGGCTTCGCTTTTCGCCAGTTCACGGTCGTAGACGACGCGATAGTACCGGTCGAACAGCTCGAATCGATCCGTCGGCAGATCGACTGCTTCTTCCGCGAGAGCCGTCATGATCGTCACCTGCAACGGTGTGGTCATCAGTCGTTGCGTGACTCGTTCGTGGACCGCCGTGATGAGCCGTTGTGCAACCTGCTCAGCGAGGTCTGGATCATTGACTGCCCGCAGTGCGGTGAGAGCTTCCGAGTAGCTGATCGCTTCCGTCTCGGTGAGTTCAGACAGGGTGATCTGCGTGCAGGGAAACGCGTCGTCGAACTCCCGTCGATACCCCTGTGGGCGTGTCGTGGCGACGAAGAGCACGTCCGCCTTCTCCGAGCTGAGCTCGCTCACCAGCACTGTGACCGCCTCGATGAGCCGGCTGCGGATCTTCGCGTCAGGCACCTCATCAAGGCCGTCGAGCACGAGGCATGACGGCCAGGTGCGCAACCAGTCCAGCAACGCACTCGGGTCCGACTTCTTCCCCCGAATCAGGATGGAATCGGCGATGTAGGTGAGCAACGAAAACGTCGACGGGGAGGATGCGATCACGGCCCCCGCCTTCGCCAGTTCGATCATGAACGGCCATCGACGTTTCTGCGGGTTCGGGACACCCGCCTTCCTGAGCCGTGTGTCGAGGCCATCGAAGGCGCGCTTAGCCCTCTCGCCGTACTCCTCGACGTTCGTGTCAGCGAGGAAGGCGACACGATACGTGTGGGCGATCACCTGGGCGATCGTGCTCTTGCCCTGACCCGGGCCTCCGACGATGACCACCCCATGGGGCCCACGGCCGGCGGGGGTTGACAGGTGGAGGTCGCCGATCGTCACTGTCTCTGCGGCAGTCATCCTCCGCGACTGGCCTTCCTCGTCCGCGGTCACGCCCGCCGTGAACGGCAGATCGATTGCAATGTCCGCGAGTGTCACTTTCGACGCATCGTTGTACCCCGCATCGCCCGTTCGAACCCACTGCCGGTTGATCAGCTCGGCGACGGCGTGCCCAGCGAGCCGATCCGCCTCGAGAGCCGTCTTCTCGGGGAGCAATTCGGCGACTTGCGCAAGAAAGTCGCCGGTGACGATCTGCTCTAGGAATCGCTGTCGAATAGACGTGTGGGTGTCGAGCATGACGCGAATCTCGTCGTAGTCCCACACGTACCATCCACGCAGTCCCAAGTCTTCTGCGTTGGCGGCAAGAAGCTGGTCGAATTGGTCCCGACCGCCAGTGTCTTTCGTCCCGGTCAGCACGACGTTGGTGGAGAACAGCAGGTATTCCGGCGTTTTCTCGCCGACCCTCCTTTTTGCGAGCCAGCCACGCAGCTCGGAGCGGACCTCGTCAAGGAACCACCGCCAGTCAGCCGTCGTCGAGACCGGTTTCTCGTTGTACTTCATTTGGATGACGCCGTAGCCATCCCACTTCGCGCCCGCCCCTACCGGGAAGTCGACTCGGCCGTCGAACGTAGCGTCGCGCTGCGCGTCCCTACCTGAACCAAAGGGCCTGACACCATTGCCCAGCTCAGCCTTCGCGAGCGCCTGGAGCATGTGCTCGAATTGCTGCCAGCCCATTCGGTTGAGGTTGTAGTGGCCCACGGAGTCCTTCCGGGTCAACGTCGACGCCGAACAGGCGCTCCAGTGACATTCTGCACCAGTGCTGTTCTCCCATCCGGTTGAACCAAGCAAGCAGAGGCGTTCGATAGCGTCGAGGTTCTTTTGGGTAGCGAGCGAACGCACCCCAACCAGACCCGCAGGCGCGCCCGGGCCCAGCAGACGACGTCTGCGATCTCGCCGACTGCCATCGGCTCTATGGGATGCGCGCCGTCGATTCCCCGGGAGACCTCCCCTTCCAGCGGAGGCTCATCTACGCTGTCGCACATGGATGAAACCGGTGGCCAGCCACGACCCCGCCCTTGGCAGGCACAACCATCCGCCGATGCGATCGCGGCGTTCATCGACGCCGTCGGCCGGTTGAACGCGGACGGGGACTTCATCGTTCGAGCGCTGACCGACCAGCTGCGCGCAGAGCGACCGATCGCGGATCAGGACGCGCTGACTCCGCAGGAGGTGGGCTATCTCATCCGGTCGAAGGCGTTCACGCCAGAGTCGTTCGAGGCGACATCGATCGAGGTTGCTCGCGGGGGTCTTCTGGCGAGTGTAGCGAGCACTCTTCTGACGAGCGTGCTTCAGACCGTATCTGCGTCCGAAGCCGCTGCATTTTTGCATATGGACGAAGAGTCGCTCTTTGCTGCCGCCGATCGCGGCGAGTTGTACATGGTCGATGTTGCCCAGTCCCGGCGTTTTCCGTCGTGGCAGTTCAGCCTCTCCTCCCCGGGGAAACTCCTACCGCACCTGACCGAGATCATCGACATCGTAAAAGACAAGGGATGGATGTCGGTATCTGCACTGATGGCGACGCCTCAGTCGACCATGGTCACCGACGGTCAGCACAGCCCTGTGGAATGGTTCAGCCGTGGCGGAGACGTGGAAGCTCTGGCCCGGATCATCGAAGGTCAGAAGTGGCGATAGAGCTTCTGGCAATGCAACGGCGTAGCACGCGCAGCTCACATGTTGTCTAAGGCGTGCGGCCTCGAGCGGCGAGAAACTCCGTCGCCGTCTCAACCCGATACCGCTCGTCGACATAGCTTGCCGGAGTGAGGTTTCGGGTAACGAAGAGGGTGCTCAGGTGAAACTGTTCGCCGTCAGGCGGGTCGCCGAGTCCGAGGCGCCTCGCAATGCTCGCGACGTGAGGCGCTAGTTCGCTCTCCTTGCGCGCGAGCTGTGTTGTATAGCAGGGCTTGGTCCCGCGGTCTCCTACCTGGTCCCGGAAGAAGGTGCGCAGTTGGCGTGCCGTCTCAGCGAAACCGTGCACCGACGCAGGGTCCTTCGCCTCGATCAACCAGATGGTGCTATCGCCAGGGCGTCCGCACACGAGGTCAACTTCGGTCGTGAGAATCGGCACGCCGAGTCGCGGGTGGTCGTTGGGTTTCACGCGGGCGACCGCGGTGTAGCCGAGTTCCTCTAGCCGGTCTTGAAGGAGTCGTTCGAACCGAATGTTGCGGCGCGCACGGCGGTTCGCAAGCGCGTTGCTGACAGGCTGAGGAACATCTCCTGCCCAGGGAAGAACTCCTTGAAGGAGGTGGCGGTAGTAGACCTGAAAGGATGTCAATAAGTACTGCGGGCTGACAATGAGTCGTCCATCCGAGTCTTGCGCCAGCGGTTGCACGAGGAGCCGATGACGCCGAGTGCGCGTTTGCCAGGGCTTCCACTCCACGGCTTGCATCTGGACGGCCGTGCTCGTGAGCATCTCGATTGCAGCTTCGACACGCGTTCTTTGCGACTCATCCGCGCCCGGGCCCAGCGCATCACAGACCCACACTGTGGCCTCGGCCACGGTGACGTGGGCAGTCGTCCTGCCTGGCTCAAACGTCTCCCACCTCGCGAGCGCGGCGAGGGTGGAGAACATGTCCTGCGACGTCGCTCCCCATGCCTGCTGGAACGCATCTTCGACGTCGTCTTCTTCGTTCGCCTGTTGCAGCGAGTCGTCGTCTTGCGTGCCGTGCAGCCGAATGCCCGCAGCTGCACGGGTTAGTTCGTCGTTTCGTAGGCCCCACGCCGACGCGTCGGGATGCGGATCGTCGTCCACGGTCAGCTCGTACATCGGGCTGAGGGTGATGACTGCGGGCGCGACTTGGTGATACATCCGCTCGCTCAATGTGGTCGCGGTGAGGTACGCATCTGCGGCGGCAAGGAGACCACTCCATGCCTGAGGAGTGATCGGCTTCGTCGCCGCCGGCTTGTCCAGGATGCGCAGGGCGGCTTCCACCACGATCTCGTTACATTGACGAAGCTGAAGTGTCTCCGCCGAGAGTTCGGCCGTGCGGGTGAGCGGATCCCATTCGGTCGAGAGATTCGCTGCGACTCGGGATAGATCGTCTTGCTGATGAATGGCGCTGTCCATCACCCTCGCCAGTTGCTCCATACCCGTCAGCACCACCTCGCTCCCATCGTGGCTCTTGATTCCTTCAGTCAGGGTTTCGAGAGCAAGGGGCGCAAGATGTTCGCGGATAAGTCGATTCGCATCATCCGCTCGGTACTCGCCAGGTTGAACGCCGGCATCGTGGAGTCGTCGCCCCAACGCCGCAACCATACGGCTTTCGTCAGAGGGTCGTAGACGCCACGGATCAGGCAGGTGATTGAGAGTGGTCCGGGCCTGCTTCATCTCCAAGACGAGAAAGGGTTTCGCTGTGCGCCACTGGTCGCGGAGCGCCGCTGCGGTGTCGACATCCATGCCTCCCGCGCGGAGCAGATCGAACACTGCGTCCGCTGTTAGGAGATTCGCCGCCTGCGGATCTCCATTCGCTGAGTCGGCGAAGCCCTCGACATCGATGCGCCACAAGAAGTTGACCGGTTCGTCGATGGCACGCACGTGCGGGTCGAGACACGGCGTGACCACACCGGACGGTTCACCCGAGACTGTTTCCGACGCGTGGAGGTAGAGGACATATCCGGGCACATCGATCCCCTGGTGCGCGAAACGCCATCGGCCACCAAGCGCAGCGAAGCCGTAGATTAGCCCGCCGCATAAGTCGAAGACGAACCGTCGGTGGTCGGCAGATGCTTCCTCCAGGCCCGCCCGCGCCACGGCAACGGGAGGTTCGGTGAGAGCGAGGGACCACCCGTCAACACCCGGCGCGATGTTGACACCGCGGATGGCGTCGTACCTGGGGTCACCTGCGATCATCGCGACGTTTGCGACGGGCCCCGGGGCGACTTCTGCCGCTCGGAGGTCTCGAATCGGGGGAAGCCCAACCCTGAGGAGCGCCACTTCGAGATCCGATAGCTCTACCGCTCGATCCCACTCGGCCTCGCCCGCGTGCGCTTCAAAGTAGACGCCATTGGGTACCACGCCACCCTTGAAAAACGACTTGCCATTGGCTTTCCATGGCTCCCAGTAGTTGATCGCCTCCCACCCGAAACTCTCAGGGAAATCGGGAGCGCTCAGATCCCGCGCGAATGCGTAGAGATCATCGTCGGACGTGGCCGTTTCCGCGATCCAGGTCAGGTCTTCGAGCGCGAGTCTTGCCTCGCCGACCGCCTGCGGCACAGCGATGTGACCGGGCGCAGCGAACACCGTCAACGGGATGACCTCCGCGCCCGACTTGATGGTTCCTCGTCGCCCGCCCGCCATCCGCACCGGCACAGGGCCTGATTGCGACCTCACGTGTTTCGCCAGCTCCACTGAGCCGATGTATGGCGGCGGCGCGGCCCCCAGGTCGGGGACGTAGATGACCGAGACGGCGATGAAAGTAGACGGATTCACCGGTACCAACCACTGAACGTCAATCCCTCGAAGCGGGCTGGCGGCGCCTTCGCTGGAGGGCGGGGGTTCGATCAAACGGTGGGAAAAACGCCACAGGGCCTGACGGATCTGGTTCAGGCAAGAGCTCCGGAGGGCCTTTCGTGCTTGGCCGTCTCGGTCGAGCGCAGACACCAGCTCTCGGGCGGCATGAGCCATAATCTCCGGAATGAAGAGTGGCGGCACCCATCGGTGTCCACCCGCCGAGTCAGCAAAGCGAAGGAACCTTTCGAACGGACTGGAGAGACTCTCCACGTCGAACGCGGCCCTACCTGCGGAGTTCGTCATCCATTCCAACGCCCTCTTGTCAGCCTCACCGAGTTCGATGTGGTCGAGGGGGTCCAGGTTGAGGAAGGCCCGCGTCGCTTCGAACTCAACGTCCGGCAATGAGACCTCATCGTTGAGCTCCAGGTCCGGGGCTGGCACCCATGCGTCCGCAAGGTGGCGCACGCAGAAATCGCCGTACCTCATCGCCACGTTCACCACGTTCGCGATACCGAATCGAAATCGCCGGTGGAGGCGACCGTCTACCGCTTCCGCCATTCTGAGCGCACGCGTGAGGTCGGCGACCGGCCGTTCGGTGAGGCCAGGCACCGCGCGCAGCGGCTCCGAGCCGACGGCGAGGAAGGCTGGTCGGGTGGGGTTTGTGGCGATGAAATCTTCACGCTCCAGGCCGATCCCATAGGTGGTAGCCGCTAGATCGGATAGTGCTTGGATCGACGGCAGCGGTTGGTACCCGTCCGGCGCCGGAGCGGCGGAGGCTCGTAGCGCAGCCGCGAAACTGCTTCCCAATGTCACCGACCGATGCCTGTTGCCCGGGGACGTGGCGGCGGCGAAAATCAACGTCCAGAGCTCATCCGGATCGTACGCTGACAAGGCCAGTTCGAGTGCGTCTGGCTCCCGTCGCGCGGCGCTCACCGCCGGCCGTTGAGATCGAGACCGCTTGCTTCTCCGAGTTTTCTTGCTCTTCCCCACGCAAGCATTCAAGCGTAGGCCAACGACATCCTCGTTGATTGCTACGCGATGAATACGTCGCGCCGGGCAGGAAGGTGGCCAAGAGTTGGGAGCCGCCTTGAACGCGCGCACGACATGCCTCCCACAACGCCGCTGCTCCCGGCCCAGGGAGCGCTTGACCGCTCTCACCTTCGGCACCACGCGGGGATGCATACACGCAAAAGCGCGCGTAAGATAATGCGTGTACGCACTAACCAGATGCCGACACGAGGAGGCAAGATGGCTGTGAAGAAAAGTCGCGCCCGCGCCGCCTCCGCTCACGTCGCCGCTCGCGAGACGACTGTGGGCCGCGGCACCGCGACAGGTCGATTCCTCGACGGGAAACCGAAGCTCGTCGTGGCGACCAAGGCCCCAGAAAAGACCGACGTGCAAGCCGGCGTCGAGCGCCTTGCACAGGTGGCGAAGACGTCAAACGTCGACGTATCCGTGTTCAACGCACTCATCGACGAGCTCGCCGATGCCATGACCGACCGTCAATCGACCGAGCTGGGCCTCACAGAGCAGGAAGCCAACTTCCTGATCGAGTCCGGCGATTTCACTCCGGAGGAGTTCGCCGAGGCAGCCGCATTCGTCACCAGCGGCGGGCTCGCCAAGCTCGAACGCGAGACTCACGTGCGCGCCCTGACCAACACCTACACCGCATCCGAAGTCGCAGCGCTCCTCGGCATCGATGCCTCCAGTGTGCGTCACCGCCAGAGCAAGAACACCCTGTACGGCTTCCGGGCGGGAAGGATCCGCCTCTACCCTCGATGGCAGTTCATTCCCGGCGAAAAGGTCTCGACAATCCCCCACCTCCCCCTACTCGTCCGAGCGATCCCGTCCGACTGGGATCCGGCCGACGTCGAAGGCTTCATGACAACACCTCAAGACGACTTGCGGTCGAGCGATGAGTCTGTCGCCCCCCAGGAATGGATGACGCCGATCGAGTGGCTGGCTGCCGCGAAGGATCCTGCACCCGTAGTGGACATCCTCGAAGACGCCGACATCACGTGAGCCCGTCGAACGCGAAAGTCCCCGCAACACCCCCGGCGCCGCTCACACTCGACGCTAGCGAGCACCTGAGATCATTCGATGGGATCCTCTGGAGGGTCTTCGCTACAAGAGGTGCTCACCCACAGGCGTGGGATGAGCTGCGGCACTTCGGGCCGATCAGAACCATGCGCTTTGACCCGCATCCCGAGCCCCAGCAGCATCATGCCGATTATGGCGTGATGTACGCAGCTGCTGGATCTACGACAGCTCTCGGCGAGGTTTTTCAGAAGAGCCGATTAATCAATCGGCGCGTTCGTGGAAACACCCTCGCGGCTTGGCGGCCGACGCGTGAGCTTCAGTTGCTGGACCTCACCAGCAACTGGCCCGTGATCAACGGCACGACCTCTTCGATCCAGATGGGGCCGAAGCGATACACACGGAACTGGGCGAATGCGATCCATGACCAACTTGGGTCGAGCATCGACGGGCTCTACCACGTGTCATCGATCGACTTCGGCCCGATGGTGACGCTGTTCTCGCCCGCCGAGGACTCGTTCCCGCAGCTGCCGTTGGTGCACACCCGACTGGACGCCTCCAGTGCGAACGTGTACCTCGCGAAAGCCGTGAAAAGACTCGGCTACCGCGTCAAGAAGTAGAACCACCCCAGGACAGCAATCTGCGATTGCTCGCATCATCAGATGACGCTCGATCCACCCGTACGCTCAGTACTATGACACAGCGTTCCACCTTGCAGACTCTCGGCGGTGCTGTCGAAGGATTCCGGGACTTCGCGGCGGCGATCAAGAGTGGAGTGCCCACCGTTCGAAAGGGGTCGATGGCGGAGGAAGATCAAGCCCTCTCCGGAAACATCGTCATCCCTCATGCCATAGTCTCCGGGCTCGTCCTCACCGTTGCAGACCACGTATCCGCCTGGGCGGAGCTTGCCGCTAGCCCCGAGAAGGACGTGTTGCTCCTTCATATGCAGGCTGACTACACGTTGTTCCGTCCTGTCTTGGAGGGGCTCGTGGAGGTCATCTGGATTCTGGACGGCACCGATTCCCCTTCTAGAGCCCGCAGGGCACTTGAGATTGCTCGTATCGAGTACAAGCACGGGCTGAAGCTGACCAACGCTCTGCGCAAAGCGCGAACGCCGGATGACAAGACCGAACAGGGAATAGCAGCACTCGGACGTTTTCTCAGGACCACGGCGAGCAACCTCGGATACGATCCGGAGGACGTTCTCAGCGCACCATTGATCGATCCGTCCTCGATCACAAGGAAGATAGCGAATCGCGTTCCAGGCCCCACATTGCAGACCTTCAACTATTGGGCGCTAACCTCGGCCCACGCGCACGGGCAGTTCATCACCACTCTGCGCCACGCGATCGAGACGCCCCCATCTACGCCTCAGATGGGCGGGGCTCTGTACGAACCAGACGAGGAGCTGATTGCAGACCTCATCAAGTTCATTGGGAAGCTGCTCGAGATCGCAATCAACCTACTAAACGAACAGGGTTACGAGCTTCGACGCTAGCGTTGTCCTGCTTCGCCGATCGGGGAACGCTGGGTCGCCGAGATGCGTGCCATGGGGATTCAGAACTCTCTGAGGCGAAATGTCTGACCCGATCCGTATGATCGGATCAACCCCGTCGCGAGGCAGTGAACTTAGCGCTTTACATCGGACTTAGTCCGATTTCATCGCGATTCTGACATCTATTCACCTGAATCCACCCCTCGATCCGAGGCGTAGGCTGGAGGAAGGACGGACCGTCCGAGAAGATCTCCCGGCACCGCGCCCGTTCGGAAGTGGAGTCTCTCGTGGCTCAGTACGACGTCTCGAACCGCTCGGCGATCGTGACGGGAGCAGGCAGCGGGATCGGGCGCTCGACCGCCCTCCTGCTGGCGAAGAACGGTGCGGCTGTGGTCGTGAACGACCTGAACGCGGAGCACGCGAACGCGGTCGTCGAGGAGATCCGCGCCGCGGGCGGCACTGCAGAGGCCTCGGTCGGAGACGCGACCGACGCCACCTGGATCGCCTCCTCCGTCGAGCTCGCGAACACCCTCGCTCCGCTGCGCATCGGCGTCAACAACGCGGGCATCGGCGGCGCCAGCGCTCCCACCGCCGAATACGAGGACGACGCCTGGGACAAGGTGATCGCGATCAACCTCAACGCGGTGTTCCGCAACATGAAGGCGCAGATCCCGTCCATCCTCGCGAACGGCGGCGGTTCGGTCGTCAACATCGCGTCGATCCTCGGCAGCGTCGGCTTCGCGGGCTCGCCCGCCTACGTCACGGCCAAGCACGGCGTGGTCGGCATGACCAAGTCGGCAGCACTCGAGTACTCCGCTCAGGGCGTGCGCGTGAACTCGGTCGGTCCCGGCTTCATCGACACCCCGCTGCTGGCGAACATGGGCCCCGAGGCGAAGGACTTCCTCGTGAGCAAGCACCCGATCGGTCGTCTCGGCCAGGCGGATGAGGTCGCGAACCTCGTCGCCTTCCTGGCCAGCGACGCGGCGAGCTTCATCACCGGCAGCTACCACCTCGTGGACGGCGGCTACACGGCTCTCTGATCCACAGACATCCGGCCAGCGGGAACCCGAATCCCGGTGGCCGGATGTCGTGTGCGGCGACGCGTCAACCCCCCGGTCGCGTCGCCTCGCACCTCACCTCGTCCGTCGCACAGCTTTGCCCGAGAGTGCGACCGGCGGGGAGGCGGGCTGAGGGTCAGGCGACCGCGTGCATCCGCGGCGCGAGGCCCGACGGAGCGAGCTCCAGGTCGGTGAGGTCGAGGCCGGTCGACGTGCTCGCCGCCGCCATCATCTTGACCAGCAGCGGACGCTGGAGTTCGATGTCGTCACGGACCTCGAACCGGATCGGGATCGACGCGTGGACCCACAGGGTCTCGGAGGTTCCGCGACACGTCGGCACGGTCAGCGGGAACGACTCCCCTCGGCGCAGCTTCGTGACCGTGACGAGCCGCAGATGCGCAAGCACCTCGTCGTCGAGTTCGAACCGTTGCGCCTCACCTGCGTAGCTGAGCTGTCCCATGACCCCTCCTCGTGAAAGAGATGTTATGGAAGTTAGATTACTAGTTTAGCTAGCTAAATGGAAATCCGAGTCACTCGGACTCCGCGAGCTCCTCCGTCAGGCGTCGGAGGAACCGTGCGATGACCTCGACCTGATCCGGAGAGAACTCGCTCTCGAGGCGTTCGATGCGCCGCGAGATGTCGTCCGCCGGCGAGGACGCATCCAGGGACGACGGACGGAGGATCTTCGAACGCGCATCGTCCGGATGCGGCGCGACGACGATCATGTCGCGGTCGGCAAGGCGACGGATCACCGAGGTGACGGCGGCGGTGCTGACCCCGAGGTGCGCCGCGAGCGCGCCCGGCGTGACGGGTTGCTCGGCGGGCGCGGCCGAGATGTACCGCAGGGCCGCGCGATCCGTCTCGTTCGGCTGCCGCTGCGCGACGAGCCGCCGCGTCAGCTGCGCATCGACCCGGCGGAGTTCATCCACGCCCCGCGCCAGCTCCGACGTCGCGGTCTCCACCATGTTCCCCATGTCACCTCTCCCGTCCCGCCGAACATGGTACCTCGCTCAGCTGGTTACTGGCTTATCTAGCAAAATTCCGGTTCGATCAGGGGCTCTCCGGGTGAGAGGATGAGAACCCGCGGCGAAAGGATGCCATGTTCGAGCGAGTCAGCCTCGAAGACGCGAAGTACATCGGGTACACCGAGCTGCTCGACCAGCTGCAGGAGCAGTTCCCCGCCGTGGCGCGGCACCGGATCGAGAGCATCATCGTCGCGGAGAACGACGCGATCACCGGCGGCTTCCTCCGCATCGTCCCGGCCGAGGTCGCAACGGGCGCGATCGAGATGCTGGAGCGGGAGCCCGTGGGCACAGGCGAAGACGGCGAGGTGGAGTGATGTCCGAACCACAGGAGTACGCCCGATCCGGCTACTGGTACCCCGACGGCGAGAGCGTCAGCACGGTCGATGTGCTGAACATGCTGCGCCGCTACCGCTCTGCCGAGACCGCCATGCGCGCGCGCACCCGGGCGTCCATGGGCATGAACGAGACCGACCTCATGGCGCTGCGCTTCCTCCTCCGGGAGCAGCGCGCCGGCCGGATCGTCCGCCCGATCGACATCGCCCGCATGCTGGACATCTCGACCGCATCGACGACGACGTTGATCGACCGCCTCGAGAAGGGCGGCCACGTCCGTCGCGAGGCGCATCCCACGGACCGGCGCGCCGGGGTGATCGTCCCCAGCGTCAGCAGCGACGAGGAGGTGCGCGCCACCCTCGGCGCGATGCACCGCCGGATGCTCACGCTCGTCGACGAGCTCTCCGACCAGGAGCGGGCGGTCGTGACGCGATTCCTCGCGGGGATGACGGCAGCGATCGAAGAGGCCTCCGACCTCGACCAGGAGCTGCGCGATGTGATCCGCGACCACGAGGGCCCCGAGAAGTCGGAGTGACGCCAGGGCTCAGAGTCCTTCGGCGATCTCCTTGATCGCGGCGAGGCGACGGTCCCACTCGCGCCCGATCGCGTCGAGCTTCTGCGCGGTCGCGGACAGCTCCGCTCCGACCACGCGGAAACGCAGTTCGCGGCCGGCGCGCACGGGCTCGACGAGCCCGACCTCCTGCAGCACGCTCAGATGCCTCGCGATCGCCTGGCGGCTCACCGGAAGACGCCCGGCGAGGGCGGACGCCGAAGCATCCCCCTCACCGAGCGCCGTCAGGATGCTCCACCGCGTCTCGTCCGCGAGGGCCGCGAACATGGGCGTCAGGGTTCCTGTCGTCACGCTTCGCCTTCCACCAGTGCCACCATCTTGTCGAGCTCCAGGTCCCACCCCGTGCGGTGCGCCTCGAGGTTCGCGAGCGGGTCGGAGGTGCGCTCGAAACCGGACTCCACGACGGTGAGCCGTGTCCCGCCGTCGGACTCCTCGAGCGTGAAGGTGAAGACGGTCGAGGTCGCCTCGTCGACGGCATCCGGCAGCTTCCCGAGCGCGTCGTCGTTGTTCCAGCGGTACGCGATGCGCCGCGGCTCGTCGTACTCCTCGATCCGGAGGGGGATCACGTCGTAGTCGGGGAACGTCATCGTCCCGGTCGCCCCGACCCCGGTGCCGTCCAGCACGGTTCGGCCGAACCAGCGGGAGACGTGCTCGGGCTCTGCGACGGCACGCCAGACCTTCTCGATCGGTGCCGCGATCTGGATGCTGCGCCGGACCGAGAAGGTCTCCTCGTCGACGACCGATGCCTCGTTGTGGGTCATGCTCACCATGATGCTTCCTTTCGGTGCTTCACGCCTTCTTCGCCGGCCCTGCGCCGACTGCAACTCTAGAGTTGCACATCAGTCTCGCTCAGTGCAACCCTTATGTTGCAGTTCTGCGCTTGTCCAGGAATCCGGCCAGCAGCACCGCGACGAGGGCGGCGGCCGGGGCGACGATGAGTCCCACCCGGAGGCTCTGCGTCTCGGCGATGTACCCCACGAACGGCGGCGACAGCAGGAAGCCCAGGCGCAGCAGCCACGACACGACCGTGAGCCCGACACCGGGTCGCAGACCGGGGAGCTCGTCCGCCGCGTGCATCGCCGCGGGGATGAGGGTCGCGATGCCGAAGCCGACCGCCGCGAACCCGAGGATCGTCCCCGGCACACTCGGGAAGACGAGGGCGAGCGTCATCCCCACCGCGGCGATGAGACCGCCGATCCTGGCCACCCACCGCTGCCCGAAGCGGTCGGTGAGCGGATCCCCGAGCAGGCGTCCGACGAACTGCGCGCCGACCAGGGCGATGAAGCCGAGCGGGGCGATCGCGGCGGCAGCCCCCAGGGAATCCGCGAGATACAGCGTCGCCCAGGAATTGCCCGCATCCTCGGCGACGGCGCCCGCCATGGCGATGAGGGTCAGCGCGATGACGGCGATCACGGTCCGCGGACGCACGCCGCGACGCACGGCGCCCGCGAGCGCGGACGGCGCCGCGGCGGCATCCGCCTCGGTCTCGTCGTCGCGTCCGGGAAGGCAGAACCGCAGCGCGACGAGGGCGACCGTCGCGAAGACGGCCGTGGAGACCCCGAGGTGCACGCCCAAGGGCAGCCGCAGCGCGATCGCGATCGCGGCCATCACCCCGCCGAGCACCGCGCCGATCGACCAGATCGCGTGGAAGGAGTTGATGATCGAGCGGCCGTAGCGGCGCTGCACGCGGAGTCCGTGCGCGTTCTGGGCGACATCCGTGATGGCATCCGACGCTCCGCCGAGGAGCAGCGCGATGGCGAACATCACTCCGGACGGAGCGAGCGCCGCCGACAGCAGCCCCAGGCTCGTGAGCACGGTTCCGATCACGGCGATGCGGGCCGAGCCGAATCGGCGGATCAGCACCGCGGCGAGGAGTCCCGCCGCGATCGCGCCCGCCGGGAAAGCCGCGATCGCGACGCCGTAGCCGAGATTGTCGAGGCCGAGCGACGCCTTGATCTCGGGGTAGCGCGGCAGGATGTTCGCGAACAGGGCGCCGTTGGTCAGGAACAGCGCGGACACGGCGACACGGGCGCGGCGGGAAGCCTGATCCGGCGCGGATCGAATCGATTCGACAGACAACATGTCCTCGATCGTACAGGCACGTTCCTACTGAGCCTCCTCCCCCTCCGCAAGCCCGTCCTCCGGACGCCCGGCTGGACGTACGCTCGACCCATGACCGAGCTCACCCAGCCCACCGGCCGCGAAGAGACGCTGCGCGCCCGACCCCGCGCCGACGGCACCGCCCCGCGGGCGCTGGTGCTCGGGGCCACCGGATACATCGGCGGGAGGCTGACCCCTCGCCTCGTCAACGCCGGCTACCGCGTGCGCGTGCTCGCCAGAGACGGTCAGCGGGCGGCGTCCTTCCCCTGGGGCCGGGACTGCGAGATCGTCGAGGGCTCCGCCGACGACGAGGACGCGGTGTCCCGTGCCGTCGCCGATGTGGACGTCGTGTACTACCTCATCCACTCCATGACTGCGGGCGCCGGGTTCGAGGAGAGCGACGAGCGTGCGGCCCGCACCGTGGCCGCAGCGGCCGTCCGTGCCGGGGTGCAGCGCATCGTCTACCTCGGCGGGCTGCATCCCGAGGACGTGGACCTGTCTCCGCACCTGCGTTCGCGGGTGCACGTGGGCGAGATCTTCCTGAACTCGGGCGTGCCGACTCTCGTGCTCCAGGCGGGCGTGGTGATCGGCTCCGGGTCGGCGTCGTTCGAGATGATCCGGCACCTGACCGACGTGCTGCCCTACATGCCGGCGCCGAAGTGGGTGCGCAACCGCATCCAGCCGATCGCCGTGCGCGACGTGCTGCACTACCTGCTCGGCGCCGCCCGCGTCGCGCCAGAGGTCAACCGCGCCGTCGACATCGGCGGGCCGGATGTGCTCCGCTACGGCCAGATGATGAACGGCTACGCGGTCGAGGCCGGCCTGCCGCAGCGGGCCATCGCCGCCCTGCCCGTGCTCACCCCGGGCCTCGCCTCGCACTGGGTGAACCTGGTGACGCCCGTGCCGCGGTCGATCGCGCGGCCGCTCGTGGCGTCGCTGCAGAACGAGTGCATCATGAAGGATCACGCGGTCGACGACCTCATCCCGCGTCCCGCGGATGGACTGACGCCGTATCGGCGCGCCGTCGGCCTGGCCCTCGGACGCGTGGAGGCCGACGATGTGGAGACCAGCTGGCAGGATGCGGAGGTCTCCGGCGCGCCGAGCGACCCGCTGCCGAGCGACCCGGACTGGGCGGGACGCACCGTGTTCACCGACGCCCGTTCGGTCAGGACCGCCGCCTCCGTCGACGAGCTGTGGCGCGTGATCCTCGGCATCGGCGGCGAGAACGGCTGGTACTCCTCGCCCCTGCTGTGGGCGATCCGAGGGTGGATGGACCGCATCGTCGGCGGCGTGGGGCTGCGCCGCGGACGCCGGAGTCGCACCGCCGCGCGTGTGGGCGATGCGATCGACTTCTGGCGGGTGGAGGCGGTGGAGCAGACCGAGGCGGGTCATCTGCTGAGGCTGCGCGCCGAGATGAAGGTGCCGGGAGAGGCGTGGCTCGAGCTCCGCGCCGTGCCGGATGGCGAGGGCGCCCGGTACGAGCAGCGCGCGGTGTTCTTCCCCCGCGGGCTCACCGGTCGGCTGTACTGGCTCGCGGTGCTGCCTTTCCACGGACTGATCTTCGCCGGCATGGCCGCGCGCATCACCGCGGCCGCAGAGCAGCCCACCGCTCCTGCGAAGACAGGCGACCACGCCGGATCAGGCCGTTCCGACGAGGAACTGCCTGATCCGGCGTGATCGCCTGATCTCGAGAAGGTCAGTCGGCGCGGGGAGGCGCCGGGTCGTCCGCAGGGGCATCCAGCGCGGCGTCCACCGCGGCCTCCACCTCGGCGGGCGGGATGATGTCGATCGCCTCGGTCGCGGCCTCGTACACCTCGGCGAGCGTGTCGTCGACGGTGTCCTCGTCGATCCAGGCGAGGTCGTCCTCCGAGTGGTCGTACTCGACGGGCACGAGCGCGAAGTCGTCGCCGTACTCCTCGAGTCCGGCCATGACGCTGTGCCGAACCGCCGCTCTGGCATACCGGTCGCGCAGGATCAGCGGATCGCGCCGCAGATCCTTCATGAACGCGATCATCATGAACGCCATGATGATCGCGAACGGCAGCGCCGCGATGATCGTCGCGTTCTGCAGCGACTGCAGTCCGCTCCCCTCGGCTCCGCTCACCAGCAGCACGGCGGCGATCACGCCGACGAGCACACCCCAGACCACGGCGACCCAGCGTGACGGCTCCGGGCGACCCTGCTGCGAGAGCGTGCCCATCACGAGTGAGGCGGAGTCGGCGCCGGTGATGAAGAAGATCGCGATGAGGATGATCAGCACGATGCTGGTGATGAGCGGGAACGGCAGGTTCTCCAGCACCCCGAACAGCACCTCTTCCGGCGGGTCGACCACGAGGCCCGCGCCGTCCATCTGCTGCTGGATGGCCGTGGTGCCGAAGATCGCGAACCACACGAGTGAGATGGCGGACGGCACGACGATGACGACGGACACGAACTGGCGCAGCGTGCGGCCGCGCGAGATCTTCGCGATGAACATACCGACGAACGGCGACCAGGAGATCCACCACGCCCAGTAGAAGATCGTCCAGCTCGACAGGAAGGCCTGCGCGGCCTCACCCTGCGAGGCGGAACGGCCGATCATGGTGGGCAGATCGCCGAGGAACTGCACGGCGACCGACGGGATGACGTTGAGGATCAGCAGCGTCGGACCGACGAAGAACACGAAGAACGCCAGCAGGATGGCGACCACGGCGTTGATGTTCGACAGCGCGCGGATGCCCTTGGAGACGCCCGACACGGCGGACGCGATGAAGCACGCCGTGAGCACCGCGATGACCGCGATGAGGATGCCGTTGCCGAGCGGGCCGGCACCGCTGACGAGTTCGACGCCGTGTCCGATCTGCAGCGCCCCGAGGCCCAGCGAGGCGGCCGTGCCGAACAGAGTCACGATGATGGAGAAGATGTCGATCGTGCGGCCGACCGGGCCCGTCGTGCGGTTCTCGCCCAGCAGCGGGGCGAAGATCGACGAGATCAGCGGCGTGCGACCGCGGCGGTAGGCGCCGTACGCGATGGCGCCGCCGACGAGCGCGTAGAACGCCCACGCCTGCGGACCCCAGTGGTAGAGCACCTGGGTCTGCGCCGTATGCATCGCCTCGAGGGTGTTCGCCTCGACCGTGCCGGGCGGCGGGTTCTCGAAGAACGTCAGCGGCTCCGCGGCACCCCAGAACACCAGGCCGATGCCCATGCCCGCGGCGAAGAGCATCGAGATCCACGAGAACATCGAGAACTCGGGCTCCTCGTCGTCGCGTCCGAGCGGGATGCGCCCGTAGCGGCTGAAGCCGACGAAGAGCATGAAGACGAGGATGATCGTGGCGATCGTGGTGAAGAAGAACCCGAAGTACTCCACGACCCACGCGAGCACCGTGCTCGTGGTGCCGGCGAGGTTGTCCCCCGCGAACACGCCCCACGCGATGAAGGCGATGGCGAACGCGGCGGCGACGCCGAAGACGAGCGGGTCGGTGCGGTAGGTGCGGCCCGTCTCCTCGACCGAGACCCCGGGGACGAGCGCGGGGTGCACGCTGCGCGGCGGGACGGTCGTGATGTCCCGGACGATCTTTCGTGCGGCCTCCGAGGCCTTGACCGCCTGGCGGTGCGTCCCGGTCACGATGGCGTCGGTGCGCGGGCGCGGGGTCGGACCTCCTGCGGAGCGTTCGGTGGGCTTCTCGTCAGGCGTATCCATGAGAACCCATCTTTCCACGCGAGGCGCGGCGGCGTGGCCGGACCGCGGATCGTGCCGGTGCGAGGGGCTCAGCGGGAGCGGCGGCGGACGCCGGCGAACAGCGAGTGCAGCAGAGGAAGCACGGACACGCAGATCAGGGTGATCCCCAGCGGCGGCAGCGACGGGACGAGCAGCGCGCCGCCGATCAGCATCGCAGCGAACAGCACACCCGAGGCGATGCGTCGCGCGATGCCCTCGAGCCGATCGAGGCGACGCTCCAGCCGCGAGGTGTCGAACGACACGTTGCCGTCGTCGATGCGCGTGATGATGCGGTCGATGCGACCGGGCAGCCGCCACGTCGTGGTCATGGTGTCCATGGCCTGACCCGCGAACTCCTGCACGAGGTTCCCGCTCTCATCGCGAAGCAGCCGTCCGGCGTAGGGTTCCGCGGCATCCCACACGTTGAACGCAGGATCGAGGCCGCTGCACATGCCAGAGGTCAGCGACACCGCGCGGATCAGCAGCAGCATGTTCTCGGGCAGCTGCAGCGGGAGCGAGCGCACCATGTCGCCGAACTCCTCCGCGAAGTCACGGAACTCCCGCGGGTCGACCGTGCTCAACTCCGCGAAGCCCATGCCCCCGAAGCGGGCGAACAGCGCGGTGAGGGCGCGTTCCAGTTCGGCCGTGTCGGCGGACGGCAGCAGCACGCCGATCTCCTGCGCGGCGGCGACGAGGCCCCTGCTGTCGCGGCCGGCGACGGCGATGAGGAGCGTGCGCAGTCCGTCGCGGAGGCTGTCGGGCACCTCGGCCATCATCCCGAAGTCGATGAACGTGAGCCGGAACCGCCCCTGGGTCCCAGAGCCATCCTGGGTCCCTGCGCCAGCCTGGGTCCCTGAGCTCGTCGAAGGGACAGGCGTGACGAAGATGTTCCCCGGGTGGGGGTCGGCGTGCACGAAGCGGTGGGTGAAGACCTGGTCGAACATGACCTCGGCGAACACGGCGGCCACCTCGGCCGGATCGATGCCCGCGGCGCGCAGTGCGTGCGTGTCGTTGATCTTGATCGCGGTCACGTCCGACAGTGTGAGCACGCGACGCGTCGAGCGCTCCCAGACGATCTCCGGCGTATCGATGCGCGGGTCGTCGGCGAAGTTCTCCCGAAACCTCTCGGCGTTCGCGGCCTCGTGCAGGTAGTCGATCTCCTCGAGGCTGGTCGCGGCGAACTCCTCCACGAGGGCGGGCGCGTCGACGCGGTCGGCGACGATCCGCACGCGGGTCAGCCAGCGGGCGACGCGGCGGAGGGCGGCGAGGTCCACCGCGACGATGTCGCCGATGCCCGGTCGCTGCACCTTGACCACGACCTCTTCGAGCCCGGTGTCCGCGGCGTCGAGGGCCGAGAGCCGGGCGCGGTGCACCTGCCCGAGCGAGGCGGCGGCGACGGGCGTCTCGTCGAACCAGGCGTAGGCGCGTTCGAGCGGGATCCCGAGCTCGGCCTCCGCGAGCGCGCGGATCTCCGGCGTCGGCACGGCCGGCACCTCGTCCTGCAGACCCTCGAGCTCTTTCGTGATCTCCGGCGGGAGCACGTCGAGACGCGACGACATGAACTGCCCGACTTTGATCATGAGGCCGCCCAGGTCGACAGCCAGCACGTGGAAGCGCCGCGCGAAACGCTGCATCCGCTGCCCGCGCGTGCGCTCGGCGATGCCGCTCATGCCGAAGCGCGGCAGGACGAGCTCGAACCACCAGATCTTCAGGAACTCACGGCCCGCGAACGACAGGATGCGGCGGTACCGGGCGCGGTGGGCGCCCTGTGCCGCAGCATCCGTCATCGCGTGGTCCTCTCGCAGGTCCCCACCCGATGCCGCACTGCGCGGTCAGTCCTGCGCGAGGATCGAGTACAGCCTACGGCGGGCCTCGTCGAGGACCTCGATGGTCTGCTGCACCTGCTCGGGCGAACCGCTGCGTCCGACCTGCGCGGCTGCGGCGGCGAGGTCGACCCCGGCCTTGGGCAGTGCGCTGAAGCGAGCGTTGTCGCGGTTGCCGTCCTTGCTGGCGGGCTCCCACGGCGCGCGGGTCTCCGTGGCCTCGGCGGCCACGTCGCGGCCGGCCTCGGTGAGCGAGTAGGTCTTCCGACCGTTCTGCTCCTCGGCCTCGATCAGGCCCTCATCGGCGAGCAGCTGCAGCGTGGGGTACACCGAGCCGGCGCTGGGCTTCCAGGTGCCGCCGCTGCGCTCGGCGATCTCGTTGATGATCTGGTAGCCGTGCATCGGACGCTCGGCGAGGAGCGAGAGCACGGCCGTGCGGACGTCGCCGCGCGCCATGCGCGAACCGCCGGACGGGCGGGACTCGAACGACTTGCGGAGCTGGTCCATCGCCTCGAAGAGCGCGCCGGCCGGGCCGTTGGGTCCGCCGAAGCCGTGTCCGAAGAGACCGCCGCCGGTGCTGCCGTCTCCGCCGAACGGGTTGGACGGGAATGCGTTGCTCATGATGACCTCCCAGTCGTGAACGATAGTCAACGATATATCGTTCAGCCTGGATGTGGGGTGGGAGTTTCGGGTGGGAGCGTTCCTGTGCATACCGTCCAGCGCGCCGCAAGCCTGGTGCGCCGTCCAGGAAGGGATGCTTGGCTGATCAGCAGGCATGGCGGGGTTCGAGAGCAGTGGGGGAGAGAGCAGTGATGACCAGCACGACCGGAGAAGGCACGATCGGGGACGGCACCGGCGGAGAGTCGACGGGGAGCGTCAGGGTCAGCGTCGTGGTGCCCGTGTTCCAGCCGAAGGCGTCGTTCGACGAGCTGATCGCCTCGCTCGACGCGCAGACGCTGGACCGGGATGCCTTCGAGGTCCTGCTGTGCGATGACGGATCCGGCCCGGAGACCGCCGAGCGACTCGCCGAGGTCGCTCGCACCCGACCGAACGTCCGGGTGCTGTCACTGCCCCATTCGGGCTGGCCCGGCACTCCCCGCAACCGCGGCGTCGAGGCCGCCCGCGGAACGTACGTGCAGTTCGTCGACCAGGACGACCGGCTGTTCCCGCGCGCCCTGGAGAAGCTGTGCGACTACGCGGACCGGAACGGCTCGGACGTCGTGGTCGGCAAGGAGGTCGGGATCGGCCGGAAGCTGCCCGCCCGCATCTTCCGCCGCGACATCCCGCACGCGGTGCTCGGACAGGATCCGCTCCTGGAGATGCTGACCCCGCACAAGATGTTCCGCACGGCCTTCCTGCGCGAGCACGGCATCCGTTTCCCGGAGGGCAAGGTGCGCCTCGAGGACCACCTTTTCGTCATGCAGGCGTATTTCGCCGCCGAGACGATCTCGATCCTGGCGAGCGAGCCCTGCTACGCGTGGGTGAAGCAGCCGGGCAGCGCGAGCTCGGCGCGCATCGAGCCGGAGTCGTACTTCCCGCACCTGGAGACCGTGCTCGATGTGGTCGAGGCGAACACCGAGCCTGGCCGCGTGCGCGACCGACTGCTGCGGCACTGGTTCCGAGGCAAGATCCTCAACCGGATCGCCGGACGGCGGATGGTGAAGTACCCGGCGGAGTACCGCGAGCGGCTGCTGGATGTGGTGGTGCCGCTGGTGCAGCGTCGGTTCGGCCCCGGCGTCGACGCCGGACTCTCCTTCCCGCAGCGCATCCGCGCCGGCCTGCTGCGAGCGGATCGCCGGGAGGACCTCGTGCGGCTGGCGGAGTTCGAGGCCGGGATGGAGTGCACCGCCACGGTGACGGCGGCCCGCTGGTCGCGCGGGGGCGGACTCCAGCTCACGGTGCGCGTCCGGATCACGCGAGACGGCGAAGAGGCCCTGGTCTTCGAGAAGGCGGGGTCGACGGAGCGGCTCGTGTCCCTGCCGCTGACCTCGCTGGACGGTTTGCCCGATGGGCTCCTGATCGTCGGCAAGGAGACCAGGAACGACCGGATCGGACTCGCCGCGCAGGCCGCGTCGGATGCGGGAGCGGCACCGGCGACCGAGTCGGAGCCCGAGCGCCGCCTCGCCGACAAGCGACCGAAGAACCTCACGGCCATCCCGCTCGCCGTCGACCCGGTGAAGGTCTTCGGCGACGGCGAGGCCAGGTCGGCGGCGCTGGCGGTGACGGTCCGGCGCGCGGGGTGGAACCTCACGGCGCCGCTCACGGCTGCACCGGGGGCGCTGGAGAAGGCCGGTCGCTCGCCTCTGCTCGCCGGTCGGCGCTGCGAGCTGGCCGTCGACGCCGACGGAACGGTGCAGCTGCGCCGCGAGTGGCCGGGCGGCGCCTGGCGGGATGCCGTCGCGCGGACGGCTCGCCGCGTGCGGTCTCGGCTGCGCCGGGGGTAACGGTCTCTCATCGCTTCCGATTGCCGGATCGAACGATTAACGATAGATTCTCGTTGTCATTCGATGGTTTTCGGGAGGTGGCGACGTGGCGAAGACGACGATCGCGGTGCTGCGGGTCGTGATCGCTCTGGCCCTGGTCGGCTCGGTGGCGGTGCAGGCGCTGATCCTGCCGCTGCTGTGGCTCGATCTGGCCGAGGGCGAGCTGTGGGGGCGCCTCCTGGTCGTGTCGATCATCGGGCTCGGCGTGGCGACGATGCAGGTGTTCGGCGTGTGCGTGTGGATCCTGTTGACGAAGGTGCGCCGCGGCTCGATCTTCTCGGAGTCGTCGTTCCGGCCCGTCGATGTGATCATCGGCGCGATCCTGGTGGCCGCGGCGCTCACGTGGATCCTCGCCGCCGTACTCGCGCCGGGGTCGATCGCCCCGGGCGTGGTGGCTCTCATCGGCGGCGCCGGCGTGGTGCTGGCCGGCATGGCACTGCTGGTGGTCGTGATGAAGGCGCTGCTGCGCCAGGCGATCGCGCGTGACGTGGAGGCGCGGTCGCTGCGCTCCGAGCTCGACGACGAGGTGATCTGATGCCGGTGGTGGTCGACATCGATGTGATGATGGCGCGGCGGAAGATCGGCGTCGGGGAGCTTGCCGAGCGGATCGGCATCACTCCGACCAATCTCGCCGTGCTCAAGAACGGCCGCGCGAAGGCGGTGCGCTTCACCACCCTGGACGCCCTGTGCCAGGCGCTGGACTGCCAGCCGGGTGACCTGCTGCGCTGGGAGCCCTAGCCGCGCCGAGCGTCGCTATGCCGCGATGTCGAACCGTGCGCGTCCGCCGAGCCGCGGAGTTCGATCCGGATCGACGGCGCGGGGCGGGATGAACCACGGCCGCCCGCTCACCCCCGAACCCTCGATGACGATCTCCCAGTCGTTGTCGTGGATGCGATGGTGGCAGGTCTCGCAGAGCAGGATGCCGTTCGACAGGTCAGTCGGCCCTCGATCCCGCTGCCACCAGCGGATGTGATGAGCCCGCGTCATCTCGGGCGGGAGCCCGCACATGGCGCAGCCGCCGTCGCGCTCGGCGAGAGCCAGACGCTGCGCTCGCGTGAACAGTCGCTTCTCCCTGCCCCAGTCGAGGATCTCGCTGGCACCACCGAGAACCCAGGGGATCACGCCGCCGCTGGCCGCCATCCGCCGCGCGGCCCCGATGTCGACCACCTGGTCGAGCCCATCGATCGTCGCCGAGCCCGATCCGGACCGAAGGTCCTCCAGCCCCACCCGGACCACCACGGTCGCCCCGGCGAGCGGAACCCGATCGCCGCGGCAGCCGAGCACGTGAGCACAGAAGACGGAGAGGGCGTCGGCCTGGACCATGGCGACGGTGCGACGGTCCGCGTCGGGCGCGCCGGGGAAGGGCGCGTCGGAGCGGGCGGCGAATGCGGCGGAGACGAAGCCGCGGATCGCGGTGACGACCGGGGCCGCCGTCTCGGCGTCGAGCTGGGCGTGCAGATGCACCATGCCGCCGCGCTCGAAGATCCGCAGAGAACGGCGTGCGCGCTGCTCATCGGCGCGCGGCTCGACGCCGTCCGGATCGAGCCAGGCCTCCGCGCGGACGACGAGCTTGCGCACGGCATCGAGCTCGAGCCCCTCGGCCGCAGCGACCAGCAGCCGCTCGGCCTCGGCGATGCGCTCGGCTCCCGCGGCGATACGGCAGCGATCGAGAAGTGCGATGAGGAGGGCCGCCGCCTGCGCGCCCAGAGCGCCGGAGCCGAGAGCCTCTCGGATGAGCGGGTATCGAGCCGGAAGCCGCGAGCCGATCAGGTCGCTTCTCGGGGCAGTCGCCTCTCCGACCTTCACCAGCCGCTGGGCCTCGCCGGTGGAGATTCCGGTGGCGGCCGCGATGAGCTTCGCCGCCGTGCGGAAGCCGCGTTGCTTCGCCAGGCTCTCGGCGCCGAGCTCGGGGCGCGACTCGCGCGCGATGCCTGCCGCCACGTCGACGTGCACGGAATCCAGGCGCCTCTGCAGCAGACCGATCGCCTCGACGACCGTGATGAGCTGCTCACGCGAGAGGTCACCGGCGTCGTCGGCGGCAGCCCAGGCCTCGTCGAGGCGAGACATCGCCTCGTGCAACCCGGACATTTTCGACATGCTTCATTTTATCTCGGATCACCTCGACTTTCGAAGCTTTGTTCGAACGCATGCCGGCATTCCGCACCCCCCATCGCCCGAGCGGAGGCGTCAGCGCGCGGCCAGCAGCTCCTGCAGCCGTGCGGCCTCGCCCTCGGCCATCGCATAGCCGTGCTCGGCAGCCGGGTAGACGCCACCGCGGACCTCCGCCGCGTAGGCCCCGACCCCGGCGACGGCCGCCGTGCGCAGCTCGGCGTAGCGCTTCACGAACCGAGCGGCTCCCCCGTCGTACAGACCGAGCAGGTCGTGGAACACGAGCACCTGGCCGTCGGCATCCGCTCCCGCTCCGATCCCGATCACCGGGATCTCCAGCAGCGCGACGACGGCCGCGGTGACCTCGGAGGGCACGGCTTCCACGACCAGCAGCGAACACCCCGCCTCCTGCAGCGCCACAGCGTCGTCGATCACGGCGAGCGCGGCTTCGGCGGTGCGTCCCTGGGCGCGGTATCCGCCGAGCGCCGTGGCCGTCTGCGGGGTGAGCCCGACGTGTCCGACCACCGGGATGCCCGCCTGGACGAGTGCCCGCGCACGCTCGACGGTGGTGCCGCCGCGCTCGATCTTCACCAGGTCGCAGCCCGCCTCTTTGACGAAGCGCAGGGCGGTCGCGATCGCGAGCTCGTCCGAGGCCTCGTACGACCCGAAGGGCAGGTCTCCGACGAGCAGCGGAGTCGTGAGACCGCGGCGCACGGCCTTCGTGAGCATGAGCATCTCGTCCACCGTGACGGGTACCGTGCTGTCGTAGCCGAGCACGGTCATCGCGGCCGAATCGCCGACCAGCACGATGTCGACGCCCGCCGCCTCGACGATCTGCGCGCCGGGGTGGTCGTACGCGGTGACCATCACGATGGGTTCTCTGCCGGCCTTCTTCGCGACGAGACCCGCCAGCGTGACCCGAGCGCGCGGGGCGGCGTGCGCGCTCATGGGCGCACTCCCGTGATGCCGCGGAGGTTCGCGCTCCTCGGGGTGGTGCACATCATTCGGCGCCCTTCGCATCGGAGACGGTCAGCAGGTGGTTGTCGATCAGCCGAGCGCCGCCGACCCGGGCGGCGACCGCGAGCAGTGCATCGCGCTCCACCGTCGTGACGCCCCGCAAGGTCTCGGCATCGCGCAGCTCGAGGTATTCGGGGGCTATCCCGGCGTGGTCGAGCACGCGCCGCGCGGCGGAGAGGATGGCCTCCGCGTCGCGCTCCCCGGTGGCGAACACCGCCTCGCCCGCGTCGAGGGCGCGGTTCAGGGCCGTCGCCCTGGCGCGCGAGGCGCGGTCGAGGTAGACGTTCCGCGAGCTCATGGCGAGTCCGTCCGCCTCGCGCACGATCGGGCACGGGACGATCCGGACGTCGAGGTCGAGGTCGTGCACGACGCGGCGGACGACCAGGATCTGCTGCGCATCCTTCCGGCCGAAGTACGCCGCATCCGGTCGCACGATCCCGAAGAGCTTCGTGACCACGGTGGCGACGCCGTCGAAGTGATGCGGCCCGCGGCTCGCGCCGTCGAGCACGTCCGCGAGCTCCGCCACGTGGATGGTGGTGGCGAAGCCGTCGGGGTAGATCTCCGCGACATCGGGGGCGAAGAGGATGTCGACGCCCGCGGCCTCGGCCAGCGCGGCATCGCGGGCCTCGTCACGCGGATAGGAGCCGAGGTCCTCGTTCGCACCGAACTGCGTCGGGTTGACGAACAGCGACACCACGACGAGGTCGGAGTCCGCGCGGGCCGTCCGCATGAGCGAGAGGTGCCCGTCGTGGAAGGCGCCCATCGTGGGCACCAGCCCGACGGTGCGGTCGTCTCGCCGGGCGGCACGGACGGCGGCTCGAACCTCGGCGATCGTGCGCAGGATCCTCATGCGGCTCCCTCTTCCGCGTCCGCGGCCCTGGCCGGCTCTGCGGGTGCGGCGGCGAGGCTCCGCGTCGCGGTGACGAGCTCGTCGAAGAGCGGACGGAGGGTCGGAGCGTCCTCGTCGATCGCCTCGCCCTGTCGCGTGACCGTGCGCGCATCGCCTCGGGCGATCGGACCGGTGAGCGCAGCCCGTGCCCCGGTGGCGACCCAGTTGTCGACCGTGCGGTGGACCAGGGGCGCCAGGATCCGTCGGGCGTCGCCGACTCGGAGCCCCGCCGAGGACGCGAGTTCCTCCGCGGCGTCCAGCAGCGTCAGCACGAAGTTGGAGGCGAAGGACGCCGCCGCGTGATAGCTCGCACGGTGCGCCTCGTCGACCGCGAACGGACGGGCTCCGAGAGCGAGCGCGAGCTGTTCCGCGATGGCGAGCGCGTCCGGCGTGCGCCCGGCGATCGCGGCACCGATCCCGTGAAAGGCGTCGGACGACTCGGCGCCCGTGAACGTCTGCAGCGGGTGCAGGCTGAAGTCGGCATCACCCAACTGCGTGGCGCCGGAGACGTGACCGACCAGTCGCGCATGTGGACGAACGGCGGATGCGGCCTCCGGGATCTCGGCGTCCGGCACGCAGAGCAGCGCGATGTCGACCTCGGGGATCCTCGCCCCACGCCCGAGGGGTCCGTGCACCGCGAACCCGGCGTCCGACAGCGCCCGGGCGAGCACTACGCCGAGCCGGCCTCCGCCGAGGACGACGAGGGTGGCGGTGGGGGCGAGCAGTGCGGTCTGCATGGGTTTCCCGGGCTCCTTCGGTGGCGTCTCGGGTGTCAGCAGTATCCGCCGGGAAGTGCGCCGCCGCCAAATCGCGGAGCAGATGGCACCGACGAAGTCACGATCTGCTTGGCATTCTGGAGATATCAGCGACCAATGAACGTGCGGATTGCTCTCGGTGAGGCAGCACGACACCCCGGAGCGCGAACCACGCTCCGGGGTATGGTGCGGGCCCCGTCAGCCGCGGCGCCAGACCGCGACGGTCGCCGCACCCAGCAGCGCCAGGCCGGCCGCGCCGATGAACAGCCACGAGAACCCGCCGGTCATCGCGTCGGCCGCGGAGGCGCCGCTCGCCGTGAGTGCCGCGGTGCGCAGCCCGGCCACCGTGCCGAGGACCGCGAGTCCCACCGCTCCTCCGATCTGCTGGCTCGTGTTGATCAGGCCGCCCGCGAGGCCCGCTTCTCCCCCGGCGACGCCGTCGACCGCGAGCTGGGTGGTCGCGACGACAGCGCCGCCCAGCCCGATCCCGATGAGGACGGTCGGCCCCAGCAGCTGGGTCAGGAACGCCGCGTCGGACGGCGCGGCGGCGAGCCACAGCAGGCCGGCGGCGAGGACGAGGAGCGATCCGATCAGGACGGGACGGGTGCCGAGGCGTGCGATGAGGGCAGGAGCTCCGCCGGCGACCAGCACCAGCACACCGGCGAGGGGCAGCTGCGTGAGCCCGGCCGTGAGCGCGTCGTAGCCGAGCACGGCCTGCATGAAGACGGACAGGGCGAAGAAGAGGGCGACCATCGCCGCGCCGCCCAGCAGCATGACGACGTTGCCGAGCGCGAGGTTGCGGTTGCGGAACACCGACAGCGGGACGAGCGGTTCGACGGCACGACGCTCCACCGCGATGAAGACGGCACCGAGGACCAGCGCCGCCGCGAACAGCACGAGCGGGAGCGGGTGCAGGAACCCGAGCTGCTCCGCCGCGCTGAGGGCTCCGACGAGCGCGACCAGCGCTGCCGTCACGGTCACCGCCCCCGCCGCATCCAGTCGTCCGGGAGTCCGCGCGCCGTCGCGGGTGACGAGCAGCGGGATCGCGATCAGCACGAGCGCGCCGACCGGGACGTTCACGAAGAACACGGACTCCCAGCCCAGGGTCGCGGTGAGCACCCCGCCGAGCAGCACGCCCGCGGCCGAGCCGATCCCGGCCACGGCGCCCCAGACGCCGAGCGCGGTGGTGCGCTCCCTGTCATCCGGGAAGAGGTGGGTCAGCAGGGCGAGAGCGGCGGGGGCGAGGAGCGCGGCGGAGACGCCCTGCAGTGCGCGAGCGCCGAGCAGCATCTCGCTCGAGACGGAGAACCCGGCGAGGGCGGAGGCGGCGACGAAACCCGCCGTTCCGAAGAGGAACACCCGGCGGTGCCCGTAGCGATCGGCGAGCCGCCCGCCGAGGAGGAGCAGTCCGCCGAACGCGAGCACGTACGCGGTGATCACCCAGGCGAGCGCGGCGGTGTCCATGCCGAGCTGCCGACCGAGGACGGGGAGGGCGATGTTCACGATCGAGGCGTCGAGCACGACGAGGAACTGCGCGAGGGCGAGGACGCCGAGAGCCAGCCAGCGGTGTGCGCTGCGCGGAGCCGTCGCGGCGGTCGGAATGGTCAGAGTGGTCATGGGGTACTCCTGTTCTGGATGAGGGACAGCGGATGGTGTTATGAGTGATTACTCACTCACTCTGATGGACAGCAAAAGACGGGACAGCACCCGGGGCGCGAATCAGTCCGGGTGCGTGATCCCCTTGGTCAATGCGGCGACCCACTCCTCGGGCCGCCCGTCGAGCTGGGTCGTGACGATCAGGTGGCACAGCTGCCCGTAGGCGATGAAGCGCTGCACGTCGTCGTCCGCGGCATGCGAACGGCTCTGCGCGAAGGTGGTCACCCGGCCGAGTCCGACGCGCAGCGCCTCGCCGATCGCGGGGATCTCCGCGACGGACTGCGCGTGCACCTGCAACATGAGCAGCTTCCGGTCGGCGATGAGATGCGCGTAGGCGTCGCCCATCGCGTCGAGGATGCCGTCCGGCGACGGATCGGCCGCAGCCTCTGCGCCTTCTTCGAGCGCCACGAGGATCGCGTCGAAGCAGGCCTCGAGCGCGGCGACGAACAGCGCCTCCTTGCCCGCGTAGAGCTTGAAGACGTACGCCGGGGAGATCTTCGCCTCGCGTGCCACGTCGGCGACGGTCGTTCCGTGGTACCCGCCGCGCGCGAACGCCGCCACTGCCGCCGAGGCGACGAGGGGCCGCCGCGCATCGGCGGTGGAGAGGATCGAGCTGCGCGTCGTGGACATATGAGTGACTGTACACTCACTCCCTCGGTTCGGCAAGCTCTCCCCCTTCTCGGGTCGCTCAGCCCACACCTACCCTGGGTCGCTGAGCTTGTCGAAGCGCCGCCCCCTTGGGTCGCTGGCCCTCCCCTACCCTGGGTCGCTGAGCCTGTCGAAGCGCCGCACCCCTGGGTCGCTGGCCCTCCCGTACCCTGGGGTCGCTGAGCTTGGCGAAGCGCCGTACCCTGGGTCGCTGAGCTTGTCGAAGCGCCCGGCGTCAGCGCAGGACCGAGTCCAGCAGACCGGGAAAGAGGGCGTCGAGGTCGTCGCGGCGGAGCGTCAGCATCCGCCGTCGTCCGTTGGGCTCGTTACGGATGACGCCGGCTTCGCGCAGGACCTTCATGAAGTGCGACTTGGTCGATTTCGGGAGGTTCGGGTCGGTGGCGTGGCACGAGGCCATGTCGAGGGGACCGTCGGCGAGCTGGCGGGTGATGGCGAGGCGTTCCGGGTCGCTGAGGGCGAAGAGCACGTCCGTGAGCTGGATCTCGGAGCGCTCCGGGTGAGGAAGATCGCCAGGCATGGTTCGATAATAGTTGAACAATAAGTGGATGGCGAGTACGCTCCGATAGTTCGATGATTCTCGAACCTTACGAGGAGCAGCCATGACCCCCACCCAGCCGATCGTCGCCCCGCCTGTCCCCGCCGCGTCCGCACCGGTTCGCTCATCGTCCCGCTCCGGAACCGCGCCACGGACCGCAGGCCGCTCGCGCCTGGGCTTCCCCCTCGCGGTGGCGGCGCAGATCCTGATGGCGGCCGGGGCGAGCGCACCGTCGCCGTTCTACCCGGTCCTCGCGCACGACATCGGCTTCGACGCGATCGTCATCAGCGCGGTGTTCGCGGTCTACGCCGGCTCACTGCTGCTGACACTCCTCACCGCCGGCTCACTGTCCGACCACATCGGCCGCCGCCCGGTCGTGGCCGCCGGGTTCGTGCTGCTGGCGGGGAGCATGCTGCTGTTCTGGCACGCGGATGCCGTCGCCGTGCTGTTCCTCGCCCGCATCCTGCAGGGTGTGGCCAGCGGCCTGCTCCTCTCCGCCCTCTCCGCCACGGCCCTCGACTTCGCGCCGGGCGGTCGGGCGGGGGTCGCCGCGCTGTGGAACGCCCTCAGCCCGGGCATCGGTCTCGCGCTCGGAGCACTGGTCTCGGCCGTGATGCTCGACCTCAGCGGCGAGGCGCTGCTGGATGTGTTCGCGCCCCTGAGCACGGTGTACCTCGTGATCGCGGTGCTGTTCCTGGGGGTGCCGGAGACTGCGCCGCGCAAGGCAGGGGTCTGGGCGTCGCTGAGCTTCCGGCTGACGATCCCGTCCGCGATCCGGTCCGACTTCTGGCGCGGAGCTCCGGCCGTGATCGCGGGGTGGGCGACGGGCGGGCTGTTCCTGTCCCTCGGGGCCACGATCGTGCGGGGCGAGCTCGGAGGCGAGGCGCACGTCTGGCAGGGGCTCGGCGTCGTCCTGCTCGCGGGAGTCGGGGCGGTCACCGCGTTCACCCTCCGGAAGATCGCCGCCCGGTCGATGGTGCTGTTCGGCACGGCGGCGCTCGCGGTCGGCACCCTGCTGTCGCTGATCGCCTTGAGCGTCACGTCCCTGCCGTTCTACCTCGCTGCCGCCGCCGTGACCGGCATGGGCTTCGGGACGGCCTTCTCCGGGGTGGTCGCGTCCCTCGCGCCGAAGATCCCCGCGACCGAGCGGGCCGACACCTTCGCCGCGATCTACCTGCTGTCGTACCTGGCGTTCGGGGTGCCGGCCGTGATCGCCGGGGCGCTCGTCGGGGCGGTCGGGCTCGAGGCCGTGTGCGTCGGGTACGGGGTCGTGGTGATCGCCCTCGCCGGTATCGCGTTCGCGCTGCGTCTGCGCCGGGCGGCATAGCAGCCGCAGAGCGCCTCAGCGGACGATCAGCTCCGGCGTGATCAGCGCATGCGCGGAGCCGGCCTGCAGGCTGCGCGGGGCGACGATCTCCCCCGTCGGGCCCATCAGGAGCTCGAGGATCGCCGTCGCCACATCCTCCGGGCGCTGCTCGACGCTCGAGAAGCCCAGAGCCTCGGCCGTGGGGGTGTTGTCGAACCCGATCACCGGCAGCGTGAGCCCCGCAGCGGCCACGGCCAGCAGGGCGCCGACGGCGAGCGAGTCACTGGCGCACACGAGGGCATCGGGCACCTGCCCTGCGGCGAGCGCGGCGTCCAGACAGGCTCGAGCGTGGGGGACGCCCTCCTCCGCGGTCAGCCGCTCCCCCGGGGCGTCGGCCGCAGCCATCGCCTCCCGCCAGCCGCGCTCGCGGTCGTCGCCGGTCCCCGACCCCGTCGGCCACCCGAGGAACGAGACCCGGCGCCCGAGGGTCAGCGCGTGTTCCGTCGCGGCGCGTGTTCCCGCGGCGCCGTCGACGTCGACCCAGAGGTGGCGCGGATCGGCGATGTCGTCTTCGCCCCACGGCCGGCCGAACGAGATGAAGGGCAGCCCGTCCTGGTCGAGGCTGCGCACGCGCGGGTCGTCGCGCGAGGTGCCGGTGATGATCGCGGCGTCGATCTCCGACCCCTCCCACAGCTCCGACAGCCGCTGGATCTCCTCTTCCCGCGTGCGGGCGGCATAGACGAGCATCCGCATGCCGCGCTCGCTCGCCCGCTCGGTGACGGCATGCACGAAGCGGTCGAGCACGACGCCGGAGATGCCGCCGACGTACGGATCGAGACGGATGCCGATGGTCGAGCTGCGGCGCAGTCGCAGACGCCGAGCGGCGGCGTGACGCCGATAGCCGAGATCGTGGATCGCGGAGAGGACGCGCTCCCTGGTCGCCGGGCGGACGATGTCCGGGGTGTTGAGCACGTTTGAGACCGTCTGCCGCGAGACGCCCGCGCGCTCGGCGACGTCTTCGACGGTGGGCGCCTTCGCCATCGCACCTCCTCGTTCACGCCCGGGTTGACACTTCCCGCGACTGCCGCCTAGCCTATTCCACACAGAGTTTGATCGTTCAAATTTCTGTGTCGATCCCGACGAGCCTTCCCGGGCGCCGATCGCAGTGACTCATCAAAGGAGAGAGACCATGACACGGCATACCACTCGCGCAGTCTTCGGAACCGGGGCGGTGCTGCTCGCCGGCGCGCTCGTCCTCACCGGCTGCGGGTCCGGCTTCGCGGGCGACGACCAGAAGGACGATGCGGAGGGACTCACGTCCTCGGACGACGCTCTGACGCTGCTCATCGGCTCCTCGGGCGATGCCGAGACGGCCGCCGTCCAGTCCGCCGTCGACGACTGGTCGGCGGAGTCGGGAACGGACGTGAAGGTGCAGGTCGCGAGCAACCTCGACCAGGAGCTGTCGCAGGGTTTCGCTGCGGGCGAGCCCGCCGACCTGTTCTACCTGTCCGCCGACCAGGCGTCCGGTTACGCGAGCAACGGCTCGCTGCAGGCCTACGGCGACCAGCTGTCGAACAAGGACGACTTCTACCCGTCGCTCGTCGAGAACTTCACGGTCGACGACACGTTCATCTGCGCGCCGAAGGACTTCTCCACGCTCGCGCTCGTCATCAACTCCCGGATGTGGGCCGACGCCGGACTCACCGACGCGGACCTCCCCCAGAGCTGGGACGACCTCGCCACCGTCGCGCAGAAGCTCACGACCCCCGAGCACGTCGGCCTGGCCTTCGGCGCCGAGTACCAGCGCGTTGGCGTCTTCATGGCGGAGGCCGGTGGCGGCCTCGTCCAGGACGGCAAGGCGATCGCCGACGACCCGGCCAACGTCGAGGCGCTCGACTACGTGAAGGCGCACCTCGCCGACGGCACGTTCGCCTACGCGAAGGATGTCGGAGCCGGCTGGGGCGGCGAGGCGCTCGGCAAGGAGTCCGCGGCGATGGTGATCGAGGGCAACTGGATCACCGGAGCGCTGTCGAACGACTACAGCAGCCTCGAGTACACCGTCGCCGAGCTCCCCGAGGGTCCCGGCGGCAAGGGCACGCTGCAGTTCACGAACTGCTGGGGCATGGCCGCCGACAGCCCGAACCAGCAGGCCGCGCTCGACCTGGTCGAGTACCTGACCAGCGCCGACAGCCAGCTCGCGTTCTCGGAGGCGTTCGGGCCGATGCCGTCCATCAAGTCCGCCGCTTCCGACTGGACCGCGGCGAACGAGACCCTGAAGCCGTTCCTCGCCGGTGCGGAGTACGCGCAGTTCCCGCCGAACCAGGCCGGATCCGCGGATGTCATCGCCGACTTCAACTCGCAGCTCGAGTCGCTCAAAACGGGCGACCCGAAGACGATCCTCGACTCGGTGCAGTCGAACCTCGAAGCGGTCGTCGAGTAACCATGGCGGTCAAGGCAGCGCCTCGCCGCGGTGGGGCCTCCGGGCTCCGTCGCGGCGAGGCGGCAGCCGGCTGGCTGTTCACCGCGCCGGTGATCGCGATCCTCGGCGTGTTCCTGCTCATCCCCGTCCTGATGGCGCTCTGGGTGAGCGTGTCGGACTGGGCCGGCCGCGGCAGCCCCCTGTCCGGCTCCGTCTCCTTCGTCGGGGCGGACAACTTCGCCGCCGTGCTCGGCGACGGCGGCCTCGCGACGAAGGACTTCGGCACCGCGCTGCGCAACAACACCTGGTACGTGCTGCTCGTCGTGCCGCTGCAGACCGCACTCGCCCTCTTCCTCGCCGTGCTGGTGAACCGTGCGATGCTCCGGGGGCGCGGGTTCTTCCGCACCGCCTACTACTTCCCGTCCGTGACCAGCACCGTCGCGATCACCGTGCTGTGGACGTTCCTGTTCACAGCGAGCGGCGCCGTGAACGACGTGCTCTCCTGGTTCGGCATCAACGGACCCAACTGGTTCAACGATCCGCGGGGCATCCTGCACCTCGCCCTCGGCACGATCGGCGTCGACACCGGTCCCGCCTCCCTGACCGAGGGCGGCGCGCTCGGCGTGTCGTGGTGGGAGTGGCTCGCCGGCCCCTCGGTCGCCATGAGCGCCTACATCCTGATGGCCGTCTTCACGACCTCCGGCACGTTCATGCTCATCTTCCTGGCCGGGTTGCAGAACCTCGGCGCCGACGTGGACGAAGCCGCCATGATGGACGGCGCGAACGGGTGGCAGCGCTTCTGGCGCATCACGCTCCCCCAACTGCGCCCGACACTGTTCACCGTGCTCACGCTGGGCCTGATCGGCTGCTGGCAGGTCTTCGACCAGATCTACACGGGCACCAGAGGGGCGCCGAGCAAGACCACGCTCACCCCCGCCTACCTCTCGTACCAGACGGCCTTCCAGAACCAGGAGTGGGGTCAGGGTGCGGCCATCGCCTTCATCCTGTTCGTCATCATCGTCGTCTTCACGCTGCTGCAGCGGTGGGTCCTGCGCGACCGGCCGGTCTCGAAGCGCCGCATCCGCGCGTACGAGTCGCCGTCGAAGGGAGCATCGTCATGAGGCGACTCTCCGCGAAGCAGCTGACCTGGCAGATCGTGCTCTACGCCCTGCTGATCGTCCTGGCGGTCATCTACATCTACCCGTTCCTGATCCAGGTCGCGACGAGCTTCAAGACCGATGAGGATGCGGCGACGAGCGGCATCACGCTCATCCCCGAGGTGTGGACGTTCGCGGCGTACGAGCGCCTGTTCCGCAACTCCGACTTCCCGTCGTGGTTCGTGAACAGCGCGATCGTGACGATCTTCGTCACCCTCGGCCGGGTGTTCTTCAACTCGCTCGCCGGATACGCCCTCGCCCGCCTCCGCTTCCGCGGGCGCGGCGTGGTCTTCGCGGCACTGATCGCGGTGATGTCGGTGCCGACCGTGGTGCTGCTCATCCCCAAGTTCCTCGTCATCAACCAGCTCGGCATCTTCAACTCCTATGCCGGGATGATCCTGCCGCTGCTCGTCGACGCGGCCGGCGTGTTCATCATGAAGAACTTCTTCGAGTCGATCCCGGAGTCCGTGGAGGAGCAGGCCCGGATCGACGGCGCCGGCACGTTCCGGATCTTCTGGTCCGTGGTGCTGCCGATGGCGACACCCGCGCTCGTGACGATCATCATCCTGTCGTTCCAGGGGTCCTGGAACGAGCTCAGCCACTTCATCGTGTCGACCAACGACCCCGCACTGACCACGCTCACCAAGGGCGTCGCCTCTCTCGCGAGCGGACAGCTCAGCCAGGGCACGCAGTACCCGCTCAAGCTGGCGGCCGCGCTCATCATGACGATCCCCGTCGCCGTGATGTTCTTCGTCTTCCAGCGCCGCATCATGAACTCCACCGAAGGAGCCGTCAAGGAATGACTCCCACCCCACCCCTGCAGCCGTTGCTGGACGACGCCGTGATCATGCTGGAAGCGCCGACCCAGGCGTGGTCGGACCGCGCCGGGCGCATGGGCGATGCCCCGATCCACGGCATCTACCACGGCGACGTCAGGCACATCCGGAGCATCGAGATCGCGGTCGACGGTACAGCGCTCGAGTCCATCGGCTGCTCCTCACCCGTGCCGCAGCAGACGGTCCTGACGGATCTGCTGCGCGGGCTCGACGACGAATCCGCCGACCCGAAGGTGCGGATGGACCGCGATCGCCGGGTCGCCGCCGGGTCGTTCTCGGAGCGGATCCGTGTCGCCTCGCACCTCGGCACCCCGACCGCGGTGGTGGTGACCGTGCGCGTCGTCCCGGACTTCGCCCCGATGCAGCAGGTCAAGGCGGGATCGGCCGCGAGCGCGGCGTGGAGCTGGGACGGATCCGTCTGCCGCGCCGGCGATGCCTCCTTCACGCTCACGGCTCCCGAGGCCGCGGTCACGCGCGACGGCGACGCGCTCGTGCTGCGGTGGGAGGCGACCGTGCCGCCGAGAGGGTCCGTCGTCGCGGACTGGTCGCTCGTCCTGGACGATCCCGCCCTGGTCGTCACCGCCGCTCGCCCATCGCGCGCGGTGCCGGCACCGTCGTCCGGCGACCCGCGAGCAGCACGCTGGATGGACCAGGCCACGGCCGACCTCTCCGCCCTCCGGCTCGCACTGCCCGCCGATCCGGACGACGCGTTCTACGCCGCGGGCGCCCCGTGGTTCTTCACGCTCTTCGGGCGCGACTCGCTCTGGGCCGCGCGCCTCGCCCTCGCCGTCGACCCCGACATGGCGGCGTCCACCCTGAGGGTGCTGGCCCGCCTCCAGGGCACGACCCACGACGCGTCGACGGCGGAGGCGCCGGGCAAGATCCCGCACGAGCTGCGCAGCGGCACGCTCTCCCTGCCCAATGAGGGCGTGCACCTGCCGCCGCTGTACTACGGCACGGTGGACGCGACGCCGCTGTGGATCTGCCTGCTCGCGGATGCGCGTGACGCCGGGATGCCGCTGTCGGAGGTGCACGCGCTGCTTCCGGCGCTCCGTGCCGCCCTCACGTGGATGACCGTGCACGGCGACGCGTCGGGCAGCGGCTTCATCGACTACAAGGACGAGTCGGGACACGGACTCGCGAACCAGGGCTGGAAGGACTCGGGCGACTCGATCCAGTGGCGGGACGGACGCCTAGCCGAGGGGCCGATCGCCCTCAGCGAGGTGCAGGGCTACGCGTACGAGGCGGCGACCCGCGGGGCCGAGCTGCTCGACGCGCTCGGCGAATCCGGCGCCGCCGAGCTGCGGGCGTGGGCGGCGGACCTGCGCGAGAGGTTCCGCGCCGCGTACTGGGTGACTACGCCGGAGGGCCGTTACCCCGCGATCGCCCTGGATGCGCACGGCGCACCGGTCGACACCCTCACCAGCAACATCGGGCACCTGATCGGCACCGGCATCCTCGATCCCGACGAGGAGCGGGCGTGCGCTGCGCTGCTGACCGCGCCGAGCATGTCGAGCGGCTACGGCATCCGCACCATGTCGACGGATGCCGCCGGCTACTGGTCGCTGAGCTATCACGGCGGCAGCGTGTGGGCGCATGACACGGCCATCGCCGCGCACGGGATGCTGCGCGCCGGCCTCGACGCCGAGGCGCGGGTCGTCGCGGAGCAGTTGCTCGACCTGGCGGAGGGCTTCGACTATCGCGTGCCGGAGCTGCATTCCGGTGATGCGCGGGTGCCGGGCGGCGCCCCCGTCCCGTACCCTGCCGCGTGCCGACCGCAGGCGTGGTCGGCTGCGGCCGCGGTCGTCGTCGCCCGGGCGCTCGGATGACCTTGGGCGATCGGCTGAGCGCCCGCGAGCCTCAGCGGATCTCGCGTCCGTCCTTCCAGACGGTGTCGACGAGGGGCACGCCCGGCCGGTAGGCGAGGTGGATGCGGGTCGGCGCTTTCAGCAGCACGAGGTCGGCTCTGGCGCCGGGCGCGATCACGCCGATGTCTTCGCGGCGCAACGCTTTCGCCCCGCCCGCGGTCGCCGCCCACAGGGCCTCGGCCGGAGTCATCCCCATGTCGCGCACGGCCACGGCGATGCAGAACGGCATCGACGAGGTGAAGCTCGACCCCGGGTTGGTGTCGCACGCCAGGGCCACGGTGACTCCCGCGTCGATCAGTCGGCGCGCGTTCGGATACGGCTGCCGCGTCGAGAACTCGACTCCCGGCAGCAGGGTGAGCACGGTGCCGGAGCCGGCGAGCGCGTCGATGTCGGCCTCCGTCAGATAGGTGCCGTGGTCGATAGATGCAGCGCCGAGCTCGACGGCCAGCCGCACGCCCTCTCCCGGACCGAGCTGGCTGGCGTGCACGCGGGGGGCGAGGCCGCGGGCGATGCCGGCTTCCAGCACCCGCCGCGACTGCGCGACCGTGAAGGCGCCCGTCTCGCAGAACACGTCGATCCACTTCGCGTGCGGAGCGCAGGCGTCGAGCATCGGCCCGGTCACCAGGTCGACGTACTCGTCGGGCCGGTCGGCGTACTCCACGGGCACGACGTGCGCGCCGAGGAAGGTCACCTCGGGGGTCACCTCTGCCGCCAGGCGCACGAGTCGCTCCTCGTCGACGACGCTCAGCCCGTAGCCGCTCTTGATCTCGACGGTCGTCGTGCCCTGCGCGAGCATCTCGTCGAGGAAGCCCCGCAGCCGCGCACGCAGCTCGTCATCGGTCGCGGCACGGGTGGCGGCGACGGTGGAGCGGATGCCGCCGGCGGCGTACTTCTGCCCCGCCATGCGTGCCTCGAACTCGGCGGCGCGGTCGCCTCCGAAGACGAGGTGGCTGTGGCTGTCGACGAATCCCGGGATCAACGCGCGCCCGGCGGCATCCACGACCTCGTCGGCGATCGGAGCGTCCGCGGCGGGGCCGACCCACGCGATCCGCTCGCCCTCGATCAGCACCGCTGCGTCGGCCAGGGTCCCAGTGCGGTCACCGGCCGCGGCGACGTTCGTGGTCAGCTCCGCAATGTTCGTGATGAGCGTCGACATGTCCTCACCCTCTCAGAGCATCGGCACGTTCAGGCCGCGCTCGCGGGCGACCTCGCGGGCGTGCTCGTACCCGGCGTCGACGTGGCGCATCACACCGGTGCCGGGGTCGTTCGTCAGCACGCGCTCCAGCTTCTGGGCGGCGAGGTCAGAACCGTCGGCGACCGTCACCTGGCCGGCGTGGATGGAACGGCCGATGCCGACGCCGCCGCCGTGATGCAGCGACACCCAGGAGGCGCCGGACGCCGTGTTGAGCAGGGCGTTCAGCAGGGGCCAGTCGGCGATCGCGTCGGAGCCGTCCTTCATCGCCTCGGTCTCGCGGTACGGCGAGGCGACAGACCCGGAGTCGAGGTGATCGCGACCGATCACGATCGGAGCCGAGAGCTCACCCGAGGCGACCATCTCGTTGAACTTGAGTCCGGCGAGGTGGCGCTCCTTGTACCCGAGCCAGCAGATGCGCGCGGGCAGCCCCTCGAAGTGCACTTTCTCCCCGGCCTTCTCGAGCCAGCGGTGCAGGGCGGCGTCTTCGGGGAAGAGCTCGGCGATCGCCCGGTCGGTCTTGTAGATGTCTTCCGGGTCGCCCGAGAGCGCAGCCCAGCGGAACGGTCCGCGTCCCTCCTCGAACTGCGGGCGGATGTACGCCGGCACGAATCCGGGGAACGCGAACGCCCGGTCGAAGCCGCCCAGCTGCGCTTCGGCGCGGATCGAGTTGCCGTAGTCGAACACCGCGGCGCCCGCATCCTGGAAAGCGACCATCGCCTCGACGTGCGCTGCCATCGATGCACGGGAGCGACGCGTGAAGTCCTCCGGGTCGCGCTCGGCCTCGGCCTTCCAGTCCGCCACCGCGATATGGAGCGGGAGGTAGGCGAGCGGGTCGTGGGCGCTGGTCTGGTCGGTCACGATGTCGATCGGAACGCCGCGGCGCAGCAGCTCGGGGAACACCTCGGCCGCGTTGCCGACGACGCCGACCGACAGAGCCTCGCCCGCATCCTTGGCAGCGACCACGCGCGCGACGGCGGCGTCGAGATCGGTCGTGTACTCGTCGAGGTAGCCGTGCTCCACGCGGCGGGCGAGGCGCGACTCGTCGACGTCCACGATCAGCACCGCCCCGTCATTCATGGTCACGGCGAGCGGCTGGGCGCCGCCCATTCCCCCGGCACCGCCGGTGAGCGTCAGGGTGCCGCGCAGCGAGTCACGGCCGAGCGAGCGGGCCACGGCGGCGAAGGTCTCGTACGTCCCCTGCAGGATGCCCTGGGTTCCGATGTAGATCCAGGAGCCGGCGGTCATCTGCCCGTACATGATGAGCCCGAGCTCCTCGAGCTTGCGGAACTCGGGCCACGTCGCCCAGTCCCCGACCAGGTTCGAGTTGGCGATGAGCACGCGTGGTGCCCACTCGTGTGTGCGGAACACGCCGACCGGCTTGCCCGACTGCACGAGCAGCGTCTCATCCGGTTCGAGCTCGTCGAGAGTGCGCACGATCGCGTCGTACGCCTCCCAGCTGCGGGCGGCCTTGCCCGTGCCGCCGTAGACCACGAGGTCTTCTGGATGTTCGGCGACCTCGGGGTCGAGGTTGTTCATCAGCATGCGCTTGGCGGCCTCGGCGCCCCAGCTCTTCGCGGTGCGCTGGTTGCCGCGGGCAGCGCGGACGACGCGCGGCTGGGTCGCTGAGCCGGTCGAAGTGTCAGCCATGAGTGTGCTCCTTTGCGATGCGGGCGACGGCGCCCGACTGGACGAGGGCGGTGACGGCTTCCATGTCCGGGGAGAGGAAGCGGTCGGGGCCTGGACCTGCGGCGACGGTGCGGATCAGGTCGCGCACGGCGCCGGTCGCGGGTCCCGCCTGCAACGGTGCTCGCAGGTCGAGCGCGCGGGCGCCGGTGAGGAGCTCGATGGCGAGCACGCGTCCGAGCCCGTCGATGGCGCGGCGCAGCTTGCGGGCGGCGGCCCATCCCATCGAGACGTGGTCCTCCTGCATGGCGGACGAGGGGATCGAGTCGACCGAGGCGGGGACCGCGAGACGCTTGAGCTCGGAGACGATGCCGGCCGCCGCGTACTGCGCGATCATGAGGCCGGAGTCGACGCCGACCTCATCCGCGAGGAAGGGCGGGAGTCCGTGGCTACGGGCCGGGTCGAGCGCACGGTCGGTGCGGCGTTCGGAGACCGAGGCGACGTCGGCGACCGAGATCGCGAGGAAGTCGAGGACCGCGGCGACCGGAGCACCGTGGAAGTTGCCGTTCGACTCGATGCGTCCGTCGAGGGTGATGACCGGGTTGTCGATCACGCTGGCGAGCTCGCGTCCGGCGATCAGCGTCGCGTGGGCGAGGGTGTCGCGGGCCGCGCCGTGCACCTGGGGCGAGCAGCGCAGTGAATAGGCGTCCTGCACGCGGCCGTCGTCCGGGCCCTTGTGGCTCGCGACCATGGGGGAGTCGCCGAGGAAGGCACGGAGGTTGGCCGCGGACTCGGCCTGGCCCGTCTGTGCGCGGAGCGCCATCAGGTCGGCGGCGAACACGGCGTCGGTGCCGAGCTGCGACTCGACCGACATGGCCGCGGCGAGGTCGGCGGTGAGCAGGAGCGTCTCGAGGTCGTGCAGGGCGAGCACCAGCATGCCGAGCATGCCGTCGGTGCCGTTGATGAGGGCGAGGCCCTCCTTCTCGACGAGGGTGAGCGGCTCGATGCCCGCAGCAGCCAGGGCCTCGGCCGCGGGGACCAGTGCGCCGGAGGCGTCACGCACGTCGCCTTCGCCCATCGCGGCCAGGGCGATGTGGGCCAGAGGGGCCAGGTCACCCGAGCAGCCGAGTGAACCGTACTCCCGGACCACGGGGGTGATGCCCTCGTTGAGCAGGGCGGCGTAGGTGTCGACCACGACCGGGCGCACGCCGGTGCGTCCGGAGGCGAGGGTCTGCAGGCGCAGCAGCTGGAGGCCGCGGACGACCTCGCGCTCGACCTCGGCGCCGGTGCCAGCGGCGTGCGAGCGGATCAGGCTGGCCTGCAGCTGCAGGCGACGGTCAGGGGCGATGAACGTCGTCGCGAGGGCTCCGAATCCGGTCGAGACGCCGTAGTGCGGGTGCGGGTCGGCGGCGAGGCCGTCGACCACACGCCGGGTGTCGGCGACGCGGGTGAGAGCTTCGGCGTCGAGCTGCACGGGGGCATCGTGACGGACGACGGCGACGACATCGGCGGGCGACAGCGGGGCCGCTCCGACCAGCACGGGGGCGAGTTCGGTCATGATTCGATTCCACACCCGAGGTGTCGCCAGCGGCACACGATCATGCGATGCTGTGTCTGTGATCCCAGACAAGCCCGAGCGATCGACGGAGCCAGTGGCGCCTGCCGCTCAGGTGCCCGCCGCGGAGAACACGCTGCGCATCCTGAGCTATCTCGCCGCCCGCCCTGCGCCGGTGGCGGCTTCGGCGATCGCCCGCGAGCTCGAGCTGCCGCGGTCGACGGTGTACCACCTGCTCACCACGCTCGCCGCGCACGGGTTCGTGCTGCATCTGCGGGAGGAGCGACGGTGGGGGCTGGGCACCTCCGCCTTCGAGCTCGCCGGGGGCTACACACGCCAGCAGCCTCTTGCCCGCAGAGGAAGGCCTCTGGTGGCTGCGCTGTCGGACCGCTTGGGAGAGAGCGCGCACCTGGCAGTGATGAGCGGGGGAGACGTGCTGTACGTCGTGGAGGAACGCGCGCCGCGACGGCCGGCGCTGGTGACGGATGTGGGAGTGCGGCTTCCCGCGCACCTCACGGCTTCGGGTCGGGCCATGCTCGCGGCGCTGCCCCGGGAACAGGTGCGGGCCCTCTACCCGGATGTCTCGGCGTTCCCCGACCGCACCGGGTTGGGGCCGCAGACGCCACGCGAACTGCGGGAACTCCTGCGGGACGTGCGGGTTCGCGGGTATGCGACGGAGAACAGCGAGATCGCGGAGGGGCTGCGCAGCGTGGGAGCGGCGGTGCTCGATGCTGCGGGGTGGCCCGTAGCGGCGGTCGCGGTGACGTGGGGCCGCGCGGATCTGGACGAGGAGTTGCTTGCCGCCGCGGTCCAGGAGTGCGCTGCCATGCTCGAGGCCCGCTTGAAGCGGTGAGCATGCGCGTTAACGCAAGAAAGCCACCCAGCATTGGGTGGCTTTCTTGTTTAAAAGGAGTCCGGCGGTGTCCTACTCTCCCACAGGGTCCCCCCTGCAGTACCATCGGCGCTGTGAGGCTTAGCTTCCGGGTTCGGAATGTAACCGGGCGTTTCCCTCACGCTATGGCCGCCGAAACACTATTGATGTTTCAATCAAACACATAACAAAGTCATTGTTGTTATGCGGTTCTCGACCGTACATCGAGAACCACTCAGTGGACGCGTAGCACCAACAAACGGTGTGTTATCAAGTCATCGGCTTATTAGTACCAGTCAGCTGCATGCATTGCTGCACTTCCACATCTGGCCTATCAACCCAGTAGTCTGGCTGGGAGCCTCTCACCCGAAGGTATGGAAGTCTCATCTTGAGGCCGGCTTCCCGCTTAGATGCTTTCAGCGGTTATCCATCCCGAACGTAGCTAATCAGCGGTGCTCCTGGCGGAACAACTGACACACCAGAGGTTCGTCCAACCCGGTCCTCTCGTACTAGGGTCAGATCCTCTCAAACTTCCTACGCGCGCAGCGGATAGGGACCGAACTGTCTCACGACGTTCTAAACCCAGCTCGCGTACCGCTTTAATGGGCGAACAGCCCAACCCTTGGGACCTACTCCAGCCCCAGGATGCGACGAGCCGACATCGAGGTGCCAAACCATGCCGTCGATATGGACTCTTGGGCAAGATCAGCCTGTTATCCCCGAGGTACCTTTTATCCGTTGAGCGACAGCGCTTCCACAAGCCACTGCCGGATCACTAGTCCCGACTTTCGTCCCTGCTCGACCTGTCAGTCTCACAGTCAAGCTCCCTTGTGCACTTACACTCGACACCTGATTGCCAACCAGGTTGAGGGAACCTTTGGGCGCCTCCGTTACTTTTTGGGAGGCAACCGCCCCAGTTAAACTACCCACCAGGCACTGTCCCTGAACCGGATTACGGTTCGAAGTTAGATATCCAGAGTGACCAGAGTGGTATTTCAACAATGACTCCACACGAACTGGCGTCCATGCTTCAAAGTCTCCCACCTATCCTACACAAGCCACACCGAACACCAATACCAAGCTGTAGTAAAGGTCACGGGGTCTTTCCGTCCTGCTGCGCGTAACGAGCATCTTTACTCGTAATGCAATTTCGCCGAGTTCGCGGTTGAGACAGTTGGGAAGTCGTTACGCCATTCGTGCAGGTCGGAACTTACCCGACAAGGAATTTCGCTACCTTAGGATGGTTATAGTTACCACCGCCGTTTACTGGGGCTTAAATTCTCAGCTTCGCCTTGCGGCTAACCGGTCCTCTTAACCTTCCAGCACCGGGCAGGCGTCAGTCCGTATACATCGTCTTGCGACTTGGCACGGACCTGTGTTTTTAGTAAACAGTCGCTACCCACTAGTCTCTGCGGCCACCACGCCCTTTTCCCAGCAAGTGGGTATAAGCGGATGGCCCCCCTTCTCCCGAAGTTACGGGGGCATTTTGCCGAGTTCCTTAACCACGATTCTCTCGATCTCCTTGGTATTCTCTACCTGACCACCTGAGTCGGTTTGGGGTACGGGCGGCTAGAACCTCGCGTCGATGCTTTTCTCGGCAGCATAGGATCACCCACTTTTTATCCGCATCGTGTCTCAGCCTGTATGAGTCGCGGATTTGCCTACGACTCGGCCTACGCACTTGCACCAGGACAACCATCGCCTGGCTTGGGCTACCTTCCTGCGTCACACCTGTTAATACGCTAACCGCACCAGCATGGGGTCGTGCGCTAGGCCCAGAGCGTCACCCCGAAGGGATCAGTCACTGGGATTCAGACACTTAGCACTACTGGATTAGCTTGGGCGGTTCTTCGCCGGTACGGGAATATCAACCCGTTGTCCATCGACTACGCCTGTCGGCCTCGCCTTAGGTCCCGACTTACCCAGGGAAGATTAGCTTGACCCTGGAACCCTTGGTCTTTCGGAGGACGTGTTTCTCACACGTCATTCGCTACTCATGCCTGCATTCTCACTCGTGTAGCCTCCACGGCTGGTTTCCACCGCCGCTTCGCTGGCCACACGACGCTCTCCTACCCATCAACACGGCTGGACCACGAAGGCCTACCAATAATGTCAATGCCACAACTTCGGTGGCGTGCTTGAGCCCCGTTACATTGTCGGCGCGGAATCACTTGACCAGTGAGCTATTACGCACTCTTTCAAGGGTGGCTGCTTCTAAGCCAACCTCCTGGTTGTCAGAGCAACTCCACATCCTTTCCCACTTAGCACGCGCTTTGGGACCTTAGTTGGTGGTCTGGGTTGTTTCCCTCTCGACTATGAAGCTTATCCCCCACAGTCTCACTGCTGCGCTCTCACTTACCGGCATTCGGAGTTTGGCTGACGTCAGTAACCTTGTAGGGCCCATCGGCCATCCAGTAGCTCTACCTCCGGCAAGAAACACGCAACGCTGCACCTAAATGCATTTCGGAGAGAACCAGCTATCACGAAGTTTGATTGGCCTTTCACCCCTATCCACAGCTCATCCCCTCAGTTTTCAACCTAAGTGGGTTCGGTCCTCCACGACGTCTTACCGTCGCTTCAACCTGGCCATGGATAGATCACTTCGCTTCGGGTCTAGGACATGCGACTGAATCGCCCTATTCAGACTCGCTTTCGCTACGGCTACCCCACACGGGTTAACCTCGCCACATATCGCTAACTCGCAGGCTCATTCTTCAAAAGGCACGCTGTCACCCCTACTAAGGAGGCTCCAACGGTTTGTAAGCAAACGGTTTCAGGTACTATTTCACTCCCCTCCCGGGGTACTTTTCACCTTTCCCTCACGGTACTTGTCCGCTATCGGTCATCTGGGAGTATTTAGGCTTATCAGGTGGTCCTGACAGATTCACACGGGATTTCACGGGCCCCGTGCTACTTGGGATACTCTTCGCGCCAAGAGAGGCATTTCGACTACGGGGTTGGCACCCTCTATGACCGGCCTTTCAAGACCGTTCGTCTATACCTTCTTGTAACGCCGCCACCTCGGCAGAGATGACTGAAAAGTCCCACAACCCCCAACGTGCAACGCCTGCCGGCTATCACACACGCTCGGTTTAGCCTGTTCCGGTTTCGCTCGCCACTACTAACGGAATCGCGGTTGCTTTCTCTTCCTGTGGGTACTGAGATGTTTCACTTCCCCACGTTCCCTCTACCCGCCCTATATATTCAGGCGGGAGTCACTAGGTCGGCACGCCGCCCAGCGGGGTTTCCCCATTCGGACACCCTCGGATCAAAACTTGCTTATCAGTTCCCCGAGGCTTATCGCAGATTGCTACGTCCTTCTTCGGCTCCAGATGCCAAGGCATCCACCGTTTGCTCTTAAAGACTTGAAATCACATGAGTTTGAATCAAAAACTCGACCCCATCCGAAGATGGAATCAGAAATTGACTAATGATCTTTAAGATCATCTTGTGCAACAACCCGAAGGCTGCTGCAAGATGCTCGCGTCCACTGTGTAGTTCTCAAAGTACGGGCGGTCCCTCCATCCGCAACCCCAACCGGGGAAACAGAAAGAGGCCCAGAGTAACCGACTGTGCACTCGACCCGAAGGCCAGTGCGCATCCGGTCCCTCAGGACCCAACAGCGTGCAGGCACCGGTCCCCTCACCCAGAACCTTCCAACCACCGAAGCGGCGTACTAGTTCCGAGATCAGATCTCGATGCCATGTCAAATGTTCCACCCATGAGCTCCCAGCGAAGAACGTATGCCTTCGATCTGGGTTCTGGACACCCGGAGGTGTCAGATGCTCCTTAGAAAGGAGGTGATCCAGCCGCACCTTCCGGTACGGCTACCTTGTTACGACTTAGTCCTAATTACCGATCCCACCTTCGACGGCTCCCTCCACAAGGGTTAGGCCACCGGCTTCAGGTGTTACCGACTTTCATGACTTGACGGGCGGTGTGTACAAGACCCGGGAACGTATTCACCGCAGCGTTGCTGATCTGCGATTACTAGCGACTCCGACTTCATGAGGTCGAGTTGCAGACCTCAATCCGAACTGGGACCGGCTTTTTGGGATTCGCTCCACCTCGCGGTATTGCAGCCCTTTGTACCGGCCATTGTAGCATGCGTGAAGCCCAAGACATAAGGGGCATGATGATTTGACGTCATCCCCACCTTCCTCCGAGTTGACCCCGGCAGTATCCCATGAGTTCCCACCATTACGTGCTGGCAACATAGAACGAGGGTTGCGCTCGTTGCGGGACTTAACCCAACATCTCACGACACGAGCTGACGACAACCATGCACCACCTGTTTACGAGTGTCCAAAGAGTTGACCATTTCTGGCCCGTTCTCGTATATGTCAAGCCTTGGTAAGGTTCTTCGCGTTGCATCGAATTAATCCGCATGCTCCGCCGCTTGTGCGGGTCCCCGTCAATTCCTTTGAGTTTTAGCCTTGCGGCCGTACTCCCCAGGCGGGGAACTTAATGCGTTAGCTGCGTCACGGAATCCGTGGAATGGACCCCACAACTAGTTCCCAACGTTTACGGGGTGGACTACCAGGGTATCTAAGCCTGTTTGCTCCCCACCCTTTCGCTCCTCAGCGTCAGTTACGGCCCAGAGATCTGCCTTCGCCATCGGTGTTCCTCCTGATATCTGCGCATTCCACCGCTACACCAGGAATTCCAATCTCCCCTACCGCACTCTAGTCTGCCCGTACCCACTGCAGGCCGGAGGTTGAGCCTCCGGATTTCACAGCAGACGCGACAAACCGCCTACGAGCTCTTTACGCCCAATAATTCCGGATAACGCTTGCGCCCTACGTATTACCGCGGCTGCTGGCACGTAGTTAGCCGGCGCTTTTTCTGCAGGTACCGTCACTTTCGCTTCTTCCCTGCTAAAAGAGGTTTACAACCCGAAGGCCGTCATCCCTCACGCGGCGTTGCTGCATCAGGCTTGCGCCCATTGTGCAATATTCCCCACTGCTGCCTCCCGTAGGAGTCTGGGCCGTGTCTCAGTCCCAGTGTGGCCGGTCACCCTCTCAGGCCGGCTACCCGTCGACGCCTTGGTGAGCCATTACCTCACCAACAAGCTGATAGGCCGCGAGCCCATCCCCAACCGAAATTCTTTCCAGACGCAGACCATGCGATCACGTCACATATCCAGTATTAGACGCCGTTTCCAGCGCTTATCCCAGAGTCAGGGGCAGGTTGCTCACGTGTTACTCACCCGTTCGCCACTGATCCCACAGAGCAAGCTCCGTGTTCACCGTTCGACTTGCATGTGTTAAGCACGCCGCCAGCGTTCATCCTGAGCCAGGATCAAACTCTCCGTAAAAAAGAAATGCATACCCACACCGGGAAAACGATGGGGCAGCGAGTTTGATGCTGACCAAAGAGATAAATTCATTGCTGACTTCATCCATTGCCAGCCCCCGGAAGGGCTGGTCTTTGATCCAAAGGAATTCTCAACTAGCCGAAGCTAGACGAGGATAATTTGGCATTTGACAAGTGCACGCTGTTGAGTTCTCAAGGATCGGATGCTCCCACGACCCAGTCATCACAACCAGGCCCGCAGGGCAACTTCTCTATCTTACCGATCTCGCCGCCGTTGTCAAGTCCGAATTTCTTCGGCCTGACCGTGGGAGCGGATCAGCATCCTTCATCCTGTTCACTCAGTGAGTGTGTGGGATTCGGGAGGTGTTAGCTGCTTGACGGGAGCCGGTCCGAGGACCTCCGCTCAACCGTTTGGGGCGAACAAGTAATAAGTTACGTGGGTTCTGGGGATCCGGCAAATCAGGGCTGACCGCCGGGCGTGTCGCAGTCGGTTGCGGGCCGAGTGCGCCGCTCATCCGTCTCGGCTCGGGCTTCACTCGGTGGTCAGCGGTGTGGTCGTGACGTCGATGTTGCCGAAAGGGAAGGGACTGAAGACCGTCCATGAGCCGGAGGTGAATCCCTCCATGGGGATCAGGAAGAACCAGACGTGTGACACGACGATCGCGACAGCCACGAGGGCCCCCACTCCGATCGCTGCGCGGTTCAGATCCTTGAGGGCACCGTGTTGGTCGCTCGCCTTCATCACGCGGCCCAGTGCGAGCAGGACGATGGCGGCGAGACCCACGTAGACCAGGGGGCTGGGACCGAGGGTCAGCTGGACGCACAGGGGAGCCTCATCCACCGGCTGCCCCGACGCATCGATGAAGCCACCGCTGCCATCGATGCCACCGGGACAGTAGCCCCGACTCGCGACCATCAGAGTGGGGTACACCAGAGCGGCGACCACGGCGACGATCAGAAGGCGGCGGATCTCCGCGATGATCTTCACTCCGGGGAGGCCTGAGCCTGCGACCGCAATGGTCTCCGACGAGGTGTGCGGAAGCGACAAGGTGATCTCCTCTGTAGGGGTCGTCTTCATGATGGCTCAGTGCTCGGCGTGAGGGAAGAGGGACGGCTGTCCAGGCAGTGGCGTCGATCGGATCCGCGTCATCGTAGAGGTGGACCTCCGCCGCACTGCCGGCGTCCGTTCTCGCAGCGGTCGAACCTTCGCTCTGAGGCGCCCAGGCCGTCGGGCCGGATGTGTACGACCTCGACCGCGACGGTGACGGGATCGCCTGCGACCGAAGCGTGTCCGTCCTACGCTGGAGCGTCTGCCTCTTTCTCTGAGGCGCCTTCCCCTGGAGCTCCATGTCTGCAACGACGGTCGATGATCGTGCCCGCTATCGGGCGAACCCCTCTGTCCTGACCGCGCTGAAAAGTCCGCGGATGCTGACCCGCGAGGTGCTGGCCGGACTCGTCGTCGGCCTCGCGCTCATCCCCGAGGCGATCGCGTTCTCGATGATCGCGGGCGTCGACCCGAAGGTGGGGCTGTTCTCGTCGTTCATCATGGCGGTGTCGATCGCGTTCCTCGGCGGGCGACCGGCGATGGTGACGGCGGCGACCGGAGCCGTGGCGCTGGTCATCGCGCCCGTCGCCCCGACCTACGGGCTCGACTACTTCATCGCCACGGTCATCCTCGCCGGCATCTTCCAGGTGATCCTCGGGGTGCTCGGCGTCGCGAAGCTGATGCGGTTCATCCCCCGCAGCGTCATGGTCGGGTTCGTGAACGCGCTGGCGATCTTCGTGTTCAGCTCGCAGTTCCCGCAGCTGATCGATGTGCCGTGGCTGGTGTATCCGCTGGTGGCGCTCGGCATCGTCGTGATGTTGGTGATGCCGAAGATCACCAAGATCGTGCCGGCACCGCTCGTGTCGGTGATCATCGTGACGGGCGTGGTGCTCGCGTTCGGGATCACTGTGCCGACCGTTGGTGATCAGGGCGAGCTGCCGAAGAGTCTGCCATCGCTGTTCATCCCGGACGTTCCGTTGACGTGGGAGACGTTCACGATCATCGCGCCGTTCGCGCTCGGGGTGGCGCTGGTCGGGCTCATGGAGTCGCTGCTCACCGCGAAGCTCGTCGACGAGATCACAGACACCCACTCGAACAAGACGCGTGAATCGTGGGGGCAGGGCGTCGCGAACGTCCTGTCCGGATTGTTCGGCGGCATGGGTGGCTGCGCGGTGATCGGTCAGACCATGATCAACGTGAAGGCGTCGGGCGCGCGGACCCGCATCTCGACGTTCTGCGCCGGGATCTTCCTGTTCCTGCTGGTCGTGGTGTTCGGGGACTTTGTCGGGACGATTCCAATGGCTGCGCTCGTGGCCGTGATGATCATGGTGGCGATCGGCGCGTTCGACTGGCACAGCGTGCGTCCGTCGACGCTGAAGCGGATGCCGAAGAGCGAGACGTTCGTGATGGTGGCGACCGTTTTGTTGGTGCTGGTGACGCACAACCTGGCGGTCGGGGTTGTCGGTGGGGTGCTGGTCGCGTCGGTGCTGTTCGTGCGGCGGGTGGCGCACTTCGTTTCGGTGTCGCGGGTGGTGTCTCCGGACGGTGGTCGTGTGACGTATGTCGTGGAGGGGGAGTTGTTCTTCGCGTCAAGCAATGATCTGACGACGTTGTTCTCGTATACGGAGGATCCGGATCGCGTTGTCGTTGACCTGTCGGGCTCGCATGTGTGGGATGCGTCGACTGTTGCGGCATTGGATGCGATTGAGACGAAGTATCAGGCGTTGGGGAAGACGGTGGAGATCGTCGGGATGAATGACTCGAGCGCGACGACGCACGGGCGGCTGACGGGCGGGTTCGAGTAAGTTCACGAAATTGCGGAGAGCCGTCGCCGGTACCCCCATCGGTAGGGTGACCGTGTGATCGCCACGGCCAAGTCCCTCGCTTCTCGATTCGATGTGCCGGTCGGAGAAATTCGAGCGGTGCTCAAGAACCTCCACGGTCCTCTGCCGCGCGGCGCGAAAGGCTGGCCCTTGAGCGAGGCCGAGGTTCTTAACGCGATCGAGCACGTCCCTGGGCGTCCCCCGCGCGCTTTCGCCGACCGCCCCACACCGGAGCTGCTAAACCAGTACGCGCAGATCCTCGCCGAGCTTCGCGTTCGCGGAGTGGTGCGCACCGGAAACGCACCTCTTGGTGACTATGCCGAGCACATGGCGCTGAGCGTGTAGGGCGGGTCGCTGGCCCAGAACTCGGCGAAGTCGTACGACCTGACGACCGACGAAGGCCGCACGATTCAGGTCAAGGCTCGTAGTGTGAGCGCTTCGACGTCTCCGTGCCGCGTTCTCGGTCTTTCGTTCGTTCGACTTCGATGTGGCAACGCTTCTCGTGTTGGATTCGCGGACCTATGCGCTGAAGTGGGTGCGTGAGATGAGCCCCGACCAGGTGAGGGAGGCGTCACGCTGGTCAGCGCATGTGCGGGGCCATCTCTTGTCGATCAAGGTTGCGCAGAAGGCCGGCACGGATGTGACGGAGTTATTCATGGGATTCAACTGAACGTCTTTCGGGCAGGTCGCACGAACTTGGTTGCCCTGGCACCAAGCGTCGTGCGGGCGCAAACAACTATGCCCGTAACCGCACGCCCGCGTGAAACGGGACGGTGCCCGCTTCTTGCGTTAGTCCTTGTACCTGCGAACCGCCTCGCGGATTCCATCGGCGTACGAATAGATCTCATCGAGCTCTTCGATCGCGTGCCGCGTCTCGACCTTGTCCTCGTCCAACAGTCCCAGGTACTTCTGCTTCCCGTTGAAGTGAAGACGTGCCACAGGCTTCCGGTTGTTGTCATCGAGCAGCACGGCGAAGTAGCTCTTCGCATCGCGGTGAGTGACGCGCTGTGGCTTGACCTCGCCACAGGCGATCGCCTTCACGATCTGGTATCCCTCGAGCTCTTCGAGAGTGGTCTCAATCTCGGTATCGCGATTGAGATCTGCTTGCGCAACTTCTGCACTTGTCGCCGGCGACGGGTCCGAAGTGTGCGTGATTCCGCTCACGCCGAGAGCGGTCTTCAGGCGATCATTCACGCGCTCGTTCAGGAACTGGTGCGCAGCCTTGCCGACCAGCCCCGTGAACTGCTGCCGCACCTTCTGTGTGTACGAGCCGTCGTAGACACGCGTCGCGAAGAACTTGATCCACTCGTCCGTCGGCTCGCGGAACTGGCTCGCGATCTCTCGCTTGAGGGCGCCGATGTACTTGAGCTCCTCGGCCGCGCTGATGATCGAGTCGAGGTCGAAACTCTCCTTGCTCAACTTCTGAATCTCGGGGATCAGCGTCTCATCGATGTCGAGCAAGTCAAGGACGAGGAACGGCTTGGCATCCATCCGGTTGGGAGCATCGAGGTCTGTGTAGAAGTGCCAGACAACGCCGTTCGTCAGAACAGCGATGCGCGCGTTGGTGACGGCGAAGTAGCGGAAGAGCTGGGAAGCGTGCTCGATCTTGAGCGAACCCATCGACGGCTTGCACTCGATGAGGATCTGAACCTCGCTGTCGCGCATGATGGCGTAGTCAATCTTCTCGCCCTTCTTGGTCCCCACGTCTGCCGTGAATTCAGGGACGACCTCCAGCGGGTCGAAGACGTCGTAGCCAAGAATCGTCGAGATGAACGGCATGACGAACGCATTCTTCGTCGCCTCCTCGGTCCCGATCGCCGTCGCCTGGTTCTTCACCTTCGTTGCGAGGGAATCGAGACGCTCTGAAAACTCCACCGTTACTCCGTTCGTCCTTGAACACGCTTTAGTCCAGACGATAGCGGACCTTGGGGTGAAGCATGTGCGATGCTGCATATCGATATGCTGCGTCGCGTGAGCTCTACGACGCCGGCCCGACTCTCGCTCGAACTGAACGTCAACCAGAAGCGCATCCGCGCCTTCCTTCGGGAGCAATATGGCAGGCTGCCTGAAGGCCTCAATCGATGGGAACTCGAGGACAGTCAGGCTGACGCGGTGCGGGCTCAGTTCGATCCGCAGTTCCGACCCACCGACCCGATAGTCTGGACATTGGAGATCGGCGACACCGTGCTGCGGCGAGAGTTGCACGCTGCATACAAGGGTCAAGAGCAGGGCGGGATCATCACGCCCAAGTTAATTCCCGACATACTCGTCATCACTAGCCCGGAAAGCGGAGCGAGGCACGGGTACGACACCTTTGAAGGGCTGCAGGGAGACGGTTCATTTCTATACACGGGCGAAGGTCAGTACGGTCCGCAAGTATTCGCCCGCGGGAACACTGCGCTTCGAGACGCCGCCGAAAATGGCCGCCCCATCCGCCTGTTCACCAAACAGGGCACCTACGTCACCTACGTGGGGGAGTTCACCACTGGTGAGCCAGCGTTCAGCATCAAGACAATCCCGGACTCCGACGGGAACCCTCGCGAGGGAATCATCTTCAAGCTCGTGCCTGTTGACGCCGATGTGGAAGCACTCGATGCGCCATCCGCGCCCCTCGCGGAAATCGCGCAGGCCTCATCTTGGGCACCTCCCGAGTCGTCGTCGTACGTCGTCGGAGCCCCACTCATCCCCGCTGAGCGAGTCGTCTCCCGAATCGAGTTCGAGTTGCAAAGAGACTTCGGCCAATGGATCGAGTCCCGCGGTGAAACTCCTCAGCGCCTTCGCCTGAACTCCGCAGGAGCCACGATCGAGCCCGATCTCTACGTCTCAGAGTCAGGCTGGGTCGTCGAAGCGAAGAAGTCGCCCGCCCGTGAATACGTTCGCACCGCGATTGGGCAAGTCCTCGACTACTCGCGGCTGGCTCGGGAGTCCGGCAGGCCTGCAGTTCCCGTCATCTTGCTTCCCAGCCGACCGATCGCTCATCTCGAGGCCTTGTTGGCTGAGTTGGGAATCCTCCTGATCGTCCGCGACGACCAGGGGTTCTTGATCATCGAGTAGGCGATCCGGCCGCAAGCTCCGCGACAGATGGTAGGTCGGGGGCGGCCCAATCGAGATCCGGCAGATCACTACGACGAACCCAGCGCAGTTCATCATGATCGAGGCTCTGCGTCGGCGGCTCTCCGAGCAACCTGGCGTGAAGGCAGGTAAGACGGATGATGCTTTCGCCGACAATGGTGTCGTCCGTGCGGAGCGGGGCGGTGACTTCAATGGAGGCGCTGAGTTCTTCGCGTATTTCTCGCACCAACGCCTCGCCGTGCGTCTCACCCCGTTCGAGTTTGCCTCCCGGGAACTCCCATTTCCCCCCAGCGGCCTTCTCGGGTCGGCGGCGGCACGCAAGGATCACGCCATCACGCTCGATGACAGCTGCAACGACCTCGATAACGCGGCTCTCGCTCACCATGCCTCCGAGAGCAAGCTAACAGGGAGTGTCCTCGGAGCACCTCCTATGACCCTGCTAGCGTCGCATTATGCCGTCGCCGCAGACTCTCGCCGCCCTTCGCGCCTTCGTGGCCGAGCGGGACTGGGACCAGTTCCACTCGGCTGAGAATCTCGCCAAGAGCATCTCGATCGAGGCCGGCGAGCTCCTCGAGTGCTTCCAGTGGTCCGCTGACGTCGACCAAGAACAGGTCGAAGCGGAGCTCGCAGATGTTGTCACCTACTGCATCCACCTCGCGAACAAGATCGGCGTTGACCTCGACGAGATCGTCATGAAGAAGTTGGAGTCGACGAAGGCGAAGTATCCGGTGGAGCTGGCCAAGGGCCGCATGACGAAGTACACCAAGCTTTCCGAGGCGCCGGAGTGACAGATTTCAGCATCCAGCGCCTCCCTTTCCGTCGTGACGCTGTTGATACGTGGGCGCGTGACGACACCCGCCACACCAACTGGCCGGTTGTCTATGTGATCGAAGGCGACGCCCAACGCAGTTCGCCAGGGCTCTACGTAGGTGAGACGGTGAGCGCCGCTACACGGATGCGTCAGCACCTTGCCGGTCCGAAGAAGAACGAGTCCCTTGAATCGATCCGCGTCGTCGTGGATCACACGTTCAACAAGTCAGTCTGTCTCGATCTTGAATCGCATCTCATTCGCTGGTTCTCGGGCGACGGCCAATACCGAATCCTCAATGGCAATGACGGTCTGACAGATGCTCAGTACTACGACCGCGCCCTCTACCGCGAATCTTTCCGTGACGTGTTCGAGGCCCTGCGAGCAGAGGGACTCTTCTCGCGCAGCATCCCGCAAATCGAGAATTCCGACCTGTTCAAGCTCTCGCCCTTCAAAGCGCTGACCGACGACCAGGGCATCGCGATCATGGACATCCTGGAGGGTCTGCTCGAAGACCTCCAGGATCCCGGGGCTCGGTCCACACTCGTTGTGCAGGGCAACCCGGGAACAGGGAAGACGATCATCGCGATCTTCCTGATGAAGTTGCTCGCCGACATCCGCGACTACGACGACCGCGACGGGGTGGAACCGGACTCGATGTTCTCGGAGTTCTTCGTCCCCGAGAATCGCGAGCTGCTCAAGACACTTCGCATGGCGCTCGTGATCCCACAGCAGTCTCTGCGGATGTCGGTGAAGAAGGTCTTCAAGAAGACGCCCAAGCTCGATGCTGCGATGGTGATTTCGCCGTTCCAGCTCGGTGAATCGGACGAGGCTTACGACCTCGTGCTAGTCGACGAGACCCACCGACTCGGGCAGCGAGCCAATCAGGCGTCGGGGGTGCAGAACAAGAAGTTCCGCGAGATCAACAAGGCTCTGTTCGGAAGCGATGATCCTCGCTACACCCAGCTCGACTGGATCAAGGCTCGGAGCAAGCATCAACTCCTGCTCGTCGATGGGGAGCAGAGTGTGCGACCTCATGATCTTTCTCCGGCGACACTTAATACAGAGATCGTCGGAGCGAAGGACGCTCACCGCTTTTTCCGGCTGACGACCCAGATGCGCGTGCATGCCGGCGCAAACTATGTCGAGTTCGTGCGCGCCGTCCTGCGGGATGAAGCGCCGTCGCTCCCTGACCTCGGCGAGTATGAGCTCCGCCTCTTCGACAACCTCGGAGAGATGCGCGACGCCATCCGGCGGAAGGATGCTGAGGTCGGTCTTTCGCGCCTCGTCGCAGGCTATGCGTGGGATTGGGTGTCGAAGAAGGACCCGGATGCCTTCGACATCGAACTCGATGGCGAGCGGATGCGATGGAACCGCACCGACAAGGACTGGATCAACTCGAAAGGGTCACTCGAAGAGGTTGGCTCCATCCACACCGTTCAGGGGTACGACCTGAACTATGCCGGTGTCATCATCGGGCCGGACCTCCGCCTCGACCCGGCGACGGGGCGGGTCGTCGCGGATCGCGAGAGCTATCGGGACAAGAAGGGCAAGGAGAACACCGGGCACCTGAAGGATGCGTTCGGAGACGATGACCTGCTGACGTTCATCCGGAACATCTACGGAGTGCTCTTGACGCGCGGAATGCGCGGAACGTACGTCTACGTGTGTGACGCGCCGCTTCGCGTGCGCCTGCGGGGCCTCATGTCGCGCTCAACCCACAGATGAGAGACTCGAAGCGCGAGGACGAGAAGGTCCGAGGCTAGGCCTAGGCTGGTGTCGTCGGCGGGGTGCGTCATCACCGCATCCCAGCCCAGCCATCGGGTCAGCGTCGAACAGGCCGGAGATGTGGAGGTAACCATGCCTAGCAAGTTCGAAATCGACGACGCCATTGTGCTATTGCTTGGGGCTCCGGTCCCTGGGGCGAAGCCCGGAGAAATCCGCGGCGTGACACGCCTAGAGAAACTAATCTTCTTGTTAGAAAGAGAAACGCGAGCTAAAAAGGATTGGCTCAGCGAGGACGCGAATTTCGAAGCTTACAACTTCGGACCATTTTCGCAAAAGGTATATCAATCCGTAGATATGCTGGCCGCCGCTGGAATCGTTCTCGACTCAGATTCACCAGCAGAAGATGACGCCGACACCTGGGAGAGACGTAACAACATTAGCGACGTCAGAGACCCGTACACCACTCGCGACTTTCAACTAACGGAACGCGGTTGGCGATATTATGAAGCGCTCAAATCGGAACTCGCTCCCTCTGCACTCCAAGAGATAGCTACTTTCAAGCGTCAGTTTGCGTTTATACCCCTGAGGCAGCTTATTCGCTACGTTTACACACGATATGAGTCATTCACCACCAAGTCGAAGATTAGAGATGACGTACTTGGACCGAAGTCGTGAATTATATGGCGGCCAGTCCAGCAAGCACACCGGACCCCGCATGGGGCGCACTCGGAGCCGTGGTTTTCGCACTGTCGATTCCGATGCTTTGGGCCGGACTGCACATTCGGGGAAAGACCTACTCTCGCTTAAAGGCATCGGTCGACCTCGCACATGAGGGCCTCGCTGAACGTATTCTTGAAGCACTCCGAACTCTCCGTGTAGAGATCGACTTGATACTTCCGAGCGGCAGGTTCGACCCATACTCCGTTATTGCGGACCCAAGCACAGTTGGGCCACCCGCACGTCGATCCATCAAGATTATGACGGAGCGCCACCGACTACGATCGCGGTTCCAACGTCTCCTGCGCGTGTGCAGCGTACTAAAGTATTCGTGTATCACATTTACTGTAATGACGTCAGCCTCACTGTTCGCCTACTTCTTCTTCAATCCGAATATTGGATTGTGGCAACTTCTTTCTTGGGCGACGCTCGCAGTCGCCCTCTTTGGTGTGGTTCTGATCTCGGCGTATGCCGTGCTCGATGCCAAGATACAGTCAGCGATCGAACATTCAAGTGAAGGCGTGGTGACAACAGATGATGCAGTTTCAGGCTGATCACGCAGATTTCGCTGGCCCAGGGGAAGCTCGGATGATCCCGATCGTCGTCGACTGGCTCTACGGGCGTCGATGGCTCAGACAAGACTCCAAGATCGTTCGCGAGTTCCCGCTACATGGCCGTCGCGTGGACCTCGTTACGAGTACTCGATCAGGATCAACGTCCGCGTACGAGTTTAAGATCGGCTCGTTCGGTCGGGTACTCGAGCAAGCGGTGTATAACAGAGGCCACTTCGATAGGTCCTGGATCGTTATCAATGCGCGTCCTCGGCCCGCAAATATCACCGAAGCTCGACGGTTCGGGGTCGGTGTTATCGTGCTCACGGGGGGCTCCCCTGAAATAATCGTGAAACCTGAACTAGTTGCGGCAAGCAGTCGCGTCACAGCGAGGCGCATCCAACATCGCCTCAATGAGTTCGAGTTACTCCCGGCTTAGAACGGAACGGTATGCCCGGCCCATTTCAGCACTACGTCAGTTACGGTTCTACTGATCAGGCGACAATGCGAGAGCTCGCTACGCATTTCGACGGCTTAGTGGTTCCCGGAACTATTGCGGCATTCCAAGCCGATGGGACGCGGGGTTTTGTGCTCACACTGTCCGCTCGAGCCGAGCCTTATGTGATCGATTCGCGATTTCCCTTGTTCCAGAATCTGCTGTCACAGCCGAAGAAGTCTCACTATATGCTTGCGGACCTTCTGGGATCACCATCGTTAATACGATCCGATCGAGCGCCCGCCCCCAGCGACTTCGACGATGATTTGGTTGAACGGATCGCTCAACGATGGATTGAATTCAACGTTGGTTTTGACGATGTGAAAACAAAAACCTTTGACAAATATGCGTCGCGGTTGAACGAGACTATCTTCTCGGATGATCGCCAGAAGCCGGCGTTTATCATGCCACCCTATACGATCGCGTCCGCACCAGGCGATGGTTGGTTTGACGTTTCGGAACGCTTGTGGGCTGCCTCTAAAGCACACGCAAGTTCGGTTGATACTGATGTCTCGCTTCGCCGCGTCTTGGCAACTTCAAGTGCGACATTGTGGAGGCAGCTAGCTCCGCGGATCGACGAGACTCAGATCGTTGCCTGGGTCAGCGGGCTTGACGAACTCAACCAATCCTCAGAGTCGGACCTGCTAACGTATGGCTTAGCCATTTCTGAATCTTCCGACAGAGGCCAATCAGTGTTCGCTCTCTACGGGGGGTTCTTCTCCGTCCTCCTCGGCAGTTACGGCCTGGCTGGGTCCTCGCACGGAATCGGATTTGGCGAGTCTCGCGACTGGGTTGAGCTGCCTTCCTCCGGCGCCCCGCCCGCTCGGTACTACGTTCCGCGACTGCACCGTTACGTCGCCGTTGATCTTGCTGAAATAATCTGGTCCCAGTTCCCGGATCTGATCGTATGCGACTGTCGCGAGTGCGGCGAGAACTCGCCAGCGGCACTCGATTATCACGCGTTGATGAAACACTCGGTGCTGGTTCGTGATCGCGAGATCCGCGAGTGGGGTGGGCTGAGCGCCGATGAAACCATCGCCCGGCTGACTGCAGACGCTCAGGAGTTTCGCGAGAGCCTCTCTTCCTTGGTCGCGCCCGAACGCATTGTCCGCCGCGCTTCCGAACTCTACGGACACCTCTTCATGTGGGCACGCGTGATCTCGGAGCTGCCACAGCGGTAGATTCTGAGGACGATTGACTGGTCTGGATTGTACGTAGCGTGCGCTGCGAGGCCAGAACCGGCCTCCCCACCACGAGTACTCTCAGAGCTCAAGAGCGCGACCAGCGCCGAATCCCGGCGACCATCCTGGCGTTTGGACACCAGCACGGGCGCCTTTGTCTCCACGCGAGCAAGCGTCCGGGTGCGTGGTGGCTCCATCGCCGGATGAACGTGAACAGGCTGTCGCACCTATGCGCGTTGTCGGCCAAACCGCTCCCCCGAGCTCACCTGCTGAGCCACCCGCCGCAACGCCAACAACAACGGCTCCACCAGCACCGACCCCAGCACCACGTACCGCACCGCCGCTTCCGCTGACTCCCCCGGCACCCCCGCGATCTCCGCATCTGCGATCCGCCGCGCACTCGCGAGGTACTCCACCATCGCCGTATCCGGCACGGTGAACCCGACGCGCTCCAACCCCTGCATCGCTCGTGCGACCGCATACAGCACCGCCTCGTCGCACATCCCCGGCTTCCACCCGAGCTCCGCGACAAGCGCCTCAGCGTCCGCCAAATCCAAGGACTCATCCACCGCCGGAGTGATCGCCGCATGCGCCGCCCCCAGCAGCTCGTGCGCACTCGCCGGCGGATCATCCAGCGCCCCGAGCACCCGCCGCGTCTCGGCGATGCTCACGCCCGCGTCAAGCAGCGCCCGGATCACGCGCAGCCGCTCCACGTGCTTCTCGCCGTACGCGGCCTGAGTCGCGGCCGTCCGCTCGCCCTCGGGCAGCAACCCCTCGCGCAAGTAGTACTTGATCGTCGGCACGGACACGCCGGTCTGGGCTGACAGTTCGGAAATTCTCATGGCCACCTCTTGACTTCGATAGTAGCGCTATCCAATATGGATAGTGAGACTATCCAACCGAGGAGTCACCATGTCGAAAGTCATCACGGGCCGCATGACCCACCACCATGAGGGCGAACTCGTCGTGTTCCACATCGGGATGCAGATCAACCGCTGGTGGCGCCCCGACCTGTGGATGCCGGCCTTCCTCGCCATGCCGGGGATGCTGCGCGAGCTCAGCACCGACCCCGACTCGGGCATGCTCGGCTACCACCTGCTCTTCGGCTCGGGCGGCCCGTACGTCGTGCAGTACTGGTCGTCCGTCGACAAGCTCTACGCCTACGCATCCAGCCCGAACCAGCAACACCGCCCCGCCTGGACCGCCTTCAACCGCGCAGCCCGCAAGGCTCCGGGAGCGGTGGGCGTCTGGCACGAGACCTTCCGCGTCGACACCGCCGAGAGTGTGTACGTGTCGACGAAGCCGATGGGGTTGCCGAAGGCCACGGATCTCGTCCCTGTCGGCAAGCGTCACGACCGGGCACAGGCACGGTTCACGGATGGGCGGATAGAGGCAGGGCGTAGCGGGTCGCTCGAAGCCTAGTTGCGCGGTCGCGAGACGAGCGCGCGGATTGACCGAAGCGGCGATGATCCCCCCAACCGCCCGCAAGCGCTACGCCGACCGCGAGTCCGCCCCCATTCTGATCGCCGAGTTCAGATAGAAGGCCGCAACGATGAACAACGCCACCCCGCCGACGAGCACGAGAGGTGGATTCGGTGACTGCGACGCTGCGACAGACGCGTACATCGCCTGAAAGAGGAAGAGCAGGGTGAGCGCGACGCTCGTGCTACGCGTGTTGGTCATTTTCCACCAGGGTCGGCGACTGTCCGGCTCTCCCCGGCCACGAAACGTTCTGGCCGCCACGACCACGGCAGCAACGAGCGCCACGACCGCCCAGACGAATCCGAGATCGAAGCTCGCGATACTCAGGGGAACAAGGACGAGCGTGATGACGATCACAACGACAAGCAGGTACCCCACCTGCGCTGAAGGTTCCTTGATGCGCATAATTGCCTCCCGTCCTACTTGACTGCTTTGAAGGTCGTGTAGCTGCAGTAGTTGAAGCCGCAGTTGTAGTACGTCACCTTGATCCGCAGCTTCTGCCAGTATGCTTTCTCGACTTCTGCCGACGGCGCAAGCCCAGCGCATGTGATGCTCGCTGGATAGGGGATCGGGAATAGCCCGCAAATGTTGTTGAGGTTCTTCAGACCCTTGTACATGCTGGTGACCTGGGTGCGGCTCAGGTAGATCACAGACGTCGTGTACGTCGGATCAGCGACCACGGGGTATGCGTAGTCTGCGCTCTGATGTTCGACAACCTGGACAACGCTCGAACCCTTGATCTCGTATCTTGTCGGAACCATACGACCGTCCGCATCTCGAGCCCATGGATCAGCGAACGCACCGAGAACTTCTCCAGTGGCGTTCTCCACCACATCGATTCCCTCGCCGGAAGGCAGCAACGAGGCGCCGGCCGGCAAGTCAATCGGATACTCATACGAAGTTGGCGCGGAAGAGTCGTTCAAGACGGTCGCCACCTGGAGCCGCCCGGTATCTTGGACGACGGCCACCGTGTCTGTTCCATTGTTGTTGTCGAACGTCATCGTCCCTGGTGCCTCAGAGACTCCGTCGCTCGCCGCGCTCGCGAACGGCAGCCCAATCGCGATCTCGCCGGTCCCCACCGCGACGGACACCCCGCGCGCTGGGTCGGCGGGGACCGACAACGATATGCCCCCGAGCGTCCCAGCCAGGCCTTCACGAGTCACCGGCATATCGACTGCGCTTTCAACGGAAGTTTGGTCCGCGCCCTCAAGCGCATCAAGGGGACCCTGGTCGTCACCGTAAGCGGGGTTGACCACCGCGAGCATCAACGCTCCAGCCACAAAGGCGCCCAGGGCGAGGTATGACGTGCGTGATTGTTGTGCTCGCTTCATGCGGAACTCCTCAAGATTCTCCGTGCGGACCCGCCCTTGTGTGCTTCGACCTGAACGCTCGCACAATGCGGACCCAGATTCCAGGAGTTTGGCGTCCGTCAGGCGTTGTATTCCGGAATCCGATCTTGAGACGCCCACATAGAACCGCACTTCACCGTGATCGTGTGGTCGACGATCGCCGCAGCGTGGTCGAGATGTGGCGGTCTCGCGGGCTGGCCGGCTTCCAGGTGGCCGAAGGGGACTTCTGAGGCGCACCCACCGGAGTCCAGCGACTTCGGCGTCGTCCGTCATTTTCCAAATCTGTGTCCTGTGCGCCGGTGGTCGTCCGTCGTCTGGGTAAGTAGATGTAGAAAGACCTGGAGGAGAACACACATGCGCTACGTACTTTTCATCTGCACCGACCCGACCGCTGAGCCCTACGTCGAGGCCGAGGACAACGCCGGGGAGTGGGTGGCGTCGCTGCAGGACAGCGGCTCCTACGTCTTGGGCGACCGTCTGCGGCCTGTCGAAGACGCCACGACCGTGCGCGTCCGAGCCGGCGAGCGGATCGTGGCTGACGGACCGTTCACCGAGAGCCGCGAATGGATCGCCGGGTTCGACGTGATCGACGCCGACGACCTCGACGCCGCGATCGAGATCGCCGCCGCACACCCGATGGCCCGGTTCGGCCTGGTGGAAGTGCGCCCCGTGTGGCCGCTCGGGACGACGATGTGACCACACCGGAAGAGCCGCCGGGCACGCTTCCGGATGCCATGGACGCCGTTCAGCACGTGGCATCGATCGAGTACGGCCGCGTTGTCGCGAGCGTGATCGGCACAATCCACGACTGGACTCTCGCGGAAGACGCCGTGCAGGACGCTCTGGCCCGAGCGGTCGAACGGTGGCCAGGCGACGGGGTTCCGGCGAACCCCGCCGCCTGGGTCACGACCGTCGCGCGCCGCCGCGCGATCGACCTCGTCCGGCATGCGGACGCCGAGCGGCGGGCTGTGGCTCGCCTGGAGCACGAGCCGCACGAAGGCACCGACATCGCCCCGGGATCCGACGACCACGACGACGCGTTCCCGCACGGGGACGAGAGACTGAAGCTGATCTTCACCGCCTGCCACCCCGCACTGACCTTGGAGGCCCGCGCGGCGCTGACGCTCCGCACCGTCCTGAACGTGTCGATCGAACAGCTCGCCGGGATCTTCGCGGTCGCACCCGCGACGATGGAGAAGAGACTCGTGCGGGCGCGGGCCAAGATCGCTCACGCGAGCATCCCATACCGCGTTCCGGATGCCGCGCAGCTCGACAGTCGAAGTGCGAGCGTCTGCGAGGTCCTGTCCGCCCTGTTCACCATCGGGTATTCCGATCCGACACTGCAGCCCGACCCCGGCGCCGAGGCCATCCGACTTGCTCGGCTGTGCCGGCAATTGCTCCCCCCGGACTCCCCGGCTCGACTCGAGTTCACCGGGCTTCTCGCCCTCCTTCTTCTTCAGCACTCCCGCCGCGCGGCACGCACCACGGCCGACGGCCTCTCCGTGCCGTTCGACGAACAGGATCGCGGACTGTGGGATGTCTCCGAGATCGAGGAAGGGCTACGGCTTCTCGATGACGCCGTCGAGGAGGCGGCACGGGCGGGCATCCACGGCGGACGGCACCTCATCCGCGCCACCGTCGCGGCCGAGTACGCCCGCCCCGCCTCGGGGACGGAGATCGACCACGCCCGCATCGCCGACATCTACGCGGTGCTGGAGCAGGTGGATGCATCGCCGTTCGTCCGCCTGAACCGTGCGGTCGCCGTCGCGAACGCGGGACGACCGGCCGAAGCCCTCGCACTGACGGAGGCGCTCGAGAGCTCGCTGGGAGGACATCACCTCTACTCAGCGGTTCGGGGAGACCTCCTGCAACGCCTCAAGCGCGACGAAGAAGCCAGTTCCGCGTTTCGCGATGCTGCGCGCACCGCTCCGACGGAACGCGAGCGGCGGTCATACGCCCAGCACGCTGACGACATCGCCTCGGCATCGACCTAGCCTGCACCGAGATTCCGGCCCTTTGAAGGCCACGCGAGGTGACCTCGCACGCGGCTGCCTCGGGCGATCCGCCCCGAATCGGGCTACGGTACCGAGATGGACGAGTCGCCCCTGACCATCGAATCGTTGCGCGAACTCACGGACGCGGACGCCGAAGCGATTGCATCGCTCCTGGTGCAGCTCTCCGCATCCGCAGCATTCGATCGCGCTCGAACCGAAGCGGTCATCGCACACGAGGCAACGGAGCTCCTGGTGGCACGTGACTCTGGGCGCATCGTCGGCACCGCTACTCTCGTGACCGCACCTTCCTTGACTGGGGTCCGTGGACACGTCGAAGACGTCGTGGTCGACGAGGCTGCACGCGGGCGCGGCATCGCACGGCTGCTTCTGGAGCACATGACGCAGCTCGCGCAACAGCGCGGACTCCGGACGCTCGACCTCACATCCCGCCCATCCCGAGAATCCGCGCTGCGGCTCTACGAGTCCGTCGGGTTCCGCAGGCGTGAGACCAACGTTCTCCGGTTCACCCCGCCCACGGACTAGTTACCCCGCGAGCCCCCGCAGCAACCGCACCACGGTCTCCTCCACCCGCTCCGCACTCAACGGCTGCCCGATCAGAGCGGAGTACGCGGCGATCGTGATGAACTCGTCAGCGACCGCGGCGGCATCCACATCCGCACCTCTGCGCAGCGGTTCGGGGAAATCACCTGCAGCACCTCAGGCGCGCGTCGACGAAGCGCGCTTCGCGTGTCGCGATGCCGCACGCACCGCTCCGACGGAACGCGAGCGACGGCCTCACGCCCACCACACGGACGACATCGCCTCCGCATCCACCTAGCCTGCACCGCACCAGCGCCTTGAAAGCAGCCATCATCCGTGCGCACACCCCCGCAGCACACGGCGGCGCACGGCAGAGTCCTCGGACTGGGGCACCGGACCACCAGATCACTGTCTCGATTTGCCACCGCTCGGGGGCTTGCGCCGGCGGGCGAGCCCCACCCCGATGAGAAACGCGAAGAGACCGATCAAGAGATAGACGGGAAGCGCGTCCCCGGCGGCGCGGTCAAGGGCGCCTGACCAGGCGAACCACCCGATGACCACGAACCACACCAGGATCGGCACGATGGCGAGGAGAATGCCCACCCGTCTTCCGACTCGTCCAACCAACGCTCCCCAGGCGAGAAGAGCTGCCGCTACGACGAAAGCCACAGCGTCCACTTTGGGCGGCGCTCACCGATCGCGACGTGGATGGTGCTGGATGCGCCCATCCGTCCGACGCTGGACGAATCGGGCAACGCCGCGCACGAGGAAGTATGCGCTGACGAGAATCGCGACAACCACGGCCGCGCTGACGAAGAGACCCCACCAGCTGAAGAGCGATGCATCCACAACCCTGACTCCTTAGGGCAGTCCGAAGGACCCGGAGCTCGTGTAGACGAACGACCGGCAATCCATCTGCATGTACGCGACAGCGCTGGTGACTCTCCCACTCCGCGAGAACGACCAGCTGCTCGGCCGAGGAAAGAACCGAGGGAAGCAGCAGTCAGAAGGCTGATGGCCAAACCCGGCCATGACGACGGAGCGACACGTCCGTTTCGACGATGCGATTCGCGCTGTTCTCACGCAGAGGAACTAATCACACATATGAGGGCATAGCAATATTCTTGAGTTGCTGCCGAACCCCGTGTTGGTCGCCAACTCCCCGCATACCTCGCGCGCCCAACCCGGCTGAATCAGCGCCCATCGGCGAGAGCCCACACTTACCCCGCGATCCCCCGCAGCAGCCGCACCACGGTCTCCTCCACCCGCTCCGCGCTCAACGGTTGCCCGATCAGAGCGGAGTACGACGCGATCGCGATGAACTCGTCCGCGACCGCGGCGGCATCCACGTCTGCGCGCACGTCTCCGTCCGCGCGTCCGCGAGCGATCCGCTCCGCCACCCACTCCCGGATGGGCGCCGCCAGCCGCTCATTCAACACGAGCCCCAACTCCGGATCAGCCGCCGTCACCTCGATGAGCGCCCGCGCCAGCGACACGCCCTCGGGCCGAGCCAGCCCCGCGGACACCGCCGTGAACCACGCGCGCAGGTCCGCGCCGAGGTCGTTCGTCATCGGCACGACCGCGTCCGACCCGGGGACCGAGCCTTCGAGCAGCGCTTCCCCGAGGATCGCGGCCTTCGACGGCCACCACCGGTAGATCGTCTGCTTCGACACCTCCGCCGACTCGGCGAGACCCTCGATCGTCACGGCCTCGTAGCCGTCTGCGGCGAGCGCACGACGCATCGCCTCCAGCACGGACTGGCGGGCCTTTTCACTGCGAGGACGGGGCACCATTCGAGCGTACAGAGGCGTACACTGGAACATAAGTAGACGCACCGTTGCGAAACCCGAGCAAGGAGAAAGAGCATGGCCCTCACCGCACACTCCACCATCGGCGACTGGATGAACGACCCCACCGGCGGCCCGCTCATCCGTGGCCTCTTCGAGCAGACGGGCGCCGACCCCGAGCTCCTCACCCCCGTGCTCGGACTCCCCCTGCAGCAGCTCGTCGCCATGAGCCAGGGCCAGCTCCCGCAGTCGGTCGTCGATGACCTCGTCCGTGCCGCGAACAACGGCGAGATCCCCGAAGACGACGCCTCCGAGGGCTGGGCCGAGAAGGTCACGGCCGGCCGCTTCGCCGGCAAGACCGTGATCGTCACGGGCGCCGCGTCCGGCATCGGCAAGGCCACCGCCTCGCGCATCGCCCGCGAAGGCGGACGCGTGATCGCCGGTGACATCGCCGCCGAGAAGCTCGATGCTCTCAAGGCCGAGCTCCCGGACGCCGACATCGTCACGGTCGCGGGCGACCTCACCAAGCAGGACGCGATCGACGCCGTCCTCGCCGCCGCGGGCGACCGCATCGACGGGCTCGCGAACGTCGCCGGCATCAACGACGACTTCTCCCCTGCGGGCGAGACCCCGGATGCCGTGTGGGACCGCGTGATCGCGATCAACCTCACCGCTCCGTTCAAGCTCATGCGCGCGGTCATCCCCGTCATGGAGAAGGCCGGTCGCGGCGCGATCCTCAACGTCTCGAGCGAGGCGGGCCTCCGCGGCAACGCCTCGGGCAACGCCTACACGGCCAGCAAGCACGGCATCATCGGGGTCACCAAGTCCGCCGCCTTCATGTACGGGCCGAAGGGCATCCGCGTGAACTCCGTCGCCCCCGGCGGCGTGGCCACCGGCATCCCGATGCCCCCGAACATGTCCGAGTACGGCTCTGGCCGCCTCGCCCCGTTCCAGCAGGCCATCCCCACCGTCGCGACCGCCGAGCACCTGGCCGCGTCGATCACGTTCCTGCTGTCGGACGACGCCGTCAACATCAACGGCGCCATCCTCGCCTCCGACGGCGGATGGTCGGTGCAGTAAGCACCACCCGTGCGAAGCCAACGCCCCCGCCGACCCGAACGGCGGGGGCGTTTCGCATATGGAGCCCCTGGTAGTTTGGCGCCAGGAGAGGCAGATGGCTAACGACTTGACGGAGGGAACGCGGCGAACTGGCGACCTCTTCGACGCGTACCCGGACACTCCAGAGGTCAAGGTGACTCTCGAACGAACTAAGGCGGGAATCGACCTCACTATTGCATGGTCGACTCCCGACGTCCCCTACGCAGACTGGTTCCTCCGAAATGGCGGCTATCTGGAGGGCACTGAGCCTGATGTGTCCCGGCCTGTGCCAAAACGCGTGCTCTTTCACGATTCTCACGGCTCGGTGCTACTCATCCGATGTTGGGCGCAGGGATACCACGCAAACGCGTTCGGCCCAGGCAGTGGAACCCTCCGGGCGAGGGCCGCCATTCTTGACGTTGAACGCGACATTGAGTTCGAGCGTCCGCACGGTATCCAGACGGAAATCTCTGGGCTAAGGCAGTGGCTTGGAGTAACTTCTTGGGTCGAGGAACTCGACACGCATTCGCTACCCGGCATCGCCATACGCTCGGTCAATAGGCCTGCAACTGAAATTGGCTTGTTCGATGGTGTCTCACTCAGACTGAGCCCTTACTGGCAGTATGGTCCGGATAGAGGTAGTGATCGCCGGGTCCTGCTCGATGCCGTTCACTGCGTTACGCAGGGCTCTGAGCCATTGGGCTGGGACGATCACCTCAACCTTCACAACGCCATTCGAGATTTGCTCGTTCTTTCACTATGGGAAAACGAATCATGCGTACCGGTGTCCGCGATGCGAAAGGACGATCCGCTCAAGACGCTCGACGGTAAGTCGCATGGGGACCAGTGGCGAAAAGTAGTCGTCCCTGCCGAGCCTCGCGTTTCACAACACAGTGGTTTGCCAAAACACCTAATCAGATATGACGAGATCGGCCCCGAGGGTCTTCGTCGTTGGATAGCCGTGCGAGAGAGTTTCGCGCGCGCCCTTGACCCCGTGATCAGTAGCATCGACATTGTTGAGGCGCATCCGCACACCCTCCTGGCCCATACCGGGCCAGGCCTGGAAGCGCTTGGCTACCTGCTCCTCATGCGCGACGGCAGCTCCGAAGGTGAAGCTCGAGGAGCAAGCCTTCGGAGACGCTTCGATCGCATTCTTGTCGATGTTGGCGACACCCTCCCGTTCGAGGGGACCGCGTGGGCCGCGCGGACGGTTGCGACATACAACGCCTTGAAACACGCTAACCGACGAGAACCGGACGAGCTGGACGTGCTCCAGACGTGGGCTGAGAGCGTGATGGTCACTCGCGCCTGGGTCGCGATTGAGGTTGGCGTGCCGCGAGACGTTGTGAGGGTTCGTCTCGAGCGAGACGACCAGCCTCGGCTGTTCAAACGAATCGAATAGCGAACGACAACCGGCGTTTCGTCACACCCCGAGCAGCTCCTCCCGCGCCCAGGACCGCAGCGTGGTCGGCGTCGTCGTCACGACGGAACGCTCCTGTTCCGGGGTGAAGTCGTCGCGCAGTCCGGTCGACATCCCGAGCACCGCATCCGCCATCGCCGGCGGCATCCCGGCAGACAGCAGCGCCTGCCGCATGTCGTCGTCCTCGATGCGTTCCACGACCACTTCGCGCCCGAGCTCGTGCGTGAGGATCTCGGCGACCTGCGGCCAGCTCAGATCCGCAGGACCGTGCACGGCCTGGACGCGCCGGCCGGTCCAATCCCGGTTGAGCAGGGTCAGCGCCGCCACCTCGGCGATGTCGCGCGGCGCTACCCAGGGCATCCGCGCCTCGAGAGGCAGCACGGTCTGCAGCCGTCCGGCCTCCAGCGCCTCCTGGTCGAGCAGCAGGTTGCTGAAGAAGTACCCGCAGCGCAGGTGGGTGACGTCGATGTCGAGGGCATCGAGCGCGAGCTCGGTCGCCGCGAGACCATCGATCTCTCCGGCGCCGTGACGCTTCTCCGCACCGACACTGCTCTGGAACACGACCCGCCGGATCCCGTTCGCCTCGACCGCGCGCACGAGGGCGTCGGTGGCGCGGTCGTAGTCGGCGAGCGGGTCGTCGGACATGACGGACGGATCCACCCAGTACAGGGCATCAACGCCACGGGTCGCAGCGACGACCGCGGCCGCGTCCTGCGAGTCCGCGGTCGCGATGTCGACATACGGCCGCAGCTTGTCGGCGATCCGGTCGGGATGCCGCGTGAGCAACAGCGGGCGGGCGCCGGCTCGCACCAGCATCCGCGTCAGGTGGCTGCCGACATTGCCATTCGGGGTGGTGACAGCGATTCGCATGATCGTCCTCTCGTCGATGTCCGACCACGGTAAAGCCAGATACGGCCTGATTCTGGCCGCATCCGGAGCGATGATGGATTCCGTGGAGTCACCCTCGAACCGCACCCTGCATCTGCTCTCCCTGCTCCAGACCGGCGGCGAGTGGAGCGTCGTCGAGCTCGCCGAACGCCTCGACGCGAGCGCCCGGACCGTGCGCCGCGATGCCCAGCGCCTCCGCGACCTCGGCTACGACATCCACTCCCGTCCGGGTCCCGGCGCGGGATACCGGCTCCGCCCCGGAACGAAGATCCCGCCGCTGCTGCTCGACGCCGACGAGGTCACCACGATCATCACCAGCCTGCTCGTGCTCGAAACCTGGAGCCCGGAAGACCCTTCCGCGGCGGTCGCACGAGGCAAGCTCGAACAGGTGCTTCCGCCCGCGCTTCGTCGCCGTGCGGCCGCGACCGCGCTGTCCACACAGATCCTCCGCGCCGACCCGGCGCCGGTCGACTGGGCGCTCGCCGGACTTCTCGCGGACGCGGTCGCGCAGGGCGCGCGCATCGCCTTCGATTACACCGACCAGCACGGCCGGGAGACGCAGCGGGTGATCGAACCGCACCGCCACTTCCTCCGCCGATCCCACTGGTACGTCGTGGGATTCGATGTCGACCGCGACGACTGGCGGCTGTTCCGACTCGACCGCATCCGCTCCGCACGGACGCTTCCGAGCACACATGCGGAGCGCGAGTTCCCGTTCGCGTCGATCGAGTCCTGGCTCGCGAGCGACTTCGGTCGCGCGGAGCAGGGAGCGGACGGCTGAGCCGGGGACTCCGCCTAGGGGCGGGCTAGGACGCCGGCGGACCGGCGGTGGCGCGCTTCTCCGCGAGCACCGCCGTGGCGATGGCGACGGCAACCGTGCCCAGCAAACCGCTCCCGAGCAGCGTGAGTCCCGCCGGCCAGACCGTGAGGAACGTCACGTCGACGAAGCCACCGCCCGCAGGGGTCTCTTGGGCGATCGTCCCGTTCGCGGTCAGGGCGATTCCGACGATCAGCGCCAGCACCGGCAGCACCCAAGAGATGGTCCACGAGAGACGACGGAGAAACCTCTGCCGCTGCTGCCAGTCCTCGGTTTCGAGGTCGACCACGGCAGCGTGCTCCGCGGCACGATCGTCGGCCGGGGCACCGGACTCGGACGGAATGCTCATCCCCGCACCCTACGGAATCGCCACGACATCCCGGGTCCCACGCGCCGGCCATCTCCGCAGAGTACCGATATGCGCGCGTCCGCGGTCCGCCCCTGAGCACGATCCCCGGGTCGATGCAACCCCGTGGATCCTCGCCGCGCCCGACCTAGGCTGACCGCATGTTGAAGATCGTGTCGATCGTCCTCCGCGTCCATGACCTGCCCGCCCAGGCCCGGTTCTGGAAGACCGCGCTCGACTACGTGGAACGGGACCCCGCCGAAGACGACTGGGTCATACTCAAGCCGCGCGACGCCGAGACCCCGTGCATCGCCCTCGACGCTCACCACTCCGAACGGGTGCTGCCGCCGCGCATCCACCTCGACATCTACGCCGAGGACCAGGCGGCCGAAGTCCGTCGGCTCACGGAGCTCGGCGCGCTGGAGGTGCACTGGGACGGCCGCCCCGCCGACGCGGACTACGTCATCATGGAAGACCCGGAAGGGAACCGCTTCTGCATCGTCGACCGCCCGGACTGGGCTGGGTGGGACGGCGGGCGCTGAGCAGGCCCGCTCACACCGGACCGGGCCGTCCTTCCCGCTCCATCGCCTTCCGGTGGGATGTCAGCGCGGCGCGCACAGCCGAATAGATCACCAACCAGGCGACGACGACCCCGACCAGCAGATACCCGAGGTTCATGAGGAGGATGGCGAGAAGCGAGTCGCTGAACATGGGCCCAGGATGCCGCATCCACCGAGCCGTCGGGATCAGACGCCCCGCATCCGCCCGACAGCGGCCCGGACGAGCGCGGCATTGCCCGGGGCGGTGCTCCCGTCGGGGAGCAGGAGCGTGTCCTCGAGGCCGATCCGCGAATCCCAGCCGCCCTGCACGGCGACGTCGAACGCGGGCCAGGTCGACCCCTCCTCGCCATGCAGCAGGATCGGGACCCCGGGTTCTTCCAGCTCGACGTGGGCGATCATCCCCTCGGCGTGATCACGCACGGTCTCGGCCGCCTCATCCGGAAGCTCGATCAGCACGCGCAGGCACTCCCCGCGAACGGGCGACCGCCTCCACACCTCGAAGCCCGCGGCGTCCCACAGCCCGGCCTCGACGCCGACGCCTCGCCGGAGCAAGACCGCAGCCACATCGTCGGCGCCGGCCTCGTGCCAGTTGACGGATGCGAAGTCGGGCAGTTCCTCCCAGGCCTCGATCGCCGCGAGACGCCGCGCGACGTCCGGCTCCGCCCAGGCCCCTGTGGTGACTCCGACCGGCACGTCGGGGCACGCCTCCCGCACAGCTCGCAGCCACCGCGCGACATCGTCGGGGGCGAGGCTGTCGCGGCCGGCGGCGTCCTTAGGGTGCACGTGCACCTCGGCAGCTCCGGCCGCGACGGCGCGAGCGGCATCCGCCGCGACCACCGTCGCATCCGCACTCAGCCACGGATGCTCCGCGATGTCGCGAGCGCCGTTGACGCATGCCTGCAGCAGCATGCCTCGTCTCGACAGGGTGGGACCGGAGCCGGACGCCATGCCGCTCAGCCGATCAGGTCGCGGGGGTGACGGTCGTAGACGCTGTCATCCGTCGACGGACCCTCCTCGGTGCGTACGCTGTGTGCGACCTGACGTGCGACGGCCGCACCGCGTCCGACCTTCACGGCTTCCTCCTGGGTCTCGAAGCTGCTGCCCAAGGTGTGCGATTCGCCCTGGATCCGGTTGAACCAGATCCCGTTGCGCTGAAAAGTCTCGATGTCGCCTGCGGCCATGCGGGGATCCCTTCTCTCAGATCCCTTTCTACGTCAGGCGACGGACATACGAGAGGCCCTTGACACCCTCGGCCCGCACGTCCGATATGCCGGTCAGGGCCTCGCTGCGCGCACGGCCTCGCCCATCGCGGCGAGCGCCTCCCGCAGGATCGGTCGCGGCGTCGCGAACACCACCCGCACGAACTCCTCGTACCCGCGTCCGAGCAGCCGGCCCTCCGTGAGCACGACTCCCGCCTGCTCCCGGAAGAACTCCGCCGGCGGACCGTCGATCCCCAGCGCGCTCGTGTCGATCCATCCGATGTACGTCGCCTCGGGCGCCCGGTACACCGCTCCGGGAAGGTGCTCCGCCACGAGCGTCGCCAGCTCCCGCCCCGACCCGTCGAGGTAGGCCGTCACGTCTGACAGCCAGGGCTTGCCCGCGCGGTACGCGGCCGTCGACGCCACGACGCCGAGAGTGGCCGCGCCGTGCTGCACCGCGAAACCGAAGCGCCGGTACAACTCCTGATCCGCATCGTTCGAGGTGATCAACTGCGCGGTCTTCAACCCCGGGATGTTCCAGGCCTTCGACGCACTCGTCCCTGTGACGGTGTGCGCGGCCGTCGCGTCCGACACGGACGCGTAGGGCACGAACGGCGCACCGTCGTACCGCAGCGGAGCGTGGATCTCGTCGGCGAAGACGCGTCCGCCATGCCGCTCCACCACCTCCGCGATCGCCTCGAGCTCCTCCCGCCCGGCGATCGTGCCGGTCGGGTTGTGCGGATTGCAGAGCACGAGAGTCCGCGCCCCCGCAGCGAACGCCTCGTCGATCCGCTGGAGGTCATGCTGCCAGCGACCGTCCACCTCGACGCCGGGCACCTCGATCACCGGATGCCCGATCGCAGGCAGGTATGTCAGGAACGGCATATATGCGGGAGTGGGCACGATCACGGGCGAGCCCGCGGGCGCGTACTCCTGCACCGCCACCCCGAGCGCTGCCATGACGTCGGACACCGGATGCACGCGCTCCGGGTCGACGGTCCAGCCGTACTCCTCGCGCATCCACCCGGCCGTCGCCTCCCCGAGCTCCGCGGCCTGCGGCGGCGACAGATAGCCGAGGTTCTCGTCGTCGATCGCCCGGTGCAGCGCCTCGGCGACCACGGGCGCCACACCGAAGTCCATCTCCGCCACCCAGGCGCCGATCCGTCCCGGATGCAGGCTCCACTTGCGGCTCTGCGGCCGGTCGAGCGAGATCCGCGTACGCGCATCGAACGGGTGGGACGGACAGTCGTCGGGCATGGCTCCTCCACGGCAGGGTCCGACCAATCTACGGACGGGCGCTCCGCCGTGCACGTCGCGTTTCCATCCATGACGTCGACTCCGCTCCCACGCGCGAGGGGCCGCTGGTAACGTTCCCTTGGATCGTCGGCACCACACCCCGGAGGGCAGTATGAGCGAACGCGCGCGCCGCCCCACCGTGAAGGAGGTGGCGGTCCGGGCCGGCGTGAGCCCGATGACCGTGTCTCGCACGCTCTCCGGCGGACTCAACGTCAAGCCCGACGTGCAGCAGCGCGTCATGGAAGCGGTCGCCGAACTCGGCTACCACCGCAACGAGAACGCCCGCAGCATCCGCCCCGGTCACTCCAGCGGACTGATCGGCGTCGCGATCACGAACATCGCCAACCCGTACTACAGCACCTTCGCGCTCGGCGTCGAAGAGGAGGCGGCCCTGACCGGACGCCGCATCCTGCTCGGCAACACCTCCGAGGATGCCGCCCGCGAAGCCGACCTCGTCGGCGACTTCCTCGGCCGCCGCGTGGACGGCCTGATCGTGGTGCCCGCCGGCACGACCTCCGCCCACCTCGCGCACTCCCAGAACCAGGGCGTCCCCGTGGTGCTCGCCTCCCGGCGCATCGACGGACTCGCCGCCGACAGCGTGGTCCTCGCCGACGACGACGGTGCCTATCGGGGAACGAAATCACTTCTCGATCGGGGCCACACCCGCATCGGCTACCTCGGCAACGCCCTGTCGATCTTCACCGGAGGACGCCGCTACGCCGGATTCGTGCGGGCCCTGGAGGAGCGCGGCGTCACCGTGGATCCGCAGCTCGTCGCGACGAACCAGCAGACCGTGGACCAGGCCCGCGAGGCCACGCGCACCCTGCTCGACGCGGAGCATCCACCCACCGCCATCTTCTGCGCCAACAACCGCAACGCCATCGGTGCACTCAAGGAGATCAGCGCCCAGCTCGGCGACGGGACCAGAACGCCCGCGGACTTCCCGGAGATCGTGAGCTTCGACGACTTCGAACTCGCCGAGCTCTCGCCCGTGCCGATCAGTGTGATCGACCACGACCCTCGCGAGCTCGGACGCACCGCCGCACGGCTCCTCCTCGACCGACTCGACGGCGGCGAACGCGAGACCCCAGCCCGCGCCATCGAGCTCCCCGTGTCCCTCCGCGGCGTCCGCTGACTCCGGCCGTTCGGCATCGGGGGACGATTCCCCGAGGCCCGGACGAATCCCGGACGAAGTCGTAAAGGAAGGACGGGGGATCGTCCACCCCTCGGTCGATCGTCACCGGGAACAGGGGGGCGGCACGGGACTCTCCGGGGGCCGGTGTCTCCTCTTTCCGGGACCTCGGCCGGACAATGCCCCGAGGCCCGGACGAATCCCGGACAGAGTCGTGAAGGAAGGACGGGGGATCGTCCATCCCTCGGCGGATCGTCGGGTGAACGAAGGTGTTGACACCCGTCAACCTCGTTGATAACGTTACCAATCATCGACGAGGAGGCCGGATGGAGCTGTGCATCGATTTCGGGGGCACCGAGATCAAGCTCGCCGTGATCGACGGCCACCGTGTGCTCGCCTCGGGAGGCATCGCGGTGCAGGGTGGTCCGTCCGACCTCGCCGCCGCGGCCGTCGAAGCGCGCCGTCTCCTCGAGCAGACCGGCGCGCCGGAGGCCGTCGGCATCGCCGTGCCCGGGGTGGTCGAACCCGGCACCGGGCGGATGCTGCACGCCAACGCGAAGTACGACTTCCTCCGCGACCTCGACCTCAGCGCGTGGTCCCTCGCCGAGTTCGGAGTCCCGGCGGCGGTGGAGAACGACGCGCGCGCAGCCCTCATCGGCGAGACCTCGACCGGCAGCGCCGCGGGCACACGCGACGCGGTGCTCGTCACTCTCGGAACCGGGATCGGCACGGCTGTCCTGATGGGCGGGATGCCGCTCCGCGGACGGACCGGGCATGCCGGGATCCTCGGGGGACATCTCACGGTCGACCTCGACGGACCCGTCTGCCCCTGCGGCAACATCGGCTGCGGGGAGGCCCTCGCGAGCACGTGGGCGCTGGGCGCTTCGACGGGGGACGACTCTTCGGCCACCCAACCGGAGGACGAAGCGGCGCACGTGGGGGGCGCTTCGACAAGCTCAGCGACCCAGGTCCAAGACTCCGCGACCCAGGACCAAGACTCCGCGACCCAGGACCAAGAATCACCGACCCAGGACCGAGACTCCGCGACCCAGCACCAAGAATCACCGACCCAGGACCGAGGCTCGGCGACCCGGGACCAAGGCTCGGCGACGCAGGCGGGGCGGGTCACGATGGCGGAGGTGTTCGCGGGGGAGGCGCACCGGGAGATCCGGGAGCGGTACCTGCGGGTGTGGGGCGCGGTCGTCACGTCGCTCGTGCACTCGTACGATCCGGCGGTCGTGATCCTCTCGGGCGGCATCCTCCGAGCGGGGGACGCCGTGAGTGCACCCATCGAGGCGTACGTGCGCGCGCACCTGTGGCCGTCGCTGACTCCGCCCCGTTTCGTCGTCCCGCCGGAACCCGAGCTCTCCGTCGCGCGTGGACTCAGCGTCCTCGCCCGCGCCGGGCACCTTCACACCGCAACACCGCAGGAGGAACAGTGACCACCCCGATCAGCGACATGCACGAAGGGCACACGACCCGAGGTCGCTACGACACCCAGCCGACCGTGGCGCTGCCGGAGGGGGAGCGCATCCTCCGCGGTGCGGACGCATGGACCGCCGCCGCCGAACTCGCCGAGGCCTGCGCCCGCGTGACGGGCACCGCCCCGGTGCTGCTGGTCGACACGTACCCGGGCGTCGATGTCGAAGCCCTCACCGTGCAGGTGCGCGGGGCCCTGCCGGACTGGACGCTCGTCGACGTCGAGGTCGCCGCACGCCCGGTGGCGGAGGTCGAGCAGCTCATCGCGCCGAACCTCACGGACGACCGGGTCTTCGGCGTCATGAGCCACTTCACGCTCGACGACTTCTACGACGCCGGACAGCTCGACACCCTCGCCTCCTCCCTCGCCGACACGCCGACCGTCGTGATCGGGTGGGGTGCGGCACTGCTCGCCCCGCGCCTGGCCGGTCCGGCCGCGACGGTGCTGGTGGACATGGCCCGGTGGGAGATCCAGCTGCGTCAGCGGAAGGGCGCGACCAACTGGCGGGCTGCGAACCCCGACGAGGACAACCTCCGCAAGTACAAGCGCGGCTTCTTCGTCGAGTGGCGGGTGGCCGACCGCCACAAGCGCGGCCTGTTCGACACGGTCGACTTCGTCCTCGACGGCAACGCGATCGCCCCGGCCGAGCAGCACCCCGACTCCCCCGAGGCGGGCATGATCACCGGCGCCGCGTTCCGCCAGGCGCTCAAGGATGCCGCGCACCGGCCGTTCCGCGTCGTGCCGTTCTTCGACCCCGGCGTGTGGGGCGGGCAGTGGATGAAGAACCTCATCGGCCTCGACCCCTCGAAGGACAACTACGCCTGGTGCTTCGACTGCGTCCCCGAGGAGAACTCCCTCCTGCTCGAAGGGGAGGGCGGCGTGGTCGAGATCCCCGCGCTGGATCTGGTGTTCAGCCGCCCGGTCGACCTGCTCGGACCGAAGACCTTCTCCCGCTTCGGGACCGAGTTCCCGATCCGGTTCGACTTCCTCGACACCATGGACGGCGGCAACCTCAGCCTGCAGGTGCATCCGCTGACCGACTACATCCAGAACACGTTCGGCATGCACTACACGCAGGACGAGAGCTACTACATGCTCGACGCGGGAGACGACGCGGTGGTCTACCTCGGCACCAAGGAGGGCATCGACCGCTCCGAGATGCTGCAGGACCTCGCGACAGCCCAGGACGGCGAGCATCCGTTCCCCGCCGACAAGTACATCAACTCGTTCCCGGCCCGCAAGCACGACCACTTCGCGATCCCGGCCGGCACCGTGCACTGCTCCGGAGCGGACTCCATGGTGCTGGAGATCTCGGCGACGCCGTTCATCTTCACCTTCAAGCTCTGGGACTGGGGCCGCGTCGGCCTCGACGGCATCCCGCGCCCCGTGCACCTCGATCACGGGGCCCGCAACATCCAGTGGGACCGCGACACCAGCTGGGTCGGCGACAATCTCCTCGACCGGGTCGAGACCATCCGCACGGACGGAGACGTGATCGAGGAGAGCACGGGCCTGCACGAACTCGAGTTCATCGAGGTGCGCCGGCACTGGTTCTCCCAGGGCGCCGACCACGACACCGAGGGCACCGTCAACGTGCTCAATCTGGTCGAGGGGGATGAGGTCAGGGTCGTCAGTCCCACCGGCGCCTTCGAGCCCTTCACGATCCACTACGCCGAGACGTTCATCGTCCCGGCGGCCGTGGGGGCGTACCGGATCGAGCGCACCGAGAACGCGCGCAGCACCCGCTTCGCGACCGTCAAGGCGTACGTGCGCGGTTCGCGCACGAGCGACAACTGAACACAGCACCTGCAATGCCGCACCACCCGAACGCAGGGGCCTCCTTCCCAGGAATCCCTTGCACCGCACTCATCACCTTGGTAGCGTGAATCCAGATTTCTGGTAACGATACCAAACGAACAAGGGAGTTCTGAATGATTTCGCGACGCAAGATCGCCGCCGCCGCGGCCGGTCTCCTCCTCGGCAGCCTGGCGCTGGCCGGCTGCTCCGGCGACTCCGGATCCGGAGACGGCGGAGAGGTGACCGGCACGCTGAACTTCTACACCGACAAAGCGGCGTGGAAGCCCGACTTCGAGTCGCTCAACGAGGTCAGCGGCGACGCCGTCGACATCACCCTCAAGACCACCGGCTACTCGGACGCCAACCAGTACGACGCGTTCATCAAGCAGTCGTTCCGCACCGACAAGTCGCCCGGCCTGTTCACCTGGCACACCGGCGATTCGCTGAAGCAGCTGGTCGACGAGGGGCTCGTCGCCGAGACCACCGACATCTGGAGCAAGGCGGTCGACGAGGGCTGGGTGAGCGAGGACCTGCGCGACAGCTACACGTTCGACGGCAAGCAGTACTGCGTGCCGATGAACATCGCCTACTGGATCATGTTCTACAACAAGGCCGCCTTCGCCGACAACGGCATCGAGGTGCCGACGACGTGGGACGAGCTGAACACGGCGGCGGAGACGCTCAAGGACGCCGGGGTCACCCCGTACTACCAGACCAGCGTGCTGTTCACCTTCCAGTGGTTCCAGCACCTGGTCGCCTCGACCGACCCCGATCTGTACGAGGGACTCACCACGGGCGAGGTCAAGTACACCGACCCGGAGATCGTCGACATCATGAACGTCTGGCTCGAGGAGCAGCAGAACGGCTGGTTCAGCGACGCGGGCAGCACGACCGATCCCGCCGTCGGCCTGAAGCAGGGCGACTACGCCATGATCAACTTCGGCACGTTCTTCGCGGGCAACCTCGAGGGCGCGGGCATGACCTCCGACGACTACGGGATGTTCGCCATCCCCGCCGTGAGCGACGACCTCGATGCCACCCCGGTCGCCGTCGAGTCGGGTCCGATCTGCACGGCCGAGAACTCGAAGCAGCGCGTCCTCGGACTCGCCTACGCCGAATGGTGGATGTCGCCTGACGCGCAGACCGCGTGGAACGACGCCCACGGCGACGTGGCGTTCAACCCGAAGGCGAAGGTCTCCGACCCCGCGCTGGCCGAGATCGGCGAGCAGATCGCCGGTGACGACTACATGCTCTACGACCGGTTCTTCGAGGCCATGCCCACCGAAATCGTGACCACCGCGATCGAGCAGTTCGGCGCGTTCAACGCCAACCCGGGCGACCCGATGCCGTTCCTGGAGAAGATCCAGGCCACCGCCGACAAGTACTGGGCAGAGCAGGAGTAAGCGGGCGGATGGCGCACCAGAAGACGCCGTACCAGTGGTCCGCCCGGGGCTTCGTCGCCCCGGGCGTGATCCTGGTCGCGATCCTGCTCTACCTTCCGCTGCTGTGGACGGTGTTCCTCAGCTTCACGGAGTACAACGGCCTCGGCAGCCCCGACTGGATCGGGCTCGACAACTACGTCGAGATGTTCACCGACGGCGACTTCGTGGGCTCCGCGATGAACACCGTGCTCTGGGTGATCGGCACCCTGATCATCCCGGTCGGCATCGGCCTGGCGATCGCGCTGCTCACCTGGAACCTCGGCGGCGGCATCTGGCTGCGCCTGCCCTTCCTGATCCCCTACGCCCTGTCCGGCATCGGCGTCGGCGTGGTGTGGTCGTTCATCCTCTCCTCCGGCGGGGCGCTCGACCAGGCGCTCGCCGCGTTCGGCGTCACCGATCCGCCACGGTGGCTGCTGGATGCTCCGCTGAACACGATCGTGATGATCATCGCCTCGTCGTGGCAGGGCGTCGGCGTGAACGCGCTGCTGTTCACGATCGGCCTCCAGGCCATCCCGAAGGAGCCGCTGGAGGCCGCGCGCATCGACGGGGCCGGCGGGATCCGCCTGTTCACCAGCATCCTGTGGCCCATGCTGCGTCCGCTGACCGCCGTGGTCGTCGGACTCTCGATCGTCGCGAGCCTGAAGACGTTCGACATCGTGTGGGGCATGACCAAGGGCGGACCGGGCACCGTCTCGGAGACCCTCGCGCTGACGATGTACAAGGAGACGTTCGTGAACAGCGACTACGGACTCGGCTCCGCGATCGCGGTGTTCCTCACCGTCATCACGCTCCTCGCCTCCGTGCTCTACCTGCGCCAGCAGCTCTCCCCGAAGAAGGAGATGTGATGTCGAAGTTCATCCGCACCGCCGTGCTCGTCATCCTCGGGATCGTGTGGCTGCTGCCGGCGTACCTCCTCGTCGTTAACGCGATGAAGGACCCGCTCACCTTCACCTCGAAGGAGTCCTGGATCCCGACCGACTTCCACCTCTTCGAGAACTTCGCGCAGGCGTTCGAGCTCTCCGGGCTCGGCAACAGCATCCTGAGCACCCTCATCTACTCGATCGTCTCGCCGACCATCGCCGTGCTCGTCGGCGCGGCGGCCGGCTTCGCGATCGTGGCACTGCGTCTCAAGCGCGGGTTCCTGTGGTTCGTGGTGATCTTCGGCGGCACCGTGTTCCCGCTGCAGATGGTGCTGCTGCCGCTGTTCGACGCGTACTCGCGCATCGGGCTGTTCGACACCCGTGTGGGCATGGTCATCATCTACACGGTGATCTCGATCCCGTTCTCGGCGTTCGTGATGCGCAACTTCTTCACCGGCGTCGCGCACAACGTGTTCGAGGCCGCGGTGCTCGACGGAGCGACCACCTGGCGCATCTTCGCGCGGCTCTACCTGCCGATGGCGTCGAGCGCACTGGTCGCGATCTTCATCCTGCAGGCGACGTTCGTGTGGAACGACCTGCTGCTCGGTCTGACGCTCAGCCAGTCCGACGACATCCGTCCCATCATCACCACCCTGTCGGGCATGCAGAGCACCTACGGCGGCGCGCAGATGTCGGTCGTGCTCGCCGCGGCCGTGCTCGTCTCGCTCCCCACGGTGGTGCTGTTCCTGTGCACGCAGCGGTTCTTCGCCAAGGGCCTCGCGCTCGGGCAGTACTGACCCCCACCCCGCCGCCCCTCCGCCGCGAAAGGCATCATGCATCCGCTCATCCCCACCGTCGAGGATCTGGCCGCCGATGCGGTCACGCACCACTATGACGACATGATCGCGCCCTCGGGCCTGACGAACATGCTCGGCACCGTCCGCGTCGACCATGACCTCACCGCCCTCAACGCCGTGCAGTTCCCGCCCGTGTCGCAGGGGCTCACCCAGACCGCTGTGCTGTTCGTCGACGGGCGGCTGTTCGCGTCGTACGGCGTCCCGGTGACGCACGAGTGGCGCCCGGACCGGGTGGTGCGACGCGCGACCGTGGGGGAGCTGGAGATCGAGACGACGACGGTGTGCGTGCCGGGGCGGACGGCGGTGGCGATCGACATCGCGGTGCGGAACACGGGCGAGCGAACGCGGGAGGTGCGGATCGGGCTGTCGGCCGCGGCGCGGGTGACCCGGTCGGCGGCGGCCTGGCTCGATGCGGAGTCTCCGTCGGAGCGCGACAGCGTGCTCGTCGACGGCGACCGGCTCGTGTTCGCCGCGGCGGACGATGCAGCCTGGAGCGTGCAGGGACTGGTCGGCGGATCGGCGGCGCTGAGCGGAGTGGCCGACGCCTCGGCAGGGTCGGCGCCCCCGGAGTTCGACGTCGGCATCGGCGGGAACGGGCGCGGCGGCGACCTCGACGTGACACTGTCGGTCCCGGCCGGAGGCGCCGAGCGCACCGGATATGTGCAGGCGGTCGGACTCTCGGAAGCCGAGGCGGCGGAGACGTGGATGGCGGTCGCCGCGGACGTCCCGGGTGCGGTCCGGGCGGCGGAGGAGTTCTGGAACCGGCAGCTGCGCGCCGCCTTCGACCCGGACGACGACGAGTTCTCCGGTGCACTGCCCGTACTGGAGACCGCCTCCGCTCCCCTGCGTCGCCTGTACTGGTGGGCGGTGCTGGGCGTGATCTGGTTCCGCCGCGACTTCGCGGGCAACGTGCTCGGCCGGTCCTACGACACCCTCATGCCGAACTACTGGGGCACCACCACGTTCATCTGGGACTACAGCCTCAGCTCGGTCAGCCATGCCCTGCTCGACCCCGCCGAGATGCGCACCCAGGTGCGGCACTGGATCTCGCTCGACATCCACTCGCACTTCGGCACCTCCTCGCTCACCGGCGGCCCGGTCGGGCGCTGGTACTCGGTGAACGACTACGCCATGACGCGCCTCGTGCACGACTACGTGCGCTTCACGGGCGATGCGGCTTTCCTCGACGAGGTGGTCGCCGACGAGACGATCGCCGCGTCGGTGCGGCACTGGGCGACCGCATGGAAGGACCTGCGGCAGGACAGCGCGCTCGCGGACTACGGCGAGATCGACAACCTCCTCGAGTGCGTCAGCTCGTACACGCACGAAGTCGCCGGGCTCAACGCCGCGAACGTGTGGAGCATGCGCACCGCCGCCGACCTCGCCGACCTGCAGGGCGATGAGACGGCATCCGCTCGCTTGCGCGCCGAGGCCGACGCACTGCTGCCGGCCGTGATCGACCGCTACCTTCCCGGCACGGGAGTCTTCACCGCGGGTCAGCCCGACGGCACCCGGCTGCCCGTGCGGCACTGCTACGACTTCAGCGTGGTCGGCACCACCATCGCCGACGACCTGGCGCCGAGCGTGCGCGATGAGATGGTCGCGTTCTTCCAGCGCGAGCTGCAGACCGAGAACTGGATGCGCGCGCTCTCGCCGTGGGATCCGGATGCGAGCTACAGCGTGCGCCCCGACCATCAGTGGAACGGCGCCTACCCCGCATGGCCGGCCGACGCCGGACGCGCGCTCGCGGCCCTCGGCGCCCCCGGCGTGCTCACCGACTGGATCGAAGGGCTGTCGCGCACCGCGAACCAGGGCCCGATGGGGCAGGCGCACTTCGTCGAGGAGGCCGTGCCGGGGATCCACGGCGGCGCCCGCAAGGCTCCCCCGCAGCTGCCGTACATCATCGACTGGGCGTGCTCCTCGTCCGGTGCCTGGATCGAGCTCGTGATCGAAGCGCTGTTCGGGATCTCGGTCGCCGCGGACGGGACGGTGCGCGCGGCGGGCTGCGTCGCGGCGCTCGACCCGCACGCCCTGCTGCGCGGCCTGCGGGTCGGCACGCGCACCTACGACATCGACGCCTCCGGAGGCATCACCGAAGCTCCCGGACGGTGACCGGCACCACCGAAGCAGTACCCGAACACGAAGGAGTGATCGACATGAGAAGACGCACGATCGCGGCGACCCTCGCCGCGGCATCCCTCTGCGCCGGCGCGCTGTTCGCCGCCCCGGCGACCGCAGCCGTACCGACGGGAGGCGGACACGGCGGAGGCCACGGCCCCGGTCAGTGCTCCCTCGTCGACAAGACGCTCACGGCGACGGCGAGCGTGGATCAGAGCCTGACCGACGCCTTCACGACCTACGGCGACACCGGCGGCGCATGGACCGGCGGCGACAGCACGTACTCCCTGCCGCTGGGCAAGGGGAAGACGGGCTGGTTCTTCTCGGACACCTTCCTCGGCACGGTGAACCCCGACGGCTCGCGCCCCACCGACTCCCCCTTCGTGAACAACTCGGTCGTGGTGCAGGACCGTCGCGGCACCCTGACCACCATCACCGGCGGCACCCCCGACGACCCGGCCGGCATCATCCCGCCCGAGCCCGATGGCAAGTGGTACTGGATCGGCGACCCGACACCCGGCCGTGACGGGACCGTGCAGGTTCCGCTGCTGCAGTTCGCCCGCACCGGCACCGGCCAGTGGGACTTCGCCTGGACGGCGAACCGGCTCGCCACGCTCGACGGCGACACCCTGCAGCTGGAGTCCATCGTCGACCTGCCGTCCGCGACGGGCATCAACTGGGGGTCCTGGACGCTCGAGGAACGCGGCACCACGTACATCTACGGCATCGCGGATCCCGGCGGCGTGCGGTCGGCCTACGTCGCGCGCGCGCAGGACCGGAACGGCCTCAAGGGCACGTGGACGTACTGGAACGGCACGGGATGGTCGGCGGCCGAGACGGATGCGGTGCCCGTGGTGCCCTACGTCGCCAACGAGTTCAGTGTCGCTCCGTTCCGCGACGGCTACCTGCTGGTGACGCAGGACACGTCCGAGCTGTTCAGCACCCGCATCGTCGCGCGCACCTCGTGCTCGCCGACCGGACCGTTCACCGACCCGGTCGAGCTGTACCGCACGCCCGAGACCGGTGCCCTCGGCAGCTACGGCGACCCCGACGTGTTCACGTACAACGCGCACGAGCACCCCAACCTGCGTCAGGGCAACCGCATCCTGGTGTCCTACAACGTCAACACGTTCGACAACGTGGGCGACGTGTACGACGACGCGTCGATCTACCGTCCGCGGTTCATCGACGTGCAGCTCAGGGTCACCGGATGACGGACGACCGTGCGGCGCTCCGGGGGCTGCTCGCTTCCGGGGCGCCGCTCACCTGGGTGCTCACGGGCGACTCGATCACGCACGGCCTCATCCACACCCGCGGTGCGCGGAATTACGTCGACCACCTGCATGAGCTCATCCGCGGCGACCTGGGGCGCGTGCAGGATGCCGTGATCAACACCGCGATCACCGGATGGCGGGCGGATCTGATCCTGGACGACTTCGACCGCCGCGTCGCACACTGGCGGCCGGACGTGGTGACCCTGATGATCGGCACGAACGACTGCACCACGCAGTGGCTGGATCCGGTCATCGAGACCGCGGAATTCGCCTCGTCGGTCACGGATTTCGTGCGCCGGGTGCGCGCTCTGGGGGCCGTACCGGTGCTGCAGACGCCGCCCACCGCAGACCTCCGGCATGCCCCGGACCGCGCCAGGATCGGCGAGTTCGCGCAGGCGATCCGGGACGTGTCCACGCGGGAGGGTGTGATCCTCGTGGATCAGTTCGCCGCGTTCGCGGAGTTCTCCGCCGGGACCGGCCCCGGCAACGACGACATCGCCTGGGGACTGCTCGACGACGCGTTCCACCCCAGCGCCGCCGGCCACGCCCTCCTCGCGCTCGGCCTCGCGGAGGAGCTCGGGCTCGGCCTCCCGGACTCCCGCGTGCGCACGGACCTCGCCGCGCGCGTGGCCCTGGCCCGGCACCCCGCCTGGCCCCCCGCCTGACGCCCGCCGCCCCCTGCCCCGCCGGGACGGATGTCGGACCGTGGCCTGCCCCGCCGGGACGGATGTCGGACCGCCCCCTGCCCCGCCGGGACGGATGTCGGACCGGTCACCGGAGCCTGCGGACACCTGTCGGGCCGCGGGACGGATGTCGGACCGGATGGGCCCGAACCCTCCGGCATCCGTCCATCCGCCCGACATTCGTCCCGCCCGACATCCGTCCGACCCGACATCCGTCCGGTCCGACATCCGTCCCGCCCGACATCCGTCCGGTCCGACATCCGTCCCGTCCGACACCCGTCCACGGAGGAGGCGTCAGGGCTGCACGTCGAGGACCCAGGTCACGCCGAAGCGATCCGTGAGCATGCCGAAGCCGGGCGACCAGGCCGAGGCGGCGAGCGGCTCGATCACGGTCGCACCTTCGGCGAGGGCGTCCCAGGACGACCGGAGCTCGTCGAGCGAGTCCGAGCGCAGGGACTGGAAGAACGTGCGGTCGGTGATCGTCGCCCCGTTCTCGCGCGTGGTCGTCCCGGCCGTCGCCGCGGGGTCGGCGTCGTCCATTCCCGGGATGTCGTAGGCCATCAGGCGGATGCCGCCCGGAGCGTCCAGCTGCCCGAAGACGAGCTTGTCGAAACCGGGCGCGCCCTCCGGCAGGCCGAACTGTCCGTAGGTGGCGGCGGTGACCGTGCCGCCGAACACCGACCGGTAGAAGTCGAGGGCATCCCGAGCGGTGCCGCGGAAGTTGAGGTGGGTGGTCGTGGTGATGGTCATGACTGTCTCCTTGTGTCGCGGCCCGCCGTTCGGACCGCTCTGAGACAACGATCTCGACAGTAGAGGTCTGTTTCTGTCCTCTACCTGCGACAGACTGAAGAACATGACCGGAAGCTCGTCACGGATGCTCGCGCTGCTGTCGCTGCTGCAGACGCCGCGGGACTGGCCCGGCCGTGTGCTCGCCGACCGGCTGGATGTGAGCTCTCGCACCGTGCGCCGCGACGTCGATCGGCTGCGCGAGCTGGGCTATCGGATCCGCGCGATCAAGGGCCCCGACGGCGGCTACCGTCTGGACGCCGGCTCGGAACTGCCCCCGCTCCTCTTCGACGACGCGCAGGCGGTGGCGATCGCGGTCGCCCTCCAGACCGTGCCGTCGAGCGGCATCGACATCGACGAAGGCGCGGCACGCGCTCTGGCCACGGTGCGGCAGGTGATGCCCTCGCGACTGCGGCACCGCGTCGACGGCATCCGCTTCACGGGATCGGAGAACACGACCAGAGTCGATCCGGCCGTGCTCGAGGCGGCGAGCGCTGCCGTCCGGGAGCGGCAGGTGCTGCGATTCGACTACGGCGCTGACGATCGTCCCGCCCGCCGCACGGAGCCGCACGCCGTGGGCGCCCGCGAAGGACGGTGGTATCTGCTGGCGTGGGACCGGGACGCGGACGACTGGCGCACCTTCCGTCTCGACCGGATGCGGCCGCGCGTGCCGACCGGCCCGTCATTCGCTCCCCGGCCGTTGCCTGCCGCCGACGCGCAGACCTACCTCGCGGCGAGGGCCAAGGGCTCGAGCACCGAGGATCGCTGGCCGTGCACGGGCGAGGTCGTGATCGAGCTCCCGGCGCGCGAGGTGAAGCCGTGGGTCGAGGACGGGGAGCTGGAGGAGCTCGCTGATGGCTCCTGCCGCGTGCGGCTGGGCTCGTGGTCGTGGACGGGGATCCTCGCCGCCGTCGCACGGTTCGATGCGCCGTTCACGATCGTCGGACCGGAACAGCTCAAGGAGGCGGCAGGCGCTCTGGCGGAGCGCTTCACCGCGGCGGCGGGCTCCTCCTCCTCTTGATCCGCCACCCGAGCCGGGACCTACTGCGGAGAAGGACGCCCCCGGGTCAGGTGCTCGACGGCCATCGTCGCGATCGGGATCATGTCGGCGGCGGCCCGCCCGTCGTAGAACGTGAAGCGCAGCCAGTCCGGGCCGACGCGGACGTCGAGCGCGGAGCGACCGTAGAAGTCGACGCTCGAGAGCGCGGCATCCGCGCCCGCGACGGTCTCAGGGCTCGCGCCGTCCAATTCCTCGAAGGCCCACGCACCGGCTGGAAGCGTGGTCAACGAGACCAGGGTGGCGTCTTCGTAGATGTTCAGCCCCTCCGCATACAGGCAGAGCTGGCCGCCGTCCTTCACGTAGTAGACCTCCGCGGGGATGCCCCATCCACCCAGCATGGTGAAGTCGGTGATCTCGACGTGCGTGCCGAGCTCCGCGGCGACCTCCTCGGCCGTGAGCAGGCTCTCGCAGCGCGCAGCGGCGATCTCGCTCGGACCGACCTCGACCTCTCGGAGCGTGCTGGCGGCGGACGCCAGGATGCCCTCGATCGCGGCGCGGACGCGGCCTTCGTCCGCCTCGGTGATCCCTGGGGCCCTCAGCGAACCGGACATCAGGACCTCGCCGTCGCGGAGGTCGATGATGCAGGAGCTCGGATAGCAGCGGACCCCCGTTGCGCCGTTCTCACCCGCGCCGCGTTCGGCGGTGCCGTCGATGATCCGCTGCGCATCCGGGACGATGGCGATCCCCCAGTAGGCGTCCGGCGACGACTCGGGGTCGAACAGTTCGGGATCGCCCGCCGAGCAGGCGATGCCGCCCGCGCGCTGCATCATGTGCTGGGCAGGACCGGGGTACCAGTTCGGAGCGGAGGTCAGGCCCATGGCGTCCTTCTCTCCGCCGACGGAGCCACCCAGCAGGTTCGCGATCACGTCGTTCACGTCGGCGCACGTGACATCGAACGCCGCTTCGGGGGCCACGACGGGCTCCTCGGTGGGAGTAGGCGTCGGAGAAGGCGAACCCGACGCCGCCGACGGGCTCGGAGACGCCTCCGGAGCCGGCGCGCACCCGGTCAGGATCAGGACGGTCACGAGACTGAAGAGAACAAGAGGACGCACACGCACGCTGCCACCCTAGGGGCACGCGGACAGACGGCTGCGGAGCGGTACACAACGATCTGATGACGACCGCAACGCGGTGCCCGCACGCCGTCCGCCGCACCCGCACCGGCCCGAGATCTGGCCCCCACCCGCGCCGGTAGACTGAATCTGCCCCGCCGGCCCCTTCCTTTGGAGTGCGCGTGACCACCGCCCCTGCACCTTCCCCCCAGCACGTCCCCGACTCCGTCGAGAACGCGATCGCGACCCCCGAGAAGGAGCAGCCGTACGGCGCCCTCGGACTCAAGGACGACGAGTACGCGCGCATCAAGGAGATCCTCGGCCGCCGACCCACCTCGGGCGAGCTGGCGATGTACTCGGTGATGTGGTCGGAGCACTGCTCCTACAAGTCGAGCAAGAACTACCTGCGCCGCTTCGGCCAGAAGGTCTCCGACGAGATGAAGGAACGGCTCATGGTGGGCATGGGCCAGAACGCGGGCGTCGTCGACGTCGGCGAGGGCTGGGCCGTCACCTTCAAGGCCGAGTCGCACAACCACCCCTCCTTCATCGAGCCCTTCCAGGGCGCGGCCACCGGCGTCGGCGGCATCGTCCGCGACATCATCTCGATGGGCGCCCGCCCGGTCGCGGTCATGGACGCCCTGCGCTTCGGTGCGATCGACCACCCCGACACCGCCCGCGTCGTGCACGGCGTGACCAGCGGCATCAGCTTCTACGGCAACTGCCTGGGCCTTCCGAACATCGGCGGCGAGACGGTCTTCGACTCCGTCTACCAGGCCAACCCCCTCGTGAACGCGCTCGCCGTGGGCGTTCTGCGCCACGAAGACCTCAAGCTCGCCAACGCGACCGGCGTCGGCAACAAGGTCGTCCTCTTCGGCGCCCGCACGGGTGGCGACGGCATCGGCGGTGCCAGCATCCTGGCCTCCGACACGTTCGCCGACGGCGGCCCCACCAAGCGCCCCGCGGTGCAGGTGGGCGACCCCTTCGCCGAGAAGGTGCTCATCGAGTGCTGCCTCGAGCTGTACCGCGGCGAGCTCGTCGAGGCGATCCAGGACCTGGGCGCCGCCGGCATCTCGTGCGCGACCAGCGAGCTCGCGGCCAACGGCAACAGCGGCATGAAGGTCTCCCTCGACAACGTGCTGCTGCGCGACCCCACGCTCACGGCGGAGGAGATCCTCATGTCGGAGTCGCAGGAGCGCATGATGGCGATCGTCGCCCCCGAGAAGCTCGACGCCTTCATGGCGGTCGTGAACAAGTGGGAGGTCGAGACCTCCGTGCTCGGCGAGGTCACCGGCGACGGACGCCTCATCATCGACTGGCAGGGCGAGCGCATCGTCGACGTCGACCCCTCGACGGTCGCGGTCGACGGCCCCGTCTACGACCGCCCGGTCGCGTACCCGACGTGGATCGACGCCCTGCAGGCCGACGCCGCCGAGAAGCTGCCGCGCTCTTCCGAGCCGGCCGTGCTGCGCGAGCAGTTCCTCAACCTCGTCGCCTCCCCGAACCTCGCCGACACGAGCTGGATCACGAACCAGTACGACTACTACGTGCTCGGCAACACGGCCCTGAGCTTCCCCGACGACGCCGGCATGATCCGCGTGGACGAGGAGTCCGGCCTGGGCTTCTCCATCGCGACCGACGCCAACGGCCGCTACTGCCAGCTCGACCCGTACGCGGGTGCCCAGCTGGCCCTCGCCGAGGCGTACCGCAACGTCGCCGTGACGGGCGCCGTGCCGACGGCCATCACCGACTGCCTGAACTTCGGCTCCCCCGAGAACCCCGAGGTCATGTGGCAGTTCGGCCAGACCGTCGACGGCCTCGCGGACGGCTGCTACGAGCTGGGCACCCCGGTCACCGGCGGCAACGTCTCGTTCTACAACCAGACCGGCGACGTGCCGATCCACCCGACCCCGCTCGTCGGCGTGCTCGGCATCATCGACGACGTCTCCCGCCGCATCCCGTCCGGATGGCAGGACGAGGGGCAGAACATCTACCTGCTCGGCACCACGTCGACCGAGCTCTCGGGTTCCGCGTGGGCCGAGGTCGTGCACCAGCACCTCGGCGGCCTGCCTCCGAAGGTCGACCTCGCGGGCGAGAAGCGTCTCGCCGGGCTGCTCGCCGCGGCCCGTGACGAGTGGCTCATCTCCTCGGCGCACGACCTCTCCGAGGGCGGCCTCGCGCAGGCTCTGGCCGAGGGGGTCATGCGCTTCGGCGTCGGTGCCCGCGTCTGGCTGAACGAGATCATCGAGCGCGACGGCGTGGATGCCGCGACCGCCCTGTTCTCCGAGTCGACCGGTCGCGTGCTCGTGACCGTGCCGCGCGAGGACGACGTGAAGTTCCGCGGACTCTGCGAGGGACGCGGCTACCCCGTCGCCCGCATCGGGGTCACGGACAGCGAGCCGCAGCTCGAGGTGCAGGACGTCTTCACCGTCTCGGCCGCCGAGCTCCGCGAGCGCTCGCAGGCCACGCTGCCGTCGTACTTCGGTCCGACCGTCACGGAGCCGGTGGCCTGATGAGCGGCGACGGCCTCAGCGAGGACTACGGCGACCTCGGCGAGAAGCGCAACCGGCGCATCCGCATCATCGCGTGGACCGTCATCGTCGCGCTGATCCTCGGCGGCGGCGGCGCGACCGTGCTCACCCTGCTCCTCGGCTGACCCGGGCCCGCGTCGCAGATTCGCACCCGCGTCGCACATTCGCACCCGCGTCGCACATTCGCATCCGCGTCGCAGTTTCGCACCCCCGTCGCACATTCGCATCCGCGTCGCACAGATCCCGCACATCGCTGCGACCTCGGTGCGAAACTGCGACCCCGCGACGGGTCCGTGATGGCGCCCGCCTGCTGCTGAGGCCGCGACTCCCGCACTCGAGGCCGCCTCGACCACCCGCGCCGCGTCGCAGATTCGCATCCGCGTCGCACAGCTCCCGCACATGCATGCGACCTCGGCGCGAAACTGCGACCCCGCCCCCGCCGCAGCACACCCCGGCCCGCAGCCCCGGCGCCACGCCCCCGCCCCGCAGAGCCGCGGAGCCAACACCGGTTCTGCACCGCGGCGGGTTCTCTGCAACTCTCCCCGCTCTCCGGCGCGCACTCGTCGCGGCACCCGCCCCTGGGGGAACCCCCGTGAAGGATGCGAGGCACACGAACGAAGGGGATGGCATGGGCGACGGGAAGCTCGAACTGATCGAGAAGCTGCTGGCGAAGGCCGAGAGCACCACGCCGGAGGAGGCGGAGGCGCTGACGGAGCACGCCGAGCGGCTGATGCTGAAGTACGGCATCGATCAGGCGCAGGTCGATGAGCGGCGGCGACGACAGGGGCAGGCGCCCGAGGAGATCGTGCAGGAGCAGATCCTCTTCACCGGCACATACGCGCGCGACTTCCGAGAGCTCGGAACGGGCGTCGCGCTGGCCCTGGGCGCGGTCCACCCGCTTCATGCGGAACGCGGGGCGGGCTCGATCCTCTATCTCGTTGGTCATGTCTCGGATGTGGCTCAGGTGCGGAGGCTGACCGCATCCCTCGAGGTGCAGGCGAAGGTGGCGATGCGGACGTGGTGGGCGGAGCATCGCGAGAGGTATCACGCGTGTACCGAGAGCGAACGACGTCGCGCGAGGAGCGGGTTCCTCCGCGGATTCGCGGCCGGCGCGGTCGGCCGTCTCGTGGAGGCGCGGCGGGCGGTCTGGGAACACGCCGGTGACGGCACCGCTCTCGTGCTCGCCTCGCGCCGAGACCGGGTGGATGCTGCGGTCGATCGCATCCGGACGCGGAGAGGGCGGGCCCGAGGCAGCGCCGATGGCAGCGCATTCGTTCACGGGCACCACTCCGGCCGACAGGCCCACACCGGCGAAGGCGCTGTCACCCAGAGAAGAGGGGCTGACGATGAGTGACCCCGGACGTCCGTGCGACGATCACCGATTCCGGGCATCGCCCGCCTTCCCGGAGGACGCTCAGCGATCGAAGAGGTACCGCGCCAACGCGACGACCGAGTCGGGGTCGTGCGTCTCGCGTCCGAGCGACTCGACGATGATGGCCCCGAGGATCGCACGGCCGAGCTGCTCCACGGGGGCCTCCTCCGGCAGCTGTCCGTCCCGGATGCCGCCACGCAGACGCTCCGACAGGTACTTCTCCACTCCCAGGCTCTCGCCGAGGTGGGCGCCGACCGCCGCGTCTTCGGTGGCGGCGGCGACGAGCGAACGGAGCAGGGCACCGCCCTCGGGGGCTTCGAGGATGCCGAGCACGCTGCGCAGCCAGGTCTCCACGTCGGTGGCGAGGTCTCCGGTGTCGGGCACGACGAAGTCGACGGGGATGAGGCGGCCTTCGGCGAGACAGTCGGCGATGAGCGCCCCGCGCGAAGGCCACCAGCGGTAGATGGTCTGCTTGCCGACCCCGGCCTCCTTGGCGATGCCCTCGATCGTGAGGCGGTCGTACCCCTGGTTGTGGAACAGTCGTGCGGTGGCGTCGAGGATGGCCTCTCGGGCGACGGTGCTGCGCACGGGCCCGCTGCGATGCTCGTTCACCATGCGTTCAGGATAGCCACAGATCCCTAGACGAGACGTGCCGTATGCTCTTCAGGTCTGAAGGAGATCACGTGGCTGCACTGCTGTTCCGTCTGGGTTCGTTCGCTGCACGCAGGGCGTGGACGGTGATCGTCTCCTGGGTCGTGATCCTCGGCATCGGAGTCGGCGCGTTCCTCACGCTCGGCGGCACCTTGAGCAACAGCTTCGACATCCCGGGCACGGCCTCGGGCGAAGTGACCGACCAGCTCGCCGAGAAGCTTCCGGACACGGCGGGAGGCACCGGCACGGTCGTGTACCGCACCGATGACGGCGAACCCTTCACGGACGAGCAGAAGCGGGAGATCTCCGACCTCGCGGCGAGTGCCGAGGACCTCGACGGGGTCGCCTCCGTGGTCGATCCATTCGACGCACAGCAGCAGCAGGACGAGCAGGCACAGAAGCTCGCGGACGGCACGAAGCAGATCGACGACGGACGCACGCAGCTCGACGCGGGTCAGGCCCAGCTCGACGCCGGCCGCGCCCAGCTGGAGGCCGGCAAGCAGCAGCTCTCGGGCGCCCGTGCCCAGGCCGAGGCAGCCGGAGCCCCCGCAGCGCAGCTCGCCGCCCTCGATGCGCAGCTCACCGCGCTCGACGGCCAGCTCTCCGAACTCGAGGCCCAGCAGGAGACGCTCGACGCGAACCGCTCCGAGCTCGACGACAACGAGAAGCAGGTCGAGCTCGGCTCCACGCTCCTCGACCTCGCCGACGGCATCGGCGTGGTCTCCGAAGACGGCTCGACCGCGATCGTGAACATCTCGTTCGTCGACCCGCGCCTCGAACTCTCCGAAGAGGTGAAGCAGTCCGCGATCGCGCACTTCCAGGACGAGCCGATCGACGGCGTCGAGGTCGAGTTCGGCACCGACATCGCGCAGGGCGTCCCGGAGATCTTCGGCATCGGCGAGGCGGTCGGACTCGCCTTCGCCTCTGTCGTGCTGATCGTCATGCTCGGCTCCCTCGTGGCCGCCGCCCTCCCGATCGTCACCGCCATCGTCGGCGTGGGTGTCGGCGTGACGGCATCCCTGGCGTTCTCGGGTGTCGTCGACATGGCGTCGGTGACCCCGGTCCTCGGTGTCATGCTCGGGCTCGCGGTCGGCATCGACTACTCGCTCTTCATCGTGAACCGGCACCGCAAGCAGGTGCTCGCCGGCGTGCCCGTCCGCGAGTCGATCGGACTCGCCACCGGCACGTCCGGCACGGCCGTGGTCTTCGCCGGCACGACCGTGATCGTCGCGCTGCTCGCGCTCAACGTGACAGGTGTGCCGTTCCTCGGGCTCATGGGAACCGTGGGCGCCGTCTGCGTCGCGGTGGCCGTGCTCGTCGCCATCACGCTCGCCCCCGCGATCCTCGGCCTGGTCGGTCCGCGTCTGCTCAGCCGTCGGGCGCGCGCCACGATCGGCCAGGAGCACGCCGCGGGCAAGCCCGTGAAGCGCATGTCGACGCTGCGTGCCGTCGTCACCGCGGTCGTGAGCGTCGTCGCCCTGCTCATCATCGCCATCCCCGCCATATCGATGCGTCTCGGCCTGCCCGACGGTTCCAGCGAGCCGAGCGACTCGACCAGCTACCGCGCGTTCCAGACCGTCGACGAGCAGTTCGGCGAAGGTGCGAACGGTCCGCTGCTGGTGACCGCGACCCTCGACGACGCCGTGAGCGACGACGACCTCCTCGCGACGCAGGTCACGATCGCCGAGAAGATCGCCGACCAGGACGACGTGGTGGCCGTAGCACCCATCGCCGCCTCCGACGACAACACCCTGCTCGCGTTCCAGGTGCTTCCCGAGGAGGGACCGAACAGCGCGTCGACCGAGAAGCTGGTGCAGGATCTGCGCTCACTGCCCGAGATCGACGGCGGCATCACCCTCGGCGTCGCCGGCCAGGCGGCCATCAACATCGACATCTCCGAGGCCCTGGCGAACGTGCTGCCGCTGTACCTCGTGGTGGTGGTCGGACTGTCGCTGCTGATCATGATCGTGGTGTTCCGTTCGCTGCTGGTTCCCCTCATCGCGACCGGTGGCTTCGTGCTCTCGCTGTTCGCGACGTACGGCCTCATCGTGGCGGTGTTCCAGTTCGGCTGGGGCGCCGAGATCATCGGCCTGCACAGCACGGGACCGATCCTCAGCTTCCTGCCCGTGATCCTGGTCGGCATCCTGTTCGGGCTCGCGATGGACTATCAGCTGTTCCTCGCCTCCGGCATGCGGGAGGCGTTCGTGCACGGGGCCTCCGCACGCGATGCCGTGGCACAGGGCTTCCGCGCCGGACGCTCGGTCGTGATCGCCGCCGCCCTCATCATGGTGTCGGTGTTCGGCGGGTTCATCTTCTCGGAGTCGACGATCATCCGCTCGATCGGCTTCGGCCTCGCGTTCGGCGTGCTGCTCGACGCGTTCGTCGTGCGGATGCTGCTGATGCCCGCGCTCATGCACCTCCTCGGCCGTTCGGCCTGGTGGCTGCCGCGCTGGCTCGACCGGATCCTGCCGAACGTCGACATGGAGGGTGCAGCGCTCGAGCGCGACCACCCCGGCATGAAGGCCGTCGCCGTGCCGACGACGACCGACAGCATCCCGACCACCCGCGGCTCCGGCCGTTCCGCCTAGCCGCTGACCGGCGCGTCCGCGGAACGGCCCCGGCGTCGGCGGTCGCGCCTAGAGTGGGCGCATGACCGCCGACGCCCGCGAACGCCTGCACGAGCTGCGGGTCCGCGCCGAGGAGCGGATGCGGGCGACGGCCGCGACCCTCGACGAGCTCACCCACGACCGGGAGGGCTCCAACGACGACGACGAGCACGACCCCGAGGGCGTCACCCTGTCTTCGGAATGGTCGCGCCTGACGGGCCTGGCCGAAGCCGCGGCCGCCGAGCTCCGCCAGGTGGACGACGCGCTCGCCCGCGTCGATGCCGGCACCTACGGGATCTGCGCGAACTGCGGCAGGACGATCCCCGCCGCACGCCTCGAAGCCCGACCGTTCGCCGAGTACTGCGTCGCCTGCGCCGAGAAGCTCGGACACTGAGGCCGGCGCGGAGTAGCATCGCCGCCATGCCCATCGCACTCGAGAACGTCGGGATCGCCGTCCGCGACCTGGAAGCCGCCATCTCCTTCTTCACCGATCTCGGCCTCTCCGTGCTGGGGAGGGACGAGGTCAGCGGCGAGTGGGCGTCGACCGCGGTCGGACTCGACGGCAACCACGCGAAGATCGCCGTCCTGCAGACACCCGACGGTCGCGGCCAGATCGAGCTGTTCGAGTACATCCACCCCGACGCGATCGAGACGGAGCCCACCCGGCCGAACGAGATCGGCATGCACCGCATCGCCTTCTCCGTGGACGACATCGACGAGTCCCTGGCCGTGGCCGCCCGTCACGGATACCACCCGCTCCGCGGCGTCGCGAACTACCAGGACGTCTACAAGCTCACCTATCTCCGCGGTCCGAGCGGGATCGTGCTCATGCTCGCGCAAGACCTCACCCGATCCTGACCGCGGACCGGGCGGGTCAGGAGACCGTGCCGCGCCAGATCACCTCGATCGCGGCACGGAGTCGGGACACGACCGCAGGATCGCTGATCCGATCGCCCCGCACGACGAGCTGGTAGTACGCCACCCCGGCGATCGCATCGAAGCACGCCTCGACGTCGAGGTCACTCCGCAGCTCACCGCGGGCGATCCCGACCCGGAGCGCGTTCTGCAGCGGCACCCGCCGACGCGAGACGTGCGAATCCCAGTACGTCTTCTGCAGGGCGCGGTCCGACATCACGAGCCGGATCCGCTGCCGGAACCGCTCCTCGGAGTACCCCGGGGCGGACGGAGCGACGCCGTCGGCACCGAGACCCAGCCCCGTGAGGAGAACCTCCCGCAGATCCGCATCCTCGGGGTAGGCCGGGGGCACCTCGCGCCCGACGTCGAGAGCCGCAGCGATCAGGAGCGTGAGCGAGGGCCAGCGTCGATACAGCGCGGCCCTGCTCACCCCGCTGCGCGCGACCACGCGGGAGACCGTGACCTCCTCGCCCGCGTCGATGATGGCCAGCGTCGCGGCGACGATCAGCCCGTCGATGTCCTCATCCCGCGGACGGCCGGGGCGGCGGCGGACCGCAGTCCCGGCATCCGTCGTCGGCGTCGTCACGCGGCGAGCGCCCGCCCGCGCAGCCGCGCGATCGTGGCATCCGAGAGTCCGGCGGCGCGCAGCGGCGTCAGCGGGTCGCCGTGCTGGGCACGCAGCGTGTCGAGCAGGCTGCGCATCGACACGTCCATCGATCCCTCCAGCAGGGACGACGTCTTGTCGATGGCATCGGCGTCGAACCCCAGAGCCTTCCACATCGCGCCCATCACGGGGGCGGTGCGCGCCATGATCGCGACCATGTTGTCGCCGGTACGGGCGTAGTCGGTGACGATGTCCTCGTCTGCGGCACCGAGGGCCAGCAGCAGCATCGCGGCGAGCACACCCGTGCGATCGCGACCGGCGGCGCAGTGGAAGGCCGCGGTGCCCGGCGTATGCGCGATCACGTTCAGGGCGATGACCAGCTGCGGTGCCGCGCCTTCGACCATGCGCTGGTACATCAGCCCCATCGCCTCATGCGTGAGGGCAGGACGCTCCCGGTCCATCGACTCCCCCACGTCGGCGATGAGCGGAAGGTGGTGGTACGCGACGGGGTGCTGTCCGAGCGGACCGCGACCGGTGACCGAGACCTCCAGCGGCGAGCGGAGGTCGATGATGGCGGTGAGCCCGCCGGTGACGAGGCCGTCCGCGACGTCCGCCGTCACGTACGCGAGGTCGTCCGTGCGGATCGCGAGCCCCTCGCGGAGCACACCGCCGTCGATCGCGATGCCGCCGAGGTCGCGCAGGTTGACCGGTGCGCTGAGGACGAGCTCGGTGTCGATGATGGTCATGTGATTCTCCTTCGGATGAGGGCGCTGCCCTGGTCGATCAGCGTGACGAGCACGATGATGCAGATGATGATGGCGCTGAGGTGGCCGTAGTCGTACATGCGCATGGCCGTGGTCAGCTCCAGGCCGATGCCGCCGGCGCCGACGAGGCCGAGGATCGTCGCGCCGCGCACGTTCCCCTCGAACAGCAGCAGCGTGTAGGAGGTGAGCAGCGGTGCGGCCTGCGGCAGGATGCCGTACTGGATGACCTGCCGCTTCGACGCGCCGACCGCCTCCATGGCGACGACGGGGCCGCGGTCGACCTGTTCCATGGCCTCGGCGAAGATCTTGCCGATCGAGCCGATGGATCCGAGCGTCATGGCCAGGATGCCCGCGAACGGACCGAGCCCGACCGCCGAGACGAACATCAGCGCGAAGACCAGGTCGGGCACCGAGCGGATGATGTTCATGATCCACCGCGTGGGGTAGTACAGCCACCTCGGTGCGAGCGTGGAGGTGGCGCCGAACGCGACGATCAGGGACAGCACGGCGCCGAGGACCGTGCCGACGACGGCCATCTGGAACGTCTCGAGCAGCAGCGCCAGGATCGTGCCGATCTTGGAGAAGTCCGGCGGGAACAGGCGGGAGAGGAACTCGCCCATGTTGACCGCGCCCTCGCCGAGCTTCACGAAGTTGAACTGGGCGCCGTTGAACGACCAGAGCAGCAGGAGGAACGCGACGGGGAGGCCGATCAGGAAGCGGGCGCGCGGCACCCGGAAGGCGCTCTCGAGGCGGGCCCGCTCCGCCGGGTCGAGCCGCGGACGAGCCGTGCGGTCGGCGCGCGGCTCAGTGGTGGTCGTCATCGCGGTGCTCCTCGTCGTCGTACAGCGGTTCCAGGGCGGCGGCTTCGAGCTGGGACGTGACGCCCGAGACGAGCATCTCGCCGTGCCGCAGCCCCACGATGCGGTCGCTGTGCGCGAGCGCGAGCGGCAGCACGTGCAGGCTCACCAGCACCGGGATGCCGTCCTGCGTGGCGATCTCCCGCAGCAGTCCCAGCACCGAGTCGGCGAGTTTCGGGTCGAGCGAGGCGACCGGCTCGTCGGCGAGGATCACGGCGGGCCGCTGCATGAGCGCCCGGGCGATCGCCACGCGCTGCTGCTGTCCGCCGGAGAGCGACCGGGCGGGGGCGGACGCCTTGTGCGCTATGCCGACCCGATCGAGCAGCTCCAGTGCCCGGCGCCGGTGCGCGCTCGAGAACCCGCCGGCGAGGTTGATCGGCCCGGCCCCGTGCAGCGCACCGGTGAGGACGTTGGTCAGGACGCTCAGCCGCGGGATCAGGTTGAACTGCTGGAACACCTGCCCGACCTCGGAGCGCAGGGTGCGCAGTTCGCCGCGGGCGAGGTTCGTGACGTCGTGGCCGGCGACGCGGACGGAGCCTGCGGACACCGGGGCGAACCCGGTCAGACTGCGCATCAGCGTCGACTTGCCGGAGCCCGAGGCGCCGAGCAGAGCGACCATCTCGCCGGGGAAGAGGTCGAGGTCGACCCCGTCCAGCACGGTCGTGGCGTCGTACGCGACCTTCAGCCCGCGGACGGTGACAAGGGGAAGGGCCTGTCGCACCTCGGCCGTCGGCGTGCGCATCTCGTCTCGCTCCGCCGGAGCTGCCACCCGGGTGGGAGCGACGGTCACTGGAGGTCCTTGAGCTCGACGCCGGCGACGGCCGCGATCTCCGCGAACGACTCGAAGTCCGTGCTCTCCGGGTCGACGCTCTGCGGCGCGGCCGCGAAGGAGCCGTACGCCCCGAGCCGCTCGGCGTTCTCGGGCGAGAACACCTCGGCGATGCCGTCCTGGATCACCTTGCGGGTCTCGGCATCGAGCGACTGGCGTCCGAGCACCGCGCCCTGGATGTCCATCGCCGGGCTCTCGCCCACCGCGCGCCACTCGCCGTCGGCGAAGGGGAACATCGGGGCGCCGAGCTGGGTCAGCATGACGGCGGTGCACGCGGCATCCACCTGTCCCTGCTCCAGCGCCGCGAAGCTGCCCTCGTGGCCGCCCGCGAAGATCGCCTCGTAGTCCTCGCCCTGTTCGAGACCCGCCTCGTGCAGCATGTAGACGGGCATGAAGTACCCCGAGCTGGAGGCCTGATCGGCGAAGGCCACGGTCTTGCCCTCGAGGTCCTCGACCGTCTGGATCGGCGAGTCGTCGAGCACGACGCAGGTCGACACCGGCTTGCCGTCGCCCTGGAACGCGACCAGCGCATCCACCTCTCCGGTGTTGACGGCGAGCGCGGAAGGGAAGCCGCTCATGATGCCGATGTCGACGTGGTCGGCGCGGATGGCCTCGACGACGCTGAGGTAGTCGGGGACGTCGGTGATCTCGACGTCCCGGCCGGTCGCCTTCTCGAGCAGCTCGGCGAACACCTCGATCGGGTTCTCGGCGGTGGGGTCCTCGCCGACCGGGATGGTGGCGATCGTGATCGGGGCGTCGGGGTCGGCCGGGGCCGCCTCGGCGGTCGGGCTCTGGCACCCGGTGAGAGCGAGGGCGGCCACGCCCAGGAGGCCGACGACGGGCAGGGTGAAGCGGCGCATGATGACCTTTCGGGAGGAAGATGTCTCGGCATTCCGAGAACATCGGTATTCCAACTCCCGAAGGTGACGCGCAATTACGAGACCGCCGTACTCCGAATGGAACGCTCGGTGAACGAACGGTGTCAGTGCGCCCGGGGGAGCTCCGCCGCGATCCTCTCGAGGACGACGATCGGAGCCAGCATCTCCGCCGCGGACAACGGTTGACGGCCGGAGACGAGCATGTCGACGAAGGCATCCGCCGCCGGCTTCATGTACCCGGGCCCGACGGCGATGTCGCGGCTCACGATGCCCTCCCGTCCGACGGCGGCGACGTGGAAGGGCACCTGGGTCGTCGCGGTCGGGCGGATCAGCTCCAGCGACACCGGCACTCCCCGCAGCCGGTAGGTGGCGACGACGCCGTCGGGGAGCGCGTCGACGGCGACGTGCTCCGGCTCGCCCGGGAGCAGCCGCTGAGCGAGATCCGCGACATGGATGCCGTAGAAGAAGAGCCCTCCGTGCGGATGCCCGGCGTCGGCGGGTCCGGTCACCCGCACCGACTGCAGCGCGCCGATCCGCGACACCCCGTCGGCCGCCGCAGCCATCTCCGCCGACCAGCGCAGCGTGGACGACGAGGTGAGCGCGGCGCCACCCCGCTCCGCCGCCGCGACGATCTCCCCCGCATCGACGGCCGAGGTGGCGAGAGGCTTGTCCACCCAGACCGGCGTGCCCGCTTCGAGGAACGGCACCGCCTGCGCCCGGTGCTGGGCGCCGTCCCTGGACGTCACCACGACGCCGTCGACCTCGCCCCGCAGTTCGGCCGGGTCGTCGACGATCCGATCGATACCGCCGAGGGCAGCGAGGAACCGCGTACGCTCCGCGTCCGGATGCGCCACCAGGGCCTGCACCCGGACGGACGCATCCGCGGCCGCATCGACGTTCAGATGGCGGATGATCTCCTCGGCATGGCTGCTCTCCAGCCCGACGATCGCGACGTTCCTCGGTGGCATGCTTCCATCCTCGTGCACGCGTGCGCGGCCACGGCCCCGCACCCCTCGGCGTGAGACACCGCGCAGTAGGCTGAACGCATCATGGACGAGTTCATCCAGGGCTTCTGGACCTTCGCGGGACACTACTGGTGGCTCGTCTTCCCGATCATGGGCATGGCCGGCGGGGCCGCGAAGGCGTGGGAGCGCAACTCCAAGCGCCGGCACGAACGCCGCCTGGAGACGCTGCGCATCAAAGCCCAGCTGAAGACCGCCGAGATCGAGGCGCGCGCACTGACCCAGCAGGCCAAGCGGCGCGGACCCACCGTGGTCGACACGACCGCATCCGTCGCCCCTGCCGACCTCGTCGCGCGCCTCTTCGCCGAGCACGACGAGATCACGGCGCGCTGGCTCGACTACGAGCTCGACGTCGCGAAGCTCATCGCCTATCCCGCCATGAGCGACGGCCGCCAGCCGTTGACCGCTGCCTTCCTCCGCGCGAAGAAGACCGCCGACGCCCTGCGCCCCGCCTCCGCCGACGCCAAGGTCTCGGAGCAGCAGGTGACCGAGTATCTGCAGGCCGTGGGCGACTACGCCGTCGCGTTCGAGATCGCCGAGAAGGACGCCAGGCGGCTGCGCGACTCGACCTTCACCGAGCCCGAGCGCAAGCGGCTGGAGCGGGCGCAGCAGCTGCTCAAGGTGGCCGTCGACGAGTCGGCAACGCAGGCGGAGCGCAACGTCGCCTACAAGCGGGTGCGCGAAGAGCTCGACGGCCTCATCCTGCTCTCGGACGAGGCCGTCACCGTGCTCGAGAAGCAGGTGGCCAGGGAGCTTCCCGCGTCGTCCGCGCCGACGCCGGATGCCCCGCCCGAGGCCGACCCCCTGCCCGTCACCGACCCGTTGCGGCCGCCCACGCCGCGCGGACAGCACCGCGAGGACGCATGACCCCCGAGAACGTCACCGGACCGATCGCCCACCACGCCGAAGCCCCCATCTGGTGGCCGGGATGGGGCGGACTGCGCTGGGTGGACGGCGACGCCGGAGACCTGCTGACGCTGCGCTCCGACGGCGTGACCCGCCAGCACATCGATGACGAGTACCTCGCCTTCGCACGCCCCCGGACCCAGGGCGGACTGGTCGCCGTCGGAGCCCGCACCCTCTATCTCGCGGATGACGTCGACGGAGACGCGCGCGCCGCCGCCTCCCTGTTCGACGACACCTCGGTGCGCATGAACGACGGATGCTGCGACCCGCGCGGACGTCTGCTCGCCGGCTCGATGGGCTACGACTCCACGCCGGGCGCCGCGAGCCTGCTGCGGGTGGATGCCGAGCTCGGCATCACCACGGTCCTGCCCCACGTGACGGTGTCGAACGGCGTCGGCTTCGCCCCGGACGGACGGCGCGCGTATTACATCGACACCGAGACCGGACGCATCGACGTGTTCGACGTGGCGGACGGCGACCTGCGCGGCCGCCGATCCTTCGCGACCATCGCCGAGGACGACGGCTCTCCCGACGGCCTCACGATCGCCGCCGACGGCAGCGTGTGGGTGGCGCTGTGGGGCGGAAGCGCGGTGCGCGGCTACGACGCATCCGGACAACTGATCGCGACGATCGACCTCCCCGTCCCCCAGGTCAGCGCGTGCACGTTCGGCGACGACGACCTCGGCACGCTCTACATCACCACCTCCGCACAGGGCCTCCCCGCCGACCACGGCACCGAGGCCGGCTCGGTGTTCGCCGTGCGCCCCGGCGTGCACGGCATCCCCGTCCTCCCCTTCGCCGGCTGACCCCGCGCGCGGGGTCACACCGGGCGCGCGGGGTCACACCGGGCGCGCGGGGTCAGGCCGGGCGCGCGGGGTCAGGCGATCCCGCGCGGGGTCAGGCGATCCCGCCAGAACAGGCCGAAACCCTGGCCACTTGCCTGATCTCGCGCGATTGCCTGAATCGGCTCAGGAGAGTGGCCAATATGTTGGCATGCTGCCCCCGGACCCTGCTCCCCGGACCCTGCGCCTCGAGCCCCGCGTCTCGCACCGCACCCAGCGCGCAGGGTCAGGCGATCCCGCCAGAACAGGCCGAAACCCTGGCCACTTGCCTGATCTCGCGCGATTGCCTGAATCTGGGGGAACACCCGACGGCCTCTGCCCGGGACACGGTGCACTCAGCCATGGGAACCGTGCCCCGGACACAGGCCGCCGGGCGGATCAGCCGAGCCGGACGCGCTCCGTGCGCTGCTGCTGGCGTCCGAGTCCGTCGATCTCGATCGTCATCTCGTCGCCGTCCTGCAGGTAGGGGAACCTCCCCGACAGGGCGACACCCTGCGGGGTCCCGGTGTTGATGACGTCACCGGGCTCGAGCACCAGGTACTGACTCAGCTCGTGCACGATCTGCAGCACCGGGAAGATCATGTCCGCGGTCGAGGAGTCCTGGCGCGGCTCGCCGTTCACGAAGGACCGAAGCCTCAGCGCCTGGGGGTCGACCTCGTCCGCCGGCACGAGCGCGGGGCCGAGAGGGTTGAACGTCTCGGAGCACTTCCCTTTCGACCACTGCCCGCCCGAGACCTCGAGCTGGTACGCCCGCTCCGACACGTCGTTCGAGATGGTGTACCCGGCGATGACGTCGCGTGCCGCCTCGACCGACGGCAAGTATCGTGCCGTCTTGCCGATCACGACCGCGAGCTCCACCTCCCAGTCGACCTTCTCCGCGCCGGGCGGCAGCAGCACGACGTCGTTCGGTCCGACCACGGTGTTCGGGTGCTTGAAGAAGATCACGGGGTGCGCGGGCGGCTCCGCCCCGGATTCGGCCGCGTGCGCCGCGTAATTCTGGCCGATGCACACGACGGCGGTCGGGCGGGCGATGGGAGCGCCGATGCGAAGCCCCTCGACGTCGGCCGCGGGGAGCTCGCCCCGGTCGAGGGCGGCACGCGCACGGGCGATGCCGTCGGCGCCGAGGAACGGGCCGTCGATGTCGGGCGTGAGGGAGGCGAGGTCGTACACGGTGTCCCCGTCGCGGACGAAGGGGCGTTCCTGACCGGGGGATCCGAGTCGCAGCAGTTCCATGGGTGCTCCTGGGGTCAGCGCGCGGCGTACGCGGGGTTCACGATCGGGACGGACTCCCCGGCGAGGAATCGGATGATGTTGTCCGCGGCGTGCACGGGGAGATCCGCCAGCGCCTCCGGCGAGTACCAGGCGGCGTGCGGGGTCAGCAGCACCTGCTCGAGGTCGCGCAGGGGCGAGTCGTCGGCGAGCGGCTCACCGGCGAAGACGTCGAGGGCCGCCGCGCCGAGGTGCCCGGCGCGCAGCGAGGCCGCGAGCGCTTCCTCGTCGATGAGGGGTCCGCGGCAGGTGTTCACGATCACGGCGCCCTGCTTCATGGTCGCGAGAGCCGGTCCGTCGATGAGGTGGCGCGTGGCGTCCGTCAGCGGCACGTGCAGGGTCAGGATGTCGGCCTGTGCCACGGCATCCGGGATCTCGACGAGCTCGCATCCGGCTTCGCGCACGGCGTCGGGTGCGGCGTACGGGTCGGCGACGACGACGCGGAACCCCAGGGCACGGCATCCGCGGGCGACGATGGAGCCGATGCGCCCGAACCCGAGCACGGCCACGGTCGTCGTCGACGGGCGCACCGCGAGCGGCCGCGCGTCGACCGCCTTCCAGGTCCCGGCGCGCACGGCACGGTCGTATGCGGGCAGGCCGCGGGCCTGCGTCATGATCATTGCGATCGTGTGGGCGGCCACCTCTTCGATGCAGTAGCTCGGCGTGTTGGCGACGGCGATGCCCCGAGCTGTGGCGGCCGGCACGTCGACCATGTCGTATCCGATGCCGACGCGGCTGATGATGCGCAGGTTCGGCATCCGGTCCATGACGTCGGCGGTGATCTGCGCCCACTGCACGACCAGGCCTTCGGCGTCCGCGCCGAGAACGGCGAGGTCGTCGATGCTCCCGGATGCGGCACGCTCGGCTCGGAGCCCGGCCTGCCGGAGGGTGTCTTCGATGACGGTTCCCGGCAGGTCGCAGTCGCTGACGAGGATGAGAGGCGCGGTCATGAGAGCGATGCTATAGCATCTAGCAGATTGCTGCACGACGGCTGACTTTGCGCTCGGGTTGCTATAGCGTTTATGACATGACTGCTCGCCGCGCACTGATCACGGGGGCCAGTTCCGGTATCGGAACCGCCGCCGCCCTCGAACTCGCCCGCGAGGGCGTCGCCCTCTGGATCACCTACGCCGGGCGCGAGGCCGAGGCCCATCGCGTCGCCGGGGACTGCCGTACTGCCGGCGCCCCCGAGGTCCGGGTGTCCCGCCTCGACCTGCAGGACCGCGCGTCGATCGATGCCCTGGTCGCGGAGGTCACCGCCACGTGGGGATCGCTGCACGTGCTCGTCAACAACGGCGGCGTCTGCCCCTACACGCCCTACGACGAGATCGATTTCGACGAATGGGACCTGGTCCTCGAGACCAACGCCCGCGGCACGTTCTTCCTGACCCGCGGCGCCCTTCCGCTCCTCCGAGCCGCGGACGGCGACCGGTCCGTGATCAACATCGCCTCGATCGCCGGACAGGTCGGCGCGCTGCAGACCGGCATCCACTACGCCGCCAGCAAGGGGGCGATCCTCGCGATCACACGCAGCTTCGCCCGGCACCTGGCGTCGGAGGGCATCCGCGTCAACGCGGTCACCCCCGGCCCGGTGGCCAGCGCCATCACCGACCAGCTGCAGGGCGAGGGGCGCGCGAAGCTCGAAGCCGGCATCCCGCTCGGAGCGTTCGGACAGCCGGAGGACGTCGCCTGGATCATCGCATCCCTCGCCTCGGAGCGCTCCCGCTTCATCACCGGAGCCACCTATGACGTCAACGGAGGAGTTCGCATTGACTGACCGCACCGCCCTCGACCGCTCCGCCCTGGACACCGTGCAGGCGCAGCTCGACGCCTTCAACGCGCACGACCTCGACGCGTTCGTGGCGACCTACGCCGACGACGCGGTGATCACCGGTGTGGCGCCGGAGCTCATCGTGGGGTCGGCCGCGATCCGGGCTTTCTACGAGCCCCGGCTGCAGAACCCCGAGCTCTCGTGCGTCATCGACACCAGCGTGCTCTTCGGTTCCCGGTGGGTCGTCGCGCAGGAGCAGGTCATCAACGCCGGCGTCGCGACCGAGACCATCGCGACCTTCGACGTGGTGGACGGACGCATCGCGCGGGCGTCGATGCTCAAGGCCTGACCCGGCGCGGTCGGGCACCGCATCCGCGAGCTTCGGCTCGAACCGTTGCAGGCTCGCACGGCGGGGCCGGGCCAGAAGTGCTCACTCGTGTTCCGGCAGGACGGGCGACGACCACCCCGGGTCGCGGCCGAGCTGCGCCGCCCGCGAGACCAACGTCGCACCGTAGCGATCGCGGAGATCGTCGAGCACGGTGTCCAGGCGCGCCTCATCGCCCCAGTCGATCGGCAGTTCAGGGTGCACCCGGTCGACGCGGTCGAGCTGCGACAGCGAGATGCCGATCAATGTGATGCCGCGCTCCGCGATCTCGGTGTGCGCCACGGCGAGCAGGGCGCGCGCGACCGTGAGCAGGATGGCGGTGCGGTCGGTCGGAGCCCGGAGGGAGCGCGAGCGCGTCGCCTTCGTGAAGTCGCCGAAGCGCAGACGCAGCACCACCGTGCGACAGACCCGGTCGCCGTCGCGCAGACGCCGCGCGAGCCGATCGACGATCTGCGTGAGGATGAGATCCAGTTCCTCGGGCGATCGAGGTCGACTGCCGAGCGCGCGCTGCGAACCGATCGATCCGCGGCGGCGGGTGGTGTCGACCGGCCGCGGATCCCTCAGCCGGGCGAGGGCGTGCACGTGCGCGCCCGTCGCCTTCCCCAGCATCCTCTCCGCCGTCGCGGCCTCGAGCTCGGCCAGCTCGCCGACCGTGCGGATGCCGTACCGGTGCAGCTTCTCGGCCGTCACCGCCCCCACGCCCCACAGCCGCTCCACCGGGAGGGGCAGCAGGAACTCCTGTTCACGCTCGGGCTCCACGATCAGCAGACCGTCCGGCTTGCTCACCGCACTGGCGACCTTGGCGAGGAACTTGGTGCGCGCGACTCCGACCGAGATGGCCAGTCCGGCCTCCGTCCGCACGCGCTCGCGCAGTCGCACCGCGATCTGCTCGGGCGTTCCGGCGATGCGCCGCAGGCCGCCGACCTCGAGGAAGGCCTCGTCGATCGAGAGCCCCTCGACCAGCGGCGTGGTGTCGCGGAAGATCGAGAAGACCGCCTTGCTCGCCGCGGAGTAGGCCTCCATACGCGGCGGCACGACGACGGCATCCGGGCAGAGGTCGCGGGCCTGGCGTCCGCCCATGGCCGTGCGGACACCGCGCGCCTTCGCCTCGTAGCTGGCCGCCAGCACCACGCCCCCGCCCACGATGACGGGCCGCCCGCGCAGCTCCGGCGCGTCACGCTGCTCGACGGAGGCGTAGAACGCGTCGAGGTCGGCGTGCAGCACCGTCGCTTCCCCGCGCATCCCGTTCTCCCGTCGACGTGCGGATCGTCGCACGGACCGCGGACATCGGCGACGCGTCCGACCCGACGGATGCCGTGTCGGTGCCGACGGGTAGGGTCGGCGCGTGCCGGAACCGGTGATGCAGTGGTGGGCGCGACGGCAGTTCTCCCGCGGTCGCGCTGTTCCGTATGAGGTGGGCACGTATCGCACGGGATGGGCGGCATACCCCGAGCTCGTGCGGCAGTACCACCCCGAGCTGAACCACGGCATCGTCCTGTCGCAGATCCCGCTCGCCGCCGATGTGCTGCTGTGCTGGGAGTGTCCGCTCGGGCATCGCTTCGCGGCCACCCCGACCGAGCAGCGCGAGCGTCCGGGACCGGTGCGACGCCGCTCGGCCTGGTGTCCCGAGTGCTCGGCGCTCGCCCGCCCCCAGCCCGTCGTCCTGGGCGAAGCACGCGCCCTTCCCCGCAGACCGCGCCGCCCGGCGCCCGCACTCTGCACGAAGACGCCTGACCTGCCGACCGGGACCGCGTTCGTGAGCGTCTGTGCGCCGCGACCCGCGTCCGCCGCCGAGGGGCGTCTGCGCGCGGAGCTCGCGGCGACGATCGCGTTCGATCCGACCGTGAACGCCGTGAAGGTGGCCCGCCCGTTCTTCCGCCACACCGAGGTCTGGCCCGACATCGTGCTGCCGGAGCTGCGCATCGCCGTCGAGTACGACACGGTGGGCCGTCACGGGTTGGAGCACGTCGGCAAGCGGCAGGACGCGGATCTGCGGAAGGACAGGGCCCTCCGCGCCGCGGGGTGGGAGGTCATCCGCCTGCGCACCGGGAAGCTCGAACCGCTCGGACCGCACGACCTCGCCGTGTCCTCGGTGAACGCGAAGAGCATCGCGCGCCTCGTCGAACAGCTGCGGGCGATCCGCGGCGCGCTGATGGTGGACGCGTACCTCCGGTGAGCCGGATCAGCCGCCGAAGCGAGCCCGCAGCTCGGGGCTGACGGCGACGTCGCCGAACGACGCCGTCCAAGCTCCGTCGACCGCGATCGACTGTCCCGAGAGGTACGGAGCCTCGTCGGAGAGGAGGAACGCGGTGACCGCGGCCACCTCTTCGGCGCGCGCGATGCGCCCCATCGGCGGCCCCTCCGCGAGCGCACGCTCCTCGGCGGCGGGATCGGCGGCCCTGGCGATCTGGGACTCCAGGTGGGGCGTACGGACGCCGCCCGGAGCCACCGTGTTCGCGCGTATTCCCAAACCGCCATACGTCACGGCGACGCTGCGGGTCAGGGCGTCGATGCCGCCCTTCGTGAACTCGTACGCCGCGTGGTCGACGAAGCTGGACCGGCCGTGGATCGACCCGACGTTCACGATCGCCCCCGGGAGGCCCTGATCGACGAACGCGGACACCGCCGCCGAGCACCCCCAGATGTAGCCGAACCCGTTGATGTCGATGACCTCCCGCACCACGGTCTCATCCAGGTCGTGCAATGGGGTGCGCTTCGTGATCCCGGCGTTGTTCACCCAGCCGGCGAGCGGAGCCCTGGCGCGGGCGGCGGCGGCGGCGCGCTCGTGAGCCGAGCGATCCGACGCATCGCCGAGCACGACCTCCGCCACGATGCCCTCCTCCACGGTTCCCGAGCCGGGTGAGCGCTCGAGACCGACGACCGTCCAGCCGTCGGCGGTGAGGCGCTCGGCGATAGCCCGGCCGATGCCCTTGCCGCTGCCGGTGACCACGACGCTGCGTGCGGAGTCTGCCATGTCAGTCCTTTCCGAATCGGAAGACGGCGGGGTCGAGGCCGAAGCCGAGTCCCGGAGTCGTGAGAGGGGTGATGGTCCCGTCGAATCGCGGACCCTCCGTGATGAACGACGGCGCCGGATCGTAGGGGTTCACCCCGCGGGCGAACGTCTCGACCTGGATGCCCAGGTGGGCGGTCACCTCGGGATACACGTGGCCCGATACGGGGACTCCGCGCTCGGCCGCCCAGGCGATCAGCTCGCGCGCGGGAGTGATGCCGCCGATGGCCACGACGTCCAGCCGCAGCGCCTCCACTCCGCCGACCTCGACCAGCGCCTGCAGCACCGCCGGGTCGGTGACCTCGTCACCCACCGCCACCGGAAGGCCGGAGCCCTGACGGATGCGGGCGACGCCGGCGGCGTCCTCGGGGAGCAGCGGGTCCTCGAGCCAGGCGAGGCGCGGGCCTCCCCACTGCGTGATCTCCGCCAGCGCGGTGTCGGCGTCGGGCCAGCCGAACCCGACATCGACCACGAGTCCGGTGGTCGAGGGCAGCTCGGCGTTGAGGATCGCCAGCAGCTCGCGCATGTATGCCGGATCCGGAATGCGGGAGATCTTCACCTGCGACCAGCCGGCTGCCTGGCGGAGAACCTCGTCGGCGACCGCTCGCGGAGTGCGGTCGGGCGAGGGATACGCGGCGACGAGCATGGCCTCGCGCGGGGCGTCGCCGGTGCCGAGCAGCTTCCACAGCGGCGCACCCTGCTGCCGGGCGGCGATGTCCCACAGGGCGATGTCGACCAGGCCGATGGCCCGCCTGACGAGTCCGACCCGACCGACGATCGCACTGCCGCGCAGCATCCTCTCCCACGCGGCCGCGGGGTCGTCCGTCTCCGCGCCGAGCGCGTGCGGGGCCACGAGCCGTTCGACGATCTCGGTCATCGGAGCCTCGCGCGACAGGCAGTACGCGATCCCGGTCGTCCCGTCGTCGGCCGTGACCTGCACCGCCGAGTACTCCCGTCGCGTGACCGTCATCGCCCCGAGGTGCAGCGGCGCGGGCAGGGACAGCACGGCGGTGGCCGTGTCGATCCGGGCGACGGCGCTCATTCGGGCTTCTTCGCGAGGGGCACGCCGTAGTCCACCATGAACCCGCCGTCGACGTACAGAGTCTGCCCGTTCATGTACCGCGACTGGTCGGACACGAGGAAGCTGACGGCGGCTGCGATCTCGCTCGCCTCGGCCAGGCGCTTCGCCGGGATGCGCGACAGGATCGTCTCGAGGCTCAGGGTGCCCTGCTCGACGCCGTGCCGGAAGACACCGGTGTCGACGTAGCCCGGAGCGACCGCGTTCACGCGCACACCCCGAGCCGCCCATTCCGCTCCGGCCGTCGAGGTGAGTCCGATCACGGCAGCCTTGGTCGTGGCATAGGGCGCCCGCCCCGCGGAGCCGCGCGAGGAGATGGAGGAGATGTTGACGATCCGCCCCTCGCCGCGGTCGAGCATCCGCTTCCCCGCGGCCTGGAGCGCGGAGAACACCCCGTGCAGGTTCACGTCGACCACGGCGGACCACTCCTCCCACGTGAGGTCCTCGATGCCGCGGTGCCGTTGGATCCCGGCGTTGTTCACGAGCACCTCGATGGGTCCGAGCTCCGTCTCGATCTCACCGAACACCCGGTCGACGGCGGCGTGATCCGTCACGTCGAGCTCCCGCCAGAGGATCCCGGCGGGGTTGTCGGCCGCCGTGAGCCCCGGGACCCGGTCGGTCGCGACGACCCGGTAGCCGTCCGCGGCGAGGCGCTGTCCGATCTCCCAGCCGATGCCGGCCGATCCTCCGGTGACGATGGCGACGGGAAGCTGCGTCATGCTGTTGTTCTCCTTCAATTGAGCTCCGGTCGCGATATTCCAGCCAAATGGGCCCGAAATCCCTGGAATATCGCGACCGGAGCGGGGTCAGATGAGTCCGGCGACCAGAGAGACCGCGTGGGACTCCAGAAGCTCCAGGGCGCCGGGAGCCAGGGGGGTCTGCCAGGACTGGTAGGCCCCGCGGTCGTAGGCCTCGCGGGTCGGGAGGTACACGAAACCCGGGCCGTTCGTGAGGTTCATCACCACGATCGGTGTGCCGGGGAACCGCTCCCGCAGGGTCGTCTGCAGCCGGGAGTAAGCCTCGCCCGGATGCCCCACGATCACCGCGTCGCCCAGCCGCCAGGCCCAGACCGGATGCTGCACGGTCGGGCCGTCGATGTAGCCGTCACGGAGGTTGCGGGCACGCCCGAGACGCTCCTCGCGCGACCGCGGATCGATGTCCTTCCACTCCGCGGCGAGCTCGTCCAGGGTGGGCAGGTCGCGCAGCGGCAGTTCGACCGCGGACACGATCCCTGCTGCACCTTCGCCGCCGTCCGCCGGAGCTCCGGTCCACATCGCGAGCGGTGCCCCCGACTCGACGACGCCGTCCAGCGTCAGCTCCTCCCCCGGCTGCGGCAGGGCGTCCAGCGCGGCGAGCACCGCGTGTCCGAGGGAGCGCCCGTGGCGGTCGGCCACCGCGACGTCGCCTGTGTACTGCTCCCGCGGGGCCAGCTCTCCCGACGCTCCCTGCAGGAACAGGCACGGAGCGCCCGTGGCCGCCTCGACGATCTCGCGCATCGCGCCGACGTAGTCCGGCGACACCTCCCGGTGCTGCCAGGCCAGGGTCGTCGGATGGCAGGCGTAGTTCACCAGCGTCGCCCGCACGTCGCCGTCGAGGCTGATCCGGCCGATCGTGACGGTGTCGTCGGCCGTGCCCTGCGGATTGAACCCCACGAGGGCGCGGCCGTCGAGGTCGAGCTCGCGTTCCGCCGCGAGGGTGCAGCTGCCCGTGGTCCACTCGATCAGTCCCGGTCGCGCGGTCTCCAGCGCCTCGCGCCCGGCCGCGATACCGGCCGCGGCCAGGGCCTCGAGGTACCCGGGGATGAGCTCGCCACCCGGCAGATGTGCATCCGCCGCGCACAGCACCGCGCCCGCATGCGTATGGGAGAGCGACAGCATCAGCTGGTCGGGCTCGAGGCCGAGACCGTCGAGGATCGCCCCGCGCACTCCCTGTTCATCCGCGACCCTGCGCCACCATGTGCCGTCCACCGCGAGCAGCAGGCGTGGGCGCTCATCCGAGGCGATGACGGCGAGCGCGGTCAGCTCGAACGGCCGGTGCGCGCCCTCGGACCGCTCCCAGTCGGCCGGCCCCCAGTTCTTGGCGCGGATGCCGACGGGCGGCGTGATGTCGCGCCGGGCGACACCGATGCGCGCCCGGGTGCGCGGGATGCGGATGCGGTCTCCGAGGCGCGTGGCCGGTGCCGTGTCGTTCACGAGGGGTCCTTCCTGTTCTCCATGCCGCGGCTCAGGCGCTCGTCAGCACGTCGGCGATCAGCACGCGGTCGCCGGCCGCGGGCAGCACGGTCTCGACGCCGCGCTCGACGTTGTCGGTGTAGAGCAGGGTGGACGCGTCCGCGAACCCGTCCGCCAGCCGCAGTCCTCCGCCGACGAACTGGCTGCCGGTGACGCGGGCGTGGTTGATCCCCGTCCCGATGTCGAGGTGCGCCGCGCCCTTCGGCACCGTCGAGGTCACGCCGTTCACGCGCCAGGTGATGACCCCACCGGCCGCGCGGGTGAGCAGGGCTCCGTCCGCGCGCTCCGTGCCGAGCTCGACGCCGTCCAGCGTGACGAGCTGGTCGCGGGCCGCGGTCGCGGTCAGCCGCACGTCGCGCACCGAGCCGCCGCGGATGGTCAACCGGGAGGCGCCGATCTCGAAGGGCGCGGCCGCCGCCGGGCCGCTGAGGCGGCAGTCCACGAACTCGACCGGCCCAGACCCCCGCGCCTTCACGCCGTCGATCCCGGTGATGGTGCAGTCGACGAAGCGGACGGTGGCCGTGACCGGGGTCTGCACCAGCACCTGATCCTTGGGCAGCGCGAAGGTGGAGTCCTGGATGACGGTCGGCCGCGATGAGCGCTGCGACCGCTGTCCGATCGCCAGAAGTCCCGCGGTGCACCCTCGCACCTGCGCGCCGTCGGCGTTGATGGTCATGGTCGCCTGCGGATCGAAGGTCGAGCGGCCGATCACGCGCACGTTCTCCAGCGTCAGATCGGTGATCTTCGTGCCGGCGACGAACCACGAGCAGACGTGGTCGCGCACCGTGATGCGCTTGGCGGACGTGCCCCACTGCGCCCCGGAGTTGGCGATGTCCATGAGCCCGGAGTTGCCGATGAAGGTGAGGTCGTGCTCGTACTGCCCGTGCGTGGTGAAGGGGTTGCCGCCCTGGTCGTCGCCGTCGCCGTGGCAGTTCTCGACGAGGCAGTAGGCGCTGGCGGTGAGGTCGTTCAGGTGCCTGGCGTTCGACGACGTGCAGTCGCTCACCCGGCCGTAGAGGCTGTAGATCTGCTGCGTGAGGTAGCCCGCACCCCCGTAGAACACGGTCGGCGGGTTCTCGACTGAGCAGCGTTCCGTCGTGAAGTGCGTGTTCCAGCGCCGCATGATGACGGGCCACCAGGTGCGGCTCGCATGCACGTCGGCGACGTCGCAGTGGATCGCGTACTCGAACGCGATCGGGTGCGATCCGGTGAGCTCCCGCGAGTCGGGGAAGGAGCCGTCGGTCGGACCGTCGAAGGGTCCGGCGCCGAGGAACCGCATGTTCGCGATGCGGACGCCCGCGACCGGTTCCATCTGCCGCCAGCTGAGCTTGCGCCCCTTGTCCAGCGGCCACCCGTTGAGGTAGTCGATCCGGATGTGGTGCGCGTCGATCTGCTGCGTCACCTGCACGAACCGCTGCAGCTCGCGCTCATCCGCCCCGCCACCGGCGACGGGGTCGCACTGCACCGCCCACCAGGAGTCGACGGGGAAGCGCGACGCATCGGGCACGGCCACGGCGTCCGTCAGCTCGGGCCAGGCCTCGGCCAGCGCATGCTCGACCACGACGTCCTTCGACACTCCGGTGAAGAACATGACCGCCCCGAACGGGTTGTCGTGCGTGTTCTGCTCGATCCCGTCCGTCGTGAGGAGATGACCGCCGAAGTCGATCTCGAGGTGGGACCGCGTGAAGCGGTGCCGTCGCCGGAACAGCAGATCCGTGCTCGCCTGGATCCGTCGGATGCGGGGGTCGTTCACCATCGCGGCGAGCGCATCGTCGGCCGGCTTCTCCGGACCCGTGATGCCGAAGACCCGGAAGTCGACCGTCCCGTCGTGCTGCAGGATCCAGCGGGTGCCGTGCTTCCCGCCGATCACCGTGCCCCCGTTGGCTGCGAGCTCGCCGTCCTCGCTCCCCACGTACACGAGGAGTCCCGCGTCTCCGGGCTCCCGATAGCCGGCCACGATCGCGACCTCGCCGTCGCGCGCGCGGAGACGGGCCAGATCGGCGACGGACTCCGCTCGCGTGACGTCCTTGGCGCCGGTGGCGACGGGAGCGGCCTGCGCCGGTGCCGTGCTCGCGATCGCGCCGGCCGTGCCGAGGGCGACCGCCCCGAGTCCTGCCATGAGGGCGCGGCGACCGGAGGAGCGCACGCCCGTGGCCGCGTCCGGGGAGGTCGTCCCCGCAGGTGGATCCGTCGTGGTCGAGGTGTCGGTCATATCCACTCCTTCCGTCATCGCACCGTGGACGCCGCGTCCGCGGACAGCTGCACCTCGGCGGGAACCGTGAAGTCCGCGCGCCGGCTCAGCACGAAGGCGATGGTCGCGCCGAGGAGAGTGAGCGCCGCGATCAGGAGCAGTCCCCAGATCGCCGAGCCCGTGGTCTGGCTGATCCAGCCGATCGCGTAGGGGCCCGCGAAGCCGGCGAGGTTGCCGACCGAGTTGATGAACGCCAACCCGGCGGCGGCCGCAGTGCCCGTGAGCACCATGGGCGGGAGGCTCCAGAACAGGGGCGTCGTGGAGAACAGCGCCGACATGCCGATGCACAGGGCGATGAGCGCCAGGATCGGGGTGTCCTGCGCCGCGACCGCCGCCATCAGCGACAGAGCGGTGATGGTGAGCGTGATGCCGATCTGCAGCGGGATGTTGCCCTGCTTCCGCGCGGCGCGTTCCCACGGCAGCATCACGAGCGCCGCGCACAGGTTCGGCAAAGCGACGAGCCAGCCCGTGGTCGAGTTGGAGAAGTCGCCCATGCTCTTCACGATCGTCGGCAGCCACATGCCCAGTCCGTAGGCGCCGAACACGACGCCGAAGAAGAGCACGATGAGCGTCCACAGGCGACCGTTGCTGAACACCTCGCGCAGCCGCAGGCGCCCGTGCTTCTGCTCGGTGGCTGCGGTCTCGGCGGCCAGGGTGTCGCTGATCCAGCGCTGTTCCGCGCGATCGAGCCAACGCGCATCCTGCGGGCGGTCGGGAAGCCAGAAGAACACCACGAACGCGAGGAGCACGGCCGGAACGCCCTGCAGGAGGAACACGAGCTGCCAGCCGTCGAGCCCCCACAGTCCGTGCAGCTCGAGCATCCAGCCCGACAGCGGTGCAGCCACCGCGTTCGCGATCGGGTTCGAGAGCACGAACACCGCGAGCACCTGGGTGCGGTACTGCCGCGGGAACCAGAGCGTGAGATAGAGCAGCACACCGGGGAAGAACCCGGCCTCCGCGATGCCGAGGACGAAGCGGGCGATGGCGAACTGCGTCGCATCCTGCACGAACGCGGTGAGGGCGGCCACGATGCCCCAGGAGATCATGATCCGGGCGATCCACTTGCGGGCGCCGAACCTCTCCAGCAGCAGGTTGCTCGGCACTTCGAACAGCAGGTATCCGATGAAGAAGATGCCGGCGGCGAAGCCGAACGCGGCCTCCGTGATCTGCAGAGCGGCCGTCATCTCCAGCTTCGCGAAGCCGGCGTTGTTCCGGTCGATGTAGGCGACGAGGTAGAGCAGGCCGAGGAAGGGGCCGAGCCGCCAGATCGCCTTCTTCATGGCGGATGCGCCGACCTGGTCCGCGGTGCGGGTGTCGGGGGTGGTGCCGGTGCCGGACATGAAAACTCCTTCGTCATCGCTCGAGGGGACCGCTTTGCTATAGCATCTAGCAAATGCTCCACAGTGTCCAGCGTTTGTGAAAATGCCATAGCATCGAGCGAACGATTCCGCCCGGCCGACAGGTGAAACGCGCCGCGGATCGAGGAGGGCACACGGATGCGCAGCGTCTCGGATCAGAACATCGCCGAACAGGTCGCCGACGAGCTGCGCGCAGCCATCCATTCGGGAGAGCTCGCCCCGGGCGAGCGGCTGGTCGAGCGGAAGCTCGCGGATCGCCTCGGCGTCAGCCACATCCCGGTGCGGGAGGCCCTGACCCGACTGGCCGAAGAACGGCTGATCACGCGCGAACCCCGCCGCGGCGCCCGTGTCGCCGAGCTCACGGCGCAGGACCTCGAGGAGATCTCGAGCCTGCGGATCGTCCTCGAGCAGTTCATGGCCATCCGGGTGCAGGAACGGTGGAACGAGGAGTCCGCCGTGCGGCTCGGTGCGATCATCCAGGCGATGTCCGACGCGGCTCCCGGCGACGTCGCCGAAGTGCTGCGACAGGACAGGCTGTTCCACGAGACACTCGCGGACCTCGCCGAACATCGCTTCCTCGACGAGCTCAGCGCGCAGCTGCGCGGCCGCATCACGGGCTTCATCCAGGCGGCGAACTCGGCCCTCGACCCCGCAGAGCAGGAGGAGCATGTGCGCAGCCATCAGCAGATCGTGGACGCCATCGCCAGCGGAGACCCCGACCAGGCCCGTGCCGTGATCGCGGAACATGTGACCAGAGCCGTGCAGCGCATCACGCCGTCCTCCGCGGGGGAGTGACCCGCCGTGTCCGCGAAGACCATCATCCTCACCGGCGCCTCCGACGGCATCGGCGCGGCCGCCGCCCGCCAGCTCGCGGATTCGCCGCACCGTCTCCTCCTGGTCGGCCGCTCCGTCGAGAAGACCCGTGCCGTGGCCGAGGAGACCGGATCCGAGTGGTTCACCGCCGACTTCGCCCGCCTCGACGGCGTGCGAACCCTGGCCGCGAGGATCGCCGACGCCGTGGGGGACACCGGCATCGACGTGCTGGCCAACAACGCCGGGGGCATCTTCGGCGACCGGACCCCGACCGTGGACGGGTTCGAGAAGACGATGCAGGTCAACCACCTGGCACCGTTCCTGCTCACGAACCTGCTGCTGCCCGCGCTGCTGCGGGCCGGCGGTGCCGTGATCAACACCTCGAGCGTCGCCCACCGCCTGTTCGGGCACATCGACGTGGACGACCTCGACAACGCGCGCCGCTTCAGCCCGAACAAGGCCTACGGCGACGCGAAACTCGCCAACGTGCTGTTCGCCGAGAGCCTGCATGAGAGGTTCCACGCGCAGGGGCTCAGCGCCGTGGCGTTCCACCCCGGCACCGTGCAGACCAACTTCGCCTCGGACTCCTCGAGCATCATGCGCCTCGTGTACCGGACTCCGTTGCGCCGCCTGCTGCTGATCGGCCCGGACAAGGGCGGTGCGACCCTGCGGTGGTTCATCGAGGGCACTCCGGGCGAGACCTGGATCTCGGGGGCGTACTACGACGAACGCGTCCTCACCTCGCGCGTGAACCCGCAGGTGCACGACGCCGCCCTCGCCGAGGCCCTCTGGCAGCGCAGCGCCGAGCTCGTCGGCATCCCGACCCCCTAGCTCCCGCACCCCCCGCACCCCGGCCGGGTGCACGGGTTCTCGCCGAGTGCACGGCTTCGTCACGTCGAGAAGCCGTGCACTCGTCAGGATCCCGTGCACTCGCACCAGGGAGAGGGACACGGGCGGGGGTCAGAGGGCGAGGTTGGCGGTGTCGACGACGCGAGCGCCCTCGGCGGGGAAAGCCGTGCGGGTGACGCCGGACTCCACGTTGGCGGAGTGCAGCAGCGTGGATGACGTGCCGAACGCGGCATCCGCCAGCTCGAGCGCTCCTCCTTCGAAGCGGTTGCCGACCGCACGGTAGTGGGTCGCGCCCTTCGTGATCGAGACGTGCGTGGCAGACCCCTCGGCCCGGAAGGTGCTGTCGCTCAGGGTCAGGTGCAGCTCGCCGTCGCCCGTCCTCGCGATGCCCGCCCCCCCCTTGATCGCCACGTCGGATCCGGCCACCTCGACCGTCTGCCGCTCTGTCCGCGCGGCGACGATGCGCGCGTTGCGGAGCGTCGACCCCTCGAACCGCAGTCGCTCAGAGGACGAGGTGACGGGGGCCGCGTCGTCGGCGCCGATCAGGGTCGAGCCGCGGAAGGTCACCGCACCCGCTCCGGTGATCTTCATCCCGCCCACCCGATCGAGCACGGTGTCGACGAAAGTGACCGGTGTCTTCACCGTGGCGTTGGTGAGCTCGCCGGGAGCCACGAAGGTGAAGTGCGAGTCGGCGATGATCGTCGGACGAGACGAGTTGTCGCTGGCCTGCGTGATGATGAGCGTGTCGGATGCGGTGCACCCCCGCAGCTGCGCGCCGTCCGCATTGATCCACAGCATCCCGGAGCCCGCGAGCGACGGCTTGCCGATGACCTGCACGTCTTCGAGGGTGAGGTCGGTGATGCGCACGCGCGCCACGAACCACGAGCACACGTGCTTGCGGACGGTGATGCGCTTGGCCGCCGAACCCCATGCCGCCCCGGAGTTCGCGAACGTCATGAGGCCCGAGTTGCCGGTGTAGGTGAGGTCGTGCTCGTACTGGCCGTGCGTGACGAACGGCCCCTGGTCGTCGCCGTCGCCGTGGCAGTTCTCGACGAGGCAGTAGGCGCTCGCGGTGAAGTCGTTCAGGTGCCGGGAGTTCGCGGTGTGGCAGTTGGCGACGTAGCCGTAGAGGCAGTAGATCTGCTGCGTCAGGTAGCCCGCTCCGCCCCAGGTGACCGACGTCGGGTTCTTCAGCGTGCAGCTCACGGTCGAGTAGTAGGTGTTCCAGCGGCGCTGGATGAGCGGCCAGAACGTGCCGGTGCCGTCGATGTGGTCGACGTCGCAGCGCACCGCGTATTCGAACGCCAGCGGGTGTGAGCCGGTGTACTCGTCGGTGCCCGTGCCGAGGAACTTCAGGTTCGACACCGTCACGTCCTGCACGGGCACGACCCGGCGCCAGGTCATGGTGCGGTCCTTGCCGAGCGGCCAGCCGTTCTTGTAGTTGATGCGGATGTGCGTGCCGTCGACGATCTGCGTCACCTGCACCATCCGCTGCAGCTCGCGCTCCCAGCGACCCGACAGCGCGTTCACCTCGGCGGCGTACCAGTCCCCGACCGCGAAGAACGAGGAGTCCGCCACGGGGAAGATGTCGCCGAGGTCGGGCACGACCTCGCCGAGCTTCGCCTCCTGCACGGCATCGGTCACCTCGCCGCGGAAGAACATGACCGCGGCGAACGGGTCGTCCTTCCCGGCGTTCTCGATCCCCTCGGTCGTCATGAGGTGACCGCCGAAGTCGAATGCGATGTTCGACCGCGTGAACTTGTGCCGGCGGACGAAGTTGAGGTCGCTGTGCGCTTCGACGCGGTGGACGCTCGGGTCGTTCACCATCGCGTCGAGGGCGTCGTCGGCGTTCACGCTCGCGTCCCGGATGCCGAACATCCGGAAGTCGAGGACACCCTGGTGCACCAGCACCCAGGCCCCGCCCTTCGGAGCCGCGAGCACGGTGCCGCCGTTCGCGGCCGGAGCGTCCTTCTTCACGAAGCGGTAGAGCCCGTCGCCGCCGTCGCCCGCCGCGCCGTAGCCCGTGGTGCGGACCAGCTCCCCCTCTTTGCCCTTGCGCTGGGCGAGGTCGGTCGCGGTGCCGCCGACCGCGACGTTCTTGCCGCCCGAGGCGTCCTGGGATACGGCGGGCCCGGCCGCCTGGGCGGGCGCCGAGGCGGTCGCGGCGGCGACACCGCCGAGCGCTGCGGCGCCGAATCCGGCGAGCAGCATGCGCCTGCTGCGCAGGGCGGCAGTGGTCTCGGTGATCTCCTGCTGGGTCATGCTCATCCTCCTTGCGGCGCCTTCGCCGCGGTCAGGCGATCCGGCCGTCCGGCCGGCTCGCGGTTTCCGATCAGTCCCCAGTCCCCAGTGCCCTCCGAGCGGGTGCTCAGAAGTAGTCGCCCGCCGTGAAGTGGCGGATGCCGTCGAGTCGGGGCTCCCGTCGCAGCGGACGGCTCATCCCGGTGCGGTCGTGCTGTCGCACGGCGCCCGGCGCGAAGGCCTGCACGGCGGCCTCCTCCTCCGCGAGCGCGGGGGTGGCGAGGTCGCAGGACCGCACTCCGGCGGACGCCCAGTCCGCCGCGACGGCGCCGAGCAGGGCGCGACGCACCCCGACCGGATCGACCGCGTCCGGCAGCACGGCGCTCTCGTGCAGCAGGCCAACCCCGCCGCGCGCTTCGGCGATGGCATAGCCGACCACCGCAGCGTCCTCGACGTGCCGGTACAGCGTCGCGCCGCGCATCCGGACCTCCGCCATGGTCCAGTCGCGGTCGCTGCGCACGGGGGCGAGCACGAGCTGACCCGACCGGGACCGCTCGTACACGTCGTGCACCGCGCCGAGACTGCCGAGACCCACGGACTCGCGGAGGATCGCCCCGGCAGCCGCCTCGACGACCGACGCCGCCGACCACGGCCCGACCAGCGTGCGGGACATCGCGAACGACGTGAAGCCGCTGGAGCGATACACCTCGGGGGTGCCGGTGAACAGCAGCGCCCAGTCGGCCTCCCGGCCTGTTTCCAGCGATGCCGAGACGAGCCGGCGGGCGAGCCCTCTCCCCCGTGCGCGCTCCGCGACCGCGACGCTGCCGATCGCGTGCACGCTGGCCACGGCGCCATCGGACTCCCGCAGCCGCTTCGGCAGCCCGTAGATCGAGCCGCACACGCCGTCGCCGTCCTCGGCCACGAGCGTGTGCGCCAGGCGGTCGGCGTCCACGAGCCACTGATCGGGGGCGAGCGGCGGGGTGAACGCTTCGGCCCACAGCACGGCCAGCGCGGACTGATCCTCCGCGCGCGCCGACCGCACGACGACGGCGGTCATGCCATCGAGGACAGCTGGGCGCGGTCGATGGTGTGCGCGAGCGGAGCCCCCACCACGAAGGCGTCGAGCTCGTCGGCGACGATCCGGCCCTGACGCAGCCGACCTTCGCGGGTGCCGGCCGCCCGGTGCGGGGTGAGCAGCACGCGGGGCGCCGACCGGAAGGGGTGATCCGCGGGCAGCGGCTCCTCGTCGAACACGTCGATCGCGGCGCTGATCCGACGCGACCGCAGCTCCGCGATCAGGGCGGCCTCATCGACCAGCCAGGACCGCGCGGTGTTCACGAGCCCCGCGCCGTCGCGCATGCGTGCGAGCTCGCGGCGACCGATCAGGTGATGCGTCTCCGGCAGGGTCGGGGCGTGCACCGCGACGATCTGCGCGCGCCGCAGCGCTTCGTCGAGCGGGACGAGCTCGGCTCCGAGCGAGGTGGCCGCCTCCTCATCGAGGGTCGGATCGACCAGCATCGGTGCGGCGCCGAGGGCGCGGATCAGTTCGAGGTAGGCGCGTCCGGTGCGCGAGGCGCCGATCACGGCGATGGGCGCTCCGAGGATCTCATGCTGCACGCCGACCGTCTCGGCGTCATACCAGCCGTCCCCCGTGCGCAGCGCGTCGTGCATCTCGGGTACGCGGTGCAGCAGCGCCAGGGTGAAGGTCAGCGACACCTCGGCGACCGACCGGGCCATCCCGGCCCCCGCCTGCGTGACGCGCACGCCGCGGTCGAACAGCGCATCGGTCGCGAAGGGTTTGATCGTCGCGCCGGTGTGCGCGACGATCTCCAGCTTCGGCAGCGTGGCGAGCACCGCCTCGTCGAAGGGACCGACGCCCCAGCTCGTGATGACGACGCGCGCCTCCTCCAGCGCGGCGTCCGCGAGCCGTTCGACGCGCACGAACGCCCCACCCAGAGCCGCGGCCGCCGCCCGCAGCCGCTCCGTGTCCTCGGCGGTGAAGAACTCCGCGAAGAGCTCCGCCGAGACGACCGCGACCATGGTCGGAGCGCTCGTCCCGCCGCTCATCGCAGCCAGGCCTCGAGGTTCTCGGCGACGAAGGCGTCGTCGTTCAGGGCCGGGTAGGCGCGGCGCACCCGCGTGATCTCGTCGGCCTGCCCCGGCGAGAGCCCTTCCCCGGGGTCGAGGCACCACGTGCCCTCGAGCAGGCCCTGCTGGCGGAGCATCTCGTGCACGCCCGCGATCACGCCGTGGAAGTCGTTGCCCGGATCGAACACGGCCTGATTCACGTCGACCATGTCCGAGGCGAGCAGTCCGACCTCGCGGTAGGCCTCCGCGTCTCCCGCCATCGCCCGATGCGCCCGCTCGAGCAGCGCGACCGCCGCCCGCGTGCCGACCGCCCACTGGCCGAGCAGCCCGCCGACGAAGCGCAGCGTGCGGGGGCCGGACGGGGAGTCGACGTGGAACTCCGAGAGCAGGTCGGCGACGATCGCATCGTCGTTGCCCGTGTAGAGGGCGATCTCGTCGGCCCGACCCGAGGCGGCCACGCCGCGGACGAGTTCGAGCGTGCGGTACCGGTCGAACGGGGCGGCCTTCACGGCGACGACCGAGGGGATCGCGGCGAACTCCCGCCAGAACTCCCGGTCGAGCACGGGCCCGCCGATCGCGGTCTGCAGGTAGAAGCCGACCAGCGGAAGCACTTCGCCGACGGCCCTGGCGCGCTCGAGAAGGGCCGTTTCGTCCGCACCGGCGACGCGCGGGCTCACGAGCACGGCGTCATAGCCGAGCGAGCGGGCGAGTTCCGCCTCGGCGACGGCCTGCGCGGTGTCACCGGCCACCCCGGCGATGCGCACGAGGCTCGGGTCGTCGCGGGCGTCCATCTCCTCCGCGGCGAGCGCGAGCACGGGCTCGAACAGCGCGTGCTCGGGGTCGCGGATCTCGAACTGCGTCGTGTGCACGCCGACGGCCAGTCCGCCGGCACCCGCGTCGAGGTAGTAGCGGGACAGCGCGCGCTGGCGGCGCTCGTCGAGCGTGCGGTCGGCGGTGAGGGCGAGGGGGTGCGCGGGGATCACGGCGCCGCGGGCGAGGGTGGCGGCTGCAGGGCGGCGCAGGGTCGGCACCGTGGCGGTGCGTGCGGCGGCGTCGGCCATCAGAACTTCCCGTCCCGCACGGCCCACTTGGTGGGCTTCGCGATCATCGGCAGACCGTCGCGGATCCATCCGGCCTGCATGTGGATGAGCTCCTCGGCCGAGACGGACGGGTAGCCGAACAGCGCCATGCAGCGGCGGGCGTCACTGAGCAGTGCGGTGGGCTGCTCCTCGTCGACGATCGTGACCTCGCGGCCGAACACGGCGCCGAAGCGCCGCGCGATCGAGGCGACGCTCAGCAGCTCGGGGCCGGTGAGGTTGATCACGAACGGGTCGGTGGAGGCGTGCACGAGGCTGCGCAGCACGACCTCGTTCGCGTAGCCCTGCCAGATCACGTTGACGTTGGCGGTGGCGACGGAGACGGGCTCACCCGCATGCACCGCGCTGCCGATGTCGGCGAGCACGCCGTAGCGCAGGTCGACCGCGTAGTTCAGGCGGATGATCGCGACCTTGGTGCCGCGCTCCTGTGCGCCGAACTCGAACACGCGCTCGCGGCCGAGGCACGACTGCGCGTACTCGCCGATCGGCGCGGGTTGCACCTCTTCGGAGGCGCCTCCGGACGACGCAGGCAGGAAGGGGTAGACGTTGCCGGTCGACAGCACCGAGATCGCACTGTCGCGGTAGCGGCGGGCGACGCGGTCGGGCAGGGCGGCGTTGACCTCCCATGCCCAGGAGGCGTTGGTCGCGGCGCCGAACTTCGCGCCGACCATGAACACGACGTTGGGGGCGTCGGGCAGCGTGGAGAAGTCGTCGTTCTCGATCAGGTCGAACGGGACGACCGTCACGCCCGCGGCCTCCAGGCGCCCGCGGATGGCGGCGTCGCCGAAGCGGGAGACCGCGTACACCGCGTCGTCGGCGCGCCCCGCGGCGTCCATCCCGCGACGGGCGAGCATCGCCAGTGTCGGGCCCATCTTCCCGCCGGCTCCGAGGATCACGAGGTCTCCGGAACCGCGAGCGAGGTCGGCGATGAGGCCGTCGCTCGGCGTGGCCAGTGCCTCCTCGAGCTCCGCCTCGGAGGTGAATGCGTGCTGAGTCATGTGGTGCTTTCCCTTCTTCTCAGCCCTTGATCCCTGTGCCCGTCACACCCTCCTGCACGTACCGCTGAGCGATGAGATACGCGAGGAAGATGGGCAGCAGAGCGACGACGGATCCGGCGAGCATGGTGCTCAGCGGCACGTTCTGCTGCTGGAGCGACGAGATGCCCACGGTGAGGGTGAACATCGAGTTCGACTTGGCGATGATGAGCGGCCACAGGAAGTCGTTCCAGTGCCAGAGGAAGACGAAGATGCCCAGCGTCGCGAGGATCGGCTTGCACAGCGGCAGCACGATCCGCAGGAAGATGCGGAACTCGCCGGCGCCGTCGATGCGGGCGGCCTCGAACAGCTCGTCCGGCAGCCCCTGGATGAACTGACGCATCAGGAACACCGCCTGCGCGTTCGCGAGCGTCGGCAGGATGAGTCCCCAGTACGTGTCGATGCCGCCCAGGTTCGCCATGAGGATGAACGTCGGGATCAGCGTCACGTGGAACGGCACCATGACCATCGCCAGGAACGACCAGAACATGACCTCCTTGCCGCGGAAGCGCTTCTTGGCGAAGGCGTATCCGGCGAGCGCGGAGAGGAACAGCACGGCCACGACCGACACGAGCGAGTAGACGAGCGTGTTGAACAGCCAGCCCAGGATGTTCTGCCCGCCGAGCACCTGCTCGTACGACTCGAAGGAGATGTCCGTCCAGGGCAGCAGCGAGCCGGGCAGCTCCACGACCATGCCGGGCTTCAGGCTGAGGACGACCATGGCGTAGAACGGGAAGAAGCTCAGGATGCCGGCGATGCTCAGCCAGATCCACCGCAGGACGATGCCGCCGCGGGTGGGTTCGAGCGCCCGGAAGGAGCGGTTGCGGCGGGCGGCCGGCTTCGCGGTCGCCGGCGGGGTCTGCGTGGGCGGCTGGATCAGGGCGGTCATTTCTGCTTTCCGATCACGAGGCGCTGGATGAGGGCGACCACGAGGGTCATGATGAACAGGGCGACGCCGACGGCGGCCGCATAGCCGTAGTCGAAGTAGCGGAAGCCCTGGTCGTACAGCAGGTAGACGAGCGAGTAGCTGGCGTTGGCCGGGCCGCCCTGGGTCATCACGTAGATGACGTCGAAGACCTGGAAGGCGGCGGTCGTCTCGATCACCGCGAGGAAGAAGAACGTGGGGCGCAGGTAGGGGAAGATGATCCACCGGAAGCGCTGCCAGGCGTTGGCGCCGTCGACGAGCGCGGCCTCCTCGAGCTCACGGGGCACGTCCTGCAGCGCGGCGATGATGATCATCATGCCGTAGCCGAAGCGCGACCAGACGCCGACCACGACGATCGCCGGGATGACCAGGACGGTGCTGCCGAGCCAGGAGCCGCCGAGTCCGAGAGGCGCCATGAGCGCGGACCAGGGTCCGTTCGCGGAGAAGATCCACACGAAGATCGAGCCGGCGAGCACCAGCGACGTGATGACGGGCAGGAAGAAGATCGACCGGAAGAAGCGCGCGCCGCGGAAGGCGCGGCGCACCCCGAGGGCCATCACGGTGGACAGCACGAGGGCGATCGGCACGGCCAGCACGGTGTAGATCACGGTGGTGCCGAGGGCGCGCCAGAACAGCGGGTCGGCGACGAGGCGCTGGAAGTGGTCGAGCCCGCGCCAGGCGATCTCGCCGGAGATGTCGTAGTCGAAGAAGCTCAGCGCGACGCCGGCGATGCTCGGGCCGAAGCGGAAGGCGATGAAGAGCAGGAAGGCGGGGAGCACGAACAGGAAGGCCACGCGGGCTTCCCGTCGGGCGAGAACCCGGGTGACGCGCCCTGCGGGCTTCGGCGCCGTTGTGGCCGTCGTCATTGTCGATTCCTCACGTCGGGAGCGGAGAGAGACGGGGGGCGTGCGACGGCTCATCGCACGCCCCCGGGGTGGTGCTTACTTCTGGACCAGCGGAGCCGCGGCAGCCGCGGCGTCCTTCAGCGCATCGGCCGGGGACTTCTGTCCCAGCAGCGCCGCCTGGATCTCCGGGGCGAGCACGCCCATCAGCGCACGGGAGCTGCTGCTGAGCTCGCCGACGGTGGTGTCGGGCACGTACTTCTCGACCTCGCCGAGCAGCGGGTCGTCCGCGTCCGCGTACAGCGGCTCGGTGGTGCTCAGCGCCGAGAAGTAGCCTGCGGCGGTGAGGTAGGGCTCGACGACGTCGGCGCTGGTGGCGAACTCGGCGAACTTCGCCGCGGCGTCCTGCGCCTTGGAGCCCTTGAGCACCGACAGCGAGCCGACGGTGCCGTACGCGACGGACTCCTTGTCGGTGAGCGGTGCGAGCACCTTGACGTTCTCCTCGCCCCAGAACGGCGCGACCTCGGTCACGGCGTTGTTCCAGGTGCAGGCGACCTTGCCCTGGGCGATCGCGGTCTGCTCGAGCGGGACGTTGGTGGTCAGCGCCTCGGGGTCGAGTGCGCCGGACTTCGCGAGATCGGTGATGAAGGTGAGCGCCTCGTCGCCGGCCTTGCTGTCGAAGCCGACCTGGCCCTCGTCGTCGTAGACCTGGCCACCGGCCTGCCACAGCAGCGGGTAGAAGGTCAGGTTGAGGGTGTTCTCGGCGGAGGCCGGGTAGTTCAGCACGTACATGTCGGCGGCGGTGAACTTCGGCGCGATGTCGACGATGTCGTCCCAGGTCTCGGGATACTCGGTGACGCCGGCCGCCTCGAACGCCGCGGCGTTGCAGATGAGGGGCTGGGCGCTGGTGAGGATCGGCGCACCGAGGATGTCGCCGTCGATCGTGACCGAGTCCTTGACGTTCGGGAGCAGATCGTCCTGACGCTCCTGGCTGAGCAGGTCGTTCAGGGGTGCGATCGACTTCTGGTACGCCGCGAGCTGGTCGGGGATCAGGTAGACGACGTCGGGGCCCTTGCCGGCGGCGATGGCCGTCTGCAGCGCCTCGTCGCGGTTCGCCCACGGGAAGATCTCGTACTTGACGTTGACGTTCTCGTTCTCCTTCTCGAACTCCGCGATCGTGGAGTCCCAGAAGTCCTTGTGCACCGCCTCGTCGGCGATGACGGGGTAGAGCCAGACCGTGATGTCCTGCTCACCCTCTGCGGTGTTGCCTCCGCCGGCCGAACATCCGGCCAACAGGGTGGCGGCCGCGAATCCCGCGACGACGCCGGTGATCTTGCTGACGCGCATGGTGCTCCTTTGCTTATACCGTGCTGAGTACGGTTCATTATGACACTGCAATGGGATAATTCGTCAAGTACAAGTTCGCAGACCTGTGTTTCAGGCGTGTTTCCCGTTCGTCAACATCAAAGCTTGATCTGAGAATTCGGTGTGCTAATTTGATCGCACCCGACGACGGAGGAAGGAGGACCGCACATGGCCGTGACCGGTCCGCTCTCGATCGTCGCGCGATCCGCGCTCCAGCTGCGTGACGGCGGCCCCGCGACCGTCAACGAGCTGGCCCGCTCGCTCGAGATCTCGCGCACCTCCGTGGAGAACGCGGTCGCCGCCCTCGGCGAGTCCGGCCTGGTCGTCGACGCCCCCGCGCAGAACGGCGGCGGAGCGGGGCGCCCGGCCCGGCGCTACTCGCTCCACGCCGGCGCAGGAACCGTCGTGGGTGTGGACATCGGCGTCGCGAGCGTGCGCGTCGTGCTCGCCGACCTGGCCGGTCTCGTGATCGCGCAGCGCAGCTACCCCGGCGTCGCCCAGCACGCGGACGGCGCCTCCAAGCTCGCCGCGGTCATCGACGACGTGCGGCGGACACTCGCCGAGGTCTCGATCCCCGCCTCGCGCGTCCGTGCCGTCGGCGTCTCCCTCCCCGGCATCGTCGACGACGCGGGCCGCGTCACCACGTCCGTCGTCATCCCCGAGTGGTCGGGGATCGACATCGGCTCGCAGCTGCGGCAGGCGTTCGGATGCCCCGTCGCCGTCGACAACGGCGTTCGTCTGGCAGCCGTCGCGGAACACCATCTGGGGGTCGCGCAGCTGGTCGACGACGTCATCTACCTCTCGGTCGGCAACCGCATCGCGATGGGCCTGATCCTCGGCGGCCGTCCGCGCCGGGGCATCCACAACGCCGCGGGAGACATCGGGCGCCTCGCATTCCGCGGGCTGAACACCGAGACAGGGCAGATCTCCTGGCGCACGGCGCCGACCGCCGCCGAGGTCTTCGCGAAGGCGCGCGGCGGAGATCCGGAGGCGCAGCACGAACTCGACGGCTTCATCGACGAGCTCGCGCACGGCATCGCGACCCTCACCATGACGGTGGACCCGGCGATGATCGTGATCGGCGGCGGTCTCTCCGCCGCCCACGAGCAGCTGCTCGACCCGCTGCGCGCCGCGCTTCCAGGACACCTGGGCCTCCCATTCCAGGTGCCGGTCGCCGAAGCGCGCCTGGGGGCCGAGGCCGCAGCCCACGGGGCGGTCGTGCACGCGTTCCAGCGCCACGCCGCCGAGATCTACGGCATCGAGGACATGCCGGCCCCGCCGATCACCCCGCTGCCGCATGAGCCCGCGACAGCGGATCACGCCGAGGGCGACGACACCGAGGAGAAGAAGTGAGCACGTTGAAGGTCGGACTCATCGGCGCTGGAGGCATCTCCCGCGTGCACGCCGACGCCTGGCGGGCGCTCGGCGCGCAGGGGTATGTCACCTCCCTCGCCGGGGCGGAGGAGATCGCCGAGGAGTACGGTTTCGAGCTCGTGACCGACGTCGACGCCCTCATCGAGCTGGTCGACATCGTCGACATCGTCACCCCGAGCAGCACGCACGCCGACTTCGCCCTGCGGGCCATCCGACGAGGACGCGACGTGATCTGCGAGAAGCCGCTCGCCGCGACCGCCGAGGCCGCCACGGAGGTCGCGCAGGCCGCAGCCGACGCCGGCGTGCGCCTCTTCCCCGCGCACGTGGTGCGCTACATGGGCGAGTACGCGCAGATCAAAGCGAGCATCGAGGCGGGACGCATCGGCACCCTCGCCGTGCAGCGCTTCAGCCGCGCCGGGTCCGCACCGCAGACGCCCTGGTTCTTCTCGGAGCGTGCGGGCGGAGGCGTGATCCGCGACCTGATGATCCACGACATCGACCAGGCCGTGTGGTTCGCCGGCCCCGTCGCGTCCGTCTACGCGGTGCAGAATCCGCCGACGGTCGACGACCGCGTGCCGGCCCCTGTCACCGCGCACGTGGTGCTGACCCACCGCAACGGCGTCATCAGCCACCTGCACGCCAGCTGGGTCGCCCCGGGCATGCCGTTCCGGACCAGCGTCGAGGCCGCCGGCTCCGAAGGACGCCTGCGCTACGACAGCGCCGAGGACAACGCCCTGCGCACCGACGCCGTCGTACCCGAGGGCGACACCGACTACCTGCCGCCGATGTCCCCGGAAGAGAGCCCCTACTACGCGGAGATCGCGGACTTCGTCGCGGCGCTCCGCGACGGACGGGAGGCCAGGGTCAGCCCGGCCGACGGGATCGAGGCGGTCGCGGTCGCCGAAGCCGCCTACGCCTCGATCGCCGGCGGCGCTCCGGTCGATCTGCCGACGACCGTGTCGCACTCCCCCGTCGATGCCGAGGAGGCCGCCCGATGAACGCCCCCGCCCCGCTGCGCATCGCCGTGCTGTCGTTCGCGCACACGCACGCCCTCAGCTACGTGCATGCACTGAAGCAGATGCCGGGGGTCGAGCTGATCGCCGCCGACCCCGACGGCTCCACCGCCCCGGACGACGCTCCGCGCGGTGCGGCGCTCGCGGCCGAGCTCGGCGTCGCCTACGTCGAGACCTATGACGAGGCCTTCGCCTGGAAACCGGATGCCGTCGTCATCGCCGCGGAGAACTCACGACACCGCGGCCTCGTCGAGCGCGCGGCCGCCGCTGGCGTGCATGTGCTGTGCGAGAAGCCGCTGGCGACCACCGTCGAGGATGCGATCGCGATGCGCGAGGCCTGCGAACGCGCGGGCGTGATCCTCATGGTCGCCTATCCCGTGCGGTTCTCGCCCGTGGTCCGCGACGCGATCGCCGAACTGCGCAGCGGTCGACTCGGCCGCATCCTGGGCGTCACCGGCATCAACAACGGCAAGCTGCCCCAGGACCGCGCGTGGTTCACCGACCCTGCGCTCGCCGGCGGCGGTGCGCTGGTCGATCACGTCGTGCACTGCGCCGACCTGCTCGACGAGCTGCTGGGCGAGCGGGCGCAGTCCGTGCGCGCGGTGTCGAACAGCATCCTGCACGCGCAGCAGGAGCTGGCTGTGGAGACGGGCGGACTCGTCACGATCCAGTACCCCAGCGGCGTGGTCGCGACCATCGACTGCTCGTGGAGTTGGCCGCTGAGCTCGGCGACCTGGGGCGGCGTCACGCTGCAGGTGGTCGCCGAGCGCGGCACCGTCACCGTCAGCCCCTTCGCGAAGGGCGTCGCCGGACACGATGCGCACGGCGAGACCTGGAACCCGGTCGGCGCCGACCTCGACGCCCTGCTGCTCGAGGAGTTCGTGCGTGCTCTGCGCGAGAAGCGTCAGCCGCAGCCTGATGCGGGCGTCGGGATCCGCACGGTCGAGATCGTCAAGGCCGCGCAGGCGTCCGCCGCGCGCGGAGGCGACGTCGTCGTCCTCTGACCAGACAGTCTCCTGAGCGAACGCGAAGGGAGCCGTCAGCAGACGGGAGTATGCTGGGGCGTCGGGCCGTTCGGCCCGCACGAGTCCCGAAAGGCGGTGATGGCGATGTCCGACGATAGTAACGACGCCGCCCTCGCTGCGTCGCGACTCCCTGCGCTCTCACGTTGACCCTTCGGTCCGCGACCGCACGTCATGCTCCGCAGCCGTCGGCGGCGTCCTCCGCCCCCTGACGAATCCTGCGCACGGCGCTCTCCGCTGCCGTGCGCCTGCGAGAACGGAGCCGCATCATGGCGCTCATCGACAACGGCGTGTACGTCCACGGACGTCGCGTGGAGACCCCCAAGAACCTGGACGAGACCTACCGGATGCTGGATGCCGCCGGCGGCATCGCCTGGATCGGGCTCTACCGACCCAGTCCCGAAGAGGTCGCATCCGTCGCGCGGGAATTCGACCTGCATCCGCTCGCGGTCGAGGACGCGCTCTCCGGGCACCAGCGCTCGAAGGTGGAGCGCTACGGCGACACCCTCTTCGCGGTGCTGCGCCCGGCGCGCTATCGCGACAAGGAGGAGTCGATCGAGTTCGGCGAGCTGCACCTCTTCGTCGGCCCCGACTTCGTGGTGACGATCCGGCACGCCGAGTCGCCGAACCTCGCCGCCGTGCGCGCCCGCATGGAGGCGCACCCCGAACTTCTCGCGATGGGACCGGAGGCCGTGCTCTACGCGATCCTCGATGAGGTCGTCGACGGCTACGAGCCGATCGTGGCGGGACTGCTGAACGACATCGACGAGATCGAGGATCAGCTCTTCGGCGACGGAGACGACGACAGCGCGCTCTCCCGGCGCATCTACGAGCTCTCCCGCGAGGTCATCAACTTCCAGCGGGCGGTGCACCCGCTGAACGGGATGCTGGAGTGGTTGCGTCGCGGGTCGGAGAAGTACCGCATCGACGAGGAGCTGCAGCGTTCGTTGCGCGACGTGCTCGACCACACGATCCGTGTCAACGAGCGCGTCGACTCGTTCCGGGCCATCCTCGAGAACGCGCTGACCGTGCACTCCGCGCTCGTCGCCCGGCGGCAGACCGAAGCCGGGTTGGCGCAGAACGACGAGATCAAGAAGATCTCGTCGTGGGCGGCCATCATCTTCGCCCCGACGCTGGTCGGCACGGTGTACGGGATGAACTTCGATGTGATGCCCGAGCTGCACTGGGCCTTCGGTTACCCGATGGCCATCGGCGCGATGCTCGCCTTCGCGATCGGCCTGTTCGGAGTGTTCAAGTACAAGAGGTGGCTCTGACCCTCGCCACCCTGCGCGCCGGCCAGCGCGAGATCAGGCCATCGCGCCGCATCAGGCAGTTTCCCCACACGGGCGCCTGATCCGGCGCGATGGCCTGATCCGGCTGCCACTCACGCGGAGCGCTGATCGGCCTCAGCCGCGCGCCGCACGCGGCGATGGACCTCGCGGATCACCCCGGCGACGAAGGCTCCGACGATACCGCCGACGGTGTTCCAGATGATGTCCTGCCCATCGGGGACCCGACCGGGGATCAGCGCCTGCCCGTTCTCGATGGCGAAGGAGACGACGAAGACGAACACCGGGGTCAAGGGCCACAGGCCTCGCGGCAGCAGCAGCGCCAGCGTCGCGCCGAGCGGAACGAAGAGGATCAGGTTGAGAGCGCCCTCCACCTGGACATGGGTCAGGGAGGCCAGGAGCGAAGCACTGACCATGTGCGCGAGATCCATGAAGGCGGAACGGGCGGGCGCGACCAGCTGACGAGGGGCCAGCGTGACTCCGATCACGGCCAGGGCGGAGATGCCGGCGAGGAGCAGCCGAGGAACGAGAGTGCGTCGGGCGAGAGTCGTGTCGGTCATGCCTCCAGTTCAGCGGAGCCGATGTTGCGGGAGCGTATGCATCTCGCACGCCTCCGCGCGATGTCAGAGATTTCATACACGGACGCAACATCCGCCTTCCTAGCGTCGACCGCATGAAGTCACTCAGATTCATCATGTCCGCTCTGCTGGCCGCTGCTCTGCTCTTCGCAGGCACCGCGCCGGCGCTCGCTGTCAGCAACGGAGAGGAAGCAAGCGAGAAGTACCCGTTCGTGGGAGCGTACAAACCCGGTTACCCCGTACCACCCGGCGCCGGCGGCAATGGATGCGGCGTCACCCTCATCGACCCGCACTGGGGGGTGACAGCGGCGCATTGCCTGAAGAACAACCTCGCCCAGTATGACTCTCCTATCGGTTGGACGGTGCAATTCGCGTCGCCCGACGTGACGAAGGGGGGTGAAGTCGCCACGGTGAGCCGCTACTTCCGCATGTCTGCTCCAGGAGAACTCTGGTGGGGCAAGGACGTGATGCTGCTACGGTTCGATACCGCCGTCTCTCAGACGCCGATTCCCGTCGCCTCCGAGAAGCCGACGCCGGGGACGTCCGCTCGCATCGTCGGCTGGGGTGACACGTCGATCGACGCTTCTGGGGTGTATCCGAAGATGCTGCAGGAGGGCGACGTCGAGGTCCTCCCGCCGTCAGGATGCCCGAGCTACGGCGGGGAGACGACGATCTGTGTGGGCGGGGAGGCCAAGACCGGTAACGCGGACTCCGGGGGGCCGCTGCTCGTCCGTCAAGGTGACGGGTGGGCGATCGCCGGAGTGCTCTCCGGTCCCGATCCCAGGAACGCCGACTCCTCGGGGGTTTATACGGAGCTGACCAGGCACCTCGATTGGATCCGCACGATCATGGCGACGCACGAGTCGATCCCTGACGATGAGATCGATATGGGTACAGGGGGGTTCCCGGCGTTCCCGAACTGCGAGTCCTCGATCGTGCGCACCGCTGCGTCGCAGGACGACGATCCGGCGCTTCTTCTCACGAACGGGCACTGCGTCCCGAACCTGGACCCTGGCATGGAGATGCCGGAACCCGGGTCCTCGATCGTGGATGAAAAGGTCGAGGCGCCGATCTCCTTCATCGATGCCGGCGGCTTCGGGTTCCACACGGCCCGGATCGACCGGCTGCTGTTCGCCACCATGACAGGCACGGATGTCGCCGTCTACCGCCTCGACGCTTCCTACGCCGAGCTGGAGCAGAGGGGTGTACGCGTACTGCGCGTCACCAGCACACCGCCGAAGACCGGCGACAAGGTGACGCTCATGGCGACCGATTTCCTCCTGGGAGGACCGCGGGAATGCACGATCGAGGCTGTTGTGCCCACGCTGAGCGAGGACGGCTACGAACAGCACGACTCGCTGCGGATGTCGGAGGCCGAGAGGTGCAAGTCTCAAGGCGGCTACTCGCGCGCGGCCCTTCTCGCCGCGGATGGCAAGACCCTCGTCGGTGTCAACAACTCGAGCAACCACGACGGGAAGAAGTGCGTGCTCGACAACCCCTGCGAGGTGAGCGCGGACGGCGAGAAGAAGATCTATCGCGAGCGCCCCTACGGACAGCAGATCGTGGAACTCAACGACTGCGTCGCTGCGGGATCCGTGCTGGATCTGGACGCCGATGGCTGCGACCTCGCCGCCGACACCGACCCACCGGCGATCGGTGCCGGATACGTCCTCGGTGCCGTGATCCTCGTCGTCGGCGGGGCGGTGGTCGTCTGGATCATCGTCACGCGGTCGGGGACCCGGTCGCGACGGAACGCCATGGATCCGGCGGCCACCTCGGACGACCGCTGACGCGACGGAAGGCCCCCTTCGCGCGAAGGGGGCCTTCCCGGTTCCGGCGGCGCTACTTCACGGTGATGACGGGGAACGGCGGGTCGTCGGTCCCGGCGCGGACGGGGATCTGCAGCTGCGCCTTCTGCGTCGAGTCGAGCGTGAGCGTCCACCGGAGTCCGCGGTCGGTCCGCTCGATCTCGCCGACCGAGGGCGTCGGCAGCGGGAAGTGCTCGTATGCGGAGAGGTCGATGTCCACCGTGCCGGCACCTGCGGAGGCTCCCGCGTTCGTGAGGTCCACGCGGACGAGCGTGTCGTCCTGCGGCCCGGACTGCGGGGAGATCTGCACGGAGTAGGAGAGCGCCGATGCGGTGTGCACGGCGAACGGGACGGGGGCCGTCGGCGCGGAGGCGTCCTCTCCGGCGACGGTGCGCGCCGTCACCTGATATCGCCCCTGCGGAAGCGGTGCCGTCGCGGTCCAGCGCCCGTCCTCCCCGACGCGGATGAACCGCAGGTACGGGGTGAGCTCGCCGTCGGCGACGCGAACGCGGACGAGGGTGCCGGGGACGCCGGTGCCGGTGATGCGCGTGCTGTTCGCGTACGTCGTCGAGTCCGGACGCGGCGTGAGCACCGTCGGAGCAGCCGGAGAGGTGCGGATGACGATGGGGGCGGATGCGCTGCCGGCGACGAGCTTCGCCGCGCCGATCGGAGCGTCGTCCGGGACGTCGAAGACGGTGGCGAAGCGGCCGGCGTCGTCCGTCTGCACCCGCTGGGTCTGGGCGCCGATGCGCAGCTCGACCGTGCTGTTCGCCGGATGGCCGCTTCCACTGACGCGGAAGGGCTGGCCGGTGAGCGCAACCTTCGAGTACACGCCGACGGCAGGAACAGGTGTGCCGGTGCCCGCATCGTGGAGCCCGGCGCCGACCAGGTCGGACCCCGCACCGGAGAGCGGGTCCGCGGTCTCGGTGATGCGCCGCGTCACCCCCTCCGGCGTGAGAGCCGGGTCCTCGGAGAGGATGCGCGCGGCGAGGCCGGCCACATGCGGCGACGCCATCGACGTGCCGGGGAAGGAGGCGTAGATGGACCCGTCCGCCTGGCGCGGCACCGCGGACCACACGATTCCGGGCGCGGCGACCGTGACCTTGCCGACGCCGAAGTTCGAGAACCCCGCGCGGATCAGAGCCCCCGTGGTCTCGTCCTGGTCGACAGCGGCGACGGAGATGACGTCCGGCAGTCCGGCAGGCGCCTGCAGGCACGACGAGGTCACCGGTCGCGGCTGCGCCTCCGCGTCGTCCGGGCTCATCACATCGGTCGTCACGGCCGCCAGGTCCTGGCCCTCGTTCCCCACCGCGGCGACGTTGAGCACCCCCTGCTCGCGGGAGTAGGCATAGGCGCGACGCAGCGCTTCGAGGGCGGCGGCCTGCGTGTCGGCGTCCGCGCACCACAGGTACCACGGGTCGACGAAGTAGCTGTGGTTCACGATCGGGATGCGGTGCTGGGCGGCCCACATCGTCGCGCAGATGCTGGCCTCGGGGTAGATGAAGCCGGACTGGTTGTCGACCTTGATCGCCGCGACGCGCGCTTCGGGGGCGACGCCGCGGATGCCGCTGCCGTTCGCCGCTCCCGCGACGCTGCCGGCGACGTGGGTGCCGTGCGCCCCGCCCGGACCGGCCCCCGGACGCCACGCCTCCGGACGCGTGTCGGGGACGCCGTTGACGCCGCACCCCACCGACAGGGACGGGTCGATCCGGTCGGCGAGGTCGGGGTGCCCCGCGTCGACGCCGCTGTCGGCGATCCCGACCACGACTCCCTTCCCGGACGCGGTGGTCGCGCCGATGGCGACCGTGTCCCAGGCCGTGCCCTCGGCAGGCATCGAAGCGGGCTCCGTCGTGGCACCGGCTGCGGAGTCTCCGGGCTCCGGGAGGACGTCGGGCGTGGTCGCGGTGCGCGTGGGGCCGACCGACTGCACCCAGGACAGCTTCCGCAGTTCCGCGCCGAAGCCACCCTCCGGCGCTCGAGCGACCGTGACGCCGATCTCCGGGTACGAGATCAGCATCGTGCCGCCGGCGTCCGCGATGGCCGCCGCCACCGTGTCGGTGCTCGTGCGTCCCGGCGCGGTGTTGACCACCCAGTTCAGGGCGGCCTCTCCTTCGGCGGGAGCGGAGGCGGCGGGGAGGGCCGTCAGCGGGGCGCTCAACCCGAGGACGGCTCCGACGGCGAGGACGGCACAGGTGCTGCGGACGATCGTGCGACGGGTCATTCGGCTCTGCCTTTCGGGAACGCGCGACGGAACACCGTCGGATCGAGGACTCTCTGCCAACAGGAGCGGAGATCCTCGGGACGGTTACGCGCGTCCGGGAAGGCGGAGCTCAGTCCTCGTCAGGACCGCTGATCCGGTCGAGCAGCTCGTCGAGGCTGTCGACCTCGATCGTCTCGATGCCGTCGAGGTCCCGGACCTCGACACCGTCGACCTCGAGGTCCTCGTCGAGCTGCACCAGGATCCGCGAGTCGGGGAACTGCTTCGGGGCGAGGAATGCCAGGAGCACGGCATCCGCGAACACCACGACCGACGTGGCCTCGAGGTCGTCGCGCAGCGCGGTCTGCTCGGCCACGGGCTCGTCGTCGACCGCGTCCTCGATGTCATCCACGATCTCGTCGATGATCGTGCGCCACCGCGACTCGCTCACCGACAGCACGCGCGAGACCGCGGCCACCAGCGCGTCGGGGTCCACATCGTCTTCGTGGTCCTCCAGTTCCGGGTCGACGTTCACGTTCACGGCCGTGCCGGCGGCGTCGATGATCGCCCGGCCGTAGACGAGGTCGTTCTCCGCGACGGGCTCTTCGAGCAGTCCGCTCTCGACGATGCGGGCCAGGAGGGTGTCGAGTGCAGGCGATGTCATACCTCCAGTCTTTCGCATCCCTCGCCGCAGGGGGCGGGTCCCGTGGATCCAGCACCCCCGCGGGATCAGGCACTCCCGTGGATCCGGCGGCGCGCGGGATCAGGCACTCCCGCGGGATCAGGCGCTTGCGCGCGGGAACTGCCTGATTCGGGCGGATCGCCTGATGCGGCGGGCCGCGTGACCCTGCGGGAGCAGGCGGAAGGGCCGGGCACCCCGAGGAGTGCCCGGCCCTTCGCCCTCCGAGCGTCAGTCCGTCGTGGCGACGTCGACCGAGGTGACGGTGTGCTCCGCACCGTCCGCCGTGACAGAGGTGATGGTGAAGACCCCGGAGTCGGGCACTCCCCCGCCGCCCGCCTCGGTATCCAGGTCCCCGTTCCAGGCGGCCAGCCAGATGCCGTCCTTGAGCTGCGTCTCGACGACTCTTCCCGTGCTGGTCGTGATCGTGACCGCCGTCACGTCGTCCCCCGCCTGACCGACGGCGTTGAGGCGTCCGACACCGACGAAGTCGAAGTCGCTGCCCGCGACCCACGGCCCGAGCGAGGTGACGTCACCGGGGGCGACGTCGACCAGGTCCGCGTGACCGGAGACGGCGACCGCACCGTCCACGGTCTGCGTGATCTCGACGCCGTCGGCGCTCTTGGACACCGCGATGGTCCAGGCGTCGTGCGTCACCTCGACGGTCGGAGCGGCGGACGTCGAAGCGCTCGAGGGAGGTGTCGACGCGGGGACCTCCTCCGCCGACGCGGCCTGAGCGGCGAGTACGACGCCACCGACGGCGACCGCGACGCCCAAGGACGCCACGAGGAGCGCCTGGGACGCGCGACCGGGAAGGGACTGCTGTGCGGTGCCGGGCTGAGCCGGGCGCCTGTTCATCTCGTTCATACCCTCGACGCTACGGAGCGACCGGGGTCCAGAGCAGCCGTCTGGGGAGGTAACATGCTACATCTTCCGGAGGACGTCGCCGTGTGCGGTCGCGCCGGATCAGGCACTCCCGCGGGATCAGGAGCTTGCGCGCGGAAACTGCCTGATTCGGGCGGATCGCCTGATGCGGCGCACTGGCGGCGCGCACGCGGAAGGGGCCGCCCCTGCGGACGGCCCCTCCTGCCCTGCTGCTGATCCTCTCTATCGTGCGCTTCCGTAGTAGGAGACGTTCGGGAAGGCGAATCCGTCGCCGGCGCCGTTCCACACCCCGGTGAAGGTGATGACGACGGTCTGCCCGGACGCGAGCAGACCCTTCCACGCGATGCTGTTCCCGGTGACCGTTGCGGTACCGCTGTTCGCGGTCACGCTCCCGGCGTTCCAGCTCGAGTCGTCCAGGACGCCGGCGAGGTCGTACACGATCTCCGCGTTCGCCGAGTCGACGTTGCCGTTGTTGCCGAACTCCATCCGGTACGTCACGGCCTGGCCCGGCTGCGGGTCGGTCGGGTTCGAGTTGAACGTGTACTGGAAGAACTCCCGCTTGACGGTGTCCGTGTCGTCGTCGCAGACGTTCGACGCGTTGTTCGCGACAGCGCACGCCTGGTTGGTCAGAGCACCAGGAGGCGCCGACTGATTGACCTTCGCATTCACCTTCACCGTGACCGACTGGCCGGCAGCGAGATCGCCGAGTTCGGCGGTCACGGTGCGTCCGGCTGCGCTCACCGTCACGCCCGCAGGACCGCTGCCCGACACGAAGTCGAGACCGGCCGGAAGCGGATCGCTGACCACGACGCGCCTGGCGACGCCATCGCCGGTGTTCCGCACCACGAGGTCGTAGGTGAGCTCCTGCCCCAGCTTGACGTCGCCCTGCCCGTCGTCCTTGCTGATCGTCAGAGCCGGCTTCGTGATGGTGGTGTCGTCCCCGTCGCAGACCTGGGTCGCCGAGGTCGCCACCGCACAGGCGTTGTTGCGCAGGACACCGGACGGGGTGGCCGCGCCGACGGTCGCTTTGACGGTGATCGTCGACGACGCCCCGGGAGCGAGGGCGGGGATCGTGCCCTCGACGCGCTGACCGTTCACCGACACCTGACCGGTGGTCCCGGCCGTGTACGACGCGGTGATGCCGGTCAGTCCGGCAGGCAGGTCGTCACTGACGACGACGTTGCCGGCCGCACCGTCCCCGGTGTTGCGCACCACGATGTCGTAGGAGAGCTGGTCGCCGACGACAGCCGTGGTCTGGTGATCGTCCTTGTCGATCGTCAGCACCGGCTTGGTCTGCTTGGTGATGGTGGTGTCATCCCAGTCGCACGCCTGGTTGGACGACGTCGCCACGGCACACGCGTTGTTGCGTACGGTGCCGACGGGTGTCGTCGCGCCGACCGTCGCCTTCACCGTGAGCGTCGATGCGGCTCCGGGCGCGAGCGAGGGGATCGTGCCGCGAACCTGCTGGCCGTTGACGGAGACCTGCCCTGTCGTTCCCGCCGTGTACGAGGCGGTGATCCCGGTGAGTCCGGCCGGCAGGTCGTCGCTGATCGCCACATTGGTCGCCGCGGCGTCGCCGGTGTTGCGCACCACGATGTCGTAGGAGAGCTGGTCCCCGATGACCGCGGCGTCCCGGTGGTCGTCCTTGGCGACCGTCAGCACCGGCTTGGTGGGCTTGTCCACGTCGATGTCGATGCTGTGCAGGTCGCCGGGCACCTTGGTCCAGGTCGGCACCACGCCGAGGAAGGCCCCCTTGGAACGCATCGTGATCTGGAACTCGACTTTGGAGACCGTGCCGTTGACCTGCACGGTGCCGCTCTTGGCCGCGAAGTTGGTGGACGTGATCGTGTTCGACGTCACGTCGAGGTTCCCGCCGACCGAGCTCAGGGTGACCCCCGAGGTCTTCAGGGTGTACTTGGCGGAACTCTGCACGATGCCGCCGACGGAGTAGACGTCGCCGCCGAGGTTCCCGAGCTTGATCTTCGGATTCGCGATCTGCTGACCGAAGTCGACGACGACGCTCCCGCGAACGCATTCGACGCCGTTCTTGCAGGGGTAGCCCTCGTTGAGGCCGATGACGTTCAGTCCGAGCTCACCGCCGTCTCGGACCGTGGCGAGGTTGACGACGTCGCCGGAGCTCTTGACCTGGATCTTGTCGGTGGTGCTGATGGTGGCGGTCGCGCCGGCTGCGGAGGCGGTGCGGGTGTCGCCCGAGCCGCTCCAGCCGTTGATGTCGGCCGCCGTGGCCGCGGGGGCGGCCGCGAGGGCGCCCACCGCCAAAGCGGCGAGCAACCCCCCGGCCAGCGCACCCCGAAGAATGGATGTCTTCTTCACAGGTTCTGTGTCTTCCTCTTGTCGTGTGGCCGAAGCGGGTCAGTCGATGGACGACGGGCGGCGTCGCAGGACGAACGTGCCCGCGGCGCCGACCGCGAGGACGCCGGCACCCGCGAGGCCGACCGTCGGGTCGACCATCGGCACGGCGGGACGCTCCGCGAACTGGTGGCTGTAGTTGTAGGTGAACCGCTGGTCATCCGTGAACACGCCGCCGGTGTAGAGGACCTTGGCGCTGTTGGTGATCTGCGGCCCCCAGTAGTCCTTCGCGACCTGGAACGTCGCCATGGGCGTCACGATCCTGGTGCCGCCGTCATGCGTGACGTTGAAGGTCCAGACCACGTTCGCGCCGATGAGCTGGCCGCCCTCGGTCGCCGACACGAAGCTCGTGTTGGCCGGCACGGGGAGGATGACCTTGTAGACGCCGTCGATCTGCTCGTCGTTGACGAGCTGGACGATGGCGCCCTCCTTGATCTCCGATTCCGGCGTGACGCCCGTGGCGGCGGTCTGCGTCGCGCGGCCGAGGTAGCCGCGCACCTGCACCGGAGAGTCGGCTTCGTCCGTGGACTGCGCCTGTGCCGGCGCGGGCCGGGTCGGCGCCGGGTAGGCCGATGAGTTGCTGTCCGGAGCGATCGGCTGCTCGGCGGCCGTGGCCGCCTGACCTCCGAGGAGCGACCCCCCGATGATCAGCAGGCCGATCCCGGTGGTGCATGCGGACTTGAGGATGCTCTTCATCTCGAGCCCCTTTCTTGAATTGACGCGGCGGGCAGAGTGCTTCGCCACGGACTAGACGGAAGGGGCGGTGGTTGATTACGCCCGCTGTCGGCGGGCGTACCGGCGCGTCTGCTGCCGCCGGAACAGGTGCAGATCCGCGATCACGACGACGAAGACCAGGTAGGCGGCGCTGAAGCCGATGATGCTGAGCACCGAGCCGATCAGGCGGTGCGTGAGCTCGTAGCCCACGTCGAAGCCGAGCGCGTGCGATCCGAGGGCGATCACGCCGAGCCGCACCTGATTGGTCAGGAAGATCACGGCCACCGACAGGATCAGCGCGCGGAGCACGCGCCCCCAGCTCACCCGCTTCATGGCCAGGATCACTCCGGACAACGCGAGCAGAGGCGCGGTGAGGAACGCGATCGTGCACTCGTTGGTCACCATGAAGGCGACCGTCCTGCCGGGTTCGACCTCGAGGATGAAGTAGTTCAGGTAGGGGCGGACGCCCCCGGGGACGAGCGGGGAGAGCCAGGCGCTGGCGACGCCGGCCTCGACGATGCGGACCCGCTCCTCGAAGACGATGAGCAGCACGGCGACGGCGACAAGGGCGAGTCCGATCAGCACCCGCAGAGCGGTGTCGACGGCGGAGGGGCGTCGTCGGGCGCGGGGCGCAGGCGGGGCTTCGAACCCGCGCTGCGAGAGGGCGAATGCGGGCATCAGCTGTCCTTAGCGATGGGTCCGGAGACGTTGATCTCTCCGTTGCGGCGGGTCTTGGCCCACCCGTTCCGGCCGCGCAGGATCCGATAGATGGCCCGCGCACCCGTCAGATAGACGTAGTAGTCGTACAGCCACAGCCCGAAGCCCCAGAGGATCCCCGTCCAGAAGCCTGCCTGCGGTTCGCTGTAGCGGCGGTAGAGCGGTCCCCAGATGAAGAACGGGCCGATGCCGAACGCGAGATAGAACACGGCGAGCAGAGCGAGCGACGCGGGCGGCAGGCTGACTGCTCCGGAGAGGAGGCCGATCGCGGCGCCGATGAACAGCGTCACGGCGGCGAGGTTCGCGATGACCTGGAAGAACGGAAGGATCAGGTAGTAGCAGGCCTCGAAGACGCCGGCGTTCGTGAACTTCGTCGACCGTGCGATCTCGGGCACGTACCGGATGCACTGCATGTTCCCCTGCGCCCACCGCGTCCGCTGCACCGTGAAGCGCAGGAAGTCGTGCAGAGCCTCCTGGGAGACGTAGGTGTCGTGCAGGTGGCGGTTCTTGTGGCCGGCGAGCAGCACGTGGATGCCGAGCTCGTAGTCCTCGAGGAGGGATCCGTGCCAGGGCCGGTCCGATTGCGCGGAGATCTCGTCCAGCACCGACAGCCGGGTGAACTGGCCGTTGCCGCCGAGTCCGACGGTCTGCGTCCACCCGCGCAGGGACTGGACGGCTGCTATCGGACCGCGGAACTCGATGTCCTGCATCCGGATGAGGAAGCGTCCGAACGTGTTCCGCACCCGGCCGGCACCGGGTACCGGGTGCCGGTCGTCGCGGTTCTTCATGTACACGGTGACCTGAGCGGCTCCCACCTCGGGATCTCCGAACGCGTTCGGCGAGGCCGCCTGCCGCAGGATGTTCTCGGCCACCTCGCCGTCCGCGTCGACCACGCAGACGATCACGCGGGAGCGGTCGACGTCGTCGGGCAGGAAGGCGTGCAGCTGGAAGTACGCGGCGTTGAGGGCATCGCCCTTGCCGGTCCTGGCGTCGGGGCGCCGCCGCTGGACGAGGTGGACGAAGGGGTCCTCGTCCGCCGCCGCCTGCACGATCGCGGAGGTGTCGTCGTCGCTGTCGTCGTCGATCACCCAGACGTGCGCCTCGGGCACCGTCGTGCGGAGCATGCGGATCGTCCGCCCGATGACGACCTCCTCGTCCCGGCACGGCACGAACATGTGCCATTCGAACGCGTCGACCGGTCCCTCCGGATCGGGTCGGCGACGCAGGAACGGCACCACGATCATGAACACGTAGACGAGGAATGTCAGCGTGACGAGGAAGGAGATGGCGTTAGCGGCAGCGATCACGACGCCCTCGGGGGTCGGCCACGGCATGGCGGAGCAGCCGCTGACGCCAGAGCAGGAACGCGCCGGCGCCCATCGAGACCGCAGCGGCCACGACCCAGGTCACCACCGAGTCGGGTCCGGTCATCGCGAGCGTGCCGACCAGGGCGATCGGAGTGGATACCTCGTTGCTGTACATCAGGCCTCCTCGGGGGTGATCTCGGTCACGGCGACGCGGATGTGCTCCGCGATGCGCTCTGTCGCCTTTCCGTCGCCGAAGGGCGAGGGGAGGGCGTCGAGCCGTTCGAGCGTGCGCTCCACGGACGCGAGCAGGGCGGCCGTCTCCGCCGCGAGGGTCTGCGGGGTCACCAGCTTGGTGAAGGTGCCCAGCGCCTCGGGCCGCTCGGTGGAGTCGCGGACGACGAGCACGGGGCGCCCCAGGACGGTCGCCTCCTCCTGGATTCCCCCGAGTCCGACACCAGCACCGCGGCGTGTGCGGCGAGCGCGAGGAAGCGCTCGTACGGGAGCGGGTCCTCGGCGATCAGCGCGTCCAGCAGATGCGTGGCCTCGAGCGAGGTCAGCATCGCCCTGGTGCGCGGATGCACGGGGAAGACGACGGGCCAGCCCGACGCCGCGATGCGGTTGAACGCGTGCAGCGTCGCGAGCAGGTTCTCCGGATCGTCGACGTTCTCCTGCCGGTGCAGGGTCGCCAGCACGTATCGAGAGGGATACAGGCCGAGTCGGACGAGCTCGTCGCCGTCGGCTTGAGCGGCGGCGCGCTGCGACCGCACCGCCTCGACCACGGGGTTGCCTGTCACGAGGATGCGCTCGTCGGCGATGCCCTCGGCGAGGAGGTTGGCCCTGTTCGCCTCCGTCGCGGCGAACAGGTCGTCGGCGATGTGATCGACCATGACGCGGTTGTGCTCCTCGGGCATCCGCCGGTCGTTGGCACGGAGCCCGGCCTCGACGTGACCGAGGCGGACTCCGACGGCGTTCGCGGCGAGCGCGGCCGCGAACGTCGCGTTGGTGTCGCCCTGCACGACGACGTACTTCGGCTCGAAGCGGGTGACCGCCTCGGCGATCTGCTCGGCACCGCGTCCGATCTGCGCGGCTCGTGGGAGGCCGCCCACGTGCAGCTGGAGATCGACGCGGCCGATGCCGCAGGACTGCAGGAACGCGCGGGACATGCCGTGGTCGTAGTGCTGGCCCGTGTGGACGACGTACGCGGCGTCACCGAGACGGCGGACGAGCGGCGCGAGCTTGACGATCTCGGGACGCGTTCCGAACACGACCATCACCGACGATCTCGGCAGACCGACGGGCGAGGAGGATGGGGAGAGCTTCATTTCTGGGTACCTCGATCAGCCCTCGGGGGAGGCTCCCCGAGGCTGACGTGACGAGTGGTTATCGGTTGGACTTGCGGCGAGCGCCGAGCACGAGGAGCAGCGCCCCGCCGACCAGCAGCACGACCGCCGGGATCGCGGACAGGATGGTGCCGCCGGTCTGGGCGAGGCCGGCGGGGGCCGGAGCGCGGACGGCTGTCACCGCGCACGACCAGCCGGCGTCGTCCTGGCAGGGATGCGCGGCGGTGAGGGGCGGAAGCGCGGGCAGCCCGGACAGATCCTCCGGCACCGCGATGCCGGCCTGTTCCGCCGCGTCTCGCAGAGCCTCGATCATGGTCGCGTCGTAGGCGACGGTGGCGCGATTGGTGATCTCTCCCCGCGCGTTCGCGGGAACCTGGACCCGCAGCGTCAGGGTGGCCGTCGCGCCGGATCCGAGCTCGGGGATCACCCAGCCCACGCGGTCCTTCACCGCCGCGCCGCCGGTCGATGCCGCGATGAAGCGTGCGCCGTCGGGCAGGTCGTCGACGACGGGGATCTGCGTCGCGGTGCCGGGGCCGGTGTTGGCCACCGTGATCGTGTAGTCGAGGATCGCTCCCGCCTGAGCCGTGGCCTGCGCGACCGTCTTGCTGATCTCCAGTGCGGCGGCCGGGGCGACAGCCGTCACCGCGCACGCCTGCTGCGGGTCATCGGGGCACGGGGTGACGGCGGTCGGTGCCGGGCTGCCGGCCGGAGCGTCTGCCGGGTTCTGCACCGCGGCACGGTTCACCAGCTGCGCCTCCTCGAGTCCGGCGGGGGTCGTTCCGCTCACGTGCAGCTCGACGCTGCCTCCTGCGGCGACCTCGGGCAGGGTCCATCGCACGGCGCCGTCGTCGACGACACCGCCCTGATCGGCGGTCACCCCGGTCAGCGCGGCGGGCAGCATGTCGACCACGGGAACGCCGGCGACCGCCCCGGTGCCGGAGTTGGCCACGACCAGGGTGTAGGAGAGCGACTCGCCGTGACCGGCGACCTGCTTGTCCACGACCTTCGAGATCGAGAGGGCGGGAAGCGCGGTGACCGCCGTGGTGGCGCACGCCGCGGCGGCGTCGTCGGTGCACGGTGTCGTGGAGACCGGCGCCGGCGTCTTCTCCGGAGCGTCAGCGGGGTTCTTCGCCACCGCACGGTTCACGAGCATCGAACCCGCTGTCGACCGGTCGACGGTCCCGGTCACGTGCAGGAGGGTCTGCTCACCGGCCGGGATGCTGTCGATGGTCCAGGACACCCGCCCGTCCGCGATCGCGCCGCCCTGATCGGCGGTGGCATCGGTCAGACTGGACGGGAGAGTGTCGGTGACGGGCACCCCGTGGGCGGCGGCTTCGCCGGTGTTGGACACGGTGATGGTGTAGTCCAGGGTGTCGCCGGGCACGGCGGCGGCCTTGTCCACGACCTTCGACACCGTCAGCGCCGCGAGCTTCGGCTCCGGCTCGGGAGTCGGTGTCGCAGTCGGAGTGGGCGTCGGGGTCGGGGTGGGCATCGCCGTGGCCCTGGCGGTCACCCCCAACGCATAGGCGTCCAAGCCGGCCGTCTGGGAAGGGCTCAGGCCGAAACGGGCGATGTCGAACACGATCTTGGTGATCTTCGTGCCCGGCACCGTGAAGCTCCCGCAGCCGCCGGGACGCGGCGAGGCCGTGCAGTTGATCCGGACATCGCCGCGGAAGTACCCGTCGCCTCCGTCGACGAAGGTCGCGCCGTCCGACACCACCGCCTTCGTGGCACCGCCGTCGGCCGACGCGAAGCGGATCCCGTCGGCGGCGGACCAGCCGAAGGCGCCTCCGGTCCCGGCTCCGAACTCCGCGATGTGGATGGCGGGATCGTCGACGGGCCGATCGAACTCGACGGTGATCTGCCCCTCGCCGCATCGCTTCGCCGTGCCGCAGTTCTTCCGCGAGTGGACGTCGAGGACGGGGAGGGTGCTCGCGGAGACGCCGGGGGCGTACATCGCATCGGTCCCGCTCCAGGAACTGAGCGTCTTGCCCTGGGCCCCGAACGTGCGCGACTCGTCGCCGGAGATCGTCGCGGTCGCGATCGTGCCGTCCGCGAGCGTGAAGGTACCGGTCCGGGGATCCGAGATCGTGGCGGACTCGTCGGCCGCAGCGGCGGGGGAGCCGACGGCGACGCCGGCCCCGAGGACGAGCAGGATTCCGAGCATGAACGTGCCCGATCGTTTCCTCATGGCGTATTGCTTCCTATCTCGCGTGCCTGGTCATCCCGGGCACCGTGGGGGTGCCGGACGTGTACTGGACGGCGAAAGCCGCCGGGGATTACGCGCGCCCGTCGGAATCAGTCGACGATGATCACGGTCGCCGACGCCGTGCCCGACACTCCCGCGATGTTGGACTGCGCGAAGCTCAGGGTGACGGCGGTCCCCGACGCGACGGGAGAGGAGCTGACGTCGAGGCTCGCCTGCCACAGCTCGGTGCTCGGGCACGCTCCCGCGGCGAGCGTGACGCCGTAGGCGGAGACCGTGAGGTCGGCCCCGACCTCACATCTGACGGTGATCGAGAGCACCTCGGTGCGGGAGACCTGCGTCGGGATCTCGATGACCACGGGCGGGCCGGGCACGCTCACCGCGGGCGGAGGCGGCGGGGGCGGCGGTGCCGGGGCTTCGAGCACGTCCGGGGCCACGGATGCCTCGGGGGCGGGGTCGGGTGCGTCGACGACGGGGAGGGGCTCGGGGCTCGGGGACGACACCGCCGTCGGAGCGGGGGTCGGCTCAGGGACGGCGCGGTGCACGAGCTGCTCCGTGGTCTGCGATGAGGCGGTCACCGCCGGCTCTCCGACGAGCGTGGTCGCGACCCCCACACCGAGCGTCGCGGCGGTGACGGCCGCGACGACGGCGAGGCTCGCCTTGCCGGTCACGAGGCCGGCGACCGGCAGGGTCACGGCGGCCGGCATCGGTGCCGCGCTCGCCGATATGCCCGCGGAGGTCAGGGCTCCCCACACCTGCGCACCGGCACCCACGGCGACGCCCGTCGGGAAGAGGACCGTGAGCATCCGCGAGCTGGCCTGCCTCGCCTCCGCCGCCTTCGCCCGGCAGTCGGCGCATTCGTCGAGGTGCGCATGGATGCGTTGGTTGTCCCGTGGGGTGAGGCGACGACGGGCATGCGCTCCGAGCTTGCCGAGCGTCCAGCGGCATTCCTTCGACGTCGGAGGCTGCGCCGAGACGTGCGCCGTGATCCACGCCTGCCGGAGACCCTCCCTGGCCCGGAAGGCGAGCACTGCTGCCGCACGTTCGCTGATGTCCAGGCGTTTGCCGATCTCCTGCATGGACAGGTGCTCGACCTCGCCGAACCACAGCACGTCTCGCCAGCGCTCCGGAAGCGTGAGGATCGCCTGCGACACGAGCGACGCGTCGAAATCGGCGTCCGCAGCCGCCTCCGTCGTCGTCGGGTCCTCGACCGCCTCGATGTACTCGATGGGCACCTCTCGGCGGGAGCGGCCCCAGCTGATCGCCAGATTCCTCATCGTCGCGAAGAGGTAGGGCTTGAACGCGGCCGTCGGGCCTTTCCCGGCCTGGATGGCCTGGTAGATCCGGGTGAAGGACTCGGCCACCAGATCGTCCGGATCCGTCGACCACCAGTAGGAGCGCGCGACCGCCGACGCCGCCGGTGCGTATCTCTCCCAGAGTTCGGCGTACGCATGCTGATCGCCCGTACGAGTACGGGCGAGGAGGTCGGCGTCGCGCTCCCGTTCGGCGTCTGCGTGTTGGTCGGTCATGTCTCCCCTTCCCCCGCGGGGGTCTGTCAGGACCTGACGACGGGCGCCGGTCCTGTGCGATTCGCACCGAGGGGGGTGCCGCCGACCGTCGTGGACGGCACCCCACCTCGGGTCACGGCTGGCGGCTGGATCGTCGGAGCCGCCGCACCGCGACCAGGCCTCCTCCCGCAGCGAGCATCAGCACCCCGATGAGTGCGCTCCACGTCGCCGGTTCGCCTCCCGTGATCGCCAGCGATCCCCCGGCGGATCCCGGCTTCGCGGGCGAGCTCGGCGTCGTCGGGGTGAGGGGAGTGCTCGGCGTGCCCGGCACCACGGGCGGGGTGACGACCGTGACCGGGTTGGTGACCGACACCGTGACGGCCTCGTCGCCGACGGTGAAACGCTCGGGCGAGATCACCGGGTCGCCCCAGGTGATCCCCTCGACGGGCTTCGGCGCCCGTTCCCGGATCGTGACGTCGGCGCCCACCGGCAGCGCGGGCGCGGACACCGGGGTGCCGGCCTCGAGCGTGAGCTCTCCGGAGCCTGCCGGGAATCCCGGACCGGCGGGATACGAGTACTCGAGCACGTAGCGGGTCGCTGCCGGCACCATCGCGGTCGCCTTCGCCGGCCCGGCGAGCGTCTTCATCGCGAGGAACGGCTGGGTGCGCAGGGTCGCCGTGTTGGTCAGCGTCACCGCGACGGACTCGTCACCCCGGATGGTGACCGTCTGCGGCGAGAACGCGGGAGCCGCCCACTCGAGGTTCGCCGGCAGCCCGGCGAGGGATTCGGAGAGTGAGACCGTGCTGCCGGCGGCGAAAGCGGGACTGGTCCACGTCTCGCCCGCCTGGACGGCGAACTCGCCGGTCGCGGTGCTGCCTTGCGGGGTGGCCACGACGTAGCTGCCGTGGAAGGTGAGGTCTTCCAGGTTCGCGGTGTCGCCGTCGAGCTTCTTGGAGATCGTGAACGTCCCCACCCCTGTGCCCTCTCCCGTGCCCGAGCCGCCGTGACGGGTGACCTCGGAGGTCACGGTGGAGGCGCTCTGGGTTCCGACGGTGATCTCGGCCGCGTTCTGATACGTGCCGGCCGCTCCGGCGTCCGTCACCTTCGACAGGTAGTGGACGTTGTAGAAGTACCCCTCGCGCGCCGTGAAGCTCACGGTCGTGCCGTCGGCGGAGACGGTGTAGTCGGAAGCGGCCACCTCGGCGAACGGCCCGGGCACGACCATCCCGCTGGGGAGCGTCTGGAACGCGTTCGCCGCCCACAGGCTCGGGGAGCGCTCGCCGGTGGCGGATTGGGAGAGGAGCTCCTGGTTCGCGCCGATCACATCCTTGACGACGACCTCCTGGCCCCCGGTCATGCCCGTGGCGCCCGCGCCGATCGCGACGTCCCACTGGATCGTGTCCGTGCTGTTCTGGTACTCGCCGCTCTTGAAGTTCGAGCGCCCCGTGAACGTGCAGTCCTCGGTGCAGATGAACGGATCGGGCTTCACGTCGACCGATGCGGTGACGTCGCCGAAGTCGTAGTCGACGGTGGTCTGCTCGGTGACCTGGGTCGTGACCGTCGCCCAGAACGAGAACCTCCCGGACAGGCCGAGAGGGTGGCTGCGCAAGTAGGCGCTGTCGAAGTCGCAGACGAGCTGCGTGCCGGTCGCGACGCAGTCCCCGGCCTTGGCGCCGGTCGCATCGAGCAGCGGGAATCGGTCCGGCATGCCCTGCAGATCCGCCGGCAGATCGACGACGAACCCAGCGGGTGCCGTCGGATTGTCCGGCAGAGACCAGGTGCCCTTGAGCTCGGCCCTGGTCCCGCTCGTGACGGTGCTCTGCGCGAAGGCGAGCGAGTCGATCTTCGCCTCGGTCGCGTACGGGGGAGCAGCCGTCGCGGACAGCGGCGCCAGCAGGGCTCCGATCAGTCCCAGGACGAGTGCGGCGGCAGCGGAACCGCGGCGAGACGGACGGCGGTCCGCGCGTCGGCGCGGCCGAGCAGGTGGCGAATCGGTCAACATGAATTTCCTCCGGTGAAAAGCCGCACACGAATCGAAGAGCGCGGTTACAAGGCAGACACAGTAACATGTTACGTCTTACGCGTCGGCCGGAAATATACTGCAAATCCTCGGCACGGCGCCCATCGCCGGGTTGCATCAGACGACGTCCGAGGTCCGTCGGACGGATGACGACCGTCCTCACCCGGCGCGGCCAGAGAAGTGCGGCGGGCCAGGGGAGGCGGCCCGCCGCACGAGGGCTCGGCTCCGGAGAACGTCGACGAGGTGGGAACTCACCGACGCCGGACCACGGATCCCGTCCGTGCTCGAGCGCCCGACCTCACCCTCGGGGACAGGACGCGCTCACGCCCGAAGCATTACGCGCGGGCTCGCGGATTATGCTCGAACCCGTGCCCATCGCCGCATCCGCCTCCCCCGCCACCGCCGATTCCGACCGCCGCCGGCTCGCCGCCGCACTGACCGATCCGGCGCCGTTGAACTGGATCATCACAGGCGATTCGATCACCCACGGCCTCGTGCACACCCAGGGAGGACGCAGCTACCCGGAGCACCTGCACGAGCTGATCCGCGGAGAGCTCGAGCGCGTGCGCGACATCGTGCTCAACACGGCGATCAGCGGCAACCGCATCGTCGATCTCCTGGACGACTGGGATCGCCGAGTCGCATCCTGGCGCCCGGACGTCGTCACCCTCATGATCGGCACCAACGACGCTTCGGACGGCGGCCCGCGCCCCGTCATCAGCGCGGACGACTATGCCGCGTCGCTGCGCGACTTCGTGACGCGGGTCCGCGGGCTCGGCGCGATCCCCGTACTGCAGACCCCGCCGGCGATCGACGTGCGCAATGCGCCTGAGCGCGGGCGGATCGGCGAGTTCGCCGCGGCCGTCCGCCGGGTCGCCGTCGACGAGGACGTCATCCTCGTCGACCAGCACGCCCGCTTCGCGGAGCTCGGCGACGGGGGTGTGCCGTGGGGGCTGATGAACGACCCCTTCCACCCCGGCGCCGCCGGCCACGCCGCCCTGGCACAGGAACTGGCGCGCGTCCTCGGCATCCGTCCGGAGGGCCCGCGCGCCCGCACCCTCGCCCTCCTGGAGGGCATCGTGGGCACGGCGCGCATGAACACGTAAGGCGGTCGCCCCTCACCCCCACCGGATGAAGACACCCTGGACGGCGGCCTCGGCGCCGCAGTAGGTTGAGCGCATTCACACTCGACAGTGAGGTGGGGGGCATGTCACACGTCGTCGCGACAGGGGCCGGCAAGGCCATGATGGAGCGCCGGAACGATCCGACGCACGACTACATCCTCGGGCTCACCGGCAAGGAGCGCCCGCGCGTGCTCTTCGTCGGCACGGCCACCGGCGACGATGCCGCCTACATCGTCAGCTTCTATTCCACGTACGACTCCGACCGCTGCGCGCCGCACCATCTGCCGCTGTTCCATCGCGCCGTCGACGATCTGGCCGGCTTCGTGCGCGGCTTCGATGTGATCCACGTCGGCGGCGGGAACACCGCGAACATGCTCGACGTGTGGAAGCGCCAGGGCCTGGACGAGATCATGCGCGAGCTGTGGGAGGACCCCGATTCGAACGTGGTGTTCACCGGCGGCAGCGCGGGCGGCATCTGCTGGTTCGAGGGAGGCACGACCGACAGCTACGGCCCCACGCTCCAGGTGCTGCCGGAAGGACTCGGTTTCCTGCACGGCAGCTTCTGCCCGCACTACGACGCCGAGGACCAGCGCCGGCCCCTCTTCCACGCCTCTCTCCTGAGCGGGGAGCTGTCCACGGGTTACGCGGTCGGCAACCTCCAGTCGCTGCACTTCGAGAACTCCGACTTCGTGACCGCGATCAGCCCGGTCGACGATCCCCTGGCGCTACGGGTCGAGGCGGTCGACGGGAAGATCGTCGAGACGGAACTGCCGACCAGGCGGCTCACCGGATCGGCACCCGTCGTGAAGGGGCCGTCGTCATGAACGACAACGTGTGGATCCTCGTCGCACAGCTCGTCGTGGTCATCCTCGCGATCTTCATGGGGACCCGCACGAGCGGCATCGGACTCGGCGTCTGGGGGCTCGTCGGCGTCGCCGTCCTCGTGTTCCTGTTCGGCGAGGCGCCGGGAAACGCGCCCGTCGACGCCGTCTTCATCGTCATCACCGTGATCACCGCCGCCTCGACCATGCAGGCGGCGGGCGGCATCGACTGGATGGTCTCGGTCGCCGCGAAGGTCATCCGCCGGCGTCCCCGATCGGTCGTCTTCCTCGCCCCGGCGATGTCGTTCCTGTTCACGGTCGGCGCCGGGACCGGCAACATCTTCTACCCGCTGCTCCCGGTCATCTACGACGTCTCGTACCAGCAGAAGATCCGCCCGGAGCGCGCACTGTCGGTCTCCGCCGTCGCCTCGCAGGTCGGCATCCTCTGCTCCCCGGTGTCCGCAGCCACCGCGTCGATGGTCGTGCTGCTCGCCCCGCAGGGCGTCGACCTCGGCGGCCTCCTGCTGATCATGTGGCCGGCCTCGATCGCCGGCCTCCTCCTCGCCGCGCTCGTCATGATGCGCCACGGCAAGGACCTCGAGGACGACCCCGAATACCAGCGGCGACTGGCCGAACACCAGATCAAGCCGCCCGTGGTCGACGCGCACGAGAAGAAGCTCGCCCCCACCGCCGTGCTGTCGGCCGGTCTGTTCCTCGCCGGCGTCGCCGTGATCGTGTTCTTCGGCCTGTTCGAGAACCTGCGGCCCGTGATCGGCACGGACGACAACGGCGACCCGCTGCGCCTCAGCGTCACGGTCATCATCGAGGTGACGATGGGCATCATCGCCGCCCTGATCTTCGTGTTCTGCAAGGTGAAGGCCGCGGACGTGCCGAAGCAGCCCACCTTCCCCGCCGGCATCGTCGGAGCGATCGCCCTGTTCGGCATCGCGTGGCTGGCGAACACGTTCGTCGCGGCGAACCAGACGCTCATCGTCGACGGCCTGGGCTCGGTGGTCTCGGGGTCGTCGGCGTTCCTCGGCGCTCTGCTGTTCGCCCTCGCCCTCTTCGCGGTCGCGATGCTCACCACCAGCCAGTCGAGCGCCACGAATGCGATCGTCCCGATCGGCATCACGATCGGTCTTCCGGCCACGCTCCTGGTGGGGCTGTGGCCGGCGACGATGGGCATCTACACCCTGCCGGCGAACGGCAGCCAGGTGGCCACGGTCGCGTTCGACCAGACCGGCACGACCAGGATGGGCAAGTTCGTCGTCGACCACTCCTTCCAGCTGCCGAACCTCGTGTACATCGGCACCGCGATCATCGTCGGAGTGACGCTGTCCTTCCTGTTCGGCTGACATGATCGAGCCCGTCGACCGCTCGGCGCTGCGTCAGTTCCTGCTCGGGCTGGCTCAGGGGATGAACGCCTCCGGCGAGTCCGTCGACCGCATCCGCGACACCATCGCCGAGGTGGCGACGGCATCCGGAGGAGATGACACCGACTTCGTCGTGCTGCCGACCATCATCATCGTGGAGACCGGAGACGCGGAGGAGGAGAGGGTCGCGATCCGGTCCGCCACGAACGCCTCGTTCCGCTTCGATCAGATCGCCGCGCTGTACGACCTGATCACGCTCGCCCGGACCGGTTCGGTGGCTCCGCTCGACGGCATCCGGCGGCTCAACGAGATCGGCGCCATGCGGCCGCGCCTCGGGTGGTTCACCCGCACGCTCGGGCACGCCGTGCTCACCACCGGCCTCGCCCTGCTGCTCGCCCCGACCTGGCAGGGGGCGATCGTCGCCTTCGCGCTCGGCTTCGGGATCGGGCTGCTGAAGCTCGTGCGCTCCCCCACTCTGCAGCTGATCATGCCGATCGCCGCGGCCTTCGTCTGCGCCGCGGCGGTGTTCCTCCTCGCGGAGGTGATCGAGATCGGCGATCCCATCCGGCTGCTCATCGCTCCCCTCGTCACGTTCCTCCCCGGCGGGGTGCTCACCACGGCGACCGTCGAACTCGCGGCAGGACAGATGATCTCGGGGGCCTCCCGGCTCATCTACGGCTTCGTGCAACTGGCGCTGCTCGCGTTCGGCATCCTCGCGGCGGGGGCGGTCATCGGCGTCGACTCCGACTCGTACGAGCCGCTCGACGCCTCCTCGTTCCTGCCGTGGTGGGTTCCGCTGCTCGGCATCCTCGTCTTCGCCCTCGGCAACTACCTGCACTTCTCCGCCCCGCCGTCGACGTTCGGGTGGGTGCTGCTGGCGCTGGTCGTCGCCTACGCCGGCCAGTGGGCCGGGACCGAGTTCATCGACCCGGCGGTCGGCGGCTTCATCGGCGCCGTCGCCGTGACCCCGGTCGTGTTCTGGATCGCCGGACTCCGCCACGGAGCCCCCTCGCAGCTGACGTTCCTCCCCGCGTTCTGGCTGCTCGTCCCCGGCGCAGCCGGGCTCGTCGGACTGACCGAGGCCTTCGCGACCGACAACGGACTCGCCGACTTCACCGCCGCCCTCGTCTCGGTCATGTCCATCGCGCTGGGAGTGCTCATCGGCACCGCGCTCTACCGGGTGGTGCACCACGGCGCGGAGGAGTTCGTCCAGTTCGCGGTCGCTCCGCCGCCACCCGCGAACGACGATCCGAGCCCCGGTCTCTGGGCGCGGCTCTCGTCCCCGCTGCGACGCCTCGGTCGCGGACGCTGAACGGCCTCCTACCTAGCGATAGACCTCACGACGATGCCCTGCGTGGACGACGACGACCGTCAGGACCTCGTCCTCGATGCGGCGCTTGGCCTCGGGTGGAAGCTTGCGAATCGCACGCACAGCGACGGGAAGGAGATCAGCCTTCGGCAGGACCAGCGTGCTCGGGCGACTGCCGATCGGCCGCCCACGAGGAGAGCAGACGCAGACGCTCGGCCGAGGGCGAACCGGGCTCGGCGGTGTAGACGAGCAGCACGTGCCCCGGCTCCGCGGTGATCGCGAACTCCTCGTAGGCCAGGGTCAGATCGCCGACCACCCGGTGGTGGAAGCGCTTGGTGCCCGCACCGTGCGTGCGCACGTCGTGGGAGCCCCACAGCCGACGGAACACGTCGCTGCGCGTGGACAGCTCGCCCACGAGCTCCTGCAGTTCTCGGTCGTGAGGGTCGCGCCCCGCCTCGGCGCGCATGATCGCGACGCACATCTCCGCGAAACGGTCCCAGTCCGGGTAGAAGTCGCGGGAGGCCGGATCGAGGAACTGGAAGCGCGCGAAGTTGGGGGTGCGGCCGCCCTCGCCGTACATGTCCGCGTAGAAGGCGCGGCCGAGGGCGTTCGCCGCGACCAGGTCGGCGCGGGTGTTGCGCACCACGGCGATCCCGTCGGTGAAGGCGTCCAGCGCCCAGTGCAGGCTGGGTCGCGTCGCCGGGTTCCCCACGGTCCGGCGTCGTCGCAGCCGCCCCGATGTCGGGATGCCGTCGACCGCCCGCGCCAGGTCGAACAGATGCGCGCGCTCCGTGTCGTCCAGCTGGAGGGCATCGGCGACGGCATCGAGCACCGACGCGGAGGCGCCCCCGATCGCCCCGCGCTCGAGCTTGGCGTAGTACTCCACGCTGACCCCGGCGAGCACCGCGACCTCGGCACGACGCAGCCCGGGGACACGGCGGTTCGCCCCGGCGGGAATGCCCGCCTGGGCAGGGGTGAGGCGGGCGCGCCGCGACATGAGGAACTCGCGGACCTCGGCTCGATCGTCCATCGTTCCAGGGTAGGCAGCACCACCCCCGTGTGGGGTGCCCTGCGGGTACACCCCTCCGCAGGGACTCCCCCGAACGCGTTCGGGAGCGTGTACTGGAGGACAACGAACGAAAGGAACACCACCATGCGTGGAGTCGTCATGCACGCGCCTCGCGACGTCCGTGTCGAAGAGCGCCCCGATCCCGTCATCGAGCAGCCCACCGACGCCGTCATCCGGGTGTCCGTCGCCTGCATCTGCGGATCCGACCTCTGGCCGTACCGCGGGAGCGACCCGATCGACCGTCCGACCCCCATGGGCCACGAGTACGTCGGCGTCGTGGAGCAGATCGGCGCCGATGTCCGGAACGTCGCCGTCGGAGACCTCGTCGTCGGATCGTTCTTCGCCTCCGACAACACCTGTGAGATCTGCCGCGCCGGCTACCAGTCGCACTGCGTCCATCGCGTCCCGATGGGCGCGCTCGGAACGCAGGCCGAGCTGCTGCGCGTCCCGCTGGCCGACGGCACGCTCGTCGCGGTGCCCGGCGACCCGACGCCGGCGCAGCTGCGCGGTCTGCTGGCGGCATCCGACGTGCTGGGGACCGGGTGGTTCGCCGCCGTCGCCGCCGCCGCCGGACCGGGCAGGACCGTCGCCGTGGTGGGAGACGGTGCCGTCGGACTGCTCGGAGTGCTCGCCGCGAAGCAGCTCGGCGCCGAGCGCATCATCGCGATGTCTCGTCACGCCGATCGACAGGAGCTCGCCCGGCGATTCGGCGCCACCGACGTCGTCGAGGAGCGCGGAGACGCCGGCGTCCAGGCGATCAAGGACCTCACCGACGGACTGGGCGCGCACTCGACCATCGAAGCCGTCGGCACGCAGGAGTCGATGATGCAGGCGATCCGCTCCACCCGCGCCGGCGGGCACGTCGGATACGTGGGGGTCTCCCACGACGTCGAGCTCCCCGGTCAGGAGCTGTTCTTCTCCGGCGTGCACCTGCACGGCGGGCCGGCCCCGGTGCGCGAGTACCTTCCCGCGCTGATCGACCTCATCATGACGGATCGGATCGACCCCGGCGCCGTCTTCGACCTGACGCTGCCGCTGGCGGACGCCGCCGAGGGCTACCGCGCCATGGACGAACGACGCGCCACCAAGGTGCTGCTCACGCTCTGACGCGCGCCCGCCCCCGCGCCGCGTTGCGCGACGCGGGGGCGGGTGCCGTTCAGAGCGTGGCGAGGATGTCCTTCATCTCGCTGATCTCCGCCGTCTGGGTGTCGACGATGTCCTGCGCGAGTGCCACGGCATCGGCATTCTCGCCGTCCGTGATCTGCGCTTCGGCCATCTCGACCGCACCCTCGTGGTGCATGATCATCTGCTCCAGGAACAGCATCGACGCTTCCGGCCCCGCCGCCTCCTCGAGCGCGGCGAGGTCATCGTCGCTCATCATGCCGTCACCGTGATCCATCTCGCCGGCGTCGCCAGCGTCTGCGCCCCAGTCGTCGAGCCAGCCCTGAAGCTGCTCGATCTCTGGGCCCTGCGCCGCGGTGATCCGCTCGGCGAGGTCGGTGACCCGCGGGTCCACGTCGTCCTTCGCGAGCACGATGTCCGACATCTCGACGGCCTGCTCGTGGTGCACGATCATCATCGACGCGAACATGACGTCGGCTTCGTTCGCGTCCCCCGCGGGAGCGTCGGACGCGGAGTGGGCCATGCCGGAATGGTCGGCGGGTCCCGCTGGTTCCGCGGAGGCGCAACCCGCGAGCGCGAGCGTTCCGGCGAGGACGAGGGCGGCCGCAGCCGTGATCCTGGTGTTCGTTTCTCTCTCTTCTCAGTCAGGGGAGGGCGACCGCGGTCGCGGGCACCCGTGGCGCAGACGGGCAGCGCTCAGGTGCGACTGATGCAGAGCGCATGGAGAGAGGGCGGGCGAGGACGTGGGGGGCGGCCGAAGGCGGGGAGGGGATGCACGCGCCCCGGGCCATGGGCGAGCACGAGGGATGGCCGTCGCAGCAGCAGAAGCAGACCGCCGAGAAGGGCGAGGACGCACAGGGCGGCGGCACCGTGCCCGACATCGGACGGCACCGCCACTTCCGCGTTCGTCTCCATCGTGTGATGCAGCGCGGGGGAGGCCGGCGCCGCGGCCGCGTGGGTGACGACGGTGTGCGGATCGGCGGATCCGTGCGTGTTGAAGGCATGCATCCCCAGCAGGCCCACGACGATGCCGAGTGCGAGGCAGACGACCGACAACGCTCCCCGCAGTGTCGTCGCGTGCCTCATGCGGGTCATGCTACCCGCTGGGGGTATGGGTATCAGCTCAGCGCGCGACGCCGGCCCGGGACAGCAGGCGCCGGACCGCGATGACCAGACCCGCGACGGCGAGTTCTCCGGCGACGCGCGCGGCCAGCGTCGCGATGAGCACTCCCGGCACGAGGTGCTCCGGGGAGAAGACCGGGAGGGCGACGAAGAACAAGACGACGCCGGTCAGAGCTGCCGCCGCCAGGATGCGACCGGGGGATGTGCGGGCGTCGCGTCGAAGCGGCAGGGCGAGGTCGAGGACCGCCGCGCCGAGAACCAGAGGCACGATCCCGAGCGGGCCGATCGGGGAGATCGCGACCGTGAGCACGCCCGTGACGAAGGCGGCGAACGTGGCCATGCCCGGGGTGCGGGTCACGACACGGGCGAGCAGCGGAAGGGCGGTGTGCACGGCAGCGACGAGCGCATACGCCGGAGGCGAGGAGACGGCGAGGACCGTCGTGATCGGCACCACCGCCATGAACACGAGCGCCTGGATCGCGCCGAGCGAGGCGGTCACGAGCAGGGCACTGGTCGACACCCGCCGCGTCGTCCGCCCCTGCCGCACATTCACCTCTCGAGCCTAGAGGTGCAGGGGGCGCCGGGTCTCCGCGCCGCCGCACTCCACAATTTCGGAATATCGTAGGAGGCGGGGAACGGACCTGGGGAGGGACGATGGGGGCTTCTCGCGCTCCACGGGAGGCGCGGATTCCGCGCGTGTCGGCGACCGTGATCGTGCGGCCGCGACTGAACCGCATGCTCGAGACGGACATGCCGCTGACTCTGCTGCGCGGAGCGTCCGGGTCGGGCAAGACCACCGCCCTCGTGGGCTGGGCGTCGACGACAGCCACCCGCGTCATCTGGCTGACGGTGACGCCGTCGTCGTCTACGAGCGACGCCCTCGCCCGGAGCCTGGGACGATGCCTGCACGGCGCGCTCTCCCCGGCCTCGCCGCACGACACAGCGGCCGTCGACTGGCACGCCATCGGCGAGCTCCTGTGCGACGCCGACGAGCCGATCGCCCTCGTGCTCGACGACGCCGCGACTCTGGATCGGGACGGCGTCTTCGACCTCTGTCGAGTCGTGGCGGCCGCCCCGCTGGCGCGCCTGATCGTCGCATCGAACCGTCCAGGCGCCTGGGACAGCGACGGCCTCGATCTCGTCATCGACACCACCCGCCTCTCGCCGGCGGACCTCGCCTTCGACACCGAGGAGATCGGCCGAGCTCTCGACACGGACGAGGACGGCGCCACCGCGGTCCTCGAAGCGACCGGAGGCTTCGCCGCCGTGATCCGGGCCGTCGCCCTGCGCGGCAAGACCTCGACGGAGACCGCTCTCGCCGAAGTCGCCGCCGCCACGGTCGACGACTACCTCCGCAGCCGGATGGCCGAGGGCACGTTCGGGGCGGGGGTTCTGGAGGGTCTGATCCGAATCAGCATCACGGACACCGTGGATCTCCCGCTGGCCCAGGCGCTGACCGAAGACGCCGGGATCGTCGGCGCCCTCGACGAGGCGGAGGCGTTCGGATTCGGACGGTGGTCGTCCGGCCCGCACCGGACCTTCACGATCGCGCCGCCCGCACGAACGCTGCTGCGCCGCGAGCTGGTCCGACGGCTCCCGGCCGAGGTCCGGCGGCTGCGGCGGATCGCGATCGACGGAGCTCTCCGCCGAGGGGCGCCGTTCGAGGGACTTCGACTCGCGATGGAGGAAGACGACCTCCACCTCGCCGGCCACGTGATCATGTCGGGGTGGAGCCACCTCCTCGACCACGACGGGCGGGAGGTCGTCCGCCTCCTCGGCGACCTGCCCCTCGCACGGCTCAAGCAGGAGCCGCTGGTGGCGATGCTGCTCGGGATCTGCCTGAACGCGAACCGGCTTCGTCGCCTGCGCGGACTGCAGCTGCTGCGCATGGCGGTGTCCGCCGCCAACGCGCGCCGCAGCGGGCTCTCCCCGACCGAGCGGCTCTTCATCTGGACGGCTGAGAGCGCCGCACTCAGAGTGATCGGCATGCCGGACCGGGCCGGGCAGGTCGCATCGCGCGCGCTGGCCGTGTTCACCGAGACGCCGGAGACCGCCTGGCAGCAGTACGCGCGGGAGATGCCGCTGCTGTGCACGCACCTGGGCATCTCGCTCTACTACAGCGGTCGTCGCGATCAGGCGGTGCAGCTGTTCGAACAGGCGGCGTCGCTCGCCGCCGCACAGGGGAGCCGCAACGGCTTCCACGCCATCTGCCTGCTCAGCGGCATCCACGCCCTCAACGGGGATCTGCCCGAGGCTCGACACTACGCCGCGCTCATCCGCGAGGGAGACTGGGACCCCGCCCTGCTCGACGGCTACCGGGGCACCTTCTACCGGGTCGCGGAGGCCATGCTCGCGGTCGAGGACGGCGACATCGCCTCCGCGAAGCAGCACGCCCGCGTGTTCCTGCCGCACCGGGCCACGATCGAGCACTGGACGACGATGGCGACCGTGGAGGCGTGGATCGCCCTGCACGACGGAGACGCGGCGGGAGGACTCGAGCGCCTCGAGTCGTTCGCCCGGATGCGCGGGCGGGAGGCGGGCTCCGCGCACGCACGTCACGCGCTCAGCCGTCCCCGGATCCTGCTCCACCTCGCGCTCGGCGACGTGAAGGCCGCCAGGGGCACGAAGCAGCGGGACTCCGGCGCCGATCGGTTCGGAACCCTCCTGGAACGTGCGCGGGTCGCTCTCCTGGACGGCCGTGCTCCCGAGGCCGTCCGGCTGCTCTCGCAGACACGGCTCGAGCCGTCGACCTCCCGCGAACGCGCCGAGGCGACGGCCGTGCAGAGTGCCGCGCTGCACCGCGTCTCCGCAGCGGCGGCGCAACGGGCGACCGATGCCCTGGCGGCCCAGCTCTCCGACCGCGAACTCCGCACCCCCCTGGCGCTGCTCAGCGCGGAGGACTTCGCCGCCGTGCGCGCCGACCTCGCGCCCGTCCACGGCTCGCCGCTGCCGACGCGCTCCGCCCTGCCGTCGTTCGCCGCACGGCCGCGCCTGTCATCGCGCGAGCAGGTCGTCCTCCGCGCCCTCACCACCGGAGCGCCCCTGCCCGAGATCGCGGCCGACCTCAGCGTGTCACCGAACACGCTGAAGACCCAGCTCCGCAGCATCTATCGCAAACTCGATGCCGCGAACCGCACGGAAGCCCTGGAGCAGGCCGCCCGCCACGGCCTCCTCCCCTCCTGACCCCCGCTCCCTCCCCGCTCGCGCGGCCGAGTGCACGGCTTCGCGCCGAGTGCACGGCTTGCCGGCGTGGGCAGACCGTGCACCCGGCGGCAGGCCGTGCGCTCGGCGGATCAGCTCTGCGTCCGGCGGCGGCGCAGCAGCAGGAGCGCGGCGCCGGTGAGGAGCAGGGCCAGAGACAGCCCAAGCAGCCACGGCGCGAGCTGTCCGCCCGTCAGGGCGAGCGGCGTCAGCACGGGGTTGTCCGTCACACCGGCCGGCGGGGTGATCGGGTCGCCGCCGGGAGGTGTGGCCGAGGCCGCGGCCACATTCCGCAAGGTCGCACCCGCGGCGTCGGCGTGCACGGTCACGGAGTACGTGATCACGACGCGGTCCCCTTCGGCGAGGCTGCCGGTCCAGCGCAGCGTCGTGCCGTCGATCGTCGGCGCGGCCACCGCACGGTCACCCACCGTGGCGGTCGCCGGGCCTCGGAGGTCGGCGTGCCGCAGCACTCCGGCCAAGTCATCCGTGACGACGACCTCGTCCAGGCCCGTCTCGCCGGTGTTGGTCCCGGTGAGGGTGTAGGTCACGACGCTGCCCGTCGCGACGGCGTTGCCGGACGCCGGATCGGAGGTCTTGGCGAACGTGAAGCCCGGGGTGCCGACGGGGTGGTCCGTCGTCACCGGCGGCGGGGTGAGCTCGGCGCCACCCGGAGGCGTCGCCGTCCCCTCGACGGTGTTCGCGATGATCGCACCGCCGGCGTCGCCGCGCACGGTCACCGAGTAGGTGATCGTGACGCGCTGGCCGACCGCGAGGTCACCGGTCCAGGTGAGCTCGTCCCCATCGACGGCGGGCGCTGCGGCGGTGCCGTCGCTCACGGTCGCCGTGACGTCGCCGTTGTAGGCGGCGTGCGCGAGCACACCCGAGAGGTCGTCGACGATGCGGACCGGAGCCAGTGCCGTCTCGCCCGTGTTGATGCCGGTCACGGCGTAGGTGAGGACGCTGCCCGGGTCGACGCGGGTGCCGGAGGCGGGATCCGCGGACTTGCGCAGCTCGAAGCCGGGCTCGTTCACGGGGTGCTCCGTCGTCGCGGGCGGCGTCTCGATCGGAGGCACTCCCCCCGGCGGAGTCGCCGAGCCGGAGGCCGAGTTCTCGAGGACGGTGCCACCCGCATCCGCCCCCACGGTCACGGAGTACGTGATCGTGACGGTCTCGCCGACCTGCAGCGCACCCGTCCACGACAGCCGGTCCTCGGCCACCGTCGGCGCGGTCGTCGCCGTGCCGCCGATCGTCGCGGTCGCGTCGTCGTTGTAGTCCGCGTGCGCCAGGACGCCGGAGAGGTCGTCGGCGATGGTGACGGGGTCGAGCACCGTCTCGCCCGTGTTCACGCCGGTCACCGTGTAGGTGAGGACGCTGCCGGGATCGACCGCCGTGCCCGCGACCGGATCGGCGCTCTTCGAGACGGAGAACCCTGGTTCGTTGACGGGGTTGATGGTGGTGCCGGGCGGCGGCGTGATGGTCGATCCTCCGGGCGGCGTGGCCGTGGCGGTCGCCGCGTTCTCGATCACGGTGCCGACACCCTCCGCGGTCACGGTCACGGAGTAGGTGACGGTCACGGTCTGGCCGACCGCGAGGGCTCCCGTCCACGACAGCTCCGCGCCGTCCAGGGTCGCAGCGCCGGCGGAGACGCCCGCGATGCTCGCCACCGCGTCCGCGTTGAAGGTCGCGGACGGCAGCACGCCGGACAGGTCGTCGGTGATCGTCACCGGGTCGAGCACCGTCTGGCCCGTGTTGGCGGCCGTCAGCGTGTACGTGAGCACGTCACCGGGGTCCACGGCGGTGCCCGCAGCCGGGTCGACCGACTTGGCGAACGTGAAGCCGGGCTCGTTCACGGGGTGCTCCGTGCTCGACGGCGGCGGCGTGATCGGCGTACCCGGAGTCGTGGGACTCTCGGGGTCGCTCGGGTCGGCGGGGATCAGCGGGGTCGCCTCTCCGGTCGCCGTGTTCGCGATGGTCTCGCCGCCGGCGGTGGCGTCGACGGTGACCGAGTAGGTGATCACGACGTCCTGGCCGGGCTGCAGCGCGCCGCTCCACGAGAGGGAGCCGTCAGCCACCCGGACATCGCCACGGGTCGCGGACACATCGTCGTTGTAGGACGCGTGGGCCAGTGCCGCGCGCAGGTCGTCGCGGATCGCCACCGGGTCGAGGACGGTGTCGCCCGTGTTGCGGCCGGTCACGGTGTACGCGATCACGCTGCCGGGGTCGACGCGGGTACCCGTGGTGGGGTCGGCCGTCTTGGTGACGGTGAACCCGGGGGTCGCGACGGGGTGCTCCGTCGTCGCGGGCGGCGGCGTCACCGGAGTGCCGGGCGTGGTCGGGCTGTCCGGGTCGGTCGGATCCGCCGGGATGAGCGGCGTGGCCTCGCCCGTCGCCGTGTTGCGCAGCAGCACGCCGGTCGCGTCCTCGTGCACCGTCACGGTGTAGGTGATGTCGACGCGATCGCCCGGGGCCAGGGTGCCGGTCCAGGTGAGCGTGGTGCCGGAGAGCACGACGGAACCGGTGGAGGCCTCGACGTCGCCGCCGTACTCGGCGTTCGCGAGCACAGCCGACAGGTCATCGACGATCGTCGCCGGATCGAGCACGGTGTTGCCGGTGTTGAGGCCCGAGACCGTGTAGGTCAGGGTGTCGCCCGCGCGGACGGCGGTGCCGGAGGCCGGGTCGGCCGTCTTGCTCACTTCGAAGCCGGTGTCGACGACGGGGTGCGCCGTCTCCGCAGGCGGCGGGACGATGGGCGTCCCCGGCGTCTTCGCACCGGAGGGGTCGGACGGATCGACCGGGATCTGCGGAGTCGCCGTTCCGGTGACGACGTTGTGCAGCAGGGCCTTCTCGATACCCGCGTCCACCGTCACCGTGTAGCGGATGGTGACGGACTCGCCGCGGGGGATGCCGCCGGTCCAGGTCAGCGTGCTTCCGGAGACCCGAACCGTGCCGCGGTCGGCCGTGACGTCGTCGTTGTACGCCGCGGAGTCGAGCACGCCGGACAGGTCGTCGACGATCTCGGCCGGGTCGAGGTCGGTGTCACCCGTGTTGGTGCCGGTGATCGTGTAGGTGATCGTGTCGCCCGCGGACACGGCGGTGCCGGAGGCGGGGTCGGCCGACTTCGAGATCGTGAAGCCGGAGCCGATCACGGGGTGCTCGGTGGTGACCGTCGGCGGGATGATCGGCTCGCCCGGGACCTGCGGTCCGGTCGGGTCCCCCGGGTTCGGGGTGGTCGGCGTGCCGGATCCGGAGACGCTGTTGCGCAGGATCTCCCCCGAGGCGTCGTCGCCCACCGTGACGGAGTACGTGATGGTCACGGTCTGGCCGGGCTGGAGGGTGCCTGTCCAGGCGAGGTCGTCGCCGTTCACGGTGGCGCCGCCCGTGGCGAGGGTGGTGCCTTCGATCGTCGTGAGGATGTCATCGTCGTATGCGGCGTGCGCGAGCACCCCGGAGAGATCGTCGGTGATCGAGGCCGGGTTCAGGACGGTCGCGCCGGTGTTGCGGCCGGTGACCGTGTATTCGATGGTCTGGCCGGGCTCCACGACGCTGCCTGCGGCGGGGACGGAGGTCTTCGCGACCTCGAAGCCGGCGACAGGGTGCTCGGTCGTGACGGCCGGCGGGACGATCGGGTCGAGCCCGGGCGGGGTGCCCGAGGCGGTGACGCGGTTGGCGATGCGCTCGCCCTCGACATCGGCATCCACGACGACGGAGTACGTGATCGTGAGCACCTGCCCGGGCTCGAGGGCGCCGGTCCACGCGAGGTCGTCGCCCGTGACGGTGGCGGCGCCGGACGACACCGGGTCGCCGTCGATCGCGGTGGCCACGTCGCCCTGATACTCGGCGAACCCGAGGACACCGGACAGGTCGTCCGACACCGTGACGGGGTCGAGGCGCATGTTTCCGGTGTTCTCGGCCTGCACCGTGTACGTGAGGCGCTGACCGGCCTGCACGGCGGTGCCGTTCGCGGGGTACGGCGTCTTGCGCAGCGCGAGGTCCGGCGCGAGCCGGACGTTCGTGAACGTGCAGGTCACGTCGGTGCCGAGCGGGCCGGAGGGCTGGGTCACCTGACCGTCCGCGGTGACGGTCACCGGAGTGGTCGATCCATCCGGGTTCACCTGCACGCAGAGGAGCGACTCGTCATAGCGGGTGGGATCGCTCGTGCCGGTGGCCGTCTCGGAGAGCCGGAAGGTGTCGCCCTGGTTCGTGAAGACCGGTCCCGCGTAGTCGGGCTGCACGCCTGGACGCTCGCCACGCGTGGTCGCGTCGGTCTGCGCGACCTGGTAGCCGGACGGCGACTGCACACGCAGCGCGAACTGGTCGGTCGCGGCGTGGCGGCCCTCCGGGAGGTCCTTCTTCAGCGTCAGCGTGTTCGGGAACGTGCAGCTGGCCATGTCGGTGGGCGCGAAGTTTCCCAGAGAGGTCGTGTTGACCGTCTGACCGCGCGGGAGGTCCACCTCGATGATGCGGTTGCCCCCGCCGGAGACGGAGACGAAGATGTGGCCCAGGTTTCCGAACGCGATGCCGTTCCCCTGCACGCCCGCACCCATGTCGTGCACCTGCTTGGCGTCGATCGTCGCCGTGCTCGGCTCGAGCGCGGTGGGGAGGTCGGCGGAGTAGATGATGTTGTCGGCGACCAGCACGAGCTGTCCCGAGGCGCTGAACGCCATGTCGCCGTTGGCGCCGAACGCGCTGCTCCCGGTCGTCGGGCGGAGTGCTCCCACCTGCACGTAGGTCCGCGGCGTGACGTTCTCGTTCCAGGCGTAGAGGTTGATCGCGCCGCTCGTCGTGCCGCTGGCGAAGTAGTACACGCCCGTGACGGGATGCACGGCGCCACGCAGCACGGACGAGTTCAGCGAGAACGTCGTGCGCGACGTGACGTCGGTCACGCGGTCGTGCTTGGCGAGGGTCTTCGTACCGGCGGCGTTCGTCACCGTGTAGGCGTAGCGCCCGCTGGACGACACACCGAGCGCGTTGTTGGAGTGGTCGGCGCCGAGGTTGATGGAGCTGAGACTGCCTCCGTCGCCCTCCGCTCCGCCCTGCACGTTCACGGCGAACTCGCGCACCTCGGTGGCGCTCTGCACGTAGACGGCTCCCGGCGTGCAGAGGAACGGGTCGGCCGCGGCGGCCGGAGCAGCGGTCAGCGTGCCGCCGATGACGATCATCGACGAGGCGACGAGCGCCGTGCTGACCGCGCCGCCGACCACCTTCCTCGCTCGCTTCCGCCAGCGGTCGCGCCGCTCGAGCGGAGCCGTTTCCTGCATCTGGTGCTTGCGGGCAACACGGAATCCCATGACTGCTCTCCCCATTCATCGCGTCCCGGTGCGCACACGCGCACACGGAAGCCCCGCCCCCTCAGGCGACCGACGAGCACCCCTCGGGCAGGGTGGACTCGGTCCGGGCCTCCGTCAGCCTGCCGGTCCGAGCCCGAGCGTCCCGGTCGAACCGGGAGAATTCACCCCGCCTTTTCACCCCGCCGCCCGGTCCGCGGGAACTATTCGCGGGAGCCGATCTCCTCGATCGGGCGGCGGCGCAGGGCGGCACCGGTCGCGAGCCGGAGCGCGATCAGGGCCAGCGCGCCCATCCCGCCGATGATCGCGAGCGAGCCCAGCACGGGCATCGCGGGGATCGGCTGCCCGGAGATGCCGTAGCTCATGCCCATGAGGGGAGGGATCGCGACCAGCACGCCGAACACCATCGAGATCGCCGCGATGAGGATCGCCTCGGTGCGCATCGTGGCGCGCACCTGCCCGCGCGAGGCGCCGATCAGCTGCAGCAGGGCGAACTCCCGTGACCGTTCCCCTGTCGCCATCACGAGAGTGTTCACGACCGCGATCGCGATGTACCCGAGGATCACCAGCAGGGCGACGAGGTTCACCCAGCCCTGCTGCGACACCGCATCGGCCCCGGCCGCCTTCTGGCCGGAGGCGGGCGTGACGACGAGTCCCTGCGCCTCCAGGGCGGCCACGGTCGCGGCGGCGTCCGGTTCGGTCGACACGAGCGCGAACGAATCGAGTCCGGACGTGGTGTGGGCGCGGACCTGCGCCTCGTCCATGGTGAGCGCGCCGAAGCCGAGGCCGCGCTCGTAGACGGCGACCACGGTGGCATCGAGCGCGGCGCCGTCGCCGAACACGCCGGTGACCGTGTCGCCCATCCTGATCCCGAGGCTCTGCGCGGCATCCGTGGAGACGGCGACCGTGGCATCGCCGTCGAGGGCGCCCAGCGCCCCGTCCCGGACCTTCAGATCGAGCAGCCCGTCGACGGTGCCGGGATCGATGCCCTGCAGCGCGTATTCCGCGCGCACGGTCTTGCCCTCGATGTCTCGGGAATCGAGCACCGCAGCGCTCACGACCACGCCGGAGGCGGCGTCGACACCCGAGACGTCCCGGATTCCCTCGACCACGTCCGGCGAGAGTCCGCTGGGTCCGGAGACCCGCAGCTGCGCCGTGACGCCCGCCCTGGCTTGGTCTGCGGCCTCAGCGGAGACGATGGCCGGACCGCCGATCTGCACGAGACCGAGGCCGATGCCGAGCGCGATCGGAAGGATGGCCGCCGCCAGACGACGGCTGCCGACGGCGGTGTTCGCGGCGGCGAGGAACCCCGCGGCGGACAGTCGACGCAACGCGGGACCGACCGCCCGGACACACAGGGAGACGAGCCAGGGTCCGAGCAGTGCGAGCGCCACGATGAGCATCAGAGCGGCACCGGCCGAAGCACCGACTGCCGCGTCACCCCGCACCACCAGCGGCACCGTCGACACGGAGAGCCCGGCTGCGGCGAAGACGATGCCGGTGATGACGCGGGGCAGACCGATCGGTCCCGGTCCCGTCGACGACTCCCGCAGCGCCTCGATGGGGTCGAGGCGAGCAGGGCGTCGCGCGGCGATCCGTGCCGCACCCCACGCGGCCCCGAGCACCAGCAGCAGAGCACCGGCCGCGGGAAGGGGGCTGACGGCCAGCGCGAAGTCGCCCGGGATCACGCCGCCCGCCACGAAGGCCGACTGCAGGACGGAGGGGAGCAGGTATCCGGGTGCGAGGCCCAGGATCGCGGCGAGCGCCGCGACGGCGAGGCACCTCTCGAGCGATCAGCGCGTGCACCTGCTGGGGCGTGGCGCCGACCGCACGCAGCAGCGCGTACTCACGGCGGCGCGACTGCACCGACAGGGAGAGCGTGCCGGAGACGATGAACAGGGCCACGAGGATGCAGGTGCCGACGAAGGCGCTGCCGATCGCGATGAGCAGGGTGCGGGCAGCTCCGGAATCGAGGAACTCCACGTCGCCGCGGGCGTCCCCGGTGCGCGCCACCAGTGCGGGGAAGGACTCGCGGATCGCGGTCGCCGCCTGCTCCGGGTCGCCGTCGACGAAGACGCCGAGCGCGTGCGGGATGCCGCCGCGGGGGTCGAGGTCGGCGATGCGATCCTCGGTGAGGAACACCGGGATGCTGCGGTCGGGGGCCACGGGCGCGGCCACCACCCCGACCACGCGGTACGTCGCCGGCGAGCCACCGTGGGCGAGGGTGACGGCCTCACCCACGCTGTGGGCCGAGCCGACCGTGACGGCGATCTCGTCGGCTGCGGCGGGCTCACGCCCTTCCGCCAGCGTGAACCCGGTGAGCGCCGTGGCAGGCCAGGGATGAGCCTCGACGACCGCATCCGCCGTCGCTCCGCCGGGTACGGCGAGCGGGACCGTGACGTCGGCCACGACGGCCTCCACCCCGGGCAGCGCGGCGATCTCGCGCGCAGCGTCGGCGGGGACGAGCGCGCGCTCGCGCAGCGGAACGGGCAGGTCCTCCGGCACGTCGACCTGCTGCGCCGCGCCCACGACGAGGTCGGCGGCGGTGTAGCGCTCCGGGGCGAGACCGCCGCGGATGCCCGACTCGACGAGCACCCCGAGCCCGGTGACGAGCGCACTCGCGACGAAGATGGCGACGAAGACCCCGGCCAGACTGCGGCGATGATGACGGAGGTCGGCGCGGACGATCCGTCCGAGCCCGAGGGCCGCGGCCGACATCACCACTCCCCCAGAGTGCTCATGCGATCGGTGATCTGCTGCGGTGTGCCGCCGTCGAGATGTCCGGCGAACGCCCCGTCGGCGAGGAAGATCACCCGGTCGGCGTGCGAGGCCACCACCGGGTCATGCGTGACGACCACCACGGTCTGGTGCAGCTCCTTCGCCGTGTGGGCGAGGAGGTCGAGCACCTGCTTCCCGGTGCGGGAGTCCAGGGCTCCGGTGGGCTCGTCGCCGAACACGACGTGCGGCCGCGTGATGAGGGCTCGGGCGATGGCGACGCGCTGCTGCTGTCCGCCGGAGAGTTCGGCGGGGCGGCGGTGCCGGTGGTCGTTCAGCCCCACCGCCTCGAGCAGAGTCTCGAGCCAGCGGTGGTCGAGGGGCTGCCGACCGAGACGCAGCGGGAGGGTGATGTTGTCCTCCACGGTCAGGGCGGGCAGCAGGTTGTACGCCTGGAACACGAAGCCGACATGGTCGCGGCGGAAGGCCGTGAGCTGTCGGGGCTTGAGCGCGGAGATCTCGGTGCCGCCGAGGTGCACGGCCCCGCTGGTCGGGCGGTCGAGCCCTGCGGCGCTGTGCAGCAGCGTGCTCTTGCCCGAGCCGGACGGCCCCATGATCGCCGTGAACGAGCCGCGGGCGATGGCGAGGTCGATGCCACGGAGCGCGGTCACCCTGGTGCTGCCGGAACCGTAGGTCTTGACGAGGCCGCTGAGGCGCAGCGCCTCGGCGGGGGCCGCTTCGACGAGCGGCGTGGAGGAGAGGGAGGTCATGCTTCGACGTTAGGAACACCGCGCAGCCGCCCCCATCCCGCCCGGTCCCGCATCGATGGTGGAGCTGGCTATACCGCGCGGTGCTCGCCGCTCCGGCAGACTTGGAGAGTGACGGACGGATGGATGCGCGGGTGGCTGCGCGATGCGCGGTTCCTCGGGATCGAACTCGGCGCCTCCGTCGTCTCGCTCGCGCTGTTCTGCGTGATCCTCGTCCTTCTGCCGCTCATGCTCATCACGGGCGGAGTGCTGCTGCTCCCCCAGGTCGTGCAGGTCCTGCATGCCTGGAGCGATCGAGCTCGACGGCGGATCGGACGCCGGCGCGGGGACGACCTGCCTCCGCTGTCGCGCAGGCTGCCCCGCGGAGCCACGATCGACGAACGACTCCGCTTCGCGTTCTCCCGTCCGACCGGCCGTGACGCACTGTGGCTCACAGTGCATGCCTTCCCCGTGATGTGGGCGGCGCTGCTGACCCTGGCCCTGCCGCTCGCGGCGATCAACTCCCTCGCCGTCACCTGGTACTGGCAGTTCGCACCGGCCGATGACCCGGTGGGATCGCCGTATCCGGTCACCTCGTGGGAACTGGCGTGGACCATGCCGCTCGTCGCCCTCGCGTACGCGGTCGCGGCGGTGTTCCTCGTGCCGGCCGTCGCGCGCCTCGTGGCGTTCGTCTGCGCCAAGCTGCTCGCGACGCCGCAGAAGTCCCGCCTCGCCGCCCGGGTCGACGCGCTGACCCTCAGCCGGGCGGCCGCCCTCGACGCGCACGCCGCCGAGCTGCGCCGCATCGAACGCGATCTGCACGACGGCGCGCAGAACCGGCTGGTGAACGTCGTGATGATGCTGGGGATCGCGGAGCGCGCCCAGGAGACCGGGGGTGACGTGCTCGAACCCCTGCGGCGAGCGCAGGACGCCGCCTCCGACGCGCTCGCGGGACTCCGACGCACGGTGCACGACATCTATCCGCCGATCCTCGACGAACTCGGGCTCGAGGGCGCGCTTGCTTCCCTCGCCGGGCGCAGCGTCGTCCCGTGCACGCTCGAAGCCACGGCCATCGGCCGAGTGCCGGCGGCGGTCGAGTCGGCCAGTTACTTCGTGGTCGCGGAGGCCCTGACCAACGTGAACAAGTACAGCGAGGCGACGACCGCGACGGTCCGGGTCGAGCGGGAGGGCGAACTGCTGCTCATCGCGGTGGAGGACGACGGGGTCGGCGGCGCGGTCGAGCGTCCGGGCGGAGGTCTCGCGGGGATCCGGCGCCGGATCGAGGCGTTCGAGGGCACCATGGAGCTGACGAGCCCCGCCGGGGGACCGACCATCCTGCGGACGGAGCTGCCATGCGGATCGTGATCGCGGAGGACGACACCCTGCTGCGGGAGGGGCTGGCTCTGCTGCTGCGCAGCGAGGGCTTCGACGTGATCGGCGCCGTGCCCGACGCCGAGGGCTTCCTCGCCCTCCTCGACGAGGCCGATGCGGCGGTGGTCGACGTGCGGATGCCGCCGACCTTCACCAGCGAGGGACTCAAGGCCGCGGCCGAAGCGCGCGCCCGGCGCCCCGGCTTTCCGGTGCTCGTGCTCTCGGCGTACGTGGAGGATCGCTACGCCGGGGAGCTCCTCGCGGCCGGGGCGAACGGCCTCGGCTACCTGCTGAAGGAGCGCGTGGGCAAGGTCGCCGCGTTCGTCGATGCTCTGCGCCGCGTGGCCGCCGGCGGCACGGTCATGGATCCCGAGGTCATCTCGCAGCTCATGAGCCGCCGTCGCGCCGACGACCCCGTGCAGACCCTCACTCCGCGCGAGCGGGAGGTGCTCGGCCTCATGGCCGAAGGACTCGACAACACCACGATCGCCGAGCGCCTGTTCGTGACGGAGACCGCCGTGAGCAAGCACATCGGCAACATCTTCGCCAAGCTCGGCCTCGCCTCCAGCGACAGCGGCCACCGTCGCGTCCTCGCCGTCCTCGCCTACCTCCGCGACTGACCCCCTCTCCGCTGAGACCCCGGGGTGTCGTCGAGACCCCGGGGTCTTTGCGTCGCTACCCGGGGGTCTCGCCGCGTACCCGGGGTCTCGGCGGACGAAGGAGGAGGAAGAAACTCAGTATTCGGTGTTGCTAAGTACCGGTACTCAGTGTTACTTTGTACCGGTACCCAGCAACACTGAGTACCGAACGACAGACACAGACAACGAGAGGAGGGGACGATGGGCAAGCAGATGACCGAGATGCTCAAGGGCACCCTGGAGGGCATCGTGCTGGCCCTCCTCGCCGAGCAGCCGGCCTACGGATACGAGATCACCACACGGCTGCGGGAGCACGGCTTCACCGACACCGCCGAGGGCACCGTCTACGCCCTGCTGGTCAGGATCGAGCATAAGAAGCTCGTCGACGTCGAGAAGGTGCCGAGCGAGAAGGGCCCGCCCCGCAAGGTCTACACCCTGAACGCGCAGGGCCGCCAGGAGCTGGAGGAGTTCTGGACCACCTGGAGCTTCCTCCGCACGCACATCGAACGACTGCACACCACGAACACCGACACCACGAACAAGGAGAACTGACATGGCCGCGAAGTGGATCGAAGCGATCACCGGATCACTCGAAGAGAAGAAGCAGTACAAGCAGGCTCAGGCCCGCATCAACGCCCTCCCCGAGCCGTACCGCGAGATGGCGAAGGCCCAGCAGCGCTACAACATGTACTACGGCGGCGTCACCGACGGCGACACCATCGTGAAGATGTTCCTCGACATCGCCGACATCTGGGAGCGCGCCGCACTCGACGGCACCCCGGTGAGCGCCATCGTCGGCGACGACCCGGTCGAGTTCGCCGAGAACTACGCCGCGGCGTACGGCGGTCGCCAGTGGATCGACAAGGAGCGCGCCCGCCTCATCAAGGCGTTCGACGACGCGAAGAAGAAGGAGGAATCATGACGAACACCGCCATCTCGGTGCACGGCATCGAGAAGTCGTATAAGGATCTGCACGTGCTGCGTGGCGTCGACTTCGAGGTCGAGAAGGGCAGCATCTTCGCCCTCCTCGGCTCGAACGGCGCCGGCAAGACCACCATGGTCCGCATCCTCTCCACCCTGCTGAAGTCCGACGCGGGCACGGCCGCCGTGCAGGGGATCGACGTCGCCGCGAACCCCCTCGGAGTGCGCGAGCGCATCAGCCTCACCGGGCAGTTCGCCGCCGTCGACGAGATCCTCACCGGACGCGAGAACCTGGTGCTGGTCGCGAAGCTGCGGCATCTGCCCGACGCGGGGAAGGTCGCCGACGAGCTCCTGGCCACGTTCCGTCTGACGGATGCGGGCGGGCGCAAGGTCGGCACCTACTCCGGCGGCATGCGTCGCCGGCTCGACATCGCCATGAGCCTGGTCGGCGACCCCGAGGTCATCTACCTCGACGAGCCGACAACGGGCCTCGACCCCGAAGCCCGCATCGAGGTGTGGGACGTGGTCAAGCAGCTCGCGCACAGCGGCACGACCGTGCTGCTCACCACGCAGTACCTCGACGAGGCGGAGCAGCTGGCGGACCGCATCGCGATCCTCCATGAGGGCCGCATCATCGCGAACGATACCCTCGCCGGACTCAAGCGCCTGCTTCCGGCCGCGAAGGTCGAGTACGTCGAGAAGCAGCCCACCCTCGAGGAGATCTTCCTCACCCTCATCGGCCCTTCGACAGGCTCAGGGACCCACCCTTCGACAGGCTCAGGGACCCAGGCAGGGTCAGGGACCCAGGTACAGAAAGGAGATGCAGCATGACCACGCACTTCGCCGCCGACACGGCGACACTCACCGGCCGCTCCATGCGGCACATCTTCCGCAGCCCCGACACGATCATCACCACGGCGGTCACCCCGATCGCGCTGATGCTCCTGTTCGTGTACGTCTTCGGCGGTGCCCTCCAGCAGAGCACCGGCGTCGACAACTACGTGAACTACCTGCTGCCGGGCATCCTGCTCATCGCGATCGCGTCGGGCATCGCCTACACGGCGTTCCGGCTGTTCACCGACATGCAGAGCGGCATCTTCGAGCGGTTCCACTCCATGCCGATCGCGCGGTCGAGCGTGCTGTGGGCCCACGTGCTCACGTCCCTCACGGCGAACGCCATCACCCTCGCGATCATCTTCGGGGTCGGATTCCTCATGGGCTTCCGCACCGGGGCGAGCTTCTGGGCCTGGCTCGGAGTGATCGGCATCCTGATGCTGTTCACCCTGGCACTCACATGGCTGGCGATCATCGCGGGCCTGAACGCCAAGACCGTCGACGGCGCGAGTGCCTTCTCGTACCCGCTGATCTTCCTGCCGTTCATCAGTTCGGCGTTCGTGCCGACCGACACCATGCCGGCACCGGTGCAGTGGTTCGCCGACAACCAGCCCGTCACCTCGATCGTGAACACCATCCAGGCGCTGTTCGCGGAGCAGCCCGTGGGCAACGACATCTGGATCGCTCTCGCCTGGTGCGTCGGCATCCTCGTGGTCGCCTACGTCTTCGCGATCATCTCGTACCGGAAGAAGGTCAGCTGATCGACGCCAAGCGAGACGGAACGCTCCGACCGGGGACTCTCCCCGGCCGGGGCGTTTCGCCGCGCTCGGCGCGTGTCCTCCCGGCCGTGTTCCGTCGCGTCGGGTCGCTTCAGGTCGCAGATTCTCTCTGAGGTCGCAGCTTCGCCCGGATTCCGTGCGACCTCGTGCGGATCTCCGACCTCAGCGCAGCCCCACCGGACCGAGCACGACGCGGCGCCCCGTCCGCACCCACACGGCGCCGTCGACACGGTGCTCCGCGCGGGTCGCGAAGCGGTAACGGTACGACACGGCGCGCACCCACCGCGGCCGCTCGCCGTGGAAGGGGTCGACGCGCAGCATCCGCAGCGTCGGGGCATCCGCCTCCAGCAGCCGCACGAGGAACACCGAGAACCAGTCGTCCAGGGAGTGCCCGAGCGGCAGGAACCACATCAGCCAGTCCAGCCGCAGGTGATACGGGGCGAACTGCCGCGGGATCCGCCGCACGTCGCCGGGCTTCCCGCGGAACTCGTACTCGCGCCACTGCAGCCCCTCCTCATCGTCGGACCCCTCCACGACGATCTCGACCCGCCTCCGTGTCACCGTGCCGAACGCTCCGTACGCGTTGGCGAGCTGCCAGCGGTTGAAGCTCGCGTTCATGAGCTGTCGCCGCGCGAAGAGGTTTCGCGTCGCGGGCACGCTCAGCACGACGAACAGCGCCCCGACCGCCGAGGTCACCACGACCCACCACAGGGGCATCCCCGACACCGTCCACGGCAGCGAGGTCTCCGGCGGCGAGGCCGGCGCACCGATGCCGGGCAGACCGATCGCGGAGAACGCGAGCACGATCGTCGCCCCGTTCAGCCAGGCGAAGTTCCCGGTGAGGACGAGCCAGAGCTGCGTCGCGATCACGATGCCGGCAGCGACCGCCCCGACCCACGCGACCACTTCGACAGGCCCAGGGACCCAGCCGTCGCGATCGGGGATCCACAGCGAGAGGATCGGCGCGAAGAGGAAGAACGGCACGACGAGCTGCGCGACGTGGTTCCCGACGACCTCGAGCTTGTGGAACCACCGCGGCAGCAGGTGCGCTTGCCTGCTCAGCGGGCCCGGCATCGGCTGCGTCTCGTGGTGGAAGGTCATCGCGGTGAGGTCGCGCCACTCGCGTCCGCCGCGGATCTTGATCATCCCGGCGCCGAACTCCAGCCGGAACAGCAGCCACCAGAACAGCACGATCACGACCGTCGGCGGCGGCTGATCGTTCGAGCCGAGGAACGCCGCGAGGAATCCGGCCTCCAGCAGCAGCATCTCCCACCCGAAGGAGTAGAACGTCTGCCCGATGCTGACGACCGACATGTAGCCGAGCCAGAGGGCGAGGAAGGCCAGCATCGGCACCCACGGCGGCCCGAGCTGCGGCACCCCCGCCACGAGCAGGGCCGCGACCGCGATCCCGGCGCCGGACAACGCGACGAGACGGCGGTCGGTGTAGCGGACGCGGGTGAAGAGCGTGGGGTGCAGCAGCTTCCGTCGCTCCGGCTTCTGTGCCACCCAGTCGAGCAGTGCCGGAGCGGGCAGCAGCCCGTGCTCGCCGAGCAGGGGGCGGAACTGGTTGAGGGTCGAGACGAACGCGACGAGGTACAGCGCCGCGATGCCCCGCTGCAGGACCTCGCGGGCGAACCCGAAGTCGACCGCTGCGAACCCGTCCACGCCCACAGGCTACGCCCGCCCCCACAGGAAAGCTCCCGTCGCACTATCTGTCGGGATGGCGGAGCCAGCACGACGGAAAGTGCGACGGGAGCGGATGGGTCCGCGAGGCGGGTCGGGTCAGCTGGTGACGGTCCAGTCGAACTGGTCGCCGTACTGCTCGAGCCATGCGTCGACCGCGTCGGCTTCCTTGCCCTCGCCGTACTCGTTGACCACGAGGTCTTCGAGCGCGCCGTACTGCTCGTCGTCGAGCTTGATCTTCTTGATCAGCTCGGCCGCCTCAGGGAACTCGTCCGCGAAGCCGTCGGTGCCCAGGAAGTGCAGACCCTCGGCCTCCCCCATGGCGCCCTTGGGGTCTTCGAGGTCCTTCACCGGGAAGGCGTCGTTGGCCCAGAACGGACGCCACAGCGTCACGACGATGTCCTCCTGCTTGTCGGTCGCGGTCTTCAGCTCGGTGAGCATCGCCGCGGTCGACGAGGTGACGAGCTCGTACTCGCCGTCCAGGCCGTACTCGGGCATCATCTTCTGCGTCTGGGCGGTGAGGCCCGCACCCGGCTCGATGCCGTAGATCTTGCCGTCGAAGTCGCCGCCCTTGCCCGCGAGATCCTCGATCGAGGTCAGGTCGGAGTACTCCGGCACCGCGAGGGTGAGCTTGGCGTTCTCGTAGTATGCGCCGAGGTCCTCGATGTCGTCGCCGTACTTCTTCATGTACTCGGCGTGGGTGAGCTCCGGCCACGCCGACGGATACATGTCGACATCGCCCTGCGCGAGGCCGGTGTACAGCGGTCCCGCCTCGGTGAGCGTCTTCATCTCGACCGTGTAGCCGATCTTCTCGAGCTGGTCCTGCAGCAGGTAGGCCGTGCTCAGACCGTCGGTCCACGACGGCAGGAAGCCCAGCGTGATCGTGCCCTTGTCGTCGGAGCTGCCGTCGCCGCCGCCCGTTCCGCCCGCGCCGTCGCTGCTGCATCCGGCGAGGGTGAGTGCGCCGGCCACGCCGATCGCTGTGAGTGCGAGGATCTTCTTCTTCATGTGATTTCTCTCTCTTGCGTTCCGTATGGGTGTTGTTCCGTAGGGATGGAACTCAGTGCACGAGTTCCGGTTCCGCGGCGTCCTGCTTCGCGGAGGTCTCAGCGGCAGGGGCGGATGCTGTTCCGCCACCGCCCTTCGGGGTGCGGCGCCGCGCGATCATGCCGAGCAGCGACGAACGGTTCTCGCCGGGTGCTCCCAGCGCTGCGGTGACGCGGTCGAGGAAGACCGCGATCAGCACCACGCCGAGCCCGGCCTCGACGCCCTTGGGGATGTTGATGGTCGAGATCGCCTCGACGACCATCTTCCCGAGGCCGTCCGCTCCCGCCATTCCGGCGATGACCGCCATCGACAGGGCGAGCATGATGACCTGGTTGACGCCGGCCATGATGGTCGGCATCGCGAGCGGGAGCTGGATGCCGCGCAGGATCTGCCCGGGCTTGGCGCCGAAGGCCTGACCTGCTTCGACGGTCTCGGAGTCGACACCGCGGATGCCGAGCTCGGTCAGACGCACGCCAGGCGGCAGCGCGAAGATCACCGTGGCGACGAGGCCGGGCACCACACCGATGCCGAAGAACACGATCGCCGGGATCAGGTACACGAAGGCCGGCATGGTCTGCATGAAATCGAGCACGGGCTTGAGCACGGCGCGGACGGTGGCGTTGCGCGCCGACCAGATGCCCAGCGGGACCGCGATGAGCACCGCGATGATCGCGGCGACGAGCACGAGCGCCAGGGTCTGCATCGCGGGGACCCACAGGTCCATCCCGACGATCAGTCCGAACGACACGACCGTGCCGATCGCGAGCTGCCACGAGCGCACGACCCAGGCGATGAGCGCGGCGATCACGATGACGACCGCGAAGTGCGGTGCGAGCAGGATGCTCGTGAGGCCGTCGACGAGGAAGCTCATCACGAACGAGATCACGTCGAGCAGACCGTCGAGGTTGTCCTTGACCCAGTCGACGACCGACTCGATCCAGGTTCCTACGGGGATGCGGAAGCCATCCATCAGCGCACCTCCTCCGTCTCGACCCGGGTCCCTGGGCTTGGCGAAGGGGCAGGCTCGGCGGTCCACCCGTCATCCAGCACGGCATCGATCTCGGCCTGCGGCATCGGCATGAGCGGGAGCGTGATCTCCTCGGTCGCACCGGGACCGGGGCCGAGGGCGGCGAGCAGCGTCACGCGCGGGATCACTCCGACCAGGCGGCCGTCGGCATCCGTCACCGCGAGCGGCAGGGGCGACTCGACGGCGGGGACGAACAGGTTCATCAGCACCTCGTCCTCGCGCACGCTCTGCAGCACGGGCTTGATGATCGAGTCGAGGGTGGTCGCGCCGTTGCGCACGAGCTTGACCGCGTCGCGGTCGGTCACGACGCCGACGAGCTGCCGGTCCTTGCCGACGACGTAGGTGGCCGACATGTAGGCGTCGCGCATCTGGCGCAGTGCGGTGCGCGGGCCGGCGGTGTGCGGCACCACGGGGCGCGGACGCTCCATCACGTTCGCGGCGGTGAGCACGCGGGCGCGGTCGACGTCCTGCACGAACTGCTCGACGTAGTCGTTCGCCGGGTCCATCAGGATGTCCTCGGGCGTGCCGATCTGCACGATGCGGCCGTCGCGCATCACGGCGATCCGGTCGCCGAGGAACATGGCCTCGTTCAGGTCGTGCGTGATGAACACGATGGTCTTGTGCAGCTTCTGCTGGAGCTCGAGCAGCTGCTCCTGCATCTCTCGGCGGATCAGCGGATCGAGGGCGCTGAAGGCCTCATCCATCAGCAGGATGTCGCTGTCCGCGGCGAGGGCGCGGGCGATGCCGACGCGCTGCTGCATTCCTCCGGAGAGCTCGGACGGAAGCTTCTCGCCCTGGCCCTCGAGTCCCACCAGCGCGAGGATCTCCTCGGCCTTCGCCAGGCGCTCGGCCTTCGCGACGCCCTTGAGCTCGAGCGGGTAGGCGACGTTCGCGGCGACGGTGCGGTGCGGCAGCAGGGCGAAGTGCTGGAACACCATCGAGATGCGGTCGCGACGGATCTCGCGGAGCCGCGACGACGGGACGCCGGTGATCGGATCGCCGTTCACCGTGACGGTGCCGGAACTCGCATCGTGCAGGCCGTTGAGCATGCGGATGATGGTGGACTTGCCCGATCCGGACAGCCCCATGATGACGAAGATCTCACCGCGGTTGACGGTGAAGCTGGCGTCGATGACCGCGGCCGTGCCGACATCCGCGACCGCGGTGCGACCCTCTCCGGCCTTCAATCGGCGGACGGCGGCGCTCGGATTCTTCCCGAACACCTTGAACAGATTGCGCGCTTCTAGAACGGTTTCGGACACGTTTCCCCTGCGGCTCGCCTTCGGGTGGCTGAGCCTGCTTCGGTTACGCCCGGGTGACGCTCTCGAGGCCGTTCGACATGTCTGCTGTGGCGGCGCGGACGGCGGATTTCGGATCCGCCGCGATAGAGCATCGACCGTACGCCCACGCCTCTTCGCAGCACAGCTCATCGAAAGAAGGACGTGGTCGCGGACTGGTCTTCGGGCCGTCAGGCCCACAGACCAACGTAACGAAATGGCCGATCAGGGGCAAATCCCGGCCGGCTGAGCTGAGGGCGTTTCGGCGGCTGACCGGGGGATTGCGCGGGCATTCAACAATCTCCCGCGCGACCGTGAACCGGTCAGGAATCGGTCGATCCGGAGCGGCGGATGCTGCGCGTCACGGTGAACTTCGGGGTGCGGTGCAGCTGGGCGGTCGGGCCGATCAGACGCTCGAGCTGGGCACGATATCCGAGGCTCGAGTTGTAGACGGTGAACAGCTCGCCGCCGGGGCGGAGCACCCGTGCCGCGGCCTCGAACAGGCGGGTCGCCGCGCCGGTGTGCACGCTGGAGCCGAGGTGGAAGGGCGGGTTCAACAGCACCACGTCGACGCTCGCGTCCGCGACTCCCGATGCCGCGTCGTCGTGCGTGACCGTGACCCGGTCGATGACACCGTTCGCCGCGACCGTCGCCCGCGCGGATGCCACCGCGGCGGCCGAGCGATCCGTCGCGGTCACCTGCGCCTCGGGGTGCGCGAGGGCGTACGAGACGGCGAGCGCGCCGGTGCCGCAGCCGAGGTCGAGCACGCGGGGCGGCGCTTCGACTTCAGTGGGCCCCTGAGCCTGTCGAAGGGCGGCAGAATTGGGTCCCTGAGCCTGCCGAACGGCCGGCGACAGAGCGAGGGTGTCGAGGAGCACCCGGGTGCCGATGTCGAGGCGCGCGCCGGCGAAGGCTCCACCGTGGGCGACGAGGGTCAGACCGTCGTGCCGGGCGGTGACCGGGAACGGCGGATCGACCGGTGCCTCCCTGGGCTCGGACACCACGATCAGCCGGGACTTCCGCTCGGCGCGCTGCGGCTGCACCTGGGCGAAGTTCCGTGCGAGCACGTCGTTCTGCGTGGGGGTCATGTGCTTCACACGGCCTCCCGCGATGAGCACCACGTCGGGAGCGGACCAGCGGGCGACGGCGTCTGCGATCTCGTCGAGCTCGGCGAGAGACTTCGGAAGCTGCAACAGGACGAGCCGTGCGCCGGCGAGCAGCCCGGCATCCAGCTCGTGCGACGTGAAGCCGTCGATCCCGAGCTCCTCGGCGTTGCGCACGAGAGCCCGCCGACCGGTCGCGAGGTCCTGGTGCACGCGGATGCCCTGCATCCCGGAATCGACCAGCGGCAGGGTGATCGCGCCGTACTCGTCGCCGATCACGACCGTCTCCGCACCCGATGCGTCGAGCGCGAGAGCTCGCTCGACCAGCAGCAGGTCGGTCGCGTCGTGCGCCTGCAGATTGTCCGCCTCGACGTCGGGCCAACGGCGCAGGCGACTGTAGGGGAACTCCGGCACCAGCCCACTGTACGCGGGGGTCGTAAGGATTTCGCATGCGTTGCCTTCACCCGATTCACACTTTTGTGAATCGGGCGTACGCTCCCGCGCATGACCACCGTCATCGCCACCCGAGACCTCACGAAGCACTATGGCCGCGTGCACGCGCTGGACGGCCTGGACCTCACGGTCGAGCACGGTCAGGTGCACGGCTTCCTCGGCCCGAACGGTGCAGGCAAGTCGACGACGATCCGCATCCTGCTCGGCCTCGCCCGCCGCACCGCCGGCGAGGCGACCGTCTTCGGCGAGGACCCCTGGGAGCGTGCGGTCGACCTGCATCGGCGCATCGCATACGTGCCCGGCGATGTGAGCGTGTGGCCGAACCTGTCCGGCGGTGAGGCCGTGGATCTGCTGGCCCGGCTGCGCGGCGCCCGCTCGAAGGACGAGGCGTACCAGCACGAGAAGAAGCGGCTGATGGACGCCTTCCAGTTCGACCCGCGGAAGAAGGGCCGAGCGTATTCGAAGGGCAATCGGCAGAAGGTCGCGCTGATCGCGGCGTTCGCCGTGCCCGCCGATCTCTACATCCTCGACGAACCGACGAGCGGCCTCGATCCGCTGATGGCCGTGATCTTCCAGCGCGAGGTCGCCCGCGCCCACGCGAACGGCGCGACCGTGCTGCTGTCGAGTCACATCATGAGCGAGGTCGAGCAGCTGTGCGATCGGGTGTCGATCATCCGCGCCGGCCGGGTGGTCGAGACCGGGACGCTCACGGAGCTGCGCCACCTCACCCGCAGCGACGTGTCGTTCACGCCCTCCGGCGCGACCCTCGATCAGGTCGCGCGGATCCCCGACGTGCACGATCCGGTGCAGCAGGGCGATCGCATCCGCCTCGCCGTCGACAGCGACCGCACGGCGTCCGTGCTTCCGGCCCTCGCGACGCTCGGCATCAGCGACCTGCGCGTGTCCCCTCCGTCGTTGGAAGAGCTCTTCCTCCGGCACTACGGCGATGACCTCGCGAGCCTCGAAGCCGCCGAGGACGGCGAGGACAGCACGTCGCCTGCCGGCCCCGACTCCCGACGCACCCGCCGGGCCCGGAACGGTCGGGCATGATGACCGCGCTCGGGGTGCTTCTGGGCCAGCGGATCCGGCGCGACCGCGTGCAGGTGCCGCTGTGGATCGTCGGCACCGGCCTGATGGCCTTCGCCGGATACGCGGGCGTGAGCCAGTCCTATGCGACGATCGCCGACCGGCAGAACATCCTGGCCGCAGCCCTCGCGAACCCGGTCATCCTGATGTTCCGCGGCCTGCCCTCGGGCACGTCCGAAGGGGCGTTCCTCGCCTTCGAGGTGCTGCCGTGGCTGGCGCTGCTCGCCGCGCTCATGAGCACCTTCCTGGCGGTGCGGCACACGCGCGGCGATGAGGAGGCCGGCCGCGCCGAAGGGGTCTGGGCGACCCCGGCCGGACGCCGACTGCCCACCGTCGCCACCATCGTCCACGGCGGGCTGGCGAACCTCGTGCTGGCCGCGGTCACAGCGGCGGCCCTCATCGCCGCGGGGATGCCCACCGCGGGCTCGCTGCTCTCCGGTGCGGCTGCAGGCTCGTGCGGTATCGCGTTCCTCGGCATCGGTCTGCTCGCCGCGCAGCTCCTGCGCACCTCGCGCGGAGCGAACTCGCTGACGGTGTGGGTTCTCGTGGCGGTGTTCCTGATCCGCGGCATCGGCAACGCGGCCGGCACGCCCAGCGACGACCTCACCGCCATGACGAGCGCCTGGCCGTCGTGGCTCTCGCCGTTCGGCTGGGCCGAGCAGGTGCGCCCCTACGACGCCGACCTCGTCTGGCCGGCACTGCTCGGACCGGTCCTGGGGATCGTGCTCGCGGCCGCGTCCCTCGCCCTCCAGTCGCTGCGCGACATCGATGCCGGTTTCGTGGCCGAGCGGCCCGGTCGCGTCTCCGCCCGCCCGGCCCTCGCCTCGCCGCATGCGCTGGTCTGGCGGCTCACCGCGGGCTCGATCATCGGGTGGGCGGTCGGCGGAGCGATCACGGGCATCCTCGCCACGACCCTGAGCGGGCTGGTCGACCGGATCTCGGGCGAGAACCCCGCCGTGGCCGAGATCCTCACCAAGATCGGCGGCGCGACGGGCGGTCTCGACGAGGTCGTGGTGACCGTGTTCTTCACTCTGCTCGGCATCCTCGCCGCGTGCTGCGCGGTGCAGACGGTGGTGCGCGCCCGGCAGGAGGAGGTGCGGGGTACGGCGGAGGCGATACTGGCCGCCCCGGTGGGTCGCGTGCGCTGGCTGGCGGATTTCGTGATCGTCGGCGTCGCCGCGGTGGTGATCGTGGTGGCCGCCGCCGTCGTCGCCGCGTGGGTCGGGGTGTGGACCCGCGCCGGCGATCCGGAGCTCTTCCGCATCGTCGCGGTCGCCGGAGCCGGCCAGGCGGTCGCTGCAGCCGTCTTCGCCGTGCTCACCGCACTGGTGTTCGTCCTGCTCCCCCGCGCGACCGCTGCGGCGGCGTGGGGACTGGTGCTGCTGGCGGCGCTGCTCGGCATGTTCGGGCCGCTGTTCGGACTGCCGGAGTGGACCGCGGATCTCTCGCCGTTCGCCGTGACGCCCGTGGTCGACGGCGGTGGGGTGGATGCGCGGGGCCTGTGGTGGCTGGCGCTCATCCTCGCCGCGGGAGGAGCCGCAGCACTGACCCTGATGCGGCGACGCGAGCTCGCCCCCGGCGCCTAGGAGGAGCGCGATGCCCGACGACGAAGACCTGGACCCCGCCATCGAGCCGGGCGCGTCGCACCGAGGGATGGAGCCCGCCGAACAGGCTGCGGCGATGATGACCGCTGCGGGGATGCCGCGGATGCCCGCCCGGGTGATGATGGCGCTGGTCGCCGCGCCCGAGGGTGGCTACACGGCTGCCCAGCTCGGCGAGCGCCTCGGGGTCTCGGCCGCGGCGGTCTCCGGCGCCGTGCGCTACCTGCAGCAGTTGCACTTCATCCAGCGCCGCTCACGACCCGGTGACCGTCGCGATCGCTACGAGTTCGTGCACGACCCGTTCTATCGCTCGATCGTAGGGAACATGCCGGTGTACTCCCGACTCTCGGAGTACATCGACGACATCGCCGCCGCACACGACGACGACCGGGGCGCCCAGGCCAGGGCCGTCGAGCTCGCCGAGTTCCTCCGCTTCCTCTCCACGCGGATGCTCCAGATCGTCGAGGACTGGCGAGAGCTGCGCCGCACCCCGGACTGATCCACCCACCCCGCCCCGCCCTGCCGCCCCGTCCCTCCCGCCCGCCGCCACTCCCGCCCGCCGGCACAACTTCGGAGACCGCGGACGACATGCCGGGGATGAGCGCCGGGACGCGGCGTGTCGCTTCGGATCTCCGAAGTTGTGCATGGAGGAGGGCGAGGAGGGCCCTTGACACGGGGGCGGGTTCCGTGGTTACTTAGTCAAGTAAGTAACCCACCAACCAGTGCGGAGGACCCGTGATCGAAGAAGGAAAGCCCCTCTTCCTCCAGATCGCCGAGCAGATCGAGGACTCGATCCTCGACGGCTCGTTGGCCGAGGAGGCTCAGGCGCCTTCGACGAACGAGCTCGCCGCGTTCTATCGCATCAACCCCGCCACCGCCGCGAAGGGAGTCGCCATGCTCACCGACAAGGGAGTGCTCTACAAGCGCCGCGGCATCGGCATGTTCGTCGCGGACGGCGCCAGGAACCTGCTCCTGGGCGAACGCCGCGCGGCCTTCGCCGACCGCTACATCGATCCGCTCCTCGCCGAGGCCCGCACGCTCGGGCTCGGCGCGGAAGACCTCGCGGACCTGCTCCGGCAGCGCGCCGCACAGACCCCCACTCCAGAAGGGAAGAACCCCGCATGACCGCTGTCATCGAGGTGCAGAACCTCACCAAGCGCTACAAGGAGAAGAGAGCGCTCGACAACATCTCCCTCGCCGTCGAAGGAGGCGCGATCTACGGCCTGCTGGGCCGCAACGGCGCCGGCAAGACGACGCTCATGTCGATCCTCACAGCGCAGAACTTCGAGTCCTCCGGCTCCGTGAAGGTGTTCGGCGAGCACCCCTACGAGAACGCGCATGTGCTCAGCCGCATCTGCTTCGTTCGGGAGAGCCAGAAGTACCCGGACGACGCCTACCCCAAGCACGCGTTCAAGGCCGCGAGCATGTTCTTCCCGAACTGGGACCAGGCCTTCGCAGATGAGCTGATCGCCGAGTTCCAGCTGCCGATGAAGCAGACGATCAAGAAGCTGTCCCGCGGTCAGCTCTCGGCCGTCGGCGTCATCATCGGACTCGCCTCGCGGGCCGAGATCACCTTCTTCGACGAGCCGTACCTCGGGCTCGACGCTGTCGCCCGGCAGATCTTCTATGACCGCCTCGTGGAGGACTACTCGGAGCACCCGCGCACCGTCATCCTGTCGTCGCATCTGATCGACGAGGTCTCCAACCTCATCGAGAAGGTCATCGTGATCGACGACGGCCGGATCCTCCTGAACGAGGACACCGATGCCGTGCGCGACCGCGCCGTGACGATCGTGGGCGACGCCGCGAAGGTCGAGGCCTGGGCCACCGGACGCGAGATCCTGCACCGCGAGGCACTGGGTCGCGTCGCATCCATCACGGTCTTCGGCACGCTGTCGGCCGCGGAGCGCGCCGACGTCACCGCCGCGGGCCTCGACCTCACCCCGGTCTCGCTGCAGCAGCTCATCGTCCGGCTCACCCAGAAGGCGGAGGCGCGTTCCGCCGACAGAGCAGACACCCCGAAGGAGGAGGTCCGCTGATGCGCACGTTCAACGTCATCCGCCTGCAGCTGATCAACAAGGGCACCTTCGTCTGGTACCCGCTCATCATCCTCGCCGGCGCCGTCGTGGTCTCTGTCCTGATCTACGCCATGATCCCCGTCGACACCCCCAAGTACGGCGGCGGCGGGCAGGCACCGCTGTGGTACTTCTTCGCTGTGGGGATGTCGGCGATGACCCTGACGTTCCCGTTCTCCCAGGCGATGAGCATCACCCGACGGGAGTTCTTCTTCGGCACGATGCTCACCGCGATCCTGGCCAGCGCGCTCATGGGCGTGCTGTTCCTGATCGGCGGCGGCATCGAGGTCGCCACGAACGGGTACGGCGTCAACGGGTACGTCTTCTACCTGCCGTGGCTGTGGGATGCCGGTCCGCTCGGCGCCTTCGTGGTGTACTTCACGCTCGCGTTGTTCTTCTTCGTGCTGGGCTTCACCGGCGCGACGATCTACAAGAGCTGGGGCCAGCTGGTGCTCCTCATCGTGAGCATCGGACTCTCCCTCGTGCTCATCGGACTGCTGTTCGTGGCGGCGCGGATGGATCTGTGGAACGAGATCGGCGCTGCGATCATGGACCTCGGAGCCGTCGGGCTCGCGCTCTGGGGCCTCCTGCTCACGGCGGTCTTCACCGGGGTATCGTTCCTCGCGTTCCGCCGGACCATCCCCTGATCGGCCCCGTCCGCCGGCGGATGCCGCGGCTGCACACCTCGTGCGGTCGCGGCATCCGTCGTGTGGGGCGGGCCTCGACCGCAGGCCCCTAGTCCCGACGCGTCGCGGAATCAACCCGATGCCGCTCACCGGGCGCGACGACTAGGCTCACTGCGCGTGAAGGTCCCCTCTCGTCTCAAGGTGCGCCCGTCGGGTGTCGTCCGCGCGGTGCACGACGCCGTCCGCCCGGCGCGCCTGCTGCTCGTCGTGAAGACGATGCTCGCGGTCGGGCTCGCCTGGGCGATCGCGCCGCACATGCCCGGGGTCACCGACGAGTACCCGTACTACGCCCCGCTCGGCGCTCTGGTGAGCATGTATCCGACGCTCATGGGTTCGGCGAAGTCGAGTCTGCAGACACTGCTCGGCCTCGCGACCGGTATCGCCCTGGCGACACTGATCGTCGTCACCGTCGGCCCGACGTGGTGGTCGATCCCGCTCGTGGTGGGCCTGGGCGTGCTGGTGTCCGGCACCGGATGGTTCGGGGTGGGCCGCGAGTACGTCCCGATGGCGGCGCTGTTCGTCCTGATCATCGGCGGCCAGAACGCCGACGACTACTCCCTCGGCTATCTCACGCAGATGGCGGTCGGCGTGGTGGTCGGACTTCTCGTGAACATGCTGATCGCTCCTGCTCCGCTGACGGCGGCGGCGGCAGCGAGGGTCGACGCGTTCCGCGCACAGCTGGGCGAGCACCTGCACGACATCGGATCGGCCGTCTCGGAGTCCTGGCCCCCGGAGCACGAGCAGTGGGCGGACGACGCGGCCTCGCTCGCCGAGACCACCGCTTCGCTGCGGACGGCGCTGGCGGAAGCCGACGAGAGCCGACGGGGCAATCCGCGCGCCCGGGGCCGTCGCGCCGAGACGGGGCATATCCACGAGGATCTCGCGAGCCTCGACCGCATCGCTCACCTCATCCGCGACATCTCCGACGCTACCGCCGACACCATCTGGGACCGGCCCGGCGGCTTGGCGCTGGACCCCGCACTGCCGGAACCGCTGTCCGAGGCCTGCCATGCGGTGGCCGACGTGATCGCCCTGAAGGACCCGTCGGCCCCGGAGTCCCGTCGCCTGCGCGGGGAGGCGACCCGCGCGGTGCGCCTGCTGCTGGAGCGCGTCGACGATCGGACGATCGATGCGCGCCGTTCGATGGGCCCCGGCGTCCTGATCGCCATGCATCTGCGCCGCATCCTCATCCTGAGCGCGCCCCCCTCCAACGCGGAGGAGGACCCGGAGGACTAGTCGCCGGTCAGACGGTGTCGTCCGCGGCGACCAGGTCGATCTGCCAGTAGCGGCCGTCGGGATCGGCGTCGTCGTGCGCGTCGTCGGCGGCGGAGAGGGCGTCGTTGATCGTCCCCATCACGGCTTCGAACTCGGCTTCGGTGAGGCGGATCGTGCGCTGGGTGAAGGCCGCGTGCACCTCGGCCGTGCGGCCGGAGACGTACTCCGGGGTCCAGGCGACCACGCGACGCACGAGGTCCTGATGGTCCTCGACGAGCGCCGACACCACCGCGACGCCGAGCGCCTCGTCGGCGACGGGGTTCTCCGGCCCGCCGAGGTTGAGCGCGCCCTTCCGCCCTGTCCAGACCCGATCCCGCCGATCGCGGGCCTTGTCGGGCGCCTCCTCGATCAGGCCGGCCTCGGCGAGCGCGCGCAGGTGGAAGCTGGCGCTGTTGGCCGGCACGTCGAGCTCGGTCGCGATGTCCGCCGCGCGGAGGAACTCGTGGCGGGAGATCAGGCGCAGGATCCGCCGCCGCAGCGGGTGCGAATAGGCCTTGAGCATGGCCGAGGTCATCCACACCGGATCGTCGCTCGAGTTCCGCTCGGTGTCCTCCGTCATGTGCCGATCCTACTCGCACCCGAAATTGCGCAATATAACTTGCGCAATTATTCTTGCGCATCTACTCTCATCGCATGACCACCGTGACCGAGACCCATCGCCTGTGGCGCAACGCCCGTTACCTCACCTGGCTGGTGAGCGACACGAGCAAGGGCCTCGCGGCCGCCCTGTTCGGCTTCGCGATCCCGCTGCTCGCCCTCATCGTCACGAACGATCCCGCCCAGGCCGGCATCATCGGCGGCGCCGGGATGGTCGCGCGACTGCTGATGACCCTCGCCGGGGGCGTGCTCGCCGACCGTCACCGCCGCATCGCGCTGATGCTTCTCGGCTCGTTGATCGGGATCGTGCTCGCCGGAGGGTTCACGCTGTTGGCGCTCGGCGACGCGCTGACCTTCGCTTCGCTCCTCGTGATCGACGTGCTGCTCGCGGCACGCAGCGGCCTCTTCGACGTCGCCGGCGAGAGCGCGATCAAGGAGATCGTCCCCGACGAGGCGATGGGTCGCGCGCAGGCCGCGAACCAGGGGCGCGACGCGGTGCTTCAGCTCGCGGGCGGCCCCCTGGGCGGCCTGCTGCTCGGCGTCGGCGGATGGCTGGTCGGCGCGGTGATGACGCTCTGCCACGCGATCGCGGCCCTGACCGCGTGGATGCTGGGGCGTCAGGCGTGTCGCACCGGGATGGTCGATGCGGGCGAAAACCCAGACCACCTGCGTGCTGCGCGACGCGTCGAGCCCGAACACGCCGCAGGCACGGCGGATGGTCTGGGTTTCGGCACCTCGACGACCCCGCCCGCGGCGAAGCCCGACGCGTGGAAGGAGCTGCGCGAGGGGTTCGGGTGGCTGCTCTCCCGTCCCGACCTCGGCGGGGTGCTGCTCATCACGACGGTCATCAACCTCGGCTTCAACGCCACGATCACCACCATCATGTACGCCCTCCAGCAGGACGGACATTCGGAGCTTCTGATCGGCACCCTGAGCGCGTCGATCGGCGCCGTGATGCTCGCGGGAGCCGTGGTGGCCCCTCTGCTCATCCCGCGCATCAAGGCCGGAATCCTGGCGATCGCGGGGCTCTCCGTGATCTCGGCAGGTGCCATCGTGCTGTCGATGGTCACCGACCCGCTGATCATCGCCGTGGTGCTCGGCGTCTCGGTGCTGCTGGTCCCGGCGCTCAATGCCGGCATGATGGGCTACTTCATGGTCGCGACCCCGAGCCACCTGCTGGGGCGTGCCAACAGTGCTGCCGGCGTTCTCGGCATGGGCGCGATGCCGCTGGCACCACTCATCGCCGGCTTCGGCCTCGCCTGGATCGGCCGAGAGTGGACCATCCTGGTGTGCGCAGCGCTCTGCCTCGTCGCCGTAGTGATGGCTGTCAGCAATCGGGCGTTGCGCGCTCTGCCCGTCGAGTCCCGCTGGGCCGAGCACGCGAAGCAGTACGAGAAGGGCTGAGCTCCCAGGGGAGTGCGATCGGGCTAGAGCGCTCCGGTCAGTGCGGCGATTCCCGCCAGCAGGGACACGAGGGCGAGCACGAGCGCGACCGCGATGAGGACGGCATGCACCTTGAGGAACGCCGTGGCCTTACCGTTCTCATCCCGCGCCCGCGGGTCCTTGGACACACGCTTGTAGAACTGCGGCCAGACCAGGGCGTTGAAGGCGGCGTTGAGGAACAGCACGACGGCGAGGGTGATCACCCCTTCACGCTATCGACTTCATCTATGGGCCGATCATCTGAGCCTTGCCGTCATAGACGCTTCGCACTTCCGCTCAACACCGGCGCGAGATCGAGCTGTCCCCCAAAGAGGGACAGAACGGTGGGAAGAGAAGAGGTAGTTTGGAGCAGTAACACGTTAGATGTTAAATGCTCACGAAGGAGTGGCTGTGTCAACATTGGGTTACGCACTGTCAGCGCTCGTCGGGCTCATTCTCGTCTTCACTGGCGTCCTCAAGCTTCGAGAAGGACGCAAGCTCGGCGAGACGATCGCGAGGTACCGTGTCCTTCCTCCGTCGATGGTGCGACTGACTGCTTCCTTCCTCCCGCCGATCGAACTGGCGGTTGGGCTTTCCCTGGTCCTTGGAATCGCGGGACCCTGGCCATTCGCGGCCGCTGGGCTCATCGTGATTTACACCTCGGCGGTGATCTCGGTGATAGCCCGAAAGATCTCGACGGACTGCGGGTGCTTCGGCTCAGTTCTCAGATCACAGGCCAACGGGGTCGTGGTCGGGCGCAACGTGGTCATGATGCTCGCCCTGCTGCCTTCCATTCTTCTGCCCCCAGCGGCGTTGATCGAAGGGTGGGTCGGATGGTGTCTCGTCGGCGTGGCAACCCTCGCTGGTCTAACTCGGGCGCTCTCACCGGACCAGCACACGGCAAAGGAAGACGCTCCACTGCCCGCAGTTGGCATCTGACGACACCGTCCTGCGTACTGCGACAACGACCTTCACGGTCTCGGAGGATGGCAGAAACATGAACTTGGATTCCATGGGAGTGGATGCGCGGTCAGCGATGACGAGTCGAGCGAAGTTCGACGCGAGGGTTGCCGCAACCGCAAAGGCTTGCCCTCCAGGAAAACACTCGTGCCGCACGCGTTCTGAACTGAACACGGCTGCGGTTCTCACCTGCTGCGGTGGCTGCGCATGGGCGGGAGGAAATCCGATCGCGCTCCTGTCTTGCGCAATCATCATGTGTTCTCTGTGCGCTTCGCAGAACTGTCGGAGGTGGACCTATGCGTGCTGCGGAGTCTGACCTGGAGAACACTGTGTCGGACGATGACGGCGGCCGGACTCAGCGGGCGAAACGGTGGGCACTTCTGTCGTTGACGTTCGCGTTCAACGCTTTCGCGACGTACTACTACCTCGCCAATGCGGAGATAACGCACCCCGCCGTGCTGACCACAGGCCTCGTGGTTCTCTGGGCCGTTTGGGTGGCCTTGCTGGTCGACACTCTGATCGCACGCGGAGCGAAGCGGATGCACCGCGCCGTCGCCAACGTCGCCCCGGTGTGCGTCGTCATCGGTGTGGCTCTGTACTTCCTGGTCTAGCGGGACGCTGCACGAAGCTCGGCCCCCCGCTTCAGCATTGACATACCGAACGCGCGCAATCATCCGCGCGAATTCTTGGACGGCGACATGTATCAGGAAGCTCTTGCCGTGCTCCTGGTAGGTGTGATCACAATGGGCTTCATGATCGACGGTGCCCCCGGCGCCGCTCTCGATCCTGCTTCGGATGACGGGCGCGCACGCTGGGAGCGCGCCGCTGACCTGTTCGGTGCATGGCGAGAGGGCGACAGCCGCGCGATGGACGAGCTCGTCCGCCTGATGACACCCGTGCTGTGGCACGTGGTGCGCGCGTACGGACTCGAGCGCACCCTCGCGGAGGACGTCGTGCAGACCACCTGGCTCCGGCTCGTGCGCGGCCACGGATCCATCAGCGATCCACGGGCCGTGTCGGCCTGGCTCACCACGACCGCGCGCCGAGAGGCCTGGAAGATCGCGAAGGCGCACGGCCGCGTCGACACCACGGACACGGACGACCTCGACACCCTGCTCCCCGAGCAGGCCTCCGCCGAGGAGCACGCGACCCTCGGCGACGAGAACCGACGCCTGTGGGCCGCCGTGCGCCGGCTCACCGACCGCTGCCAGCGGCTCCTGCGCGTGATCGCTTTCGACGACCGCCCCGACTACGCCCGACTCGCCGTGGAGCTGGCGATGCCCGTCGGAAGCATCGGTCCCACGCGGAACCGCTGTCTCGCCAAGCTCCGCACGCTGCTGGAAGCGCCGCAGACACCGCAGACAGGGGGGCTGGCATGACCGAGCAGGAGGATGCCCGGATGTTCGCGCGGCTCCGGTCGCTCTGGAACGACGTCGATCCGGTTCCGGCGGGACTCATCGACCGCATGGTCGCCACGGTCGCCGCCGATGGACTGAACCGCGAGTACGCGCTGCTCACCCTCGTCGAAGGGCAGCTCGGGGCGGTGCGCGGCGAGGCCGATGCGCTCACCCTGCAGTTCAGCGACGGCTCGACCAGCATCCTGCTCCATGTGACGACCACCGCGTCGGGGCGGCGCCGGGTGGACGGCTGGGTCGACACCGCCGCGGCGGAGATCGTGCTGACGCAGGGGGAGCGATCGCGGTCGACCTCGCCGGAGGAGACCGGCCGCTTCGTGTTCGACGATGTGCCTCCCGGCCTCACGCGCGTGCGCCTGACGACCGTGATCGGAGACGAGTCCCGTACTCTCTCCACCCCGCAGTTCGAGCTGTGACCCGCGGGCTCCGCCCGTCGAAGATGATGCCGCGGGGCGACCCGCACGGAGAGGATGACGCATGGACCAGCCCAGGGGATGGACCTGGCAGGACAGAGCCGAAGGCTCGATCCGTCGGGGCACGGCCCTCGACCCGAGCACCGAGCCGGTGGACGGCATCCGCGCTTTCCCGACCGCCTATCTGCCCGAGCGTCTGCTCATCACCAGATCCCTCGCGGACCAGGAGGCCTATGACCGGGAGGTGCGGACCCTTCGCGATGCCGCCGACACCTTCGGATGGCAGCTCGAGATCGAGGACGGCGCCAGAGAGACCGGTGACGGCGAGCTCGTTCCTGGCGTGCCCGGCTTCCTGAGGGCACGGCTGCGCACGCCCGACGAGCCGGTCCGCGGCGAGTCCCCCGTCGCTCCCGATGCCTGGCGTGTGCTGCAGCGCGCCCGGCGCATGTCGCGCTCGCCCATGCCGCGCACGAGCCTCGACCACGTGCTGTCCCTCGACCCGGTCGGCCTCAACCCGTTCACGCGGACGAACCCGTTCACCCGCACCAACCCCTTCACCCGCACGAACCCGGTGCGCGGCGAAGGCGGTGCCGGCGGCAGCGACGACTACCTCGAGCCCGGGCGCGGGGCGCGCCAGCCCGTCACCTGGCTGGGTCCGGCCCCGGCGCGCGGCCCCGATCCCGAGCGCGGACGACGGCCCGTGGTCGCGGTGCTCGACACCGGCTGCGGCGAGCACTCCTGGCTGCCGGACGACATCGTCACGCGGAGGATCGACCTCGACGGCGTGCCGGTCGGACTGACGGATGACGCCGATCCGGAGCGGTACCCCGACCTGTACGGGCAGCTGGACGGCGAGATCGATGCGGTGGCAGGACACGGCACCTTCATCGCGGGAGTCGTGCGGCAGGCGGCTCCGGACGCGGACATCCTCTCGATCCGGGTCGCCGGAGCTCTCGGCGTGATCGACGAGAGCACACTGCTGGAGACCGTGGCCCAGGTGGTGACGCTGTTGAGCCGGCACCGCGAGGACCCGACGACAGGCTTCCCGATCGACGTGCTGAACCTGTCGCTCAGCTACTACCACGAGACCCCGACCGACGGCCTGTTCAGCCTGACGCTGTACCGGCTGCTCGCCAAGGCGCGAGAGCTCGGCTGCGTGGTCGTCTGCTCCGCCGGCAACGACGCGATCGACCGACCCGCCTTCCCCGCATCCCTGTGGCCGTGGCCGGGCTCGGACAACGGTCTCCCCGCAGACACGGATGCACCGCTCGTATCGGTCGGCGCGCTGAACCCGTCTGCGCAGTCCGTCGCCCTGTTCTCGAACATCGGCCCGTGGGTGCAGACCTTCGCCCCGGGTGCGGCCGTGGTGAGCACGTCCCCTGCGTTCGTGGGCGGCACCCAGGCGATGACCCGGGCGGACGTGGACGGCCTCCGCCGCGAGACGATCGACCCCGACGACTACCGCGGCGGCTTCGCGGTGTGGAGCGGCACCTCGTTCGCGGCGCCGTACGTCGCCGCGCGCATCGCCGCGGAGCTCGGCACCGTGCCGGACGAGGGCGTCGACCCCGCGGCCGCCGCGAAGGCCGTCGCCGCGGTCCTGAAGTCGCTGCCGACCCCGGTCGATCCGACCTGACAAGCCCCCGGGGCGGGCCGTCTGTACCGATGCGGGCGGCCCGCCCTGGGAAACCTCCCTGGCGCGCGGATGGACGCCTGTCGGACGAATGCTCGGACGTCGGGGCTGCGCTCGACGTTTCGTCCGACATCCGTACTTCCGCCCGACATCCGCACGTCAGAAGCGGCCCGGCACCGCGCTCTTCCCTGAGACGCCCACGCACGGCATCCTGGACGGATGCCCCTGTCCGCGATCGAGCTGCACCGGCGCGGCGTCGAAGCGGCGAACGCGAGACGGTTCGCGCAGGCTCGGCGCGCCCTCGATGCGGCGGCCTCCCGCACCGATGACCCGGACCTGCGGGCGCGCATCGATGGGACCATCGCATACGTCCTCTCCCAACGCGGGGAACCCGGAGCGGCCGAGCAGCTGTGCCGGGAGGCGCTCGCCCGGAACGGCCTCCGCGACGAGACCATCGCCGTGCTCAGCGGACAGCTCGGCGCCCTTCTGCTCCACGGCGGGCGGCTGAGCGAAGCGGAGATCCTGCTCACGCGCGCGATCGACACCCTCACCGCGATCGGCGAGGAGAGCACCGAGCTCGCGAACTGCCTGATGAACAGGTCGGTCGTGCGGATGCAGCAGCGGGAACTGGAGACCTGCGTCGCGGATCTGCGGCGCGCGGTGGCCGTGTACGAGGTGAACGAAGACGAGGGCTCACTCGCCGAAGCCCGACACAACCTCGGATACGCAGCGCTCCTCGGGGGCGATCTGGTGACCGCGCTCACGCTGATGACCCGCTCCCGCCCGGCCCTCGCCGCGACGAGCGACCTCGCCGCCGCCATCAGCGATCTCGACCGTGCCGAGGTGCTCCGAGACGCCGGCCTCACGACCGAGGCGGAGGCTCTGCTGGGTCGCGTCGCCACGCAGTTCGGCGCCCAGCGCATGCGACAGGCCAGAGGAGAGGCCGAGTTCCACCGGGCGCGCTCCCTCCTGCGACACGATCCGGAGGCCGCCGAGCGCGCCGCACGCACTGCTTCCCGTGTCTTCACGGCTCTCGGGAACCACGGATGGGCGGCGCGCGCCGACGCCGTCCGACTGGAGGCGCAGCAGCGCGCGCGCCCCCACCGGCCGATCGACTCCCTCGCCTTCGCCCGCACCGCGAAGGCCCTGGATCGCGGTGGCTTCCACACCGAGGCATCGGGATTGCGCCTGAGCGCCCGCCGCGACGGCAGCGGGCGGCTGCCGAAGATCGACGACTCCGCACCGACCCCGCTGCGCCTCCGCGCCCAGGAGGTGCGGGCTGCGCGGGCCGCTGCCGCCGGTCGCGACCGGGCTGCCCTGCATGCGGCGGCCGATGGACTCGACCTCCTGACCGCGTGGCAGCAGTCCTTCGGCGCGCTCGACCTGCAGGCGTCCGTGGCGATGCACGGCAGCGACCTGATGTTCACCGGACTCGCCTCCGCCGCCCGGCTGAGGGATCCCGCCTTGCTGTTCGAGTGGTCGGAGCGAGCGCGGCACCTCAGTCAGCAGGTCGCGCCGGTGCGCCCCCCGCACGATGACGCTCTCGCGGAGGATCTGGCCGAGCTCCGGATGCTGCGCGCCGAACTGGCCGGAGCGGACTGGACCACCGACGCCCGAGTGCGGACGCTGCGTGACCGGGTGCGCGAACGGCAGTGGTCGACGACCGGAGCCGGGAGCACCAGGGAACGTCTCGGACTCGCGGAGGCGATGGCGCTGCTGGATCCCGGCACCGCGGTGCTGTCGTACGTGTTCACCGGTACCGCGCTCCACGCCGTCGTGGTGACGGAGTCAGGCGCGTCGATCGTCGATCTCTCCTGGGCGCGCGTGCGGAGCGCCCTCGACGGACTCCGGGCCGACCTCGACATGGCCGCCCTGACGCGGGGTGGCGTGATGGGGGAGGTCACCGCGCGCGCCCTCGGTGCACGGCTCGCCGTCCTCGACTCCGAGCTCCTCGCCCCGGCGTTGCGGGCGGCCCCCTCGATGACACGCCTGGCGCTCACGGTCCCCGGGGCCCTCGGCGGCGTGCCGTGGGCGATGCTGCCCGGCATGAGCGGCATCCCCTTCACGCTCGCCACCTCGGCGTCCCGGCTGCTCGGGGGCGCCCCGCGCTCGCCGGCGGGTCCGCTGCGCATCGGCTTCGCGGCCGGGCCCCGCGTCCCCCGCGCAGCGGACGAGGTCGAGGGCGGCGCGAGCGCCTGGCGCGCAGCGGACCGGACGCCCCGCAGCCTCCTGTCCGCGGACGCGACGGTCGCCGCCGTCACCGCACTCGCCGCCGAGACGGATCTGCTGCACATCGCCGCGCACGGCAGGCACGCGGTGGACAACCCGCTGTTCTCCGGATTCGAGCTCGCCGACGGGATCCTCTTCGGCTACGACGTCGACCTCATCCCGCGCGTTCCGGCGACGGTGATCCTGTCGGCCTGCGAGCTCGGGCGCTCCTCCGTACGCTGGGGCGAGGAAGCGCTGGGGATGACGCGCGTCTGGCTGCATGCGGGGGCGGAGTGCGTGATCGCCGCGCCCGTCGTGGTTCCCGACGACGTCGCCGGTGAGCTCCTCGCCGCCGTGCACACCGGTCTCGCCGAGGGCGCGGCACCGGCAGCGGCCCTCGCGAAGGCCGCCGCGGACACGGGCCTCAGCGCGCCCTTCCAATGCCACGGCGACGGGCTGTGAACTTTTTCTCCATTCGGTGTATCAGGGAGGATGCCCGGCGCTCCTGTTCTTCGGAAGGTGCCATGCGAAGGGCCTCGAAGGGAGAGGCGCGAGGGAGGCGCAGTCGAAGCTGGGGACGATCGCGTGCTGGGGAGCGCGGATCACGACACGGACACCATCTGCTCGGGGCGGTCGCGGCATGCGCGCGCGACACCCTCACAGGGCCTCGACGATCTGGGGACGTCGGGGCCCTTCGGGGTGTCCGCTTCAGGCGACGAGCACCTGGTAGCCCGCGCTGCGCAATGCCGTGAGGGCCGTCGGATCGGCGCCGGCGTCCGTGATCACGGTCGGGAAGAGCTCGACGCCGCCGACGGTGGAGAAGGCCTCGACACCGAGCTTGCTGCCGTCGGTGACGACGACGGCGCGTCGGGCGCGTTCGGCCATCATGCGGTTCACCGCGGCCTCGCGCTCATCCTGGGTGCTGGCACCGGCTGCGGCATCCATCCCGTTCACCCCGATGAACGCGATGTCGAGGCGCACGCCTCGCAGCAGCTGCTCGACGAAGGGGCCCACCAGCTCGTAGCTGCGTGAATGGATGACACCGCCGGTGACGACGACCTTGATGTCGGGGCGCGTGGCGAGCTGTGCGGCGATGTTGACGGCGTTCGTGACGACGGTGATGCCGCCGTTCGCCGCCAGGTCCTCCCGCGCGGCGAGGGCAGCCGCGATGGCCGTGGTGGTGGTGCCGCCGGAGAGCCCGACCACCATCCCTGGCGCCACGAGACCGGCCGCGGTCTGCGCGATGGTGGCCTTCTCGTGGGTGCGGAGGTGGCTCTTGTAGCGGATGGGCAGCTCGTAGGCGACGGTCTGCGCCACCGCTCCGCCGTGCGTGCGTGTGAGGAGGCGCTGTTCGGCGAGGCTGTCGAGGTCGCGGCGCGTGGTCGCGGGGGAGGCGCCGAACTGCTCGACCAGCTCCTCAACCGAGACCTCGCCGTTCGCCGCCAGCAGGTCGAGGATGGCGTTGAGTCGTGCCGCGCGCTTCATCGGCTTCCTCCTCCGCTGCCGTCGCAGTTTCGCCGCGAGGTCGCAGCCGTGGTCGGGATCCCTGCGACCCGGGTGCGGATCTGCGCGGTCATGAGACGAGGGCGAAGAGTCGGAGCAGGCGGGCGGCCTCCTGTGCGAGCGCCTCGCGCGCGGGGGCGAGGTACTTGCGCGAATCGACCAGCCCCTCGTCCGCCGCCAGCTTCTCGCGGACGGCGCGTGTGAAGAACCCGTTCAGGTGCGTGGAGACGTTGATCTTCGTCATGCCCGCCCGCACCGCATCCGCGATGACCTCGTCCGCGACGCCGGAGGATCCGTGCAGCACGAGCGGGACGGGCAGGGTCTGGTGCAGCCGCCGGATCAGGTCGAGATCCAGGGAGGCCGTGCGATCGGTCATCGCGTGCGAGGAGCCGACCGCGACGGCCAGCGCGTCGACGCCGGTGGCCGCGACGAACTGCCGCGCCTCGTCGGGGTCCGTGCGCACTCCGGGCGCGTGCGCTCCGTCCTTACCGCCCACTTCGCCGAGCTCCCCCTCGACGTACACCCCTGCCGCATGGGCGCGCTCGACCACCGCAGCCGTCAGGGCGACGTTCTCGTCATAGGGAAGCGCCCCGCCGTCGAACATGACCGACCCGAAGCCCAACGCGACGGCCTCGTCCACCAGCTCAGGCCGCTCCGCATGATCGAGGTGCACCGCGACGGGGGTCTCCGCACGACGCGCGACGGCCAGCGTGGCCAGAGCGATCGGCTCGAGCCCCCCGTGATAGTCGGCGCAGTTCTGCGAGATCTGCAGGATGACCGGCAGCTGCGCGAGGGCGGCAGCGCGCACCAGCCCCTCCGCGGTCTCGAGATGGATCACGTTGAACGCGCCGATCCCGGTGCCGGCGGCGGATGCCGCGGAGACGAGGTCGCGAGCGGAGACGAGGGTCACGAGGGGTCCTTCCGGAATGAAGAGGGATCGGGATGCGAGACGCGGAGCTGCTGCTCGAGCTCGGTCCAGCGGGAGGAGATGTCGCCGGCGAGGGGGGTGAGCACCGCGGCGGCAGACCAGGCGGTGGCCAGGCGAAGGATCGACGCGGGGTCGCGGTCTCCCGCGGCGTACCGCACCGCGCAGGCCGCGACCCCCGCGTCGCCGGCACCGGTGGGGTTGCCGGCGAGCGGCTGATCGAGCCGTGCGTGCACGAGGTCGGCGGCGGTGACGGCGAGCATCCCGTCCGCTCCGAGCGAGAGCAGCACCAGTTCGGCGCCGCGGCCGATCAGGGAGCGGGCGCCCTCGACCGGATCCGCGATGCCGGTCGCCTCGACGAGCTCGGCCATGTTCGGCTTGAGGACCGTCGCTCCGGCATCCGCCGCGCGGAGGAGAGCGGGACCGGAGGTATCCACGATGACGGGGACGCCCGCGTCGCGCCCGACCCTGATCAGCAGGGGCAGCAGCGTCTCCGGCGCCCCGGGCGGGAGGCTGCCGGAGACGACGAGCACGCTCGCCGCGGCCAGCCGTTCCACGACCTCACCGATCAGCGCCGCCCACTCGAGATCGGTCGGGTTCGCCCCGCGCTCGTTGATGATGGTGGTGTCGCCGAGCGTCCGGTCGACGATCGCCACGCTCCGTCGGGTGTCTGCGGCGACCGGCACCAGCGCGTGCGGCACTCCGCTCGCGGCGAGTTCGGCGGCGAACTCCTCGCCCGCCCGACCGCCGGCGGTGGTGACGGCGAGGACGGCGGACCCCTGCGCGTGCGCCACGCGAGCGACGTTGAGGCCCTTGCCGCCGGCTCGGGCCGCTCCGGCATCCGCTCGGTGCGTGCCGCCTTCGATGAGACGGTCGACGTGCCAGGTGAGGTCGAGGGCGGGGTTCGGTGTCACGGTGAGGATCATGTGAGCTCCCTCGCGCGCAGGGCCGCACCGAGCAGGCCCGCGTTGCCGGAGAGCTGCGCCGGGACGAGGACCGGGATGCGGTGGAAGCTGAGCCGGGCGGCGAGCCGTGAGCGCAGCTCGTCGAACAGCGCGCCTCCGGCACGGGACAGTCCCCCGCCGATGACGACGGCCTGCGGCGCCACCACCGCCGTGAGCTGGGCCAGGGACATCGTGAGGGCGTCGAGCGCGGAGTTCCAGATCTCCGCGGCGACCTCGTCACCGGCCGCCGCCCTGGCGATAACGTCCTTCGCCCCTTCCGGGGTGATGCCGGTGGCCTCGCGGTAGCGACGCGCGATGGCTCCGGCCGATGCGACCGCCTCCAGGCAGCCGCGGGCGCCGCACGCGCAGACGGGGCTGTCCGCGATGGGCGAGTGCCCGATCTCACCGGCATAGCCGCCGGCCGTGTAGGGCACGCCGCCGACGAGGAGGGCGCCGGCGATACCGGTGCCGATCACGAGCACGACCGCGTCCGCGTAATCACGGGCGCCGCCGAGCCGGCGCTCGGCCCAGCTCGCGGCACGCACGTCGTGGTCGAACGCCACAGGGAGGCCGAGGCGTGCGGACGCGAGGTCGCGGAGCGGAGCGTCGTGCCAGCCGAGGTTGCTCGCGAAGATCCCGATCCCCGCGTCCGCATCCACGATTCCCGGCACGACGAGGCCGACCGCCTGCGGCACGACCGCCGGATGCGCAGTCCGCAGTTCCGCAGCGAGCACGTCGAGGCGCTCGAGCAGCGCCTGCGTGCGATCGCCCTCCACGATCGGGGTGGGTGTGCGGCGCAGACCGAGCGCCGTGCCATCCGCGTCGAACAGCGCGGACTTGATGTCGGTGCCGCCCACGTCGAAGGCCAGCACGGGGGCACCGGGCCCGAGGGCGCGCACAGCGGCGAGCCGCTCCCCCGCGGCGTCGCGCTCGACGTCGGGGACGTTGCCCGCCCCGTCAGCTCCGGTCATGATCGGCTCCGGCGGGGGTTCGTGTCATGCATCCAGGATGACGGATCGCGTGAGGTTGCGCGGCTGGTCGGGGTCGAGGCCCCGGGCGATGGCGCGGTCGAGGGCCGTGCGGTGCAGGCGCACGAGGTCGGCGAGCGGGTCGATGGCGCGCTGCTCGAACCGGGCGCCGGTGGCCTCGACCTGCGCCGAGAGTCCTTCCGGAGCTTCGCCGAACTGCCAGGTCACCCGACCGGGAGCGGCGATCGCGATCGGGCCGTGGCGGTAGTCCATCGAGGGGTAGGCCTCTGTCCACGACTGCGACGACTCGCGCAGCTTGAGGGCGGCCTCGTGGGCGAGTCCGATCGTCCAGCCGCGACCGAGGAAGGTGTACTGGTCGGCATCGCGCAGCCCCTCGTCGCCGGGCTCGACCAGCACGGCCTCGGCGTCGGCGATCGCGGCGTCCAGGTTCTCGCCGAGGGAGGCGCGGAACAGGGCGAGCGCCGTGGTGGCGAAGCGAGTCTGCACCACGGACTTCTCGTCGGCGAAGGGCAGCAGCACGGCTTCGTCCACGAGCGAGACGAGCGGGGACTCGGGGTCGCCGATCACGCCGACGGTCGGGATGCGTCCCTTGATGCGCTCGACGAGCTCGAGGACCTCGGTGGTCGTGCCGGAGCGGGTGAGCGCGACGACGGCGTCGTAGCCGCGATCGATGAAGGCCTCGGATGCGGCGAAAGCGTCGGTCTCGCCCTGACCGGAGGTCTCTCGCAGCGCCGCATACGACTGGGCCATGAACCACGAGGTGCCGCAGCCGACGACCGCGATGCGCGCGCCGGACGCGGGAAGCCGCTTCTGCTCAGCCGTCAGATCGGCGGCCCTGGCCCACATGGCGGGCTGGGAGTGGAGTTCTTCGCGCATGTGCGCGCCGGGCAGCGATTCGGTCATGGAACGGCCTTTCGAGCGATATGTTGCATACTTGTGATCGTTTGATGCCGGTTTCGATCATACTATGGCGCATAAGAACAGCAACCTCAGGATCTTCTTGATTTTGTTTGTTCTCCTGACAAATAATCGGACAAGTTCCACCGCCTCGACGCCGGTCCTGATCGTCGCCGAGAACCCGAGCCTCGGCTTGAACGATCGCGGCTGCCACCCGGCGAAGCGATCACCACGCACCGTCGCGTGATGTGCTTGCGACTGTGCACCACACCCCCCTCCGAAGCGGCCCCGCCGCCGCGGAGTGGTCACTCACAGTGAGGAATGCAATACACATGAAGAAGTCACTGCGGTTCGGTGCCGCCGCCATCGCGGCCGTCGCCACGCTCTCGCTCGCTTCGTGCGGGTTCGGCGGATCGTCCGGCGACAGCGGAGGCGAGGAGGGATCCACCACCCTCGACCTGCTCGTCCCCAGCTACTCCGACGGCACCAAGGCCAACTGGGAGACCGTCATCGACGGGTTCGAGAAGGCCAACCCCGACATCAAGGTCGAGCTCGAGGTGCAGTCCTGGGACAACCTCGAGAAGGTCGTCTCCACCAAGATCCAGGCGAACGAGGCACCGGACATCTACAACGGCGGCCCGTTCGCCGGCTTCGTGGGCGACGAGCTCCTGTACCCGACGAAGGACGTCGTCTCCGACGACACCTACTCCGACTTCCAGGAGTCGTTCCTGAAGAACGCCGAGGTCGACGGCACCGCCTATGCGCTGCCCCTCATCGCCTCTGCGCGTGCCCTGTTCGTCAACAACGCCCTGCTCGACCAGGCGGGTGTCGAAGCGCCGACCGACTGGGACTCGCTGCTCGACGCCGCGACCAAGGTGTCGGCGCTCGGCGGTGGCGTCGCGGGTTACGGCATGCCGCTCGGCTCCGAAGAGGCGCAGGCCGAGGCAGCCGTCTGGCTGTGGGGCGGGGGCGGCTCCTTCGGCGACGCGTCGGAGATCACGATCGACACCCCGGAGAACCTCGTCGGCGCCGAGCAGATCAAGAAGATGATCGACGCCGGTGCGACGCAGGCAGACCCCGGCTCGACGCAGCGCTCCCCGCTGATGGACATCTTCATCCAGGGCAAGATCGGCATGCAGGTCGGCCTGCCGCCGACGGTCGGACAGATCGCCGACAACAACCCCGACCTGGACTACTCCATCGTCCCGATCCCCACGAAGGACGGCTCGCCCTTCACGCTCGGCGTCATGGACCAGCTGATGGCGTTCCAGAACGACGACGACAAGAAGGAGGCGATCACGAAGTTCTTCGACTACTACTACTCGCCCGACGTGTACGTCCCGTGGGTGCGGGCCGAGGGCTTCCTCCCGGTCACCAAGTCCGGTGCCGAGCAGCTCTCCGGCGAGGAGGCTCTCAAGCCGTTCCTCGACGTGCTGCCCGACGCCCAGTTCTACCCGTCGACGAACCCGAAGTGGTCGGCCGCCGACGGTGCGTTCAAGTCCCTGTTCGGACAGCTGCAGTCGAAGCCGGCACAGGATGTGCTGACCGAGATCCAGTCGCAGGTCGACGCGGGCTGAGCCCGCTGATCGGAGAGGTTCGGGTACCCGAATGAGCCAGAAGACAGAGTCCTCGAACCTCGCGGGGGCGGCGGACAGCCGCCCCCGCACCCCGAAGACCCCGGATGCCCCGCGCGGCAGGCCCGGGGGAAAGGATCTGCTCCAGGCGCTGCCCTGGATCGCACCGGCCCTGCTGCTCATCATCGGCGTCGTGCTGTTCCCCGCCGGCGTGATGTTCTTCAACTCGACGCGCGACATCTCGCTGTCGGGCCTCGACAAGGGCTCGGTCGGCTTCGACAACTTCGCCACCGTGTTCGCCTTCGCCGAGTTCTGGCCGATCTTCTTCCGCACGATCGTCTGGGTGGTCTCGGTCGTCGCGCTCACCGTCGTCATCTCGCTCGGGCTGGCGCAGATCCTGAACAAGGCCTTCCCGGGCAGGCAGCTCGTCCGCATGGCCGTGATCGTGCCGTGGGCCGCGTCCGTCGTGATGACGACCATGGTGTTCTACTACAGCCTCGAGCCCTACTTCGGGATCTTCAACAAGTTCCTCTACGACATCGGACTGTCGGATGACGCCGTCGGCTACGGATGGACCAAGAACCCCACCACGGCGTTCATCTGGTCGATCGTGATCGCGATCTTCGTCTCACTTCCGTTCACGACGTACACGATCCTCGCCGGGCTCCAGTCGGTTCCGGCCGACGCGATCGAGGCCGCGAAGATGGACGGCGCCGGGCCCGCCCGCACCTACTGGTCCATCGTGCTGCCGCAGCTGCGGAGCGCCTTGGCGGTGGCGATCCTCATCAACATCATCAACGTGTTCAACTCGCTGCCGATCCTGAAGGTGATGACCGGATCGATCCCCGGCTACGGCGCCGACACGATCATGACCCTGATCTTCAAGTACATCGAGCTGCAGAAGAAGGTGGATGTCGCCAGCGCCCTGTCGGTGGTCGCGTTCCTCATCGTCATCGTGATCGTCGCGGCGTACGTGAAGATCGTCAAGCCCATGAAGGAGGTCTGATCATGACCGTGACCGAGACCGAGCTCGTGACCACGACGGGAGGCCGCGGCCGCCGCGCCACACCTCCGGCTCCCGGACGCAAGCGCCGCTACACGGAAGACCAGGTGACGCTGCCTCGCGTGATCCTGCGCACCGTCGCCGGGTTCCTCGTGCTCGCCATCTTCGTGCTGCCGTACCTCATCATGTTCTTCGGCTCCGTGAAGACGAAGTCGCAGATCCGCTCGGTCGACCCGACGTACTTCCCCATCGAGTGGCACTGGGAGAACTACATCTCGATGTGGTCGACGCCCGAGACGCCGCTGCCGTACAACCTGATCTCGACGATCATCATCGCCGTGTTCGCGACGCTGCTCGTGCTGCTCGTGTCGCTGCCGGCGGCGTACTACACGGCGAGATTCAAGTTCCCGGGGCGCATGGTGTTCCTGTTCCTCGTGATCGTCACGCAGATGCTGCAGCCCGCCGTTCTCACCTCGGGCCTGTTCCGACAGTTCACGACGCTCGGCCTCGGCGACACGTGGGCGGCGATGATCTTCATCAACGCCGCGTTCAACCTGTCGTTCGCGGTCTGGATCATGCACTCCTTCTTCGCCGGCATTCCGAAGGAGATCGACGAAGCGGCGCAGATCGACGGCGCCGGACGCTTCACCGTGCTGTTCAAGATCAACCTTCCGCTCGTGTGGCCCGGCATCGTCACCGCGATCGTGTTCACGTTCGTGGCCTGCTGGAACGAGTTCGCAGCCTCGCTCGTGATCCTGTCGACCGACAAGAATCAGCCGCTGTCGGTCGCCCTGACCAAGTTCGTCGGGCAGTACGAGACGAGCTGGCAGTACGTGTTCGGCGTGTCGATCGTCGCGATCCTGCCCGTGGTCATCCTGTTCATGCTCATCGAGAAGCGCCTCGTCGGCGGACTCACGGCAGGCAGCGTCAAGTAGGTTCGGCGCCCGCCGCCGGGGTCCCGCCCGGGTCCCGCCCGTCGGGACACCGCCTGCCGGGACACCGCCCGTCGGGACACCTGTCGGACGGATGCACGGATGCCGGGACACCTGTCGGACGGATGGACGGATGCCGGAGGGAAACCCGGCATCCCGCCCGACATCCGTCCGCCGGCCCGACATCCGTCCGCCGGTCCGAGCCGCCCGCCCGACATCCGTCCGCGGACCTGCGCGGGCACGCGGCGGCTCGGGCCTCAGGACGGGGACGCGGCGCGCAGCTGCTGCGGATTCCAGCGCACACCGAGGGTCGCGGTGAGCGCGGCCTGGGCGGCGCCTGCGGAGAGCGAGACCCGGGGGTCGGCGTAGCGGACGGGGACCTGCGCCGTCCCCCGCGCCGGGTACTCGGTCTCGCGGCGCACCCTCTCGAGGAACCGCGGACCGAGCTGGGCGGCCGGACCGCCGATGACCACCTCGGTGGGATCGAGCAGGGCCGCGATGAGCTTGATGGCACGGGCCAGGGCGCGCGCCCCCTCGTCGATCTGCGCCTGATCCGCCCGCGCGACGAGTTCCGCGATCGCCGCGGGGTCGAGCGCATCGGAGAACTCCTCCCCGAGCATGGCGCCCATCGCGGCGGCGGATTCCAGGCAGCCGCGTTGTCCGCAGCGGCAGGCGCGAGCGGCCTCACCGAAGACGACCTGGACGTGTCCGATCTCGCCGGCGCGGTCCCGCGGACCGGGGGCGAGTTCGCCGTCGAGCGTGACGGCCGCCCCGACGCCCCCGCCCAGGTGGATGAAGAGGCGGTATCCGGACGGCGACTCGTCCATCCCGGCCTCCGCGATGGCCTCCGCGTCGACGTCGTTCACGAGCAGCACCGGGGCGTCGACGATCTGCTCGAGCCGCTCGGCGAGAGGCACGTCTTGCCACCGCAGCTGCACGCTCTCGAGCACCGACCGCCCGTCGGTGGTTCCCGGCAGCTGCACTCCGACCGCGAGCAGGCGTCCGCGGAACTCGGCGGCCACCTCCGCGACGGCCTCGTCGAGGAGGCGGTCGCGCTCCGCAGGGCTGTAGCTCACCTCGCGGGTCTCCACCTCGGAGCCGTCGAGCGCCACCAGGGCGATGTCCGCGTGGAGAGGCTGGATCACCAGCACGAGGATCAGGTGGTGACTCGCATCGATGCTGAGGGTCGTGGCCCGTTTCCCGCCGGTGCTCGCGGCCTGCTCTCCCTCGACGACCAGGCGGGTGTCGATCAGCTCCGCGACGAGGGAGGATGCCGTCGCGGCGGTCAGCCCGGTGGAGCGCGCGATGCCGGCCCTCGTCTGTGTGCCGGGGTTTCGGAACACGAGCTGCAGCGCCCGCCGCAGGTTCGCACGCCGAACCGACGCCTGCGTATCGAGGCCGTCATCCGTGTTGATCATGCGTTCCCGTTCCAGAGCCATCCGTCGCGAGTTGTTGACAGATCGTCAGACGATCCGTAGTCTCTCCCTAAGTTTATTCATTGAACTTAGTTGGCCTTCTCGGCCTCTCACAGCTCCGGACGGGCGAGTGCTGCACACACCGTCGCCCGTCCGGCACCTCTTTCAGCGGCTCTCGGCCGCCTCCGTGTGGTGGCGGATCACCTCAGCCACCACGAAGTTGAACCACTTCTCCGCGAACTCCGGGTCGAGATGCGCCTCCTCCGCGAGTGCGCGGAGCCGCGCGACCTGCTGCTCCTCCCGATTCGGATCGGATGCCGGCATCTGGTGCTCGGCCTTCAGGTGCCCGACCTGCTGGGTCGCGCGGAAGCGCTCGGCCAGCATGAAGATCAGTGCGGCGTCGATGTTGTCGATGGTGGCGCGAAGTCGGAGCAGTTCGGCCTTCGGGTCCTCGGCGGCGGTCATGCCCCCTACTCTAGAGCCGCATCAGACCCTGGTTTCGCTCCGCTTCCCCGCTATCGTGAGCACATGAGCAACGACGAGTCGCCCTCTCCCGCGTCCCACGACGACGCTGCCGCGGAGCCGCACCTCGAGCAGACGCCCGCACCGGGTGGAGAGGCCCCGACGCTCACCGAGACCGTCCCCGCGGCCGCCGAGCCCGTCGATCCGCCGACACCGAGCCGGTCGATCTGGACGCGCATCGACCGTCCCTTCGTGTTCGGCTTCCTCCTGACGCTCGGCGGTCTGGGCGCCATCGTCATCGGCCTCGCGATCTCGAGCCTGTCGACCGTCCTGATCTACATCGCCCTCGCCCTCTTCGGCGCGCTCGGCCTCGACCCCGCCGTGCGGTTCCTGGAGCGCCGCGGCCTGTCCCGGGCGATCGCGGTCGTCATCACGATCCTCGCGCTGATCGTCGTGTTCGCGCTCGTGCTGTGGATGGTCATCCCCATCGTGATCGACCAGATCACCAGCTTCGTGAAGTCGGTTCCCGGCATGATCCAGGACTTCACGAGAACCGATCTCTATGCGACGCTGAACGCCCAGTTCGGCGATCAGTTCCAGGATCTCGTCGGCGAGGTGCAGAAGTTCCTCTCCGACTTCGGCAATCTCGCCACGATCGGAGGCGGCGCCCTCGCTGTCGGCGCCTCGATCGCCACCGGCATCTCGGGCGCGATCGTCGTCCTCGTCCTCACCCTGTACTTCCTCGCGACCCTGCCCGCCATGAAGCAGGGCCTGCTCCGCCTGGCCCCTGCGCGCGACCGGGCTCGGGCCGCCGACATCTCGGAGCAGATCACCGACTCGGTCGGCGGCTACGTGATGGGCATGGTGATCCTGGCGTTCTGCAACGCGACGCTCGCACTCATCCTGTACACGGTGCTCGGGCTGCCGTTCCCGCCCCTCATGGCGACCATCGCGTTCTGCGTGACGCTGATCCCGCTCGTCGGATCCGTGCTGTTCTGGATCATCGGCACCGGCCTCGCCCTGTTCACGGATCCGATCGCGGCCCTCATCTTCGCGGCGATCTACCTGGTGTACATGCAGGTGGAGGCGTACGTGCTGACCCCGCGCGTGATGAACCGTGCGGTGGCGGTGCCCGGATCCCTCGTGGTCATCGGCGCCCTCGCCGGCGGTACCCTGCTCGGACTCCTCGGCGCCCTCGTCGCGGTGCCCGTGACCGCGTCCATCCTGATCATCATCAAGCAGGTCGTCGTTCCCAAGCAGGACGCCCGCCTCTGACGCACGAGCGCCCGGACCCTGAGGGGCCCGGGCGCTCGTGAGGGCGGAAGTCAGCTGAGGTCGTTGTCGGCCAGCCACTGCTCGGCGATGTCGCTCGCCGACTTCTGATCGACCGTGCTCTGCACGTTCAGGGCGACGAGCTCCTCGGCGGTCAGCTTGGCGCTGATCGCGTTGATCACGTCGGACACCTCGTCGGCCACGTCGCTCGAGACGATCGGCACGACGTTGGAGGCGAGGATGATGTTCTCCGGGTCCTCGAGCGCGACGATGTCCTCGGTCTGGAACGCCGGGTCGGCCGAGTAGATGTCGGCGACCTGGATCTCACCGGCCAGCAGCGACTCGAGCGTGGTCGGACCCGTCGCCGAGAAGCCGAGGTCGACGCCGTAGACCTCCTTCGCCTTGGCGGGGCCGTACGGACGCTGCTCGAACTCCGGCGCCGCACCGATCGTGACAGGGGTGGTGACCTTCGAGAGGTCTCCGATCGAGGTGAGGTCGTTCTCCTCGGCGAAGCTCTTCAGCACGGTGTACGTGTCCTGGTCGGAGGCCTCGGCGTAGTCGAGTGCGGTGAGCCCCTCGGGCAGCGCTTCCTTCAGCGCGGCGTAGACATCCTCGGGGCTCGTAGCGGTCGCGTCCTTGTCGAGGTACTCGAGCAGGTTGCCCGTGTACTCCGGGAACACGTCGATCGCGCCCGACTCGACATCCGGCATGTACGCGTCGCGCTGGCCGATGCTGAACTGCTCGTCGACGTCGAAGCCGGCGGCCTCGAGTGCCTGCGAGTAGATCTCGGCGATGATCTCGTTCGAGTAGTACGCCTGCGAGCCGATGACGATCGTGTCGCCGCCGCCGGAGCCCGAGTCCTCGGAGGGAGCGTCGAGCGGGTTGCTGCTGGCGCAGCCGCCGAGCGTGAGCGCCGCGACGAGCGAGACGCCGCCGGCGAGGGCGAGCCGTGACTTGCGTGCTGTGAACATGGGACTTCCTCTTCTCTGGGACAACGGGAGATGCTGTGGGTCGGTGGTCAGGCGGTGGCGGGAGCCGCCGCCTTGAGGGCGGATCGCGATCGACGCTTCTGCGGAGCGCTGCGGACTCCGGCGGAGACCACGGCATGCTGGACGATCGCGAGGAGCAGATCGACGATCAGGGCGAGGACGGCCACCAGGATGGCCCCGCCCAGCACCTGGTCGAACTTGCGCAGCGGAATGCCCTGGATGATCGGCTGGCCGAGACCGCCGAGGTTGATGTACGCCGCGATGGTGACCGTGGCGATCACCTGGAGGAGCGCCGCGCGGATGCCGCCGACGAGCAGCGGGAGCCCCAGCGGCACCTCGACCTTCCAGAACACCTGCCATTCGGTCATCCCCATGGCCCGTGCCGAGTCGAGGATGCGGCGGTCGATCGCCTCGAGTCCGGTGTACGCCCCGGCGAGGAGCGACGGGATGGCCAGGAGCACGAACGTGATGATCGCGGCCTCCGGGATGCGGAGCACGCCGAGCAGCAGCACGAGCAGCACCATGAGTCCGAACGAGGGGATCGCCCTGGCGGCGCCGGCGACCGCGACCGCGACTTCGCGCCCCTTGCCCGTGTGGCCGATGAGCCAGCCCAGCGGCACGGCGATCACCGCGGCGATCACGACCGAGACCAGGGTGAAGTACATGTGCTGGCCGAACAGGATGGGCAGCGCATAGGGCCCCACCCAGCGGTCCGGCGAGAAGAGCCACGCGAGGGCTTCGGTGAACACGTTCATGCGGCAGCCCTCACCGTCGCGGTCTGGCGGGCCGCCGCCGGGACCTTCGCCGCCCTGGTCCATGGCATCAGGGCGCGGCCGAGCAGCAGGAGCAGCAGATCGATCACGAGCGCGATGACCACCACCGCGACGACACCGGAGAAGACCTCCGCCAGGATGCGGCGCTGCAGACCGTTCGTGAACAGGTAGCCGAGGTTGTTGACCCCGACGAGGATCCCGACCGTGGCGAGGGAGATCGTGCTGACCGCCGCCACGCGGAGGCCGGCGAGCACGACCGGGCCGGCGAGCGGGAAGTCGACCGTCCAGAACCGGCGGAAACCGCCGTAGCCCATGGCGGTCGCCGACTGCCGGATGGCCGGGTCGACGGAGTCCAGCCCATCGGACACGGCCCGCACCAGGATCGCGATCGCGTAGATCGTGAGACCGATGATGAGGTTCGCCGGGCTGCGGGCGGGGTAGCCCGCGATGGAGGGCAGCAGGATCAGCAGCGCCAGGGACGGGATCGTGTAGAGCAGACCGGTCAGGACGATGACCGGTCCCTTCACGAGCTGATACCGCCACGCCACCCAGCCCAGCGGCAGCGAGAGGACGAAGCCGAGGACGATCGCGATCGCGCTCTGCTGCAGGTGGATCGCGGTCAGCTCGAGGATGAGCCCGAGGTTGTCGACGACCCAGTTCACGGAGCGCCCTTCGTCGCGCTCTCCTCGCTCAGGAGCGCGTCGGTCACGGAATCGGGCACGTCGACGATCGCACCCTGAGTGCGCCCCTCGGAGTCGACGACGACGGTTCCGCGCGGCGTCTGCTTCAGGTGCAGGGCACGGCGTCCGCGGTCGGCGCCGATGAACGCCGCCACGAAGTCGTCGGCCGGGTTCTCGATGATCTCGCTCGGGCTGCCCACCTGCACCACGCGGGCGCCCTTGTCGAGGATCACGACCTGGTCGCCGAGCAGGAACGCCTCGTCGATGTCGTGGGTGACGAAGACGACCGTCTTGTCGAGTTCGCGCTGGAGTCGCAGCGTCTCCTGCTGGAGGTCGGCCCGCACGATCGGGTCGACCGCGCCGAACGGCTCGTCCATCAGCAGGATGTTGGGATCCGCGGCGAGCCCGCGGGCCACGCCCACGCGCTGCTGCTGTCCGCCCGACAGCTGACTCGGGTAGCGCTCGGCGAGCGACTGGTCGAGCCCGACCGTGTCGAGCAGCGTACGGGCGCGCTTGTGGGCCTCTGCCTTCTTCACACCGGTCAGCCGCAGCACCGTCGCGACGTTGTCGAGCACGGTGAAGTGCGGCATCAGTCCGGAGTTCTGCATCACGTAGCCGATCCGACGACGCAAGGCGACCGGGTCTCCGCCGAGCACGCTCTCGCCGTCGATCTCGACCTCTCCCGAGGTGGGTTCGACCATGCGGTTGATCATGCGCAGCAGGGTCGTCTTGCCGCAGCCGGACGAGCCGACGAACACGGTGGTCTTGCGCGACGGCAGCACGAGGCTGAAGTCGTCGACGGCGAGGGTGCCGTCCGGGAACCGCTTCGTCACGTTGCGGAACTCGATCATGGGCTGGTCTCCAGTCGGTCGATCGATGCGAGGCGGGGGTGGCTAGGGGCCGACCTCGACGCGCGGATCGAAGGCCACGTAGCCCGAGAAGTCCTTGCCCACGCGATCGAACGCGGAGGGATAGGGATGCGGGTACGACCACGCGTAGTCCTCATGCAGTCCGCTGTCGGTCTGCACGGAGAAGTACTGCGCCTCGCCCTTCCACGGACAGGTGTACGGCGTGGGGCTCTCGACGAGCGTGTCCGGCGCGATGGACGCCGGCGGGAAGTACCAGTTCCCCTCGATGCGGACGAGGTCGCTCTCGTCGGCCTCGGCGATGACGGTTCCTGCGAGTACAGCCTTCATGGTCCTGCCTCCTCGGATGTGGGTAAGAGCGTATAAGACGGGTGCGACATCGGGGTGCGGGTTGCGCGAGAGGTCGTCAATGTGAGAAACAATCCCGATCCTGTTCGGCGCCGCCGCGCGAACGGATTGCCTCGATGATCACGCCGAGTCGCGGCCGTAGCCCTCCAGCAGCCGCAGCCAGATCTCGCTGATGGTCGGGTACGACGGCACCGCGTGCCACAGCCGGGCGATCGGCACCTCGCCGACGATCGCGATGGTCGCGGCCTGGACGAGCTCCGCGACCTCCGGTCCGACGAACGTGGCGCCGATCACGACGTCGCGGTCGGTGTCGACGACCAGGCGCGCCTGTCCGGCGAAGCTGTCCTCGTACAGGCTCGCGCCCGCGACCCAGCCCAGGTCGTAGTCGACCGCACGCACGGCGGTGCCGGCCTCCCGCGCGGCCGCCTCGGTGAGCCCGACGGATCCGACCTCGGGGATCGAGAACGTGACCTGCGGGACGGCGGCGTGGTCGGCTGTCGCGACGTGACGGCCCCACGGGGCGTCGTCGACGTCCTCGCCCTTCGCGCGTGCCGCGATGACGTCGCCCGCGGCCCGGCCCTGGTACTTGCCCTGGTGCGTCAGCAGCACGTGTCCGTTCACGTCGCCCACCGCGTAGAGCCACTCGGAACCGGGGACGCGGAGGGTGTCATCCGTCTCGATCCAGCGCCCGGGCTCCAGGCCGACGACCTCCAGGCCGATGTCGCCGCTGCGCGGAGAGCGCCCCGTGGCGACCAGCACCTCCGCCGCGACGATCTCGTCTCCGCCGTCGAGGGTGATCGTCACGCCGCTGTCGTCCCGCCGCACGGATGTCGTGCCCGTCGAGGTGCGCACGTCCACGCCGAGCTCCTTCAGCCCCGCGGCGACACGCTCCCCCGCGAAGGGCTCCATCCCGCCGAGCAGACCGCTGCGGGCGATCACCGTGACCGTCGAGCCGAGGGCGGCGTACGCGGTCGCCATCTCCACGGCCACCACGCCCCCGCCGATCACCGCCAGGCTCTCCGGGAGCTCCTCGGCGCTGGTGGCCTCGCGGCTCGTCCACGGCGCTGCCTCGCGCAGGCCGTCGATGGGCGGGATGACCGCGTCCGACCCGGTGCTGATCGCCACGGCGTGCCGCGCCCGGAGCACGCGCTCCCCGCCGTCGGCATCCGTCACGGTCACCTCGCGCTCGCCCGTGAGCCGACCGTGTCCGCGCGCCAGGTCGATGCCGGCCGAGTCGAGCCACTGCACCTGGCCGTCGTCGGACCAGTTGCTGGTGAAGGAGTCACGACGGTCGAACACCGCTCGCACGTCGAGCTTCCCTGTCACCGCCTGCGATGCTCCGGCGACGTGCTGTGCGGCCCGCAGCGCCTGCGCGGAGCGGAGCAGCGCCTTCGAGGGCATGCACGCCCAGTACGAGCATTCCCCTCCGACGAGCTCGCTCTCCACGATGATCGCCGTGAGTCCGCCCTGCACGGCGCGGTCGGCCACGTTCTCCCCGACCGGTCCTCCGCCCAGCACGATCAGGTCGTATTCGTCGGTCTTCTCCGCAGTCATCCGTCGCACCTCTCCGTTGGCCGGTTCCGTCTGCCGGTTCCGTGGCCAGTCTCGCTCATCAGCAACACCGAGTCACGGCCCACTTGTTCCCCGGACACGGAATCCCGTTCCGGCGCACGCCTGTCGGGCGGTTGTACGGATGTCGGGCCGGAGGGCATGATCCGGTCCGACATCCGTGAATCGGTCCGACAAGTGCCCGCACGGCGGGGCGGGAAGGGACGGGGTCAGGCGGGGACGGGGGTCGTCGGGATGCGGCGGTCGGGGAACGCGCGCGGGTAGGCGCGGCGGAGGGCGACGGCGACCAGGGTGGCCGCGGTGACCTTGATGAGGTCTCCGGGCAGGAAGGCGAGGCTCGACAGCGCGGTGAGGTCGATCGGCACGCCCGTCACGAGTGCCTGCACCGGGATGCCGAAGGCGTAGACGACCGCCACCCCGCCGACCAGGGCCGCGAGGGCCGTCCGCCACCAGGTGAAGCGGCCTGTGCGCATGAGCAGTCCGATCACGACGACCCCGACGATCCACCCGATCATGTACCCCACGGTCGGTCCCACGAAGACGCCGAGGCCGCCGCGACCGCCGGCGAGCACGGGAAGCCCCAGCGCCGCCAGGGCCAGCACGAGCGCGATCGACAGCGGCGCGATCCGCGTACCGAGGATCAGACCCGCCAGCATCACGCCGAGCGTCTGACCGGTGATCGGCACTCCCCCGGGGAGCGGGACGACGACGGTCCCGAGCACGATGATGAGGGCGGCGAACACGGCCACCCGGCCGAGTGTCGCAGAGGTGTCTCGGGGCGCAGCGGTCATGAGGATCCTTCCTGAACGATGTTCACCTGAACACCGTTCATCAGCGTAGGGACCGGTTGCCGACCGCGCAAATCCCGCTCAGCGGCCCGCGCCCACGCCGACCCTCGGGGCGAGGACCGCCGCGGCGAGCGCGAGCACCGCCGCGAGGACGAACACACCGAGGAACGGGTCGGCTGCCGCCAGGGCGGTGAACAGCACTCCGGTGACGGCGAGAGCCATCGCGCTGCCGAAGGAGTCGGCGACGGTCATGGCCGCGCTGTTGAAGCCCTGGGTCTCCGGCGTCGAGAGCGCCAGCGTGAGCGCACTGCTGCGCGGGCTCATCAGCCCCATGCCGGCTCCCGCCACGACCCACGCGGCCGCCGCCGTCCACGCCTCCCAGCCGAAGCCCGCGGTCGCGACCGTCAGCGCGATGCCGGCCAGCACGAGGATCGTGCCCCAGCGCACGGCCGCCACGCTCGACAGGCGCGCGCCCATCCGCCCCTGCACCGTCGCCGCGATGGACCAGGCGAGGGCGCCGCCGGTGAGGGAAAGCCCGGCGAGGGTGGGCGAGAGGTCGTAGCGATCCGTCAGCAGATACGGCAGGTACACCTGCGCGCCGAAGAACGCGGCAGCACCGAGCCCGCGGACGAGGATGACCGCAGGCAGCCCTCGCCGGGCGCGAAGCGTGCCTCGGGGGACGAGCGGTCGCACCGCGATGAGCGCGACGACCACGGCGACGACGGCCAGCCAGGGGCCGACTCCGGGGATGTCGCCGACCAGGTTCAGCGCGAGCACGGCGACAGCGGCGAGGACCGACCACCCGAGTCGACCGAGCGACCAGGGCGTCGTCGCATCCCCTCCGCCCGCCAATCCGCGGAGGGCCGGGATGACCATCAGCAGCGCCAGCAGCACCAGGACCACCACGCCGAGGAACACCCAGTGCCAACTCCACAGCTCCGTCACCGCTCCGGCGACCGTCGGCCCGATCAGCGAGGGGATGACCCACGCCGCAGCGAAGCCCGCGAAGATCGCCGGATGCAGTTCCTGCGGGTAGACGCGGGCGACGACAACGTAGAGTGCGACCATCAACCCACCGCTGCCGAGGCCCTGCGCGAACCGTCCGGCGACGAGGATCTCCATGCTCGGAGCGAGACCTGCGATCAGCAACCCGACGACGAAGATGCCGACCGCCGTGTACAGCGGAGCGACCGGACCGCGACGATCGGCCCAGTTCCCCGTGAAGACCATGCCGATGACCCCGGTCGCGAGCGGTCCGGCGAACGCGAGCGCGTACAGCCGCTCGCCCCCGAGGTCGGCGCTCACGGTCGGCATCACCGTGGTCACCGCGAGGGACTCGAACGCGCCGAGGAACACGAGCGCGCACGCGCCGATGGTGATCCAGACGTACTCGCTGCTGAGGATGCGCGGTGCGGCCGCGCCCGGCATCGATCCCTGCTCGGTCTCCGTGGTCATGGAGACGACGCTAGAACCTCAAGCGAGGTTGAGGTCAAGCGCGGTTCAGCGCACCGGCAGGAAGTGGGTCGGCGTCGGGACCTGCGCCTCGTGCCGGATGCCGAGAGGGGCGCCGGTCCGCTCGTCGAGGTCGAGCAGCGTGATGGTGTCCGAGCGCTGGCCCGCGACCAGCATCTTGCCCTCGTGGACGAGGTGGTGACGCGGCCAGTCGACGCCCGAGTCGGCGAGTGCCACGGATTCCAGGGACTCGCCTCCCCCGCGCACGCGCAGCGCCGCGATCGTGTTGCTCCCGCGCAGGGCCGTGTAGAGGAACTGCCCGTCACGCGAGCGGGCGAGCTCGGCCGGGAAGTCGGTGCCGACCTGGGCGATCGGGCTCGACAGGGTCGACGCCACGACGCTCCAGGTGCCGTCGGCCGCCGCCGCGAGCGTGAAGACCTCGCACGAGTATTCGGTGACCACGTGGAGGTGTCCGCTGGGATGCATGACCATATGCCGCGGACCGGTGCCGAGCGGAAGCACGACCTCGTGATCGAGCGTCAAGCCCGCGGACCCCTGGGTTGCTGAGCCTGTCGAAGCACGCCAGATGCGGACCAGGTCGAACCCGAGGTCGGTCGTGGCGATGCGTCCGTCCGTGAGGAACACCGCGGCATGGGCGTGCGAGGTGCGATCCCCGCCGACCGCATACGGGTCCACTGCCGCCACCCCGTCACCGGGGGGCGTCGCGGGCGGAGCGTCCGGATCCAGGTCGTCGCCGAAGAGAGCAGCGCGCAGTGCCGCAGCGGCATCCGGTCTCGGCGGCAGGATGCGTCCTTCCCCGTCGAGCGCGAACCGCACGACGCGGCCGTCGCCGTAGCAGCTCGCCACCAGGGAAGAGCCGTTCGGGGCGACCGCGACATGGCACACACCGTCTCCGACCGGAACAGGCGCGCCCAGGGGTGCGAGCACCGACTCCCCCGTCCGGGCGAAGGCCTGCACGGCGGCATCCCCCTCCAGCGCGGCGTAGACGACGTCGAGGGAGGGATGCCGGGCCAGCCACGAGGGCGACGGCGCCTGCACCACCGCACCCCGATAGGCGAGCGTCGTCGCCTCACGACCTTCGTCGCCCGCGAGCAGTCCGATCCCGTCGGCCGCACCGTCCATGCCGGGGCCGTAGCCGCCGAGCCAGAATCGCGTCATGGAGCGCCCGGTCAGTCGAGCAGGTCGTGCCGGACGATGACCTGGTCGCGCTCGGGGCCGACGCCGATCACCGAGATGCGCGTGTTGCTCATCCGCTCCAGTGCCAGCACGTAGTCCTGTGCGGTCTGCGGCAGGTCCTCGAAGGTGCGCGCGGTCGAGATGTCCTCGCTCCAGCCGGGGAAGTACTCCAGGATCGGCTTCGCGTGGTGGAAGTCGGTCTGGTTCACCGGCACCTCGTCGAAGCGCTCGCCGTCCACGTCGTACGCCACGCACACCGGGATCTGCTCGAGACCGGTGAGGATGTCGAGCTTGGTGAGCACGAGGTCGGTGATCCCGTTGATGCGGGTGGCGTACCGGGTGATGGGGGCGTCGTACCAGCCGACCCGGCGCGGACGCCCGGTGGTGGTGCCGAACTCGAAGCCCTGCTTGCGCAGCCACTCGCCCTGCTCGTCGAACAGCTCGGTCGGGAAGGGGCCGGACCCGACGCGCGTCGTGTACGCCTTGACGATGCCGACGATGCGATCGAGCGCACCGGGACCGACACCGGAGCCCGTGGCTGCGCCGCCGGCCGTGGCGGACGAGGACGTGACGAAAGGGTACGTGCCGTGGTCGATGTCGAGCATGGTCGCCTGGCCGCCCTCGAACACGACGACCTCGTCGCGATCCAGCGCTTCGGCGATCAGGTAGCCGGTGTCGGCGACCATCGGACGCAGCCGGTCGGCGTACGACAGCAGGTCCTCCACGATCTCGTCGCAGGTGACGGCACGGCGGTTGAAGACCTTCACGAGGAGGTGGTTCTTCTGGTCGAGGGCGCCCTCGACCTTCTGGCGCAGGATGTTCTCGTCGAACAGGTCCTGCACGCGGATGCCGACGCGGTTGATCTTGTCGGCGTAGGCCGGGCCGATGCCGCGGCCCGTGGTGCCGATGTTGCGCTTGCCGAGGAACCGCTCCGTCACCTTGTCGAGCGTGCGGTGATACTGCGTGATGATGTGCGCGTTGGCGCTGACCTTGAGCCGCGAGACGTCGATGCCGCGGGCGGACAGGGCCTCCAGCTCGGAGAAGAGCACTTCGAGGTCGATGACGACGCCGTTGCCGATGACGGGCGTCACCCCGGGCGAGAGGATGCCGGAGGGCAGCAGGTGCAGCGCGTACTTCTCGTCGCCCACGACGACGGTGTGCCCGGCGTTGTTGCCGCCGTTGAACTTCACCACCCAGTCGGTGCGCTCACCGAGAAGATCGGTGGCCTTGCCCTTTCCTTCGTCGCCCCACTGCACGCCGACGATAACGATTCCTGGCATGGGTAACCCCCTGGCTTTCGCCGGGTTTGCACCGGCCGATGAGCTGGCCCTCTGCGGGCGATCCCATCCTATCGGGCGCCCTCCGACACCCCCTGGCCCGCACTCCGTGGCCCCCCGGGGTGCGCTCCCGTCGCGAGAACCGTCGGTCTGGGCGGCCGGAGGCGACAGAAAGTGCGACGGGAGCGGGGTGGGGATCGCTACAGTGTGCGGCGGAGGCGAAATGAAGACCTGGTGGCCCTACGTACGACTCGCGGCATCCGCGCTCGCGGTCGCGGCGATCGTCGCCCAACTGGTGCGGACGCTCGAGATCGCCGCCGCCGCGGACACGGCGTGGGGTGCGCATCTGCCGACCGTCTTCGTGAACTTCTTCAGCTTCTTCACGATCCTGTCGAACGTGCTCGCCGCGGTGGCGCTGGCGACCGGCGGGATCTGGGCGCTCACGCACCGCGACGCACGCCCGGAACCCCGATGGCTGGCTGTCCTGCTGATGTGCGCGAGCACCTACATGATCGTCACCGGCATCGTGTACAACACCCTGCTGCGGGGCATCGAGCTGCCTCAGGGCGCCACGGTGGCCTGGTCGAACGAGGTGCTGCACGTGGTGATCCCGCTCCTTCTGCTCGCCGACCTGCTCTTCGCGCCGCGCCGCCGCGCGCTCGGGTGGGGTGCGATCGGGATCGCCGCGATCTTCCCGATCGTCTGGGTCGTGTACACGCTCATCCGGGCGAACCTCGTGATCGCCCCCGCCACCGGCAGGACGGGGTGGTATCCGTACCCGTTCCTCGACCCGCGCCTGAACGGCGGCTACGGCGGCGTCGCCCTCTGGGTGCTGCTGATCGCCGCGATCATCATCGCGACCGCGGCCTTCGCGGTCTGGGTGGGCCGCCGCCGGGGCGACCGCTCCGCCTCCTGACGCTCGACGCCTGGCGGAAAACCGTCGGCGGCTGTCGCTCCGGCCCGTCGCCCCGTGTCGGAGGCCCCTGCCAGGATCGAAGCATGCCGCAGACCACCGGGGGCACCGGCCCCTCCGCCGAGACGAAGCCCCGCGCTCAGGGGCCGCTCGTCCTCGTCGCCGCGCTCGTCACCGTCGTGCTGTGGGCCTCGGCGTTCATCGGCATCCGCGGCGCCGGACCGCACTTCGACCCCGGCGCGCTCGCCCTGCTGCGGATGGCGGTGGGCGCGGTCGTGCTCACCCTCATCGCCCTGCGCCACGGCATCCGCCTGCCCGCGCGGCGCCACTGGCTCCTCGTGGTGGTGTGGGGCGTGGGGTGGTTCTGCGTCTACAACCTCGCCCTGAACAGCGCGGAGCGCACGCTCGATGCCGGCACGGCGGCGATGGTGGTGAATCTCGCTCCGCTGATGGTGGTCGTCTTCAGCGGGCTGTTCCTGCGCGAGGGCTTTCCCCGCCCGCTGATCATCGGCGCGCCGATCGCGTTCCTCGGAGTCGTGCTGATCGGCATGAACTCCTCGACCAGCGCGGGCCCCGACATCACCGGCCTGCTGCTCGCGCTCCTGGCCGCCGTCATGTACGCGGGCTGCACACTGCTGCAGAAGCACCTGCTCACCGCCGGCGCCGACCCGACCACGCTGACCTGGCTCGGCGCGGTCGTCGGCGCGATCGCCCTGCTCCCCTGGATCGGCGCTCTCATCGGCGACCTGCAGTCGGCGCCGCTGGATGCGACCCTGTGGGTCGTCTACCTCGGGGTCTTCCCCACGGCGATCGCTTTCACGACCTGGGCCTACGTCCTGCAGCGCAGCACGGCGGGGCAGACCTCGGCGACCACCTACGTCGTCCCCGCCCTGGCGATCCTGATGTCCTGGGCGATCCTGGGCGAAGTGCCGACGCCGCTGATGTTCGTCGGCGGCGCCCTGTGCCTGCTCGGCGTGCTGATCACGAGGATGCGCTGGCAGCGCGCGCGAGATCGGTCGTAGGAGCCGTCCATCCGCGCGGCGGCGGAGCGGTTGCGATTACGCTGGTCCGCGGAGGGACGGGCGCGACTGCGGTCCCTCGTGCGACACGAGGGAGACCTGAAGAGCGATGACCGAGCCTCACCCGCAGAACCCGCCGACGATCTCCGCGCCGCCGCCCCCGCCCGCACCCTCGGCCGCCGCTCCCGCCACGGCAGCCCTGCCCGCCGCAGCACCCGCGTCCACCGCAGCACCCGCGTCCAGCGCAGCCGCGTCCGCCCCGACGTCCGCGACGCGCGCCCCCTCCGACGCCGAGCTGGCGCGCGCCTCCGAAGTGCTCCGCGTCATCTCCGCCGCGTACTCGGCGAAGATGGTCGGCCAGGAGCGGTTGCGCACCAGCCTGCTCGTCGCGCTCATCGCGGGCGGGCACATCCTGCTCGAGAGCGTGCCGGGACTGGCGAAGACCACCGCGGCCAGCACCCTCGCCGACACGGTGCAGGCGCAGTTCAAGCGCATCCAGTGCACGCCCGACCTGTTGCCGAGCGACATCACCGGCAACCAGATCTACGACGCCGCGACCGGCTCCTTCCGCACGGTGCTCGGTCCCGTGCACGCGAACTTCGTGCTGCTCGACGAGATCAACCGCTCCAGCGCGAAGACCCAGAGCGCCATGCTCGAGGCGATGCAGGAGCATCAGACGACGATCGGCGGTGAGATCCACCACCTGCCCAAGCCGTTCCTCGTGATCGCCACGCAGAACCCGATCGAGCAGGAGGGCACGTACGAGCTGCCCGAGGCGCAGATGGACCGCTTCCTGCTCAAGGAGATCGTGGAGTACCCGAGCCCGGCCGAGGAGCTCGAGGTCCTCAGCCGCATCGACTCCGGCGTCCTCGACCCCGATCGGCACGTGGCCAGCGCCGTCAGCCTCGACGATGTGCACCTGCTGCAGGACGTCGCGAGCCGCATCTACGTCGACCCGGCGATCCGCAACTACATCGTGTCGATCGCCTACGTCACCCGGAATCCCGCGCCCTACATCGGCGAGGACCGCGCGCGCTTCATCAAGTACGGGGCGAGTCCGCGTGCGAGCATCGCGTTCCTGCAGGCGTCCAGAGCACTCGCGCTGCTGAAGGGCCGCTCGCACGTGCTCCCTGAGGACATCCGCGAGCTGCGCCACCTCGTGCTCCGCCACCGCGTGCTCCTGACCTTCGAGGCCGACGCGGAAGGCATCCGCAGCGAGGAGATCATCGACCAGATCTTCGCCTCCGTGCCCACGCCCTGACCTCGACACCCTTCGACACGCTCAGGGACCCTCAGCCAGATGCCCAGCCTGATCACGCAGGTGAAGAGCAAGCTCTTCATCCACTCGACGCGCAAGTCGCTGCATGCGCTCGACGGCGCCTACGCGTCTCTCCTGCACGGGCGAAGCCTCGACTTCGAAGACCTGCGCAAGTACGAGTACGGCGATCAGGTGCGTGACATCGACTGGCGCGCGACCGCCCGGCTGGGCACCCCGCTGGTCAAGCGCTCCCGCGCGACACGCATGCACACAGTGCTGTTCGTCGTCGACACCGGTCGGTCGATGAACGCCCTCGCCGCCGACGAACGCTCGAAGAAAGAGCTGGCGATCCTGGCGACGGGTGTGCTCGGCGTACTCACCCTGCGCCACGGCGACGACTTCACGACCGTCTACGGCGACGCCGCGCGCGTCCGCCGCCTCGCCCCCGGACGCAGCGAGGGAGCGCTCGAGCACGCGCTGCGGACGATCGACCGCGCGATCGACGAGAGCGCCGCGCCGAGCGACCGCGACGCCTTGCTCTCCTTCGTGACCCGCACCATCTCGCGGCGCATGATCGTCGTGGTGGTCACCGATGAGGCCCCCGTGACGGAGCAGACGGAGAAGATGCTGCGGCGACTGCGCGTGCAGCACGACGTGCTCTGGCTCACTTTGCGCGACGCCGACCCGGTGCTCGACCACCGCACGGGACAGATGCGCGCCGACGCGGACAGCCGCTGGCAGGTGCCGGACTTCGTGCAGGGCGACCGCGGCATCGTGCAGGAGCTGACGGCACAGCGCGAAGCGGATGCCGCCCGCCTCGCCGAGCTGCTCACCCGCATGGAGATCAGCCACTCCTCCCTCGACGGGCAGGACGACGCCGTCGCGCAGCTGCTGCAGCTGCTGAATCGGAGGTCGAATGCCCGGCTCTGACGAGCTCTATCCCCCGGCGCAGTACAGCTGGGGATGGATGCTGCTCGCGATCGGCATCCTGATTCTCCTCGTGCTCGGGGCGTGGCTGCTGATCGCGCTCACGCGCCCCCGCCGTGTGCTCTCCGTGCCGGACGCGAACGCCGGGCACTCACCTCTCATCATCGACGTGCTCTCCCAGCTGCGGACGGAGTATCTGGGGAGGATCCAGCAGATCGAGACCGACTACCGGGAGCGCCGGCTGTCCGCTCGACAGGCGAACCTCGACCTGAGCCGGGTCGTGCGCACCTTCGTCAACGAGTACAGCGGCCTGGAGGCGCCGGTCCTCGCGCTGGACGACCTCGTCGCCCGCGGTGTCCATCCCGCCCTGATCGACGCGATGAGTCGGCACTACTACCCGAGCATCTTCCGCCAGGGCCCCGCGATCGATCCGATCGCCGGCGCCGAAGCCGCACGGACGGTGGTGCGGGCATGGCACTAGCGAACACCTGGATGCTGATCGTCGCCGGCGCCGTCGTCCTGATCGCCGTCGCGGTCGGGCTGGCCCTCGGCCTCCGGCGCGGCGGGCGATCCTCCGGCGGCGACGCGGCCCGTGTCGCGCGTGCCGAGCGTGTACGCACTCTGCCGACCTTCCGCCGGGCACTCGCTCAGCGGGCGGTCGCCCTCTCCGGCATCCTCGCGCTGGCCGTGGTGGCGTCGGTCGTCGCCGGGGTGGTGGCGGCCCGCCCGATGTCCGCGCAGACGATCCAGCCTGTCAACACGAGCCGCGACATCATGCTGTGCCTCGACGTCTCGGGTTCGATGTCCGAGGTCGACGTCGAGGTGCTCACCGTCTTCGACGAGCTGCTCGACGACTTCGAGGGCGAGCGCATCGGCCTGACCATCTTCAACAGCTCACCCGTGCAGATCTTCCCGCTGACCGACGACTACGACTTCATCCGGGAGCACCTGGAGAGCATGACCCGGAGCTTCGACTTCACCGACCGCGTCCCCGAGCACTGGGTGGGAACGCTGAACGGCGACGGCGCCTCCCTGATCGGCGACGGTCTCGCCTCGTGCGCGATGGGCTTCGACCACCCCGACGACGACCGGTCGCGGTCGGTCATCTTCGCCACGGACAACGAGGTCAACGGCGCCTCGATCGTGACCCTCGAGGAAGCGGCGGCCTATGCCGCATCCCGGAACGTGCGGGTGTTCGCGCTGAATCCGGTGCAGGGCAAGGACGCGGCCGTGAGCGCCGAACTCGCCAGGGCGGCCGATGCCACCGGTGGCGCCGCTTTCGGGCTGCGGGACACGACGACCGTCTCGGACATCGTCTCCCAGGTGCAGGAGCAGGAGGCGACCGAGCTGCGCGGCGAGGCGCAGGTCGTCTGGACGGACACCCCGAACCTGTGGATCGTGCTGCTGTCGGTGTGCCTTCTGGGGTTCGTCGTGGTGCTGTGGAGGGTACGCCTGTGATCCTCCAGCCCGTTCTGCATCCGCTGCTCATCGCCCTGCTGTGCGTCCCTGTCCTGGCGCTCGCGATCTGGGTGCTCGTCCGTCCGCCGCAGCGCGTCGGTGGGCGCGTGACCGACACGCGGACGCTCGCCGGGCATCGGGCTCTCTGGGCGCTGCGCGTCCTGCTGGTGCTCGCATGCGCCCTGCTGCTGCTGCGTCCCGGCATCCCCGGCGGTGCCACCCAGACGCTCGCCACCGATACGGACATCGTGCTCGTGGTCGACACGACCGCCAGCATCGTCGCCGAGGACTGGGGCGACGGCGAACCGCGACTCGACGGCATCCGAGACGACGTGCGGGCCCTCGTCGCGGAGTACCCCGGCGCGCGGTTCGCCCTGATCACGGCCGATGCAGCGGCCGAGCTGCGGATGCCGCTGACCACCGACACCACGGCGCTGATGGGGTCGCTCGAGGTGCTGCGCCCGGAGGTCACGAGTCAGTCCCGCGGCAGTTCCATCGGGGTGGCCGCTCCTCTGCTGGAGGAGACCCTCGCCTCTGCCGCCGAGTCCTCGGGCGACCGCTCGCGAATGGTGTTCTACTTCGGCGACGGGGAGCAGACCGACGGCTCGGCGCCGGCCGCGTTCGGTGCGAGCGAGAGATACACCGACGCCGGGGCGGTGTTCGGCTACGGCACGGCCGAGGGCGGGCGGATGCGCATCACGACCGGCGGCGTCGCCGAGGGCGGCTCCGAGTACATCCAGTACCAGGGTGCTGATGCGCTGTCGGTGATCGACGAGGGGAATCTGAAGATCATCGCCGACCAGCTCGGCATCGTCTACGAGCACCGGACGGCCGACACCGCGCCCACCCTTCCCGAGGCGCCATCGACCACCACCGGCTATGCCGAGGCCGGCGAAGTCGGAAACGTGATGGAGCTCTCCTGGCTCGTGGCTCTCGTGATCCTGGCGATCCTCGGATTCGAGCTCGCGCGCGCCACGCTGCTGATCGCGCGCCTGCGCGGGCTCCGCGCCCCGGTACGGAGCGACGGCTTCCCGGACGACCGGACGAGGGAGCGAACGTGACCGACCTCTCCACCCGGGCCGACGCGAGCACCGCCGCACCCATGTCGTCCGAAGCGGCCGCCCAGCTGCTCCGGTCGAACCGCCGCCGACGCCGCATCCGCCGATGGGTCGCGATCGGGACGCTCCCCCTGACGCTCGCCGCCCTGTTCTTCGTCGGGAAGCTGCTCAGCATGTACGCCTTCGCCCATCAGTCGATCACCGCGTATGTGATCGACGACTTCGCCGGTTCCGAGGGCGCGGCCCGCGGCCAGGAGTTCCTGAACTGGTTCGAGCCGTACAAGGCCCCCTTCAACATCGGCACCGCACTCGGGGCGGCGGAGCAGCTCCCTCAGGCGCGCGCGAAGCTCGAGGAGTCCTTGGACCTCGCCACCGGGCTGGAGGTCTGCGGCGTGCGGATCAACCTCGCCCTCGTCGTGGAGCGGATGGGTGACGCCGCGCGCGCCGACGGGGACGGCGCGACGGCAGCACAGCTGTACGGAGAGGCGTTGACCATCACCGTCGAGACTCCCGAGGAGTGCCGCAGCGACGAGGCGCAGCAGCGGTCCTCCGATCCGCAGCGCGACATGTCCGACACCCTGGATGGCAACGAGGACCGCCTGAAGCAGAAGCAGCAGGAGCAGGAGCAGCAGCAGCAGCCGGAGGAGCAGCCCACCCCGCCGGAGCAGGAGCAGCCCTCCGAGGACAAGCTGCGCGACCTGCAGGACAAGCTCGAGCAGGGCACGCAGGAGCGCGACCAGCAGCGCGGCGACGAGCCCGGCGGCACGGGGACGGACAAGCCATGGTGATGGATCACGAGAAGCAGCGGTCCCGATACATCGCCGGGACCGAAGGCGCCCCGCCGGTTCCCCCGCCCGGCGGGTATCGCGGTGCACGGAGGCAGACCACCCCTGCTCCCGCTGCCCCCGCGGTCGCGATGACAGCACTCGCGGAGGGCCCTCGAAAGCCGGCGAACGTCCTCGGCTGGGTGGCCCTCGCTGCCGCCGTCCTGTTCGCCCTGGTGCTGTTCGGCGTGTTCTTCGCCGGCGGCACGGACACCCTGTACGGCATCACCATGCTCGCGCTGCAGCTGGTCGTCGTCGCGACGGTCATCGCGGCCCTCCTGTCTCCGCGCGGCCGCAGGCTCGGCGCGATCGCGCTGATCGTGACGATCCTGTTCAACGTGGCCACGGTGGGCGGGATGAGCGCCCTGCAGACCTCCGCATCGGGCAACTACGACGGGGCGAAGACCGCCGAGCAGAAGCACGCCGAGGCGTACCCCGGGATCAAGGGCGAGGACCCGCAGGAGGCTCTCTCCCAGCAGTCGTTGGAAGAGGTCCGTGCGCAGTCCGACGCCTTGTTCGCCGACATCCGTGCGCGTCTCACCGCCGAGTTCGGCTACACGTGGACCGAGGTCGGAGACGAGGACCTGCGCCCGGAGCGGAACGGCTACGGCGGGGAGTCGATGCTCATCGAGTACACGTCCACGGCGTGGGCGACGAACGAGCCGGTTCAGGGCTACGACCGCAAGCTCGAGGTGATGGCCGCGATCAGCGAGGAGGTCGTCGCGCACGGGCTCTGGGACCTGTATTCCTTCAACGACCCGACGAACTCCGGCATCGACCCCTCCATGATCGCGAAGCTCTACGGCAGCGACGACCCGCGCACGCAGACGACGTGGGAGTACTACACCGAGAACTTCCCCGATCCGATGCGCTTCTACGCCAACATCTACGACCTGTCGAACGACAGGGACGGCGGCTTCCGGACAGCGCGCGAGGCGCAGAGCGCCCGCACCGGGGAGCCGATCGAGGGGCTGCAGCTGGTGGCCGTCGCCAGCGGCGTGCTCAGCGAGGCCGACCGCGCGGAGTTCGAGGAGAGGCTGCAGGACTACCCCGGGTTCGAGTAGGCCGCGGCGGATCAGGGCGTCAGGATCCGAGGCTCCGCAGCATCCGGGCCAGCACGTACCGGGCATGCCCACGGGATGTCCGGGGGTCGTAGCCGAGGGTCTCCGCGAGCACGGTGAGCCGCTCCTGCACGCTGGAGTGATGTCGTCCGAGTCGCGCGGCCGCCGCCCGAACGCTCCGTTCCTCGGCGACCGCGTCGAGAAGCTCGCGACTGCGATCATCGAGGGCGCCCAGAATCACAGCATCCGGGTGGGTCGGTCCGGATTCCGCGATCTCCGCGACGAGCAGAAGGGCGCCGAGGTCGGCGGCGTCGACGACCGGCTCCGTCGGGCTGGTCAGTCGCGCGGCCACCAGGGCCGCGGACCACGATCCCGGGAGCTGCTCGCCCGGGCCGAGCGGCCCGATCCCGAGGCGCAGGAGCTGCTGCTCCGACTCCGGCCACGCCTGCACCGCCTCCGTTCCCGCGTCCAGGATCGTCGCCCGCGTCAGTCCGTGGCGGGTGGCGACGACCGCAGACGGGTGCTGAGGCAGGGGCACCGGATCCGGCGGTGACGCGACCAACCGCAGCGGGCCGGCGGAGAGCCGCAGACGTGGGAGGGCTGCCGCGCGCTCATCCGCTCCGGCGTATGAGCTGATGGCGAGTTCCACCGCGCTCTCCGGGCCGATCGAGCGGCGGGCGCGGATGATGCCCAGCGCCAGGCTGAGCCGCTCCAGGATCATGGCGTCGTTCGTGTGGGGCGTGCCCTCGCGTTCGATCCAGACGACCGCCGCCGGACCGCTGTCCCGCATCGGCCACGTCACGGAGGGCTCGGCCGGATCGATGCGCACGCCGTCCGCGCGCACCCGCATGACCTGACCACCGTCGCGCTGGCCGACGGTCGCCCCGCTGAGGACGGCCGCTCCCCGCAGCATGCTCTCGACGCCGACGGATCGGGCGACGAGGGCGTCGAAGTACGTGACGACTTTGAGCGTCTCGCTGGCATCCGGGTCGAGGGCGGTCAGACGCCCCAGCAGATCTTGCATGTCGGGCTCCATCGCACGGGGATTCCACCCTACGGGGTCGCCGCCCACTCCACCCGTCGATGGGACGGGTGGAGTGGAGCGAGGGGCGCGTCAGGAGAGCAGGCGGTTCATCCAGTTGTCGCGGGCCGCGAGCATGGCCTGGGCGACGGCGGTGTGCGGGGCGAACATGTCGAAGCCGTGGAAACCGCCGGCCCACACGTGCAGCTCCGCCTGCACCCCGGCCTCCCAGAGCCTCGAGGCATAGGCGACGTCCTCGTCGCGGAACACCTCGGCGCTGCCGCAGTCGATGAACGCGGGAGGCAGTCCGGACAGGTCTGCGGCGCGGGCAGGAGCGGCGTAGATCGAGACGTTCTCCGTCCCCCGACGCTCGCCCAGCAGCGCCGTCCACCCGGTGATGTTCGAGCCTCGGTCCCACACCCCGATCCCGTCGATCTGGCGGGTGGACACCGACTCGTCCCGGTCATCGAGCATCGGATAGATGAGCAGCTGCCCGACGAGCTCCGGGCCACGACGATCGCGAGCCAGCAGGGCGGTGCCCGCCGCGAGCCCGCCCCCGGCACTCGCCCCGCCGATCAGCAGGCGGGAGAGGTCGATGCCCAGCTCATGCGCGTGCTCCGCGGTCCAGACGAGGCCGGCGTAGCAGTCCTCCACCGGGTACGGATCGGGGAACTCCGGTGCGAGCCGGTACTCCACCGTGACGATCACGCCGTTGAAACGCTCAGCCCAGTCCAGGAAGCCGACCACGCCGAGCCAGCGGTTGCCGATGATCATGCCGCCGCCGTGCGTGTGGAAGAACCCCGGGCCCGTCCCCGTGCGCCCTTCTTTCTCGATCACGGTGACGACGATCTCATCGCCGTCGTGGCCGGGGATCGACACGTCGCGGTACGAGAACCCGCGCTCCTCGAGCGCCGCGAAGATCTCATCCTCTCCCCCGACCGGCGATTGCCGCAGCAGGGGGATCATCTCCGCCGTCAGAGTGGAGGGCATCTGGTCTCCCACGAGGGCCAGGGCGGCCTCCAGCTCGGGGTCGAAGGTCGGGCGGGCCAGGGTCGTGTCAGTCATCGGAACTCCTTTGTCCACGGGTGTCTGGGCCGCCAGCACGGCGGCTTCCCGCCAGCATCCTGCACGCCGCTACCGAGGATAACCCGCCACTCGCGCCCGATTCCGCGCCTCCCGTCCGCCGAGTGGCGGGCGGTGAGAGGATGACGGGATGCGGCAAGGGGCGGTCGGTCAGGTGCGGTCGGTCGTCCGCGACGGCAGGCGGCTCGTGGAGAAGCGCCTGTCGGATCCGGCGCGGCACGACAACGAGGTGCGGGCGTTGCAGGCGCTGGTCGGCTCCGGTCTTCCGGTGCCCGAACTGGTCGAGGAGCATCCGGGCACCATCCTGATGACGGAGCTTCCGGGGGCGCGCCTCGACGACCAGGATCCGGTCGCTCGGCGCGAGGCTCTGCGGGCCTCTGCGCAGCTGCTCCGCGGCCTGCACGAGGCGGAGCCGCCATCCGGGCTGCTGCCGCCACCCGACGACGCGGCGATCATCCGCCGATACCGCGCCGCCGACGCCCCGCCCCTGCCGCTGGTCATCCCGTCCGCTTCGGGGCTCGCCTTCTGCCACGGCGACTGGACAGACGGGAACCTGCTGTCGGTGAAGGGTCGCATCACCGGAGTCGTGGACTGGGAGGCCGCGCATGTCGGAGATCCTCTGCGCGAGCTGTCCAGAGCCGCGTGGGGCGCCGGCCGGAAGGACCCGCTCTCCGCCGAAGCGCTCATCGACGCCTACGGTGCGGACCCCGTACGGGTTCGCGCCTGGTACCCGATCCATGCGGCCGAGTTGTGGCTCTGGTTCGCGGAAGCCGGACCTCCCGCCTATCTCGCCGAGCTCACGGCCGACCTGCGGGCCGGGCGGATCTGACGACGCACTCCGCGGCGGCGACCCCATCGCCGGACGCCGGTGCGCTGGGTACACTGGCGCCAGAGGGAAGGAGCGCGCGAATGATCCGAGTGCTCGATGAACAGCAGTCCTACGATCTGCTGGCCACGACGACGGTGGGCCGTGTCGGATTCGTCGATGACGGGCGTGTGCAGATCTATCCCGTGAACTTCGCCGTCTCCGGGCACGATCTGCTGTTCCGCACGTCGCACGACGGCCTGCTGGCCACCCTGACGCTCGAACCGATCGACGTCTCGTTCGAGGTGGACTATCACGACCCGCTCGGGAACACGGCGTGGAGCGTGCTCATGCACGGCACCCTGTCGCGCGTCCCCGACGAGTACGCCGGCGATGTCGCGGCCCGCGTGAACCCGTGGGCTGGCGGGGACCGGAACCTGGCCCTGTCGTTCTCGATCCAGAGCATCGAGGGCCGGGCCGTGCGCCGCGAGCCGTTCCGTGGGAGTACCGCCGACCCCGAGGGGTGACCTCGCCGGCTCAGGTCACGGGGGCTCCGGAGCCGTGTGCTCAGGAGGAGAGCGCCAGTCCCGCTGCGAGCGCGAACCCGAGCACTGTCGCGAGTCCGGTCGACTCCTTCGCCTTCGACTGCGCCTCCGGCACCATCGAGTCGACGAGCATGACCAGCAGCGCCCCGGCGGCGAACCCGCTCGACGCCGAGCGGAAGTCATCTCCGGTCACGCTCGCGAGCGCGAACCCGGCCACAGTGGCCGCCGCGCACAGCACCGCGACCCCGGCCCACAGCATCAGCACCCGAGCCTTCGCCATGCCGCCGTCGAGCAGGTCGGCGGCCGAGCCGATCGACTCGGGGAGGTTCGACACCAGGATCGCCACCACGAGCGCGATGCTGACGGGTTCGCCGGAGGCGAGGCCGATGCCGAGCACCAGCTGCTCGGGGATGCCATCGAGCAGAGCGCCCACGGCGAGCTGACCTCCGCCGGCCTGCTCCTTCTTCTTCGCGGCGCGCGCGTCCAGGATCCGGTCGGCGATGTAATAGCTGATCGCTCCGGCGGCGACACCCAGCACGAGCGGGATGGGACCGGCGAGATCCAGCCCCTCCTCCCACAGCTCGAACGCGATCGAGGCCATGAGCGCGCCCGCGCCGAAGCCCAGGACGATGCCGAGCCACTTCGGCGGCCACTTCCGCAGCAGGGCGAGCACCGCACCGACGAACAGCGGTGCCGCAGCGACCGCGCCCCACAGGATCGCACCGCCCATGTCAGACCTCCGTGCGCCTACTCTCCCACTTCCCGTCGCCGTTCTCCCGTCGCGACCCCGGCGACAGACGCGTGTCGTCCACCCCTCGGCGCGTCGCACATCGACCCGAGCGCGGCCATCGACACGTGCTATACCTGCCTACCATTCGAATGGTAGTCTCGTGGCATGCGCGCAACCATGGACAAGGCAGGGCGAATCGTCATCCCTGCTTCGCTCCGGGAGCGCGTCGGTCTCATCCCCGGCCCGGTCGACCTGATCCTGGACGGCAACGGCATCCGGATCGAGATCGACGCACCGGACAACCTCATCGAGAAGGATGGGCGCCTCGTCATCGCGTCCTCCGGCGCCGTTCTCACCCCCGACGACATCCGCGAGCTGCGCCTTGCCGACCAGCGCTGACCTCGTCCTGGACACGAGCGCAGCCGTCGCTCTGCTCGTCGAAGACAGCACCGCCCATCTCGCGGTTCGTCGCGCCTGCGCGGGTGCCATCCTCGGTCTCTCCGGACACGCCTCCGCGGAGACCTACTCGGTGCTGACGCGCCTTTCCGGCGACAATCGCCTGTCCCCTTCGGCCGCGGCGCGCGCGATACGAACGGCGTTCCCCCGGTCGATCGCCCTCTCGGGCGAAGCGGCACGCGGCGCTGTCGATGTCCTCGCCGAAGCGGGGATCTCCGGCGGCGCTGTCTACGACGGCCTCGTCGCGCTGTGCGCTCGATCCGCTGGAGCGTCCCTCGTCACGTGCGACCGTCGTGCCCTGGGCACGTACGCGGCGCTCGGCGTCGACGTCGTCCTGGTCTGATCCGGCAGAAAGCGACACGCCGCCCGCGGATAGACTGGGAGTCATGTCCAAGGTCCTCCAGTCCCTGCCCGTCGGCGAGCGCGTCGGCATCGCCTTCTCCGGAGGACTCGACACCTCCGTCGCCGTCGCGTGGATGCGCGAGAAGGGCGCTGTGCCCTTCACCTACACCGGCGACCTCGGCCAGTACGACGAAGACGACATCGCCTCGATCCCCGGCCGCGCGCTGGAGTACGGCGCCGAGGCGTCGCGCCTGATCGACTGCAAGACCGCCCTGGTCGAGGAGGGCTTCGTCGCCCTCTCCTGCGGCGCGTTCCACATCCGCTCCGGCGGCAAGACCTACTTCAACACGACGCCCCTCGGCCGCGCGGTCACCGGCACCATGCTGGTGCGCGCCATGAAGGAGGACGGCGTCGACATCTGGGGCGACGGCTCCACCTACAAGGGCAACGACATCGAGCGGTTCTACCGCTACGGTCTGCTCGCCAACCCCCGCCTGCGGATCTACAAGCCGTGGCTCGACGCCGAGTTCGTCACCGAGCTGGGCGGCCGCAAGGAGATGAGCGACTGGCTCGTCGCCCGCGACTTCCCGTACCGCGACTCCGCCGAGAAGGCGTACTCGACCGACGCGAACATCTGGGGCGCGACGCACGAGGCGAAGACGCTCGAGCACCTCGACGTCTCGCTCGAGACCGTCGACCCGATCATGGGCGTCAAGTTCTGGGACCCCTCGGTCGCGATCGAGACCGAGGACGTCAGCGTCACGTTCGAGGGCGGACGCCCGGTCGCGATCAACGGCGTCGAGTACTCCGACCCGGTCGCGCTGGTCATGGAGGCCAACACGATCGGCGGGCGCCACGGCCTGGGCATGAGCGACCAGATCGAGAACCGCATCATCGAGGCGAAGTCACGCGGCATCTACGAGGCTCCGGCCATGTCGCTGCTGTTCATCGCCTACGAGCGCCTGGTCAACGGCATCCTGAACGAAGACACCCTCGCGACGTACCACGAGCAGGGTCGCCGCCTCGGTCGCCTCATGTACGAGGGACGCTGGCTCGAGCCGCAGTCGCTCATGCTGCGCGAGTCGATCCAGCGCTGGGTCGGCCTCACGATCTCCGGAACCGTCACGATCCGCCTGCGCCGCGGCGATGACTGGACCATCCTCGACACCGTGTCCCCCAACCTGTCGTACGGGCCGGAGAAGCTCTCGATGGAGCGCGTCGGGGATGCCGCCTTCGGTCCGGTCGACCGGATCGGCCAGCTCACGATGCGCAACCTCGACATCGCCGACTCCCGTGCGCGCCTGGAGCAGTACGCGGGCCTCGGCCTCGTCGGCGGCGCGACGGGTGAGCTCGTCGGTCGCGTGACGGCGGGCGAGGCCGCCGAGATCACCGAATCGGTGCACGGCTCGATCTCCGAAGCGGATGAGACCCTCGCGGATGCCGTGGACACGGCCTCCGAGGGCGCGGCGTTCGACTCCGGCACCGACTGATCGGTCATCCCCCTGGCGACCAGCGGCCGCCTGGGGAGCCGGCTCCGTCGGCGTGATCGATGACCCGGGGAAGCACGTCGTCGACGAGCGTCACGACGGCCGCGCAGGTCAGCGTCTCGTCGCGCTCGCGCACGGCGTCGCCGATGGCGTCCGCGCATCTCCGACTGTCGTCCCAGTCGCGGGCGTCGCGTGTGTGCTGCGCGATGCGGCCGATCTGCGGTCCCAGGATGTCGATCACGGCGACGCGCATGACGTTGCCTTCGATGCGCGCGAAGCCCGCCGCGAGCGCACGCAACGCGAAACAGAAGGCGGAGGCGTCGCGGTCGGCGGCCACGTCGGACAGATCCTCGGCGAGATCGACGAGATACGTGACGTCGTCCGCGGCGAGGAGCGGCATCGCGTGGCGCACCGATCCGATCCACACGTCGCCGAAGAGAGCGACCGCATCCCGGACGCGGTCCAGGTCAGGCGGCCCGCCGGCGAGCTTCGGATGCCGTCCGGGCACGGCGTTGAGACGAGCCAGTTCATACCATTCGACCAAGGCGGTCCCCCCACCACTCCATTCGGTCGACGCTCCCTGACCCCGCCGCTTCTGTCGGCGGATCCGACGTGACCTCGCTGTTGCGCCGTGCGCAACGCGTAACATTACAGCTCGCCCGCTCAAGGAATCCTGTAAGCCCGACGATTATCTTGCACACGTCTGTGCATGATAGGTATCATCGGGACATGACCACTCGCGCACCCCGCCGCGACGCCGTGGAGAACCGCGCCGGCATCCTGTCCGCCGCTCGCGCGACGCTGGCACTCGACCCCTACGCCTCGATCGATGTCATCGCCCGCAGTGCCGGCCTCTCCCGCCGCACCCTCTACGGCCACTTCGATGACCGCGAGGCCCTGATCCGCGAACTCATCTCGAGCGGCGCGCAGCGCTTCAACGCCATCGCCGCCTCGATCGACGACGCCGACTCCCGGCTCGCCCTCGCCCGTCTGGCCGCCCTCCTCTGGCAGGAGGCCGCTCACGTGCAGCTCGCCGCCGCGCTCGCGCTCGACGAGGCACACCTCGAGCACACGGCGACCGCCCTCGCCCCGCTGCGCCGGACGGTGGCGGGGCTCGTCCGACGCGGGCAGGACGACGGCAGCTTCCGCACCGACCTCACCGCACCGACTCTCGCGCGCCTGATCGAGGAGATCGCCCGAACGGTCATCTCCCGGACGGATGCCGCCAGCAGCGGCGCGGCGAACCTCGCCGTGCGCGCGGTACTGAGCATCGCCGGGCTGTCCTGGCGTGAGGCAGACACGCTCCTCGCGGCGCACCCCGATCTCGGCGCGGTCACCGAGACACCCGAACCCACACTGGAGGATCGCGCATGAAGATCGCCCTGCAGGAGGTGAGCAAAGGCCGCAACGGCCAGGCGCTCCCGCTGACATCGCTGGAGTTCCACACCGGATCCGTTCGGTTCGCCCTCGCCGAGACCGAACAGCGACCCACCGTGCTCGGCCTGATCGCCAGTGGTCGGATGCGCCCCGACTCGGGTCGCGTCAGCATCGACGGCAGCACCGACACCAAAGCTCTGCGGCGCCGAGTGGCGCTGGTCGATGCCCCGGACGTGAGCGACCCGCACCCGGACATCGCCCTCGCCGGCGTCGTCGGCGAGGAGCTGATGTTCGCCGGGGTCGGAGCCACTCCGCTGCACGCCCGCCGCTGGCTGGCCCAGCTGGGCTACGCGGAGCTCGCGTCCGTGCCGATCGGCAGCATCGACCCGGCCGCGCGCGTCCGCATCCTGTGCGAGCTCGCCATCCTGCGCGAAGGGGTCGACGGCATCGTCCTGGTCTCCCCGGACCGCCACGGAGGCAGCCCAGACGGCTGGTGGCGCATCGCCGGCGAGTTCGCCGACCGCGGCTACGCGATGCTCGTGATCGTCGGCGGCTCCGCTGCCGTCGCCCTGGAGCGGATGCACGAGTTCGACGCCGTCAACGCCTCCGGACCCGTGGAGCCGCTGGCCCTCGAACCCCTTCGACAGGCTCAGGGACCCACCGAGGACTGGGTCGCTGAGCCTGCCGAAGCGCCCGAACCCACCGAGGACTGGGTCGCTGAGCCTGTCGAAGCGCCCGAACCCACCGAGGACTGGGTCGCTGAGCCTGCCGAAGCGCCCGAACCCACCGCCCTTCGACAAGCTCAGGGACCCACCGAAACGGCGGAACCCGAGAACTGGGTCGCTGAGCCTGTCGAAGCGCCGGGACCCACCGACACCGGGGGCGCTGAGCCTGTCGAAGCGCCCCGCACGGACGAGAAGGGAGAGGCGCGATGAAGGTTCCCGCCATGATCGCCGCGGAACTGCGGCGCCTCACCGCGAGCAAGATGGGCATCCTCGCGCTCGTCGCGCTGATCTGCGTGCCGATCCTCTACGGCGGTCTCTACCTCTGGGCCAACCAGGACCCGTATGCCAAGTTCCCCGACGTGCCGGTGGCGCTCGTGGTCGACGACGAAGGCGCTCCCGCCCCGACCACGGGCACCGAGCCGGCCAACGGCGACACCGTCAACTACGGCGAGGACGTCGCCGAGAACCTCATCGAGGGCAACGCGTTCGACTGGCAGCGGATGTCGGAGAAGGAAGCCGCCGAGGCCCTGCGCACGGGCTCGGTCGACTTCACCGTGACGATCCCGACCGATTTCTCCGCCGCCCTGACCTCCGCCGCCGGGGACGATCCCCACCAGGCCCGCATCGAGCTGGAGACCAACGACGCGAACAACTACCTCGCCTCCTCGATGGGAACGCAGGCGGTCGAGAAGATCCGCAGCTCCGTGGCCGAGATGGTCGGCAGCGAGGCGGCCGAGCGCCTGCTCACGGGTCTCAGCGACGTGCGCGACAAGCTCATCACCGCGACGGACGGGGCTTCGCAGCTCGCCGACGGCGCCGGATCCGCCGCGTCCGGCAGCTCGACGCTCGCCGACGGCACCGCCCAGCTCGCCGACGGCACCGCGCAGCTCGCCGCCGGTGCGCAGACGCTCGCATCCGGCGCCCAGCAGGTGAGCGCCGGGAACCGGCAGCTCGCGGATGTGGCCGACCGCGCCGGCTCCGCGGTCCAGCAGGCGACGGACGCGCTGCCGCAGGTGCGCACCGACATCGCGAACGCGCTGACCGAACAGGGGCTGACCCCGGAGGAGATCGATCAGGTCCTCGCGAAGCTCGACCCCCTCGGCACCCGTCTGCAGGAAGGCAACGCGCAGGTGCAGGGCGCCGTCGGGAAGGTCGATCAGTTGGCCGACGGCGCGGCCTCCCTCGCCGCCGGCGCCTCCGACCTCGCCACCGGCGCGGGAACGGTCGCTTCGGGCGCCTCCGCCGCGAACGACGGCGCCGCGCAGCTGCGGGACGGATTGGCGACCCTCGCCTCCGGAACAGCCGAGCTGCGAGACGGTCTCTCGAACGGCGTCGACGCGATCCCGGCGTCCACGCCCGAGCTGCGCTCCCTGCAGGCCGACACGATCTCCGACCCGGTGAAGGTGTCGAGCGACAAGGTCGCGTCCGCTGAGGACTACGGCGCCGGACTCGCCCCCTTCTTCGCGGCCCTGTCCGCATGGATCGGCATCTACGCGCTGTTCCTCATCGTGAAGCCGATCTCCCGCCGTGCGATCACCGCGCTGCACTCCCCGATCCGGATCACGCTGGCCGGCTGGCTGACGCCCGCGATGCTCGGCGCCGTGCAGATGCTCGGGCTGATGGGCATCCTCGCGATCACCCTCGGCTTCACGTTCGACCACCCGCTCGGCACGCTGGGCGTCATGATGTTCGCCTCGGCCACGTTCGCCGCGATCATCCTCGCCCTCAACGTCTGGCTCGGCTCGGTCGGACAGTTCCTCGGGCTGGTGCTCATGGTGCTGCAGCTGGTCACGGCGGGCGGCACCTTCCCGTGGCAGACGCTGCCCGCACCGCTCGCCGCCCTGCATCACGTGCTCCCCCTCGGATACGTCGTCGACGCGATGCGGCAGCTCATGTACGGCGGAGACTACGCGCGCGCCGGCTGGGACCTCGCGGTGCTCGGAGCCTGGCTCGCGGGCGCGCTGCTGCTCGCGATGATCGGGGTGACCAGGATGACCCACCGCCGGACGCTGCGCGACCTGCAGCCGAGCCTGATCGGGTGACGATCCGAGCGCTCGTCGAGGATGAACCCGCGGCGAGCGCTCGGACGGATATGATGCGAGGGCGCGACCCTGAAACGCGCACTGGGGCTCGGTGGGACTGAGTCCCACCTGCTACCCGAAAGAGTTCTCGACGATGATGACCGATTCACCGGAGTCCGCCGCACCCTCGCGCCCCTCACTGGGCGTCCGCATCGGACGCATCGCCTTCCTCGTGGTCGCCGGCATCGTCGTGATCGCGGTGGCCGCGGCGTTCTTCGTGACCTGGACGATCCAGCGGTCGTTCCCGCAGACGGCGGGCTCCCTGGAACTCGACGGCCTGCAGGCCGCGGTGACGGTGCAGCGCGACGACCGCGGCATCCCGACCATCACTGCCGACTCCACCGACGATCTCTTCTACGCCGAGGGCTTCGTGCACGCGCAGGACCGGTTCTTCGAGATGGACTTCCGTCGTCACGTCACGGCGGGCCGGGTGGCGGAGATGTTCGGCGAGTCGCAGGCCGGGACCGACGCCTTCCTCCGCACGCTCGGCTGGCGCAAGGTCGCCGAGGCCGAGGTCGAGGCGATGGACGAGACGACGCTCAGCTACTACGAGGCCTACGCGGCGGGCGTCAACGCGTACCTCGCGTCGCGATCGGGCGCAGAGCTCTCACTCGAGTACGCCGTGCTCGGCATGCAGAACCCCGACTACGCCCCCGAGCCCTGGGAACCCGCGGATTCCGTCGCCTGGTTGAAGGCGATGGCATGGGACCTCCGCGGGAACATCGAGAACGAGACCGAGCGGTCGCTCCTGGCCGCCGAGCTGAGCGGGAGCGAGGACTCGACCGCGACCGCCGACCTGCTCCGCAAGCTCTACCCCGACTACCCGTTCGACGAGAATCCGGTGATCGTGCCGAAGATCTCGACCGTGCCCGCGCTCGGCACGGACGTCGAGCCCGCCGCGTACACTCCCACCGACGCAGAGGGCGAGGTGCAGCAGGCGTCGACCACGATCGAGTGGCAGGAGACCTCGAACGTGATCGAGGCCGCCAGCGCACTCGTGGGAGACGTCGGTGAGGGCATCGGCTCGAACTCGTGGGTCGTCTCGGGAGCCCTGACCGAATCCGGGATGCCCCTGCTGGCGAACGACCCCCACCTGGGCGCCTCCCTCCCCTCCGTCTGGTATCAGGTGCAGCTGAAGTGCTCGACGGTCGACGAGGACTGCCCGTTCGACGTGGGCGGCTTCTCGTTCTCCGGCCTCCCGGGGATCGTGATCGGCCACAACCAGAAGATCGCCTGGGGGTTCACGAACCTCACGACCGACGTCACCGACCTCTATCTCGAGCGGGTCGAGGGCGACTCCTACTGGCGCGACGGCCAGCTGCTCCCCCTCGTGGAGACCACCGAGACGATCAAGGTCGCCGGCGCCGATGACATCGACCTCACCATCCGCTCCACCGTGCACGGGCCCATCATCTCCGGCCTCACCGACGACTTCACGGCGATCGCCGATGATCCGGATCCCGCACTCTCCGCCGAAGACGGGACCCCCGCGCCGACACCGCCGGGGGACGACGACACCGAGTACGCGGTCAGCCTCCGGTGGACGGCACTCGACCCCGGCACGGCCGCGACGGCGATCTTCGCCCTGTCGACAGCACAGGACTTCGACGACTTCCGCCTCGCTGCGTCGCTCTTCGACGTCCCGGCGCAGAACCTGATCTACGCCGACACCGAGGGCAACATCGGCTACCAGACCCCCGGTCGCCTGCCGATCCGCGGGGCCGGCGACGGGTGGATGCCCCAGCCAGGGTGGGACAGCAGCTACGACTGGACCGGCTTCATCCCGTTCGAGGAGCTCCCGGTGGCGTACAACCCGAGCTCCGGCTACATCGTCACCGCGAACAACGCGATCGTGACCGACGACTACGACCACTTCCTCTCGCGCGACTGGGACTACGGCTACCGCGCGGCGCGCATCGCCGATCTGCTCGAGCGTCGTTCGGCGGCGGCACCGCTCACCGCCCAGGACATGCGCGACATCCAGATGGACGACGAGATGTGGATCGGCAAGCAGCTCGCTGCCGCGATGGCCGACGTCGACGTCTCGGGTGCGGGCCCGAAGGAGGCCGTGGACCTGCTGCTCGCCTGGGATGCGCAGAACACCGCCTCGTCGCCTGCCGCCGCCTACGCGAACGTGCTGTGGTCGAACCTCGTGCAGAATCTGTTCGCCGAACGGGATCAGCCGCTCCCCATCGACGGCCAGGGGCGGTTGTTCACCGTCGTCGGCGACCTGCTGGACGACCCCGCCGATCCGCTGTGGACCAACGCCCAGCTCGATGTCTCCGGCATGGAGGAGATGCTCGCGCTGTCAGCCGAGGAGGCGTACGACGAGCTCGCCGCGGTGCAGGGCACGACGACGGCCCGGTGGAACTGGGGCGACCTGCACGCGATCACCCTGACCAGCGACACGCTCGGGTCCTCGGGGATCGCCCCGATCGAAGCGCTCTTCAACCGCGGCCCGTTCCCCGTGGGCGGGGGCGCCTCCGTGGTGAACGCCACGGGGTGGCAGCTCGGCACCTCCTACGCCACGACCACGGTCCCGTCGATGCGGATGGTGGTGGACCTCGCCGACCTCGACGCCTCGACCTGGAATCACCTCACCGGAGCCTCCGGACACGCCTTCCACGAGCACTACACCGACCAGACCGCGGACTGGCTGGTCGGCGACCAGAAGCCCTGGGCCTTCTCCGACAAGGCGGTGAAGGCCGCGACCGTCGACACGCTCACGCTGACGCCCGCGGGCTGAACGCAGGTCGGGCTCGCTGAGAGAACGCCGCAGGATGCTCGGCTAGCGTGGAGGCGTGCCATCCAGCTATCTCGCCCCGAAGGGCACCCCGGTCACCCTGTTGGAGTTCGAGCACGGCGGCGCCACGCTGATCGCCGAGACGTTCGGGGACGGCCCGCACACGTACCTGCTGCTGCACGGGATCGGCATGGGACGGAGCGTCTACCTCGACATCGTGCAGCGACTCGAAGGACGGGTGATCGCCCTGGACCTTCCCGGGTTCGGCGAGGCTCCGGAGCCGACGCGCACCCTGACGATGGAGCGGCACGCCGACCTGGTCGCGGCCTACCTGAGGCACGTGGACTCCGGCCCCGTCGTGGTGATCGGCCACTCGATGGGCAGTCAGATCGCGGCTGAGCTCGCCGCCCGGCATCCGTCCCTCGTCGAAGGGGTCGTCCTGGCCGGGCCGACCGTCAACAAGGCCGCCCGCAACATCGGGGCCCAGGCACGGTATCTGCTGATCGACCTCATCGGCGAACGTCCCCTCGTCATATGGCGCGGTGCACGAGAGTACCTCCGCGGCGGCCCGCACCTGTTCCGCAAGATGCGGGCGACCATCGTGCACGAGCCGGAGGACGCGTTCGTGCGCATCGACTGCCCCGTGCTGGTGCTGCGCGGAGAGGACGACCCGCTCGCCCCCATGAGCTGGTGCCAGGAGATCCTCGATGCGATCCCCGGAGCCGATCTCGAGGTCATCCCCGACCACGGACACGGCACGCTCATCAGCGACTCCGAGCCCGCGGCGCGCCTCATCCACGAGTTCGCCGCCCGGCTCTGATCCGCTCCCGCACCGCGGCGGGTCAGGCAAGCGTGTCGAATCAGGCAGTTCCTTCACAGAATGGCCTGATGCCGCGGGAGCGCCTGATCTCGGCGGGCGGGAGGAGGGGTCAGCCGGCGGCGGGCGGGGTCTGCTTCGACTCGGCCAGCTCGTCGACGACGAGTCCACGCTGCTCGATCGTGCCGTTGCGATACGCCTGACGCCCGACCATGTGCGCGGAGAGCGGCGCGGTCGCGAACTGCATCAGCACCACGGGCGTGACCAGCGCCAGCCCGAACAGGATGCCGCCGACCGAGCGCTGCGACAGTGCGATCGCGATGCAGATGAGCAGCAGGCCGAGGACCTGGGGCTTGGTCGCCGCGTGCAGGCGGGTCGGCACGTCACGGAAGTGAAGCAGACCGACCGACGCCGACAGGCACAGCACCGCCCCGAACAGGATGAGGATGAGCACCGCCGTGTCGATGACGGGGTCGGGGATCATGAGACCGAACACGTTCATGGTGTCGTGTTGTCCCTTCTCGCGACGAAGCGGGCGACGCCGATCGAGCCGAACACCCCGACCGCGGCGATGATGAGCAGCACCGGGATGTTGCGGGTGTGTCCGTTGATCGCCATCTCCGCGCCGAGGACGCACATGACCTCGGTGAGCAGCACGTCGGAGGCGACGGCGCGGTCGAGGATCGACGGGCCGCGCACGATGCGGATCAGGGCGAGGATCGCGGCGATGCCGAACACCACGAGGATCACCAGGAGCAGGATGTTCATCGGGCACCGCCCTTCGTCGCGTGATCGGCCCCGGCGCGCTGGTCGGCCTTGAGGGCACGGTACTGCGCCGGGTCGCCGAGCGCACGCACGACGCGGCGCTCCCAGCGCAGGATGCCCTGGCGCTGCTTCTCGACGTCGTCGCGGTTGCGGACGCCGATCACATGCAGGTACAGGATGCGACGGTCGCGGTCCGTCTCGACCACCAGCGATCCCGGGATCAACGACGACACCACGGCGACGTGCGTCATGACCAGGTCGTCGGCGTAGCGGAGGGGGACGGCGATGATCGCGGTACCGGGCTGGCGACGGAAGTCGAACACCTGTCGGGTCACGGCGAGCGCGCCGACCACCATGGCTCCGAGGAACTGGACGACGAAGAGCGCGGCGTACCAGAGGTTGATCCGTCCGGACAGGGCCACGGTCGGCAGCCGGAAGACGCGGGTCACGAAGATCGCCACGACGAGACCGGTGAGGAAGGACAGCACGGTGAACTGCGCCCACAGCAGCATCCACAGCACCACGAGCCAGGCCAGGAAGGGCAGCTGCACCCGGATGTCACGCCACAGGTGGCGACGGGTCTCGCCTCTCATCCGCTCACCTCGTCTTCCAGCTGTACGAGGCTCACCGGCTGCAGAAGACCGGCGCCGATGCGGTCGCAGAGGGCGTAGAGCGGACCCGCGAACACGGTCAGGGCGAGGGTCACCGCGACCATCCCTCCGGTCGCGACGGTCATGATCCGCGGGATGCGTCGCCGCTCCTGCTGCTCGTCCGCTGCCGGTGCGTTGCCGAGGTACGAGATGCGGCCTTCCGTCTCGGCGGAGTCCTCCTCCTCGCGCCAGAACGCCAGGTTCCAGGCGCGCATCAGGGCGTAGAGCGTGAGGAGCGAGGTGATGATGCCGCCGAAGATCAGCACGATCATGAGCGGCGTTCCGACGGAGGCCGCCGCCTCGAACAGAGCGAACTTGCCGATGAAACCGGAGAACGGCGGCAGTCCGCCGAGGTTGATCGCCGGCACGAAGTAGAGGATCGCGATCAGCGGCGCGACCTTCAGCAGCCCCTTCACCCGCAGGATCGAGGTGCTGCCCGCTCGACGTTCGACCAGGCCCACCGCGAGGAAGAGAGTCGTCTGCACGACGATGTGGTGAACGATGTAGTAGACCGTGGCGCCGATCGCCGCAGGAGTCGCGATCGCCAGGCCGAAGATCATGTAGCCGACGTGGCTCACGAGCGTGAACGACAGGATGCGCTTCAGCTCGGCTTGCGCGACGGCGCCGAGCACGCCGACGACCATGGTCGCGAGCGCGATGATGAGCAGCAGCGTGTCGATGCTGTTCGAGGCGAAGAGCTGCGTCTCGGTGCGGATCAGGGCGTACACGCCGACCTTCGTCAGCAGGCCGGCGAACACCGCCGTGACCGGCGCCGGGGCCGTCGGGTAGGAGTCCGGCAGCCAGAAGGACACCGGGAAGATGGCGGCCTTGATGCCGAAGGCCACCACGAGCATCAGGTGCAGCACCAGCTGCGTCTCCTGCGGCAGCTCCGACATCCGCTCCGCGATCTGGGCCATGTTGACCGTGCCGAGCGCGCCGTAGATCATCGCGATCGAGGCGAGGAACAGGATCGACGAGACGAGCGAGACGACGATGTAGACGGCGCCGGTGCGGATGCGGGATTCGGTGCTGCCCAGGGTGATGAGCACGTAGGAGGCGACGAGCAGGATCTCGAAGCCGACGTAGAGATTGAACAGGTCGCCCGCGATGAAGGCGTTGAAGATGCCGGCCGCGAGGATCAGGTACGAGGGGTTGAAGATCGAGATGGGCGTCTCGTCGGACCCGTCCGCCGCACCTTGGCCGATCGAGAAGAGCAGGACCGCGAGCAGCACGATGCTCGAGATGAGCACGAGCAGCGCGGCGAGGCGATCCACGTAGAGCACGATGCCGAACGGCACCGGCCAGCCGCCGACCGAGACGGCGAGGGGCGCTCCGGCGTCCACCGCGACCAGCAGGATCGCGGCGATGACCGAGACCGCAGCAAGGGTGGCCACCGTGACGACGACCTGGAGGCGCGCGTTCCGGCCGAAGACGAGCGTGACGGCCGCGCCGAGCAGCGGCAGGGCGACGAGGAGAGGGATGAGGGCGGTCACGAGCGCTCCTCCCCGTCGTCTCGCGATTCGTCTCCCCAGCCGGTGGGGGCGTCGAACGGCGCGTCGTCGTGGATCGCGGGGTGATCGCGCATGTGCAGCACCGTGATGGGCGCGGTCTGCACACCCACGAAGTCGGTGGTCGCCTCGTCGTCTTCCGTCTCGGACTCGTCGTCCATGAGGTCTTCGTCGGCGTCGGTGCGCTCGCGGAGCGCGATGTCGGCCTCGTCGTCCTCGACCGTGTCGGCCTGGCCGAGCTGCCAGGAACGGTAGATCAGCGCGAGCAGGAAAGCCGATACCGCGAACGTGATCACGATCGCCGTCAGGGTCAGCGCCTGTGGGAGCGGGTCGCTCATCTCGCCTTCCGTGCCGAAGAACGGCGCGTTGCCCGGTACGCCCATGACGATCAGGAGCAGCAGGTTCGTGGCGTTGCCGAGCAGCAGGAAGCCGATCAGCACCCGGGTCAGGCTCCGCTCGAGCATCGCGTACACACCGCAGGCGAACAGGATCGCCATGATGACGATGAGGGTGAGGGAGACGTCCATCAGCTGCTCCTCCCGCCCCGCGAGAGGAAGCCTTCCGACCCCGGCGTCGTGCGCAGCGCGGCCTGGCGGTCGACCTCGGCCCCGAGGCTGCGCAGCACGTCGAGGACGAGCCCGATCACGACGAGGTACACGCCGATGTCGAAGATGGTCGAGGTGACGAACTCCATATGCCCGATGCCGGGGATCTCCCACTCCCAGAAGGTGCTGGTCAGGGGTGCGACCCCGAAGAACAGCGGGACCACTGCCGTGCCGACGGCGAGGATGAGACCCGCCCCGAGCAGTCGACCGGCGTCCGTCGGCGCGGCTGCGCCGAGCTCCCAACGACCGCCCGCGATGTAGCGCATGACCAGGGCCATGCCCGCGACGAGTCCCCCGGCAAAGCCGCCGCCGGGGAGGTTGTGCCCCGAGAACAGCAGGAAGATCGATACCACGATGATGGTGTGGAAGAGGACGCGGACGATGACCTCGAGCAGGATCGACCTGTTCTCGGGTTTCATCTTCTGCCCGCCGACGAGCCACGCCCGGGGGCTGCTCTCGTTCTCGGACGTCTGGAAGCGGATGCCGTCGGTGGTCTCCACGAGCGGGCGGCTGCGGGCGGCTTTGCGCGTCGCCCTCGGCAGGTTCTTGGTCGCAGCGAGCAGATCGGCGCGGTGCGTCACGAACACGAGGGACGCCACCCCGGTCGCGGCGAGCACGAGCACCGAGAGCTCTCCCATCGTGTCCCAGCCGCGCAGGTCGACGAGCGCGACGTTGACGACGTTCTTCCCGTGGCCGATCTCGTACGCGAGCTTCGGGAAGGCCTCGGAGATGGGGTCGGCGATGCGGGACTGCGTCGCGACGACCGCGACGAAGGCCATCGTCACGCCGACGCCGATCGCGAGGAGCGCCCGCGGAACCCGGCCGACGGACGCGTTGTGCTCGCCCATCCGTGCGGGGAGACGGCGCAGCACCAGGGCGAAGGTGACCATCGTGACCGTCTCCACCAGGATCTGCGTCAGAGCGAGGTCGGGGGCGCCGCTCGTCGCGAAGAGCACGACCATCCCGAGTCCGGTGACCGAGACCAGCACGACGCCGGTGTAGCGCTTCCGGGCTCGGACGGCGAAGATGCCGGCCGCGGCCATGATGGGCGCGACCACGATCTGCGCCGGGGTGTGCCAGGCCGACAGGTTGTACCGGTCGATGTCGCTCGCGATGAGGGCCGTGACCTCTGCCGCGACGAACACGACGAAGATGGTGCCGACGTACACCGGCAGCGAACCGCGCTGGGTCAGGGTGGTGCTCAGCACCGACAGGCGGTCGACGCCGCGCATCACCAGGTAGTACGCGTCGGCGGCGGTGAACGGCAGCGCTCTCGCCTTGCGGTCCCAACCGGTTCGGCGGCTGAGGAGGAAGATGCCGATGCCGAGCAGGATCGACGCGATGGAGAGGCCCAGCGCGGGCTCGAGACCGTGCCAGAGTGCAAGGTGACCCGGCCCCTCGACCGCTTCGCCCGCGTGGTCCAGTCCCGGTGCGGCCGTGATGGCGTATCCCTGCAGGGCGACGTCGAGCGCCGGGGCCCCGATGCCTGCGGCGAGCGTGACTCCGGCGAGGATGATCGGCGCGGAGAGGAAGCCCACCGGCGGGTCGGGCCACGCCGTGTCGGGCTGACGCTGACCGTTCTCGTCGCGCTTCTTCCAGAACGCACCCCAGAGGAAACGCGCGCCGTATGCCGCAGTGAGCATGGACCCGAGGACGACCCCGATGAGAGCGACCAGGCCCCAGGCCGAGCCACCCATCGCATCGTCCAGGAGTGCGGTGAGCGTGGACTCCTTGGCGACGAAGCCGATGGTCGGAGCGATGCCGGCCATGGACGCGACGGAGATGAAGGCCGCCGTCGCCATGACAGGGGCCTGCCGCCCGACCCCGGAGAGTTCGGTGATGTCACGCGTGGACAGTTGGCGGTCGATGACTCCGACGATCAGGAACAGCGCCGACTTGAACAGCGCATGCCCGATGACGAGGGCGAGACCGGCGAGTGCAGCCGCCTGCGTGCCGTAGCCGACCACCACCGCGAAGAATCCGAGCTGGCTGACGGTGCCGAAGGCGAGGATGCGCTTCAGGTCCGTCTCGCGCAGCGCCTGGATGCCGCCGAGCAGCATCGTGAAGATGCCGAGCGAGATGACGATCGGTCGCCAGGTCGCGCTGAACGCGAAGATCGGGGCGAAGCGGGCGATGAGGTAGATGCCGGCCTTCACCATGGCCGCGGCATGCAGGTAGGCGCTCACCGGGGTCGGCGCCGCCATCGCTCCCGGCAGCCAGAAGTGGAACGGGAACAGCGCCGACTTGCTGATCGCTCCGATGAGCAGCATCACGATCGCCGCGTCGATCAGCGGACCGGACGGCGCGATCTCGAGGATCTCGCGGATGCTCGACGTTCCGGTGTCGACCACGAGGAGAACGACCCCGACGAACATCACGAGGCCGCCGAGGGTCGTCACCAGCAGCGCCTGCAGCGCCGCACGTCGACTGGCCGCGCGGCGGCGGTAATGACCGATCAGGAGGTACGAGAGGATGCTCGTCACCTCCCAGAACATCACGAGCATCACCAGGTCGTCGGTCAGCACGAGACCGTACATCGCCCCGGCGAAGCCGAGCAGGACACCGGCGAACTGACCGATCCCCGCGGTCTCGTCGAAGAAGTACCAGCGGCAGTAGAGCAGGACCAGCGCTCCGACACCCGTCACGATCAGCGTCAGCACCCAGCCGAGCACGTCCATGTTCATGGACAGGTTGAGTCCGAGCTGCGGGATCCACGAGACCGACTCGAAGGGCGTGGGGCCGTCCAGCACCTGCGGCGTCATGACGAGGGCGTGCACGAAGGCCGCGGCGGGAACGAGGGCTGCGATGGCGAATGCCTGGGCTCCCAGCCAGCGCACCAGAACGGGCATCAACAGCGACCCGAGAAGGAACACGGCGAGGAGAGTCAGCATATACGCGGCTCCCTAGGGGCTCGTCGGCCGAGAGGCTCAGGCGGGCGGGTGTCCGACCAGTTTACCGGCGCGAGGGGGTCCGGCGGTCCACGGGTTCTCGATCGTGCGAGAGTGGGCGCATGCGGCGCGTGCGGATGCGAGAGCTTTCCGGCTGGGCGGGGGCGCTCGCCCTGGCACTGATGGCGCTCGGCCAGGTCGCGTCCACGCCCCGGGCCGAACTGCTGTTCCGCGATGGCGACTCGCTGATCGTGGCTCTGCTCGCCCGGTCCGTGCTCGCCGATGCACACGGGGACTGGACGATGTCGAGCGTCCTGTTCCTCCCGGAGTCCGCCGTGTTCACCGGCATCGACGCCCTTCTCCCGTTGGATGCCAACGGGCTGCTCGCGGTCAATGCCGTGCTGAACATGCTCGCCCTCTACGGTGCCCTGCGACTCGCGGCAGGACGCCGCCGCGACGGGACGGCTCCGGTGGCGTGGTCGCTGGTGGCCCTCGCGGCGTTCGCCGTGCTCGCCATGACCGGGATCTCGACCGCCCGGGATGCCCTGGAGCTCGCGTCGCTGCAGTTGACGACGACGTACTACGCGGCGACCGTCGTCGCCGTGGTGGTGTCGGCGGGTCTCGTGCGGCGCGTGCTCGATCGCACGGAGGGTGGCACGGGTTCGCTGGTGGCGCTCGGCGCGACCGCGACGCTCTCGACCCTCACGAATCCGCTGTATGCGGCATGGGCGACCGTCCCGATCGGGATCCTTCTCGTCGTTCTCGCCGCCCGCTCGCTGCGGAGCGGTCGAGTCGTCGGGCCCCTGGCCGCGCTGCTCGGTGGCACCGTGCTGGGCTTCCTCGGTCGTATTCCGTTCGGGGAATGGATCGCCAACACGGGTGCCTCCTACGTGCAGCCGCAGCAGTGGGCGCACTCCCTCGAGTACTACGCCGGGCTGCTCGCCGGACGACTGTCGAGCCCGCTCGGGGTGGTGGCGTGCGGGATCGTCGTCGCCCTGATCGCGGTGGCGGTGCTCCGGACGGCACGGGCCGTCGACCTCGGCGGGCGCTTCACCGCCGCTGTCGCCTGGTTCCTGCCCGTCCTCGTCGTGGTCGGCGCGATCGCCCTCGGCACCCACGCCGCGCGGTACCTCCAGCCGCTGGCCTTCGCGCCCCTGCTCGGTCTCGTCGCCGCGCCCCGCGCCGTGACGATGCCTCGGCGCGCGGGATCGGCGGTCGTCGCCGGCACCGCTGCACTGCTCCTGGCCGCCGGTGTGCTCAGCGTCCCGCGCATCGCCGCGGCGGCCTCGATGCCCGACCCCGATCTGCGCTGTGTCACCGACTGGGTGAACGCGTCCGGCCGCACCGGGGCGGGGCAGTTTTGGACCGTCCGGCTGCCCAAACTCCGTGTCGACGACCCGGCGAGCCTCGTGCAGGTCGATCACGAGCTCAACGGCTACGCCTGGCTGGTCGACCGGCACGACTTCGACGTGGGCGAGGTCTCGTTCCTCCTGGAGGACGCGCAGACGGTTCCCTGGCACCTTCCCGTGCCGGCCATCCCCGACGAGGTGATCGACTGCGGTCGCTACCGCATCCTCGACTTCGGAGACGCGGGCCTGCCGCTCGGGCCTCCGCGCAGCTGACCTCGGACCGCTCGCTCAGCTCGGGACAGGGCCCGTGGTCGTCCCGGCGCGGAAGACGCATGTGAGGTGCTGTGTGATGCCGGGTTCCCCGCCGAGCATCCGCGCCACCTGCTCCCCTGCGGCCCTGCCCTTCTCCACCGCCGGCTGCACGCTCGTGGTGAGCGTGAGCTCGCCGAGGCCGTCGACCTCGATGCCGTCGAAGCCCGCCACGGAGAGGTCTTCCGGCACGCGGAGACCCAGTTCCTCCGCCGCCCGGATCACGCCGACCGCGAGCAGATCGCTCTGCGCGAGCACCGCCGTCGGCCGCGTCGCGGGGTCGGCCAGCAGCATGCGTCCGACCAGGACCCCCTCGTCGATGAGGCTGCCCGAGGCCGAGACCGCCGGCGCGTCGGGGAACACCTGCCGCATCCCCTCGAGGCGATGGACGGTGACGTCGACCGTGGCCGCGGCTATCCGCTCCGGCGTGACGAGGGCGCGCTCGCGCTCGCTGTCGAGCGGAAGGGTGACCAGCGCGACATCGCGATGGCCCAGGTCGCGCACGTGACGGGCGACGTCGGCGGATGCGGCGACGTTGTCGAGCGTGATGCGCGGAATCTCCTCGCCCGCATCCCCCTCGATCACGACCACCGGCAGTCCGCGGCCGACGACCACTTCGAGCGAGGCCCTGGTGCGCCCGGAGCATCCGATCAGCACGAAGGCGTCGACCGGGGCGTGGGTGATCGCCGCTCCCTCCTCCCCCGGTTCGTCGCGCATCAGCAGGATGCCCGCGCTGAGGTCGGCGAGTCCGTCGGTGAGGCCGTCCATCATCGCGGTCGTCACGGGGTCGAGGAATGCCGCACGCAGGTGCCCCTCGAGGACCACCGCCACAATGCCGCTGCGGCCGCGGCGCAGGGATGCGGCCCGCGGGTCGGGTCCTGCGTAGCCGAGCTCGGCGGCCGCGGCCAGGACGCGCTCCCGTGTCGCCGCTGCCACGTTCGCCTTGCCGCTGAAGACGACCGAGGCGGTGGACGTCGCCACACCCGCCTCGCGTGCGACGTCGGCGATCGTGGGCCGCCGCGACGTCTCCTGACTGGTCATACTTCGAGGATAGCTCCCTTCGCTTCCCCGGGATCGAATCGATTCGATAGGCTGTCCGGCATGGATGCAGCCCTCACTCGTTCGCAGTTCGTCCGCTGGCGTGCGGCGATCTTCGCCATCTTCCTCGCGAGCGGCCTCTCGATCGCGACCTGGGCGTCCCGCGTCCCCGGGATCAAAGAAGCCCTCGGCCTCGACAACGCGCAGGTCGGACTCATCCTGCTCGGCATGGGCGCGTCCTCGATCATCGGCATCTCGACAGGCCCCGCCGTCATGGCCCGCACGGGCGCGCGCCGCGGCATGCTCCTGACGATGCTGACCTTCGCCGTCGGCATCGTCCTCGTCGGCCTCGGAGCGAACGTCTTCGGCTCGGTGCCCGTGGTGATCGTGGGCATGGTGCTGTTCGGCTTCGGGAACGGATCCGTCGACGTGATGATGAACGTCGAGGCGACCGCGATCGAACAGCGGATGGGTCGGACGATCCTGCCTGTCTTCCATGCGTTCTTCAGCTTCGGCACGGTCATCGGCGCCGGCATCGGCGCGCTCGCGGCGCAGCTGGGGATGAACGTGGCCGTGCACACCGCGATCATGGGGAGCCTGATCGCGGTGATCGCGGTCGTCTGCTTCTTCCAGGTGCCCGTGCGGGAGGCCGCACTCGACCCCGCCGCTCACGAGAAGCCGGCCTTCCGTGCGCGCATGCACACCGCGTTCGAGGCCTGGCGCGAGCCGCGCACCTATCTCATCGGCGTGGTGATGCTCGGGATGTCGTTCGCCGAGGGCGGCGCGAACGACTGGATCGCTCTCGGCACCGAGCAGGGTCATGGCTTCGCTGAGGGAACCGGGGCCGTCTCGCTGGCGGTCTTCTCCACCGGCATGACCGTCGTCCGTCTCTTCGGCGGCCCGCTCGTCGACCGCTTCGGACGCGTCGTGGTGCTGCGCATCCTCGCCGTCGCCGCCGCGTCCGGCATCCTGCTGTTCATCCTCGCCCCGACGTTTCCGCTCGTCCTGGTCGGTGCGGCGCTCTGGGGCGTCGGCGCCTCGCTCGGCTTCCCGCTCGGCATGTCGGCTGCGGCCGATGACCCCGTGAAGGCGGCCGCTCGGGTGAGTGCGGCAGCCACGATCGGATACATCTCGTTCCTCGGCGGTCCGCCCGTCCTCGGACTCATCAGCGAGCACATCGGCCTGCTGAACACGCTGTTCATCCTGGTCGGTCTGGTCGTCGTCTCCGGCCTGTTCTCGGGCGCGGCACGCCCGCTGCGGGACGACGAGAAGACCCCGGTCGCGAGCGTGCAGCAGAACTGAGCTCAGCCGTCGCGACCGCGCACCAGCGCGGCCGCATGCGAGCGGCTGCGCGCACCGAGCTTGGTGAGGACGTTCGACACGTGCGTCTTCACGGTGGGGACGGAGATCTGCAGTCGCGCAGCCAGCTGCGCATTCGACCATCCCTGCAGGATGCCGTCGAGCACCTCCTGCTCGCGGGACGTCAGATCCACGCGATACTGCGCGCTCGGGCTCGGCGCTGCGGCGCCCTGAGCCGCCGCGGCGAGCGCGCGCCTGGTCACCCGCGGATCCAGAGCACCCTCGCCGGCCGCGACGGAGCGCACCGCCTGCACCAGCGTGGGCGCGTCGACCGTCTTGAGCAGGAACCCGACCGCGCCCGCCCTGATCGCCCCCAGGACGAGGTCGTCCTCATCGAAGCTCGTGAGCACCAGCACGTCTCCGAGACCGCGGTCGACGATCTCCCTGGTCGCCGACACCCCGTCGCGGCCCGGCATCCGCAGGTCCATCAGTACCACGTCGGGTCGGAGCGCGGCGGCGTTGCGCACCGCCACATCACCGTCGGCGGCCTCCCCCACGACGCGGATCCCCTGTGCTTCGAGCATGATGCGCAGGCCCGCCCTGATCGCGCCGTGGTCGTCGGCGAGCAGCACGGACGGCGCCTTCACACCCGCACCTCGGTCGGGAGCGTGCCCTCCACCGCCCACCCGTCGGCGACCGGACCCGCGGCGAAGGAGCCGCCCAGAGCGTCGACGCGTTCGCGCAGCATCTGCAGCCCCCACCCCTCGCCGCTGTGTCGGGCGGCTTCACTGGCGACGCCGCCGCGGGACCGCACGCGGACCCGGATCTCCGACCCCAGCTCGTGGATGTCGATGTCGACCTCGGCTCCCCTCGCATGGCGGATGCAGTTGGTGAGGGACTCTCGGACGATGCGCAGGACCGCCTGCTCCGCACCCGCTCCGAGGCCGGGGGCCTGCGGTGCGTCGAGGCGCACGACGAGTCCGGCCCGCTTCGCCTCGCTGACCATGCCGTCGAGGTCGCCCCAGCGCGGTATGGCCGCGAGGTGCTCGCCACCCCGCCGCAGCACGGAGATCATCGATCGCAGACCCGCATGCGCGTCGAGACCGGCATCGCGAACGGCCTGCAGCGCCGCACGGTCCCGCGCCGGATCGGGGTCCGTCGACAGAGCCGCCTCGGCGCGGATGGCCATGGCCATCACATGACCGGCGACCACGTCGTGCAGTTCGCGGGCCATGGACTCGCGCTCCGCCCGCACAGCCTCGACACGATCGCGTTCGGCGGCCGCCGCGGCATCCTCCGCCCGCTGACGGTGCAGTTCGGCGAGCTCGTGCGCCTGCGACACGGCGACCGCCCACCAGTAGTCGGTGCCGAAGATCGCCCCGAACTGCACGCCGATGAGGATCGCGACCGGCAGCGACACATCGGCGAACATCAGCGCCGCGGCGAACAGCACGACGGTCGCGGCACCGAGGACGGCGAGCAGCACCCGGCGCCCGCGCGCGCCGGCCAGGAAGGCCGCCGTCCACAGCACGTCCAGCAGCACGACGAGCGTTCCGATGCCGCCCACCGTCAGCAGATCGACGACGAACAGCACCGAGACGGCGGCGAGCACGGCCATCGGTCGGCGGCGCTTGCCGAGAGCGAGGGCGCACGCGGGCAGCGCGAGTGCGAGCGCCCACCAGGGAGAGACGGACTCGGGGAGGAGCGAGAACGGCTCCCAGAGCGCTCGAAAGCCGAGAGCCGCCATCACCACGGCCAGGAGCGCCATGGCGAAGGGGTCCGCCCACCAGCGGTGCCGACGGTACCAGGCGCCGAATCCGCCATCGACCTGCTCGTGCATGCCCTCATGCAATCACGGTGCCGGCTGCCGCGCATCCGTCGAAGGGATGAGGAGCACGAGGGGAACGGTACTTTCGCCCGATCCGCCTGCTCGCGCCGCTCCGCCACCGTGGAGACATGGAACTCTTCGGCGGGCTGCCGCTTCCCCTCTCCCTGGCGCTGCTGGCGCTGATCGACGGCCTGAGCGTCGGCACACTCCTGATCCCGGTCTTCCTCCTGCTGCACCCCGGGAGGGTGCGCGCCGGACGCATTCTGCTGTATCTGGCGACGATCGCGGCGTTCTACCTGGTCGTCGGCCTGCTGTTCCTGTGGGGGCTGGTGAACCTCGTCGACGTCGCCTCGGACTTCGTGGCGTCACCTGCCGGACTGATCATCCGACTCCTGGTGGGTGGAGCGCTCCTGATCACCGCGTTCGTGATGCCGACGGGTGGGAAGGCTTCCACCGGCGCTTCCGGGGCCGCCGTACCGCAGACGACGACGCCCGCCGGAGCCTCGCCCGGGACCGGGATGCCGACCGGCGAGGCGAGCCCCTCATCACGGATGACGCCACCACCGGTCGCCGCGGTGGACCCGGCCCCGCGCCCCGGGCGCATCACGCGGTGGAGGGAGCGGCTTCTCGACCCGCGCACTCGGGGAACGGCCGTGATGGCGGTGGCGATCGCGGCGGGACTCGTCGAGGTGGCCACCATGCTGCCCTACATCGTCGCGATGACCATGCTGGCCGACGCGGGGATCGACACGCCGGTCCGGGTGCTGTCGCTCGTCGGGTACTGCGTCCTGATGATCCTGCCGGCCGTCGTGCTGCTGATCCTCCGCCTGGTCGCCGCTCCCCTGGTGCAGCGCCCGCTCGAGCGCTTCGCGGCATGGATGGAACGGACGGGGGCCGAGAACACCGCCTGGATCATCGGCATCATCGGCTTCCTCATCGCCCGCTCCGCAGCGACCGAGCTGGGGCTGTTCCAGGCGGTGGGCGCGTTCCTCGACCGCTGACGCCCGTGCGACGAAGTAGGCTCGACGGGTGCGTCTCGTCATCGCCCGCTGCTCGGTCGACTACTCCGGTCGGCTCAACGCCCATCTCCCGCTCGCCACGCGTCTGCTCGTGCACAAGGGAGACGGGAGTCTGCTCGTGCATTCCGACGGCGGCAGCTACAAACCGCTGAACTGGATGAGTCCGCCCTGCTCGCTGTCGAACGAGGTTCCCGGCGAGGAGGAGGCCAGCGCGGGTGTCGTCGAGGTGTGGCGCGTGACCCACAAGAAGACCGGCGACGCGCTGCGTGTCCAGATCTACGAGATCCTGCACGACTCTAACCACGAACTGGGCATCGATCCCGGTCTGCAGAAAGACGGCGTCGAAGCCGACCTACAGCGGCTGCTGGCCGAGCAGGTGGAGCGCATCTCGGAGGGCGCGACCCTCGTGCGCCGTGAGTACCCGACCGCGATCGGACCCGTCGACCTGCTCGTGCGCGACGCAGACGGCGCCGCGATCGCCGTCGAGATCAAGCGCCGCGGCGACATCGACGGCGTCGAGCAGCTCACTCGCTATCTCGAACTGCTCGGCCGCGACCCCCACCTGTCCCCCGTGCAGGGCGTCTTCGCCGCGCAGGAGATCAAGCCTCAGGCCCGCGTCCTCGCGGAGGACCGCGGCATCCGCTGCCTGGTGCTCGACTACGAGGACATGAAGGGCATCGAGTCGGGCATCCCCCGGCTGTTCTGAGCGGGTCAGCGCACCGTCATCAGGCGCGGAGGCGGTCCCTCGAGCCGCGCGATCGCGACCTTCACCTCCGTCAGCTCGCGTTCGACGCCGCGGACCCGATCGTCGATCCGCACGAGCCGTTGATCGAGGCGATCGAAGCGCTCGTCCATCCGGTCGAAGCGCTCGTCCATCCGCGCGAAGCGCTCGTCGATCTGCGTGAAGCGCGCGTCGATCTGCGTGAAACGCGCGTCTATCTGCGTGAAACGCGCGTCGTACTTCACGTCCTGCGCCTCGAATCGCGCGTCCATACGGTTGATCATCCAGCCGAAACCGCTGATGATCGCCACCAGCAACGTCACTGCCGTCGCCAGCATTGTGATGACTTCCACCGACACGTACATGCCCCCATTCTCACTCGTGTGCCCGCCGTTGTCACGACCTTATATGGGGACGGAACGCAGTTGCATGAGGTGTTAAAAGCCGACTTTGGCGGCAGGTTGGGGAGGAGGACTCGCGACCCTGGCAGGGTTGGCAGTCTCCGGAAACGCATACTGGCATGCTGGCCCGGGTGAGACATGGTGGATGTAACGCGGCGGGACACGGTTCATTCAGGAGAGGTAACTGTCATGAATGTTCACTCACACCTCAAGGGTGTCGCGGTACTGACCATCGTCACCAGTCTGCTCACGCCTGCCGTCGCTCAAGCGTCCACGGGAGACCCGAGTTCAGATGATCTGACGACGCAGCAGCGGGAGGCCATCGCTACTTGGGAAGCGGGTGCCTCAAACACCAGCATCTTCCCGAGCTCGGCTTCCACTAAGTCCGCGGGGGTCCGTGCGTCATCCGGCACGAGCTCCATGAAGCTGTACCGGGGATCTTGGGTGATGTGGGCTGAGGAGCGGGTGAATTTCGGCTGGGGCTCGGGAGGCACCACGGTCACGTGGAGCGAGGCCTATCAGGCGGCGGGTCAGGTTGCGCCGAACTGGGTCAAACGAAACGGCACAAAGAGGGTGTATTCCTCGAGCTCACGTCATGACTGGCGCGGCGGGTACACGGTCGGCGCCGCCGTTCCGACTCCTTGGGGCGGTGTGAATGTCTACAGCGATTCCGCCTTTGCGTTCTCTCGTGTGCTGGGAACCGGCGCTTGGCAGAAGTGGGAGTGAACACGAGCCTTTCGGTCGTCGGGCTCCGTAAGTCATACGGGTCCCGACGCATTCTCGACGTCGACCTCGCGCTGGTTCCGGGAGACTTCTGCGTCGTCCTGGGGGAGAACGGAGTCGGCAAATCGACTCTTCTCCGATGTCTGCTCAACCTCGACGATTACGAAGGCATGGTGCACGTCGGTGGGGACGATGCGCGGGGGCATATCTTGGGCATCCTCGATCACCCGATGATGTATATGCGATGGACCGCGATCGCCAATCTTCGCTACGCGCTCAATGACTCCAGGGCCGAGAAACGACCCGAGGTCCAGGCGCTCCTCAGCAGGAAGCTCCTGCGCAAGCGGTACGGAACGATGTCGACCGGGCAGAGAAAGCTCGTACTGTTGGCCGCGCTCCTCGCGAGTGATGCAGATGTCCTGCTGCTCGACGAGTTCTCCAACGGTCTTGATCAGGGCACGCGACAGAAGTTTCGAGACGTGATCAGCAACGACATCGCCATCCGCGGGCGCACGGTGGTCGCAACGGGACATGATTTCAGCGCCTTTGGGGAACTCCCCACGCGCGTGCTCGCCCTCCGGGACACCACGCTCGCCGATCTCACGCCCGAATACCTCGAGAACAGGGACATCGCAACGACCTATGCAGACTTTGTTTCGCGAAATTCGCCGTGAGTTCCGCTGGATCACAAGCAGCAAGTTGGTACTCGTGCTCGCTGGTGCCGTGCTCGCGATGACCGCGTGGGGCGCCGTCTCCGGCGCGACATCGGCGCTGCAGCTCGTGGGTCAGTTCCGGTCGACGCTCCGTGACTATCAAGAACACGGTGAGGACATCGCCACGGCGTTGGCCGCACCATCAGAAGTCTCCGGGAGCACGCAACAGCAAATCATCGCCAATCCCCTGCGGTACGACCTCGACCAGGCGGTTCAAGGCCTCACACAGATGACCGGCACGGGCGCTGCAGCCTCAGCTCTCAGTCTCAGCGCGCTCGTCTTCTTCCCGGTCGTCGGCTTTGCGCTCGGGCTGTTCATGGGGACACACGACACCCGCTCAGGGTCGATCGCGTTCCGGTGGCCACAAGTCGGACTCCGTGGCGTCGTGATCAGCAAGCCCCTCACCATCGTGCTGACGATGCTGGCGCTCGGGGCTGCAACCGCGGCACTGAGCGCGTTGGCCTCGCTCGCGACCTCCCCGATCGTCATGGGCCGCGTCGATGCTCTTCCTCTTGAGTCGTTTTCCGTCGACGGACCGTCACCTTCGCGAACATTCGCGATCGGTCTTCTGTCCGTTCTCATCGGAACCGCGTTTGCCAGCTTTGGGCTCCTCGTCGGAGTGTCCACCCGAAACAGAACTATCGTCCTGACCGCCTTCGTTATGCTCTACTTTCTCCTACCGATGCTCGGCAGCCTTGACCCCAGAAATCTGATCTCGCTCGCCGGGAACGGCGTCTTCTCCTTCGTGGGCCAGTTCAGGCCCCAGACGATCGGCGACAACGATCCATCATTGGGCATCCTTGCCGTGGTTCTGCTGCTCGTCGTCTCTGCCGCCGCCACCCCACCGGTCTGGCGAATGCGCGCACGTCTCCCATCCGTATGACGCGGCGAGCGAACCTCCGGGGGCGCCACCTCTGCCATTCCCTCGGCCCGCTGCACACCTGTGCAGCAGGAGCGGCCGTCGTGCCAGCTGACCCTAGGCTGGAGAGATGCCTCACTCCCCCTACTCCTGCGTGCTGTGGGACGTCGACGGCACCATCGTCGACGCCTCCGTCGGCATCCTCCGTCGGCTCGACATCGCGCTGACCCACTTCGGTCACCCGGCCCCCACTCGCGAGGAGCTCGTGCACTGGATCGGTCCCCCGATGTTCCAGTCGTTCCAGGACCAGGCCGGGATGACGCCCGAGCAGTCCAGTGAGGCTGTCGCCTTCTACCGCACGCTCGGAAAAGCCGACGGCTACACGACGGATGTCGCCACCTACCCCGGCGTGACGGACCTGATCCACGAGCTGCATGCTGCCGGCATCCCGCAGGCAACGGCCAGCTCGAAGCCGGAGAACCAGGTCGATGCGCTCGTCGACCACTTCGGGCTGCGTCCCGCGTTCCTGACCACGGTCGGAGCGACACCCGATGAAGCCACCCTCGCGTCCAAGACCGACATCGTGGCGGAGGCTCTGCGACGCCTCCGCGAGCTCGGCGCCGACACGTCGCGCCCGGTGCTGGTCGGCGACCGGCATCACGACGTCGAGGGCGGCAACGCCAACGGGGTCCCGGTGATCTTCGTCGAGTGGGGCTTCAGCGATTTCCACGAAGGAGACGACGCGGCATACCGCGTCGCGACCGTCGAGGAGCTGCGTGCGCTGCTGCTGAACTGACGTCGCAACAGCGCCGCCCGGCGGCCGGAAAGCACAGAACTCCCCGCCGGATGGCGCGTCGCGGCGCTATCCGGTCGGGGAGTTCCCGTTCCGCCCGTCTCAGACGGGGCGGATGTTCTCTGCCTGCAGGCCCTTCGGACCCTGCGCCACATCGAACTCGACTCGCTGGTTCTCTTCGAGAGACCGGTAGCCGGATGACTGGATGGCGGAGTAGTGCGCGAAGACGTCAGCGCCTCCGTCGTCGGGGGAGATGAAGCCGAAGCCCTTCTCCGAGTTGAACCACTTGACCGTGCCCTGGGTGCTCATGTACTGCCTGTTCTGCTGATCCAAAAAGCCGACGCAGGTATGCCCCGACATCGCTAACGCTAGTGGAGGAGGGTCCGTCGGCAATAGACGGGTCAAGAAGGTAATCCAAATGTTGCACGAGCGGCATCCGCCCGTGATCTGCCGGGGACCACGGCGCTCGGGGCCGAAGGCTCCCGGAAAATGGTGTGGCCCTCACCGCGGGGGGAGCGATGAGGGCCGAAGACGACCGGAGGGTGCGTCAGGAACAGCCTAACCCCTTTTCGAGGTTCTTGTCCCCCTTTTGGGGGACAAATCTGAACTCGGGTGCGAGAATGACGAGAGCGGCCCCCTCGAGTAGCCCATTGGGGACTGAACTACTCGAGAGGGCCCAATCGCATGCACGGATCGTCTGCCCCTGGGGAGGGCCGCCGTCTCGTGGGGAGAGACGGAGACGATCGATCCCCTGTGCATGCACCTTCACCATAGGGGAGGCCGCACGATCACGCCACAGGCCTGGACGGCGCGGCGGAGGTGAGGGAAGAGAAGGTGATTCCCCCGGGGATCGCAGGTTTCGGGAGGAGCCAGGACGTACAGCTCGGAGGCACCTCCGTCGTCCTGCTCCCCCGGATCCGCGAGCTCGCCGAGTAGCCTGATCCGGTGACGCTGCTCAACAAGGACATGACCCTGTGCATCTCGCTGTCGGCACGGCCGAGCAACAACGGGACCCGCTTCCACAACCACCTCTACGAGGCGCTCGGACTCAACTGGATCTACAAGGCGTTCGCCCCGACCGACCTCGCTCAGGCCATCGCGGGCGTGCGCGGCCTCGGCATCCGCGGCTGCGCGATCTCCATGCCGTACAAGGAGGACGTGATCGCCCTCGTCGACCGGATGGATGCCTCGGCGAGCGCGATCGACTCGGTCAACACGATCGTGAACGACGCCGGCGTGCTCACCGCATACAACACCGACTACTCCGCGATCGCGCAGCTGATCGAGCACGCCGGTCTCGATCCGGCGGCATCGGTGCTGCTGCGCGGCTCGGGGGGCATGGCGAAGGCGACCGCCGCCGCCTTCCGCGACGCCGGTTTCGCGCGAGTGACGATCGTCGCGCGGAACGAGGAGAGGGGACGCGCCCTCGCCGACCTCTACGGGTTCGCATGGCGTCCCGAGGTCGGCGAGGCGACCGCGGACGTGCTCGTGAACGTCACACCGATCGGGATGTCCGGGGGACCGGACGAGCATGCTCTGGCCTTCACCGCGGAGGCGATCGCCGCCGCCTCGGTCGTCTTCGACGTCGTCGCCCTCCCCGCCGAGACGCCGCTCATCTCCGCGGGACGCGCGGCCGGCAAGACGGTGATCACGGGAGCGGAGGTCGCGACGCTGCAGGCGCTGGAGCAGTTCGTGCTCTACACGGGCATCCGCCCGTCCGCCGAGCAGGTGCGCGAGGCGGAGGAGTTCATGCGCGCAGGAACCGCGTGATCGCGAGCCCGATACCTGGGTAGCCTAGGCGCATGAGCGCGCGTCGCACCGCATCCAGGCCCCTGTTCCGGCGTACACCGGCGGTGGTGGCGACGGCAGCCATCGCGGCCCTCGTCCTCTCGGCCTGCACAGGCGGGGGAGAGCAGCCGAAGCCCGACGCCGGGCAGGGCTTCCCCGATGACGGCTGCACCCACATCACGGTGGCGACCTCGTCCGAGAAGGTCAACATGCTCGACGAGCTCGCCGCGGCGTTCAAGGAGTCCCCCGAGCACGACGGGCTCGAGACGTGCGCCACGGTGCGTCCGACCAACGTCTCCTCCGGCAACGCGGCGCGCTACCTCACCTCGGGCGACGACTGGCCGAGCGACGACCGTGCGCTGTGGCCGACCCTGTGGTCCCCCGCCTCCACGGTCTGGACCGAGCGGGTCGCGGCTGCCGCCTCACCCACGCTCGTCGGCGAGCCCGCATCGTTCACGCGTACCCCGGTCGTGTTCGGCATGCCGGAGCCGATGGCCAAGGCGCTGGGCTGGCCCGACAAGCCGATCAGCATCACCGACCTCGAGGGCCTGTGCCAGAACCCCGAAGGCTGGGGGAGCGTCGGCAAGGACATCTGGGGCGCGTTCAAGATCTCCAAGACGAACCCGAACACCTCGACCACGGGGCTGTCGACCATCCTGATGCAGTCCTACGAGGCGTCGGGCAAGGCGGAGGGACTCACCGCGGCGGACGTGGACGCCGCCGCGGACTTCTCCCGCGTGTTCGAGGAGTGCGTGATCCACTACGGAGACACGACGGGCAACGTGCTCTCCACTCTGTACGACGAGACGCAGAACGGCGCCAACGGCTCGGCCTACGTCTCGGCCGTCGCGCTGGAGGAGACCTCGCTGCTCAACTACAACAAGGGGAACCCCGACTCGCACACCGTGCAGCCCGGCGAGACCCTGACCCCGCCGAAGACGAAGCTCGTGGCCGTGTACCCGGCCGGCGGGTCGATGTGGTCGGATAATCCGATCACCGTCCTCGGCGCCGACTGGGTGACGGCGGAGCAGCGCACGGCGGGTGAGGCGTTCGCGGCGTTCCTGCAGACCACGCCGGCGCAGGAGATCCTCCCCGAATACGGGTTCCGTCCTCTGGACGAGGCCGTGCCGCTCGGCGACCTGTTCACCGCGAACTTCGGCGTCGACCCGGCGCAGCCCACGGTGACCCTGCCGAAGCCGGAGGTGGACGTCATCTCCACCGCGATCGATCAGTGGACGCAGGTGCGCAAGCCGTCGTCCGTGCTCGAGCTCATCGACATCTCGGGGTCGATGGACGAACCCATCGGCGACGGACGCTCCCGGCTGGACGGAGCGATCGAGGGAGCGCAGACCACTCTCGACCACTTCCGCTCCACCGACGAGGTCGGGGTGTGGGCGTTCACGACCGGCGTCTCCTCCGACCAGGGCGAGGGTCTCCAGGTGCTGCGCGACGTGTCGGCGCTGGGGGCGGACGGCGAGAAGCTCGACTCGTCGCTCGACGACCTCCGGTACGCGCAGCGCAACGGCACCCCGCTGTACGACGCGATCCTCACCGCGTACGAGGCGATGGGCGAGCGCGCGGAGCCGGGACGCATCAACGCCATCGTGGTGCTGTCCGACGGCGAGGACACCGACTCGACCACCTCGCTCGACTCGCTGATCGCGAAGATCGGTACGCAGTCGGGGGAGGGCGGAACGGATGCACCGGTGCGCATCTTCCCCATCGCGTACGGCGAAGGGGCCGACACGTCGGCGCTGCAGCGCATCGCCGACGCCACGGGCGGCCAGATGTTCGACGCCTCGGACGCGGAGCGGATCGACCTCGTGTTCGCCTCCGTGATCAACAACTTCTGAGGTGGGCATGATCATCGTCGCGGCATCCGACCTGAGCGGGGTCACCGACGCGGTCACCGCCGCCCTGCAGTCGGGGGACATCTACATCGCTCCCGGCGTGAAGAGCGCGGACGCCCTGACGAACGCCCTGACGGACGTCGTCCCCGCCGACGGGTCGATCGCGGTGGTGGTGCTGCCGGCTGACGCCGATCTGGGAGCGGCATTCGATCTCGAGCTGCTGGATCGGATCACCAGGGAGGTTCCGCAGAAGACCGTGGTGCTCGCCCTCGGTGACGACCTGCAGGCCGCCTCATCGGCCATCGACGCCAAGGAAGCGCTGTTCATCGCGAACACGAACGAGACGGCAGCCGGGGGTGACACGCAGGCCGCGCTCGTGGAGACGGTGCAGCAGATCGTCGAGGCGACGCCCTCCGCACCGGGCGGGAGCGGCGCGGGCGGGGGAGCGGACTGGCTGCTCCCCGTCGTGATCGGCGGGGTCGTCCTCCTCGCTGCAGCCGGCACGGCGATCGGCCTCCTCGCCCGGCGGCGCCGCACGCCCGCGAGCGTCACCGCATCGGATCCCGTGCCCGCCGGCATCCGCCTCCGGGTGGACCGCCTCCGAGAGCTGCAGGTCGACTACGCCAGGGTGCCGGGCGACGCCGTCGCCGCGCAGACCGCCGCAGGCATCGACGCACTCGCGTCCCACGTCGAGCAGCTGTTCCTGCGCCTGGATGCGAAAGCGGATGCCGACCAGATCGCACTCGCGGAGGCGGAGTACTCCGACAAGCTCGCCCGGCTCGTCGCCGCCCTCGAGCCGGACTACCTGCTCGACCTGCTCACCCGTCCCGACCTGTGGGACGCGCCGGACGAGCGCATCGGCGAGGTGCGCGAGGCGCTGGACGGTCTGACGACGCAGATCGTGGACAACATCAAGCAGGTCAACGCGCGCAACGGGCTGCTCTTCCAGGTGTCGCTGGACTCGCTGATCGGACGTTCCGAGCTGCGCGACTGGGAGCGCCAGTTCAACCAGGGCTCGAAGGAGTGACGTCGCGGTGAAGACCATCGGAGTGCTCGGCGGCATGAGCTGGGAGTCCTCGCTGGAGTGGTACCGCCTCGCCAACGAGCGGGTGCACGCGCAGCTCGGCGGTCATCATTCCGCTCGCCTGCTGCTGGACTCCCTCGACTTCGCCGAGATCGAGGCGATGCAGGCGCGCGGGGACTGGGCGGCGGCGGGCGACCTCCTCGCCGGCAGGGCGGCAGCGCTCGAAGGGGCCGGAGCCGAGCTGCTCGTGCTCGCCACGAACACGATGCACCTCGTCGCGGATCGGCTCGAAGCCGCCGTGAGCATCCCGTTCCTGCACATCGCCGACCCCGCGGCAGAGGCCATCCGCACCGCCGGCCTGACGACGGTGGGGCTGCTCGGGACCGCTTTCACGATGGAGCAGCCGTTCTATGCCGAACGGCTCGCCCGGCACGGCATCCGCACTCTCGTGCCCGACACCGACGACCGCGCCACGGTGCACCGGGTGATCTACGACGAGCTCGTGCACGGCATCATCCGCGATGAGTCCCGTCGGGACTATGTCGCGGTGATCGAGCGCCTGGTGGCGCAGGGGCCGAAGGGGTCATCCTCGGGTGCACCGAGATCGAACTGCTCATCTCGTCCGTCGACGCGCCGGTGCCGGTGTTCCCGACGACCGCGCTCCACGTGGAGTCCGCGGTCGCACTGGCCCTCGCACCCGCCGACCGCTGATCGGGGGTTCTGCTCAGACCGCGTGCCCCTCGGCCAGGTACCCGAGACGGTGGAGGGTCTCGGCATTGCGCCAGCGGAGCATGGGCGTGGTGAGCATGCGGGGGATGAGAGCCGCCGGCCCCTTCACGGGCTCCTCGTCGATGCGGACCTGGCAGCCGGTGGGTGTGGTCCTGGCGCGCAGGGTGACCTGCGCCTCACCCATCGGCCACCCGCGAGCCCGCAGCACGACCCGGCGCGGCGGATCCCATGCCAGGACCTCCGTCGTGTCGTCGAGGAGGGCGGGCCACACTCCCACCGAATGGTGCAGTTGGGATCCGACCTGCGGCCAGGATGCGTCGACGTCGCGCATGCGCGAGGCTCCGACCACCCACGAGGGGTAGAGCCAGCCATTGGCCAGCACGCGGAACACATCCTCCGTGGTGCACGACAGATCGCGGGTGTTGCTCGCCATGTCTCCTCCGTTCACCGCCATCCTCACCGCCGCGGTCCGTCCGCGGCAGGTGCTTGACAACCGGGGCGCCGACCCGGATATCACATCACGCTCGCGAACGCTCCCCCCTGGAACGCACCCGCGGACGCTGGCACCGTCGAAGCATGTTCCAGAGACTGACCTCCCGGGTGTCGCACGCGGTCGACGCGGTCGTGCACGACGATTCCCCGACCCTGCTCACCCGCGGCTACGACTTCGGCGAGCGCATCTGGCGGCGCGTTCAGCCGGGCGCACGCTCGGCGCCGATGCGCCTGCTCGGGGACGAGACGGCCTTCGTGCGGGGCGCAGAGGGCGTCGATCTGTTCTACGACGAGAGCCGCATCGCCCGCCATGGCGCCATGCCCGGCATCGTGCAGGAGACGCTCTTCGGCCACGGCTCGGTGCACAGCCTGGACGGCGATGCCCACCGGCACCGCAAGGCCACGTTCGTCGAGGTGGCGTACGAGGACGCCCAGGTCGAGCGGCTCACGCCCTGGCTCGAGCGCGAATGGGCGATCGAGCGTGACGACTGGCTCGACGGAGGCACGCGCAGCGCGTACGAGGCGGCCGTCGGCGCCCTCGGCCGCGCGATCATGGGGTGGGCGGGTCTGCCCGGCACCCCGGCGGCGAAGACCCGGTGGTCGGCGCGGTTGGCGCAGATCGTCGACGGCTTCGGCGTGCCCTACTCGCCGGAGTACGTCGCGGCGGCCGTGAACCGACTGTGGTCCGATCGACACGCCCAGCGCCTCATCGAAGCCGTCCGCGGAGGTTCGCTGGCAGCCCCCGAAGGCACGGCGCTCGCCCTGTGGGCCGCGCACCGCGCTCCGGACGGCGAGCTCCTGCCGTCCCGTCTCGCCGGCATCGAGCTGCAGAACAGCATCCGTCCCATGATCGCCGCCGCCCGATTCGTCGCCTTCGCCGCCAAGGAGCTGCACGACCGCCCGGAATGGCGCGCGCGCATCACTGCGGAGACCGAGGAACGCGGCGCCCTGGTGGGCGGCACGCTCGCGACGATGTTCGCGCAGGAGGTCCGGCGCACGGGCCTGTTCGTGCCGATGCTGCCGGGGCGCGCGCTCGTCGACATCGAGATCGGCGACGTGCACGTTCCGGCCGGTGGACGCGTCGTCCTCGACATCCTCGGCACGAACACCGACGAGCAGTCCTGGGCGCATCCGCACCGGTTCGCCCCCGAGCGCTTCACCGATGTCGGCGACTACGAGTCCGTGCGCACCTTCATCCCGCAGGGCGGCGCCGAGGTCGCGACCGGTCACCGCTGCCCCGGCGAGAAGCTGGTGATCGCCGGGTTGTCCGGCGCGATCGCCGTGCTGAGCGATCCCCGCCTGGACATCCTCGACAAGGGCCTCGCCGTCAACCGGCGCCGCCTTCCCACCAAGCCCGCCTCGGGTGGACGCGTGCGGGCGAGCGGTTCGGGGCGAAGCTGCCCGTTCCACTGAGCGGGTCGCACGGCAGGCAGCACCTGTCAACCGGGTGGGCGCGCGTCGCGGGAGCGAGGACCGTGGAGGATCCACGACACGAGCGGAGGACATCATGAAGGCACTGACCTGGCAGGGCAAGCGCACGGTGACGGTCGAGGAGGTCCCGGACCCGGTGATCCAGCAGCCCGAGGACGCGATCATCCGCATCACTTCCTCGGCGATCTGCGGTTCGGACCTGCACCTGTACGAGCTGCTCGGGCCGTTCCTGGACCGCGGCGACATCCTCGGCCACGAGCCGATGGGCGTCGTGGTGGAGGTGGGCGCGAACGTGACGAAGCTCGCGGTGGGGGACCGCGTCGTGATCCCGTTCAACATCGCGTGCGGCGAGTGCTTCCTCTGCCGCCGCGGATTCCAGTCGCAGTGCGAGACGACACAGGTGCGCGAGTACGGCAGCGGCGCCGCACTGTTCGGTTACACCAAGCTGTACGGCCAGGTCCCCGGCGGGCAGGCGGAGTATCTGCGCGTGCCGCTCGCGGACTACAACCACATCCCCGTGGGTCCCGATCTGCCCGACGAGCGCTACCTCTTCCTCAGCGACATCCTCCCCACGGCTTGGCAGGGCGTCGAGTACGCCCAGGTGCCGGAGGGCGGCACGCTCGCGGTGATGGGCCTCGGTCCGGTCGGGCAATTCGTCTCCCGCGTCGGACGGCATCGCGGCTATCGGGTGCTGGCGGTCGACCCCGTGCCGGAGCGCCGCGCGATGGCCGAGCGCCACGGCATCGAGACGTTCGACCTCACCGACACGATCGTCGACGAGCTGCGCGACCTGACCGAAGGGCGCGGAGCCGATTCCGTGGTGGATGCCGTCGGCCTTGAGGCGCACGGCAACTCCGGGGTCGAGTTCATGCAGAAGGCCGTCGGCCTGCTGCCCGACCCTGCCGCGCGGCAGGTGCTGGACAAGGCCGGCGTGGACCGGCTCGCAGCCGTGTACGCGTCGATCGACGTCGTCCGCCGCGGCGGAACCGTCTCGCTGAGCGGCGTCTATGCGGGTGACGCCGACATCATGCCGATGAAAACCCTCTTCGACAAGCAGATCACGATGCGGATGGGGCAGTGCAATGTGAAGAACTGGGTCGACGACCTGGTGCCGCTGGTCGAGGACATCGCCGACCCGCTCGGCGTGATGGACCTGACGACCCACAACGCCCCGCTCGACGATGCCCCCGAGCTCTACCGCACGTTCCAGCAGAAGGAGGACGGCTGCATCAAGGTGGTGCTGCACCCCTCGACGGTGTGACCGTCGCCGAGGGCGACCTCAGGCGCTCGCGCCGGGGTCGCCCTCATCGCGGTCGGCCTCGTCGACATCGGGACGTCGTGTGCCGATGCCGGGTTCGTCGTTGTGGGTCGACTCGTCGGGCACGGACGACCGCGAACCGGGTTCCACCCCCACAGCTGCGGCGGCTCCCGAATCCGCCCCTGCACCTCCGGCGGGTACGTCCCCGGAGGCCGGGGTGTCTTCGCCACCGCGCTCCGCGAGGTGCTCGGCGATCCGCGCCTCCGCATCGCCATCCGCCGGCGATGTCACGTTCTCGGGGCGGAGTCCCTGATCCTCGATGCCGCTCATTCGCTGCCGTCCCGCAGATCCGTCGGCGCGTCGCCGCTGTGGCCGCTGCCCTCGTCCTCGGGCGCGAGATCGCCCTGGTCGTCTTCGCCGAGTTCCGCCTCGACAGGGTCGTCCCCCTGCGTCTCGGGCTGCTCGGCATCGCTGGGGTACACGTCGGGATTCGACATCCTGAACTCCTCTCGTCGGAAGACTCCAGCGTCGTCCCGAAGGCACCATGATGCAGGACCGTTGACACCCGGAGCACCGGGCGGTAGCCGGGACCGGTCCGCACTCCGGCTGATGCGCACCCAGGAGTGAAGCGCACCAGCCGGAAGGAGTTCGATCAGCCCTTCGCGCCCTTGCGAGGCTTCAGGAACTCGTCTGGTGCGTTCTTCTCGCGCTTCGCCGCGCGCTTCTCCTTGAGCGTCAGCTGCGGTGCCTTCTTGCTGGCTCGACCCTGGATGGACTTTCCGGACATGGTTACTCGCTTCCCCTTTGGTGGCTGGCGTAACCTCCGACCATAGCCCGGACCGCAGGGAAGTCAAATTTCCCTCTGACCGGGAAGAAAATCGTCGCGGATGCGGCCTGACATCCCGAGGATTTGCTACCCTGGAGTGTTCAGTGACCGCGGAGGACGACCTCCGGCAGGAGACGCAGACCGGGGACGGCCCCGCCTCGAGGAGTCCGGCCATGTCGCGCACGGAACCGAAGCACCTGATCGGCGTCATGGACGTCGTCCGCATCGTTCTCGGATGGGGAGCCTTCCTGGCGCTCCTGATCCTGCACCCCCTGCTGGAGCCGCCTGTTCCGGCTCCGGTCCTCGTGGTCGCCCTCGCCGGGATCGTCGCGGTGATCCTGGTGTGCGCGTTCGGGGTGGTCAAGCAGGCGGAGGCCCTCGCGCACCGACTCGGCGATCCCTACGGCTCTCTGGTCCTCACGCTCTCCATCGTGCTGATCGAGGTCATCCTGATCTCGGCGGTGATGCTCGGACCGGGGGAGCACGCGACCATCGCCCGCGACTCGGTCATGGCCGTCGCAATGATCATCCTCAACCTCGTCATCGGTCTCGCGCTGCTCCTCGGGGGTGTCCGCCACCGCGGCATGGCGCACAACCGAACCGGAACCTCCGCCTACCTGTCGATGCTCGTGGTGCTCGTCGCCCTGGCGTTCGGTCTTCCGGCCCTGATCGGCACGGACGGGTCGTACACGACGGCGCAGGAGATTCCGATCATCCTCCTCACGCTCGCGCTCTACGCCTTCTTCCTCTTCCGCCAGATGGGCGCGCAGGCGAGCGACTTCACCGAGGTGGACCCCCGCCTGCTGCGGGACCGACCGCGCGAGGCGTCAGCGAGCGACGGCGGGATCCGTCAGGTCCTGGGCGAGCACCGCACCGAGATCCTGATCCGACTCGGGCTCCTCGTGGTCACCGTCGTCCCGATCGTGCTGCTGTCGCACGACATGGCGGCGCTGCTCGACGACGGCCTCGGTCGCCTGGGCGCCCCGGTCGCCCTCGCCGGCGTGCTCATCGCGGGGATCGTGTTCCTGCCGGAGTCGATCACCGCGGTGCGTGCGGCGTTGCGCGGCGAGGCACAGCGCGTGGTCAACCTCTGCCATGGAGCACTCGTCTCCACCGTCGGTCTCACCATCCCCGCCGTGCTGGTCATCGGCATGCTCACCGGTCAGACCGTCGTCCTGGCGGAGTCGCCGGCGAACCTGCTGATGCTCGGCGTCACGCTGCTGCTCTCGGTGACCACCTTCGCCGCGAAGCGTGTGACCGCGATGCACGGGGCCGCCCACCTGGTGACGTTCGCCGTGTACGTCCTGGTGCTCTTCAGCTGACCCGACAGCGGTCGTGGCGATGCAGTTCGTCGCAGATCCGCACCAGGTCGCAGGGATTCCCCGCAGGGATGCGAGCTCGGTGCGAAACTGCGACCTCGTGCACACGGGCCGACAGTTGCCTGAGGCAACTTTAGGCGTAGACTAGTGGCATGACAGCCGGTGAAGGTGTCGCTGACATCCACGTCGCCCTGGTCCGGGTGGTCTCGGAGTGGACCGAGAGCGACCTGCAGACCCATGTCGCCGAGAGCGTCGGAGTCGCCCTCGATCCCACGGCGATCCGCGCGGTGTATCTGGTCGGCCTCAACGGCGGCGCGATGGGATCGACGGAGCTCGCCGAACACGGCTCGATGACGCGGCCGACCACCTCGAAGCTGGTGTCGCGCCTCGCCGCGCAGGGCGTCGTCGAACGCATCCGCTCCGGCCGCACGGTCGAGGTGCGCCTCACGGAGGCCGGACGCCAGGTGTACGCCCGCCTCGTGGATGCCGGTCACCGCATGGTCGACGCCGCGCTCCAGGGCTGGGCGCCGAGCGAAGTCACGCAGTTCAGCGCTCAGCTCGCCCGTTTCGTGACCGCACTCTCCCGTACGAACCCCGCACCACTCAACGACGCCGCAACGGGCGCCACACCCCCGAGGAGGAACCATCATGACCCGTACCTATGTCGTCACCGGCGCCGCGTCCGGCATCGGCGCCGCGACCGCCGAACTGCTCCGCGCGCAGGGCCACTCCGTGGTCGGCGTCGATCTCGCCGACACGGAGGTCACCGGCGACCTGTCAACGCACGACGGGCGCATCGCCGCCGCCGAGGCCGCGGTGGAGGCCGCGGACGGCAGCATCGACGCGGTCATCGCCTGCGCGGGCATCGCCGCACCGATCGCCAAGACCATGGCGATCAACTTCTTCGGCGTGACGGAGTTCCTCACCGCGCTCCTGCCGACGCTGAGCCTCGCCGACCAGCCGCGTGCTGCCGTCGTCTCGTCCATGGCCTCGCTGCAGCCGGTATCGCCCGAGCTCGTCGACGCGGCTCTCGCCGGGGATGAGGCGAAGGCGCTCCAGATCGGCGACCAGCTCGCCGCGACCCCCGAGGCTGGATTCCTCAACTACTCGTCGAGCAAGCGAGCGGTGTCGCGTTGGGTCCGTCGCGAGTCCGTGACCGAGGCGTGGGCGGGAGCGGGCATCCCGCTCAACGCCGTGGCTCCCGGTACGGTCACCACCGCCATGACCGCCGGCCTGCTCGCCTCACCGGAGGGCCTGGCGCAGGTCGACGCCGCCGTTCCGATGCCGCTCAACTACCACCAGCCCGCATCCTCCATCGCGGAGCTGCTGGTGTGGCTGACGAGCCCCGCGAACACGCACATGGCCGGACAGACCATCTACTGCGACGGCGGTGCCGACGCCGTGCTCCGCGGCGACGACATCTGGTCGTGGAACGACGCCCCACGCAGCTGACCCCCTCCGCGAAGGCCCGGTTCGAGAGAACCGGGCCTTCGCCGTGAACGCCTCCGACCACCCGCGAGGCGGCTTATTTTGAATGACTCAAAATAACGTGCTAGCTTTGCTGTACCGGCCGACCATCCCGTGCCCTCGCCCCGCCGCCTTCACGCGGCGCTGGTGCGGGGGAGACCTGGTCAGCAGATCGCACGCGCCCGCAGGGACACCCGGCCCCACGGCGTGCCTTCGCGCGCCCTGCGCGAGGGATCGCATGCACCCCGCATCCGACTGCGCCGGCGAGAGAGAGGAACCCTGATGGACGAGACCCGCTCCGGCTGGACGCCGAGTCCTGTGTTCAGTTCGATGCCGCACGCGATGGGACGCGGCTCGCGCGAGGACATCGTGTGGGAGGCGCTCGAGCGCGTGAACGGCAAGCCTGCGCCGTCGATGGGCGTCATGCAGGCCGCGATGGGCAACGAGGCGCAGATCCGCATCGTGCACGACACCATCCGCGCCTACCTCGACGCTCACGGGATGCGCGACCTCCGCGAGCTGGGCGCTCGTGCGGGGGAGTCCGCATGAGCCGCGAAGCGGGACGGCCCCACGTCACCATGCGCATCCGCCCGAGCGACCTCTGCCGCACGCCACCTGTCGGAGCGACGGAAAATCACTTCATCGCCCAGCTCGGCTCGGTCGGCCTCGGCAGCTCTTCGTACGTGGTCGCTCCGCGCGAGTCGCAGACTCCGGAATGGATCGTGCTCGACTACGCGACCGGAGAGCACGAACGCGTGTGGCGCCGGTCGCGGAAGCACACGGGCGGAGTGCTCGCGTACCGCCTGGTCGAGGACGACTCCTCGAGCGGGTACGTCTCCGTCGCCTGAGGGACGGTCCGCTCTCGCGCGGCCCCAGGGGGCGCCTCCGGGCAGGGGCACCGCCCACGTGGCAGGCTGAGCGGTGCCCATACCCGTGGACGAACACCGAAAGCGCCATGACCCCGTGAGCCTCCGAGTCTCGACCGTCGACCCGCAGCAGGTCGCCCAGCTGCGGCGATGGAACGGCCTCCTGCGCGACGGCTACGCGGTCGGACGGCAGAGGGTCTGGGCTCGCAGCGACGACGCGGCGATCGCGCAGTTTCAGAATCCGCATCCGACCCGGAGGTCGGTGCTGCTGCTCGCCGAGATCGACGGGGTGTCCGTCGGAGCCGCAGAGGCTCACGCGAATCCGGAAGAGCCGGCGGACGTGGAGATCGCCGTGCTCGACGGATTCCGGCGGCAGGGTGTCGGTCGAGTGCTGCTCGGCGCCGTTCGGGGAACGTTCCGCACCGTCGCCTCGACGATACGGGCCGAGACGTACTCGGAGGCGGGGGTCGCCTTCGCTCTCTCCGAGGGTCTGGATGTCGGCGTCCGCGAAAGCAGGCAGGTGCTCGACCTTCCGATCGCCCTCGAATCGCCGAATCGCACGCCGTCCGGCGTCGACGTCCTCTCCTGGGTCGGATCGTGCCCGGATTCCCTGCTGGAGAGCTGGGCTGTCCTGCGCTCCCGGATGTCCGATGACGTGCCGCTGGGGGATCTCACCCGTACGGCCGTCCCCGCTGACGTCGAAGCGGTCCGTCGCAACGAACGTCGCATGGTCGACCAGGGTTACCTCCTGGTACGAAGCCTCGCCAGCGCGAACCAGGCCGCTGTCGGATACACCGAGATCCTGCTCTCGCGCCACGACCCCGAGATCGTCCATCAGGACGACACCTTCGTCGAGAAGACGATGCGGGGTCGCGGGATCGGCCGCGCTCTGAAGATGGCCAACCTCCGCCGGCTCATGAGTCTGCCGGAGAGCGCATCCTCCCGGTTCCTGCAGACCTACACCGCGTTGTCGAACGCGCCGATGCTCGCTCTGAACAGGGCCATCGGGTTCGAGGAAGCGGACATCCTCACCGTTCTCGAGGGGCCGCTCGGCTGAGATCGGGCGCGATGGAGCCGCTCACGACCTCAGCTCCGCGTTCACCGGTTTCGGGATGAACAGCGAGAACACGAGCGCCCCGACGAGCACGACGGCGCCGGTGATCAGTGCGGCCACGTAGCCGGAGGCCGGACTTCCCGCCTCCGCGGTGAACGAGGTCTGTGCCGCGTAGATCAGGACGAAGCTGAGGCCGGCGCCGAGGTTGATCGCTCCGGTGTTGAGGCCGGGCAGGGACCCGGGACGCTCCTTCGGCGAGAGGACCACGCCCAAGCCGTTGAGCATGATGTTGCCGATTCCGGCGTAGGTGATGCCGGCCGCGATCGACAGCAGCAGCAGAACGAGACGAGAGCTGGTCTCGACGTTGACGACCATGAGCGCGAGCACCGCGATGGTCCCGCCGAGGCCGACGCGCAGCATGGTGCGGTAGCCGACGGTGGCGGCGAGCCTGCCGCTGAGCGGGCCCATAAGCAGTCCGGCGAGCGCATACGGCATCAGGATCCACAGCGACACTTCCTCCGCGCTCATCTCCAGCCCCAACGAGGTGTCCTGCGCCAGGGCAGGTACGACGCCGTTCATGATCGCGAAGATCCCGCCGAGGGTGAGCAACGAGGTGGCCGCGAGAGCCCAGGTCGAGCGTTGCTTCAGTTGCGTCGTCGAGACCAGCGGGTCGGAGATGGCATCTTCGAGCTTCCAGAAGGCGAGGAAGGAGGCGACGGCCACGGCGGCGAGCACGACGACGAGGAGAACGTCGGCCTCGGCCAGCTTTCCCAGTTCGTTGACGGCCACGAGCATCGAGCCGACCGAGACGACGAGCAGGAGCGCACCCCACCAGTCCATCCGCGGGCGATCGCCGGCCATCGTCTCCGGGGCAAGGAGCCGCACGACCAGAGCCGCCGCGATGGCCACACCGGCCATGGTCCAGAAGATCGACGCGAAGCCGTGGTTGGTCGCCAGGTATCCGCCGAGCAAAGCGTCGCCGCCCGCGATCCCACCATTCACCGCGGTCACGACGCCGAGCAGGGTGCCATACGCTTTGGGATCCTTGACCGCTGCGCGGAGCATGATCAGGCACAGCGGAACCACCGGTCCCGACACGCCCTGGATGAGGCGGCCGATGAACAACATCGGCACATTCGTGGCGAGCGCGGCGACCACACAGCCGACCGCCATCACGAGGAGCATGCCGACCAGGACGCGGCGGCGTCCGATCAGGTCACCCAGTCGCGGCAGGAACAGAGTGAACAGCGCGGCCGCCGTGAAGAACACGGTCTGGGTCGACGCGATCTCGGTGGCGGTGGCGTGGAGCTCGCGCTCCATGGTGACCAGTGCGGGGCTCAGCATGCTGGCATTCAGTTGGAACGCCAGGCACGCGGCGAGGAGGGCGATCATCAGGGGCACCACACCGGTGCCGGTGCGAACCGCTTCTTGCTGGTTGGTCATATCTCACTTCTTCGTGTGGGGGCTGGGGTCTGTGCGTGCGTAATCCTTTACGCCCGCCGTATCTTTGGAGTCAGGGTGTCGACGACGGCACAAGGGTGAGGTCGAGGATTCGGTGAAGAGAGCATCCGTCACGCTGCACGAAGTCGCCGCTGCTGCGGGAGTGTCGATCGCGACCGCTTCTCGCGCCTTGACCGGCAAGGACCGGGTCTCGGCGCAGACGGCCGAGCACGTGGCAGCGGTGGCCGAGCGGCTGGGCTACCGCGTCAATCTCATCGGACGAGGACTGCGCGCGGGTACGGGCGCCACGATCGGCGTGGTCGTCCCCGTGATCAGCAATCCGTTCTACGGTGAGCTCATCCATCGTCTCGAAGACCACCTGCAGCAACGGGGCTTCGATCTCGTCATCGCCGATTCGCACGGCGACGTCGAGCGCGAACGCGACCGGCTTCGCATGCTCGTCGAGCGCCGGGTCGAGGGCGTCTTCGTCGTTCCCTCGGACGCCGAGCTGTCTTTCGATGCAGTGGCCGACACCGCGACGCGGGTGCCGCTGGTACAGCTGGACCGTCGGGTGATCGACCTTCCGGCGGACTTCGTCGGTGTGGACAATCACCGAGGCATCGAACTCGCCATCGCGCATCTGACCGCCGCCGGGGCGACGCGACTCGTGCTGGTCTCCGGAAACGACGTCACCTCGGTGGGGCGCGAGCGGCGCGAGGCCTTCGAGAACACGGTGCGCGCGCGAGCACTCCCCCGGGAGGAGAACATCTTCGGGGAGTACCTGCTGCGGTTCGGCGAGGAGGCGGCGCGCACGCTGCTGTCGCGCGGTCCGCTCCCGGACGCGATCGTGGCCGGTGACGACCTGGTCGCCGCCGGAGTCATCGCCGCGTTGAAGCGCGCGCTGGTTCATGTGCCCTCCGACGTGCAGGTCACGGGCTTCGACGGCACGATGCTCGCCGACGTGTGCGAACCCCGTCTGACGACCGTCGTGCAGCCGTTCGACGAGCTCGCGCGCGAAGCCGTGGAGGCGCTGACCCGCCGCATGGACGAACCCGACGCCCCGTACGTGCTGAGCCGGGTCGCCCCCAGCCTGCGCGTCGCCGAGTCCACGTCTGCCGACCACTGAGCGTCAGGCCAGCGCGGCGACGGCATCCGTCACGAGGTCCCAGAACTTCGGAACATCGAGCGTGATCGCGACGTCGGCGTTGGGCTCCTTGCCGAGCATGTCGTGCAGATCGACGCAGGTCGCTCCTGCGGTGAACTCGCCCGTCGTCTCGATGTCGACGTGGCAGCGCTGAACGGAGGCGACGGCGCGATCGATCGCGATGGCCACCGTGATCGGGTCGTGAAGCGGGCCTTCGGGCATCCCTTCGGCCTTCTCGTAGGTGCTGCAGAAGAAGCGCATCAGCTCGACGCCGAACGCGGAGGTCGCATTGCCGACCGCACCGATGCGCTGGATCACGTCTTCGGTGATCAGCGCCTGGTGCGAGATGTTCAGTCCGACCATCGTCAGGGGCAGCCCGGAGGCGAAGACGACCGCTGCGGCCTCGGGGTCGGCCCAGGCGTTGAACTCCGGGTAGGCGCCGACGTTGCCGCGGCCGGTGGAACCGCCCATCCAGATGATCTCCTGGATCTTCGGTGCGACCTCGGGATGCTGCTGCAGCAGGAGGGCGATGTTGGTCAGGGGACCCGTGGGGATGACGGTGAGGGGCTCCGTGGAAGCTGCGAGCGTGTCGGCAAGGAACTGCACGGCGTGGCGCTGATCGAGCGGGACCGTCGGCTCCGGGAGCACGGGACCACCCAGGGCGTTGTCTCCGTGGATCCACGCGCCGGGGGTGAGTTCTCGCTTGAGCGGCTTATCGGCTCCGGCCGCCACAGGCACGTCGGTCACACCGGCGACCGTGAGCGCGATCCGCGCATTGCGGGTGGTGTGCTCCAGGTAACCATTGCCGCCGACGGTGGTGACACCACGGAGATCGATGGCGTCGTTTCCGGCCGCGAGCCAGATGGCGAAGACGTCGTCGTGGCCAGGATCGCAGTCGAGAAGGACGGGAATGCTCATGGTGCTCCTTTGCAGATGTCGTTGCGTAAACGTTTACACTGTTTGGCGGGAACGTCAAGTCGGCACCGATCGCCGCACTGTCCGTACGCCTCCGATCCGATCAGAAAGCAGCCCCCATGACCTCTGCTCCTCTTCCGTCCCTCGTTGTGGTCGGCAGCGCCAACGTCGACGTCACCGCCTTCGTCGAGCGTCTTCCGACTGCGGGCGAGACCGTAGCCGGCGGGCGCCTCGCCCGCGACCTCGGCGGCAAAGGCGCCAACCAGGCCGTCGCCGCTGCGAAGCTCGGTGCGCGCGTGCGGATGGTGGGAGCAGTGGGGGATGACGCCGACGGGGCGTGGACCAGATCGGAGATGGAGAAGGCCGGTGTGGACACGACGGACCTCCGCACCGTGGATGCGGCCACGGGCACGGCCTTGATCGTCGTCGACGCCACTGCGGAGAATCAGATCGCCGTCTGCCAGGGCGCGAACGATCACGTCCGCCTCGACGGCGTCGACTTCGGGGACGACGACGCGGTGCTCCTGCAGTTGGAGATCGCACTGTCTGTCGTCGAAGAGGTCGCCGCCACGGCGACGGGCTTCATCGCCGTCAACGCCGCCCCCGCCCGGCGGCTGCCCGAGAAGCTGCTTCGGCGGGTGGACCTGTTCATCGTCAACGAGACGGAACGCGACCTCCTGCCCGAGCTCGCCGATGCCCGGATGGTCGCGGTGACCTACGGAGCCGCGGGCGCGGCCCTGTTCCGTCGCGGTGAGGAGATCGCCCGCGCCGACGGCGTCCCTGCCGAAGCGGTGAACACCGTCGGTGCGGGAGACGCCTTCTGCGCCGCGCTCGTCCTCGCACTTCGCGCGGGCCATTCTCCGTTCGACGCGCTTGCGGCCGCATGCGCGGTCGGATCCGCGGCGGTGTCGCACGTCTCTTCCCAGCCGCCGTTCGAGCACCTGAGCCGGTATCTGCCCGAGGGGTGACCAGGAGAAGCGCTCAGTCGGGCGAGGAGTCACCAGGCGCCGTGGAGCAGCCGTGTCCAGAACGCTCAGAAGTCTGTACGCGCCTCCTCATCGATGTCGAGCGCGGTACGGTCCTGCGCCCAGGAGACTAGGGCAGCGTCGAGTTGGCGCCGAAGCCATTCCGTTGTCTGTTCCTCGACCGGGGTCGAGGCGAGCTGCCGGGTGCGTTCATCGACGGTGCCGGTGAGGTCAGGGGGAGTGCTCATCATCCTTCTTTCGTAAGTGGTGGGAACGTGGTGCCGTCACAGGAGTGGGAGACCTTCGCCGAGGGCGATGCCGTACCGCGCGATATTCCGAGCGATGGGCAATCGCGTGCTGTTGTACGCCCGCAAGGTGTCCTCGACGGAGAAGTCCTGAAGGAGGGAAGCGAGATCGAGCGCATCGCCCGCAGCCTTCGCGGCGCCCATCGCGGTGTGCGGTCGCACCACGGCCGCGGCGTCACCGAGAAGGAGTGCGCGGCCATGAGCGAGGCTCGGTGCGACGAAGTCGAGCACTCCTTGCAGGAATGGACGACCTTCAAGTGCCACCACTGACGCGAGCTGCGGAGGGAGGCGGTCTTGTGCCTGCTCGACGAGCACGTCGACGACCCCCTGCGGAGTCTGTCCCGGGGCGAGTGACATGGCCTGCGGTGGTCGCCCCGCGGCCGTCATCAGAGTTGACATCCGCCCCGAGTCCAGCCCGCGATACCACACCCAGTTATAGCGTCGGGACCCAGGCATCGTCTCACCATTCGGCCCGGGAACGAGATAACCGAGCGCATGCTCACCGGGGCCCGTGTAGAACGTCATCCGCTGGAAGAGTGTGGACGCCGCCTGCGGCGGGACGGCCGCCTCCGGGACGATGCCGCGCCAGATCGAGTACCCGACATATCGGGGTCGGGCGACCCCGGGCACGATCTCGCTGCGTACCTGGGATTGAGCGCCGTCGGCGGCGACCAGAAGGTCGGCGTCGTGCGCGCCCGCCGATGTACGAAAGGTCACTCGACTGCGGTCCGCGTGCACGTCACGGACGGCTGCGTCGAGATGGTAGCGGTCGTCGGGCACCGCCGACCTCAGCGCATCGTAGAGGCGATCCCAGGACAACTGCGTCTGAGTCGCCCGTTCGCGATGCCGCACCGCGCCGGCGCGGTCCAGACTTATGCGCTCCGTTGAGGTCGCGCCGGGAACGGCCGAGCGTGGAAGCCCGATGGCATCGAGCGTCGTGAAGATCTGGTCCTGCGCGACGAGTCCTGCACCGCGCGCGCGGAGACCGCTCATCGATTTCTCGAAGACCTGAACCTGATGACCGGTTCTGTGCAGCAGAGCCGCAGTGAAGAGCCCTCCGAGCGACCCGCCTGCGATGGCGATGTCGTACGTCGTTCGGCTCGTTGGGCTCATGCCCTCACGCTATTCGCGATGTTCGCCGTGCCCGTCAGACGAATGTCGCGCACGATCACGACTGCCGTACAGGATGCACGGACACGGCGCCAGCGATGGCCAGTCCTGGCTGAGTCAACGCGCCGAGAGAGGCGGGGCGAACCCGTCCGCCGAGCGAGCGCCGGTGCGGGTGAGCCGCGACAGACGCTCGCTGGGCGAAGGATGTGCACGCCCGTTCTCGGAGTGCCGGGAGACCGGGAGATCAACGAAGTGCTCCACGAGCGGCTCTCGAGTGCTCAGCGCAGCAGCACGCCGAAGCAGGTCGGCATCCCACTCGGTGTGACGGCTGCGCAGCTGCGCGATGTGCTCGCGCCAGCTTCCCAGCGTGTACATCTCCACGATCTCGTCCGGCCGCTCGGTCGTCTCGTACATGTGCCAGGTTCGCGCGCCCGTGCGATAGCGAGTCTGCGCGACCATTCCCATCACAGAGCGGAACTCCTCCCTGTTCTCGAGAGGCACGAGGTAGCTCACCGTGACGAGGGCAGCCCGCTCATCCGCAGACCTTTCCGGGCCGGGGCTCTCCTCAATGCTCACGATGCCCCGTCCGATCCCCACTGGCACTCGAACGGGAAGCAGCAGCTGAGCAGTCGCCAGCGCAAGGATGATGAAACCGGCGGACACAACCACCGTTTCAGCTCCTACCGCGCCAGCTATGGCTCCCGCTACCGCCGACCCGACAGCCGTGCCACCGAAGAGCACGAGCTGATAGATGGACAGACCGCGAGTGCGTACCCACGCAGGCAGGAAACCCTGCACCACGCCGTTCACCGTGGCGATGACGCCGATCCATCCCATGCCCGCGCCGACCATCGCGAATCCCACGACCCACAGGCTGTTCGTCAGCAGCAGCGCGCACAGAGCGACCCCGAAACCGGCCATCGACGCCAGGAGCACGCCGTTGACACCCAAACGTGAGCGCGCGGCCCGCAACAGCAACGCACCGGCGATGGATCCGCCACCGAGAGCGGCGAGAAGAAGGCCGTATCCAGCGGCGCCCAGCCCGAAGGTCTTCTGCGCGAGCACCGGCAGTAGCGCCCACAGGGCGTTCGCCGGGAGGAGGAACAGGACGAGCCTGACATACAAGGATCTGATGACCCGTGCGTGGAGGACGTAGCGAAGCCCCGCGCGAGTGGCATCGAGGAACGGCTCCGGTCGCGACAGCGGCGCGACGTATGTGCGCCAGGCCAGCAGAGCCACGAGATACAGGACGAACGACGCCGCGTTCGCGATGAACACGGCGGTGACGCCGAGCTGCGCGATGAGCAGCCCTGCAGCCGCAGGCCCCACGGCACGGGCGACATTGACGCTGATCGAGCTGAGCGATGCCGCGTCCGGGATCAGACGTGCTGGCACCACGTCTGAGGTGATGGCCTGCGCGGCAGGCATCTGTACCGCCGCTGCCGCCCCCAAGACGAAGGTCAACGTCAGCAGCGCCGCCGGCGTCAGACCCCCGCCGCCGGAGAGCAAGGCGAGTGCAAGGGAAGCGCCCAATTGGACGACCTGAGCGACGATGAGGACACGACGCCGATTGAGGAACTCTCCGAGAACACCGGAAGGCAACGCCAGAAGAAGCACGGGCGCGGCCGATGCTGTCTGCACGAGCGCCACGACGGCAGCGCTGCTGCCGTCGTCGACAAGCTGCCACTGGGCTCCGACGCTCTGCATCCAGGTGCCGATGTTGCTGATCAGCCCGGCGATCCAGAGGAGGCGGAACGCGGGCACGCTGAGGGCGGCGAACGAGTGGTCACGGGCATCAGCCCGAGATCGCCGTGATGCTGAGCGTGAGAGGGAAGGTGCCGTCGTCATGGTGATGCTCCGGGATCGCCTACGAGAGCGTGGAGCGCGCGGCGTCGAGAATCAGTCGGGCCACGTCGCCCGGGTGCGTGTGAGTGACCAGGTGCGGTGCAGGGATCTCCACGATCTCGCGTGCGTTCGCTCGTTCGAGCCCGAAGCGCACAGCGTCGGGATTGACGACGCGGTCGGCGCTCGCGACGACGCCCCAGGTCGGAAGAGTCTTCCAGGCTGCGGCGTTCGCGCGCTCGGCGAGCACGGCTGCGGCGAGCGGCCGCTGCGTCACGGCGAGCACAGCAGCCTCGTCGGACGGGATGCCGAGGGCTGCGAGAAACGGGAACTCGTCGATTGCGATGCTGACCTCCCGGTGCGTCTCGCCCTCTGCGGGGTAGGTGTCGTACTGGAGGAACGGCACCGCATCCGCGTCAGGGAATCTCCGATGTAATTCGTCAGCGCTTTCGCCCTCCTCGAGCACGTATCCCGCGACAAGAACGAGACCGCGGACGTTGGCGGCGGTCCCGGCAACGCTCGCGACTGTCGCGCCATACGAGTGACCCACGAGCAGCACCGGTCCGTCGACGCGTTCGACGAACGAGCGCACGTAGGCTGCGTCGTCGCACAGGCTTCGGTTGGAGATCGCGGGGACCCGCACGTCCGCTCCGCTCCCCAGCAGCCTCATCACCACCGGGGACCAGCTCATTCCATCGGAGAACGCGCCGTGCACAAGCACGACGGTGGGGTTCACAGACATTCCACGCTTCCTTCCACCGGTGTATCCGGCCCTGCTTCGAAGCTAGGCCGAGCGATGTTTCAGACGATCCGACGGACTGTCGTCACTTCACTGGACGGATGTCGCACGCGCGAGAATCGACCGACCGCAGGAACTCAGCGACCACGTCGTTGAAGGCTGCCGGATTCTGGAGGAACGGAAAGTGGGAGCTCGCGACGTCGCGAGGGAAGATGTGAACGACCGATCCAGGGATGCGGGAGGCGACGTCGCGCTGCGAGTCGGGAGACACGTGGCTGCCATCGCATCCCAAGACGAGGGTGGGTATCCGGATACGGGGCAACAGGCTGCGCCAATCCTGAGCGCCGTGGTCGAAGAGCAACGGAGCCGCGATCTGGCGGGGCGTCTTCCCTACTTCCTGGGTTATGAACTCCCACAGATCGTGGTCCACCGGCCCGGTGAACATGCCTCTGACGAACGCACGCACCGCGCTTTCGCCGTCGTCGGACGCGATGGCCGCGGCGAGGGCGGAAAGTCCGTCGACGGGGAGGATGCTGCCCGCGGACGCGGTCTCGGCCGATGACATCCACGCCTGGGCGACCACAGCAGATGGTTGGTCGACAAGTGTGAGTGAGCGAACGAGGCCGGACCCGAACAATTCAAGGTAGGACCAGATGACCGACGCCCCCATGGACCACCCGAGAACGTCAAACTGCGGCTGCGAGAGGTCAGCCAGAACATCACGGAGATCGGCGGCCAGTCGCGCGATGCGGAGGCCGTACAGCGGCTTCTCGGAATCGCCATGGCCACGCATGTCGTAGGTGATGACGCGCCGGGGAGCGAGTCCCTCAAGCTGTCCGCGGAACATCGCCTGGGACTGTGACCAGCCGTGCAGGAGGACGAGCGGCACTCCGTCGCCGCCGGTGTCGCGAACGACAAGTGCGACACCATCGGTGGTGCGAACCGTGCGCTCCTCGTACTTCATCGGATGTGACCGGCATTCTCCCAATACGCGGCAAGCTTCAAGCCGAGGTGCAGTGCACTGCGCTTCATTCCGTCGTCGAGCGCGTCGCGCACGACGTCAGGCATGTTCTCCAACCGGTAGTACAACGTGGTCCGGTGGATGTGCAGCACGTCGCAGACCTTCCGGACCTGGTGAGCGTTGTCAAGCAGCGCCTCGACGGTGTGGCGTCGGAGCTGGTCGGAGTCGTGGATCAGAGCGTAGGCGGCAGGGGAGTACCACTGCAGCCGATTCGGGTCGGTGACCACATCCGCTATCAGCAGCCACGGACCGATCTCCTCGGCGCGCAGACTGGTCCCGAGTTGTGGAAGCATCTCCGCCACAGCCGCCGTCGCCAACGCTCGATCGACGACGGGGCGAAGGTCATGATCCGTCTCCGAGAGGGAAGCCGAGCCGATGGCCCGAAGGAGCACTCCGGCACGTTCGGCTTCCGCGGCGACCATCGTGCTCACCTGCTCGACGCTGTCCGCGCGACCGAGAAAGATCAGCGCCGCGCCGACCTCGCCGATGAACGTCAACGTTGCTCTCGCGACGCTCTCCAATGCACGCCCGAGCGACGCCCGTTGGACGACTCCCGTGTCATGACCGATGGCGACCGCCTGAACGACGGTCTCCTCCCCGCGCGTCACGCCATGTGCTCGGACAGCAACGCTCAGTGCGTCTCTCCGGACAACAGGGTCGCTCGCCAACAGAGAACGCATGACGGTTTCGCGCGCGGACAGGGCATGGTTGTGCGCGCGAGCCGAAAGCGAGTCCCGCACCACATCGACCGCGGCGTCGATAGCGCGGAAGTGCTCCTCCCGCAGCGGCGGGAGTCCTCCTGTGATGAGCCACAGGAACCCGAGCAGCTCGTCGTCGGATCGAATCGGGACAGCTAACCGCTCGTGAGCGTTGAACTGCCGTAGATCCACAGTCTGGGGCCTTCGAGCAAGCGGGAGGTGGAGGCTCTCGAGGTACTCGCGCTCTCGTGCGGGAGTACCTCGACGAAGAAGGGCTCGGGCCCGAAGGTCGTCGATCTCGTCGCCCTGGACGCTGGAGACGACCGGTCGGTACGCGTTGTCGTTTATGACGACCGACCGGCCGAGGGTCTCGGCCAGCTCGTCGACGAGGTCCTGCAGGTCCAGACTGCGCCCCAGCAGTCGCGTCTCGGAATCGTGCATCTGGTGGTCATCCCATCGGTCGTTCTTGTCCCCGAGGATTGACGCTACGGTCGAGGATGCGAACCCTGGGAGGCCGAGTTCGTACCCCTTTCGCAGAGCCGTCATTGCTCTGCGCCGGCGAGCGATGAGGGCGCGCCGCCGGGCAATCCTGCGGCGAGCGAAGCGAAGACTGATTCCGTGATCGTGCCCGACGGCGCGGACAGCACGGTGAGCTGATACCCCTGAATGCTACGGATCGCGAAGTTCTGAGCGTCCACGGGAATCGTCCCGACACCATCGATGTCGACGCGAAACAGGGCATCCTCAGGGCCTGAGACATCATGCCGCGCCCAGATCCTCGAGAAATCCGGGTCGCTCGAGAGCTCGTCGACGATCTCTCGAAGCCGAGGCGCGTCAGGATGTGCATCACGACGCAGCGTCGCGACCGCCGACCGAGTCATCTCCTCCCACTCGACGAGCGTGCGTTTCATGCGGGCATTGAAGAGGTTGATGACCTGATTTCCGCCCACGGAGAGACCACCCAAGCCGAACACCGTCGCCAACGGATTCGACGCCACGATGTCACGGTACGGGTCGGAGATATACGCCGGCGTGTGCGTCCAGCGACCCAGAGTCCGAGTGATCCTGTCCGCGGAGTCCGCTGGTGGCTCGCTCGGCGCGAACGGACGGTCAGACGAGATCTGCATCATGTAGGCGAACGAGGTCGCACCCAGGCGAAGCGCGCCGGCCAATGCGGTAAGAACCTGCTCGGAAGGGCGGGGCACGCGACCCTGTTCGATCCTCAGGTAGTACTCGGCACTGATTCCCGCGAGTTCAGCGACCTCGCGTCTGCGCAGTCCCGGGACTCGTCGCCCGGTTTGCCGGTCCAGCCCCACCTCCTCCGGCTGCACCACGGCGCGGCGAGCGCGAAGGTAGTGACCGAGATTGAGGGAGGAAGCGTTCATCAGGGTCCTTCGGGGCAGATTCGGGGGATCGTCAGTCACCGTACGGTCCCGCGCTCCTCGTCCACATCACCTGCGCAGGGCATCCATATCCCCACATCCTGTCGATCGCGAGTCGAACCAGGCTGACCCGGAGCCCGATGGCGGTCGTGGCTTTGCCATAATCGGTCTATGCAGGATCGCCCCTCCGGCCCGACCCCAGTGTCAGATCGGATGTATCTTGCAGGCGCTACGGAGACACCGGCGAGCCCTCTGCGTGGACGTGCGAGCGAAGTCGGGGCGATGCTCGATGCCATGACCGCGTCGATGAGCGGACGCGGACGTCCCGTGCTCCTTCGTGGGCGCCCGGGTATGGGCAAGACGCGGATACTTGCCGAACTCATCGCGGCAGCCGAGTCCCGTGGCTGGCGGACGTTCACCATCACGCCCGACGTCGACTCGAGCGCTGTTCCGCTCGGAGCGCTCCTCGAGGCCGGCCGCCGCTCCGAGCCTGCGCTGATCCGCGACACCGACCTTCGCGCTGCACTCGCCGGTTCCGAGCCGCAGTACTGGGTGACCAGGCTTCTCGCGGACGGCCTGGAAAGCGCTGCGACCGACGGCGAGGGTGTCGTGGTCGTCGTCGACGACCTGCAGTGGCTTGACGCGTCCTCGCTGACTGTCCTGGTCTCCCTTGTACGTGAGCTGGGCGACCAACCCATCGCCTGGGTACTCGCCAGCCGAACGGGACGCGCACGTGCAGCGCATTCTCAGTCTCTTCATTTCTTGGAAGCGAACGGGGTGATCCTTGATCTGTCTCCCGTGGCGGCGACGGCAGCTCGCGCCATCGCTGCGGACCTCGCTGGTGGTAAGCCTGGACCGAAGCTGGTGGATGCTCTCCAACGCACGGCGAGCGTACCGCTGCTCATCGTCGAGATGATGCGGGGTCTGCGGGAAGAGAATCTCCTCGTGGAGGAGGATGGGGTTGTCGACGCGGTGACCGATGCGATTCCCGCGCGATTCGGTGCCTCATCGCGTGTCCGCATCGAGCAGCTCTCCCCGGAGGCGCTGCACTTCGCTCAGGTCGCAAGCCTTTTCGGTCGCACGTTCACCCTCGGCAATGTGCTGGCTGCGACAGGTCAGACCGCCATAAGCTCCGCTCCCGCGATACAGCAACTTCTGGCCGGCGATTTTCTCGTCGAAGATGATGACAGGATGTCGTTCCTCCACGACACGATTCGCGAAGCAGCGGAGGCAACCATCCCGCCTGCACTTCGCCGGGCCATGCTCCGCGAGGTCGTTCGACTGAGAATCGCCTCGGGTGAACCAGCGTCGGCTGTGGCCGCGGCATTGGTGGAGACCGCGTACCCGGGCGACCGCGACTCCTTCGACCTGATCCGTCGCGCAGCTCACCAGCTCGCATCATCAGACTCCGCCCAGGCGGCGGACCTCGCTGAGGCAGCTCTCCAGCTGGCCCGCCATGTGCCGCAATTCGCGGAAGACGCGGCAGAGATGCTGCCGTACCTGTGGGCCGATGGACGCCATGTGACCGCGGACGCAGCGGCTCACGACCTCACTCCCTACCTCTCCCCGCAATCACGAGCGCGGTCGATGCTGGCAGTGGCTCGCAGGCAGACAGAGACATCCTTCGACCAGGCCATCGCGACGTGCGATCTGGCGCTGGCGCTCCCCGATATCGCCCGACAGACCCGTGCGGAGCTTCTCGCAGTGCGCGCGTTGAACTGCGCCAACAAGGCCGACTTCGTCGGGCTCACAGAGACTCTCGCACGAGCTCGCGAGATAGCTGACCCCGCGACCGACCACCTCGCTCTGGCGACTGTCGACGCCACGGAGTCTGTCTACGCGCTCAACAGTGGTCGCTTCGACGAGGCGGTCCGTCTCATCGAGGCCGCAACATCGCGCGTCTCCGAGGCAGGGCTGGATCCTGCTCGGTGGCTTCCCGAAGGGTTGTGGGCTGCTTTCCTGCACAATTCCCTCGGCGATCCGGATCGCGCGCTCGCGATGGTGGATGCCGGGCTCGCAGACTCGCGTCGTGCGCACGCCGTCGTTGCGGAGGCGTACTGGATGATGATCCGAGCCCGTGTCCTGTACGAACTCGGGCGACTGGAAGACGCGCGCGTCCAAGCCGAATCGGTCCTGTCGCTGTCCGAAGAACTGAATCTCGGAGACTTCGCTCACGCCACCGCTGGCGTCGTGCTTTTCCGCATCGCCCTGCACACAGGGGACGTGCAGGCCCGCGCGCAGGCAGGACCCATCATGACGGCCCTGGCCGAAGGGCCGGGCGTCACCAGAGCCGGACGATGGATGCTCACTCTCTCTGCCATCGACCGGGGCCAGTGGGCGGAGGCCGTGCAGTTGGCAGATCTCGCCGTGCAGTCGCTGGATCAGCCCATCCCCGCGATGACGACACCCGTCGACTTCGCCGACGATCTCGTCCTCCTCGATCTCGCCCTCAGCACAGGCGACTCCTCCATGGCGGCCGCGGTGGCCACGCGGGCAGAGAGACGTCATCGGCACAACCCGAGGAATCCGCTGGCCGCAGCGATAGCGGCGGCCGTGCAGAGCAGAGTCTCCGGCGAGTTCGCGCCAGCGAGCCAGGCGGTGTCCGTGCTCCGCGAGCTGTCGCGCCCCCTCGTGCTCGCGCGCGTCCTCGAGCAGTGCGACGCCGTGGATCACGAAGCCGACCGTGCCGTCGCTTCGCTCAGTGAAGCGCTCGCCATCTACGAGTCTCTAGGGGCGGTGCGCGATGCGAGTCGCGTCTTGCAGGCGTTGCGTGGCCGCGGGATCCTCCGCAGGCCTCGTCAGCTGCATAAGCCCCAGCTTCTCTCGGCACGGGAGCAGCAGGTCCTCGACCTCGTGTCCGACGGCGCGACGACGCAGCAGATCGCGGATGCCCTGTTCATGTCGCCCCACACGGTCATCTCCCACATTCGTCATATGTACGCCAAGACCGGTGTGAATTCCCGGGCCGAGCTTCGTGGCTGGGAGGCAAAGCGTCGGCAGCGCCGTCATGCAGGTTAGACCGCTCACGCATGGACCTGATGCCACGCACAGATCTGGAACCCTTGCAGCCGGAAGCTGGAGAATCCCATCACCTCGACGGCGGCGGAGCCTGCGAGACGGAGCCGCAGCCGCTGCTCGGTCAGGACGGTATCGCCCCGCACCGCGACGGAAACCATGGTCGTCGACCACTCATCGAAGCTCGCGTGCATGTCCGCGAGCATGCGAGTCACGGCACTCCGTCCTTCGATGATTCGAGCCGGTGATGGGCGGTACAGCACGTCATCGGTGAGGAACGGGTAGAGCTCCCTGTGCGCCCCGTCGTTCAGGAGGGATACGAAGTCGCGAACGATGAGCTCGCGCTCCAACTGCTGTATGCCACCGAGCGCTTCGCGGTGAACGTCGTCCACGGTGCACCTCCGTTCTTGTCGGTGATCTCACGCTAAGGCGGCATCCGCGTGCGTCCTTCCGACGTCCGTCCAGTCCCTCATCGACACGCTGTGCATGCCTGCACGCGCGATGTACCGAGGTTCGTCATTCGTCGGAAGCGCGGCATGCCCTCGCTTCGTAGCGTGGGCGGTGCCGTGGATGGGCCACGGCATGCAGTGGATCGGAGATCTCATGCCTGACGACACCCCGTCGATACTTCCCGCTGGGACACCGGCTCCCGACTTCGCATTGAGAGTCACCGCAGACCAGGTCCTGAACCTCAGCGAGCTGCGCGGTGCGCCCGTCGTCCTCGCCTTCTACCCTGCCGACTGGAGCCCCGTCTGCGGGGATGAGCTCTCCGTCGTCAACGCCGCCCTGCCGCTGCTGCACGAACGCCACGCGCAGGTGCTTGCGGTGTCCGTCGACAACGTCTGGTCGCACGAGGCGTTCGCCCAGGCTCACGGGCTGCACTTTCCGCTGCTCAGCGACTTCGAGCCGAAAGGCGAAGTCTCTCGCCGGTACGGCGCGTACGACGAGGTGACCGGCGAAAGCCGCCGAGCACTGTTCGTCATCGACGCTGCCGGAACCATCGCCTGGAGCTATCTCTCGCCCGTCGCTCTCAACCCCGGTGTGGACGGCGTGCTCGACGCACTCGGCGCGCTGCCCCCGGCACCCAACACAACCGCTCAGTGAAAGGAGAGGCCATGTCCTCGCTTCGTATCCCCGTCACCGCCCAGGACCACAGCACCGGGCCGGAAGACGCGAAGGTCGTCCTCGTGGAGTACGGCGACTACCAGTGCCCGTACTGCGGTGCGGCCTACCCCGTCGTGAAGGAGCTGCTGGCCGAGCACGGAAACCAGATCCGTTTCATCTTCCGCAACTTTCCCCTCGCCGATGTGCACGCCGAGGCCGTGGATGCGGCATTCGTGGCGGAGTTCGCCGGCGAGCACGGGAAGTACTGGGAGGCCCACGATCTGCTGTTCGAGAACCAGGGACGTCTGGGTCGAACGCTCTACGAAGAAATCTGCACGACGCTCGGACTCTCCCTGGTGGAACTGCGGACGGCCGCGGAAAGCCGGCAGTACCTCGCCCGGATTCAGGCAGATGAGGAGGGCGGCATCCGCAGTGGCGTGAATGGAACCCCGACCTTCTTCCTCAACGGACAGCGCCTCGACGGCGGAACCGCTGAACTTCCCTCAGCCATCTCCGCTGCTCTCGGACACGATCGCTGAGCACACGGGTGAGGGAGATCCGGTGCGGCTGCACGGACCTCCCTCCCTTCGTGTTCAGCGGGCGATTCGCCGCATGCGCAGAGCCGCCACGACGGTGACTGCGGCGACAGCTGCCACGAAGACCAGCAGCACCACGATCTGCGGGATCACCGTCAGTGCAGCGCCGATGGCGAGCACCGGGATGGCCAAGCCGCAGTACGCGACGAGGAAGATCGCCGCGAGCGTCTCGCCCCGCCGCCCGGGCTCTGCCACTTCCGACGCAGTCGCGAGGGCGCACTTGAACAAGGCGCCGACGCCGGCACCAGCGACGAGCCCTCCCACCAGGAACAGCCAGAACGACGGAGCGAGAGCACCGACGGCGATGGCCACCAGTCCGCTACCGCATGCGAGGGCAGCGAACAGCAACTGCGTGCGGCGAGCGACGCGCGCAAGGAGCACCTGAGCCGCTGCTGCAGACCCGAACACGATGAAGACCGTCATGCCGGCGGTGAGGTGACCGCGCTCGTCGAACGTCCCGACCAGGATGGTCGGTGCGAGGGAGGTGAACAGACCGAACAACGCGAACCCGGCGAAGGCAGCGAATCCCGCTGCGACGAACGCACCGCGGGCGGACGCCGGCACCGCGATCTTCTGCGGACGGTACCGCCGTCGCTCAGGTGTGACGGTCTCGGGAACCAGGGCAACGGCGATGGCGAGCGCGATGAGTACGAGCGCGAACACGGTGTGCGGGAGGTGGAGCGGATCGGGAAGGTAGTCGGCGAACAGGCCTCCGATGAGCGGTCCGAGCGCCAGACCACCGAGGTTCGCGCCACCGGCGACGGAGGCGGCGACGATCGCGTTCTCGTCCGGTCGTGCGTTTGCGCGCAACTCGCCGAGATGAGCGGTCGCGGTGGCGGTGAGGACGCCGATACTGACGCCGTTGATGACGCGAGCGACGAGAAGGCCTGCCACATCGGTGAAGATCATGAACAGGACCGCGGAGAACGCAGATACCAGGATGGCGATGACCAGCATGCGCCGCCGACCCATCCAGTCGCTGACGTGCCCGAGCAGGAACAGGCTCGCGACGACCCCGACTGCGTACGCGGCGAAGACGACGGTCACCACTGACACGGGGAACCCGTCGAGCTCCTGGTAGAGCGGGTACAGCGGTGTGGGGACCGTCGAGTACGCCATCACGAGGAGGAAGGCGATGGCGACGACCCAGAACGGGGCAGTGCGCTGTCGTCGAGTGGCCATGAGTTCGGAAGTAGCTGTCATCGCATCCTCATTCGCGTCCGGCGCGGAGGTTCACCGCAGCCTTCGCCGACGCTACGCCTCAGCCGCGCCACTCACCCGCATCCGGTGTCGTCATCGCATTCGACGGATGTCGAGAGCCGCGCGCTCGAACGGTCGGAGCGGAATTCAACAGGTGTCGCATGACGAGTCCACGACCGCTCGAGACACTGGAACCCTCAGCCACGGGAAGGATGTCACGATGAGCACGGTGATCAGCGGTCCCACGCAAGCAGCCGGAGCGCCGCTCACCTCCAACGCTGTCTTCCTCATCGTGAACGTGACTCCCTCAGGCGTTGACACGGTGCGGGAGACGCTCACCGGACTCGCCGACACGATGAAGGCGATCACGTTCCGCTTCCCCGACGCCGGCCTCACCTGCACGGTCGGCATCGGCACCCGAGTCTGGACTTCTCTGGTCGGCACTGCACGGCCGAAAGAGCTTCGCGAGTTCACACCGGTCGCGGGTGCGACGCACAGTGCACCTGCAACCGACGGAGACCTTCTGTTCCATATCCGCGCGGAACGGGCTGACGTCTGCTTCTTCTTCGAGACTCGGCTGTTGGACGCGCTCGGAGACGCCGTGACCGTCGTCGATGAGACGGTCGGCTTTCGCTCCTTCGACCGACGTGACCTGCTGGGATTCGTCGACGGGACCGCGAACCCCGTGGGGCCGGAGGTGGACGAGGCCGTCCTCGTCGGCGATGAGGACCCGGCCCACCGGGGCGGGACCTACGTCGTGACGCAGAAGTACGTGCACGCGATGTCCGCGTGGAACGCGCTGCCGGCGGACACGCAGGAGATGATCCTCGGCCGCTCGAAGGTCGACAACATCGAGCTGGACGATGCCGCTGAAGGACACCAGCAGTCGCACAAGAGCCTCGCCACCGTTGAGGACGACGACGGGACCGAGCACGACATCATCAGGGACAACATGCCGTTCGGGAGCCCCGGTGCCGGTGAATTCGGCACGTACTTCCTCGGCTACTCCCGCCATCTGTGGGTGATCCAGCGGATGCTCGAGCGCATGTTCATCGGAGAGCCGGCGGGCATGCACGACCGGCTGCTCGACTTCTCCACCGCTCTCACCGGGTCGGTCTTCTTCGCGCCGTCCGCCGGCGAACTCGCCTCGGCGCACGCGCCGGAGGCGAGTCGCACAGCGTCGTGAGCGAGAGCACCCGGCACATCGCGGCAACGAGCTGAGCAGAGGACGGCGCCGAGGCGATGAGCCTCGACGCCGTCTCACTGAGCCGATTCAGTGCAGCGGCGTGATGCCCTGCGCTCCGCGCGGGAAGGTCGCGAGCACCGCTGGGTCGATGTTCAGGTGCGCCGTCACGAGCTGCGGCGGCACGTGCGCCAACCAGTTCGCCAGTGAGATCTCCTCATACTTGTCGGTGCGGAACACCTCGAGAAACTGCAGGACATCGTCACCCGTGTTCTCGATGTAGTGACCGAGGTTCTTCCGCACGACGCCCACGTCACCGGCACGGAAGTCCGTGGTGTTGGCGTGCGGTCCGGTGTTGAACACCGTCATCCGCGCGGAACCACGCAGGTAGTACTGCCACTCGTCGGCGTTCGGGTGCCAGTGCAGCTCGCGCATAGACCCGGGCTCGACGGTCACGAGAGCCGCGGCGACGGTGCTCGAGTACTCGTAGTTGGTGGAGTCGGCGATCTGGATCGACCCGCCAGAGTTCTCGTAGAGCGGCTTCGACCGCGACAGGCGGAAGATGACCGGTTCCATGCCCCACTCCACACCGGCTGCTGCCTGGTCGACCTCGAGTGCGGGCGGCTCGTCGCCGGGGAAGATCCAGAGGTTGTGCAGCGGGATGTCGGAGAACACCTCTTGGGCGACGCCGAAGTTCTTCGCGAGGATCTCGGGCGGCGTGTGTGCGAACCAGTCGGTCAGCAGCAGTGTGTTCGACTCGGACTGGTCGCCGTCATCGAAGGCGAGGACGAACTCCGCGCCGTCGGGGCCGAGCCCCTGCAGGGAGTGCGGGGTGCCGGCGGGGAAGAACCACAGATCGCCCTCCTCCACGTCCTCGACGGCCGGCAGCCCGGAACGACTGAGGGTGGTGACGCGCGCCTTCCCGCGGGTCATGACCGCCCACTCCGCGGTCTGATGCCAGTGCAGCTCACGGATGCCGCCGGGCTCGAGGTACATGTTCACCCCGGCGATCTCGTCGGAGATGTGGAAGTCCTGCTTCGTGAGCTCGCGGGCCCAGCCGCCGCGCTGCACACGCCGCGGAGAGATGTTGAACGAGGACCAGAAGAACGGCTGCGTGCTGATGTCCGTCGCAGGCGCGTGCATCTGGTTCGGGAACTGGGATTCGATGGCCCCGTTCTGCGGGCCCGTCATCTTGTTGCTCTGCGGGCGATCGGCGATGTTCACCTCGCCTTCCTGCGGCAGGTCGGGGTTTCCGAGTGTGGGGACCTCGTGCCCGATGTGGGCGTTCTCGGACGTGGGCATGCGCTGCTCCTTCATGGGATTCCGAACGGTACCGGGGAGTCTGCCTCCCGCGCTCGCGCATCGATACGGCTTCCTGACGGAACCAGGCTCGACTCTCGTCGGATCGTCGCTCCTGCCGGCGCGAGTGTGATGGAACGGCATCGTTCAGGAGGTCCTATGTCATTGACGCCGCGCATCGCCGCGCATGCCTACCCGCTGCTGGAATCAGTTCCCGCGTCCGCAGGGCTTGCTCTCACGTCCTCGCTGCTCGATGCCTGGACGTTCGGTCAGGTCGGCACGTTCGCGACTGTTCAGTCCGGCAACCTGCTGTCTGTCGGCTACTTCGCCGCCGACGGTGACGCTCCCCGCGTGGTGACCGCCATGGCGAGCATCCTCGCCTTCGTTCTGGGCGCGTTCGTATGCAGCCTGTACGTGCTGTGGTGCTCCGTCACATCCGTCGTCCAGATGGCCGCGAGCCTGCTCGGGCGCGCGGTCGGCCGTGGCATCTTCGATGACGGTGAGAGGCATCTGGCACCAGCGAGCGCGTACCTCGTCGTACTCATGGCCTTCCTTCTCGGCGGCGGCGTCGGATTCGCGCTGGACAGGATCTGGGCGAGCGGCTCCCTTGTCGCCGCGGCCGCAACTCTTGTCGTGATATGGCTGCGCGCTGGGAAGGCGGGCCTTGTCGACCCGTCGCAGAACAACCCCACACCGTGAGGGGTCGACGCGTCCATGGCGGTGTCCGACAAGGGCATCGACGCTGTCCTCGGCGCCCTCCGCGGGGCCGAAGCGGATGTGAACCAGGTTCCGACAATCGTCTGACCTCCCGGTGCCGGCCCTTCACTACTTTTGAGTAGTCCCGCCGACCCGTGCGGGGCAAACCCTCGCCGAATTCGGGCATTACCCGACTCAACAACCTGGAGTTCTCATGTCCTTCGTGACCACTGAAGACGGAACCGACATCTACTTCAAGGACTGGGGTCCCCGCGACGCTCAGCCCATCATGTTCCACCACGGCTGGCCCCTCTCGTCAGACGACTGGGATGCCCAGATGCTCTACTTCCTCGGCAAGGGCTTCCGCGTCGTCGCCAGCGACCGCCGCGGCCACGGCCGCTCCTCGCAGACCGCCGTGGGCCACGACATGGACCACTACGCCAGCGACGTGAATGCCGTCGTCGAGCACCTCGACCTGCAGAACGCCGTCCACATCGGCCACTCGACCGGCGGTGGACAGGTCGCCCGCTACGTCGCGAAGTACGGCCAGCCCCAGGGCCGTGTCGCGAAGGCCGTCCTCGTCTCCGCCGTCCCGCCGCTGATGCTCCAGACCGAAGCGAATCCCGAGGGCACTCCCCTCTCCGTCTTCGACGGCTTCCGCGAGGCGCTGGCGGCCAACCGCGCGGAGTTCTTCCAGGCGGTCGCGTCGGGTCCGTTCTACGGCTTCAACCGTGATGGTGCGGAGCTCTCCGAGCCCGTGGTCGCCAACTGGTGGCGCCAGGGCATGACCGGCAGCGCTCTCGCCCACTACGAGGGCATCAAGGCGTTCTCCGAGACCGACCAGACCGAGGACCTCAAGGCCATCACGGTGCCGGTTCTCGTCCTCCAGGGCGACGACGACCAGGTCGTCCCGTACAAGGATGCCGCTCTCAAGCAGCACGAGCTCCTCGCGAACTCGGAGCTCAAGATCTACGAGGGCTTCCCGCACGGCATGCTGACCACCCACGCGGAGGTCATCAACCCCGACATCCTCGCCTTCATCCAGAAGTAGACTCCGTCGCAGTCCACAGCGGCCCGCTCGACGATCTCGAACGGGCCGCTGTGCTGTGCGGCGATCAGCCCCGACAGATAGAGCCGGTCAGACTACTGGTCTGACCGGCTCTTCCATTACACGAACACATTGGCCTGAAAAGAACAGGGCCATACTGTGCGCGAGGGGGGACTTGAACTGATCCGTTCCCCCTCGCACACGAAATCGTGAATCGGCGTTCTGCCGCATGATTCCGCGGTTTCTGCGAGGCCCACCTGTGGATAACTGCACCGCGATTCACAACCTAGCAGCGTCGGTAGCACATGAGTTAGCACATGAAATCGGGCCGGATCACGAGAAGCGGCCTATCCGATGGCCACGCCAAAGAGTGCCCCAATGGCGTATGTGGCGATCATGGTCGCTGAGCCCATGACCACGTTCCGGAGAATTGCGCGACCGCGCGGCGCGCCACCGAGCGCAGCGCTGATCCAACCGGTGAGGAAGAGGCCGATCACAACTGCGATGGCTGCGATCCAAACTCGGTGTCCGCCGACGGGGAGCAAGATCATGATGAGTGGGATCAGCGCTCCAACGGCGAACGCAATGAACGATGACACGGCGGCTGCCCACGGGCTTGTGAACTCTTCATGGTCGATTCCGAGTTCGACCTCTGCGTGAGCGGCGAGAGCGTCCGTCTCGGTAAGCTGCACCGCGACCTGATGTGCGAGGTCATCTGAGAGGCCCCGCTGTCGATAGAGCTCGGTGAGTTCTTCAAGCTCCTCCTCGGGCATGGTTTCGAGCTCCCACCGTTCTTTTGCGATGAGCGCTTTCTCTGTGTCGCGTTGGGTGCTCACCGAAACATACTCTCCGCCAGCCATTGAGAACGCCCCGGCAACTACGGCGGCGATACCGGCCGTCGCGATTGCCAGTACGTTGTTTGGTGTAGCGGCAGCGACACCGACGACGACACCCGCGGTAGAGACGATGCCGTCGTTTGCGCCGAGCACCCCTGCACGTAGCCAGTTCAAACGTTGGCCCACGTTCTGCAGGTGGGCTTCGCCGGGATGCGGCGTGGTGCTTGAGTCGGATGCCATATTGTTCATTTCCTGTCTTGGGTCGTGCTGAAGTGAAGTTGTTCCGTCGATGCGACTGGTGATGATCGTGTGATTCGCTCAGATCGTGGGCCGACTGCACGGAGTGCGCCGAGGATGGCCACCAGGTCAACGACTTCTTGCAGCCACGCGCCGAGGAGTGCTGGGAGGAACCCGAAGGCGGCGATGAGCATGAGGCCGACGCTGATGATGATGCCGAGCCAGATGCTTTGCAGTGCGATCCGCACGGTGTCCTTGCCGATGCTCACCGCGCGCGGCAGGGCCGAGAGCGTGTCGTAGCGGTTCACGATGTCCGCAGACTCCGATGCTGCGGTTGCACCGCGCGCCCCCATTGCGAAGCCAATATCCGCAGCAGCGAGCACCGGGGCATCGTTGAGGCCGTCACCGACCATGATGAGCGGGCGGGGCTGCACGCTACTGACAATGCGAACTTTGTCGCCGGGGCGGCACTCCGCGTGCACCTCGCTGATTCCAAGGCGCCGCGCGATGGGTTCGGCGGTGGCTGCAACGTCTCCGGTGACCATGAGCGTACGCTCGATACCGAGTGCGCTCAGCTGACGGAGAGCCTGGGCTGCTTCTTCGCGCACTTGGTCGCGCATGACGATGGCTCCGGCGAAACGGCCATCGACTGAGACGTAGATTGCGAGTTCCCCTGGAGCAAGGTCTGCCAGCACGAGGTCCGGCGCGGAGTGGCGCACCCAGGAGGGCTTGCCGACACGAACCGTCACTGCCTCAGGTGCGTCAGGAGTGCGGAACACAGCCGCGACTCCGTTTGTCGCGATCTCCTCGGCATGTTCGGCTTCGACGAGCGACAAGCCGTGCTGTTTCGCGGCCTGCACGACGGAGTCCGCAAGCACGTGAGAGGAGTACACCTCCGCTGAGGCTGCGAAACGCAGCAGCTCGTCTTCGCTGGCGCGGTCGGCGGGCAGAAGGCGTTCGAGCACTGGCTTGCCGGTAGTGATGGTGCCGGTCTTATCGAATGCCGCCGAGCGGGCTCGTGAAAGCTGTTCGAGGGTGCCGCCGCCCTTGACGATCAGCCCGAACCTCGCGGCACGGCTCATGCCACCGAGAAACGCGACCGGCGCGGCGATCAGCAGCGGGCATGGGGTCGCCACCACCAGCACCTCGGCAAACCGGACAGCCTCTCCACTGACCGCCCACGCGATCCCGGCGATCACGAGCGCGAGCACTGTGAACGGCACCGCGTACCGATCTGCGAGCCGCACGCCTTTGGCTTTGCTCCCCGCGGCTTGTTCGACGAGCCGAACAATCTGCTGATACTCGCTCTCGGCGGCCGGAGCCGCAGCCCGCATGGTGACTGCGGCTTGTCCATTCACGGCACCGCTCGACACTTTCTCTCCCGCGTCACGCTCAACGGGCAGACTTTCACCGGTCAATGACGACTCATCGAACACGGCGTGCTCGGAGACGAGGATCGAGTCCACAGGCACGAGTGCACCCGGCCGCACCAACAACAGATCACCCACCTCGACTTCTTCGACCGGTATGTCCTCGGTCGTGACCTCGGCAGTATGCCCGTGCATGTCCGCGCCGGGTGCGCTTGGGGCGAGGATGCGCGTGGCCTGCTGGGGTGCCTTACGCAGCAGCGCGGTCAGTTCCCGCTTCGAACGGTTCTCAGCGTAATCTTCGAGGGCCGCCCCGCCGGTGAGCATCAGCACCACCACGAGCGCCGCCCACGGCTCCCCAACGAGCACTGCAGCGGTGATTGCCGTCACCGCAAGAATGTCGAGCCCGGCGTGCCCTCGGATGAGCTGCCGGATCATCCCGACCGCCTCCCACCCGGCAATCACGAGCGCATACGCACCCACAATCCAGCTGGCCGACTCAATGGCCGGAGTCGCTAAAAGAACCAACCCGATCATAGCCACCAACAGTGTTGCGATCACGAGTGGATATGCCCTGACCAGAGATGAAAAACGGCTCATGCTTCAATCCTCCCAGGCGGGCACGCTTCTCGCACTGTAGGCCAGCCTCGCCTGAGTATCCGCGTAGCGCGTTCAGAGCAGCAATGCCCCGGCTCCTGCGGCCCCGAGCACTACCGCCCATGCCGGTGTTTTCCAGGACGTGAGTGCGACAAACGCGAGTGCCGCGACGACGAGTGATGCGGCGTTCGTGACACCCGCGGTGAATACGGGGTCGTACAGCGCGGCGGCGAGCAGCCCGACGACTCCGGAGTTCACGCCCGTCAGCACACGCTGCACTCTCGGCGCACGACGCAACCGCTCCCAGAAGGGCAGCACCCCCATCACGAGCAGCGCAGACGGCAGAAAGATCGCGAGCAGCGCAATGGATGCGCCGAGCAGCCCACTCGGGCCGCCCGTGGTGACCGCTCCGAGAAACGCGGCGAAGGTGAACAGCGGCCCTGGCACCGCCTGCGCGGCACCATACCCCGCGAGGAACGCACCCGGCTCCACCAGTCCAGTCTGCACTGTCTCAGCCTGCAAAAGCGGGAGCACGACATGCCCGCCGCCGAACACGAACGACCCCGCACGATAGAAGGTGTCAATCAGGCCTACCGTGGCGTTGCCGGTGAACACAGCAAAAATCGGCAACCCTGCGAGCAGCATGACGAACACAGCCAGGCTCAACCATCCGACTGCGGGCCGCAGGCGCACCCGGAAACGCGGTTCATCGTTCTCGGTCGTGCTCGGGGATCGACAGACGAAGAACCCCGCGATCCCGGCCAAGGCCATCGCGCCGAACATCGTCAGCGGGCCGGGTACGAGCAGCACGACAGTGAGCACCCCGACAGCAATCGTCGCTCGTCGCGCATCAGGCGTGAGTGACTTTGCCATCCCGAGCACAGCATGACCCACGACCGCGACCGCCGCAGCCTTCAGGCCCAGCACCCATCCAGCCTGCGATACGTCGCCAAGGGTCGATACGCCGAGCGCGAACCCGAACAGCAATACCGCAGATGGCAGTGTGAACCCGAGCCATGCCGCGACAAGACCGAGTATTCCAGCTCTCTGCAAACCGATCGCCATGCCGACCTGGCTTGATGCCGGGCCGGGAAGAAACTGGCACAATGCGACAAGATCCGCATACGCGCGATCACCCAGCCATCTGCGTCGCTCGACGAACTCTGCTCGAAAATATCCAAGGTGAGCGACCGGGCCACCGAACGACGTGCACCCTAACCTCAAGAACACCAGAAGGACCAGCAATGGCGCGCCAAAGTCGGTTCGACGGCCACCTTCTGCGGATAACATTTCTTACTCAGAATGGGGCACCATCCGGGACTGGCGCTACTCGCCGCGCTGCATTCACGCAGTGTTCACTCGCGGCTCAGAAGCCGTCACCGACTTACGCGAACCTTCCGTGTCGCACAGTGCGATTCTAAGATCGCTCTGCTGACTTCTGAATGAACGTATGCTACCGTGGTAGATAGATAGAGTTTCTAGTTTAGAAACATTGGTGGTGAGAGCGATGCAGGGCGGCGTGATCTTGCTCCGGGGCACCGGGGCTGATGCGCTGCGCTATGTCGAGGCCGACCGCTCGCGTGCTGACGACTACTACCTGTCTGACAGCACCGGGGTTCAGTACGCGGTGCTCGACGCTTCGGGCGAGGCCGTGAGTAGTCGGGTGCTGACCGCTGACGAGTATGCGGGATGGGTGGACTGGATCAATCCGGATACCGGCGAGCAGATGGGAAGGCCTCGCCTCGCGGGGTTGAATCGGCAGGGGTCGCCCCGGTTCGCGGAAATGGTCATCAACACCCCCAAGAGCCTGTCCGTCGCTGCCGCCTTGCATCCCGAGGTATCCAAGGCGCTGGACGCAGCACAGCAGGACGCCCTGGCGGAGATTCAGCGGTGGCTCGCCCAGTACTCCGTGACTCGTGTCGGCCCGCGCGGCAAGCAGGAGGTCGTACCTATTGAGCACATGCAGGTGGTCGGCATCACGCACCGGACGAGCCGGGCCGGTGATCCTCACCGGCATATCCACATGCAGATCGGCGCCCGTGTCTGGGCGGCGGGCAAGTGGCGGGCGCTCGACACGGCGGCGACGTTCCGGCAGCAAGGCGCGATCCGCGCCCTCGGTACTGCCGTGATCGCCGCCAGCCCCGAACTCGCGGAAGTGCTCGACCGTCACGGCCTCCTCCTCGACCCGGTGACTGGCGAAGTCACCGAACTCGAACCGTTCAACGCGCTCATGTCGAAGCGCGGCGAGCAGGTGCGGAAGAACCTGGAACGGCTCGAAGACGAGTGGGAGACGGCGCATCCGGGCGAGACGATGGGGCCGGTCGTCTCATCTCGGCTGACAGCGCAGGCGTGGGCGTATGAGCGCCCCGCGAAGAAGCCCACGACCTTGCGGGAAGAGGAAGCCTGGCTGACCGAGCTCCGCGAGGTCGGCTACGACCCCGAACACCTGGCCCGCATGCCGGCGCGTGTGCCGGTATCACCGGATGAGGTCTCGGTGCAGCGGATCGCATCGCGTGCGCTGGATCGTTGCGCCGCAGCAGAGTCGGCATGGACTCGCCACACCGTGCAGGAACACGCCACCCGCATCATCACCGAGGCGGGCGTGCGTGCCACCCCGCAGGAGTTGCGCGAACTGGTGACCGTTGCAACGACGCTCGCGCTCGAGGATTGCTTCTCGATCCTGCCGCCTGACACCGCTACCCCGGAGCATGTCGCGCACCTCACGAGTTTGCGGGTGGTGCAGGTAGAGACGGAACTGCGCGACCTCATCACCGCCCGAACACCCGACCGCGAGCCGAAACACGGCGACGTGCGCGAGCACGCGGCCGCACTCGGGCAGCAGCTTGACCCTGGCCAGCTCGTCGCGGCCGCAGCGGTCGCCTCGACTGATCCGTTGGTGATCGTGGAGGGCGCCGCAGGCGCGGGCAAGACCACGATGCTCGCCACCGCGATCCGCGCCGCTGAGCAGCGCGGCGGCAGGGTGCGGGTGGTTGCGCCGACCAAGCGTGCCGCCGAGGTCGCGCACCAAGAACTTGGCGTGCCCGCCGAAAGCGTCGCCGCCCTCGTCTACGCGTACGGATGGCGCTGGAACCAGGACGGCGTATGGACACGCCTCGCCCCAGGCGACACCGATCCGATGACTGGCGGAACCTACACCGGCCCACCCCGAGACGCGCAGTTGCGCCGTGGCGAGCGGATCGTCGTGGACGAGGCCGGGATGCTCGACCAAGACACCGCACTCGCCCTGTTCACCGTCACAGCCGAGACGGGCGCAACCCTCGCGCTCGTCGGCGACCGCGCGCAACTGCCCGCAGTCGGCAGGGGCGGCGTGCTCGACATGGCCGCACAACTCAGGGGCCGCACGTTCGACATGGATGAGGTACACCGCTTCACCAACCCCGCCTACGCCGAGGTGACCGTGCAGATGCGCGACCGTCGCAACCCCGGCGAGGTGTTCGACCGGCTGCGCAAGCTCGGGCTGATCCGGCTCCACACCGATGCCGACGAACTGCGCGAAGACCTCGCCACCAGCAGACACGACGGCGACGCCGTCACCGTCGCATCGAATGACGAGGCGGCCCGGCTGAATGATCGCATCCGAGACGAACGCACCCGCGCGGGCATCGTCGACGACACCACCACGACCACCGGCAGCGACAGCCTCAGCATCGGGCGCGGTGATCTGATCCAGACCCGGCAGAACCGCGCCGACCTGGGCGTGGCGAACCGGCAACCGTGGATCGTCCAACGAGTCGAGCAGGATGGGTCGCTCTGGGTGCGTGACGCGCACAGCGACCGCAAACGCGAACACTCAATCCGCCTGCCCGCCGAGTATGTGCGCGAGCACACCCACCTCTCCTATGCCGCGACCGCCTATGGGGTGCAGGGCGTTACCGTGCCCGCCTCACACACCGTCCTCACCGAGCAGATGGGCGGCGCGACCGTCTATGTTGGCATGACCCGCGGCCGAAACGAGAACACCCTGCACGTCGTCGCGGAAAGCATGGCCGACGCCCGAGCGCAGTTCATCGAGGCGATCGAACGCGACCGCGCAGACCGAGGACTCGCCGACGCGACCGAACGCGCGGCCGAAGCGGTGCGCGGCCTCGTCGCTGATGGCCCGGTGAAGCTCGTCAACGACGAGGTTGTCCGACTCCTGCGTGACGCTGAGCGCGCCGAGCGAACGGCCGAGAAGTGGGAGCAGATCGCGGAGCGGCTCGACCAGCAGCAGGCCAACCACCAGGCGGAGGACGAGCAAAGCGCCGAGATGATCCGCGCCGCCGAGACTCACACAGCCCAAGCCCGCGCCGAGGTCGTCGCGGAGTTGGTGCCGCAGGCCGTCGAGGACGGCGAAACCTACCTCACAGCCGTCACCGCCGAGAGCACCACATCGGAACGGCTCGCCACGTCGGGCAGGTTCGGACGGCGCCGAGCGCGACAGGAGTACCAGGCCGCGACCGAGCGCACCCACACGGCACGCGAGCAGGTGCGCGACGCCTGGGGTGTACTACCGCGCCACGGTGACGGCCTCACCGAGTGGGCCACCACCGCTGCCGAGCGGCGTGCCGAGAACGACCCGCGAGTGATCGACGCTGACCGCCGCCTCGCGGATGCGCAGTCTGGGCGGGCGGCGCTCAAAGACCAGCACAACCGCGAACGCCTCACGCTGCTCGCGCGAGAGTTGGGGGTCGAACGGGTGCGTCGTGACCCGATACGAGCACGGTTCATCCGCCCCGACCGCGAAGCCCGCAACGTGCACGCACAGGCGGCGGTGGCGCGGCGCGATGCCGAGGAATTGCGCGCCCTGCCGCCCGAGCAAGCCGCCGCACTGGTCGAAGTGAAGCGTGCAGCGGCAGAGCAGGTCCGGCAGCTTGCCGCTGACCGCGCGCGGCGACTGCGCGGCACGGTCGAGCAGAACCACCCGAGCACAGAGCCACGGCGTGACGGCCCGAGCCTGGGCTTATAGGCCGAGCGAGGGGCCGCTGCGCGGATCACAGGGCGACGCGCCACCGAACGCCTCAGGCGGCTGGAGGTTCCAGCGGCGCTGCCGGGCGGCGTCGAGCGCGCGATCCAACGTCTCCGGGTCGCGCACCGACCGGCGAGTGGTGAAGCCCTGTGCGTGCCCGTCCAGGCTCGCCGTGAGCCGGTCGGAGCGTGCGGCGTCTTCGACGGTGACGAGGTTCGGGCGGATCAGCGCGTCAAGCCCGGAGTGATCTTCCACGATGGCGAGGGTGCGGGCATGGGCGAACACGTCGCCGGGGATCTGCGACCAGTCGATCACCCACCCGGCATCGCGGGCGAGCTGGTTGAAGAAGACATGCTGACTGCGCGTGTTCACGTCACGGAACGGATGGATCGCCGTCGTCTCACCCCACACCCACGCCAGCCCATCCGAGAACGCATCCACGTCCAGGTCGCGCAGGTAGTCGCGCTGGGCGAGCGCACCAAACACGCGCTCCGTCTCGGGAACGATGAACTGCGGGCGGCAATGCGCAATGCCGGTGCCGCCGGGATGGGTGTCGGTGGCGCGAATCTCGCCACCCCAGGAGTACATATCTTGCGTCAGGTAGGCGTGGATCGCTTGCAAGTGCGGCAGATCGTAGCCACCAGCGACGGGGTGCTCGCGTAGCGCACCCATGCGGGCACCGATGAAGTCGGCCTCAGCATCTTTCCAGTCGTCGTAGTCGGTGATGCCGAACGTGTTGACCAGAACATCGCTGCCCGGATAGGTGTACCGATCAGGCATCGCGACGCCGAGCGGTTCAGGCGGTGCGAGCGGCCAGGCGTGCGCGGGTACGGGCGGCGATCACTTCGACAGCCTCGTCCACGGTGATCTCGCCGCGCACCTGGCGGGCCAGAAGCTCCAGCCCCTCGGGGGTCATCTGCTCACCGGCGGTCTGCTGCCCGGCCTGCACCTCAGTGAGCACGCGCTGAACGTGCGCCTCGGATACGCGAGTCTTCGTCGCCATAATGGGGTGCCTCCTTGTGGTCGGCTTCGTGAGTTCAGTCTACGCGGCACGTCCGACAAAGCGCCGGACGACCAGCACGGGAGTGCCGAATCGGCACCACCAGCCCTGTTCACCGCGCAGGGGTGCCGGGAACCGTGGAGTGTGCGTCGTCGCCGTCGAAGATGCGCAGGAACTTCTCTCGTGGAATCACGACCCGCCTGCCGAGCTTCACGGACGGGATCGACCCGTTCTCGATGCTCGCCGTGATCGTGCGGGGATCGACCCCGAGCGCCGCCGCAGCCTCCGCCCGTGTAATGACCGCGTTACGGGAGGCCCGTAAGTCGTCCAATGTCACCGATATGTCTCTCATCGCCCTGCCTGCCGTCCCTAATCAAGAGTCCTGAGTTCCCAATAAAGTACAGTATGGTGCTTGACGAGTCAAGAGCGGGCATGTACGTTCCTAGTATGGAAACAGAACGAGTGCGGGGAAACCCCGCCGGGATCACGCACGAGCACGTCGCCCAGAACCTCCGCACCGCACGCCAGGCCATCGGCATGGACGTGCGCACCGCCGCCCGGCTGATGACCGAGGCGGGCCGAAAGCTCGCCCCGTCGGGGATCAGCAAGATCGAGAACGGCGACCGGCGCGTGGACGTGGACGACCTCACCGCCCTCGCCTACATCCTCCGCACCACACCCGCAGCTCTTCTTACCCCGCTTGCTGAGGCGGTCACGCTGACCGGGGTGCCCGAGTCGTTCCTACCCGAAGAGATACAGGCATGGGTCGCAGGCGCCGTGAAGCTCACCACCGAGGACTTGGTGCGCTACTGGAAAGAGCAACGCTTCCAAGCGATCAACTCGGCGCACTGGGCCGAGGAAATACTCGCCAAGTACGACCGCGGCCAGGTTGGTATCACTCCGCGCGAGGTGTACCAGGAACGCTACGACGTGCAGACCGCCCGCGAGGAACACGCCACCGGCAGGCTGTTGCAACTCGACCCGAACGCCTCACTCGCGTTCGAGTAACGAACCACCACGAGAGAAAGGAGCAAGGTCTATGGCACCAGCCAGTCACCCGCCGCCGGACGAGGCGGCACCGAGCAGCGTTGAGGGGGTGAAGCAGAAGCAGCAGCGACGTTCCCGGTCGCGGCATCAGGGATCGCTGGGCGACTACCAGACCCGCAAGGGGCGACGGTGGAAGTTCCAAATCTATGTGCTGATCGACCCGGAGAAGCCCGAGCTGGGCGAGAAGCGGCTCACCCGTGGCGGGTTCACCGACCTCGAAGAAGCACAGGCCGCGCTCACCGAGGCGCTACGAAAGAAAGCGAGGAACGAGAAGTTCCAGGGCAAGACCCCCACGGTCGGTGTGTACGCCGAGCATTGGATGTCGAGCTTGCGGCTGGCCGATTCCACGATCAAGGGGTATCGGAAGATCATCCGTAACCACATCACCCCCGACCTGGGTCGCATCAGGATCGACAAGCTCACCGCCACCCGCATCGGCTCCCACTACCGGGAGTTGGAAAAGAGCGGGCGCAAGGACGAGTACGGCAAAGGCAAACCACTCTCGGCCAACAGCATCCACAAGGTGCACGTCGTCCTCGGCGCGATCCTCGACGCCGCAATCGACGATGGGCTGATCCAAGTCAACCCGGCAAAGAAGAAGCGCACCGTGAACGCCCCGAAGTCGTCACAGGTTCGAGCGCAGAAACCGGAAATCGTGACCTGGACGGGCGAGCAGCTACAGACGTTCCTCACTTGGAACGAGAAGGAACTGCAAGACGAACTGTTCCCACTGTGGCGACTGATCGCCTACACCGGGATGCGACGCTCCGAAGCTCTCGCGCTCAGATGGAACGACATCAACACCAAGACCGGGCGCATCAGCATCCGGCGAGCGGTGAACACCGAGGACTGGACGACCACCAAGACCACGAAAACGGGCACCGCCCGCGTGATCGACGTGGACGCCGCGACCCTCAAAGTGCTCGCCTCCTACAAGGTCGCCCGCGCCGAAGTGTCGTTCGATTTGGCGAAAGCCGATGCGTATGTGTTCGGTGACGACGAGGGCAAGCTGCGCTCACCCGACGCCATGACGAGCCGCTGGGATCGCCGCATGAACTGGCTCGCCAAGGCACACCCGACGCTGCCCCGCGTGACGATCAAGGGGCTGCGCCACACGCACGCCACACTCCTGCTGGAGCTTGGCGAGCATCCCAAGGTAGTACAGGAGCGCCTGGGGCACTCCACCATCACAACCACGATGAACATCTACAGCCATGTCACCCCGACGATGCAGAAAGCCGCAGCAGACCGCTTCGCGGCCCATCTCGGTGGGGCTTAGCACATATCTCAGCACATGGCACGAAAATGACCCCCAACCCGGTGATCTAAACCCCAGGTCAGAGGCCATTTTCTGTTCGTGCGCGAGGGGGGACTTGAACCCCCACGTCCTTACGGACACTGGCACCTGAAGCCAGCGCGTCTACCATTCCGCCACTCGCGCGAGTCGTCTCGTTCCGAGGAACTCAACTTCCCAAAGATATCATGCGTTTTCGGCCTCGTTGCACACTCGACGGGGGTCATCGGCGGCGTTCCCCCAGGACACCTGGCTACGATGTCCCTACCAGCCGGCATGCCAGAGGAGCCCAGTGGGACTACTTGACAGCTTTGAGAAGGGTCTCGAGCGCGCAGTCAACAGCGCGTTCGCCAAGACCTTCCGCAGCGGCATCCAGCCTGTGGAGATCGCTTCGGCGCTGCGGCGCGAGGCCGACACGAAGGCGGCCGTGGTCAGCCGCGACCGCATCATCGCCCCCAACAGCTACGTCGTGCGCCTCAGTGCCGACGACTCGGAGCGGATGCGCGGCCTGGGCGGTGCGCTGACCGACGAACTGCACGCGCTCCTCACCAAGCACGCCAAGGCGCAGGGCTACAGCTTCGCGGGACCGCTGTCGATCACGCTCGAAGCCGACGAGAAGGTCGCCACCGGCACCGTGCGGGTGAACTCGGGCACGGTCGAGGGCCGGGTCAGCTGGCAGGCCGTGGTCGACGTCGACGGCCGCCGTCACTCCATCTCGCGAGCGCGAACGGTGATCGGGCGCGGGTCCGACGCCGACATCACGATCGCGGATGCAGGGTCGAGCCGCAAGCACGTCGAGATCCTCTGGGACGGCGAGCGCGCCATGATGCGCGACCTCGGATCGACCAACGGCACGAAGGTCAACGGGCAGAAGCTCCGCGAAGCCGCCCTCCCCAACGACACGACCATCACGATCGGGCGCACCGATCTGGTCTTCCGGATCGTCCCCGTCGCGACGCCGTCCCGCCCGGCCTCGCGCGGCGACGACGCCACCCGAGCGTTCGGAGCCCTCGGTTGAGTGAACTGATCCTCCTCCTGCTGCGCGTCGGGTTCCTCATCCTGATGTGGTTCTTCGTGTTCGGGGTCGTCTACTCGCTGCGCGCCGACCTGTTCGGCGTCCGCGTGCGCAAGCTCCCGGCAGAGGCCACCGCGGGCGCTCCGGCTCCCGCTCCCGCCGCAGCTCCCGCGGCGAAGCCGTCGCCTTCCCGTCCGTCCAGCGGCCCGGCCACCGTCGCCACCGCCAAGCGGCTCGTGATCACCTCGGGCCCGAAGGCCGGTCTCGAGCTGCCGCTCAGCGCCGACTCCCTCACGATCGGACGCTCCAGCGAGTCGGCCCTGGTGATCCGCGACGACTACACCTCCAGCCACCACGCCCGACTGATGCTGCGCGGCGACAGCTGGGCGATCCAGGACCTCGACTCCACGAACGGCACCTTCGTCGCGGGGCAGCGCGTCGGCTCCTCGCCCGTGACGCTCTCGCTCGGGACCCCCATCAAGGTGGGCGCCACGACCTTCGAGCTGCGAGCCTGACACCGGCATGGTCTTCGAGGGCTCGAGCGTCGCGATCTCCCACACCGGGAAGGTCCGCTCCAACAATCAGGACTCCGGGTACTCCGGAGCGAACCTGTTCGTCGTCGCCGACGGCATGGGCGGCCACGCGGGCGGCGACGTCGCCTCCAGCATCGCGATCCAGCGGCTGGAGCCGCTCGACCAGGCCTACTCCTCCACGGAGGATGCGCAGGCGGCCTTGCAGGCGGCGGCGACGACGGCAGCGGGCGACCTCATCCGCGCCGCCAAGGACCGCCCGGAGCTGGCCGGCCTCGGCACCACCCTCAGCGCGATCATCATGGTCGACGAGTACGCGGTCATCGGCCACATCGGCGACTCGCGCATCTACCTGTACCGCGACGACGCGCTGACCCAGATCACCGCCGACCACACGTTCGTGCAGCGTCTGGTCGACTCCGGCCGCATCACGCCGGAGGAAGCGCGCTACCACCCGCGTCGCTCCGTGCTGATGCGGGTGCTCAGCGACATGGACTCGGACCCCGAGCTCGACATGTTCGTCATGCACACGCAGCCCGGCGACCGCTGGCTGCTGTGCTCCGACGGCCTGTCCGGTGTGGTCGACGAGCCCCACATCCTCAAGGCCATGCAGCTCGGCCTCGCCCCTGGTCGCACGGCCGACAACCTGCTCAAGCAGGCCCTCGACGGCGGCGCCCCCGACAACGTCACGATCGTCCTGGTCGACGTCGGCGGGCAGCACCCGATCCACTCGGGCACCCCGACCATCGTCGGCTCGGCCTCGAACCCCGACGGCGTCTACGTGCCTCCTGTGCGGCCGCCGCGCTCCAGCTGGCTGCACCCGGTGCGGCAGGCAGCGAACGAACCCAGCCACTTCGAGCCGGCGCCGGAGTACCTCGAGGAGCTCATCGAAGAGGACCGCCGCCGCGCCAAGCGCCGCCGGCTGGGCTGGATCGCCGGAGCGCTCGTGGTCGTCGCCATGCTCGCCTTCGCGGCCTTCGCCGCCTACAGCTGGACGCAGACGCGCTACTTCATCGGCGCGGATGAGGACAGCGTGGTGATCTTCCAGGGCGTGCAGCAGAACATCGGCCCGATCACCCTCTCCACGCCGGTGGAGGACACCGAGATCCTCCTCGCGAACCTGCCGCCGTATCAGCGGGCCTCGGTCGAGCGCACCATCACCGCGCGCTCGCTGTCCGACGCGATGGCGATCGTGGACCGACTCCGCGCCGGTGCCGACGCGAACGTGATCGAGCAGACCCCGCTGCCGACCCCGGTGCCCACTCCGAGCGAGACGCCCGCCGGAGGTGAGGGATGAGCACCGACGTGCAGGCCGACACCACCGTCATCAAGGCGCTCCGACGCCTTCGCATGCCGCAGACCCAGCGCAACCGCGAGTTCTGGCTCCTCCTGTTCGCCTGCGCGATCAGCGGTGCGGCCCTGACCCTCGTGCAGCTCGGCGCCCTCGGCGTGATCGACCCGATGATCCTCGCGATCGGCGGCGGTCTCGCAGCCCTCGCGTTCGCCCTGCACATCGTGCTGCGCTTCGTGGCCTCCGACGCCGACCCGTTCGTGGTGCCGATCGCGACGCTGCTCACCGGCCTCGGCATCGCGATGATCTACCGGATCGACATCGCATTCAAGAACACGGGCTGGAACGCGTACTCCACCAAGCAGCTGGCCTGGACCGCGATCTCCCTCGCCGGCGCGATCGTCGTCGTGATCCTGCTGCGCAACTACCGCGTGCTGTTCCGGTACACGTACATCTTCGGCCTCGCCGGAATCCTGCTCCTGCTGCTCCCGTTCATCCCCGGACTGCGGATCCCCGACGCGAACGCCGCGGTCTGGGTCTCGCTGGGCGGCGTGTTCGCGTTCCAGCCCGGCGAGCTCGCCAAGATCTGCCTCGCGATCTTCTTCGCCGGGTACCTGGTCCGCACGCGCGAGAGCCTCACCTCCGTCGGCAAGAAGGTCCTCGGGATCACGTGGCCGCGCATGCGGGAGCTCGGGCCCGTGCTCGTCGTCTGGATCATCTCGCTCGGCATCATCGTCTTCCAGCGCGACCTCGGCACCGGAACGCTCATCTTCGGGATGTTCGTGGCGATGCTCTACGTCGCCACCGGCAAGACGAGCTGGGTGCTCATCGGTCTGACCCTCGTGGTCGCCGGCGTCGCGGTCGCGACGCAGATCCTCAGCTACGTGCACGGCCGCTTCATCAACTGGCTCTTCCTCTTCGACGCGAACCAGGTGGATCCGGACGGCGCGGGCTACCAGCCCATGCAGGGTCTGTTCGGCCTGGCCCGCGGTGGACTCATCGGGACCGGCTGGGGACAGGGCCGCCCCGAGGTGACCCCGCTCGCGCACAGCGACTACATCATCACGAGCCTGGGCGAGGAGCTCGGCCTGATCGGGCTGTTCGCCATCCTCTGCCTGTACATGGTGTTCGTCAGCCGCGGCATGCGCATCGGCCTCGCCGGTCAGGACGACTTCGGCAAGCTGCTCGCGACCGGCCTGTCGTTCACGATCGCGCTGCAGGTGTTCATCATGGTCGGCGGAGTGACCCGTGTGATCCCCCTGACGGGTCTGACCACACCGTTCCTCGCGGCCGGTGGCTCCTCCCTCGTGGCCAACTGGCTCATCGTGGCGCTGCTGCTGCGCATCTCCGACGGCGTCCGTCGCCAACCGCGGGTGGTGATCGGCTGACATGACCACCTTTTCGACTCGTCGCTTCGCTCCTCGCTCAGTGACCGCCGCGCACTCCGCCCGAGGGGGCGTCGCATGACCAAAGAGCTCCGCCGCCTCAGCATCGTGATGCTGTTCATGTTCCTCGCGCTGTTCGCCGCGACCAGCTGGATCCAGGTCGTCGAGGCCGACAGCCTGGCGCAGAACACCCACAACAAGCGCACCCGGCTCGACAGCTACGAGATCCAGCGCGGCTCGATCATCGTCGACGGGGTGGCCATCGCGAACTCGGTCCCCAGCGACGATCAGTACCAGTTCCAGCGCGTCTACGCCGATGCGCCGATGTGGGAGCCCGTGACGGGCTACTTCAACCCGGCGCTCGACTCCCGCACCGGCATCGAGAAGGCGATGAACGCCGACCTGTCCGGCACGGGGGCGAACGCTTTCCTCGGCGAGGTGGAGCGCATCCTCTCCGGCCAGCCCCAGCGCGGCTTCAGCGTCGAGCTCTCGCTCGACACCGCCGCCCAGAAGGCCGCGTACGAGGCGCTCGACGGTCTGCAGGGCGCCGTCGTCGCGATGGACCCCAAGACCGGACGCATCCTGGCGATGGTGTCGACGCCCGGCTTCGACACGAACACCATGGCGACCCACGACGCCGACGCCGCCAACGCGACCTACGATCAGCTCGTCGCCGACCCGGGCAAGCCGCTGTCGAACCGCGCGATCGCCGGCGACCTCAACCCTCCCGGCTCCACGTTCAAGGTGGTCGTCGCCGCTGCGGCATACGCCACCGGCGACTGGAACCCGCAGTCCACGCTGCCGAACCCCGTGTCGTACGCGCTTCCGGGCTCGTCGAACCGTGTCTCCAACGCGTGGGGCGGCACCTGCGGTCCCGGCGAGACCGTCACGATCGCGGAGGCCATCCGCCTCAGCTGCAACATCCCGATGGCCGAGCTGGCCGTCGCGCTCGGCGACGACACGATCCGCGAGATGGCGGAGAAGATGGGTTTCAACAAGTCCTTCGAGACTCCTCTCACCTCGACGCCGTCGAGCTACCCGCGCGCCCTCGACGACGCGCAGACCGCGCTGACGGGCTTCGGACAGGGTCAGGTGACCGCGACGCCGCTGCAGATGGCGATGGTGTCGGCCGGCCTCGCGAACGACGGCGTGGTGATGAATCCCCGCATGGTGGACGCGGTGATCGGCAACGATCTGTCGGTCATCAAGGCGTTCGAGAACAGCGAGTTCGGCCGCGCGATGGAGCCGGATGTGGCGAACGACGTCACCGCCGCGATGGTCGCGAGCGTCGCAACGGGCGCAGCCCAGGGTGCAAGAATAGACGGGATCGACGTGGCCGGTAAGACGGGCACCGCAGAGAACGGAAACAGGCCGCACACGTTGTGGTTCACCGGCTTCGCGCCGGCGAACGACCCCGCGGTCGCAGTAGCGGTCGTCGTCGAAGACGGCGGCGGACAGGGACAATCAGGCAGCGGCGACACCATCGCCGCTCCGATTGCGAAGAAGGTCATAGAGGCGGTGCTGGGCAGATGAGGCCGACGCAGGGTGTGTCGTTCGGTGGTCGTTACGAGCTGCAGTCGCGTATCGCGATCGGTGGCATGGGCGAGGTGTGGGAAGCGACGGATCACGTCATCGGACGTACCGTCGCGATCAAGATCCTCAAGGACGAGTACATGGGGGACCCCGGGTTCCTCGAGCGGTTCCGCGCCGAGGCTCGGCACGCCGCTCTCGTCAACCATGAGGGCATCGCCAGCGTGTTCGACTACGGCGAGGAGAACGGCAGCGCCTACCTCGTCATGGAGCTCGTCCCCGGCGAGGCACTGTCGACCGTGCTCGAGCGTGACGGTGCGCTGAGCGCCGACAAGACGCTGGACATCGTCGCCCAGACGGCATCCGCCCTGCAGGCCGCGCACGCCGCCGGTCTCGTGCACCGCGACATCAAGCCGGGAAACCTGCTGATCACGCCCGACGGGCGCGTGAAGATCACCGACTTCGGCATCGCCCGCATCGCCGACCAGGTGCCGCTGACCGCGACCGGCCAGGTCATGGGCACCGTGCAGTACCTCTCGCCCGAGCAGGCGTCAGGCCACCCGGCATCTCCCGCCACCGACACCTACTCGCTCGGCATCGTCGCGTACGAGTGCCTCGCGGGCAAGCGCCCCTTCACCGGCGAGTCCCAGGTGGCCATCGCGATGGCGCAGATCAACGAGCAGCCGCCGCCGCTGCCGCCGACGGTGCCGATCCCGGTGCAGAACCTCGTGATGGCGATGATCGCGAAGAAGCCGGGCGACCGTCCGTCCTCCTCCGCGACCGTCGCGCGCGCCGCACAGGCCCTGCGCCGCGGCGACCTGAACTCCGCCGCGATCGCCGTGCCCGCCATCGCGACCGGCGGCATCGCCGGCGACGACGACGCGACCCGCATGCTCACGTCCTCCGGCGCGGACGGCACGACGCGCATCCTCCCCACCACGGCGCAGCTCCCGGCCGGTGAGGCCGCCCTCGCCGAGGAGGAGAAGAAGAAGAAGAAGCGCAGCCCCTGGACGTGGCCGCTGATCGCTCTGATCGTACTGCTCGTGATCGTGCTCGGCGGGGCGCTCTTGGCGCTCCTGAACCAGGGTGGCAACGACGACGAGCCCACGGCCACGCCGCCGGCGACGACCGCGAGCCGGACTCCCTCGAACACCCCGACACCGGAGCCGACCCCTGAGGTCACCAGGGTCAACGTCAGCGCCCTGAACCTCGTGGGCATGGACTGCGGGACGGCCACGACCACGCTCCAGAACGCCGGCTTCGTCAACAGCGAGATCACCTGCCCCGAGGGCGACCCCGCGCCCTCGGACGCCGAGGTGGGCACGGTCTACAACGTCGTGCCGCAGGGCAACGTGGAGACGACGACGCCGATCACCCTCACGATCTACGCCGCACGCGCCGCCATCCCGACGCCGACCGACGCCCCCACCATCACGGGTGACCCGGTCGCGGGCAGCACGGTCACGATCTCCTGGGGCACCGGTTTCACGTGCCCCAGCGGAACGACGCTCTCCGGATACGTCGTGTCGGTCCAGAACGGGACGTTCGTGTCGGGCGGTCCGAACTTCCAGCCGACCCAGCGCAACACGCAGATCAAGGTCGCGGACGCTCCGGGACAGCAGCTGCTCGTCACCTACCAGGGCATGTGCTCGGGCGGCGACCAGCGCACCTCCGCCGCCTCGCCGGCGCTCTCGGTCCCGATCACCGCCGCACCCGACCCCGGTGACGGCGAGGCCGACACCGAAGGGTAACCTTTAGATCCAGTCATTCACCGCAGTTCCAGGGGGGTCGTACGTGTCCACAGAGCCACGAGTCATCGCGGGGCGATACCGCGTCGACGAGCTCATCGGGCACGGCGGGATGGCGAAGGTGTATCGCGGATACGACCTGACCCTGGGGCGTGAGGTCGCGATCAAGATCCTCGACCGGGAGCTGGCGCGGGACACGGCCTTCCGCACGCGCTTCCGGCTGGAGGCGCAGGCGGCTTCCCGCATGTCGCATCCGTCGATCGTGCGCGTGTACGACGCCGGGGACCCCTCCGCGATCGACAGCTCCTCCGACGAGCCGCCGTACATCGTGATGGAGCTGGTCAAGGGCACCCTGCTCAAGGACATCATCGCCGCTGGGCCGGTGCCGGTCGCCGATGCCGTCCGCTACGTCGACGGCATCCTCGAGGCGCTCGACTACTCGCACCGCGCGGGCGTCGTGCACCGCGACATCAAGCCGGGCAACGTGATGGTGACCGACAAGGGTCAGGTCAAGGTGATGGACTTCGGCATCGCCCGCGCCGTCTCCGACTCCTCCTCGACCGTCGCGGAGACCACGCAGATCATCGGCACCGCCGCGTACTTCTCGCCCGAGCAGGCCAAGGGCGAGCCCGTCGACGCCCGCGCCGACCTGTACTCCACCGGTGTGGTCCTCTACGAGCTGCTCACCGGTCGTCAGCCGTTCCGCGGCGAGTCCCCCGTCGCCGTCGCCTACCAGCACGTCAGTGAGACGCCGGTCCCGCCGACCGAGGTGAACGAGGATGCGCCGGGTGCCCTCGACCCGATCGTGCTGCGCGCGCTCGCGAAGGACCCCTACCAGCGCTACCCGGATGCCGCGCACTTCCGCGCGGCCCTGGACGCCGCCGTCACCGGGAACGCGCCGACTCGCAAGCAGCTGGGCGCGCTCACGAGCGAGCTGTACGGCCCGAGCCCGCGCCAGGCGCAGGAGACCGCGCGCTCGCTGCGTCAGCTCAGCACCGACACGACCATGACGCGGACGCAGTCGGGCCCGCCCGTCGCCTGGATCTGGGCCGGCGTCGCACTGCTCGCCGTGCTTCTGGCGTCCGTGGTGTTCTGGGTGTTCACGATCAGCATGCGTCCGCCCGAGGTTCCGAACTCCGCGCGGATCATGCCGGACCTCGTGAACGTCTCCTCCGAACGTGCGCTGGACGACCTGGCGAAGCTCGACATGACCGCGAAGGTCGTGATCGAGTCGAGCACGGATATCGCCGAAGGCAATGTCATCAGCACCGACCCCGAGGCCGGTGTCTCCGTCGAAGAGGGTTCGACGGTCACACTGCATGTCTCCTCGGGCGAGGAGACGGTGGTGATGCCGAAGATCGAGGGGATGTCCCTGGATGCCGCGACGAATGCGCTGAAGTCGGCCGGGCTCTCGCTCGGCACCGTCATCCCCCGCAACGACAAGGGTCTGGCCGCGAACACCGTGATCTCCGCGAGCGAGGACGCCGACGCCGAACTCGCACCCGGAACGGTGGTCAACCTGGTGGTCGCCAGCGGCAAGGTGACTCTCACGAACCTCGTGGGGTGGACCGTCGATGCGGCGTCGACCAACCTCTCGGATCTCGGACTGACACCGGTCCCCGTCGAGCAGGGCGACTGCCCCGCCACCGAGCCGCCGACCGTCCACTCGATGTCGTCGGCGCCCGGTGACGTGCCCGTCGGCACGTCCGTCGAGCTGCGTTACTGCACGGGGGAGTAGTCGCGCGGCCGGCGCTCGGCGGTCACTGCGACAGCGGGTGCAGATTCCGGGCGCGTGCCACCGCATCCTCGTCGCCGACCAGTCGCAGCCAGTTGGCCAGCAGGCGGTAGCCGCCTTCGGTGAGCACGCTCTCGGGGTGGAACTGCACCCCGAGCAGAGGCAGCTCCCGGTGGGCGAGGGCCATCACCGTGCCGTCCTCGGTCCGGGCCGTGACGACGACCTCGGACGGCAGGTCCTCTTCCGCGAGGGCCAGCGAGTGATAGCGCCCCGCCGCGAACGGGGTGGGGATGCCGTCGAACAGGGCGGAGCCGTCGTGGGTGACACGGGAGACCATGCCGTGCATGAGCTCGGACGCCGCCGTCACCGGGGTGCCGAGCGCTGCGCCGATGGTCTGGTGCCCCAGGCACACCCCGAGCGTCGGCGTGCGCAGCCGAGCGGCGATGCGCACCGCGTCGAGAGAGGCGCCCGCATCGACCGGTGCGCCCGGTCCGGGGGAGAGCAGGAGCGCGTCGTATCCGGCCAGCATGCGCTCGAGCTCGGCGGCGTCGGTGGCATCGGCCTCGACGATCGTGGTCTCGGCGCCGAGTTCGTGGAGGTAGCCGACGAGCGTGTGCACGAAGCTGTCGTGGTTGTCGACCACGAGGACCCGTGTCATTCGACGTCGACCTCGCCGGGGGCGATGATCGGGCTCAGCCACGGGAAGACGTACCAGAACAGGCCGTACAGCACGGCAGCGATGACGATCACGAGGATGAGGACGCGCACCCACCACGGTCCGGGCAGCAGGCGCCAGAGTGCGGCGTACATCAGACTTCTCCCTTGTCGGCGTGCACGGTCATACGGAGGGCGCTGCCGGCGGAGGCGGCGTCTCGGTCAGGGCGGTGGGCGGTCCTTCGGCCCGGGGCTGGAAGCTCTCGAACACCCCGTAGGCGACGATGCGCTCGGCGAGGGAGTACAGCGGCGAGCAGGCGGTGAGCGTGATGAACTGCTCGCCGGTCTGCTGCGTGGGCATCTGCGGCACGTCGGCCAGCACGTCCGTCTGCGTCGGTTTCACGTACTCGAGCGTGCGGAACCGATACGTGTACCAGCCGTCCGGAGTCTCCACGACGATCGCGTCGCCGATCTGCAGCTTGTCGAGCTGGTTGAACGGCTTGCCCCAGGTGGTGCGATGACCCGCCATCGAGAAGTTGCCGACCTCGCCGGGCATCTTCGAGTTGGTGTAGACCCCGATCCCCTTCTGGTCGAGCGTGCGCGCACGGCTCGTGCCGCCGTAGATCCCGAAGTTGTAGTCCGCGCCGAAGCGGGGGATGTGCATCTGTCCGAACCACTCGCCATCCGCCGGTGCGGCCGGCACCGGCGGCACATATGCGGTCGTGCCGTCGTCGCCCTCGACCACCGGTGGCAGCGCGGGCGGCTCGGCCTGTGCGAGCTGCTGCGAGATCGCCGCGCCCTCGTCGTTCTTCTGAGCGGCGATGATGATGTCGCCGATCCACATCTGCCAGGCGACGAACAGCAGCACCAGCACGCCCGCGGTGAGAAGGAGCTCGCCGAGAACGCTCGCGAACGTGGCGCGTGAGCGGGGCCGCTCTCGCCGCCGACGTCGCCCCCCAGGCACGACGGATGCAGTCATGCGGCGATCATATCCGGGAACGCTGAGCGGATGGCGAAGTGCCAGGGCGCAGCGCGGCACCGGGACCTCGGCGAGGGACAGGTGTCATGGGTACAATGACGGAATGGCACGTGACCGCAACAGTGAAGAACCCGTCGTCGAGCGCGCCGAAGGCGAGGCAGCTCCCAACGCCGTGTGGTTCAAGCCGGTGATGATCGGATTCATGCTCCTCGGGCTGGCCTGGATCCTCGTCTTCTACATCTCGGGCATGCAGTTCCCGATCCCGGGTCTCGACAACTGGAACCTGGCCATCGGTCTCGGCATCGCCCTGATCGGCTTCCTGATGACCACCCGCTGGCGCTGACCCCCAGACCTCAAAGGCCCTCTCGCGATGCGAGGGGGCCTTTCGCATACCCACAGCGAGGTATGCACGCCAAGGCAGCGGGTTCGCACGCACGCAAGGGAGCGGGGTTGTTCCCGGCGCGAACATCGGGAGGGACCCGCGACCTACCCCACCAGGTTGAAGGACGCAGACGGCTTCCCGGAGCGAGCATCGGGAGGGGCCCGCGAAGCGGGAGGGAACCCGCTCTGCGAGCGAAGGGAAGTCGTCTGCGTCCGTTCCCGACGAACTTATCCACAGATCTATCCCCAGCCTGGGGAGAATTACACCGGTGTTATTCACAGGGGTTAACAACCCTGTTACCAACTCGGGATCAGGACAAAAGAAGCAGCGGCGGCACGAATGCGACGATGACGATCAACAGGACCACCACTGCGGCGAGAAGCACGATCTGCCAGGTGCGCTGATCTCGTCGCTTCGTGCGCGTGTAGATGAGCGCGACCAGGGCGCCGACGATCGCCCCGCCGAGGTGCGCCTGCCACGCGATGTTCCCGATGAAGAAGCCCAGGGCGAAGTTGATGCCGAGGATCACCAGAAGACCGGAGACGTTCGCTCCGATGTGACGCCCGATGATCAGCAGAGCCGCCATCAGGCCGAAGATCGCCCCCGAGGCGCCCACCGTCGCGGTGGTCGGGGCGAGGCAGGCGACCATCACCGAACCCCCCAGGCCGCTGATGAGGTAGATCGCGAGGAAGCGGGCCCGACCGAGGAGCGGCTCGAGGCTCTGCCCGAGCATCCACAGGGCGAGCATGTTCAGCGCGAGGTGGATGAACCCGCCGTGCACGAACATCGCGGTGAGCAGTCGCCACGGCTCGAACGGGAGGATGGAGAGGTTCGGGTAGAGATACGGAGCGGCGAACAGCAGCTGCGAGGTGATCTCCTGACCGATGCCGGGGATCAGCTGCACCAGTCCGATGAAGGACGTGATGGCGAGCAGCGCATACGTGACGACCGGTTTGCCGCTGCGGACGGCGGTCATCGTCGTGCCGCTGCGAGAGCCCCAGCGGCGCGCGGCCTTCTTCTGGGCCGGCGTGCGGTTCTTGCGCTCGGCGTTCATGCACTCCGGGCAGATGACGCCGACTGCTGCCTGCGTCTGGCACTCGGGGCAGATGGTGCGCATGCACCGCTGGCAGAGCACGAAGCTCTGCCGATCCGGATGCCGGTAGCAGAAGTTGTCGCGATTGCTCGTGAACTCAGGCGTGGTCATCCGGATCGGCCGCAGCTGTCGTCAGGCCGCGACGATGTCGATCGACTGCAGGACGACCGGCTCCACCGGGCGGTCGCCGGAACCCGTCTCGACGGCGCCGATCGCGTCGACGACGGCCTTGGAGGCGTCATCGGCGACCTCGCCGAAGATCGTGTGCTTGCCCTGCAGCCACGGCGTCGGGTCGGTGGTGATGAAGAACTGCGAGCCGTTGGTGCCCTCGGGCTTGCCCGTGATGGCGTTGCGGCGGAGGCCGGCGTTGGCCATCGCGAGGATGTACGGCTTGTTGAAGTCGAGCTCCATGTTGATCTCGTCGTCGAAGTTGTAGCCGGGGCCGCCGACGCCCTGTCCGAGCGGGTCGCCGCCCTGGATCATGAAGTTCGGGATGATGCGGTGGAAGATGACGTCCTTGTAGAGGGGTCCCTCGCCGGGCTTGCCCGTGGCGGGGTCGGTCCACTCCTGGGTGCCGTCGGCGAGGCCGACGAAGTTCTTGACCGTCTTCGGGGCGTGGTCTCCGAAGAGGTTGATGACGATGTCACCGTGGTTGGTGTGCAGGGTTGCGACGTGAGAAGCGTGAGCCATGCCCTCATTCTCGCAGAGCTTCCGGTGAGTTGGCCCGGTGCGTACATCCGATCGCACGATGACGCAAGGGTCGAGCGATTCCCTCCCGCCATCCAGCCTGCCGTGGCAAGATGGGGAACCCAGTACTCCAACGGACAGGAGAGCATCGTGAGCCTCAGCCGAAAGCGGAAGAAGCAACTTCGTCGTCTGCAGAAGGACGCGAACCGGCTCTGGGAGGACCAGCAGGTTGTCGTCGGACATGCCGCTGACGTCGCCCGCGAGGCAGGTCGTCAGCTCGGTAACTTCAACCGCGAGCAGGTGGTTCCGGTCGTTCAGGACACGTACAACCGCCGTGTCGCCCCGGTCGTCGACCGCGGGGTGAAGATGGGCAAGCACGTCGTGGACGACAAGGTCGTCCCGATCGTGGGGGGCGTGGTCGGCACCGCCCTGACCGCGTGGGACGTCGCGAACGCCAAGCGCTACGGCGTCGCGGCACCCGCACCGCGGGGAGCCTTCGGCAAGAAGCAGAAGAAGGGCCCGGGCCTCGGCTCGATCGTCGCCATCGTTCTCGGTGCTGCGGCCGCCGTCGGCGTGCTGTACGCCGCTTGGCAGGCGCTGCGTGCCGACGACGAGCTCTGGGTTGCGGACGACCCGCTCGCCGCGCCCGACGCGTGACCCCGTCTGACCTCGCCTCCGTCGCTTCGAGCGGCGGAGGCGATCAGCATGCCAGGGTGCGGGATGCCGCCGCGGCGCGTGGACTCGACATCGAGATCCGCGAGCGTCCTGCGGCCCGCAGCCTGTTCGAGGCCGCGGAGCTGCTCGGCATCGACCCGTCCGGGATCGTGAAGACGCTCGTCGTGAAGCGTTCCGACGACACCTACCTGTTCGCTCTCGTACCGGGTGGGCGGTCGATCTCCTGGCCGAAGCTCCGCGCCGTGGTCGGCGTCAACAAACTGCGCCTCCCGGAGCCGGAGCTGGCCCTGGCCGCGACGGGTTATGAGCGCGGCACGATCGTGCCGATCGGCAGCACCACGGACTGGCCCGTCTACGCGGACGAGACCATCGTGGGGCAGCGCATCGCGATGGGCGCCGGCGCACACGGGTACAGCCTGTTCGTGGACGCGGACGATCTGATCGCCGCGTACGGCGCCACCGTCGCCGACATCTCGGTCCCCGAAGAGCGCTGACCTCTTCGCCCTTCGACAAGCTCAGGGACCCACGGGGGTTTCGGCGGGCTCAGGGACCGACGGGGATGAGCGTCAGAGGAGGCCGGCCATCCTCATCGCGATGTCAACGAGCTTGACCCGCTGCAACTCGGCGACGGCCTTCCGGGGGAACCACTCCGCCATGTCCGTCGAGCCGTCGGTCTCGAAGCGGAGCCTGCCACCCGTCACCTCGGCCCGGTAGACGATGCGAAGCGTGTGCAGCGGCGCGGCCGCCTTCTGCACGCGCTGTCCCGCAGGGATGACGCGCGAATGGATGCCCAGGAGTTCGCCGACCTTGACCGTGTAGCCGGTCTCCTCGCGGAGCTCGCGACGCACCGCATCCTCCGGCGCCTCCCCGGGCTCGAGTCCTCCGCCCGGCATCGTCCAGGCCACCCGTCGGCCCTCCGTCCAGCGTGCCAGCAGCAGCCGTCCGTCGTCATCGGTGACGACCGCATACGCCGCGACACGCAGGTCCATGGCTCACACCCTATCCGTGCTCGACACCCCTGGATGACCGCGTGTCAGAGGGCCCGACTCCGACACGCACCGCACGCCGCGGCGTCCCGCAGGACATCGATCACAAATCGAGAAGCGCACGGACGCGCCCCCTCGTAATGTGATTCCCACACCGGCAGCACGTCGAGAGGAAACACCGTCATGGCCGAGAAAGAGAAGAACTTCACCGACGAGGAACGCGAGGCGATGCAGGCCGCCGCCAAGGAGGCACGCACGCGGCGCTCGCGAGCGAAGAAGTCGCCCGAGGAGCTGCGCGCGGCAGGGGAGGCCGACATCAAGGAGGCCATCGGCAAGCTCCCCGACGACGACAGGACGCTCGCGGAGAAGCTGCACGCGCTCGTCTCCGACGTCGCGCCGGACCTGGTGCCCCGCACCTACTACGGCATGCCCGCCTGGGGCCGCGACGGGAAGGTGCTGTGCTTCTTCCAGCCCGCCAGCAAGTTCAAGGTCCGCTACGGCACGTTCGGCTTCGAACCCCTCTCGAATCTCGACGACGGCACCGTGTGGCCCACCGCCTACGCCGTGACCGACCTGACGAAGAAGGACCTGGAGTTCCTCGCCGAGCGCCTCCGCCGCGCGATCAGCTGAGATCGGCAGGTGCCTCGGGGGCGGCCGCGCAGTAGCGTGGATCCCGTGAGCACACTTCCCTTCCCCGCCTCCGTGTACGCCGCCCGTCTCGCCCGAGCCGCGTCCCTCGCCGCGGAGTCCGGACTCGACGCCATCATCGTCGGTCCCGGCCCCGACCTGCAGTATCTGCTGGGCGTGGAAGGGGACACCATCGAGCGACTCACGGCGCTGATCCTGGGTCCGGCCCTGACGCCCACGGTCGTCGTCCCGCGGATGGAGCTCGCGAAGGTGCGCACGACCGCGGTGGGCGAGCTCGGCCTCGCGGTCGCGGACTGGGTCGACGGCGAGGATCCCTACGCTCTGGTCGCGGAAGCCGCCGGCGCGGTGTCGCGCGTCGGCGTCTCCGATGCGCTTCCCGCCCTGCACGTGATCCCCCTCGGCGGACGCCTCGGCGTGAACCTCGAGCTGGCCACCCCGGTGCTTCGCGAGGGCCGGATGATCAAGGATGCGGAGGAGATCGCGGAGCTCCGTAAGGCCGGCGAGGCCATCGACGCCGTGCACCGCCGTGTGCCGACGTGGCTCCGCGCCGGACGCACCGAGCGCGAGATCGCGGCCGACATCGCCGAGGCCATCGTCGCCGAGGGACACCGCACGGTCGAGTTCGTGATCGTGGGGTCGGGGCCGAACGGCGCCGACCCGCACCACGAGGTCTCCGATCGTCTGATCGAAGAGGGCGACGTCGTCGTGGTCGACATCGGCGGCGCGGTGCCCAGCGGCTACAACTCCGACAGCACCAGAACCTACGTCGTGGGCACTCCCGACCCGGCAGCCGCCGAACGCATCGCCGTGCTCGTGCGGGCGCAGCAGGCAGCGGTGGACGCCGTGCGCCCGGGAGCGACCGCGGCCGAAGTCGACGCCGCGGCGCGCTCCGTCCTCGCCGATGCGGGTCTGGGTGGGGCGTTCCTGCACCGGACGGGCCATGGCATCGGCGTCTCCGTGCACGAGGAGCCCTACATCGCGCCGGGCAATGACCTGGTCCTCCGGGAGGGGATGGCGTTCAGTATCGAGCCCGGCATCTACTTCGACGGCGCCTGGGGTGCCCGCATCGAGGACATCGTCGTCGTCACGGCGGACGGCGGCGAGCGCCTGAATGTCGCCCCGCACGAGCTGGTGTCGGTGGGTGACCGCTGAGTCGCGCGCGCCTTCTGCATCCGGGATGGCCCGATCCGGCGTGCCCGGCGTCCGGGACGAGACGACAGGAGCGCTCCGGACGGAAGAAGCCCCCGGCAGCGGCCAGGGGCTTCTCGATCCTGTGGAGCCTAGGAGATTCGAACTCCTGACATCCTGCTTGCAAAGCAGGCGCTCTACCAACTGAGCTAAGGCCCCGTAAGGGATTTCTTGAGTTAAGGAGTGGGGCTACCAGGACTTGAACCTGGGACCTCTTCATTATCAGTGAAGCGCTCTAACCGCCTGAGCTATAGCCCCGTCAACCTCCAAGACTTTACCGGAGAATCACGGAAAATCCGAATCGAGGGCGAGGACCCCGAAGAGCCCTCGCCCTCGACCGTCCTCAGCGCCCCGGTCGGAGGGTCGCAGTGCCCGCGGCGAGGGTGACGTCGATCATCCTCGTGGAGCCGGCGTCCTCCTGGACCTTGGTGTTCAGGGTGCCCGCGCTGACGTCCTGGGCGATCGCGTACCCGACGTCCGGCAGGGTCAGATCCAACGACCCGGCGCTCACGTCGATGGTCGTCTGCGTCGGCGGCGTGCCGGTCAGCTCGATGGTGAGATTGCCCGCGGACACCCCCAGGTCGGCGGTGCCGACGCCGTCCAGCAGGAGGTCCGCCCGCCCCGCGCTCATCTGCACGTCGAGCTCGTCCGCCGCGCCTTCCACGTCGAGCGCTCCGGCGTTCACCGTGAGCTCCAGCACCCCGTAGTCGCCCACGACGTCCAGGCTGCCGGCGTCCAGCTTCAGATCCGCATCGAGCCCGGCGTCCCGCAGGTTCTCCGGGAGCGTGAGCACGGCGATCTCCTCGTCGCCGAACCAGTTGCCGAACCACCACCCGAACGCCCCTCGGGGGCTTCGCACGACGAGCTCATCGCCGTCGCGTTCGAAGGTCCACGCGGTGCCGCGGCCGTTGGTGACCGACAGCTCCGCCTCGTCCACATCCCCGAACTCGACCCGCATGCTGCTGGCATCCGCGTCGAGGTCGATCGCTTCGATGCCTTCGACCGCTGCCGTCTGCACCGAATCGGCTCGGCTCGACGACAGGAGATTTCCGGTCGCGGCGACCGCGGCGGTTCCCCCGGCGCCGAGCAGGGCGATCCCGCCGACCACGGCGGTCACGACCATGATGGCGGTGGCGCCGGACGAACGCCCGCCCTGGCTGGGGGGAGGCACCTGAGGGCCGTGCGGTGCCGACATGTGGGGTGGGCCGGCCGGCGGCGGAGTGGCGGGCGGTGGGGTGAGCGGGGTGTGCTCGCCCTGGACGCTGTTGTCTTCGGTGGTCATCGTGCCACTCCTGTCTGGCCGGTCGGCGGCGTCGGGCCGCCGTTGTTCTCGATGTGGGCGAGGGCCGCGAGCACACGCCGGTTGCCCGACTCGTCCTGCTCGAAGCCCAGCTTCTGGAAGATGGACGTGATGTGCTTCTCGACGCTGGCCTCCGAGAGGAACAGCAGCGCGGCGATCGCCTGATTCGACTTGCCCTCGGCGATCAGCGCGAGCACGGTGCGCTCCCTCTCGGTGAGGCTCAGCATCCGGTCGTCCCGGTTGCGGCGCGTGAGCAGCTGCGCCACCACCTCGGGATCGAGCACGGTCGCACCCTCCGAGATCCGCTGCACCGAGGCGAGGAACTCGGAGACGTCGGCGACGCGATCCTTCAGCAGATAACCGAGAGGTCCGCCCTGCGCGGCGATCAGATCGGATGCGTACCGCTCCTCCACGTATTGCGAGAGCACGAGGATCGCGAGCGAAGGATGGGTCGACCGCAGACGGAGCGCGGCGCGGATGCCTTCGTCGGTGAACGTCGGCGGGAGGCGCACGTCGAGGATGCAGAGATCGGGCGCCGTGTCGACGACCGCGGCGTCGAGTCCGTGGGTGTCGGGGAGAGCGGCGACCACCGTGTGGCCGGCGTCCTCGAGCAGACGGACGAGACCTTCGCGGAGGAGGACCGAGTCCTCGCAGATCAGGATGCGCATGGGACGTTCACCTCCAGGCTGGTCGGTCCGCCTTGCGGGCTGTCGAGCCGGAAGGTCCCACCGGCGGCGAGGATGCGGTTTGCGATGCCGTCGAGACCGCCGCCGGGCTGCACCTGAGCGCCGCCGATCCCGTTGTCCTCCACCCGGGCCCAGAGGATGTTCCCCTCGCGGAGCCGCACCGTGACACGGACCTCACTGGCGCGCGAGTGCTTCGCGGCGTTGGTCAGGGATTCTGCGATCGAGAAGTACACGGCCGCCTCGGCCTCCCGTCCCGGGCGAGTCGGAGCATGGGCCCCTGAGCCTGTCGAAGCATGGGTCCCTGAGCCTGTCGAAGCATGGGTCCCTGAGCCTGTCGAAGCATGGGTCCCTGAGCCTGTCGAAGCATGGGTCCCTGAGCCTGCCGAAGGGTCCATCCGCACGTCGAGATGCACCGGGATGTGCGAGCGCCCGGCGAGCGCCGACAGCGCAGCGTCCAAGCCGCGGTCATCGAGCACGGACGCGTGGATGCCCCGGGCGAGCTGGCGCAGCTCGGTGATCGCCGCCTTGGTGGAGGTGTGCGCTTCATTGATGAGCTCCTTCGCGGCGTCCGGGTCGTTGTCGATCTTCTGCTGAGCGAGACCGAGCGTCATCCCGACGGAGACCAGCCGCGGCTGCACGCCGTCGTGCAGGTCGCGCTCGATGCGGGTGCGCTCCACGTCGGCGGCGCGGACCGCTCCCTCGCGCTGGGCGGTGGACGTGCGGACGCGCTCCGTGAGTTCCGTCTCCTTGCTGCGGATCACGATGGCCAGCGACAGCGTCCGGTGCAGCAGCGCGAGCCCCAGCATGCCGGCGAGGCAGGCGGCGATGCCGAGGATGCCGACCAGGGGCGCCCACGCCACGGCGATGCCGCCACCGCCGAACGGCCCGATCACCGCGTCTGCGTCGGTCAGCGGCGCGAACGAGATGAAGATCGACCACACAAGCCCCCAGAAGAGGCGCAGGACGATGAAGCCGAGCAGTGCGGAGATGGCGAAGTTGGCGACGGCGCGCCACATGCGTCCGTCGATCGCCTGGCGTCCGAGTGAGCGGAGCCATCCGCCGAACCCCGGGCGGTCGCGGGGCTGCGGCCGCAGCGGGGCGATCGGCGTGCGATACAGCGCGCCGACGCGGGCGATCTCGAACCAGCCCAGCCCGTACAGCGCGTAGACGAGGCCCACGAGGAGGACCAGGCCGATCCCCGCGACGAAGAGGAGGCCGAGCCCGGTACCGAGGAGTCCGCCGAGCATGCCGAAGATGGCACCACCGAGGATGCCGACGCCCGCCAGATGCAGGATCGTGAGGAAGATGCGCAACGGCGGCTTCACCGCCGTGACGGGAGCCGGGGTCGCAGTCTGAGTGGTCATGCCTCCACGGTACGGGCGCGCGGGTCCGCCGGACACCGAGCCAACCGGACACTCCGCTTCGGGTTTTCCGTAACGACTCGTGGGTACTTCCCGCCGCGGAGACCTCCGTCTGCTTCACTGAGGGCATGACAGCCCATGCAGATGAACCTCATGGCGCGGGACTCGGCCAGCGTCTCAACTGGCTGCGAGCGGGAGTGCTCGGGGCGAACGACGGCATCGTCTCCGTCGCCTCCCTGGTCGTGGGTGTCGCCGGCGCCACGACGGACAGTGCCGCCCTGCTCACTGCGGGCATCGCGGGACTCGTCGGCGGTGCGATATCCATGGCCCTCGGCGAATATGTGTCGGTGAGCAGTCAGCGTGACAGCGAACGCGCCCTCATCGCGAAGGAGCGGGAGGAGCTGCGGACGATGCCCGAGGTCGAGCTCGCCGAACTCGCGCAGCTGTACCGTGACCGCGGACTCTCCGAGGAGACCGCGCGGCGCGTCGCGGAGGAGCTGACCTCTCACGACGCCCTGGCGGCGCACCTGGAGGTCGAGCTCGGCATCGATCAGGACGATCTCGTCAATCCGTGGCATGCCGCCGTGTCCTCCGCGGTGGCCTTCACGCTCGGCGCGCTGCTGCCGCTTCTCGCGATCCTGCTTCCGCCGCCGGACTGGCGCGTGCCGGTGACCTTCGTCGCGGTGCTCATCGCCCTCGCCGTGACCGGGGCGGTGTCGGCGCGGATCGGAGGGTCTGCGCCGGTGCGCGCATCGATCCGTCTGGTCGTCGGCGGCGCCCTCGCGTTGGCCGCGACCTGGCTCATCGGCACCCTGCTCGGCACCACAGGAGTCGTGTAGTCCCGGTGCCGCGGCGGGGACGACGAAGGGCGGGTGCCGCAGCACCCGCCCTTCGTGAATCCGCTCCGGAGATCGCCGCCGGATCAGTTCGACATGAAGCCGACGAGCAGGCCGCCGGTCACCTTCACCGCGAGGTTGTAGATGCCCGCGACCACGGCACCGAGCACCGTGAAGACGATCAGGTTCAGGATCGCCACCACCGCGGCGAACGCCATCACCTGCGGCAGACCCACGACCTCGGAGAGGACGAAGGCGTTGTCGGTGATCCCGAGCAGGAAGCTCTCCGCCGTGGTCATGATGTTCGTCGCCTGGAACACCAGGAAGATGAGGAAGAACGACACCATGGTGACGACGGCGAGAGCGACGGCTCCGAGGAACGAGAGCTTCACGGCCGACCAGAAGTCCACGTAGACCAGACGGAGTCGGACCTGCTTGCCCCCGGTCTTCCGTGTCGACTTCTTCGCCAGCTTGTCGGCAACTGTACTCATGCGTCTGTGTCCTCAGGGGTCTCTGTCGTCTGGGGGGCCTCGGATTCCGCGTCCGCCTCAGCCTCGTCTTCAGCGAGACCGCGCTCACCGTTGCGGGCGATGGCGAGGATGCGATCGGCCTCCGTCGTGCGGGCGAACACCACTCCCATGGTGTCGCGACCCTTGGCGGGGACCTCGGCCACGGCAGAGCGTACCACCTTGCCGCTGGACAGAACCACCAAGACCTCGTCGTCCTCGGAGACGATCAGACCCCCCGCGAGAGTGCCCCGATCGTCGTTCAGCTTGGCGACCTTGATGCCTGTTCCACCGCGACCCTGGACACGGTATTCCTCGACCGCGGTGCGCTTGGCGTAGCCGCCGTCGGTGACGACGAACACGAACTTGCCTGGCGCCGCGACCGACGCCGAGAGCAGGCAGTCCTCGTCGATCTTGAACTTCATGCCGCGCACACCGGCCGTCGCGCGACCCATCGGGCGCAGAGCCTCATCCGTCGCCTCGAAGCGCACCGACATGCCGCGGCGGCTGATGAGCAGGATGTCGTCCTCGGCGTTGACCAGGAGCGCACTGACCAGCTCGTCGTCCTCGTTCAGACGGATCGCGATCACGCCGCCCTGACGGTTCGTGTCGTAGTTGTCCAGACGGGTCTTCTTCACCAGGCCTTCGCGGGTGGCCAGCACCAGGTAGTCCGCCACCGCGTAGTCGCGGATGTCGAGGACCTGCGCGATGCTCTCGTCCGGCTGCAGAGCGAGGAGGTTCGCGACGTGCGTGCCCTTCGCGTCCCGTCCGGCCTCCGGCACCTCATAGGTCTTCGCGCGGTACACGCGGCCCTTGTCGGTGAAGAACAGCAGCCAGTGGTGCGTGGTCGTGACGAAGAAGTGCTCGACGATGTCGTCGGCACGCAGCTGCGCGCCCTTCACTCCCTTGCCGCCGCGGTGCTGGGAGCGGTAGTTGTCGCTGCGCGTGCGCTTGATGTAGCCCTCACGCGTGACGGTGACGACCATCTCCTCCTCGGCGATGAGGTCTTCCATCGACACGTCGCCGTCGAAGCCGTGCAGGATGTGCGTGCGCCGCTCGTCGCCGAACTTGTCGACGATGCCCGTCAGCTCCTCGCGGATGATCGTGCGCTGACGACCCTCGTCGGCGAGGATCGCCTTGTAGTCGGTGATGAGTGCTTCGAGCTCGTTCGCCTGATCGATGATCCGCTGGCGCTCGAGGGCGGCCAGTCGACGCAGCTGCATCTGCAGGATGGCATCGGCCTGGATCTCGTCGATGTCGAGGAGCTTCTGCAGTCCTTCGTTCGCATCCGCTGTGGTCTGCGAGCGCCGGATCAGGGCGATGACCTCGTCGAGCGCGTCGAGCGCCTTCAGGTAGCCACGCAGGATGTGCATCCGCTTCTCGGCCTCGGCCAGGCGGAACTGCGTGCGCCGGACGATCACGTCGATCTGGTGCGCGATCCAGTGCGAGATGAAGCCGTCGATCGCGAGCGTGCGCGGAACGCCGTCGACGATCGCGAGCATGTTCGCGCCGAAGTTCTCCTGCAGCTGCGTGTGCTTGTACAGGTTGTTCAGCACGACCTTCGCGACCGCGTCGCGCTTGAGCACGACGACCAGGCGCTGACCCGTGCGGTCGGACGACTCGTCACGGATGTCCGCGATACCGGTGATCTTGCCGTCACGGGCGAGGTCGCCGATCTTCACGGCGACGTTGTCCGGGTTCACCTGGTACGGCAGCTCCGTGATGACCAGGCAGGTCCGGCCCTGGATCTCCTCGACGTTCACGACGGCGCGCATCGTGATCGAGCCGCGGCCCGTCCGGTACGCCTCGTGGATGCCCTTGGTGCCCAGGATCTGCGCGCCCGTCGGGAAGTCCGGACCGGGGATGCGCTGGATCAGTCCGTCGAGCAGCTCCTCGCGGGAGATCTCCGGGTTGTCGAGGGCCCAGAGCGCGGCGTCGGAGACTTCGCGGAGGTTGTGCGGGGGGATGTTCGTGGCCATGCCGACCGCGATGCCGACCGATCCGTTGACGAGCAGGTTCGGGAAGCGGGCCGGGAGGACCGTCGGCTCCTGCGTCTGACCGTCGTAGTTGTCGGTGAAGTCGACCGTGTCCTCTTCGATGTCGCGCACCATCTCGAGCGCGAGCGGGGCCATCTTGGTCTCGGTGTATCGCGGGGCGGCCGCACCCATGTTGCCGGGGGAGCCGAAGTTGCCCTGACCGAGAGCCAGCGGATACCGCAGCGACCACGGCTGCACCAGACGGACGAGGGCGTCGTAGATCGCCGAGTCGCCGTGCGGGTGGTACTGGCCCATGACCTCGCCGACCACACGGGCGCACTTCGAGAACGACTTGTCGGGACGGAACCCGCCGTCGTACATGCCGTAGATCACGCGACGGTGCACCGGCTTCAGGCCATCGCGGACGTCGGGGAGCGCGCGACCGACGATGACGGCCATCGCGTAGTCGAGGTAGCTGCGCTGCATCTCCGACTGCAGGTCGACCTGATCGATCTTGCCGTGATCGTGTTCCAGCTCGGGGCGTTCTTCGTCAGTCATGTCTTTTCGATTCCGGTCGTTCAGTTCTGGGTCGCTGAGCTTGTCGAAGCGTCTGGGTGCCCTTCGACAAGCTCAGGGACCCAATAATGGATCAGATGTCGAGGAAGCGGACGTCCTTGGCGTTGCGCTGGATGAAGCTGCGTCGCGACTCGACGTCCTCACCCATCAGCACGCTGAAGATCTCGTCGGCCGCGGCCGCGTCCTCGATGGTGATCTGCTGGAGCGTGCGCGTGGTGTGGTCCATCGTCGTCTCCCACAGCTCCTTCGGGTTCATCTCGCCGAGACCCTTGTAGCGCTGGATGCCGGCATCCTTCGGGATCCGCTTGCCGTTCTCCAGACCGTGCTTGAGCAGCGCGTCGCGCTCGGCGTCGCTGAACACGTACTCGTGTGCCGAGTTCGACCACTTCAGCCGGTAGAGCGGCGGCATCGCCAGGTAGACGAAGCCGGCCTCGATCAGGCCGCGCATGTAGCGGAACAGCAGCGTCAGCAGCAGCGTGGTGATGTGCTGGCCGTCGACGTCGGCATCCGCCATCAGCACGATCTTGTGATAGCGCGCCTTCTCGATGTCGAACTCTTCGCCGATGCCCGTGCCGAAGGCCTGGATCATCGCCTGGACTTCCTTGTTACCCAAAGCCTTGTCGAGACGTGCACGCTCCACGTTGAGGATCTTGCCGCGCAGCGCGAGGATCGCCTGGGTGTGCGGGTCGCGCCCCTGCACGGCCGAACCGCCGGCGGAGTCACCCTCCACCAGGAAGATCTCGCTGATCGACGGATCCTTGCTCGTGCAGTCCTTGAGCTTGTCCGGCATGGCCGCCGACTCGAAGACGCTCTTGCGCCGCGCGGTCTCCCGGGCCTTGCGCGCGGCGAGACGGGCGGTGGCCGCGTCGATCGCCTTGCGGATGATGTTCTTCGCCTGGTTCGGGTTGCGATCGAACCAGTCGCCGAGCTGATCGCCGACGACCTTCTGCACGAACGCCTTCGCCTCGGTGTTGCCGAGCTTCGTCTTGGTCTGCCCCTCGAACTGGGGCTCGCCGAGCTTGATCGAGATGACGGCCGTCAGTCCCTCGCGCACGTCGTCGCCGGAGAGGTTGTCGTCCTTCTCCTTGAGCAGGTTGTTCGCGCGGGCGTACTTGTTCACGAGAGTGGTCAGCGCCGCGCGGAAGCCCTCCTCGTGGGTGCCTCCCTCGTGCGTGTTGATCGTGTTGGCGTAGGTGAACACGTTCTCGGTGTACGAGGTGGTCCACTGCATCGCGACCTCGAGCGAGATCTTCCGCTCGGTGTCCTCGGACTCGAACGCGATGATCTCGTCGTTCACGACCTCGGCATGGCGGACCTTGTTGAGGTACTCGACGTAGTCGACGAGGCCGCGCTCGTAGAAGAACACGTCGCTCGGCTGGCGGGTGACGGTCGCGCCGTCCTCCTCCACCTCGTAGGCCGAGGACTCCCGCTCGTCCTTCAGCTCGATGCGCAGCCCCTTGTTGAGGAACGCCATCTGCTGGAAGCGGGTGCGCAGCGTGTCGTAGTCGAACTCGATGGTCTCGGTGAAGATCTGCGCGTCCGGCCAGAACGTGATGCTCGTTCCGGTCTCGTCGGTCTCCTCGCCCTTCTCGAGCTTCTGCTGCGGGATGCCGCCGTCGGCGAAGCTGTGCCGCCAGACGAAGCCCTTCTGCTTGACCTCGACGTCGAAACGTGTGGAGAGCGCGTTCACGACCGACGAGCCCACACCGTGCAGACCGCCGGAGACCGCGTAGGCGCCGCCGCCGAACTTGCCGCCGGCGTGCAGGATCGTCAGCACGACCTCGACCGTGGACTTGTTCGGGTCGGAGGAGTGCGGATCGACGGGGATGCCACGGCCGTTGTCCACCACGCGGACCCCGCCGTCGGCGAGCATCGTCACCAGGATCGTGTCGGCGTACCCCGCGAGGGCCTCGTCGACCGAGTTGTCGACGATCTCGTATACGAGGTGGTGCAGACCGCGCGGACCCGTGGAGCCGATGTACATGCCGGGCCGCTTGCGAACCGCCTCGAGTCCTTCGAGGATCTGGATCGAGTCCGCACCGTACTCACCGGGCTGCTTCTTCTTCGCCGACGCCTGTGGAGTCTCGTTCCCTGCGTCCGTCGAAGGGTCGGGGGTGCCCCCGGTGGTCGATTCCGTCTCGTCAGCAGGGAATTCAGGCGTCATCAGAGGGCATTCTCCACATCGATATCACGAACTCCCATTCTAGCGGGGTTTCGTCGTGAAATGCCGCTCAACGGCCGCGTGTGGCCCTCTGAGCCTTCTTGACCCCTTGCATGGTGCCCTACCCGTAGGTATCGCGCGGGCCCCGTCCTGGAACGGCTCTGGGGCCCCATTTCCACGAGGGGACGTCCGGTCCGATGAAGCGAAGGTTCTCCACACCCGCGTCCGGATAACGCCGACCGATCTCCGTCAGGATGGTCCCGCGCATGAACTGGAGGTTCTTCGCCCAGGCCGTCGAATCGCACTTCACGGTGAGCAATCCCCGCTCCAGCGAGACCGGCTCGGAGTGCTTCGCGGTGTCGGCGCCCGCGAGATCCGCCCACTGGCGCACGAGGTCCTCGCGGGCGAGGGTGGTCTGCCAGCCGGAATCCCGACTGAGCCGATCGAGGACGTCGCCCAGCGTTCCGGGGTCGCGGCCCGGCGTGAACGGAGCGTTGTCGTCATCGACCGTGATGCGCCGCTTGCGCTTCCAGCTCGTGGAGCTCGGCTTCAGGCCACGAAGCCGCAGATAGGTGGCGACGGTCTCCGGAACCTCCGCCGCCGGAGCGGGGACGGTGTCACTCATCGTCATCCTCCCCCTCCGTCGCTGATCCCTGCGCTTCCGCCCTGGGTCCCTGCGCTTCCGCCTTGGGTCCCTGCGCTTCCGCCCTGGGTCCCTGCATTTCCGCCCTGGGTCCCGGAGCCTGTCGAAGGGCTCGGTCGTCACTGATCGTGCCGGCACTGATGTGCACCACGTGCGCATGCAGCACCGCGGGGATATCCTCCTCCACCGCTGCCGTCACCACCACCTGCTCATAACCGGCCGTCAGTGCGGCCAGGCGCTGACGCCGATCCGCATCCAGCTCCGCGAACACGTCGTCGAGGATCAGCACCGGGTCGCCCGCCGGCGACTCGCTGCGCAACAGCTCGGCCGAAGCCAGCCGCAGCGCGAGCGCCACCGACCACGACTCTCCGTGCGACGCATACCCCTTCACAGGGAGGTCGCGCACGCGGAGCACCAGGTCGTCGCGGTGCGGTCCGGTGAGCGTGAGTCCGCGGTCGAGTTCGTTCGACCGCTTCGCCGCGAGAGACGCTCGGAACATCTCCGCGATCCGTGCCGTGTCACCCAACGGCGCACCCGCGATCTCCTCGGAGTCGCCGCCGTCCTCCTCTTCCGGATCACCGCCGTCGACCGACAGCGCCCACTCGAGCCTCGGCCGGTGGTCGGCGCCGGCGATCGCCTCGTATGCATCGGCGACCGGCTGCTGCAGATCCGCCGCGAGCCGCTGCCGGGCGGTGATGATCTCCGAACCGAGTGCGACGAGCTTGTCGTCCCAGACATCGAGAGTGCTCAGAGCCTCGCCGCGGATACCGCGAGCACGGGCCGATTTCAGCAGCGCGTTGCGCTGCTTCAGCACACGGTCGTAATCGGCGAGCACCGATGCCATCCGCGGGGTGCGCTGGATGAGGAGCTGGTCTGCGAAACGACGGCGAGCGGACGGATCCCCCCGCACGATCTGCAGATCCTCGGGCGCGAACAACACCACGTGGGCATAGCGCGGCAGCTCATTCGGCTTCGACGGCGAACCGTTGATGCGCGCCTTGTTCGACCCCTGCCTGTTCACCTGCACCTCGGCCAGGACCCGACGCTCGCCGTGCGAGAGGCGCGCGCGGATCACCGCGAACTCCTGCCCGTCGCGCACCATGGGCGCATCCGAGGAGACGCGATGCGACCCGAGGGTCGCGAGGAAGACGACCGCCTCCGCGAGATTGGTCTTGCCCTGACCGTTGCGACCGACGAGAACGTTGGGACCGCGGTGCAGGGCGAGCTCGGCGGTCGCGTAATTGCGGAAATCGACCAGACTCAGGTGCTCCACAATCACGGAGTCAGCCTACCTTCGGGGTCTGACAGTTGATTCTGTTCGTGGGCCGCGTGGTTTCGGGAGATGTGGTGCCCCCTTCCTTCGCAGAGCGGGTTCCCTCCCGCTTCGCGGGTCCCTCCCGATGCTCAGTCCGGGAGCACCACATCTCCCGAAGGTTTCTCCATCAGAGTCGGCGTGCCGGCTGATCCGGGAACGCTTCGGGCGGGGGCGGGGATCAGCGGAGGAGGAGGTTCGGCTGCAGCAGGTACTTGAACGAGTCGAGGCCGGCCTGATCGACCGAGGTCTGGCTCGTGATCAGGACCGGGCTCAGCTTGTTGGCGTTGTCGCTCGACGTGAACGTCACCCGCACGAACTCGCTCCGCACCGCACCGAGAGCCTCGATGAGATACTGCGGGTTCAGACCGAGAGTCACCTCGTCACCGCCCGACAGGATCGCGTCGACCGACTCGGATGCACGAGCGTGGTCTCCACCGGAGGCGTCCATCGTGACGCTGTCGTTCGAGAACGTGAAACGCAGCGGAGCGGCACGATCGAGAACGAGGGACACGCGTCGCACGGCCTCGACCAGATCGGCGGTGTTGACGACCGCGTAGTGGTCGGTCTGCTCGGGGAACAACCGGCGCACCGGCGGGAAGTTGCCCTTGATCAGCAGTGACGTCACCGTCTTGTTGCCCGCGGTGAACGCGATGATCTCGCGGTCACCCGCTCCGGAGAACGCGACCTGGATCGTGCCCGCGTGTCCGAAGGTCTTGCCGACCTCGAGCAGAGTGCGCGCCGGCACGAGGGCGGTGGCCTCGACAGCCTCGCCGTCCCACGGCACATCGCGCAGCGAGACACGGTAGCGGTCGGTGGCGACCAGGCTCAGCGTGTGACCGGAGACCTCGAGCTGCACACCGGTCAGCACCGGGGTCACGTCATCGCGGGAGGCGGCGAAGCCCACCTGGGCGATCGCGGTGCCGAAGTCGTCGGCGGGAACGACGCCGGAGGAGCCGGTGACCTCGGGGATCGACGGGTATTCCTCGACCGGCATGGCCGCGAGAGTGAATCGGGCGGAGCCGCAGGTGACCGCGATCCCGCCGTCGTCCTCGACGGCGATCTCGATCGGTGCGTTCGGAAGCCGGCTCGCGATGTCGGAGAGAAGGCGGCCGTGGACCAGGATCGTGCCCGGTGTCTCGACGGTCGCCTCGATGGTGGTGCGTGCCGAAGCCTCGTAGTCGAACGCCGACAGGGTGAGTCCGGAACCGTCCGCCTCGATCAGGACTCCGGCGAGGATCGGCTGCGGATTGCGCTGCGGGAGGAGCTTGACGACGAAGGACACTGCCTCGCTGAAGACATCGCGGTTGACCTGAAACCTCACGGGTGCTCCCTTGTCGTCGAACTGTGACGCGTTGTCGTCGGCCCTGCCGGTGCAGGGCTTCCCATGCTAGCCCCACAGTCCGCGGTATCCCTACGCCGAGGTTCCTGTCATCCGTCCCGCCGTTCTCCCCACCGTCTGGTGATCGGATCGCGCCTTGAATGACTTAACTCCTTAACGGTGTTAACACCTGTGGATACTGTGGATAAGTCGGTGGATAGCAAGAGCGAGTAAGGAACTACACGCTTGTCAGTTGTGGAATCCCTGAGGAATCCGCGGGTGGGGCGTCTTCGCCGCGACGCGGGTCTCCCCGTAGTTATCCACAGGTTTGGCCCCTGAGCTCACATTCGTCCCGACCTGATCCGGCGTCATCCACAAGTTATCCACATGTGCATAGAGGCATTTATCGCACGCGGAAACCGCGTGTCAAGCACGGAGAAGGGGCACGGTTTCCTCGCGGATACCGTGCCCCTGTCGGCCGAACGCCGCTGATCAGCGGCGGCCGAGCTGCGTCGTGATCTCGGTGACCTGGTTGTAGATCGAGCGACGCTCCTTCATGAGCTCGCTGATCTTCTTGTACGCGTACATCACGGTGGTGTGGTCGCGATTGCCGAACAGCTGGCCGATCTTCGGCAGCGACAGGCTGGTCCGCTCGCGGCACAGATACATCGCGATCTGCCGTGCGGTGGCGATCTGCTGCGAACGGCTGGATCCGTAGAGGTCGTCGACCGTCAGCTTGAAGTACTGCGCCGTCGCCGTGATGATGTCGGTCGGCGAGATGATGTTGTCCTCGGCCGTGTCGACGATGTCACGCAGCACCGTCTGGGCGAGGGAGATGTCGAGCGCCGATCGGTTCAGACTCGCGAAGGCGGAGACGCGGATCAGCGCGCCTTCCAGCTCGCGGATGTTGGACGAGACGACCGTGGCGATGTACTCGAGCACCTCGTCCGGGATGTGCAGCGCCTCGCTCTGCGCCTTCTTACGCAGGATCGCGATACGCGTCTCGAGGTCGGGCGCCTGCACGTCGGTGATCAGACCCCATTCGAAGCGGCTGCGCATCCGGTCCTCGAAACCGGTCAGATGCTTCGGCGCCACGTCGCTGGTGATGACCACCTGCTTGTTGTGGTCGTGCAGGGTGTTGAACGTGTGGAAGAAGGCCTCCTGCGTCTCGGCCCGCCCCTGCAGGAACTGGATGTCGTCGATCAGGAGGATGTCGACGTCGCGGTATCGGGCCTGGAACGCGGCGCCGCGGTTGTTGGCGATCGAGTTGATGAAGTCGTTCGTGAACTCCTCGCTCGAGACGTAGCGCACCTTGACCCCGGCATACAGGGACTGGGCGTAGTCGCCGATGGCGTGGAGGAGGTGGGTCTTGCCCAGTCCGGAGTCGCCGTAGATGAAGAGCGGGTTGTAGGCCTTGGCCGGCGCCTCGGCCACAGCCACCGCTGCGGCGTGCGCGAAGCGGTTGGACTGGCCGATGACGAAGTTGTCGAACGTGTACTTGGGGTTGAGTCGCGATTCATGGCGCAGCTGGGTGGGCTGCTCCATCGGGGACTCCACACGCGGCTGCTCGGTTCGTCCGAAGTCGCCGACGGCGATCGGCGCGGTCTGCTGCTCGGCGAGTTCGTGATTCACCACGACCCGGTACGAGGTGACCTCGTCGCCGACATGCGCCAGCGCCTCCATGATCGGCAGCCGCAGGCGCTTGTTGATCTGCGCGGCGGTCAGATCGTTGGGAACCTCGAGATACAGCGTGGCGGACATGACGCCGGCCGGAACGGCGAGACTCAGGAAGCCCTGGAGCTGGGGCGTGACGCGGTCGTCGTCGACCAGAAGCTCCTGCACCGTGGTCCAGATGGGGACGTCGGGCTGGGCAGGTGATGACAT